>NZ_CP015322.1 GCF_001686985.1 Mesorhizobium amorphae CCNWGS0123 | reverse complement strand
TCGCCTCCATTGGGACGGCGTGGCCGGAATGAATGGCATGCAGAAGCTGGCTGAGGTTTCGGCCGACCATCCGGACTTGCGAGGCCAAGGCCGCGACAGTGCGTGAATTCTCTGCCGAGAGAGCGGGGCCGACATCCAGGCTGGCCCGGATGATGCGTCGCAACGTCTCCGCCCGGTCAAGCTGGAACACCTTGCAGGCCTCGTCCAGGAGTGCGCCCGCCTCCGGCCCGATATCGATCCTGGAGCGCTTTCGAGTGTCCTTTTGGGCGGGGCTGGTGCCGAAAATTCTCGCCATGGGGCCTCACGTCGAAGACGGTCCAGGTCGAAGCGAAGCGACGACCTGCCCAGCCAATTTGGACCCAAATTGCGTATCTTGTCAATTCAATACGCAACATTATACTAACTCACTGATGAACTAACGCTGAGTCGATTTTGCACCTTCGAACATTGCACTAAATGCGCAAATTTATATTATCGCACAGTCGCTTATGTGCCTCCGCACTTCGTCGCATTGGCACATTGGCATAGTGAAAGAAAGGTACTTTGGCGCCAGATCGCCTCTGCGCTTTGGCGCCAAAGTGCCACGCGAATATTGGGAGAAAAAATGCCGGAACAACGCGCGGTGCAAATCACAGTGGCCTCGCCCAAAGGAGGGGTCGGCAAGACCATGACCACCATCCTGCTCGCTGGCGAATTCGCCGCCGCCGGTCACCGGGTGTCGGTGCTCGACACCGATCCGCAATTGTCCGCGGTGGAGTGGAGCAAAAACAGTCACCGCGCCGGGTACGCTCTTTCGAACATCGACGTCATCCCTATCAGCTCGACCGACGAACTGATCGACCGCCTGGCGCAATCTGACGCCGAGGACCTTCTGCTGGTCGATGTCCAGGGCACGGCCGTGGCTGCCCTCGGCCCGGCCGTCGCCAACGCCGACTTCGTGCTGATCCCGACGAAAGCGCACGTCTTCGATGTCAAGCAGTGCCTCGGCCTGATCCGGCATATCCGATCGCTTGGCGGACGCCACCGCGAAATTCCCTACGCGGTGATGCTCAACATGGTTTCGGGGATCGAGCACAACACCATGGCTTTTCGCACGGCGATCCAGCTGCTGCGGCAGGCCGAGGCCAGCGTGCTTGAGACCTTTTTGTCGCAACGGCCGACCTTCGCCTCAATCGCAACCGCCGGGACGCTCTACGAAGTCCAGCCCGTGAACAAGGCGGTGCAGGACGCTCGCGACCAGACGAATGCTCTGACCGCCGAGATCATCCGCAAACTGAACGGAGCCACCTCGCAATGAACGAGAAAAACGATCGGACCGCAAACCAGCTGCCGCTGCCTGCCTTGAAACCGCGTGCCCGTTCGGATGATCCGTTCTCGCGCAACATGGCTGCCATAGTGGAATCCAGCATCAGCGAAACGGACAACCTGGAGCAGCAGACGAGAACCCAGTCTGCCAGAACGGCGAATTCGAGGCTCGAAAAGCCAAAGGCAGCCGGCGAGACAGCCCGGCTGCACACGCGCATTCCGGTTTCGCAGATGATCGAGCTGCAGGTCCATTGCGCGCGCAATAGGACAACCATGCAGGAGGTGGTTCAGGGTCTGATAACGGAATTCCTTGCCCGGCAGCCGAAGTAGCCAGACGCGGTGATCAGCGTCGATCGTCACGACCGACCGCGCACGATACGGGCCAACGAGGATTTGCTGCATCTCTCCAGGAAGGGCCATCAAAGAGGCTGCTGAACGACTGACGTTCGGTTCCATCCATCATCAGCGTGAATCAATCCGCGTCTGCTGATTCAAACCATTCATTGGACGCGCGCGTCCGGCTGCGCGATTCTGTCCGCAATGATCGCGCAGCTCTATCGCCTCTGTATCGAACGCCGCGACGCGGATCGGAACATGGCGCGCTTCTATGCACTGTCGATTGAGGAGACACTGTTCGGCCAGACCTGCCTGGTCCGGCGTTGGGGCCGGATTGGAACCACCGGCCGCACGGTACAGCACTCCTTTGATACCGAGGGTGAAGCCGTAGCCCTTTTCCTCGAGCTGCTGCGCGCCAAGCGGATGCGTGGCTATCAGCCGCGATCCCCCCGACGCGCAGAAGCGATCCCGTCTGGTTGACAGGCAACCGTTACGGCGACGGGAGCCAGGCTTTGAACAAAGTCGCTTCGTGTACCGGGCGCAGGCGCGATGTCGCCCGTCGGAAGTCAGTGATCCTGACACTGCCGGATGCTCGCACTTTCTGAGCCGTTGAAGCACTCAGCGGTCCCGCGGTACGCGCCAGCGCAGGCGAAAAGCAGGGCAATAACTGGCCCTGTGGCTTAACGCTTTGCTTTGCGCCAACCGGCCGCCACCGCCTCTTCCTCGCTGCAGAACCAGCGCTCACCCTTGCTGGTCGTGATGACCGTGCGATCGTAATATTCCTGGCCAGGCATGTGATAGATGTGCTCCCCGCGGGCATTGATGTTGCCCTTGATGTTGCAGGCACTGGGCGACACTGCGAGCAGGGGAGCGATCATCGATGGCTGTTCGTTGTCAGCGCGATGCTTGGCACGCCAATCCCAAGGCGCTTGAAACGTTCCTGCCCAGATGCCAACCTTTGCCGCCTTGGCCTTCTCCTGCAGCATGGCGTAGGCACCTTGGCTGTATTTCGGCCAATCAAGAGCTTGACCGTTCTCGACCATCCAGGCGGCGACGCTGACACCATCGGCCCGCCGGCAATTGCCGACATAGCGGCCATACCGATCCCATGACACAAACGTGCATCGGGTCGGTCGCGAGGCGGCGAGAAAGGCATCGAGAGCGGCGGCGGACTTGGCGCCGCATTGATAGTGGAAGCCATTGGCGTCGTCGCACTGCTGTGCTGACTCCGGTGCATCGATACCATTGAAGCGAATGCGCTGGCCATGGATCTCGATCGTGTCGCCGTCGATGACAGATGCGACCCCAGCAATTGCTACCGGTCGCGGCGTGATCAGGTTCTGCAGATTGATTTCCGGGAGGGACCCGCTGTCGTGCATGACAAACTGCGTTACCAGAGCGGAGGTCGCAGCCACCGTCACGAAGACTAGCCGCATCGGCACGCTGGCCCAGCCTCGTGCGAGCGGGCGTCCTGCGCCGGTACGATTGCGCCACGGCCCCGACCGATCATCGTAGCGGGATTTAGCCAAGCCCCTTCTCCCCGCCGCAAGAATGCGCCCAAAACACGCGGAAAGTCCAGAATCCTGTCGCGACCGCCTCAACGGCTCGCCTGTTCTGAATCGTCCCCGGCAGTTGGGCCCGATTTCCTTAATCGGCTGCGGCAGGGTCGCAAAAGTAATCCGCGGTTTGGAGTCGCTACCTCGGACCGTTGATGTTCGTGGCTCTTTTGCGACGCGCAAAAAAAGGGCCCGCGAAGGAACACTCCGTCGCGGGCCCTGAAACGTGTTGCCTACTTGGGTTGGTTGAGGTGTTTCAGCATCTGGCCGAAGATTGTGTCTCGCACCGGACGCCCGCTGACTGCCGCTTTGTCGCCGACCAGCTTTGCGGCCAGTTTGGGCGGCAGCGGCAAGTCGTAACCGTGTGAGATGGCTGCGCGGCGAAGATCCTCAAGCGTTTCGAACGCGCGATCGTGGGTGCCGAGCCAAAGACCGGGCTCGTCGGTTTCTTCGTGCGGGAACGCTTGCAGGAAGTAGGTCCGAAGTGGTGGATCGTAGCCGATGACAGCGTCTGGATCCGAGCGGACCTTTCCGGTGACGGTGCCAGTGATAGTGATGGTGTAGCGGCTCATTGCAACCTCCTTTTGCCGGTGCGGAGCCGGCCCCTTCCGGGGCCGGCCACCGATGCCTCACTGGGGGTTGTTCCAGAGGATGACCTTCTTGTTTTCCTCGCCACCCGGGGCGGGAGCGAGATTGCCGAAGATGACGCCGATCTCGGGAGCTTCCAGCTTGACCGAGAGGTATTCCTCGCCCGAACGCTGGGAGATGCGGTGCCAGCCGGCTCCGATCTCGAAGCCCGTGCGCTTGTTGACGATCCGGTAGTCGGGGGCGTCCTCGCGCGACTTGTTGGTGTTCGGGATGAGGGTGATCGGGGCATTGACCCGGAGCGTGGCAAAGACGCCTTCCATCGAGCCGTCGGCCTTGGTGGTGAGGTTTGCGATTGTGGTGGCCATGGTAGTTCTCCTTCGGTTGCATCGGGACCATTCCCGATGGCGCCAAAGGAGAGGGCCGTCCTGCTGCGGTCATCTCGGCGAAAATTCTGGAAAATTCTATTTGCCGAAAAATTGCGGGCAGGCCCTTCGCCTGCCCGCAGACAAAAACAGAAATCGAATTTTCCTGAATATTCGCCGAGTGTACCCCCAACGGGGGTTGACCGCACAAAGCAGGCGGTCGTCTACAAAGGCGACATGAAACGGGAATGGCCCCGGATGCGACCGAAGGAAAAGAACTCAGGCCGCCATCGCCAGACCGCCGACACAACGCTGCCGGATCGCAGGAACATGCTGCAGCCTCTCGGGTCAAATCGTCGGCATTGCCAACACATCGAACAGCAGCCCGGCGCGTGACCGCCTCGCATGTTCGGTATGGCGGCATACCGGTTTCGAGATCGGGGCCGGCTGGCAGCGGCCTACACGCCCCTCGGGGGATGATACCGCCCAGTCAGGTTGGATGACCGGCAAGCCAGCATGTTGTTCGGCACGCTTGCACCCGCTTCAGAGGCGAGACGGGTCAAGATGATCATCCGCACAACGCCCCGCGGCTCTGCGCGTGGACGGTTGCGAAAGGGGCCGCCTCCCTCCGCTCATACAAGCGGATTAGGCGGCGAGCTGCCGGATCAACATATCTGATTGAACCGCCGGGCTGTCGGCGGGACCGCATCCATCATCCTGGCAACGCCAGACGCTCGTCCGGCGTCATGCGGGCTTCGGCTTGGCGTCGAATGTCCGGACCGGCATGGCGGAGCATGGCGCACCAGTCCTCCACATTGTACGTCGTCGCCACCCGGCCCCTGGCCAGATCGTAAATGACGCACGGCTTGTTCGCGATGGCGAGCCGAAGCACGTTGACGGCCGTACCGGGTGATGCGCCGTCCCAGACCATCATGCCAAAGTCGGCGCGCCGCGCCATCTCCCGGTCCTTGGCGGCGTCGTGCCAAGATCCATGAGTGCCTGCAGGTGACGGGACATGGTAGGCGGCCCAGTCGCCCAGATTGTTGTGGGGTTCCTTGCCGGCATGGAAGACCCCGACATGCTCGTACTTGTAGCCCGCGAGCAGGCCCTGCGCCTCGGCATCGGCTCCCGACGCGTCGCCAACCAGCACGCCGTGCTCGGCAGCAACGATTGCGCCGATGCGAGCGATGGCAGGTTCCGGCAGCTCGAATATCTCGCGTGATCCGCCTATGAATATCATCGACATGGTGACTTTCCCTTCTCTCCCGCGTCCCCCGCCCCGCTCAGGCCGCCCTCTCCCTCTGCCCCTGCGCGAGGGATCGTCACCCGAAGGCCGAGACGGCAAAGCCGGCTCGGGAAGCGGCGGAACGCCGCGACGAGAGCCCGGCCGGCCGCAGGCCGGCGCGCCCGGACCTTGCCGTTGCCGGAGGCGCTACGCGCATCATCTGGCTAGTGGCGCTTCGCGCTTGGAGCTACGGGCCTTTCAAGGCCAGCCAGAGACTCACGTCCTGGATCGAGCGCATGGCCGCGAAAAGAGAACGTCAATCTAGACGGCTGACGCGGCGGCCCTCGCTGCGCGCTTTGATAAAGGCGGCTGCGATCTTCATCATGAAAGCCTTGCTAAAGCGACCGAGGGGCTTACCGTCGGATTCGATGTACCGGGAGCGTTCGGCAATATCGCAGTTGTATTCGTCAACCACGATCCAGCAGCGTTTGAGATCGGTCAGACCGGCGCGGCGGCACTCGATAGCGGAGACTTCCAAACCGACCCGATCGCTGGTCGGTGGCTTGGTGGTTATCGCCAGCGCGAGATGGGTCAGGCCATCTCTTGCGCCACGGACAGCGACCACGCAGGCCGGCCGGCTTTTGCGGCCTTCCATTTCGCCGCGCTCGTGTTGCCATGCCCGAAGATACGGGCCCAAAGATACGGGTAGGAGATCACCTGACCAGGCAGAAATCTACCGCTCATCATCGTATCCTTCCCCGCGCGCCAATCGGTCGATCTCGGCGGCGAAGAGTTCCCTGTGTTCCTCCGGCATCTCGGAGACATGGTGTGCGCGGCGGGGATCGCCGCCGATGCGCATCCGTTCGTAGTGCTCGTAGCTCATCAGCACGAAGCGGGGTTTCCGGTGCTTGGTGAGAATAACGGGTTCGCGGCTGGCAACGTCGGTGACGTCGCCAACCTGCTTGTTGAGATCCCCGGTCGTGAACTGGCGCATGGCTGGACTCCTTGATCGGTCTCCATATTATCTGGATTTTCTGGATTTGCAAGAAAACGGCGCTCACGCGCCGCCCTCCGCGAACCGCCAGACGGGAATGCCCAGCCGACGCGCCTTGTCGGCAAGGTTGTCGGTGATGCCGGAGCCGGGAAAGACGATCAGGCCGTAGGGCACCACCGAGAGAAGCTGGTCGTTGCGGCGGAACGGAGCCGCCTTGGCGTGTCGGGTCCAGTCCGGCTTGAAGGCGATCTGGGTGACCTTGCGGCTTTCGGCCCAGCAGGCTGCGATGCGCTCGGCGCCGCGCGGGCTGCCGCCGTGGAGCAGGACCATGTCGGGATGTTTTTCGCGGGCCTTGTCGAGCGCGTCCCAGATCCGGTCGTGGTCGTTGCAGTCGAGGCCGCCGGCGAAGGCGATCTTGGTGCCGGCCGGGACGAGCACCTCGGTTTCGGCGTGTCGGCGGGCGGCGAGGAAGTCTCTGGAGTCGATCACCGAAGCGGTCATCGCCTGGTGGGAGACCTTGGAGCCGGTGCGCGGTCGCCATGCCGATCCGGTTTGTGCCTCGTAGAGATCGGCGGCCTCATCGCGCATGATTTCGAGCACATTGCGGCGCTCGATATAGCTGATGCCTTCCGCGGTCAGCCGCTCCAGCTCGACGGACTTCACCTCCGAGCCGTCCTGCTCATGCTGGCTTGAGCGCTGGGCTTCCTCGTTGCGGTCGAGGCTGCGGGCGACGCGCTCGGCGGCACGGTGGAAGACGTTTGCGAAGGACCAGAGCAGGTCGTCGAGATCGGGTTCGAGCCTGGTGTCGCCGAGCATGCCGGCTAAGGTCTCGACGATCCCGGCGAGGCCAGCCCGGATCACTTCGTCGTCGGGAAGCGGCCGAGGATCAGGTTCGTCCTGATGCGGGCGATGGCCGTACATCTGCAGTTCGAGGATGACGCGGTCGGTCGGCGAGGAGGCGTGGTAGGGCTCGTAGCCGTCGTCGAGAGGAAGCTCGTAGGTCATGGCGTGTCTCCGTCGGTTGTGGCCGCGCCTATCGCGGCCTGACAGCGCAACCCGGCCGCGCCGCGGGCGCGGCCGCACCGAAGGCCGGAGCGCGAGCGGAGGACGGCGCAGCCGTTGCGGCCGTGAACGGGGGGTGGCAGGGGTCGCCTCTCAGGCAGGCCGCGGGCGCGGCCTCTCCGGCGGACCGCCGCTATGTCTGCAGGCTATCCGGCGACGCCGTCCCGGCCCGCGTGTCGGCCCGAACCCATTCATCCGGGCGGCAGCAAGAGACGGGCATCCTCCGGGACGAGCTGGTCGCGGAGCCATGCCGCGAGATGGGCCGGGCCGAGATGACGCAGATCGTCGTTGAAGTCGCCGAGCTGCGGCCGCAACACCAGGGCAAGGATCCCTGACTCGCCCGCGCGCTGGCTGAGGCGCTCGATGCCCTGACGGCCGGCGGTGTCGGCATCAGCTGCGATGTAGAGGCGACGGCAGCCAGGCGGGAAGGTCAGGCCGGCAGCACGGCGTCGACCGCTCGGTCATCGCTCTGTGGCTGGGCCACGAGTCGGTCGAAACCACCACCATCTATCTTCAGGCCGACATGAAGCTCAAGGAGCAAGCTCTGGCAAGGACCGACACGGCCGACATCCGGTTGGCCGCTACAAGCCCGACGACCATCTCCTCACATTCCTGAAGAGCCTCTGATAATGCAGACACAAAAGCCACAAATCGCCCGCATTCTTTGGCCTCCCGGTCGCCACTCGGAATAATCCGGCACTCGGAGTTATGGCGCAGATCGTGCAGGCGAGGACGGCGAGCCGACGTCGATCTGATGCCAGCCTTGTCGACCAGCCTGTCGAAGGTCTCCTTGACGGCAATGTAGCGTAGCGGCCGGTTGCGCTTGTCGATGAACACCGGATCATCGTCTGAGCCGGGCCCGCGACGTGCCAGGTATCGCTGCAAGCCGGCCGCCGCCGTATCGTGCAGCGGCACCAATCGCGTCTTGCGGAACTTGGTCTCGCGGGTCAGCAGACCGTCGCGGGTCACGTCCGCGATCGTCAGCTTTAGGGCTTCGGAGATCCTGAGCCCTGTGGATGAGAGCAGCGCGATCAAGGTCGCTTGCGTGTGCGGGCGTAAGTCGCGCATTGGCCGAAGCCGCAGCGCAGCTTCGACCAGCCGACTGATCTCGTCTGTCGTGTAGATGTGCGGCGTGCGACGCTTCTTACGGGCGCCGAAGTGATTTGCAGGCGGCAGCTCGTGCCCGACGTCCTCCACCCGGACATGGCGTACGAAGTGACAGACGGCTCTTGGCCGTGCATCCCGTTGCGCGACGGATGGTCCCAGCGCGGCCCAGTCGATCGCTGTTTTTGTCTGGACGTACGTTTGTCCGCGTGCAGTCGCGAAGGCGGCAAAGCTCTTCAGCAGGTACTCCGCGGTCGACATCGCGAAGCCCGTAGTGCGGCGGAGCGCGAGATAGGTCTCGATGGCGTCGAGCATCAGAGCGCCTCCGGCCAGGGCTGAGCAACCTGCTTCAGCAGCGCGACGTCGGCCTTTGCGTAATAGGCCGTCGTATCGATGCCGCGATGCCGAAGGACGAGGCCGATCTTGTCGAGCGGCACGCCGTGGCGCAGCATCTCGGTCGCCGCGGTGTGCCGCAGAGCGTGGGCCCCTTTGACCGGCGGCACGATGTCAGCCCGCTTCATGATACGCTTCACCACCGACGAGATGCCGTCGCCTCGTCGGAATGGCCGGCACGGCGCGATCGTGCGCAGGAACAAGACATCGTTCCGGCGGGTAGACAGCCGGCATTCGAGGTAGGCGGCGATCGCATCCCCGACGTCTTGCGGTAGCGGCAGCCGGACTTCGTAGCGCGACTTGCCGCAGACCCGCAGCGATCCCGTTTGCCACTCGATATCGGTGAGACGCAGTTGCGCCCCGTCACCGGCCCGCAGGCCGAGGCGCACCAACAAAAGTACGATCGCACGATCACGCCGGCGCGCACCGGCATCGCCGTCACAGGCAGCGATCAGCCGGTCGACCTGCTCGGTCGATAGATACCGGGGCATGTCGGCAAGCTGCCAATGAGCGTAGGCCGGAACGGCGCCGTCGAGACCTGCCTGACAACGGCCTGTGACTGCGAGATACCGCAGGAAAGCCCGCAGGCTCGTCGTAATCTTCTTGATCGTGCCACTCCCGCTATTGCTCGCCCGCTCCAGGAAGTAGCTGCGGACATCGTTCGGCTTCCAGCCGGCCGGGTCAGATCGAAGCTCCATCATCAGGCCCGCGGCGTCGCGGGCGTAGAGCCTGACGGTGGCATCGGATGCGCCGCGATGCTTGCGCAGCCACGTCTTGAAGTCGGCGACCAGCGGCTGCGGCTCGGCGGGCGCTGCCCCCACGGCCTCGGACCGGCAAAGGCCGAGCTCGACGAGGTGCCGACGAAAGAGCCTGGCACCGTAGATGGTATGGTGGTTGCGCCGGCCGCCTTTGGCGCGTGAACACCGGCAAGTGCGCAGGTGCTCGCCGAACGCGGCGAGATCAAAACGTCCGTCAGGCCTGCGCCTTGCTCGGCCATGACATGGCCGATGTGAGCTGCCGCTCGCAAATAGCGTACCGCTGTCTCGGGGCCATAGCCCTGCTGCTCCAGCGCCGCTGCAAACCCGTCAATGTAAGGCCCGCTCGGCCCACTGCGCAGATGCCCCAGCATCTTCGCTGCCGAGAAGTACGTCTCCAACATGTCCGTCTCCGTATGTGACCGGCCATCAGTGGCCGACCCAACGGGGCCGCACGGGCGACTTCTAATGGAGAGCTCGAGAGCGGCAATACACAGGAAAATACGGTGATCGCGATTGCCAGCTCCCCATTACCGGCTTTGCCCATAAGGCAGGAGTTGTAGGCGATGCGTGTGGCGCCGCAGTCATCGCACTGCTCGACGTGGCCGCCGAGCACAGCCGTCCGGCATGCCGTGATCGCGCCCATGACGCGCCGCTCGACGCGGTCCAGATGCTCGGCACGGGCTTGCCGAAACGCTTCGCCGTGGCGGCGGAAGATATCCGCCACTTCCAGAACCGGAGCCATCAGGTCCGCTCAGCCGGGCGGCACGACCTCCAGGCGGAGCCGGTCCAGCGGACTTGGCGTATTGCTGATGGTCTTTGTGGCGACTTGGGTATAGCGCGCCGTGCTGGCCAGACTGGCATGGCCGAGCAGCACCTGGATGATGCGCACGTCGGCCCCGTTCTCCAGGAGATGGGTCGCGAATGTGTGCCGCAACGTGTGCACTGTCACCGACTTGCTCAAGCCGGCCGCCGCACAAGCTGAACGGCAGGCGGCGTGCAGCACGTTGGGGACGAGCGGACGCTCGTCGTCGCGGCCGGGAAACAACCATCGCTTTGGCCGAGCGAGCCGGTAAGCGCAAGCTAGGCCGTCAGCCAGCGTGGCTCATTGGCATAAGCGCAGGTCACCTTGCCGCCCGCACACGGATCTTCACTTCGAGGTCACAGACCAGTTGTTGAAATTGAAGTTCTTTCCCCCCGGGGACGAGGTAATCTCGACGCCGTATTGGACGCTACCGACGTTTATGTCGCCAAAGTACCCCGTCGACTTGATCCACTGCAGGATACTCTTGATGTCCACTGTCCCGCTGTTGGTCTTCGAAGTGCGCAGCAATGAGATGACCTTGTGACCGTCGGGGCCTTCACCTTCAAACACGTTCCAAGTCGCTCCGCCTACATTGACATTGCTGTAGACCGGAATCGCCGCACCGGAAGGGGCATAATGATATGAAATGGGCTTAACGTTGCCGCTCCCGTCCGAGTTTCCGGTGTAGTTTGTCCAGAGCATTACCTCATGCTGGTTTGAGCTGTCCCAGATATCGTAGGCGACATCCCAGGCGCCGCCAGTAGGAACCTCCTGATTGAAGCTCGAGCTCAGAGTGTTGATTGAACTGAGCGGTTTCCCGATACTAAAAGCCTCGTGCGGATAGCTTTTGATGCCCGGCGTATTAGGCTGGTTCGACCATACGCTCCACCGGTTGACGCCACTCACCGAAATCGTCTGAGGCCCAGGGCACGGGCCCCATACGTCGTTGTTCCAAGAGTAGCCATCGCGTGAAAAGCTTCCGTACGGAGCGCTCGAACTCCAAATCGGAGCCTGCGCCGATACAAGCGCGGCAGATGATAATGACCCGGCTTCATTCGCGGCCTGCCTAAATAGATCATGATCCTCCTGTGTCCGGACGTACCCCGGTGGGAACCCTTGCGCGCCGCCACCGTTTATCCGATTGGAATCCATAAAGCTCTCCTTTCGATTATGATAACAAAGTCTCCTGCAGATCCGCCCAGCGGGTACCCTAGTTCAGCATAGGCGGCATTGGCATCTAGAGACCGGGTGCGAATGCTAGGAAGGTTGGCTTTCGAGAAGCTGACGAGCTCAAGGAGAAAGGCGGAGCCGCGCCCGAGTTTGCCGTCTTTCGGATGACAACAGCCTGCTGAGACAGTGGCAACGATCCACTGGATGACGAGCCTAGCAGTTTACTGAAAAATCCAAAGAATTGGGCGTTTGTTCTGTCGCGGGTGCCATTGTTGGATGACTTGTTTGAGAGTTTGAAGCGCTTTGGCGGTCTGGACGCCAAGTTGGCTACGCTGCAACCAGTTTGGGGATGCGGATCAGGTTGTAGGCGATCAGATTGAGCATGAAGTGGGCAGCGACCCGAGCGATGCCGCGATGTTTGGTCTTGCGCATGATGGCGTTCAAGGCAACACCCTTTCCAGCCGACCAGAAGAAGAAGAAGTGGTCGGCGGCGGCGCAGTAGGCTTGTACGGTCGCGTTCGAGAGGCCGCGCTCCTGATGCAGCCATCTCTCAAAGATCACGATCTCTGCATGATGTGGGTGATGCTTACGCTCAGGCTCGTCGAGCCACCCCAAGAATCGCAGCCATTGGATTCCGCGACTGGCAAAGCGAGTTCTCGCCTTTGGGCGAAGCTGCCCGAGCATATCTGTGGCCTTTTGGCAGCGCCCAGATTGCTGCTGCGGTTTCTATTTGGGGAATGCTGACCCGGACGCCTTCTCGCAAATCCAGTAATCGGACGAGACTGAGTTGATCGTTCGCATTTTTGCGTAAGGTTGTTCGGCAAGCGCCCAGTTCATTCAGGTGTCGAAGGTACTGCGCGCGCGGTTCAGACAGCGGTGCTGCTCGATATTTCTCTGCAGTTCGAGGGAAGAAGATTGCTTCAAACATACTTGTGCCTCCATGTTGATGGAGGCTCAAGCTTTCGCACCGAGCACCGTGACTGCTACGTAGAGGGTGCTCAATCATCTGTAAGTAAAGCAGCAATCCTGCGGCATGAGTTGGATGCGCAATGTCCGCCGGAGCGCGCGGAGGCCGAATGCACGCAGGTCCTCGTTGAAGTCGCCCATCCGCGGAGATAGAGCAAGCGCCTCAATGCCGGCAGCTTCGGCATGTTCGGTCAATGTCGCGAGGGCCGTGTCGCCCGCGGCGTCGGCGTCGCGGACGATGTAAAGCCGACGCAGCTTCGGCGGAAGCAGAAGGGCGGCAAGGTGGTTGGCCGAGAGCGCGGCAACCATCGGCATGGCCGGCAGCGCACAGCGCAGCGACAGCATCGTCTCGATGCCTTCGCCCGCAGCGAGGACATCATCGGCCGCGCCAAAGCGGACGCCATGGCCGAGGAGACCGCCCATGGCGCGGCGCGGCGTGTCGACCGGCGCCTTGCCGGAACCGTCCCGGGCAAGCCAGGTACGATGCGCGCCGGTGATCCTCCCTTCGAGATCGGTGACGGCAGCGACCATCGCCGGCCAGGTCTCGGTCGGGCCGTCGCCCTCAGGTCGATAGTAGCAGCGCGGATGGAATCGCAGGCTGCCTGCGTCGCGCAAGTTCATGATGCTGCGACTGCGCAAATAGGTCTCGACGAGCGTCCGGCGGATCGGCTGCGACATGGCGAACAGCCGCTGCGCCGCTTCCGGCGATCCGGCGGGAACGGGTGTGCGAACGGGCTTTGGGGCGCCGTACGGTTCGACGCGCGGCAGGCTCAGAAAGCGCCGCGCCTCATCGGCGACATCGTGGAAATCGACGAGACCGCAGCTCTCGCGGATGACGTCGAGGAGATCGCCATATTCGGCTGAGGCGGCATCAGTCCAATGCCCGGCGGCGCCGGGACCGGATTCCGGCCCGCTGAGCCGGACAAACATCGATCGGCCGGGCGTGTTGCGCACATCGCCCACCGTCCAGTAGCGGCCTCGGCGTCGACCATTGGACAGGTAGTGCCGGCAGACCGCCTCTGCGTGGCGTGCCAGGCGGCGAGACAGTTCGGAAGCGTCGCGGGGCATCACGACACCTCCCGCGCGCTGACGTTATGTTGCGTAGAAGCCGTCGACCGTCTGTAGGACGGCGCCCAATCGCGGCGGCGCAACATAACCCTCGCCGCAACATATTCGACCCACTTTCCGGCTGCCTTGCCGCCCACCGCTTTGAGCCGCACATGCATGGAGCGGCCGCGCGTGTTGCGGACATCGCCGACCATCCAGTAGTTGCCGGAGCGATGGCCGTTGGAGAGATATTCGCGGCACACCGCCTCGGCATGTTCGCCAAGGCGTTGTGCAAGCTCGGAGGCCGAGACGGTCATGATCGTCTCCCCTCACGCCACTGACGCGCGGTCGGTGACGCCGACCAGTGTGTGGCGGTCGAGGAGCGCGGCGAGGATTGACGGCCCTTGCTCACTCGTCGGGATGAACAGCCGGAGTTTCCACGAGATGATCTCGGAGATCAGCCCCAGCGCCTTCAGCCGCGGAACAAAAGCGTCGGTGAAGCCGATCAGCTCGACACGGTAGTCGTTCATGACCCGACTGCGGCGCAGGATCAGGCCATCGGCGAGTTGCAGTCCGATCCTGCCTTCCACAAGCCCGGTCCAGGCATCTTGCGGCGCGAGCGTCGGCACATGATCGAGCCCCAGATTGCGCAACATGGTCGCAACAAGCGTCGGCGCGATGTGACGCCCGATGATGCGTTCGCCGGCATCGGTCTGGATCCGATAGACCTGACAATCATGATCCGGCAAGCGCCGCCAGATCGGCAACAGCAGACCCGTCACGATGTGAAAGGTGCTGGTGGCGAACTCCGGGACAGCGGCGACTTCAGCCTGCCACAGGTCGCAGAACAGATTTCGGTCGGCGGGCTGCCAGTGGGTCTCGGCAAGGGCATCGAGACCGAAGCGCAGTTCGTCCGTCGGCCGCAGCAGGCGCACGCGCTGCTCTATCGCGCCATCGTCGAGCATCAGACTTGCCGTCGGCAGCCGGATCGCCGCGCGGTTCGACCGCGTGTTCACCAACAGAACCGATTGCGGTTCCGCCCGGGCGATGGCCACCGCGTCGACCAGGCTGAGCGGCCGAATCCGGTCCTTGCGTGCGACGGTCAGCACATGCGACTGCGCGCCCGAGATCGGGTGCGCGTAGACGCTGCGGCGATCGGTGACGACGATGCTTTCCGCCGTGATCGTCTCCAGACCTTTGTCATAGGAGCCGGCAGCGATCGCGCCCTCGACCTTCGCCGTCATCAGTTGCTCGAACACCTCGAACAGCAGATTCTGGGTTTCGATGCGCAGCGCCAGCAGGCGGTTGAGCCAGGTCGTGATCGGCGGCAGTTCGTCGCGCAGCCCGCCCTCGTCAGTCGTCAGCGACAGTCCGGTCACAGTCTCAAAGGTCGTGAGCGAGCAACCCTCGATCTTGCCCTGATGCAGCAGCATGTAGAATTGGCGAAGTGCGGCCCGCGCATAGGGGCTTTCGAGATTGTCCTCGGCACGGAACAGCCCTGCCCCGCCGGTCTGGCGCTGGCCGCGCGTGATCGCACCCAGCGTGTCGAGCCGCCGTGCGATCGTCGACAGGAAACGCTTGCCGGCTTTCACGTTCGCGGCCATGGGCCGGAACAGCGGCGGTTGCTTCTGATTTGTGCGGTGGGTGCGCCCGAGACCCTGGATGGCGTTGTCGGCGCGCCAGCCGGCCTCGAGCAGATAATGCTTGCGAAGCCTCTGGTTCCTGACCCCGAGATCGGCGTGGTAGGACCGGCCTGTGCCGCCGGCATCCGAAAAGATCAGTACGCGCTTGTCGTCATCCATGAAACTCTGGGTCTCGGCGAGATTGGCCGAGCCAGGGCGGTTTTCCACGGCCAGCCGGTCTATGCCGTCGCGGCCGGTCTTTTTCACGATACGCCGCGCGCGGCCGGTCACCTCGGCGACGATGTCGGTGCCGAAGTGATGGATGATCTGGTCAAGGGCACTGCCGACCGGCGGCAACGACCCAAGCCGCTCGACCATCTCGTCGCGCCGGCGAACCGCCTCGCGGCATTGAACCGGGTTGCCATCTTCATCGTGGGCAGGCCGCGAGCAGACGTTGCCCTCCGCGTCCGAATATTCCTCGAACAACTGGGTGGGGAAGGAGTGCATTAAGTACCCGCCGACATACTCGCGCGGCGTCACATCGACATGCAGATCCGACCATTCCTCGGTGGGGATTTCGGCAAGCCGTCGTTCCATCAGCGCTTCGCCGGTCGAGACGATCTGAACGACCGCCGAATGACCTTCGACCCGGTCCTTTTCGATCGCGCCGATCAGCGTCGGCGTCATCATCGAGGTAATGAGATGGCTGAAGAAGCGTTGCTTGGTGCTCTCGAAGGCTGAACGCGCCGCCGATTTTGCGTCGCGGTTCAGCGTGCCGGCCTCGCCGGTGATGTTGGTCGCCTCGAGTGCGGCGGTCAGGTTGTTGTGGATGACCTGGAACGCGTCGGCATAGGCGTTGTAGATGCGGATCTGTTCGTCGCTCAGCGCGTGCTCGAGCAGGTCATATTCGACACCGTCATAAGAGAGCGAACGCGCCGCATAGAGGCCGAGCGATTTGAGATCGCGGGCGAGCACTTCCATCGCCGCGACACCGCCGTCCTCGATCGCGGCGACGAATTCGGCGCGGTTGGCGAAGGGAAAATCCTCGCTGCCCCAGATGCCGAGACGCTGCGCATAGGCGAGGTTCTCGACCGCGGTCGCACCGGTCGCGGAGACGTAGACGACACGGGCGTCAGGCAGTGCGTGCTGGAGCCGCAGTCCCGCCCTGCCCTGCTGCGAGGGGGCGACGTCGCCACGCTCGCTTTTGCCGCCAGCGGCGTTGGCCATGGCGTGGGCCTCGTCGAAGACGATGACGCCATCGAAAGATTTTTTCGCCCCCGACGGGTTTTCTCTCGTCGGGCTTTCGGTCCTCCCCGTCGACTTTTCTGCATCCCCTGTCGGGCCGTCGGCCCTCCTCGGCTCTTGTCCAACCCAGTCGAGGATCTGGGCAATCCGGGATTTCTTGCCTTCCCGTTCCTGCGAGCGCAGCGTCGCGTAGGTTGTGAACAGGATGCCCTCGGCAAGGCGGATCGGCGTGCCCTGCCGATAGCGCGACAGTGGCTGCACGAGAAGTTTTTCCTGGCCAAGTGCCGCCCAATCGCGCTGGGCATCTTCCAGTAGCTTGTCCGACTTCGAAATCCAGATCGCACGGCGGCGGCCCTGCAGCCAGTTGTCAAGGATGATGCCCGCGACTTGCCGTCCCTTGCCGCAGCCGGTTCCATCGCCCAAAAACCAACCACGGCGGAAGCGGACAGCATTCGAAGCACCTTCCGGCGCGGCCGAGACGACATCGCAGGTCTCGCCAACCGTCCAGGTGCCGGCGAGATGGCCGCAATGCGCCTCCCCGGCATAAATCACGCTTTCGAGCTGGGCGTCCGACAGCAGGCCCTCGTCGATGATCGCATCAGGAAGAAGCGGCCGATAGGAAGGCTTTGGCGGGGCGACGGCGGCCATTGCTGCCGACTGCACGAGGGGTGTCGGATGCGGCTTTGCGCGGGGAATGTCGATCGACTGAAGCGCGTAGGGTTCGTAGATCGTGTCGGTGAGGCGGCCGCCCTCTTCCGGCATCCAGTCGCGTAGCTCATAGGCCAGGGGGACCGCCGGCGTGCTGCTTGCCTTGACCTGGCGGGCATTCGCCCGCGCAATCGGACGGACCGGTTGGATGGCCTTCGGCGCAGAAGTTGAGACAGTGAGGGGTGCGGCTCTCGCCCCTGATCGGCCGCCCATGTGCATGGCGGCATTTGCCAGGATGCCGCTGGACAACGCGCCGATCGAATCCGGAAAGCCGCCCGGTGTCCGGGGCGGCAGATCCGTAATCCAGGCGAGCAGCGTTTCGACATCAGTTGCCTTGCCGGGCGAGCGGACGAAATTTTTTGGATCGGCGGCCCGTACCTTGTCGATAATTGTCAGGCGCGTTTCAGTGGTGGTGCCATGGCGGGCGTAGACACGGCCGTCGATCGCCGCGGTGAAGACGACGGTGCCCTGCTGCTGCAGGCGTTCGAAGGCCGGCCGCCATTTTGGGTTTTCGGGAGACAGCCCGGTGCCGGTGATGGCGACCAGGCGCCCGCCGGCGCGCAGGCGTGCGAATGCGGAAGAGAGGTGCCGCCATGCCGCGTCAGTGACGTGGCCGTCGACATAGGCGCCGACGCTGAAGGGTGGATTCATCAGCACGACGGACGGCTCGATGGCCGCACCGAGATGATCGTCGATATGGGCGGCGTCGTGCCGCGAGACGGAAAACCGGGGAAACAGCAGGCCGAGGAGATCCGCCCGCGTCGCGGCAAGCTCATTGAGGGCGATCGAGGCGCGCGCCATCTCGGCATGGACGGCGAGCAGACCGGTGCCAGCTGAGGGTTCGAGAACGAGGTCGCAAGAGGCGATCGCCGCGGCGTGCGCCGCGATGAAGGCCAGCGGCAAGGGCGTGGAGAGCTGCTGCATGGCCTGGCTCTCGTCGGACCGTCGCGTATGGGTGGGAAGAAGGTCGGCGATGCGCTTGATCATCGCCAGCGTTGCCTGGGGCGTGGTCGACCGGGACAGGATCGCAGGGCCGAACCGGCGCAGAAACAGCACCTGGGCGACTTCGAGCGCCTCGTAGCCGTCCTTCCAGACCCAGAACCCCTGAGCATCGCTGCCGCCAAAACTTGTCGTCATGGTGGTGCGCAGTGCAGCGGTGCTGACAGGCTTGCCCTGTTCCAGGAAAGGCAAAAGCTGCGTTGCCGCTCGATAGATCGCCTGGTCGGTGTCGATGGAGGCCGGCGTCAGCGCGGCGAGGGAATCAGCCGTACGAGCGACGGCCGGTGCGGTCGAAACGATGTTCATGGAAATGTCCTTCGCAAGAGGGGAGAGTGGCGCCCGCGCCGGCACTCTCTGCGCGCCAGCCGGGCCACACTCCTCCCGGCTCCCCTCTGCCTCTGGCGCCGATGCACCAAAGGGGTTGCGCTCTGTGCAAACCCATGACTTGAATGCGCGCACAGGGATGCGGCGGCGACCTGGAGCTGTGGAGGTGATGCGACGGTTCAGAATTGGCAGTGCGGTCTACGAGGAGGCAGCGCCTGACCTGCAGGCGGCGCTGGCGAGTGCCTATGCCCGCACCGAGCGTCCGCTATGCCTGTGCCGCGAGCCGGGCTGCCCGATGTACATCGCCCGCATCGGCGACCTTCACCTGATCAAGCGCATGCCGATGAGCGGCGGCGGGCATGATCCATCCTGCGATTCCTATGAATCGCCTTACGAACTGTCCGGCCTGGGCGCCTTGATGGGCAGTGCGATACAGCTCGATCCGCAAAACGGCTTGGCCGCCCTCAAATTGGACTTCAGCCTGTCGAAGACAGGGAGCCGGGCGGCATCGGTGCCTGCGGGGCAAAGTTCCGCCAGCGTTACCGCCGATCCGAGGCGGATGTCGCTGCGTGGCCTGCTTCATTATCTCTGGCACGAGGCCGAACTGACGGTCTGGACATCGAGGTGGGCCGGCAAACGGCATTGGTGGAATGTCCGTTGGCATCTGCTCGAGGCTGCCGGGCAAATGACAGTGAGGGGCGGACCACTCGCCGACATCCTGTTCGTGCCCGAGCCGTTTCGGGCCGAGAACAGGCAAGCCATCGAGCAGCGTCGCAACGCGGTTCTCGGCACGGCGCTCCCGCCGAAATCCGGCCCCCGAAAGTTGCTTGTCCTGGTCGGCGAGGTGAAGGAGATCGTGCCCGCCCGATCCGGTCAGAAACTCGTCATCAGGCATTTGCCCGGTTTTCCCTTCATGATCGACGATGCATTGCATCGCCGCTTGCAGGCGCGTTTTGAAAAAGAATTGTCGCTGTGGGCAGCGGATTCCAGCTCGCATCTCATGACGATCGCGACGTTCGGACTGAACCCGGCCGGCCTCGCCATTGTCGAGGAGGTCGCGTTGATGGTGGTGTCCGAGAACTGGATACCCTACGAGACGGTCCCGGAGAAAAGGCTCGTCGATGGGCTCGCCCGCCTTCGCGAGAAGAGCGTGAAGGGATTGCGCTTTGACCTGCATCCCGACCAGCCGATCGCCAACGCGTTGCTTCAGAACAGGGACGAGCCGATCGCGCTCTTTGTCGTTCCGGCCGGAGCGGACCAGAACTTCGAAGTGTCGCTCGACGAAATGATCGCCGCGCGACCGGAGATCGGCTCCTGGGTGTGGCGGGTCGGCGAAGGCGATATGCCGCCGCTACCGCCTTGAGTGTCGGCGGAATTTCCAGCGATGCTCACTATGCCTTACGCCAGGCCCAGCTTCTTCTTGAGCTCGGCATTTTCCTTGCGCAGACGGTCGGCAAGCAGGTTCTTCAGGCGCTTGTTTTCTTCTTCGAGCGCGACAAGATCACGGAGATCGCCGCTGTCTGAAGAAGGTGCGACAGCTCTCTTCCAATAATAGTAGGTCTGCTCGGATATGCCGGCCTGGCCGACCGCAATCTTGCTGGTCGCGCCGGCAGCGATCGATTTTTCGATCTGGGCAAGCTTCTGGGAGCGTTCCTTCTCGGAATATGTCTTGCGGACGGTCTTCGCTACCACGGGAGCTTCGGCGGCCTGGGGCGCAGGTTTCGCTCCGTTCTTGCGGACCGGCTTTACGAGCTCCGCCTTCGCTTTCTTTGCTCGCGGAACTTTCTTCTTGGATTCAGGCACTTCCACTTTGGCTGGGGCTACTGTCGTCTGAACAGTCTGAGCGTCCTGAAACTCGGCCATCATATACTCCGCTTGTGGTTTATCCCCTTCTTCAGCATCAAGGGGTCTTATACTGAAGTCAATGACCTGGGCATTTGGGAGCGGAGCAGCATAGCCTGGCTGCGTCATCTCCGTGGCAATCTTGGACAGGTCGAGATCGCCCCAGATCGAATGGCTTGGCTTCTGCTTACCGCGCCTCTGTTTCAGTTCACGATGAATGGCCGGATCTGGCGCTTCATAGTCCGTTCCTTGATGTGAGCATGACTTGCTAGCCAAGTCGCAGTTTGGGTTAGCGAGTGCCAGACGTATCATATCGCTTTCGCCGTGATTTACCGGAGAAGCCCCGCAACGAGCAAGCGGTGTGTCATGAGCCTAGGGCAATCGGCTCAATCAACGGGGGCAAACGTGCCTACCGAGAGAGAGCTGCCTCATACACGCGATGCTCAGGCGTCGAGCCGGCGGAGTGCGATGACTGTGCACAATCCGGCTGGAGCGATTGCAATCCTTATATTCTTGGGAACTAATCTTCTCATGGCGGCGGATGAGTTGGACGCGCTTGTTTTCGGGATGGCGGTCGACAGCGTTTGTGCGCTTTCTATTCCTTTCGCGGAAAAAGTCGCGGAAATCGCCCACAGAAGCCAGGGCGTCGTGCTTTTCAATTTGCGCGTCGATGGCGACATGGAACTTCAGCGCGTCGCCGCCATTCGGTATCCAAGCAATCAGACAGGGGTTCTGGTGCTGGATAAGCAGGGCTTGGCGACCAGCAATTGCATGGTCAATGGCACTTTCTCCAGCTTTATCGCTCCGTTGGAGGACTGGAACACGCTGCCGCTCGCAACGCAGGCCAGGACGAGTATCGCCGGCCCGACCAGCCTGTTCATCGGCGCTTTACGCAATGCCGGATACCTCCCGCGTGGCAGGCACTGAACCCAAGTTTTGGTGAGGGCCGATGCTTGTATCCTCGGGGCAATTGGCCATACGGTCTCGCATGTCTCAACAGCTTGAGGATGGGCCGTACGCGGGTGCATCCATTGAGCGGAAGTCGGTCACCGTGATGGAGAGGTTTCGCCGTCGAGGCGCGGTTCTCATAGCTATCCATCGTCGCCTTCCTTTCGTCAGCTCCGACGCAATCGCACTTTGGACAGGAACTCGTCGATCTCGAGATCCGACAGGTCATCGAGCAGCTTGAAGGCAGCATCATGCCTTCCGGCGTTGACGAGAATCGTGCGTTTGCCGCGATGTTCGGCCCACCCGGTCTCGGGGTCTGCATTGCGGGGGGTCCCCTTGAGTTCGACAGGGGTTATGTTCCAGATCGCCTCGAGCTTTTCCGAGCGGGTCATGCTGTCGCTCGCGCCGGTCTCGTGGGCGATGATGGCGGCGCGCATCTTGTCTGGCGACTGCCGATCGGTGAGATCGCAGAAGCCATGAAACCAGCGCTCGCGGCGCCGGATCCGGATCGCGAAGAATACGCTGGTCACGTTGCCGGCTTTATACTCCGACATTCCGAACATGCCGGTGCGCATGAAGAGCGGCGGCAACAAACCGAGCATGAAGTGGTATTCGGACGCGGTGATCTCGAACCACTCGCCTGAATAGGGAGTGCCGGAATTGGGATCGATGCCGGGAGTGTCTTTGTGACGGCTAAACAGTTGGAACATCTGCTCGCGGGTGGCGACGCCGTCGAGCACCTTCCTGAAGGGTGGATGTGCGGTCATGAGGTTCTCCTGAAGTCAGGTCGGCCACGCGCGGCATCGCCGCGCCATGGCAACTCCTTGCCGTGTTGTGGCTGGCGACGGGCCGAGCCTGCGGCCGACACGTGCACTGGCGATGATGGGGTTTGCAGGACTTTAGGCGGCGCGTCGCTCGGAGGAACACGAAGCGTCTCGAGCAACCCCGGTGATGGCACGGACGGCGGCGGCTAGCGCCGGAATGTCGTCCAGCATGCCGAGTGCGACGAAGTGGTTGACCCCGCCGGTATAGTCCTTACGGCCCTTGCAGGTCCTGATCAGGATGCCGTGACCAGAGGACAGGCCGAACTGGCCGACCTGGATATAGGCACGATCATGATGCAGGGTAATTTCACCGCAAACGGCGATGCCCGCCCTGTTTGAGCGCAGGTCAAAGCTTCCCTGCGGCAGCGCAAGTTCGGCGGCGAGTTTCTTCAGCCGTGAACGGGCTGTGGTGTGGAAACGTCTCTTCTGCTGCTCGTCGTAGGAGCAGGATCTTTTCCAGTCGAACATGTCGATCTCCATGAAACAAAAACGCCCGGGCGCGCTATGGCGATCCCGGGCTTGAGAGTGAGTTGGAACTGAAAAGGGTCCGGCGAAGGTGCCGGACCGGTGGGACCGGGAGGCCGACTATTCGGCGGCCTGGAGGTGGTCCGTTTCGTCGCCGTCGATGGTCACCGGCGCATCGGAGGACGGATCCGCATCGTCGGCGAGGAAGGCCGGAAGCTCGGCGGCATCGCCGTCGAGAGCCGCTTCGTCCGACATCTCGCTGGCGGCCGCGTCGCCAGCATCGGCAGACACTTCATCGACCTCAGCGCGCAGCGGCTCTGGCAGCCAGTTCGAGCCTTCGAGAAGACGGGCGGCTTCACGGGCCATGATGTCCTTCTTCATGTGGTCGATCAGCTGCGCGGAGTCTGCGCCACGCGCTTCACGGACAGCCTGTAGAATCCGCGCCTTGGTGAGCCTCCCGAGGAACTCGACCGTGGGCGTCCAGCCGGCGTCGACCATGTCGAACTGGAGCGAGCGGCCAAGCACGTCTGCATGCTCGAGCGCCTTAGCTCGCCTGTTCCAGGGTTCGACCACCGCATTGAGGGTCAGCGAGACGCAGTGCGCGAACAGCGCCTTGCGGCTTGCTTCATCGCGGCCGAGAAGGAAGTCCCACAGGCCTTCCGCCTCATCGGGCAAATCGCGGTCCCAGGCTTCGTGCCGCTCGGCAATCTCCTTGGCCCAGCATGTCTCGGCAAGACCGTCGACCTGGCTGAAGCTGCCGCTCTTCAGGCTGATCTCCAGGCAGGTGTTCGGCGCGAAGCGATAGAAGACCTGCAGGACGAAGGCATGGAGTGCGGCGATGATGGCGATATCGACGTCGCCGGCGAGCGCGTTGCGTAGCGCCAGCGTGCGCTGAGCGGTCAGGTCGAAGACGAGCCGATCAGGCAGTGGCTTGATGCCATCGTCCTCGCCGTCGTCGCCAGAGGCGTCGTTCATCGGCTGGCCGTTGACGACAACACCATCGCCACCGTCGTCGCCATTGGATTGGGTTCCGCCGTCGGCGCTCCCTTCCTCGCCCTCAGCGACGTCGCCGGTTTCCGTCCGCGGCTCGTCCTCGGACCGCACGAAACCGGCGTCGACCTGGAGTTTGCCGTTCGCCGCAAGCGTAACGAACGCACCGGCAATCGCCTTCTGGGCGGGATCGTAGCTTTGAGGACGATCATCGATCGCATCGAGCTCGGCACCCAGCTGGTCGAGCTTCGCCTCGATTGCTTCGTCGGCATCCTCGGCCTTGGCATAGTCCGCATCCAGCTTGTCGTAGTCGGCCTTCAGCGCGTCGTAGCGTTCGATCTCCTCGGCGCTGAGCTCCCGCGCCTCGGCGTAGATGCGCCTCATGCCGGAGGCGTGGCCATAGGGAAAGCTGATCGCCGCTTCCACCCATTTCCATCCTTCGGCGCGGATCGCCTCGGCATCCCCCTTCAGCCTGTCGAAGACAAGCTGCTCGAGGAGTGCCGCATCCTGGAACCAGCCGCCGGAATCCTGCTCGAACAGGTCGCGAAGGATGACGCCTCCAGCCGCTTCATAGGCATCGGCGCCGACATAGACGGCCCGACGATCGTCGGCTCGCACCGTCGTCTCCGTCAGCAGGCGCCTGATATAGTACGGTTCCTGCGTATGCGAGCTGGCAATCCGCTCCCAGACCTGTTCCTGGCGCGCGTGATCGTCCGAGATCGAAAACGCCATGATTTGCTCGAGACGGATTTCGTCCTTCTCGTAGAGCTCAAGCAGCTTTGGCGATACCGATGCGAGCCGCAGGCGCTGTCTCACGGTCGCCGGCGATACGAAGAAGCGGGCACCGATCTCGTCGGGATCGAGTCCCTGATCGCTGAGTGTCTTGAAGGCCCGAAACTGGTCGAGCGGGTGGAGGTCGGCGCGCCGCAGGTTTTCCGCAAGCGAATCCTCCTCGGCCGAGGTTTCCTGCCCGCGATTGACGATGCAGGGGATCAGCTCATCCTTGGCCAGGCGCTTCTGCTTGATGAGGATGCCGAGCGCCAGATAACGGCGGCCGCCGGCGGGCACTTCGAACGTGTCGGTCTCCTCGCCCTCGCCGTCGAGCACGGGACGGACGTTCAGGCTCTGGATCAACTTTCGCCGTCCGATGTCTTCGGCCAGCTGCTCGATCGACACTCCGTCCTTGATGCGCCTGACATTCTTCTGCGACAGCATTAGTTTGTCATAGGGAATATTCTCCGCGGCGTTCATCGCGATCTTCTGAATGGCGTTCTTTGCCATGGTCAGGTTCTCCATGACGGGCGGCCCGGGGCCTCTCCCCGAACCTCCAAGCCCGTCAAAAACCCTCCCCTCCCCCCTCTGCCTCCAGGCCTCACGCCGACCCGGCCCCGGCTCGCGGATCTCGACGCGACCAAGCCGCCGGAGGGGCCTCCAGCATGTTGGTCACAAGGTTCTCCCACGAAAAAAGCGCCGTCCACTTGCTTCGGAGGACCGCGCTTGGATTGATGAAGACGGCCCGGAGGCGAGGCCGGCGACGAGAGTTTTCGTGCCGGCCTCCTCAGGATCAGGCGGCGAAATCGAGAAGCTTCTTGGCTTTGCCCTCCGTGTCCAGGCGGACATCCTGATGCGGCTTGTCGCGCGCGACCCGCGTGATGCCCTGCACGAAATCAAAGATCGATTCCGGTGGTCTGCCTTCCTCCATGAGAACAGTATCGATGATCTTCGTGGTCTCGGACTTGGAGAAGCCGCACTTGCGCAGGAAGCCCTGGCGATCTTCGTCGTCTCTGGCAACGATCCGTTGCCTCGCCGTCTTGATGCCGTTGACGAACGGCATGGGCGAGGAATCGGCAAACTGGATCAGCGCCGGCTCGGCTTCAAGGGCGAAACGGGAGGCCGCGTATTTTGAATGGCGGATGGTGATTTCCTCGAAATCTTCGACGCCGTCGGGTAGGGGCGAGGGTTCCCGATGGGATTGACCTCTACCCCTCCCACGGAACCGGACGTGATAGTTTCCCATCATCCGGCTCCTACGTTTGCATTCATACGATCAAGTCTTGCCTGTAACCGTCCGGCATGGTGTGCAACATGGCAGTCGCGGCAGAGCACAACACGCTTGCGCGTGCGTGCAGCTTTGACCCGGACCCACAGCGTGGTGCCCTGCATGTCACTCATTTTTCGGACGTGATGCACCTCCACCGGCACGTAATTACGATTCTGGCACACTGCGCGTAGATAGAAGCTGGCGATGCCGAGGGTGCGGGCTCCGACTTCGGAATTCCAGCAATAAAAGCCACGGAAGTACAGATCCGGTTCCCCATTCGGCAGCCGCCCGGCCTCGATCGGGTTCAGATCGTCGACGAGGAACACGAAGACATCGCGATCTGACGCGTAGAGCGTCGTGATGTCGCGGGAGATGTCGACGTGCGGATTGTAGTTTCCCGTCGACCAGTCGAGCACTCCTGGCACCTTCCAACGGGTGTCGCCGGTACCGTTGCCGGCGATTTTCTGCACGGCGTCGACGAGTTCTGAGTCAAATATTCTGCCGTAATCCGGGCCTGTCACCGCCCGCAACTCGAGGCGCCCGTTCTCGATTTCCAACGTCTTCACCTGCTCGGCGCGGTGGTTGAGGAGACCGTGCTGAAGGTTGATCGCCGCGAGCGGGGCTGGAAGCTGCCGCAGATAGGTGGCCGGTGCGCCGACCAGGCTGGCGAGTTGGCCAAAACTCCAATGCGTGGGGGCAACAGGGGCAGGCGCATCGGGCAGCATTAGCCTCAGGCGCTCCGGATCGTCGCGGCTGGCCTCGACGCGGATCAGCTCACTTTCGACGATGCGGGTTTTACTGCGCTCCGACCGGCTCTTCACCGCATTTCCAAGGTCGTTGAGCGACAGGTATCGCTCGTCCGCCGGCCGGTTGAACCATTCCGACGACACGCGGCCAATACGCTGGCCGCGGCTGACGTCGACCTTGTAACCGGCACGCTCGTTGCGCTTGGGCGCAAGAATTTTCATCTGAGTCATGGGCGTTGCTCCTTGGCGGACGCCGGGAGACTCTCTCCCGGACCTTTACCCGCCACCGCACCCCGCCCGCCCTCTTCCTCTCCCGGCACCCGCGCACCACTAGCAGCGTCGCCATTGCGGCAGCGGCCGCCTCAAGGCTGGCACCCAGAAAGGAAGGCTAGGGCTTCAGGAAAGCCCGAGCCTGGGACCAAGCGCCGCTTCACCCTCCGGACGCGTCAGAATTCGCTGTGCTTTCTTGCGCAACAAGACCGGTGCCCATCCGAATTCAGGTAGCGGCCTGCTGAAATTGGACAGGCAACTTGTCTTGAGATTGAGGCGGCGACTTGCCATTGCCCTTCGAATGACCGGCAAGAATGACAGGTCGAGAAGACGGCATCAGTCTTCCGCCTGCCGGGCTGGCGAAGATAAGCCATCGACTTGACAGCTCTCACCAAGGTTCTCATTTCACCCGGTGAAGTGGCAAAGCGATATTGCACGATTCTGGGCATCGAGATCGCGCAACCAGCGGCCGGACGTTGTCTCAGTTTACCCGTTTCTCGCGCGCAAGAAAAAGACCGGACCAAAGGTCCGGCCAAGTATGAAGGTTAAAACCTCCAGAGGGGAACGCGTCGGACGAATGGGAGGAAACATCCGACGCAGCGCGCATATAGGTCAGCAAATGTGACACTTCAACGACATGCCGATAGGCCACCAGACTTGATCATCTTGGTGCACTGAAGTTTGTGTGCTTGATGCGCTTGCCGAAATCACATGGCTGGTTTAGCCAGCCTTGCTCAGGTTGCCGGCCGACGATTTGCCGGTCCGCCGATCCTTTTCTATCTCATAGTGGACCTTCTGGCCGTCAACGAGTGTCAACAAGCCCGCGCGCTCGACAGCAGAAATATGGACAAAAACTCCTGTCCACCACCGTCGGGCTGGATGAAGCTAAAACCCTTGGTCGCGTTGAACCACTTTACCGTTCAAGTCGCCATATAGGTGTTTCCTTGCCGGTTTATCGTGGACCCCAAGATCACATGGAAGGAAGGACCAAACGGCCCCCGTCATTTCCGAGCGTGACGGCAGGCGGCTTGAACTTCGTGTCAGAACAGACCCTGAGAGAACCATTCAAGAGTGCAAAAACATCCGAGACATGGTCATCAACGGCATGTAACCATTTAAGGCATGGGAATGTGTGATGGGGATGTGTTTGGGCTAAGCGGCACGCTCGGCGTTGGTTCCACTAGTGCGGAGCGAGTCCGACGTTGTATCGGCTGGCCAAACGCCAAAACCAATCCTGGTCTAGCTCTGAGACCCTTTCTGCCTCGACCAGTGCATCGGCGCATCGATCGAATAACGCGTAGCAAAGCTCTTCGTCGTCATGCCGCGCATTGTAGGCAATACCGTCGCCATTGACCGGGTGTCGTGATAGCGCCTGCGACCAAATCTGAGATGTGTCGTATGGCAAACCCGAATGGACGATCTCTGCGGTAGCGCCGAGCACGGCGAGTCCCGGACCAGCAAGCTTGATCAATGACAGATCCGACCTCAGTTGCAGCCGAACGTAGGCCTTCCTTGCAAGGAGGTCGGTATCAATTAGCGAACGTCCCGGGCTTCTTAGGAAGGTTTCGGCAAATGCTCCTTCCGATCTCTTGGCGACATACAAAACTCCGTATGTCGCATCCGGCGCGTTTAATCTACCATCGCGAGACCTGTCGAAATATATCGGCTCGTATCTGGCGGTGTAGAAGCGATAGACATTCGTCCCCGCCGGCAACACCACCAACTCAGGAGTTCGCCTAACCAAATCTGGGGGCGGTAGCGGCCCGCTCACGCTCCCTGTGTGCCCATTCTCCGCGCGGCGTTGACGACCATGTCTATGTCGCCTGCCTTAAGGACGTCGATGGGTCTACGTCCGCTCAGCCTGTCATCTGGTTGGGCGAGGAAGTTCAGCACCGTCCAGGGATTGCTCGTCGGCAAAGCGTCACGCACTGTCTTCAGGCCCGCGACAACAGCGCCATCCCGGGTGAACTGGAGCGTGGGGTAACTTCTTCGATTGCTGGGACCGGGGACGGCAAGCAGACTGCCTTCCTGCACCCGTTTGTCTATCGCCTGGCGTGATACGCCTTGCATTAACGTCCTGACCTGCTCCAGATCATAGGCGCCACCCGCCTGATGCAAATCTTCCTGAGCGATGCGAACCCCGTCCAGAAGGGCCTGAGATCGCGCATCCGGCTTGAATGCATCGCTGTTGACAACTGGAGTTCTGACTTTGCGGACATGACGAGCGACGACCTCGCGAACAGTGCCAAATCGCGTTGAGCTAGCGCGTTGGATTTTTCGAACCAACTCACTATTTTTCGACACGATTGCGATCTCCGTTCCGGCGGGAAGTTCAAAACCCTGCAAGAATGCTACAGGATCGCCTTCTACGGTCATCATTGCGACGGTCCTTCCAGGCGTCTTCCTACGTGACCTCTTCGCCAACGGGGGTTTGGGTTGCGTGTTGTGTGCCATATCGATCTCCTACATCGAAGATGGTGCAGGAGAGCAACTTTGTCAACTTCGACAACTTTGCAAACGCCGATGATTGGCTTGGTGCCTACCCCCGACGTTGGCGACGGCGATCTTGAGCGTAAGGCCCATTCGGGCGAACCTTCGCAGTTCAGACCCTCGAGAAGCGGTTCCGAGATGTTGAAGCTGACGTTCCGGTCATCATAGCCATAGTCATCGACGTAGGCCCTTGTCCGGAATCCGGTATGAATCCCGGCTGCGATTAGGGCTCCGTTCAAAACATCGGCGGCCCCAGCGTTCGCTCTCCCGATAGTCCTTCAAGTCTCGCAATCTAGCGCCCCATTGCCATCAGCATTTCGTCCATTCGTTCGAACAGTCTCGGGGGGCGTGACTTGCGCACTAGATATATGCGAGCCTCTCCCCGTTGCAACTCGCCCAGCTCTTAAGAGAGGACATAAGTCTCACGGATCAATTACACTCCAGCTTCGAGAGAGGCCCGCCCCGCCTTTCGCAACAGCGGGCTTTCGTGAGATCGGGCAATATCCGCATCTCCACGGTTGAGCCAACAGCCACGCGGCTCAACTTCTGTCTGAAGTCGGTTGCGGTGGCGGCTTGCAAATTCAAGCTGCTTTTTCGAGCGCCGTGGACCAGGTCCTTGACTACCTGGCATTTCATGATCTCGGCCGCCGTGTCATCAGCCGCAAGCAGCACTGTAAATGGCCTTTCGGCGATGTGTTTTTTCCGCCGGCGCCAGCTAGCCATCCAACGTCTCCCCCAAATCCGGTGCAGACATCAGCGTTCGTCGATTGGTGGCTTGCTAGCAAGGCCGAGCCTGGCTCGTTGGTCATCGGCGGAATTTTCGGCCGGAGACTGTGTCTTGAACCGAAGAACTGTCAGTTTGCCGTCCTCAACAATATGAACGACCCATCCCCCACCGGCGCGTTTGACGCGCACGTCATTAGGTTCGCCAGCCACCATCGCTGCCCCTCATTTTCGTCGCCCTGGACCGAGACTGGAAGTCACTCCCTGCACCGCGAAAAACACGGGACCTTACGTTACGTCAAGCAGAGATTTTCTGATAACTGACGCGCTCTATGGTTTGACCGCAGCGGCAATTTAGGTCCGGAACGTTCGGGCGCGCGTCATATTGCGATCGGATCGATTTAGATGCCCAAATTTTGCATTTTTATGCAGCCTTAATTATCTGCAGCTAATGTGATTGGGAGCGCGTATCCAGTTCGTGTAGCTCTGCAATAAAAGCCCGCCACTCTTGCCCTCAAGAGTAGCGGGCTTTTCGGCTGTGAAACGCTGGCGCGGAGAAGCTGTGTAGGTGGGATGTGCCGAACGACAGTTGGCCGCAAACAGGTTGCGACCGGTGTGCGGCAGGACATCGTCGGCAAACCGTGGTTTTTATAGCAGCGCGTCAAGATCGCTCCTGGTTTTGCCGAGCCGGCATGCGCAGCCACGGCGTTCCAGCCGAACTGAATCCGGCGCGCATCGTTAAATGTGGCGTTTTCGACTGGGTTGTTGTCGAGCTCGAGCCGGCCGTCGCCGAGGAAGCGAGTTAGCCCTCCCAATGGGCAAGACCATAGCCGATGTCTTCGGCCAGCTTTGAGCCCGAGGAGATCATCGACAATTGCTTCAAACCACGGAAAGGCGGCGATGATCGGGGGGCATTACCTGCTGTCAGGCGGTGAGCCGAGCTTATGGCGTCATGCCGCGGACCGTCGCCTCGACGGGCGTAGAGCGTGGCGATCTGGCGCACGGCGGCTTCGGCGATCGGGGACTTGGTGTTGTGCGCCAGCTTCCAAAACGTCGGTTGCGGCGCGGCGATCGATCAGAATGAGATTCGTATTGCCTCACCGGGGAATGCTCCGGACCGACATTGGTAGGCTGGACCGACATCGCAAGCCTTGTTTTCATACTCTCGCCTGCTTCAGCACCTCAATAACAGTTGCCGCCACCTGCTTGCCGTCGATGGTATTTGTCATCGCTTAGCCCATGCGCTCAGAAGCGTAGCTTCCCGGGCTTGCCGGGGAGACGACGGTTCGTCTGCCGTTGATGAAAGTGCGGTGGTGGATATGCGCGTGTATGGCGCGCGCCAGCACCTGGCTTTCGACGTCGCGGCCCATCGAGACGTAATCCTCGGCTGACTGCGCATGGGTGACGCGCACCGTGTCCTGCTCGATGATCGGGCCTTCGTCGAGATCGGCAGTGACGTAGTGTGCCGTTGCCCCGATCAGCTTGACGCCGCGCTCATGGGCCTGCTTGTAGGGATTGGCGCCCTTGAAACTTGGCAGGAAAGAATGGTGGATGTTGATGATGCGGCCGGACATCTTGTTGCACATCTCGTCGGAGAGGACCTGCATGTAGCGGCGAGCACAATCAGCTCGGTGCCGGTCTGCTCAGCCAGATCGAGGATCTGCGCCTCGGCCTGAGCCTTGTTCTGCTTCGTCACCTTGACCCGCTGTTCCTAGCCCTCAGCCAGGTCCCAACCCTCTGCTGGATGCCGATCGTCATTCTCATCGTCGGCATTGACGAAGGCTTGAAGATCATCGTGATCGGATGGTCAGCTTTCACTCCAGTGGTACTGAACACATCCCAGGGCGTGCGCGACACCCGTCCTCGTTGCGCTCTATGCCGCCGGGGTCCACCGTCGCCATCAGCGTCGTCGGAAAAGTCCTGATACGCCCGGGAGCCGACAGGCCGGTGCCGTCCGTCGTCACGATCACGGTGCCGAGATGTTTTGTCAGTGTCGTCACGTGGCCTCACCTGTGGTCGCGCACGAAGGATGGAATCACGTCGTGCAGTTGTCATTCGTTGCTGCTTGGTTATATGGTTGCCGCCGACAGTCAGAAGAGAGCTTCCATGAATCCGATCAGACAGGTTCTCAACGTCCTGCTCCCCATCCGCCCAATTTCCGGCAAGAGCCCGGTCCGCTACAGGACAACCGCCCAAGCTCTTTCGTCGGCAATTCGGATCGCACGGCGCCGCAAAGCTGTCGACCTTGCTGCATCATTCGCCACTGAATCTGTTATCGAGGAGATCGAAAACAGTTCTGTGCCTTGGGACTTCCTGAAGGACAGATCCGACGATGCTGCCCGGGAACCGACGCCTGCCATGGCCAAGAAAACTGTCGGAAATTCCGATGAGTTCGCGGAGTGGCATCGTCTGCCATCAAGATGAAAGCAGACCCATTGCCTCAAGAAAAATGTTGCCGGATGGCGTCCGCCTCGCCTCGTCACCGTTGGCATACGAGATAAAACCAGACCATCACCGGTAAAGTGCGGGTCGTGCCATTCATGTATTTAGCTGCTGACCAAACGACTCCGCAGCAGTGCCATGGATGTTGTCAATCCGGATAGGTTTCCCGATTAAATAGCCTTGAGCTTCGTCACATCTGACGCGGCGAAGATAGTCGAGCTGTTCGGGAGTTTCGACGCCTTCGGCCGTTACCTTAATTCGAAGCTCGTGCGCCAATTCAATCAGTGATCTCACAATCGCGGCGCAGTCCGCATCGGTGAGCATATCCAGGACAAAAGATCGGTCGATCTTGAGCCGCGAAAGAGGCAATTTACGAAGATACGTGAGTGATGAAAAGCCAGTGCCAAAATCGTCAAGGGCAACTGTGATGGATAGAAAACTCAACGATTGTAACAATGAAATGGCGCCTTCAAAATCCGAAATCAGCACCGACTCCGTAATCTCGACCTCCAGTCTTCGGGGCTCCAAACCGGCTTCAGCCAAGGCCATTGCAATTCCATCCAGCAAGGCCTTGTCCTTAAGCTGCACTGCCGACAAATTGACGGAGACCCGCAAGTCGCGCGGCCATTGTGCCGCGGCCAAGCAAGCCGTCTTGGCGGCCCAATGTCCGATGCCGTGAATCAATCCGGTTTCTTCAGCGATAGGAATGAACTCCGCTGGAGGGATCGCGCCAAGGGTCGGATGCTGCCACCGCAGAAGCGCTTCAAAACCACAGATGCGATCGCTCCCGAGGTTGAGAAAGGGTTGAAATGCGAGCCAGAGCTGGTCGTTGGCGAGCGCGGATGCCAGATCGCGTTCAAGGGCATGGCGCCTTGCAGCAGCCTCATCGTCATTTGCGCTGAAAAACTGGATGGAGCTCGCCCCCCGCGTCTTGGCCCTGTATAGCGCGGTATCGACGCACCGCAGGAGCTGGTTGGCATCCAAACCGTCAGTGGGCGCCAGAGCGATGCCGATAGAGGCCCTGCAATATATTTCGCGCCCTTCGATCAAGAACGGCGCGCGCATGACATCTATGATCTGTTTGGCCAAGGACCTGATTTGATCTGGCCTGATATCGCGTGCAGCGATTATTGCAAATTCGCCGCCCTCCAACCTGGCAATGCCATCGCATTCGCGTGTCGATTTGCGAAGTCTCGCAGCCACATCGACCAAAAGGGCATCCGCCATTGCTCGCCCAAAGCGATCATTCACCTCGTCGAAATTGTTAAGGTCGAATAAAAGTAACGCAAAGTGCTGGTCGAACTGCTTTGCGTCCACCAACGCGGTCTCGAGCCGCTCGTTGAAGCTGAACCGGTTTGGCAAACTGGTTAGAACATCCCTGCGAATGGCATTTTCGCTTTCGGCTTGCAGAATGAAGCGTTGGGTAAATTCGGATGCGTGAGCAAGCACTGCACGAAACAGCGTGATGGCGTAGCTCACTAACAGGATTATGACGGGCAGATTGACGGCGTCTCCCACCCGCACAACCGCAACCGCCGAACCGATGAAGATCGGCAGCGTATACGCGATGGCCGCAATGGGAATCGTGTAAAAGGAGGCGGCACCGCCTGCGATCATCCCCGCGCTCAGGCAGGTGATGACGACTTGGGCGGCACTTGTTGCCCCACCGAAGAACAGAATGGGAAGTGCTCCCCACCAAGTACCGAACAGGAAGGCGTTGCGCACCAGGTTTTGCGTTGTCCGGCGAGACACCGACCTTGGTTTGACCGATAGGAACGATGATCTCGCTCTCAAGCCCACGAAACCAGCGGCGACGATGAGGACACTCGCCCAGAAGACCGCGTTCGTTTGGTCGGGCGAGCCCCAAAGCGCCATAACAAGAGTGGCCGCATTGAGGATGTTCGCAACCATGCCAAGAGGCGTGTTGCGAAGCACGATACTGACCTGCTCCGCTCTAATGCGGCCGGCAAGTGGTTCGATCGTCGAGGGCCCGCCAAAAGCCCGCAGGTCGCCCGCCAGAAGGTCCCCGAGCCTTGCGGCAGACAGACGCTGCATCACTCTTTCACCCCCCGCTCTAGAGTAGTCGCTGCGTGTTGATCCCCTACCGAACAATTCGGTGAAAGTAAATTTCAACCGCAAATTTTGACAACACAGTTCGAAAGCCCCGAACGCCCACCGAACCTTTCGCGCCGGCCCATCCGCGCGCCATCGGGATCAAGCCTCCGCCTGCTCCGGCAGTCAAGCCAACCTGGGCCTTCGAATTGAAACGAATTTCCCCCAGCGCCGATCGTCATATCGCTCTTGTAGGGGACGCCGCGATCATGCCTGCCGAGCAGAGGGACCCCGGCCGTTCGCCATGATCCAGTCGGCCCGCCCGAGATGGATTCCGCAGCTTTCCGCAGCTGCCCTCGTAGCACTGTGCCCTTGAGCCTTCTAGGCTCCGCGCATCGCCGATGCTGATGGTCCGACTGAGGCGCCGCGCCAGCGCTCGGCCACCTTCTCCAGCACCAAAAAACGGAGCTAACTGCCGCCGTCAAGCGCCCTGTTCCCCAACGACTTTCTGAAAATCATCCCTTCTCGCTTCTACTGCAGAATACTCCGGTCCTGCCTCTAAAAAATTGCTAGTGAATGTTTATCCCGTTGCAGCATGTCGGCATCAACATTACCTCAGCCGATTTTCATAGCGGCACGCTTTACGCGCGTCTTCAAGCCGCCTTCGGCCGCGAGAACGTTCCGTTGAAGCACATCATTTTGGAGGTCACGGAGTCGGTCTATCTCGGCCAGCGCGATCCGGTCGTCGCTCGGGAGATCAAGGCGTTGCGAGCCCATGGCCTGCGTGTCGCACTCGATGATTTCGGAACCGGTTTCGCTTCGCTCACGCATTTGCTGACGGTGCCGGTCGATATCATCAAGATCGACAAATCCTTCATTGATCGCCTTGTCCAGGGAGATCCGAGCCTGGCGATCGTCGAGGGCTTGGTCGGCATCGCTCGCAAGCTCAATATCCAGGTCATCGCCGAAGGCATCGAGAACGAAACCCAGGCCGTCTTACTTGCGGAGATCGGGTGTCAGCTTGGTCAGGGATATCTGTTTTCGCAAGCGGTGCCGCGTCAGATCGCGAAAGGGCTTTTGAAGCGGTTCGGGCGACCGCCTGCTGAGGAGGCTTGGATGGCGGGCGAAGCGAACCCAATCGATCGGAGCGCCTGACAGAAACCCTCCCTGGGGTGGCTTGAACAACCGATAAAGAATGCTGCGGCGCCCCCCACAAAAGTGTCCGAAGAGGAGATAAATATGCGCCTGCCATCCGCGTCACAGCTTATTCGCAAGGCTTTTGGTCGCACCGGGTCCGGGCAATCGCCGGCCGGCCGTGCTATCCCTTCGGACATTCTCCCGGAGGAGACGAATTTCCGGATGCTCACTGAGAACAGCGGTGACGTCATCATGCAACTCGGACCGGACACGAAGGCACGCTACGTTTCACCGTCATGCACCCGACTTCTGGGATGGCTGCCGGAGGAGATAGTGAGGCAGGGTCCGGAGGTGTTCGTTCCGCCCGAGCATCTTCAAAACATCGCCGCGGCAGCCGCGCTCTTGCTTGCCGGGGCAGATGAAGGCGAGCCGCTTGCGATCGAGATTCGACGGAAGGATGGGAAAACCGTCTGGGTGGAGACCAAGGCGCGCATCGTGCGTGATCCGCTAACTGGCGTTCCTGGCGACTTCGTGCTGATCATGAGAGATGTTACAGAACGCAAACGGCTCGAAGAACAACTCCGCTCGCTTGCGATGACGGACGGGCTGACCGGCCTCGGCAACCGCCGAGCCGATGAGACCCTGGACAGGGAATGGCGGCGCACCGTTGGCAGCGCTGGACAGATGTCCTTGCTGTTGCTCGATATCGATCGTTTCAAAGGCTTTAACGACACATAAGGTCATCAGGTTAGTGATGATTGTCTTCGTGCCGTCGCTGCCGCTATGAGAGACGCGCTTCATCGTTCTGGGGATCTGGCGTCGCGATACGGCGGGGAAGAACTCGCCGTCATCTTGCCTGATACCGACAGCGAGGAAGCGCTCGAAATAGCGGAGCGGCTGAGGATCGCAATCGAAAACCTCGGCTTGCCTCATGACGACAACCCGGAAGGCGGCGGACGTGTCACCGTTAGCATTGGTTCAGCGACCGCACTGTCACGATCGGGCGGGACGATCAGGATGCCGGAAGGCCTGCTTCTCGCCGCCGACACCGCCCTTTACAAGGCCAAGCACAAAGGCCGAAACCGCGTCGAAGTTGCATTGCTCCTCGCATCGGAAGGTCCCGACGCGGTCTGATCAAGGACGCTACAGCCTCTCGCATCGACTCTGCCAGAAGGTCTCGATTTTGACGAGCGCTTTGGGATGAAGCGTGCCGGCGTGTTTGGTCGCATGGGGACAAAGAATTAATGCCTTAAGCCACCCTTATCAGCGTTGCGCCTGGAACCCGCTGCAAATGAGATACCAACACGCGTCTTTGTCCCTGCTCTCTTGCCATCCTGGGAGACATAAAGTGACGCGGCGGTATTTCGTGTTGCATAGACCATGGTTAGCCAGCAAACGCGGATCATCGAGAAAATATGGCCGGATAGCTGGCTTCATAGTCCATGCGGGAATCGCAGCCCAATCTGCTTTTCCACCGTTTTCGCTTAGTGGCCCTATTGCGCACGATTTCCAGTTGGAAGGAACGATCGCATGGTCGCAAGCCCGGGCCGAGGTCGTGTCGACCATCACCGCCGCTGCGAGTGCGGCGATTTTCATTGTGTCTCCTCTGCATCCTCTTCCAATCTTAAGCGCGGCCTCTTTCATGCCCCCTCCTTTATCCGATAGAATGTGACAGAATGGGCTGCAAACAGCCATTCCATGCTGACGCACTCGGAACTCGCTGTGGGCACATGCTCAGCGCGACAGACGACGCGATCAACACCACACACGCTGGCGCCCCCCTTGCCGCTCCGCAATCGCGGAGCGGGTTAGTCCAACGCATTCGAGCGGTGCCGATGGCTATATCGGGGGTTTTCAATATGGCGAATCTCTTGACTAACAAGCCAGAAGACCCACGGTTGCATTAGAATTGGGGGCTGACAGCCTATCTAACCAGCTAGGGCGCGACAGCAGGATGACCGTTCGTTCATGGACGAGCCCGACGAGATTGCTGGCAGCGTTAGCTGACGTCTAGTTGGCAGGTAGCGAAACGGATTTCCCATAACTGTCGAGCACCGCTGCAACTTCGTCGACCATGCTAGACAAGGATCGGGTTTCCCGAGGCAGAAGTTGAAAACCAGCTCTCTCAAAGAGAGCTAGGCAAATCTCGCTGGAGTCGTGTCGCGATTGATAGGCCAATCCATCCGGCTGATCTCGATGACTCCACAGCGCATCAGACCAAAATCCGCAAGGCGCATAGGGGCCGGTCGAAATCGCGTTGTCCGTGCCCACGGTTTGAAGTCCTGGTCCACACAGACGCACAACCCGTAAGGGCCGATCAGAGACAAGCCCCGATGCGGAGCGCTCCAGTATAGCTGCCATACCGACCATAAGACGTTGCGGATTGCGTAGCAGTGTTTCGGCCAGGGCGCCGCGCAGCGTCAGGCCGGCGTAGAGGACTCCGAACCGTCCGCCCGCACTGTCAAAACGACTGGTCGGCGGCACGCCTCGTCCCGGGCCGAAGAAAATCGGGGCGAGCGAAGATCGGTGAATACGCTGCAACACCTGACCGGCTTCTATTTCGTCAATAGGCAGCGAGATATCGTCAAGCCAATCGGGAGGCGGAGGCGTCAGACCGAGTGGACCGCGGCGCGCGGCCCGCTCCACGGAAATCATGCAAACCCGTCCGTAGCCTCACTGCGTAGAATGCGCAGCACTGAATCCCGGTCTCCAGCCCTCAACGCCGCAAGCGGCGTGCGCCCTGCGAGCACCGAGTCGGGGCCGAGCAGGAAGTCCAGCGCCATCCACGGTCCGGCTGAAGCGTAGGCTCGCACAACTTCCGCGATGCCGCCGACCACATCCGTTTCGTCAAATTGGCAACCAGGATATCGCCAATCGCTTCCCTCCCGAACGGCAAGCAACGACCCGGCTCGCCGGCGCTTGTCGACTGCCTGTCGCGAAATTCCGAGCAGCCGTCCGGCATCCTCGGCCGACAAGGTGCCGCCCGCACGCTCGATCAGGAACTTGCGGTGTTCGACATTCCTCGCAAGGGCAGGAACCAGAGGGTCGAGTTCCATGACAGCCGATCCGATGATGTCAGACTGGCTGAGAAGTCGGGCGAGCGAACCGGTGTCGGTCGGGGCTGACAAAGCGTCCGAGAGAACCTTCGGCGAGGCATTGGCTGCCATGCGCTCAAGCGCTGATGTGGCGCGCCGAAGAAACACCGCCTGCAAGCTATCAGACCGGATAACACTTGGGTTTGGCGTTGTCCGAGCCATGATGATCTCTTGGTTGACAAGAGGAATATATAGGGACAAAAAGCCCACGTCAACTTCCCTGGCTGAACGATCGTCATGCAGTTGGTTAGAAGAGAAACCGTCCACGCGCCTGCATCTGGTTCTTGATCACTGGCGCTATAGGACAACGGGACAAGCTGACCCTTGCCGGTATCCCAGAACCTAAAGTGCCGGTAATTGACCGGGCCATGACGTCACCGCGTAGCCCTTGGACGCCAAGCCTATAGCGCATATCGGTCAAATCCTGTACTTATATTGCGACCGGCCCGCAGTGTTGCAATATCTGCGTAGGGGGCATGGGGAATGCATCGCCGTCTAGGCGAGGCGAATGCTCCGGACTTCCAAGCCCTTCTTGCCTTGCCCGCATTCGACAAACACCATCTGTCCCTCCACCAGCAGGCTGAGCCCTGAGCGGGTCAGGATGCTGGCATGAACGAAGACGTCCTTCTCACCGTTGTCAGGAGCAGTGAAGCCGAAGCCCTTTTCGGGGTTGTACCACTTGACCGTACCCCCGCTCTGCTGCGCACCCGTCTCGACGATGGTTGGTCCCTCCAGCGACGCGCGTATGTGACGGAGTTTTCGCGATCTGATTGCCAATCTCCAGCACCTGCGCGACTTGATGACCTTTCAAACGCAACCATTCTGACACGCGATGTCCGAGTGCAGCGTCCGTTCCGTCGTTTACGGTCGACATCTTGATATCTCAAGGACGATCTAAGTTGGCTGAGTCTCTAATGCCATCCAAGCATCTAACCGCGATAGAAGTATTGCAAGGTGCGCCTTATGAATGGCCCCGACCAGCCGTACATCGCGCAGCTCAAGGGCATTGCGGATCATACGAAGCTCAATCAGCAACTCACTAACCTGTTGAGCGAAGTCCCTATGTTGGAGCAGTGGAAACCAAAATTGCGCTGACCGAAAAAACAAAATGTCGTTCAAATTCCTGAGGGGTGCGTTGCTGCTCAAGCCATACAGCATACCGCGCTCACGAATAATAATCTCCGCGATTTGCCGCTTACCTCGCTGATGAAGAAGCGCACCGCAAGACTCCTCTAGTTCCTCGAACTCTTTAAGAGTTTCGCCAGTAATAGGAACCGGCGCGGACTCCGCCATAGCATCCATCAGCCGCATTCGAATGACGTATATATCACGGATCGATTTTAGGTCGACGGAAGTAACTTCGGTTCCGTTGCCGTGCTGGCTTACAATAAAACCCTCGTATTCGAGACGCTGCAAGACGGCACGCATAGGCGTGCGGCTGACTCCGAATTCGACCGCGAGTTCGCGCTCGTTCAACCGGCTGCCGGGCATGTAATCGAGAAGACAAATTCGGTGCCGTATTGCATGATAAATGTTAGCCTTTGTCATTCTGCCGCCGGGTTGGCCCGACAGGTATTTGGCCTCTTTAGTGTTATAGTCGATCAAATTGATATTCCTGAAATACATGGTGAACATTTTTGACCTTCGTAAAGTCCGCTGCATTGGGGCAACGGACATGGCACCAGATTAGGCTCCAGTTGGTAGCAGGGAGACGCTACGTGACGCACACGATCTGATCAGGCCATCGATTGGAGCATGATCTGCGGCTGGCTTCACAAGCGACCAGAGGCACCGCCTCACGCCTGCCATCAATCGCCAGATGCACCGCCGCTAAGCCGACGGCCACATCAAACCCGAACCATCCCACCTAGCTGTCTGGCTAGCCGGCCAGCATTGATGAAGTAGTCAACGCAACGGCGGCCACCGATTGTAACTTGTCCCTATGCTCGTCGGGTCAGGCAGTTCTGTGGCTTCGGATAGCCGCCATCCACGATCAGCCGAAGAGCTTGGAGACCCGATCCCATCAGTTCCCTCGGCCGACCCTTTCCAGGTGCGGAAAGGTCCTTACGAACCGCCCGAATTTATGCTCTCCGCATGTGATAGGCAAATAGCGCGAGGGGTTCGATGGAGATACGTAGCTTTCAAGAGGTTCAACCACGGCATCGTAGTCCGCGTCGATGAAGAATGGAATCGAAAACCGCTCACGCCCGGACGTGTTCACGACCCGATGAAAGTTGGCAATGTAACGTTCGTTGGTTAGTATCTGCAAAAGCTCGCCGATGTTGATGACGAAAGTCCCGGCAATTGGCGCTCCTTCAACCCAGACCCCTTCACGATTCATGACCTGGAGTCCTCCGACATTGTCCTGGGCAAGTATCGTGAGACTCCCGTAATCGACGTGCGCGCCAATGCCAATGACGTTCTCCTCCACCCGTCCCGACTGCGTCGGGTAGCGAAGCAACCGTTGATAGGTGATCGGATCCGTTACCCTGGAGTCAAAAAAATCCCTAGACAGGTCGAGGCTCAGCGCGACTCCTCTTAAAAGTTTTGTCGCGAGGTCCTTCATCGCCTGGTGATAGCCAAATACGGTCTCACGAAACCCGGGCAGCGCCGACGGCCACTGGTTCGGACCGAAAAAGGGACGCTCAAGAGTAGGCCGTTCGGGGCCGATGTCAAAACACTCTTTCAAATCTTTTGTGTTCGTTGGATCTGTGTTTTCACCAAAGATCTCTACGTAACCCCGCAATGCAACTCCCGAATTGGCCATATGAAGTTTCAACTTCTCTTCAAGCGGCTGGTCAAAGAACGCACGGGCTTGGGCGAACGTATCGTCCACCAATTGTGCCGGCACGCTGTGGTTCTTCACGTACATAAAGCCAACGTTCTCGAATGCCCAGCGGATGTCCTTTGCCACGCCCGAAGCGCCGCTGTCATCCAGAAGCGGCCCTACATCGACAATGGGTATTTTGTCGAAGGATTGACGCTGCGCACGGAATCTGTCGTCGAGGCCCGCAAGATCGGATGTGGTCACAGACATTCTCCCGTTTTGTGGTGGTCCGGAACGCTGCTTGAGAAGCAAAAGCCGTACCGTATCAGAAAGCTGTGTGATTCTAATAGGTTGCGCTTAGGTGTCCATTTCTACGTGCATGACGAGCAAAAATTTGTCGGGTTTCCGACAAGACGCCGATTAGATCAAAAGGCACCGGGGATCTTATGGCTGGAGTGCGAAGAGAACGCTATCATTCTCACCCGATCTGTAAGAAACGTCGTCTAGAGCGGCGGACGTTCAGATTGAACTAAGCCGCTAGTCGCGGCAATTGGTGCCCGCTTTGAGAGACGCCTCCTGTCTGAGAGGATTTGGGTGTTGCAAACCCATCCTTCAGACAGGAGATCCAGATGGCTGAGATGAGCCCTCTGCGTCGCCGGATGATCGAGGACATGACAGTCCGCAATCTATCTCCGGCCACGCAGCAATCCTACCTTTATGCAGTCGCAAAGTTTAGCCGCTATTTTGGCCGATCGCCCGATCGGCTGGGCCTTGACGATATCCATGCCTTCCAGGTTCACCTCGTGTCGAAGGGCATCTCCTGGTCGGGATTGAACCAGATCGTCTGCGCACTCCGGTTCCTCTATGGCGTAACGCTCGGTCAGGATACCATCCCGGAGCATATTCCGTATGCGCGCGAGCCTCGCCAGTTGCCGGTAGTTCTTTCCAGCGACGAGGTCGTCGAATTTTTGCAGGCTGTCTCCAGCTTGAAGGCGCGGGTAGCTCTGACAACAGCTTATGCCGCCGGTCTCAGGGTCTCGGAAGTCTGTGGTCTTCGCGCCAACGATATCGACAGCTCAAGGATGGTGATCCACATCACACGCGGCAAAGGCGGCAAAGCCCGCTACGTCATGCTGTCGCCGGAACTACTCGGGATCCTACGCAGCTATTGGCGCTTGGCGCGACCCAGGGACATTCTGTTTCCCGGGCGCGATTCTGACAAGCCGATCGAGCCGTGGGTGCTGCATTCCGCCTGTCGTTCGGCGGTTGCGGCTGCGGGCCTTTCCAAGCACGTCACCGTCCATACGCTGCGGCATTCCTTTGCCACTCATCTGCTCGAGAACGGGACCGATATTCGCATCATCCAGGTCCTGCTCGGACACGCCAACCTCTCGACGACAGCGCGCTATGCCCAGGTCTCCACCGACACGATCCGGTCGACGGCCAGTCCGCTCGATCGATTACGACTGGAGGTGACGCCGCCGGAATCGTAATCGGTTGCGCCCCACCTTCGAAGTCGCCGACATCTTTCGACGGCATGGGAGTTCCTACAGGCGTGAGAACGCCGGTCATCTGGGCCGCGGCGAGCGACGCGTCATGGGCGCGATCGAAGCTTGCCGGACACCCAGGCTCGGTGGTCACGTCGATGCCTGCGACGATTGCGGCAGGACCCGCATCTCCTATAATTCCTGCCGCAATCGCCATTGCCCGAAGTGTCAAGGCGCGGCCCGCAAGGAGTGGGTCGATGCACGCGTCGCCGATCTGTTGCCGGTCCCGTACTTTCATGTGGTCTTCACGCTACCACCTGGCATCGCCGAGATCGCCTTTCACAACAAGGCGGTCGTCTATGCATTGCTGATGCGGATCGCAGCCCAGACGCTGCAGGCCGTTGCCGCCGACCCCAAGCGGCTGGGCGCCGAGATCGGCATCGTCGCCGTGCTTCACACCTGGGGCCAGGCCATGACCCATCATCCCCATGTCCATTGCGTCGTGCCCGGCGGCGGTCTCTCGCCCGGCAGGTCAAGATGGGTCGCTTGCCGGCCGGGCTTCTTTCTGCCCGTGCGCGTGCTGTCGCGCCTGTTTCGGCGGCTCTTTCTGACTGCCCTTGCCGACGTCTTCGCTCACGGTGAACTCCGCTTCTCCAACGAACTCAGCCATCTCAACGACGCCGAGGCGTTCACCCGCCATCTCGCGCGTGCTCGCCGCGTCGAATGGGTTGTTTATTCGAAGCCACCGTTCGGCGGCCCTGACCAGGTGCTTGCCTATCTCGGCCGTTACACCCATCGTGTTGCCATCGCCAACAGCCGCATCGTCGAGGTCGATGACGGCCATGTTGCCTTCAGATGGAAGGATTACCGTGGCAATGGTCGGGACCGCGAGAAGATCATGCGCCTTGACCCGCGCGAGTTCATCCGGCGCTTTCTTCTTCACGTGCTTCCCGCCGGCTTCCACCGCATGCGTCACTTCGGCTTTCTCGCCAATAGTCACCGACGGGATCGGATCGGTCTCTGCAGGCAGCTCCTCGACCAGCCATCACCAGCAGGCGGGCAGCAGCAGGCCGGCAAATCACAGCACAGGCAGTCCTACGAATGCCCTGACTGCCGGCGTCCCATGCACAGGACAGGGATCACTGTTGCGCCTGTTTCGCCGCCCCGGCCATCATCTTTCTGGTGCGATACATCATGAACTCCGACAATCCGCACCCCCTCCGATATGCCCGCAAAACCAAGCGCCCCGCCTGCGCGCGACACCGCTTGGCCCTGGTCACACCGAAAGACCGACAGTGTGCATTGAGAGCGCAAAAATCGCCACCGATCGCCCGCCAAGCTGCTCGCGAAGGTCGCCGGATCAAGCCAAAATTCGGTCGTGCCACCGCTGCACGCGACGAATTCGCTATCGCCGTCAAACAGCGTGCCCTACTATCTCCATAACAGCGGCTAACAACCCGCGCCTTACTTCAATCCGGCTTATGTGAGGTCGCTCGAGCTCGCCGCGACGACCGATGCGACCTCACATAACCCTCCAGATTGAATGATTGAATCGCGAGGGATTCCGATGATGTCGGGTTTGGATTGGCCGGGATAGGGGGACGCCTCACGGCGCCGCCCCTCCCACACCACCGGGCATACGGGTCCGTACCACGGCGGTTCGATCGGATTAAGCTTGGGCAGAGACGAGGCGAGGTTGTGTTTCGCCGTCAGCCAGGGCCGCCAGATAAGCCTGCACAGCTCGCACCTCTCCCAGAAAAGCTTCGGTTGATTCCCCCGCAATGAGCGACCAAGTCTATTTCCATACTGCCGGGGAGGTCGATAGGTGAGCAACAACCCTTGGCGGCTTTTTCGTACGCATGGTGCGCCGTGGCAACTGGAGCAAGCGGTCGATCGTTGAGGCGCTCATCGGCAGGATCGTGTGGCGTATCTCCTTCTTGAGCTTCAAGTGTCCATTGCGTTCCAGCGCCGGCACTCACTTGGCCGACGCAATTTTTGGGGCTTCTGATCACTGCGCTTAATCGGCCGAAGCAGCTTACAGCTTGAGGCCCGGATTGCTCACGGTCAACTTTGAGAAATGATGCCCTGGAATGCATCCTAGATTTGGACGGGGGCGAAGAGGGGCCTTTGCCTTCGTGAGCCGATGTCTCTAGCGGAGCTTCTACGTCGGCCCTGCTGGTTGCCACGCGATAAGCAGGCTCCGATATTCCAGCCTATGCGAGGAGCACGGCCCGCGCGGCAGCGGCTGTCATGGTGCTTGAGCGCCTTTCGTCGAAACCACTTGGCCTCAGTGTGATTTCGCGGCGCTGACCAAAGTTCCACCGTAGAGCACTTCGCCGGGTGGTGCGGAGATGTAGCATGATGCGTAGACATAGCCGGTCGTGCGCTCCAAGCGACCCTCAATGCCGATCTCAGTCATAGCAGTCAGGATCCCCTGCCGTTCCATCGTTGTGGAAAAACGGCGCTGACGTTGTCTGAACCGGTCTATGAGCCTGGTTTCCAACGCAAACCCCCGAAGGGCCGCGGCGATGTCGTCATACCTGAAGGGGTGCATTGCGAAGGCGACAACCCACGGGCGTGATGCCGCCGTGGCATCATACACGCGTGCAAAGGTTCGCTCCGTGGCGTATCCCACACATCCTGTGCTGATGACGATATCTGCATCCGCCATGGCGCAACGCTCCTTGAACGTCAAGTTCCGGGTTTCCAGATTAGCGGGGATGCCGGCCTCCAACAGGCCCTGATCTCGCGCATAGCGAACGGCGCGGAATGACGGATCCACGCCGACGAACTGGATGTCATCACGAAGGCCGCGATTGCGAAAGAAGGCGCGATGCTCGATTTCGTGTCGGCCCGAAAGCGATCCCCTGGATCCCAGATAGGCCGCATACAGATCGTCGAGATCGAGATCGGTGCGCAGCAAGGCAGCATTGACCCCGTAGGAGCAACCAATATCAATAATCTTCAACCTTGCCTTGTTTCGGACGCGTCGATAGTCAGCGAAGATCCTTTCGAAGACCGCCTTGGCCCGATCTGGAAGCATATAGTCCAGGGCTAAATGCGCGCGAAAATAGGCGTGCGGCCACTTGCGGTTATATGCTGCGGAGAAGTCGTGCTTCAGCCACTGAATGCTGGTGCGCATTGCACTTGCCCTCACTATTGTCCTGCTCCCTGCCCTTGCCTTTGAGATCGCAGCCGACCACCTCTGTCCGAGGTCGACAGCCGCGGAGAGCGAAATTATCGCAGTTAGCCGCAACATGAATTTCGGTCGGCAGCTGCTGCCTACCGAATGGGGAGCTTCAACATTCGTGCCAGTAGCACGGGAAAGAGACGCAGAATTGATTTTCTGCATGTCTTTCAATGACTAACTGGCATGCTAAGAATCCGGCCGACCATTACCGTGTCGCAGACGCGACTAGCGAACGCGCTGTAGGTGTCGGGCGGCGTTGTCCCAGGGATGGATCGAAGGGTTCCTCCGGGTTTTGTCGCAAACTCGGAGTAGGCTGGAATCGTTACAAAATTTCGCCGTAATGCTGGCAGGAACGGGGGCACGTACTGGCAAGCCATTCAAACAAAATAGATTTTTGACCTGGCACGACTTTTGCCGTGTAGACAATGCTCGTAACTTCCTAAAAAATAATGGAAAAATGTCCATGACCAAATCCGATCTCGACGATAGGCTTCGCGCGCAACGCCAATCCTTCGACAAAATACCCATTGTCGATGTAGGGCCGCTTCTGGATGACAGCGGCGCTTCGGGCGTGGCAAAGGACATCCGCTGGGCATTCGAGAACGTTGGCTTTATGTACGTGAAGAACCACAGCGTGCCGGCACAATTGGTGGACGATACGTTCGCCCAAGCCCGTGCGTTCTTTGACCAGCCGCTTGAAGAGAAGTTGAAACTTCATATGGCCAATTCGGGAGTTGCATTGCGGGGTTACGTAGAGATCTTTGGTGAAAACACAGATCCAACGAACACAAAAGATTTGAAAGAGTGTTTTGACATCGGCCCCGAACGGCCTACTCTTGAGCGTCCCTTTTTCGGTCCGAACCAGTGGCCGTCGGCGCTGCCCGGGTTTCGTGAGACCGTATTTGGCTATCACCAGGCGATGAAGGACCTCGCGACAAAACTTTTAAGAGGAGTCGCGCTGAGCCTCGACCTGTCCAGGGATTTTTTTGACTCCAGGGTAACGGATCCGATCACCTATCAACGGTTGCTTCGCTACCCGACGCAGTCGGGACGGGTGGAGGAGAACGTCATTGGCATTGGCGCGCACGTCGATTACGGGAGCCTCACGATACTTGCCCAAGTTGTGACTCTGCGACGCGTAATAGCTGAGCTAGGCGGCGTCGGCGAGGATTCGGCGGATCTCGTTGCCGATGGTCTTTCCATTCGGGATGACGAGCGTAAGGCCATAACCTGCCATGGGTAGTTTCTTCGACTGAAACCAAATTGAGTGTTCGACCTCGATTGAAGGACGGACTGATGAAGAGAAAGCGGTTTACGGAAGAGGATCATCGCGGATCTGCGCGAGCATGAGGGGCTGCGCCAGCCGCACCAGCTCATGCATCATGTTGATGGCCTGTTGAAAACCGAGTGCGTCACGCTCGGCAGCGCTTCGGTGTTACGAACTCCGACCTAATTCGCGCTTTTATTTCGGAGGTACCTGTTTGACCAGATCCAACGTTACAGAGGGTCTGGAATTTGCCGATCAGAGCCAGAACAGCGGCCGAATGACGAAGACCGATATTTATCATGCACTGCGGCAACTGCGGCCGTCCGCCGTGACCCATGCAAGTTGCGTGCCTGTTGGCGCTCCTTTGTGAGTTACGCCACTCGTCCAATACCGACAGGTCGGCCCGACCGACCGTTTCGTCGGGTTTCCGACATTCTTGTCCAGCTTCGGACAAGAGGTTGTGGATGGAGATGCGCGGTATCGTTCACGTTGACGAGGTGGGATCCGGTCACCGCATGAGGAGTATGAAGAAGCCCGGGTACTCGGGAGGTGGTCAGCGCGGGAGGTCAGCCACGAAACGGTGGGGCCGTTGGGCGAGAAGTCCGGACAAAAGCCCTAGTCTATAGTCTAGTTTCCGTCCATAGTGTGCTGCAGCAAGCAGAAGGAGGTTCGATGGTGAACTGACAACATGCTGAGAAGCTGCGTGAAAGATGAGGGTGGGCCCCTCGGGATCGGCTTTCAGGAGCGGGTCTCAAACCAGCCCAAGCTGCTGTGGTAGAAGAGCCATGGTGGTTAGCGTTGGGTCAAAAGCCGCGGACATGATCTGGGGCAGGTAGGCATCCGGAAGATGAGCGCAAGCAAACCCTTCGATGACGCGTCGTTAGTACTCTTTGATACCACTAAAACCGAGGGCGTATGGATCTCTCGGGACAAGTCCGTCGGGAGCCTGATGACTGGGCGGACAGTGGACGGCGTATAGGGGGCATGAGCCGGATGCAGGCTTTTGCGCGGAACTGCAGGAACCAACTTTCTGATGCCAAGGGAGAAGCACAAGCGGCACACCACCGTGAGGCGAGAGTACCGATGCAGGAAGTTGGGGCGGATCGACCCGTAGTAGTGACGAAGGTCCTGTAATGGGGCTGGAGCGAAGGGGGCGGATCAGGTGGTCGTATTTTGAAGCAACTGGCAACAGGATGACAACGACAGATGCGACAGACAAGCCGTTTATGATCGATAAGCGGCTGGTGTACGAAGCCTACAAAGCGGTCAAATCCAATGGTGGTGCGGCTGGCGTGGACGGGCAGACGATCGAGGCATTCGAAGCCAACCTGGGGAGGAATCTCTACAGGATCTGGAACAGGATGAGCTTGGGAAGCTACTTTCCGCCACCGGTCCGTGCCGTCCCCATTCCCAAAAAGACTGGGGGCCAGCGGATTTTGGGTGTGCCCACCGTGAGCGACAGGATCGCGCAGATGGTGGTCAAGCAGCTCATCGAGCCGGAGCTCGATCAGATCTTCCTGAAAGATTCCTACGGTTACAGGCCGGGAAAATCGGCACTCGATGCCGTAGGGGTCACGCGTCAGCGGTGCTGGAAATATGATTGGGTTCTGGAGTTTGACATCAAAGGTCTGTTTGACAACATCTCGCACGAGCTTCTGCTCACGGCAGTTCGCAGGCACGTAAAGAGCAAGTAGGCATTACTATACATCGAGAGATGGCTGACAGCGCCCATGGAAAAGGATGGACAGAGGATTGAACGGAACTGCGGAACTCCGCAAGGGGGCGTGGTTTCGCCGATTTCTTTCAAATCTTTTTCTGCACTATGCGTTTGATCTGTGGATGAAACGGACACATCCCGACCTCCCATGGTGTCGGTATGCGGATGATGGGCTGGTGCACTGCCGGACCGAGCAGGAAGCAGAAGCCGTCAAGGCTGTGCTTCAGGCGAGGTTGGCGGAATGCCAACTGGAACTGCACCCGACGAAGACCAAGATCGTCTACTGCAGAGACTCCAAACGCAGAGGGCAACATCCGAACGTGACGTTCGACTTCCTCGGATATTGTTTCCGACCGCGCGCGGTATGGGGAACGCAAAGCGGGCGACTGTTTTGCGGCTTCACACCAGCGGTCAGTTCCTCGGCGCTGAGAGCGATGCGGGAAAAGATCAGGGACTTGCACATCCGCCGACAGACGCAGCTCTCGCTGGACGACATCGCCCGGCTGGTCAATCCGCTCCTCAGGGGGTGGATCAGCTATTATGGACGGTACGCGCCAACGGGGCTGCAGCCCATACTTCGCTACGTCAATCAGACGGTGCTTGCGTGGGCAAGGCGGAAGTTCAAGCGCTTTGGCAGGGGTAAGGCTCGGGCAAGTCGGTTCTTACAACGGATCGTCAAGCAGCGCACCGATCTCTTCGTGCACTGGCAACTCGGTCTGATCGGCACGTTTTCCTGATGGGAGCCGTGTGAGCTGAGAGGTTCACGCACGGTTCTGAGAGAGCGGAGGCGCGCAAGCGTCTCCGCTACTCGCCAAGGCCGGTTTTTCTGAGGTTTCAAGGGTCGTTTTGGCCGCGCAACCGGTGGTGCTTGGCAGCGTATAGCGCGGCAATCTGGGAGAGAAGCCGTATTGCCTCACCCTGGAATGCTCCCGAACGATCTTTCCGTTGCCTCACCAAAATGTCCCCTGGGCTGGGATTCGATCAATGCGCGATTAGCTCGATTGCCGACTCGACGTGCATTGGGCCGAACACCATCGCGTGTGCCTTTTCCTTCCGCCAGATCTTCAAGCGCCGCTGCAGCGTGCGCAGAAGCGGATCAGGATATTGTCCCGGCTGCTCCGCCTGCAGACGCACCAGTAATTCGCGGCTCGTCCGCCAAGGCTCTTCGTCGAACCACGCGCGCAACTGGCCTGTGACCTTCACGAGCGGATCCGGTCGGCGACGCCCTCGCTTTTGCCTCGGCTTGGCTCGTGCGGTTGGGCGGACTCCCCCCTCCTTCCAAGCCGTTCGCAGACCGGACAGGAATTGGTCCAGCGCCGGATCGCTCACCAGCGCCGGCGTGCAGGATTCATCGGCAATGTTGACCAGGCGCTGCTGCGCCGATCGCATCTCCTGCAGCAGCTTTACCGGGTCCAGCCTCGACTGTGTTTGCGCAAGCTTGGCACGAACCGGTTCAGGCGTGCGTGGATCTGCCAGCAGTCGCTGGCAAGGTGTTGCCGCAGGGTGATAGCGCTTGCGCACGCGGGCGCCGTCCCGTTCCTTTCCGGCCAGCTTGAAGGAGGGTTGGAAGAAGTTCACGAACAGCCGAACCGTCGAATAGAGCTGTGCAAGGGCAGCAGCGGCTTCGAGCCCCTCGAGCCGGCGATACCCGACAATGCGTCGCACCACGGCGCCGTTCTTCTGTTCGACGAAGGCCTGGTCATTTTTGCGGTAAGGACGGCAGCGGGTGAACTCGATGCCGGCATCCAGACAGTAGTCGCGTATCGTCTCGTTCAGGAACACGCTGTCATTGTCCGTGTCGAATCCGAGAAGCTGAAATGGCAGGAGCCGCCGCAATACCGTCAGCACCTCGCTCAACAGCTTCTGTTCACGCACCAGCAAGGGCGCGCATTCCGTCCATCCGCTCGCGACGTCGGTAAGACAAAGCGTCTGTATGAAGCTTCCCCGCGTCGTCGGTCCGCTGTGCGCCACCAGGTCGGCCTCGACGAATCCAGGCGGAGGATCCTGCCAATCGGAGAAGGTTAGGATCGGAATGCTGCGCCGCAGCGCGGTGGACGCTGTACTGCGACGGCGTCTCGGCCCACCAGCGATGTCTCGAACCTCGCGAAGGGCGCGGTCGATCGTCGCCGCGCTCATCGCCAATAACCGTGTGCGGATCTCGGCGGTTAGATGCAGATGCCCGTGACGCTCCATCGCCTCCACCAAAATCGGTATCAGCATCTTTAGACGCTTGCCGCAGATGCGGTCCGAAGCTTCCCAGAGCACGATCAGCGCTTCGCGCACCGCGTCGTCATAAAGCCGGCGCTCCGGTCGCGGGCCCGAACGCTCCGCCGGTGGTCCATTCCGCAGCAACCGCATGGCATGCTTGCGGTGAAAGCCGCTTACCGCCGCGAATTCATCGAGAATGCGCGACTTCTCTGCCCGATCGCCTCGGGCGTAGCGCGCCGCTACCACCTTCACCAGCTCATCCCGCGTCGCCATGCTTATCCGCCTCATCTGATTTGCTCCCGCCCCAAAACTGCGGGGAGCAAATCAGATGAGGCAACGGCCCAACATCCGGGAGCAGTTCAGGCGATGCAATGCGCGCTCTCACGTTCATTGCCGCGCCGCAGCAGCGCGTGGTGGCACGAGGCGTGCAGACCGCGAGCGAGAGCATTTGCAGCGGCCATGCCAGCATAGGGTATCGGCCAGCGCCCGCCGGCGTGCCACTGAGCGCGACCCGATGAGTGGCGTCAGACCGGTTTGAGGCGGGTGAAGAGTGCGAGATTGTAAGCCACCACAGAGGACCAGACATAGGTCTTGAAGTGGTCGAGCCCGCGCCAGGTGCAGCGCCCGAAGCCGTAGGCACGTTTGAGGCAGGAGATGCCGGCCTCGATGCCGGCGCGGAAGTTGCGCAGCTTGCGACAGACCCACTTGCTTTTGACCATGTCTTCGACCTTGAGGCCGCTCTTCTTGTGGCTCCTGATAACTCAACTGGCGGTGCTGCTTGAGCAGCGCGCATCGCAGCACCGCTTCCCCCGGCAGGCCCTCGCGGCCGGTCCCCTTGACCCCATGCCGGCGCAGGTCCCGCGTTACCAGGTTCAACAGATCGCGATGCTCGTCCAGCCACTGCGACATCGCGCTGAGCTCACGGCCGATCTCGGCGGCCAATTGAGATCATATCAATTTCTTATTTATGTCTAGTATGGAGCTCGCAGATCATTCATCGAGACATAGATCGTCTTCATCTCTGTATAGTGTTGTAACGCAAGCTCGGAATTTTCTCGACCGACCCCCGATAATTTTGAACCGCCGAAGGGGGGCTTCGACCGGCGCAAGATTATAGGTGTTGATGTGGCAGGTTCCTGCTTCGAATTCTTTGGCCACCCGATGGGCTCGAGTAAGGTCACTAGTGAATACCCCTGCCGCCAGGCCGAACTCGGCCGCATTGGCTCGTGTGATTACCTCCTCTTCGGTTTTGAACTCCAGCACGGACATAACGGGACCGAAGATTTCCTCTCGCGCTATCGTCATTTCGTCTGTCACATCCGCAAAGACCGTGGGTTGCAAATAAAAGCCCGGCCTGTCCAGCTGAAGTCCTCCGTGAACGAGTCGCGCGCCCTCCGCGAGGCCTTTGGCAATATAAGCTTTCACTATTTCCAACTGGCGTTCACTCACCATAGGTCCAAAGTTGACCTGTGGGTCCATTGGGTCGCCGATTTTTGCTGAATCTAGTCTCGAGGACAGCCTTTCAAGGAAGGCAGTCTTTATTCGTTTCTGCACGAAGGGCCCAAGGCGCCGATCCCGAAGAGTAGCAAGAGCCCGCGAAAGACATCAAATGCCGGTAAATCGGAAAAGCTCGAAAGCGTTTAACTTCCACACGCCGAATAGAGAAGCAGCCTGTTATGGGACGCTGTCCGGGGTGATGGTGCAGCTGTTGCAGCACGCGGATGCACTGGGCAGCGCCGGCCCATGGCACGATCACTGCCGCGCGGCGAAGAAGCGGTCCCGGGCGATCGAATATACCCGCGGCCGCCCGAAACGGGTGAAGCACTACCGCGAGCTGCTCAGGATCACACGCACCACCTTGGGCTATCTCCAGCAGGCGGCTGTGCAGCTGACAGGATTGGCCAGTTCCATGCGCTTGGCATGTGTCATCTTCGTCTTCAAGATGCCTCCCTGGTGGTGAAGGCATCATGGCGGCATGCGCCTTCACGAGTAACATTTTAGGTGAGGCAACGAGCCCGCGCGGTAACATTTTCCAATGCGACAGGCAGGCCCAAGTCCGCCACTACCGGCCGCTGATCGAGCGGATCATCGCCCAGACCGAACAGCGGGGCCTAGCACGCGAGCCGGTCCCGGCCGGCGAGAAGCTGGTGAGCCTGTTCGAGCCGCATACCGATATCATCGTCAAGGGCAGCCGCGACGTCGATTACGGTCACAAGCTCAATCTGACCACCGGCCGCGGCGGACTGATCCTCGATGGAGCGGGTCGATCAGCCGAGTCACGCTACCTCAGAATGCCAAATCGGCGGTATCCCCCTGAATGATCGGATCGAGGGATTGATCTCAAACACGGTCCGCAGTTCCTGGTTTCTCTAGCGTGCCGAAAAGAGCCAGAACCAACAACACATTTATGATCGCCACCGCAAACAGCATGGCGAGCGCACCGTTCGTACCGAGCCTCGTGATCAGCTGTGCTCCCAGCGAGGGCGATGCGGCCTGCATGATCAGGCTCGGCATGGCGATGCGCCCCATGATCGATGGGTAAAGGTCGTCACCAAAGACGGCGAGCGGCAGCGTGCCGCGGGCGATGGACTCTAAGCCAATTCCCGCCCCGTAAAATACGAGTGCTACAGTCACGATTGGAGCGTTCGCCCACAGAAGGCCAACTCCAACGGCAACGAATACGGTCGAGGCAATCTTCGTCCAGATCGGATGATGGAAGCGACTGATTGCCATGTCGATCGCCCGTGCGCCGACTTGACATGGCCCGACAATCGCCCCGAGCGCGACCGCGGCGGCGAGCCCGATGCCACGAGCCTGAAGGATTGTCAGGAGATAGACGGAAAGCAGTGTTGAGCTGATCGAGCTGATGGTAATGACGAGCACCATTAGCATAAACAGCAGCCTCGATCCTGGCGGTAGAGGGCGCTCGCCCAAGTCCCCGCGATCGCTTGCGACGACGGCTCGTGTCTCTCGTTTCTGCTCTTTCGGTAGCGCAAAGACATAGATCGGCAGCAGCACGAACAGATCCATGCCCGCATAGATCAGGCATGCGCTGCGCCAACCGAACTCGGAGACGAGCATGGCCGAGAGCGGCCAGCTGATGGTGCTGGCAAAGCCCCCGAATAGGGTCAGCGTCGCAATCGCGGTTCGCGCACGCTGGCCGTATATGCGGCCGAGCGTCGCGAATGCCGGGTCGTAGAGACCCGCGCCCATGCCGACACCGAGCACCAGCCATGAGACGATGTAGATCAGCAGGTTGGGAGAGAGCGCCAAGCCGATTAACCCGGCAGCAAGAAAGGCGGCGCTCGTCGCCAGCACAAGGCGACCGCCAAACCGTTGGATCTTGTCGCCGACAAGCGGCGAGACGATGCCGGCTACGAGCAGGCCGAGTGAAAGGCCACCGACAATCCAGGCCACCGGCCACCCCGTATCGCAGGCGATGGGCTGCTCCAGTACGCCCAGCAGAAAGAAGGAGGACCCCCATGCGAGTATTTGCGTCATGCCAAGAACGGGAACGATCGTCCGAAGACGGGGTTCATTCCCGATTGGCGCAGACGGATTTGAGGGGGTTATCTTCACGCCGCAACTCCGTAGCCTCGTGCCTTCTTGCCATCTTCCTTAGCGATTGGATCGGCGACGTAGGCATCATTCATGATCATACGATTGAGCTCGCCATCGAAGTCGTCGTCCTCGCCGTCGCAGACGCCGAGGATTTCACCCGCGTCATCACCCCCGTAGAGGTGCACGACCTCGCGCGAGCAGACCTTGAAGCAGCGGCCGCAGCCGATGCAGGTGGTGCCGTCGACAGCGGTTAGATATTGCGGCGTCCATCTGGAGCGTCGCATGTGACGAAGGCGGTCGTCATCGTGAACTCTCCAAGGCAGCGAGCTCTGTCTTGGCTGCATCCAACTCGGCAAAAACATCGGCTGTTTTTCAGCGATCGCCTTGATCTCGGTCCAGTTGACCGGGAGGTCCCTCGGCAAGGTCGTGCAATTTCATCCTTCGCAGTTCCCGCACGCGACTGCAACTTTCGAACCTTCTCCGGCAGATCTTCTGGTGCCAACGTCGGGATATCGATGGCTGCGATCGCGGCGTCGACCAGTTTTGTACCGGCCTCGGGGAACTTCCGGAACGCCTCGAAGCCGAACCGATGGATGCCGATTGGTCCGCTGCGGTGCTGCGAAGTATTGACCGCAACGGACCAATCAGTGCGATCCGCGCGGCGAGATGCAGGACTGTATCCTGCGCCTTCGAGTTCGGAGATCGGCACTGGCACTGGCATGTTGCTTTCCTCGCTCTATCGATCGCGATGTCACCCAGGACATAAATGTGAGTTGGCAATTCCTGCCACTTTACGATGAGGGTGCCTCAAAAATCGTGCCAACTGAGTCAAAAAGAGTCTCACAAATTCTCCATAATTTCAGACCTGTATTAGAGCGCGGCAGGAGGCGATGCCGAACAGCCCCTGTCGCGAACTCGACAAACCCGACAGTAGGTTTCGGTTGTCCGCCGTCTTTTCAGCAAGGGCAAACGGGATTGCTCCGGGAAAGTGGAATTCACGCCTCATTCGACCGCGCTCGGCATTGGCAGATCATGCCCTTTGTTGGTTCCAACGCCTGCCACTCGCCCAGAGGGCGCTAAGGCGAGCATCGCGATGATGATGATCGCAAGCCGGACCCCCGAGCCCGTGATGGCGATCGACGCGCCTGGGCAATGCGAAGGCGCGCCAGCGCTTTACCTTCAAGCGTCCCGTTCTTCGGCCGCGATCTTCCGCAGCCATTTGCGCCGCAGTACCGCTGCCGGCGAGAGCGTCCAATTGTCGTTCCATGTCAGATAGTATCCCCCAGGCGCGGGCAGCCCTGAGGTCGGTGATCCTGACGAGCTTGCCCCCTTCTATCAACGCTGCACCAGCCGGTGCCAGCCCGCGGCAACGCCCTGATTCGCCTGAGCGGCCTGCAAGGCCACGAACAGTTTGCCGAACCTCCGGCCACGGGCAGCCCGTGGGGAATCCCGGCGCGACGAAAGACCTTGCCCCAGTCAGCCCATCCAGGATCGGCCCCATTTCATGTGCAGGAGCGGAAGCTCGAGAGTGACTCGGCAGTGGCAAAGCCAGGACCGCAGGCCGGGTAGACGTGATCGCATCGATGTGGCTGATACCGCTCATGCCACGAATCTGGGTCAAGTATTCTGATATTCGACCATATCATTTCCGACCATTCGCGCGCGCCGAGGTTGAGTTGCGAATCTGGTACGGCTCCGGCTCGTGGCCCGACGAGACCGCCGAACTCCTATCTGACGACGTCGTGTGAAGGGCACGACGGCGAGCACCCGATCAGGCGTAGCTGGTCGGGGTTGCGCAGCCCGATCGGGCGCGTTCCAGCTTGGCTCCCTGGCTTTAGATCCCATGACGGCGGCCGGCGCTCTGTCAGGGTGAGGCTGCATCGAAGCACTCACTCAACAGGAGATCGCCGTGGAGAATGTGTCTGCCCAACCTGGAGTCCCAAACGCTGTCCGTGTCGACCTTGGAGCGATCTTTGTCTCCCTGGAGCTGAGCCGCTCGACCTGGCTGGTTACGTCGTTGTCGCCGGGCAGCGGCGACAAGATGTCGAAACGTCCTGTGGATGGCGGCGATATTGCCGCACTGATCAACTTGTTCGAAGACCTTCGGAAGAGGGCGTTGTCACGGACAGGGCGATTGTTCCCTATCGTGACCATTCAGGAGGCTGGTCTGGACGGCTTTTGGATTCATCGAGTCCTGGAAGCCAATGGGTTCGAGAGTCACGTCGTCGACGCGGCTTCTATCGCAGCGTCCCGTCGTCGCCGGCGCGCGAAGACGGACAAGATCGACGGGGAGGCATTGGTTCGAGCACTTCTTGCCTTCAAGCGTGGCGAACCGCGCGTGTGTGCGATGGTGAAGGCGCCAAGTCCGGATAACGAAGATCGGCGTCGCATTTGCAGGGAACGCAAGGTCCTAATTGCGGAAAGGGTGGAGCACGTCAATCGTATCAAGGGTCTGCTATTTGCCCAAGGCATCAGCGGTTACGAGCCGCTTCGGAAGGATCGACGCAAACGACTCGACGGACTGGTGACAGGCGATGGCCGGCAGTTGCCTCGGCACCTAAAGGCTCAAATAGATCGTGAACTCGATCGCCTTGAACTGTTGCTTCAGCATATCGCCGCGGTGGAACAGGAGCGCGATGCAATGATGTCCGCCACAAGGATGCTCCACATACAGCGCCTGGACCTGCGGCCGTGCTGGGTGCTCTCAAAGGGATTGGATCGGAGTTCGCCGCTATCCTCTTGGCCGAAGGGTTCTCTCGCCATTTTGACAACCGACGCCAAGTCGCCGCCTACGCAGGATTGGCACCGACGCCGTGGCAAAGCGGAACCATTGATCGTGAGCAAGGCGTATCGAAAGCGGGCAATCCGCGGGTGCGCACGACGATGATCCAACTCGCGTGGTTGTGGCTGCGGAACCAGCCGCATTCGACACTCAGCCGTTGGTTTGCTCAGCGGGTTCAATCGAATGGGGGTCGGCTGAAACGAAGCACGATCGTTGCCCTGGTGCGCAAGCTGCTGGTGGCGCAGTGGAAGTACGCCGCGTTCGGGATCCTGATCGAAGGGGCCGTCATGAAGAACGCGTGACGGCCGACCGGAGTCCAGAACCTCCCAGGGCTGATCAATCCTAGCGGATCCAGGTGAGCGAACCGCCTCAAAGTTTGGCTTCAAATGCCGCACTTTAGAATGGACTCGTTCTCCTGAGCCTTTGCCGCAACGCAAGCGGGATAGTGGTGCAGCCGAACGAGACGGCGACCGTATGTGAGTTTGAAACGGCAACGGAAACGTGCCGCGTCGAGCGAAATGGCTCAGACCTTGGATACCGATGAAGCAACCCTAAAGGCTTCGCCATGGACAAATGAAATTGCCTTGACGCATCACTCCTCATGTGAGCTTTGAGAGCGGCTTTTGAATCGCCAGGAAGCGTTTCCGGTCTCTAGGATCTCGCAATGTTGGGTGAGCCGGTCCAACAAGGCGGTGGTCATTTTGGCATCACCAAAGATGCTCGGCAATTCGCCGAAGGCGAGATTGGTGGTGACGATGATCGAGGTTCGCTCGTAGAGCCTGCTGATCAGATGGAAGAGCAGTTGCCCGCCAGCCTGGGCGAAAGGCAGATAGCCGAGCTCGTCCATGACGACGAAGTCGAGCCGGGTCAGGTGATCGGCAATTCGGCCTTGGCGGCCAGCGCGGGTTTCGGTTTCCAGTTGATTGACCAGATCGACGACATTGTAGAAGCGGCCGCGCAGGCCGGAGCGGATCAGCGCCCGGGCGATGGCGATCGCCAGATGCGACTTTCCGGTACCGGTTCCACCCACCAGAACGGCGTTGCGATGATCGGCAGCAAAGGTGCCGTTGGCGAGTTCGCGGATCAGCGCCTCGTTGACCGGTGTCTCGGCAAACTCGAAGTCCTCGATGTCCTTGGCCAGCGGCAGCCTGGCGACGGTGAGCTGGTATTTGATGGAGCGCGCCTGCTTCTCGGAGATCTCGGCCTGCAACAGATCGCCGACGATCCTGGGCGGCTCGTGCTGAGCTTGATGCCATTGCCCATGATCTCGTCATAGGACAAGCGCATCCCGTAGAGCTTGAGGCTTCCCATCAATTCCAGCACCTGAGTGCGTTCCATGGCTCGTTGTCCTCCTGAGGCTGTCATAGCGAGCGCAATCGGCGACCGGTTCATGGGTCAGCCGAAGCGTCTCGGGGGTGGAAAGGGTCGCGCTGGGCGCCGGATCGCGGCCGCGGGCGAGGATGTTGATGATCACTGCCGATGACCAGACGCCGTGATCAAGCGCCTCCTGGCAAGCCGCCTCGACCGCGGCGAGGCCATCGGTAAGCACGCAGGCGAGGATGTTCACCATCTGCCGATCCCCGTCATCGACTGACTTAAGCCGGCGACGCACCTTCTCCATCGCCGCCGGCAGCACCCAATCGCGGAACGGCGCGCCGTTGCGAAGAGCTCCGGGCTTGCGGGCCAGAACCGGGACATAGTGCCAAGGATCGTAAACCGTTTCGCCACGCCCGAACGAGCGCTCATGCTCGCCGACAACGACGCCGTCCTGGCGGATGACGATGCGGTCGGCATAGGCGTGGATCTCCACCGGACGGCCGACGGCACTGGAAAGCACCGAGTATCTGTTGTTGTCAAAGCGAACCGGGATGCAGTGGAAGCCATCGAAGCGGCCGGCATAGGGAATGAAGTTGCCGCGCTCGGCCTCGAACATCTCCCAGACCGTGCGATCGCCCTGTTCAGGATGCCGGTGTACCCTGGCATAGGCGATGCATCGGTCAAGCAGCCAGGCGTTGAGTTCCTCCAGGTTTTTGAAGCGGAGCCTCGGCGTGAAGAAGCGCTCGCGCACCGGCCCGACCTGGTTCTCGACCTGGCCCTTCTCCCAGCCCGACGCCAGCGTGCAGGCCACCGGCTCGACAAGATAGTGGCCGCACATCTGCTGGAAGCGGCGGTTGTATTGCCTCTCCTTGCCGACGGAGATCGTCTCCACAGCCGTCTTCATGTTGTCATAGATGCCGCGCGTGCAGGCGCCCCGGAAGAAGGCAAACGCCCGGTCGTGCGCGTCGAACACCATCTCCTGGCTTTCGCGCGGATAGGCCCTGACGAAGAACATTCGGCTATGGCACAGCCGCATATGCGCCACCTTCACCGCCGTCGTCACCCCGTTCAGGACAACGATCTCGTGGCTCCAGTCGAACTGGTAGGCTTCGCCCGGCGCGAAGATCAGCGGAACATACGCATCGGCGGCGGCGCTGCCCCGCTCTTCCTCAAAGGCCCGCGCATGCCGCCAGACCGAGCTGTAGCTGCCGTCATAGCCAAGATAGCGAAGCTGCTCAAAAATCCGGATCAGCGTCAGCCGTTCCCGCGACGGCTTCGTCGCATTGGTCGCCAAAAACTGCTCAAGCTCATCGCGCCATGCACCCATCCGAGGCAACGGCTGATGCTTGCGCTCGTAGCGGAACTCCGTCTGCCCCGAACGCAGGACCTTGCGGACCACCTTCCGTGAGACCTTCAATTCCCGGCAGATCTGCTTGATCGATTTGCCCTGAACCAGCGAAAGCCGGCGTATCTTTGCAATCGTCTCCACAACCAACATCCAAAACAAATGCCTCCGATGAAACCGGAAGCAGTGTCACGCCCCTGCGTTAAGGGGGTCCCGTTTGGATGAAAACGACCCCTCAAGCAGGGTCCCTATTCCATGAAAAATCACAAACAGACCTTATGCAGCGAATTTTAGATTCAGATGACTAGATTGGTCACCCGCCCCACGTTTCTTCCGTTGCCTCTTGCGTTGATCCCGCGCTCCGATCGCCGATAGTGCCGGCTATACCGCCGCCGGCTCGGCAGCGCACACTAACGCGGCGGTCTCGCCCATGGCCCTGTGATATTCGACGGCAACCTCGTCCACTACGTCCCCCGCCGATTGGATTTCGGAGGCGGCGGAAACTGTATGGCCCGCGCTCCAAATATCCTCCCAACGCTTCGGCCCTTTTCCTGCTAAGTCGGCGCTGAACCTCTTGCGTGCTTCTTCAACGCTTAGCGGTATTGCGAGTTCGGCGAGATCGAGACCGGCTTTCAGGATCGACGGCCGAAGGTAATTGGCATCGAATCCGTTTATCGCCTTCGTCAGATGGATGTCGTCGATCCCTGAATGAGCCACCATTTCCTTGTGACCCTGCGGTGCCAGGCTCTCGTGCGTCGCGATGAAACGTGTACCCATCATACCGAAGTCGCACCCCAGCACCTGTGCTGCCAAAAGTGCATAGCCGTCGGATATGCCACCAGCTAGGCCCACCGGTCCATCATAGATCGAGCGCACAGCTCTGACGAACGATAATCCGTTTAGCCAGCCGGTCTGTCCTCCTGCGCCTGCGCTCAGAAGCACCAATCCGTCGGCACCCACTTTGATCGCCTTTTCCGCATGTCGCATAGTGGCGACATCTGTCAGGACTACGCAGCCAACATCATGCAATTGAGGGATGATTGCCTCGGGAGATCCGACGCTTGCAAGCACGATCTTGACCCGGTGCTTGACCAAAACATCGACATCGGCTTGAAGGGCCTCAGGTGATCTACGCATGACGATGTTAGGACAGCATGGTGCCGAGATATCATCCGACTCAGCACAAGCTCGCTCTATCTTCTCCAGCCACTCGTCTAGCTGTTTCGGCGTACGCGCATTGAGGGTTGGAAAAGCCCCGATGGCGCCCTTCCGGCAGACTGCTGAAACGAGTTCGGGTCCCGATACTCTCTGCATCGGTGCCGCGATCAGGGGGATGCGCAACCGGGAGGTGATTGATGCAGGCAAGCCCATTTCGCTTATCCTATTTGTTAATCTGCTTATGCGCTGGGCTACCGATGCCGGGCCAGCCGCATGACTGCATCCACAGCGACCGCCCCCTGCCCCCGGGGGCGTACGATCAACGGATTGATTTCGGCCTCGACGAAGCGCTCCTCGCTGGATAGGGCGAATTGGGTAAACTTTTCGATGGTGTCGACCACCGCTTCAATATCGCCCTTCGGTCGACCGCGCCAACCGTCAAGCAACGGGAACAGTTTTAGACTACACAGGGCCTCGGCAATCATAGCACGCGAGGCGGGCAACAGGATGGTGGCGGTATCACGCAGGAGTTCTGCTTCCGTGCCGCCCATTCCAATTGTGAGGGCAAGGCCCATCGAATCCACCCGGCGTATGCCTAGAAGCAACTCGCCGAGTCCATCTTTCACCATCTCTTCCACCAGAAACTTCCGAATGGAGAGCTCGGGCGCAGAATGCTTTAGTTTCTCCGCCATGGCGCGCACGGCTTGCAAAGCCTCTTCGGGCGTCCCCAGGCCCAGCACAACGGCTCCCAACTCGCTTTTGTGTGCCAGTCCTGCGCTAAGCGCCTTTACTGCCACAGGAAAATTGAGTTCGTCCAGCCGACCCGTTTGATCTGGCGTCACAACGACACTTCGAGGCACGGCTATGCCGGATGCACCCAGTTCGGCTTTGGCAGCCGCCTCGTCGACAGCGATCTCCTCGGCCTCACCGATTCGGTACCTTGGCAGAAGAATTTCTTCGGCGGTCCTTTGAGAAAGAACATCCGCCAGTTCCCACGAGCGCATCGCATTTGACACGGCGCGGATGCCGTCTTCCATCCCCTGCAGCGGGACCAATCCGTCTGCTATCATCCGTTCTCGGACGCGTCGTGGTAAAGCTTCTGGCATGGTGTTCACAAAGGCAGCAGGAAGCTGACGCTCGCGCGCTGCCTGCGCGAATGCCCTGGTGGTGTCGTCCCAACTTTTTGGATCCCAGCCGCCTTCAGGGGGGTAGCACATAACCTGCAGTGCCATGTCACGATCATCCGACAAGTATGCTCGGTACAAATTCAGATTCTGATCGAAGCCCGCCTCGCCTCCGGAAGAGATGTCGAGAGGGTTTGCGGGACGAACAAAGGGCGGCAGGTATTTTTCAAGCTCTGCTGCCGCTTGCGCCGAGGGCGTTGGCAGGTCAAGTCCATTAACTTCGGCGATGTCGCTGCCAATCACCGCATAGGAGCCAGCATCAGTTGCGTATGCCGTGCGACGCCCTTTCACTCTGGGCGCGTACACAAGCATCTTCAGCGTCTCCAACGCCTCAGTCGGAGTGCGCACCTCGACAAATCCGAGCCGCTTAAACAGCGCGGAAGTCACGATATCATCGCCCGCAAGAGAGGCGGTGTGCGACTGGGTCGCTCGACGCCCAGCGCTTGTTCGGCCGCCCTTGATAACTACCACTGGAACACCTCTGCGGGCTGCTTTGAGACCTGCGGCAGAGAGGACTGCCGCGTCAGCAATGCCCTCCAAATAGAGGTTCACTGCCCGAATGCGTTCATCATCCAGAACCACATCCATAATGTCGGCCACAGTGATCATCGCCTGATTGCCGAGCCCAACGGAATAGGCCACCGGTAGCGACCGGTCCGCGCATCCCAGGTCGGAGAGGTACGACCCCCCATTGCTTATGAGGGCGACGCTGCCATTTTCATCATGGTTACCGAAATAGTTCATCATGAAGACGGAACGATCGGCAAAGTTGGCCACGCCCGGACAATTCGGCCCGATAATCGGCATTTCGCCTGCCGCTTCCACCAATTCGCGCTGCGACTTTTCTCCGCCATGCATTTCGGAGAAGCCAGCACTGTTGCATATCGCACCGGCGACACCGAGTTCCGAAATTTCCTTAACCACTCCCACTATATTCTCGCGAGGTACCGCCAGGAAAGCGACCTCTGGTACCTCCGGGAGGCTGGCGACGTTGGGCACACAAGGTATGCCCGCCAACTCGCTGCGACGCGGATTGACGACGTAGATCGACCCTCGAAATCCGCGCGCGCGACAATTGTCGATGGCGGGGATCATAGAAGCGCCGCCGATGAACACCGCACTTTGCGGCGCCAACATGCGTTTGATACGTTCCCGCCTAATCTCGCCTTTGCTATAATAATTCAAAACCTTGACTCCCATGATGGTGGCGACGGCATAGCGCGCCAGCCCAAGCTCCGAGGTACGCGCCTCCCAGCTCCCAGGGCGGCTCCGTGATACCGAAGGCTCTGATCGGCTAAGGGGGCGTCAACAACATCTTCGGCTCTCCCACCTACTCGGAGGGCCGTTCTTACTCACCTTCTCGGCGCTGCTTTAACCGTCATACTGATAATTCATCCAGCGAAAGAGAGGGCAATCTCCTTATGTAAAGGAAAGCGATGACACTTAGGCAATATCGTGTCAGGTAAGGAAATCAACTCAAATGTTCAATAATTTAATAATATCGTATATCATTTTAATTGATCGCTATGATAAATACGCGTAAATTCACTTTTATTTAATATCCAATCGCGAAAGTTTCATACTCACAATATGAGTTTCCATAACTTAGTAGGTTATCAAAGACTCAGCCTGAGCTTCGATATAGCACCGCGTAAAGAGGTTTTGTTGCAACGGCTGAATTGGGACACAGAGAGGCGCTGATGCGAGGTCAATCAAGCAGCGAGGATTTCGAACTGCTCGGCCAAGGACAGATTCGGATTGTGGGCGTACCTCGCCTGTCGTTTGCACATCATGTGGATCATCTCGAAGCTGGATAAATGGTTGTGGCGGTTGCCACCGACTTGAAGCCAAGCAGGGATAGGATGCCGCGCTTGATGCGCCGGTGATCCTGCTAGATCCGGTTGTTACCAGGCATGAATAGGCGCGACGCGGGACCTTTCCTAAAATCAACAGAATGACTGGCCAGATAAACCTTCACACTGGTCGGGATCATGCCGAGCGCACCGCTCTGCGGCGCGGCAATCAACGTGAGAGCGCGTATTGCCTCACCCAGGAGTGTTCCCAAAGAACAATGCCGTTCCTCACTCGGATGTTCTCGATTGCCTCACTGATTGTTCCCGGGATTTAGCCACTGCCGATCCTGTGTTGCTCGGGGATGATCTCACTGCACGACCTCTACAATTTCCGTCCGCGCGGCATCGGCGAATGGCCCGAACACCAACGCATTGGCTTGCGTACTGCGCCAGACCTTCATTCGACTCTGCACGGTTCGAATGAGGCTGACCTTGCCCCCAGTTTCTATCCAGTTTTGAGTTCGTTCCCGGCGTGGGTTGTGCCCTGCTGGGCGGGTGAAGCGACGGTCGCTGGTGCGGAGTCTTTGGTGTAGCGCAGCGCGAGCGACCATCGCGGATTGAAGGTGGTGGCGAACTCGGCCGGTGTCTGCCATGCGATTTGGGAGTGCGGCCGCGCGGTGTTGTAGTCGGCGCGCCACAGGGCGATGGCTACGCGCGCCTGAGCCAGCGAGGTAAACAGCGTCTCGTTGAGCAGTTCATCGCGCAGTCGGCCGTTGAAGCTCTCGATGAAGCCATTCTGCATCGGCTTGCCGGGCGCAATGTAATGCCATTCGACGCGGTTCTGACCCGCCCAGGAGAGGATGGCGTTCGAGGTGAACTCGCTGCCATTGTCGCTGACGATCATCCTCGGCCGGCCGCGCTCGGTGATGAGCCGGTCCAATTCGCGGGCAACCCGCATGCCCGAGAGAGACGTATCAACGATGAGTGCCAGGCACTCTCTCGTGCAGTCGTCGACGACGGCCAGGATGCGGAAGCGGCGCCCGTCGGTGAGCTGGTCCGATACGAAGTCAAGCGACCAGCGCTCGTCGGGCCTCAGCGGCACCAGCATTGGCGCCCTGGTCCCGATCGCCCGCTTGCGGCCGCCACGGCGGCGAACGGCGAGCTTCTCCTCCCGATAGAGCCGGAACAGCTTCTTGTGGTTCACGACCAGGCCCTCCCGCCTCAGCATCACGAGAAGACGCCGGTAGCCGAACCGGCGACGCTGCTGCGCGATCGCCTTCATCCGCTCGCGAACCTCGCGGTCGTCCGGCCTGCTGGTCTCGTAGCGAACCGTCATGCGGCAACAGCCGATGGCTTTACACGCCCGCCGTTCGCTCATCCCGAAGCCTTCCTTCAGGCGAGCGACAGCTTTTCGCTTGGCCGCGGGCGTCACCACTTCTTTCCCACGAGATCCTTCAGCGCGGCATTGTCGAGCATGGCGTCGGCCAGAAGCCGCTTCAGCCGCGTGTTCTCGTCCTCCAGCGCGCCTTCAGTCGCCGAGCCTCGGAGACATCCATCCCGCCGAAGCGGGCCTTCCAGTTGTAGATCGAGGCGTCGCTGACCCCGTGCTTGCGGCACAGATCGGCAACCGATACCCCGGCCTCATGTTCCTTCAAAATTCCGATGATCTGCTCTTCGGAGAAGCGGCTACGTTTCATGTCCTGGTCCTCTCGATGGGCCAGAACGAACTTCAAACCGGATTAAGCAAAAGGGGCAACGTCAGCAACCGCGATCCTGGATCGCCTGCTTCACCATTCCGCGGTGATTACTATCCGCGGCGATAGCTACCGTCTCCGTGAAAAACGCCGGTCCGGCCTTCTGCAGAAGGCCGGACCGGCGCCCGAAACCAACGAAACACTAACCCAATGAAGGGGGTCAGTTCCTGATGTCGCCAAAGGGGTCAATTCCTCGTGTCGCTTGACAACAAGGAAGGGAGCCGTTCCGTGAAGCAGGTTAGCACCATCGGCCTGGATTTGGCCAAGAACGTTTTTGTGCGAGCTGCAAGTCGCGTGAGTCAGGGAAATCATCAAGGGCAATGCGAGCGTCACGCAGGAGGCGTTGATACAGAAACTGAACCCAGTTATCCGGGGATGGGCCATGTATCACCGTCACGTCGTGGCGAAAGCGAGCTTCTCATCGATAGATTCGCACATCTGGCAAATGCTCTGGAAATGGGCAAGTCGACGCCATCCCATGAAAGGAGAACGGTGGGTGAGGAACAGGTACTTCAGGGTCGATGGACACCGGTCTTGGGACTTCGCTACGAAGGGTCCGGCAGATGCCAGTACGAGCGGGTGCCGGCTCTTCCGCGCAATGACGATCCCGATTACGAGGCACGTCAAGATCCGGGGACTGGCTAATCCATTTGATCCGGCATGGTCCACTTACTTCGCCCGCCGTCGAATCGCGAAACCCTCCGTCGAGTTGTTCGGTGCCACACCATGGTGCTGAAGAATGGCTTGAGCCGGATGCGGGGTGATCCGCATGTCCGGTTCTTAGGGGGCGGCGGCGCAGCAATGCGCCGCTGCTACCCGACCAAATTCATGGCGCCGATGCCGAAGGCGCACCGATTTTCAATCGCAAACTGCGTCGAGCCGAGCTGCTGGCTTTTTCGAAAAGCTTCCGCCGTGTCTGGTTGGTTTGGAGGCGTGCGGGGGTTCGCATTATTGGGCGCGCGAGATCGCGGCGCTCGGTCACGACGTGCGTTTGATCCCGCCGATTTATGTGAAGCCCTTCGTAAAACGGGGCAAGACGGACGCCGCCGACGCCGAAGCGATCAGTGAAGCCGTCACCCGCAAGACCATGCGTTTCGTTCCGATCAAATCGGCTGATCAACAAGCAGCGGCCATGGTGCTGAGGACGCGCGCCCTTTTGATCCGCCAGCAAACTCAGGCGATCCGCGCTTCGCGGGCATTTGTCGGAGTTGGGCGTTATTGCCGCCCTCGGCACGGCTAAAGTGGCTGAGTTGATCGAGATCGTACGGGACGAGGAGAACGTTTGCCTGCCAAAAGCCGCTCGACTGGCTTTGGCTGAGATCGCCGATCAGATCGAGGCGCTGACGCGTCAAATCGACAAGCTCCGAGCGAGGGATCGTCGGCGAGGCGAGGCGCGACGAGGACATGCGACGGCTGACCACAATTCTGGGCGTCGGAGCGATCACGGCGGCTTCCGTCAAAGCGCTGATCCCGGATCCCGACGGGTTCAAATCCGGCCGTCACTTCGCCGCCTGGCTGGGACTGACGCCAAAGCCCCATTCGAGCGGCGGCAAGGAGCGGCTCGGCGGCATATCGAAAATGGGCAACCCGACGCTCCGCTCGCTGCTCGTTTGTGGCGCGACGCTCTTCTCGTCGACGCTGAGCACGAGCGCCCTATTGGGTGGCGAGAGGTAGAGCCCGACGATGTCGCGCACCTTGTCGACGAACAGCGGATCGCTCGACAGCTTGAACGTCTCAGAGCGGTGCGGTTGCAGCCCGAAGGCGGTCCAGATCCTGCGGATCGTGGTGTGCGAGAAGCTGGTCGCACCTGCCATCGATCGGATCGACCAATGGGTCGCATCGCTGGGCGTGGAGCGCAACGTCCGCTCGATCACGGCGGCGACCTGATCGTCATCGATCGGCCGGGGCCTGCCTGGCCGGGCTTCGTCCAGCAGACCCTCCACGCGATCCTTGAGGAAGCGGCGCCTCCACTTGCCGACCGTATGCTCATGCACCCCCAGCTCCGCTGCGACGGCCTTGCTGGGAATGCCGTCGGCGCACCGAAGAATGATCCGGCACCGCTCGGACATGGATCGCGCTACATGCTGCCGACGCACCTGTGGTTCCAGATACTCGCGCTCTTCTAGCACCAGAACCAGAGGCGCCGTCGGTCGGCCTGTCGCGTTCGAAATCGCTGCACTCTCCATCGAATAGGCGAACAGCTTACAATGTAACGAACTTCAGTTCCAGATGACTAGTTCCCGGCGCTCTCCATCCGTCTGGAACGGATCGCCTTGTCCAACCAGCCGACCTCCATCTCTGGAACGGAAGAAAGGAGTAGATCGGTATAGGGATCGAACGGTGGGGCGAGAACCTGCCCCTTTGGCCCGTAGCGGACCACTTGCCCGCGATACATCACCGAGATGGAATCGGCGATCGATTTCACCGTTGCGAGGTCGTGGGTAATGAAGAGAAAGGATACCCCCTCCTCCTTCTGCAACTGCAGCAACAGCTTCAAAATTCCGTTGGCTACCAAAGGGTCGAGGGCCGAAGTCACCTCGTCGCAGATCATCAGCTTGGGCTTTGCCGCAAGCGCCCGGGCGATACAAACGCGCTGCTTTTGTCCGCCCGACAGTTCTGCAGGATACCGCTCCGCAAAGCTCTTGCCCATTTCGATCTTGTCAAGCAGTTCGGCCACGCGATGGTTGCGCTCCGCACCCCTGATGCCGAAATAGAATTCGAGCGGCCGACCGATGATCGTTGCAACGGTCTGGCGCGGATTCATCGCAACATCCGCCGTCTGATAGATCATCTGAAGTTGCCGAAGGTCCTCCCTAGACCGCTCGGCCAGCCGACGAGAGAGGTCGCGCCCGTCGAACTGGATGCTGCCTGCCAAAGGCGGCAGCAACCCGGTGATCACCCGCGCCAGCGTCGATTTACCGGAGCCCGATTCACCAACCACTGCGAGCGTCTGTCCGGGATAAAGGTCCAGGGAAACATCGCGTAGGACCTTGATTGCTCCGTCGCCGTAACCCGCTGTCACGCCTTTTACTGACAGCACAGGCTCGGTGCCGCAGTCCTTCTGCACATGATCAATATGATGCACTGAAACGAGGGCTCGCGTGTATTGCTCGTGCGGCTGGTTGATGATCTGCTGCGTCATTCCCCGCTCCACGAGTTTGCCGTTGCGCAGCACCATTATCTCGTCGGCGACCTGCGCCACCACCGCCAAGTCGTGGGTGATGTAGAGTGCCGCGACGCCGGTATCCCGGATGGCGTCCCGGATCGCGGCCAGCACATCGATTTGCGTGGTGACGTCGAGCGCCGTGGTCGGCTCGTCGAAGACGATAAGGTCAGGTTCGGAGCAGAGCGCCATAGCGGTCATAACACGCTGCAACTGACCGCCTGAGACCTGATGGGGGAAACGTTTGCCGATGTTCTCGGGATCAGGGAGGCCAAGCTTCTTGAACAGAGCAATCGCCCGCTTCTCGGCTTCGGTCCGCGTTGCCATGCCGTGGAGAAGGGCCGCCTCCACCACCTGGTCCATCAGCCGGTGGGCGGGGTTGAATGCGGCAGCGGCCGACTGAGCAACATAGCAGACTTCGCGACCCCTGAGTTTGCGCATGCCATCTGCTCCGACCTTCAGTATGTCACGGCCTTTGAGGATGACCTCGCCGCCAGTTATTTTCACCCCGCCGCGACCATACCCCATGCTGGCCAGACCAATGGTGGACTTGCCAGCGCCGGACTCGCCGATTAATCCCAAAACTCTGCCCCGTTTCAGCGTCAGCGAAACGTCATGGACGAGAATTGCGTTCATTGGGCTCTCGCCTGGTGGGTGGACCGCCGCCTCAATCCGAAGGTTGCGGATGTTGAGCAATGTGTCGGGCTTCCCCACCCATTCATCTTCGCTACGGGTATCGCCGACCGGGGCTTCTCCCTGCACGTTCAAGTATACGACTTTCCTCGACAATTGCTGTTTCCTCACAATTTGGTTGTTCACGTGTTATTTCCTTACACGTGACAATCGATTGGAACGATAAAACATCGTAAATCCGGAAATAGCCGTCACAGTCGTTATTTGCCTCGATATCGACGCTTACTGGGAAAAGCTGCCTAGCATCCGTTAGCCAGCATCCTGCTAATCTTCTTTGAGCCCACTTGCCCAATGAAGGAACCAGTCCACAACCAAATTGATAGCTACCGATAGCAGAGCGATCGCGCCAGCTGGAAGCAACGGCGTGATATCGCCATACGTGATCAATGTCGCGCTATCGCGAACCATGGACCCCCAGTCAGCTGTCGGGGGCTGGATGCCCAGACCAAGGAAGGAGAGTCCGCTGATAAGCAGGAATACGAAACAAAACCGAAGGCCGAACTCCGCTACGAGCGTCGCGGTGATGTTTGGTAGAATCTCTCGTGTCATGATCCAAATAGGGCCTTCACCGCGGAGTCTCGCCGCTTCAACGTAGTCCGACACGGCGGCGTCGATCGCTACGGCCCGCGTGAGCCGAAAGACGGGGGTAGAATTCAAAACGGCGATGACAATTATGAGCGTTGGAATTGAGGTGCCGAAAATCGACAGAAGGAGCAGCGCGAAGATCAATTGAGGTATGGACATCAAAACGTCAATGAGACGCGACAGGATCTGGTCCGTCCAGCCTCCAAAAGTGGCAGCCGCCAGCCCGGCTGAGGCACCAATGGAAAAGGCAAGGGTAGTCGTCATGAGCGCTATGCCGAGGGTGTTGCGGGCGCCGAATACAAGTCTCGTGAACATGTCCCGGCCCAAGCTGTCTGTCCCCAGCCAGAACTGAGCACTCCAAGGTTCGAACGGCTTCGCTACAATCTCGGCTTCGCCATATGGAGCCAAGTGAGGAGCGAGAAGCGCTGCCAACATGTAAATTATGATGATTGAAATTCCGAACTTCGCGCTCAGTGGCGCCGAAGCTAATTTACTGGCTCCTGATTTAAGCATTCTCGGCCCGTGTACGATTGTCACTGTTCTCACCCACCTGCTGGACCGAACCACGTCATTTCGGATGCATCAAACGTGGATTTGCTATGATCGACAGGATGTCGGCAGTCAAATTGAGCAGAACATACGTTGCCGCGAATATAAGACTGCAGGCTTGGACAACTGGAACGTCTCTCTTCTGCACCGAATCGACTATAAGCTGTCCAAGGCCCGGATAAACGAACACGACCTCAACCACCACAACGCCCGTAATAAGATATGCAAGGTTGAGGACGATGACAGTAGCGATCGGCGCCAGCGCATTTGGCAGGGCATGCCGGACAAGGACACGCCACTCCGGTAGACCTTTTAGCCGGGCTGTCTCGATATACTGATTGCCGAGCAGATTGATGATTGAGGTTCTTGTCATTCGCATCATATGGGCCAGCACGACCACCGCCAGGGTGAGCGATGGCAGGGCTATGGCAGTCAGACGACCAAGAACGCTCGTCTCAGAATCTACATCGGAGAGGCTCGGGAGGATGCCGGCATGAACCGCAAGCACAAGAATAAGGATGTAAGCGACGAAAAACTCTGGGACTGAAATGGAGGCAAGTGTGACGACATTTATAGCACGATCAATGAACGTGTTCCTGTAGAGCGCGGCGACGATTCCCCCCAGCAGCGCTAGAGGAACCGAAATGACTGCAGCGCTTACGGCGAGGAACAGCGTATTAAAAAGCCGCGGCTTAATGAGCTCAGCGATATCCCTGCCGTTGGCGAGCGCTGTCCCGAAGTTCCCACGCAGTATCGATCCGAGCCAGTCAAAGTAGCGCAGATACAGCGGTATATCGAGTCCCATGCTCTTGCGGAGGGCTGCGACAGCCTCGGGTGTTGCCGACTGCCCAAGCAATTCGGTGGCAACATCGCCGGGAAGGAACTGAACCCCAGCAAAGACAATGAGCGAGACGATCCACAACGTCAGCGCGCCTAAGGCGACGCGCTGACTGATGATCTTTGATATCGGGGTCATTGGCGAAACGACAATTCCCTACACATTTGTTAGCCACCAGCGCTCCGCGCACCGGAAGCTGTCCAGATCCCAATTCGACCCGATCTTGTTATGACCGACGTTCGTCGAAAGCGCGTTGACGTAGTTCGCGAATACTGGAATCACGGAGCCGCTGTCTTCTCGGCACAGGCTCTGCATCTCGGTGTACATCTCAAGCCTTTTCGAATCGTCCAGTTCGCCTCTTGCAGCAATCAAGAGTTCGTTGAAACGGGGATTTTTCCAGTGGCCTTCATTCCAAGAAGCGTCTGCGGCATAGAATACAGAGAACATCCAGTCAGCAGTAGGCCTTCCACCTGTAAAGGATGTGTACCAAGGCTTCTTTAGCCAGACGCTATCCCAATATCCGTCGGCTGGCTCACGGACTATGTCAACGTTGATACCAACCTTTGCGGCATCCTGCTGATACAGCGCTGCTGCGTCAACCGCGCCGGTGAAGGCAGCATCGGATGCGGACAACTGCACCTTCAAGTTTGTCACTCCGGCCTTTTTCAGATGGAAACGAGCCTTGTCCAAATCTTGTTCACGCTGAGGCAAGCCTTTCGCGAAGAAGCGATTTGTGCTGGCTATTGGGTGGTCATTGCCCAATTGCCCATATCCATTCAATAGGGTGTCGAGCAGTTGTTTCCGGTTGAGCGCATACTTAACGGCCAAACGCACGTCCACATTGTCGAATGGGGAGACATCGCAACGCATGGGCATAACATATTGCTGAGTGCCGCTGATCGACGTGATCTCAAGACTCTTATTTCGCTTCAGAAGATTTATCGTCTTCAGGTCGCATCTATCCATCGCCTGGATTTGGCCTGTCGTCAGAGCGTTCGTTCGCGCACCAACATCATGAATCGCTAGGACCTCGAAGGAGTCGAACCAGGCTGCATTCGGTTTCCAATAGTTTGCAAATCGTTTGGCCGTGGCCTTGACACCGAAATCAATTTTGTCAAGCACGTAGCCACCGCAGCCCACTCCAGAAATATCAGCCTTCCCATCCTTGGCCGGCATTATAGGGAGCTGATAGTGCTCCATGAGGTAGGGGAAATCTGCGTTGGCACCTTTTAGCGAAAGAACTACCGTCCTTGGGCCATCGGCGTGGATTTCTTCGATACCTTTGACAATGTCTTTGGCTCCGGAACCTGATTGCTCGCCGCGGTGGTGGTTCAGCGAGGCGACTACATCGTCGGCATCCAATTTTTTGCCATTGTGGAATTCGACCCCTTCCCGGAGTTTGAACGTCCATGTCTTGGCATCTTTCGACGATTCCCACGATTCGGCAAGCTCGCCGACGAGGTTGCCGTCGCGGTCCATCTCGACGAGATAGCCGTGAAGGGCGTGGCCGAAGATCATCATAAATGAATCAGTGTACGTAGCAGGATTAAGCGAGTCGGAGGCGGAGCCCGAGCCAACGCCGATTTTGAAGTGCCCACCCTTCTTGGGGGTAGCAGTTTCAGCCAGCGAAGGCAGAAGTCCCGCTGCGGAACCGACAGCCAGAGCCCCGGCGCCCGCTGCGGATTGTAGAAAGCGCCTGCGGCTAAGAGCCGTCAGCGACGAAAAGCTATACCCTTTGACCATGTTAGTCCTCCCTGTGAACGTCCTTCTCGGTGACGTCAGTCTTCGTTTGGAAACCTGCAAAAGCAGATGGCGCGATAATGCACCAAGTTCGTTTTCTATCCGGCCACCGTGTCGAAGAAATCACTCCCTCTCGCACCCGGTTACTAACGCTAGCATGACCGACCGGCGCAGGTGTCGCGCAAAAATGTCATCTGGCGAATGAATTTATTTCAAGCCTGCCGCATGTCTGGTCGACGCCATCAAAAGGCAATTCGAAATCTTGGGGAGCGGGAGCGGGTGCGTCGGGTCCACTCTTGTTTCCCTTAGGCAATGACGCGGCATTGCCACCGAGAAGTGAGAGGTACCATTGCGACGGTGTCGCCGGGCCTCAGCACGGCAGACGCTCGACACAGCGCGGAAGCATTGGCTGTTGATGGGTCCGTCGAAGACGCAAGGTTGCCGCGTGCCGATCCCAGCGTTGGCCGCCGAGGACGGTCAGCGTGCGCCTACCGAGCCAAAGCCCGCAACCGTTTGCCCTTAGACCCCCGACCCGCGGCGGAGCCATGATGATCTTGATCTAAGCTCTGACGTTGCCCCTTTTGCTTAATCCGGTTTGAAGTTCGTTCTGGCCCATCGAGAGGACCAGGACATGAAACGTAGCCGCTTCTCCGAAGAGCAGATCATCGGAATTTTGAAGGAACATGAGGCCGGGGTATCGGTTGCCGATCTGTGCCGCAAGCACGGGGTCAGCGACGCCTCGATCTACAACTGGAAGGCCCGCTTCGGCGGGATGGATGTCTCCGAGGCTCGGCGACTGAAGGCGCGCTGGAGGACGAGAACACGCGGCTGAAGCGGCTTCTGGCCGACGCCATGCTCGACAATGCCGCGCTGAAGGATCTCGTGGGAAAGAAGTGGTGACGCCCGCGGCCAAGCGAAAAGCTGTCGCTCGCCTGAAGGAAGGCTTCGGGATGAGCGAACGGCGGGCGTGTAAAGCCATCGGCTGTTGCCGCATGACGGTTCGCTACGAGACCAGCAGGCCGGACGACCGCGAGGTTCGCGAGCGGATGAAGGCGATCGCGCAGCAGCGTCGCCGGTTCGGCTACCGGCGTCTTCTCGTGATGCTGAGGCGGGAGGGCCTGGTCGTGAACCACAAGAAGCTGTTCCGGCTCTATCGGGAGGAGAAGCTCGCCGTTCGCCGCCGTGGCGGCCGCAAGCGGGCGATCGGGACCAGGGCGCCAATGCTGGTGCCGCTGAGGCCCGACGAGCGCTGGTCGCTTGACTTCGTATCGGACCAGCTCACCGACGGGCGCCGCTTCCGCATCCTGGCCGTCGTCGACGACTGCACGAGAGAGTGCCTGGCACTCATCGTTGATACGTCTCTCTCGGGCATGCGGGTTGCCCGCGAATTGGACCGGCTCATCACCGAGCGCGGCCGGCCGAGGATGATCGTCAGCGACAATGGCAGCGAGTTCACCTCGAACGCCATCCTCTCCTGGGCGGGTCAGAACCGCGTCGAATGGCATTACATTGCGCCCGGCAAGCCGATGCAGAATGGCTTCATCGAGAGCTTCAACGGCCGACTGCGCGATGAACTGCTCAACGAGACGCTGTTTACCTCGCTGGCTCAGGCGCGCGTAGCCATCGCCCTGTGGCGCGCCGACTACAACACCGCGCGGCCGCACTCCCAAATCGCATGGCAGACACCGGCCGAGTTCGCCACCACCTTCAATCCGCGATGGTCGCTCGCGCTGCGCTACACCAAAGACTCCGCACCAGCGACCGTCGCTTCACCCGCCCAGCAGGGCACAACCCACGCCGGGAACGAACTCAAAACTGGATAGAAACTGGGGGCAAGGTCACCTGCTCGCGAGTTCTCGCAACTCATGAGGATGAGCGAGGCCACCATCGACTGCCCCACCTCGCCAGCTACAACGTCTTGAGTATCCAAGACCCAGCGAACATCGGCGAGATCTAACGGCGAGACCTCTCGCCACTCATCCGTTACCGCGGGTTATCCGATCGTGTTCGGAGCGGGCGCCCAAATCACAGCACTGACGTTCCGAAAGCTTTGCAAGAATTGACCCGTTTTTGTACCAGCCCCCGCACGTTTGGTGAGGGATTCGGAGGATCGACATGCCGGTTATCCATATCGCTCCCAGACCATATGCCGGCCAGGAGACTGTGGTGTCATCATCAGACGCATTCCCGGAAATCCCGAATTGCCCTCCTCACGGTGCAATCGGAGATGCGATTTAACTCATGCCCCGTTCTCGCGCATCAGTTCCCGACTGATGATGAGGCGTTGGATCTCAGATGTACCCTCCCAAATACGCTCACCGCGAGCATCACGATATATGCGTTCTAAGGGAAGATCCGCCATCAAACCCATGCCGCCGCAGGTCTGAATTGCCTGATCAGCAACGCGCCCCAGCATTTCGGAGCACCACACCTTCGCCATCGCGCAGTCCTGAGCCACCGAAGGAAACTTCTGGTCGACCCTCCATGCTGTGTTCATAAGAAGCATGTCGCCGAGCCGGATGTCGATTGCCATGTCTGCCAAGGGGAAGCCTATGCCCTGGAACTTCCCTATCGGTTGGCCAAACTGCTTTCGCTGCGCGGCGTAAGCAACAGCGACCTCAAAGGCCCGCTCAGCGCGCGCCTGACACACGGCCGCGACGGTAAGGCGGCCCTCTCCCAGCCATTCGGTGACGACCTTGAAACCCTCTCCCTCGCCACCGACCATCTGCCAGCTGCCTACTCGCACATTATTGAAGTGCAGGATTTCATTGGTCTCACCTCGATGACCCAGTTGGTGGTAGCCAACTCCTACGTCTAGCCCTGGCGTATCCAGATCAACCAGAAAACAAGAAATTCTTTTCCTGGTACCGGTCGGCGTTTCATCTTTGCCCGTCACAGCAAAGACGATTACGAACTGAGAACGCTGCGCATTTGTGATGAAGTGCTTGGTGCCATTTATGACCCAATCGGGACCGTCTCTATCGGCCCGTGTCTTCATTCCCTTCAGGTCAGATCCGGCATCGGGTTCGGTCATGGCTATGCATTCACGCTTCTCCCCGCGCATCACCGGTTGCAGGAAGTGAGAAATCTGATCTCCCTCGCATGCCGCCAGTATCTTGTTAGGTCGGTGGACACAATCTGCCAGAGCACTCGAAGCGCGTGTAAGGCCCTTCTCTACTAGCGTAAGCGACACGCAGTCGAGCCCACCACCTCCTACGCTTTCGGGCATGTTGCAGGCATGGAGGCCGACCGCGATTGCCTTGTGACGAATTTCGAATTCCAATTCGCGTGGTAGTTCGCCCGAGTTTTCCAACAAAACTTCATGGGGGATCAGTTCTTTCTCGCAGAACTCCCTAGCAGTGTTGTAGATAAGCCTTTGCTCGTCGGTGAGTCGAAAGTCCATTGATTTGTCCTTTTCTTTGCGACCGGCCGAACTTCCGGCAAGGAACCCAAAGGTAGACGGAGCTCTCCATCGAAATTACGTCAGCACGGAGACCGGCGAGCAACATCCAGCAAATGGGGCCGGCCAAAGCCACGAAGTTCGATGATCCCAACACCTTTCAGAAGACCCATTCGCAAATGCGTCCTGTTGCAATACCGACCCTTGCCTGGAACTACCGATGCCGGGCCAGCCGCATGACTGCATCCACAGCGACCGCCCCCTGCCCCCGGGGGCGTACGATCAACGGATTGATTTCGGCCTCGACGAAGCGCTCCTCGCTGGATAGGGCGAATTGGGTAAACTTTTCGATGGTGTCGACCACCGCTTCAATATCGCCCTTCGGTCGACCGCGCCAACCGTCAAGCAACGGGAACAGTTTTAGACTACACAGGGCCTCGGCAATCATAGCACGCGAGGCGGGCAACAGGATGGTGGCGGTATCACGCAGGAGTTCTGCTTCCGTGCCGCCCATTCCAATTGTGAGGGCAAGGCCCATCGAATCCACCCGGCGTATGCCTAGAAGCAACTCGCCGAGTCCATCTTTCACCATCTCTTCCACCAGAAACTTCCGAATGGAGAGCTCGGGCGCAGAATGCTTTAGTTTCTCCGCCATGGCGCGCACGGCTTGCAAAGCCTCTTCGGGCGTCCCCAGGCCCAGCACAACGGCTCCCAACTCGCTTTTGTGTGCCAGTCCTGCGCTAAGCGCCTTTACTGCCACAGGAAAATTGAGTTCGTCCAGCCGACCCGTTTGATCTGGCGTCACAACGACACTTCGAGGCACGGCTATGCCGGATGCACCCAGTTCGGCTTTGGCAGCCGCCTCGTCGACAGCGATCTCCTCGGCCTCACCGATTCGGTACCTTGGCAGAAGAATTTCTTCGGCGGTCCTTTGAGAAAGAACATCCGCCAGTTCCCACGAGCGCATCGCATTTGACACGGCGCGGATGCCGTCTTCCATCCCCTGCAGCGGGACCAATCCGTCTGCTATCATCCGTTCTCGGACGCGTCGTGGTAAAGCTTCTGGCATGGTGTTCACAAAGGCAGCAGGAAGCTGACGCTCGCGCGCTGCCTGCGCGAATGCCCTGGTGGTGTCGTCCCAACTTTTTGGATCCCAGCCGCCTTCAGGGGGGTAGCACATAACCTGCAGTGCCATGTCACGATCATCCGACAAGTATGCTCGGTACAAATTCAGATTCTGATCGAAGCCCGCCTCGCCTCCGGAAGAGATGTCGAGAGGGTTTGCGGGACGAACAAAGGGCGGCAGGTATTTTTCAAGCTCTGCTGCCGCTTGCGCCGAGGGCGTTGGCAGGTCAAGTCCATTAACTTCGGCGATGTCGCTGCCAATCACCGCATAGGAGCCAGCATCAGTTGCGTATGCCGTGCGACGCCCTTTCACTCTGGGCGCGTACACAAGCATCTTCAGCGTCTCCAACGCCTCAGTCGGAGTGCGCACCTCGACAAATCCGAGCCGCTTAAACAGCGCGGAAGTCACGATATCATCGCCCGCAAGAGAGGCGGTGTGCGACTGGGTCGCTCGACGCCCAGCGCTTGTTCGGCCGCCCTTGATAACTACCACTGGAACACCTCTGCGGGCTGCTTTGAGACCTGCGGCAGAGAGGACTGCCGCGTCAGCAATGCCCTCCAAATAGAGGTTCACTGCCCGAATGCGTTCATCATCCAGAACCACATCCATAATGTCGGCCACAGTGATCATCGCCTGATTGCCGAGCCCAACGGAATAGGCCACCGGTAGCGACCGGTCCGCGCATCCCAGGTCGGAGAGGTACGACCCCCCATTGCTTATGAGGGCGACGCTGCCATTTTCATCATGGTTACCGAAATAGTTCATCATGAAGACGGAACGATCGGCAAAGTTGGCCACGCCCGGACAATTCGGCCCGATAATCGGCATTTCGCCTGCCGCTTCCACCAATTCGCGCTGCGACTTTTCTCCGCCATGCATTTCGGAGAAGCCAGCACTGTTGCATATCGCACCGGCGACACCGAGTTCCGAAATTTCCTTAACCACTCCCACTATATTCTCGCGAGGTACCGCCAGGAAAGCGACCTCTGGTACCTCCGGGAGGCTGGCGACGTTGGGCACACAAGGTATGCCCGCCAACTCGCTGCGACGCGGATTGACGACGTAGATCGACCCTCGAAATCCGCGCGCGCGACAATTGTCGATGGCGGGGATCATAGAAGCGCCGCCGATGAACACCGCACTTTGCGGCGCCAACATGCGTTTGATACGTTCCCGCCTAATCTCGCCTTTGCTATAATAATTCAAACTAGACACCCCTTCTGCGATGGCGGCTGCATGGCGTATTGTTCAGGCCGCGCATCCGTTATAGGCAACGAAGCCCGCTTGAAAATTCGAAATAAATTCATTTGGCACGTTACTTTTTTGCGCAACTTGCAGCGCTTCCGTGGGCCGGCCTTGCACAGTTTTCTGATGTGAGTGGATGCAGACGGCAGTTTGGCCGGTGAACTTGTTGGCGCCGTAAGATGGACCTCACGGCATCAAGTTCTACAGCGGCAAGCCCCCTGTAAGCGGACAATGCTTCAGAGGGAGTTGCCATCTTTGTGGACCATGAACAAATGTGCGGGGAGGTCGGAAGCGAAATTGTTCGATTGTTGACGGGTCAGCGTGGGACTTTGTTGTTGACCGTGCGGGTGATAGACCGAGGCGATCTAACAAGCATATCGACTATAGAACCCGCGATTGATCGAACGTCTTCGCGCTATTTTCGGCGCTCCAGGCCGGCGCATCCCCTTGTCGGCGTTGTCGTTTTGCTAGGCCCTTTCGTTTCCGCCTGAGGCCGAAAATCTGCTGACGGGCCCCAGAGCGACAGCGCGAACCGTGACGGCACCGCCCTGCCCAACTTTTAGTCAGGCAGTGCCAGCGTGTAGCGTTCGCCCTCACCACGGCCAGTTCCGGGCAGCTTTTGCGCTAGGTATCGATGCGCTTCGAAAAGCTCCTCGATGGGCGGCTGAAGCGGATGTCATCGTACAGCAACATTCGGTGTGAAATTCATTGAGGTGTCCGCTCCAAGTTGCATTTCGGAGATCAGCTTGGTGGCCTCGCCCAGGGCCCTATGATATTCGACGGCAACCTCGTCGACCACCTCGCCCGCGGATAGGATTTCGGAGGCGGCGGCAACTGTATGGCCCGCGCTCCAAATATCCTCCCAACGCTTCGGCCCTTTTCCTGCCAAGTCGGCGCTGAACCTCTTGCGTGCTTCTTCAACGCTTAGCGGTATCTCGAGTTCGGCGAGATCGAGACCGGCTTTCAGGATCGACGGCCGAAGGTAATTGGCATCGAATCCGTTTATCGCCTTCGTCAGATGGATGTCGTCGATCCCTGAATGAGCCACCATTTCCTTGTGACCCTGCGGTGCCAGGCTCTCGTGCGTCGCGATGAAACGTGTACCCATCATACCGAAGTCGCACCCCAGCACCTGTGCTGCCAAAAGTGCATAGCCGTCGGATATGCCACCAGCTAGGCCCACCGGTCCATCATAGATCGAGCGCACAGCTCTGACGAACGATAATCCGTTTAGCCAGCCGGTCTGTCCTCCTGCGCCTGCGCTCAGAAGCACCAATCCGTCGGCACCCACTTTGATCGCCTTTTCCGCATGTCGCATAGTGGCGACATCTGTCAGGACTACGCAGCCAACATCATGCAATTGAGGGATGATTGCCTCGGGAGATCCGACGCTTGCAAGCACGATCTTGACCCGGTGCTTGACCAAAACATCGACATCGGCTTGAAGGGCCTCAGGTGATCTACGCATGACGATGTTAGGACAGCATGGTGCCGAGATATCATCCGACTCAGCACAAGCTCGCTCTATCTTCTCCAGCCACTCGTCTAGCTGTTTCGGCGTACGCGCATTGAGGGTTGGAAAAGCCCCGATGGCGCCCTTCCGGCAGACTGCTGAAACGAGTTCGGGTCCCGATACTCTCTGCATCGGTGCCGCGATCAGGGGGATGCGCAACCGGGAGGTGATTGATGCAGGCAAGCCCATTTCGCTTATCCTATTCCGCTAGTAATTTCTTCCGTTGGACCCGCTACTCACGACTGAGGTTGCTCCCGGCATCTTGAACGCTTTGACTTTTCCCGTCTGCCCCGTGAGAGTTCAGTTGATCGCCACCGCTGGTGGGTGGCACAACTGTGCAAGCTGCGAGATCGACCTGTTATAAGCAGGCAGTCCGACTGAAAATCCGAAAAAATATCATTTGCCAGGTGATTTTTTTGTGCGGCTGCAGGGCGCTATCTCGTGATAACGTCAGCGCTGAAACGCCAGATAGTCAACGGTCGCGACCTTGAGCCCATCCGGATTACCAACCATCGTCGGTCGTCAAGTGTTCAGATGGCGGAGATGACGGCTGTCTGTTCGAGGGAGGCCGCTGCTCGGCTGCACTCTGACCGATTCGTGACGTGTCAGGTCAATGTCTCCACCTTCGATGCACTCCCCCGAACGCTCGCATAGCAGGTTAAGCAATCTCAAGACTATCGCCGACCATGAACGACGATCCCGGTCTCGCTGTCGTGGCGCATCGTGGCGGAGCCATTTCAGCCAGATGAAAAAGATTCTTCTAGCGGTGGCGGCTGCCGTTCTCAGGGGCCGCGCGCTTGTAATCGGAATTTAGCCAAATAACAGGCAGCTCAGAGGGCGACATGATTAGTCACGCATGATCGTAACGGTCCATCTCGAAAGATAGTTGCCGGCAGGCGGCACGCCATTACCGAAGCAACCATCAACTACCACGGCTCGATAACGCTGCTCGTACGGCAAAAGGTAAAGTGAGATTTGAATTTCGGAACGTCGAAGGTGAAGACCTAATGCAGCGCGAAGTTCCTCATCGATCCGCTCCAACGACATTTGAACCGCTTCGGAACCAGGTATTTCGACCGATCTGGATAGCGACACAGATATCCAGCCTAGGATGGCTCGTGCAAACAGTGGCTATCAGTTGGCTCATGGTCACCATTTCCGCTTCGAATCTGATGGTCGCGCTCGTGCAGGCCGCCTCTACACTGCCGGCATTCTTTCTCTCAATTCTCGCCGGGGCCATTGCGGACAATTTTAGCCGACGGGGCGTGATGTTTACCGGCCAATGCCTTATCGCATCGGCATCCATAGCGCTGACGATTTCCGTGGGTCTGGGATTCCTGCATCCCTGGCTGATACTCGGGCTAGGTTTCCTTGCCGGCTGCGGCTTCGCCTTGAATGATCCTGCTTGGCATGCTTCCGTCGGTGATATCCTCGACAAGCGCGAAATTCCGGCTGCGGTGACGCTTACATCAGTAGGATACAACATTGTCCGGAGCATTGGCCCGGCTTTGGGCGGGGTGGTACTGGCCTTCTTTGGACCGTTGGCAGCTTTCGCCCTTGCAGCCTTGGGTCAGATCGCACTTCCGATCGCAGTCTGGCGCACCAAATGGCAAGTCGTCTCTTCGCCTCTCCCTCGAGAGAGAATGGCGACGGCAATCCATGACGGAGTTCGGTTCACGGCATTTTCCTCGGAGATCACAGCAGCAATTGTCCGTGGAACCCTTTTCGGCATGACTAGCATCTCGATTCTCGCGCTATTGCCTCTCGTTGTGCGAGACAAGTTGGCAAGCGGACCGATTGTCTACGGCATCCTGTTGGCTGGTTTCGGGATAGGCGCTTTCATCACGGGCATGAGCAACGGCATCTTGAGGCGGACTGTCTCTGAGAACTCGCTGATGGCGTGCGCCTCAGGGGCTTGTGCGGCATGTTGCATTTCACTGGCTCTGACGTCATCTGTAGCTGTGGCGGCTACTTTTATGGCAATCGGGGGCGCGGGTTGGCTGATCACTTGGACTGGGACCGATGTTCGAGTGCAGTTGGCGAGCCCAAGATGGGTTGTCGGCCGCACGCTCTCGATCTACTACGCCTTGACTTATGGCGGCATGGCCGCCGGTAGCTGGATCTGGGGTGCTGTCGCCCAGAACTACTCGTTAACCTGGGCGTTGTTAGGTGCCGCAGGCACACTGTGCCTAGTTGCAGCAGTGGGAATAATCTTGCCGGTTCGATCTCGGCAAGAAGCAGATCAAGAAGCTTCTGATTTTCGCGCGCCGCAGCTAGCAGTCGATCTGAAGCCTAGAAGTGGCCCGATAATTGTCAGGATCGACTATTCCATATCAGAGAAGAATATCGACGCCTTTCTCGGCTGTATGCGCGCAAAGGGGCACGCTTTTAGCCGCGCCGGTGCACGAAACTGGACGCTTCAACGAAATCTTCAAACACCTTCAGTTTGGACAGAGACATTCCGCACCCCAACCTGGATGGACTTTATTCGTTTGAATCATCGGCTAACGGGCGCCGACAAGGAAGCAGACAAGTATCTTCTCGCGCTCGATGATGGCGAGCTTCCTCCGCGGACAGTACTTTCGATAGAGCAAAAAACCGAGCTAGCTCGTATCCATGCCTCAACAATCGCTTTTCGTCCTCCGAGATGAGTGCACGATGAAGCTGTTCACCCTTGCAATCCGGCGGGTCTGAACACTTGCCACGCGAACCGCGCTGACGTTTGCGGCGGCACAATCGCTGCCGCCGGCCAATGCCCTGTGTTTGGCCCGTTCGGTCCGCATCCATTCCTCAAGCGCCTCTGCGTACCCCTCGCCGTCCTAAGGCTACCTGGCGAAGCGAAGACATGGCACGGGCTCCAGAAGATGCGCTTCCACGCTTTCCTCACGGCCTCGTCAGTGAAAAACTCAAGTCGCGCTGCCCTTCTCAATGTCTTGAGGCTTCTGGTGGCTTGCGGGTATCGGCCGTCTTGCGAACCCGTCCCTCGGCGGTCAGCATTCTGGGCGGTTCGATCGAAGGTCACTCTTCGAAGGTTCGCATCAGGCACCGCGGCGGATGCGACATCGACCGCGCGATCGTCACGAAGCTCCGGAATGATGGTGCTCAGATGGTCGCATGTGGCGGCAGCGGGCGGCCCCAGGACCTGGAACAGAGCACATCCGGGAATTGGTTCATGGATGTGCAACACTTCAATTTTCATGATCATCGTCGCGCTGCAGCGCCGGTCTCAGGTTGGAGCATCATGCATGTCGGAAAGAGTTGAAATCGATTCAGGTGCAGGTGAATTGCGGGCCGAAATTAGTGACCGAGTCGCCGTTATCACTTTAAATCGTCCGGAGGTGCGGGACGCGATTCCAATGGAATGTTTGGACTGTGGGAAAAGTTGATCTCAAGTTTGGTGGAGGATTCCAGAGCTCCATCCGGGGGGCAAGAGGGGGTTCTGTGCGGGGGGCGACGTGAAAGGCATGGGTGGCCAGGACTCAGGCTGGCGGGAGCAACATTCGAACAGCGGGTGGCAAGATAACGCGCGTATCCCCGCAGGCGGATCGGTTCCCTGACGGCGGTGCGAAAGCCATGTTGCGGCCATCGGAGGCCCCACCGTGCGGCGGCCTTTCGATAGCCCTTGGCCTGCGACATGCGCATTGCTGTAGAATCAGCCGTTCTTACGACGGCATATGCACGCATCGCTCTATCCGGTGTTGCGGAAACATCTTGCCATTGACGCGGCTGGTTGGAGTTGCCCGCGCCCGCGAGGCGATGTTTCTCTCCGATCACATCGATCCGAACGATTTTCAAACTTTGAATTTTATATCCTCGACCTAGATAACTTTCTGTGTACGTGTTGATGATTGGGGAGGACTCTTGCCGTCTTAGTTCGCGGGTACCTCGTTCCAATTCAGAAGGATTGCCGCACGCCAGCACGGTTGGCACCAGATCTAGCGCCCTTTCCAGACAGGTTTGCGCTTCTCGGCGAAGGCGACCAATCCCTCGCGCTCATCTTCTGAGCCAAATACTCTCTGGACTATCGGAAGCTCTAAAAGCCTGTCTTCGGTCTCCTGCCCGTCAAACGTCTGGAAAATAATTTCCTTGCTTGCCATCAGCGCGAGGGGACCGTTAGGGAGTAGCGACTGCGAAAGCTTCAATGCTTCCTCAAGCGCTTGGCCAGGCTCGGCGAGACGATTCACAACCCCGAACCGTTCGAAGTAGGACGCTTCCTTAAGTTCGCCCGTGAGTGCGAGCTCCATTGCCAGATGATAAGGCATGCGCGCGGGAAGCCTAACAAGGCCGTATGTCGCCATTAGGTTGTGTCGAACCTCCGGCAAGCCGAACTTGGCGTTACGAGCTGCTACGATCATGTCGCAGGCAAGGCACGTCTCGAATCCACCCGCTACCGCGTAGCCCTCAACTGCCGCAATCAGTGGCTTATGCGGCGGCCGGGCCATAATACCAAAGCTACCCCTACGTAGCTGGGGCTGCATTCCTTCGGTGGCAGCTGCCTTCAAGTCCATTCCCGAACAGAAATTTCCCCCAGCACCTGTCAGCACTCCAACCAACAGGTCTTCTTCGTTTTCGAGTAGATCCATTGCATCCTGTATGGCATCGGCAGTTTTAGCGTCTACCGCGTTCCTTACCTCGGGACGATTTATGGTAATAACCAGAATATTACCCCGCCGCTCCGTGAGAACGAGTCGTGCCTCCTCACCCATTGATTTCTCCTCATCCAATAGGAGCGCCATTACGCAATTGCAGCGCTTATTTGTACACAGTGCCTGGGTCAGCGTGCGTGTCCCAACCCAATCGCTGCTTTCAACCCCTCGCTGAGCTGCGCCCAAGCCCAAGCTCCGCTAAGATCTCCTCGGTATGAGCGCCGCGAGGCGGCACTGAACCCAATTCAGGCGACGGCGTTAGCGAAAACCGGGGAGCCGGCGCAGCTTGCAGAACATTGTCGATCCTTTTGTAGATTCCTCGAGCAATGACTTGCGGATGTGAAGCAGCCTCCTCGGGCGATAGGACAGGGGCAAAGCACGAGTCAGTACCTTCGAGCAATGCGGTCCACTCTGCGCGAGTCTTGGTTTTAAAGTGCTCCGCAAGCTCATTTCCGAGCGTTGCCCAAAGCTCGGGAGTGCGTTGGCCATTCACAAAACGCTGATCATTGTCAAAACCGAGGCGTCTGATCAATTCAGCATAGAAGTGGGGTTCGACTGGTTGGATTACGACCCACTCTCCGTCGGCGCACTGGTAGGCGCGATCCCAGAACATCCCGCTTGCAGTAGGCTTTCCGCGAGCAAACTCGCCACCCAGATCGAGGTGAATAAACGAGATCGCAAGATTTAGAAGGTGGGCAGATCCGTCAATCATTGCCGCATCGACGACTTGGCCACGTCCGTCCTGTCTAGCCCTCAAAATGCCCGCGAGAATACCCACGGCAAGGTAAAGCGCGCCGCCAGCTACATCGCCGAGTAATGTCGGTGGACCCTCGGGAGCTTGCCCCGGCGGCGTGGCAAGCCACAGCGCGCCCGAAATGCCGGTATAATTCCCATCATGGCCTGCAGCCTGAACCAAGGGCCCATTTTGTCCCCACCCCGTCATTCGGCCGTAAACCAGCGATGAACACCGAGCATGACAGACTTCGGGGCCCAAACCGAGCCGTTCCATTACCCCAGGTCGCATACCCTCGATCAAAGCATCGGCATTCTCGACCAACTGCAAAACCGTTTCGACTGCGGCTGGCTTCTTGAGATCAAGGACGATAGAGCGCTTACCGCGGCTGCACACGGCCCACGGCCTTGGGGCTCCCACATCCGCGTCAGGCCGTTCAATGGAGATAACGTCAGCGCCAAGGTCGGCCAATAACATTCCGCAGAACGGCCCCGGCCCAAGGCCGGCAATCTCAATGATCTTTACTCCGCTTAAAACACCCATACAGCCATTCTCCGAATGCTTGAAATCTTAGCTCTTAGCTGCACAGTCCTACTGGCACAGAAGGAGTCTAGCACTGCCCGCGAGACATCCTATAGTTCGAGCAGATTGATCCCGGCTGCGACTGCCATCACGGCCTCGCAACCGAGATCAACCTTGGGACTGTTCACACTTTTCAAAAGGCGGAGCGCTTAACGACAACACACGCCCGCGAAGCTGGGCGCAGCAGACGGTTTCTCTATTCGAGATCCTTGTAGCGCTTCTGCGCCTTATCGAGCGCGACTCGCAGGCCGTCCTTTTTGATGGTTTCCATAAGCTCGGTGTATTCAGGCACCGTCTGATGGCCTGCAATCGCCACCAGCTCCAAATAATAGGCGGTAGCATTTTTCAAACCTTGCATTTCGTAAACGCGGTTCAAATACATCTTGTGGATGCGCTGGATATCCGGCGGAATCGCCGCCATCAGCCTAGCCTTCTTGAGTGTCGCCTCATGCAGCTGATCCGGTTCAACAACCTCTGTAATAAGCCCAATCTCTTTTGCGCGGTGGGCAGTCACTTCACCGCCCGTAAGCATGATATCCTTAGCGGTCTTCATATTAACTATCCAGGGCAAAAACATACAATGCCCTAGAATACCATAACGGAACTCGTTGTAGCCCATCTTAGTGTCAGACGTAACAATAGTTATATCGCAGAACAGCGAAAGTTCGAAACCCTTGCCAATCGCAACTTTGTGTACAGACGCAATCACCGGCTTAGTAATTTGCCACGGCGTGGTGAAAGTATCAAATTGTTCGAAAAAATGCGTCCTATAGTGATAAATCGATGTAAATACTTCATTAGCATCTTCAACAAGGTCATGACCAGCACAAAACCCTTTCCCGCTACCGCGGATAACGACGACCCTCACATCGTCATCCTTGTCCGCTCTGAGCAGACCCTGCCTGAGCTCCGCTAGAAGGCGGTTGTTCATAGCGTTGATCTTCTCCGGCCGATTAAGCGTCAGCCAACAAATATGGTCCGAATCTACTTCGTACAGGAGGTGTTCGTAATTCGGGCTGCTCACGGTCGGTGCGTCCATCTGGGATCCTCGCTGAGTTTGAAATCGCTCGGCATTCGGTGCACGCCGAGCGAGCGTGCCAAGCAAAACCTGCGGCACCTCGGGCCAATCGATAGCAGCTTTTTTCTTTGGGGCTGCCCACAAAAAAATCATCTGGTTGGTGAGTTCCTTTCCTACTTCAATTGCGCTGCGGTCGATGGCTGATCACTCTGAGGTAAGAGCCAAAAGAAGGTTCGATCTGGGGCGGAAACTGTTTGACCGGCGCCCCAAATTTCGGCCCAACGCTTCGGCCCATTACCGTGAGCGTCCGGCGAAAGCGTTTTCGCTTGGTTGAGCGGCCGAAGCTATAGGAGGCGCTTCAGCTCATCTGCCATGACGCGCTCGATCATCTCGGGATCGCATTGTTCATCGACGAGGAACTGGCGGATGCCACCATCCCACGTCCGTATGTCGGCGAGGAGATTTTGAAGGTCGTCAATTCCATTTTCGGTCAGGGCTTTTGTGCCATCTTCGCTGCCATCGCGGACATAAACCAATTCGCCCTCGGTGATATTGTCCGAGTTGGCGGTCAGCTCCTCGACTAATTCGAGGTTTTCGCTGATCATGCCGGCGACTTCTTTAAGCGTATAGACGAACCTCGAGCGTGCCATCACGCAGCCTCGTATCGGTCTTTCGCCGGCACCCACTGCCACGGCAGCAGTTCCTCAAGCCGATCGTTGGGGTGATCCTGGATCCGGGTCAGGACGTCTGTGAGATAGACCTCCGGATTGTGGCCATGGAGTTTGGCAGTCTCGATGATGGTCAGGATGTTTGCGATGCGCTCACCGCCCTTGTCCGACCCCGCGAAGAGCCAATTTTTTCTTCCGATTCCAAGCGGACGCATGGCTCGTTCAGCTATATTGTTATCGATTTCGACACGGCCATCGTCGATGTAAACGCTCAATGCTGCCCATCGCGAGAGGGCATATCGCATTGCCTCGGCCAGCTTCTGCTTCTGTGGTAGCGTCGAAAGCGTCTCTTCTATCCAGCTCTTGAGGTCCGCCAGAATGGGCCTGGCGTGTTGCTGGCGCAGTGTACGCCGCTCGTCAGCCGACATGCCGCGGATACGATCCTCGATATCGTAGAGCGCACCGATGCGCGACAGCGCTTCGTCAGCGATCGAAGATGGCTTCAGCTTGATCACGTCATGGAACTTGCGGCGCACATGCGCCATGCAGGCGGCCTCGACGATCTGGTTGCCGTAGAGCTTCTTGTAACCACTGATATGTTCTGGAGGACATATCAGCGGCTATGTTGCGGCCGTCCATATGTGGCCATGCTGGCCTTTACCCATTGTCAACTGAGTGTTTGGGCCCGATTTGACGCAACATAAATCGCGAGCTCAGCTGGCGGACCTTTTCTCATTTGGAGGTTCGACATGGATCGCTCTTGCTTTTCTGACCAAGCCGCTGATGCCCTATTTCCCGAAGTGCCCTTCGCTGACGAGCGGAACCGCTATTTGCATCATTGCGCCACACTCGGAGCGAGACCCGAAGTTCTGAGGGTCAAACGCAGCGAACTCCTATGGATCGCGCGACATCTCCGCCCGGACGCCGCGGAGGGAGTTGGCATGGCGGAGTTGTTGCCGATCGCGCAAGCTCGGCAGAATCTTCGCGGTGCGGCTACCGCCGCGCGTCGAGTTATCGATATCGGGCGACCCTGGCTGAAGTTCCTAGGCTGGTGGCGCGAGCCCACCGTCATATTGTCGTACCAAGGGCAACTCGACCAATACGTTGTCTGGATGCGCGACGAACGCGGTTTGACACCGTCGACGGTGGAGCAATGGGGGAGGATGGCCGGCAGGTTCTTGCTGTGGTGCGAACGGTCGAACCGCCATCTTGAAGATTTGAAGGCAGAAGACATTGACAATTATATCGCGACCCAAGGAGCCGGACGATGGGGTCGCCTCTCTATTGCACACGCCACTTCAGCCTTGCGGGATTTTCTGCGATACGCAGCAAAAGAGGCGTGGTGCTCAGACCGCTTGGCGGCGTCAATATCGCGACCTCGGCTGTATCAGCATGAGTCTCTGCCATATGCCCCGGATTGGTCCGACGTCCAGAAGATGTTGGCCGACGTCGATACGGACCGGCCCCGCGACATCCGAGACCGCGCGATCCTACTGCTGCTGGCTGTTTATGGCATGCGCCGCGGCGAAGTCGCCGCACTGCGGCTCGACCAGATCGACTGGGCGGGGCGAACACTTCGGCTTTTCCGCCTAAAGCGACGAGAAGCCCAGATCTATCCGCTGGTGCCTTCCGTTGCGGAAGCATTGGCGCGCTACGTGGATACAGTCCGCCCGCAGTCGTCGTGCCGAGAAGTTTTCCTCCGGATGCAGGCGCCTCGACGCCCCTTGAACGTGACCAGCATTTATAGCATCGCCAATCGGCGATTTGTTGCGCTCGGGATTCGAGCTGCGCATCCCGGCGCGCATGCCTTGCGCCATGCCTGTGCAGTTCGCTTGCTCGCCGAGGGACTGACCATCAAGGAGATCGGCGACCATCTTGGACACCGCAGCACCGCGGCAACAAGTGTCTACGCCAAGGTGAACATGGCAGCTCTTCGTGAAGTCGGAGCCTTCGATTTGGGAGACGTCCTATGAAGCTGAGCGACGTCATCGATCTCTACGTGGCCCGGCAACGGTCACTGGGCATGCGCTTCGAGTCTGCCGAACGCAAGCTCCACCACTTCGGGCGAGCAGTCGGCGATCGACAGATCGACGAGGTGACCCCGGAATCGGTCATTGATTTCCTCAATGGAGACAAGGCTCCGACAGCGACGTGGGTACTCAAGCACAGCGTGCTGAGCGGCCTGTTTAGGTTTGCAATAAGTCGTGGATATGCCGATCGCTCGGCTCTGCCGACAGTTCTGCCGAACCTGCCGCCGGCGCAAACGCCATACGTATATTCGACCGACGAACTGCGCCGACTTTTGGAAGCAACGTCGACTTTGCGAACGGGCTACAGCCAGCATGTACCCGCGATGTATCGTACGATGATCTTACTCCTCTACGGGACCGGCATGCGGATCGGCGAGGCCCTGCGCTTGACCTTTCAGGATGTCGATCTCGTCGAAAAGGTCATCACCATCCACTGCACCAAATTCTACAAGACTCGCATGGTTCCGATTGGACCGAAGCTGTCTGGAGAGCTGGCCGCGCATCTCGAACGTCGTGGTATGCTACCAATGCCGCAGGGGAATGCGGCGCCGCTGTTCGCGTCGCGCGGCATTCGAGGATGGACTTATCCGACTGTCATCACGATGTTCCAGCATGTCCGCCGCGACGCCGGTATCGAACGCCCGATCGGCGAACCGCGTCCACCACGTCTCCATGATCTTCGCCACACCGCAGCCGTCCACCGTGTCGTCGCATGGTATCAATCCGGCCAGGACGTCCAGCGATTGCTCCCCCAACTCGCAACCTTCCTTGGTCACATCGACATCCAATCGACGCAACGCTATCTGCAGATGACGCCGGAACTCCTGGAGGCGGCCAGCCAACGCTTCGCCGAATATGCGATGGAGGGCAGCCATGAAGAATGAGATGCTCCTCGGACCATGGGTGCGGCGGTTCCTCCTCGAACATCTGGTGGCGGAGCGGAATCTGTCCCGAAACACTCAGGCCAGCTACCGCGACACCCTGATGCTCTTGCTTCCGTTCGCCAGCAATCACGCGGCGCGCGCCATCGATCGAATGGTAGTCGAGGATTTGACACCGTCAATCATCCGTCAGTTCCTTGATCACCTGGAACGCGATCGAAAGTGCAGCGGAGTCACCCGAAACCAGAGGCTGGCGACCATACGCTCATTGGCAAGGTTCATAGGCATGCACTCTCCGGTCCACATCGCGTGGTCCGGCGAAGTACGAGCGATGCCGTTCAAGAAGACCGCCAAGGCCGTGATCGGATATCTCGAGAAGCCGGAGATGGACGCGCTCTTGGCACAACCGGACCGTCGTACGCCTCTCGGCAATCGCGATTATGCTTTGCTTCTGTTCTTGTACAACAGCGGTGCCCGTGCCGATGAAGCGGCGAACTTGATCGTCGACAATCTACAGCTGGGCCGGCAAGCGTCGGTGCGACTACACGGCAAGGGAAACAAGTTCCGATCATGTCCATTGTGGCCAGCCACTGCAACGACATTGTCGAGGCTCGTCGAGGGGCGTGGCAAACGTGACCCGGTGTTTTTGAATCGGGTCAACTTGCCATTGACGCGGTTCGGGATCCACAGGCTTGTGACCCACTACGCCGAACTGGCGAGCAGAACAGTGCCGTCGATCGAAACGAAGCGTGTCAGTCCCCACACCATTCGGCATACAACGGCAGTCCACCTGCTTCGCGCTGGCGTCGATATCAACACTATCCGCGCCTGGCTTGGCCACGTGTCTCTCGACACGACGCATATTTATGCTGAAGTCGATATGGAAATGAAGGCAAAGGCGCTTGCTCGGGTCGACATCTCTGGCCAACAAGCCACTGTCCCTCAGCGCTCACTGCCATCCTTGATGGCTTTCCTGAAAGCTCTGTAGCCGTCGCAGAGTTGGAATTTATGTTGCGGTTCAGGCCGGGGAAACGAACCTTTCTCCGGCCACCGTTACATATGGACGGCCGCAACATAACCTCCATAGCCATCGGCATGCATCACACCGCTGAAGTTTGCGAGGTGGTCGGCCGGATGCGCGCCCTTTCGGTCGGGGCTATAGTAATAGGCGATCGCGCCGGGAGTGGGATCCTGGTAACCGCTTCCATCGAAGACGTAGACCCAGACCCTGCCGGTTTTTGTCTTTCCTCGCCCCGGGTCGAGAACATCGACCGGGGTATCGTCCGTGTGTATTCGATCGACCGCCGCGATATGGGCTCTGATCAGCAAAATGAGCGGGGCAAGAAGAACGGACACGCGACCCACCCAGTCCGCCATGACGGAGCGCGAGATATCTACTCCCAGCCGATCGTACATTTCGGATAGACGATAGAGCGGGATATGATCGTCGAACTTGGCGACCATGATATGAGCAAGCAAGCCCGGTCCGGGTTTGCCTCGCTCGATCGGCAAAGTCGGCATCTCACCCGATACGGTCGTATCGCAGTCCCTGCAGACCATACGCTTCTCGACATGCCGGACGATCTTTACAGAAGCCGGCACATGCTCCATCACCTGGACCACCTTGTCAGCCGCCTTCAAGAAGGAGGTGCCGCCACAGGTTGGGCAATTGCAGGGCGCTGCATACACACGCTCTTCAGTTGGCAGGCCATCCGGCAGAGGTCTGCGTTTCGGCTTGTCCGGGGCATCATCCAGATCGGGCAGCAGGGCTTTTCCAGAACAAGCATCAGCCTCGGCGCGGGCGGCTTCGATCTCCTCCAGCATGAGTTCAAATTGCTCAATCTTCCGATCGATCTTCTCTGAAGATGCGCCGTGCTGCCGATGTCGGAGCAGCGCGCAAAAGACCGATGATGGAGTCGCGTTTGTTGACTTCGGCTTTTTGCGCGCTGAGTTTCGCCGCCTGCTCACCGACGAGCGCGCGCAGTGCCAATAGCTCGTCCTGACTGTCCAGCGGCGGTGCTTCCATACCCAAAAACATAGCCGATTTGCAGCGAAAGCACTAGCATTTTAGCCCGGATGCCCTTGCAAAATATAGCTTTTATCCCGTTCGGCCGGGAGCAGAAGTCCACGCCGGTCGACGCCAATCGATCCCTTCCACAAGCATCGAAAGCTGCGCCTGCGTCAGATGCGCAACGCCTTCTTTCGCTGTTGGCCACGGAAAGTATCCGCGTTCCAAAATCTTGTAAAACAGGCAGAACCCTTGGCCGTCCCACCACAGAAGTTTGATACGGTCGGCGCGTTTTCCGCGGAAGCCGAAGATTGCGCCCGAGCCCGGCGCCTCCTTGATAGCCGTCTCAACGAGCGCCGACAGCCCATCAATGCCACGCCGCATGTCCGTCACTCCGCAGGCCAGATAGACCCGCACATTCCCAGAAGGCCCGATCATGCCGCCTCCACACAAGCGACCAGTGACGATAGCACCTCGAGATCCATGTCCGCTGCAATTCTCAGTAAGCGACCATTCCTCAGGACGATTTCAACGTCTTTGCGCCTCGACCGCACACTGCTCCTCGTGGAACCATCGCTGGGGCTCTCCGACGCTCCGATAAGAGAAACCGGGATGAGCGATACGGTCTCTGGAGGCTTCAATTTGGGTGGCGAGAACTTCTTTCGCCACGCGTATATCTGTTGCGGAAGAACGTCGTGCCGGCGCGCAACATCGGAAACGCTCCCATCCGCGCTGAACGCTTCTTGCAATATCGAAAGCTTCAGTTCTGTCGGCCATCGACGTTGTCGCTCGGCACCCGTCAGGATCTCAACCTTGGCCATTCATATCCTGTTACGTCACAAATGAATCATCTGTGTCGTAACCTGCGCTAATTCCGCACCTAACCAAAACCGACTCACCGGACGCTCACCCATTACCTGCCAAATCGGCGCCTGAATCCTGAATTCGACGCTCAGCGGTATTTCCAGCTCGGCGAGATCGAGCCCGGCTTTTATGATCGGTCCAAGGGTCCTAATCCGGTCGGCATAGATTGTCGCGCGCGCGCCCTGCGTTAAAGGCGCTAACCCGTACCAAGGAAGCCATCCCTGCCCCTAGCCGGCTCCCCAAGCCAGCGAAGGACGGCGGACAAGGCAACTGCCGACCCCAAGCCGAGCCGCTGCTGCTCACTCCGGGCGGCGCGCTACGCCCCCGATCATCAGACCACTCCTCGACCGTTTCGCGGCCCCCCCGTTGCTTGAGGTCAAGGATGACAGAACCATTGGCCCGGCGCCCTCCTACAAGGCTGTAACGATCCTAGCATCGACCGCGAGGCAGCGTGTCGGACCGACAATGAGCGGGTTGACCTCAGCTTCCGATACGTTGTCATGATCCGCTATAAATCGCGAGACTGCCGTTACTGCTTTTGCAACGACATCCAGGTCGATCCGGGAACTGCCCCTGAAGCCACCAAACAAGGGGGCGATGCGCAATGAATTTAGCATTCGCAGAGCGTTATCCTCGTCGACCGGCGCAAGCGCCACAACCCTGTCCCGCCAAATTTCGGTTCTCGTACCACCCGCGGCAACGACCACGGTTGGTCCGAAGGCTGGATCTCGAACTCCGCCAATCAACAGCTCGATCGCATCCTTTTCTACAACCATTTCTTCAACGCTGAAGCCGGTCGGTCGGAGCTCGTTGCTAAGACTTTCCAGCTTGCTCCGCAGAGTCACCTCGTCGCGTATGTTGAGAACGACTGCGCCAGAATCGCTCTTGTGCAAGCTACCTAGAGCCTTCAGAACCACTGGATATCCAATGGAGTGGGCCGCCCTAGCCGCCTCATCAGCGTCTCTTGCGTACACCGCTTTGCTAAAGATCACTCCGGCGCCGGCGAGAGCCGTTCTGCTAGCGAGATAGTCAACCTCTCCAACAAATAATCTTGTAGTGCGGTTTGCTATCAGTTTCCGCTTGGGAAGGCGTTTACGGCCAAGTTCCAAGCATCGGGCGGCCTCAACTGGAAAGTCAAACACAGGAACTCTGTCTCGAGCGAGCGCAGTCATGGCAGGCTCGCCGGTTAGCGTGCTGGCGACGGACAGAGCGATACCAGACTGACTGCAGATATTTCGAATATTCGCGGCCACGGCGCATTCACCTTCGATGGATGCTCCAGCAACGTTGTTGAAAGCGCCGTTCATAAGGATCGCGTCCCCCTCGCCAGAGGAAGCGATTGCTTGAATGATGGGCCGGAATACGCCCAAATCAAGCGCACCTACCAAGTCAACAGGGTTGCCAACGCTGGAATTGGGTGCAATTTCCTTCAGCCTACGGACGAGTTCGGCGGAGAAAGCAGGTACTTCGAGTCCTTCCGCAATGGCTGCATCTGTTGCGAGCGTAGCGGCCCCCCCGCCATCAGCTACGACGGCCACGCGCCGGCCACCAGCCCGGGTTGGTGCGTCTATGCCACGAAGAGCCAGCAGAAGATCTCCGATGCCTCGCACGCGGACGACATCGAGCTCAGCGCATATGCTCGCCAGAACATCCTCGTTGGAGATCATAGACCCAGTGTGGGAAGCAACGCTACGCCCCACTGCCTCCCCCGCACGGGGCGCTAGGAGAATGACCTCCTTTCCACGACTGCGCGCGTACTCGATCGTCTCGAAGAGGCGGCGTCCATCTTGGTACTCTTCGATGTAAGCCGTGATTACTCTGGTGTTGGGATCAACTGCAAAAGACTCGATAAACTCTGCAACGGTCAGATCTGCCTGGTTTCCAACGGACACAGCGCGAGATATGCCAAGCTTCTCGTGTGGCAGGCGCGTCCCAAGTTCTACTATCACTCCGCCGCTCTGCGAGACAATTCCAATGTCGCCCGGCGGCAAATCCCAAAAGGCCGTGCAAGCGAGTTTTGCCGCCGCGTCGAATAATCCAACGCAATTCGGTCCAACCAGACGAGCCCCTGCGGCCCGCACTCGCTCGCGGATCTCGTTTTCGAGCCGATGGCCTTCTTCACCAGTCTCCTTGAAACCCGCTGTAACACAGACGATGTAGCGAGCTCCAGCTGCGAGCGCGTCATCTACAGCACTGCGAACCTGGGCTGCCGGTACGCAAATTACGACCAGTTCCGGGGCTGCCGGAAGCAATTGAACCGAGGTGTAGGTTCTAGTTGCGTGAACGGTTCCTCCGCGCTGGTTTACGAGATAGACGGCCCGCGATGGCGCACCTTCCAGCAATTGGCGAGCGTACTCAAAACCCCATTTGCCGGGCGTTGATGAAGCCCCGATTACAGCAACCGACCGAGGATTGAACAGGCCGCTAAGATCGGCGGAAAACGTTCTATTGGTTACGTTCATTTTTCTCTCCGCGCCGTCATCGCAACGCGACATCTGTGGCCGCGGTCGCCAGAACGTTGCTAGTGGCTGCCCCCGGGACCAACGAAACATTTTGTTGCATGTTAGTTCTCCAGCTTTAGGTCGTTGGCTTCAAAAAGGGGCGCACATGGATCGAGGGTCGATCAGCCCAACTCCCGATGTGCAGCGTATGCCTCTCGGTCTAAGGGGTAGACAATCTTGAGCCCGGCCTGGTCATGAGGGCGAATTTGGGGACGAAGACCGCACTTTGGGTCACGTCCCGATGCTTCTCAGGGAATCACCGTCAAGATACGACTTGAAGCTGGTTCGGTCTCTTTCCTTTCGCGCCTGCTAGTGGAGCCGGTTTCAGGGCTCTGTCCGCCCAGCGGATCAGCCTCTCAACAATCTGCACGAGCACCAAGTAGAGTATGGCTGCGGCCAGAAGAGGGGTAATGTTATCGTAGTAGATATTCCCGACATATTGCGCTTGGCCGAGCAGGTCCCGAACGGTGACAATGCTTGCAATGGAGGAGGCCTTGATTGTGAAGATGGTCTCATTGCCGATTTGGGAGAGACAATTGCGCATAGCAATCGGCAAGGTGATACGCGAAATCACCTTTCGCGTTGTAAGGCCGATCGCGAACCCCGCCTCGATCTGGCCCTTCTTAACGGTCAAGATGCCACCCCGAACCGCCTCGGCGAGGTATGCAGCGTTGTTCAGCGAAAAGGCGAGGATACAGGTTCCGAAGGCCGAACTGAACAGGACGTCCCACAGGAGACCCGTGCGCAGAAACGAGATTTGCGGTGCACCATAGTAGAGGAAATAGAGCAGGATCAGAAGCGGGATGCCTCGGAAAACGAAAATATAGGTTGCTGCGACAGACGAAGCCAGGGCACTGCCGTAGACGCGAACGAGCGCTAGTGCGGTTCCCAGGATGAGCCCGAATGCCATCGAAAGGACAGTCAACAGAATCGTGATCTGAAGACCCCTCAAGATTGAGAACCAAAGGGTGGTGGAGAAGAAAAGTGACTCAGACATAGTCGTCAGGCCTCTCGTGTCGAACGGAAGGAGCGTTCCAGCCTAGCCTGCAGGAGCGCCGCTGCGGCGGCGATCACCAGAAAGCAAACCACAGCGACCGCATAAGCAGCGAATGGCTCGCGAGTGCTGCCCGCCACAATCTTGGCCCGCCGCGTGACCTCCTCTAGTCCAATGACTGACGCCAGCGCGGAGACTTTCAGCATAACCGAGAAGAGATTGCTTAGCCCGGGGATCGCCGCCTGCAGAATCAGGGGAATCGCCACGCGGGTCGTGACCTTGCGCGGGGAAAGACCGAGAGCGTGGGCAGCTTCGAAGAGTCCCGGATTGATGCTTCGATGTGCGTCACTGAAGATCTGAACGCTGTAGGCCCCGAACTGGACGCCAATGGCGACTGTAACGGCCAGAAACGGTGAAATCGGAATCGGCCTAAAACCAAAGCTTACTGCGGCCTTTTGCAGGGCGATTTCACAACCATAGTAGACGAGAAAAATGCACAGAAGCTCGGGGAGGCTGCGAAAGATAGCCACGTAGGCGCGAACAATTGGGCCTGCCGCTGGGTGACCCGTTGTCATCCAAAGCGTCGCGGCCAGCCCAATCGCCACGGCACACGCGAAAGTCACCAGTGACGCAAGGATCGTCACTGCTAGCCCGCCGACGATATAAGGCAGAAATGGTAGCGTAGCGTGCATTCGAGGCGTTTCTATCGGTTTGTGAAAAGGGCCCGCTCGTGCGCGCAAAATGCGCACACGAGCAAGGTAGGAGTCGACTTAACGCGCGGGCACGGCCTTGCCGAACCACTTTTTGCTGAATTCAGCAAGCTTTCCATTTGCGATCATGGCATCAATGCCCTTTTGCAGGTTTTCAGCCAGGCTTGCGTCGGTCTTCCGCACCATCAAGCCTTTACCTTGTCCCATGTAAGCCGGGTCGTAAATCGACTTGCCGGCAAGCTTGTAAGTGTCGGGTTTAGCTTGAATGTAACCAGGAAGCGCCTGCAACTCCTCGCTCAGGACGGCATCAACGCGGCCGGCGTCCAGATCGAGCACGGCTGCATCCATACTGTCGTACAGCTTGACGGTTGTCTCCCTACCGATTTGCTCTCGCATGTACTTTTCCTGAACGCTGCCGCCAACCGTACCAACGGTCTTGCCCTTTAGGGACTCTTTGGAGCCGTCGATCGTCGAACTCACTGGAACGATGAATGCCAAGGGGCCGCGCAGGTATGGGCCAGGCATCAAATACTTCTGCTTGCGTTCGTCAGTAATGTTATTCCCGCCAGCGATTACATCGATCTTGCCAGCCTCCAGAGCTGCAAAAATACCGTCGTAGGGCACGTTCTGAATTTCACATTGGATCTTTATTTCGGCGCAGAGGGCGTTCATGAAATCGATTTCAAATCCGATCATTTGGCCATCAGAATTCACTGACACGAAAGGCGGATAGGCGGCGTCCATACCGACCACGTATTTCTGCTGCTGTGCGCTCACCGGTGTCCCTGCGATGATGCAGCCAAGCAGAATTGCGGCCGCCTGCAGGCGCTTTCTCCAGATCGTCATGTCCGTTCTCCTCTGGGTTATCTGCCGCATTCGCGGATGACGGCCGATCTTTTTTTGAGATGACCCGCCGCGAGCGGTTTAGCGTTCCTGTCGGAACCGCGAAAGAAAAGCTCGTAAAGTTGGTGACTGGCTTTGGCGAAGCACGTCTTCGGGCGACCCGCGCTCCTGCACCGCGCCATCGGCCATAAAAACCACCTTTGTCGCCACGTCGCGCGCAAAGCCGATCTCGTGGGTGACCACCAACATCGTCCTACCCTCCCGGGCGAGCGCCTGGATAACGCTGAGCACCTCACCGACGAGTTCCGGATCGAGCGCCGACGTCGGCTCGTCAAACAGCAGTACCTCGGGCTCTGTCGCAAGGGTGCGGGCGATGGCAACTCGTTGCTGCTGTCCTCCCGACAACTGGGCAGGATAATGCCCGGCATGTGAGGCCAACCCGACTTTGTTAAGCAGCTCTTGCGCCCGCTCCTTCGCCTCACTGGCCGGCATATTGAGAACCTGCGTCAGACCCTCCATGACGTTGCCAAGGGCCGTGCGGTGGGGCCAGAGGTTGAAGGATTGGAAAACCATCCCGACGCGTCGGCGCAGCTTGATCAGGCGTCCACGATGTTGATGGGAGCGTCCAGAAAAATCAGCGGCCGCAAAGATCTCTCCATCGAGGATGACCTGCCCTCCCGAGGGCTTCTCCAGAAAGTTGAGGCAGCGTAGGAACGTGCTTTTCCCTGAGCCAGATGGCCCGATCACGGCAACAACGTCACCGCGGTGAGCCGCTAGATCAACGCCCCGAAGTGCTTCGTGACCTCCGAAGGACTTGGTGATCCCCCGGGCCTCCAAAATGACTGGTGCTACCTCTGAATCCTTCATAAACACCTTCGATATCCCACTTGGATTTCTTTTGTATGTAAGCGGGGTTGCCTGTCAAGAGATTCCTAAATCCCGCAAGCAGAACCGTGTCGGCCACGCCACGGGCTGACGATCCTGCAACGAGATGCTGACAAAACCCGCAGGTCTGATTAGACGTGAGTTGTGAGTGCCTTAGCCGCATCGCGCTCCCTAGGAGTTGCAATCTCCGGGAACAGCCCCAAAATAATAACTGCCGCTACTGCACTTTTTCTGTATACAAACGTCAGCCACGACGGGATGGGAACCGAATTGTGAATTCAAACGACATAGACTCGCCGTGGGAGCGCCAAAAAGTGGACGGGAAAGTAAGCCGAGGTAGCGCTGGGAAGAGAGAGGCAATCTCGCCGGCGGCGGTCTTGGTCCCAGGAGGGATGCGCCCCAAGCGTATTGACACCGGCGCAATCTTCGAAATGCTTCGCTACCGTATTTCCATTCTGGAGTATCCTCCCGGCACAGCTCTGAAAGAGGTCGCGCTATCAGATGAATTTGGCGTGAGCCGTACACCAATCCGCCAAGCCCTTCAAAGGCTTGAGCTGGCGGGTCTCGTGCAACCCGTGATCGGGCATGGAACCATCGTGAGGAGCATTGATCTGCAGTCGATGCGGCACCTACTACAATATCGGCTGCACCTCGCGCTCATGCTTGAGCATTTCCTTTCAATGACCGATATTGAGGAACCAATTGAAAAGCTCAACAGGTGCCACGCCATGAATGCTGCTTTAGAGAACGAATTCAGCCCACAAGCATATGCTCAGATTTCCCATGATATGCGGTGGATCATCTGCAACAAGATCACGAACCCGTTCCTGGCGAAGAACTGGATCGAGACCTATTATCTCGCCAGCCGTATATGGTTTCTTTGCCTGCCGGCCGAGAAGGATCATTTCATCTCCTTGCAAGCAGAGGAGATCACAAAGCTGATCGACAGCTTCCGGTCAGGCGAGCCGCGGCGTGTGGCAACCACCGTGCACGACGCCCTGCAGACCGCCGTTGCCATTGTTTGGCAGAGCGTCGCAAGCGGACAGTTGTCTATTTCGATTCCCTGAATAGCACCAGCTTTGAACAGGCTGACGTCGCTCCTAGAAACTGCAGCCACATCGCTGAGACCTGGTCAGGATTGACCCTGGCTCTTCAAGCCAGAGTGTCTGGCAGACGGGCCTGTCGCGACTGTCAGGCGACATGCACAATTGACCCCCTGACGACACGAAGAACTGACCCCTCTCTTTTGAGAGGAAGAAGCTAGATGACGATTGAGATTTCTGTGCCTCCTGCACCGTCCAGAGCGATGCAGGGAGAGGGGATGCTGCAGGCAGAGGAAGTCATGTCGATGGTGCGCCTGCATAAATGCGGCTGGGGCGCAAAACGGATCGCAAAGGAATTCGGTTGCGCGCGCAATACGGCTCGCCGCTACCTTCGTGAAGGCGGTGTCATCGCTTATCAGGGTCGCCCGCGCGTGTCGGCGCTCGACGGGCTTGATGATTGGTTGCGGGAGCGATTTTTCCGTCACGACGGCAACGCGGACGTTATTCGCCAGGAGTTGGCGGACGAACACGGGATCGTTATCAGCCTGCGTTCGGTGGAGCGTGGGGTACAGCATTGGCGCCGGGAGCTAAAGGCGCAGAAGCGGGCGACAGTCCGCTTCGAGACGGCGCCCGGTCATCAGATGCAGATCGACTTCGGCGATACCCGTGTTTGGATCGGCGGCGAGCGGGTGCGGATCCATGTGTTTGTCGGGACGCTTGGCTATTCGCGCCGGATGCATATCCGGGCGTCGCAGAGGCAGCGCCAGGCCGACTGGTTCGAAGGGATGGAGGGCGCATTCCTGCGGTTCGGGGGCATTCCGGAGGAAGTCCTGATCGATAATGCGAAGGCTCTTGTCGACCACCATGACGCGGTGACGCGCGAGGTGAGGTTTAACGCGCGGCTGCATGCCTTCGCCCGGTACTGGGGCTTCAAGCCGCGGGCCTGTGCTCCCTATCGAGCGCGCACGAAAGGGAAGGACGAACGCGGCGTCGGCTACGTCAAGAAGAACGCGATCGCCGGGCGCCGGTTTGAGAGCTGGGCGGCGTTCGAGGCGCATCTGGACCGGTGGACGCGCGAGGTCGCCGACCAGCGCGAACACGGCACGACCGGTGTCGCGCCGGTGGAACGCTTTGCCGCTGAAGCTCGCGCGCTTCGCCCGCTGGCCGGACGCGCGCCGTTCGGACAGCTGCGGGATCTGGTCCGCAAGGTCCAGGCCGACTGCGCGATCGATCTCGACACCAACAGCTACTCGGTCCCTTGGCGCCTGATCGGCGAGAGCGTCCAGGTCGTGGTGCTGGCAGGCCGGGTGATCATCCGTCATGCCGGCCAGGTGGTGGCCGACCATGCGCTGTGCCGAGGACGACGGCAACGAATCGTGGACCGAACGCATTTTGTCGGCGTTGCCGGCTTCGAAGGCTCGGTACGCGCCGACCCGGTCGAGATCGCGCCGGCCGCGTTGCTGCGGCCGCTTGCGGAATACGAGGCGGTTGCTGGAGGGGGTTGGTGATGACGAACGTAGATCACGACGTGCTCATCGCAACGCTCGATCGGCTGAAGCTGACGGCGATACGCGACCAGCTCGACACGCTGCTGGACGAAGCGGCCCGTTCGAAGATGACCTTGCGCGAGGCTTTGGCTTTCCTGGTATCGCGCGAGATCGCACGGCGCGACGAGCGGCGCATCTCCATGTCGAGCAAGATCGCGCAGTTCCCGTTCGTGCGCGAACTCGACGGCTTCGACTTCGACGCGCAGCCATCGGTGGACCAAGGACAGATCAGGGAGCTGGCGGCCTGCCGCTGGATTGCCCATGGCGACACGCTCTTGTTGCTGGGGCCTCCGGGAACGGGCAAGACCCATCTTGCCGTGAGCCTTGGTCGCGAGGCGATCCGGCAGAATTACAATGTCCAATTCGTCACGGCGGCGACGCTGGTGGCGATGCTGGCAAAAGCCCATGGCGACGGCTCGCTCGACAAGCAGTTGACGATCTTATCGCGTCCAAAATTGCTGATCATCGACGAGCTCGGCTATCTTCCCTTCGAGGCCAATGCCGCTCACCTGTTCTTCCAGCTGGTGTCGCGCCGATACGAGAAGGGATCGATCCTGATTACTTCCAATCGTTCGGTGGGCGAATGGGGGAGCGTTTTTGGAGATCCCGTTGTCGCAACCGCGATCCTGGATCGCCTGCTTCACCATTCCGCGGTGATTACTATCCGCGGCGATAGCTACCGTCTCCGTGAAAAACGCCGGTCCGGCCTTCTGCAGAAGGCCGGACCGGCGCCCGAAACCAACGAAACAGTAACCCAATGAAGGGGGTCAGTTCCTGATGTCGCCAAAGGGGTCAATTCCTCGTGTCGCTTGACAGCGACGATTGTTTCGACGATCCGCCTTTAGTTGCTTGCCTCGCTCAGCCTTCAGCCACTGTCGAAGTGAGCTTGATGCCCGGCTTACACAGTCCTGCTGTCCCCGTGATCAGCATATATGGGGTCCGGTATCATGGCTCGTGTTCGCAATCCTCCCGGCGTGACACCGGATCGCCTTGCGTGCAGCCTTGATGATGAATGGGGTTTTGAGAAGAGAGGATTCTTGGCTATGCAACGACAATCCCGATGATCCACCTCAATTCGACACAGTGACGTTGAGCTATGCAATCCTACGCTACCCAAAGGGTCGGTCTAGAACGTCGCCAATACCTTTTCGGCGGCGCTGGCATCGATCGCGCGGTAGACTTCCTTGCGTGCGTTGGCGAGCTTGACGTGGCTGGCCATGTCGCGGTGGACCCGCCGTTGACGGCTGACTGACCGGCAGCCTGTCCTTTCCCGATTAAAAGATGGAACGATCGGGCGATAGCCATAGTTGGCCGACCTCTTCCTGCCAGCAGTTCGTCGCCTCGGACATCAGCAACATGTCAATCGGCCCGCAATTGGGACCCTGTGCGGCCTTCGTCCCTCGTCCCTCGCGGCTTTGTGGTGGACGACACCGCCGTTGATGGTGAGGTAATGTTGATCACGGGTCCGTCCCGCGAGTACGGCGATCGGCCTGCGGAACGAGGTCGCAGTGGATCCACAGTCGGTATCAGCGGCGCCTTGCGGACTATGGCGGGCAAGCCTGTTCGGATCGTCGTTGTGGCTCGGCGGTTCCAATGGGCCGTGTTGTGGGGCCGGCGGATCTTCGCTGAGCGTTTCGACGGGGATGTTCTGGCGCCGTGGGCGCGGCGAACCGCCCGGCTCGACCAAATCGTCCATCACCTTGGGCTTGCGCCGGGCGCCCTCGGCCCGAACCATCGCGCGGCTATGACCATCGGTCGCGATAGCCTCACTAAGTCCGAAACTGTCACGGTCGCAACGATCGAGGTCGGTGTGCCTTTATTGGTGGAAGCCCGGGAAATCGTTGCAGGCTTCCAGGCCATGATCCGCAAGAAGACTCTCGCCGATCTCGAACCTTGGCTGGAGCGGGCCAGATCAAGTCTGGTCGCTTCGTTCGCCAACGGCGTTCTTAGAGACCGCTCGGCCGTCAGCGCGGCAATCACCTCGCCCTGGTCCAACGGCCAGACCGAGGGCCAGATCACCAAACTCAAGCTCGTGAAACGCCAAATGTATGGCCGAGGAAAGCTTGACCTACTTCAGGCGCGCGTCATCGGCGCCGGTTAGCGTCATTCATCACCAAAAGTGCGTCAGAGCCCTTATTCCACGCCGATACACAAGCAACAGCCTACGAGCAGAGCAGATCGGCTTAGCCACGGTCCTGTTCAGCCATGTACTCATGAAAATGGCCCGCACCGTTTGTCGATGCGGCCACTCTAACTGATTTGCCCCCGGTCGGCCGACGCCGCATGCTGGCTGCTTGTTGCGAAGCGTAGCCGCGGGCGACGAGGCGGCGCAGCGTGAGGAATGTTGGCATAATGACCTCGTCTTCGAACCTACCGGCGGCGGAGGGTTGGCGAAGCGCTGTGTATTCGCGAGTGCTCACCGCGATCTTCTCCGGCTTGCCGAGTTCGAACGATATGATCTCGGTCGCGCCATTTTCAAAATACCTCGCACAAAGTCCGGAGCCAGCTATCAACGAGCAAAGACGGAGAAGTACGGCTGACGTTGCCCCTTTTGCTTAATCCGGTTTGAAGTTCGTTCTGGCCCATCGAGAGGACCAGGACATGAAACGTAGCCGCTTCTCCGAAGAGCAGATCATCGGAATTTTGAAGGAACATGAGGCCGGGGTATCGGTTGCCGATCTGTGCCGCAAGCACGGGGTCAGCGACGCCTCGATCTACAACTGGAAGGCCCGCTTCGGCGGGATGGATGTCTCCGAGGCTCGGCGACTGAAGGCGCGCTGGAGGACGAGAACACGCGGCTGAAGCGGCTTCTGGCCGACGCCATGCTCGACAATGCCGCGCTGAAGGATCTCGTGGGAAAGAAGTGGTGACGCCCGCGGCCAAGCGAAAAGCTGTCGCTCGCCTGAAGGAAGGCTTCGGGATGAGCGAACGGCGGGCGTGTAAAGCCATCGGCTGTTGCCGCATGACGGTTCGCTACGAGACCAGCAGGCCGGACGACCGCGAGGTTCGCGAGCGGATGAAGGCGATCGCGCAGCAGCGTCGCCGGTTCGGCTACCGGCGTCTTCTCGTGATGCTGAGGCGGGAGGGCCTGGTCGTGAACCACAAGAAGCTGTTCCGGCTCTATCGGGAGGAGAAGCTCGCCGTTCGCCGCCGTGGCGGCCGCAAGCGGGCGATCGGGACCAGGGCGCCAATGCTGGTGCCGCTGAGGCCCGACGAGCGCTGGTCGCTTGACTTCGTATCGGACCAGCTCACCGACGGGCGCCGCTTCCGCATCCTGGCCGTCGTCGACGACTGCACGAGAGAGTGCCTGGCACTCATCGTTGATACGTCTCTCTCGGGCATGCGGGTTGCCCGCGAATTGGACCGGCTCATCACCGAGCGCGGCCGGCCGAGGATGATCGTCAGCGACAATGGCAGCGAGTTCACCTCGAACGCCATCCTCTCCTGGGCGGGTCAGAACCGCGTCGAATGGCATTACATTGCGCCCGGCAAGCCGATGCAGAATGGCTTCATCGAGAGCTTCAACGGCCGACTGCGCGATGAACTGCTCAACGAGACGCTGTTTACCTCGCTGGCTCAGGCGCGCGTAGCCATCGCCCTGTGGCGCGCCGACTACAACACCGCGCGGCCGCACTCCCAAATCGCATGGCAGACACCGGCCGAGTTCGCCACCACCTTCAATCCGCGATGGTCGCTCGCGCTGCGCTACACCAAAGACTCCGCACCAGCGACCGTCGCTTCACCCGCCCAGCAGGGCACAACCCACGCCGGGAACGAACTCAAAACTGGATAGAAACTGGGGGCAAGGTCACGGCTAGTCGGCAAGTTCCTGAGTAAGCTCGTCCTTCTATCCTTGGCGAGTCTATGTCTGTGTGAGCCGCATGACCGCGTCGACCGCAACTACCCCCTGCCCTTCAAGGAGAACGATTAGCGGATTTATCTCGGCTTCTATAAAGCGCTTTTCATTTATGATCGCGAATTGGGCAAACTTCTGGATGGCATCGATCGCGGCCTCCACATCACCCTTTGGTCGGCCCCGCCAACTACAAAGCATGGGGAACAGCCGGAGGCTTCGCAGCGCATCGGCGATGGCTTCGCGCGAAGCCGGCAAGAGAACGGTGGCAGTGTCGCGCAGCAACTCGGTTTCTGTGCCACCCGTGCCGATGGTGAGGGCTAGGCCCAAACTATCTACACGACGAATTCCAACCAGGAGCTCCCCGACCGCATCTTTGACCATCTCCTCCACCAGGAAACCACGAAGGCAGAGCTCCGGGGCTCTATCCCTCAATTTCATGGCCATTGCGTTCACGCTTTGCCAAGCTGCCTCAGCTGTTTCGAGATTGAGTGCAACACCTCCCAACTCACTTTTGTGCGCGAGCCCGGCGCTCAACGCCTTAACTGCTACTGGAAAATTGATCTCCGCCAATTGATCACTTCGCTCAACAGTGACGACAATGCCACGAGGCACAGCAATACCAGATGCCCGGAGTTCGGCTTTGGCATCTGCCTCATCGAGAGCCACTCCAGCGCTGGCGATGGATAAGCATTGCGGCAGAATGATTTCTTGATCCGTCTGTCTGGCAAGCGTATCTGCCAGCTCCGAAAATTGCACTGCATTCGCCACTGCTCGCAGACCATTGTCTATGCCCATTAGCGGGACCAATCCATCAGCTAACATTCTGTTTCGAACGCCTTTCGGCAGCATGTCCGGCACAGTGTTGACGAACGCAGCGGGCAAGCCTCTCTCGCTCGCGGCCTGTGCAAACGCTCGCGTAGTGATGTCCCATCCGGCGGAATCCCATTCGCCCTCAGCCGGGTAGCACATCACCTCCACAGCCAAGTCGTGGTCGTCGGACAGAAACGCGCGATAAATACTCAGATTTACATCAAAATCCGTGTCGTTCCCGTGGGCAGAGGATATGTCGAGAGGATTGGCCGGGTGAACAAATGGTGGAAGATGCTTCTCAAGCCGTGTCGCCGCCGCAGGGGACGGTGGTTGCAAGTCAAGGCCGGCTGCTTCCGCAATATCGCTCCCGAGGACCGCATAGGAACCCGAACTCGTCACAAAAGCAGTACGCCGTCCTCTCACTTTTGGCGCGTATACGAGCATTTTCAATGTCTCAACCGCCTCCATGGGCGTACGGACTTCGACAAAACCAAGTCGCTTGAAAAGCGCTGACGCCACAATATCGTCACCTGCTAGCGAAGCAGTGTGTGACTGACTTGCACGACGGCCCGCTGTTGTTCTACCGCCTTTTATGACGACCACCGGAATACCTTTGCGCGCGGCTTTCAAGCCTGCCGCCGAAAGAAGCGCTGGATCCACTATGCCTTCTAAATAGAGATTCACGGCCCGAACACGGTCATCATCCAGCACGACATCCAACATGTCGGCTGCACTGATCATCGCCTGGTTGCCGAGCCCGATCGAGTATGCCACTGGCAACGATCTGTCAGCGCACCCAACATCGGAAAGATAGGCTCCTCCGTTACTTATGATAGCAACGCAACCATCGTCACCAAAACCACCGAAGTGGTCCATCATGAAGACGGATCGGTCAACGAAGTTCCCCACCCCAGGGCAGTTTGGTCCGATGATGGGCATTCCCCCTGCCGCTTCCACCAGGTCACGTTGGGATCTTTCTCCGCCGTGCATTTCGGAAAAGCCGGAGCTGTTGCAAATTGCCCCCCCAACTCCGATCTCCGAAGCGTCCCTCACCACGCTCACAAGGTTATCTCGAGGTACAGCCACGTAGGCGAGATCAGGTATTTCAGGCAGACTTGCCAACGTTGGAAAACAGGGGATATCCGCCAGGTTACTCCGGCGTGGGTTCACGACATAGATATTTCCTCGAAAACCACGGGCCCGACAATAAGCGATGCCGGAGACCATAGCGGCCCCGCCGACAAAAACCGCAGTTTTCGGTGCCAACATACGTTTCAGACGTTCACGTCGATTCTCATGCGCGCTTTTGATATTCAAGACCTATACTCCAGGGAGCTGGCGACTATGATCCACCAGATCAAACTCTTAGGCACCGTTATAAGCAAAGTCGTTTGGCTGAGAATCCGAAATAAAATCATTCGGCAGGTTACATTTATGCGAGGAAGGCCTTGCTCGCGATGCTTTAGCCGTCGCCGGCCACTTGCACCTGAGGTTCTAGGGTGTTGACGCGTTTTTAGAGATGCGCTTGCGTTGCATGTTTAGGCGAAGAAGCTGTGGTCAACAGCAGGCGAGCAGGTCTGCCAGCGACCTGGTCGAGAGGTTGACAACATAAAGTGGAGGACTCGAGGCATTCTCCGACGAAAGCCGACCGCACTATATCCCCATATGAGACGCTTTAGACCCTCTTGACCGCGTAAGCCCCCAGTTCAAGGTTTCCGCTCCGAACACTTCGCTAGCGCCCCATTTACCACCCAGCAGGGCCTTTGCGTATGTGACGTTGTCATCACGGATTTCTAAGGCGCCCGCGTGCTGGATGCGCTCAAAAACTAATGCCCCAACATCGGGATTCGAACTGATGGAAAAATCTTACGCAGATGCTAGTTTCAAGTTCAGCCTCGTTGCCGAGAATCGGTGTGGTGGGAATGCTTGATGGTTCGTCGATATTATGATCTCCCCTCATTGACGGCTCTCGCGGCTTTTGAGGCCTCTGCAAGACATTTGTCATTCAAGCTTGCAGCTTCCGAGCTTAACGTTACGCCGAGCGCTGTCAGCCGGCAGATTAAGGCCCTTGAGGAAGATCTCGGAGTTCCACTGTTTGTGAGGGATAGAACCTTGATTTTGCTTACCAGCCCTGGCGAAGAGCTCTACGCGGTGCTCGCAAGCGGCTTTTCCAGGGCATCTCAGGTTGTCAGAACGATCAAGCGCGGTGTTCACCCGATGAATGTCACACTTGCTTGCACAGATGGCATCGGATTAATGTGGATTATGCCGCGCATGCCGAACTTCTGGCATAGATATCCCGAGATATCCGTAGACCACCTCATGTCCAGTAATATGCGTGATTACAAGCGAGCAGAAGTTGACCTATGTATCCGTTACGGCTTGGGTTCGTGGCATGGAGAAGTCGCAGAACTACTGTTTCCAGATAAAATATATCCTGTTTGCGGACCGGGATACTTGCTGCAACACGGCGATGCTACACCCGAGTCGTTACCTGATCTTCCCCTTCTGCACTTCAACTGGGTAGATCAGGACTGGACGGGGTGGGATGAGTTGTTCCGACGCGCCGGAATACCCCATGGAACGCTGCGAGGCCCTAGGTTCAGCAGGTTCTTCTTAACAATTCAAGCCGCCTTAGCCGACCAGGGTATTGCCATTGGATTGCATAGTTTAGTGAGGCCTTTGATAGATGAGGGCAAGCTAGTCAGGATTACCGACCTTGAGATGCGTGCACCGGGAGATTGGTTTGTGACGTGGAGCGACAATAAGGCACTTTCTCCAGCGGCGGAGGTGCTGCGCTCATGGTTGCTGGAAACCTCTGTCGATGAGCGGTCTAGTTAGCCGTTTCGGGCCGGTTCTTGCACGCCTTTGCATCGGCGAGGCAGAAAGCTGGCCGTCAGGTTCCCCGCGACGGTCCTCCGGCCCGAAGGACGCGCTATTTTTGTGAGAGGTCCTGCGCAGAAACCAAACTTGGCGAGTGGATATAGAACGGGCCGACGAGAGCCGTTGTCGTCATATTCAACCCATGCGTTCCGAAGCATAGCTTCCTGGACTCGCCGGGAAGACGACAGTGCGGTTGCCGTTCAAGAAGACGCGGTGATGGATGTGGGCGTGGATCGCTCGCGCCAGGACCTGACTTTCAACGTCACGGCCCATCGAGACATAATCTTCCACGCTTTGAGCGTGAGTGATGCGCACCGTATCCTGCTCTATGATTGGCCCCTCATCAAGATCCGGCGTCACATAATGAGCCGTGGCACCGATCAGCTTCACACCGCGCTCATACGCCTGTTTGTAGGGGTTTGCTCCCTTGAAGCTCGGCAGGAAGGAGTGATGGATGTTAATGATCCTGCCCGACATCTTGCGGCACATTGCGTCTGAAAGAACCTGCATATAGCGGGCGAGAACGATCAGCTCGGTACTTGTCTGCTCGACAAGGTCCATGAGCTGCGCCTCCGCCCGGGGTTTGTTCTCCTTCGTCACCTTGATGTAGTGGAAGGGAATATCGTGGTTGACCACCACCTTCTGGTAGTCGAAGTGGTTCGAGACAACGCCGACGATATCGATAGGCAGGGCCCCGATCCGCCAACGGTATAGAAGATCGTTAAGGCAGTGCCCGAAGGCCGAGACCATCAACAGCACTTTCATCCTTTGCGTCTGGATGTGAAGCTCTGCTTCCATATGAAATTTTTCGGCGATCGGCCTTAGCCCCTCGGCAAGCGCTTCGGCTCCTTTCCCGTCCTCTGATATGAAGGAGACGCGCATGAAGAAGCGGCCAGTGCTGAGATCGTCGAATTGCGAACTATCGACGATGTTGCAGCCCATTTCACAGAGAAAGCCGGAGATGGCGGCTACTATTCCTCGCGTTGATTGACACGTTGCCGTCAGGATAAAGGTGGTCATTCGCTGCCTTTACAGGTTATCGGGAAAGGTCCCGCCAATTCGTGAGGCGGGAAGTTGTCCGCAAAAGTTGCTCGAAGCTTTTCGGGCCGGCGTTTTGCACCCGACCACGACAAACGTTGCGATCCGGCGGCGACAGGAGGTTAACTCAGAAATTCGCGCCAGGCGCTCAGATCCACGTTTCCCCCGGATACCACCGCAACGACGGTCTTGCCGCTCCATATTTCGCGGTGCCACAGGACCGCGGCCACGGCAGCTGCTCCGCCGGGTTCGGCAACGATCTTCATCTCATCCGCCAATAATCGCATCGCGAAAATGACGTCGGCTTCCGACGCAGCGTAGCCTTGGGAGACTAGCTTCTGATTGATCGGAAAGGTCTTCTCACCTGGAATTTGCGTTACGATCGAGTCGCAGATCGAGTTGTACCCGGGTCTATTTCCAACGCGCTCGCCTGCTATCAACGATCGCCTAGTATCGTCGAAATATTCCGGCTCGGCCGCGCAGATAGTGGTCGCCGGGGACAACTCCGCCATGGCGGTGGCGATGCCAGCGATCAGCCCGCCGCCACCAACGGGGCACACCAAAGCGTCCGCAGACGTTTTCAGTTTCGCCAGCTGATCGACGATTTCCAGTGCAACGGTTCCCTGCCCCGACATCAAGATATAATCATCATAGGGAGCAATCAAAGTCGCTCCAGTTTGCTCGGCCACATCTCGTGCGATCTTGGCCCTGTCGCCGGTTGCCCGATCATATGTGATCACCTTGGCCCCGTACTGCCCGGTGTTGCGCAGTTTCACGGCTGGTGCATCCTGCGGCATGACTATGGTAGATGGAACATTCATTTCCGCCGCCGCCGCCGCAACTCCTTGAGCATGATTGCCGGATGAAAAGGCCACGACCCCCGCCGCGCGCTCCTTTCTGCTCAACGACGCGATCTTGACGTAAGCTCCACGAATCTTGAACGATCCGGTGCGCTGTAAGCACTCGGCTTTCACGAGGAAGCGGAAACCAAGACGGCGGTTGAGAAGTTCGGATTCGAGCAAGGGCGTAACCCGTGTTACGCCTTCGAGAACCCGGGCGGCATCAACGATCATTCCATATTCGAGCATCGCGCTGCATTCCAACTGGGAGCTACTAAAATGTTGTTGCCGCTCGTTGATCACATCGCGCAATCAGCGGGTGACCCAGGGTGGGCTCTAGGCCTTGGAAGGTCCGTGCTCGCAGCAGGCCTGTTCAAACCGCTGAATTTGCTCTGTGCTGTCGCAGTAGGACATCACCATCCGGAAGCCTTGACGATTGCCCTGAAAGTTCCACGGCCTTAGATGGATATCCTTGTGCCGGAGTGCTTGCAAAAGGCTAGGCGGCAGAATGGCGAACACCTCATTAATATGCACTGGATGAACCAGCTCAACACCCGCACACGGTCTTAAAGCATCTGCTATTCGTGCTGCGTTTCGGTTCGCCTGCAGAGCATTTCGGCGCCAGAGCTCATCCTCCAGATAGCTCAAGAGCTGCACTGACATGTAGCGCATCTTTGAGCACAGGTGCCCGGCGCGTTTGTGCATGACGCTCAGTATCCTTGCGATTTCAGAATCGAAGGTGATCACCGCTTCCGCATTCATGGTTCCGTTCTTGATCGTGCCGAAGGTGAGGATGTCCACTCCAGCCTTCCAGGTCATTTCGGCCGGCGTTGCGCCTAGATGAACCATGGCGTTCGCCAAGCGTGCCCCATCAAGATGGACTTTCATGCCTGCTTCATGCGCTATTGCACTCAGCGCTCGTAATTCGTCCAGTCCATAAACGACTCCGGCTTCTGTGGCTTGGGTGAGGCTGAGCGCACTGACCGCCATATGATGTACGTTGCCGATACCGTGACGTTGCAGGCCGTCCTCTAATGTGGCAGGCGATATCTTATAGTGCTCACCTGCCAGCAAAGTCATGCGGCCACCACCGCTATAGAACTCGGGCGCGCCAGCCTCAGTCGTCACAATATGCGCACCCTCGTGGCAGAAGATCGTGCCATATGACGGCGTGATGGCGCCGAGCGCAAGACCATTTCCGGCAGTGCCGGTAGGCACCGGAAAAATGAAGGTTTCACGCTCAAAAAAGGTCGAATAGACCTGTGCCAAGGTTGCGGTGAATCGATCTGCGCCGTAGGCCACCTCAACGCCTCGGTTGCAGTTGACGAGCGCGTTCATCACCTGTTCGCAGACAGGCGCGCCATTGTCTGAATTGAAGTGATAGGTTGCTATTTTAGATCCTCCCGTTCCCAGGAAAAGCCGCCGCCAAATTCAGTGGAAGCATCCTGGAGCACATCCCATAGGTAGTCGGCTGAGGCGAAATCAGTCAGCATGTGCAGGCCGTAGGGATCGTTTTTCATTTCGCGGATCAAAACGGCGCTGATCCGCGCTACGACCGTTTGTACGACCTCACCTTGGAGAAGCCGTTCGCTGCGCAAATCCACACCGCAAATCTTCGCCATCATCTGCGCAATACACCTGCCCTCTAGATGGAGCCAACTATGGCTGTCGGCACGGGGAAGCGGGTAGCCTATTCGGCGCTCACCTCTGGCATCGTCGGCATTCCAGCTTGCCTCCAGGTCGCGGCACACATTACCTACCGCGTCCGGGTCAGGCAGGACGAGGTACTCTTCCTTACCGAGCCGCGCGATGAGAGCGCCATCGGACAGGGCGATGGCTTTGTTGGGAATGTCCGGGACGGCGCTGACCTTCGAGCTCAGCCATTTCGTCGTCCCGTTACCCTTGAAGCCGATCCGAGGCAGCCTCGACAGGTCACGGATGACGACGTTCTCGTTCTGCGGAGTCTGACCCGCGCCGGTCAAGCGATGAGCGAACGGACTTCTAGCAATAGCGGCCACCTTACATCTCCTGCCGCAGGTTTTCGGGATCGTAGAAATGAGGGGAAGCAACTCGCGCATGGTGCTCGCTTCCGTCACTTGCACGCAGCACAATTCGGCTTCCAAGATCGGCGTCCAAGCGGTCGGCATAGGCCAGACCGATGACTCGTCCCAAAGTCGGCGAAAAAGCGATTGAGGTGATGAACCCGGCTATGGATCCATTCTTCACAACCAGATTAGACTCCTGGAGCCCAGCCGTCGGCATCCTGTCGAGCACAAACCCGACCAGTTTTCGGCTCGACAACGTCTTGTTGCGGATCTCCAGACTGCGCTTTCCAATGAAAAAGGGCTTCGAGTTAGCGACTGCCCAGCTCATATCGAGCTCTTCAGGCGTGGTCATGCCGTCAGTGTCTTGACCGATAATCACATGCCCCTTTTCGAGCCGCATGAGCCGCTGAGCTTCAAGGCCAAACGGGCGAATACCAAATTCTTTCCCTGCATCGCCAATGGCACGCCAGAGTTCTGATGCGAACCGTGAGGGTACATGTATTTCGTAACCAAGCTCGCCGATGAAACCCACTCGGAACACCCGTGCGGGGATACCCGCTACGGTCCCTTCACGGTAAGCCAGATATGGGAAGTCTTGCGGCGATAAGGCAATGTCGTGGTTAAGTCGCGCAAGTACCTTGCGGGCATTAGGTCCTGCTAGGTTAACCCCCGCATAAGCGGCCGTAACATTCGCGATATCCACGTCGAGTCGCCACTGGGTGTTCCACCACAGCATGTTGCGGTATATTCGATCCACGCCCGTGGTGGTCGCCGTGACATAGAAATAGTTTTCGCCGCGCCGACACGCGACACCGTCATCAACGACCGTCCCCGCCTCATTTGTCATAAGCAGGTAACGGGTCTTGCCAACGGGCAGCTTCACATAGGCAAACGTGTACATGCGATTTAGAAATTCGGCCGCATCGGGCCCCCGCACATCTAACCCTCCCAAAGTCGAGACATCGATCATGCCTACGTTGTTTCTTGCGTTCACAACCTCTTCGGCGATGAGCCTCTTGGCATCGCGTTCATGACCATAGTAGGCGGGGCGCAGCCAGTTTCCCGCAAGCAGCCATGCTGCTCCTTGAGCGGTATGCTGTTCATGCATCGGTGTTTGACGAAATGGCGTGAACTTTCGACCAGCCAAAGTCGCGATTTTTTCCGTTGTAACCGGCGGCCGGGTGGTGGTGACGCCCACCTCACTTATTGTCCGATTTGTGTATTTCGATACGAGCATAGCCGCCGCCAGAGCAGCATGCCGGCCTTGACTTGGCCCCATGCCGACGGTCGAAAACCGCTTTACGAGTTCAAGCTCGCGGTACCCGTCCGCAATCGCGTTCTTGATGTCCTTGACCTGAAGGTCTTCGTCAAAGTCGACAAAGTCCATTCCCTTCGGATGCGGGAAGATCGGGCAAGGATGATTTGGGGAACCTCGATCCCGAACTGGAAGCGCTGGCCGACGTTTGCTTTGATAGCCGCAATTGATCGCGGCCGTCCAGCCCTGACCCGTGCCATGAGCTATGCAACCGTCCAGGTCGAAAAACCCGTCGACCGATCCGGCAAGCAGAACGCCTTTGCCCTGCCCGTCGATGGTGAACTGCGCGGCCACGTCATCGTAAGCGAGCTTGCCACCCGCCTGCAGTGGTAGCTGATAGGCGGGAACATAGCCGACTGACATGCAGACCAGGTCACAATTGATCCTTCGGCGCCTCCTGCCTGCAGTGCCCTCCGCATCGATTTCGGCAAGCTCTACCCCACGGACATGCGAATGCCCCTTTTCCGGTTGTGCCTCATGGAGGCACCATCCATCCAGAATTGAGACCTTTCGTTGCGTTATCTCCGAACGCAACGGTCCGTGGTGGCCGGCCTTACGGAGATCGCAAATTGCCGCCAGGTCGACGCCGGCTTCAAGAAGGTCAAGCGCCACGCCATAGGCGTCATCGTTGGCAGCGAGTATCACTGCACGATTTCCAGGCTTCACACCGAACAGCCGAATGAGCCGTTGAGCCGCCGAGCCCTGCATGATGCCGGGCAAGTCATTGTTGCGAAACTGTGACGGCTGCTCTATGAGCCCGGTCGCCAAAATGACCTGTTTGGCCCGCACCTTGTATAATCGGTTACCGCGAATTACCGGCAGCCAGTTATCAGCATACCATGCATTGCAGATCGCGTCGGTCCAGATCTCGATTTTGCTGTGGCCCTTGACCTCGCTGACAAGGTCCCTTTCGGTTGCCAGTCGCGCATAATTCAGCGCTCCGCCTATCCGTTGGTTCTCGTCCACCAGCAAGACTGATGCGCCCGCATCAGCCGCGGCAATCGCCGCCGCCATACCGGCGGGCCCTGCACCGACGACGACCACGTCGTACCAGCCATAGGCCTTGTCGTAATACCCTTGGGTGGGTTTGGTGACGTCGAGCTTACCCAGCCCAGCTTTGGCCCTAATGATGGGCTCCCACACCTTCTCCCATATTCCTTTGGGCTTATAGAATGTTCGATAGTAAAATCCGACCGGCATGAAGCGCGAAAGCCTGTTCATGACGAACCCGCTATCCCTGCGTGCCGAATTGCCAACATTTTGGGCCCGTACCGCCAGACCGTCCGATATAGGATGACGATCGGCAAAGACGCTTACCTCGTTTCCGATTTGAACTAGGGTGTTCGCGTCTTGAGCGGCCATGGTCAGGATACCGCGTGGTCGGTGATACTTGAATGACCGTGACAATATCCATTCGCCGTTAGCCGCAAGCGCCGACGCGATTGTATCCCCGGCTACGCCTTCATACTCTCGCCCATCGAACGTGAACTTGAGTTTTCTCGATGCGTCAATTAGCAGCCCCTTGCGTAGCGTCGCGCTATTCATGACGCTTCTCCTGAAGGTCCATCTGCCGGTACAGGAAATGTAGCCAGAATCTCATCCGTGACTGTGTTGCGCTCCGCCAGGAACCAGAAGTTTGTTGGTGTGTGACACCACCATTCACGCACGACGCCCGCCGTATTGTTGGACATCCAGACGTACTCGGCCCACTCGTGGTCGCTCGCGCCGGACGGCTCAGGTTGCCGATGCACCTCTCCATGGCACTGGAACTCGGTTATGTTGCGTGGCCCGTTCAGAGGGCATGTCATCAACTTCACGATCGGGTCCTCAATGGCTTGCAGCGGTAGCGCCCATCTCGTTGACCAGATCGAAACTGTGGAATCGGCTCAACTGAAATGGCCTGATCTCGTCAGGGATGCGGTTTTCCGAAATGGCCTTCGCCAAGAAGAACCCGCTGGCCGGGGTCGCCTTGAAGCCCCAGGTGCCCCAGCCTGCGTCCAGCCAATAGTTCGAGAGCGGACCCTGACCCATGATCGGACTGTAGTCCGGCGTCATATCTGTGATCCCGGCCCACTGGCGCAAGATCTTGAGTTCGCCAATGAACGGGAACATCTCCAACGCCGAAGCAGCAAGACTTTCCTTGAGCTCCAAGGTCGAGCGTGTGTTGTAAAGCTCGTATGGGTCCGAGCCGCCACCGATGACGAGTTCGCCTCTCGCCGATTGCGAAACGTAGCAATGCAGAGCGGTTGACGACACCATCGGATCCAAGAAGGGTTTGACAGGGTGCGTCACCATTGCCTGAAGTGGATAGCTGCGGATCGGCAGCTTCAAACCGGCCATCTTTGCTACGACCGAGGAGTAACCGGCGACGCACTGCACCACGGTCCCGGCTGAAACATCCCCGCGATTTGTGCGCAGGCGTGTGACTCTATTCCCGGAGAGTTCCATCCCCAAGACTTCCGTCCTTTGATGAAGCTCGACCCCACGCTCACACGCGCGGATGGCATATCCCCACACGACTGCGTCGTGACGCGCGATGGCCGCGCTTGGGTGCCAAAGACCGCAAAGGATGGGCATACCCTTGATATCGAGATTGAGCGAAGGCACTAAGCTTCTGATCTGCTGGCGATCAACAATCTCGTTAGCCTCACCACAAAAGACGCCGGCGTCGGCGCGCAGGCGAAGCGATCGCGAAACGCCGTCCGAATGGGACAACGTGAGCTGTCCCCGGCGGGAATACATCATGTTGTAATCGAGCTCATTGGCCAGGGATTCGTAAAGTCTCAGGGCCTTCGCATAGAACCGTATTGAGCGCTGATCCGTGTAGTTCGAGCGGATCACCGTGGTGTTGCGCGCGGTGTTGCCGCCTCCAAGATAACCCTTCTCCAGAATTGCGACGTTGGTGATCCCATGGTGCTTCGCCAGATGGTAAGCCAATGAGGCTCCATGACCACCGCCGCCGATGATGACAACGTCGTAGTGGGATTGTAGATCCGGAGTGCGCGGTATCTCATCGCGTTCGGGATAACGTCTTGAAAAGCCGTACTTTAGAAGCGCAAACACCATATTTCTCCCTCTAGGAGCGCGGCCGGGAAATGGACGCTTTGCTCGCTTGCAGGAGCGATGCCAATAACCGTCGTTTGGTCAAAGCGCGGTCCAATCATATGCGATGCGATGCGCATCCGCGCAGCCTTTCCAGGTTCGGCAAAACGTCGTGAGCAGCCATATCTTCGGGACGTTATGTGCCATCTCAGACGTCTACTTTCGGCAGCGGAATTGAGAACTGGTCGCTTCGCTCAATTGCGTGTGCGGCACGCAAGACAGTCATCTCGTCAAAATACCGGCCCACCAATTGCAGCGCGATCGGGAGACCCTGCGTATGCATCGCGCATGGCATTGCCAGCGCCGGGTGACCGGTCATATTGAAAAATGTCGTGAACCGGGTGATCGCGTTGCCGATCGCTTCGTTGACTCCGTTTCGTGTCACCTTGACGGTGCCCACTTTCTGGGCGATTTCGGGCGTCGCGGGGGTGAGGATCAGATCGACTTGGTCAAAAAGCCTATTCGTCTGTTGTCGGTAGATCTCGATGAACCGCTTCGCTTTGACATAGTGCTCCGCCAGAATGCACTGCCCCAACGCCAAACCAGCACGGAAATCCGCGGAATAAAGGTCGCCGCGCTCCTGCAAATAAGCCGAATGCGCACTGAGCGCTTCAGGCATCTGCACGGTGAGGGAGACTGTGCGGCTATGTTCCATATCCGGAAATGTCACCGGCATAAGCTTTGCGCCGTTTGCAACGAGATACTCTTTCACCCGTTCAAGAGCCTCGAGGATTTCGTCGTCCGCACGCTCGTAGTAGAAGTTGCTCGGAATACCGACGCGCAATCCTGAGATGTCCTGATCGAGCGCTTCAGGGTAATTTTCAACGGTCCGATTGACTGACGCGGGATCGCTGGGATCGTAGCCTGACACGATGGTCAGCAGATCGGCGCAATCGGCAATCGTGCGCGTCATCAACCCGACGTGATCCAGCGTCCAGCAATACGGCACCACTCCCGAAGTGGGGACACGTCCGATCGTAGGCTTAAAGCCGACAAGCCCGTTCAAAGCCGCAGGCGCTCGGACGGAGCCACCGGTGTCCGTCCCAAGTGCCGCCGGCACGAGACCAAAAGCCACCGCGGCCGCTGAGCCGCTCGACGAGCCACCCGCAAGACGCGTCGGATCGTAAGCGTTAACGGCCGTCCCATAAACCTCGTTCTCGCCCGTTGCGCCGTATGCGAATTCATGCAGGTTCGTCTTGCCAAGACTAACCGCCTGAGCTGCCCGCAGCTTGGCGATTGCGAACGCATCCTTTTTGGCAATCCTGTCGTGGAAGGCCCGCGACCCGGCGGACGTTCGAACACCCTGCACGTCGAACAAGTCCTTGGAGGCATACGGAATTCCGGCGAACGAGGAGCCGTTCAAATCACCACGCGAGAGCCGCGACGCCTGTTCTCGCGCAGTATCAATCGTCGTCGTGATGAACGCCTTTGATTGTGGATTGTGTCGTTCGATCCTCTCGGCGAATGTATCCACAAGCTCGACTGGGGTTACCTCCCCGCGCTGAAGCATCGACCTCAGGTTCTTGACGCTTTGAAATGCGATATTGTTACTCATGCCTGTCTGCGCCTTGGACGCTCATAGCCGGTGGCGTGGTCCCCAGGTCGATTTTCCTCAGCTGTTCAAGCTCATTCAACAGATCTTGAAACCCGGTAATGAGCCCCAACCTGGGATCGACCAGCTCGTTTATTTCCTCTTCCGACCAACCATGCGATGCCATCTGGGCGCATATGCCGGTCAGCGTTGCTTTTTTAAGTCTTTGCATGATGCCCTCGGAGAATGATCAAGAACAGCGTGCGCCGACATTCGACCAGCAGCGCACGCTTGTGAGTCATCAACGAATGATCGGGGTCTCTGGCGTCTTATTTGTCAATATCTCGCCGCCATTCTCGGTCACCAACACGGTATTGGAGATGAAATAATCTGCGACTTTTGTGTTGGTAAACCAGGAATGGGCATGAACAACCATGCCGACTTCAATCTTGCGGGTCGATTTCGGGAAAAGGCTCGTCACCATGGACCCGCCCGTCCAGCTGGGAGGGAAACCAATACCTACGAGGTAACCGCAATGATGGCGATGGTAGTCGACAAGGCCCCCGCTTGCCGCCACTTCATGCCAAGCCTCATAGGCGTCACCCGCATCGGCACCCGGACGAAGGGCTTTGCAGATCGCCTTCATGCCGCGAACAGCGAGTTCCGCTGACTCTTCGACACCCTTCGGTGCGCTGCCGACATAAACAAGCCTGCCCATTGGAGACTGGTACTTGCGGTATGATGCGCAGGTTTCAAGAAAGACGGCATCTCCGTTCCGGAATACCTCACCACGCCAAGTGGTGTGCTCTTCACCCAGGCGGCTAGTCGGGCGGATGAACGGGCCGAAACCAGGGTATTCGCTGCCCTCGAGGATCATCTTGTTGTGGTAGGCCGCCGCGACTTCGTAGTCCGACCCGCCGTCCCGTATCGCTGCCACGGCGGCCAACGTCCCAAGATCCACTGCATGAGCCGCCTTCCGGGTATATTCTATTTCAAGGGGCGACTTCACGAGACGCAGGTCATCGAGAATTCCGGAAGCGTCCACCCACTTTACACCCGAACGGTCATCTTGAATGCGCTCCGCGTGTCGAGGCGTGAGGAAAAGGCTGCGCTTCTCAATGCCAACGATGGCACCGAGCAGGCCCAGATCCTTCATGGCTTGATGAACATAATCCGAGAGCTCCTCGTGATCCTTATGCCCGTAGAAGCGCGCGTTGTTGACCTGGTTCTCAACCGTTATCCGCTCCATCGCGCGGCAGCAAAGAGCCATTTCTCCACTTTGATTCAGCACGAGCACATGTGCCGCGAAGAAGCCCCAGTGGTCGAGCCCGGTAAGGTAATAGATGTTTTCGGGAACGGAAATCGCGATGCCATCGAGGTGGTTTGCCTCGAGCGCCTTACGCGCGCTTGCAATGCGGCGATCAAGTTCGGCTTTTGGAAAGGGCGATAGGTACGTCATGTCTGCCTCGGTTTTTGCAAAAGTTACAGCGCCTCGCTGAGGTATACCTTTCGTACCGGCAGGAGCGAAAAATCACAAGAGGAATTTTTGAAATTCCCGCCCGATAGCCCCACTATGCGGGGAAAACGCGCGATTGCGAATATTCAATTTGCATGACCGCTGACCAAATGGTATACCATTCGCGCGAATTTGGCGCTAACCCAAAATCAAAGGGAACACAGGAAATGAAAAACATCTTGGCTGCAATCGCCGCTGCTGCTGCTCTAATCGCGGGCGTCGCTCATACCCATGCTGACGAGTTGACGGATCGTGCCGCAGCGGGAAAACCAATCCGTATTGGCTTTGCTCACGAAATCCCTTGGGCTTACCCGGGAGATAAGAACGAGCCTCTAGGGTTCGCGAACGCAATTGCGGTCGGCGTACTCAAGTCCATGGGCTATACCAATATCGAGCCGGTAGTGACTGAATGGGGCGGTCTGATACCGGGTGTGCAAGCTGGCCGCTTCGACGTCATTACAGGCGGCATGTACATTACCGGCGCTCGCTGCAAAAACGTAAGTTTTGCGGAGCCTATGGGAAAATTTGGTGACTCGTTCATCGTCAAAAAGGGCAATCCAAAGGGGATCCAGACCTATCAGGATATCAAGCAGAAAGGCGCGACGATGGTCACCGTCTCCGGCTACGTCAACGTAGACGCGGCACTGAAGGAAGGCGTTCCGGAAAGCAAGATCATCCAGGTGCCCAGCCCTACAGAAGTGCTCGCTGCCGTACGAGCGGGCCGCGCTGACGTCGGCGCTGGTGATGATTTCGCAATGAAACAGCTTGCGGCCAGCGCTCCTCAGGAGATTGAGGCAACAGACACGGCGGCACTGCCTGATTGGACTAATAATTGGGTAGCGGTAGCCTTCAGAAAGGAAGACAAGGACTTCCTTAAAGCCTACAACGAAGCGCAGGCAAAGTACCTCGGTACGCCGGAAATGCTTGAGGCGGTAGGGAAGTTTCAATACACAAAAGCTCAGCTTCCGGGTGACGCAAAAACTGAATGGGCCTGCGCAAATCGGTAACAACCAGACAGTTGACGAGCTGCCATGGGCGCAGCTCGTCAACACGGCCGAAGTGAGTTTCTATGTCATACATCTCTTTTCTATCCGAGCACGGAAGTCGTTTTATCGATGGAGCGCTCATAACCGGCGTACAATTTTTTTGTTCCCTGGCGTTGGCAGCCGTAATTGCACACGTTTTCGGCCTTGTCATGCTGTCGTCCAATACAGTCGTGAAAAGTTTTGCTATAGCCTACGTGGAGTTTTTTCGCGGCACCTCGCTTCTTGTTCAGCTTTTTTGGCTCTTTTATGTTTTACCGCTCTTTGGCATTACTTTGAACAATTTTCTGACCGGGTTTCTTGCCGTCGGACTGAATCTCGGCGCATACGGCGCTGAGCTCGTTCGCGGGGCCATATTGTCCGTGCCGCGTGGTCAGTGGGAAGCCTCTTACGCGCTGTCGCTGTCGCCAGCCAAACGCATGCGAAGGATTATCATTCCGCAGGCTATCGCAACCATGCTGCCGGCCTGGGGGAACCTGGCAATCGAGCTGCTAAAAAGCACGGCGCTGGTCGGGCTGATAGCAGTTCCCGATCTCATGTTTCAAGCACGCGAGCTGAACAATTCAACCTACCTCTCCACATGGACGTTCGGCACAGCCCTGATCATCTACTATGTCTCCGCCCGTTTTCTCATCACGCCCTGTATGCGCCGTCTCGAAAAAATCATGGCTCGCCGGATGGGGAGGGCTTAGACGATGCAGTGGGATTGGGAATTCACCGCCGAAATCCTGCCCAAGATGCTATGGGCTACTGTCAACACGCTTATGGCGGCAGGCATCGGATACGTCATTGCAGCTGTGATTGGTCTCTTGTTTGCACTTGCTCAACGGACACCATTTCGATCTCTGACATTCATAGTCCGGGAGGTGGTCGAGTTCATTCGCTCAACTCCGCTCATCCTGCAGATTTTCTTCGTCTACTATGTTGGACCAGAATACGGACTTTGGCTGAGTCCATGGGTAGCGGGTATGATCGCTATCGGCTTGCACTACGCTGCCTACCTTTCGGAGGTCTACCGGGGTGGCATCGAATCGATTCCCAAGGGGCAATGGGAGGCGTGCACCGCGATCAATCTGACGATGGCGCAATCCTATAGGCGAATTATTCTGCCCCAGGCTATCCCGCCGTCAATTGCCGGAATGGGAAACTACCTGGTCAGCATTTTCAAGGATACGCCTATGCTCTCGGTTATTGGTGTCGAAGAATTGATGCAGGCGGCCAATGCCGTAGGTGGTCAAAACTACCGGTACCTTGAGCCTTATACAATTGTGGGCGTCATTTTCCTGATCATTTCACTGACCGCCGCAAGCGCCATCCGTGGGTTCGAAGGCTGGATTCGCCGTAAGTTAGGAATGGAATAATGGAAGATCTCACATCATACCCCTTGGAACTGACCGGACCAGATATTCCGATGGTTAGGTTCCTGAACGTCCGAAAAAGCTATGGTGAGCTGATCGTTCTGGACAATCTGAACCTGGACATCTCACCAAATGAGATGGTCACAATCATTGGACCGTCAGGATCCGGAAAAACGACCGTTTTACGCATGCTGATGACTCTTGAGACAATCGGCGGCGGTGTGATCTATGTCGATGGCAAACCGCTCACTCACATGCCAAAGAACGGCGCGCTGGTGCCGGCGGATGCAAGATACCTGCGCAAGGCACGATCCTCGATTGGGATGTGCTTTCAGCACTTCAACTTATTTCCGCACATGACCGCGCTACAGAACTGCATGGAAGGTCCGGTTCAAGTCTTGGGTCTCTCGGGCCGCGAGGCACGAGAGCGCGCTGAAGAGCTTCTCATGATGGTTGGCATGATCGATAAGAAGGACCAACATCCCTCCCGGCTCTCGGGTGGACAACAACAGCGCGTAGCGATTGCCAGGGCCTTGGCGATGAGGCCTAAGGTGATGTTATTCGACGAAGTGACGTCCGCACTTGATCCCGAGGTAATCGGAGAGGTTACAAACGTCATTAGGGATCTAACAACAAGGCATAGTCTTACGATGCTTATGGTCACGCATCAAATGGGGTTCGCTCGTGATATTTCCGACCGCGTGTGCTTCTTCTTTGGTGGAAAGATCGAGGAACAAGACAGTCCCGATGAGCTATTTTCTAACCCCAAAAGCAAAAGAACACAGCAGTTCTTAAGCGCCGTAAAAGCGGCAGATTGAAAAGCGAAGCTCATATGAGGATTGGAATAGCCGGGATCGGCGCCATCGGCTCCTCGGTGGCTCATGCGCTCGACCGGGGAGAAGTGTTTGGGTGGAAATTAGTCGCTTTTTCGGCGCGTAGCCCGGAGCGCGCGGCGGCGTTCGATGCCACCTTGAACAGAAGTGTTCCTTGCGTCTCGTTTGAGGAGTTGGCTACCAAATGCGATGCAGTTTTGGAGTGCCTCCCGCCACACATGTTCGACGCGGTCGCGCTGCCTGTCCTTAGCGCCGGGAAGACCCTGTTAGCCATGTCTGCCAGTCAACTCCTCGGCAGGGAAGATCTTGTGGACCTCGCACGCCGCACTGGAGGGCGGATTGTGATCCCGTCGGGCGCGATGCTGGGGCTCGATGCCCTAAAAGCTGTTGCCGTGGGTGAGATCTACGCGGTGAAGATCCATACCCGAAAACCACCTAGAAGCCTTGCAACCGCACCATATGTTATTCGCAAAGGGTTGAATCTAGAAAACCTTGCGGAAGCGGTTTGCGTTTTAAAAGGAACGGTGAGCGAAGTGGCGAAGGAATTTCCGGCCAATGTGAATGTCGCTGCCGCGCTTAGCCTTGCCGGCCTGGGGCCGGACCGCACGCAGATGGAAATTTGGGCAGATCCAGATTTGGAGTTCAATACTCACACCGTAGATGTGGAATCCGACAGTTCCAATTTTTCCATGTCGATACAAAATAGGCCAAGCGAAGAGAATCCGGCTACTGGCCGTATAACCTCGCAGAGCGTTATAGCGTTCTTACGTCAAACGTACGCAGCTTTGCGCATTGGAACTTGATGCTACGCGACTGCAACCTTCCGAGAAAGCGATCGATGACACGCCACGGCTCACTTGCATCTACCAGCGAAAGCGCCTTGTCATTTCCAGAAGGTCAAGACGCAACCTCGGAAGGCGAGAGGCAACTTGCCGGCAGGATGACCAAACACGAGATCTACCTCGAGTTACGTCGCCGGATTTGTCTCCTCGACTACCCACCTGGTAGCCGCCTGAATGAAAGGGACCTTGCGTCCGAATTCGGCGTCAGTCGGACGCCTCTGCGTACGGTCTTGCAACGCCTGGAGTACGACGGTCTGATCGTAAGCCAGCACGGCAACGGTACTGAAGTCACGTCCATCGATTTGAGCTCCATGCGCGATATATACATCGTTCGTATGCGGTTGATGGACGCCATGGCGGAGTCTTCACCACTTCCCGTTACTGACGAGATCCTCGGCGAAGTTCAAGAGCTGGAGGGAGCTTGCCGGGAACTTCTAGATAGCACGGACAAACGCCAGTTCGCAGAAATAAACATCCGCATGCATGGAATTCTGCATAGTCTGAGCAGCAATGGGCCGCTCAAGAACTTCAACGATATGTTGTTCTTCCAATCCGCAAGGTTCTGGTTTTTGCTTCTCGAAAAGATGGATTTCCGTCAGCAAGTGGAAGACCTGCTCGATGAGCTGCGCATGATACGAAGAAGTCTCGAACTACGGGATGTTCGTTTGGTTGCCACCGTGCACAAATCGCATTTGGCTGTAGTGCTAGCCCGGCTGGACGCGATGGAGGCGGCCGGCGGGCAATTCGATACTTAACGAAAACAAAGCTTCACGGCGCAGGGATCTATGATCTATGTGGGCTCAGGAAGAAATTCTAGGCTCTTATTTTTAAACGGGCAGAGTACTGCCGATGTATAACCAAGGTTATGACTGCTGCTTTGATACGATCCGCTTCCAACAGAAATTGATGTAGTTGCGCTTGATGTAGCCTATCGCCTCGATGTCGTTCTCCCGTGCTGCCGTCAAGAGCTCAGTTATCTCCGTTTGTAACATCCCGACCGCATCTGGCCACAGGTCCTTAGACACATCGTACCAGACCCTCGCGGCCCTAAAATAGAGATTATGCCACATGTCCAGGAACGTCTTGTTAAGCACTAGGTCGCTGATGGCGAAATGAAGTCGGTGGTTGATATGCCAGTGCTCATGAACATCGAAATTATCCATCAGGACTTGGGACCTCTTAAGCAAAGCCTCCAGAATAGCCACGTCATCTGGCGTCGCGTTGCGTGTATCGAGCCGACCAAATAGTCGCGCCATCTCGATCCTGAGCTCGAAGGCCTCTAGCAGTTGCTCCAGATCCAAGGTGGTGACAAAAGTACCGATACCATTCCTCACCTCCACCAGTCCCCCGATTGAGAGTCGCTGTAATGCCTCGCGAACCGGCGTCCGACTTACATTGAATTCGCCAGCGATGTCGTTCTCACGGAGCATTGCGCCAGGCCGGTATTCTAGAAGGCAGATGCGATCTCTGAGCAGATCGTGTATTTCAGTTGCAGTCGCCTTTCTTGCCTCTCCGTCGCTGCCCATCGTCACGCATTTCCCATCGTCATACCTTCTGTTCCCTAGCCTATGCTCTACGTCCATATCGGTCGCCCGCCCCATCAAGCGGTGGCCTTACTGATCAGGACTTTGCCGACTTCAACTTTGTAAAGACAATATCAAGGGCCTCTAACCAAGGCAAAGCGGCCTTTGATTTGAGAAGATGGTCGAGCCCGGCCTTTGTGTAGGTACCTGGCGTTGCGATCCCGTCAGAGACGATCTCAAGAGAGGCATCCCGCCGCGCCAAGGCATAGCCGGTAGCGCCCGCAATATTGCCCGCAACTAGCAGTCGAGCTTGAGCTGGCGTAAGCCCGTGCACTACGAACCAAGCCTCGAGAGAAGCGATAAAGCGATACGCCCAGCCGGCTAGGCAGGCGCCGGCCATAGCAAGTTCGAATTGGTCTTCCGTATCGAAAGTCACGACCTTGCCCGCCGCGGCCAGCACCGCTTCGACATCGTGAGATGCGGGATATATCGGAATAAGACCTTCATTGGTGGCTTCAATGTAACTCGATGGCATGATGCGGACCACGGATATGTCGTGGCCCTTTGCCGCATGCAGTTCTGCAATTGTGACGCCGGCAACGGCCGATATTAAGATCTGCCCTGGGCGTAGGGTCAAATTCGGCAGCGCGTTGGCAAGCTGTTCGGGCCGCACCGCGAGAAGGATCCAGTCGGCCTCCGCGAGCAAGCTCGAGTTATCCGCGGCTAAGGTGCAGCTATAGGTGGCGGCAAGCGTTTGCGCCTTAGCCCGGCTGTACGGCGAGAGCAGAATTCGACCGCGATAGCCGCCCTTTCGCAGGGCGGCAATTAGATAGGCGGCGAAGTCTCCGGTTCCAACAACCCCGATTGTGGGCATGTTCATGTGGCTGCTCCCGTCTCAAAACGCTGCTGCTGAGCGCTCATTACGGAGCCGCATCTCAGGCGAAAATACCCTTGGCGCAACTCCGAAAGACTGCCGAGATTCTGCTGCATTATCATATCGGATCAGGAGTAGAGGATTTTCCGCGGATAATCGGTCAGATACTCAAAGCCGGTCTCGGTAACGACGATCGAGTCTCCAATGCGTCCGCCGAGACGACCGTCGAGGCTAATACCGCCATCGACCGCAAAGGTCATGCCGGGCCTGAGGATCGTTTTGTCGCCCGCCTTCAGTTCGGGAGCCTCGAGATACGCGACCCCGATCGAACGGCCAGTGCGATAGCCAGTCGTGTAGCCAGCCCCCGCGTAGCAATCATTGGCAGCCTGCGCGACGCTTTCCGCAGTGACACCGGCGCGGATTGAGCGCAACGCCGCCTGTTGCGCGTCGATCGCTGCCTGCTGGACTTTCACCGCCTCGTCAGTCGCCTCCTTAACGAAGAACATTCGGTCGAAACCGAGCTTGTACTGCTTGAACTGTGCCATGTTACAGAAGCAGAAGTATACAGGGTCGCCTTTCGCCAGCAGTTTGGTGCTCGAACGGCGATGCACCATCGACGTATCGGCACCCGATTGCATGATTTGCAGGTTGTGGATGAGGGGCGAGACGAACGCCTCCCAACCTTTAGCCGTCAGGAACCCGGCCGCCTTGCGGGTGCCGGCGGCCATAACAGCAAGAGCGGATTCATACTCTGGCGCTCCGACTTCGAGTGACTGGTGGGCAGCTGCCATCATCGCACCTGCGATTTGGCCGGCCTGTCTCATCACCTCGATTTCCGCCGCCGATTTGATCATTCGCATCTCGCCGAGAATGCGGGAGATGTTCTTCAGGGGGATACCCTCAAATTCCTCGTCAAGGAAATTCCGGACGATCGCCGGAATGAAATTGGATTCGACCCAAAGGGACTCGGGCCTCTTGCCGACAGCCACACGCAGGACGTTTTCCCAACGGTTCGCGCCTGAATCTTCCCAACCGCGGACGTCTTGGACCCACGTCATCTTGGACACCATCTCATGCTCCATGAGCGGCGTGATAACGGTAGGCTCCTCGTCCGGGCGGACGAGGAGGAAGGTAGGGCGGCCGAATTCGACGGAGAGATAACCCCAGAACCCGGCGAGGTAAGCAATTGAACTCTCGTCGGTAAAGATTGCGAGTTCAATTCCCTCGCTGCGCAGACGATCCTGCAGGGCGAGCGCTCTCAATCGTGCTTCATCAAGCATCGTATAAGTCTCCAGATGATTAGAACTCTGTCGTGGGTTATTTGGTCAGACCAAGACACTTCGCTCAAGGCATCACGGTGTCGCAAGCGCGAACAATGTCCTGCATCTTCATTTCTACAACATCTCAGGTGACAATGCCTGTCTCTACTTGAGCGCGAAGTTCTCCGAGTCCGCCATTGTGGTTGACCATATAGTCTTCATGCCGCTCTCCCGCTGGAGGGGCAAGGCGGGCCGTCTTCCAAAATTCTACGCAATGGCCGCCGAATGAGCCTGACATGCTATTCCCGGTCTCCATCGTACCCGCGAAGCTATATACATCTAACCGGTCGCTTATGTCAGATCAAGATCGATTCTGCCGCCCTGTCGGTCAAACCGGGTCGAAAACACGGCTAGCAGCGAGAGCGCAATGAAGATGTGTATAGGTCGGCATGCCGGGGTCGACCCAGGGCGGCTCCGCAAACTCCTCGGCCCACCGTTCCACGCCGCGTTTTTTGCGACGGCCTTTATCAACCAATGACAGCGATTCGGTTGCGGATGAAGCATTCGAATGCGATTCTTTGGCGTGATCCCAGGAGATGAGAATGCCTGAAACGATGCTTGCGGCCTTTTCCAATATTCGGACCGTTGAAAAAATGATCGTGGCATTCCGCGATGAGGAAGCATTGCCGACAATGCTCCAATGGCGATTGCCGGTTCCAGTTCACCGTGACGACATATATGCGCGCTCACAGCTTCATTGTCGCGCCGCAGCTACTTGGAAAACGGCTTGAGTGGAAATGTGGCACTTTCCGGCTGTCACACTCGAATCAGCAAATCGTATACGGCAATTCGCTGCGTCGGTCATGGTCGATCGTAATCGTGCTCTGGAGCGGCGGAATGGCGCGTTGAATGCAATCCATGCGCGCACAAATGCGGCATGAAACGCCGATAGGCTCGAACGCTGTTCCGTTGGCAAAATCCAGCCGATCTTCGTAGACGAAATCGCCAGCGTCGGAGATCTCGCAACCGAGCGCGATCGCATAGCGTCGATGAGGAGCGCCAAACCCACCGTCAGCCTTGGTGATTTCGGTGGCGACACTGAGATAGCGCACGCCGTCTGGCGTCTCGGCCAGCTGGCAAATCATGCGGCCCGGGGTTTCGAACGCTTGATGAGCGTTCCACAACGGGCAAGCTGCTCCGTAGCGGGCAAACTGCAACTTCGCGGCGCTGTGGCGCTTGGTGATGTTGCCGGCCCGGTCGATGCGCGCGAAGAAGACCGGAACGCCCTTCATCCGAGGCCTTTGCAACGTCGACAGGCGATGCGCCACCTGCTCGAGGCTCGCGCCGAAGCGCATTGCGAGCAGGTGAAGGTCGTGCCGAAGTTCTTTTGCAGCGGCCAAGAAGGGCCGGTAGGGCAACATCAGCGCGCCGGCAAAGTAGTTCTGCAGGCCGATCCGGCATATCTCCGCCGCTTCGGAGGTCCGGAACCGCGCGCGCTCCATGATCGCATCGATCTCGGCTCGGTGCTCCAGGGCTCCTATCTGAAATGCCATTTGAAAGCTACGCGTCGATGCGGGCGAGTAAGAGTTCAGGTACAGCACGCGAGCGGAAGCGTCGAACCGCCTGATCACCCGTTCGCCATTGGCAGCGCGCGCAAGCCGAACGTGATGATGCTGTTCCAGATGATCTGCCAATGCCGTACCGAGATCACGGTCGGGCACGCCCAAGGCCTTGGCCAGATGCTCGGCCGCCCGGTCGAGCTCATCGATGTAGTTGTCAACAAAATGAAAGAAGTCCCGCACTTCCTCGTAGGGTGTCGGCTCGGCAAAGGCATTGGTTCGGATCAGCTGGTCGTCGAAGCTGGCAAGCTGCTCGCTGTTTCTGCGATAGGCCTGATGGCAGGTAATCAACGCATGAGCGAGAGACGGTGCGTTTTGGGCAACGAGCTTTAGTTCCTGAAATCCAGCAGAAACACCGACGAATACCGGGTCGGCAAGAGCCTCGCTCAGCGCCGAGAGCAGCCGGTCTGCCTCACTGCCGCCGATCGAAGCAATATCGACCTGGAATTTCTCGGCGAGCGCAAGAAGCACGGCGGCTGACACGGGCCGTTGGTTGTTTTCTATCTGATTCAGATAGCTGGTCGAAATCCCAAGACGCTCGGCGAAGACCGCCTGGGTGGCTTTGCTCGCCTCCCGCAGTTCCCGCACGCGCCGCCCAATGAAAAGCTTGCCGTTAGCCATTTGCAAATTCGCATGTTGCTATTTGCAATTCCATACAATTCGCAATCGCACACGGTCAAGCCTTTCCCGTGTGTTGCCGCCGAACTAATGCGGAGCGGAATTCCAGTGGAGGCGCTCATGCCATTGTGCAGCACAGCAAACCCGAGTTCGAGGCAGAGCAGACTCGCCGCGCCGCGGTTGCTGACGGGTTTGGACGTTGAAACAAGGGCTGGCTGTTGATGCGAGCCGTTCTCGAACAACTCGAGGTCCGTCGTGCTCAAGCTCGCATCGGCGGCGGGCAGAAGCGTGTCGATGCTCAACACGCGAAAGGCAAGCTGACGGCCCGAGAACGCCTCGTGGTGCTGCTCGATGAAGGCTCCTTCGAAGAATACGACATGTATGTCACGCATCGCGCCACGGACTTCGGCATGGCTGACCAAAAGGTCGCTGGCGACGGCGTGGTCACGGGCTGGGGCACGATCAACGGCAGGCTGGTCTACGTCTTCTCCCAGGACTTCACGGTGCTTGGCGGATCGCTGTCGGAAACACACGCCCAGAAGATCTGCAAGATCATGGACATGGCGGTGCGCAACGGGGCGCCGGTCATTGGCCTCAACGATTCCGGCGGCGCGCGCATCCAGGAAGGTGTCGCCTCGCTGGCCGGCTATGCCGACGTCTTCAAGCGCAATGTCGATGCTTCCGGCGTCATTCCGCAGATTTCGGTGATCATGGGACCCTGCGCCGGCGGCGCGGTCTATTCGCCGGCCATGACCGACTTGATCTTCATGGTGCGAGATTCCTCCTACATGTTCGTGACCGGTCCCGACGTGGTCAAGACGGTCACCAACGAAATCGTGACCGCGGAGGAACTTGGCGGCGCTGCAACGCACACGCAAAAATCCTCTGTTGCTGACGGCGCTTTTGACAACGACATCGAGGCTTTGGAAGAGGTCCGGCGCCTCTTTGATTTCCTGCCATTGAACAATCGGGAAAAGCCGCCCGCGCGGCCCTTTCATGACGATCCCGAGCGGATCGAGTTGCGCCTCGACACGCTGGCGCCGGAGAGCGCCAACAAGCCCTACGACATGAAGGAACTGATCACGGCAATCGCCGATGAAGGCGACTTCTTCGAGCTTCATGCTGCCTTCGCCCGCAACATCATCATCGGATTTGTTCGCATCGAGGGCAGGACCGTGGGTGTGGTGGCCAACCAGCCCATGGTGCTGGCCGGATGCCTCGACATTGATTCCTCCCGCAAGGCGGCGCGTTTCGTTCGCTTCTGCGACGCCTTCGACATCCCGATCCTGACGCTCGTCGACGTGCCCGGTTTCCTGCCGGGCACCGCCCAGGAATATGGCGGCGTCATCAAGCACGGCGCCAAGCTGTTGTTTGCCTATTCTCAGGCGACTGTGCCGATGGTGACGTTGATCACACGCAAGGCTTATGGCGGCGCCTATGACGTGATGGCTTCCAAACATATCGGCGCCGACATCAACTACGCCTGGCCAACCGCTGAAATCGCGGTGATGGGCGCAAAGGGCGCGGCCGAAATCCTCTATCGGTCCGAGCTCGGCGATCCCGAGAGGCTGGCGGCTCGCACCAGGGAGTACGAGCAGCGCTTCGCAAACCCCTTCATTGCCGCCGAGCGCGGCTTCATCGACGAAGTGATCATGCCACATTCCTCACGCAAGCGGATCGCGCGTGCATTTGCCGCGCTGCGGGGAAAAAGCGTCGAGACACGCTGGAAGAAGCACGACACCATCCCGCTTTGAGTAGGCAAAAAATGTTCAAGAAGATCCTGATTGCCAATCGTGGCGAGATCGCGTGCCGGGTAATCAAGACGGCGCAGAGGCTCGGCATTGCAACGGTCGCCGTCTACTCCGACGCTGACCGCGATGCCTTGCACGTCCGGCAGGCGGATGAAGCGGTGCATATCGGTCCAGCCGCCTCGGCGCAATCGTATCTTCGCATTGCCAACATCCTCGATGCCGTTGCCGCCACAGGCGCTGATGCGATTCATCCGGGCTACGGTTTCCTGTCCGAAAATTCGAATTTTGCCGAAGCGCTGAAAGCCAAGGGCATCGCCTTCATCGGCCCCTCGCCCGTCGCCATCGAAGCGATGGGCGACAAGATCACCTCGAAGAAGATCGCGGCATCCGCCGGTGTTTCCACCGTGCCCGGCCATATGGGCCTGGTCGAAGACGCAGAGGAAGCGGTACGTATCGCCGGCGAGATTGGCTTTCCTGTCATGATCAAGGCATCCGCCGGGGGCGGCGGCAAGGGCATGCGCATCGCCTGGAACGACGTCGAGGCGCGCGAAGGATTTCAGTCCTCGCGAAACGAGGCGAAGAATGCCTTTGGCGACGACCGCATCTTCATCGAGAAATTCGTTACCGAGCCTCGTCACATCGAAATCCAGGTGCTCAGCGATCAGTACGGCAACAACGTCTATCTCGGCGAGCGCGAATGCTCGATCCAGCGGCGCAACCAGAAGATCATCGAGGAAGCACCATCACCGTTCATCGACGAAGCGACTCGACATGCGATGGGCAAGCAGGCCATCGCTCTTGCCAGGGCGGTCGGCTACCACTCGGCAGGCACGGTTGAGTTCATCGTCGACCGCGACCGCAACTTCTACTTCCTCGAGATGAACACGCGGCTCCAGGTCGAGCATCCGGTCACCGAACTTGTAACGGGCATCGATCTGGTCGAGGAAATGATCCGCATCGCGGCCGGCCAAAAGCTGCGCTTTGCCCAGGAGGACGTGAGGCTGAACGGCTGGGCGGTAGAAAGCCGGCTCTACGCCGAAGACCCATATCGCAATTTCCTCCCCTCCATCGGTCGTCTGACACGCTACCGGCCGCCCGCCGAAGGTCCGCGTGCGGACGGCTCGCTCATCCGCAACGATACCGGCGTCGTCGAGGGCTCGGACATCTCCATGCATTATGATCCCATGATCGCCAAGCTCTGCACCTGGGCGCCCAATCGGCTGGGCGCAATCGACGCGATGGCTGCTGCGCTGGATGATTTCGAAGTGGAAGGTATCGGCAATAACCTGCCGTTTCTCGCCGCTGTCATGGACCATCCCCGGTTTCGCGAGGGGCGGCTAAGCACGGCCTTTATCGCCGAGGAGTTTCCGGACGGCTTTTCGGGTGTGTCCCCCACCGATGCGGATGAGTGCAAGCTCGCGGCAGTATCGGCCCACATCAACTGGAAACTCCAGCGCCGCAATGTCCTAATTTCCGGGGCGATGGACAATCATCGTCGCAAAGTCCCCAGCGATTGGATCGTGACGCTTGGCAACCATGCATTTGCAATCGCGGTGCGCGATCAGGAAGACGCAACAGCGGTGTCATTCGATGACGGCTCGGTTCTGAGCGTTGCAAGCGACTGGCTCCCGGGACGGCATATCGCGCACTTTCAGATTGGCGCGGAAACCACCTCGATCAAGACGTCGCGGTCAGGAACCGGCTACCGACTGCGCTGGCGCGGAATGGATGTTGTCGCCCATGTCCGCAGCCCGGCGATCGCCGAGCTCGCGCGATTGATGCCGAAGAAGCAGCCGCCGGACACCTCCAGGCTGCTGCTTTGCCCGATGCCAGGTGTGGTTACCGCGATTGCCGTGTCCGAGGGAGAGTCGGTCGAGGCTGGACAGGTGCTCGCCACCGTCGAGGCCATGAAGATGGAGAACGTGCTTCGCGCCGAACGGCGGGCCGTCGTCAAACGGATCGCCGCCAAAGCGGGGGCGAGCCTTGCCGTCGACGAACCTATTCTGGAGTTCGAATGATGGCCAAACTCGCCGACTGGCGCACTCTTGCCGAGCGGGAACTGAAGGCCTCCCCAGACGCCCTGGTCTGGCGCACGCCCGAAGGCATCGACGTCAAGCCGCTCTACACGGGTGGCGATTTGGATCGGATCAACCACCTCGCCACCCTGCCCGGGCTGAAACCCTTCGTCCGCGGACCGCGTGCCACGATGTATGCCGGCAGGCCGTGGACGATCCGGCAATATGCCGGCTTCTCGACCGCCGAGGCGTCGAATGCCTTCTACCGCAAGGCGCTCGCCGCCGGCCAGCAGGGTGTGTCGGTCGCCTTCGATCTCGCCACGCATCGCGGCTATGACAGCGACCATGAGCGTGTCGTCGGCGATGTCGGCAAGGCGGGGGTAGCAATCGATTCCGTTGAGGACATGAAGGTCCTTTTTGACGGCATACCGCTCAAGGACATTTCCGTTTCCATGACCATGAACGGTGCGGTCATTCCGATCCTTGCCTGCTTCATCGTCGCCGGCGAGGAACAGGGCTGCCCGACGGCCCAGCTCTCCGGGACCATCCAGAACGACATCCTGAAGGAGTTCATGGTCCGCAACACCTACATCTACCCGCCCGAACCTTCGATGCGCATCGTCGCCGACATTATCGAGTACACCGCAAAGGAGATGCCGAAGTTCAACTCGATCTCCATCTCCGGCTATCACATGCAGGAGGCCGGCGCGACGCTGGTGCAAGAACTCGCCTTCACGCTCGCCGATGGACGCGAATATGTCCGCGCGGCGTTGAGAAAGGGCCTCGACGTCGACGATTTTGCCGGACGGCTCTCTTTCTTCTTCGCAATCGGCATGAATTTCTTCATGGAGGCCGCCAAGCTGCGGGCAGCTCGACTTCTGTGGTCGCGTATCATGGAAGAGTTCGATCCGAAGAAGCCTTCATCGCTGATGCTGCGCACGCACTGCCAGACATCGGGCGTCTCGCTGCAGGAGCAGGACCCCTACAACAATATCGTGCGCACCGCCTATGAGGCGCTCGCCGCGGTGCTCGGTGGCACGCAGTCACTCCACACCAACTCCTTCGATGAGGCGATCGCCCTGCCGACGGAGTTTTCGGCGCGCATTGCGCGAAACACCCAGCTTATTCTTCAGCACGAGACCGGCGTGACCAAGGTCGTCGACCCGCTGGCCGGCTCCTACTACGTCGAAAGCCTGACCGCCGAACTTGCCGACAAGGCGTGGGCGCTCATTGAGGAAATCGAGGCCATCGGCGGCATGACCAAGGCCGTTATCGACGGGTTGCCAAAACGCCTGATCGAGACGGCGGCGACCCGCCGCCAGGCGGCGATTGATCTCGGCGACGAGGTGATCGTCGGGGTCAACAAGTACCGGCTGGAGACCGAGGCCGCGATCGAAAGTCTTGAGATCGACAATGCGGCGGTCCGGGAGGCGCAGATCCGTCGTCTCGAACAAACAAAGCGTCAGCGCGACCCCAAGCGCGTCGACGCAGCCCTTGCCGCGCTTGGTCAGACCGCGGCCAGCGGCAAGGGCAATATACTTCAAGCAGCAGTCGATGCGGTGCGCGCTCGCGCGACGGTGGGGGAGATTTCCGACGCTCTGCGCCGCGCCTTCGGCGATCACGTGGCCGTTCCTGAGGTGACTTCGGAGGTTTACGGCGCCGCCTTCCAGAATGAGCCGGAATACCAGACCCTAACGTCCCGTATCAGGGACGTTAGGGTCTCGCTTGGTGGCCGGCCGAAGTTGATGGTGGCCAAGCTCGGCCAGGATGGTCATGACCGCGGTGCCAAAGTGATTGCATCGGCGTTTGGCGATCTCGGTTTCGACGTGCTCGCCGGGCCGCTCTTCCAGACGCCGGAAGAAGCGGCAAGCATGGCGATGGCTTCTCATGTTCATGTCATCGGAGCGTCCTCGCTTGCGGCCGGTCACAAGACACTACTACCTCAGCTCGTCGAGGCCTTGAAAGCAAAGGGTGCCGAAAACATCATCGTCGTGTGCGGTGGCGTAGTGCCGCGCCAGGATTATCAGTTCCTTATGGACCATGGGGTCGCCGCGGTGTTTGGCCCCGGAACCCATGTCTTGGATGCCGCGCGTGCGGTGGTCGATCTCCTTGAAGGTAGGCGCCGCAATCAATGAAGACGCTCCTCGTTAAGCCTTCGGCAAGCCGTCGGGATGTCCATCCTCGGACGGCGACGATGTAATGAACCGAAATGGCTCTTGAATGGCCTCAGCAGCCACTTCTGGCTGCCGAACTCAAGAGCGTAAGCACGTCGCTGCAATCGCTGACGAGGCCCGCGACGTCGCGTTGAGGACTGGAAAACACAGCGGAATGCCGTAAAGACCGGCGTCATTGACGCAAGGGAAGGAGAGAACCGTAGTGAATGGATCGCAGGCTCCGAGAGTGTCCGGCCCTTATGGTCACAAGCGGAAGTTCGCGCGCTCTATGAGCGAAAGCGCTAATTTCTCTGCACCTTTTTCCATTGAGCGTGTTTTGGCATGAAGTGTCCACTAATGAGACCTGTGCGCGGGAAGCGCTTTGCATTGATTTTGTTTGATTGTTCGGCTCCCAGGGTAAAGGGCGGAAAGATATTGGCGCCAACGTCGTGGGGTGTGGCTTGTGACGCTCTTGTGTGAGCGTCAGTAGTGTTCTTGCTCGCTATCGGGCCAATGCGATGATCTTCAAACTGCGTTTCATATTGTAGGCGATGGCGGTGAGGCGGATTTGAACGCCTGCCTTTGCAAGCCCTCTCCATCGCATCCGCCGAAGGCCGTAACTTCGTTTCCATGTGCCGAAGATCTTCTCGATCCGGCCACGAATACGGTGGATCGGTTGGTTAAAGGCCTCAAGGCGTGCCAGCGTTTCGGCTTCATCGCGTCCTCACATACCGGTGGCAACGATGCGTGGCGTCCCACCCTTGGCGCGCACCGCGTCGCCGAAATGGTTGCCTCGATAAGCGCTATCGGCAAACACCTCGCCGGGATCGTCCGGCAGAGCATCAGGACCGGCCTTGCCATCGTTGCTGTTGGCAGGCGTGACGGCGATCTCCTCGACCAGAGCCGTGTCCGCGTCGGCGCCGACATGGGCCTTGAAGCCATGAACCGCTGGCCGGCCCTTATGCTTGACCCAATGGCCCTCTGCATCATCTTCACTGGCCGAGGCGATGATCGTCGCATCGACAAGCGTGCCGGTCTTCACACGGATCGCTTTGGCCTTGAGCTGGCGGGTGATCTCGTCGAACAGGGTCTTGTCCAGACCATGTGCCACAAGGGCTTTACGAAACCGCACGAAAGCCGTTCGCTCAGGTGTCGGCTCTTGAGCCGAGAACCCGCAGAACCGCCGGAACGATCCTCTGTCGTCCAGCGCCTCGGCAAGCTTGACGTCGGACAGGTCGTACCAGATCGACAGCAGCATCGCTTTGAACAAGGCCATTGGCGGCCAGGAAGGCTCGCCCTTCGCAGAGCAGGAAATCACACAAAGGGCCTGATCGATCGGCAGCCAGTCAATCAGTTTGGCAAGCTCATCCAAAGACGAATGCTGGCCGCGATCAACGGCGAAACCGAACTTTTCCTGACCGATGCGCCGACGTGACATCGCATCCCTCAATCCTTTGTACTGATTGAGAGAATCACAGATCAGCACGCCCGTCCAGACACCCGCGCACAGGTCTCATTAGGAGGTAGACACCACGTGATTGAGGACGACGATGAACACAACTGCTGGTGAGGCGAATTTTGCGTAACGGCCGCCGGCGGTGCGACGCGGCGTCGAAAGAGCGGCTCGTTGCGGCCTGCCTTGAGCCTGGCGTGTCGGTATCGCGACTTGCGCTTGAATATGGGGTCAATGCCAACCTTCTTCGCAAGTGGATAAAGACGACCAAAGACGCCGTTGCTTTGTCGCCACCTGCGCCGTCGGCGTTCATTCCAGTTCAAGTCAGCGCCGCGGAGTACAGCCTGCCTATGCAGGGCAATTCGGTAGAGAGGCCTGCCACGCGTGGTGAAGATCGGCTGTCGAAGTCGTCGCCCCTCCCAGCCAAGTTGAGCGCGTCTTTGCCGAACGGCGTGAAGTTGACGCTGGAATGCGTATAGCGCGGCAATCTGGGAGAGAAGCCGTATTGCCTCACCCTGGAATGCTCCCGAACGATCTTTCCGTTGCCTCACCAAAATGTCCCCTGGGCTGGGATTCGATCAATGCGCGATTAGCTCGATTGCCGACTCGACGTGCATTGGGCCGAACACCATCGCGTGTGCCTTTTCCTTCCGCCAGATCTTCAAGCGCCGCTGCAGCGTGCGCAGAAGCGGATCAGGATATTGTCCCGGCTGCTCCGCCTGCAGACGCACCAGTAATTCGCGGCTCGTCCGCCAAGGCTCTTCGTCGAACCACGCGCGCAACTGGCCTGTGACCTTCACGAGCGGATCCGGTCGGCGACGCCCTCGCTTTTGCCTCGGCTTGGCTCGTGCGGTTGGGCGGACTTCCCCCTCCTTCCAAGCCGTTCGCAGACCGGACAGGAATTGGTCCAGCGCCGGATCGCTCACCAGCGCCGGCGTGCAGGATTCATCGGCAATGTTGACCAGGCGCTGCTGCGCCGATCGCATCTCCTGCAGCAGCTTTACCGGGTCCAGCCTCGACTGTGTTTGCGCAAGCTTGGCACGAACCGGTTCAGGCGTGCGTGGATCTGCCAGCAGTCGCTGGCAAGGTGTTGCCGCAGGGTGATAGCGCTTGCGCACGCGGGCGCCGTCCCGTTCCTTTCCGGCCAGCTTGAAGGAGGGTTGGAAGAAGTTCACGAACAGCCGAACCGTCGAATAGAGCTGTGCAAGGGCAGCAGCGGCTTCGAGCCCCTCGAGCCGGCGATACCCGACAATGCGTCGCACCACGGCGCCGTTCTTCTGTTCGACGAAGGCCTGGTCATTTTTGCGGTAAGGACGGCAGCGGGTGAACTCGATGCCGGCATCCAGACAGTAGTCGCGTATCGTCTCGTTCAGGAACACGCTGTCATTGTCCGTGTCGAATCCGAGAAGCTGAAATGGCAGGAGCCGCCGCAATACCGTCAGCACCTCGCTCAACAGCTTCTGTTCACGCACCAGCAAGGGCGCGCATTCCGTCCATCCGCTCGCGACGTCGGTAAGACAAAGCGTCTGTATGAAGCTTCCCCGCGTCGTCGGTCCGCTGTGCGCCACCAGGTCGGCCTCGACGAATCCAGGCGGAGGATCCTGCCAATCGGAGAAGGTTAGGATCGGAATGCTGCGCCGCAGCGCGGTGGACGCTGTACTGCGACGGCGTCTCGGCCCACCAGCGATGTCTCGAACCTCGCGAAGGGCGCGGTCGATCGTCGCCGCGCTCATCGCCAATAACCGTGTGCGGATCTCGGCGGTTAGATGCAGATGCCCGTGACGCTCCATCGCCTCCACCAAAATCGGTATCAGCATCTTTAGACGCTTGCCGCAGATGCGGTCCGAAGCTTCCCAGAGCACGATCAGCGCTTCGCGCACCGCGTCGTCATAAAGCCGGCGCTCCGGTCGCGGGCCCGAACGCTCCGCCGGTGGTCCATTCCGCAGCAACCGCATGGCATGCTTGCGGTGAAAGCCGCTTACCGCCGCGAATTCATCGAGAATGCGCGACTTCTCTGCCCGATCGCCTCGGGCGTAGCGCGCCGCTACCACCTTCACCAGCTCATCCCGCGTCGCCATGCTTATCCGCCTCATCTGATTTGCTCCCGCCCCAAAACTGCGGGGAGCAAATCAGATGAGGCAACGGCCCAACATCCGGGAGCAGTTCAGGCGATGCAATGCGCGCTCTCACGTTCATTGCCGCGCCGCAGGAATGCGGTGATGTGGATGCATTGACGGCGATCATCTGAGCACTGGGTCATGTTCAGACTGGGCGCTGACCTGAAAGTCTACCTGCACCGCGAGCCGATCGACTTTCGGGCCGGCATCAACAGCCTTGCGGTCCTGGTTCAGGAGACGATGGCGCTCGATCCGTTTGCACCTGCTGTCTTTGCATTTTGCAATCGCCGTCGCGACCGGATGAAACTCTTGTTCTTTGACCGGTCCGGCTTCGTGCTGGTTCTAAAGCGGCTGACCGAGGACAAGTTCCGGTGGCCGCGCCGGGAGACGGCGGTGGTTACGCTGACGACCGAGCAGCTCCATTGGATTCTCGACGGCATCGACGTCGACGCAATGGTGCGCCATCCGGTGCGGCAATATCAGGTTGCGGGCTGACGGCTCCCGAATTGTGCCGTTGTCGCGTCGGTGCGGTTCAGATTCAAAACTACGATGAATCGACCCGGCAAACCGAATGTTGAAGAGTTGATGGCGCGTATTGCTACGCTGCAGGCGCAGAACCGTCAACTCGCCGGCGCACGTGGCCAAGCTCGAGGAAGAGTTGGCGCTAGCGCGCTCACATCGTTTTGCGCTCAAGAGCGAAAAGCACGTTGATCGCCTCTTCAATGAGGCCGAACAGATTGCCGATGAAGACGACGCCGGCAGCGAAGATAGCAATGTCGTCAACCTCCCGGACACCGGCTTTCCGTCACCGAAAAGCCGGAGGGAAAGAAGCGTGGCCGCAAGGCACTGCCGGAACACTTGCCGCGCGAACGCGTCGAGTATGACCTTCCCGACGATCAGAAGGCCTGTCCTTGCTGCCGTCACCAGATGCATCGCATGGGCGAGGCCGTTACCGAGCAGCTTCATATCGAGGTGAAGGCGAAGGTCCTGCAGAATGTGCGGCTCAAGTATGCCTGCCGCCATTGCGATCGCACCGGCATCAATACGCCGGTCGTGATCGCGCCGATGCCCGCGCAGCCCTTGCCGGGCAGCATCGCCACGGCCTCGACGCTGGCATTTGCTCTTGTTCACAAGTACGTCGACGGCACGCCGCTCTACCGCTTGAGCCAAGCCTTCGAGCGTGCCGGCGTTCCCGTCAGCCGCGGCGCTCTGGGGCATTGGGTGATCGGATCGAGCGAGAAGCATCTCTCACGCATCTATGACGCCTTGAAGCTGCGGCTCAGATCGCAGCCTCTCATCCATGGCGACGAGACGACGGTTCAGGTGCTGAAGGAAAAGGATCGAGAGGCCATCAGCACGTCATATATGTGGGCTTACCGGAGCGGCGAGGATAGTGACGAGCCGATCGTGCTGCTCGATTATCAGACGGGCCGCGGCCAGATACACCCGCAGGCCTTCCTCGGCGAATACCGCGGCATAATGGCTATACTGCCTGGCGCACGCTGGAAGGTGCAATCCATCTTGGCTGCATGGCCCATTCCAGACGGCGCTTTGTCGATGCCCTCAAGGCGAGGAAGAGAGGCGGCGGTCCGTCGGAGCAGGCGCTCAAGTTCTTCGAGCAGCTCTACCGGGTTGAAGGCCAAGCGCGGAACGGAAAATCGGACAAGGGCGAAACACAAGCCGATTGCATTCGCCGCCTTCGTCAGCAGCACAGCGTCCCCATCCTCAATGCTCTCAAGGCATGGCTCGACGACATCGAGCCGAAAGTCTTGCCCGATAGCAAGATCGGCGATGCTGTGTCCTATACCCTGAACCAGTGGGAGTACCTGACGAGATACACAGAAGACGGCAGGATGCCGATCGACAACAACCTTCTGGAGCGCGACATCAGAATTTTTGCCACTGGCAGGAAGAGTTGGCTGTTCAGCGGCACCGTGGATGGAGCCAAAGCCAGCGCCGTCATATACAGCCTGATGCTGACCTGCCGCGCCTGCGGCATCGAACCCTTGGCCTACTTGCGCCACGTCCTCAGCGAATTGCCGCAGCGCGCCACAGACGCCAACATCACCGATCTGCTGCCCCTGCTGGTCCTCGACGAGCTCGCTCATGCCAGCATGCATGATGGGGCTCAGAGACCGTTTTGAAAACCGGCTTGGTATCGGTTCCATCTGAGGCTTGGTTATGATTCGAACTTTGGATGTGGACAGAGCAGAGTCGTGGGCGGATGGCCCAGATTGCCAAGAAGACCAAGCGCTACCCGTCTGATCTGACGGACGAGGAGTGGGATCAGTTCGCGCCGCTGATGCCCAAGCCTGGGCGTCGCGGACGTCCTGCGAGGTTGATTTCCGGGAGGTGGTCAACGCCGTGCGCTACCTGGTCCGCTCCGGTTGCGGTTGGCGAATGCTGCCGATCCATTTCGGGCCCTGGCAGACGGTTTACGGCTGGTTTCGCGAGTTGGCGCGGCGTTTTCTGTTCCAGACCATCCACGATGTGGCGCTGATGCTGGATCGCGAGCGAGCGGGGCGCGAGGCCAGTCCCACGGCTGGCGTGATCGACAGCCAATCGGACAGATCGATTTACCGTGGTTTTAGAACGGCAAGGCGGACAAACGGGCGTGGTTGGCCGAATCTGACTCTATGACAAGGTTTTCGCCCCTTGTCTGGGCGGATGGCTGATTGATTTAGGCGTTGCATCGGCGGTTTTCGTCGCATTCGCCGTTATGCGGACGCAGTTCGCCCCTCGTGCCAGACGAAGCGGGTGACATTGTAGGTGCGGATTGAACTAAGCCGCTAGTCGCGGCAATTGGTGCCCGCTTTGAGAGACGCCTCCTGTCTGAGAGGATTTGGGTGTTGCAAACCCATCCTTCAGACAGGAGATCCAGATGGCTGAGATGAGCCCTCTGCGTCGCCGGATGATCGAGGACATGACAGTCCGCAATCTATCTCCGGCCACGCAGCAATCCTACCTTTATGCAGTCGCAAAGTTTAGCCGCTATTTTGGCCGATCGCCCGATCGGCTGGGCCTTGACGATATCCATGCCTTCCAGGTTCACCTCGTGTCGAAGGGCATCTCCTGGTCGGGATTGAACCAGATCGTCTGCGCACTCCGGTTCCTCTATGGCGTAACGCTCGGTCAGGATACCATCCCGGAGCATATTCCGTATGCGCGCGAGCCTCGCCAGTTGCCGGTAGTTCTTTCCAGCGACGAGGTCGTCGAATTTTTGCAGGCTGTCTCCAGCTTGAAGGCGCGGGTAGCTCTGACAACAGCTTATGCCGCCGGTCTCAGGGTCTCGGAAGTCTGTGGTCTTCGCGCCAACGATATCGACAGCTCAAGGATGGTGATCCACATCACACGCGGCAAAGGCGGCAAAGCCCGCTACGTCATGCTGTCGCCGGAACTACTCGGGATCCTACGCAGCTATTGGCGCTTGGCGCGACCCAGGGACATTCTGTTTCCCGGGCGCGATTCTGACAAGCCGATCGAGCCGTGGGTGCTGCATTCCGCCTGTCGTTCGGCGGTTGCGGCTGCGGGCCTTTCCAAGCACGTCACCGTCCATACGCTGCGGCATTCCTTTGCCACTCATCTGCTCGAGAACGGGACCGATATTCGCATCATCCAGGTCCTGCTCGGACACGCCAACCTCTCGACGACAGCGCGCTATGCCCAGGTCTCCACCGACACGATCCGGTCGACGGCCAGTCCGCTCGATCGATTACGACTGGAGGTGACGCCGCCGGAATCGTAATCGGTTGCGCCCCACCTTCGAAGTCGCCGACATCTTTCGACGGCATGGGAGTTCCTACAGGCGTGAGAACGCCGGTCATCTGGGCCGCGGCGAGCGACGCGTCATGGGCGCGATCGAAGCTTGCCGGACACCCAGGCTCGGTGGTCACGTCGATGCCTGCGACGATTGCGGCAGGACCCGCATCTCCTATAATTCCTGCCGCAATCGCCATTGCCCGAAGTGTCAAGGCGCGGCCCGCAAGGAGTGGGTCGATGCACGCGTCGCCGATCTGTTGCCGGTCCCGTACTTTCATGTGGTCTTCACGCTACCACCTGGCATCGCCGAGATCGCCTTTCACAACAAGGCGGTCGTCTATGCATTGCTGATGCGGATCGCAGCCCAGACGCTGCAGGCCGTTGCCGCCGACCCCAAGCGGCTGGGCGCCGAGATCGGCATCGTCGCCGTGCTTCACACCTGGGGCCAGGCCATGACCCATCATCCCCATGTCCATTGCGTCGTGCCCGGCGGCGGTCTCTCGCCCGGCAGGTCAAGATGGGTCGCTTGCCGGCCGGGCTTCTTTCTGCCCGTGCGCGTGCTGTCGCGCCTGTTTCGGCGGCTCTTTCTGACTGCCCTTGCCGACGTCTTCGCTCACGGTGAACTCCGCTTCTCCAACGAACTCAGCCATCTCAACGACGCCGAGGCGTTCACCCGCCATCTCGCGCGTGCTCGCCGCGTCGAATGGGTTGTTTATTCGAAGCCACCGTTCGGCGGCCCTGACCAGGTGCTTGCCTATCTCGGCCGTTACACCCATCGTGTTGCCATCGCCAACAGCCGCATCGTCGAGGTCGATGACGGCCATGTTGCCTTCAGATGGAAGGATTACCGTGGCAATGGTCGGGACCGCGAGAAGATCATGCGCCTTGACCCGCGCGAGTTCATCCGGCGCTTTCTTCTTCACGTGCTTCCCGCCGGCTTCCACCGCATGCGTCACTTCGGCTTTCTCGCCAATAGTCACCGACGGGATCGGATCGGTCTCTGCAGGCAGCTCCTCGACCAGCCATCACCAGCAGGCGGGCAGCAGCAGGCCGGCAAATCACAGCACAGGCAGTCCTACGAATGCCCTGACTGCCGGCGTCCCATGCACAGGACAGGGATCACTGTTGCGCCTGTTTCGCCGCCCCGGCCATCATCTTTCTGGTGCGATACATCATGAACTCCGACAATCCGCACCCCCTCCGATATGCCCGCAAAACCAAGCGCCCCGCCTGCGCGCGACACCGCTTGGCCCTGGTCACACCGAAAGACCGACAGTGTGCATTGAGAGCGCAAAAATCGCCACCGATCGCCCGCCAAGCTGCTCGCGAAGGTCGCCGGATCAAGCCAAAATTCGGTCGTGCCACCGCTGCACGCGACGAATTCGCTATCGCCGTCAAACAGCGTGCCCTACTATCTCCATAACAGCGGCTAACAACCCGCGCCTTACTTCAATCCGGCTTATGTGAGGTCGCTCGAGCTCGCCGCGACGACCGATGCGACCTCACATAACCCTCCAGATTCCGAGGCGATCGCGCGCAGCGTTCCGATTTGATCGCGCGCGGCATTCCGAAATGATGGGGCGCAGCATTCCGAGAATTGTCCGCGCAGAATTCCGAAGCCATCGCGCGCAGTTTGGAGTTGGGAGAGCCTGATCGTTGGGCCATTTTTCCGGTCGGATAGCGACCGGAGGAATGGATGCCGACGAGGAGGGTTACGATGCGCCACGTGCGCGAGATTTTGCGTTTGAGCCTGGAAGCAGGACTATCGACGCGGGTGATTGGCGAGCGTACCGGGGTCGGGGCAACGACGGTCCGGGATATGTTGAAGCGGTTTGCACGCTCCGGGCTGAACTGGCCGGTCCCTGTAGAGATGAGCGACGCCGACCTGGAGTCGTGCCTGTACGGCTTACCTGGGGTGAAGCCTGGCCGGCGCAAGCAGCCGGAACCGGACTGGTCGGCGGTGGCATGTGAGCTGAAGCGCAAGCATGTGACGCTGCAGGTTCTGTGGGAAGAATATATCGGCGCGCACCCGGATGGTTATCGCTACAGTCGTTGGTGTGACCTGTTCCGGCACTGGGAAGGTCGCCTGCCTCTGTGGTCGACCGCCGGACCGGTGAGGTGCGCGATGCCCATCTGTTTGTGGCGGTGCTCGGCGGATCGAGCTTGTCATTTGCCTGCGCGACGTGGACCGAGCGGTTCGCCGACTGGATCGAAGCGCACAACAGCGCTTTCGGCTTCTTTGGCGGCGTGGCTCATCTTCTGGTCCCCGATAACGCGAAAGTTGCGGTGATCAAGGCGTGTCACTTCGATCCGATGGTCAACCGCAGCTATACCGACATGGCGCGCCATTACGGCACGGCGGTACTCCCGGCGCGGCCGAGGAAGCCGCGGGATAAGGCGAAAGTCGAGGCCTGCGTCGGCATTGTCGAACGCTGGGTTCTGGGCCGCTTGCGTAACCGGATCTTCTACAGTCTGGCCGAGGTGAACATTGCGGTCGCCGAGTGCATCGCCGATCTCAACGAGACACGGGTGCTTCGCCAGTTCGGCAAAACGCGGCGCCATCTGTTCGAGGAGATTGACGCGCCGAACCTCAAGCCGCTGCCGATCGAACCGTGGGTCCATGCTGAGTGGAAGCGTTGCCGGGTCGGGCTCGATTATCACATTGCGATCGAGCATCACCATTACTCGGTCCCTTGGCGCTTCGCCCGCCGCGAGGTCGAGGCCCGCATCACCGCACGCACCGTCGAAATCTTCCTCGAAGGCGAACGCATCGCCGCGCACATGCGTGGCAGCGGCAACGGGCGGCATACGACGATCCCCGAACATATGCCGTCGAGCCACCGGCGCTACCGGGAATAGACGCCGTTGAAAATCCGGGAGGAAGCGGCACGGATCGGCCCGATGCTGTCGCTGCTGGTTGAGAAGATCATCGAGGATCGGCCGCATCCCGAGCAGGGTTACCGTTCATGCCTCGGCATCATCGGACTGGAGAAGCGCTTCGGCACCGAACGCTTGGAAGCGGCCGCGCGGCGCGCGCTGGAGATCCAGGCGCGCAATTATCCTTCAGTCAAATCGATCCTCGAGAAGGGGCTCGACAAGGTTCCGGTGCGCAAGGCCTCGGAGCACACGCCGATCTTCCACACCAACATCCGGGGCCCCGGATATTACCACTGAAAGGACTGCAATGCTCAAACACCCGACACTCGAACTGCTGGGGCAACTCGGTCTGGCAGGCATGGCGCATGCGTTCACCGAACTGGAGAGCAACAGCGATGCCGCCAACCTTAGCCATGCCGAATGGCTTGCCCTTCTCCTCGATCACGAGGCGACCTATCGCAATGACCGGCGCCTTGCGCTTCGCCTTCGTCATGCCAGGCTACGTCACCATGCCGTACCCGAGGACGTGGATTACCGTGCCGCGCGCGGTCTCGATCGCAGGCTGTTCGACAGGCTGCTCAAGGGTGACTGGATCGCGGCCCATGAGAGCTTGGCCATCATCGGGCCGGCGGGGGTGGGGAAGAGTTGGCTGGCCTGCGCCATCGGCCACAAGGCTTGCCGTGACAATCGCTCGGTACTCTACACCCGGCTGCCGCGCCTGATCGATGATCTGTCCCTGGCCAAAGGCGATGGCCGCATCGCCGCGCGCATGAAAAGCCTCGCCAGGGTCGATCTCCTCATCCTCGACGACTGGGGACTTGAACCCCTCGACGGCAATGCCCGTCATCACCTGCTCGAAATCCTCGAAGATCGGTACGGGCGTCGCTCAACGCTGGTGACCAGCCAGCTTCCGGTGGCCCGTTGGTTCGATCTGATCGGGGATCCCACCTACGCCGATGCCATACTAGATCGCCTCATTCACAACGCTCACCGGCTCGAACTCAGCGGCGAATCCATGCGCAGGTCGACCATCTCCGCTGCCGCTTGACCGGACTGCAAATACGATGACATCTTGACCCGACGATCAGGTGCTCCACCTGCGCGCGATCAGATAGGAACGCTGCGCGGCATCAGATTGGAATACATGCGCGCGATCGTCGGAACCCGCATTGTAGGCAAGGTTGGCCATGCCGATCTTCGTCCTGGCGCGGGCGATGCCGATGGTGCGTACGAACAGGCCCATCCTGGATTTCTGCGGCGCGAAGACGTGTTCGACGAATGCGCGGGTTTTCGATCTCCGCCCATTGGCCCGCGACGTCGCCTCACTCATCTGCCGACCCTTCGGTTTCTTCTGGTGGATGTCAGAGACGTAGCCATTTTTCTCCAGCCACTCCTCGTTCTTTTTCGAGCGATAGGCCGTGTCGGCCCAGACAGTCGAACCAGTGTTAGCGCGGTTGAGGACATTGCGAAGCTGCGCGCCGTCATAGGCCGCCGCGCTCGTGACGTTCCAGCCGCGGATGAAGCCATGCCGACGATCGATCGCGGCGTGGTTCTTGTAGCCGAAGGCGGGAATGGCGATGTCGCGCTGCTGCGCCTTTCCATCCTCGGCCATCTTGGCCTTCGAAAACCTCACCGTCCAACGCGCGTCCCGGTCCTTCTGGCGCAGTTTCGCGGGGTTGTTCTTCCACTCGCCCGGAGCCTTGCCCGCCTTAATGTCAGTCTTCTCGGCGTCGGTGTTGCGCTGCTTGGGCGCCGCCACGATGGTGGCATCGACGATCTGCCCGCCCATCGCCAGGTAGCCGGCCTTGCCGAGGTGCTTGTCGAAACGGGCAAACAGGTTGTCCACCGCGCCGGCCTGTGTGAGATGCTCCCGCAACAGCCAGATCGTCTTGGCGTCCGGCACCCTGTCTGCGAGACCCAGCCCCAGGAAGCGCATGAAGGATAGTCGGTCCTGGATCTGGAACTCGGCCTGGTCGTCAGAAAGGCCGTAGAGTGCCTGCAGAACCATGATCTTGAACATCATCACCGGATCGTAAGGCGGCCGGCCACCCTTCGCCATCGGAGCGCCTCAGCGCCTTGCCGAGCGGCTTGCGGAAAACCTCCCACGGAACCACCCATTCAGCTTCTCCAGCGGATCGCCGGCCTCGTTTAGCCGCACATGGCGCACGTCGATGTCCCAGAAACCAGCCTGTCCCCGCATCCACTGCCTCCGCGCAAATCAACGCGCCGAGTGAATCAAAATCCGGTTCCAAAGGCCAGGTATTTCGAACTGTCCAATCGGTCAAAGCTCCGCAAGCTGAAACAAGGGGTTATGACGCCGGCAAGAAGATTGTCGGCCGCTAGCGACACATTGCCGTCGATACGGACGGGCGGCTGTTGATGGTCAACCTCACTACCGCCGATATCTCCGATAGTGCCGGCGCTCAGGCGATCCTGGATGGTATCCGCAAACGATGGCCCTGGGTGAAGCATCTGTTCGCCGATGGCGCCTATGATTGGCTGAAGCTCATGGACAAAGCCACCCATCTCGACTTCGTGGTCGAGATCATCCGTCGGTCCGACGACCAGAAGGGCTTCCAGATATTGCCCCGCCGCTGGGTCATCGAGCGGACCTTCGGCTGGATGACCCGATGGCGCCGCCCCGTGCCCGACTACGAGCAGCGCATCGACGTCTCCCACGCAATGATCCTTGTCGCAATGGGCGGCAATCTCATCCCCCGAAACGCCCATCCGTGAATTTCAAAACAGACTCTAAGCGATAGAACTCTCGTCTGTGAAAATCACAACTGTTATGCCTTGGTCCCGACGTCGATCCTGCAGAACGCGTGTTCTTACTCGTGACTCTTCACGCATCGTCAGTTCTCCACTTGTCGCAATCGACGGCCAATCGGGAGCATTTCAGTTTCCTATTTCTCTCTAGTATGCGGCGTGTAGATTATTCACCGACACATAGATCGTCTTCATTTCCGTATAGTGGTGCAACGCAAGCTTGGAATTTTCCCGACCGACCCCCGATAACTTCGAACCTCCGAAGGGAGCTTCGACAGGAGCAGCATTATAGGTGTTGATGTAACAGGTTCCTGCTTCGAATTTTTTGGCCACCCGATGGGCTCGCGCGAGATCACCAGTGAATACACCCGCCGCCAGGCCGAACTCTGTCGCATTGGCTCGTGCAATTACCTCTTCTTCGGTTTCGAACTCTAGCACGGACATAACGGGACCGAAGATTTCCTCTCGCGCTATCGTCATTTCATCTGTCACATCAGCAAAGACCGTAGGCTCCAAATAAAAGCCTGGCCGTGCCAACTGATGTCCTCCGTGAACGAGTCGCGCGCCCTCTGCGATGCCTCTGGCAATGTAGGTCTTCACAATTTCCAACTGCCGTTGACTTACGATAGGTCCAAAGTTGACCTGTGGATCCATAGGGTCGCCGATTTTTGCAAAAGCCAGTCTCGAGGACAGCCTTTCAAGGAAGGCAGTCTTTATTCGTTTCTGCACGAAGACGCGTGTGCCGTTGGAGCAGACTTGGCCCGAAGAGAAGAAGTTTCCGATGATGGCGCCACTGACGGAATTCTCAAGGTCTGCGTCGTCGAAAACTATCAGTGGCGATTTTCCGCCAAGTTCCATCGTAACGTGTTTCATCCCCTCGGCTGCAGCCGCGTATACCCTGCGCCCCGTCGGAACAGAGCCAGTTAGGGACACTTTAGCGACACGCCGATCGGCCACGAGGGTGGCTCCAACATCGCCATATCCCTGCACAACATTGAAGACGCCCTTCGGGGCACCGGCTTCCATAAGTGCTTCAGCAAGCTTCAGCGCAGACAGGGGAGTCGTTTCGGATGGTTTGAAAATCATTGCATTGCCGCAAGCTAAGGCCGGCGCGGCCTTCAAACACGCGATTTGAATCGGATAATTCCAAGCACCTATGCCAACACACACGCCAAGCGGCTCGGGCACCGTAATGGCGAAGTCTCCATTGGCCAGAGGAATATACTCGCCAGTCATACTCGCCGCCAGTCCACCAAAATACTCTAAAGCGTCGGCCCCGGCAGATGCATCTGCTACGAGTGTCTCCTGGATCGGTTTACCGGTGTTGTGCGTTTCGAGCTCAGAAAGCTCGTAGTTTCTCGCGCGTAATATCTCGGCTGCACGGCGCAGAATCCGACCGCGTTCTGTCCCTGTCTTAGCCGCCCATTTCTGTTGGGCGGTCTTTGATGATTGCAGCGCCTCCTCCACTACAGCTGGCGTGGCGGCATGAAGCCGTGCGATTGTCTCACCCGTGGCTGGATATATAACTTCGATCGCTTGACCGGCTGCGCTTTCGACGTATTCTCCGTCGATGAAATGGCTGGCCTTTGGCTGAAATTTCATGCTGTTTACACCTCGGACGAGATCCCTATGTAGGCTTGAGTCCGCTTCAGCCAGCAATCCTATTTCAATGCGGATATTGGCTTTTGCTACAAAGCTTCGATCCCGTCGTATCACCCCTTGCCACAGTTGGGAGCGCGAAAAAAAGTAATGTGGTTGGTGACTTTGTTTCGGCTATCCCGGGCCAAAAGCTCAAATATAAGTCGACGTCGAGGCAGATTGGAACCACCCAAATGTCATCTAAGAGCATTAATCCGCCCATCACCAAGCCAAACGGACGAGTCGACCAACGGCAACGGGTTCGTCGTCGTGGTCAACCACTTGGTGTCGTCGGGAGGTGCGGCATTTATCGTTGGTGGGGACAGCCGGCGGATACCACGCCCCACTATCATTGCTAATAGCGCGTGCTGAAGGCGACCAACGCCGGCGAGCGGTCTGGGCTGCCAGCGATAGTCGTACGGGCTCGCAGCCTCAATTTTCACCGTCAAACACGTGCACGGGGCAGCGTATCACGCGCGACATCCGACTCTATGCGCCGGCATCAAACCTTCCGGCTTCGATGGGCGGGACAAGTCGGACGAAGTATGCCGGTCCCGCCTTCGGTCTAAAGATCTCGTGCGACGTGAGATTGAGGTGGCGTCTTGGCATGCTGTTGTGCGGCGCAGGTGGCGTTTGGCTATGGTCCATAAAACTCTATGCCGGTGGAAGTCTCGACCCCGTCCGATGACGAAGGCTTGGCGATGACTGATCCGGTGGTGACGAAACCGTGAGAATTTTGGGCACATAAGGGCCGACGCGTCGTAAAGGAGGATGGAATCCAGTTCCACCTTGGCTTTTAAAATGGGAAGGATCGTTTCTTGGGAAGCGTCGGCGACCCTCTTGGTATGGACTGGTTGGACGCAGTCACCGCGCTTGAGGATCCCAATCGCCGGAAAGTTTGCCGGCTGTCCGACGCGAGGCTTCCCTTTGCGGATGCCAACCACCTTGCCGCGGACCGGCGACTTCGATAGCGATGAGGATCGCGCAGAAGATGGACCGAACAACGCAAGTAATTCCAACCAGTTCGGCCATGCTACGGGCCGATAATCCGCGACCAGAACCTTACACAACGGCACGTCTGCTTTGATGTGAATTGGGAGCGCTTTATCCGCGTCGCGCTTGCGGGTGTTGCAATCTTCGGGGACAAGCCCCAAATAGGGCTGCTGCTGCTGCACTTTTTCTGTATACAAAACATGAAACCACGATCGGACAGAGGCGAATTGCGAATTCGAAAGACATGGACTCGCCATGGGAGCGCCATCAAGTGGACAGGAAAGTAAGTCGACATAGCGCTGGCGAGAGAGAGGCAATTTCCCCAGCGGCGGTGTTGCTCCCCGGAGGCCTGCGTCCCAAGCGTATTGACACGGGCGCAATCTTCGAGACGCTTCGCTATCGAATTTCCATTCTGGAGTACCCGCCCGGGACGGCTCTGAAGGAGATTGCGCTATCAGAAGAGTTTGGCGTGAGCCGTACACCAATCCGCCAAGCCCTTCAAAGACTTGAGGTGGCGGGTCTCGTGCAACCCGTGATCGGGCATGGAACCATCGTGATGAGCATCGATTTGCAATCGATGCGACATCTACTGCAATATCGGCTGCACCTCGCGCTCATGCTTGAGAATTTCCTTTCAACGGTCGACAGTGAGCGAACAATCGAAAAGCTCACCAGGTGCTACGCGATGAATGCTGCCCTGGAGGGCGAATTTAGCCCACAAGCATATGCTCAGATTTCCCATGATTTGCGCTGGGTCATCTGCAACAAGATCACCAACCCATTTCTGGCGCAGAGCTGGATCGAAACCTATTATCTCGCCAGCCGTATATGGTTTCTATGCCTGCCAGCCCACAAGAATCATTTCATTTCCCTGCAAGCAGAGGAAATCACAGGGCTGATCGAGAGCTTTGGGTCGGGCGAGCCCGGGCGTGTCGCAACCACTGTCCACGACGCACTGCAGACCGCCGTGTCTGTTGTTTGGCAAAGCGTTGCAAGTGGGGATTTGTCGATTTCAATTTCTTGAATGGCGCCAGCTTCGACAGACTAGCGTCTCTGGCGATGGCCGGCGCAGCGTGAGGAATGTGCGTCTGTGAATCTGCCTTCGACGGAGACGAAGGGACTGCGAAGCGCCACGCATTTGCGGGTGCGCGCCGCGATCTTCTACGACTTGCCGAAGTTCGAACGGTATGATCTCGGTCGCGCCACTTTCAAATGCCTAATGAGACCTGTGCGCGGGTGTCTGGACGGGCGTGCTGATCTGTGATTCTCTCAATCAGTACAAAGGATTGAGGGATGCGATGTCACGTCGGCGCATCGGTCAGGAAAAGTTCGGTTTCGCCGTTGATCGCGGCCAGCATTCGTCTTTGGATGAGCTTGCCAAACTGATTGACTGGCTGCCGATCGATCAGGCCCTTTGTGTGATTTCCTGCTCTGCGAAGGGCGAGCCTTCCTGGCCGCCAATGGCCTTGTTCAAAGCGATGCTGCTGTCGATCTGGTACGACCTGTCCGACGTCAAGCTTGCCGAGGCGCTGGACGACAGAGGATCGTTCCGGCGGTTCTGCGGGTTCTCGGCTCAAGAGCCGACACCTGAGCGAACGGCTTTCGTGCGGTTTCGTAAAGCCCTTGTGGCACATGGTCTGGACAAGACCCTGTTCGACGAGATCACCCGCCAGCTCAAGGCCAAAGCGATCCGTGTGAAGACCGGCACGCTTGTCGATGCGACGATCATCGCCTCGGCCAGTGAGGATGATGCAGAGGGCCATTGGGTCAAGCATAAGGGCCGGCCAGCGGTTCATGGCTTCAAGGCCCATGTCGGCGCCGACGCGGACACGGCTCTGGTCGAGGAGATCGCCGTCACGCCTGCCAACAGCAACGATGGCAAGGCCGGTCCTGATGCTCTGCCGGACGATCCCGGCGAGGTGTTTGCCGATAGCGCTTATCGAGGCAACCATTTCGGCGACGCGGTGCGCGCCAAGGGTGGGACGCCACGCATCGTTGCCACCGGTATGTGAGGACGCGATGAAGCCGAAACGCTGGCACGCCTTGAGGCCTTTAACCAACCGATCCACCGTATTCGTGGCCGGATCGAGAAGATCTTCGGCACATGGAAACGAAGTTACGGCCTTCGGCGGATGCGATGGAGAGGGCTTGCAAAGGCAGGCGTTCAAATCCGCCTCACCGCCATCGCCTACAATATGAAACGCAGTTTGAAGATCATCGCATTGGCCCGATAGCGAGCAAGAACGTAAGCGCTGTTCTGACAGCACCTTTCGCGCGTGACCGTGAGGAACGATGTTCGGAGCCTTTGAGGGCTTCGACACATGACGATTTCAGAGCTTACGCTTAAGTCCAACGATGAAGAGCCGGTTCGTCGGCTGGAGATCTTCACCGGCTCCGGTCGGCGGCGGGAATGGCTGCCGGAAGAGAAGGCGCGGATCGTGGCGGAAAGCTACGAGTTCGGCGAGACCGTGAGCGCGGTGGCCCGGCGATATGCCTTGTCCCCGCAGCAGCTGTTCGCGTGGCGTCGGGCTGCTCGTCGGCCGTTGGTGGCATCGCCGGCACCCGAACCGCTCTTTGTTCCGGCGGTGGTGACGGCGGCGCTTCCGGAACCCGCGCCGCCTCGTCCAGCACGGCCGCGCAAGCGCGAAGCAACCGGCGCGACCGGTGTCATCGAGCTTGAGATTGACGGCATCGCCATGCGGGTCGGCCGGGGAGCCGACGCCAAGACGGTTGCGGCGGTGATCCGTGCGCTGAAGGCAACGTCGTGATCGGGCCGACGGGCGCCGTCAAGGTCATGGTCGGGACGAAGCCGGTGGACTTCCGCAAGGGCGCGGAGGGCTTGGCCGCCCTGGTGCGCGAGACGATGGGCGCCGATCCGTTCTTATGCGTCGGGCGAGATTATGTGGCGGAGCCGCCCTGACGCCCGGCAGGTCCGGCCAAACCCAGCTTGCCTCCGCCACATAATATTTCATGCCTCTCTCATGGGGCGCGGGATTCCCCTGCGCCACAATGCCGGAGGGGCAGAATGCTCGAGTTCTATTTTTCGTATTGTGGGGTGCTCAAGCGCCTGCGCAGCGGCGCACTCGGTGGCGAGATGGATCGCCTCGCGGAGCATTTTTTCACGCTTGGTTATAAGCGAGCGTCCGCCAAGATTTACCTGAGCCGGATTGCGCGCTTTAGCCAGTTTGCCGCGACGCGCTGTGGTCCGATGCAGATCCATCAGGATGTCGTCGATAGCTATTTGTGCACGTTTACGACGGACTCTCCACGCATTGGAGCAGTGTCGGCGCTGGGACACGCACTGCGAGTGGCTCCGGAGCGATTCATTGCTTCCGTTCCCAGTGTAGATGCTGACCCGGATGCTCCGCTTCTGGCTTCCTTTTCGGACTATCTGCGCAGGGTGCGGGGCCTGGAGCCGAAGACCCGCGAAGGCGTTCTTCTGGGCGGCCGCCGCTTTCTGGATTGGTTCCGCCATCACCATCCCGGCCAAGACCTCGAGGCGTTGGCGGCTGAGCACGTCCTCGCTGCTGTCGAGCATCGGCTGTCCCTATCGGCGACCTCTGGCACCCGCACGGCAGCGACTTCTCATATCCGAACATTTCTTCGGTTTTTGCGTTGGGCTGGCCACCATGACCAGGACCTCGCCGGCGTCGTCCCAAGGACGCCTCATTGGCGTTTGGCGCATTTGCCACCGCGCCTTGCATGGGATGACGTTCGGCGCGCAATCGATGCGATCGGCGCAACGACGCCGGTCGACATCCGCGATCGAGCCGTCCTGCTGCTACTCGCCACCACGGGCATTCGCAACGGCGAGCTCCGCGCCATTCAGCTGCAGGATATCGACTGGCGAGCTGGCGAGGTTTTTGTCCGGCGCACCAAGGGCAAGCGTGATCGCGTGGCGCCGCTCCTCGAGGAGACCGGCGCCGCGCTCGCCGACTACATCCTGCGCGCGCGACCGAAGGTGGATAGTCCGTATCTGTTCCTGTCCTTCACGCCGCCCTTGGGAGCGTTCAAGTGCGCGTCGCCTGTTTCGAGGATCGTACGGAAGCGGTTGCGGCATGGCGGGATCGAACTCGGGCGGCTCGGAGGTGCGCATCTTCTGCGCCACAGCCTTGCCACCCAGCTTGTCAGGCAGCGAAGGCCGATCAACGAGGTCGCCGATCTTCTCGGGCACCAGAGCATCAATACAACGGCGCTGTACGTAAAGGTCGCGACCTCGCAGCTCGCCGAGGTCGCACTCCCCTTTCCGGGAGGCGTCGCATGACCGCCTTCGCCCGATTCCTCGGCGAGAAGGCCGAGCGGTACATCGAGTTGCGCCACTCCCTCGGCTACGCCTTCAGCAAGCAAGCCGGCACGTTGCGGGCTTTCGTCCGCTACGTTGAGCGCGCTCAGCTCGATGCCCCCGCCACTCGAACGATGGCGCTGGATTTCGCCTTGTCGTTCGGCGGCGCCGCCAACAGCCGCGTCACTCGCCACGGCGTGCTCCGCCAGTTTTACGAGTATCTCGCCGTCTATGACGTCCGAACCGAGGCCTTGGAGCGCAGAGCTTTCCCCAGATCTAGAGCGATTACGCCTCCGCGTATTCTCACCGACGCTGAGTTGGCGTCGCTCATCGACGCATGCGCCCGCATTTCGCCAAGCACCCCTCTCAGAGGGCGGACGATGGCGACGCTGATCGGATTGTTGGCGAGCTCGGGGCTGCGATCGGGCGAAGTAGTCAGGCTTGATCGTTCCGACGTCGATCTGGCCAACGGGGTGCTCCTCGTTCGGAAGACGAAGTTCCGCAAGGACCGTCTCGTTCCAGTTCACACGACGACCCAAACAGCCCTTCGTCAATATGCGCGTGAGCGGGATGCTGCTTTTCCCACGCTCAAAGACCAGGCCTTCTTCCTTAGCTCCCGAGGCAACCGCCTCTCGGCGACCGGCCTGCAAAACGGTTTTGCTGAGGCCCGCAAGCTCGCCCATCTTGATGGCGGCAAGCCGTTAAGGCCACACGATCTCAGGCACCGTTTCGCCGTGACCCGCCTCAGCCTCTGGCACCAACAGCGCGCAGACGTTCAGGCGCTGCTCCCGTTGCTCGCCACATATCTCGGTCACGCCAGCTATAGCGATACAGCCTACTACCTCACTGGCTCGGCGGATCTTCTCGCCATTGCGGCGGAGCGCGCCTTCCTCGATGGAGGTGCAGCATGAGCGAACATTTGTTCCTGGCGCCGCTCCTGGAGTCATACTTTCGCCGGCGCTTGACCAAGCAGCGCAACGCGACTCCCGCGACCGTGGCCAGCTATCGCGACGCCTTGCGCATGCTGATCCTCTTTGCCGCCGCCCGGTTGCAGAAGAAGCCGGCGGCGTTGACGCTCGAAGATCTCGACCGAGACCTCGTTCTCGCTTTTCTCGACGAGCTCGACGAGCTCGAGGAGCTCGAGGAGCTCGAGGAGCTCGAGGAGCTCGAGGAGCTCGAGGAGCTCGAGGAGCTCGAGGAGCTCGAGGAGAAGCGGAACAATTGCGTCGCCACGCGCAACGCCCGCTTGGCCGCGATCCGATCTTTCTTCCACCACGTCGCTGCCGCCGACCCGGCGTCCTTCGGCGTCGCCCAACGCGTGCTGACGATTCCCATTAGACGGACGCACATTGAGGTGACGTACCACCTCACCAAGGCCGAAGTGGACACCCTCATCGCGGCACCCGATCCAAAGACGTCCCGTGGTCGGCGCGACCGAGCCTTTCTGCTCTTCTTGGCACGGACCGGCGCCCGGGTCTCCGAAGCCACCGGCGTCAACGCAAACGACCTTCAGTTGGAGCGACCGCACCCGCAAGTGCTGCTGCGCGGCAAAGGGCGCAGAGACCGCGTCGTCCCCATTGCTAAGGACCTCGCGCGAGCGCTGACATCCTTGTTGAGCGAGCGCGGGATCGCCCATCACGAACCGCGACCGATATTCGTCGGCGTCCGCAACGAGCGCCTAACTCGTTTCGGAGCGACCCATATCGTGCGACGTGCGGCCGCCGAAGCCGTGGCTATCAGGCCGGCCTTGGCCGACAAGCCCATATCGCCGCACATCTTCCGGCACTCCCTCGCCATGAAGCTTCTCCAGTCCGGCGTGGACCTTTTGACGATCCAAGCCTGGCTCGGGCACGCACAGGTCGCCACAACCCACCGCTATGCCGCCGCGGATGTCGAGATGATGCGCAATGGACTTGAGAAGGCGGGCGTCGCCGGCGACCACGGCGTGCGTTTCCGACCGAACGACACCGTTCTGCAACTGCTGAACAGCATCTAAATATTATGTGGCGGAGGCAAGCTGGGTTTGGCCGGACCTGCCAGGCGTCAGGGCGGCTCCGCCACATAATCTCGCCCGACGCATAAGAACGGTTATGTGGCGCGCCACATAACCGTTCAGCGGCGCAGTCTATGTCTTCCGCGCGAAACGGACAGATCGGATCAAGCTGATCTTCTGGGACGGCACCGGGGTCTGCCTCTACGCGAAGCGTCTGGAGGATGGTGAGTTCCGCTGGCCAAAAGTGCAGGATGGTGTGATGCGTTTGACGGCCGCGCAGTTGTCGGGGCTGCTTGAAGGGCTTGATTGGCGGCGGGTTCATGAAGCCCGCCGGACACGCGCTCCGGCGCAGGCGGGTTGATCCGCGACCAAGTGAATCAGCCTGGATTCCGCTGTCGCTTGGCACCGACGAATATGGTCTCATCCGGCCATGGCGATGACGGCGGACCAGCTTCCCGACGATCCGGATGTGCTGAAGGCGATGGTCCTGGCGCGCGATGTCGAGAATGCCCGCCTGACCCAGATCATCAAGGAATTGCAGCGCCACCGCTTCGGCCGCCGCGCCGAGAGCCTGCCCGAAGATCAACTGCTCCTTGGCTGTCGGGCGAAATGAGAAATTAACCCCCGAACGAAAGGAAGAACTGACCCCTCTCTTTTGAGAGGAAGAATCGATGACGAGAGAGTTTTCATCGCAACTTGCATTGTCTGGAACGATGCGGGTTGAGGAAATGCGATCGGGGGAAGAAGTTTTGGCCATGGTGGGCCTTCACGAACGAGGCTGGGGAGCGAAACGAATTGCGCAGGAGTTTGGATGCGCGCGCAACACGGTTCGCCGATATCTTCGTGAAGGTGGCGTTGTTGCGTATCGCCAGCCCGTGCGTCGGACAGCATTTGATGGTCTGGACGATTGGCTTCGAGAACGTTTCTTTCGCCACGACGGGAACGCGGACGTCATTCGCCAGGAGTTGGAGAGCGAGCATGGCATCGTCATCGGGCTGCGCTCGGTAGAACTTCGGGTTCGAAAATGGCGGCGCGAGTTGAAAGCGCAGAAGCGGGCGACGGTGCGCTTCGAGACGGCGCCTGGTCATCAGATGCAGATCGACTTCGGCGACACGCGGGTATGGATCGGCGGCGAGCGGGTGCGGATCCATGTGTTTGTCGGGACGCTTGGCTATTCGCGCCGGATGCACATCCGGGCCTCGCCGAGGCAGCGCCAGACCGACTGGTTCGAAGGGATGGAAGGCGCTTTCCTGCGGTTTGGGGGCGTGCCGGCGGAAGTTCTGATCGATAATGCAAAGGCGCTGGTTGAGCATCACGACGCGGTGACGCGCGAGGAGGTTCAACGCCCGGCTGCACGCTTTTGCCCGATATTGGGGCTTCACACCGCGGGCCTGTGCCCCTTATCGGGCCAGGACGAAGGGGAAAGACGAACGCGGAGTCGGCTACGTCAAGAAGAACGCGATCGCCGGCCGCCGGTTCGAAAGCTGGGCAGCGTTCGAGGCGCATCTGGATCGGTGGACGCGCGAGGTTGCCGACCGGCGTGAACACGGCACCACCGGCGTTGCGCCCGTGGAACGTTTTGCCGCTGAAGCTCGAGCGCTCCGCCCGCTTTCCGGCAGGGCGCCGTTCGGGCAACTGCGGGACCTGATCCGCAAGGTTCAGGCCGACTGTGCGATCGATCTGGATACGAACAGCTACTCGGTGCCTTGGCGCCTGATCGGCGAGAGCGTCCAGGTCGTGGTGTTGGCTGGCCGTGTGATCATCCGTCATGCGGGCCAGGTGGTAGGCGATCATGCCCTGTGCAGGGGGCGACGACAACGGATAGTGGACCGGGCGCATTTTGTCGGCGTCGCCGGCTTTGAAGGGCCGGTGCGCGCGGATCCCATCGAGATCGCTCCAGCCGCCTTGCTGCGGCCGCTTGCGGAATACGAGGCGGCTGTCGGAGGGGGCTGGTGATGACGACCGTGGATCACGACATGCTCATCGCAACGCTCGATCGGCTGAAGCTGACGGCGATCCGCGACCAGCTCGACACGTTGCTGGACGAAGCTGCCCGCTCGAAGATGACGTTACGAGAGGCCCTGGGCTTCCTGGTGTCGCGCGAGATCGCCCGGCGCGACGAGCGGCGCATCTCCATGTCGAGCAAGATCGCCCAGTTCCCCTTCGTGCGCGAGCTGGACGGCTTCGACTTCAACGCCCAGCCATCGCTCGATCAGGGGCAGATCAGGGAACTCGCCACCTGCCGCTGGATTGCGCACGGCGACACGCTTTTGTTCCTCGGCCCACCCGGCACGGGCAAGACCCATCTGGCCGTGGCCCTCGGCCGCGAGGCGATCCGCCAGAATTACAACGTGCAGTTCATCACGGCTGCTACGTTGGTGGCGACGCTGGCCAAGGCCCACAGCGACGGCTCGCTCGACAAGCAGTTGGCGATCCTGTCGCGGCCGAAACTGCTCATCATCGACGAACTGGGCTATCTGCCCTTCGAGGCCAATGCCGCCCACCTGTTCTTCCAACTCGTGTCACGGCGCTACGAGAAGGGATCGATCCTGATCACCTCCAACCGCTCCGTGGGCGAATGGGGAAGTGTTTTTGGCGACCCCATTGTGGCCACGGCGATCCTGGACCGCCTGCTTCACCACTCCACGGTGATCACCATCCGCGGCGACAGCTACCGTCTCCGCGAAAAGCGTCGGTCCGGCCTTCTGCAGAAGACCGGACCGACGCTTGAACCCAACGAAACAGCAAACCAGTGAAGGGGGTCAGTTCCTCACTTCGCCAAAGGGGTCAAATCCTCACTTCGCTTGACATTGGCCTCGAGGAGGCCGAACAGATCGAGGCGACCGGCGAGGAAGAGGCCGAACGTGGCGATCCTGTTACGCGCAGGGAGCGCACCGCAAAGCGGCGGGCGAACCGGGGGGCGCTGCCGCCGCATCTGCCGCGCATCGAGATAGTCGTCGACATCGAGGACCATGCCTGTCCGTGCTGCCGCAACCGACTTCATCGGATCGGCGAAGAGGTCAGCGAGCGGCTCGATATCGTGCCGGCGCAACTGCGCGTGATCGTCGTGCGCCGGCCTAAATATGCGTGTCGTGCCTGCGAGGATGTTGTCGTGCAGACTCCGGCGCCCGCCCGGCTGATCGAAGGCGGTCTGCCAACCGAGGCGACGGTCGCCCAGGTTCTGGTCTCCAAGTATGCCGATCACCTGCCGCTCTATCGCCAGGCGCAGATCTACGCCCGGCAGGGCATCAATCTGGACCGCTCCACGCTCGCCGACTGGGTCGGCCGCGCGGCCTGGCATCTGCGTCCGGTTCAGGTACGGCTACTTGAGAAGCTGAAAGCCTCGCCGAAGCTCTTTGCCGACGAGACCACGGCGCCGGTGCTGGATCCCGGCCGCGGCAAGACCAAGACCGGACAGCTCTGGGCTTACGCCCGCGATGACCGGCCCTGGAACGGGAGCGACCCGCCGGGGCGTTGCCTATGTCTATGCGCCCGACCGCAAGGCCGAGCGACCGATCGCCCATCTGGCGGGCTTTGGCGGAATCCTGCAGGTCGATGGCTATGGCGGCTATCGGGTGCTCGCCGACAAGAGCGGCGCAATGCTCGCCTTCTGCTGGGCACACGTGCGCCGGCGCTTCTACGAACTTGCCGCGGCCGGCCCAGCGCCGATCGCGAGCGAGGCGCTCCGTCGCATTGCAGATCTCTATCAAGTCGAGGCTGACATCCGCGGCCAGCCGGCAGACGCACGTCTTGCCGTGCGCCAGGAAAGGAGCCGGCCGATCCTAGCTGAGCTCGAGCCTTGGCTGCGCGAAAAGCTCGGCCTGATCAGCCAGAAGACCAAGCTCGCCGAGGCGATCCGCTACACGCTCTCCCGATGGGAAGGACTCTCGCGCTTCCTCGAAAACGGCCGCATCGAGCTCGACTCCAATACCGTCGAGCGGTCAATCCGCCCAATCGCGATGCGTGAGTCATTATGCACTCCCTCGTCAAGTATCTGTAAACATTGGAAGCGTGTCCACGTCGGCAACGCGACACGGGCGACCTTTTCGGGCCACCGCCGTTTTGATCGACCCCGATGCCAAGTCGTCGGCGCGGATTTGATAGGGTGCGCCAGGAACAACCTGTGCAGCAGGAAGAACGCCGGTTTTGATAAGGCGCCGTATCGCGTGATTTGTGACGCCTAAAGCCTTTGCTGCTTCGGTCATCGTGAGCCATTCACCGTCTTTTTCAGCGGATCGATAGGCATGGATTCCACGCACGCGCCGAACAGAAGAGACGCGGTGCGCCGTCCATGTTTTTCCCTGTCCGGTGGGTAATCCCATTCGATTGAGCGAGGCGGCGATATGCTCGTCAGACCAGCGACCGGCCATGCTGCGCATCACCGCCAAAGCGTCTTCGGTCGTCGCGCAACCGTGCTCGCCAGCTCGAGGCTTGCGAACCCGCAGTTCTGAGTGCTGGCCGCCGCGCCAATGGATCATGAGCACGACGTCCCGTACCGCGTCGTCGACATCGACGATGATGTCGGCGATCAAGGTTCGTAGCAGCTGCTGGCGCGCACGCATCGTCACGTCAGGTCCATTCCAAGCTGCTGACAGGTTTTCTGCCATATTGGCGAAGGCACTGGGATCGACCTCAATGGCCGGTGGCCTGCCAGTAGGCTGGCGGGTTTCAAGATCCCGCAAGCGGCGCAGCGTCGTCTCCCAGCATTTCTCCAGCTGCGCAGCTATCAGGCGATTGTCGGGATCACAGGCAGCGTAGCGGCGCTCAGCAAGATTGGCCTCGTAACGGGCTTGCTGAAGTTCCAGATCGAGGATCTGGCGTTGATCATCTTGTCGTTCCCGGTGCATCCGCTCCGCCTCGAACGCGGCCTCGATCGCCAAGGGTTCTACCGCTCGCAACAGCTCACGCGCAACAGCCGCGTCAACCCGTGGGCCGCCGAAGGTCATGCACCTGGGCAAGCCCATCATCAGGTTTGGCTTGTCGCAGCGATAGACAGGTCGACTTTGCGGATTTCCGGTATAGGCAACGCTCAGTCGCCGCCCGCACCTTGCACACGTCATGATGCCCGACAGCAGCGCTTTCCCGCCGCGGCCCGATTTTACGCCGCCGGCGCGACCGTAGTTGTTGAGTGCCAGCTGCTTCTGGTTTCGCTCGTACTCATCCCAGCTGATATAACCCTCGTGATGCCCCTTGATCATCACTTCCCAGGTTCCGACAGGCTTGCCATGCCCGTAGCTTCGCCGCGCTCGGCCGTCGACAATGGAGGTTCGCTTTTCGCTTTTGCCGTAGACGTAAACACCTGCGTAAAATGGGTTTTTGAGAACGGCGATGACATTGCGATACCGGATCGGCAGCCAGACGAAGCTGGTCATGCGGCCCTCATCAGAAGGCCGAGGGAAGTGGATTTGATCTGCCGTTATCGACAACAACACCTGGCGCGCGCTGCCGAGTTCACGAAAGCGCGCGAAGATGAGCCGGATTACCTCCTGCAGCCGTATATCTGGGTCGAGCCCAAGCCCAGCTTCGCGATGCCAGATGTACCCGAACGGTACCGACAGGCGCAGCTCCCCCCGGCGCGCCTTCGACCTGGCGGCCTCGAGCATCCGTGCCTTCAGCACGCCCAGTTCGAACTCGCTGATGCTTCCCTTCATGCCCAAGAGCAGACGATCATTAGGCAGGCAGGGATTGTAGACGCCATCGTGGTCGATGACGCGGGCTTCGACAAGTCCACACAACTCGAGCAGATGATGCCAGTCCCGACCATTGCGTGCGAGCCTCGATGCGTCCAGGCACAATACGGCGCCGATCTTGCCCGCGCACAACCATGCAACCAGCCGATCGAAGCCGGGGCGCGCCACTGTTCCGCTTGCTGATCGGCCGAGATCGTCGTCGATGACTTCGATATCGGCGAAGCCGCGCTGTCGCGCAATGTCGACCAGATCATATTGCCGTCGCTGGCTCTCCAGGTTGGTCATGACCTGGGACTGCGTCGACTGGCGTACATAGACGACGGCCTTGCGCTTCAAGAGCGCAGTTGGGATCAGATCAGTGCTGGTCATCATCGAGCTCCTCGACGATCAGACCGGCGGCCTGCATGAGGATTTGAGCGAGCGTCAGCAAGGCCTTCGCCCGCTCCACTTCGTTCATCCCCCCCAGCCTGTGGGGTTCGAATATCAGGCTCATCTGCCTGCTCGAGGTCGGTGCAGGCACGTTGTGCTGTTTCATCGACTTTCTCCCGTGCGATTCCATTCTCGCTTGGGAAGTTTGTGGAAACAGCGACCGGCATGACCAGCCTCTTCAGATCAGACAAGGCCGTGAGATCAACCTTTGGCGGGCCAAATGTCATGCCCGCGCAAGCGGCCGAATCCGCCATCCAGCCTGGAATCGATACGACAATGCCCGATGGGCATTGCACCTTGAGAAACTGACCAGTTACCCGCTGCTCCACACGCCGCACGCTGACCTTTCGGCCAAAATATGGATGCCAGCGATAATGAACTTCCACTTCGTCCCCGACATGGGCACAATGAACGGGTGATGGCCCTCAACCGCAAGAACGCCCTCTTTGCCGGCTCTGACGGCGGTGCCGAGCATTGGGCGGTGATCGCTTCGCTGATCGAAACCTGCAAGCTGAACAACGTCGAGCCGCTCGGTTACCTTGCCGACGTACTCACGAGAATCGTCAACGGCCACCCCAACAACCAAATCGACGACCTCCTGCCCTGGGCCTACATTCACGTCTCTGAACTCAGAGCCGTGGCCTGAGAGCATTACTACCCCAAGTCGACAATCTCTTGCCCCGGACATATGCTGAACATTCGGCCTAAAAACTTTGGCGTGATAATCCCTACTCAAGGATAGCATCAGCGACGGCGAAGTGAGCGATATGATGAAGCGACTTATTGGTTGGATATTAGTGGGACTAGCGCTCATAGGCGCCATGACTTATCTTGCTCTAACGGACTATTATGCAAATGCGCTGCCGCGTTCCGCTCAAGCTGGACAAGGAGCGACGGTTCCAATGAACTATCATGGAACCATTGTTTACCTGACTAATGGGCAAGCCACCCTTCTGTTCCTTCTCCAGACCGGTTGGATAGTCACCGCAGTCATCGGTGGGCTGTTGACGACGACCAAATCGAAGAGGGGCTGATTTGATCAACTCCGAATCGAGAGACCCGCAGCACGGCTGACGCTGTGCTGCAGCGAGATCGTCACCACCGCAAGGTGGGATCCAGACAGCGCTTACGCAAGAACACTACTGACGCTCACACAAGAGCGTCACAAGCCACACCCCACGACGTTGGCGCCAATATCTTTCCGCCCTTTACCCTGGGAGCCGAACAATCAAACAAAATCAATGCAAAGCGCTTCCCGCGCACAGGTCTCATCAGACAGAGTCCGGAGCCAGCTATCATCGAAAGATCATCCTGGGATCCTTGGCGAGCCTGCGTTTGGCGCTAAGCCGAACTTATGTCTGGGTAAGCCGCATGACCGCATCCACGGCGACCGCCCGCTGCCCCTGGCGCACGATCAGCGGATTTATCTCAGCTTCGATAAAGCGCTTTTCATTTATAGACGCGAATTGGGCAAACTTCTGGATGGCATCGATCGCCGCCTCGACATCACCCTTTGGTCGGCCACGCCAACCGCAAAACACAGGGAACAGCCGAAGGCTTCGCAACGCATCGGCGATGGCGTCGCGCGAAGCCGGCAAGAGAACCGTGGCCGTGTCGCGCAGCAACTCGGCTTCTGTGCCACCGATGCCGATCGTGAGCGCGAGGCCCAACCTATCTACACGACGTACTCCGACCAAGAGCTCACCGACCGCATCTTTGACCATCTCCTCCACCAGGAAACCACGAAGGCAGAGTTCCGGAGAGCTATCCTTCAATTTTTTGGCCATTGCATTGACGCTTTGCCAAGCTGCGTCTGCTGTTTCGACTTGCAGTGCAACAGCTCCCACCTCACTCTTGTGCGCGAGCCCGGCGCTCAACGCCTTAACTGCTACTGGGAAATTGATCTCCGCTAATTGATCAGTTCGCTCAACCGTGACGACTATGCCACGAGGCACAGTTATACCAGATGCCCGGAGTTCGGCTTTGGCATCTGCCTCGTCGAGAGCCACTCCGGCGCTTGCGATGCTAGAGTGTTTAGGCAGAAGAATTTCTCCATCGGTCTGTCTGGCAAGCGTGTCTGCCAGCTCCGAAAATCGCACCGCATTCGCCACGGCACGCAAGCCATTGTCTATGCCCATTAGCGGGACTAATCCGTCAGCTATCATTCTTTCTCGAACGCTTTTCGGCAGCATGTCCGGCACAGTGTTGACGAACGCAGCGGGCAAGCCTCTCTCGCTCGCGGCCTGTGCAAACGCTCGCGTAGTGATGTCCCATCCGGCGGAATCCCATTCGCCCTCAGCCGGGTAGCACATCACCTCCACAGCCAAGTCGTGGTCGTCGGACAGAAACGCGCGATAAATACTCAGATTTACATCAAAATCCGTGTCGTTCCCGTGGGCAGAGGATATGTCGAGAGGATTGGCCGGGTGAACAAATGGTGGAAGATGCTTCTCAAGCCGTGTCGCCGCCGCAGGGGACGGTGGTTGCAAGTCAAGGCCGGCTGCTTCCGCAATATCGCTCCCGAGGACCGCATAGGAACCCGAACTCGTCACAAAAGCAGTACGCCGTCCTCTCACTTTTGGCGCGTATACGAGCATTTTCAATGTCTCAACCGCCTCCATGGGCGTACGGACTTCGACAAAACCAAGTCGCTTGAAAAGCGCTGACGCCACAATATCGTCACCTGCTAGCGAAGCAGTGTGTGACTGACTTGCACGACGGCCCGCTGTTGTTCTACCGCCTTTTATGACGACCACCGGAATACCTTTGCGCGCGGCTTTCAAGCCTGCCGCCGAAAGAAGCGCTGGATCCACTATGCCTTCTAAATAGAGATTCACGGCCCGAACACGGTCATCATCCAGCACGACATCCAACATGTCGGCTGCACTGATCATCGCCTGGTTGCCGAGCCCGATCGAGTATGCCACTGGCAACGATCTGTCAGCGCACCCAACATCGGAAAGATAGGCTCCTCCGTTACTTATGATAGCAACGCAACCATCGTCACCAAAACCACCGAAGTGGTCCATCATGAAGACGGATCGGTCAACGAAGTTCCCCACCCCAGGGCAGTTTGGTCCGATGATGGGCATTCCCCCTGCCGCTTCCACCAGGTCACGTTGGGATCTTTCTCCGCCGTGCATTTCGGAAAAGCCGGAGCTGTTGCAAATTGCCCCCCCAACTCCGATCTCCGAAGCGTCCCTCACCACGCTCACAAGGTTATCTCGAGGTACAGCCACGTAGGCGAGATCAGGTATTTCAGGCAGACTTGCCAACGTTGGAAAACAGGGGATATCCGCCAGGTTACTCCGGCGTGGGTTCACGACATAGATATTTCCTCGAAAACCACGGGCCCGACAATAAGCGATGCCGGAGACCATAGCGGCCCCGCCGACAAAAACCGCAGTTTTCGGTGCCAACATACGTTTCAGACGTGCTCGCCTGTTCTCCCGTTTGCTATAGTAATTCAAAACCTTGACTCCCATTATGGTGGCGACGGCATAGCATGCCAGTGCCAGCTCAAGCTCAAGCTCCGAGGTACGCGCCTCCAAGCTCCAGGGCAGCTCCGTGCTAACGAAGGCTCTGATCGGCTAAGGGGGCGTCAACAACATCTTCGGCTCTCCCACCTACTCGGAGAGCGGCTTCTACTCACTTTCTCGACGCCGCTTTAGCCGTCATGCCGACAAACCTCCATTGCGGTTCGATTTCCTCGGCGAAAAAGAGAGGTCATCTCCGTGTGTAATAGCAAGAGATAACGCTTAGGAAACATCACTGACGATGAGAAAATCAACATAACTGACAATGATTTAACCGTATCTCATGCAAATTTAATGCGCCATCTATGGTGAGTAAGCATAAATTCACCTTTATTTAACACAAACTTTTCATACGGTTCATATTTATAATATTAGTGCCATAACTAGGTTATCAAAGATTCCGTCTGGAGATCCTTTTCAGCACTGAGCAAAAGAGGTCTTGTTGCAGCGGCTGAATAGGGAACACAGAGAGAAGGGCTGATGAGAGTGCGGCGCGGCATCAGCGGATTGCAGTAGTGGCTGTTGGCCTCGATTAGAATCCGATGTTAGCCGGTCGAAGGATCGCACAGGCGATCCGGCGGCACTGTTGAGACACGACAATCCCGCTGGGCCGCCTTCGCTTAGCGGGCGCCGAATAGACGAACGTGCTGGCGGCTTGCACGGCGTCCAACGTGCCGTACGCTGCGCTTTGGTATTCCCGCACAGCGGAGAGGTTCTCCAACCAAGAGACCGTCGACTGTGACGCCAGGTCTCGCCTCGAAGGAAGCGCATCTCGGACAGCGCGGAGCATAGCGGCCTAAAGCCGATGGTTGACCAGCCGCGTTTCATCTCCGCTCGATTAAGGATGACGCTTGTGGATCCAGGTGTGCCACTGCAGAAGCCGGCGACGATGAGCTTGCCGCCGGCAGGTACAAACTGCTCGGAGACCGCACCTCAATGGTTTGCACCATCTCCGCCCGAGCCCACCAGCATCTTTCAAGCGATCACCATCCTCCTAACGCCCGGTGAAATTTGGCGCTCGCTTTTCTACAAAATGCGCCACGCCTTCTATGTAGTCTTCTGACGCGAAAGCGGCCCGCATTTCCTCGTCGGCAAAGGCAGAGGCTTCGTCGAGCGACTGAAAGTATGAGTCGTAAATCTGCCGCTTTATCACACCGATGGATCGTGGCGAGGCCATTGTTACCATCTCGCGCGCGATTCCCTGCACCGTCGCAAGAAAGTTCTCTGCCTGCAGTGTACGCACCAGCCCGAGGCGGTCCGCCTCACGCGCCTCGACCACTCGCGCCGAGCAAAGGAGGTCGAGTGCGTTCATCGTGCCAATCAGGCGAGGGAGTAGCCAAGATATACCGAATTCGGCGACGAGGCCTCGCCTGGCGAAAGACGTTGTGAGCTTTGCCCCGTCGGCCATATATCGGAAATCACCGAACGCGGCGAAGATCACGCCGGCGCCTGCCATAACCCCATTAATCGCCATGAAGATCGGCTTTGGCACGGTGAGCAGATACGAGTACGTCTGATCAGAGTCATAGGGATTCCCAGCTAGGTCTTCACTAACCCCTGGGGTCAGGAGGGACACGTCGGCCCCCGCGCAAAATCCCCGGCCGGCCCCTGTCACTACAATAGCGCGGACGTTGTCATCAGCGGTTGCAAGATCTGTTGCAGCGCGTATCTCCGACTCCATCTGAGGGGTAAGAGCGTTAAGTCGATCTGGACGGTTCAGCGTGATGGTAGCGATGAAGTTGTCGACCGTGTACAGAATTTCCTTGTACATTATTGTCCTTTCTAACGCGGACCGTGGCGGGCCGTCTGGTGGATCCATCCCGCATCGGCTTCCACCTCAGGTTCATCCTGCACAATCGCATTTATTCTGGAGACTGCGGAACGCCGGATCGTCGGAACGTCGTGATTTCACCATCCAGCGATCAAACGCTGGTTTCAGTTCATGGCCGTAGTCAATCACGAAGGTATTCTGAGCCGGTTCAAGCACCGAGCCGACGCCCGGCTGAGTGTTTCATAGGATGCCGCATATGGCCATCTCACCGCTATCGTCCAATTGAGCCGGAAGGTATGATGCTTCCGCTTTCGCGGTTATTGCGACTGATGGCCGTTACGTCTGGAAATTCGGTCATAGAGGTCGCCGAACGTCTCCGCCTTGAATATCTCATTCAGTTGCGGCGACCTCCAGCGATCGCTTTTCATCAAACGGACTTGAAGTGCTGTGGCGAGAAGGCTATCTCCGCCAACGTCGAAGAAGTTGTCATCCAAACCTATTTCTTTGGCGCCCAAAAGCGACTTGACTTCATCAAGGAAGAGGCTCCGCGGATCGCGCTCTCCTAGCATGTTGTCCTTGCTTTTTCTGCCTTCTTCGCACGAAGATGTCTTCTTTTCATCCGGCAGCTCGTCGGGCGTGATTGTTCGGACCTGGTCGACCCATTGCCTTATGCGCGGAGGCAAGGGGCGCGTCGCTACTATGGCTTGACCATTGTCGATGGTTGCCAGTATGCGCTCAATAATGTCGATCCCCTCGTCGGGACCGAGTGCCACCTCCTTCGCGTGAGATGTGGCGTACGCTGCAGTGACCTGCCACTCGTATGAGTAATCCCAGTCATCCCAGTTGGAATTGATCCACCGGATGTCGAGTTTGCCTGGCACTTGGCGTGCAAAGGCGTCCATGAACCTATTCGCCGCCGCATAAGCGGCCATTGCCGGTCCGCCCAGAATTGAAGCAAGCGAGGAGAAAAGGAAAACGAATTCCGGTACCGGGGTGTGGGTAGAGTGAATTCGTTTCAGCGCATCATAGAGATTGCGCGTCCCGATCACTTTGGAGGCGAATTCATTGGCAGAGGTCGTATCCTCCATCTCTGAAAGGAACTTCGAATCGCCCAGTGCAGCCGCGTGGAAGATGCCGTTGATCCGGCCGCACTCCCGAATAGTCACGTCGAGAACGCTCGATAAGCTGTCGAAATCTGATACGTCCGCCTGGCGAAGGATCACCCGGCCCTTCGCATCCTCAAGCGCGGCCAGTCGGCGTATCCAGCCATCCTCATGGAGATACACGCGCCCTGAACTCAAAGCGGCGGGTACTGCGCGGCGGGTTATGGCGATGACCGTCGCCCCAAGCTTTACGAGGTGTTCGGTCAAGGAAAGACCGATTCGCCCGAGAGCTCCTGTGATCAGATAGACGCCATCGGGTCGCAGGATCTCATCACCGGGAACTCGTGCGGCGAGGGCTAGCTCGGGAAAATGAGGCACCCACCGCCGGTTCCCGCGGAGGGCGACCACCCCATCGGGACTTGGCACGTCCCGCCCAATTTCAGCAACGAGCCGATCGGCGACACCCGGGTCGTCAATGTTCAAGTCCACAACCCGACAATCGACGCTCGGGTTCTCCTGTGGCAGTACGATGGCGGGACCGAAGACGCACGCCTTTTCGGGATCTACAGGTTCCTCACCGACCTGGACCATCCGGTCCCCAACGATCCAGACATCGACCGGAGTCTGGAACGTCAGTGGAGAGAGAACTCGCGCCACATCGAGTATCGCCTCGTAGCTCCGCAAAAGATCGGTCTGCTGCATATTGGGGCCCCCGGATGCGTCGGCGCGGCCGTGCAGGTGCCAGAGGCAGAGAATGCGGTCAGCGGGACGGCCCGAAGCGATCTCGGCGTCGAAGAGAGCCTTCAAGCCTTCTGGGGTGGGGTCGATCATGATGATGGACCCTTTGACCTTGATGGATGGATTCGAGGGCTTGGTTCGTCGGCAAACTCGAACAACCTCATGACCCGCATCCTCCAACTGCCGCGTGATGCGGTTTGCCAACGCGTCTCCCCCGCGTTGCGTCTCACCAAACGGCCGATCGGCCAGCACCAACCAACGAAGCGCCTTTGTGCTTCCGTCACCGGAAGCCAGGCGGGGAAGTATTTTTTCTGTCCAACTCTGCGCATAGATGAACGCCTCTCCCCTGCGCCGCTCTCGCTCCTCGGTCTGCGGCAGAGCCGTCAAGCCAGCAGGACCATCCGGCCAGCAACGGTAGCGATCAAACGAGTACGTCGGAAGGGATATTCGTCGGTGAGAACCGAACGGTTCTAATTGATCACGGGCTCGTTTCCAATCCACCGCAACACCCAAGGACCAGAGGTCCCCCAGACATTCCAGAAGAACATGACGGTCGGTGAACTTCAGATCGTCCTTCCCGCGCGCGGCTGAGGCAATCGCTGGAATTCTGGTCTTACCATCCTCTGGATTCATTGCTTCATGTGCGAAACGCGCCAGATTGCACGACGGGCCAAGGTCAATGAGCGCAGTTGCACCGGCCGCGACGATAGCGGCGAGAGAGCGATCGAATCGGATCGTTCCGCTCGCTTGCCTACTCCAGTAGGTCTCTGGCAGAGGCACTTTCGCCTGGTGCAGATATCCTCCTGAATTCAGAGCGATGGCCAAATCGGGTATTCGCTGTTCGAGCGTGCGAACATGTGCGTCGATAAGATCAGCTGCCGGTTTCATCAGCGGAGAGTGGCTCGGGACGCCAGCTGTATTGAGGATCTGGTTGGGGATTTCTGCCTTTTCGAGCCTCTGCTGCAACCTTTCAATCAGTTCCCGTTTCCCGGTGAATACAACACTGGTTTTCGAGTTCACGACACCAACGCTGACCTCGCCGGCTTCAGCTCGATCACGCCAAGCCTCCTCCTCGAGGATGCGTTCAGCATCGTCCGGGCTGCATTTAACCGCAAGCATAGCACCGTCGACGCCAAGATTCGCCATCGCGCGACCACGAGCGACCATTAGCCCTATGGCGTCTTCCACTTTCAGAATGCCCGCCAAGGTGGCCACGACATATTCGCTCATGCTGTGACCGACAAGGTAGTCGGGACGTAAGCCACACGCTTCCAGCAATTGTGCCATAGCGTACTGCACGGAGAAGATCATGACGTTGATTTCTTCGAAGGACGCGGCCGCGTGGCCGTCGTTTTCCCCAAACACGAGGGACTCCAGATCACGATCCAGGACCGGGCGACCAGCGGCGGCGCAAGTCAGGAACGCCTCGCGAAAGTCCAGCACGTGATCAAACAGGTCCTTGAACATTCCCGGGTGCTGCACCCCACCGCCCGGCAGCATGAATGCAATCGACGGTGAGGAGAGAATTCGGTCGGCCGCTCGATTCGCCTCTGCCTCTAGTCTCTTAATGGCCATATCTAAGTTGCACGCCACAACGACGGTCCGATGATCGAAATGGCATCTCGCCACGTGTAGCGTGTAGGCGACGTCACCAAGATCGATATGGCGGTTGCGCCGCAGGAACGTGGCTAGATTCTGGCAGGCCCGGCTTAGCGCCGACGGGGTCTTTGCGGATAGACACAGAGCGTGGGATCCCCGCACGATCGATCCAGGCCACTTCCGTACGTTCTCGTCCATCCATTCCTGCAGCACAACATGGCAATTGGTCCCGCCAATACCAAGGCCAGTGACTCCGGCAGTTCGGGCGCGACCCTGCTTACGAGGCCAGGGTCTAAGCTGCTCATTGACGAAGAAGGATGTTCCTTCCAGATTTAACTCCTCATTTAGCCGGTTGATGTTGATGGTCGGGGGAATTAAACCTCGCTCAACGGTGAGCACTGTCTTTATAAAGCTCGCGACCCCGGCGGCGGCGTTGGCATGGCCAATATTCGGTTTGATTGACCCCAGCGCACAGGTTTTGCGACTTTCCGCTTGCCCCGCGAAAGCCTCTGCCAGAGCGCAGACTTCAATCGGATCACCAATCTTGGTGCCAGTCCCGTGGGTTTCGATGTATTCCACATCTTCAGCGCCAAGTGCCGCGGAGGCAAGTGCTTGCCGCACCACAGCCGTCTGGCCTCGCGCGCTTGGCGCTGAGTAGGAGGGTTTGGTGCGGCCATCGTTGTTAATGGCACATCCCTTTATTACCGCATGGATAGGGTCGGCCGCCGCAAGGGCATCTTCGAGGCGCTTGAGAACGACGACCCCTGCCCCGTCTCCAAGCACCGTGCCGCTGCCATCGGCATCAAAGGCGTGGCATACGCCGTCCGAGGAATTGATGAAACCCTCAACATACTGATACCCTGCTTGAGGAAAGGTGATACTCGCCGCGCCTGCCAACGCCATGTCGCAATAGCCGGCCGCGAGTGACTGAGCGGCGACCGCAATTGACACAAGTCCAGTTGAGCACGCGGTCTGGACCGTAATACTGGGTCCGTTGAGGTTCAGCATGTAGGACACGCGCGAGGCAAGATAGTCCTTGTCGTTGCCAAGCTCCGTCAGGAAAGCGAGCGGCGCGTTGGTAGGATCGATGAGGCCGCCTCCCTTCAAGTGGTGTAGTAGATAAAGGGGAAGAGACGAACCCGCGAAAACTCCGGTCCGGCCCTCATGCTGAGTTGGCGCATAACCGGCCGACTCGAGGGCGTTCCAACAGCATTCGAGGAAGAGACGATGCTGCGGGTCCATTAACGTTGCCTCACGCCGCGAGAGGTGCCAGAAATCCGGATCGAAACGGTCCACGTCGTTGAGATGGGCGCCTACGCGGATATAATCGGGGCGCTGCAGGACAGCCTCGGGTATCCCCCGCGCCTTGAGTTCCTGCTCGGGCAGCGGGATGATCGAGCAAACCCCTTGGCACAGGTTCTCCCAGAGCTCATCGACTGTCTCCGCGCCGGGGAAACGCGCGACCATACCAATCACCGCTATGTCCATACCGGGCCCGCGTCGCCCGTCGAACGCCTTATTATGCGCCCTGCTCGCCGAGACGCGCGGTGTTTTGGGAAGTTGCCGGTTTTGAGGACCTCTCTGCTCGCCGCCGCGCTCGCGGAGAAGAGCCACCAGTTCTTTAAAAGTCGGATTGAGGAAGACCTCCACGACGCGGAGCTCCACCTTCAGACTCCTACGAAGCTGCGCACAGAGACGGGCAGCCAGAAGGGAATGTCCGCCGCAGTCGAAAAAGTTGTCGCCCGGATCGGCAACTTCAGCTTGGAGAAGGTCGCGCCAGGCTGCGCGAAGTGCCGATTCGACCTCGTCGGCACCTGTCACTGGAGCGCACACCTCTTGCGCGAGCCCGCGGAGGCGCGACCGATCAAGTTTCCCATTGGCCGCAATAGGCAATTCCGTCACAGCAACGAACTCTGACGGGATCGCGTAGTGCGGCACCTCAGACTTCAAATGCGCCCGCAAAGAAGCCTGCCACCCCTTGCACGGATTCCGCAACACTACATAGGCGATCAGTCGATCAGGCTGACCGGTCGTCGGATCGAGTTCCGGCAATACGGCGGCCGAGGAGATGCCGGAGTACCGAAGCAAAGCAGCTTCTACAGACCCGAGAACGACGCTATATCCTCGGATCTTCACCATGAAAGCGCAGCGCCCGATGATCTCTAATTGGCCGCCGGGCAGCATGCGGCCAAGATCACCAGTGCGGAACATCTTGCCACCAGCGCTGAACGGGTCGAGAAAGAACCTTTCCCGTGTCATCTGCGGGCTATTGAGATATCCATGAGCCAAGACATCGCCGCCGACGAAGACCTCGCCGAAGAAGCCCAGCGGTACGGGGTCGCGTTGCTCCCCGAGGATATAGACACTGGCATTGTGCTGAGGCGGACCGACCGGGACGACTTTTTGTGTTGTCGCAGGATCGATCTCGCTTAAGTCGATATACGTGACATCGTTTGCCTCGGCAGCTCCGTAGTAATTGATAATTTTGACATGCGGCAGCGCACCTCTCACACGCGCAAGCAGCGCCGCTGTCACCACCTCGCCTGATAAGTAAATTAATTGGAGATCCGGAAGACGGGAGGGGTCGAGGAAGCCGCTGCTGAGAACCACATCCAGCAGTGAAGGGGTTAATAATGTTCTGGAAATTCGATTGCGTTCCAAATACTCGACCAGCTGGTGCGGATCGTAGATAACGTCGTCGGGTATCAGATAGGCAGGCATCCCGGCGAGGATCGGCCGCATTATCTCCCAGACCAAGAAGATGTTAACCGCCTCGCGCTCATCGGGCGCGTATGGCAGCGCGTGATAACGCCACTGGTAAGAGCAAACAGTGCTTCGGTGGGGGCAGACGATTCCCTTCGGTTCACCAGTCGTCCCGGACGAAAATACAATCTGGGCCGGCGCATCAAGATCGACCGTTTCGGGATTGGCCGGACTGGCCTTGCCGGGTTGTGCGTCCCGACCCTCGTCAAGCGACAGCGCAATACCTGACCAGTTGGGAGGAAGGTTAGCGGCGAATCGGTTGTTGGTGACAACGATTTCAACAGATGCCATTTCAAGTATACGCTCTACCGCTGCAACGGGCTGAGCCTTGTCAAGCACGACGTAAGCCGCGCCTGTTTTAAGAATACCGAACAACGCGACGGCGTATTCAGGACAAGTATCCATCAGGATACCCACGCGCGAACCTCGGCTCTGACCATGTCCGAGCAGCTGACTGGATAGAATCTCGCTCCGGTCGTCGAGTTCACGATAGGTCATGATCCCAATCTCTGAGACGACGGCAGGAGCCTCGGGATTGAGGGCTGCTTGTTTGCTAAATTGGTCATGCAGTGGTAATTCGGGATAAGGTAGGGGCTCGGCAATTCGAATGGAAGCTGGGAGTTGTGTCTTCACCTCCCCAACTTCACGCAGGAGGGTAGACACCACTTCCGCCGTCATGGAATGGGTGTAAAAGTGATCACCATCAAACATAATCCGAGCGAAGCGCGACGTTGTAAGTCGACGCCATTCGTCGAGATCGTTCGCATTGAGTAGTTCATCCTGAAGCCCCCCCATTGCGGTGATTGCCGCGTTGAGTGGCGTTGGTAAGGTCCGGTCGTAAGTCTCCGCAAGTTCGAAGTCGGCCCGCAGCGGCGGCAAGATGAACTTATGTAGGAGTTCCTCATTTGCCAGCGCCTCCTTGGGGACCAAGCCAAGGACCCGGACCAAATCGGTTAACCTATCATCCACGTATCTATACATTGGCGGCCCATCCGTCGGAACATCCGCCGACTTGTGAGCAGACACGACAATATGGAAGGGAGATGGCCGACCGGCCTTTTCCAGGAAGCGGGCGATCTCGTAAGCCACAAGGGCACCTACGCTATGACCGAAGAAAACAAAAGGACGGTCGCTGTACGCGCGGAGCGCCTCAGTAACCGCGGATACCAGTACATCCATCCTGCGGATGACGGCATCAGCTGACCGTTTGCCGCGCCCGGGAAGATCCAGGCAAATAAGCTCAACGTCAGCGGGGAGATAGTCAGACCAGGTACGGAACGCCTGGACGCTACCACCCCCATGCGGGAAACAAATTATCCGATACGATGGGTCAAGTGAACTCTTTACGACGCTCAGCAATGCTGTGGCTTGCTCCCGAACTTGTTCCATTTCTCAAACCACTCCACTTCCATTCAGCCTGAAATAGACGTCTCCCATTTGGACGTTCCCCGTGAGTTTCATGATTGAGTCGGCACGCTTGTACGCCGCATCATTGACGAAGCATGACGCGTCGAATTCATATGGATCGTCGAAGATCTGGCTGGGGTGGGAGCGCTCGACAAAGGCTCCAGTGGAAGTCGCTTAGCGGGGGAGTATCGAGCAGAAACATATGTCCAGCTCTCGATCTGATCCGTCCGACAGGATTAGCGCGGCATTCTTCGTGTAGAAGGCGTCGGCCCCACATTATTTACTCCGAAATAAGCCAGTTACTCTCCGCAATGTTATGTCTTCAACGGCTAAGCCAACTTTTTCCGATCCTGTTTTTAGCAATTATCGGCGGTCATGTGAAGAAGAGATTTGTGAAAATTATTACACATTTTTTTAATACTTTTTCAATAGCACAAACTTTTCTGTAACTGTTCATATGACCAACTTCATAGTTTTTGTCTGGAGCCATTTAGCGATGAGAATCGGTTAAGAGGCATTTCAACGAGTTAGCGCCAGGAGCGTCATTTGAGACTCGACGGTTAATTCGATAATCTGGTTGGCGAAGAGCAGTTAACCTGCGAATCTGAGACTTCATGCTTTTCGGTGAGACTCATGCCGGATGTCTCTTGACGATCCTGCTTTCGAAAGCCTGGAAGATCAGGCGCGATGGAATGAGGGCTTCCGCCGTCTGACGGCCATCCAGCTGAAGCTGGCGCAAGGGAATGACAGGCTGCGCGCCGCGGACATAATCGGTTTGGCTCATGATCTTGGTTTGAGCTAGCCGACGCTCTACCGGCTGATCGCCCGCTATCGTGTCAAACGGCTACCAAAACTGCCCGGATTGGAGTGGGCCCATCGGGCCGGACAGGATGGTTTTCGGTAACTGACCGGGCAGCCGGGCTTTCAGAGGATGAAGGCCCATGGCAAAGCACCGAACCCACAGCGTCGAATTCAAGCGGCAGATTTCGCAGGAGTATTTCGGCGGCGAGACCCTACATGCTCTCTCGAAGCGCCACGACATCTCACGCAATCTGATCCGGATATGGGTCGAGAAGTTTCAGGCAGGCGCTCTCGATGAGGATGCGGCAGCGGCCGATCTTCTCCAGGCTTATGAGGCGGGCATTGCCGCGCTCGAACGGTTAGTCGGCAAGCAGGCTCTGGAACCGGAGTTTCTAAAGGGGGCTCTGCATGCAGGACCGCGGCAGAGAAACAGGCCTACATCCGCGATCACCGGTCCCGAGGTCTCTCCGTCGCCGAAGGATGCCGGCTGATGGGGATCGCGCGTTCGACCTACTACGACCGCCTGGAGAAGACGTCCGACGACACCGCGATCGTCGAAGCGATCGCAGCCATCTGCGACGAGTTCGAGCACAATGGCTGGCGCCGTGTCCGTGCCGCTCTTCGGCACAAGAGCATGATCGTCAAGCACATGAAGATCCGCCGATTCACGGTGACCACGGACAGCGATCACAATCAGCCGATCTTCCCGAACCTCGCCCAGGACATCATCCCCGACGGGCCCAACCAACTCTGGGTGGCCGATATCACATACGTCACCGTCGTCGGCGGTTTTGCCTATGTTACCGTCGTCCTGGATGCCTGGTCGCGGGCGGGTTGTCGGATACGCCATCAGCCGCTCGATCGACGCGCGGCTGACGCTAACGGCTTTGACCGCCGCAGTCGAAGGACGCAAACCGCCACCGGGCTACGTGCATCATTCCGATCGTGGATCCCAAGGCGGATTCAAGCGGTCGTGGCAACACCACGAGATTGGAGGTTGCAATGACGGTTCACCAACGCGCTTCAGATCGGTGCACTCGAAAGAAGCTAGATTCGCCCGGACGTCCGCCTGCCTGGCAGCGTGAGAATCGCTTCCGCATGCAACCGAAAACGATTGTGGGCTTCGCCTCGAAGCTTCCGCCCTGCACGGTTGCAATGGAGGCCTGCTGCGGGGCGCATCATCTGAGTCGGCTTCTGAGCGACCAGGGACATGAGGTCCGACTGATGTCGCCGGAATACGTGCGTCCGACAGGCGGGCCATACGTTTTGAACGTCCAGCCGTGCCGGCCAAGCCAGGCGCTTAAGGCGCTGCGACTGATCCGGGCTGATCGCTCGACCGCCAGTCGTTCCACCATCTCGTTCAGCGTGATGTCCTTGCGTTCATCGATTAGCCCGACGATGAACGCTTCATGCGCATTGAGGCTGGACGCGCATCGGCGGCCTTGCGGCGTGGCGTCAGTTCGCCGATCCTTGCCCGAGCGATCCAACGGATCGCGCTCGATATGCCGACCCCGAACCGCGCCGCAGCTGCCGCGCCGACATGCCGGCGTCCGAAGCCTTCAAGACCCGGGACCGAAGATCTTCGCTCAGTGCTCTTCCCATCATCCACCTCATGAAAATGGATGTTGAATCACACTGCCAACGCCCTCGTCACATCACAATCGATTCATCGATCTAAGGACGTGCTCTAGTCGGTTCCATGGGCCGGCGCGGCAATCGTATCCGCCGGGGAGGAGGCGAACCATCCCCCAAGACGAGGCGCGGATAGGCCAGAAGAACAAAATCACCCGCCGCCGGGCCAGGCGTGGATCAAGGCCATCTGCACCGCACGACCAGCGCACACGCTCCGCCTATATCTTCGGCGCGATCTGCCCCAAGCACGGCAAGGCCGCAGCTCTCGTCATGCCATGGTGCGACACCCATGCCATGAACCAGCATCTGATCGAGATCTCCCGAAACGTCGCCAACGATGCGCACGCCATTCTTATCATGGACCAGGCAGGATGGCACATGTCCAACAACCTGCTAGTCCCCGAAAATATCACCATCCTGCCCCAGCCGCCGAAATCGCCCGAACTCAATCCCGTCGAAAACATCTGGCAATTCATGCGTGAAAACCGGCTTTCGAACCGCGTCTTCAAATCCTACGAAGACATCGTCGACCACTGCTGCCACGCATGGCGAACTCTGCAAGACCGACCCTGGAAGATCATGTCCATCGGTCGCAGAAAATGGGCGAATGAGTTCTGATCAATGAGGGCGGTATAAGTATGCCAAGCCGATCACATTCTTAGAAGTATGTATCTCCAGGGGAAACGTACAATTTGACTTCGCCACGCGGCCTAAGCGAGCGTCCATATCAATTTCAACATCCTGAAAGTCAAGAAAATTTTGATATATCGGAAAATAAGCTTTATATACCGCCTCCTTCAAAACAAATAGAATCCGCATACTAAGAAGACTCGATTCGTAAACTTGTCGCTCGCGTGGGGTAGCAATCAATTCGACTAATTCCTTCGGCAACGGTTCGTTAGGTTCAATGTCAATACCAAGCGTTACAATGCTTTTCTTCTCTACAATGGCTGCTGCTGCTGCTGTATCGTGGTGTGCCATTGAGCCAACAATGCCAGCTGGCCAGGTCGGAACACCAGATCGTGTCTTGACGATAGGCGTCGGTGGAAATCCCATTTGGCCAAGGAGTGTTCGCGCAATTATTCTAGCAGCACCGCTTTGGCGACGGACTTTGGCGACGGCGCGTCCTAGCGTGGCAACTTCTGAAGAGAACAAGGCGGTTTGGTCGCCGTATTCTATCCGACGAATGCCGATGAGGATGTTCGGGTGATCAGAGGGGATAATCTCCACGTATTGATCCTTTGAGCTTTGAGCTTTTGACGTAAATCAACAGCCAGCGCTGCTTCAATTGACAGAAGGGTCACCGCAAACCTCCCGCCAAGTGCCGCGTCACCGGCTTCGTTCAATCGCAAGAGTCCACACGACCTAAGTGTTTAGATGGGGTTCTCCGATCGCGGGGCTAATTGCAAGCTCCTTGTCGACGTATTGGTGTTCCTGCCGGCTCTGTGGTTCTCTTCGCGGTTAACACAAGGTCGCCGCATGCCAGCGTTCAGGACGTGGGTGCCTCAATGTATTGCGGTACCTTAACAGGGCTGCCGCCCCATCTACGAGGTCACCGACGCCGTCGTCCCGGCATATGTGGACGGCTCCCTCCTTGCAAGATGTCGAGCGTTATTTTGATCGTATCGCTTGCGTGCATATGTCCGGCCTGTTGTCGCGCTCCCATATGAACGCTGGCCAAGATGGGCTCCGCGGCGCGTGTTCCAAACAGGGACGCGACCTACGAAGGCCACTGCCGGGAACGGAGTATTACGCGTCCTGGATCGATCGATCACGCCATCTGCTCTTTTCTTACAAGTTCACGCATCAGATCAGCGCGGTAGCTTCATGAACGGCTCACCTTGACTGACTGATTCCTTATGCTGCACAAGCCAACGCCGCCGACACAGTATTTCTGCGGCCAGTTTCGGCGGCTTGCGCTTTGAGCAACTCAAGGAGCCAAGGTGAAGTATTCTTGCCGCGCCCCTCCCGCACCCGTCTAAGAAGTGAGGTGGCGCCGATCCTGAAAAATTCATGGGGTTGGCGGATGTGGCGCAAGCCATTGAAATGACGTAGGATTTGGTTGCTTAAGCCGATCCTAACCATTTCCCGGAGACCACACCCGCCATGAACGATCTCACGCTGCCGCTGAGCGGTTTGTCATCAGTCGGCGGCAAGTCCGTCGTCGCCCGTTTCGACGGCGGCATGCTGTCCTCGAACAGTGGTGTTCTGGCTCTGGCCGAGGTGCTTGAAGCCGGCACGTCGTGGCGTGAAGCTGCCCGCCTGGATCGTTTCTTTGATGGCACGTCGGCCCTACAAGGTCGCGGCCGTGGCGCTGGCCAACAAGATGGCACGGACGATATGGGCGCTTCTCGCCAAAGGCGGTACCTATCAGGCGCCGTCGATCATGACGCGAGCATAGAACAAAAGGGATTCCGGCATGCTGATGCCGGGATAGAGCGGCAGGGTGCCAAAGTGTGATGACCCCGAGGGACGCCACCTCGAGACCGATTACACCGTCTGACGCAATGCGCCATCCGAGCGCATGAAAGTGATTAGGCAATCGGCATCGCGGATCTCATCGTGGCCAGCGGTCAACGACCGCGACGCCCCGGCCGGTCACCGACCGGATGGCGAACTCGTGACGAGATTGGGAGCAGCATGCTATTCATCACCAGCGATTGCCGCATCCTCTCCCTCTCCGCCGGAAAAGTCCGGCATGATGTCACCCGCGAGCAGCTTCTCCTTCGACAGCAGGCCTGCATCCTCGAGCGCTTCGAAATCGGGCAAGTCGCGCAGTGTGTCGAAGCCGAACTGCAGCAGGAACGCCTTGGTCGTGACATACGTGTATGGCGCACCTGGGGTCGGGCTGCGTGGGCCTGAGGCGATCAGACCGAAGCCGCGCAAATGACCGATCAGGTCGCGGCTGATCTCCTTGCCAAAGAAGGAGGACAGTTCTCCACGCGTGATCGGCTGGAAGTAGGCGATGCACATCAGCACCAGCACCTCCGACTGCGTAAGATCACCCGCGCGTTCATTGCCGCCAACGGCGGCACGGATGGCGTCGGCATAGGCCGGCCGGGTCAGATGCTTCCAGCCGCCGGCGACGGCGATCAGGTCGTAGGGTCGGCCGCGCAGTTCCTCGCGGATGTCGTCGATGAGGAGATCGATGCTGCAACTTTTGCCGACGATGCGAGCCAGCGTCTCGCGGCTGACCGGTTCGCTGGCGGCAAAGATCGTTGCTTCGACGCGGTGCATCCATTCGCGCCAGCGAACCTCCGCCGGCAGGTGATCCAGCTCGCGATCAAACAGACGGTCGCCTGACCGACCGTCGTCTGGCCGGCCTTTCGCTCGTCTCGCGTGCGTCGCCTCGGCCATCGCTCTCACAGCCCGTAGATGCGGAAGGTCGCTCGACCAGAGAGTTCGCGGACAGCGCCGAGCTCGACCAGGCGGTCGAACAGGCGGCGCAGGCCGCGGTCGCTCATCCCGGTGCGTTTGTCGCCGCGCGATGCACCGAGCGCGTCGTCGTTCAGCAATCGGTCGACGACGGTGTTCGCCCCCTTGGCCCTGAGTTTTGGGGCGACGGCGAGCAACCGATCGGCGCGGCGTTCGAGCCCCGCCGAGAGATCGATGGCGCGCAGCGCCGCGTGCGCCTCCGCGGCAAGCAGGCTTTTGGCTCGATCGGCTTCCGTTCCGGCACCCGCAGCCAGAGCGCCAGTCGCTGGTCGACGCGGCCGGGCCGTGCCCAAAGCTAAGGCCGCCTCGCCGCCCAGCAAAGGGATTGCATGGCTCCAGCCGAGCCGCTGCGCCAGCAAGGCGTCGGCAAGCCAAGGTCCCATGGCGCGTGGCAGGCCGTGGCCCTCGACGGCCGCGTAGGCGCCGGTCAGCATCCCGACCGCGCCTTCGGTCGTGGCGAGCCGCCGCAGCGCGTCCGCCAGATCGCTGACCGCCGCGCCGTCGCGGGCGAAAAAACCGAATTCCTCCAACACCGCGGCGAGATTTTTCTTCGTCAGAAGCTCCCCTGCGGGCCGCGCTGCCAGCCGGCGCCAGCCGAGGAGCAAAAGGCCGCCCGGCCCAACGTCGTCGCCGGGGCGGGTGAGGAGAAAAGAATCGCGCAGTGCCGCTTCATCCTCGACGCGCCCCATCTGCCGCGCCGTCGCCGCAGCCGCCGCGAGCGCCAGGCGCTGCCGCCAGGCGCCGGCCCATTTTTCGTCGCGGCGCACAACCGTATCCAGCATGGCGATGGCCGCGCCGGTGGCCAGGGCAGCATCCTCAACGGTTTGCGCCGCCCCGACCGCCTTGCGCAGCCAGCTCGGCACGGCGACAGTCGGAGCGGCGCCGGGCTGCGTGACGTGACGGCGCAGGGGCGATTTCGGGCGCAGAATCATCGTCGACATGATGATTCATTGCGGCGCTTATTACAACACAAATGGCAGCAATCCGCCGCACTTGTCGCCACACAATCATGTCCGGTAAGCTTGCCTTATCGGACGTATGCGGCTAGCCTGCCAAATCATGGCAGAGTCTCCGGAGAACACCCCCAAAATCGACGATAGCGCCTCCGACCATCCAGAGGGCGATCTGCCCGACATCGTCGATCTAGTCATGGAGATGGGCGCCTTACCCCCCGCCTCGGGACCGACACCCCGTGTCCCGGCGCGCCTGGAAGCCCTCGTCGCGACCGCGACAAGCTACGCGAAGGCCGCCAGTTCCGATAACACGCAAAATGCCTACGCCAAGGACTGGCGGCATTTCACCTCCTGGTGCCGTCGGGAAGGGTTCAATCCGCTGCCGCCCTCCAGCCAGGTCATCGGCCTCTATATTGGCGCCTGCGCCTCAGGCAGTGTCATTGACACCGCTGCCGGTGATCCGAAACGCGGCGCCCCTGCCCTCTCGGTCGCGACGATCGAGCGGCGCCTCTCCGGCCTTGCCTGGAACTTTACCCAGCGCGGCGTGCCCATGGATCGCGCCGATCGCCATATTGCCACCGTGCTTGCCGGCATTCGCCGTAAGCACGCAAAACCGCCGCGGCAAAAGGAGGCTGTGCTCGGCGACGATATCAAGGCGATGGTCGCCACGCTCAGCCATGATCTGCGCGGCCTGCGCGACCGCGCTATTTTGCTCCTGGGCTTCGCCGGCGGCCTACGCCGTTCCGAAATCGTCGGCCTCGACGTCGTCCGCGATGATCACAGCGACGGCGCCGGCTGGATCGAGATTTTTCCTGACCAGGGCGTCCTGGTGACGCTGCGCGGCAAGACGGGCTGGCGCGAGGTTGAGGTCGGCCGCGGCGCTTCCGATCAGACCTGCCCCGTCGCCGCCCTTGAGAGTTGGATCCGCTTCGGCCGCATCGCGAAGGGGCCCCTCTTCCGCCGCATCTTCAAGGACAACAAGACCGTCGACGTCGAGCGGCTCAGCGACAAGCACGTCGCCCGCCTGGTCAAACAGACCGCGCTCGCCGCCGGCATCCGCTCCGATCTTCCGGAAGGGGAACGTGCGCTGCTGTTCTCAGGGCACTCGCTGCGCGCCGGCCTCGCCTCGTCGGCCGACATCGGGGAACGTTACGTGCAGAAGCAACTTGGCCACGCCTCGCCCGAGATGACCCGCAAATATCAGCGCCGTCGCGATCGGTTCCGCACCAACCTCACCAAGGCGTCCGGGCTTTGAAAAGGGCCCCTCCCCCGGCCGGGCCCGCCTCACGGTGCTGCGGGAGGGCAGGATTTTCCGCCTTATCGCTTCAATTGAACTCGGGACGTGAAAGCGACACAGTATCTTCGGCGGCTTTCTCGCTATCGATAATCACCTCTTATCGATAGCGGTGGAGGCGAATCCGTGGATCAGCGACCTATGAGAGGATGCCATCGTGCCAATCCCCTCCTCTCTTCCGACAGAAAAGCCCACAGCCGGAGCGTCAGAGTTGTCGGTCGCTGTGCGGCACGCCCTGTGCGAACCTATCACCGTCAGCATCGCAAAATGCTACCTAGCCCGGTCGTCCAGCGGCGCTCGCAATTCTCATCCGGCCATCCTCGCCGTCACGCCATTCGCCTTCAGGGCGGCCATCAGCATAGGTCCGACGGAAAACTGCCCTGCCCTCGCCTTTTCGGTCAAAACCCGCAGATAACCGCCGGCCGAGTTGATGTGCTGGGCCCGCTGCAAGATGCAGGCAATTACGATGGCGGCGACCTCCTGGCCCATCTCATGGCAAGCCTCCTCGTATGCTGAGGGCGAAATACCAAGGTAGCCTCGCACCTGGGCCGCGGTGATCATCAAATCGCGCCAGTTTCCGATCCCGTGCACGGCGTAGTCTGAGATTTCGGGGCACGCTTTCAGCACCAGCCCTATTGGATAGCTTTTCAGCTTCTCATCCGTTCCCTGCCTTGGCTCGACCGCCGCCCTGCTTTTCTCGAAAGCTGGTTCAAATACAAAATTGGAGTCTGTTTTTGAATCAGATTGCTGCCGCTCATTTTGGGACTCATTGGCGCCAGGATTCGTGGAATTCATGAAGCTTTCCAGCATCATATCCACTTCGTCATGAAGTATGGTCAGATCGGCTACAATTGCCTCCAGTTCTGACAGCCCTGCCCGCCGCGGGATTGCATCCACAATGGCTCTAAACCGTCTCCAGACGCCTCCCCAGTCGCCAGGAACGTCCTCCTCGATCGCAGCCTCGACAAGTTTGTGGATGTCGCGACGATGGAGCGTAATCCGCTCCCTCATCAACCTGAGAGCCAGGGCGTCGGCGCGCACCTGTTCGGCAGCATGCTGAAACTCAGCAGCCCGCGTCAGCAGCGGCGCTAGCGAAAATCCGAACGCTTCCGCAATAGCGCCACCCTTTCCCTTCCGGGCAAACCTTTTGCCGTTTGGGCTGTCCCGACGGATGACCAGGCCGCAACTCACCAGCTCGGCCAAGTGTCGCCGCAATGTGGAACTGGGCATGCCGTGCGTGCGAAGCGACAGCTGCGCATTCGAAGGAAAGACCATCAGGCCGTTTTCCTCGCTGATCTGATCGTCCGGATAGAAAGACAAGAGCCCGCTCAGCACGGCCAGAGCGCGATCTCCCACACCTACGACAGTCTTGCCTTCGCACAACCAACGATAGACCTGCCATTTCTCGACAAGAGCCCCGTCCGGAATCTCTCGTGATGCCGCATTCGCTTGCACCAAGGCGAGCGACATCGGCCGCCGCCCAAAGGGCGTCGTCGCGTATCCCCTCTCCATTTCCCTCACCTTTCAATCAGGCAAAAGAAATTGGCTCGCCGAAACGGCGCCACGACTCTTGACAGTGATTCGGGGAAGTGCGATTCTCAGCTTGCTACAGACCGAGAAGGGCTTCCGCGACGGCGACGTTCGGGGGCCTTTTTCTTTTGCGGTTTTAGTCTCCTGTTTTCTTCGCCATTTCCGACTCCCGAAAAGCCTCGAAAAGCTCGTCGAGCTTGCCGGCGATGAATGCGCCGAAGGGCGATGCTTCCTTGGACTTCAAGGCGAGCGTAAACACCTTTCCGGTGTCGGTGATTTTGGCTCGAACCGATCTATCATCGGGTGTCCAAGCCGTTTCCTTGGACTTCGTAGACGCATGCGGGCGTTTCGCTGGCACACTCATGAAGTCGAAGAGGCGGGTAAACCGGGCCTCGCTGCCTGGTTGGGCGAAATCGGCGCCTGCCACATACTCTGCCGCCCTCACCCCTGCCCCGGGCGGCTCCATGAGTTTGGCAAGCTGCCACCAGCGGTCCCGACCAACGCTCTTGGCGGCGCCTATCGCCAAAATGACCCGCTCGGGAATGTTGCTGGTAACCGAACGCATCTTCGAGAACGTCGTGTCATCGAGCGCAAGCGCCGACTTCACCGTATCCGGGGAATGGCCCCGCTTGAGAATTCGGTCGGCAAACAGGGTCCTTTCGATGAAGGACAAATTGGCTCTGGCAGCATTTTCCTGCCCTTGGGCGATAACATGGTCCTCATCGTCCATCTTCTTGACGACGGCGCGGACCGGTCGGTCCAACTGGCGCGCGACCCTGACACGCCTGTGGCCAAAGACGGTTTGGAAGCGGCCCGAAACCTCGGGGTGAGGCCTGACAAGAACCGGCGAATCCTGCCCTCTCTCACGAATAGCTGCCAGCAATTCCTGGAAAGCCTCATCGTCATCGTCCATGCGGTCTGAAACGAATGACGTGTCGACTAATGCCGGATCGAGATCGACGACCGAACTCTTCGAGAGTTCCTCGAATGACTGCATAATCGAGCGGGAAGCGCCGCGAACGGCATAGGCTGAGATGTCCTTGACGTTCGCAACCGAGGCCGCGGGGCCCATGACGCTGCCAAATATGTCCTTGCGTGCCATCAATCGCCCCGATTCTCGGTTAGTCGACTGATTTCACGGTCAAAATTCCCATTATTTACTGCCGTAAAACCCGCCGTCATGACCGCCCCCATGCGCGATGGATGAGCGTCGCGATCTCGGAGTTCACCGCATCCAGTGATTCCAGTGCGCGGTCGTAGGTAGAGCGGGTAAAGGACGACTTCTCGACCTCGTAGAGTGTCTGTTTCGTCAACCCCGCATCCGAAATGGCCGTCGACTTGAGCATCGGATTTTCGAGTATCTGGCCGGCCAGCATCGACTGCATGAAGCCAACCATCTGCGCTTGCGGGATGTCTGTCGGTTCGTAGCGCGTGATCAGGTAGCGAAACCAATCCAACTCGATTGCTGCACCGGCTGCCTTGATGGTCTTCAAGATGCCGCCGAGCATCAGCAGGAACTGGCTCATCGACATCAGGTCGAGCATTTGAGGATGAACCGTGATGAGGACAGATGTCGCCGCCGACATCGCCGTCAAAGTCAGATAGCCTAGTTGCGGAGGGCAATCGACAATCACTACGTCATAGCGGTCGTCCACCTCCGACAACGCCTTTGCAAGCCTGGTGAAGAACTGGCGACCTACGTTGGACGTTCTGTCCTGCATGGCGAGCGGCGTGTCGTACTCATACTCCTGCAGTTCAAGACTGGCTGGAATGATATCCAGACCGGGAAAATTCGTCGGGACGATCACGTCAGAGATCGGTTTGCGCTCGTCGTCATAACGGATCGCCTCATACAAAGAGAGGTTCCGATCAAGTTCCGGCTGGAAGCCATGCAAGGCGGACAGTGAGGCTTGCGGGTCGAGATCGATGGTAAGGACGCGATGGCCCGTCAGAGCTAGATGCTGGGCGAGGTGGGCGGCGGTGGTTGTCTTGCCGCTGCCGCCCTTGAAGTTGACGACAGCAACAACCTGGAGCTTGTCGCCAGGCTTGCGGTGCGGGACGTATTTCTTGACCTCGGTCCTGCCGTGTCGGTCCAGGAAATGGCGCAGCTCAAGCATCTGCTCCGCGGTATAGGATCGGCGTCCCGACGGTATCTGCTCGGGCAGGGGGCCCTTGCGTTCCAGATGGAGGCGCTTCAGATTGTTTTGCGATACTCCCAGATAGTGGGCTACCTCCGCCATCGAAAAAGACCGAAGGGTCTTGGTCGCATTGGGCGGGAACTTGTCCATACGAAGCTGGTTCAGTCGCCGCGATATCTCTTCGCCCTGCTCGATGATCGTGTTATCGAACTCGAAGCGTGGAAGCCGCATGGCAATGTTCATTTCTTGTCGAAACCTGAATTGGCGCTTTTTGTAAGCAATCCACTTAACAAGTGCCATTAAGCTCCGATTCGGCCAACCGCGGCAAGAAGTTTTAGGTTAACAGAACGTTACCGGGGGCCGAGAGGCTTTTTACTGCCGGCTGCAGCTGAGGTCATGAAGCCAATGCTCATGTGTGGAAGCCCATATAAATTGCCCCGCGCTCTGAGCTAAACCCATGTTTTCTCTGTCACAAAGGCCCTTTTTTACGGCAGTAAATATGATGCTTGCCGGGGAGGGATGCAAGCGGCTGCACGCGGAACACGGCCGCCTAGGTCTCAGTAGAGGCCGGCCGCGCGGAGTTGAGGTCACCGTGGAGGTGGGGCGCTGGCTCGCGAGAACACTGGTATCGGGTGGATGCCGGCTCGAGCTGACACCATTTCTGGACTCGCCGGCCTGACTGACGCATTCTTGGTGTAGGGCGATGGCGGCGCGGTTGCGGCAGGCACGGTCGGGGCGGGCGCAAGATCATTTTCAGATGCTCGCATCTTCATGTTATTGAGGGCCCGCCTATGCGCGAATTGCCCGAGAACATCGATGCTGACGTTGTGATCGAGATCAGTAAGTTGCTCGATGAGCATCCTTACATGGTTCCGGCTCCAGTGCATAAGTTCGCCGGGCTGGTTCGCCAGGGTCAAGACCGGTCTACCCGATCAGACCATGAAGAGTTGGTCATCGAAATGGCCACGACACGCCAATTGGCAATGGTTTTCGATCTGCCAAACCACGAGAATGTCGTGCCGCTCCCGGTGAGACGATAAGTTGGAGACAACGGGCATCATCCGCCGCCGATCGCGGTCCTTCAAGAAACTCAGTTGCTGGCCGAAAAGATATGCCGGAAACCAGGCAATCAAACGGTCCTTCTCGGGTGAGGCGAGATGCACGGACGGTCGGTTTAGTGCCCGGTAGGAAGAAGAGGGCTTCACCGGCCGATTTGCGCTCGCGCTCGGTGAGAAGCGCCATCAAGGCCGGATTGATATAGAGGTTCTCCCGACCAGCCTTGACTTCATGTAACAGGCCATTGTCGACGAGGGTCTTTTGATAGACCGATGCCGCCTGTCGTTTCGCTATGTCGGATGAAACCAAGTCGCCGATCCGACGGATTAACGAAGATCATCTCGGAAAGCTCTCGGAGTAGATTTTCGGGAGGTCTCGGCGCAAGCACTCGGCGGTCTGGTCGAGCAGGTCGCGGATCGCGTGTATACGGTCAGTTGACCAGCCAGCAGTCTCCTTTACCGCGGCGAGCATGTAGAGGATCCAACTTTCCCACGCGCCCTCCGTCGTTACGGCGAGAAGGCGATCGTAGTAGGCTCCTTTGTTTCGGATGATAGCGGCTTAGATAGAGCACCGGGATGTCCAGGAGGCCCTTGTCGACCAGATAGAGCAGGTTCAGCACGCGGCCGGTCCTGCCATTGCGGTCGACGATTGGATGGATGGCCTCGAATTGGTAGTGCATCACGGCGACACGGATCAACGGATCGATGTCCTCGGCCTCATGGATGCAGCGCTCCCAGTTCGCCAGCTTGTCGCGCAGGAGGTTCTCCCCCTCGGGTGGGGTGTAAACGACCGCACCCATCGCCTGGTTGACCAGGGCCGTGCCGGGCGTCGATCGAATGTCGAGTTCGACGCCCTTGATCGTGCGGCACACCGCGACCGCCGTTGACGTCGTCACAGGCGCTTTTGCATAGTTCCTAAGCCCTGATTAAGCGCAGTGCGGTAGCGCAGCGCCTCCTTCGTGGCAGCATCAGCGAGATTTCCGGCTTCATTGGCGAAGCGAAACAATCGGTCCGTCGTTATTTCGGAACTTGCCTGGGCTTCGAGTAGAGGACTGCTTGGTTCGGGATAAGCTGACCCGATACTCTAAGCTCTGCCAAGGCCGCGCGCGCCGCTATGCAGGCCTTGGGCACCACCTTCGTTTCAACATCCTCCTTTGGGGGCAGGAGAGGGATGTCATTGTAAGGCCTGTCAGCCTGAAACGTCCATGTCGATGGTTCCTGGTTCGATCGACATGTCAGGGTTGATATGTCGTTGGCATCGACATATCGCCAAATCGTGTCGATAAAATCGTAATCTGTCGACATATTGTGATTGCAGCAAGGCGATCGCAAACGGAAGCTATTGGCCCTTGGCAAGGCTGGGCTCCCTTGTCAGCGCGCTTACAGCCCGCTTGCCTTGGTGAGATTGACGAGAAAACGATCGCGGCGGCGCTGATATCTCCGCGTCATCTCTGCTGAGGCGTGGCCGAGCTGCTTCTGCACGTAGCGCTCATCGACCTCGGCTGAGGAGGCGAGGCCAGCGCGAAGCGAATGGCCGGAAAACTTTTGGCCGCGTTCGCCTTCCGACAGGTCACCGCGCACCCCAGCAGCGAGCACCGCGCGCTTGACCAGGCGCGCCACCTCCTGGTCCTTCAATCGCTCGGCGCCGACAGCCTTGCCTTGGCCGGTGACGCGTCGAAATAGCGGGCCGTGCCCAATCCGTGCCAGTTTCAGCCACGTCTGCATGGAGACGACCGGGCAGGTGGCATCGGAAGCGCCGCGACCGATCTCGACCTCGCGCCAGCCAGTTTTTCCCCGCAATGTCACCAGCATGCCTTTGTCAAAAATCTCGATCCAGCCCGAAGAATCGTTGGTCTGATCGCGGCCAACATCGAGACCAACGATTTCGGAGCGGCGCAGGCCGCCAGCGAAGCCAAGCAGCAACATGGCCCGGTCGCGTAGGCCCCGTAAGCTACCGCGATCGAGCGTTTCCAGCATGATCAGAAGATCCTCGGGCAGGATGGCCTCCTTCTGCACCGGCGGTTTTGCGTGGGTGTTGCGAATGCCGGCAAGCACGGTGGCGATGTGGCGGTCTTTGCGGTCGAGCGGCTGGCCACGCTGGGCAAAGTTCCAGGCGAGCGACGAGAGGCGGCGCTCGATCGTCGATACAGAGTTCGGCTTTTTGTCCCCCGTTACGGCCCCCGACGCGCAGGCGGTGATGTAGAGGCCGACCACCTGCGGTTCCGGGGGCAGAGCATTAAGATGCTGGCGCCTGCACCACGCGGCAAAATGCTTCCAGTCAGATGCGTAGGCGCGGCGGGTATTGGCTGAGTTCGCCGCTTCGACATAGTCACGGGCGCGGTCAGCGAGCGCGTCGAGATGAACGGGAAGCCGTTCCATCCCGTTTGCCGTGCCCGCCAGGGGAGGGGAGGGGGCCTTCTTCTGCTCTGCAGGACGTCCCATTTCCATCACTAGGTCGATGATGTCGGGGAGATCGTCCTTTCCGGAACCCGCTGATGAGTCCTGAGCGTCATCAGCCATCGTCATGCTGCCACCACATCTGTCTTGGAAAAGTCATTACCGATGAACAGCAGCGGCTCGTCCGAACGTTTTGCCAATGCGTAGGAGAAGCAATCGGCAAAGTTCAGGGCGGCCGGATGATGGCCCTTGCCGTAGGAGAGCCAAGCTTGGGTGGCCAGATCAACCAATTCGGAGTCAACGGGAATGATGTTGACAGCGATCTTATGAAGCCAAAGATCGATCTCGGCCAATGCGTGTTCGCCGCGCCTGCTGACCATCACCATACGTGCTTCGAGTACACAGGTCGCCGGAACCAGACGGATTGGATCGGAGATAAGTGCTCTTTCAAGCCTTGCCGCCTCGGGTTCACTACGCAGGATCGCCACAATGGCTGAGGTGTCGATCACCATCAGTTCGGAATTCCGTGTTCGTCGTACCCGATGATCTCCTCGTCGGTGCGATTATCCCGGTCAGGCAACCGCGCCAGTCTCTCCCGGATCGCGCGCAGTTCCGCGAGCAGACGCTCCTGCGCAGCGTCACCGAAACCCATTCGATGCAGGCGCTCGCTCAGGGCCTGATGAATGGCCGCAGTCTTGCTGATACCCTGGCGGCGTGCGAGCTCCTCGGCGAGGGCGACGGTTGCCGGATTTTTGATGTTGAGGGACACCACAGGCTCCAAAAATCTACCTTTCTGGCATTTTCTACCCATCGTTCTGAGATTTGTCAATAAACGAACGATAATACAACATTATCATTCGTTTGATGTTGCCGACAGGCGCAGCGCTTTCTGCGCAAATAGATTGCTAAAAGCGCCGTCATGATTCATCGTGCTTGCGATGATTCTGCGACCCACACCCTATCCGCGCCACCACGCCACCCTTGCCGGCGCCCCTTTGACCGCGCCGATGGCAGCGGTGCCGGCCTGGCTGCGCCGGGCCATCCCGGAAGCGCAAAGCCTTACGGGAAAAGATGTTGAGGACGTCGCACTCGCCGCAGGCGCCACCATCGGCGCGCTCGATGCGGTGGTCCGCCGGCAGGAGCGGTGGGCCGGCGCCTGGCGGCAGCGGCTGGCGCTTTCAGCGGCCGCGGTAACGGCAAAGCAGGCTGGCCGCGTGGAGGATGAAGCGGCACTTCGCGATGTCCTTCTGCTCACGCGGTCGGGAGACGAGGTCGGCCCCGCCGGCCGAATGCTGTTGGCCTGGCGTCGGCTGGCAGCCCGGCCCGCCGAGGATCTTCTGACGGAGAGAAACCTCGCCGCAGTGCTGGAAGATCTCGGTCACGCCCGCGACGACGAGGCGGTCAGCGACTTGGCGGACGAGCTTCGACAGTTTTCCGCTAGCATCGGAATGGTCGGCCTGGTAACCGGCGCATTCATGGCCGCTAAGCGCCATGGCTACGGGCGCATGGGCGGAGCCTGGCTCGCCGACGCTCTGCTGGCGCCGCGGTTGGGCTGGGCATATGCGATGCCGTTGCTGGGAGCGGAGGTGGCTTTGGGCTCAAGTCCCGGCCGCTCCCGTCGTTCATCAACTGCCATTGCGGTGGCGAGCACCGAGGATGAAGCCGACCGTGCGAAGGGTCTGCTCGCCGCCCAGTCGCGGGCTGCGTTGCGCGCCATCGATCTGTCCGCCGAGCTCGAGCGCCGCGCCGACCGGCTGCTTGCCGTTGCGCCGAAACTCAGGGCCAAGGCAGCGGAAACCGTCGTCGAAAGGGCTACTGTCCGACGATGCGATCGTTGCATCCGAAAAAATCGCCGGCATGAGCGACCGCGGCCTACGCCGCTTGTTCGACCGTCTGGTCGAGCTCGGCGCCGTGCGCGAGCTGTCCGGCCGCCCAACCTTCCGCATCTACGGGCTGTGACGATCATGGCGGACGCAGCGCGCAGGCGAGGGGGGAGCCGGTCAGATGACCGTCGATCGGGCGAACGACGATCAGTTGACCAGCTGTTTGATCGCGAGCTGGACCACCTGCCGCCGGAAGCGCGCTGGCGCGAATGGATGCACCGCGTCGAGGCTACCATTTTCGCGGCCAGCGAGCCGGTCAGCCGCGAGACGCTGGCGCGCGTTGTCGGCAAGAGCTGCAGCATCGATCTCCTCATCGACGACATTCGCGACGAGCTGCGCGGCCGACCCTACGACCTGGTCGCCGTCGCCGGCGGTTTTCGGCACCTGACCCGGCCGGCCTATGCCGACGCCATCCGCGCCGCAGTCGGCGGTAACGAACGCGCGGCAGACCTCACGCAGTCAGAGGTGCTCGTGCTGATGTGCATCAGCTACTTCCAGCCGATCACCCGGGCCGAGCTTTCTTCCTTTTTCGGCAAGGAAATCAGCCGCGATCTCATCGGTCATCTGCGCGGCGCGAAGCTGATTGGGTCCTGTCCCCGCAGCCCGACTCCGGGCGCGCCCTACACCTATGTCACGACCAAGGAATTCCTGCTGGAGTTCGGCCTCGACACGCTGCGCGACCTGCCGAATTTCGAGGCACTCGAGGATGCCGGGCTGCTGAGCAAAGAGAAGCTGTTGGCGGATGCAATTACGATCGGCCTGGCTAATGAGGAGGAGGAGCAAAAGGCAGATCGTTGAGATGAAATGCCTTGAGTGGCTGTCTCCGGAATCTCATCATTAGCGAAAACCGAAATCCCGATTACGTGTACAGCAGTGATGGATGCCGGTCATCATGACATCCTGCGCGGGCGACGCAGTTAAGAGAGGTTCTCGACGCTCCCGATGCCGGCTTCGGGGAACAAATTCTGCGCGATGATCATCGGCACTCACTGCCGAAGCAGCACTTGTCCGCCGGGCACTGAATCGCGCATCATTGTTCGAAGACGATTGATCCGATGTTGTTGGAGTCCCGGATAGCCCGGCCAAATAGGAATGAACCCCAGAGATGCCGCACTACTTCGACTACCACGCCCATGCACCAATCGATCCACGGGTTAGGGACGCCATGATTCGTGCGTTCGATGAGGTCGACGCCAATCCTCATTCTACGCATGTCCATGGTACGCGAGCCCACGCTAGTGTCGAGATGGCGCGGGCGCAGATCGCTCGACTATTGGGGGCCAGACCTTCGGAGATCGTGCTCACATCTGGGGCAACCGAGGCCAACAACCTTGCGCTTATCGGGGTCGCCGATCGCTTGGAGGAATTGGGTCGGATGCATCTGATAGTTTCGGGCCTTGAGCACCCGTCCGTTCTGGAGGCCGCGGGCGCCTTGACCAAGCGCGGGTTTGAGGTCGTCGTCGTTGCCCCAGCATCAGATGGGGCCATAGGGATGGAAGCCATCGCCGCTAGGATCACCGCGCAAACTGGTTTGGTGTCCGTAGGTTGGGCCAACCACGAGATTGGAACCATCCAGGACATATCGGGGATCTCTGCGTTGGCAAGGGCACATGGCGCGCTGATGCATTCGGATCTGGCCCAAGCCGCGGGCAAGGTACCCGTTGACGTAGGCGCCTTGGATCTCGCTAGCATATCCGCCCACAAGATGCATGGCCCGATTGGCGCAGGCGCGCTGTTTGTGGCGCGTCGCCTGCGAGCCAAGATGAAACCCCATCTGGTCGGAGGCGGCCAGGAGAGTGGGTTGCGGTCCGGCACAGTTTCCGCGCCGATGGCGGTTGCCTTCGGCACGGCCTGCGAACTCGCTTCTGACGAACTCGCAAATGAGGCCGTACGCGTGGCCGCCCTGCGGGACCGTCTCTTGGCCCAACTTTCCAGCATCCCCAGCATCGGCGTAAATGGCCGGCTGGATCGTCGTCTGCCCGGCAATCTGAATCTGTGCATCGATGGTGTCGATGGCGAAGCGCTGGTTATGTCGCTGCGGGAGCATCTTTCCATTTCGACCGGTTCTGCATGCTCCGCGCATTCGCTCGAGCCGTCGCCCGTCCTGCTCGCGATCGGTCTCGACAAAGCCCGGGCAGAAACGGCAATTCGCATTGGCTTGGGCCGCTTCACTACGCTACAGCAGGTCGACGAGGCTGCTGCTTTCATTGCTTCTGCCGTCGCTAGCCTCAGATCCGCAAGGAACCGCTCATGATTGCTTCCTCAGGTCCAATAGCTTCCAACGTAGACATGTCCCTCGGGGCGAAGCTCGGCGGGATCATGTCCCAGCTCAAAGACGAGTACCTGCATGAGCACAGCACCCCCTGGATCATCGGCTTCTCCGGCGGCAAGGACAGCACACTCCTTGCCCAGTTGGTGCTGGAGATGCTGTTGAGCCTGCCCCCGCGTCGTCGTAACCGAACAGTCCATGTCGTTGCCAACGACACTTTGGTCGAGAGTCCCGTAATCGCTAGGCATCTCGACCAAGTCTTGGAGAGAATCCGCAAAGCAATTATGCCTCTTCGGCTGCCGGTCGTGGTCGCCAAGACCGTCCCCGAAGTGGATCAGACGTTCTGGGTAAATCTGATAGGACGTGGATATCCGTCCCCCAGTCGCGTTTTCAGGTGGTGCACGGACCGAATGAAGATCGCCCCGACCACCACCTACATCAAATCGCAGGTCGCAGAGTCCGGTGAGGCCATTCTCCTCCTCGGCGTTCGACGTACGGAATCGACCCAGCGCGCCCGCAGCGTGGAACGCTACGACAATGGCGAACGCCTCAATCCGCACAACAGCCTGCAGAACTGCTTCGTCTTCAAACCCATCGTTGAGTTGACTACCGACGAGGTCTGGCAAACTCTCCTGCAGTCCAGTCCTCCTTGGGGCGGGACGCATCGTGAGCTCGTTACGATGTATCGCAATGCCGGGGGTGGAGAATGCCCCTTGGTGACCGACAAATCTGAGGCACCGTCCTGCGGAACCGCCTCGTCCCGCTTCGGTTGCTGGACGTGCACCGTCGTGGAGAAGGACAAGAGCGCGGAATCCTTCATCGAAGCGGGTTACGGCGATCTCGAGCCGCTGTTGGAGTTTCGAGATTGGCTGAAGGCTATCCGCGAGGATGGTTCAAAGCGCTCGGCGACGCGCCGCAACGGTACCCTTAACTTCGTGGGCGAAGGGCGCTTGATACCGGGGCCTTTCACGCTGGATGCTCGGCGCGAGATCCTTGACCGCCTTCTGGCGATCCAGGAAGAAGTCGGCATAGGGCTAATATCCACCGAGGAAATAGGCGCAATTCGAAAGATATGGGCCGAGGACACCGTCCTGCTCCTCGAGCAGGAGCACGCATGATCGACAGCGCGACTTCATCCAATGGGTGATCCGATTTCTCAGTTGATGGATGCTCGACGTTCCTGCGAGGGAGTCGGCAACAGGCGACGCCTTTTCGCCCAGTTCGATCAGATATTTGCCGAGGGCGTTGGGGACGTGCTCGATCTTCCAACGTCTGCGGCCAGGTCGCTCGGGCCGGCGGGAGGTGGCTTTCGCCTGCGAAGTCTGACCATGACGAACTGGAAGGCTTTTCGCTCCGGAACAGTGCAGCTCGGCATCCATGACACTAACCGTCCGTTGACCCTGATCGGTGGCAACAATGGCAATGGAAAGACCAGCATCCTGCAAGCCCTAACCATGGGGCTGTACGGCAGCAGATGCAGCATCGAGGGCGAAGGGCTGGGAGCCGGTGAAGGAGGGGGCCGTCGGACAGAATACCGCCTTTTCATTGAGCGGGCCATGCACAGGCCCGCCTTTGAGGCCGGCGAACGCATGATTCAGGTGACGATCGAATTTGTGACTCGCCAAGGGCTTTTGGAGATCGAACGCCACTGGTACTTGGACGATGCTGGCCGGTTTCTGGAAGAGGACGAGGAACTTGTCCTGCGAACTGGAGAGGACCGTGACATCGTCCCTGTTCCAGCGGATCGGGAGCTCGCCGAATACTACGAGGAAACGATCTCGCGCCTAATCGCTCCGCCGAGCATGATGCCGTTTTTCCTGTTCGATGGCGAACATGTCCGCCGTCTCGCCGAGAGGGATCTCTCCGAACAGGTTCGGTTCGGCATCGAAAGCGCATTGGGCATTTCGACCTTGAAAGGTCTCGTCGACGACCTGAAGGACTACGCCAGGGACAGGGCGCGGGATATACAGGCAGACGACGCGGAAGCTGCTGCTGCTCTGAAGTGGCAGGCTATCAGTGCGGAGCGGGAGCGCGCGTTGGGCGATTTGATCGAAGTCGAGGCGAAGCTGCATCCTCTACAAGTTCATCGCGACGAGATTGTTCAGGGTTTGGGCGCGCTGGGCAACGGCACCTACAACGACAAGCAGGAAGAACTCCATCTCAGGCATGGCGAGGAGGCGCAACTGCGCAAGCTGCGCGACGACCTGCGACTGTCGCTTACCAAACATTTGCCAATAGCACTCGTGGGCAAATCCCTGCTTGCCGCCACGGAACGTTCCCTCAAGCAAGGACTTGGCGAATCCCTTGCTGCACCGGAGGGGTTAAGCGCGCTGGTGGGACAACTTCGCAGCCTCGAGCCGCGATTGGACTTCGACGCGGAAAAGCTCGTCGTCGATCGAGTTGAAAAGGCATGGGCCGCATTAAGCGAGAAAAAACTTCCAATCGGCCATGCCTATTTGGAAGGGCATCGCATCGGGCCTATCGTGCAGACGATGGCCGATGTGCGCAAAGAAGGTATGGAATTCATCAGAGACAGCCTGGCGGCCATCGAGCAACTCAAGGCGAGCATTTCAGCTCGGAACACGCTGTTGTCCGCGCGAGCATCCGCCGACCAGGAACGTGAGCGTCTGGCAGGGGAGCTGTCCACCATCAATAGCTCCATCGCTGTTCTTGATGCCGAAAGGCGTCGGATCGATCAGGCCCTGGGCAGCATCGAGGGCAGAATGGTGCCGATCAATGCCGAGTGGGAAAAGCGCAGAGCCCTTCGCAAGGTGTCCTCTCCCATGCTCGTTTCGGTTGAGCTAGCCAATGAGGTCGTCATGATCGTCAACCGGGCAATCGAACGCATCGTCCCGGAGTATTACGGGATTCTCGCAGAGAGAGTCACGGCCATCTATCGGCAGCTCGCCCACAAAGGGGTGGTCGAGCGCATCGCCATCGATAGCCGCGGGATGGTATCACTCCTAGATCGACAGGGAAGGGATCTACGCGAGAACGACGCGTCGGCCGGTGAGAACCAGATTTTCGCGATGTCCCTGACGGCAGCGATCTCGGAGCTCCTCGACGGCCCGCTGCCACTCATAATCGACACTCCGCTCGGACGCCTCGACACTCAGCACCGCGAAAGGATACTGCGTTTCCTCTCCGGTCGATCAGTTCAGGCGGTCCTGCTATCGCAGCCGGAGGAGGTGGGCAGCGCTTACTATCGCTTGATCTCCCCGAAGGTCCACGACGAGTTCCATCTCGAATACGTGCCATCCGAGACAGGGATCGGAGGCACGCGGATCGCCCTGGGATACTTCGAGAGACATGCGGCATGACTTCCTCCCCGGATGCTTTCCAGCTAGGCGACATCATCCGCGCGGACTTCCGAACCTCGCGCGACGCGGACGGCCTCAACACGACACTGATGAAGAAATTTGGCTTTCAGTACCGGTATCAGCCGGCACGCCTGGCCATTGCACTTTCGCTTCGCATCCCCGCCCTTCCCAAGGATATGCCGGACGGGGCGGGAAAACCGATTAAGGGCGACATCCTTTTCGGATCGGACGAAGCAGAATTGGCCCTGTGGGTGGCTTTGGTTGTTCAGCACAGCCATGCGATCCCCATGTCGCGCCGTTCCTTCCAAGAACTGGTAGGTTCCCATTGGCATCGAGGAATGACAGGCCTGTCCGAGATTTCCGACGATCTAGACCAGCATCCCGAACTGCTGGCCCAGACACTGCTGAGCGATGCAAGGCTGTAGAATAGTTTGGCGTTTCCCGTATCCGGCTTTATAGATGCTCCTGTGGGGGGCGCATGCTGGACCGAAATCTAAAAGACAAAATAATCGATGCTGTTTGTAAGGCATCGGATGTTGACCCGCAGATCGTTCGCCGACTGATCGAGCTCGAGTCCAAGCATAAGGACCTCTTGGCTTGGGGCGCACGTCCGGGCCTGCGTCGTGAAATATCGGCGTTGGTCGAGCCAGAGCTCGAAAAGATCAAAGCCTAGGCCATGAAGTTCAATCGCATCACTCTTGCGAACGTGTTCGCATACGACGGCGAGGTCGCCTTTAATCTGTCCGACACGACCGCGGAACGAAATGTCGTGCTTATCTGGGGCAGGAACGGCATGGGCAAGACGAGCTTCCTGAATGCCGTGAAGCTGTTCTTCACCGGTATGGACGACACCAAGTACCGTACCGTCGGTTTCCCTGGTCATATCCTGCCACATAAGCAGTTCGTTCTCGGGGACAACGCTCGTTGGACGGGGGTGATCAATCGCAGGGCACGTCTGAGAAAAGCGAGCCAGGGGGAACCAGTCGAAGCGAGGGTCAACATCGAATGGATCGACGACACCGGGGAAGTCTGCACCGGCGTGCGGTGGTGGACGCTGGAAGGCGAAGACCTATCCTACGGTGTCTATGTGGACCGTGCGGGTGAACGCATTGCAGCGTCCACCGCCGAAGAATTCCTCGCCGGCGTGCTGCCTCCGGACCTGGTGCGCTTCTTCTTCTTCGACGGCGAAGACATCAAGAGCTTAGCCGAGTCAACCGGCAGCCTGCAATCCGATTTCGACAAGCTCCTCCGCATCACCTTCGTCGAGGACCTCGCCAAGGAGATAGAGGTTCTGGCGAGTGAACGGCGAGAACGAAACGCGCGCAATGAGCTGCGGCAAAGAGTCAACGAAGCCCAGGCGGCCTTGGCAAAGGCGCAGACTACCCAGTTGAACGCAGAGGACGAACTTGCGGAGATCGAAGTGTCTCTGAGCAATGACGGTATCGAACTCAGACGTCTTCATCTGCGGAAGGCCAATCTGAGCTCTGGGGCATCAGAGGTTCAACGCAAGGCCCTGGAGGCGCGAAAGAAAGAACTGCTCGAAAGGATCGGCGAGCTCACCGACGGCATCGTCGCGAAGGTCCCTTTTTCCGTTCCGTTGCTTGGCAACCTGCGGCTCCTCCGGCAGCTCGCTTCGCAGGTGGAGGCCAAACTCGCGGCGGGAAGCTCGTCCGAGCATAGGTTCGTTCGGGCCGTTTCCGGTCAACTGTTGGAATGGGTGAAGGAAGCCGACTCAGCTCTGTCTCCCGAACGAGCGGAGAAGATCTCGGGGCATATCGCCGAGCAATTGCAGAGCGCGGTTGCAGAAGTTCAGCCCTCCGGATTGTTCGTCACCACCGATCCGCTAGTGATGGAGCGCCTGCGCCGAACGCTCGACCATTGGCTCTCGGTGGGCGAAGGCGAGCGCGAGAACCTAGTCCGCGACATGCTGGACGTCCATCGCGAAAAGCTACAACTGCACGACGTGACCGAAGCCTTGCTGCATCTCGAGGTGGGGTCGCAGGCCAACGTTGAGGAATACCGAGCGGTCACCAATCGCATTGAAGAGCTCGAGGGTGCTGTCGCCAACTACAATCAACGCAAAGGCGTGCTGAGTAACGAGGTCGCTGCGGCCGTCGCCGCCCAAACCGACCTCAAGAAGAGGATCGAGTCGCTTCTTGCCTCGCAGACGCAGGCCACCGCCGATCAGGCTCGCACGCGCTATCTGCTGAAGCTGGTGAAGGCGTTGAACGATATCGGCGAAAGTCTCAAGTCTGCGACCCGAGCCAGTCTGGAGGAGACGATCAACGATCGATTCAAACGGATCATCGATCATCCTTTGATAGATCGCATCGGTATCGACGATACTTATGTCATGACATACTTCGAGAAGGGCGGACGGCAGCTGGGTCGTACGAGCCTGTCGAGCGGCATGAAGCAGCTCGTAGCGACAGCGCTCCTTTGGGCTCTCAAGGACAGCGCCGGCGTGAAGATGCCGGTGATTATCGACACTCCTCTGGGCCGCATCGATCGCGAGAACCAGGACCATCTTCTGATCGCCTATTATCCAGTACTTTCGCACCAAGTGCTGATCCTGCCGACGAACGCGGAGCTTGATACGCGGAAGCGCGGCCTGTTGGAGCCACACGTCCGGCGCCACTACACGATCCAGAACGATACCGGCGACGCAGCTCGTGTCGTCGAAGAAGCTTTGGTGGAATTGCGCTAATGGTTGCTCGTGTCAGAATCACTCCGAAGGAGAAGGACCAGCTTTCTCGGATCATGAAGGAGGGTTGGAATCGCGACCTCGAGTGGTGGACCATCGCCCGCATAGCCTTGACGCGGTCCCTGCAAATAGCCGAGGCCCCCGATCCCGAGACCTATGCTACCGTCTCGGCAAGGCCTGGAGGTGCAGAGCTCCATTCGCAGCAGCTCACCGGCGAAGGCAAAGGCGAGCAGGAGGATTTTACGGACCTCTATCGCGGCCTGTTGTCCATCTACGAAGGAAGAGACCTGTTCCAGGACGAGGACGTTTTTCATGACTGCCTTCAGCGTCATGTACGACGTGGTATCGCGGTCATCAGTGCCGATCTCTCCAGCGGTGCTGACATCAATCGTTATATCGTGGACGAGCTGTTCGCGGAGCGAACCGGCTCATCCGAAAGCGTCGAATCCGACTCCGTTGCCCTGGGCGAGCGCGTAACCAAGGTATTGGGTCAGATCGGCGTGGGCGCCAAGCTCGTCTCAAGTTTCGAGGGCCCCCGCCTGACGAGGTACACATTCGAGCTTGGACTGCTGGACGATTTGGATCGCCTCCGCCGGGGTACTTCCAAGATTGCATTTGCGCTCGGCCTAGGCGATGCGGCCGTATCCGTGTCTCTGGGGTCATCGGCTCGCACGGTCATACTCGACATCCCTCGCCCTTCCTCTGCCTGGCGCACCGTGGGTTGGTCGGAGTTGGCTGCGGGGCTATCCAGCCAGGCTGCCGTGGCCATGAGCCTTCCGATCTGCGTCGGCACGGACGTGATGGGCGAACCTTTTCTGCTTGATCTAGCGGAGGCGCCGCATCTCTTCGTCGGCGGCACGACGGGCAGCGGCAAGAGCATGTGCCTCCACACCATCATGCTGTCATTGCTGATGCGGCAGGAGCATCGCCCTGAACTTCTACTGATCGATCCCAAGGCGGTGGAGTTTGCCGGCTATCGTGATCTTCCGAATCTGATTGGCGGCGGTACTGTAGTGTCTCCCGAGGCGTCTCTCCATGCGCTTGAGGGCCTAGTTGAGGCTATGGACAATCGGCGAGACGTGCTCGAACGCTTCAAGGCCCGGGATATTGCTGAAGCGAATGCCAATGGAGCGGGCCTGCGTCGCATCGTGGCCGTGATCGACGAACTGGGCGATCTGCTGATGACGCGCCCTGAGGTGGACGTTCCACTGATCAGGCTTGCGCAGAAAGCCCGCAGCGTGGGCATTCATCTCGTCCTCGCCACCCAGCGACCCGAGGCCGCCACTTTCCCTGGCATGCTTCGCTCGAACGTGCCGAGCCGCATTGCTCTCACGGTTCAAAAAGCATCGGAATCCCGCATCATTCTGGACGATGGCGGTGCTGAGGATTTGCTGGGCAAGGGAGACATGCTTGTGAAATTCGCAGGCAAACAGATCGTTCGCGTACATGGCGGGCGCGTCACGCCGGCCGACATCATCGCGGCAGTGAGGTGAACATGGTTTTGGTGGAGATCTCTGACTGGAGACTGATCGGTCTGGAGCTGGACGGTCTCGGCCCCTTTCGTCAGGGGAGCAAGCGCTTCGACTTCTACGGCGTGAGTCACGAGGGCCACGATCCACGGGATGCAGGGCCGGCCAACCTGTACATGCTGCTGGCCGCCAATGCCCACGGCAAGACGACGGTGCTGGATACGATCTACAGTTTGTTCGGTTTGATGAACTATCCGGCAACCGGACGTTTCTCCGAGCCGAACGCCGAGGGCTTGGCGCAGCTGGACATTAGGTCCACTTGGACCATCGATGGACGCACCCAGACTGTTCTGCTCTCTATCTGGACCGGGCAAGAGTATCCGCTGCAGACATGGGACGCCGACAAACTTGAAACAGACGCCCAGGCTGGCGTCTGGGCGAGGCTCGGCCTGAAGATGACGACCACCGGTCTCGTCACGTTGGAAGAGACCGATGAGCTAGGGCGTCTTCTGTTCGGCAACATCTTGGCTATGCGCGATCTACCACCGAGCGAGCTCTTCGGGCTCTCCCAGTTAATGCCCTCGATACTCTACTTCCCGGCAGACCGACGAATGGTGCCACCCTCCGCCGCGCAGTCAGTCACCAGGCCCATCGGGTGGGGCTATCAGCCCGCGCAGCTTTTCGGATCCGATGGGCCGGATTGGGGGACTTCGATCGACAACGTCCTCGTGTGGCTCGAGTGGCTCGCGGTCAGGGATAGAGAAGGTGGAGACAGACGCGTGGACGAGCTGCTTGCCTTCGTGAACGAGCTCATCTTCCGGGAGGACCCTACCAAAGAGATTCTGCCACCGACCCGCGAACTATTGAAAACCTTCGTGCGTACGGCTCATGGGAACCATGGCCTGTCGGCTTTGAGCCACGGTGAACGGGCCATTCTTCAGATCATCGCTCGGGTGCTAACCCATATGACGACGAACACGGTCGTCCTCGTCGACGAGATCGACATTCATCTGCATTCGAGGTGGATGAACCGAATGTTCGAGGCGATCAAGAGCCTGCTTCGACGCTACCCTGCACTGTCGATGATCCTCACCACGCACAATCGCGAACTGATCGCTGCCTACGACTTCGAAACCGAAGAGAATGGGTTGGTGAAAGGCGGTTACATCATCACGGACGAGATGGACTGATGCCCGACTTCAACCAGCTGCGCAGCAAGAACGAGCTTGAAAGCCTGTACTTGGGTAAGGTCATCGTGGTCGTCGAGGATGATAGCGATGCCGAGCTTTACCAACGCCTGATCGGTCCGGGCAAGGGTGAGTTTCTCGAGTTCCAAGTCCCTCATGAGAAGGGAACGGGGTGCGGTGCCGTCAAGCACAGCGTCAAGGTTCAGAGGGAGAAGAACAAGCGGGTCTACGGATTGCTGGACGGCGAAGTCTCGGTCTCGCACGACGGCTATGACAAGTTCCGAGAGTGTACCGATCCGATTTTCGAGATGCATGGATTGGATGGCTTGATGTTCTTGGCCGAGCACGAGGCCGAGAACATCCTGATCAATCATGCCGATATCGAGACCTATATTGAGCACGACGTGTCATTGCACGGATTGGGCAAGCGTTCGCCCGTCGAGATCGAGACAAAGGTGGAAGCCGTAGTCGATCGCCAATTCTGGGCCGCAATGTGCAAGTACGTGAGCTACGAGATGCACAAGGAGAAGCAGATGGAAGGCGTGTTGGGCAACACGTTCTACGCAGATGCTTCTTTGTGCCGATCGATGAAGTTGATCAAGAGCGGCGTGATCGGCCAAAAGGGCGACTGGAAGACTTTCAAGTCTCGCTTGAAGAAACTCCGTGGCGGAACCGAGACGTACCTCCAGTCTCTATCCCCTGCTTCTCGCAAAAAAGCACGGCGCAGGTTGGCCGACGGGAAGATGGCACTGGCTAAGATCCAAAGCGTTTTCGGCTTGAAGCCCACCTGGCAGGGCCATTTGGTCAAGGAGGTCGCGGCGAGCGCCTATGCGACAGATTTTCGTATACACCTGTTCGAGAAGACCCAAATCAAGGACTGACATCATGGCGCGGCGAATCCAATTGATGTCCAGGCTGAGTGACTCCCAACTCCTGTCCCGTCTACCTCAAAACATAGCTCCCTAGGCAGCTTGCTCTGAGACCAGGCAAGCGGGTCTCGTGCCAACGGTCTGCGCATGCAAGCGGCTTAAAACAGTTCCGGCGGAGCCAGGGCAGCCTCTATCGCCTTTCGGATAAGCGTCCGGCCCGTACTGGAAGCCTTCTTGAACTCTTCGTCGGCGAAATCGATTTCGCTCGCCGGAGCAAGGGCCTCGATGAAGAAATCCTTTCTCAGATCCTTGTTGGCCAGCGAACGCGCCACCAGTTGTTTCCTGAAAACATCGAATAGGGCTTGGACGCCTACGGCCCGGGTTATGAAGGAGTCGGGCTTCGCTTTTGACCAGAATAGGTCTTCGCACGCCATGAGGAAATTCATGACCATCGTGTAGATGAGGTTGTCATTGACCGCTATAAAGTACGAGCGCAACGGCGTGCTGTCCTTGGGACCCTTCAGCAGGACGGCGCGCGATTGCCTCGTAGGCGTCAGCATTAACTGCGTGTCGCGCTTCGGATTGCTCGAGAAGAGCCGCATGATACCTTCGACGATCACTGCGGTTGAGACCTTCCAATTGCCTTCGCCGGCCATTGCCTGGAGCGTTTCGTCAAGCTGCGGGGCAACGATGATCCGCCCTCTCAAGGGAGATCCCTCTTCGGTCGCCAGCTTTCGGGTCAGGAAGACCGCCAGCTTGTCGGGTGACCACATCTGATCAGGCTCCTCCTCAATGTTGTAGCCGAACAGCTCATAAGTGAGGCTTTTGTCGACCGGCTTCTGCGTCGAGTTGATCGTCGCGAACAACTGCGCTTGGTACGGCTTCTGCAAATCGAGGAAGACGGAGCAGAGCAGATTCATATCCAGTCTTTCCTCGCGCCCGGATTTGGCGAAGGCGAAAAGACGGTGCTGGCCATCAATCACCGCGGCGAGCTTGTCCGCGGTCGGGATCGTGATTGTGTAGCCGCCGCAGCCATCCTCTTCCACACTCCAGCGCCTGACAGCCACGCTAGGATCGTCGTCTTGCTCGATCAGCCCGTCCTCGCGATAGTTCGCCGCAAGGATTATTGAATTTGGAAAGCCCGAATCCTCTCGATCGATGTATGCAGCAATCTGCCTCAACCGATCATCGCGCCTCGCGCGTTGCGTCGCGTTGACCGTGTAACCCTTTCCATCGGGCTTTATCGCCGCTGACATCACATCGCTGAAAGCGACCTGCAGGAGAACTTCGGCAGGGATCGAGGTCGCAAAGAATTTGTACATCGGCTGTTCGACCAGAACCGCTTTGCGGGTGAGGGGGAATGTTGCTCGTGTCATGACTTGAAACCACCCAGATCGCCGTGAGGCTGCTTGCTGGTGTCGCCGCCTACGGCGCTGTCAGGCTTGATGTTGTCCTTTAAGGCGTCGTCCTGGCCACTGGTGAGCCACCACATCGCCACGGCGAGCAACGAGCCGAGCGTCACTCCCCCAAAGGCCCAAAACGCATCAGTGGGTTTCATCATACTCTGCCAGACAGCGAGCACGACGAACACGGCCGCGCAGAACATTGCGAATACCCGCAGGGGTTTCTCGGCGTCTACCAGGATCAGATGCAGTGCGGATGACCCCGCCAAAGCAGTGAAGTATGTGAACATCGCCGTATGGACGCCGTTGGCCGAACCGCCGGTCTGACCTGCGAACAAGCGCCAGATTTCGAACCAAATCCCGAACCCGCCGAAACCGAGGGCGCCCAAAATGAAGAACCCCCAGAAAGCGACATGCTTCGTCGGGCCGACCGCTCGGTCCTTCAATTCAGCGATGAGATAGGACCAGCCAGATTGTTCGCTCAACCGTTCATCCCCCACTCGCGCCACTGGAGCGCGCAGACATCCAGTGCCACGAATTCGTCGCAATGGGAATTGGCAAGCATTTGGTCAACGGCGACTCCCCCCGAAGCCGCGTTAATATCGATGGCCTTGGCGACTTCTTCTTGAATTCGGGGAAGAATCGCTACGAGCCAACGGGACAAACTCCCGCCCACCACCCCTGAAGCCCTGAACTGGGTAAAGCTTCAACCGCGAGGCGAAATAGGATACTTGACCTCAAGGGATGATCCATTCTGGCGCCGCCGAGCCAGTGGGCGCTTACAGGCTGTGCTCGCTTGGGTTCATCCATTGACATCTGCGGTGACCCGACATATTTATCCTGTTGGAGGCTTTGTAAGCGGAAACGCTGGCATTGCCTTTTTTTATGCCGGCTTAAGCCCCGTTGGGCGCAAATCCAAAATATGCTTGAAACCCCATATTTTCTCCCCACCTTCAGTTTCTCTGCTGAAGCGTAGTCGCTTTACCCGATTTACCAACGGTAGGAGGTCCGCGCGATTGGGGGCGTTCATGCCCTTCAGCCGCAGCCCCCAACTGATCACATAAGCGACAATATCTGTTAGCTGAATCAGAGTCGTAAGGTCGCTGTGAACAAAAAATGGCTCGGGAATGATGAGCCGCGATCGCACCCGCCCATTCCTTGTTTTGATGAAGTAGCTGGAGACCTGACCAAGCAGGACATGACTCTTCGCTTTGTCCAGTTCATCGAAAATCAGGTAGCCCATCGGGTCACCAGGTGAACTGTTGAGGAAATAGTAAAACCGCTCGAACAGGAACGCATAGTCTTTGCGCATGGCATCGTCGTTGGGCGGCCGCATCGCCTCTTGTGGGGCCATAGTCGCAAATGCCTGGGCGCCATGTCGGCGCGCCAGCTCGAGCGCAAACTCACAATAAGCGATCTTGGCTTGCGCCAAGGCCGTGAGCCGCTGCTTGGTGACGGCGGTTCCGTCCAGTAGGATCTCCTTGGCCAAGGTAGTGCGCAGCCCGGCTTCTATCGGATCTAGTTGTGCCGCGAGACGAAAGGTTTTCCTCGGCAGCAACTCTTTCGCCTTGGCCTCTTGCCCGTAAGCTTCATAGAGCCGCAGGCCAAAAAAGTGCTCCTGCGCATCTGAAAGCTGCCGGATCAAAGGCCATATCTGGCGGTCTTCAATCGCCACTCCAGCCAACACCTCATAAGGCGATTGGCGCTGGTCCTGGCCCGATTCATCGATAAATAGGGCCCAGCTCATCGAACCACGGCTTTCGCGACTGGCCGATCCACGTCAATCTTCGTTGCGTCATCACCTATCATGTGGGGTCTCCGAGATTGTCCGGCACATCGATGCGCGTCGCGGCGATCAAAGCGTTGAGCACAAGTTCCCGCCAAATCTGGTTCAGCCCGCTTTCCACTGCTCGACGAGCGCCATCCAGTTCCTCATTTGATTTGAACCATTCCTCGATCATGTCCGCCACCGCCTCCCGATATCCGGGGCCGCCGCCCCATCGCTCGACACAGGCGCGCCAGAGGTCATTGGCTTCATCAAGTTGCGGTTTAAATGCGGCGCGCCCGAGCGCCAGGGCCTGGGCCAGGAATTCTTGTTCCCAGTCCTTCATTTCGTCGCGAAGGGCCGCCAACGACTGGGTGACGTCAGGCAGATGCTGGAACTGATCCTCTAAATCCTTGACGATTTCATCGATCCCAATGAAGGCTTTCATGCTGCGGGCCGCGGCGTCCGCGCGGACGCCGACGCCGAGCAGATGGTGGACCGAAAACTGCGACCAGCCTCCGCGCCGGTTCATGGATGCGGCGATGGAGCTGGCGGTCCCCCAGCGGGTCTGCTCGATAAGGTTCTGGTGTGCCGCCTGTACCAGCATCGGCAATTCAGCCTTCCGCTCGACAAACCGGTCGATCGCCTCTGAGATCTGCTGGCGCGCTTCCAGGGAAGCCGCAGCATGTGCGTCATTTACGAGCGCGTCTGCACCTGCCGCCAATTGCTGGGCGCGGTCGTGATAGCGTCCGCGAAGTTTTCCGATCTGGTCGTTCAGGTTTTTCCAGATGACTGCCGGATTTTCCTTCAGTGCGTTGTAGAAATAGATTGGTACCTCCGGGAGTCCTTCACGGCTCAAGGCATCGAGGGCTTGATCCTCTCGGATCAGGTAACCGTCCTCGATCGTTGTTGGCGTTGCGCCGTCATCGCCGCGCACGCCAAGCGCTTCATCGAGCCAGGGCAGAACGACGATGCAAAGGCGCCCTCGCTCTGCGGCGTCCGAGCGCGTGTCGCTAACCTCGCGCAGGAGCGCCATTGGTTTGTCGCCTGGGGCGTCGTTGAACCTTGAACAAAGCACCGTTAGGGTACGAATATCGTCAATCTGTAAGCGAAGGTCGCGTCGTTGCGTCGTGCCCTCGATCCCCTTCGTATCCAGGATGCTGATGTCGTAGGGCGACCCTGCCAAAACCTTGGAAGGGAGTAGGACGGTAATCCGGTTAGGAACGCCGAAATCCGAGTGTTGTCCCGAGTTGATCTTTGCGACGTTTCCTGCAAGCCATTCCAGCCCACCCACCTTGTCTTCGGATAGGATCATGGTGTTACCCGTTCGTGCTTCGAGATTTAGCCGCGCCATGACGCGGTTGATAATGTCGTAGGGCTTGTCGCCAGCATCGAGCATCACTTTGAGCGGATCCACGAAGCGCTTCTTGCCGTTATCGACGACCGCCTCCCGGTGGATGCCCGCCATGGCGCGCAGCACGCGGTCCATTTCCGTCGAAATTCCGGTTTCCCGCTTCGCCAGTCCGTTGACCATGTCGCTGACCAGTTCCCGAACTTCGTCGACGCTGAGGCAATCAACGGCCAGTCCGAACGCTGGCGCGACCTTGATGACTACCTCGCATAGGGTCATTCGGCCGCTTCCTGTAGGGAAAACGCTCTGCCGCCCTGTATCTGACGGCAGCGTTAGGCCGGTTGCGTAGGATAGGGCGGTCGTCTTGCCAAAACCGATCTGCCCAACCCAGGCGATCGTATGATCAGTGCGCAACAGATATTGGGCTGTCGCTAACAGGCGCGATCGCAAGGAGTTTAAGGGCCGACCAAGGATCGGGTCGAAATCCGGCTTGGCTTCGAACGCCGCCAAAGAGTGCAGGCTCTGTTCGATCTGCCACAAGGTATCGCGGTCGGGGTGAAGGAAACTTGGACGCTCGGATTGAGTCCACCGCCGATCGTAGAATTCCTTTATCTCCGTGCCCTCAGTGCTCTCCACGGCGTCTAGATATCGCCAGGCAACGTTCCGTTCGGTGAACTCAGCCTTCTCCATGCGGCTGACTACGCTTGGCGTAATCCCTAGTCGGGGGGCCAGCGACGATTGCGTATAGCCGGCATTTTCACGCGCGGTGCGCAGAACAACTGTTGGGATTTCGTTTGTCATGGGACTAGCTCCTGGCACGAGTGTGAGCTCATCTAGGCGCAAAAGATCATCAACGTCAATGAATATGTTCATAACGGAAGGGGAATGGATGTTAGTGAACATCCATGCGGAGGTGTGTTGAGGTGACCGGTACGAAGCAACCAAGAAAGGATCACCGCGTCTTTAGGACCGGCTTCCCTCTTGGAGCGCCTCGGAAACTGGGTGCTCGTAGCGGATCCAGAATCCTTACTCATTTGAATTTTGTGCCTGACATGCGATCCTTACAAAATGGGTGAGCCTAGGAATGTAGCCGCGAAGCAACTGGTGAGTCGCAGGATGGCGGCAGTTCAACAAATCGAAATGGCTATCAAGCTATTCGACGACGATCGCAATTCTACCTGCGCGATCACGCTGGCGCTTGCCGCTGAAGATCAGATTCCGAATCCGAAAAGCGAGAAGCCTTTCTTGCTCGGCGCAATGCGTGCTGAAGGTGCGGACAAGAAAATTGACATTAACCGAATAAGAAATTGGCTTAAACATCACAAGGAACCCGAAGAGATTGGGATCAGCGAGCTCGACGTAGTAGTCTCAATATTGAGAGCCGCTACCAAATTCCATGCCGCTTATTGTCAGCCAACTTCCGTCATGAAACAGTTTCTTGTTTGGGTAAAACAAGAAGGTATCTACCAAGCCACGTTCATCCCTAGTGACCAGTAGTCTGGGACCTCTTGTAGGGCTGCCTTTGTTGCAGCCCAGCCTGATCGACACCTTCGCATCCAGGTCATCGTGCGGCTCTCCGGAGGCTGAGATGTCCTTGTCTCTTCACGCTTCATTACGTATCAGCGTTCAGATGCGTGTCAGGGTTCACTATTTGTGCTGAAAAAGTCGCATAAAAGGGCAGTGTGGAACCCTGCCAGAAAATCCTACTTAACCCGTTTTCTACCGCGGCAAGGTGTCGTTGGAGTGATCAAGCCGGGCGACGGCTGCGGTCTAACGTTCGCCGATCCGAGACTTAGACATCGCCGTGAGCGCCATAGGGCCGCAACGCGCGGACACATTCACGAAAACTGACCTTTGCCCATTGGATATGCGATTGAGCGCTCGCTCGAAAGCATCCGGCGCCTTGTGGATGAAAGCGGTAGTCCTTATACCGACAGGGCCGCTTAAAGCAGGGCGTTCAGGCCAATTAGAACATCACCTTCATCACCGACGGAGGAGAAGAGGTCCGCTCGCTTGCCGAGATGATCGCTCCGGCAAGCGAGCATGTCCTCGACCGGTTCCACATCACCATGCACATCACGGTACTGCGCCAATTCGCCCAGGGTCTCGAAAACCATAATGCAGGCCGGGCAGGACATCCTTGAAACCCTCCGCAGGATCAAATGGCATCTCTGGCATGGGAATGCATACCGTGCCCGTGAGGAAATCGACGACCTGCAATTCGATGCGGAAGCGCTCGAAACGGACTACTCGAACACGCGCAAATTCCTGAAGGCCGCCGGCGAGTTCCGATCCCAGATGGCGCCCAATAGCGCAAGCCTGATCAACTACGGCGAACGCTACCGGTCCGGTGAGCGGATATCCTCGGCCTTCGTCGAGGCAACCGTCAATGCCGTCATCCAGCAAGCGGTTCGCCAACAGCAGATGCAGTGGAGTAGGATCGGCGCGCATCTTCTGCTGCAACCCCCCACGCAGAACCCTCGACGACTCCCTGCGCTCGACCTTCCAGCAATGCTATCCCGGATTGGCTAATCACGAACCAGACGAAACAGCTCTCGCCGCATAACTGCCCCATACTTTCTCATGCTCCCCACTACGCCACGCTTGCCGGTGCCCCTTCCACCGCGCCAATGGCAACGGTGCCGGCCTGGCTGCGACGGACCATCCCGGACGCGCAAAGCCTTGCGGGGAAAGATGTTAAGGACGTCGCGCTCATCGCAGGCGCCATCATCGGCGCGCTCGATGCGGTGGTCCGCCGGCAGCAGCGGTGGGCCGGCGCCTGGCGGCAGCGGCTGGCGCTTGCGGCGGCCGCAGCAACGGCGAAGCAGGCCGGACGCGTCGAGGATGAAGCGGCGTTGCGCGACGCCGTGCTGCTCACACGACCTGGCGACAATGTCGGCCCCGCCGGCCGGATGTTTTTGGCCTGGCGCAGGCTGGCCGGAACGCCGGCGGAAAAACTGCTGTCCGAGGCGAGCGTCGGTGCCGCGCGGGATCACCTCGGTCTCGCGCGTGACGACGAGAGCGTGAGCGACCTTGCTGGCGAGCTTCGACTTGCTGCCAGGATCGGAATGGTCGGCATGGTGACCGGCGCGTTCATGGCCGCCGAACGCCATGGCTTCGGACGCACCTTTGGAGGTTCCGTCGCAAACTCCAGATGAAGTCGCAAGGGCAGGTTGAGCGTCAGGCGGCGCTTATGCGGCGAGGATTTCGAACTGCTTGGCAATGGGGGGCGTTGGATCGTGCGCAAACCTTACCTGTCGCTTTCGCATCATATGGACCATCTCGATGCCCGAGAGGATAATTTCGGCGGTTGTCGTTGACTTGAAGCCGAGCATTGACCGGACGCGGCACTTGATCCGCCGATGATCCTGTTCGATGCGGTTGTTAAATACTGGCTCTTGCGGATTCTGATCGGTTTCAGTGCTCGTCGCGATCGATCCCGCAGGCGATTGTCAGATCGCAAGATCCGATGGCCTCGTGATTGGTCTGGCTGCCGTCGATCCAGCGACCGCGCACCCGGACATAAGTTTCATCAACGTGCCACTTGCCGGTGACCGGACGTTTTCTCCGATTGAAGCGTTCAAGCAGCAGAGGCGAAAAATGCACGACCCAGCGGTGGACAGTGGAATGGTCGACGTGAATGCCGCGCTCGGCCATCCATCTCTTCCAGATCACGTAGGCTGAGATTGTAGGCAACATACCAGCGAACGCACAGCAGGATCACGGATCGATCGAAATGGCGGCCTTTGAACATGACAAACTCCCGGAAAAAAGAGCAAGCGTCATGCAGCAAATGATCTTTCCGAAAAGTTTGCGACAGAACCGGTCTGGGTCATTGCGATAGCCCATGTCCTCGCTTAGACAGCCCGCGGGCCCGGGGCATCGAAGACCAGAAGAAGCCGGCTGACAGCACCGCCGCACGATCTTTCAAGCGTCTTCGTCCGCGGATGGAGCGTACGTCGGCTGATATCAAATGAACTAAGAGGAGAAGTCCCGCAATGCGACTGGTGCCAGTAGATCGGGTATCCACGATCGACGAGCTTACATTCGACCCATATCCGATCTATCGCCGGATGCGCGCGCAGACCCCCGTGGTGCACGTTGCCTCCGTGCAGCGGACGTTTCTCACTAAGGCCTCCGACACGAAAATGGTGAAGGACCAGCCCGAGCGCTTCAGTTCGGATGATCCCAACACACCGATGAAGCCGGCCTTTCAGGCCCATACTCTGATGCGAAAGGATGGCGCGGAACACGCCCGCGAAAGAATGGCCATGGCCAAGGCTTTCGCCCCCAAGACTATCGCGGAACATTGGGCGCCAATCTATCGCGACATCGTGAACGAGTATCTGGATCGCCTTCCGCGCGGCGGCACAGTGGATCTGTTTGCAGAGATCTGCGGCCCGGTGGCCGCCCGCATTCTAGCCCATATCCTCGGGATTTGCGGAGCATCCGACGCAGAGATGATACGCTGGTCGCAGCGGCTGATCGACGGGGCGGGCAATTTTGGATGGCAGCCGGAGCCATTCGAGCGATCGGACGAAGCCAATGCCGAGATGAACAGGCTCTTCGACAACCTAATCGAAAAGCACCGGGCGGAACCGAACCCCTCGGCTTTCGCGATCATGGTGAACGCGCCTGATCCGATACCCATGAGTCAGATGTATGCCAACATCAAGATCGCCATTGGCGGGGGAATTAACGAGCCCCGCGACGCTCTCGGCACGATCGTCTACGGGTTGCTGACCAATCCCGAGCAGTTCGAGGAGGTCCAGAGGCAGCAATGCTGGGGGCAGGCCTTCGAGGAGGGCGTGCGGTGGATTGCTCCGATCCAGGCGAGTTCGCGCCTCGTGCGGGAGGACACGGAGATTCGCGGTTTTCTTATTCCGAAGGGCGATACCGTGATGACCATCCAAGCTTCGGCCAATCGCGATGAAGAGGTCTTCGAAGACGGAGAGCGGTTCAACGTCTTCCGCCAAAAGATTCCGCATCAGTCCTTCGGCTCGGGGCCGCATCACTGTGCAGGCGCGCAAATCTCGCGTCAAACCGTAGGGGCAATCATGCTGCCCATGCTATTCGAGCGTTTTCCGAATATGACGCTGCCGGATCCTCAGGTGGTGCAATGGCGCGGCTTCGGCTTTCGAGGGCCGATCAATTTGCCGGTTAAGCTGTCATGACTAGTTACGCTTTGAGCTTCTATGGCTGCCATTCTCTGGCAAAGCGACGCAACGGCATGCTGCCGGTTTTTCGGACCCGCAGTTAAGCCAACATAGCTCGTTCATCGAACTCTACGAGGCTCAGATAGCCACGTGTCGAGGGTTCCGTTGCAAAGTTTTGTCTGGTCAGAGAATTTGCCAGAGTGGTGGCAACCTCATGCGGCAGCGAGGCTTTCGAACTGCTCGGCGAGAGACGGGTTCGGATTGAAGGCGTACCGCGCCTGTCGTTCGCGCATCATGTGGACTATCTCGATGCCGGACAGGGTGACACCCCGGCGGCGTCCGTCGATTTGAAACTGAGCATCGGCCGCACGCGGCGCTTGATGCGCCGATGATCCTGCTCGATACTGTTATTGAGGTATTGGCTTTGGCGGATGCGGATCGGCTTCGACCGGCGCCGGGAGCAATCCTGCAATCGACTTGTGGCATCGCAGGAAACGATGGCTTCCCCGTTGGTCTGACTGCCGTCGATGACGATGCGATCGGTACGGCCATGGCGTGCCAACGCTTTTGTGAAGAAACGCTTGGCGGTCGGCAAATCCCGGTATTCACTGAGCCAGAACTCGACGGTGTCGCTGACGCTGTCGATGGCGCGATAGAGGTGCATCCATCGCCCGCAGACCTTGATGTAGGTTCTTTAATTGATCGTCAGCGCCCGGTGAGTTTGTCGCTTTCTTTTCGAAGTCATCCCATTTGGCGCTTCATCTCGGCATCCAAGGCGCCGGCTCCCGAAAGGTCTCATTCGCGATGCATTGGCTCGCATGTAAATCAATCGGGTAATCCGGTAGTCGCGCGAAATGAACGACCCAGCGATGGATCGTTGATGATCGACACTAATGCCACGCTCCGTCATCATTTCTCTAAGGTCGCGTAGGTTCAGTCCGTAGGCCAGATACCAGCGAATGCAAAGCAAGATCACAGATTTGGTCGAAATGGCGACCTTTGAACATCTCAACTCTCTGGGAACACCGGAGCCTAATGTCATGCGTCTGATTACCAAAAACTTTGCAACACATCCTCAGAGCATGGGGCCATGTCAGAAGTTGCTTGTGATCCGCTCTATCGTCGCCACCGCTTATCATTGCGCAAGCGGTATGGCTCTGCTTTCGCTTTCCGCTCAGTCTGCGCATGGTTGAGGACATGCTGGCAGCCCGCGGCATCATCGTCACGCATCACAGCCGTCCCGGCCAGCTATCGCTGCATCAATCCGCTGATAACTTTACAGTGCCGCCGCAGGTCTCAACGCGTTTATATTCAGACAACGTGACATCGCCGCCAGCGATCACTGTGGAGCGAAGAAACTCAACCCGTGACTGATCGCGCACTTGTAGGCCAAGCTGGTACCTTTTCTCTCATAGCTTGGCATGTTGAATACCACCATGGTGAGTTCGGCGTCACCGTCCAACCGGATTTGGTAGCGAAGAAATTGAAGAATGGGCTTACCGTCACGATCAATCGTAAAGTGCTGATCCGCAAAAGCGAGGGTGCCGTCAGAAGTGATTCTATACCCATCTATGCGAAGGCCTCCTCGCGTCTTCGTCGGCGGCGTATCGGCGTTCGCCGGAGTACACAAACTTAAATCGACCATAACACCCACTTGCTTGCCGGCATTCAGCGCCAGCTCAATCTGGGGAAAGGTTGCTAGTAAATGACTATCATTGGCAGCATTGGCAGTCGTAGCCAAAAGTATCCCGAGCAGGGCGGGTAGCATAGATTTCATAGGTGATCCTATTTGGAGCGACGTTCAGAAGCGAGGGCATGCCGACGCTATTGGGCCAGTGCAGAAGGCGTTCTGCAGTTAGGATAAAAGCGGTCTCGAGGCGCATGGACCCCAGCGACGGGGTCGGCATCGGTGCGGCGTGCCTCGCGCAGCGTGCTGCTCAAAGCCATCGCGCCCGGCGTGTCCCACCGGCTGCCGTTGCATGGCGTAGAACGTCTCCGCCATGCGGGATCCATTGGACTGAAATTAGATACGTCCACGCTAGCCTCACGGTTGTAGATCACCGGAGACTCAAAACTACTCGGGCAAGCTTTCGAGAAGCTGACGCGCTCCACCGTCTGGCACCGTAAAGTCAACTGACGGCTGATGAAGATGTGCGTCCATGGGGTCAGAACAAGAGCCGCTCAAAATCGTACGCTAAGGTCGAACGAAGCGAACTGAGTTTGCTTGCTTCTCGTGATTTCTGGGGACGCCGCGACTTTCTGACTCAGTAAGACTAGGCGCCCGCCGCCACGTGCGGGCGACGCCGGCATCAACCGGCGGGCAGATGCGCCGAGGGCAACAAGCGCGCCTGACGCAACGCCGCCAGATCGGCCGAGCCGGTGCAGAAGCAGGCGACGGCCAACTGGCGGATGACGATCTCGAAATGCGCGACAACCGCCTCGGTGGATACCGTAGCCGCGCGCAGCACGCCGGCCGCCTGCCCGACGACGTCCGCGCCCAGGCGGATGGCCTTGGCCACGTCGACACCGTCGCGGATCCCGCCCGACGCGATCAGCTTCACCGTTGGCAGCGCCCGACGTACCGCCTGCACGCTGGCCGGGGTCGGAATCCCCCAATCGGCGAACGCCATCGCCACTGCACGGTCGGCGGCATTGCGGGCGCGCTCGGCCTCTACCGCGGCCCAACTGGTGCCACCGGCGCCGGCGATATCGATCACCGCCACGCCCGCCTCGACGAGCGCACAGGCCACCGAGGCGGACAGGCCCGACCCCACTTCCTTGGCCACGATCGGCACGCCCACGCTCCGCGCGGCGCGAGCAATCTGCGCCAGGACGCCGCGCCAGTCGCGGTCGCCCTCCGGCTGTACCGCTTCCTGCAGCGGATTGAGATGGACGATGAGTCCATCGGCCTCCAGCGCATCCACCGCCCGGCGCGCCAGGCCCAGGCCGTCGGCCTCGCGCAGTTGCGCGGCGCCGATATTGGCCAGCAAGGGAATGTCCGGGGCCAGGCGGCGCAGCGCGCGCGTCAGCCCCTGGGAGTTGCGGGATTGCAGGCTCACGCGCTGCGAACCGACGCACATGGCGATCCCCAAGGCTTGCGCTGCCTCGCTCAGATGCCGGTTGATGGCCTCGGCGCGTGGCATGCCGCCGGTCATGGAGCTGATCAGCAGCGGCGCGCGCATGGTCTTGCCCAGCAGCGAGGCGCGCAGGTCGATCTGCGTCAGGTCCAACTCGGGCAATGCGCAGTGTTCGAAACGGATGTACTCCCAGCCGGCGGCGACCGCGGCCAGCGCCGTTCGCTGATCCACCACGATGTCCAGATGGTCGTCCTTGCGCCGGCTCAGGGCGGTGTCGCTCATGCTGGCTCCATCCGTCGCATCGCGCGACGGCGTTGCGTCGGATCGGACCGACGGCGCGCGCACGCCGCCGCCTCCCGCGCGTTCATGCCGGCACACGCTGGCCTCCCCCCACAGCGTCGCTGCCGTAGCGGCTGGTCGAAGTCTGGTAGTACTGCGCGCGGATGGCCGCCATGGCCTCGATCAACGGTCCCCACGGCGCGGGAAAGCGTTCTTCCGCCATCACCCGGTGCAGCATGCGCGTATGGCCGGCCAGCTCGTCGTTGAGGAACTCCACCACAGGCATAGCCGGATAGCGCTGCAGCAGCAGGATCGCTGCGTTGTCGGCCTCGCCGGCCGACCTGTCCTTGTCGCGTCCATGCAGATCGTTCTGCAGGCGCCCTATCGCGGAGAGGAGCCGCAGGACCTGGCGAAACGCCGGACGCGCGCGCAAGATCGCCATGTCCAGCCCCCACAGCAACGACAGGCAACAGAACACGTTTGTGTAGGCGATCGAATCGATGCCGTTGTGCAGGTACTCGGCGTAGGACCAGAGTTCCGCCCCTGCCGCCTGCGCATGTCCGGCGCGCAGCGCCGCGCAGTAGCACCGGGTATCGTCGAGAAGCTGAGCATAGTCGCGACGATCGTAGGCGAGCGCGGCCAGCGAAGCGCGCAGCACAGCGCAGCCCTCGAATCCGGGGAGCGCGCACGGCACGCCCAGCCCCAGCGCCTGCTCCACCGCGGTAAGTTGCTCCGGCGCGATCAGGCCAAGGTCGTTGCAATCGTCGAGCCAGAACAGCAGCGCCAGTTCGCGATAGAACGCCACGATCAGCGTTTCGTCCTGCGGATCGCGACCGGTGCGGGCGCTGGTGTCGCGCAGGCTCGGGTGGATGCGCTGCAGGATGTACTGGCCGCCCCTGACCGCTTCCACGGCATGCTCGTCGGCGAACCCGGTCAGCGAACGCCCCCACTCCAGCACCTGCTGCAGCGCGCGTTCGGTCCGGATCATGGCGCCGCTCCCGCTCCCTCGGCCAGGACGCGCCGCTGCCAACGAATCGCCAGCCACAACCCGGCGAGTTCGGCCACGCGCACGACCCGGGTGGGGCAATACAGTTCCTTGCCAATCCACAGCGGCGTCTGCGGCAATGCATGCGCCGCATGGCGGGCGAGCATCCACTCCCGCGCACGCGCCACAGCCTGCGCGATGCGCCGGCGCACTGTCGGCTCTTCCCTCCCGTCCAGCACGTTCAAGGCAAACAGCGCATAGGCGGTTTCCTCGAATGTGGATGCGCGACCGGCGCCCCAGCCGCCGTCGTCGCGCTGGGCCTGCAGCAGCGCCGCCAGCGCGCGCTCGTCGCGCCACTGGGGCTTGCCTTGCGCCAGCGCCGCGACCGCATGCGCGGTGGGATATAGCCAGGAAACGTGCCATTTTTCGTTGTCCCATAGACTGTGCTGGTTGCGATTGGCCTCGACGTAGGCGCTGGTGCCGGCGGTGGGCTTTCCCAACAGTCGCAACGCATGCAGGGCATGGATGTTGGTCGACACCGAGGCATTGCGCTCGCCGGGGAAGGTGACGAACAGCTCGCCGATTTCGAAATGGCGCAACGCATCGACCGCCGGGTCGCGTCCTGCAAGGCGCAGGACGCACAACGCAACGGCGGTGTCGTCCGCATCGGCCGCGAAGTGCAAGGTGGGGCCCAGACCGCGCACGCCCAGGCGGGCGTCGAGCTGCGCGACGATCACGCGCACCGCCTCGGCGAGCGCGGGATGCGCGAACAGCCCGGCCAGATGCAGGGTGTACAGCGACCAGCATGGCTCGAACACACTGATCGGCCAGACGTTGGGAACGACACCTTCGATGCCGCTGCGCGTCGCCCGCGATGCCGCCTGCAGATACGCGTCGGCGCGCCCGACCTGCGGCGTGCTCCCCTGTGTCACGGCGTGCGCACGCCACGCGGCGGTGGCCGCCGGACTGAGGCCGATGCTGCCGTCGTCATCCGGGCATGCGGTGGTCGGCGACGTCCCCCAAGCTTCCCAGGAGTGCAGCAATGGATGGCCGCTCGGCAACGTCGCCACCGCCCCCAGCTTGACCAGGCATGCTTGTCGCAGCGGCAACAGCGCCGGGTGGCGCGGAAACGCCACGCCGCCCAGAAAGGATGCGGCCTCGCCGCACAACTGCGGCAGGATCAGCTCCGCGCCGATCGGCGCGTCTTCCGGCACCGCGTTCGCGTAGGGATCGGGCTGGCGCTCGAGGAACCGGGTTGCAGCCTGGACTGCGTCGGCAGCGCCGGGAAGAGGATCGGCACGCTGCAATGCCAGCAACGCCGCCCACGTGGGCGCATGGCGAAACAGCGGGAAGTCCGCGCTTCCCCATCCGCCATCGGCCTGTTGCTGCGCGATGAGCCACGCATATGCGTCCCGCCTACCCGTGACGTTGCCGTGGAACTGCAGAGCTCGCGCCGTGTCGTAGACTGACGGACCGACGCTGCCGCCGTCGCTCATCTCGCCCAGCAGGTGGCGCAATTCGGAAAGGACCTGTTCGGACAGCGCGTTCACGCGGGATGTTCCTTCCGCAGACGGTTGACGAGAACCAGGATCGGGCAGACGCCGCGCACGTCGCCGCAGGCCCGTCGCGGCCAGGCGCATGGGCAGCGCCGGACGGCCGCCCTGTTCCGGCGCGGCGACGCGCCCCGATGCTGGCGCCGGTCCGCCGCATAGGCTTGCGCGCAGCGCGCCGCGTGCGCCGCGGCCGTGCTGGGCAACCGCTGCGATCGGCGCCGCGGACTGGGACACAGTGCAGCATGCACCGCTGCCACCGGCCGATCGCAGCGGCACGGGGGCGACTCCATGCGGACCGGCGCCCTCATGCGCATGGCGCGTGCTTGAACAGATACGCGTTGGCCCGCTGCAGCATCTGCGCCAACCGTTCCGCACGCGGCCCCAGCGGGGCGATGGCCTCTCCGGCGTCGCGCAACAAATCCAGCGCGAACTGGCGCGCTGCCTGCAGCCCCATGATCGACGCGCAGGTCGGCTTCTGCGCCGCTGCGTCCTTGCCGGGGGTCTTGCCCAGCGTCGCGGTATCCGCTGTCGCGTCGAGAATGTCGTCGACCACCTGCAACGCCAGGCCGAAACAGGCGGTGTAGCGATCAAGCGCACAGTACAGCGCAGCGTGCGCGGCATCCTCCGCGATGGCGCATAGCGCGCCCATCCGAACGGACGCGCGCACTAGCGCTCCGGTCTTCATCCGGTGCATCGCCACGATCCTGTCCAGCCCGACGTGCTTTCCGCCCAGCGACAGATCGATGGCCTGCCCGCCTGCGGCACCCTCGGCGGACACCGCCTGCGCCAGTTCGCGCACGAGCGCGATACGGTTGTCGCCCGGCGCATCCAGGCTCGTCAGGGTCAGGAAGGCGTGCGCCTGCAGCGCATCGCCGACCAGGATCGCAGTGGCTTCGCCGAACTTGACGTGCACGGTCGGAAGGCCGCGGCGAAGCACGTCGTCGTCCATCGCGGGCAGGTCGTCGTGGACCAGGGTACAGGCGTGCATCATCTCGATGGCGGCGCCGACGTCGTCGAGCATGTGCGCCGGCGTGTCGGCCAGTGCGCCGGCGGCCAGACAGAGCAAGGCGCGGGTGCGCTTCCCGCCATGCAAGGTGGCGTAGCGCATCGCCGCCATCAGCTCGGTCTCACCGTCGTCTTCGGCGCAGAGAAGACGCGCCAGTGCCTGTTCGATCCGCTTTGCGCCGTCCTGCATCCAGATCTCCGGGAGCGGCCTGCCGGATGCGCCGCGCGCCGGCGCGCCCAATCCGCCGAGCGCGGAAACGCCAGTTCGGTCGTCGTATAGTGTGGAACCGGTCTGCATGTTGTTCATGTCCTTGTACCTGACACGGCCCCGGCGAGCGCCGAGCCACCGCGGTGTTGCCGGCGTCACACCGAGCGCGCCGAGTGCAGCAATGCCGCACGCCTCACCGGCGCCGCTGCATCGCCACACGGGGCATGCGATGCCAGCTCATGAGAATCCGATGCGGATTGTCATGGACGGCTGTGCGGTCGGGTAATAGCGCCGGCCTTTTTCGACGCCGCTCAGCAACCGCGGCCGCACCCCGGCCTTGTGCATGGTCAGCGCCAAGGCGATGCAGAACTGCACCAGTTCCAACCATACCAAGTGGTAGCCGATGCAGACGTGTGGGCCGGTACCGAACTGCAGCATGTCCACCGGCCGGATCGGCTCCGTGCGTTGCAGCCACCGCGCCAGGCGGAACTGATCAGGCGCCTCATGCAGCAGCGCCGAGGTCGAGAAATGCAGCAGCGGGATGCACAGATGTGTGCCCGCGGGAATGCGCCGTTGGCCGAGTTGCAATTCCTGCAGCGCGCGACGCGGCAGGAGCGTGACCGCCGGATGGAGGCGCAGCGTCTCTCGGAACAGCGCCTCGGCGACCGGACACTGCGCCAGGTCCGCGTGCCGGGTCGGCACGGCGCCCACGCGTTGCGCCTCTTCGACCAGGGCGTCCCACAGCACAGGCTGCCGCGCCAGCTCGATCACCATCCAGGCCATCGTCGAGGCGGTGGTCTCGTGACCGCCAAGCAGCAGCAAGCGGATATTGGCGACCAGGACGTCATCGGAGAGCGCATCGTCGCTGCGATCGAAGGCGCTCACCATGTCGTTGATCAACCCGGTGCGCGCGGCATGCGCGCGCGCGTCGCGGACGAACTGGCGCAACTGCGCGTCGATCCAGTCGCGGGCGGCGCGGCCGCGCCGCAAGGGCAGCCCGGGCAGGTCGATCGGGGGCGCGACGATCAACTGCAGCAGTTGCCGGTACTTCCGATGCCATCCCGGCAGGTCCTGCGCGGGGATTCCCATGAGGCTGAAGATGAGCTTGAGCATCAGGTCGCCGGTTTCGCGCAGGATGGTTACGTCGCCGCGGTCGCGCCACGCCTGCACCCGCGCCCGGATGACGGGCGCGAACAGGTCGCCGATGCCGGCCTGGGTCAGCCCCTTGGGCAGGAACGCCGCCTTGATCGCATCGCGCGCCTGCCGGTGCGCGCCGCCGTCCTGGGCGACCAACGTTCCGCCGAGCAATTCGGGCGCGATCTCTTCGATCAGCGCCGAGGACACATCCTTGTGCCGGAGCAGTGCGAACGCAGCCGGATCCACGCAGGTCATCAGCTGTCCGGCAGGGCCGAAATCCAGCCAGAAGTGGCTGCCCAGCGTCCGTTCCGCGCGCCGCAGCAGGCGCGGCAGGTCGCCGACGATGGCGGGAAGATGCCCGACCAGGGGGAAAGCGCCGGGCACGACCGGGATGTCGTACCGCAGCCGGTGGCGACGGTTCAGCGGGTTAAGCAGCATGTCCATCCAGCTCCATCAGCAGCGCGGCGCCGCGGCCGCTTCGGCGGTGTCGCCGGCAGGCCGCGCGGCGCGGCTGTTGCCACCGTCGGCGTACGTCGGCACATGCGCCAGCATGCCGCCGTCGATGCACACGACCTGGCCGGTGATGAACGCGGCATCGTCGGAGAGCAGGAACGCCACCAGCGAGGCCACGTCCTCGGGGCGGCCGACGCGCGGCAGGAGCTGGTGCCGGCGCAGATGCCGCTGCATGCACTCGTCCAGCTTGGCGAGGAGACGCTCGGTCATGATGAGACCCGGCGCAACCGCGTTGCAGCGGATCTGCGCATGACCGTACTGGGTGGCGAGCGAGGCCGACAGCATGTTCGTCGCCGCCTTCGACGCGGCGTAGGACGTCTGCGCGGTGTCACCGCTGAGCCCCTGGCACGACGACATGTTGACGATCGCGCCACCGCCGCGGGCGATCATCCGTGGAATGGCCTGCCGGCAGCAGAGCAGCGTGCCGCGCAGATTGGTCGCTATGGTCTGATCCCAGACCGCCAAGTCCAAGTCGAGGATCGCGCAGTCGCGCGGGGTCAGATGCATGGCGCTCGCGTTGTTCACCAGCAGGTCGACCCCACCGAAGTGCCGCTCCGCCGTCTCGAACAGCGCGGCCACCGCCTGCGCATCGGCGATGTCCATGGCCAGGGCCAGCGCGTGGCCCGCTTCGGCCTTGATCTGCGCGGTGCAGGCGATGGCCCCCGAGCCATCAATGTCGGCCACCACCACTCTGCCGCCCTCGCGCGCGATGGCGAGGGCGCATGCCTTGCCGATGCCGGCGCCGGCGCCGGTTACCACGGCCACCTTGCCTTCAAACCGTCCCATCGTGTCCTCCTGGATTGCGTTGGTCTTTCGCGGCATGCCGCTCGGCCTCCGCCGGAGAAGGCGCAGGGTCGGCGCTGGCGCGCTCGTCATCGCCAGCGTTGCTTTCGATGACCCGAATGGCGGCGACCGGGCACTGGCTGGCCGCCAGCCGCACGGCGGCGTGCAGCGCCTGCGGGACCGTCGCCACGCACACTTCGGCCACGCCGTCCGGTTCGCGCTGGCGAAAGGTGCCCGGCAGCGTCAGCACGCACTGCCCGGTGGTTCCGCACAGATCCTGGTCGACCACGACGCGCATCTCAGCCCCCCTGCGCATGCAGCCGCACCGGCAGCGCGCGGAAGGTCCTAAGGAACGCGGAGGGCTCCCGGGTCGGCTGCTCGGCCAATGCCAGCGTGGGGAAGCGCGCCTGGATCCGCGGCAGGCTCTCGGCCAACTGCACCCGGGCCAGTTGCGCACCGAGGCAGAAGTGGATGCCGTGGCCGAAGCTCAGCATGATCTTCCCGTCGGTCGACATGCCAGGACTGGTGCCGTAGAACCGCGCGGGATCGAAGCGGTCGGGATCGGCGAAGGCGTCCGGGTCGCGATTGCCGGCCGCGAGCAGCACGCGCACGTCCGCGTTCTTCGGGATCACCACGCCGTCCAGTTCGATGTCGCGCTGGGCGATACGCGGAATGGAGCTGAACATGGCGGGCGCGTCGCAGCGCAGGACTTCTTCGACGAATGCCTTCACCCCCACGGCGTCTCCCTGCAGCCAGTGCCGCTGTTCGGGATACGCCAGCATCGCCAGGACCGCATGGTCGATGCTCGCAGCAGTGGTGGCGAAGCCGCCCAGCAGCATGCCCCACAGCATGCTGATCAACTCCGCATCCGACAGCGTGTCGGCATCGTCGTCGTGTGCGCCGACCAGCATCGACACGATGTCGTGGCGGGGATCGGTGCGCTTGCGCTGTATGAGGTCGCCGAAGTAGGCCTGCACCCTGGCGCTGGCCGCGTCCGCCGCGGCGAGCTGTGGATCGCTGGCGTGCGGGCTCAGGCCTTCCAGAATGGCGCCGATGCCGGCGGCGAGCCCGAACATGTCGTCCTGGGGCATGCCGAACAGTTCGGCGAAAACCAGCATGGGCAAGGCCAGCGCGAATTCCCGATGCAGGTCCACCGCCTCCCCGCGCTCAAGCGCGGGCGCGATGCCGTCCAGGCGCGCTGCGACGATGAGCGCGATGCTCGGCCGCAGGTTGTCGATCTGGCACATGGTGAAATCGCGCGAGATCAGCCGGCGCAGACGCGTATGCGTCGGTGGTTCCTTCATCGCTAGGGTGGACGCCAGCAGATTGAGTGACAGGCTGGTGGCCGCACGCGGGAAATAGCGCGCCAGTTCGCCCGGCGCCGGTCCCCGAAACGCATCGCCCGTGGCCTTGAGCGCCCAGTAGATGTCGGCGTGGCGGCTCAACAGAAAGAGGCCCGACGCCGCACGATGCACCGGATCGTGCTCGCGCAACCACCGCATGAACGGATACGGGTCGTGGATGCACGCTGGCGATGCCAGTTCGGCGAAGGCGTCCCGGCATGCTGCCGTGGCTTCTTGCACGTCCATCTGGTTACCTGTTGGCTGGCTGATCTGACCGGCGTGCGCTAGGCGCGCCGGCAAATTGTGGAGAAGATCGCGATTCTCGGCGGCGTCCGCGCATCACCAGAGCACCGGGAACTCTTCGAACCCGCCAGTGATGATCTCCTTGCGCAACTTCAGTTCTTCCGGCGCCACGGCCAGGCGCAGCTCGGGAAAGCGCTGGAAGATCGAACCGAACACCACCTTGAGTTCCAGCCTGGCCAGCGCCATGCCGATGCAGTAGTGCGGCCCGTAGGAGAACGCCAGGTGCGGCTTTTCATCGCGTCCGATGTCGAAGATTTCCGGGTTCTCGAAATGGCGCGGATCGAACGACGTCGCCGGCAGGCCGACTAGCACCTTGCTCTCCGCGGGAATATGCACGCCCGCGATGGTCACGTCGGTCCTCGGATAGCGCATGATGCCGTCCCAGCCCGCGCCCGGCGGATACATGCGCAGGATTTCCTCCACCGCCTTGTCCAACAGGGATGGATCGCCGACCAGGCGTTCGCGCTGTTGCGGATGGCGGAACATGGCCAGCAGGCCGAATTCGATCTGCGCGACGGTGCTTTCGTGCCCCGCCACCAGCATGCCCGCCGCCAGGCCGATCGCCTCTTCCTCGGTCGCCTTGCCTTCGTCGACCGCCGCGAGCAGATCCGTCAGCAGGTTGTCGCCCGGGTCCTGGCGCTTGTCCCGCATCTTGCCGCGAATGTAGGCGCGCAGTTCTTCCCAGGCCAGGCGCGACGCGCTGCGCGGGCCGCTTTCATGCTGGTGCGTCATCACCTCGTCGGACAGCCCGGCGAAAAAGGCGTGATCCTCGTAGAGCACGCCCATCAGCGCGCTGATGACCATGGCCGGAAGCGGAAAGGAGAGGTGGCACCGCAGGTCGGCGGGCTGGGGCTGGGCCGCCAGCGTCTCAAACAACTGCGCGGCGATCGCCTCGACCTGCTGCGCGAGCTGCTTCACCCTGCCGTTGCTGAAGGCCGGCGCCACGATCGTGCGTAACCGGGCATGCTCGCCCCCCTCGTGCGAGACCAGCCACCCCGGCGAACCGAGAATCACCGAATCCGGGGTGAATGCCGCCGGCGGCATTCCCGCGGGCCGGAACGCCGCGTTGGACAGCACCGCCTTGGCCTCGTCGTAGCCTGTCACCCACCAGCCTTCGTGCCCGGACGGGAAGCGCACGCGGTGGATTGGACCGTTGGCGCTTAGCGCCAACATCTCGGGCGAGGGCTCGATGTGATCGACGCGCCACATGGGCAGCGTCGGCAAGGGTTGTTCGGACATGGTGGCACTTCACTCTCTAAGCGATGGAAGGGCGGAAGGTGACCGGCAGGCGCTGCGGGCAGCGAATGACGTAAGACGGCATGTAGACGACGTCCTCCGCGGCGTAGCCCGACTTGATTATCAAGATCGGCCAACGTGTAACTGCCTAGGCATACCGCGCGGCGAGATGCCGAACTTATCTACGCCTTCGAGTTCAGGATAAGGCGAGTGTGGTGGGCCTTCGCAGCCGGCCATCACGATTTCCTGCGCAAGGGTCGACAAGGGCGGTGAGCCTTTTGTCGGGGGCGGTTTCGCCGAGGCCCCCGTCCCATCTATCTGATGCGGATTTGACATTTTGCTTTTCTTTCTTCGTTCCATCGATCGGGGTGTCATCCACGAATGAAGGTCGGTCGGCGGCTCCCGGCTCGCAACGAAGGAGCCGCAAAACTCGTGCCAATCTGGCCGACCCAGCAGAAGAAAAACATTGTGATTGCTTTTCAGCGGATTAGCTGAGGCCACAAGAGCTCGGCGAAATAGGCCGGTGTCGCGGACCCAACAAAGGCGACAGAACAGTGTCGGATAAGTACCGTCGTCTGACGTCAGACTGGCGACACCTTCTTTATCGGTTGTCCTGTCCTGGCATGATGGCAGGCCACCTGACCGTGTGCCCCAATAGGGGAGGCCGGTACCGTCGCCTTAACTCGGCGCGAAGGTTGGCGTCGTAGGTCGCGCCATGACGGAACGTCCTGCCGACCCCGCCAGTCATCTTTACAAGGCCATCGTTTTCGGGCTGAAATCATCAGCCATGCGGTGTGGCTCTACTTCCGCTTTCCGCTCAGCCCTCGCCATGTCGAATGCTCGCCGTTCGCGGCATCACGGTCTCCTTCCAGACCGTGGGCGAATGGGCAGGCAAGTTCGGAGCCGCATATACCCGCCAGATCCATCGGATGTCCAAGGCGCCTTGGCCGACAAATGGCACCTTGATGAGATGGTCGTTTCCATCAAGGGCAGGAAACACTGGCTGTGGCGAGCGTTCGATGCAAACGGCCATGTTCTCGACGCTCTTGTGCAAAGCCGAAGAGACCGTAAGGTGCGCTGAGGCTGCTGCACAAGCTGCTCAAGCAACATGGCATCGCGCCACTACAGACAAGCTTCGTTGATATGGCGCGGCAAAGAACGAACTCATGCCCGACGTGGAACATCGCTCCCACAAAGGTTGAACCGATAGCAAATCTCTTCCACTATCCGCGCAACCTTCTCACCTCAGCCCAGTAACGCAAACTTCGAACGGCCTCCATGGAAACATGGAGTCGGATTATGCCGACGGCGGGGTGAAAACGGCCCTCGAGCCTCCGCACGCTTCAACCGAGTTAAGCCGACGGTACCGAATGAGCAGCAGTGCCTTGAGCCGCTTGCCGCAACCTCGATCGGAAGCTTCTCATAGCGCAATCAAGGCGCCCCGAGCAGCTTCATCATAGAGCGACGGGCGTTGACGGGTCTGGCGATGCCTCGGCTCCGGGTAGGTGCTCAGGGCACAGATTCCGGACTTTTCGTGATACCGCGTCGCGGCGATGAACTCCTCCAAGATCCTGCGCTTGTCCCGAGTCATTTCGGCCGCATAGCGATCCCTGACTGCATTGGCGCGTTCCATACACATGGCATGTGTCAACTTCGTCTTCATGATGCCTCCCTCCTGGTGAAGGCATCATGGCGACCCGCGCCTTCACGGGTAACATTTTAGGTGAGGCAACGAACCCGCGCGGTAACATTTTCCTTGAGGCAATGCGCACCGCTAACCAAGATTCGCCTGACATTGGATTGGCACGATTGCTCGGGCACGTTAGAGGCTGGCTACAACAATGGCGGTCATCTTCGGATTGCGGGGCTCCCTGCCGAAGCGTGTGTTGAAGTCCGCCATGAACTCGGGCACCCCACAGGCCAACCAAACCTCCAGGACCGGCTTGTGAAGGAACTGCACCTGCGCGACATCAGTACGATCGAGGCGGCCAATGCCCCTGACAAAGATCGACCCTTCGCGCTTCAAGGAAAGTACCTGAGAATGGTGCAGCGGCTTGTGAAGGCCTGGCGCATGGAAAATGGCTGGACATCATCCTCGATCGCGGTTCGATGAATCGCTGGCCCCACGGCGCTCGGTAACATTCCTCGCTGAGGCAATAGGAGGGGTCAAATCCTCACTTCGCTTGACACGGTGATCGACCGGTTGAATTCGCCTTGCCCACTCCTCAAGCGACAGGTCTTGCTCGCGATACACGTCGTCGGAGAACATAAGGCCAGTTTCAGCCAACTTGATCTGCACTTCGAGAAAATCCAGTGAATCAATATTGCACTCCCGCACTATCGAGCTGGGTAATACCCATTTTCGCGTGACGGCGTGTACCGCCTCCAGCAAATGGTCTAATGGTGACCTCGTTGCATGTTCTTTCTGGGGTACCGCACAACCCAAGGCTGCCCTCAGCGCCTCCTTTGCTGTTCTGTCAAGCGCGCGCTGGTCCAGTTTTCCATTGGCAGTTAACGGAAGCTCGGCAAGAGGCACAACGAGCCTCGGAACACGATCATTCGGCAGGGTATCCGACAGCCGCTGGCGAACTTCATCCACATTGGCGCTGACAGGTGTCACCATGCAGACCAGATCCTGCCCCGTGTCATCGTTTCTATCTACCACGACCACCGCTGAATCTGAGCAAAGGCCGGTCCGATCAATCGCGCTGGCAATCTCCCCTTTTTCCAGCCGGATTCCTCGATAGGTGATCTGATCATCCTTTCTACCGATAAACCTCAATCCATTTTCCTCTGATGCCACGACATAATCACCAGTGCGGTACAGCACTTGTTCACCGTTAGCGGTCATAAATGGCATAAAGCGAAGTTTCGACTGTGCTTCGTCCGCCACATAACGTTGGGACGTTTGCACACCACCCACCAAGAGTTCGCCCTCAACTTCAAAACCAACGTTGGAGTTGCTTTCGTCAAGAACATAGAAATCAACGTTACATGTTGGTTTTCCGATGAACATCGGAAGCTCTGTATCATCACGACGGCAGTAGTGATAGCTAACCGCGACACAGCACTCCGTTGGCCCATAGGTGTTTACAAGCGTAGCGTCAGGAAGAATCGAGTAAAAACGCCGTCTAACCGAGTCCGGCAAGGCTTCACCATTACATACCACATATCTGAGATCGGTGAACCGCTCCGCCAAAGAGGGGAGACGTTCAAGGGTTCCGACGAAGCGTCGTAGCAGTGTTGGTACCATCTGAATGACGTTCGTGCGGCTATGAGTTAGGAATTCTATTGTTTGAATGATCTGCGCTCGCAGTTGCGTACTAGGCAAGACAATTGTCCCGCCTGTCACAAACGGTACAAAGAACTCGGGGATTGAGACGTCGAATGCTGGTGGCGTAAGTTGCGAAATGCTGCTGCCCTCCGAAAAGTCGATCATTTCGATATACCAATCGAGCAAATTCAGGAGGGCTGCCTGGGAGACAGGTACCCCTTTCGGGATCCCCGTGCTTCCCGAAGTGTGCATGATATATGCTATGTTCGAGAACGCTGAGTTGATGCCACCGCGTGTCGGAAGACGCTCAACGCGCATCGAACCGCTTGGATCCGAACTAGCGATCGCTTTGGCGTCGGTGTTGCGGATTATATGGTCCAACCGTTCGTCTGAATTCGATGGATCAACGGGCACGAAGGCAACGCCCAGCATTTGGGTTGCAAGAATGACGGTGACAAGATCAACTGATCGAGGAAGTCTGACAATCACCGCGTCACCGGGACGGACGCCGACGGTCTCGAATCGACCCATAAGACTGGCCGCGGATATGCCCAACTCCTTATAGCTTATGTCGCCATTCTCGTTCGTGTGCACAGCGGTGTTCGACGGAAATTCTTCCAGAGTCTTGGCGATAGCATCGGCTAGCTTGTCGCCGCCAAAACGTAACGGCCGGCGCGGACCTGACAGGATCGATGTGAGCGTTTGCATCGTAGGTCTCCACTGCAGTTTTCGGTCAACCGCCCTGCGGTGCTCAGAAATCACTTGGACACTTCGCCGGAACGCCGCCAATCCCATTTTCGTCTAGCGTTGCGACTTGGGAGCTTCAACAATCGTGCCAATTGCGCGGAGAGAGCCGGAGCACATTATCCACGGAGTATACAATGGAGTACAACACGACATCATCGAAGGCTGATCGTGTAACAATCTTCAAAACCCGACAGCAGTTGTCGGCTACCCGACGTTCTCCGACAAAGGAATTCCTTCGCGATGTACGAGCAGCCACACCGTCCGCCGGTTCTTTTTCTTCGTGTTCCCCTGCGCCGATTGTGCCGCGACAGGTGCGGCGGATTGCTGCCATTTGTGGTGTACTAACCTCCGCAATGAACCATCATGCCAACGATGATTCTGCGCCCGAAATCGCCCCGGCGCCGTCACGTCACGCAGCCCGCCACCCGGCTGTCGCCGTGCCGAGCCGGCTGCGCAAGGCGGTCGAGGCGACGCAAACCGTTTAGGATGCTGCCCTTGCCACCGGCGCGGCCATCGCCATGCTGGATACGGTTGTCCGCCGCGACGAAAAAAGGGCCGGCGTGACGCGCCGGCCGTGGTGGCGGCGCGGCCCGCAGAGGAGCTTCTGACGAAGAAAAATCTCGCCGCAGTGTTGGAGGAATTCGGTTCTTTCGCCCGCGACGAAGCGGCGGTCAGCGATCTGGCGGACGCGCTGCGGCGGCTCGCCACGACCGAAGGCGCGGTCGGGATGCTGACCGGCGCCTACGCGGTCGTCGAGGGCCACGGCCTGCCACGCGCCATGGGACCCTGGCTTGCCGACGCGCTACTCGCCCAAAAACTGGGCTGGCAGTATGCCGTCCCGCTCCTGGGCACCGAGGCGTTCTAGGCATGAGCGCTCGCCCGCGTCGATCGGCAACGAGCTCTCCGGTGACGGGCATTGAGACAGAAACCGAGCGTGCGAAAGCTCTGCTTTCTGCCCAGGCGCGCGGGGCGCTGCGCGCCATCGATCTCTCGGCGGGGCTCGAACGCCGCGCGGGACCGGTTGCTCGCCGTCGCCCCAAAACTCAGGGCCAAGGGGGCGGACACCGTCAACGGTCGATTGCTGAACGACGACGCGCTCGTTTTCGACGCTGCGATAGGCGCCGGTTGCCGCACGAGATCGTCTAGGGTGACGGACGAAACGATGTCCGGCTCAACAAAGGGAACTCTCGCCAAGGCATCAATGGCGTCAACATTTCGCCAGCTACGCGGAACTGCCTCAGAGAATGTCCAAAGTGCTCGTCGGGCTACGGCGCTACCCTTGCCGCTGCGACTCCAAAGGCTTGCACCCTCAAGGCATGATCTGGGCTCGCGGAGCCAATCTCGATCAATTGAGTGCAGACGTCGTCGTCAAGCTGATCATAACGTTCCAACGCATCAATGGCAGCTCCGTCAACCGGAAAAGATGGCTGCTCGTCATGGTATGGTTCGGCATCAGACCAACTGTCGCGGCAGCTGCAAATCAGACAAAGATTACGCCGCCCGCACCTTTTCCCTTCGCCCGCACCGACCCGAGTAACGCAACGATTTCTTGCACACGTCTTTGCTGGGTCACTGCGTCAGCAGAGGCGATTTGCAGCTCTCGCAGCAGGGCGGCATCGTCATTCGACTCCAGCTCTAATGGACCGGCGCCCATTCCCGATAACAGCCATGAGGGGCTCACGCCCAGGATGCCCGCCATTGTGGCAAGGCGATTGGATTGCGGCGCGGCGCGGTCGCATTCCCAGGCCTTCCAGCATGCCGTCTCGACACCAAGTCGAGTTGCAGCCTGCGCCATTGTAAGTTTGGTAAGCTCGCGAGCGAACGAAATACGTCCCCCTAGAGTATCAGATGACGCGAAATCATTAGTGTGGGTTTGAGTGAGAATCAGCTCGGTCTCCCTATGCTTTGGTTCAATCCTTTTCGGGCGATGACCTGCTGCGTATTCCGACCGAGACGGCCATCGATTCGATTTGAAGCGCCAGTCTGAACAGGGCTCTACCCCGATCCTTAAAGGGCACGTATATACGGTGCAACCTTCAAATCGTGGACAACGATACGCTTCCGGACTCGGGCCGCGCGCCATGGTCAAACGTCACATGGTCGAATTTTCTTACGGAGTGCCCTGCGGCGCCATGGCCGGACCCTCTTTGAGAAGGGCCACCGCGCGCGTCCATCCGGCAGAGGCACCTTTGATCTTTACTGGAAAGCAGGTAATCGTAAAGCCCTTGGCCGGAAGCTGGTCGAGGTTGGTCAGTTTTTCGAGGTGGCAATAACCGATCTCGGTTCCCGCCTTGTGTCCTTCCCAGATGATGCTGGCGTCGCCGGTTTCAGCGTAACGTTTGGCGGTGAAGGGAAAGGGGGCATCCCAGCTCCATGCGTCCGTGCCGGTCACGCGCACGCCGCGTGAGGTCAGGAAAAGCGTGGCCTCGCGGCCCATGCCGCATCCCTTGCCCAGATAGGCCGGGCTGCCATAAGCGGCTGCGGCCGAAGTGTTGACCAGCACAATTTCCAGCGGGCTCAACGTGTGGTCTATGCGGGCAAGCTCGGCCTCAACGTCGGCGGCGGTCACCACATAACCGTCTGGCAGATGACGGAAGTCCAGCTTCACACCCGGCTGCATACACCAGTCCAGTGGTACTTCGTCGATGGTCATTGCCCGTTCTCCACCGTTCATGGTGGGGTGATAGTGCCATGGCGCATCGAGGTGGGTGCCGTTGTGCGTGTTGACCTTGCACTCTTCCACCGCCCAGCCATAGCCACCGGGCAGCTGATCCACGCCGAGTCCGGGAAAGAACTTCACCATGCCTTCAGCGCTTTCGCGATGCCCGATATAAGTGATCGCGGGGCGGATCGGCAGCGGGTCCGCTGGCGTTTCATTGTCGAGAGCGATGGAGAGATCGATGATACGGCGGGTCATGGAGTTCCTCCTCAATAATCATTCGAATGTCCGGCGAAGAACCTGGTTGGGCAGGGTGCCGAGACCGTCAGCGGTCAGTTTCACCACGTCACCGGATTGGCTTCGGGGACTGGTACGGGTTATTGATCGGTATAGACATTCCGCAGACCGTTGGTCCAGATGATCACCAAGACTGTTCAGTCACTAGCCGGCCGGGGATTGGTGCTTGGCACCTTGTTGCCGCTTCCCTGATGCCCACTTTGATCCCTCGGACATATCTGACGCAACGGGTGCCGGCGGTTGCTTCGCCTTGGGCTTTGGGTTGGGTGTCGCGGGGCGTTGGCTCTGGCGATATCTCGAAATTCCAGAAGTCCGGCCCTCAAGGCGTTTCGTAACCCGGCGCGTGGCAAATGTGGTCGGCTTCGGCATTGCAGCCCTCGTGGTCGGGTCGCTTGCAAGCGACGATCTGCTCCGTGCCGTGTTCCGCATTCTGGATTCGTCGTGAAGCAAACTCGATGCACTACTCGAGCTTGACCGGCCTCAGCCCGTCGATAGCGACAAGACCGGTAGTACGGCCCCGTTGGTGAAATGGGATCAACTCGGCCGAGCCGGCCGCGAGTTCCTCGCAGGAACCGGTTCGCTTGTATGTTGGCCCTGGGCGCCACCGCCGATCCTCAAGCCCGTGCGAAGCTTGCCCTGGATGAGCTGAAACGCGTTGGCGGCTTCAATTGCGCTTCGCTCATTATCATAATGCCGACTCGTACGGGCTGGATCGACCCCGCCTCAATGGAAGCCTTAGAATACCTTTGCCACGGTGACGTCGCCAGCGTTGCGGTCCAGTATTCCTACCTGAGCAGCCCGCTGTCGCTTCTAGTGCAACCGGAGTACGGCGCCGAAACGGCGCGCGCCCTCTACACGGAGATCTATGGCTACTGGACGAGCTTGCCCAAAGGTTCGCGTCCTGAACTCTATCTGCACGGGCTTAGCCTTGGCGCGATGAATTCGGAAAGATCGACGGGCCTGTTCGAGATCCTGGACGGCCCAATCAGCGGTGCGCTGTGGAGCGGACCGCCATTTGAAAGCCGGGCTGGCGTTCGATCAGCGACGCGCGAAATCAGGGAACGCCTCAATGGCTGCCCGTTCTTCGCAACAGCAACCTTGTCCGGTTCATGAAGCTGGACGGACCCGTGGTGGCTCAGAATACCCCATGGGGATCCATGGGGCCGTCTATCTTCAACTATGCCAGCGCTCCGATCGTCCTCTCCGACTATCGCGATGCTTACCGTACGCCGGACTGGATTGAAGGCGCCGCGCGGCTTCAATCCGGTCCATCCCTGGCCGAGCAGTTCGAAATCCCCGCCGCCTGATTGACCGCGCATCGGGCCTCTCTGCGCTCCTATTCAGCCGTTGCAACAAAACCATCTTCCGCCGTCGTGGAAACGTAACAAAAGTTTCGCACGGCCCGCCCTGCCGCCGAGGTATGTACACATGCCGCCATCCCGGCGGCTTTCCAGATGGAGATTTGCCATGAACAAACAGAACCTACCGCCATCCCGGCGGCTTACCAGATGGAAAGTCGCCATGAACGAACAGAACCTCGATCTTCCGATGAAGAAGTCCATCGCCGTCCAGGCGCTGCTACCGAAGGTCCGCCTGCCAGGCGACAGCGCGACCCTAATGTACTACCTCTAAGCGCCGCTTCAAGGCCGCCCCTTCCGGACGGTACTATTTTGGGAGAACGACAGTAACGACCGTGTTGAAGGCGGAAATCAGGCTACAGGATCTGAGAGGCAGCGTGTTGCTACGCGCGGGCCGAGTGGAATTCGGCGGGAGCTGGATCGAGGCTTTTGAGCATCCAGCGTTGGAAATGGTGCTGGTCACGACCGACGGCCGATGGTTCGCCGTTGTACGTGAGCGAGCAACCGGAGTGACCACACCGGCGCCAGCCCAGGCCGTCGGTTTCGACGCCTATGTCGAGCTCTACCAGGAATGTGTGGCCTGGCCGCTGGACTATGTGATGGTCGAAGTGGTGAAAGAAGAATGCCGGATGCGCATTCGCGCCGGCGTTCTGGGGTCTGCGCCGATCTACTTTCGAGCCCAGGACGATGCGGTACTATTGTCATGGGATTTTGCCGACTTCCTGGGTGTGCCATTCGCGCTCGATGCCGAAATCGCAGCGCATTACCTGACGCTCGGCACCTTCTACTCGGCGCGGCAAATCTGCGCCGGCGTCACCATGCTGACGGAACGCGCTTCGATCTACGTTGCTCCCAGAATGGCAAGGTACTGCTATCCGGAAGCCGTGGAAGTGGTCGGGCCCACGGAAGCGCAGAGCGCATTCGATCCTGACCACGGATTCCGCCAGCTGTTGCATGAGGTCATGGCCATGAGGCCGATCAAAGCAGGCCGGGCTGCAATTGAGCTGAGTGGCGGAATGGACTCGGCGGCAGTCGCAGCCGCAGCGCGTCACACGATGGGCAGGCAGTCCAGCAAAGGCATCCTACTGGATGGCCAGCACCGGCATGCCCAGGTCGAAAGGCGCAACGCGATCATCGCGCTGCTTGAGCTGCGGGATAGCACCGTGAACATGTCCGATTTCCTGCCCTGCCTCGATCTGCGGCCAGACGCTCGGCCGAAGGAGCACCCGTTGAGCGAGTTCTACCTGGAAGCCTTCGAGGCGATTTGGGCCGATGCGCGAAGCGAAGGCGCGCAGTACGTGCTGACGGGGATAGGGGGCGATGAACTGTTCCCGCTGTTCGCCGGCGAAATGGCCCACACCCGCGTGGCGAGCGAGACGATGATCGCCGAAGTCGGTTCCTACGCCGAAAGCATTCTTACACCACGCGCCCTAACGGCAGCACGCTCGATGCGGTTGTTCGATGCGCCCACGAGCCTGGTTTCCATGCCGACGCTACTGGCGCATGTGTGCAGAGCTCCGTACCTGCTGCGGCGTGGGTTGTGGCCAATCAATCCGCTGAGTGATCCGCGGCTGATGGAATACTGCCACACGCTCCCACTGGCGGCCCGGTTCCAGCGAACGACAATGCGCAACTACCTGAATTTGAGCCTAAATGCTGGCATATTCCCCTGCAACTACGCAAAGGAGACTTTCGCTCGTGTTCTTCCGGAATTGATCGCCCAAGAGGCTGACCGTATTGCGTCGCAGCTGAAAGACTGCGCGCTCGCGGATTTCGGCCTGGTCGATCAACGGGCGGTACTGGACCTGTTGGCGGAGGTCACGGCAACCCGCGCGGAAGCGCCCTGCGCGCCGCTGGCTTTCTTCCTGTGGCTGGAACGATTTGTGCGGCAGGCGACGTGACGGTGGCGACGGACGATAGGGCAACAGTGGAACCGGTCGTTGCCGCCTCTTTGGAGGCGGATTACCGCCTTTCGGCCGAGGTCCGCACGGTTGTCCGTGGCGTCAATTGGACGCTTGCTGTAGGGCCGGAGGGAGCGCCAGTGGCCTATGTTCGCCTGTACCGGCCCGAAGGTCGGCTGGAAGCCGAGATAGCGGCCGAGCTTGCGGTGCTCGATGCGGTAGTGGCCACTGACCGATTGGACGTGGCGAGGGCGGTGGCTAATCAGAAGGGGCGCTTGCTAACGCAGTTGCAGGTACCAGGGTTCGGCACCCGGCCAATGGCCGTGTTTCAGGTGGCGGCGGGCCGGCCAATGCGCGAGCGACCCGACGATCTGCGGGCCGCGGGCGCGGCGCTGGCCGACCTGCATGGTCAGACGCAGCTGGCCGCGCGCGCGCTCCAACGCGAGCTGGTGTCCGAGGCGGAGGTTGATCGGACTATCGCCCAGATTGAGGACGGCTTCGCCGCTGAGCGCGCCAGGCTGGTGGCTGCGGTGGCCGATTTGCGGGGTCAAGGGGTGAGCCGGGCGGGTGGGCCTGCAGGGTTCTGCCACGGCGATTTCCGGATGGCCAACCTGCACAGGGCTGGCGATCAGATTGTGATGTTCGATTTCGACGATTGCGGCCTTGGTCCACAGCAGCTCGATCTGGCCACCATCGGCTGGTGGCTGGAACTGGCTGCGGGCGACAGCGCCGCCGAGTTGTGGCGAGCGTTCCTCGCTGGCTATGGCCAGGCGGAAGGCGACGCCGAGCTGGGCAATTCCCTGCGGTGGCTTGTGGTAGTCCAGCACCTGCGGTCACTGCGTTTCTTACAGGACTACTGCCAGTTAGATGCCGAAACCTGGGCTGATGCCTTGGACAGCGCCGCCGGTATGGTCGAGCGGGCTGCCAGCGGTTCCTTACGCTTCTTGGCGGGCGCGTGATAACCATCTTCGACGCTAGGCTGTCGGACGTGCCGTGGTGGAAGCACTGATCCGGTACCAGGGGTCGGCTTCCCTGGAGTGGCTGCAGGCGGTCGTGGATGCCCGCTAGCCATCTGTCGTTTCGAAAACGGGAACGAAACATGCAAGACCACCGATCGCCGGGAGCGTTGCAACGTTTCGCCTCCAGCACTCAGCTACCGGCAACTGCTTTTCAGTTCCGTCCCGCCGCCGTGCTGCACATACAGTTCGCTACCATCGCCTCGAGGCTTTCGATTCCTGGAAAATTGCGGCCTGCGTCGCCTGAAAACTAAGACGCCTCAAGGCTTCTCACGCAGAGGGAACTTACCGTGACAACACCCTCCAGCGTCTTAAGCTGACGGTGAAAAAACCGCTGTTCGCGCTTAAGCCTGAAGCGCCTCTTAGGTCGGGACCTGCTTTTCCACTATCTACTCCTCGCGGAAAGCCCTCTGTACTTGATCGGAAAGAGGCTTAACCAGATACGACAGCATGGTGCGATCAGCGGTTGGAAAGAAGACCTCCGAGGGCATGCCTGGAGCCAGCGTCAAGCCATTCAGCTTGGCGAGTTCCTCCTGTGGCAGCATGACACGCGCCGTGTAGAAACCCAGACCCGATCGCTCGTCGATGGTCAGATCGGCGGATATTCTGGTAAGCACGCCGGTGAGCTGCGGTGTAGTTTGCTGATTAAAGGCGGAAAGCCGTAGGACTGCCTTCTGGCCCGACGTAACCTGATCGATGTCCTGGGGTGCGATGCGTGCCTCAACGGTGAGCTTGTCAGCGACAGGCACGATGAGCATGATTGGGTCTCCTGCGGAGAGGACGCCGCCGACCGTGTGGACGGCAAGCTGATGCACAATACCGTCCTGCGGGCTTCGGATATCCACGCGTTTTAGTTCGTCTTCGGCTGCGACCTTGCGCTCGACAAACTCGGAAATCCGTCCTTGGACCTCGCGGAGTTCAGCCGCTACTTGGCTGTGGAGGTCTTGGTCGATCTGGACGATCTGAAGCTCGATTTCCGCACAGCGTCCCTTCGCCTGTGCAATCGAAGCGGTCAGTTGGCCATGCTCACCTTCCAGCTTGATGGCATCGCGCTGAAGCGCGGTCATCCGCTGGATCGAGACGTATTTCTTCTCCCAGAGCTTACGAATGCCTTCGAGTTCCGTGCCGATCAGTTCGATTTCCTGCTGATCTGCGCCCTTTTGCTCGGTCAGGCCAGAAATCTCTTCGGCAAGCTGGGCGATGCGCTCCGTAAGCTGTGCCTTCTGGCCGATCCGCGCCCGCCGTCGGAATTCGAACAGCAATCGCTCTGCGGCCATGATGCGGGCGATGGCCGGATCGTTTTCCCTTGATGCGAGCTGTTGTGGAAAGGTGATAGTCTCGCGCCCGTCCCGTTCTGCTTCGAGCCGGGCAAGGCGTGCCTCGAACTCATCAAGGCCCTTTGCGACGATTGCGAGATTGGTGCGGGCAAGCGTTGCGTCGAGGCGGACCAATACGTCGCCCGATTTTACGGCATCGCCTTCCCGGACGCGGATTTCGCCGACGACACCGCCGGTGGGGTGCTGCACCTTTTTTACGTTTGAATCAACTACAAGCGTTCCCGTTGCGATGACGGCGCCAGAAATTTCTGTGACGGCGGCAAGGCTTCCAACTCCGCCCACGAGCAGAATGCAGGTCGCGACACCCGCGAGCAGATAGCGCCGGATGGCATGTCCGGCCGTGGCATTCCGGTCCGCGATCATGCCCCAGCCTCTTCGGGTACCGAAACGACCTTCAGCGGCCCCCGCGTTTGGACCGGACGGGTAACCTTGTTCAGTACGTCGTTTTTCGGACCAAAAGCCTGAACGCGGCCATTCGCCATCACCAGAATCTGATCAAGGCTGACCAGGGCGCTCGGCCGATGCGCCACCACGATGGCGATGCCACCTCGGTTGCGAATGCCTTGGATCGCCTCAGTCAATGCGGACTCGCCTTCGGCATCGAGATTTGAGTTCGGCTCGTCGAGAACAACGAGGAACGGGTCACCGTAGAGCGCGCGAGCCAATGCGACGCGTTGCCGTTGCCCGGCTGACAGCGCGGACCCCGCTTCGCCGATGCGGGTGTCGTATCCCTCAGGCAGATGAACGACTAGATCGTGGACGCCGGCCGCCCTTGCCGCTGCCAGTATCTTTTCAGAGCTTGCTTGCGGATCGAAACGGGCAATGTTCTCGGCAATCGTCCCATCGAAGAGTTGGACGTCCTGCGGCAAATAGCCAACGTGGTTCCCGAGATCTTCCGGCCCCCACTGATCGAGCGTTGCGCCATCGAGCCTGACGGTGCCACGAACTGGCATCCAAATGCCGGCGATGGCTCGCGCAAGAGAGGATTTGCCGGAAGCGCTTGGCCCGATGATCCCAAGGCCAGCGCCTTTGATCAAAGCAAGGCTCGCATCCTGCACGACCACACGGCGCTCGCCGGGCGGGGAGACGCTCACACCCACGACAGACAGGGAAGCTGCGGGTGCGGGCAGGACTACAGTAGTCTGCATCTCCGGAAGCAACCCCAGAAGTCTCGCCAGGCGGCTCCAGCTCTGACGCGCCGACACAAAGCCCTTCCAATGCGCGATCGCCAGTTCGATCGGCGCAAGCGCTCTACTCATCATGATCGAACTGGCGATCATGATGCCGCCGGTCGCCTCCTGTTGGATGACGAGCCTGGCGCCGATGGCCAGCATGCCGGATTGCAGCACCATACGCAGAATCTTTGAAATCGTGCCCAGCGTTCCGGCCACGTCACTCGCCTTGGACTGTGCGTTCAGATATGCGGTATTGGCGACAGACCAGCGCTGGGCAATGCGCGATCTGAAGCCCATCGCCTGGAGTACCTCGACATTTTTCCGCGAGGCTTCAGCGAGAGCATTACGTACTGCCGCATAGGTGCTGGCCGTTTTTGTCGGCTCCCTTGTCCACATCTCCGCCAGCATGGTCAGCGCGAAAAGGGCAACTGCACCGCCGAGCGCCGTCACCCCAATCCAGAAATGAAACAGAAAACAGAGTCCGATATAGAGCGGCATCCAGGGAAGGTCGAAAAAAGCGGTCGGTCCGGCACTCGACAGAAACGATCTCACCTGGTCGAGGTCGCGCAGGGATTGAAGGCCGTCGCCATCAAGTTTGGTCCGAAGCGGCAAACGCATCAGGGCCAAGTAGACTTGATTGCTAAGCCGGGCGTCGAGCGCCAAGCCGATGCGCACCAGCAGGCGCGACCGGATTAGCTCAAGAGCACCTTGGAACGCGTACAGCATGCCGGCCAACAACGCCAGCCCGACCAGCGTCGGCATACTGCGCCCCGGGATCACGCGGTCGTAGACCTGTAACATGAAAAACGAGCCGGTCAGCGCCAGGATATTGACGACACCGCTCATCAAGCCAATGCCGGCGAAGGCCAGCTGGAACGACGCTAAAACCGTTGCGAGGGTAAATCGCGGCGGATCGCCTGGGAGGGAACGCGCAGGTGAAGTCACGTCGCAGTCCTTTCAGAATTCACACCACACCCTGCGTGGCGTAGCCGCACCGCTATGGGCCGCTTTAGTTGTGGCCCAGGATGAATCGCCGATTGGGTGAACGGATCGGCCGCGCATTCAACGGGTAGAGCGTCGTAAAGCGCTTGATGTCCGCCGCGTCCACCTCGACCGGTTCCATGGCCACCATCCACTCGACGCTCTCGGTGCAGGGCGGTGTCGTCAATGATCCCTCATAGATCCAGTAGCTGAGCGAAACCGGCAGAAGCCCGTTGGGATCGACCTCGTCGACTGCTATCTCCTTGCCTGGCCGCACCGGAAAGGCCGCAGCAAGGCGGGCAAAATTGGCATTATTCGCGCCTGGCGTCAGAAAGACGCTGAGCACACCCAGAGTATCGCTCTGTGTGTCTTTATGTACGAAATGCGCTTCCATCGGGAAGCTCTTGCCCGCCACGTGATGCTCGCTCGGCGCATGGAAATGGAACTGTACCAGTTCGTAGACGCGATCCCTGCAGGCCAACGTGCTGCCTTCCGGCATATTGATTTGAATGGTATGGCCGTTGTTCACCATTCCGCCGCTGCCCTTGTGCCAACCGATGACGATGCGCGGAATATCCGCCTTGACCGCGCCGGCGATATCGATCGGTGACTGGTGCGTGCCCGCCGAGCAGACAAAATTCTCCTTATCCAGATCGGCCCAGTGCTCCGGTCCGACCGAGCCCGCATATCCCCAATGGGTGCTCGCCGGGCGTGCGGCCTGGGCGTAGATCGGGCATGCGCTCAGCGCAAGGAACCCTTTGATCAGATCCCGACGATGCATATTTGTTTCGCTCCTTGATGCAAACTGATGTTTTCCAATTGGGGCTATCCCAGGAGATTGCGAGGTTGCTCCATGCCTTGAGGGTCTTGGAGCAAGCGGGAAAGCCTAGTTCAGCGTTTCGAAGAATTGAATCATATCAAGCGGCTTCGGCGACTTTGTAGGACCAAGTGTGAATGACAGGATGGCGATTGACGTCCTCAATGCCTGCCATGATGCGCTGCTAGAGCCGGTGCTTCGATGCCACCCAGATGTAACGAAGGGCGGATCGGGCGAACTTTGAGACGAAGCCCTCGATGAGAGTGAGCCCGGAGCTGTGCTTGGGTGGAAACATGAAGCGATCAGGCGGTTGGGCGGCAAGCCGGCGATCATCCGGAACAAGGGGGCAACTCCTTGCGTATCGTGCGTCTGCCCGGGCGTCAGAACGAAGCCAAGCGGGCGGCCTTTGGCATCGCATCGGGCATGAAGTTTTGTGGTGAAGCCGCCACGCGATCGGCCAAGCGTCTCGGTTTCTTGAGTCCCCTTTTTATGCCAACTGCACAATGATGTGCCCGGACGATGGTGCTGTCGATCATATCGGCGCTGACGTCTCGCTCGACCATCTCGGCCAGCGTTTCGAGCATGGCATCGAAAAGCCCGGTCTCGACCCATCGTCGGCAGCGGCGAAACACGCTGTTCCATTTGCCATATTCATCCGGCAGGTGTCGCCATTGCGATCCCGTCCGCGCCATCCACATCATACCCTCGAAATAGAGCCGGCTGTCTTGGACCGGTCGGCACCTGCGTCCCCGCCCAGACGATAGAAGCGGCCCAACCAGCGATTACTCTTCGACCGACACTCCGATCCGTTCGCCCAAGGCTACCTCCACATCGGCGCCTTGAAGCAAAACCCGGATTCGTCAGCAACCTTTGTCCACGGAACCTAGTCGGATAACATCCTGTCCAATGCCGTGCGGATCTTGGTCGCCCTCGACGTCTCGATAGATGTGCTGTATTCTCGTGAGCCCCGCTGGACAGCAAAGGCTTCGAGCCGTCCGGCCAACGACTCCGTTTTGGGGTCGCGCCTGCTGGTGCTCACATCTTCGTCTCTGATACCAGGTTGGTTGCTTGCAACCTCATCGATCACTCTGCTGGAGTGGGAGTGCTTATAAAACAGCGCCGGGAGCAACTTTTCTCCGTGAAACAGGTTTATCTCGGCATATTGCAACATGGCGTCGGGTGAGGGAAAGTAGTCGCTGGAAACATCCCCCTCGTTGGCAATCGTTCCATGCCGATGAAGATTTTCATGCCAGTTATCGAAGGTTGACGATTTTTGGTATGACGCTAGCGCAAATTGCATGCCGAACATCAGGCAATCGCTGGAAGATTTCTGCGCGCCAACCCCGATAAAGGCCCACTTCTGCTCCGTTCCCAGCTGCTGTAGCGTTTCCCGTCGCAATCTGGAGTATGGGGTGACGAAGGTATAGAGGTCGGCCGGCTCCATCACGATAACCGTCGGTCCTGCTGCGGCGCGGGTTCGAACATCAGCAGCAAAGTGGTGCATTTCGCCGTCTGCCAACCGCACGACAGCGCGCCATGCACCATCCGATGATCGGTCCGCCAATGCGCCGAGAAACTCGGCGGGCGAGCCCATATACCTAAGATTAAGGTCCGGGTAGCGCCTATTATAGTTATCCGCTAGGCAATCGATATTGTCGACATCAAGGGACAACAATTCCTCGTCGGGCTGGAGGTTGGCAGACAGATAGCGAGCCACTTGCCGACCGTATTCCACTAGACTGGACGAAATTCCCGCTTGGCTGGCACGCTCAAGTGTTTGCCCAAGCAGCTGGAGCTTCTCGTTAACGCGGGCCGGACGAATACGGCAAGATGCGGTTCCGTCATCGGCGTCGTGAGATGGTCTGGACGAGTGCTCCTGTTCAATACTGGATCGAGGCGGACTCGATCGCACGGAATCTACGTGAGCAGCAAACTCGGCTTCCTGGGCTCGTCCATCATCCCGAGAGGTCTCGCGCCGTATGCTTAGTCGTGAAATGCAGCCGCCCATATCTACTCATCTACTCTTCTGTCGAAAGGATCACCCGACCGGGCGCCACGAGTTCATCCGCAAGGACTGCCTTGAAGCCGTGATCGCACTGGCCATGGGCGACGGCGACTCCCCGCAGGCAAAAAGGATGTGCCATAGCGATCGCCGTGCCCGGCCGTGTTTCTCGGCCGAAAGGTTGGCCGAGAAAGTCAGATGTATAGATCGGCGGTATGTATGATGGAGAAATATTTTTCCGGGTGATGCTGAACGTCGCTAGCACTTACATTGGTGAGCGTAATCGAATTACCCTTTCCGAGGTCAACGACCGCGGAGGCCGGGCCATCCTCCTGGACGCGATTGGCAAGATCTTGAATCGTGTGAATACCAACGTCGTTGATCCCTTCCGCGACGTACAGTTTGTCCTGCCCTACCGTGAAGTCGCCCACGGAATCCTTGCCGCCCCCGCTGTTGAAGATGAAGGTGTCGCTGCCATCATTGCCGTACAGAGCATCGTTGCCCTCATCACCGAACAGAACATCGTCGCCTGCGTTACCAAAAAGCGTGTCGTCTCCCTGATTGCCTTCCAGACTATCGGCGCCCGCGGCACCGGAAATCCAGTCGTTTCCACCCAGGCCGCGGATGTAGTCCCTCTCGGGCGTCCCAATCAAATGATCGTCGGTTTCTGTGCCGCGGATTATTGCCATGTCTTTCTCCTTAGCTGTGTCTGCTAGGCGAGCGGTCATCGCGCGCTTGCCGCCGCAACGTACACGTCAAAGCTGTCCGTCACCTGACTTGCACCCCCGGCGCTGTCACGTCGTTTGAATTGTATGTCAAACGGCCCTTTCAGTGCGGAGCTGTCAATCCGATCTCGCACTGCCATCGCGGGGTCATGGTCCTTTCCGAGGTCGAGTGCCTCATGATAATGCTCGCGGCGGGGGCCTCAACGTTTCCACGAGATGCAGATGAACTGCTGTCAGCCGTTTGACCGAAGTCGCCGCAACCACCGTCCCGGCGGGGACGTCACGGGTTCCGGAAGCCGCCAAGAGCGGCGACCGGATGGAGGTTGACCGAGCTCGGAAACGGGCCGCGTCATACGATTAGGCCGGTACCGCCCTAATGCATTCACTTAACCTAACCCTCGCCATGTGAGGCTCTGGCAAGCTTCAACCACCCGCCTCGATACCCCGCTCTTCTCAAACCGCAATCACCCATTTTCCGCGACAGCTCGGAGGGATGTTTTTCCCCCGCTTCACGGTCTTTCTCCGTCCACTCGACGACGTGGGGGCGGCCTCCTTAAGAAGATAAAAGGCATCGTTGATCGCGATCTGTCGAGGCCTGATGCCCGGGCATAGGCCAGCAAGTCGCTTGCATGCATGATTGATGAAGCCACCACCGTTGAAGTTCAGCGATGTGTTGCAAAGTCCACCGGCTCCGCTTTTCGCCTTGAACGAATTTAGCAACTGAAACAGGTGTTTTTGCTCCTGCGAAACGGTCTGGACCCGCGCTGTGCCGTCAACGTGCGTGACGGCTCTCAATCGGCTATCGAGAACCCTGTGGAAAAGAAGCATATAGGGCGAGGGGCGTGCCAAGTCGAAATGGAGCCCAACGTCCCCTTCCAGGCACACCGGCGCGATCGGGCGGAAACCCTCCCGGTTCTGGATGCGGTTTAAACGCTCATGGGTTGCCTTTGCGAGTCGAAAGGCGCCGCGAGTATTGACCGGTTGCCGAGCGCCCGTGGCCTGATTTCGCAATTCACCTGCACCCAGCCGATCACCTTGTCGCTGAGCAACGCCGAGGCTACCTGGCCGTAGTCGAGTGGATGGACCTCGAGCCCGGTCAATTTCATCAAGTGTGAAAGGCTGGCCTGAAGAGACGGTCTATTTGATCTTCGCATTGCCGGTGAAATGCCGCATCGCGTCGACCGCGGTCCCAATCGCCGAGCCTGTATCGTTTGTACATAGCGGAATGAAAACATCGGAAAAAAGATACGTTTCGGAGCCAACGCCGATTCCACTCGCAGTTTAATCCACACCCGCCGGAAATCAGCAGCGGGAAGCCCTTTGCCAGCTTCCTGTTTTGCGAAAGTGTGGAACGGATGGAAGATGGCGTCCGAAACCCGCCTAGCGAGGTTGGTAAGCTTCTGATGGGTTACGCCAATGTTGTAGTAGGGCGAATCCCGAAAATCCTCCTTGCGCAGCGGGGGCACATCGCTTGGAAGCAGGAAATCGATCAGCTTCTGCTCGTCGCTGTCGGGCGATCCGGTCTGCCCACAGGCGCAAGCGCCATTACCTTGCCTGCGTCTTCGAAGCGCGTTGGCTCTTTGGGCAAGGTGAAATTCGGATCGACGAGCGCATAAAGCAAAGCATATTTGTCACCAGGATTCGCCATCACTTTTCCCAAAGGCACGACCTGCAGGACCCATCGATTTCATAGAAATCGCCGCACCATCCGACCCAGATCAGAGCGTACGTGACAGGGATTCCTGGCCGGGAACGGCGACATGCCGCAGGCGTCCCGGACAATTTTCTGAGGCTCGTCAGCCTGTCAACAGCTACGTCGCCTAGCATGGGAGCCTCGAAGCGAGGCGGCGATGCTGCGTAAGGGTCGCTGGCGGTAGCCTTGGTCGCGGTGAATACGATTCATCGTTGTGCTGGTTTCAGATTCCGATACCCGGATTATCGGCCGAAGGCTTCGCCGCTTACTCAGCGCTTTGACGTGCGCCAGATTTCAGTTTGCCGTGCGGATTTGTGAGGTGTCATGGAACGAACGAACAACAACTTCAACCTGTTCGATTTTGATGTGGAGGCATTCGCGCGAGCGTACTATCAACGGCCGCCGGGCCAGCAATCGGAACATGCGCGCCAGCGAACGAGCTTTGAGGAGCAGCTTGGCGAGTTGCAACTCAGTTCCTCTGATGAGAGCTCCGGTGAGGATGGCTCGCCTGATGCACTCTCCGGAAAGCGCGGTGGAGGGGCCTGGCGTGACATGGGCGCTTCCATGCGGACGCCGCCTCGGTTTACGCCGAGTGACAGCTATTTCAGCGGCAGCCGCCACAGCGTCGACATCCCCCAAGCTCACCTTGGAGGGACGAGCCAAGTGCCGCCGCAGTCCAGTCTTCGTCCTGATCCGTTCAGCAGCGCACGTTACACCTCGTCACCTGTGGCGCAGCCCGAAGTCCAGACGAAGAAAGGCAAGAACCGCGGACTGTGGTCGCGCATCAAGTCAGGTGTGGGGAAAGCGTTCAGCGGGAGCCACCGCGACAAGGCGTTTGGCGCTCCAGTGCAGCAAGAGGTCGTTTCAACGAGCGTTCGAGTGTATCACGCCAAGCAACCGTCCCGCATACGCGGTGTCTTTGACGCAGACGAGGCGCTCTTGGAAGAGTTTCGAAGCCGAGCCACAGGCCGGATGAGCGACGGCACCATTCGAAATGCTCAAGCCGACGTGCGCAATTTCAGCGCCTGGCTTAGCAGGAACGGGAGGGCGCCAATCGCGGGCAGGCTTGGCAACCCTCAGCTCGAACCTGGGTTGGAGCGCGATTTGGAAGCCTACGCGACGGATTGCAAGAGCGGTACCAGGCGCACCAAGGCAGCATTAAACAAACTTCGGGATGTTCAGGCCGGAAACGTCTTGTCGACCAGCAGCCACCGCCTGGCTCCCTATTCCGCAGACGCGACTCTCATCGACATGTGGGCTGCAGCGGAAAAGGCGACAGGCAGGGTTGAGCCGGACACCGTCGACAGACAGGCTCGTCGTCTTTCCAGACTGAGTGATTGGCTGCAGGGGCATGGCAGGGGCGCCATGGCTGGCAGACTCTTCACCCATGGGCTCGCCCAAGATGTTGAGGAGTATAAGCAACAAGCGGAGGACACCAAAATCAAGCCCGATTTGCTCAGGCTCCAGCGATACCAACAGGTGCTCGATGCAAACCAAATGCTGGGGTTAACTCCCGCTCGGCAGCCCGCGTCATCGCAAGAGCTTCCCCCAATGCCAGCCTCCCCGAGCGAGGGCGCTTGGACTTTGTTGAGGGAGCACATGCAAGAACCTGCATCATGGTCGCCTGCACCACACCGCGGCCCTCAGCCTAGCTCTTCGCAAGAGCGTCCCGCAACACCATCCATAGGCACGCCAAGCGAGGGCGCTTGGAATTGGTTCAGGGGGCATATGCAAGAACCTGCATCATGGTCGCCTGCACCACACCGCGGCCCGCAGCCTAGCTCTTCGCAAGAGCGTCCCGCAACACCATCCACAGGCGCACCAAGCGAGGGAGCCTGGAATTGGTTCAGGGAGTATATGCAAGAACCAGCGACACCATCGTCTGCCGCAGGTGCGTCGTCAGACTTCTATGGCGACTTTGAGCCCCTCGTTAATCTGAGTCCACCCACACCGTATGGACTGCATGACTATGTGCCTGGCCATACCAGACAGCCCTCGTTCGTCGGGCCACCAACGCCCCCGCAGGAGGTGCCGGATATTGGGCCTGTTGTGGGCGAGGGCTGGCGCCACGGCTCTCAATCCGCCTCGGCTATCCTGATAGACGTCTTGGAGAACGTCAACCTCCTGCCAAACCAGTTCGGCCCAAGGCGGGTCGACATCAACGGTGAGCGGTACTCGGTCACGCTGGGGCCCGCAGGGCGCAGCGACGTTCGTCTCATCCATCATCCTCGCGCCAGGCAGGGAGATGAAGCCGCGTCATCCTCTCGGCAGATAAATGAAGCTGGGCCATCCAGTCAGGGTGTAGCGGATCTTGGGTATCTTATCCGCGGGGGATGGCAGCACCGCGAACGCTTGCTTCCGAACTACCTTGCTCGAGCACTAGAGGGTGAGCACCTCATGCCGGAACCCGGGCGCCCAACGTATTTCAACATCCGCGGCGTGCCCTACAGGGGCGAGTTCGTAGAAACGGACGGCGGTCCACGCGTTCGTATTTATCCTGAAGTGGGCTGAAGAACGGCGCCCTCCGTATTGGCCAACACGTTGGCTCGGTGCAGACCGAAAGAGCCGGAAACCCCAGCGCCGGCGAAGCGGACCCGCAACTTCGCGATGCTTTCGCTTGCGATTGGCGGTCTCAAGGGTGGCGCCGATCTCGTCGGCAGCGCTGCGGCCACCGTCAACGAGCACATCCCCAAGGCGCACCAGCGCTACGCCAACACGAAACCGGCGAACCTGATCCGTCAGGCAGCCGGGATTGGCGCCAACACCGCCATCCTGGTCGAGCGGATGATGCGGGCGACAAGTGACGGATCACTACCTCTTCATTGTTCTGGACTTGTACCATTTACTCGTTGCCGCTCGCCCGAGTACGCTTGCGTCGTCCAGTTCTACAGTCGGGTTTGTCGCGTCCGCGACACGGTTTTGTTCGGCGGGCGCGCCGCCGCACTCTCAGAAGCCGTTGAATAAATGCAGATTTTATTTCTCTAACGTTGGCGCAACTCTTGCTACTCCCTTTGCGCGACGGCCTGAGTTGCCAACCGTCGTCACTGACTTATCTTCTCATTCGAAAGGGAGACAACAATGAAAACCGTTATGTCAACCTATGGAGTAACCGAGTTAACTCCTGAAGAAGCATCCGAACTTTCCGGAGGGTGGCTTCTTTGGCTGGCTTTGGGTTTGGGGTTAATTGTGCCTCGTCTATAATGCCTCGCTTAAAATGACCTGCGGCTGAACTTTCATCCATCAGCAATTAGAGTATTTGTTTTCGTTACCCCGATACCATTCTCTAGACCGCCGGAAGGTAGAGTTTCCCGGCTTTCTCACGATGGCGGGCTGGCGGCGCCATCGGGATTAAGCAACGAGATCGGGGCCTTGTGCCCGATCGCCCCATGCGGGCGCACCTCGTTAGACAACACGACGACAGAACGCCCACGGGATCGCGGAGCACGAGCTTTTCTACCCGTGGCATCCTTGGGCCGGGAGCCTGGCCCATATTCATGAGGTGGTCGAGAAGGCTGGTAGAGAGGGTTTCCGTTGCAGCCTCTCTGGTCGGGGATCCGATCGGTGGCTGGAGATTCCAGCCTGGATGTTTGATCGGGCGGCTAGTGCCGCCTGGCAGGTTGGCGCCGCTCCCATGTCGATATTGCTGCGCTACGCGCCTTGGCGACCCTGCTGCAGGATGTAGCACCCGCTTCGGGCACCCCATCGCAAATGCGAGATTCGAGCGCAGCATTGGGCGCTCACGACGCGAATCGGGGAGATGTCCATGCCGCGCCAGCTCACCAGGTACCAGTTCGATCTGTTCTCCAATCCGCACGCTGTCGAGACGCAGCAAGACGCCGCAATGGCAGACGCTGCCCGCCGAGACGCGCCGGACGCTGATGAAGCTGATGATCCGCCTGATCCTCGACCACGCCAACGGCGACCTCGCTCGGGAACGACAGGAGGCGCGCCATGATGTCTGAGAAGATCAGGCCGCATCATCTGGAGCGCAAGGCGATCCTGTATGTTCGGCTATCCTCGGCCCATCAGGTCCTCCACAATCGTGAGAGCAGCGCCCTGCAATATTGTCTCGCATCGAGACGGTCGACGAAGACCTCGGTCGCTCGGCGGCCGGCGGCTTCACACGTGCCGGATTCGACCGAATGAGCCCACCTCCACGGCGCGGGAGCCGGACGGGCGCATTCTTCCCACCCCTCACGCTCGAGTTGCCCAGACGGATGAACCGGCCTCTGGCTCGGGCAGCGCACCGCAGGATCGGCTAGCGCTCGGCCCCTGGGCGCCCGCCTGCGGCCAGTGCGCATGGCCCAACAGCACAACGGTTATGATTGCGGCGTCTTCATGCTGGAGGCCACGCGGGAGCTGACTCGACGGTTGGCGCAAAAACCGCGGCTGCGGCACGGGTCCCTGCACCTCGACAATCTGGTCGCCGATCGCCAGGCACTCCAGGAGCGGCTTAGGGCTGATCCCCGTTTGGGCTGAGGGGGCGATCTCATGGTGGCGCACCGTGAGGAGCCGTCGCGATATATGCACGTGCATGAACACTTCGCCGGCCGGCTACAAGCGCCATCGCTTCCCTCATGCTTCGGCACCACGCCGGGAATTCTTCTCAGGCGGCGAGCGCTGTCGTCCTTTCTCACCACCGCAAGAATTTATCTTTCAAGCCTTTCAATGCGGTCCGGTTAGTGTGCCCCTGGATCGTGCAGGTTTTTGACCTGAACCGGTTGTGTGCGTCAAGCCAGGGTAGTTGATTGGTGGTCACGGCTTTCTGTTTTCGCAAGCTCTCGCCGTTGAGTTCGATGCGATAGGCATTGTGAACAAGCTGGTCCAATACGGCGTCGGCGGAACGGCAGCCCGGTGACGGCGGCACCAAACACTGGCCTCTGGAACAGCGATACATGGCGCAGGCCGACGGCATCCATTTCGAAGATCCGGGCAGCGGGAAACCGCCGCTTAAGCAGCGCTGCGAAATCCGGGGCGGATCCGATCAGCGTCAGAACCTTCTCCCGCCCCACGCGCGACAGCAGCGCCCGTATGAACGGGCCGGTTTCCGGACCGAGCTCCAGCGCGGGACCTGTCCCGGGGCCGATGTCGAGCGTCATCGAGGCCGCCATGCTGGGGCTGGACGGCGTGACGGAGCCAATCCTGAATGGCGCCACGGTCCATGCCACGAGAAAAACAGGGCATACCAACCTCAATCCCCGACAGCACGCCAAACAGTTTGACGTGGCCACTTGATTTCGTTTCATCGCCGGACAACTCATCGCAGAAATCGCCTCCCTCAGGAGGAGGCTATTCTGGGCCGGCTCTGGTGCCGGCGAGAGCGCCCCCAGCCAGCTCCATCAGCCCGAGCGCGTCATCAAATTCGCGCGAGCCGCTCCTGGAGTGCCTGGCGATCGGCGACCAGATTGTCGAGGTGCAGGGACTCGCGCCGCAGCCGCGGTTCTTGCGCCAACCGTCGAGCCAGCTCCCGCGTGGCCTCCAGCATGAAGACGCCGCAATCATAACCGTTGTGCTGTTTGGCCATGCGCACTGGCCGCAGGCTGGCGCCCAGCCTTGCTGCGAACTCCGTTGCAATGGGGCGGTGGTACGCTCCCAGCGAGTCGTAGTGATAGCCGACCGGGTTTTCCCGGTCGCGGCGATCAACGAGCAGCAGCGACCAGTGGCTGCCACTATCAGGAACGCCAGCACGGCCATCGTTCACTGGCAGGAACAGGAAGTCGGCCGTATCCTCCTCATTCTGATTATGGACTATGCGCTGGAATTCGCCGAGTGCATCGCGCTCGGGGATCAAGCGCAGTTGATATGATATGAGGGGATCCACGAGGCGCGTCCGGGCAGCCAGATCCGGAGAACGTCCCTGCAACTCCTGGCCCAGGAGCCCGTAATCCGCAGTGATATGGGCGTCGGTCAGCCAATCGGTGGGGCCGAGCGCCGGCCGATCCTGCGGTGCGCTGCCCGAGCCAGAGGCCGGTTCATCCGTCTGGGCAACTCGAGCGTGAGGGGTGGGAAGAATGCGCCCGTCCGGCTCCCGCGCCGTGGAGGTGGGCTCACCGTTGGTGGAGAAGCGTGTCATAGGGACGTGTCCGGTCGCCTCGAGGATTTTCACAGCATTGACGGCGGCGTCGAGACCAGCATCTCGGCGCTGTTCCTGCTGGTGATCAGCATCGCCAATCTGTTCATCCTGAAGGGCATACCGGCGGATTTCACCTGCGCGCGACGCAGCGAAAGGATCAGTGAGGACCTTGACGCCTTGCGTGCTCGACGTGGCTTGATTGCCCGTATTTTCCGCCCGCTGTTCTGCATCGTCCCGCGCTCCTGACACAAGTATCCGATCGGCTATCTGTCCGGCAGAGCCAAGGCCCGGCGCCTCCTTGCCGCAAAGGTAGGCATGCAGCGCGGTCACGCAAACATTCGCGCTCTTGAGATCCCGCTGGTGCTGCAGGGCAATCGTTAGATCGGCAAGCTTATAGGTAGGATTGCGCAAGTGCATCAGCTCTGTGACGGCCTGGTCTTGGTCGGCGGTTTGCATCTTCGAACGCCTGGTGTTGTGCTTCAGGTTCCGCCGGATCACGTCCTCGCTGGTATTGAGCCAGATCGAGACCGCTTTCTCGCCGACATGATCCCGGACTTCCTTGATCATGAACGCTCCGCCACCAGTTGCGAGCACCGCTGGCCCTTGTTCGAGCGACTGCCTGATCTTATTCACCTCAAGATGCCTGAAATGCGCCTCGCCATCCTCAGCGAGAATCCTGGCGATGGACTTGCCCGTCTTCACCTCGATCTCTTTATCGGAATCGACGAACCTCAGCCCTAGTCGCTTGGCGAGTGCTCGGCCAAAACTAGATTTTCCGGCGCCCTTCATGCCAACAAGCACGATCGGTCGTGTGCCCAGGGCGCCAAGAATTTCTGTTTCGATCTGGGACCGCCCCGTGCGTTTCGACGGGGCCACTTGCAGCCGACGGGCTAGGCTGGCAACAACTGTGCTATCCGCGTCGGCCTCCCAGTGGGGGATCCCTATGGCCCCTTCGGGGATGACAACCTTGTTGCAGGCCTGTCGCACGCGCTCCAACAGTTGCTCGGCTATGGACTGATCGAGGGACTCTCCGCTCTCTCGCTGCAGCTCCAGCAGCTTCTGCAGCTCCTTGTACGTATCGTGATTGTCGATCTTGGCCTTGTAGCTGTCTGGCGTGTGGAACTCTACCTCGAAGCGGTAGCCGCCAGGCGTGGCGAGCACAGTCTTGATGCCGACGAAGGTCGGCGATCGCGTCCTGAACCAGTTGGTCGTGCTGATCTCGGCATAGCCGCTCTCGTCGAAGTCTAGAATGGCTTTCTTGAAGCCACGTGTAAAATCTTCATCAGGGAGTTCGAAGACGTGGCGCACAGCGTTGCCGATCAGCTGGGTGCCGGCCTCAAACGGGACCTGCATGCCAATGAGCTGGCCTGTCATCGAGCTTTCCGATCTCAAACGCTGAGCGAGATGGGGCATCTTTACCTTGATGTCGGCTCTCCTGAGGGCTTCGGCGACCGCAGTTGCCGTCAAGGTGATGTCCTTCTCTTCGGTTTGAGCGCGGGCTGCTTCGATTTGGGCGCGCTCCGAGGCCTCCAGGCGGGTCAGTGTGATCGTCATGGCGGAATCCTCGGCCTCGGGCTGACGGCCGGAGGGTTTGCGCAAAATGCCCTGCTCCGTCGCGAGGTGGATCGAGGTCTCCATGATTGAAGCCGCCAGACTGGGATTTTCCTTCAGATCCTCCAGGGTCGCATCGACATCGAAGGTACCCTGGATGAGGGGAGCGGCAATGCTCTTGGCGTAAGGCACCGATTTCAACCCTGGTGTCTGTTGCAGCAAGCGCTGAAGCTGCCTGCTCTTGAACATAAAGATGTGCGCGCCAGTGTCGGACTTATAGGCGTCGGTTCCGACCTTGATGCCTAGGCTCAGCAGATTGCTTGCGCTTTGCACGAGGTCATGCGGATTGTAACCATCCGGTCGCGGGTCGATGCGCGAAGGGTAACGGTCCACGAGAAGCTGGATGCGGTCGAGTGGCTGAGCCGTTGCCGAAAAGGTCTCCGCCAGCTCCGGGAACAGCTCGCAGAGCGGTTGGCTCATTGCGACATGTCCCTCGCTCGCGCTGGTGACCGTTTCGGGCAGGTCTTGCTTATCCGAGCTCGCGGCCCACGCCTCGAGCTCGGTGAGGAGCAACGTGGCCATCTCGCGCGCGACCGGATGCTCTGCCAGCTCGATCTCGTGCCGCGCCTTCTCCAGCTTGTCCTGGACGTTCTGAGCACTGACCTGTTCCTGCTCCAACAAGCCTCGAATGTCTCGCTTGAGCTCTTGGTGAATTCCCTCGTAGGTACCAAAGATGGCACGCTCGGCAAACCACTTCCGGGCTTCATGGGATTGAGCGAGAAAGCCTCGTTGCAGGCCGGTATAGATTTCCAAAACATTGCGCGTGGCCGCCAGGATCTGGCTGGCGCGACCGAACTTGTAGCGACCGTCCTCAATCGCCGGGGTATGCGACTTTGGCGGCTTGAGCGAGCGCAGGCCGCGCGCCTGCTCCTCTTGATCGAATTGCCTGACATGCTCGTAAAGCTGCGGCCGGTCGCCGATGATGACGAGGCTATCCCCGTCGAAGTCGCCATCAAGTTTCTTCTGCTCCCCGATCGGGACGGCAACCAGCGAGCCCGGAGCGAACACCTCGGTCGCCTGCAGAATGCCGACGCAGTCGACCGGCGTGTCCGCCTTCACGCGGTCCTTGCCCGTGGTCCAGTTCGAATGGCACTTGACGTCCTCGGCGGACATCACCAGCCCCTGGTCGGCGAAGTCGGCCGGCCACATCTCGTCCGGCACCACGATCAGAAGCCCTTTGGCAAAGAAAGTCGGATCGTCGGTCGCCAGTTCCTGCCCCGACTTCTGGGCGACATTGAAACTGTATTGAATGGTCACGCACTGATCGAGAAACGCCGTAGTCGGGCCTCCGTCAACGGCTGATCTGACCTGGTCGGGGGCGAACGGGCGCAGGTTGGGCTTGTCATAAGGAGATCGCCCGATCAGCACGCCACCGCCGCTTAACGTCTCGCTCTTGAGCGTTGGCACATGGAGGTAGCCATCGCCCGACGGTACGGCTACCGCGCCGAGGCCATCAATGTGTCCGGCCGTCACGACGCGAAACAGCTCTTCGGACGTCAACTCGCGCTTTTGTCGGCTTTCAAGCCAGGACTTGGCCTTTTCGCGGGCCTCATCCGCCACTTTTTCGGCGCGCGGATAATGTTGCAACGCCGAGCTTGGCAGGAGTGATTTCCTTCCCTCGCCAAAGGCAAGCACCCGGTCAGGACTTTCCTGTTCGCCGCCGCGACGAACAGCTGGCATAAGGTTGGCCAGCGAGGCCCTGATGAAACCGCAGCCGTCATGCGGTCGCAAGGCGATCGGGCCTTTCGGCCCCGTCAGCTTGAAGGGGTGCTCCTCGTTGGCAGGACGGTCTGGCAGCAACACCAATTTGAAGGCGCCTTCCAGCGCATAGTCGTGCGGAGATATACCTTTAATCGCTGGAGGCGCCGCAAAACCTCTGCGCTGGGTATAATAATAGGCCTCTTTGAAAGGGGCCCAGGCGCGCGACAGCTGCTCAAAGGCCGTGCCCGGTGCGGTTTCGGCATACGGAATCGCCAGCAGCTTTCCCCCGGTAGGTTTTGCCAGCTCGCCTGGAGCACGGGCCGCAATCCGAGACACGGTCAATCGCGGCGGCTTTAGCTTGCTGCCGCCGAACAGATCCGCGCGGTATGGCACACCGTTGACGCTCACCGTACGCGCCAGCATGAAGGCGCTCGGGGTTCCTGGAAGCTGCACCGCAACGACATTCACTGCCCCAGCAGTCAAGCGATGAAAAATCGAATACCGTCTCTCCGGCTCCGTGGCCACTTTCCGCCCCAACATGTCCACCACCGGCAACTGCATCAGTCCCGCGTCACCCTGCGGCGATCTGGGCTCGTGATCCATGGTTCGTAAGACCTGATGCACGTCGAAGAACGATGCAGGATGTTGCGCTTGGATCGCCTCCGCATCTTGCTCCATGAATAAGTCCAGCGCATCAACTGGACTGTCGGCCTCGATCTGCGCGATCAGGTTCCAGCTCATGCTGGATAGGTCGCTTTCAATGAGGCCCCGCGTCCTTTCCAGGATCTCCTTGGTCTTGCTCTCCAGCCGTTGCTGCCTCACCCGCAAGTCGGACCTCTTGCCCTCGACATACGGTGGCCTGAACAATCTCTCTAGGACTGCACGGGTCTTGAGCGTCTGATAGATCGATAGAGCGGGGCAGCGGCTCGCAAGCGGTCCACGGGTGCGCTCGGCATCGCTTGCGTTCAGATGCGCCTCGATCTTCTGCTCTATCGCGGGTTGGAGGTCGTTGAGCAGGTTGAGGGCTTGCGTGCGGTGCCAGCGCAGCGGCTTCTGTGGGCTGCGCGCTAGCGGCAGCAGAGCAGTACACAGATTGCCCATAGTTTCCAGATCGTTCTGGGTCGTAAAATCAGGGGCTTTACGCAATTCCGAGAGCAGATTCAAACCTGTCGGTGCGAGCAAACCGAGATCATCGAACAACCGAGCCTTACCCAGCGCCTTGAAAATGGTTGTGATGTGCAGAACGTTAGCCTGCCCTAGGCGATCATTATCATAGTGCAGGTAGTGTGCGAGCTTGTGCAATCGATCCTTCGGCAGTGCGGCGTCCGTAATGTCCCCACTTTCCTCTGCCCTCATGATCATTCGCGACAGAGCATTGGCGAGCATACTCAGCTGAGGTGCGGTGAACACACCGAATCGTTGCTCTCGAGTACCCAATGCTCGCGCGATATCTATCGTCGACTGCCGGCACGCCGCCTCTTCCGGCCACTTGCTGAACCCGTTCATCAAGGCCGCCACTCCTTGCGGAGCGAAATCAGAGAGCTGGCGCTGACCGGCTTCCCCGGCGATTGCGGTCGTGGCTTGGCGACAATCCTCGCTGTCCGGCCATTTGCTGAAACCGTTCACCAGGTTCGCCAGTCCTTGCGGGGCAAAATCAGAGAGTTCGGCGCGGCCAAGGACCTCACCCGCGATCGCAAACGTGGCGTCGCGCGGGTCCTGCGATTCCGGCCACTTGCTGAAACCGTTCACCAGATTCGCCAGCTGCTGGTGCGTAAAATCGGAGAGCGAGGAGGCGCGGAGGAGGACCTCAAGCGCAATAGCGACTGTGGCTTGCTGCGCCCCCGCCTGATCTGGCCACTTGCTGAAACCGTTTACCAGGTTCGCCAACTCCTGGTGCGTAAAATCGGAGAGCGAGGAGGCGCGGCGGAGGACCTCATGCGCGATGGCCACTGTGGCATGCTGAGACCTCGCCTGATCTGGCCACTTGCTGAAACCGTTCACCAGGTTCGCCAGCCCCTGTGAATTAAAATCAGAGAGCCGGATAACATCACGGCCAAGAACCGCGCGTGCGATCACGAGCGTTGCGTCGCGACAGTTTGGGGCGTCCGGCCATTTGCTGAAACCGTTCACCATATTCGCCAGTCCCTGGGGAGCAAAGTCAGAGAGCTGGCGGCGAGGGACCTCGTTGGCGATTGCGACGGCTGCGGCGCGACACTCCGGTGCTTCCGGCCATTTGCTTGAACCGTTCACCATGTTCGCTAGTCCCTGGGGAGCAAAGTCAGAGAGCTGGCGGCGAGGGACCTCGTTGGCGATTGCGACGGCTGCGGCGCGACAGTCCGGCTCTTCCGGCCACTTGCTGAACCCGTTCACCAAATTAGCCAGGTCCTGGTGATTGAAATCACGAAGCCCGGCGCCGCGGCGGAGGACCTCATGCGCCGTTGCGACTGTGGCTTGCAGGGATGCCGCCGCTTCCGGCCACTTGCTGAATCCGTTGACCAAGTTCGCTAGTTCTTGCGGAGAACAATCGGAGAGCTGGCGCCAGCAGATCTCCTCCGCAATTGCGACTGTCGCCTCGCGACAATCCGCCCCGTTGGGCCACTTGCTGAACCCGTTCACCAGATTAGCCAGATGCTGGTGAGTAAAATCGGAGAGCCGGGCGTCGCGGCGAAGGACCTCATGCGCTATCGCGTCCGTAGCTTGCTGGCACTCGGCCTCTTGCGGCCACTTGCTGAATCCGTTCGCCAGGTTCGCCAAGTCCTGGTGATTAAAATCAGAGAGCCCGAACTCGCCGCGAGCGGCGCGACGACTGACCTCACTGGCGATCGCGACTGTGGCTTGGCGAAACGCCGTCTCTAGCGGCCATTTGCTAAACCCGTTCACCAACATCGCCAGCGTCTGCTGAGTAAGATGAGACAACGGGTCGTCACGGCGAAAGACCTCACCGGCGATCGCGAGTGTTACATCGCGACAGACCGCCTCTCGCGGCCACTTGCTGAACCCGTTCACCCATGTCGCCAGCCCCTGCTGAGTAAGACGAGAGAATTGGTCGGCGTGGCGAAAGACCTCACCGGCGATTGCGACCGCGGCGTCGCGACAGTCCGGTGCCTCCGGCCATTTGCCGAAACCGTTCACCAGATTGGCCAGATGCTGGTGAGTAAAGTCACGTAGTCGGACGCCGCGGCGAAGAACCTCGCTCGCGATCGCCCCGGCAGCTTGGCGAGACCATTCCTTTTTCGGCCATTTGCTGAAGCCGTTCACCAGGTTCGCCAGCTCCTGCGAAGTAAAATTAGAGAGCCAGACATCACCGCCAAGAATCTCCCGTGCGATCACGACCGTTGCGTCGCGACAGTTCGATGCATCCGGCCATTTGCTGAAACCGTTCACCATGTTCGCTAGTCCCTGGGTGGTAAAGTCAGAGAGCCCGTCGCCGCGCGCGGCGCGGCGCGTGACTTCACCGGCGATCGCGACCATGGCTTGGCCACACTCGGCCTCCTGCGGCCACTTGCTGAACCCGTTCACCAATATCGCCAGCGCCTGCTGAGTAAGGTGAGATGACTGGTCGTCGCGGCGCGTCACCTCACGGGCGATCGCGAGTGTTGCATCGCGACAGTCCGCCTGTTGTGGCCACTTGCTGAAACCATTCACCAGGTTCGTCAGATTCTGGTAAGCAAAACTAGGCAGTTGGGCGCGGCGGCGAATGACCTCACGGGCTATCACGACTGTGGCTTCATGATAGTCCGCATCGTCCGGACATTTGCTGAACCCGTTCACCAGGTTCGCCAGCTCCTGCGGAGTAAAATCAGCGAGCCCTTCCTCGCGGTCACGCCGAGAGAGTTCTCTGGCGATCTTGATTGTGGCTTGGCGATAGACCGCTTCGTCTGGCCATTTGCTGAAACCGTTCACCATGTTCGCCAGGTCCTGGTGATTAAAATCAGAGAGCCCGAACTCGCCGGGGGCGACGCGGCGACCGACCTGACCGGCAATCGCTCCGATGGCGTGGCAAGACCACTCCTCTTGCGGCCATTTGCTGAAACTGGTCACCATGTTCGCCAAGTCCTGGTGACTAAAATCAGCGAGCCCGGCACGGCGGTCACGACGGATGACCTCACCGGCCATCGCGCCTGCGGCTTCGCTAGACGCCGCCTCTTGCGGCCACTTGCTGAACCCGTGCACCATGTTCGCCAGCTCCTGCTGAGTGAATCCAGAGAGCCGGGCACGGCGGTCGAGGCGGAGCACCTCGCCCGCGATCGCAACTGTGGCTTGGCGAAAGACCTTCTCTTCCGGGCACTTGCCGAAACCGTTCACCAGATTTGCCAAGTCCTGGTGATTAAAATCAGAGAGCCGGGCACGGTGGTCACGACGGAGCACCTCATCGGCAATCGCTCCGGTGGCTTGGCGAGACCACTCCTCTTCCGGCCACTTGCCGAAGCCGTTCACTAGGTTCGCCAGGTTTTGCGTAGTAAAATCAGAGAGCTGGACACGGCGGTCGGCGCGAGAACCGACCTCCCTGGCGACGGCTTCCGTGCCCTCACGAGTTTCCGACCGCTGCGCCCACTTACTGAAACCGTTCACCAGCAACGCCAGACTTTGACTTTTCAGCACCCCAAGTGCCTTGCCCTCATCGCGGCAAAATTCGGCGATGCTGATCGTTCCATTGCGGCATGTCTTCGACTGCGGATGCCGACCAAATGATGAAGCGAAGAGCGAAAGAGCTTTGGGGTCGACTCGGAGCGCCAACGTGCCATGAAGCTGCGCCACCCGAGCAGCCATCGCCTTGCAAGCTTCGACACCTTCCTGACCTCCAGCCTCGCGGCTCACCGCGTTACATGCCGTGGCGTAGCCCCATGATTTCCCGCGGCGGATATCGTCCTCAAAGCAAGGGACAAATTGACTTCTGAACTGGGCGGCGGCCTTTTGCATGAAGGCTGCATGGATCCCGTCGCCCGCCCCTTGCAGCCGTTTGTCATACTCCACCACCGCACGCGAGAATCCAACGATGTCACGGGCGAAATAAATCGCGTCTAGAGCTGCGTTAGATTGTTGTTCTGAGATTGCACTTTGCGTGCTCTGCGTGGCGCCGCTATCCAGGCGCCGCCTTTTTGGTCTGTGGTCCAGGCCGGATATTGCACTTTGCGTGCTCTGCGTGGTGTCGCTATCCGGGCGCCGCCTTTTTGGTCTGTGGTCCAGGCCGGATATTGCACTTTGCGTGCTCTGCGTGGCGCCGCTATCCAGGCGCCGCTTTTTCGGTCTATGGTCCAGGCCGGATACGGATTGCCTGTGCGGGGAAGAGGCACTTCGTAGTGATGCCCTGGACTGATCGGCATCGCGGCCCTCCGCACCGGAACGCGACGAACTTTTTTCCCAGTTTGGTGCGTCCCTGTGCGGCAAGTAGCGAGAACCGGCCTGGCGCTCACGCGTATTAACGGAGGGATCGGTTGAGGGGCCGCGCCGGACATCGCTGGCCGAAGGTGGCCTTTGACCGGAGGGGGCCCCTAACTCTCGATTTTCAGGGCGCAAGCCCTGGACGACGGAACTGAACGTCGAGCCATCTTTTCCACCGTCAAGATCTGATTCCGGATGGGGCCGGTGCGTGTCTTGTCCGCTGGGCGCATTCAAACTCCGGTCAACTCTTTTCAAAATTCGTCTCCCAAGTAATTGTGAATGCGCCGATTAGAACGCTTGGCCACACGTTGCCGCTGCGGCGTCCTCAACTGCGTTGTTTCAACACCGCAGGGCGGAACTGCTTGCGTTGCGCCGACGAGACGCGACTCGCCACAGCCGGCAAGCGGGGATCGTCATCTTTGGCACAATTGTGCGCGCGCTCTGGTTTTGCTCAATTGTGCGCTGTGGCATCGAACTTATCCCCTGCACCTGACGTAGACCTGACCTGCGCACAGCCGAATTCGGGTATAGCGCGGGCGATCTGGGAGAAACCTCGCGACAACCAGAAGGATTAGAATGTCCACGGACACAATCTAAAATTCGTCAACCGAATACCTGCTGAGGCCTATACTGAGGTATCCGGCTCAAATATTTCACCTAACGGATTTGCAGGTTGCCGACTGCCTCGGGATGATAAAGAAATACGTCAATTGAATATTTTGCAATTTTATCCTTCCTCGGCAAATATTATGATTTCAAAGGAACCGGGTGCGAGATCGGCCAGGAGAACAATTACTCTCAGATACTTGCGTTTGACCGGGATATCGTTCTTCCTAAAAGATTGAATTTTGGTCCACCGAAAGGCCGGGTTCCTTCCAGGCTTCGCGAAGCTCTTGTTGTAACGGCGAAATTGGGACGCATGGAGGATTGTTGCGTTGCTGGTCAGGCAGCGAGAATGGCGAGCTGTTCGGCCAGAGATGGATACGGCGTCGGACATGCGATTGACGCCTTACCATTTCCGCGACCAGCAGATGCAAGGGTGGACATCCTGCTGGAACGCGCCGACGGCACGATCTTGCAGATCGATGTGAAGTCGGCCGTGACGGTGAAGTCCAGTGACTGCGGCCTGAGGACTTGGCTCAGGCTTGCGGGGATCGGTTCGCCTATAGGGTTGTGTTCTATGACAGCACCAACCTCGTGCCCGTCGCGGACAGGTTGGCCGCGACGCCGCTGTCTTCGTTATGGAGTTGAGGCGTGAGGCAAACTGCAAGCTCGTCCCACGACAACCGATGAGATCGGCTTTCTAACGATCCACCAGCGCTGTGCCGACCGTAAAAGCCGTGGAGCCGAAGATCGCCAGAATCTGGGAAGACGCGGACGCCTTCGGGCCGGCGCAGGCACGGAGCAGGGGCGTAGTCTTGTCGGCAACTCGGGCAGTTCGCGGCATTCGTTGTCTGGCTCAAGACCAGAGCGGCTCGACTGCCTCATGCCGTCACCACAAGCTGCACTCGACCGCTAGACGCCGCTAGCTACGTTCCGTATCGAGCAGCCCGCGTCGACCGGTGGTTCGCAACATGCGGATGGCGTGGCTGGCCGCTACGCCCTGTAGTCAAACAAGGACTTGCAGAACGCAGGGGTGAGCTTGCCGCGATGGATCATGACATTCTCGTGACCGAGTGCGGCCCGCCTGTCCTGCCACTCTCGATTACTCCCGCGCTGTTCATTGGATTTGACGTGGCAAGCGGCAAAGTCAGCGTCATCCAGCGTTGCCAACTGCCACGCATGTACCGACCGCTTCGTATGGATGTGCACCCACATCGGTTTCGGCATTGCTCCGTTGCGCAGCGCCTTGGGCTGCAGCTTGATCTCGAACAGCGCTCCTGGCTCGCCCTTCAACGCCCGCGGCAGATCAGCAGGCGTCAACTCCTTGGCCACCCGCAATTGTTCAAGGTAGTTCTGCAACGGAAACGGGTAGGTCTTCATGCAATCGGTCGTGATAGCGGCCTTTCGCTTGTTCACATCGTTGATCAATCCCCGCGCCTCGGACAACATCCCCTGAAGCCGAACTTTTTTGGCGTGCACGTCGCGCACTTGCGTCGTGAAAAGGCCGAGTCGAAGAGGTTCCGCCAACGCGGCCAGACAGGCCTCCATCTCGGTGGCCTGCGCCTGCAGACGCTCGACCACGGTGTCGAGTGCGTAGGCGGCGTCCTCGGGTTTCATCCAACGCGCTTGCGAGATGGTCTTTTGCTGACCAGCGAGATCGAACTGCAAAAGTTCGCTCAGCCGCTCGACTCCTCGCGTCAGGGCCGCCGTCGAGGCGGGGGTCTGCCAGATGGCCAAGTGTGCCGTCGCCGTCGCCGCACTCGCCTGCGCCTCCTTCGCGCTCACGAGCTTCTTCGTACCTAGATCCGAGCGCACGAGAACGTTGGCTGCTGGCTCCGTGTCGCTGACGCCCGCCACGACTTGCGGCTCCGGCCGCCTGGCCGAACTCCCGTCCCCAGTGGCCGGCTTGTGCTTGCCTTTCCCTTTCCTGCGCGCTGCCGTGCCTTCAGCCCCCGCACCCTTACCGGCAGTGCTAGCCGATATCCCAGCGCCAGCGTCGGTCGGCGGTGCAATGATGGCTGACGTCTTCGGCTGCAGTGTCAGGAATCGCATGACTTCGTGCGCGCTGGTCCACGCATCCGTCACGCTCTTCCCCAACAGTTCCAATGGAAGCCCGGCACTTGTTCGGTCATTGCTTAGCTCGGTCAGGATGTCCTGCAATGCCACCGCAAATTCCGAAAGCCGCTCCACGACTCCTTCCAGAACGGCGCAGTGATCTGCGTCGAGTGGGCGCCCTTTGCTGTACAGAACAGCGTTGGACGTCGAGTGAAATGCCGGAAAAACCTCGCTGACGAAGGTTCCCAGCCGACGCACCTGCCCGTCGTCACCCATGAGGGTTCCCATCACGGGTGCTTCGAAGGAGCTCGCCTGCCGCTCAATCTTGAACTTCGCGAGAGCAACCCGAGATTCCAGCTGCATGACTTTCGTATTCAGAGCCCAGCCGGAGTGCAGCCGTAGTGCGGCCTCATCGGCCTCGCGCATGTTGGCCGTTGCACTTGGTAAGTTGGCAGTGGCGGCACAGACGGACCGCATCCGTTCACAGCGCCAAGCCTTCTTTTCCCAGCACTCCATCGAGGCCACATGGTGGTCCGCCACCGTTGAAGCCGCTCGGCTCAGCTGGTCCGGAGTAGCGTCGGATTTGAGCAAGCTCTTGAGCACGGTGGATGCAAGCTGTCTGCGGCCTTGCACCTGTCGGATAGTCGTGGCGGCCAGCATGTTGCATTGGTCCCCCGCATGGAGCACCTCGTCGCGGAATTGACGCGCCCGATCGTCGGACAGAATGTTACGCGCCAGAGGCGGGTGCAGGCTCGCATAGTAATCTAGAACTGCTGAGCCTGCATAAACGAGCCGATCGATCTGCTCTTGCGCCTCGTCCAAGGAGTTATAGTTTTGCAGGGCCGTATTGCGGCAGGCGTCGAGTTCCATGAGCAGCCCGAGCATTCGTTCCTTCGTTGAGTTGATCTCTTCGGCTGACAAGGAAATAGGATCCGCCTCACCCGAAGTTGGCGGCTGGCTGGCGACCGGCGTCATGGCTTCACCCTCCGACAGCGAGGGAAAACCGCGCCGCCGCGCCGTGACTGCACGTGGCGCAACGGCTGCAAGTGGCGGAGCGCCCAGGATTGGATGGGCGCCAACGGAGGCGCAGGAAGACCTATCGCCAAGGGCATCATCGGCACCGCGCGCGATGGGAGCGGAGGTCGTCGCTTTATCCAGAGCCACAGAGCGCATCTGCTCCACGAAGACATCGAACGATTGGCTGCCTTCCCCAGGGGCGCCACTTAATAGCGAGCGTGAACAGCTTGATCCGGCTCCAGCATCCCCAATGCACGATCTGCCAGGTCGGCCAATGCTCGTCATATTCCATCTCCGATATTGGCGACTATGCGCTGATCGTGGTGTTGCGGGCTGATGGTCGCTCAGCCGTTGTGATTCGCAGAGAGGGAGTTTTTGGGGGGAGGGGGTACCTTCACGGGCGCTATTGCTCGCCCTTACCCCGAAGATGGTCTGCCGCTGGAACCGGCACCGAAGACCCAAGCAAAGATGTCGCAAATCTGTGGCATCCTCCACCCCGTTTGCTCGACGGCTACCAACCGGTTCGTTTCGTCGGCCTCGTGAAAATCGGACGAGCCGCCAGTTCGACCATACAGGACGTTTCGCATTCCCATGTTTCGCGTTGAGCTCGAGCTGGTTAGGGTACGGTAGGCATGGATAGACGGCCTGTCTGACGATTAGCTGACGACGCGCTTCTCCTGAATGCAAAAAAACCGACCTAAGCGTTAGCGATCAGGCTGCGGCCTATATCGGCCGCGAAACCTCAAGGTCAGCCAAGCGGCCTTGTCGCGGCTGTCCCGTTATCCGAAGTCGGTCGCAAAGAGATATCAGGCAAGGGCTCGGGTCACAGCTCCCATTCCGCAATAGCGAGCCCTACAAAGGTGGCATCGATCGATTGCGGCTGAGAGTAACGCTATTGTCTGATTGATGGTTGAGGGGCGCCTGCTGCACGGTCTCCACCAACACTCGCCGTCGGCCGGCGCGGATTTGATCCTAACAGATTTCGCACGAGAGGTTGCCAAAGGAGGGTTTGGCGAGGTTGCACGTGCTTGTAGAAACTAAGCTCCGACCGGCGTAAGGAATTTTCTGCAACCATCCTTAATGAGCTGCTCGGCAACTTTGGCTCCTAACTCGGTAAAATCCTTGGAATTGAGGGGCAGCTCCATTGCCGCCTCAAGGCAGTTCCCAGTAGCACTATCAAAGACTGCAGCGGTCAATTTGTGGCCGCCGCTTTCAACAGCCCAGCAGTGCGCCGCAATTGCGCTGTGGCAGTTACCGTTGAGCTGTGCGAGCACCTCTCGCTCCGCCGCCGCGGCATTCTCCGACTCTTCGTTATTAACGATCCTGAGATAAGAGCATCGGTTCAAGTCTTCCCGCCTTATCTGCAGAACCAGAATGCCTTGCCCAGCAGCGGGGAGAACCTCGTCGTAAGAGAATAGTCGCGCGATACGGCTATGAAAGCCAACGCGATCCAAGCCGGAACCAGAAAGTATCAAGGCATCGTGCAGACCGGAATCCAGATTCTTAAGGCGAGTATTGACGTTGCCACGGCTCAACTCAACGGCACAATCAGGGAACAGGCGCAACGCGGCGGCTCGGCGGCGCGGCGCCGATGTTCCAATCCGGACACGTTGTTTTGCCAGGAACTCCTCTTCAGATAGGCCGCTTCGAAGGACAAGAGCGTCTCGAGGATCTTCTCTTGAGAGAAACGCAATTAACATAAGTTCTTCATGCATCTGGACATCTCCCGGAATGTCCTTCAGGGCATGAATCGCGCAGTCGATCTCATTGGCCAAAAGACGACGTTCCAAATCTTTGATAAATGTCCCTTTCCCACCATATAGTTTAAGGTCTCCCTTGATGAGATCACCTTCGGACACAAATGGGCAAATTTCAACCTCAATCCTCGGTTCTACAGCTTTAATAAGGCGCTCAGCAGTCCCGGCCACAACGATTGCCATCGGGCTGCGGCGGGTTCCTAGACGAAGTTTTGGATGTTTCATATTTTAATCTCTAGACAGTAATACTATACCGGTTTCAGATATTTCGTCTTTATCTACTAGAAGGTAGTTTACTTCAAAATCGCCAAAACCGATCTCCGTGATCGGTGCATAGTCGATGTAACTGCTATACGTAAACATTGCGCGTAGCCGGCCACTCGGTTTTCTCTGGAGAAGCTGCTCGACAAACCGCTGTTTGGTGGTGCCTGTCACATCATACAAGGTGGTAGCACCTCTGTTTGGTGAAAAGCGTTTCGGATGGGCTGCAGGTGCATTGAAGACAATATAATCAAAGTCCCCCTGTATACTCGCGAGAAGATCAGAATGAACAACAGAAATTTCGAAGCCAAGCCGATCAAAATTGCGACGAGCATTGTTGCAAGCTTCGACCATAATGTCCGAAGCGACAATGTTTCGGCATCCTCGGAGCCACATGGCGGCAGATAGGTGTCCGCAGCCGGTGCCGATCTCGACTATTCGCGCGTCCGGACTCGGAGGAATGAGGTCGATGGCTCTTAGGATCTTGCGACCAGATTTTCCCTTGGCGGGATTGAAAACACCCGGATCGACATGAAGCCCTATTCCATTGAGGACGATGTCGTCTGCCTCACCGTCGGGGGCTACAGTATCAATGCGCCCGAGGCGCTCTTCAATTCGTGGATCCAACGGCATTGAGACTCCTTCGCGATCAAATTTCAAAGGGATGGACCTGTTACAGCATTTGTGGTCGCGCTTGCCATCATTTTTCTAACGGCGGACCCAGCGCGAAACGGATGACTGCCAGGACTTATGGATTCGGCGAAGCCGACTACGTTGGCTACAGCAGGCGATAATCTCGCCGCATACACGGGAAGCTCGGGGCGAGGTCGCTCCAGGCTTTGTTTGCTTCCCAGCGAGGCTGGCGCTGGGCGGACCGCGACTGTGCCACCAACGCCGAGCGAGCCTCAGCGGTCTTGGTGCAGTTGAGGGAGAGTGTGAGCATGCGGCTTCTCGGAACACTGTGGATTTTCCAACGGCAACTTGGCCCTGGCGGTGCTTTCTCGATTGAACTTGACGCTCGCTGCACGATCACGCCGTACCGCTCAACCTCCAATGCAGGACCTGCGGCCTGCCATCGAGCGGCGTCTCCTCGAAATGCGCGGTGCCAGTAGATGCCACGCGCCAGTAGCGGCCGCCGACACCGATGTTGACCAATCCGTGACTCTTAGCTCAACACCGCCTCGAGCTGGACGCCATGCCCATCGCCGTCGCCGGGAAGCGGGTTGATCAGGGGGGGCAATGGTGATGATCTTTGCCGTCAATGCCTTCCCGAGCACCACGAAGATCGTGATCATATGTCTCGTAAGCGTCCTGAACCGCCGCAGGCTCTCATCTGCTTCGCACTTGGCCATCCGGATCTGAGACAGCGCCGGCTCCGCATCGCGAAATGCCCGGGACGGCGGGTCGACTCTCTGGCCAAGACGCTATTTTCCGGCCGCAATTCCCGCGTCGGCCTTTAACGGATCATGCCGCACATCTTTTAAATGCCTCATCGTCTGGCCCCGTGTAACCCGGCCGGGCCTCCCGACCGAAGGTTCGATGATGATGATCGCCTCTGGAGAATAGTTCGTGTTGTCGAGCGCGGCGGTCTCCACCGTCTTGCCGTGCTCTACTCGTTGCCAATGACCGGCACGCGGCCGAGCGATGTCATGGGCATCGCAGGCCTGCGCGACATGCTGGTCCCTGACGCCATATAGCCTTGCGAGCTCGGTCATCGGCTTCGACCAGACCAGCCGATGAAGCTCGGCACGCGTCATTCTCATCATGTTCTTTCCGCTCGTATCAGTCATGAGCAACGCCAGTCAGCCTGTCGACTCGTTTGACGAACGCCCCTGCCACATCTACATCGTGTGAAGTCTATATGGCCGCTCGGGTCGAGCCATCCAGCCCTATCTTCCTTCACGTCCAGCTGTGCAGCGTTCGCCAGGATGGTGAGTAGTTTGTTGTCTTGCATATTGGCCGTGGGTTAGCAAAGGACAAAAAACAAAATGGCACTCCAAGCAGCATTGGTGCACGGATCGTTTTTAGGGATTTGCCGATAGGCGGGTGAGATCGCAAATGGAGCTATGATCTTCGCCGAATGCCCTTCAAACACAATGCCACCCGGCGTCACGAATACCGAAGATGAAGTACAAGGTGACGAATTGGCCGGAGTACGAAGCGGGCGCCGTCCTGCAACACAGCTTCGCCGCAACGATTGTAATTCCTCCACGTGTGACGGCGGTGGAGAGCGGTGCAATCGGACCACCGGGCCAGAGAGATGGTCACATCAGGGCGATTGCCAATGACGGAAGGTTGAAATGGCAGACTGCCACCGGTTACGGCCGATGCGCCCTGATCGAGACGGCCATCGGCCCAAGGGATTGATCGGCCGGCGCCTGCGCGCGCGCTTCTTTCCGGCTCAGCAGACCGAGGCCGCCATCGCGTGCGCCGTTCTCAATCGCATGACGGCGTGCGCACGCCCGGAGTCCGTCCGCTGCCCGGCACGGCCGACATAGAAGGATGCATCAAAGACCGCGTTGGGTGCAGTTCCGTGGTCATGCACCAACGCCTCTGTCAAGGCCAAGCCGCGCATACCGCGCGATGTCCTGCCGGCCAGCCCTGAACCCGCTGCGCGCGCCGCTATCTCGGCCGTCCGCCAGGACAGAACGCGTGAAAGCACACCCCCAGGACATCGGAGCAGAACGGCCCTTGTCAAATACATCCGTCAAATAGCGGCTCCGGCGGATCCGGATCGCTTCAGCCGGCGACACCTCCAGCAAGGCATTGAGACCGACCATTTCCGGGTGAAGGAGAACATGCCGAAGGTTGGTGACTTCCAGTCATTCATCACAGCGCGACGGACCATCGCGGGTTTCGAGGCGATGCTGTGGTTGAGGGAAGGCTTGCGTTTTTCCGGTGGCTTAACAAAGTGCAAAGGCGGCATGCGATCTGACGAACGGCACCCGGATCTTGCGACATGCCCCCGTAGGAGGCTCGTCAGTTCATCGAAAGCTAGCGCTGCTATGTGCTTAGGAGACGTGGATGTCTGACCAACGAAGATTATCGTATTTAGGGAGAGTGGCGTGGAATCCAATTCCGATCCATTCAATACCAACGCTTGGATGCACCAATACGCTGCCTTGCAAGAACAGCAGCAGCGGGCGAGGCAACAGTCGGACAATATGCCTGCTGGTCAAGCGAGCTTTGAGCGGCAACTGAGCGACTTGCAGCTCAGTTCCTCTGATGAGAGGTCCGGTGATGCTGCTTCGCCCAACACTCCACCCGCAGAGGCGCATGGAAGTATCCAGCGCACTGACGTCGGCGGTTCGATGCGGATGCCGCCGCAATCCAACCTGCGGGACAATCGCTTCAGCAGTACGCGGTACAGCGTCGATTTTCCTCGCCCTCACCTTGGCTCGGCTGAGAAGGCGGTGCAGTCTGATTTGCGTGACAGGCTATTCAGTAGCACGCGCTACACGGCACGATCGGAATCGGGGCCTGTCGCGCGGACAAGAGATAAGAAGAGCGGGGGACTTTGGTCGCGTGTTAAGTCGGGGCTCGGCAATGAGGGGCGGCCTGGTTTGCGTTGGGAAGAAAGCACCTCGCGCTCTGGCGGCGAACATTCGCGCGGCGATCGGGCGGCCGGAGGCAAGCAAGCAGGCGGGCGCCAACGAGCGGGTGCTTCGGATGTGCAGACACTGCCCCCTTCGCTGCGCAGTTCCCGCAAAGGAATCATGTCACGTCTCGGGTCCGGCGTTGGGAAAATGTTCGGTCTGAGCCGCAGCAGCAAGGAATCGTCATCGCAGGCAGTTGTTTCAACGGATTTTCATATCGACTACGCCAAACGCGGTCGGGAGGTGATCGAGGCCAGCCTAGATCCTCAAGAGCGGGAACTCCACCCTGCACACCGCAGGTCCGCAGCAGAATGGGAAGCCGCCACGCCCGAGCCCGTCCATCATGGTAGCACCGACTACCCCATGTCCCCGGTTACGCAAGACTCCGGAGCAGATGCCGCGCCAACCACGGAACAGCTTACGAAGTGCGAGCGAGGTCTGCGCCGTGATGAGATTGAGCAACTCCGTCAGCTGCGTCAGTATCAGCGGCAGCAACTGCGCCTTGCTGCGCAACCCGACCTTCCGCAGGAACATCACGTGCGGCATCCTCAAGCTTGCATAGATATGGCCCGCGACAACCTGTTGGCAGACCGCAATGAGTACGGCTGGGCGCTGCCATTTCTCGATGGCGGTGCGACGCCAGAGAAGAACGCAGGATGGCTTGACAAGTACCTCCAGATGCTGAGGCGCTCCGCCACTTCCCCACAAAGCAATCAGTATCGACCGGATCTGGAACGCTGCACAGACTTGGCCGCGCACTATTTGGTCAAGACCGACTGGTTCGTAGACGCGCCGCTGCAGCAGCTCGTGCGCCTGGGCAGCAACCTGAGCAAGCACCCGCGGAGAGCCACGTGCATGCAGGCCGTAGCCTGGATCGCCGGTGAGGTGCTTGAACACGACGGCCTGCCGGAGCTGAGTGCCAAGAACCTGGCATTGCTTGCGAACGCTTTGTCGAAGAACACCCGCAGCGATCGATGCGAGCAAGCCGTCGCTCGCCTGGGACGCGTCCTGCTGCGTGAGCGGCTGGACCGGGACCTAACGGCACAAGGGGCCAGCCTGGTGCTTAACGCGATGAGCAAGTGGTCCGGCAATCCAGACTGCCACAGCGCTGGTGAACGCCTCGCCGGGCGAATCGCACACGATGCAGCCTTGATCTGGGAGATGGGAGCCCAGGCGGTCGCCAACTCGCTCAACGCACTGAGCAAGTGGCCCGACAGTTCTGCCTCTCAGAGCGCCAGCGAACGTCTGGCTGAACGAATCTCAAACGATGTAGACTTGGTGCGGGACATGGACGCACAGAATGTCGCCAACTCGCTCAACGCGCTGAGCAAGTGGCCCGGCAGCCCCGCTTGCCGAAGTGCCGGCGAGAGCTTGGGCGAACGGGTCGCGAGCGACGACACCTTGCTGCAGGAGATGAACGCCGAAGCGGTTGCCAGCACATTCAACGCCCTGAGCAAGTGGCTGGATAGCCCCGTCTTTCAGATGACTGGCAGACTCATGGCCGAGCGAATCGCCAATGATGCGCCCCTGGTCGAGAACATGGATGAACGACATCTCGCCGAGTTGCTCAACGCCCTGAGCAAGTGGCCCGAGAATCGTTCGTGCAGGAAGGCAGGCAGGCGCTTGGCCGAACGGATCACGGGCGACGACGCGTTGCTGCAGCAGATGAACGCGCGAGATGTCGCCCACTCACTCAACGCCCTGAGCAAGTGGCCCAACAGTTCTGCCTGTCAGAGCGCCAGCGAACATCTGGCTGAACGAATCTCAAACGATGTGGGCTTGCTGCGGGACATGGACGCACAGAATGTCGCCAACTCGCTCAACGCGCTGAGCAAGTGGCCCGGCAACGAGGTCTGCCTGGCAACAACCGAACGTCTGGCCGAATGGGTCGCGAGCGAGGACACGTTGCTGCAGGAGATGAACGCGCAAGAAGTCGCGATGTCGCTCAACGCACTGTGCGGGTCGCCCCATGCGCCAGACTGGCGCTGGACGTCGATCAGGCTAGCTGATCGGACGGGTGGGGCTGACCTTCCCTGGCGCGATTTCGACATGGGCACGCTTGCGCAGGTCGGCAACGCCTTGACGCACCTGTCCCACTCAGCAGTGGATGCGGAGGACGAGGCGGAGGTTCAAGCGCTGGCGCGCGCGAAGCTTCAGGGTCTGGCGGCGCACCTCGACCTGCATCGGGATCGATTCGAGACGGCGCAGGCCCAGGACATCGCCATGATCTTCAAGGCGTTGGCCCATGAACAGCTGCAACGCGAGATGCGACCACTGGCCGGGCCAGCCTTAAACAGGGTGGCAAACCTGTGCCGCGAAACGCACTTGCGCGAGACGGACCTTGAATCGGTGGGCAACCTGTGCCTGGGCTTGCTGCCCCTGGCCCGCAGCCAGGAACTCTCGCGCCATCACCGCCAGGCACTGTCCGTCTTCGATGAAATGCAGCCGATCGTCGCGCGCAAGATCGATCGCTTTCTGCAGGGTCAGCAAGCCGATGACGCACCCACTGTTGCGAGCGCTGCGCCCGCCGACGAGCTGCACGCCACGCGCTGCCCGGCACTGACGTCCTATCAGGTGCTCAAGACCTACGCAGTGGTAAGCAGGCAGTGGAAGCCGCGCAATGTCGAGGGGCAGCGCTCGGCCGTGCGAGCTCGCCGTGAGCAACTGGCGACCTGGGTCACGGAGACGCTCGGGCGCACACGCGAGACCATCGAGTCGGACCTCGGGCAGATGAGCTGGAACCTCATCGCGCAAATCGAAGCCGGCGATGAAGTTCTGAACGCGCTGGACCTGCACATGCTCGCGCACTTCGAGCAGGTCACGCAAATCCATGCGCCCTCCGATTTCAGTGTGCAGGACGTGCATCAAAGCATGCGAACGCGGCCCGGCCGACCCCAGCCGCTATCCCCTGGCGCAGGCGACACCAGGCGCGTCGTGGTGGACATGCAGGGACAGATGCTCAAGAGCAACATGGATGACGAGAGCAAGCCGTACTCCCTGTTTGCGCGCCTGACCGGTCTGCCCCTGGTGGAGGTGCAACTGCCTGGTTCGCTGTCCGCGTTCATGCTGGCGCGCACCTTCAATTTCCTGGGCGAGCCGTGGCGCTTCGATCTGTTCGGCGGCAGCCGCTTGAGCCGAGGGGGCCAGCAACGGGCGTCCGACATCCTGTCCGGCGGCGCGAAGGCGCCGTCGATGCTGCCGGCGGTTCGCTATGCCGACACGGCGCCCGGCAGCGCCCTGATGCAGCTGGCCGCAAAGCTCGCGCCGCAGCGCGAGGACTGGTCGCGCATGCAACGCGCGCTTCTGGAGATGGTGCCCCACGACCACGTGGTCGAGGGCACACTCAGGATAGGCTTTATCGACGACGTCCCGGGGCCTCAACATCCATTCAAGTTGGCCGGACCGGGCGGTCAACACATCGCCTTGTGCCCCAACGACGGCTGCGGCTTCCTCAAGTTCGAGGTCGCCATGCGCATTCCCGCGGTCCGCAAGCACTACGACGCATGGGCGGCAATGCGAACAGGTCATGCTAGCGAAGAGCAACGCAAGCTCGTAGCCGAAGAGAGCGAGCTCAAGAGGCTGGCACCGCAGGCACTGCAGCACTTCCCATACGACGTGGAAGCTATCGAGGAAGCGCATCAAGCAATGCAACGCCGCCTGCGCAATTTGGCTCGGCAGCAAGGAGATTCTTCTGTCGGACGGCCGGGCCTCGGCATCGATTCGACAACGCTCTACGACCTTACCGTCAGCGGCGGCTATGCGGGGCAGAAGATACGTGCCGTGCCGTCCGCCGACGACAAGGTGCATTTGCCACACCAGCGCAGCGCTGCCTTCGACCGCGCAGGCGGCGCGCTGCTGCTCGGCAAGCCGCCGTACGACAAGGAGAACCTGCTGCCGGTGCCCGAGGAACGGGTTGCCACCGTAGCCCAGGGGGATCCAACAGCTCAATTCCTGTCAAGGTGCTTTGCCATCCAATACAGCTACGCCGGATTCAACGACGACTCAGGCGAGGATGCCGAGATGCTGCACAGCAAGGGCATGCTCATCATCCCGCCCAAGGGGTGCTGGTCGCCCGCTCACGAGGACATGGACCTGGTGTGCTCGAAGGAGGACCTGAAAACCTTGTCACGCTGGACCGACGGGCGCGACCGCGCCGCCGCCCCTAGCGACATGCTCAGCACCGGCAGCCTGCGCGTCAAGGAGATCGTGCAGCCTGGTCGGCTGGGAGCGTTGCCTATCAATGAACTGCGCAAGCGCAACATGGATTGCGACGGCGATGATGCCTTCGTCTATGCAGGCTATCCGAAGCTGGCAGCGCTGATCGAGCGCGTGATGGACGGGCGCGCCGCTCGGCGTAGCCAGCCCCGTTCCTTCAAACCCCCGAAGACGGCCACGCCGGCATTCGACGACAGTGGTCACTACCAGCCTGGGCGTGCGTCCGAGATCCTAGCCGAGCAGCGCGGACGCAAGCTCATGGGTTCAGCCAGCACCCTGGCGACGCGCTTCCTGTCGCAGCCCGACGACCTGCGCGAGGCGATGGCGCACAGCATGATGTTCGGCACTTACGACGGCGTCGAACGGTCGCTGCGAAACGGCCTGAGCGCCGTTCTCGAGAGCCCACAGCCCGACCGGCAGGCGCTGTATCCATTGGCAATCCAGGCGCACCAGGCGATCGGCCGCGCGCACATGCACGAGGCGCGCGAGGCGGCCCTGCTGCTGTATGGGGAGGTCTTTCGGCATTACCAGGCCTCGGGGCAGCCCATGGCGTCGGGGCCTGCCGAGGTTTCCGCAGCGCTGGCCCAACGATTCCCGGACTTGGCACAGGCATACGTCCAGGCCGTCGACACCCCGGCACGTATCCATGCCATCCTGGACAACTACCCGGTGTGCCGGCTGTCGCACGAGCGGTTCCCCGATGGGCAGCCCGGGCTGGTCCCCGGTGAGCCGGAGCTGACGATGCGCAACCTCTTCACCATAGCCATCAAGGTCGGCACCGACGCTCTGAAGTCCGATACCGGCACCGCGCTGTTCTCCAAGGTGATCGAGGCATGCGAACGCCAGGAGGCGAAGTTCCCTGATCGTGTGCGCAACGTGCCGCACGGCAAGGAGACGGCCCGTGCGATGCGGCACAACCGCTTCGATGCCGATCAGGTCAAGTCCGTGTTGCAGCGCATGCCGACCATGGCTTCTGGCGTCATGCATGACGCCGTGCAGTCGCTGCAGCAGGCGGGCATGCTGGCCCGGCCGCCGGCACCGTCTGCCCGGCTTGGCAAGACGCCTCGCGCAGAAGTTTCACGAGCCGCCGGAGCGCTGTTCGATCGCGCGCGGCAGATGGATCGCGAGATCACGCCGATGCTGCAGCAGGTCGTGTCCGCCTTCGGGGGTGATCTCGCTGGCCTGGAACACCGGCAGAAATCCAAGGGCTCGCTCCACAAGAAGCTTGACTCCCTGATGGCGGCGAAGAACAAGAACCTCGAGGAGGCCGTCGCCGATGTCAACGACGCCCTGCGCTACAGCGTGGTGCTTCCGCCGCAGAACTTCACCGAGGGCTGCCGCCGTATCCTCGCGATGTTGGACCAGCAGGGGCACGCCAGGACGAAGCTGACCAACCACTTCACCAAGAGCGAAGCATTCAGCGCGGTGAGCGTCACGTTGCGCAACCCGGCCGGTGCGCCATGGGAAACCCAGTTCCACACGGCCGAGACCTTCGCGCTGAAGGAGCGCTATCACGATGTTTACAAGAGCGCTCAAGACATGCGCCTGAAGGGCGCATCAGCCGAGCAACTGCGCGCACTTACGCGCGAGGCTTGGCTCGCCTTCCGCGGCATCCCGATGCCGCCTGGATGTGACGAGATCGAAGACTGGCAAGAACATAGCTACGCCCACGGCGCGGAATCGTGGAACGCGCCGAGTTTCCAGGCCAGCGACACGCGACCGACTGGCGTGCAGGACTGGGTTGGCGACGCCAGCACTCCTGGCTACGACGGGCACAGGCCCGCACTCAGCGTGCCGTCCGCGGCATATCAGGCGCCTGCACAGGGACTCGGGGGCGCATCGCTGCCCGACTTGCCCGTCGGTCCGTTGACGCACACGCTCCATACGTTTTTGGAGCAATTCAATGCCGAAGTGGGACAAGCCAGTGGCCAAGGACTGAACTGCCTGCTGGACACGGTTCTTCAAGTTGCCCACAACACGAAGCGGCAGGACCACGAAACGCCGCAGACTGGGCAACTTCGGCAACAGGTTCGGTCGCTGCGGAACAGTCTAGTTCAAGTCGGTGCAGTCGATCCGCATGGCGAGATCGACCTTTACGGCGCTGAGGGCGTCGGGGTCTTGCTGGCGAACAATCTTGGCGTGAGCATTCAAGCCATCGAAGCTGATGCGAATGGCAGGCTGACCGTGCATCCTGTCCTGGGTGAAGGTCGACTGGTACACATTCTGCACACGCCGGGGCATTTCCAGCCGCTGTGGCCTCGGCACTAAAGAATGAAAAACCCCAGCGCCGTTGCCGTTTCCTCATAGGAAGGCGCCAGCGAGCGGGGGGTGATCTTGGTCTAGGCGATGGGCGGCAGCGTGCCTCGAGGAGGAGATGAAAAATGCGGCTCAGTAAACTTATTTTCAAAGACAAGGTTTCATCGATGCTTTCTCCCGCAACAGGCAGGAAAGGCCTCGGCTTCAGACTGGGGTCAGAACAAGGTGTGCACCTGAGTGCCCCGTCACCGACTGTGATCTGCAACTTATCTTTCAGGCTCGCTGGAACTGGAGAAGGCGCAACGACGCCCACCGCGTCGGATGCGCCGCGCCAAGTAGAACACGAGCAACGGCAACGAGCCCGGTGATCTCTGATAGGTCGTGTCGCTCCAACCGCCAATTCGGTGCCAACCAGCGCCCGGTTCGCTGATGATTATCAATTAGGGTGGCGCGATAGATTCCATAGCCAACCTTGATGAGCAGCCCCTCGTCGCACATACGGGCCAGATAGCAGCGGGGAATCCGATCTCAGTCAGCTCGCGCATTCGCACTCCACTCTTTTCACCGGCAAATGCGACAGCGCAGTCTCGGAGGGGTGGCTTAGGCCGCCGGCCAATTGGATGCGCTCCGCGCTCTCGCGGTCACGCTTGCGATTCTTGACGGAAGGTTCTGGCGTAGTTTCGAGGGGGATCGGCAGCTCGTAGTTCGCGGGTTCATTCGGCCCAGAGAGCCTGGTCGAACGTCATGACGGCAATGTTCGTGACGGCGGCGGCCAAATCGTTGGTGACGATAAACATGCTGCCGATCTGGTGCAAAGGGATGGCGCGGTGATCTGCACAAGCCGTGCGAATTTCGAGGCGTCTGAAAATGCTGCACGCGACTTCCTTGCCGAGCAGTTCGCCGGCCGTGGCTGAGTGTTTGCCACGCATGACCCGGCTAATGATCCGAAGGAAGAAGGGGTGGAGATCGCGTCGCTTACGATTAACCGTTTGTTCAGCATACCCGCTGATGCCGGCTCCGACCCAGATCAATATCGCCGCGCCTTGTGCGCAGCCTCGACCACGGCGAGCGCCGTCATATTGACCACGCCGCGCGACGTGACCGAGGGCGTCAGTATGTGCGCCGGCTTGTCCGTGCCGAGCAGGATCGGCCCGACATGCAGCGCATCCATCATGGCGCGCAGCGCCGTCAGCGTGATGTTGGCCGAATCGAGGTTCGGGAACACCAGCAGATTGGCTTCGCCCTTCAGGCGCGAATGCGGATAGACGCGCTGGCGCAGATGCTCCGACAAAGCGGAATCGGCATGCATTTCGCCGTCGCACTGCAGCTCCGGCGCAATGCGCGCCAGGATCGCCGCCGCCTGCCGCATCTTGAGCGCGCTTGGCGAATCGCGCGAGCCGAAATCCGAATGCGATAGAAGGGCCGCTTTCGGCTCGATGCCGAAGCGCTGGATTTCCTCGGCCGCCAGCACGGTCATCTCGGCGATCTCCTCGGCCGTCGGGTCGACGGAGACGTGCGTGTCGGTGAGGAAGATGATGCCGCGCTGCGAGATCAGCATGGACAGCGTCGACAGGTCATAGTCCTTGATGCCGGCGCGGGGCCCGATGATCAGCGTGACGTTGCGCAAATGCCGCTCGAAGCGGCCTTCAAGGCCGCAGACCATGGCGTCGGCGTCGCCACGCTTCAGTGCAAGGGCTGCGATCACCGTGTTGTCGGTGCGCACCATGGTGCGCGCGGCCTCCGTCGTGACGCCGCGCCGGCCGGCGAGTTCGATCAAAAGGTCGACATAGTGGCGGTAGCGCGGATCGTCCTCGGGGTTGATCAGGCCGAAATCGACGCCCGGCTTGATGCGCAGGCCGTAGCGTTTCAGCCTGACCTCGATGACGTGCGGACGGCCGATCAGGATGGGTTCGGCGATGCCTTCCTCGAGCACCACCTGGGCAGCGCGCAGCACGCGCTCATCCTCGCCATCGGCATAGATGACGCGCTTGGCGCTCGATGCCTTTGCGGATGAGAACACCGGCTTCATCACCAGACCGGAGCGGAAGACGAACCGGTTGAGCTTGTCGATATAGGCGGCGAAGTCGGTGATCGGCCGCGTCGCCACACCGGTTTCGCAGGCCGCCTTGGCGACAGCCGGCGCAATGCGCAGGATCAGCCTGGGATCGAAGGGCGAGGGGATCAGGAATTCGGGTCCGAAGATCGGCGTCTCGCCTGAATAGGCGCGCGCGGCGACGTCCGAAGGCTCTTCGCGGGCAAGGGCGGCGATGGCCCGCACGGCGGCCATCTTCATCTCCTCATTGATGGCGCTGGCGCCGCAGTCGAGCGCGCCACGGAAGATATAGGGGAAGCACAGGACATTGTTGACCTGATTGGGAAAATCGGAGCGGCCGGTGCAGATCATGGCATCGGGACGCGCCGCGCGCGCCTCTTCCGGCATGATCTCGGGATTGGGATTGGCCAGCGCCAGGATCAGCGGCTTTGGCGCCATGTGCTGCAGCAGTTCCGGCTTCAGCACGCCGGCGGCCGAAAGGCCAAGGAAGACATCGGCGCCCGGGATGACATCGGCCAGCGTGCGCGCCTCGGTATCCTTCACATAAGGGTCTTTCCAGCGGTCCATCTCTTCGGTGCGGCCCTTGTAGGCGACGCCGAAACGGTCGGTGACCCAGATGTTTTCGATGCGCACGCCGAGCGCGACCAGAAGGTTCAGGCAGGCAAGGGCGGCAGCACCGGCGCCGGAGGTGACGACCTTGATGTCCGAAATGGTCTTGCCGGCGAATTCCAGTCCGTTGAGCACGGCGGCGGCGACGATGATGGCGGTGCCGTGCTGGTCGTCGTGGAACACCGGTATGCTCATCCGGGCTTTCAGCCGTTCCTCGACTTCAAAACACTCCGGCGCCTTGATGTCCTCGAGATTGATGCCGCCGAAAGTCGGTTCGAGAGCAGCGACGGTCTCCACCATGCGCTCGATCTCGGGAGCGTCGATCTCGATGTCGAAGACGTCGATGCCGGCGAACTTCTTGAATAGCACCGCCTTGCCTTCCATGACGGGCTTGGAGGCCAGCGGGCCGATATTGCCGAGGCCGAGCACGGCCGAGCCGTTGGAAACGACACCGACGAGATTTGCGCGCGCCGTATAATCGGCCGCGGTCGCCGGATTGTCGCGGATCTCAAGACAGGGGGCGGCCACGCCGGGCGAATAGGCGAGCGCCAGGTCGCGTTGGTTGCCGAGCGGCTTGGTCGCCTGGATCTCGAGCTTTCCCGGCGTTGGGTGCTTGTGGAAGTAGAGGGCGGCTTCGTCGAGGTCCGAACGTGCCGTCTTTTTGGTCTCGTCATCCATCGCAGACCTCCTTGTGTTCAGTGCTTTCAAGGCTTTCAGCCTGCGGCACGATTCTTCGCGACGCCAATCGCGGTTTCCACGTTGCGCTGCTGAAGCGGAAAATCGTCCGGCCTCTCAGCCCTTTGCACACGGAATCTCCGACGCGTCGGGCACCCATCGCAGGCGCTGCGTCAAAACGCGCTGACGTAAGGGCCACCATCGAACGGAATGTTCTGGCCGGTAAGGTAGCCGGTTGACCGAGCACAGGAAGGCGCAGATCTGGCCGAGCTCCTCCGGCGCGCCCAACCGCTTTGCCGGCAAGTCGGCGCGGATGCGGACCTTGCGCGCGGCGCCGCCGCAGGATCTTCCGGTGTGCCGGCCTCGTGGGGGACCCACGCAGCCGGTCGGTGTCGAGCTTGCCGGGCACAGCAGGCTGTTGACGGTGACGTGCTGTCGACCGCCGTACGTGCCACGCTGGCAAGGAACGAGTTCAGGTCGGCGAGGGCGCCGGAGGACAGATCGAGTCCTGGGATCAGAACGTAGACCGACAGCGAGGTGGTGTTGACGATGCGGCCGAAGCCGCGCGCTGCCATGCCGTCGATGACGGCCTGCACCAGCTCGACCGGCGTCACCATGTTCTGGGTGACGCCTTCGAGAATCTTGGCGCGATCGAGTTCGCGGAAGTAGCGCTGCGGCGTGCCGCCAATCGTTGTTGACAACATCCCTCTGAAATCGTTGGCAAGACATTCTCACAATGAAATCGAAAGCGACAAGCGTCCACCGCCAGCTGAGCGCAAATCAGGTACCAGCAATCGCGGCTCAGCATATCGAGATTGTCTGCATCGACAGGGATTGCCTCAATGTTTTCCGCTGCAAGATAGTCGCCACACTGGACCAGCCGAGAGGGTAATTGGATGATGACCAAGACGCTGGGCGCTTGGACGAACAGCCGACCAGTACGCGCACCGCCTTCAACCAGGATGAGCGATCTTCTTGCCATTGGCTGTTAACCCCGACATTCGTGCCATGCGGCGGTCTGAGCGTATAAATCGGCATCAGCGCTTTTACCCGTGCCCGACTCAGAGTCTGTGAGGGAGGTACCATCGTCAGCGATTTGGGGTCGTAAAGAGTCTGCAAAGTTAACTTGAAGCATTTGTTGCAACGGTTTGATTGCCGGGTGGCATGCGTCTCGGCGAACTTCGAGATTTGCGATGGACAACGGACCCCAGTCTCGCAAGGAAGTAACCCGGGACTTGCGATTATCCACTGAGAACTGACCGATGTCTGAACGCTGGCCTGCTCGGGTTGGACATGACGTTTTTTTGAGCGTTAGCCAGCCATCGTTTTCGGTAGCGCTCTGAGAGTTCTGCAAATTCGTTGAGAGCAGTGGTGATGGCGGGCCACATGGGGAAGCGGCGGTTCGAGGGGGTAGCTTTTCACCTCAGTCTTCTTTCGGTTGACGGGATCCGCTGCATGACTCTGCCCTTAGCGATTGGGCACAGGTACGGGCATTAAACTTTACAGCAGCAGGGCCGCTCCGAGGCATCGCGGCCTTTCAACGGCGGCCGAAGGCCAGGACCTCGGCTGTGTAGGTCTCCACCACCAGGCTGAAGGGCTGGTTCGCCCCGGTATAGAGGATGGCGCGGTGCCGCAGCACTTCATGGGGAATGGCCAGTACCCCCTTTCCCGCCGCCGGCAGCGGCGCGTCCATCTCCCACCCCTTGGGCAGCGGCGACCACAGCAGTTCGGCGCTGATGGTCTGGCGGCGAAAGTGCAGCGGCTGGACCACCTTCCCGAAGGGCTGGTCCGTCGTGTCGAGAACCTGATTCATCTGAGGTGTGAGGCGCGACGGGACATACCAGTTATCGGCCTCGGAGAGCACGAGTTTGCCACAGGCGAGCTGCACACGCCGGTATTGAACGGGTTCGTCAGCGCTGATGCCCAATGCCTGGCGGGCATTATCCGGCAGGAGCTTGTTGTCGCCCTTCACGCGATGGGCGACGATCTTCGCCTCCGGTGCTAGACCATGGTCACCACACCACCGTTCCAGCGTAAGCGTGGCGCTGGGGTGGCTGAGCAGGTCGGCGTTGAGCGTTTCCAGCAGGGCCAGGGCCTGCGTGCGGGAGGCGGTATCGTCGGTGAAAGGGGTGCGGGCCTCGGAGGGTGACGAGACGGTCACCATCACGGCGAGGGAGGCTGCTGCGATGAAATTTCGATTACCCATGCTACAAAACCCTTTTGCGTTGCGTTACGAAGCGGCGTTTGCAGGAACGCAGCCTGCGCGCGCGTTGAAAACATGGCGGCCCCTGCCGCAACTACGAAACGCGCCTTGTGCGCGATCGCGCGTTGTTTGAAAGGAATGTTACCGCCCACCTCTCATATTCCGCGCAATCATGCCGTTGGCAACTGGACGCTTCAGGACGAATCTCCGGTAGACGAAATCAAGCTGCGACCTTCTCTGGGTCCGCTTCGACGGCACGGCATTTCCGGCTCTTTTGGTTTGCGGCCAAGCCCCATCGTCTTGGCCAAAACCGGGCGCGGCTGCATAGCTCGGCGCGACCATGGGGTAATCGGCCGGCAGACCCCATTTGGCGCGATACTCGTCCTGCGTCAGCCCATAGTGGTCGACAGATGGCGTTTCAAACAATTTGAATTTCTTCCGGTCCTCGAGGGAGATGATGTAGTCTGTGTTATCGACTTCCTGATCGGACAGCAGGCTTGAGTGCCTGCGACCCTTCTGTGGTGACCCGTTCAGTGTCGCATGCACCTGGCGGATCAGGGCAGGGGAGACCTCCACCGGGACCGGCTTGTTGGAGACGTAGCTGGCACGACATCGGCGGTGATCTCGATGAGGTTGTCGATGTTCCTGTCGGCTTCTTCTGTCTCTCCGGACGGCTGAAACGCAGTCGGCGAAGCGTCGCCTCATAGTGGCGGTTGTCGCTGAAAGCAGTAAATGTCTCGACCATCAGGCTGCGGGTCCGCTGTGCTGGTGGCCGAGACAACGTTCGACTGTCCGAAACCAGAGTCTCAAGTCTTGCCAAGTATGAGGAGCCGATGGCCGCGGTTTACCGTAACGGCAAGCCCGCATTAGGCTGCCTGCAGGCCCGAACTCAGTTCATTTTTTGTGTGGTGACTGTCGACAACTCCAGCCCGTTGGGATTCCTGTAACGATTGGCGAGGCTTTGGAAAAAGCTTCCCGTCTGGTCTGGTTGAACAACAAATTCTCCATAGTTGGGATCGAAGAGTGTGATCCTCCCATCCGACGCTGACGTCGCAATTGAGTGTCTTTGACCGTTGGTAAAGCGCAAGCTGAGCAAATGGTTCGCCCCGCTTTTGGAGATTTTCTTCAGCATCGGTGAGATGCTGTCAGGCCCACCGAACGTATACACGTTTTCTTTCTTGGATGGGTCCAAGCCCACTTCCCGCAACATGGTGGTTTTGGCCTCCAGATTGGCCTGAGAAGATTCTGCTCCCTCACTTCGCGACGAGCTCCTGACGTCCATATACCGCTCCTGCCACTGAGCCGCTGAGTGATGTCCTTGCGATCCCGGTACTAGGGCATTCATTCGCGATCTCGGGCTGTTGTGGAGATTGCTGAGCCACCCCGCAGCCAGCCCAACGCAGATCCCGCGTTGATTCGCATCAGCTAATTCAGCCGTCCTGTATTCCAACACGGAGGTGCTCGGCCTTGCTGGAACGGAGGTGCTCGGCCCTGCTGGAGGGTTGCCTGGATCCGAGGCATTTGACTTGCTGGCGCAGCATCCCATTTTGTCGGGCAACTCCCCAGATGGCAGGTTCCTCCGCAGCGCGAGGTCCGCAAGTGTTTCGGTAAAGCTGTCGCTGTCCATCGACTGACTCGGTTCGTCAGCCCAGCTAGCGCGTGTGGATGAGTCACTGATCCGATTATACATGGCGATTCGCGTTTCCTTTTGGCTTAGGTTTCTTCGTAGCGAGTGCGGACTGAATAGGCCCTGATCCGAATGATGCTCGGTCAAGCTGACGGCGAGCTTACGGACGGTGTTACCAGCTTAGAAAGCAATGGTTGCGCGCCTGAAGACCTATCAGAATCAGGTTCGTTTTCGGTCGATGCGACTGGGGTCGAGTAACTCAGCCATACGGCTGTCGCCCTCTCGGGGCAGGCGGATTTCCAGCACCCCGGCTCTTCCCGTAGGGTGAAGCCGCGTTTCCGAAGGGACGCCCTTCAAAGTCACGGCCCAGCGGTTCTCAGATTATGCAAATGCTTGAGATCGGCGATCAGATCGTGAAAAAGCCGTCAAACACGCACCTTTGTCAGAAAGTTCCGGACGAGTGACCTGCAGGAGCCAAGGGCACGCTCAAGAGGGACAATCCAAACACGGGCTTTGGCTTGATTGGACCTCGATAACGGTGAGAAGGATGTCTCGTCCATGCCATCGATCCGCTCAGGAATCAGAGTGCTTGTGGAAGGACAGAGGTGTTCCTCGAAGCCGGGCAGGGAAAGAAGGTCTGGAAGTCCGGAGCACTCGCCTCTCCCAGAGCCAACGCACAGCCGATCCTCGGAACCTGTCCACTTAGACATAGAAAAGCCCGCTGCCGGGAGGAGGTGGCAGCGGGCTCGATTGAGATGCAGCGCGGGAAGAGGCGCGCCGCATTCAGCGTCGGCATCACATTCGAGGGGGGTAGATGACCGACATCAGGACCTTACCCATAGCCGCAGATATTGCGATGCACAAATTATATATCGCAATTGCGAGAATGTTACTTGGATTCGCGTCGCATATGCATCCGCAGGAGGGCTTCCTGTCGCACGAAAGCCGACGGCAGGAAAGAGTGCTTCATTTCGTCGCTCTACCTGGCAGTGCCTCCTGCAGGATCAGGTGTGTCGACCGCCAAATTGTCGGAGACGGTTATCTCGACCATTGGCTCAGTCGCTCCCCGCCCTCACCGTTTAGCGGGTAGCAATTTCAGGAGATCGGGCTGTGGCTTGGTGAGATAAATCCACCTGCCCATCCTCCGGCTTCAAATCGCGATCTGGCGATCATGGTAAGGAACGACGTCAGTGAAGCCTTAGGAAAGTCGGCATGAAAACTCATGCCCTTCGCTGACAGTTTGGCTGCGGCGTCGCTGTCCATGTCATAAAGTTAAGGGCCCCCAATGGCGAGCATGCAGAACTCTCGGGTTACTCATCCGCCGCATGTCCTCCAGCTCTACCGATGGGGGGACCTGAGATGCCAATTGCCTCGGTATCGCTTGAGTATCCTGTCAATCGCAGCGAAGGATATTTGCTTCGCGCGCGGCCGCGACGAAGGCCCTTCGAGCGGCGGGTGGATGAGCCTCACCTCTCAGTACCTTCAGACAGGCGTCCATTGCGGCCCTGCGCCTCTCCGTCTGACGACCAAAATCCCGGAGCAGGATGGAGGCAGCATCATTGACATCGCACACGGCACGTTCTGTGCTATGGCGGCTAATCTGGATCACAACTGGCCTCTCAAATCTGACCAAGCCCGTCATCTCGCCTCCCCCTCAACTCCTACCGACCCAGAGCCTGCGATTACAACCGATGAAAATTGTGTCGATCCCGCTTGCGGGTCGCACCGGTCGGCCGCTCAATCGAAAGCTTGGTACAAGGTGGGATTCCACCCATGTTCAATTCTTGCACGAATCGTACCATGAGTGCATTTTATCGGGGCAGCGCAAGATGTTTCTTTACCGTTGGCCTTCTGGCCGATGCGATTACTTCATCTGGAAGAAATGGCGAATGCAGCCTGATTCCGAATCGCCTATGAATTCTCGATCCAAGGAGAGCCTGCCATCTTTGGGATGTGATCAGTGCAGGGCCTGAGGCAAACGATGCGATCTCTCGCCTGGCAGTGTCATGCCAACGCTGGCCGGGCCTCTCGACCGGCCGTTCGATGATGATGACGGTTCTCGCTGGTATGGTTTCCTGAACGGCGCAGACAACCTGTTAATCAGCAGAAGTGGAAAATCGAGCTAGATGCTTAGAGAATCGCGCTCACATAGTCGTTGCCAGGACCATGTAAATCGTGCCCAACTGTGGCGCTCGGCACCACCCTCGGTCAGCGGATCGTCGGATGTGCGTCGGTCATGTCTATTGTACCTTACCGGGCCGTTGACGGCATAGCTGCTCGATTAGCGTGTTTGGGCTATTCTGGGCCGGTTCTCGCGACGGCGAGAGCGCCCCAGCCACTCCATCAGCCCGAGCGCGTCATCAAATTCGCGCGAGCCGCTCCTGGAGTGCCTGGCGATCGGCGACCAGATTGTCGAGGTGCAGGGACTCGCGCCGCAGCCGCGGTTCTTGCGCCAACCGTCGAGCCAGCTCCCGCGTGGCCTCCAGCATGAAGACGCCGCAATCATAACCGTTGTGCTGTTTGGCCATGCGCACTGGCCGCAGGCTGGCGCCCAGCCTTGCTGCGAACTCCGTTGCAATGGGGCGGTGGTACGCTCCCAGCGAGTCGTAGTGATAGCCGACCGGGTTTTCCCGGTCGCGGCGATCAACGAGCAGCAGCGACCAGTGGCTGCCACTATCAGGAACGCCAGCACGGCCATCGTTCACTGGTAGGAACAGGAAGTCGGCCGTATCCTCCTCATTCTGATTATGGACTATGCGCTGGAATTCGCCGAGTGCATCGCGCTCGGGGATCAAGCGCAGTTGATATGATATGAGGGGATCCACGAGGCGCGTCCGGGCAGCCAGATCCGGAGAACGTCCCTGCAACTCCTGGCCCAGGAGCCCGTAATCCGCAGTGATATGGGCGTCGGTCAGCCAATGGGTGGGGCCGAGCGCCAGCCGATCCTGCGATGCGCTGCCCGAGCCAGAGGCCGGTTCATCCGTCTGGGCAACTCGAGCGTGAGGGGTGAGACGCCCGTCCGACGCCCACCCCGCCGTGCTGGGCTCACCGGTGACAGTTTGCGCTCCTGGCACATGTATCCGATCGGCTTCCTGTCTGGCAGGGCCGCGGTCCGCGCCCGCCTCGGGGCACAGGTGGGCGTGCAGGGCGCTCACGCATGGATCGACGTTCTTTCTATCTTGCTGGTGGGGTGGGACGACGGTGATATCGGCTTGTGCATAAAACGGCCTGCGCTCGCTCAACAGTCTGGCGATCTTCTGCTCCGGGTTGGGGCCTTGCAGCAGCGGGCGGCTGGTATCGTTCCTGGTGCGTTTTTCGATCACGTCGAGCCTGGTGTCGAGCCAGATCGAGACCGCCTTCTCGCCGATGAGGTGACGGCTCTGCTCACGCATGAACGCGCCGCCACCGGTCGCGATCACGGCAGGGCCTTTCTGGAGCAGATCTGCGATCACACGTGCCTCCATGTCCCTGAAGAACGCCTCGCCATGGACTTCGAAGATCTGCGATATCGATATGCGGGTGTCCTTCTGGATTATCTTGTCGGTATCGACGAAGGGCAGCCGCAGCCGCCTGGCGAGAGCCGGGCCGATGCTGGATTTTCCGGCACTCGGCATGCCAACCAGCACGACCGGCCGTCCATTGAGGGCGGCAAAGATCTCCTTTGCGACCGGTGACCTGGCGGTCTGGGGTGGTCCTGGCTGTTCGGCCGCGCGCACCCCAAAGCTGGCGAGGCTGGTTCTACCCGTTGCCCCCTCTTCGGCTCCCCAGTGGGGGACGTCCATGGCGCCATCGGGGATCGCAACCTGGCTGCAGACCGCGCGCGCGCGCTGCGCCAGTTCCACGGCCTTGGCTTGCTCCAAAGCATCCGCGCCGGCTTGCTGGTTTAGCCTGATAAGCCCCTTGTAGGTATCGTGATTGTCAACCTTGGCCCGGTAACTGCCTGGCGTGTGGAACTCCAGCTGGAAGCGGTAACCGTCCGGCGTGGTGAGCACGCTCTGGATGCCGACAAAAGTCCGCTTTGCCATCTTGAACCAGTTGGTCGTGCTGACCTCGGAGTAGCCCTGCTCATCGAAGGCCAGCATGGCTGCCTTGAAGGCGCGCGTAAAATCCTTGTCAGGGACTTCGAAGACATGGCGTAGGGCGTTGCTGACCAGCTGTACATGGCTGCCGGTCGGGGCGCTCATGCCGGTGAGTTGATCTGTCATGGAGGTTGTCGATCTCAAGCGGCGCTCCAGGTGAGGCATGTTCACCTGGATGTCCGCTGTCCTGAGGCTTGTGGCAACGCTGAGGGCCGCTGCGGTGATTGTCTCTTCTGCCTCTTTGGCGCGGGACGCTTCCATCCTGGCGCGCTCCGAGGCCTCCTCGCGGGTCAGCGTGATCGTCATGGCGCAATCCTCGGCCGCAGGCTGCCGGGCAGAGAGGTTGCGCAAAATGCCCTGCTCCGTTGCCAGCTTGATCGAGGTCTCCATGATTGAAGCCGTCAGCGTGGGATTGTCCTTCAGGTCCTCCAGGGTCGCATCGACATCGAGCCTGCCCTGGTTGAGGGTCGCAGCCAGACCCTTGACGTAGGGCACCGACTTCAAGCCCGGCGTCTGATGCAGCAGCCGCTGCAGCTCCTCGCTCTTCTTCATGAACAGGCGGGCGCCGGTGTCGGATTTGTAGGCGTCGGTGCCGACCTTGATGCCCAGGCTCAGGAGGTTGTTTGCGCTTTCGACGAGGTCGTCGGGATTGTAGCCATCCGGGCGCGGATCGATGCGCGCACGATAGTGATCGAGCAAAAGCTGGACGCGCTCTCGTGGCTGGGGAGTTGCCGCATAGGTCTCAGCCAGTTCCGCGAACAGCGCGCACAGCGCGGCACTGAGCTCAGGGTTTGCGTCGTTTGCGTCGTTCACGCTTTCGACCGTCTCGGGCGGGACTTGCTCATGCGTGCTCGCGGCCCAGGCCTCGAGGTCGGCGGCGAGCAACGCGGCCATTTCGCGGGCGACCGGATGTCTGGCGACCTCGATCTCATGTCTCGCCCTGGCGAGCGTGTCCTGGATGTCCTGGCCACGCACCTGGTCCTGGTTCAACAGGTTACCGATGTCTCGCCTGAGCTCGTGGTGAACGCCCTCGTAGATGCCAAAGATGGCCCGCTCGGCAAACCATTGTCGTGCCTCATGGGGCTGAGCCAGAAAGTTTCGCTGCAGGCTGGTATAGGTTTCCAGGACGTTCTGCGTGGCGGCGAGGATCTGGCTGGCGCGGCTGAACTGGTAACGCTCGCCGTCGATGGCAGGAGTGTGCGACTTCGGCGGCTTGAGCGAGCGCAGGCCGCGCGCCTGCTCCTTTTGATCGAACTCGCGCACATGCTCATAAAGCCGCGGCCGGTCGCCGAGTATGATGACGGTGTCGCCGTCGAAGTCGCCGTCGAGCTTTTTCTGTTCACCGGTCGGCACGGCAACCAGCGACCCCGGAGCAAACACCTCCGTCGCCTGCAGGATGCCGACGCAGTCGAGCGACGTGTCCACCGTGACCCGGTCCTTGCCCTTGGTCCAGCTCGAATGGCACTTGACGTCCTCGGCCGACATCACCAGCCCACGCTCGGCATAGTCGGCCGGCCACATCTCGTCGGGGACGACGATCAGAATGCCTTTGGCAAAGAAGGTCGGGTCGGCGGCGGCCAATTTCTCCCCCGACTTCTGGGCGACATTAAAGCTGTATTGGATGGCCACGCACTGATCCAGGAACCCTGCCGTCGGGTCCCCGTCAACCGCCGACCTGACCTGCCCGGCGGCAAACGGGCGCAGGTTCGGCTTGTCATAGGGCGAGCGGCCGATCAGCACGCCATCCCTGCCCGTCAACGTCTCGCTCTTGAGCGTCGGCACATGGACGTGGCCATCACCGGACGGCACGGCGACCGCGCCCGGACCGTCGATGTGTCCGGCCGTCACCGTGCGAAACAGCTCTTCGGACGTCAACCCGCGCCCTTGCCCCTGTCGGCTCTCGAGCCAGGCCCTGGCCTTCTCGCGCGCCTCATCCGCCACCAGTTCGCTGCGCGGATAATGTTGCGCCGCCAAGGCGGGCAGGGACGATCTCCTTCCCTCGCCAAAGGCAGCCACCCGATCGGGATCGCCCGTTTGACCGGCCCGGCGAACCGTTGGCATACGCGCGGCCAGCGAGGCCTTGATGAAGCCGCAGCCGTCATGCGGCCGCAAGGCGATCGGGCCTGCCTTTCCAGTCAGCTTGAAGGGATGCTGCTCATTGGCAGGGCGGTCCGGCAGCAGCGACAGTTTGAAGGCGCCTTCCAGCGCGTAGTCGTGGGGCCCCAGACCTTGAAGGGCAGGAGGCGCGGCAAAGCCCCGGCGCTGCGTGTAATAATAGGCCTCCTTGAAAGGGGCCCAGGCGCGCGATAGCTGCTCGAACGCCGTGCCCGGAGCGGTTTCGGCATAGGGAATGGCCAGCAGCTTTCCCCCGGAGGCCCTTGCTGGCGCCGCGTCCGGGCTGCGGGCTGCGATCTGCGACACCGTCGGTTGCGGCGCTTTCAACTTGCTGCCGCCAAACAGGTCCATGCGGTATGGCACACCCTCGACCGTAACCGTCCGCGCCAGCATGAAGGCGCTCGGCTTGCCCGGCAGTTGCACCGCGACCGCCTTGATGGCTCCCGAGGTCAGGCGATGGAAAGCCGAATAGCGTGTCTCGGGCTCGGTGGCCACGCGCTGCCCCCGTATGTCCACCACCGGCAACTGCATCAGTCCCGCGTCGCCCTGTGGAGGCCTGGGCTCGTGGTCCATGGCTTGCAACACCTGGTGGACATCGAAGACGGACGCTGGATGCTGGGCCTGGACGGTTGCCGCATTGTGCGCCATGAACGTGTCCAGCGCATCGACCGGGCTATCGGCCTCGATCTCCGCGATCACGTTCCAGCTCATGTTGGAAAGGTCGCCTTCGATGAGGTCGCGCGTGCTGGCCAGGATCTGCCTGGTCTCACGCTGCAGCTGTTGCTGGGTCATCCGCAAGTCGGGCTTCCTGCCCTCGACATACGGTCGCCGGTACAATGACTCCAGGACCGCGCGGGCCTTGAGCACCTGATAGATCGACAAGGCGGGACAACGGCTGGAGCACGGTCCGCGTGTCTGCTCGGCACTGCTTGCCTGCAGATGCGCCTCGATCTTGTGCTTCACGACCGGCTGGATGTCCTTCAGCAGGTTGAGCGCCTGCCTGCGGTGCCAGCGCAGCTGCTTGTGCGGGCTGCGCGCCAGCGGCAGCAGAGCGGCGCAGAGATTACCCATGCTTTCGAGGTTGTTCTCAGTGGCAAAACCAGGGGCGCGGTGCAGTTCCTGAAGCCGATCCAACCCTGCCCGTGCCAGCGAACCGAGATCGTCAAAAAGCCGGGCCTTGGCCAGCGCCCTGAAGATGTTCGTGATGCCCAGAGCGTCGGCCCGCTCCAGCCGATCAGTGGCATAGTGGAGGTGATGGGCCAGCTGATGCAGCCTATCCCTCAGCAGGGCGGTCTCTGTAATCTCTCCGCTGCCCTCTCCCCTCTTGCATTCCCGCGCCAGATCATTGGCGATCGTGCTGAGCGCAGGTGTGGTGAATGCTGCGAAGCGCAGGCCTCCAGAGCCCAGTCTGTGCGCAATGTTCATTATCGCCTGGTGGCACGCCGCTTCTTCCGGCCACCTGCTGAACCCGTTTGACAGGTTCGCCATGTCCTGGGGAGTAAATTCAGAGAGTTGGTCGGCGCGGCGAAGCATCTCACCGGCGATCGCGACCGTGGCATCGCGACAGTGGGTCCCGTCGAGCCATTTGCTGAAGCCGTTCACCAGGTTCGCCAGCCCCTGCGAAGTAAAATCAGACAGCCCGTCGGCGCGATCGGCGCGGCTAAGCACCTCACCGGCGATTGCGACCGTGGCATCGCGACAGTCGGTCCCGTCAGACCATTTGCTGAAACCGTTCGCCAGGTTCGCCAGCTCCTGCTGAGTAAAACCAGACAGCCCATCGGCGCGGTCGGCACGGCCAAGGAGCCCCACGCCGAGCGCGACCGCGGCTTGGCGGCACTGCGCCCGTTCCGGCCATTTGCTGAGGCCGTTTACCAGGTTCGCCAGTCCCTGCGGCGTAAAATCAGATTGCCCACCGGCGCGGCAACGGACCTCATTGGCGATTGCGACCGTGGCGTCGCGACAGTTGGATGCTTCCGGCCACTTGCTGAACGCATTCACCAGATTCGACAGGTGCTGCTGAGTAAAGCCAGAGAGCCGGCCGGCGCGGCCACGGATCTCACCGGCGATCGCGACTATAGCCTGGCGACACTCGGACGCTTCCGGCCATTTGCCGAAGCCGTTCACCAGGTTCGCCAGTCCCTGCGGAGCAAATTCAGACAGCTTGTGGACGCGGCGAAACACATGGCCTGCGATCGCGACCGTGGCCTGGCGACACTCTGCCGCTTCTGGCCACTTGCTGAAACCGTTCACCAGGTTCGCCAGTTCCTGCTGAGTAAAATCTAAAAGCCGGCGATGACGTATCTCACCGACGATCGCGACCGTGGCGTGGCGACACTCCGCCACTTCCGGCCACTTGCTGAAGCCGTTTACCAGGTTCGCCATTTCCTGCGGATTAAAACCAGGGAGCCGGGCGGTGTGACGGTCGGCGCGGCGACTGACATCGCCAGCGATCGCTACTATAGCATCGCGGGAGGCCGCCTCTTGCGGCCATTTGCTGAAGCCGTTCACGAGGTTCGCCATTTCCTGCGGATTAAAACCAGGGAGCCGGGCGGTCTGACGGTCGGCGCGGCGGACAACCTCACCGGCGATCGCAACTATGGCATCGCAAAAGTTCGCCTCTTGCGGCCACTTGCTGAATGCATTCGCGAAGCTCGACAGATCCCGCGGAACAAAGCCGGAGCGCCCGACGTCTCGATCGGCGCGGCGACGAACCTCACCGGCGACCGCAACTGCGGCCTGGCGACAATCGGCCTCTTGCGGCCACTTGCTGAAACCGTTTGCCAGCAAGGATAGATCTTGACCGCTCAGATGCTCAAGTGCTCCGCTTCGATCGTGACAACTTTGGGCGATTCTGATCGTTCCATTGCGACATCTCGTCGACAATGGGTCCCGACCGAATGATGATGCAAAGAGCGAAAGCGCTCTGGGTTCGATCTTCTTCATTAGCGCGAGATCAAACTGCGAAATCTGAGCTGCAACGACCCTGCAAGCTTCCATACCGTCCCGACCGCCAGCCTCCCGGCTCACCGCGTTGCATGTCGTGGCATACCCCCATGATTGTCGCGCGCCGATGTCTTCCTTCATGCGCTTGACAAATTTTCTTTCAAAATTGGAGGCGGCCTCTTGCAGGAACGTTGCTTGATCCGGCATTCGCAGGCGCTTGGAGTACTTCACCACCTCCTTTGAGAATCCACCGATGGCGCGCGCGTTGCCAATCCCTCTTAGTGCAGCATGAAACTCGTCCGAACAGCGTGGATGACGCCGCTCAAAGCCGATGTGGACGCTCTGCGCGGCTTCGTCGTCTCTACGCCGCTTTCTTCCAGTACCCAGGTCGCTCGCGAATTGCCTGGCCGGCGGGAGCGCCCCTGATTGCCAGCTTTCGGCCTGATCGCCGCGCCAAGATTCGCCATCTGAACGCGACGAGCGTTCTTCCCGACTGGGCGCGCCACGAAATTGTCGCTGGGGCGGGAGCGCTCCTGGCTGCCAGCTTCCGGCGGCCCGATCGCGACGCCAAGATTCGCCACCTGAACGCAACGAGCTCTCTTCCCGACCGGGCGCGCCAGCCCAGGGATCAGCAGAGGTATCGTGCAGGACATTACGGGCGCGCATCCCAGTGCGAACAGAACCACCCCCAGGATCTTCATGCTCGGGGCGCATCCGCTCTATCGCAGAACTGAACAGCTGTCCGCCTTGTCCAGAGGCTGGACCGCGCGACCCATCTATGTCCTCGGCGTCGTCGGCTCTGAAGTCCGAATGGTACGAACTGCCACGTCGACCGATGCCTGTCATGGTCCGCCCCGCTGCAAACGAGAATGCAATCGCGCACAGTCATTCGCTTCTGGAAATTGTCAGGCTTCAACATAGTCGTGGTATCTGACGGAAGCCTGACTTGCGGTCAGCCCGAACCTCGATTTCGGCGAAATACATGGTCACCAAATTGGCCGTGGCAGTATGGGCTCAGATTGGAGCGCGCGAACATGGAAGTCAGAGTAGGATACCGTATTGGACGTTACCGGCGAGACGCGCCGGATAGCCGGCGCTGAGCGGTGCGGTAAGGGCGCGTTTTGCGTGAAGGAAAGTTTGTTAGCCGGCGGCCCCAAATGGAATCGAAGCGCGCAGAACATGCCGGCAACGACGAAGCGTATTTCCTTTGGACTGCCCATCTTTCGGGCCTCGCCACGACTGCCCTGTGGCGACAAGCGCATTTCGGTCTGGCGGCGTGTAGTCTAAGGATCTGGACGCGCTGTCTCCGTTAATTGGAAGGGACCTGAATGTGGGGCGGCCCCAGAGTCTCGAAGTGAAACGGGGTGCGCACGCCGGCCGAAAACCGCTCGGCGGCCTGGAGCGCGATCGTCAACCTTTCGCGCGGTGGAGAATTTGGAGAGGCTAAGAGCGCGCCCAACGCTATTTGCTCGCCGCACCCACAGGCATCGAAATCATCTGCCGACTCGCCAACCTGATAGTCGCCCGCGATTTTGAAGAGTCGTCCGGCATAGCCGACGAGGAAGGTGCCACCGCGCTCGGCTTCGTGATGCCGCTCGGCGTAGCCGCCATCTTTCAGGCATTGGCGCAGCGCATTGACGAACTCCGTCACCATAAAGGTATAGACATCAATGTCCGGGTGTCTCTTTGGCGGCTTGAAAGAATGCGCCAACAGCTGACCCATCCTAAACGAGCTCGTAAAGCCAAAGACGAAGTCCTTGTTTCGGAAGACCTTGCGATCGGCTCTCACCGTGAGCGAGTAGCCGACCACCCCGGCACTATCGCCCCCGATGTGAACTGATCCATCGTTGATCAAACCGACAATGCACGTCATTTCCTAGCTCCACTTCCGGGCTGCATCCAGCCGTAACGATTGATTGTAGCGCCGAGCAGCCGGTCTGGCCGTTCGTTCTTCACCAACCATGCGCAACGGGAAGCAAGAACCATGCCGACGAACGTCGATGCTGATGCGAAGCTTCCTTGAAAGCGCAACCAACCGCTTCGCGCACTGCAAGCGGAATGGCTCGATGTCGACGTTCGAACATCCGACGGATGTCAGCTTCAGGACGTTCACCTTGCGCCCTGTCGCAAAAACATAATGTTTGCACCACCTGGCATGGATGCATTCGCGGCAGGTTTTCCAGTAAGCGATTTCAGGTCGCGGCATTTACGCTGAAACGTGATCCTCTGGGTGGTTGCCTTCCTATACGCCCACATATGACCCGCATCTTTGCCAAGCTTCGCTGGTGCAGGGGCCGTCCAGCTAATCACGTCCGACCCCATTTGGCTGACAATTGATGCCGCCATAATTAGCTCTGAGCCCGTCAGTCTCTCGAAAGGTAGACGTCCTATGTGCAGAAATCCGCTGCTTAGCTGCTGCGATCAGCGAGCCTGCATCAAGCGGAGACATAATGGGGAATTTGGAATGGATATAATCAATAACCTTGTTTGCGCAGCCGCTCTAGGCTCCGCTGAAACATCACACGCCACGCAACAACAGCAGCTCATGGACCAAGCGGCCTTTGAGCGGCGCTTGAGCGAGGCACCACAGAGGCCGATGCAACAAGCAGGTGCTGCTCCTTCCCGTCCCGTTGGCTCTCCCCAGCAGGAGGGCCGCCTCGATACCGAAACCCAGAAACCAAATATGAAACTTGTCGTCGTTTCGAACCGCGTTGCGACATTTAACCCCGATCAGCCCCCGACTGGCGGCCTTGCCGCTGCCCTCGAGCCCGTTGTGAGCCGTTCCGGCGCCGTCTGGATGGGGTCCTCGGGCAACTTGGGCGATGGCAATGACCGGCCCGTGGCCCTCGCGCAGTGTGGCGAGGGCCACGTGGCGAGGCTCGATCTGCCGGCCGCGCATTATCCTGGTTACTACGAGGGTTTTGCGAATTCTATGCTGTGGCCAGCGTTCCACTCGCTGCTCGACCGGGTTTCGTCAGGTGCGGAAAACCACTATGAAAGCTATCGCGAGGTCAATGCTTTCGTGGGGCGCGCGGCGTTCGACCTGAGGGATCGGGACGCATTCTGGGTGCATGATTATCATTTCCTTCCGCTGGGCGCCGATCTGCACAAACTTGGCATCGACCGGCCAATCGGCTTCTTCCTACATACGCCTTGGCCGGCGCCTGACTTGATAGAGCGAGTACCCAATCATCGTGAACTCATGAAATCGATGCTCGAATACGATCTGCTTGGCTTTCAGACCAACTGGGACCGGAATAACTTCCTTGCCTGCGTCCATTCTCATCTCGGGCTGGAAAGCAAGAACGGCATAGTGATCTCGCAGGGCAGGCAGACGCGCTGCCAAAAGTTCCCGATCGGTATCGATCCCAAGCAGTTCGCAGAAAATGCTGCGGTGTCGCTTGCGGAACAGAACGACTTTATCTCGTCCTTGCAGAACAAACTCAATGGCGCGAAGCTTGCAATCGGCGTCGACCGTCTCGACTACACCAAGGGTATCGACAACCGGATCGAAGCTTTCAATCAGGTGGTAGCAGCCGAGCCGCGGAGCATTTCGCTCTTGCAGATCGCCATACCCTCACGCACTCAAATCGCAGCGTATGGAGAGTATGAGCGTAATGTCGACAGCTTGGTCAGCCGGGTCAATGGCGAGCACGGCACGGACGAGTGGCGGCCGATTTTGTACGAGAAGAATTCTTTCACCCAGGCACAACTCGCGAGTCTTTATCGAGCCGCGCACGTTGGCGTGGTGACACCCTTGCGTGACGGCATGAATTTGGTAGCCAAAGAATATGTCGCTGCGCAAGATCCGAACGATCCTGGCGTTCTGGTCCTATCGAAGTTTGCGGGTGCAGCCGAAGACTTCAAAGAGAACGAAGCGCTGCTCGTGGATCCGACCCGCCCTGAAGAGATCGCGACTGCGATTTCCAGAGCGGCCAACATGCCGCGCGAGGAGCGCATACAACGCTGGCGAATGATGATGGATAGACTTGAAGCATATACGATCCACCATTGGTCTGCTGACTTCGTGCAGGAACTGGACAAAAGCCGGGTAACGGTGCCGGCGGATCACTTCCGACACCTCGGCCTCGGCTGGATAAACGAGGCGCAAATGCCCTCGTATGAAACCACTGCCGAGTTGGAAGCCGCGCTGAAGCACGCAATGGATAGACGTTGGGTTCTCCCGACGACGAGCAGCGCAGATCATCCGGGCGCGCGCCCCTGAGTGCGGATTCCGACGTGATGCCGGCGGCGATCAAAGGCCGGCCTGTTTTCGGCACAGAAAAGCTCGGCTCCTGGGTCAGCAACTTTGGCATCAATGGCCTCGCCATGAACGAGGACATTTTGATGCGGGCAAGAGAAGGCTGACCCCTGAGACGGTAGAGACAAAGCTTCGGCTTGCCGGAAGCGCGACAAACTCCCGCGACATTGCGGTCGTCTTGGGAGTAGCGCGCATCACTGTGCAGGATAATCTGCAGCGCGCCAACTCTTTGTCGCAACGGCGTCAAACAAGGCACGAGACGAAGCGTAGGATGGCCGACGGCGCCTTCCACGTGCCGTCCGTGAAGTGTGATCCGTTCGGCATGGTGCGGATGGCGCCGCACCTTTGTTCTGTGTTGAATGTCGCAGCCCTTTGTTACGCCGCGTCTGCGGTATCTAAACGACGACGTACATCTGAAGGTCGTTTTGAGAAGGCGCGCATGAACAACCGGTTGAACGTTGCTGGGGTTGCAAAACCGCATGCCGTATGAATATCTTTAATTGGCAGGTCTGTTTCTTCAAGAAGCGACTTTGCTCTCTTCAGCCTAATTTCTATATAAGCCTGATGGGGAGCCAGAGAAAGCTTATCCTTGAACAATCTCTCACATTGCCTCCTTGAAAGCCCACAGAGCTCGAATATGCGCTCTAGCGGCTGCGGGTTCGCGATGTTGGATTCCATGAGGCTAAGCGCTTGGGTAAAAGGGTCTGCGTTAGCGTCTCGCGGGCCAACGGGAACCTGCTGAAAATAAGGCTGGCGAATCCGGTCCACGAGCATTTTATCCAAAACGGCCTCGCAAGTGGCAGTGTCAAACAAGTCTCCAACAATACGCATGGAGAGCTCGAGAGTGGCAAGTTCACCTGGGGAGCTACACAGTTGGTGCCCGAAAGACGCGATTTGTTCTGTAGCCCGGATGCTAGGAAAATCGCGGAGAAACCGTCCGGCTTCTGCCCAGTGGACGGCGCAATCGGTGAGCTTCTCCAAGCCTGCCTCCGCCAAGAGCCAAGTGGCTGGCCCCACTGAAAAAATCCTTATGTTATTGGCGTAAATGCACCTAACAAAATCGAGTAGCGCAGGGGGATAATTCCCTTGCCATCCGCCACAGATAATTACAGTGTGAGGCTCAATATCGTCTGCAACGTAACGCGAATTTTGAAAAGTATCGTCAAGTGTCAGTTCAATCCCATCGCAAGAGCTGACCACCTTATTTGGCCATCCAAATGTACGGATGGGCGTTGCTTGATGAGTCGTCGATGCTGCATACCTCAATGGTCGCACGATTAACGCCATTGTTATCAGTGAGACTCCATCAATTACTATTATATCCACCCCCGAGTGCGGGACGGACGATTTTCTCATGTCGAATACGGTTTCTGGCACGCAACGCTCCGCAGTGTCGATTTTTTGCTGAGGACTGACCCGGCAATCTCGCCGAACTGACCCGCTTCTTGGGTATCTTAGGGCTGGGTGCGAGTGACCCTGGTCTTCTTTTTCATGGTTTGGCTCATGTGCCGAGCATTCGTCATGCCCTTAAATGGCCAATTTGGGTCGCTCCCGCGGGGCTGTCACGGAAGGGCTGCACGACTGAAACATCGTGAGACGTGATTTTCAGTCGGTTGTGAGGCCCCGGCTCGCATTTCGCAAGACGATATTAGGCTGTCGCCGCTGTCCACCCCGCCACATGGGGGGATGGGCAAGAACCGACGTAATCCCATCCTAATAGCACCTGTGAACAGCCAATGCCGGAATTGGCGGCCGGGACCATCAAGAGCCGATATGCGGTTGGCACGGCGACGATTTGCCGGGATCCGCGATTTCGATGTCCCGCCTTTTGCACCTTGGAAGCAGAAGAGTTGAGTGCGCCATCCCGATCATGAAAATAACCTGAAAGTGGTTTCATCGAAAAATCCTGAATCTAAAATATTAAATACATTTGAGTCAAACAAAGGAGGTTCTACGTATGTCGCGAGAAGTGGATCCCGCGCCGCCAGGTGGTTCCGTCGTGATTGTGACAGGGGGCGGCAGCGGAATCGGGGCCGCAGTCGCGGAACGGCTAATGGGAATCAGCAGGGTTGTCGTTTGTGACCGCTGCCAGGCCTCACTCGATGTAGTGGCGGCGAAAACGAAAGCAGATACGGCTGTGATTGACGTCACTGACTACGGTGCAGCGCGGAAACTCGTCGCGGACGTGGTCGCTCGATATGGTCGACTGGACGGCCTGGTTCTGAATGCCGGCATAGTCGTCACCGCGCCGGTGGCCGACATGGCGATGGATGACTGGCACCGCCAGATCGACGTCAACCTGACCGCGCCTTTCGTGATGGCGCAGGCGGCGCTACCGCATCTCATTGAGAGTCGAGGGGCTATCGTTGCGGTGAGTTCGGTCGGCGCTGTGCAGACTGGCCCGGGACTTGGGGCATATGCGGCGGCTAAGGCTGGAATTAGCCAGCTCATGAAGTGTATCGCCTACGAGAATGCCCGCTTCGGAGTAAGGGCAAATGCAGTGGCGCCGGGTTGGATCCGCACCGAGATGGGTGATGAGGAGATGAGGGCTCTTTCGATTGGTGATGGTCTGGAAGCTGCCTATCGCAAGGTCAGTGAACATGTGCCGCAGCGAAGGGCGGGTACCGCAATGGAGGCGGCCGAAGTCATTGCTTTCCTGCTGTCGCCTGCCGCAGGCTTTGTCAACGGTGCGGAGTATGCCGTGGATGGCGGGTCGCTGATCGCGAACTCAGGGATGACTTATTTCGACAGTCAGATGTGATACTTGCGGACGCCAAGGCCCCGGCCGAGACGCCATATTCATTGGACGTGCGAATTCATCCGTACTGTTCATCACTCCGGGCTGATGCTCGACCCAGTAGCACCCTCGCTCCGGCCAAAGCGTTCGGCAGCTTGTGTCGCCGGACACGCCGTCACGTCTACCGTCTGGCTATCGTCTTCCGATCGCTGACCATTAAGAAATGACGATCCGATCACCGATAATGAGGCCATCGAGAACCCTAACCTTGCTCCAGTCAATCAGTCCGATGGTGACGATCCGATCGCCAATGTGACCCCGAGACAGAACGGGGGTGGACGCGATAGCCCGTCGTCGTCGGTGCGGGCTGCCCGATCGATGAGCGGGGCGGAGGCGACCATCCGGGTGGGTGTTGCGGACAGACCGTTGTAGTACATTGCGAGCAGCATGCCCGCTGCTACAAGTGTTCGAGCGCCGCGCGATCCCTTGACCGACGCACGCACATTGTCGCGAACGCGCCTGGCGCCATGCTCCTTAAGTTCGAGCGCCGCGGGGCCCGGTGATACGCGCGCAAGGCCGGATGCGACACTTGCGCATTTTACCGCGTGATTGGATGCAGCATCCGCCAATGTCGGACATGCGACACAGCTTCGTTCGAGCCGGCGTATTGTTTGAAGTGATTTCTCCTTTGGCACGGAATATGCGCGGTCATTCGCAAGTGCGTCGCGGACTGAGGAGAAATCATTCCATGCTCCCCACAGCGCTGCCGGGCTGCCGGAAGGGTTGCCTCGAGGTTGGTGCGGCCGCTCGGAGGCAAGACAAGTTCCCGGCTCTGCTGCCGGCAGGCCCAACGACCCGGACCTGTCGTCTGCCGGAAGTGTCTCACGCAGGGTGCGGAATTCGGTCTTCCGGGTCCGCTGCCTGCCTCGGCACACCGTCGCGCGATGGCGTGCTCTGCCTCGGCCGCGTCCGCGTTTGGCTCTCCAAGATCAACTGGGCGCACTGATGTCGGCGATAGGGGCGTGCGACCTCACACCGCAAAACCCGAGTCGTCGAAACCTTTGCGCTGATTTTTCGACGGCGCTCGTCCGGCGCTTCGCAGGGCAAGCGGCGTCCGCGCCCCAGGCCGGCCACACAGCCTGCTCTAGCGTAACCTACCGCTCCACGCGATCGCCGCGTGAAAAGCTGGGGCGGGAGCCATGGCCTAAGATCAGTCCGAAAGGCAGACCGCGACCCGCTGCAGGAGACCGGCCGCACCAGTGCCAAACATGAGGCCAAGGATATAGAACCAGAGCTTAGAAGGCGTGTCCCGCTATTTCGCGTTAAGTTAAGGTGGCACGCCAGGAACGATAGAGATGCCCTCACCAGGAAGACACACCGCCGGCTGCCCCAGAACGAAGCGCCACCCGCCGCTCAAATGAGGACGCCCCAACCAGGCAACGATGTTGCGGATGGCAGCACCGACGTCCCGCTCCATCAGGCCGCCGACAGGCCGCTCGACAGCCCGTAGTTTGTAATCTCTCTTCGTTCGCCGGCTAATCATCGCCGCCGCCGTCGCGCTCGTTAGCCTCTCTGGTGACACCGGAACTTAAGGGTCATTGGCTGGAAAATATCCAACACATTCGTTCCACTCAATGTTTTGCAATAATCCCCATCATTGACTACCACCCCGCAAACTCCCAGAAAACCGATGAGCGCACCATTGGCCAAGAGACCGACAATTTCAGATCTTGCAGAGGCTTCGGGGGTTAGCGTCGCAACCGTCGACCGCGTGCTGAACGGCAGGCTTCCAGTTCGGGAGGAGACCGCAAGACGGGTCTACCAGGCCGCAAGCGCCATCGGCTACCATGCCACCAGGCTGATCAAGCAGCGAATGCACCAAGAGCTCCCGGAATACAGGCTGGGTTTCCTTCTTCGGAAGCCCGGGCAGCATTTCTATCAGGAGTTTGCACGCGAACTGGAGCGTGCGGCTGCACAGGCGCTGCGGTTCAGATGTGTCCCGATTGTTGACTCCTGGGCGGGCCAGTCGCCGGAAGACATCGTCGGGCAGTTGAACCGCTTGGCGGGCAAAACGCACGCGGTTGCCCTTGTCAGCCCGGATCATCCGGCGGTCACCGACGCCGTTGAGGCGTTGAAGGCACACGGCATCCCCGTGTTCTCGCTGCTGTCTGATTTCGCCGCCGGCGTTCGCGAAGGCTACATCGGCCTCAACAATCGAAAAGCAGGGCGCACCGCTGCCTGGATGATTGCCAAATGCGCGAGACGGCCGGGCAAGGTCGCGGTGTTCGTGAGCAGCCACCGCTTTCAGGGTGAGGAATTGCGCGAGATAGGCCTGCGTTCATATTTTCGTGAGAGGGCCCCAAGTTTCACCGTCTTGGAGCCGTTGGTCAATCTCGAAACAAGCGAATTGAATTATCAGGCCATGACGGACCTGCTCAACACGAACCCCGACCTTGTCGGATGTCACATTGTAGGTGGCGCCATCGAAGGAGCCATCGCCGCAGTGAGGGCGATCAAGCCGGTGGATCCGCCGATTGTCGTCTGCGATCAAATCACACCAGAATCGCGCGTTGCACTGGCGGATAACATCGCCACCATGGTGATCGCGACACCTCTGGAAAGGCTGTGCCGAGAGCTGGTTGATCTCATGGCGATTGCGATCAAAGACGGACCAGCCAACGCACCCGGACAGACGTTCCTGCCTTTCGATATCTACCTGCCTGAAAACATTTGACTGAGCTTCACGACAGAAGAAATGATGGGGTGCTCCACGTCATTGCCATTGACTCTTCCATGCGGGCGGCATTGGAACGGCGTGCACGATTTAGAGCGCATGAGCGCAAAAGGCATACTTGTCGCGTGGCAGATAGGATCGTTGCTGTCTTCCCGCCATCGAAAGTGCCAGGAGATGTGCTCGATGAGCCACGACGCGGCAGGACGGCGAAAATGAACGAATGATCGGGGTGAACTTGGCAAAGCGGGCTTTCATGCGACCTGCAAATCGCGTGAGTTTCTGTTTCACCGGAGGAAATACTGGCTGAAGAAGGCGGGGGGTCCATCAGCCGTTCCCAACCGGACATGCCGAGCCGTTAACAGCTCGGTGTGAAGCTCTGTGACAACCTAGCCGCCGATACCCGGTACGCCGACCCGCGAGGCAAGGCGGAATCTGCCAGCACGAAGGCCGAGAGGAGCAAGGGATGAGCGGGTATAACCACGTAGGTGACTTCCGATATCCCGAGTTCAAGTTAAGGTGACATCGGCGGGCGCGCCGCACCTTTGGGGACAGGATTTTCCGGAGGCCGAGACGTGGAAAGCGATCATCGAAAAGCTGGATGAAATCGACGGTCTGTAAAGGGATCCTCGCTTTTCTGCGCCAGTTGAAAACAAGGTCGGCAGGATTTACGGGCCACGGGTGCGGCGCCAGCCGCACCCTCACCCCTTCTACTCCTAGCCGAGCCAACGGGAGGAAGGTTCGCGACGGCCTCTGATGCAGCCGAGTGAGATACCGGCATTCGTCGACGCGCTGATCGAGGCCGGATGCGACATTTGCGCGTGATTGGATGACAGCATCTACCGATGTCGGATATGCGACACAGCTGCCGAGCTATCGTATTGTTCCGAAACGATTTCTCATTTGGCACGGCGGATGCGTGGTGATTCGCAAACGCGTGTTACGTAGGCTCTTTGAAATAGCGCGTCGAAAATGGGTTGACGTTACTATCGCCAATCTCGCCGCCTCACCTGCAACGGAACAATCCTCGTTGCGTCCCAAATCAGCCATAGCAACAAAACCAATCGGAGAGTTTCCCGCGTGAAATGCTTGCTTGTCAGTGCCGCAATTGGTCTGGCGCTAACGTCATCGGTCACCCGAGCCCAGGATATCGAGGCCGGGAAAGCCGTCTTCAGAAAGTGCGCTGCCTGTCATAACGCCGAAACTGATGCGAACAAGATCGGCCCCACATTGAAGGGCGTCGTTGGCCGGAAAGCCGGGACCGCGCCCGGTTATGTCTATTCATCAGCGATGAAGGGTGCAGGTGCCGCGGGCTTGGTCTGGGTCGAGACGAATCTCGCGGAATACCTAAAAAACCCCAAGAAGAAAGTGCCGGCCAACAAGATGGGATTTCCGGGCCTCAAGAACCCTGACGACATCAAAAATGTCATCGCCTATCTCAAGAGTGTGTCAGGCTAGAGAAACCTTAGGACGTTGGCTTTCGAGAACGACCTTAGGATGAAGCGATCTTATTTCGCGCCGCGAAGCCCGTTTTGAAAAGCTGACTGTTCTTCCAGGCAGGGTGGCGAATCTAACCCGTAACCGCCGTTGCGACGTTTGCGTCCTTTGTCCCTTTCACTAAGGCAATATCCTCATCCCACAGGTTCCTTAAAGCTCTCAGCAACAGGTCGCTTCACCCTCTTCAACGAGGAAGCGTGCGCGGTGCCTAAGCGCGGCCGTAACAGAATCCACGAGCGCTGGCGGAAATCCCCGAGGGAGGGATTCTGCTAAGGCAGCTATCCTGAGTTCGACGCCGATGGCGAGGTCCTCAAATAGCGCTTTCATCATCGGCTTGCCGATGTCTGCAAGGTCAGCTGTCTGCATGAAATGGCGGGGCATGATGTCCTGGATGGCATAATGCCGGCTCTTGCCGATAGACATGGCCAGCTTGAATTTCTTGCGCGAGACTTCACCGGTGTCGAGGCTGGGCTGCGCGGTGAGCACATCGTAAAGGGGCGTCAGCCGGTAACGCCCGCCTGGCGTCAGGAAGATGCTGAAGTTCTTGGCGTGACCGTCTGTTGCGCCAATCAGCCAGAATATGATGTTTGCCCGCATGAAGGTCATTATGTCTTCGTTAGGCGTGTCGCTGCCTTTCAGCAGGTCGACAATCGCGCGCAGGCCGGGACCGCCACCCGTCTGGTATTTCCTTGTCGGGGGTATGGACAGAGCTTGGCAGCAATCCTCCTGCGGCAGGCGCAGAAGGCGGCCATCGCGAGCCCACAGGCGGTCGAAGCGTTCGACGATCAGCGTTCGCCGCTCTCCGAAATCGGCGATCTCCGACTTTGCCGCAGGGATGCCAAACGCCTCGAGCAGCTTGAGGCACAGATATTCGTTCTCGACGCTGTTCGTAAGATCGATGCCGTTGGGCAGCCGGCCGATCTGTGGCTTCAGGATGTGTGTGGTCGCGGAAGTTCCAATCGGCTTGAACCAGTGGCCGTCCTTGCGCAGCAGTGCGGTCTTTTCTTGCGCGCCGGCGATGGAGATACGGAAGTCCTCATCTTCGCCGAGACCGAGAGGGGCCGCTGCAAGGTTGTTGATCATCTCCGCCACGTCATCGTCGCTGATACGTTTGCCATCGCTGAGGCCAACGGGGCCGGGATCGATGCCGTCGGACAGGAATTGTAGGGCGCCGACGCAGTCATGGCCGAGGACAGACAGCATACTGTAGGCGTCCGTGCCGTCGGCATTGACGCGTTCGGCGATGCGCCTGCGGATGGCATCGTTGTCAGGGAGCAGGTTGTCGAAGACGTTGATGACGGGCGCGCCTATATAGCGATCTTCGCGCAGCGGGAGCGAGAGCGAGACGGGGAAGGTGCTCCGCCAGTCCAGCCACTGACGGGCGTACTGGAAGTCGATGGCTCCCGTCGATTCCCGGCGCAGCACGCCGACAAGCCGCCCGTTCAGGAAGACATTGAGCGGGACATGGGCCGGGCGCCGCGCCACTAGAACAGATTCTCGATGTCGGTTGCGCTGCCTTTGCTGCGCGACCTCACGACGAGTTCAAGGCCAAGGGCGGAAAGTGCGGCCATCAGTGTGTGCAGTTGAACCGCAGGTTCCCCGGCTTCAAGCCGGGATACCGTGCCCTGGCGCAGATGGATATGACTGCCCAGCGCCGCTTGCGTGAGGCCGGCCTGCCTGCGGGCTCGGCGAAGGATGGCACCGAGTTGCTTTTCGTTGCGAGCGATCTGGTCGGTCATGGCGCGTCTCCAGAGGTTGATATACGCGAGTTGGTATATTTCGTCAATATACGGGTTCGCGTATATCACGAATCTATACGCGAAGCGGTATAAAAAGATCATATACGTAATCGCGTATGTGGCGCGAGCGTTAGTGTCGTCGTAGCCTGCGCCCAGCGTGGAAGTGACAGGATGGCCGGCTCCGAAAGCAGCGGCCACGCCCCCGATCAGGCCACGACGCGTGATTGAAGCTGCAATCACGCTGATATTCCTCCCTGAGCTCTGTGCGATGCCGCGCTGGCCGCTTCATGTTATGGGAGGGTCGTTCGGTGGCCACATTTCCTCATTTCAACCAGTCGCGGACCCTGTTCACCATAGCGGATGTCGAGATGCCGTAACGGTCGTGAAGCGTCGGCAGGGCGCCGGCGTCGAGGAAGGCGTCCGGCAGGCCGATGTGGCGGAAGGCCGGCGTCACGCCGTTGCGCAGCAGCACCGAGCCGACCGCTTCGCCGAGGCCACCGATGACCGAATGGTTCTCGGCGACGACGACGAGGCGACCCGGCACCCTGGCCGCCTCGACGATGGTTTCGACATCCAGCGGCTTTCGGGGCTGGATAGCCGGCACTGGCAAGACCCGAGCGGTAGGAGGCCCGTATGCATCTCTTGACCAAAGACCAGCGGGAGAAGCCGCTGCAGTCGGCACCGCCTGACTTGAAAAGGCCGTCGCAAAGGGCTGATGCTCCTACGCGCGCCTTCTTCCTTTCCTTCATCTGCGCGCTTGGCAGTCCCTCTGTCCACCTTATACGGACGCCGGGCCTCAAGCACTCCGGCACGTTGTCGGAGCCAAACGAGCGGCCAGCCCGCTGCTACAAACGTTCCAGCGCTAACGCGATTCCTTGACCTACGCCGACGCACATGGTCGCGAGCGCGCGCTTGGCGCCGCGCTCCCGCAGTTCGAGTGCGGCGGTCCCGGTGATGCGCGCGCCTGACATTCCAAGCGGATGCCCCAGGGCGATCGCTCCACCGTTCGGATTGACGCGGGACGAGTCACCAAGGCCGAGTTCGCGCATCACTGCAATCGCTTGTGAGGCGAAAGCTTCGTTGAGCTCGATCACATCGAAGTCAAACGGATCGAGGCCGAGCCGTGCGCAAAGTTTGCGGGTCGCTGGGACAGGCCCCATGCCCATGACGCGTGGCTCGACGCCAGCAGTCGCGGCACCCAACACGCGGGCGATCGGCGTCAGGTCATGCCTTTTCGCCGCCGCTTCCGAAGCGACGATCAGGGCGGCCGCGCCGTCGTTAACGCCGGAGGCGTTGCCGGCCGTGACCGTGCCGCCCTGGCGGAACGGTGCCGGCAGCTTCGCCAGCGTTTCGACAGTCGAGCTGGCGCGTGGGTGCTCGTCTCGCTCAACAACCAGGGGATCGCCCCTGCGCTGCGGGATCGTCACAGCCACGATTTCCTTAGCCAGCCGGCCGTTGTCCTGAGCCATGACGGCCCTTGCCTGGCTGCGTGCGGCAAAGGCGTCCTGGTCTTGCCGGGAGACCTTGAAGTCTTCGGCGACGTTTTCGGCCGTCTCCGGCATGGATTCGATCCCGTATTGTTTTTCCATAAGGGGGTTTGCGAAACGCCACCCGATGGTGGTGTCGTAAATCTCGGCCTTGCGTGAGAAGGCGGCATCGGCTTTCGGCATAACGAAGGGCGCGCGGCTCATCGATTCCACCCCGCCGGCGATCATCAGTTGCGCCTCGCCGGCCTTGATTGCGCGGGCGGCGGCGATGACGGCATCCATACCCGAACCGCACAGCCGGTTGATGGTGCTCCCGGACACCTTGACAGGAAGTCCGGCCAGAAGCAGCGCCATGCGCGCGACGTTGCGGTTGTCCTCGCCCGCCTGGTTGGCGCAGCCGTAGATCACGTCGTCGATCTCAGCCCAGTCCATCGAGGCATTGCGCCGTATCAGCGCCTTCAGCGGAACCGCGGCAAGATCGTCCGCGCGCACTGCCGACAAGATACCGCCAAACCGGCCGATCGGCGTGCGGACATAGTCGCAGATGAAGGCTTCAGGCATGGCTGTCCTCTTTGAGCCGGGCCTGGAACATCGGGCCGCCCTTATGGGCGGGGAAGCCATAGCCGTTGATCATGACGAGGTCGATGTCGCCGGCACTCCCGGCAATGCCCTCCGATAGCAACACGCTCCCTTCGGCCGCCATCGCGCGAAGCAAGTGTGCCACGATCTCGTCAGCGGAGAAGCGGCCCGGCACGATCCCCTTCGCCTTCTGCGCCGCCTCGATGAGCGCCGTGACCTGCGGATCGACCATCTTCTCGCCCGACGAATAGTCGTACCAGCCGCGGCCGGTCTTGCGGCCGAGGCGGCCCGCCTCGCACAGATGGTCGGCGATCTCGACATAGCGTTCGTTCGGGTTGCGCGTGGCCGCATTCCGTTTGCGCCGCGCCCAGGCGATCTCCAGTCCGGCCATATCGTTGACGGCGAAGATGCCCATCGGAAAGCCCCAGGCTTCCAGTGCGGCGTCGATTTCTTCGGGCATGGCGCCGTCCTCGACCATGAATTCAGCTTCGCGTCGATAGGCGGAAAAGATGCGATTGCCGATGAAGCCTTCTGCCGCGCCGCAGACGACAGGCAGCTTGCCGAGCCTCTTGGCGAAGGCGAGGGCTGTGGCAAGCACGTCCAACCGGGTCGCCGCGCAATCGATCACTTCGACGAGGCGCATGACATTTGCAGGCGAGAAGAAATGCAGCCCGACGATCCGCTCGGGATGGACGGTCGCCGCGGCGAGTTCGCTGGGGTCTAGATAGCTGGTGTTGGTGGCCAGAATCGTGTTGGGCCGGACGATGCCGTCGAGCCGTCGGAGCAGGTCGGTCTTGATCGCAAGATTGTCGAACACCGCCTCGATCGCCAAGTCGACCCCGGAGAGCGCCGTCAAGTTGGCGGTGGCGGCGAGCCGTTGCAGGCAGGCCTCGCGCGCGTCCGGCGTGAGACGTCCCGACTGCGCCGCCTTGTCTAGAAGGCCGACAATGCATGTGCGGCCCTTTTGCGCGTCATCGTCCGTCTGCTCGACGCCGATCACGCAATAGCCCGCCGTAAGCGCCGAGACGGCGATCCCCGAGCCCATCAGGCCGAGCCCGACGATGCCGACCGTGACGACGGGGCGCGGACTGATGCCCTCCAGTTTCGCTACCTTGCCGGCTTGCCGTTCCGCGAAGAAGACGTGGCGCAAGGCGGCCGCCTCGTCGGAATCACGCAGCCGCAGGAATGTCGCGCGTTCATCCGCGAGGCCTTTCTCAAGACTGGTGAGGGCAGCAACCCTGACCAGCCTGACGGCTTCGGCCGGCGCGACCTGGCCGCGTGCCCTGGCCAGTACTTTCCTAGCCACGGCCTCAGTCTCCGCTTCGTCTGCCGGCACGCAGGCCAACTCGCCAGTACGCCTCAGGGGCGCTTTCGCCATCCCATGCGCCAGTGCGACGGCTTCCGCGACCGGGTCGTCGCCCAAGGCGTCGATGAGACCGAGGCTCTGCGCCTCGTCGGCTTTGACGCTGCGACCGCTGCCGATCATCTCCACTGCGTGGGCTGCCCCGACGAGACGCGGCAGCCGCTGCGTGCCTCCAGCGCCAGGCACAATGCCAAGCTTGATCTCCGGCAGGCCGAAGATCGCCGCCATGCTTGCGACCCGGCCATGACAGGCGAGTGCAATCTCGGCGCCGCCACCGAGTGCCGCGCCGTTAATGGCTGCGACGACCGGCTTGTCGGATTGCTCGATGCGTTGTGTCACATCCGGCAAAATGGGCGCCGCCGCGGGTGTTGCGAATTCACGAATGTCTGCGCCAGCCACGAACGCTCTTCCCGCTCCCGTGATGACGACGCCTGCCGCACCTTCCAGGCTCACGGCATGGTCGAGGGCCCGGCAGAGGCCTTCCCTGACTTCGGTGGACAGAGCATTGACGGGTGGATTGTCGATCGTGACGACAAGGACACCGTCGCGGATGCTGCCGGATACGCTCTGGGAAAACCGTGTGACGCTCATCCGCCGAGCCTTATTCCGGCACGACGGCGGTCGCCTGGATTTCGATCCTGGCGCGATCCTCGACCAGCGCCACAACCTGCATTGCCGCCATTGCCGGGAAATGCCGGCCGATGATCTCGCGATAGGCTTGGCCGATACCGCCCAGATTGTCGACATATTCCTTCTTGTCGATGAAATACCAGGTCATGGAGGTCATGTGGTGCGGTTCGGCGCCGCCGGATTTCAAGACGGCCACGATGTTTATCAACGTCTGGCGCACCTGACCTAGGAAATCGTCGGTCTCGAATTGGCAGCGCTCGTTCCAGCCGATCTGGCCGCCGACGAAGATCGTGCGGCCACGCGCCTCGATCCCGTTGGCATAGCCGATGGGCTGTTCCCATCCATCGGGTTGTAGTTTGCGATGGGGCGAGGCAGGCGCTGCGGCTTTGCCGTTCGGTGTAGCGGTCATAACAAATCCATCAGTTCGAAAAGGCGGCGATGCCGGCATTGGCGCGGCCGAGGATCGCCGCGTGGCCTTCGCCCGCCAGCGCAACAGCGAGGCCGCTGCCGCCGCCCGCGCCAGTCACCAAAGCGTGCCGCGCAGTGTCGCTCACGACTTGACCCCAGCCGCCGCTGCCGCACGCGCCAAATTGGCCTCATACTGATAGCGGCCAGACTGGTACTGCTTCGGCCACTGCTGTCCCGCGAACCCGATTTTCGCCGCCTCGTGGATGACGAAGGCCGGGTCGGCCAGATGCGGCCGCGCCACCGCGCACAGGTCAGCCCGACCGGCCGCGATGATGGAGTTGGCATGGTCGGCCTCCGAGATCGCTCCGACAGCGATGGTGGGTACGTCGATCTCGTTGCGGATCTTGTCGGAGAAGGGCGTCTGAAACAGTCGGCCATAGACCGGCTTCTCTTCCTTCACCACCTGGCCTGAGGAGCAGTCGATGAGGTCGGCCCCGGCCTCTTTGAACATGCGCGCAAAGATCGCCGCATCCTCTGGACTGTTTCCCCCCGCGAGCCAGTCATTGGTGGACAGGCGCACGGATGTCGGTCGGCCGTGAGGCCATGCTTGGCGGATGGCCCGGAAGACTTCGAGTGGAAAGCGAGCACGAGCCTCATGGTCGCCGCCGTATTCGTCGTCGCGCCGGTTGGTGAGCGGCGACAGGAAGCTCGACAGGAGATAACCATGTGCAGCGTGCAGTTCCAGGATGTCGAAGCCGATTTCTGCCGCGCGTTTCGTGACGGCGACATGGTCGGCGACAACGCGATCCATATCCTTGCGCGTCATGGCGCGCGGAACCTGCGAGTGCGGCAGATAAGGGATCGCCGAAGCCGAGATCAGCGGCCAGCTGCCTTCGTCGAGGGGCTGGTCTATACCCTCCCACGCCACCTTAGTCGCGCCCTTCCGTCCGGCGTGGCCGAGCTGGATCCCGATCTTCGCGGGAGTCTCACGATGGACGAAATCGACCATGCGCCTGAAGGCCTGCACCTGCTGGTCGTTCCAAAGGCCAAGACAGCCTGGCGTGATGCGTGCATCGGGCGAAACGCAGGTCATCTCCGGAAAGATGAGCGCCGCCCCGCCCATGGCGCGTGCGCCGAGATGGACAAGGTGGAAATCGTCAGGCACCCCTTCCTTCGCCGAATACATGGCCATCGGCGACATGACGATCCGGTTGGGCAGCACTAGCCCCCGAACGGAATAGGGCGTGAACATGGGCGGAGGGACCTGCCCGTCCGGCCCGGCCTCGATGCCGGCGCGCTGGGCGAACCAGCGCTCATAGCCTTCCAGCCACTCCCTGTCGCGCACCCGCAGATTCTCATGGCTGATGCGCTGCGAGCGGGTTAGCATGGAATACATGAACTGTTCCGGCTCCAGCTGGTCGGCATAGCGCCTACCGACCACCTCGAACCATTCCATGGCGTTGCGAGCCGCATTCTGGATGCGCGCGACATCGATCCGGCGTACACCCTCATAGGCTTCCAGCACGGCCGGAATGTTCTTCGCATCATGTCCGACGATGTCGAACTGGCGGGTCAGCTCGATGGCGTCGTCTATGGCGAGCTTGGTGCCTGAGCCGATGGCGAAATGCGCCGTGTGTGCGCTGTCGCCCATCAGGACAACGTGGTTCGTGCCATTGAAATGGCTCCATTTCTCGCAGATCAGGCGGCCGAAATTCAGCCAGGCGGAGCCGCGCAGATGGCGGGCATTGGTCATCAAACTGTGGCCGTCGAGCGTCTCGGCGAACAGTTTCTCGCAAAAGGCGATCGACTGGTCCTGATCCATCTTGTTGAGGCCATGCGCGCGGAAAACCTCGTCCGTCGTTTCCACGATGAAGGTCGAGGTGGTCGCATCGAACCGATAGATATGAGCCTGGAACCAGCCATGCTCGGTGCGACGAAAATCAAAGGTGAAGGCGTCAAAGCGCTTGTCGGTGCCAAGCCAGATATAGCGGTTCGGCCGCATCTGCATGTCGGGCTTGAATTCATCTGCATATTTCAGCCGCAAACGGGAGTTCACCCCGTCCGAAGCGATGATGAGATCGGCGTCGGGAAATTCTCCGTCGTCGAGCACGTCTCGCTCGAAGACGAATTCGACGCCAAGTTCAAGACAGCGTTCCTGCAAGATGCTGAGCAAATTCTTGCGGCCGATGCCCACAAAACCGTGGCCGGTGGTTCTGATCTTGCGGCCCTTGAAGACGAGCTCAATGTCGTCCCAGTGGTTGAAGGCATCTTCTATGCTGGCGGCCGTCTGCAGGTCCCACTGACGCATCGATTCGAGGGTGGCGTCGGAGAACACCACGCCCCAGCCGAACGTGTCGAATGGCCGGTTGCGCTCGACCACCGTGATGTGGTGCAGGGGCTGCTGTTTCTTCATCAGCAACGCGAAGTAAAGACCGGCCGGGCCGCCGCCGATGCAGACGATGCGCATACTGTCCTCCCACGCGTTTCGCCGACCGACCGCGAGTCGCCCTGCTCTTCCCGGCACCATGAACTGGCTTGGAAAAAACTTCAAGCTTAAAATAATTTTCGGTAGCAACCGATGCTATGAGAAGCCTGTGAAGGCAGGTTCGGCCTTGCGGATCGGCTGAAGGAAACCCGTCAATCCCGGGCGAGGGCGGTGACGACCGAGCGCTTGAGCTTGCCCAGCCTGTCGAACAGGATCTGGCCCTCCCGCGCTGTAATGACGTCGAACAGCTCGGCGATCCAATCCGCGTGCGCGGTCGCCATCTTCTCGAATTCGGCGCGGCCGAAGGACGTCAGGGCGATGATCTGCACCCGCCTGTCGGCCGCCGAAACGGTGCGGGTGACGTGGCCGCTTTCGACAAGCCGTTCGACCAGCGCGGTTATGTTGCCGGGCGACACCATCATACGCTTGGAGAGCTCGCCCAGGACCATGCCGGCCTTGGCCCGCTCCAGCTGCGCCATCAGGTCGAACCGCGGCAGCGTGCAGTCGAACTGCTCGCGAAGGCGGCGCCGGATCTCGCCTTCGATGAGCGTCGAGCATGTCAGCAACCTGAGCCACAGGCGCAGATCCTGGCCATGGTCGGCAGGGGATTCCATCACTTTCGTCTCGCCATCAACCCAGTCCGGCGAGATCGTCTTGACTACATTGTCGTGGTTCACGTCGGCAATCGTTCCAGCATCCGGCGGTAGCGCATGATGCGCCTTGTAAGCTTGCCCTGCCGTCTTGAACAGGGCCTTCACCGGTTTGGCGCGTCCGAGGTTCTATTTGTTGCAGTCGGCGTCCCGCAGCCGGAAGCGCTGGATCTTGCCGGTCTGGGTCTTGGGCAGAGCGGCGATGAATTTGACCGAGCGCGGATATTTATAGGGCGCGATCGTTACCTTGACGTGATCCTGCAGGCGCTTGGTGGTCAACGCATCGGGCGCCACGCCTTGCACAAGCACGACATGCGCCTCGACGATCTGGCCGCGCTCGCCATCCTCGGCGCCGATGACCGCGCATTCGGCGACATCGGGATGCGACAGCAGTGCTGCCTCGACCTCCGGTCCGGCAATGTTGTAGCCGGCGCTGACGATCATGTCGTCGGAACGCGCGGCGAAATGGAAGAAACCGTCCTCGTCCTGGGTGAACGTGTCGCCGGTGAGGTTCCAGCCGTCGCGCACATACTCCCTCTGCCTGTCGTCGGCCATGTAGCGGCAGCCGGTCGGGCCGCGCACCGCCAGCCGTCCGGTCTCGCCACGCGCCAGCTCGCGCATCTCATCGTCGACGATGCGCGCTTCGTAGCCGCCGACTGGTTTGCCTGTGGAAGCAGGCTTCACGTCGCCAAAACGGTTGGAGATGAAGATGTGCAGCATTTCGGTGGCGCCGATGCCGTCTAGGATCGGCTTGCCGGTCTTTTGCGTCCATTCCTCGAAAACCGGAGCGGGCAAGGTTTCGCCGGCCGAGACGGCGACGCGCAGCGACGACAGGTCGGCCCCTTCATCCATGGCCTTCAGCATGGCGCGGTAGGCGGTCGGCGCGGTGAAGGAGATGGTCGCTTTGTAGGTCTCGATGATGTGGATCATGTTGGGCGGCGTCGCCTGTTCCAGCAGCGTTGCCGCCGCACCGAAGCGCAGCGGAAAGATGGCGAGGCCGCCAAGGCCGAAGGTGAAAGCGAGCGGCGGCGAGCCGACGAAGATGTCGTCCGGCGTCACCTGGAGGATTTCGCGGGCATAGGCGTCGGCGATGATCAGCAGGTCGCGGTGGAAATGCATCGTCGCCTTCGGCACGCCTGTCGTGCCCGAGGTGAAGCCGAGCAGCGCGACATCGTCGCGGCCGGTGTCGACGGCGCTGAACGTCACCGGCTTGTCGAGAGCGGCACGATCGAGTTCGGCATCATGGTTGGCGGTGCCATCGAAACCGATGACCTGCTTGAGGAACGCGCTGTCCTTGGCGCAGGCGGTCATCTCGTCCATCAGCCTGGTGTCGCAGAGCGCGACGGTGATCTCCGCCTTGTCGACGATCTTGCCGAGTTCGCCGGCGCGCAGCATCGGCATGGTGTTGACGACCACGGCGCCGACCTTGGTGGCGGCCAGCCAGCAGGCGACCATAGCGGGGTTGTTGGCCGAGCGGATCAGCACCCGGTTGCCCGGCTTGACGCCGTAATTCTCGACCAGCGCGTGGGCCAGCCTGTTCGTCCAGTCGGACAGTTCCTTGTAGGTGCGGCGGCGACCGTTGCCGATCAGCGCGGTGTGGTCGCCGAGGCCTTTCTCCACCAGCCGGTCGGTCAGTTCGACGCCGGCGTTGAGGCGTTCGGGATAGTCGAAGCCGTCGAGCAGGAAGTGCGGCCATTGCTCCGGCGGCGGCAGATGATCGCGCGTGAACGTGTCGATATGCGCTGAAGGCCCAAGCATATTTCCCCCCGACTTGCGAGCCGGCCAATCGGCAAATTCGCGGCCGTTGGCCCCTCTGCCTCATTGCCCGTGCAAGGCGGGCACCGGGCGCCGACAAAGGCTCCCACGAACCGAAAACTATTTCAAGCCTAAAGTTTTTTTGCGTGGCTATTGACGCGCACGGGTGGCTCCGGTCATTGCTAATTTCCGGCAGCGCTTTTTCCTTTTCGAAGGCTTGCGAACCTGAAATGCACACTCTGCGAGCAGTTGCAGCATCCCTCGACCGCGCGATAGCGCGCTTTCTGGCCGGCTCGAAGCAAAGGGCCAAAACGGCAACAAGTCAGTTTTCATTTGGAGGCGAAAAGCGTGCCTTTGCATAGAATAGTGGACTGGGACAATGCCTACGCCAACGGTCCCAACATCGCAGGGGGCGAGAGATGGCCAGATCTGTGGATCGAGCCGGCGGAGCGTTTCCGTGAGCGTATGAAAGCTCAAGGGCGTGCAAGACTTGATCAACGCTATGGCCAAAGGCCGCGCAATCTCTTCGATCTATTTCTTCCGGAAGGCACTCCGAAAGGTCTTGTGGTTTTTGTTCATGGAGGCTTCTGGTTACGGCTGGACAAGAGCTTCTGGTCGCATCTTGCCACCGGGCCACTCGCACATGGCCATGCAGTGGCCATGCCTTCCTATACGCTGTGCCCCGAAATCCGCATCGCGGGCATCGTTCGCGAAGTTGCCGCGGCTATTGGCACGGCGGCCGCCATGGTGGAGGGACCGCTGCGCCTTACAGGCCATTCCGCCGGCGGCCACCTTGTTACGCGCATGATCACATCGGACGTCCTTTTGCCGCCATCGGTGCAGGACAGGGTGGTGAATACAGTCTCGATCTCAGGTGTCCACGATCTTCGGCCGTTGATGCGCACCGTCATGAACAAGCAACTGAGGATAGATGAGACTGAGGCGAACGTCGAAAGTCCCGTATTGCTGCGGCCCATTGAAGGCGCAAGACTGACGTGTTGGGTAGGCGGCGCGGAGCGCGCTGAGTTCCGGCGCCAAAATGCACTGTTGAACAATGTCTGGGCGGGGCTGGGTGCTGCTACTGATGCCGTCGAGGAGCCTGATCGGCATCATTTCGATGTGATTGACGGTTTGGTCGACCGCAACCACCCGCTCACCCGCACTTTGGTAGAATGAGCCGACCTATATCTCGACAATCCGGCCTGCAATAGCCACTACGCCATCCACTTCTAGACAGCAGTTGCTGCGGCACGCCGGCATGCAGGCCCTATGGTGGTTAATTCTCGGGAGTCACCTTACCGAACAGGAACGCCGAGGAAATAGGTGAGGATCGGCCGAAAGTGCTCTTTTGTGAGGGCGCCGGTTGCCATTGAGCACGAGGCATGATTTATAAGATACCGGCTGGATGGTATCTTACAATATTTGTCTTTTCGGTGCACCCATGACCCCCTCGTTCCTTGCCTACGGCTCGCTTGCCATTGCTATCGTCTGCGAGGTCGCTGGTTCAGCCTTTCTACAAAAGTCAGAACAGTTCAGCCGTATCGGGCCTGTCCTTGCGATGACGATCCTTTACGGGATTTCGTTCTTCTTCCTCTCCCAAGCCCTCAAAGGCATACCGCTCGGGGTGGCTTACGCCATCTGGGGCGGCCTCGGCATCGTTTTGACAGCTTTCGTCAGTGTGACGGTCTTCCGCCAGGCAATCGACGTGGCGGCACTGGTGGGTATCGCCATGATTGTGAGCGGCGTGGTCGTGATGCAGGTATTCTCCCGCACGACCGTGCACTGACGATGTCGCAAGGTCATCTTCGCAAGAAGCAGCCGGAGCTGGTTCGCAGGAAACTTCTCGACTGCGCCGAGAAGTTCGCAGTGGATTTGGGCCTTGCAGGTATAACTTTGCAAGCGGTGTCCGAGGCGGCGGGGGTCACGAAAGGCGGCCTGTTGCATCATTTCCAGTCGAAGCAGATCCTCGTTGAAGGCATGTTCGAAAACATCCTCAAACGTCTGGACGCGGAACTCGACCAGGCCATCGCGAGGGATCACGAGCGTTGGGGAAGTTTCACGCGCGCCTATCTCGACACCGTGTTCGTCGGGCATGAGTTCGGTCTCAAGGGGCCATGGGCAGCTCTTTCGGTATCGATGATCGCCGAGCCAGGCCTGCGACGCATCTGGGCTGATTGGCTCGACGCACGGCTGCGACGGCATCGCGAAAGTGACAGCGACCCCATTCTCGAGATCGTGCGTCTCGCGGCGGACGGAGCCTGGCTCGGCCTCGCCTTGCGCGATCATGGAACCGTAGCTGCCGACATCGCAGACCTAAGAGCCAGGCTGCTCTCCCTCACAAGGAAGTAACCGCCGCCGCATTGACCTGGCGATACGGTGCGGCCGTGTCGCAGACGCAACCGCCCCGAAGCGCAGTTGTGGCAGCCGACTATCGATGTCGGTGGCACTGTTTCTTCTCATGCGGTAGGTTGTCTACCCATTGCTGTACTCATATGAACCCAGGATAACGTGACGCTGACTCCGAACGAATTGGACTGTTCCCTGCGCCTAGGCCAATCGCTCATGCGAGTGGCCGAGAGCAAGACGGTCGACACGCTGGGTGAAGAGGCAAGCAGGTTTATCGCCGATTATGTCGGATCCCTCGCTATATCTATCTATGCCCTGGACGGGGCCACGCCAAAGCTCCTGTTTTCGAAAGAAGTGCCCGAAGGGCTGCACGTTGAATATCGTGACAGCAAGACGAAGGACCTGCTGCTCGAATACGTCGCGACCAGCGGTATGCCGGTGCATGATCAAATGATGAAGGGGCGGCCGGGCTGGATTGACCAGGGCAACTTGGCCTTTCTGCGTCGCTGGGGGTTTGGGCATTGCATGGCCGGCGCAATCAAGGTGGACGGAAAGATTGCGGCCGTCATCTATATCGGTCGATCGGAAATCTATGGGTCGTACTCGTTGGAGGCACGCGCCGCGATGGATCTGGTTTGCCGTGCCAGCAGTCATGCGTACGCGGCGCTCGACATCAAAGCACCAATGGCCGAACCACCTTCGCCACCCCCTGCCGAACCGGCGAATGATAGATCGGAATTCCAGAATGTTGAGGTCTTGCCACCACGTGGACGGCAGGTTGCCAGGCTGATCTGCCAGGGCCGGTCGAACAAGGAAATCGCACGTTCGCTCGGAATTTCCGCCCACACAGTGAAGGAACATCTCGGGACGCTGTACAAGAAGTTTTCGGTTTCAAACAGGACCGAGCTTGTTGGCGTCTTGATGAAGGCGTCTTGAACAGTCCTCCCGCCGCTCCCATTGGTGCATACTGCCTATTCACGTCGCGATCATCCGCACCTCCGCTCCGGACCAAGTCGCTTTGACACGATCTCCGACAGCGATCCGGAAGCCACCAAGCGCGCTGACCTCCGCGCGTAGCGGTTCGCTAAGACCGTCAACCTTCACCTCGCAAGAAAAGCCGGTGCCGCGGTAGGCCACATCGGTGACCAGCCCCGGCAACCCCGGTCCATCCGATGTGATGGCCTCGAAGTGTATGGCGGTGGGCCGCAGGATCATGACAGCGGACGTGGACGTACAGTCATGAAGGTTACCGACATTGACCTCATGGCTGGCCACCCGAGCCAATCCCGGCGCTTGCGGTAGCAGGTCGACCCGCAAGATGTTGGCATCTCCGACAAATCGCGCCGCATATTCGGAGATTGGTGCCCGATAGATCTCGTCTGGAGGGGCGATCTGTTCGATTCCGCCCTGGCGGAACAGCGCGATCCGATCCGACATCGCCATCGCCTCACGCTGGTCGTGAGTGACGAAGACGATCGTGGCACCGTAGTCGCGGTGAATCCGTCGCAATTCGCATTCCATCTGAAGGCGGATTTTGATGTCGAGTGCTGAGAACGGTTCGTCCAACAGGAGAAGTTGCGGTTCGTTCACGAGCGCCCTGGCGACCGCGACACGCTGCATTTGTCCGCCGGACAATTCATGCGATCGCCGCCTCGCGAGCGCGCCAAGATCAACGATCTCAAGCATGCTCATGACGCGTCGTTTGATTTCGGGCTCCGACAGCTTGGCGATGCGCAGCCCAAATGCGACGTTCTCAAACACGTTCAAATGGGGAAATAGCGTCGGTCGCTGGAATACCAGATTAACTGGGCGACGGTTCGGCGGCGTGGCCGTGACATCGCGCCCGTGCAGCAGCACCTTGCCTTCAGTCGGGACCAGGAAGCCAGCGATGATGCGCAGCATTGTCGACTTGCCGCACCCGGATGGACCGAGAAAAGACAGGAATTCGCCCTGATGCAATGTCAGCGATACGTCCCTAACAGCCTGGAATGCACCGAACGAATGGCTAACGGATCGGACTTCGAGGCGCGGATTGGTAGTCTGGTTCACGTTGTTATGTTCTCCTTGCCATTTACACCGATCGCAGCTCGCTCACGTTGAAGCCACATCATCATCAGTCCCACAATCCACAGCAGCAAGCTTGCCCCGATGAGGAGGGCCGATACGACATTTATCGACGGATCTACGGTGCGGCGAAGCTTGGAAAAAATATACATCGGAAGGGTGCCGTCGTTTCCGATGACGAAGAAGGTGATGATGAACTCATCCAACGACAACATGAAGGCCAACACAGTTGCACCCACCAACGTCGGCCAGATCTGCGGGAGAACGATCTTGAAGAACGCCTGGTAGCGGCTGGCCCCCAGATCAAGCGCCACCTCTTCCAGAGAGGGGTCAAGGCTCTCAAGCGCAACGCTGGTGATCAGATAGAAGAACGGGGCGACAAAGACGATGTGGGCTATGATGACAGTCATCAGTGACAGAGGCAGCTGAATGCGAGCAAAAAACAGCAGAAGCGCCACGCCGATGAAAATGCCAGGCAGGGTGATTGGCAACAGGAAGAGCGGAGAAAGGGTATCTCGCCAGCGCGCCGTCGATCGCGACATGCCGTAAGCCGCTGCCGTGAACACAACCAGCGTGATGGCCGCGGTGGCTGAAGCGACATAGAACGAGTTCTTCGTCGCGTTCAGGAAATCCGGCGAAGACAGGACTTCCTCGTACCATCGCAACGAGAAGCCCTCGAAGGGAAATGACAATCCACCCGTCGCATGAAATGAAAACAGAACCACGATGAACAGTGGAACGAAAAGGTAGAGCAGGGCGAACACTGTGCTTGCCAGGAGGACCACGTTCTTCATGCTGCCTGCCCTTTAGTTTTCCCAGTGGATTTCTTTGAGGCGCTTGAAGCGGAGCACAACGGTCAACAGACCGAAGGCAAATACATAGACCAGCAGAGTGAGGAATGATCGCGCGGCGCCAACGCCCCAGTTGCCGAGCCCCCTGAAATCGGACTGGATTTGTATGCCGATGAGCTGATCGCCCGGGCTACCAAGAAACTGGGGCGCAACGTAGTCACTCGATGCGAGGATGAAGATCAGCAGGAAAGCGGATCCAATAGGTGCCGCCAGCAGCGGAAACATAACCTTCCACCACCGCTGTGTGGCCGTCGCGCCAAGGTCCTGCGCCGCCTCGAGATAGCGCGGTTCGAGCGGGCGCATCGCCGAATACAAGATAAGCACGACCCAGGGAATGCCGATGTGGACCATTGCCAGTACGATAGCGAGTTTGCTGAACAGCAGCGCCTTAAGTGGCGTATCGATCACGCCAAGTGCCAACAAAGTTGCGTTGACTGCGCCGTGTTCCCCCAACATCAGCCGCCAGGCGTATATGCGCACAAGATAGCTTGCGAACATCGCGATAACGAAGAGCAGCAAAACGGGAAACTCCCAGCGTCCGGCGCGATATCTGATATAGGCGGCGACCGGAATGCCGATGAGGACGCAAAGTGTCGCGACGGAGCCGCCGACAATGAGTGAGTTGCGCGCCAGCCGCAGGCTGGCTGACGATGTGACCGCCGCCCAGAAGTTCTCCAGCGTCAGCGGTAGATGAACGGAGAACCGCCCGGCCGTCATAAAGCTGTAGCCGAGCAGGAAAAGGACGGGGACGACGAAAAACACCAACAGGCCAAGGACTGCCGGCAAGGTCATTGCCGTCAGTCTGAACCGGGGCCAAAAGCTTCCAAAACGAGGTGTCTGCACTTCGCTAACTTACTTGACCAGAAGCTCTTGGAATTTCGCCACCCATTCGCCCAGCGTGATAAATTCGTCGGATTCGATCGGGGCTTGCAGGAGAACCGGGCGTTTTGCCAGGAATGCATCGACGTCATCGACCGGATAGAGGCTCTTGGCGCGATCGATGAAGGCGGCTGCACCTTTTACCGTCGGACCAGCGGCGAGTTCCATCGCGGCGGCGGCGTTGACCTTTGGATCGAGCACTTCGTTGATCCACGCATAGGCCGTTTCGGCGTTGTCCGCCCCTTGCGGGATCACATAAGCTTCGACAAAGGTAAAGGTGCCGTCCGTCGGGGTAATGTTGGTGCGCACATTGTTGTTGCCGGCGGCAGCAGCAAAGACATCGATCGCCGCCCAGCCGAGGAAGGAGGCGACCACTTCACCCGAACCGATAAGCGACGCCACGTCGCCGTAGCTCGGCGCGATGGTCTTCGACTGGTCGATGAATTGCTTCATGAACGCGGCAATCTCGTCGATCTTGCCCTTCGGGGTTCGGAACGGATCGTGTCCGAGAATATGCGCGGCAAGTGTGAAGTTGGCGCCGGGATCTCCCGGCATGGTAATGCGTCCCTTAAATTTCGGATCAAGCAGATCGGTCCATGCCTTCGGCTCGGGGATGGCCTTGCTGTCGTAAGTGATACCGAAAACCCCAAACGAATGTGGTATCGCGAACAACTTGCCGTCCGCGTCGGCGATGCCGATCGTACGCGCATTCTGCGTGAAGTAGTTCGCCAGATTTCCATGACGCGGTATCCGCTCGAGATCGAGTGGCGTCAGTACGTGCCCATTCTTCTCCAATTGGTCACTCGTTGACGTGGTGGTCGACAGCAGGTCGAAACCGCTGCCGCCGCCGCCGGCATAGCGGGCATCGACGTCGTCGATGGAAGCGATGTAGCTCGGATTGATCTTGATGCCGTGTTCTTTGGCGAAGGCCCCCATTGCGCCGGGCATCTCCTCGCCCTGCCACCCAAGATAGTCGAGGGTTCCACCGATGTTCTGCGCAAGTGCGGACCGGCCGAGCATTGCGCTGCCTGCGAGGCCAAGTGCCGCCGCGCCCGACGCCTTCAGGAAATCACGCCGATCGAACCGCAATCCCGGTTGAACCGAATGCTGCAACGTCTTCATGTCTGCTCTCCCATTCTGAGGTAATTCCTCTTTGTTTTTTATTCTGCCCGTCCCCGAAAATGTCCATCGGACGCTTCGCCATGGATCGATTCTCGGCAGGACATACCATGCTTTTGCAACTGGACTGCTGCTCCGTATTCTACTCTCCGCGCCACCTTCTTGGTCGTCGCTGTCTCAACCCCAATAGGCCAATCCCGCACAGACATTCAGCGATTGCGCGGTAATGTGGCGGGCGCCGGGGCCCACCAGGAACAGCGCTGCCTGGGATATGTCGGCCGGCTTGAGAAAAGCCTTCATCATGTTGGTGTCCGCCATGGTCATTTGCCAAACCTGATCGAAGGGGACTTTCAGCTCCTCTGCCATCGCTTTGACCGGGTCGCGTGACAACGCGGTGTCGATCCAGCCCGGGCAGATGGCGTTCACCGTGATCCCGTGCGGACCCAATTCAGGGGCAATGCAGCGAGCAAAGGCCAGGAGCCCGGCCTTTGCCGTGGCATAGACGGAAAAACCGGCGTCCGCGGTTTTTGCCGCGGTCGATGAGATGAACAGGATGCGTCCGCCATCGGCATTGGACCGCATCGTCTCGACCGCTACCTTGGTGACGAGGAACGGCGCTTTCTGATTTATCGCAATGGTGCGATCCCAGAGGGCCTCGTCCATATCCTCCAGCGTGGAAATCTCGCCGATCCCAGCATTGTTCACCAGGATGTCCAGACCGCCCATCGCCTTGATCGCCCCTTCGACCATGGGCCTGATGCTTGCGGGCTCGAGGAAGTCGGCTGCGACCGCGTGCGCGTTTGCGCCGAGGTTGCGGACCAATTCGATCGTTGCCTCTGTCTCGCCAAGTGTTCGGCCGTGAATTGCGACCGTGGCTCCTGCCTGGGCGAAGGTCACCGCCATATCCTGACCCAAGCCCTGGCTGGCGCCGGTCACCAGAGCGCGCTTCCCGGCGAGGGTAGGAGGAATCGGCAAGCGATCTGTCATGGACGCGTTCATGCCTCAGTACAGGATAAGATGATTGATCATCATCTCGACATGGGTAGGGACGCTTTCCTCGAATCCGTAGTAGAGGCCATATTCCGGGCGCAGGTCCTCTTTGACCAGGGCGCTGACGGCAGCAAGATAATTCACCCAGGCACTCATGTACGAATAGGTGGGCACGACAAAATCCGTCGTGGAGAGCCGTTCCATGCGCGCCGCCGTGGCGTTGCGCATCTTGTCGAAATAGTCGAGGTAGAATTTGACGTCGCCGTGGCTGCCCAAATTGCCGTGACCACCATTGACGAAGTCCCAGGTCATCCCCTGCAGTTCGATCATGTTGTCTTCGAAGTTCCGCAAGTTCTCCTGCGGGCCGAAATGGGGGAAGGGCATGCATTCCGGCTCGACCATATCGTCGAACTGCACGATGCCCTCGGTCGGCAGATGGATGATCGCGTTGTCCAGGCAATGGCCGTTGTATTCAGGCGTGCGGATGCGCACCCGCTTGCCCTCGAACAGGAAGTCGCCGTCATGGCCCTCGATGACATTGGTGGGCATCGGTACCTTACGGCCAAAGCGGTCGATCTGCCGCGCGGTGAGCGAGGACGCCCAGATCCGGCTTTCCCTACCGAAGCGCTGTTTGGTCTCGGCTACGATCTCGGGCGTGCCGGCGATGTGATCCATATGGTAGTGGGTGTAGACGATGTCCGTGACCGGCAGGTCGGTCAGTGTGCGCAACCCCTTGAGCGTGTGGGTGGTCGCCACGCCCGATTGGGTGCTCACCAGCAGCACCCCCTTGTCGCCGATCACGGCAACCGCGTTGTAACCTGCGGCGCCGACCAAATAGCCACGATCTGTCAGGCGTTGGATGTAGAACTCCTCGCTCGCCTGGTACTGGATCCAGTTGCGTACTTTCAATCCAGGCGCAATGCACTTGTCGCGCGAGATGTCGGCATAGTCCCACAGATCGCCGATCGGCGGCCGAAACATCTGGCTGTTGTTGGCGTGATTGCTGCAGGTCGAAGACATAAGTGCTCCCATTTACGCACACTAACCGGGCATTTGCGATCGCCGGGCGCCCGACGCTCAGCCGGCTGGCGGCGGGAGAAAGTTGATCTCATGCTGCGCGGCCAAGCGGACCACCTCAGCCGGGTCGCCGACGTTGTGGATTTTGTCAAACAGAGAGAACAGCGCGCCGGTCGGCGAGACCACGAAAAGAGCTTCAGCCTTCTTATCGGACTTGTTGAACAGCCCATGCGGAATGCCCATCGGCAATCGGACCGTATCTCCGTAGCCTGCAACCTGCTCTACTCCGTCGAGCACGGCATGGATCTCGCCTTCGAGAACGATGACCAGCTCGTCCTGGGTGGGATGGATATGCGGCGGCACGAACGTTCCCGGCGGGAATTCGGCATACCAAAGCATCGAAGTCTCGGTCACATGCTTGAGTGTGTAGGTTTGTCCGAGGATGTTCCAGACGCGCCCTTCATAGGCATCCTTCATGCGCGTGATGCCGGCGGGTTCAGGTTTCATGTGGACTTCTCCTCTTCAGGGATGGATATCAGCGTGTCAGGAACTCGTGCACGATGCCCGGCGCATCAGGGTTCTCGCCCAAGACGAGGTGCCCGGTTTTCGGGAGGATCCTCAGTTCCGATTTCGGCAAAAGCTCCTGCCACGTCTTGGCACCGCCCACCGGAAAAAACCGATCCTCCTGACCCCACAGGAGCAGCGTCGGGCAGGTAATCAGGTGTATGCGCTGGCGCAGTTTTGGATTGCCCTGCGGATACTCCCAGCCGACTCGGCTGAAGGCCGTCAACTCGCGGAAGCCAAGCGTCAGGAAGTCGATGTCGTGGCCATCAGGGAAATATCGAAGCGCGACCGAGGGATCGGCCGTGAGATATTCGTGGAGCTGCTCCTTTGGGATCTTGAAGCTGTCGGGGTTGGGGAACTCCGGGATCACCACGCCGTTCGGCGCCACGAGTACGAGCCTGCCGATGCGCGGCGCCTGAACAGAGGCATATTCGGCCGCGATCCAGGCTCCCAGCGAGTGGGCGACGATGTCGACTTCATCCAGCCCCATCTGATTGAACAGGTCGATGTAGTGGAAGATGTAGTCGCTAACGTCGTCGATGCGGGGATCGTCGTCGCTCTCGCCGAAACCGGGATGATAAGGGACGATGACACGGCGGTCCCTGGCCCACTCGCGCACGAAATCGAAACCCGGGAAGGTGCCGCCTCCGTGAAGGTAAATGACGGGCCGTCCTGAGCCGATCGAATAAACGGCCGTCCTGACGCCGGACACGACATACTCCGAGCGGTCGAACCCGCTCATATCCACGATTTTCTTGTTCACCGGCCCGTCCATTTTCTAAATCTCATCATTTCCGGGGGATCGAGGTAAGCCGATTGCGGTGACTGTTCGACCTTTGGGGCTCCGTCGCGTCGCTCCTCAAGAATCGGGATCACCTCTTTGGCAAGCTTGGTCATGTTGCTGACGACTTTGTCATGCGGCATGTTTCCGATGTGGACTTCGCAGATGATCCGATTTGACCCGGTCTCTTCAGCCCATTTTTCCAGTTGATTGGCGACGGTCTCTGGTGAGCCTGCGACGACACGGTAGACCGCCTCGATCGCCTTCCAGTCGAAGACACCGTGGGATTCGGGAATGAATTTCCCGTCGCGCCGGCGGAATTCGTCGACGGGAATGTATCCCGGCAACTCGATAAACCGGCCCGATTTGAGCAACTGACCAAAGTAGAAATCGGCCCAAGGCGTCATCTCTTCGACCGCCTGTTCGTCGGTGTCCGCGACGTAGACCATTGCGGTAAGCGGGAATTTGGAGGGATCCGGGTCATGTCCGGCTTCGACCGATTTCTGTCGGTAGATCTCCAGCGCCTTCATCTGCTTGGGAATCGGCGAGAAAGTCGCGGCATATCCGAAACCCAGCCGTGCAGCCATCTCGACCGTTGTGAGACTCCCGGAGCCGACGAGAAAGATGGGAGGATGCGGCTGCTGGATCGGTCGGGGCCACACATTGAGATATTTGTAATGATAGAACTTGCCATCGTAGCCCTTCGGTTCGCCGGTCTGCGTCTCCCAGGACTTCAGCATGATATCGATCGATTCATGCAGGCGGTCTCGCGCCGTCGCCGGCGCCACGGGATTGACCCAGTATTCCATCGGGGTGCCGAGCGGGATAGCGACTTCGAGCCGACCGCCTGACATGACGTCAAGCATCGCATAGCCTTCGGCCAGGCGATGCGGGTTCTCCAGATTGGGCGGCGTGCCCATAATGCAGACACGCAACTTCTCCGTCCTGGCAAAGATCGCCGATGCGATTATGGACGGCACCGGCATCATGCTTGCTGGCGTGGCGTGATGTTCGTTTATGCACAGCCCGTCGAAGCCCAATTCCTCGGCCAGCACCGCCTCGCCCAGGTAGCGTTCATAAAGTGCATGACCCTTGTGTGGATCGTAGTAGGCGTTCGGGATGTCGACCCAAAGCGAGTCCCGTTCCAGGCACTCATCAGGAAGGTCGGTGTAGGGCATGTAGTGGGCGACAAGGAATTTCGTGTCAGACAGGATAGGCATGATTTTTCCCAGAAACGAGAGTGGAGCTTTCGCTCGAAAATTCGCCAAGTTCGTCGAGCCGATGCGCCATTTGATTGGTCGCCTTGTCGATCCGCGCTAGAACTCCCGGATCGACGATCTTGTCTTCCTTGAAGTCGGCTTCGCAGGAATAGACGCATGTCGGAAGCGTATCTGCTTCGAAGAAGCCAAACAGCGGCCGCAGCTGATGCTCGATCACTAGGGCATGCCGCGGCCCCCCGCCGTTGGCGCTGATCAGTACCGGCGTTTCGCAAAGGGCATCGGCTGGAAGAAGGTCGAAGATATGCTTCATCAGCCCGCAATAGGCACCCTTGTAGATGGGGGTCGCCACGATCAGGGCGTCTGCGCTCTCGAGCTCGCCGATGATGCGGGCCGATTGCTGGCTCAGGTCGGCGCGATCGAAAGTGCAAACAGATTCATCCAGGTCCAGGAGATCATAGGTGACGATCTCAGCGCTGGTCTTCTGCGCCAATTGACTGACGATCGCGTTCGTCAGCGCCAATGTCTTGGAAGGCCGGCGAAAATTGCCGCTGAATGCCACGACTCTCAATCTTGTCATACGCTTGCCGCCTGCTCGCAATTTGTCTGCAAGGCAATCATCGGCCGAAGGCAGCGGCAGTTCCACCCCGCCAAATGGAGGGGTGAACGCTGTCGACTCTATGAGAGCGCTTTGTCGGTTGTCGCTGTTAGATCGGTCGGTAAGCAGGATTGCGTTTGGACGCCGCGCTCGCGCCCATTTTGAGTCTGGCGCGCCGAAAAATATGGAAGCCGAAATAATACGTTGCAAAAAGTTTCGGATTATGGAAGATATGAACGAACAAATTACCTGAATTGAGAACATGAAGCCAAAACCGCTTGATCAAACCGAAAGGCTCATCATCCGTCTCTTGCAAGAGGACGGCCGCATGCCGACCGCCGAGATGGCTAGGCGGTTGTCCATCAGCGAGCCGACTGTGCGCAAGAAGCTGAGCCAGCTTACTCAGGAGGGTAGGGTGCGCATTCGCGCCACCGCCGATCCCGTCGATCTCGGCTACGAGGCCTCGGCCTTCATCGGCATTGACGTGGAGCGTAACGCCATCATCAAAGTGGCGAAGGTGCTGCAGCAATATTCGTTCGTCGACAGTGTCGCCGTGACGACAGGTCCCTACGACTTGATCATCAAGGCCTGCTTCGAGACGCTGCGCGATCTCTACGACTTCATCCTGGTTGAGCTCGCTGCGGTCGACGGGATCAAGGATTCCAACTCGCTGATGATCCTCCAGAACATCAAGACCGACGGCCTGATCGGCGTCGCCGGTCTCGAAGACGGACCGAACAATGAATCTCAAGACAACAAACCCTAGTGGAGTTTGAAATGCCAGCCTTCTCGAAACAGGAAATGACACGTCGTATCGATGCTCTCCGCAGAAAGCTCGCCGCGGAGCGCGTCGATGTCGCATTCCTGCACACCGCCGACAGCGTCTTCTACATGAGCGGCGTGCCGCTGCTGTCGGAATGGGGACGGCCGATGTGGGCGATTCTGCCGGCATCGGGGTCGAGCGCGGTCTGCGGTGCGGCTATCGAGACTGAGAACATGGAGGAGCACAGCTCCTTCGACGAGGTGATGGCCTATGGCGATGATGAGAATGTCGTGCAGGCGAGCCTCAAGCTCTGCGCAGACTTCATCGCGCGCCGCGGCTCCGCCAGGATAAGGCTGGGCATCGAGGAAGCTCTGCTGCCAGTCGGTCTGTTCCGCGCCTTTCAGGCCCGCTTTCCCGAGGCAGAACTCGTCGAAGTCGGCCCATGGCTGGAGGAGTTGCGGCTGATCAAGTCGGACGAGGAGATCCGCCTGCTTGAATTGGGCGCGGACCTCGCCAAGATCGGCGCCGACGCCTTCCTAGAGGCCATGCAGGACAACGTCACCGAACTTGCGGTGGCCGCCCATGCGGTCGCGGCGGTGAACAAGGCGATGGGCGCCCTGTCCGACAACGGACTAACCAGCACCTACGCCTATGCCCAATTCGCTGACCACACTATGGTACCGCATCTGCACCCGACCAGCCGCCGCCTGAAGCGCGGCGATCTCGTATCGCTCAACATCTTTCCGGTCGTCTGGGGCTATTGCGCGGAGCTGGAGCGCACCTTCGTCTATGGCGAGCCTACACCTGAGATCAGGAGGACGCTCGATGCCGTCAACGAGGCGTTCGACGCGGGCAAGGAAGCCCTGAAGCCGGGTGTCGCCATGTCGGACATCGATATGCTGACGCGCGGGATTCTGCAGAAATACGACCTGGTCAAGTATATCCGCCACGGCACCGGGCATGCCCACGGCATCATGATCGGCTCCGCCAGCCGCGAGGAGAAGGGAGAACTGCGTCTTTACAACAAGACCAAGCTCCTGCCCAACATGGCGAACTCGGTCGAGCCGGGCGTCTACATTCCGGGCCTCGGTGGCTTCCGTCACTCCGATGTGCTGATCGTCACGGAAACCGGGTCCCGCTGCATCACCGATTTCCCACGCGACATCGGCTTTTGAGAACAGAATCCGGCCGATCCCCCGGCGTCATCCTCCCAAGGCTGCCGCGGGCTCAGCGTAGAGTTTAGTAACAAAGGGGAGTAAAAACGATGAAAAGCGACTTCACGAAGCGCCGTCCATTGGGCGGCTCCATCAGTCGCCGCTCGCTGCTGGCCATCAGCGCCGGAGCGGTAGCCGCAACCGCCCTGCCGGGTCTGAGCGCAGCTTGGGCTCAGGATGGCGACATCAAAGTCGGCGCTCTGATGCCGTTGTCGGGGGCCGGCGGTAGTTTCGGGCAGGAGATGCTCACCTCGGCGAAGGTGGCACTCGAGGAGATCAATGCGGCCGGCGGTCCGCTCGGTCGCAAGATCGTGCTCGTGGTGGAAAACGACGAGACCAGCCCTGAAGCAGCCGTGCGCGGTGCGCGCAAGCTGGTCGATGTCGACAAGGTGTCCGCGATCGTCGGCACCTGGGCGAGCAGTGTCACGCTTGCGGTGGCGCCGATCGTGCAAGAGAAGAAGCTCATCCAGCTCTCGACCTCCGGCGCCAGCCGCATCACCGAGGTACAGAAGAAGGGTCATCTGTTCCGCACGGAGCCAGACGACCTTCTGTTTGGCAAAGCTTATGCCGAATACGCCAACAGCCAGGGCTGGAAGAAGGCCGCCGTGCTTGGCCTCAATGTGCCCTTCACGCAGATGACGGTCGCGGCATTCCGCCAGCGTTTCGAGGAGCGGGGAGGGAAGGTGATGAGCTTCACCACCTACAATGAGGACCAGACCACGTTCCGCTCCGAGGTGACGCGCGCCTTCGTTGATCAGCCGGACTTCATCCATATCTCCGGCTACGAGCCCGACATCACCGCCATTCTAAAGGCTGCCTACCAGCTCGGTCTTTCCGGACGCTTTATCGTGCCCGGCTTTGCGGTGAGCCCCGAGCTCATCAAGAATGCCGGGCCTGCCGCGGAAGGACTGCTATTGGTCGAAGAGGGCGTGGCCGAGGGTTCGCCCGCCTATGATCGCCTTGCCAAGGCGCTTGGCGGCGACCGCTACTATTCCTTCGGCGCGCAGGCCTACGACCAGCTGGTCCTGCTCGCGCTTGCCATTGAGGCGGCCAAGTCGACCGACGGCACTGCGCTCAATGACGCCGTCAGAAAAGTCTCCGGGCCCGACGGCGCCAAAGTGACCTCTTTCGCAGAGGGCATCAAGGCGCTGCGCACAGGTGAGCAGGTGAACTACGAAGGCGCCTCAGGGGCGATCGACTTCGATGCGAACGGCAATATCGCTAAGGCCAATTTCCGCGTGTCGCAAGTGAAGGACGGCAAGATCATGCCCATCGGCGCGGTCAAGGACGTTGTGTTCTAGACGAGACGCTGACAATCCCTCTCCCCGTTTGCGGGGAGGGGGTAAGGATGACAAGCAGCACCTGACCTCGACCAAACGGCGGTGGGCTTTAAATCCGTACCCGCGTGCGATTTCATCGGAGGCGCTGCCGGCAGGCGGAGCTGGAGGCTAGGAAACGCTATTGTGGATGAGTTGCAAATCTATCTCGTCTCGGCGCTGGTCTCGGCCGCGATCTGGACGCTGCCCGCGGCGGCGATATCGTTGATCTACGGAGTTCTGCGTTACCCGAATTTCGCCATTCCCGAATTCATGACGCTTGGCGCCTATCTGGCGTTGTTACTGTGTGGCTTCTCCGTGCCGCTGTGGCTTTCGGCACTTCTGGCGGCCGTGCTAACAGGGCTAATCGCGCTCGCAGTCGACCAGACGATCTTTCGTTTCGTGCGCGCCGCGGGCACGCTGCCGCCAGTGCTCCTCTCGCTTGGCCTGATGCTCTTCCTGCAGAACGGCGTCCGCTTCATTTGGGGCAATGACGTGCATCAGTATCCCATCGAGCTTGCGCGTCCCTTCGTGTTCGCCGGCTTCATCGTCACGCCGACGCAAGCGGCCATGATCGGCGCCGTCGCGGTCATCCTGGTATTTGGGATCGCGGCGCTGCGCTGGACCTCCTTCGGCCGCGCTGTGCGCGCCACTTCCACCAATCCAGAGCTCGCGGTTGTCACCGGCATCCGGCCGGAAGTCGTCTATGGCGGCATCATCTTTGCCAGCGGCTTCCTCGCGGCCATCGGCGGGGTGGCGCTTGCCACGGAGACCTCGCTCACCCCACTTCTCGGCTGGCGGGTGTTGATCCCACTCTTTGCCGTCGCCATTTTGGGTGGACTGGGCAGCGTTACCGGCGCCGCACTTGCGGCTCTGCTTCTCGCGACGGTGTCGGAATTCAGCCTGTTGCTGCTGCCGGTCACCTACAAGACAGCGCTCGCCTTTCTGGTGCTGGCGCTGGTGCTGCTGGTCAGACCTACGGGCCTCATCCGGACGGGGGGAATTGAGCGATGACAGCCTATCTTGTTGCCATCCTCATCTTTGCCGTGATCTACGGCTTCGTGGCGCTCGGCCTCAACATCCAGTGGGGCCTCACTGGTTTGATCAATCTCGGCCAGGTCGCATTCTTCGCGGTCGGCGCCTATTGCGCGGCACTCACCACGCAGGCCGGGTTGCCGTTGCTGCCTGCTCTCGTTCTGGCTGCGCTGGTCAGCGGCTCGCTCGGCGGTGCGGTGGCGCTGTTTACGCCACGCTTGCGCGAAGACTATCTCGCCATTGTCACGTTGGGGTTCTCCGAATTCGTGCGGCTGATCTTTCTCAACGAAAAGTGGCTCGCTGGTGGCCCGGACGGCATCGCCGGCATACCGCGGCCCGTCACCATTCCAGGCCTCGATTCAGAAACTTCCTTCCTGGTGATTGCCGCCGTGCTGCTCGCCGTCGCTTTCTGGTTTAGTCAAAGGCTGGCACACTTCCCGATAGGCCGGACGCTGCGCGCAATCCGTGAGGACGAGACCGTGGTCGCATCCATCGGCAAGCCGACCCTTACTTACAAGACGCTCGCATTCGTGCTCGGCGCTGCGCTCGCAGGCATAGGTGGCGCGTTGTTCGCGAGCTACCTCACTTACATCTCACCTGACATGTTTGGCCCTAATGTCTCGATCTATGTGCTTGCGGCCGTGCTGCTTGGCCGGCAAGGTTCCACCCTGGGCACGCTCGCGGGAACGGCGGTCGTTGCCGTCCTTCTCGAAGGCACGCGACTTCTCAAGGACTACATCACCGTCGTCGACGGTGTGCAGTTGGCCGCACTTCGCCTGATGGCGCTTGGCCTGGCGCTAATGATAATCGTGGCGGTTCGCTACGGTCCCGGGAGGCGCGCGTGAGCAACCTTCTGGAGATTGCCGGGTTGAACAAACGCTTCGGCGGCCTCCAGGCCGTCGACCGTTGCGAGCTATCGGTCCGAGAGGGATCGATCACTGGCCTGATCGGCCCTAACGGTGCGGGCAAGACCACGCTCTTCAGCATCATCAGCGGCTTCACCAAGCCCGATTCCGGCCAGATCCGGTTTGGCGGGCGGCGCATCGAGGGCCTGGGCGCATACGAGGTCGCGCGGCGCGGGCTACGCCGTACCTTCCAGATCCCACGAGAGCTGAAGGAGATGTCGGTGCTGGAAAACCTGATGCTGGTGCCGGAAGGCCAATTCGGCGACCGGCTCCTCTCCGTCCTTCTGCCAGGCGCGCGGGTCAGACAGGAAGAGCAAGTCAACGAGGCAGCCGCCCGTGAGGTGTTGGAGACGGTCGGGCTCGCCGAAAAGGCCGACATTGCCGCGGCGCGTCTCTCAGGCGGCCAGAAGAAGTTGCTCGAGCTTGCCCGCTGCTTGATGAGCCGACCGCGGCTGATGCTGCTCGACGAGCCGACAGCAGGCGTTAACCCGACCCTAATCCGGCACCTGATGAAAGTCATGCAGAAGGTGCACGCCTCGGGCATCACGCTGCTCATCATCGAGCACAACATGAACGTCATTATGGAACTCTGCGAGCGGGTGGTCGTGCTCGACCGGGGTCACGTCATTGCCGCCGGTACGCCGGCGGAAATCCAGCAGAACAAGCAGGTGCTTGACGCTTATCTCGGCGGGGTAGATGCATGAGCGGGAGCGACATTCTCGTCGCCGATGGCTTGGTGGCCGGCTACGGCGAAATGCAGATTCTGCACGGTATCAGCATACGCGTAGCGCCAGGCGAGATCGTCACCGTCATTGGCCCGAACGGTTGCGGCAAGTCGACACTCCTGAAGACGCTGGTCGGCGTCATCCACCCAACTGCAGGCAAGATTTCCCTTGCCGGACACGATATCACCAACACCGCGACGCGCGAGCGTCTGCGTGCCGGGCTGGGCTATGTGCCGCAGGTCAGGAACGTCTTCGCGACCATGACGACTGAGGAGAATCTGCGCATGGGCCTCGTCGCGGTGCCCGGTCCCGTTCGCGAGCGGCAGGATGCGGTACGCAAAATCCTGCCGACGCTCGGCGATTATTGGAGCGCCACCGCCGGCCGGCTGAGCGGAGGTCAGCAACAGATCGTGGCCCTCGGTCGCGCCCTGATGGCATCCCCCAAAGTGCTGCTTCTTGACGAGCCGAGTGCCGGCCTCTCTCCTAAGGCAACCGACGAGGTTTTCGGGCACATCCGTACGATCAGCTCCGAGGGCGGCGTTAGCGTGGTGCTGGTCGAGCAGAATGCGCACAAGGCGCTAGCTATCTCGGATCGCTGTTACGTGCTCGCCGAAGGGCGCAACAGGCTGGACGGGATCGCTGTTTCCATCGCCAGCAATCCGGAGGTCGGCCGCATCTATCTCGGTGCCGGCGACGGGGCGGAGAAGCCTTGACGCATCGTGTAGGAGGTTTAAGTGCAGCTTCCCAAGAATATCTTATCGGATATTGCGGATGAAGTTCAGAATACACGCGATGTCCTGCGAGAGGTCTCACCTTTTACGTCCCGTTATCCAAACTTTGGACTGGCGGATGCATACTGGGTTGTCGAAGAGATAAGACGCAGACGCGAGGCAAATGGTGAGCGAATAGTCGGCCGCAAGATTGGCTTTACCAACTCTGCCGCGTGGGCCGGCTACGGGATCAGCGGGCCAATCTGGAATTACCTCTACGACCAAACAACGTTCGATCTAGGCGTGAAGACGAGCCTTGCGGTAGCGCATTGGCCGAACGTCAGAATGGAGGCTGAAGTCGCGCTCGGCTTGTGCGCACCTCCGGACCCTCGCATGGACGAACACGATCTTCTCTCGTGTGTGGAATGGGCAGCACTCGGCTTCGAGGTTTGCACGTCGATCTTTCCAGAATGGCGTTTCAATGTCGCAGATGCTGCGGCAACGGGTGTTCATGTTGCCCTACTTCTCGGCTCCCGGCACTCAATCAAAAGTGACCGCGAGCGATGGGGAAAGCAACTGCATAGCTTTTCGGTGACGCTTGCTTGTGAAAACGGTTCCGCGGCGGTGGGTGGTGGGTCGCAGGTCCTGGGTAGCCCTCTCGCCGCATTAGCCTATTTGGTACGAGAACTGGAGCGCTTTGGCGGTCAACCCCTCAAATCGGGAGACATCGTTACCACAGGCACTTTGACCGTAGCTCTACCGGCTCAGTCGGGACAGCGGTGGCGAGCACAGCCTTTGGAAATTCCGTTCAAGGATATAAGCTTGGATCTAGTCTAGAATATCAAGACGAAACCATTCCGATGCGCAGGTGAGACAAAAGCGGGATCGGCCGTCGGCTTTCTCCATTGCAACGCAGCTTCGAAGCTCGTCACATTTCCGCCCTCGAAGAACGATTGGCGCATCAGTGCCGTTTACTCATCCATGTCGCTGGCATTCATGATAAGCACAAAGTCCGTCTCGCCAGTGATGCAGTAGCACTGCTGCACCTGTGGACAGCTCGCGAAACGCTTTTTTATCTCGTCGATCAGATCCAGTCTTTCCTGTTTCGGTCGTCACCTCCGCGATAACCGTCAGGGGGCGCCCAATCGCCCTCTCGTTTACGACAGAGATGTCCTTCTTCTTGATTATCCGGTGGAGCGAAGCCGTTTGAAGGCGGCGCGCTACCGCTGGCGCCGAAGGGCCTACACCGCGGGAGATTTCCTGCTGGGGCATGAGATTGTCGAGCTGCACGGAAGTTGGCTCGTGCCATTTCGACGTGGGGAACGGAAGCCCGTCTTCTGGCTTTCCGCAGACGAGCATCAGGCAGGCATTGCCGCATGCGCACAGGTCCAGTGTGCCCCTCGCTGCATCCGACGAAGGACGCGTTCAATCCCGTATTGTCAATCATGGCTCTAGCATTCAGTGCTGGTCTAAGAGACAGGCATCGGGGTTGCGGGAAATCGTTCCGCCGGTCCGACTTAGCCAAAAGCGCATATAGCGTGGGATACGGGAATTGTACCTAAACATGCTGCACGCGTGGATACTGCAGTTCTGCGACCACCATGATGAACCGAAGCTCTTGAGTGCCCCGATTCATATAGGCATGCTTGTCTTCCGTGCGTGCCAAAACCGAAGAACCGGATTGAACTAGGAGATCGGTATCAGCCAATTTCAGAGTTAGCTCGCCGGTTTCCACATTCAGCAGTTCGAGCGTTCCCGCAGAATGCCCTGGCGATTCGAATGTTTCGCCTGGAAACATAATCCACCGCCAAAGCTCCACCTCGTCCGGACCGTGCGTTCCCACAAGGAGAGTGGCACTGCCTCCGCCAGGGCCTCGCCACAATGTGGAAGTGTCTTGCGGGTGCACGATCCGTGCTGGCACACTTGATGCTACGCCTACGAAGTCTGCGACAGAAACCCCCAGAGCGACTGCCATCCTGCAAAGAGTGGCGATGCTGGGGTTAGCGCTGCCCTTCTCGATTTCCACCAGCATCCCTTTGCTGACCCCGGATTTTCGAGAGAGCTGGTCAAGTGTGAGGCCGTTCTGGCGTCGGAAAAGCTTGAGGTTCTGGGAGACCATTGCACTGACGTGTTCGACCTCGGCGCCCACGTCGGTCAGTATATTGACTTTCTGTTCCATGGTCGGTATATTACACCAAGATGGTCAATGGGAGCTAGTGGGCCGTGTTCGAAATCCCGGTTGTCGACGAACGAATTGCCAGCATTGCCCCTGGCTTTCGCGCCATATCCATCCATATCGATGCCACGAATGCCGAAACAGGAAGCGTTGATACAAATCTTCTGGCAGAGGCCTGCAACTTTGTGTCGGCGGGAGGTGCGCCATGGGCAGACGCGCATTTGGCCAGTTGGTCGGAAACGTACTTCCGGTTCGGTGCAAAGCCGAACCGAACTCCCTGCTCTGCCCAGGCTCTCAGAAAACGGGTGGAGAAAGACGGCAAGGTTCCCACGATCAACCCCGTTGTCGATCTCTACAACGCTGTCAGCCTTCGGTACGCACTTCCTGTCGGCGGTGAAAACTACGACGCGTATGTTGGGCGGCCACGGTTAACAATTGCCGCTGGAACTGAAGTCTTCGAAACGGTTGTGAATGGAGAGGCGATAAAGGAATGCCCGGCACCGGGAGAGGCCATCTGGCGAGATGATGCAGGCGTCACTTGCAGGAGATGGAATTGGCGACAGTGCTCTCGCACCCGGTTGGACGCTTTGACCGGTCGCATGTGGTTTCTGTTGGAAAGCTTGGAGACCATGCCTGAAAACGCGCTCGAAGAAGCAGGCGATATGCTGACCGACGGCTTGTCGCGCCTCATGCCAGGGTGTGGGATCCTGAAACAAAAGCTGTCCATTACTCCTCCTCCTTAAACAACAATCTGTGGCGACCAGATAACGGCACTCGGTTCGCGGGCTCCCTGCCGCGGCCAAACGGCCAGATTTGAGTAGCCTTCCTCTCCTGCGACTAACTGCACAAGGGTGACGTTTGCTGCGGCAACGCAGCGATTGCGGAGCGTTGCCTGCATGAGCACCGAAAAGCCATGACGAGCCTGATGGAGATCAGAATGCATGCTGGCACTGGGATACCTGCGCTTGCCGTACGGGATGTCCATAAGCGTTATGGAGCCCACGAAGTTTTGAAGGGAATTTCGCTCACGGCACAAAAGGGTGATGTGGTTTCGATCATCGGCTCGTCAGGCTCTGGCAAGAGCACCTTTCTGCGCTGCATCAACTTCCTCGAAATCCCTGACCAGGGAGCCTTCCAGGTCAATGGAGAGGACGTCAAGTTCCGGATTGGGCATGATGGGAAATGCCATCCAGCAAGCTGGCGCCAGATTGAGAGACTCCGAACAGGGTTAGGGATGGTTTTCCAGAGCTTCAATCTCTGGCCCCACATGACGATCGTGGAGAACGTGATCGAAGCCCCTGTTCACGTCCTTGGCGTTGATCGAAAGGTCGCTGTCGAGAAAGCGCATGGGCTGCTCACCAAAGTGGGTCTCTACGACAAGCGCGATGCCTATCCCGCTTTCCTTTCCGGTGGTCAGCAACAGCGAGCATCGATCGCCCGCGCGCTCTGCATGGACCCCTCCGTCATGCTGTTTGATGAACCGACGTCGGCCCTGGACCCGGAACTGGTCAGTGAAGTCCTCAAGGTGATCCGCAGCTTAGCGGAAGAGGGCCGAACCATGTTGTTGGTCACCCACGAAATGAAGTTCGCTCGCGATGTCTCGACTCGCGTGCTGTTTTTGCATCAAGGCCAAGTGGAGGAAGACGGCCCTCCCGACCAGGTCTTCGGTGCACCCATGAGCAGCCGCTGCAAGGAATTTGTTGGAGCGGGTTCGCACTAGTCACCACCACCCAACTTCTCAAAAAGGGGAACTAAGATGAAATATCGGACTATTGCTCTAACTCTCACCATTCTCTGTTTCGCGGCAGACGCTCATGCCGATATCCGGTTTGGCATCGCGAACGAGGCCTATCCTCCCTACACGACGAAAGATGCCTCCGGCAAAGAGATCGGTTGGGAGATCGATCTTATGGACGCGGTCTGCCAACAGCTTCACGAGCAGTGCACAACCGTCGATATTGCCTGGGATGGCCTCATTCCCGCTCTCGAAAGCAAGAAGATCGATGTAATCTGGTCTTCGATGTCCATTACGGACGAGCGCAAGAAGCGTATCGATTTCACCGACAAGTACTACTCCGCAGCGGCAAGCATGATTGGAGCAAAGGACGGAGTTGCTGGGGTCACTGATGAGCAGATGAAGGGGAAGACCATCGGGATCGCAGTTTCCACAACGCAATCGGCTTACTTCCAGAAACATTTCGCAGATATAGCAACTGAGAAAAGCTACGCGACTGTTGATGAATCACTGCAAGACTTGGCTTCAGGTCGGATCGACTATGCGTTTGCAGACACCGGGCCCCTGAAGGAATTCCTCAAAACGGACCTCGGAAAGGGCTGTTGCGAATTCAAGGGGACGGTTGCTGCCGATGACGAGATTCTTGGAGCAGGCGTAGGCGGCGGAATTCGCAAGGGGGACGAAGAGCTCAAGCAGAAACTGAACGGCGCCATCAAGGCGATAAGAGCCAACGGGAAGTACGCGGAATTCAATAAGAAGTACTTCGACTACGATCCTTACTGATGCATTTATCTAGCGGATTTGCTGACGAGCATCCTTCGCGGCAAGTCCGCTAGCTCTGTTTCGAAAGATTCCACTATGAATTCTGTGAACTCAATTCTGGAATTGTTATCCATCAACCCTCCGGGGTGGGGTGGCGTTCTGCTCACCGGGGCTCTCGCCACGCTGTTGATATCCATGGGCGCCTATTTCCTTGGCATGGTCTTGGGGCTGTTTGGCGCATTTGGAAAGTTGAGCGGATTTCGATCAATTGAGTGGCTTTTGCAACTCTACACGACTGTGGTCAGGGCCGTTCCGGAACTGATTTTGATCATAGCATTGTACTATGCTGGGACCGACGGCCTGAACCGTGTTCTCGCCTTGGTTGATCTTGGTCCGCTGGAGGTTAACGGCCTGCTCGCAGCTGTGATCGTGCTCGGCTTCGTCCAGGGAGCCTACATGACGGAGGTGTTGCGAGGCGCCATTCTGGCAATTCCGGTCGGCCAGCTCGAAGCGGCGAAAGCGTTTGGAATGCGCCCGGCCTTACGATTCCGCAGGGTGATCCTCCCCGCGCTGATTCCGAATGCCCTGCCGGGTTTCGCCAACCTATGGATGGGAGTCGTCAAGGACAGCGCACTCATAGCTGTCGTCGGTTACCAGGAATTGGCTCTCGCTGCACGAATGGCCGCAAGCAATACAAAACAATACATGGTCTTCTTCCTGGCGGCCGCAGCGATATATTTAACAATAACCCTAATATCGAATCAAATTTTTACCGCGCTGGAAGCTTATTACCGTCGCGGGCAGAGAGCATTGGCGTAGGGGGCCAAAATGGACTTCTCTTGGGTTGCCTCCTATGCAGATTTGCTGGTGCGGGGAGCTGCAATAACGTTTCTTCTTCTGTCAATTTCTGTTTCGGTCGGTTTCGCTTTGGCAATTCTCCTTGCGGTCGCACAATTGGGGGCCTTCTTCCCATTGCGTTGGTTGTCTAGAGGGTATTGCACGTTCTTTCGCGGCACCCCGCTCCTGATACAGCTTTGGCTCCTCTATTATGGCCTTGGGTCGTACCTTCCTTTTATCCCCGGCCTAAGGGCAAGCTTTTTGTGGCCCATTTTGCGCGAGGGGTTCTTCTTCGCAGCGCTTGCGCTTACGCTGAACTTCGCAGCCTACCAAGGCGAAATCCTGAGGGGCGCGATGCTGTCGGTTCCAAAAGGCGAACTCGAGGCGGCGCGTGCTTTTGGCATGTCCCCTGGCAAAATCTTGCGTCGCATATGGCTGCCACGTGCGATCCGCATCGCTTTGCCGACCTTTGCCGGCGAGGTCGTGCTTCAGTTGAAAGCCACGCCGATTGTATTCTCAGTGACCGTCATGGATCTCTACGGAGCGGCCTACAAGATCCGTCAGGACACCCTGCTGGTCTATGAGCCGCTTATCCTTGTGACGGTGTTTTACGTCGGCCTGACCTTCGCCATAACGCAGGTCTTTCAGAAACTCGAAAAGTCGGTGCCATCCCGGCGTTGAACGTCACAATTACTGTTTCAAACTCCAGCAACGAAGAGTCACAAATGCCCAGACCCGATAAACATCAGCTCTCCACGCTATCCTTCAACACCCTGTCGGTTCATGGGGGCAACGAGATCGATAAGACGTCCGGCGCGATCCGAACGCCGATCGTCATGGCCAATTCCTATCTTCTCCCGGAAGACCCATCGACGATGGATTGGTCAGATACAGAAACGCCCTCCTATACCCGCAATTCGGGGCACAACCAGATCGGCCTGCAGCGGAAGCTGGCGGCGCTCGAGGGAGGCGAGGATGCGGCTGTTTTTGCAACAGGTGTTGCTGCGCTTCACGCCGTCTTCTTCACCTTCCTGAAAACAGGCGACCATGTGGTCGTGGGTGATGTCACCTATGAAGCGGTTTGGCGGCTGTTTGCCGAACTCCTGCCGCAACGCTATCAGATCGAAGCCACCTTTGTAGACATGGGCGACATGGATGCCGTGAGGGCCGCCGTCCGGCCGAACACCAAGTTGATCCATACCGAGACGATCGCAAACCCGACCACGAAGGTGGCTGATATCGCCACGCTGTCATCGATTGCCAAGGAAGCCGGCGCGCTTCTAACAGTGGACTCGACCTTCACCCCTCCGCCCTTCTTCCGACCGCTTGCGTTGGGGGCGGACCTCGTCATCCATTCGCTGACCAAATACATCAACGGCCATGGCGATGCGATGGGCGGCGTTGTGATCGGCTCGAAGGAACTCGTCCACCATGTGAAGGCAGACGCCCTGGTGGATGTCGGCGGAACCATCTCGCCTTTCAACGCCTGGCTGATCATGCGTGGCTCGGTCACCTTGCCGCTTCGCCTCAAGCAGCAGTTCTCCTCGGCCGAAACGGTTGCGCGATACCTCGCGACCGACAAGCGTGTCGCATATGTGACCTACCCCGGCCTTGAGGGCCATGACCAGCATGAGTTGGCGCAAAAGCAATTCGCAGGCCAAGGTTACGGCGCGATGATGGCTTTCGCGGTGGAAGGCGATCCGGACACGCAAAACCGCTTCGTGGGCAATTTGAAGGTGATCACCTCCGCGGTCTCGCTCGGGCATGACGAGAGCCTGATCGTTCACGTTGGCGGCGGCGGACGAGGCGGCTCGAACAAATATCCGCCCAACTTCCAAAAGTATGGACATCTGCGCCTCTCAATCGGCCTGGAAGACCCAAGCGATCTCATCGCCGACATCGAGAATGCATTGGACGAAACGTTCCGAAAATCCCACAAAATCTAGGGGAGTGGCCCTTCTTGCCAAGTGAATTGCTCTTTGAGCATTTACTTGGCCCTGGGCGATCTTCAAGCCGGTGCGAATTTTGTGCCCTGAACGTCTCTGGCATGTCAGCGCGAAATTCGCCAACTCGCCGGTTCTGACCCAGGGAAGGGCAAGACATTTGTCGCAGAGCCAAGGCAAAAGGTGCTGGGGATAGCACTAGGCATCAAAGGAGCGGTCATGTATTTGCCGTCGCATTTCATCGAGTCGCGCCTTGAGGTCCTTCACGACCTGATCGAGCGCAATCCCCTTGGCATCCTGTTCACCAATAGCAAAGGTGAAATGGATGCAAATCACATCCCCTTTCTCCTTGACACCAAGCAAGGCACGTTAGGCGTGCTTCATTGCCACGTCGCCCGCGCCAATCCCGTCTGGCAGAATGCTGCGAACGGCGATGAAGTGCTGGTCGTATTTCGCGCCGCAGACGCCTACATCACGCCGACCTGGTATCCGACCAAGCATGAGACGCAGCGGCAGGTCCCCACCTGGAACTACATGGTTGCTCACGCCTATGGGCAAATCAGGATCCGCGATGACGAACGCTATGTCCGCGCTATCGTAGCGCGCCTGACGCGTATTCACGAGGCAACGCGCGAGACGCCATGGAAGATGACGCATGCTCCAAGGGATTACATTGACGCGTTGGTGAAGGCGATCGTCGGCATAGAGATCGAGGTTACCAGGCTGACCGGCAAGTCCAAGTTGGGCCAAGATGACGGTGCCCCAGATATGCGCGGCGCTGGCCTTGGCCTGAAAGCCCAGGGCGATATTTTGATTGGCGACGCCATGATTGCGCGCGCGGATATCGACGTCCAGAGTTAGCACGAACAGTCCCATCCGGGGCAGGGGCCATGAGGAATACCGCTATCGGATCCGCCACGCTGTTTCTCTTTCGAGCCGTGTCCCATCAGGTGCGGTTTGTCCGCCAGGTAGCAGATCGGGTGATCTTGATGGATCGGGCGAAATCAATGGGCAAAACACACCGTGAATTGTTCATGATCCCGCAGCATCCGCGCCCCCACCTCATTCCTGAGCCAGAGTCTTCACGGACTTGCTCTCTGGTCCAACATGGGAGCCGTCTGGCTCCGGCACAAGTATATGCCATCAGCGGTCCGACCTTGATGGTCCGGCGACCACCCACCGGCGAATCGGAGGCGATTGGTTCCCGCGGCTGGAAGGCCATTGGTCGCAACGCCAACAAAATAGCGGCAAAATGAGCAAAGTGCTCGGTTGTTTGGTCCTATTGCGGCGTTTCCACTGTGCGGTCCGCACCCGCATGATGCCCGCACAATTCTTTGGAGGATCGTCATGACAGTTTACAATATTGCGCTTATTGGCTTTGGCGGTGTGAACCGGGCCTTGGCAGGACTTATCGCGACAAAAAATCCGCAGTGGGAGCGCCAGCTTGGCTTCCAGTTAAACATCGTCGCCGTCAGTGATCTCTACCTGGGCTCGGTGATATCACCCAACGGGCTTGACCCGCGGATGCTCACTGAGGCCAATTTCACCAAAGGTGGCTTTGGGCAGCTTTCCGGCGGCAGTTCTGAGGCTGACAATGAAACTGTCATCAAGCTGGCGCCAGCAGACATTGTCGTTGAAGCGACGTTCACCAACCCGAAAGATGGGGAGCCTGCCGTCAGCCATTGCCGTTGGGCGCTTCAAGCAGGCAAACATGTCGTCACGACCAACAAGGGTCCGGTAGCTCTTGCCGCCCAGGAGCTCAAGGCACTGGCCAAATCTCGCGGCGTGCGCTTCGAGTATGAGGGCGCCGTCATGAGCGGAACTCCGGTAATGCGACTGGCGGACAAAACGCTGGCCGGCGCCGAAATGAAAGGTTTTGAGGGCATTCTCAACGGCACCTCGAATTTCGTCTTGGGACGCATGGAGGGGGGGTTGGACTTCTCCTCTGCCGTCAAAGAGGCGCAGGCCCTTGGATATGCTGAGGCCGACCCAACTGCGGACGTTGAGGGCCATGATGTTCGACTGAAAGTCGTGATCCTTGCAAACGAGTTGCTGGGGGCAAACCTCAAGCCCGAGGATGTCACCTGCGAGGGCATCTCAAGATTGTCTCCTCACGACATTGAAACGGCTGCCAAGGAGAATTGCCGGTGGAAGCTCATCGGATCCGCGGCTCGTGGTGTAGATGGGATTGTCGTTGGCAGTGTTGCTCCCAAGAGACTAGCTCTAGAGCACCCGCTCGCAGGAGTCGGAGGCGCAACGAACGCAGTTTCACTCAACACGGAGCTGCTTGGATCGGTGACGATAACAGGACCAGGCGCTGGACGGGTCGAGACTGCGTATGCCCTTCTGTCTGATATTGTTGCCATCCACTCTGCTCAACCGTCGAAAGACGCAAAGGAGGCTGCATAATGCGCAGTGCAGCCCTGAGCGAAACCACCTTTACTCAAGATATCATCGTGAGAAGCCCCTTCGACGGGACGGTCGTGGGAACAGTTCCCGAGACCAGTGCTGCAAGCGTGAGCTCGCTCTTGGAACGGGCAAAGCGGGGAGCCGAGATCGCAAGAGCCCTGCCGCGATACAAGCGCTCGGCTATCCTGGAAAGGGCAGCTGCGACAATCCAGGCCAACCTGGAAGAATTCTCGCTGCTCATCGTGAGCGAGGCGGGGAAAACCATCGTGCAGGCCCGCAAGGAAGCAACGCGGTGCGTCAACACTCTCAAACTTTCGGCGGATGAAGCAAAACGAAATGCGGGCGAGATCATACCGTTCGACTCCTACCTCGGGTCGGAATCTCGCCAGGGCTGGTACACACGGGAGCCTTTGGGCATTATCGCTGCCATTACGCCCTATAACGACCCGCTGAACCTCGTCGCCCATAAACTTGGCCCCGCAATCGCCGGCGGCAATGCCGTGCTCTTGAAGCCGTCAGAACTCACGCCACTTTCCGCCCTCAAGCTGGTCGACACCTTGATCACTAGCGGCTTGCCTGAGGAGATCGTGACCGTTGCCGTCGGTGGGCCGGAGCTTGGTAAGGCGCTTGTTTCTGCGCGCGACGTGCGCATGATATCTTTCACAGGTGGGTTCAACACCGGCGAGGCGATCACAAGGACCGCGGGCATCAAGAAGCTTGCAATGGACCTTGGCGGCAACGCTCCCGTCATCGTGATGGAAAATTGCAATTTCGATGCAGCCGTCGACGCCTGCGTTTCCGGGGCCTATTGGGCAGCTGGCCAAAACTGCATAGGCACGCAGAGAATTCTCGTACAGAACGCTATCTATGAACGGTTCAGGTCAACGTTCGTCGAGGCGACCGCAAGATTGAAGGCCGGAAATCCCCTTGAGCAAACGACCGACATCGGCCCGATGATCTCAGAAGGAGCGATCTTGCGAGCCACTGCAATGGTCGATCAAGCAATCTCGGCGGGAGCCGCTTTGCTCTGTGGTCATCACCGGCATGGGAATCTCTACGCGCCTACCGTTCTGGAGAATGTCCCCGCGCAATGTGCTGTCTGGTCGGAAGAGGTGTTTGCGCCGATTGTCATCCTGCAACCGTTTGGTGAGCTGAAGGATGCCATCGCGATGGCTAACGAGCCCGAGTACAGTCTCCATGCCGGAATATTCACCAACGATCTGGACCACGCCCTCGATGCCGCCAGCGGAATTGATGCATCTGGCGTCATGATCAACGACTCTTCGGACTATCGTTTCGACGCGATGCCCTTCGGCGGCTTTAAATATGGCAGCATGGGACGAGAAGGCGTTCGGTTCGCCTATGAGGAAATGACGCAACCCAAGGTCGTTTGCATAAACAGACTGCAACGATAACCGGCGTCTTGCAGCTGGCAGCCGCCAGCAATTGTTGCCTGAGGGGAAAAGTGTAGATGTTCAAAGGTTCTATCACAGCGCTTGTAACACCGTTCAAGGACGGCCACGTCGATGACGTTGCATTGGGCGACTTCATTGAATGGCAAATCGCTGAAGGGTCATCAGGTCTGGTACCGTGTGGAACGACAGGAGAAAGTCCAACACTTACCCATGCCGAGCACAAGAGGGTGGTGGAGATCACCATAGACGCCGCCGCCGGTCGTGTACCAGTCATCGCAGGGGCGGGCTCCAACAGCACCGAGGAAGCGCTTGATTTCGTGCGCCATGCTCAAGACGCCGGCGCCGACGGACTGCTCATTGTCTCTCCCTACTACAACAAGCCGACGCAGGAGGGAATCTACCAGCATTTCAAGGCGATCGACGCTGTCAGCAGACTTCCGATCATAGTTTACAATATACCGCCTCGCAGCGTCGTCGACATCCAAGTTGAAACTCTGGCGCGAATATTCAAAAACTGTCGCAATGTTTGTGGGGTTAAGGACGCCACGGGCAACATATTGCGTCCCTCGCTCGAGCGCATCGCGTGCGGCCCGGAATTCAATTTGTTGTCGGGCGAAGACGGAACTGCCTTGGGTTATATGGCCCATGGCGGGCATGGATGCATTTCGGTGACCGCAAACGTCGCACCCCGTCTTTGTGCTCAATTTCAGCAGGCCTGTCTGGACGGCGATTTTGCAGCAGCGCTCAAATTTCAGGATCAGCTGATGCCGCTCCACAGAGCGCTCTTTCTCGAAACGAATCCCGCTGGTCCCAAACATGCCTTGGAGCTACTTGGTAGGATGAAGGCAGACCTTCGATTGCCGCTCGTCGCTGTCAGCCCGACGGTCCAGGATGAAATCAAGCGTGCCATGCTGCATGCTGGCATCCTCGCATGAGAGGGCAAGACATGTCGCCAGGACGTATTGAAACCGATCTTATCGGCCCGCTCCTCATTCCCGGCAACGTTCTCTATGGTGTGCACACCGCACGTGCAGCTGAGAACTTTTACGTTTCAGGGCTACAACTGAAGGACTTTCCCGAACTCATACAATCCATGGCCATGGTGAAGAAAGCAGCGGCGCTGGCCAATATGGACCTCGGGCTGATATCAAGATCAAAATCAATGGCAATTTCCGAGGCTTGTGAAGATCTAATAGAACTGCAAGGCATTGATCAGAATTTCCCTGTTGACATGATGCAGGGTGGAGCTGGGACCTCCACCAACATGAACGTCAATGAGGTTGTAGCAAACCTCGCTCTCATCAAAATTGGAGGGGTAGTGGGGGACTATGCCACGCTGCATCCCAATGACGACGTCAACTTGTCACAGTCAACCAACGACGTTTACCCAACGGCAATACGCCTAACCATCTTGCGGGCCTGCGATGCACTAATCGCGTCGCAGGTAAATATTCGAGACGCCTTCCGAGTGAAGGCAGCTCAGTATGATCAAGTCGCAAAAGTTGGTCGCACACAGCTTCAGGACGCCGTGCCTATGACGATTGGCCAAGAGTTTGAGGCGTTCGCGGAACTGATGGAAGAAGACATAGTGCATTTACAATCAGCGTCGAGGCTGCTGATGGAGGTTAACCTGGGTGGATCGGCGATCGGCACTTCCATCAATGTTCCACCTGGCTTTTCAGGCCTTGCCTGCAGTCATCTCAATCAAATTTCTGGCTTTGATTTGGTGCCTGCTCGCAACCTTGTCGAAGCCACTTCCGACACCGGAGCCTTCGTTACCTTCTCCGGCGCTTTGAAGCGAATCGCGGTAAAGCTTTCAAAAATATGCAACGACTTGCGTCTGTTGAGCAGCGGCCCTCGCACGGGTTTCGGAGAGATCCGACTGCCGGCCGTACAAGCTGGCTCGTCCATAATGCCGGGAAAAGTCAATCCGGTCATCCCGGAGATGATGAACCAGATTGGGTTTCAGGTGGTAGGCAATGATTTGACGGTGACGCTCGCGGCGAGCGCGGGCCAGCTGCAGCTGAACGCGATGGAGCCCGTCATAGTTTTGAACATTCTTCAATCCATGCGCATGTTGACAAGAGGTATCAAAATTCTGAAGCAGCGTTGCGTAGAAGGAATCGAGGTCGATGTTGATCGATGCAAATCGTTTTGCGATCAATCTCTCGTTCTCGCTACGCCACTGGCGGCACTGATTGGTTATAGTAAAGCTTCGGCTCTTTCAATGAGAGCTTTGGGGGAAAAGAAACCACTTCGGCAAGTCGTAGAAGAAGAGGGTATCTTATCTCGAGACCAGATTGTTCGGATATTCGGCATCTCTGATTGCCCCTCCACATCACCGAATAATTCCTAAGATTGGCGGCAAGGGTTATGGCTGTATTCACAGAGCTCTCTGACGGCGATCGCGACGCTATTGCGTCTGCGTACGGGATAACATCGTTGTTATCTGTCATCGGCATTGCTGATGGAGACCGCGAGACGACCTATCTTTTCAGATCCAAAGAAAATGACCTTATCGTCACCCTGTTCGAAAATGGCGCCGAACCGTCAGATCTGGAACGAGCATTTGAAACCATGGAGAGGCTCCACAAAAACGGAGTCCCTTGTCCGAAGCCAATTCGAAGCCTCGACGGAAATGCCACCTCTCGAGCAGCTGGCAAACTCGTAGCGATCGTGAGTTTCGTGCCTGGATCGTCAACGTTTGATCCCGTAACGCGCAAGTGTCACAGCCTAGGGCAGACCATGGCAAGGATTCACTCCATTTTGCAGCCCCATCCGAATAGATCTTCGTATGAGCTGCCGACAGGACCGGTTCACGGAGCACTGGTCCATCAGAATGTTTTCTTTCTCGATGACAAGGTCAGCGGTATCATAAATTTTCGACTCCGCCATGATGATGCGCTCATTTCGGAAGTTGCAGATGTGCTTGTTGACTGGACAGGTAGGTCGAACGGAGGCTTGGATAATGACAACGCTCAAGCACTGCTGGCTGGATACCAGAGTGTTAGAAGTTTGTCGGATGCTGAACGAGATGCGCTACCTGCCTTTGTGATGGCGGCAACAGCCAGGTGCTATGGGAGAAAGGGAGATCACAGGCATCTCCCTGACATTGCTGTAAACGCATATCGATCGGCTAGCGGGATAATGCAATCAGGACTGGTTGGCTTGGATCCCCATGAAATACCTGCTTGATAGAACCGATGAAAAAATCCTGAACGAATTGAAGAACAACGCACGCATATCGCATGCTGAATTGTCCGGACAAGTCAACTTGTCGCGTAACGCTGTTCGCGTGCGCATCGAACGACTTGAGCGGGAAGGCTTCATCAAAGGCTACACAATCGTGTCCGGTGAAGGTTTGAGCAGCGAAGCTCTCACAACCGCAATGATGTTCGTTTATAGACATGATCGGATGAGAGGTGGCGAGGTCATACACGCGTTGCGGCGTATTCCGGAGGTTGTTTCATGTGACGTGATGACCGGGGACTTTGATCTTTTGGTGCGGGTGGAGTCCGGTGACGCGGACCGTATTCGGCAAATCTGGCAGCAAATCTCCGAATTGCCAGGGGTACGTGATACCCTTACGGCGTTTGCTTTATCATCCGTCATTCGAAAATAGCACTATCGGCTCTGAGGAGAGCCAACTCAGGTTGCATTGCTGATCGTCCGATCCGTGTTTCTGCCGGTGTGGAGAGCCTCGCCTTCTCGCAGCGGCCGTCCAGAGCGGGGTCGGCTGGCCGGGCCCTCGCTTTTAGTCGATGGCCTCGGACGCCGGTCGGGGTTCATGTCTGGACGTATATGGACCCCGCCCGATTGCAACAGGTCGGCTGGATCAGGATCGTTGGTCACAACTGCTGACGTATATCCGGCTTCCTGATGCGGCTGGACAACGTCTTCGCCGCGAGCCCCGATGGATTTTCGCGCGCTTCCACCTCGTCGGCCCCTAGACATTGGCCGAAGCCAAGCCGGTCCACACACCAGGTTCGGGAAGCGACGGAATGACCGTTTCACCATCTCCTACCATTTTGCTGCAATTGCCGGGGTGAGACCTCCTTCTGTTGTTCCTTCGTTTGCCGCTTCGCCTCAAGCTGCTTTCACCGACGGTGCAGGCTCGTAGAATGTGCTGCCCGAGAGCATGGCCCACACGATCCTCGCATTCTTGTTGGCGAGCGCGACAGCCGCGACATTGGGATGCCGCCTTTGCCGCAACTTATTAAGCCAAAGGCTTCGAGGATCCTGCTTGCCAGCTGCTTTGCCGAGCGCAGCGCGAGCGCCATGGATCATCAATGTGCGCAGATAGCGATCGCCGCGTTTGCTGATACCGAATAGGCGGGCTCGCCCTCCACTGGATCGTTGTTTCGGCACCAGGCCGAGCCAGGCCGCGAACTGACGGCCGTTCTTGAAACAGGTTCTATTGCCCACGGCAGCGATCAAGGCGGTTGCCGTTACGGGGCCGATGCCTTCGATCTTTCCAAGCCGTTGGCACTGCTCGCTGGTGCGGAAGATCTCTCGTATCCGCCGGTCATAGGTTGCAATGCGATCATCGAGTTCGGCCATTTCCGCCCGCAACTCCCTCATGAGCGAACGGACCATGTCGCTGAGGCCGTCATCGTCGTTTCCGACGATGACGGCAAGGCCGCGTCGCAGCTGCGAGATGTCACGAGCAATGACCATCCCATGCTCGGAAAGGAGGCCACGAATCTGATTGACGAGTCTGACCCGGTCGGCGACCAGACGCCGACGAATGCGATGAACGGCCTGGATTGCCAGCTGATCAGTCGACTTCGGCGGCACAAAGCGCATTGATGGCCGACCGACCGCCTCGCAGATAGCTTCCGCATCGTTCCGGTCGTTCTTGTTCGATTTGACGTATGGCGTCACGAACTGAGGGCTGATCAGCCGAACCTCATGGCCGAGATCGGAAAGCACTCTTGCCCAATAATGCGCTCCGTTCGAGGCTTCCATGCCGACTAAACATCGTGGCAGGTTGGCGAAGAAGCTGGCTACCGCATCGCGACGTAGGGTTTTGCGTACGACAACTTTCCCGTGGCAGTCGACGCCGTGAACCTCGAAGACATACTTCGCAAGATCCAGACCTATTCGAACGATCTGCATGACATCCTCCTTCGTTGCAGTGACGTTCGAGATTTCACCGCGCCTGGAGGGCGGGGTCCATACCATTGGCCCCCGTTGCGCAAGGGTGATTGTGGGTGACGGACCGGCCAGGTGCAGTCATGTCTACGGCCTGTTTCATGCGAGGCTCGCCTCGCTGGCCAAGATAAAGTCCGCGGATCAGTTCCCAATCAATTTTGCGCGCTTTTGATGCGCTCTGACCCCAAGGGGTGTCCCGATCCCCGGCACGGCCGGTTCGTCATCTCCTCTCAGCATCCATGCATGTCTGCTTGTGGCGCGATTTCCGGCGCTTTGTGCCGTCGGCGCCACGTAGGTCTCGTTGCGGCGCAGAAGCGCCCACGCGATCCGCGCCATCTTGTTGGCCAGCGTGACCGCGACGACTTTCGGGCGCTTCCTCTCGAGAAGCTGCGTTGCCCAAACCTTCGCTTCAGTCGACTGACGAGCGTATCGCAGCACGGCTGCAGCGCCGACGACAAGCAGGCGGCGAAGATAGCCGTCTCCCTGTTTGCTGATGCCCATCAGACGCTCATGGCCTCCGCTCGAATGAGCTCTCGGCGTCAGGCCGAGCCAGGCGGCGAACTGTCGCCCGAACGAAACAGTGAAGCGTGGGGAACGCTCGCAGCGATCGCGCTTGCTGTGAGTGGTCCGACGCCTGGGATCGTCGCGAGGCGTTTGCTGGCGGCGTGTCCGAGATGCCATTCGAGAATGCGGGCCTCCAGCGCGGCGATCTCGGTCGCGATATGATCAGCTTGCGCGATCAGACCATCGAGCGCAGTTGCTCTCGATGAGCATCGAACACCGCCAGAAGGGCTGACAATCCACCCGGTCCCTGCGCCGCAACCAGGCCAAACTCGGCAAGATGGGCGCGAATGGCATTGGTGAGCATCGTCTTCTGGCGCACCAGGAGTTCCCGCGCCTTATGAAGCATGAGAACCGCCTGCTGGTCTTCCGATTTGACCGCTACGAAGCGCATGGTCGGCCGTGTGACGGCCTCGCAGATCGCTTCGGCATCGGCAGCATCTGTCTTGCCGCGCTTCACATATGGTTTGACATAGGCAGGCGGCATCAGGCGAACTTCGTGTCCAGCCTCGGCCAACACTCGTGCCCAGATGGCCTGTCCCGACCAACCTTCATGACACAGAAAAAACTTTGCAACACAACCCTCTCAACTCCGGGCTCCATTTGGACACGGCACGATGTTCGTGGCTCACCGGCGAGGTCAGAGCGGAGCAGTCTCAACAACGCCATCCGACATCTTTTGTCGGGTTTGTTGGGTTTGTCGAGTTCGCGATATGGCCATTTTCAGTCGATCTCTTGCTTTGCTTCGGGCTAATCGACTGAAAAGCAACCATAAAGTTCCTTCCTCAGCTCAATCAAGCAAGCTGGCATGACTCTTGAGAGCCTTCGTTGCGGGGCGGGCAACAGCTGCCGGCCATAACTCGTGTCACGGGTAGCCACGATGAACAGGCGAAGGACGGCTCTCGATCTAAGGAAACGTATCCCTTCGACCATGACAATGGTCACATCAAAACCGCGAATCATATTCGGATACATAACTTATCTTCGTCCTAACCGACGCAAAGTACAGTTTCATGGTATAACAAAATGAACGTTCGCAGCATCTCGATCAATAATAGGCGCCTTTTGTGGCACAGGCGCATGTTCATTGCTGAACGATATCTGATTTCCTTCGCGATGGGCGTTTTTGCGCTGTTTCCAGTCTACCTGTTGTCTGTTGGGCGCGACGAGATCTTTTTTGGTTCGATCTCAGCAGCAGGCATGGCGGTCGCTATATTAATAGTTTTGATCAGTCCTACGCTGATACGCCAGTTTGGTGTGCGGAGGCTCGCACCCATCGGCGGGCTTCTCTATGCAGCAGCCTGCGCGACCGTACTCTTGAACGAATTGTCGGGGGTGCGCGCGACATTCCCCTACTTCCTCAGCTACATGCTGAAATCAGGCGGATGGGCGCTGCACTTCACTATCGGCTCGATATGCATTTCCGCCCTCTCAAGCGATGCAGACCGGCCATCGAGCTTCATGGCCTACTCCGCATTCTCCACCTTAGGGTTAACCTGCGGACCGCTGCTGAGCAGCCTCCTTACCCGGTACGCCGGCTTGGGCACGCTGGATATGTTCATTCTGGCAATGCTCGCGGCGACGGCAGGGGCAGCGTTGTCATCGTGGGCAGCGCGACATGCGGCGAACATCGGCGAAGCCGATATTCCGAATAACGCCTCGATTGCGCGCGACCTTTTTGATCTCCTCTTCAGCAAATCTGCTCTGTTTTTTGTTCTTGTACTGTTGTCCGCAAGCATTTACACTAGCTTGATAAACTTCCAGGTTACATTTGCGAATAATTCAGGTCTACCGTACGAAATATTCTTTGGCTTTTGGGCCATAGGATCAGTCGGCTCCAGATTTGCAATTGGTCCGCGCGTAACCCGCAGTGCGGCCGACCGCACCTTGCCGCTACTTCTGGGCGGGATGGTCGTTTCGCTTCTCGGCTTTCACTACTCCCCGGGCCACCCCGTCATTTACGCAATGGCATCGCTGGCGACCGGCATAACTTATGGGCTATCCTATCCCCTGATACAGGCAGAAGCCATCCGCGTGACTGCGCCGCAGTCCCGGACTTTGGTGCAGATCATCTTCAGCCTTTGCTATTTTCTTGGCCTGTATTTCTTCCCCTTCGCCGCAGGGCTCGTCTCAGTCCATCTGGGATATGACACGCTGACGCTGTTGATTGCCGGCTTGGCTCTACTGCAAACGGCTATCGCTCTCCTTGGCTATCGCACGATCCGGCGCAAGCCGACCCCGACCGTAGTTGGCAGTAAAGGCTGAAGCAGGGCACTATGCACGAGAGATCACACGTCGTCATCGGAGCCGGGCCGGTCGGTCGGGCAGTGGCGCTGCAACTTGCGGACCAGCCGGACTCGTTCGTTGTCGTGATTGACAGGAGCCATTCTGCGCTTGCCGTGGCGCAACGGCTTCTGGGCAATCTCGCAAACGTCCGCTTCGACGTGTCGTTGGGTCCATCCGCTCTCTCGGTTCAAGCCCGATCGCTGATCATGGCTACGTCTTGGAGAGATTCCCGAGTTTTGGTCGGCAAGCTTTTGCACCAAACGCACGAGGCAGGTCTACACACCCCTATTATTTGCGTCGGCAGGCCGAGCCCTGGGGATCTTGACATTCTCCGGGTACCGCCTAACGGTCCGCCCGTAGTCTTGGGAGCGGGTCTCGAACCAGGACTGGTTGAATCTTTAGTCTCGCTGGTTGCGGCTGAAATAAAGGACATAGAGAGCATAGTAACTCATTGCGGAGGGATTCCCAGAATTCCGGAACCTCCGCTGAACTATGCTCTCGCCTTTGGGCGTCGGCTGCCCATAGAGCAGAGGCTCGCGTTTGCTCGAATCGACGGCCAAGCCGTAACGCGAAATCGCTTCGAAAGCGTATCTCAGCTGTTCGTGGATGGTGTCGGCCTTCTCGAAGCATACGATGATGCAATGGTTTCGTCGACGGCTGCAGGCGCTCATCCTAGCATTCCAACGCTTCGACAGTTGACTGTGCGGTGGCCTGGCTTTGCGGATGGCGTTCGGATGTTGCATCGCCTCGGGCTGCTGTCCGACGAGGAGATCGAAATCGGGAGCGCGCGCCTGCAGGTCAAGGAGGTCACGGAGGCGCTTTTAAGTCGCCGGAACCCAAATGACGATGGCGACCAGGTCGTCCTTGACATCGCCATTGAGGATCGCCAAGGGCGGGTTGGCCGTTGGACGTGCATCCTGCGCTCCGAGCTTCAGGAGCGAGGCATCTCAAGCATGGCTATCGCCACCGCAGTTCCGGTGGCCGCAGCCGTGGAATGCGTCACGCGTCAACAGTTGCGGGGTCCCATACACCCCAGCAAAGCCGCGCTCGCCGATGTTGCCGCGATGGCCCTCGAGCAACTGAGGAGAAGCCGGATCGCTGTCTTAGCCGAGCGCGCGACCGGGCTGTTGGAAACAAGCACAATTTTGGGAGCTGGTCATGCAAAGACGAAAGACACTACTCGTGGGGAGCGGACCAGCAAACCTGGCACTGCTGACCTGCCTCAAGGAGCGGGGATCCTCAGTTCTGGATTCGCTGGAAGTCCTTGAGCGCCGCGACAGCGCAGAATGGCACCCGGGCATCGCCTTCGAGGATTCGATGCTCCAAGTGTCGTTGTTCAAGGACCTGGCGTTCCTGAGGAATCCGGCAAGCCCATTCACTTTTTTCTCGTTCCTGCGTGACAAGGAGCTTCTCTATCACTTCATCCATACGAACAATCTGTATCCTTCAAGGAAGCTGTTTTCCGACTATCTGGTCTGGGTAAGCCGGTTCTTTGCGAACAAGATTTCTTTCGGCAAGGAGGCGGTGGCGGCCAGGTTCCACGAGAAGCCGTCGGGAACCCAAACCCTTGTCGTCACGACCAGGGATGTCTCGAGCGGAGATGTTTCAGAAATCGAGGCAGACGACGTGGTCGTCAGCCTTGGGCATGAGCCATACATCCCCGAAGAACTGGCCGTCGACTCCGGCCGCGTGGTGCATTCAAACTTCTTCCTATCCCATGCGAACGAGGGAATAATCAACGCTAACGCTCGCGTTGCGGTCGTCGGGTCCGGGCAAAGCGCCGGCGAGATAGTCAGATTCCTGCTCCAACACCGGGAAGTGTCGGAAGTTATCGTCGTTGGTCGGCGCCACCTCTTCGAACAGACGGATGACAACCCGTTCGTAAATGATTTCTACACTTATCCACACTCGCTGAAGTTCGCGGAGTTGCCACTTGAAGATCGCAAGAGCTTTCTTTCCGACACTAGGAACACGAACTTCTCCACCGTCACCAAGGACGTCCTCAAAAGCATCTACGATCTTCGATTCGAGGACCAGGCGTGCGGACGCGACAGGCTCAGGCTGTTCCCGTATACTGAAATCACGGCGGCAAAGCGTCTCGAGAATGGTCTTCGTCTAGACCTTCGCGGAATCGGAGGCAAGCCGGACTCCACGACGCTTGAAATTGACCTCCTGGTATGCGCGACGGGCTTTTCAAACCGTCGCCATCTATCATTTTTCCAACTGCTGCAACCGCGAATGGAAGATGGCGACGTCGTTGTCGATGAGTCCTTCGAAGTGGGACTCGATCAGATGCCAGAATCTTGTTTCACCGGTCCGAGACCTCGCGTTTTCTTGTTGAACCACTCTTTTGGCCTTCGGGGCCCAACGGAGCACACACTCGGCGGTCTGGCCGAACGGGCTGCGGTGGTGGCGAAGGCGCTGCAAGACGGGCACGTGCTTCAACCTGCTCGAGGTCGCCCCGAGACCTTGCCAGCGGCACGGCCAACCGGAAATTCGAGACTGGAAACGAAATGATGTGTTCGCAAGTAATAGATCTCAAAAATGAAACACGCGCGGTCCCCATCTCGATTGAAAGGGGCATCGTCATGCATGATCCCTTCCCGGAAGGGGGCGACGTTTCCATCCGACTATTGAAGCTCAGTCCAGGCGCGACCACTTGCCGTCACAACCATACGGAAGTCGAATTTTGGACGGTGATCTCTGGCGGCGTTCGAATTCATCTAGACGAAAAGACGTTCCTGCTGCTTGGCGGAGAGAGCATTAGGATGGACCCGCTGAGCAGGCACAGGATTGAGGCTTTGGACAGCGGTGCAGTCATGCAGACAGTGTGGTGGCACAGCCGCGCAGCCTTCGAAGAGGCGACTTCCACGAACGAAGCGATAGGAAAGAGCAGACCGCTGCTGCTTGTGCCCGCAATGCTTACCCCGAATGGGAACATGCATATAGGTCATGCCTCAGGACCGTTCCTCTACGCGGATGTGTTGCGCCGAATTGCCGAGACCGGCGGCCGAGAGGTTTTCGTGCTGCAGGGCACGCACGGTCACCTTGAGCACATTGCAATTGCGGCCGACGCTGCTGGACTGGAATACTACCAGCTGGCCGAGAAAAACACGGCTTCTTTCCAGGAGGCTCTGCATCGGCTCAATGCAGTTTCGGATATTTTCCTTGGGACAAAGCCTGACCGCCGCGGCAAGGCGGTCGTTCTCGAGGTCTTTGAGCGACTTTGCAGCAAGGGCCTGATCGCTGAAAGCGAGCATTTGGTCCCGTATGACGTCCAAAGTGGGCGCTTCAAGGTGGACGCCTTCGTCCACGGCAAATGTCCATATTGCGGCGGCTATTCCTCCGGCCACGAATGCGAGGATTGCGGCGCGCTGGTCCTCGATGCCGAACTCCAGGATCCGGTCGATCTCGACGGGCGCTCGCTGGAACGTCGTCCCCTGAAGCGCCTTTTCCTGAACCTCGCTCCATTGCATGACGCACTCGAATCCTTCGCCTCGCGGAACTTCCTGCCCATTTACGCAAAGCTCTATGTCGAGTCCTGGCTGTCCCGGGGGCTTCCGGCAGTCTGCATCTCAAACCCAAACCGGGAGGGAATTCGGATTCCAATCCCAGGATTTGAGTGCCAGCGGTTTACCATCACCATGGAACACGTGCCTCGGCACTTGCTCGCCTTAGAAACGATAAGAGAAAAGAGCGGATGCCCCGCCTTCTGGTACCAAATCCCACGGGACGAGATGCCGGAGCTGGACATTCTCTTCGGGGCGGACAACGCCTTCGGACGTCTGTTGGTTATTCCCGGGGTACTTTCGGCGCTTGATCTCCATGAGATGCTCCCCCGACGGATTTTCGTCAACCAGATGCTCACGCTTGAGGGGAAGAAGTTCTCAACATCACGAAATCACGCAATCTGGGTGAACGACATCGCTGCGGAAGAAACTGCCGAGCCGCTTCGCTTCTACTTGTGTCGGTGTCGTCCGGACGGTTCTGTCGAGGACTTCTCCATGGGTGCCTACGAGAGCTGGAAACGGGACTTCTGGGACGGACGGCTGTCGAGATCGGTCGCGAAGGCTAACGAGGTCATCGGGCGGGTCGCGACAGACGAGCTCCCGTGTCCTGGCCAGTGGTCAGCCACCGACATTGCGTTCCTCGCGGACTGCACACGCTTCAACGCGGAAGTGCGGGCGCGATTCGAAGCGGATTACCCGGACGTACGTCAGTTGACACGCGCAATCGAGGCGTTCGTCGACGCAATTGACCGCTATTCATGTTCAGTGCTGCAAGTTCCGGCTGCGCCGAAGGTGAAGGAGGCGCTTGCCCGGACTGCGGCCCGCGCGGTGACCTTCGCGCTCGTCGGACTCTGTGTCGCGACATACCCGGTCGTACCTGATTTCGCCATCTCCATCGCAAGGAGTCTGGGGCTAGAGGCTCCCAAGCTCAGCTGGTTCGACCGCGACTGGCTGGCCGAGCCAGTCCGTCTGTCTGCAAGCCATGACGCTGGAGGCCGTTGAATAACCGATCAAGGATTTCGGGCGTTCACCGCAGCCACTTTTCGAGAATCAGCCGGAGGATGCGGGCAAGCCAGGAAGTGCATCGTGGACTTCGTCTTTGATTAGCCTTGTCACCGAAACGACGCCGATGTCGTCCGGCTCGGGCGAAGTCTGACGTGTTGATGGCTTTTCAAAAGCGCGGCTAAACGACGACAAGAGTTGGTTGTATTGCAAAGTTTTTTCTGTGTCATGAAGGTTGGTCGGGACAAGCCGCTGTCATGCCGCCAGTATGGCGAACTGCTCGGCCAGGGAGGGATTTGGATTGAACGCGTACCTCGCCTGTCGCTTGCGCATCATGTGAAGCATTTCGATCCCCGACAGGGTGCTGGCGGTGGCCGGCGACTTGAAACCCAGCATCCGCCGCACACGGCGCTTGATGCGCCGGTGGTCCTGCTCGATCCTGTTGTTATCGCTATCAGGCATGAATAGGCGCGACGCGCCATCCGTATTTTCTTGCACGGACGGATCGACTACCGTCCTCCTAGGGGAGCATGAGCAAGACCTAACAACCACGGCAAGTGCAGGGCAGGGTGCTTGACGTATCGATGTTCGTCATCGTTTCAGCCGTCAGGCCGACGCGCTCGCTAACGAAAGTGACGCTGGCGCATGAGTCAGGCCTTGATTGAGCCATCGGCCCCCTTGTCGACATAGCCGTGTTGGCCGTGCATGCACAGCCAAGACAAAGCATTGAATGGACTTCGCGGTGTGGCTCAAGGATCATGTTCCATCGACATTCATTCAGACTTTCCGGGCGGCGGCTGCCAGCATCGCCTGACCGATCGGATGATCCCCCGGGGCGTTGACCATTTCCCCAGCGTTTTGGATGTCGCGCCGCTCTTTGTTCTGACTGAGCTTGGCCTTGCCGACAAGGCGAGTGATCTCGATCTCTATGCCGACGATCGCCTTGACCATTGTGTCGATAAAGTCCCTGGGTGCGTCCCCCATCTTCCACGGGGCAGGCTGGGTCGCCTCGTGCCTGTGAGTCAGTTTGGCGACATTGCGGCGGACATAGCGTTCGTCGTCGTGGATTGTGATCCGTCCATAGGCATGTGCGACGATGTAGTTCCAAGTCGGCACCTGCTTGTGAAAGTCCTGTTTGCTCGGATACCACTGGGGCGAAATATAGGCATCGCCGGCGCGGAACACCACGAGCACCTCATCGCCGGTCGCCACATCCTGCCAAACTGGATTGTTGCGGGCGACGTGGCAGCGAAGGGTGCCGTTTTCTCCATGTGACGCGTCGAGTTCGAAGGGGATGTGATTGGCGTCGAGCCCGCTCCGGCCATGGGTAATCAGCACGCCGAGGGCGTTGTTCTCGATCAGATGGTAAAGGATTTCTCGGCTCGGTTCATTGAAATGCGCGGGTACATACATGACAGTTCCTTTCACGGGCCGCCGGGTCGCTGTTCACCGGCTGGCATCTGATGGCAAGCATTCCAACGCGGCGGCGACCCGGTCCTTCGCTGCTGCAGGCAGAGGCAGGATGGGACGCGGGGGTTCGGCACGGCAAATGTCGAGCAATTCGGCAAGGGCATAGACGACGCGAAGACTTGAGAACTCCTGGAAGAGGCTCCAGAGCGGCGAAAGCGTGGCATCGATCCGTCGCGCTTCGGCCGCATCGCCCTGCTGCGCCGCCCTGACGATCATCATGCATGCCTCGGGCAGGATGCCCGCGAGGACGCTGTACCATGTATCGGCGCCGGCGATCATGGCCTCGGCGGCATTCCAGTCGCCGCTGTAACCGATCGAGAACCCTTCCGGCAGCGTTCGCCTCTGGTCGGCCAGATGGCTCTTGATCGCATCGCTTTTGTTGGTCGGATTCTTGATAGCGACGATCCCACCAACCTTTGCCAGGCGGTTGACGAGGGCTGGGGTGAAATGGAAATGCGTCGTTCCCGGATTGTCGTAGACGATGATCGGCAGGCCACTTTCGCGCGCCACTGTGGAGAAATGTTCGAACACCTCGTCATCAGTGAGCGGGGTATAAGAGGCGGCGGCAAGCAACCCCGCCGCAGCTCCAAGGGCCTTGGCGTCCTGCGCGAGCCGCACGGCTTCGTCAGTGCGTAGCGCGCCTACACCCACCACGACCGGCATTCGCCCTGCGGTTTCCTCCAAGGTCTCGGCGAGAGCCCGCCGCCGTTCCTCGCGCGAAAGAAAGATGTATGTGCCGGTGCTGCCGAGAAGACCGATGGAATCGACCTGAGCGGCGCCAAGCCGAGCAATCAGCCTGCGCAGAGCAACGGTGTCGACGCGGCCGTCACGATCGGCGGGCGTGATAGGGAACGCGGAAAGACCGCTCAGGAATGCCATGGCAAGGCTCCAGGTTGGTGCGTGAGGGCAGGGCTGGGCGCACGACAGGTCATCACAAGGCGTCCAGAGCCCGCCGCAGGTCGGTGATCAGGTCATCGGCGTCTTCAAGACCCACCGACAGACGCATGAGGTCCTCGCCGACTCCGTCGGCCAGATGGGCATCCTTGCGGATCGGCTGCCGAGCACGTGTGAGACTTGCCGGATGATAGATGAGGCTATCGGCATCGCCGAGGCTGACGGCGCGGGTGATCAGGTTGAGCCGGTCCATCATCCGGCGCGCGCCTTCGTATCCAGCGCGCAGGCCAAAGGCCAACATGCCCGACCCGTTGGACATCTGCTTTCGCGCTGTCACCTGATCAGGGTGCGAGTCGAGGAAGGGATGACTCACAAATGCCACCGCTGGGTGCGCCTCGAGCGCCTGAGCCACCGCAAGGGCTGTGGCGCTGTGCCGTTCCATACGCAGCGTGAGCGTCTTCAGACCGCGCAGGATCAGGAAGGCTGACATGGGCGAGAGCGCTGCGCCGGTGATATAGCGTAGGCCCGTTTCGTGCAGCGTGCGGAGTGTTTGGGCGTCGCCCAGAATCGCCCCGCCAAGGGCATCGCCATGACCGTTGATGTACTTGGTCAGCGAGTGGAGCACGATGTCGGCCCCGTGTTCAAGCGGTCGCTGGAGCGCGGGCGAGGCGAAGGTGCTGTCGACTGCAACCTTGACACCGCGCGCATGGGCGCGCTCGGCAATGGCAGCGATGTCGAGGATGCGGCTCAGCGGATTCACCGGCGTCTCGAAGAAAACAAGCCGCGTCCGCTCGGTAATCGCGGCCTCGAGATTTTGTGGATCGGACAGATCGACCGCCACGACCTTGATGCCGAAGCGGGGGACCGCCTGTTCGACCATGGCAAGCGTGTTCGCATAAAGTGTCTTGTGGACAATGAGTTCATCGCCTTGTGAGAGGAGCGACAGGATCAGCGTGCCGAAAGCCGCCATCCCCGAGGCAACGACCAGACCTGCCTCGGCTCCTTCCAGATTGGCGAGCCGTTGTTCGAGGATCTCCGTCGTGGGATTGTATTCGCGCGCGTAGAGCCTTCCGCCAAGCGCGGCGGCGGCCTCGTTTGCTGCCACGCTTTCGAAGCCATAGGTCGAGGTCAAGAAGACTGGTGGCTGAACGGCATTGGAAAAGCCGGACGGATCGTAGCCATGATGGATCGCCCGGGTGGCGAAACCGGGGCCGGTGTCGTTGAGCGAACGCGCGGGAGCATCGGTTGCGGATTGATAGGTGCGGGTCATTCGGCCTCGAAGATCTTTCTTGGGTTTCCGAAAGATTGACGGCAAACTGGCCAATGTGAAATATCCAGTTGGCGATGAATGAAATGGGCCAGTCTTCAAGTGCCGGTGCTGCCGGTCGCTCGCACGCGATGGGTGCGCGCGAGATCTACGAGGCTCTTCGCGAGCAAATCCTCGGCGGCGTCTATGAAACCGGCAGTCAGTTGCCGTCCTCCCGAGGCCTGGCAAATGACCTCGGGGTTTCGCGAACGACGGTGACGGTCGCCTACGAGCAACTGGCTGCGGAAGGTTTCATCGAAGTCCGTCAAGGCGCGCGACCTCGCGTTTCATCTTCGTTAATCGGTCCTGAGGCAAGCCGCACTTCCCCGAAACGGCTAGGCCCGGTTCATATGTCCGCCTATGGCGAACGACTGCGCGTCACGCCGCCCTGGCCAGATTACTTGCCGACTGGGTTGAGGGTCGATTTCCGCTATGGCGACCTGGCGCCGGCAGACTTCCCCGCATTGGTCTGGAAACGTGTGATGAACGAGGCGATGGGGCAGCGCCCGTTGCGTCTTGCCTATGACGATCCTCGCGGCTCGCGCAGGCTACGCCAGGCGCTGCAGGGCTATCTCTGGCGCGCCCGAACCTTGAGCTGCGACCTCGAGCAGATCATAGTTGTGAACGGCTCGCAGCAGGGCCTCGATCTGTGCGCTCGCCTGCTTCTTGATCCCGCCGACCACTTCGTCATCGAGAATCCGTGCTACAGGATGGCGCGTCAGGTCTTTGCCAGTACCGGTGCCTCGCCCATCCCCGTCACCGTCGACGAGGATGGGATGAAGACGGAGTTGCTGGCGGGGATCGGGGCACGCTTGGCCTATGTCACGCCATCGCATCAGTTTCCGCTGGGCGGCGTCATGCCGGTCGCGCGCCGCCATCAGCTTCTGGAATGGGCGCGGCACAACAACGCCTACGTGATCGAGGACGACTACGACAGCGAATATCGCTATGACATCAATCCGGTCCCTCCGCTGCACAGTCTCGAGGACCACGGGGCTGTCATCTACCTCGGCACGATCTCCAAGACGCTTTCGCCGATGCTGCGTATCGGCTACCTCGTCGTCCCGCCGGAATTGCAGGAGGTCTTCGCAACCGCCAAACAATTCGCGGACCGGCATTCGCCGGTGGCTGAACAGGAGGCTCTGGCCTCTCTCATCGAGAGCGGCGGCTACGAAAGCCATGTGCGCCGCGTGCGCAGGCTGAACGGCGAGCGTCGGGAGACATTGTTGGGCGCCTTGCAGCGCTGCTTGGGAGATCGCATCGCTGTCCAGGGAGCAGAGGCTGGTCTGCACGTCGTCGTTTGGCTCAACGACCTGCAGCGATCGCGGGGAACGGCACTGGTCGAAGCCGCCCGACGCACGGGGTTGGGGCTACACCTAATATCGCCCCTTTACGAACGACACTCAGAGGAAGGCCGCACCGATCGCGTTGGGCTTGTCATGGGCTACGCCGCCTTGAGCATTCGGCAGATCGAGAAGGGCGTTGAGGTCCTGCGCGAGGTTGTCAAGCAAGTGCAAGACGCGTTGCCGGGGCAGGGTGACTGAGACAGGGGACGTCGAAAGCTGGCGCTGAAAGCGACCCCAAGGCCCCCGCATTTCGTGGCAAAGCCAACTGGACTGGGAAAACGCCATGCAACTGGTGCTGTTGATCAGGCCAGTTTGGCGGCAGATTTTGGTGCAAGACGAATTTCCGAGAGCGATGCATGACCTGGCAAGGAAAGCTGCTGCACATCCATATCGCGCCCGCTGCCTCTTATGAAATGGAGGAGCTGGCGCAGGCGCAGCTCGTGGCCGGCCGAGGCATTGTCGGAGACCGCTACTACCTGGGGACGGGGACCTATTCCGCGCGTCCTGACGTTCGCGAGGTGACACTGATCGAAGCCGAAGTTCTGGACGCGATCGCGCAGGGCGAACCCAGGATACCGGGCTTCAAGGCCAAGCTCGCGCCCGAAGATCACCGGCGCAATATCACAACACGAAGCGTTCCGCTTAGCCATCTTGTCGGCAAGCGCTTCCGGGTCGGTGAAACGATCCTCAGGGCTGCCCGGATGAATGTGCCGTGCAAGTATATCGAGGAGTTGCTGGGGCTTCCGGGTCTCTACGAGGGGCTTCTGAACCGCTCGGGCCTGAACTGCACAATCGAGGTCGGGGGCGTGATCCGCCCCGGTGATCTGATCTTGCCCATCGACGAGTGAAACGCCATGGCCTCGCCCCGCATCATCATGAAGCTGACCGTGACCGCCGTCCGCAAGGAGCCCGGTGACGTGCTGATCATCGACCTGAAACACCCGCGCAAACCTCTGCTGCCGCCGTTCGAGGCAGGTTCTCACGTCGATGTCCATCTGCCTGAGGGGAAGGTGCGTCAGTATTCGCTTTGCGGCGACCCGACCGAGCTCGGCCGCTACACCATCGCGGTGAAACGCGAGAGTGACGGCCGTGGCGGCTCGGCGTGGATTCACGAAACCGTTGCGGCCGGCTCCACACTGCCCATCTCGGCGCCACGCAACCATTTTGCGCTCAAGCCCGGCGAGGGGCCGATCTTGCTGCTGGCAGGCGGGATCGGAATCACCCCGATTCTGGCCATGGCGCGCGCGCTCACCCGGCAGGCCAAGCCGTTCCACTTGCATTATTTCACCCGCAGCCGGGCGCTCACGCCACTCCTGCCGGCGATCGAGAGCGATCTTCCTGTCGGAAATGTGCAGCTCCATTTCGATGACGAGCCGGCGACCCGGGAGGATATCGCCGCGCTCCTGGCCAACCGTTTGGCCGACGCACAGACTTACTATTGCGGGCCGCCCGGATTCATGGCGGCTGTGGGGCGCGCGGCCGAACACTGGCCCGAGGGCACTGTTCATTTCGAAACTTTCCAGCCTGCCGGGCTTGACGGCGCGCCACCGGAACCATTCATCATAGAACTGCGTGAGGGCAGGGTGGTCGAGGTTTCGGCGCAGACCACGGCGCTCGCGGCCCTGCGCGCAGCCGGGGTGCCGTTGCTGGCCTCATGCGAGAATGGCGTTTGCGGGACCTGCGAATGCGGGATGCTTGGTGGGCAGCCGATCCATCGGGATTCCATCCTGTCGAAAGACGCACGCGGCCACCGCTTCATCGCCTGCGTGTCACGAGCGACGGGCGTGCTGAAGCTCGATCTTTGACGGTCCACTGGGATGCAGCCATCCGGACGCTGATTTTCGGGGAAGTGAATGACGACGAAACTTGCACATTTGAACGAGATCGAGCGCTGCGTCTCCTGGCTCGCAGCCTGGACGATCCACCACGCCAACCACGTCCGCGAGAGCGACGAGATCAAGGTCGGCGGCCATCAGGCTTCTTCCGCCTCCCTGAGCACGATCATGACGGCACTCTACGGATCGGTGCTGCGCCCACAGGACCGGGTGGCGGTCAAACCTCACGCGGCGCCGATCTTCCACGCTCTCCAATATCTCGCGGGCAACCAGACCTGTGAAAAGCTCATGAACTTTCGCGGCTACAAGGGCGCCCAGAGCTACCCTTCACGGACCAAAGACATCGACGACGTCGATTTCTCGACCGGGTCGGTGGGGCTCGGCGTCGCGCAGACGCTGTTTTCGTCGCTGGTGCAGGACTATGTCTCGGCCCATGGCTGGATCAAGGACCGCCCCGAGGGTCGTATGGTCAGCTTGATCGGCGATGCCGAAATGGACGAGGGCAACATCTACGAAGCCCTGATCGAGGGCTGGAAGCACGGGCTACGGAACTGCTGGTGGATCGTGGACTACAACCGCCAGTCGCTCGACGCCGTGATCCGGGAGGGCCTGTGGCAGCGGTTCGAGCAGATTTTCCGTAACTTCGGCTGGGACGTGGTGATCCTGCGCCATGGTGCCCTACAAGAGGCCGCCTTCACTGAGCCGGGGGGCGAGAAGCTGCGTGAGTGGATCGAGCGGTGTCCCAACCAGCTCTATGCGGCGCTGACCTTCCAGGGAGGCTCAGCCTGGCGCAAGCGGCTGCTCGACGAGATCGGAGATCAGGGTCCGGCCACCGCTCTGATCGAACGCCGCTCCGACGACGAGTTGCAGGCGCTCATGACGAACCTTGGCGGGCATGACATGCCGAGCCTCCTTGAAGCGTTCGAAGCGGCATCCAGACATGACCGCCCTGTCTGCTTCATCTGTTACACCATCAAGGGTTACGGCCTGCCGCTTGCAGGGCACAAGGACAATCATGCGGGACAGATGACGCCTGCACAGATGGAAGGGTTCCGCCGGCAAATGGGCGTCAAGCCGGGTGAGGAGTGGGGCAAATGGGCCGCGGCCACCCTGCCGGAAGCGGAGCTTGAAGCCTTCTTCTCCAAGGTGCCGTTCTTCAGTGAGGGGCGGCGCCGGCTGTCGGCGCCGTCAGTGCCGGTGCCCGAAACCCTTCCGTCATCGGGGCAGCGCGGCAAGCCGCTCTCGACCCAGATGGGCTTCGGCCAGATCCTGAACGACATCGCGCGCGAGCAGAGTCCACTTGCCGAACGCATTGTCACCACCTCGCCCGATGTGACGGTCTCGACCAATCTTGGGGGGTGGGTCAACCGGCGTGGCCTTTTTGCGCGCGAGACGATGGCCGACACCTTCAAGGCCGAACGCATCCCCTCCACCTACAGTTGGGAGTTCGGACCCAAGGGGCAGCACCTGGAACTCGGGATCGCAGAGTCAAACCTGATGATCATGCTCGGGGCGCTCGGTCTATCGCATTCGATCAATGGCGTGCGTCTGCTGCCGATCGGGACGGTCTACGACCCGTTCATCTATCGCTGCGCCGATCAACTGAACTATGCCTGCTACCAGGACGCGCGTTTCATGCTGGTCGCCACGCCCTCCGGCGTGACGCTGGCGCCGGAAGGCGGGGCGCACCAATCGATCGGCACCCCGCTCATCGGCATGGCGCAGGATGGGCTTTGCGCCTTCGAACCGGCCTTCGTCGACGAGTTGTCCGTGATCATGCGCTTCGCATTCGATTACATGCAGCGCAACGGCGAAGGAGATCCGGACGAGACGACATGGCTGCGCGATCAGACCGGAGGGTCGGTCTATCTGCGCTTGTCCACCCGGCCGCTCGAGCAGCCGTTGCGCGACATCAGGCCGGACCTGGCACGGGATATCGTCAATGGCGCCTATTGGCTGCGACCGCCCGGGCCGAACGCCAGTGTAGTGATCGCTTATCAAGGCGTTGTCGCGCCAGAGGCGATTGCAGCGACTGGGCTTCTGGCAGAGGACCGGCGCGACGTCGGGCTGATGGCAATCACGTCAGCCGACCGGCTGAACGCGGGCTGGCAGGCAGCGGAGCGTGCCCGCCAGCGCGGAACGACCGGCGCCCTTAGCCACATCGAGCGGATGTTGGCACCGCTGTCGCGCGATTGCGGAATCGTTACCGCAATTGATGGTCACCCGGCGACGCTTGCGTGGCTCGGCGGCGTGAACGGGCATCGCGTCAAGGCGCTTGGGGTCGAGCATTTTGGCCAGACCGGCACGATTGCAGATCTCTATCGCCACCATGGTCTCGATGCGAATGCCATCGTGCATGCCGCCCAGGCAGTCAGTTCCGGCCGCAGGATCCGATACCTGAAGGCGCTTCCCTAAGCGGTCGGCGGACGTCTTGCGCTATCGGCACGATGGGGGTGTCATGCTTGAGTAGCCGCCCGAGACTCCATCAAGCCAACGCCATATTGCCGCGGGGTCACGTTTCTACGCCCCGTTCCAGCACAGCCATGGAAAACGAAACGGCATGATCGTCGGCAGCCGCATAGGAGTGCGGCTGATCGGTGAGGAGTCGCGCGGCTTCGCCGGCTTGCAAGATTATGGTTTCGGAGCCGACAGTGAGCTTCAGACTTCCTCGCAGGACCGAAACAAGTTCACGAGTGCCGCGGCTGTGAGCGTCCGACCAATGGACATCACCGGGCGCAATCGTCCAGGACCACATCTCGAACATCGTTCGGCCTGAGGTCGATGCCATCAGTTTCGCCTCGCTGCCTTGCGGGGTTTTCCAAAGTGTTGCTGGTTTGGTCCGTTCGATACGATCGTCTGTGATTTCTTCCGAAGTTTGACCTAGCAAGTCGTTGACCGACAGCGAGAACGCGACGGCCAGGCGGCACAAGACTCCAATGCTCGGATTTGCCTTTGCCTGTTCGATGGCCACAACCGTGCCCTTCGAAAGGCCCGCGCGCTTCGCTAGCGCATCAAGGCTCATATTCTGCAATTGCCGCAAATGCTGCACCTTGGACGAGAGCAGCGTTCCCAGTTCTCTCTCGGTTGCCACCGCTGCTGCGTGCTTGGTCATTATATTGACTTCTCCAGATATGCCGCTTACGGTCAGTATAATGACCGGTGCGGGGACTTCAATCATGCCATCTCATTTGTTCAAGGATTGATGAAGATGTACCTTCCGATCGCTCGTAAAGCCATTGCTTTGAAGTCAGATACATCCCCGACAATAAGGGCGGCGGCGGATATGCATCGACCATTGAAACCCGTTCTGCTCACTGGGTGCTGCGCATGAGTGTCACGGCCGCAAGCTTGGCGGCCGCCGCTTTTGGCGCTGGCGATTTTCTTGGCGGTGTCGCGTCCCGCGGTTCGGATTGGCGCCGGGTCGTGTTGGTGGCGCTCGGAACGGGCTTGCTGGTCTTAGGCGTCGCGGCATGCTTCAAGGGCAGCCCGCCCCCTACGCTTCCGCTGAACTGGTGTTTGTCGGCTGGCGCAGGTTTCGCGGTCGGTGTGTCGCTCCTCTACCGCGCGCTCGCCGAGGGACAGATGACCCAGGTCGCACCGGTCACCGCCGTCGTTGCAATCGCCGTTCCGGCTCTGGTGGATATTCTGACCGGCAAAGCGCTGACAGGGCATCTGTTGCTTGGGCTCGGGGCTGCCGGCCTCAGCGCTGCTCTTCTATCGGGTTTGAGTGGTGGCTTGTACAAGAGCATCCGGAACCGATCGGTCATCATTGTCGCTATCGGTGCCGGGCTTGGCTTGGCCCTGTTCTACATCGGCCTTGATAGAGTCGACGCGGCAGGGGGAGGGATCTGGGGACTCACGCTTGTTCGTGCCACAGCATTTGTACTGGTTACTGCCGTGGCCCTGAGAAGCCGAAGACACGTGTTTCAGTTGCGGAGCTTGGGTGTCGCTGCTGTTGCCGGCCTTCTCGATGGAACTGCAAACCTGCTGCTGATGCTTGCATTTGCCACGGGAGGGTTGGCCGAGACTGCCGCCGTCGCCTCACTTTATCCGGTCGCCACCATCCTGTTGGCCATCGCCGTTCTGCGAGAGCGGCCTTCGATTACACAAGGGATCGGGCTGCTTTTGGCCATTCCGGCGGTCTTCCTTCTCCAATCCGGTTAAGGGGTGGTCCAAGCGGCTCGGGACGATAATGATAGATGCCGGTCTGAGGTGCCCGTCCATGCAAGAGGGGGCGTCACGTTCTCCCTATCGTCCTGGTGCGACGATCGAGTGGCATGCGCAGGGCAGTTGGCCGTCAGGATATGACAATTCGCGGATGCCAACCGGACGTGGAGCGCCTGCGAAGTGGCAACGGTCGCGTTGCCCTTCCGGGGTCAGCCGCCAGCCCCAAACGAAGTATTCTTGCGCTGGCTTGAAGGTTGCATCGGCGACATTTCACCTTTGACAGGCCCTTGGGCACTGTGCGCCTTCAGGAGCCGGTATAAATGTGCGCGACTTATGCCGAGCAAATCCGCGGCGCGACGCTTGTTCCCTTGAGCTTGTTTCAACGCGGCCCGAATCTCCGCTCCGGTTTGGGCTTGAATTCGGTGCTTGAGCGGAGGGTTCGATCCCGCATATGTCGGCTCCAAAGGAAACTCTGGGAAAGACGCAGAAAGTTTGCCGGTGATGACCAGTCGCGTCAGAACATTCTCCAGTTCGCGCACGTTGCCGGGCCATGAATGCCGGAGCAGGAGTTGACGGTCCTTCGCCGCCAACGCGGGCGCTGGCTTGCCCAGACGGTCGGTGATGCGTGAGAGCAATTGCTCCGCGAGAAAACCGACATCGTCGCGCTCACGTAAAGCAGGTACAATTATGGGAAGCACATTCAGCCGGTGGTAGAGATCTTCGCGAAAGCGGCCAGCTTTGACCATATTGGCGAGCGGTCGGTTGGTAGCACAGATAACACGCGCGCTGACGCTCACGGGAGTGGTGCCGCCTACCCGCACAATCTCGTTGGCCTGAAGGACGCGCAGCAAGCTGCCTTGAAGGGAAAGCGGCATATCGCCAATTTCGTCCAGGAACAGCGCGCCACCTGCGGCAAGTTCGAACTTGCCCGGCTTGCCGCGATTGCGGGCACCCGTGAAGGCGCCACCCTCGTAACCGAATAGCTCAGCTTCGACGAGCTCGCTTGGAATCGAAGCGCAATTGACCCAGACGAAGGGTCCGCGGGATCTGTCTGATAGGGCATGAATTGCATGCGCGGCCAGTTCCTTGCCCGAGCCGGTTTCGCCGCAGATGAGCACTGGCAGTTCATATTCCGCGACCGACTGAAGGGCGCCGCGATACGCATCCATCTGCTCACCTTGTCCAAGGATGTCGTCCAAGCTGAATTTTGATTGCCAGAGCTTGTTGCTTTGAGGGATGGCGAGCTCCGCCTTCGAGATACGGCTGTATGTTTTCTTTAGCGCATCGAAATCGGAGAACAGGGCCAGCCCTACCGCGCCGATAGTAATACCATCGCGCTGTACAGGAACCTGCTTCGTCACCAATTTGTGGCCACGAACTTCCAAGGGATAGCCGACATGGGTCCCTATGCCTCGAGCAACAAGATGAAGCCGGGTTTGTTGCCCAACCACATCGGTTATGTGTCGACCTAGAAATTCCTCTGCCTCGCCTCCCAGCAGGCGGCAATAAGGCTCGTTTATCAACACGATCGTCCCGGACGTATCAACGGCAACCAGACAGTCCGAGACATGATCGAGGATGAGCCTCAGAAAGTCGGCCTCTTCGGATGAACCGACAAACCAATCCGGAAGCGCCATTGAAGCACCTGTGTTGGCCAAGCCCCAAGCGCAGGCTTGCGAGGCTTCATGATGTCCGAGTGTCCCGCAAGCGAGACGATAGTGTGTCTCTTCGGTGACATTACTATCCCGGTTGCGGCCTGTCAAACATCGCTCACAGTTTCAAAGGCGACGATTTTCTACAACGATACCAACTCGATAAGAGGGTTGTTGGCGCGCGAGCGTGGACTGGCCCGGGCCTTGCAAAGTTCCCCGTGTGGAAACGCGCAGGGAGGAAAGAGATGACGCGCATCGACACCTTTGAAATAAGAGACACCGTGGTACGTGTGTCTGGAGCAGGAACACCACTGGTCTTTGTCCATGGATTCACGACCACAGCCGAATTCTGGCGAGAACAAATCGAGGCGTTCTCGTCGCGATACAGGGTCATCAGGATCAATTTGCCCGGACATGGTGCATCCCCGCGCCGCAAGCGACGCGACTACACGGTACCGGCCTTTGCGGAGGATGTCCTGGAAGTGTATCGCGCCCTGGAAATCGGCGAGGCTATTCTCGTTGGCCTTTCGATGGGAGGGACCGTGGCTCAGAGTTTTACGCTTTCCCACCCCGAACGCGTGCGAGCGCTTGTGCTTGTCGGGGCTACATCACATGGGCTAGGCGAGCACGTAAATGCCGACAGTGTGCTGACGGCAATCGATGAGCTGGGAGTCGTTACGGCGAGCCAGAATGTCATCCAAAAATCTTTCGGCCGGGCCGCAAGCGCTGAGCTCGTGGCATTTGCCAAGGAAGAGGTCGCGCAAACTCCGGACTTCGTGGCGCGCCAGGCGATCGCCTCACTCAATGCATCGGACAGTCGCCTCAGGCTCGGAGAGATCCGCGTCCCGACCCTGGTCGTCGTCGGGAATGAGGACGTCATCACGCCTCCGAGTGAATCGGTTATTTTGGCGGAAGGAATTCCCGATAGCCAGCTTGAGATCGTCGCCGAGGCGGGCCACTTCCCGATGCTTGAGCAGCCCGATGTTTTCAACCGCGTGCTCGACGAATTCCTCGTCGAGAACATCAGCCGATCCCGTCTGATGGGAGGCGCTGGCCTCTCTCAGCAAACTGTTTGATTGGGAGGTTCAAATGTCCTTTCAAAGTATCACTGCCGCTTCGCAATCGCACGATCTCGACCGCGACACCAAGCGGATCGTCTTTGCCGCCGCCTTGGGAACCGTGTTCGAATGGTATGATTTCTTCATCTACGGCTCCCTTGCCGTATTGTTCAGCACCCTGTTTTTCCCCAAAGGCAATGAAACGGCTGCATTGCTCGCTGCACTGGCGACCTTCGGGGCGGGCTTCGTCCTTCGTCCCTTCGGAGCCGTTGTGTTTGGCCGGCTGGGTGATCTTGTCGGTCGCAAGAAAACGTTTCTCGTGACCATGCTGGTCATGGGCTTTGCTACGGTAGCGGTCGGTTTTTTGCCGACATTCGAGTCCATCGGGTGGGCCGCTCCGATACTCCTGGTCTGTCTGCGGCTGTTGCAGGGGCTGGCCGTCGGCGGCGAGTTCGGCGGTGCCGTCACCTACGTCGCCGAGCACGCCGATGTGGAAAGGCGAGGCTTCACGACGAGCTGGATCCAGATCACCGCGACATTCGGCCTGTTCCTGTCGCTGATAGTGATCGTCTTGTGTCGTGCTTCCATGTCAGCGGAAGACTTCGCAAACTGGGGCTGGCGCATACCGTTCATCGGCTCGATCGTCCTTCTGTTGCTGTCGCTCTACATTCGTCTCAAACTGCAGGAATCACCTATCTTCCAGGAGATGAAGGCACAGGGCAAAGGTTCGAAGAATCCGATCGCCGATACATTTGCCGACGGCCGAAACCTGCGCCATGTGCTCGTTGCGATCTTCGGCGCCGTCGCTGGTCAGGCGGTAATTTGGTATACGGGGCATTTCTACAGTCTTTATTTCATGACCACGACGCTGAGGATGAGCCAGGACCAGGCAAGCTTCTACCTTCTAACGGCACTCGCTTTGGGAACGCCGTTCTTCCTCTTCTTCGGTTGGCTGTCCGACAAGGTCGGACGCAAGTGGATCGTGGTGACGGGTTGCGCGCTGTCAGCCCTGCTGATCATACCGCTCTTCCAGGGCCTTGCGAGCTACGGGAACCCTGCGCTCGCACAGTTCCGCTCGAAGACGTCAGTGGTGCTAACTGGCAATGGCTGCCGCCAAGATCAGTCGTTCGTCGGGCAGCTTTTCCGACCGAAGGCAGCGACACACTGCCAGACGGTGAAGGCGCTGCTAACGGCGCACGCCGTCCCCTACACCATCAACACCGACGCTGAACCCCTTCGCATCCAGATCAACGATGACGCACCCAAAACCTTCGATGATGCCGCACTCCTTGCGGCATTGACCGAAAAGGGCATGCCGCCGGCAAATACACCCGCCCAGCCCAACGGCCCCATGGTGGTCGCTGTTCTGTTCGCTTTGATCTTTCTTGCGACGATGGTCTACGGACCGCTCGGGGCATTGTTGGTCGAGTTGTTTCCTGTCCGGATCCGCTACAGCGGGGTGTCGGTCGCCCTGCAACTTGGCAACGGTTGGATTGGTGGATTCGCGCCCTTTGTGGCAACAGCTGTCGTCATCGCGACCGGCGATATTTTCGGTGGCCTATGGTATACCGTCGCGTTTGCCGGTTTGACCGCGGTTATCGGGGCGTTTCTGCTCCCAGAGACCCGTGGCCGCGACTTGAGTAACTAGGGCGGCGGAATAGAAGGGCGCGGCGCTGTCCCAACGGCGCCGCGTGCGTCGCGCGCGGATCAACCTTGCCCCCTAGAACCAAGTGATGAGCGACATCATGTCAGGACCAGCGACACCAAATTCCGAAAAGCTCTATGCGCGTGCCCGCGAGGTCATGCCTGGCGGGAACACGCGCACCACCGTCTATCGCAAACCGCATCAAATCTATGCAAGGCGCGGCGATGGCTGCCGGATCACCGACATCGACCGCCATGTCCGGATCGATGCCTTGGGAAACTCCACCTCTCTGATCCATGGCTATGGCAATCGCCAAATCCTCGAGGCGGCTACACGGCAGCTTGAAGCCGGAACGTGTTTCGGCATGCCTACCGAGAGCGAAATCCGGCTGTCTGAAATTCTGTGCGATCGTCTGCCGTCCGTCGAGCAGCTTCGCTACACAAATTCCGGCACCGAAGCGGTGATGAACGCTATCAAGGCGGCGCGCGCCTATACCGGCCGACCGAAAATAGCAAAATGTGAGGGCGCCTATCACGGAACGTACGACCCGGCCGAGACAAGTCTGGACGCCAGTCCAGCTACCTGGGGGGATATCGATAGGCCGGGATCCGTGCCGGCAGCCGAGGGGACACCCCAAGGGGTGCTCGACGATGTCGTCGTCATTCCCTTCAACAACACCCCGGTCGCCGAGGCAATCCTGCGTGCCAGCGGCAACAGCCTCGCCGCCGTGCTTGTCGATGTGATGCCAAACCGCGCTGGCCTCGTGCCGGCAAAGTCCGACTATCTGGCGATGCTGCGGCGGGTCACGCGCGAACTCGGGGCCTTGTTGGTTCTCGACGAGGTCATCACGTTTCGCCTTGGCTACAATGGCGCTCAGGGCCGTTTCGACATCGACCCGGACCTTACCACGCTCGGCAAGATCATCGGCGGCGGCTTTGCAATCGGCGCCATCGGCGGGCTGGCGGAAGTGATGTCGGTGTTCGATCCGAGCAAGGGCAAACCCGCTGTTCCTCATGGCGGGACGTTCAGTGCCAATCCCATGTCGATGTCAGCCGGTATAGCCGCTCTGGAGGAATTGACACCCGCCGCATTCGAGAAGCTCGAGGCGCTCGGTGATCGCTTCGACCAGGGTATTCGTGCGTGTTTTGCTCGACACGGGATCAAGGGGCAAGTTACCGGGCTGGGCTCGCTACGCCGTTTCCACCTGACGGACGCACCGTTGAGCGACTACCGTTCCACATTCGCAGCGGCGGATGGCGCCGCGCGGATTTCGGCGCTCGCTAAGGTATTGTTCGACGAAGGCGTGATCATTTCAGGCAACGGGTTGATGGCGTTCTCCACCGCCATGGAGGGCGCGGATATCGACGAGATAGTACGGGCCTTCGACCGAGCATTGCCGGCTTTCGCCTGATGACCTACGCAATATGATTGGGAAGCTGTCGGCAGAGCGAACGGCACTGTTTGTTGGTGCAGACCGCTTATCCCGTTCGCCTCAGGTGGCCACAATATATGGTGCTGCGTCTGTCGCCCTTCTCCCAGCCGAATAGCCAGACTGGGCCAAGGTGGCACGATTCGGGTGTTGCCAGCATCCCGCCGATGCGCGATTGATGCAGTCCTATGTGCTCGGTGGCGATGTCCGGATCGGTATGGAGGACACGACCCAGATGTCGCTGACTGAGCTCGTGAAGAGCAATGCCGAACTCGTCGAGAAAGCGAAATGGCACTTGGAACGGCTTGGTGCGCCGGTCGCCGGCCCAGCTTCAGGGCAATCTCGGCTGTCGCAAAAGGCCTAGCTTCTTGTATTAGGGGTCAAATCCTCACTTCGCTTGACACGAAGCGGACATTTGGGTCCGTGGAAACCGCTAGACGGCCGCCAGAGTAGAATTTCCAAACAGTCTCTCAGGTGAGGAAGCCATGCGAGATGCCTCATCTAACATCATTTCCCGCATCCAAATGCTTGCGGGATCGCTGCTGTGAAGCGCAGGCCATTGGATGGCCTCCTTCAATGAGGGAAGTGGCAGCGGAAGCTCCATTATCTGCAGGGGTATTGTTTTTGCGAAATGCTGAGCCAGTCGCAAGGGTATCGTCGCTATACGGTTGGTGCCTGATAGAACGGGCGGGATCATGCTAAAGCCCTGTACGACGATCTCTATTCGTCTCTTGATACCGTGCTCGAGCAAGTACCACTCCTCGATGGACGGCCTCAGGGTGTTCCCGAATTTGACCGCGACGTGCCCCATCGACATGTATCGGTCGAATGTAAATGGCTCGGATAGCGGCTTATTCGTGCCGCAGGCTACGCATACGAATATATCCTCGAACAGTGCTTCACGAGGCTGCTTCGACATGAAGAGTTCCGGCATGATCAAAAAATCGACGTCGCCGCGCCGGAGAAGCTGATCGTAGTCGTCGGCAAGAGGCAGACAATCGAAGGTGACCTCGGGAGCTTCCCGCGCAGTACGCTCTACGATCGTCTTAAAAAACACCAGTGTGATGAAATCCGAAAGGATGATCCTGAAGCGGCGACCCGATTTGGCTGGGATAAACAGATCCTTGGAAATAACGGAGAGCTGGATGTGCAGCAGGGCCTCGCGCACCGTGATGGCAAGCGCTTCCGCACGCGGTGTTGGGATAAGTTCACGACCATGCATCGTAAACAGGTCATCGTTGAAATAGGCCCGTAACCGGGCGACGGCAGCGCTCATCGCTGGCTGACTGAGGTTGATGTTGCGCGCCGCCGCCGTGAGGTTGCGCTCGGTCATCAGAGCGTCGAGTGCCACCAGGAGATTTAGATCAAGGCCTTTGAACCGCATGTCTTATCCATAGGGTGGATGTGTGGCATCCAAACAATCGATTTTAGGAATTAGTGAGCATGCGTCATTAGAAGCATCGACCCCTCGAAATCAAGTGCCACAGCGGTGCATTCTTGGCGGCGCAGGAAGGACGGGCATTGGTTAGAGCACCCACCACATCTGGAACGCAGTCCCATGCCGCGAGAGTTTCGATCTGATATCCAGGCCTTGCGGGGTCTGGCTGTTTTGCTGGTTGTCCTCTACCATGCTCGCCTTGGGCCGTTCGCCGCGGGTTACCTGGGCGTTGATATTTTTTTCGTGATTTCGGGCTTCCTGATCACCGGCCTCATCAGGACGCAGCTTGAGCAGTCACGATTCAGTTTTTGGGAATTCTATTATCGACGTGCGAAGCGTCTGTTGCCCGCTGCCTATGTCGTCATTGCGCTCACGACGATCGCTGCGCCTTTCTTGCTGTCCGAAGTGAGCCTGAGGGAGTTCCAAAATCAAGTCCTCGGGGCGCTCACATTCTCCGGCAATATCGTTCTCTGGTTCCAATGCGACTATTTCGGCGGAGCCGCCGATACGATGCCACTCCTGCATGTTTGGTCGCTTGGTGTTGAAGAGCAGTATTATCTGCTGCTGCCTGCCTTCTTGGCCTTGGCTCCCCGAAGATGGTGGCTGATAGGAGTCAGTTCACTCCTCGTTGCCAGCCTAGCTCTATGTCTATACGTGGCCTCTTATGACCCCTCCACTGCATTCTATCTTCTACCCACCCGATTTTGGGAAATGGCCCTCGGTTCATTCGGAACCTTGCTTCCCGCCAGCCCTTGGGTGACTGCCAAGCTTTCGAAGCTGCGCCTCCCCGCGCTCGTACTTCTTCTCTTTCTTCCCATTGCCCCTGTTGGTTCCCAGCACCCGGGCGTGGACGCCGCTTTGGTTTGCTTGGCAACCCTGATCCTCCTGCTCGCGCCCAGCAGGGATAACGCGGCGATTCGAGGCATGGCAAGGATAGGGGATGTATCGTACTCGCTTTATCTGGTCCACTGGCCTGTGCTTGTCTATGTGCGGGCTGTTTGGCTGTCAGATGCTCCTGCCCTTGCGATCTACGCGGCAGTTGCCTTCTCATTTGTTGCGGGCTGGGCTCTCTACCGCTTCGTGGAGGAGCCGTTCCGGCGGGGGTTCGTCACGTCTCGTCGACGGCTGGCCCGAGGACTTGTTGCCGCATCCGTTGTTCTTGGCTTGTCACCTTCAGTCGCCATCGCCGCAATCCAGAACAATGTTGACTTTGCCAAGATCCGGCAGATCAATAGCGGTTTGGGACCAGCATGTGTTTTCAAGCCAGGATCGCCTCCTCGGGAAATCCCCAAGAACTGCCAGACGGTAGGCAGGCCCCAATTGCTGGTTTGGGGCGATTCATTTGCCATGGCACTCGTTCCCGGCTTGGCCAAGACAGTCGGCGAAGGCGGACTGGCGCAGCTCACGATGAGTGCATGCTTCCCCGCCATTGGCATTGCTGCCTTCTCGAAGACGTCAACAGAGTCTCCTTATTATCCCCGTGCCTTCGGCGAGGACTGCATGCGCTTCAATGACAGTGTTCTGGATGTCTTGAAACGTCGGCCCGAGATCACGACCGTTGCCATTTCAAGCCCATTTGCCACGCCTGTGTCGACGGACTTCATGCTTCTTAAGAAGAGCAATGGTACTTTCACGGAGGTTGACGCTTCTCTAGATGTAGCAGTCGATGGTATCAAGGCTCTCGTCGAAGCCGTTCGAGCGCAGGGCAAGCGAGTGGTTGTTGTTGCCCCTCCGCCAGTCGCAAGCTTCGATATCGGCGATTGCCTTGAGCGAAAGTCGCTGGGAAGTTTTATGATCGGGCCCTACAGTGACTGTAAAATATATGTAATTGATTACCTCCAGATAAGATCCAGAACTCTTGAGCTATTGAAACAAGTTTCCTTGAAGGCTGACGTAGAGGTTATTTCCTACCGCGACTTCCTCTGCGATGAGACCACATGCAAGACCGAGATAGATGGCAAATTCCTTTATCGCGACAGCGGGCATCTTTCCTATGAAGGATCAGAAATCATTGCTCGCCAGACAAGACTTGCTGAGAAGCTGATCAGGGCTGCTCGTTAGAGCCTGACCCGAAACTCGGGCTTGGACGTGGAAGCGGTTGAGTGGCTCTGTCCGTTGCGATTCGCTTGACTTGAGCGGGATCGCGACATGGGTTGGACGGAGGCCACACGCACCGGCAATATTGCTGCGCGGGCCAGCGGGAGTAAACGCATTGACCGACAGGGAATGGGCGTTGATCGAGCCGTTCATGCCTGGAGCGAAGGCGACCGGACGACCACGGACGACCGAAGATGCGGACAATCGTGGACGCGCTCCTCTATATCGATCGCCTGGACGGGCTGCCAGTGACGGGCATTACCGGACCGCTTCCCGCCGGTTTCGACGGTCCAACGCTCTTCTATGCTTGGCGAGACAATGGGCTGTAGAGGACCAGCAACTCGTCAAGCGCCTCTGCCGGCGTTTTCCAACCCAGGGTCTTTCTCGGCGGCATTGTGGGCCGCCACGGCGGCGATCCTCGTCGGCGCGGTGGATGCTCAGGTCGGGGCCTTTCGGGAAGTGCTGACGCAGGAGTCCATTGGTGTTCTCGTTGGTTCCGCGCTGCCATGGCCTTGCGGATCGCAGAAGTAGAACTAGACACCCGCATCGATCATCAGACGATCGTGCTGGGCCATGCCCCGCAAGCCGGGGAAGATGCAGTAGCATCGCGAAGCGCGTCGCTCGACTAGCGTGCCCGTCGCGAGCTACCAAGACCGAGGATGAGGTCTCCCTCCCAATGTCCCGGCACCGCTCGATCGGCCGCTTCGGCGGGGACGCTGACTTATCATGATTTCCGGCGAGATAAGGCCCTTGCCTCGCCTACGTACGCGCGCCCTGGGGACCTGTAACACACGTCCTGTTCGCAAGCAGGCCGTCAGCTAGCGGCGCAGCACTCCGCAGCCCCTGAACGAAGAAGGCCTGATGGATGGCTTCGTGGCTGATGCGCATCGTCTTGTCGTCCGGGAAGTCGATCAGCAAGCGTCGGCAATCTGCTCCGGGCGCCAGGCCCTGGCCCATCGCCGATCCTTTCGCGGGCCATGCCGGCGGCCCTTCCATCGTCGCGGCTGAGTTTGCGGTGCATGAGCAGGCGGTCGGGAAGTGGAGGTGCCGTCCTTAAGGATCGCTTGGACTTGCACTGGGAGGGCGTCGCGATCTCAAGGGATAATCAGCACCTTATGGATCGGATGACGGCTTGGATGGACGGGGGAGAAGTTCGCGGCATCCATCCTGAACAGCTGGGTAAGGGCCTCCAGCCGCATGACCGCATCCATCCAAAGCGTGGATGCGGTCTATCCAAACAATCGATTTTACAAATCCATGAGCGTGATACATTAGAAGATCGTCAACTGAGCGAAACCAAGTACTCCAGCTGTACATTTCCTGGGCGGCACAACAAAGACGGACATTGATTAGAGCATCACCACATCTGGAACGCAATGCCCTGAAGGGTTCCATCCGCCCAATTGCCCGACATCACGATCGCTGACGACGGCCTCTGCTGCGTCGAACGTGTGATCAGGCGTCTTAAACAAACAGCAAAAATAGGGAAGTCTTTACATGCGCTCGCAGGTGCGGTGGAAGCTGTGCTGGGAAAATGAGTTGCAACTGGGCGACCATGTCGAACTGACGGAGTTTTTTCGAAAGACCTACGGGCCGACTGGAGTCTTTAATGCACAACCCTTCGAAGGTAGTCGAAGCTGGGCTGGCGCCAGGCCCGAACTCCGCGCAATCGCCTATGACTCGAACGGTGTGGCGGCTCACATGGGCTGCCTGCGGCGTTTCATCAAGGTTGACGGGGTCGATCTTCTGGTTGCCGAGCTAGGCCTGTACGGGGTCCGTCCGGACCTTGAGGGCCTTGGGATCGCCCATTCGATCCGCTTCATGATTCCAACGCTGCAGGAGCTAGGCGTTCCATTCGCTTTTGGCACCGTTCGGCACGCGCTGCAAAAACACATTGAAAGGTTCGGCCGACACAGCCAACTGACCGTTTTGTCGGGGATTCGCGTGCGCTCCACCCTACCAGACGCGCGTCTCGACAAGCCGCCCATTCGCATCGAGGACGCACTTGTGATCGTTTTAACCCTTGCACGGTCGATGAGCGATTGGCCCACCGGTAATTTCATCGATCGGAATGGGCCAGAGCTATGAACCACTTCGATTGCTTGTCCGAAGTGCGCAGTGAGGATGCTGACGGCACAGGCCAGCCGAGCGTTTATTTGACGTTTGACGACGGTCCTTATCCATTTGCCACGCCGGAGATCCTCGATGTGCTGGCAGAACACCGCGTGCCGGCAACTTTCTTCGTCATCGGCGCGTACGCGGCAGACCAGCCCGAACTAATTCAACGAATGGTTGCAGAAGGGCACCAGGTCGCTAACCACACAATGACACATCCGGATCTGTCCAGATGCGGACCCGGCGAAGTTCAGCGTGAAATGTTTGAGGCGAACCGGGCCATCATGACGGCCTGCCCCCAGGCCTCTGTGCGGCACATGCGCGCGCCGTTTGGAAACTGGACCGAAGAAGTACTCACTGCTTCGGTGAGCGCTGGACTGGCCGCCGTCCACTGGTCGGTAGACCCGCGAGACTGGTCGCAACCTGGGGTCGACGCCATTGTCGATGCAGTGCTCGATTCTGTCCAGCCGGGCGCAATTGTACTCTTGCACGACGGATGTCCTCCCGACGAGTTGCCAGCGGGCGCAGACGTCAGTCTCCGGCGCCAGACGATCATGGCAGTATCCCAAATAATTCCTGCTTTGCATAGTCGCGGGTTCGTACTCCGCTTGCTCCCTTAATATCACTGAGAGAAATTTGCTATGAAGCTGAAGGCAATACCCAATGTACCTTCTTGATACAGTCAGCACCGTCGCCATTTCGACATATGCGATACTTTCGACTGCTTATAGAAGCATGCAGATCGCTTACGCTCGGCCGAATAACACTTCATCGGCATTGGAGGGTCTGGCCGACTCTGGCCAAATGCCGAGCGTGGATGTCATTGTCCCCTGCTTTAACGAGGACCCGCGCACGCTTTCGGAATGCCTGGCTTCCATTGCAAACCAAGAATATTCCGGAAAACTCCGGGTCTATGTGGTTGATGACGGTTCTGGAAATCGCGTTGCAGTAGGACCTGTTCACGAAGCCTACGCCCGCAACCCTATGTTCAATATCATTCTGCTTCCCGACAATGTCGGGAAGCGCAAGGCGCAGATCGCGGCGATACGCCGCTCATATGGAGATTTGGTGCTTAACGTTGACTCTGACACGATACTCGCGTCCGACGTCATCGCAAAGCTTGCGTTGAAGATGCGCAATCCAACGATCGGCGCGGCCATGGGCCAGTTGACGGCTAGCAACCGGAGCGACACCTGGCTGACCCGGATGATCGATATGGAGTACTGGCTGGCTTGCAACGAGGAGCGCGCGGCACAGGCTCGCTTCGGTGCCGTGATGTGCTGCTGCGGCCCATGTGCCATGTATCGCCGATCCGCGCTTCTTTTGCTGCTGGATAAGTACGAATCGCAATTTTTTCGGGGAAAGCCAAGCGACTTCGGCGAGGATCGCCATCTCACGATCCTCATGCTCAAAGCAGGCCTTCAAACCGAGTACGTCCCGGACGCCATCGCGTCGACAGTTGTTCCTGACAGGCTAGGGCCATATCTGCGCCAACAACTGCGCTGGGCACGTAGCACTTTTCGGGACACGTTGCTTGCGTTGCGCCTGCTGCCCGGCCTCGATCGCTTTCTCACATTGGACGTGATCGGACAGAATCTCGGTCCGCTACTCCTCGCGCTATCGGTGCTAACCGGGCTCGCGCAGTTCGCACTGACAGCCACAGTGCCTTGGTGGACAGTCCTGATGATTGCATCCATGACCATCATTCGCTGCAGCGTTGTAGCGATTCGCACTCGTCAGCTTCGATTTCTTGGCTTTTCTCTGCATACATTCATCAACATCCTGCTCTTACTTCCCTTGAAAGCCTATGCGTTGTGCACATTGAGCAATAGTGATTGGCTTTCGCGCAGTTCTGCTACCGCCGTACCAGATATGGGCGAAAAACAGGTCCACATCCGAAACCCGATCACTGGATCAAACACTACAGAATTTACGGGAAATGCGACGTCGCTTCGCAGGTTAGCGCGGGATTCGGCGATGTTGGTGACATCTGACAGCGTTTGCTGTGACGAATGATGGTTATCGAGGTGGATGAATTGAAGCAGGACAAGAACTATCAATTGTTGAAGCAGGAGCTGGCCGCGGACGACCCGTGGCGGCTCGACGGCAATCCGTTCGAGCAAGAGCGTTACATGCAAATGCTTCAGCTATCGTTCTCCCAAGGTCCTGTCATGAATGCTCTCGAAGTCGGGTGCGCGGCAGGCGCATTCACGGAAAAACTCGCGCCCTACTGCCAACGGCTCACCGTAGTCGATGTCGTGCCGCGAGCGATTGATCTAGCGCGCCAACGGGTGAACAAGCTACCGCACATCAGCTGGATAGTATCCGACGTTCAACAGTTTTCGACTGACGAGCTGTTCGATCTGATCGTCGTGGCGGAAGTTCTCTACTACGTCGAGGGCATAGCCGAGATGCGCGCGGCCATCGGCAATCTGGTGCGGCTGCTTGCGCCAGGCGGGCATCTGGTTTTCGGATCGGCGCGCGATGCCCTTTGCCGGCGCTGGGGTCACGCTGCCGGGGCCGAGACGGTCTTGGCCATTCTGAATGAATCGTTGGTCGAGGTCGAGCGTCTGCAGTGCCGCGGTGAGTCGGACAACGAAGACTGCTTGCTCGCCCGCTTTAGGAACCCGGTTCGGCTTCCAAATTAAGCGAATTGCCGACCTTAGATATGGAGATACTATGCGCATCTGCGGCATCAATCTGACGCATGACGGGGCGGTTGCCCTCATAGAGGACGGACGGCTCGTCTTTTGCGTTGAGCAGGAGAAGCGAGACAACAACCGACGATACAAAGCCATCGACAATCTCGACACTGTTGTAACCGCATTGGCTGAGCACGGTATGGATGCGCGGGACGTTGAACAGTTTGTTATCGACGGCTGGGACGGGGAGGTGGAGTCGCAGTTTCAGGTCCTCAGTGGGGAAACTCCTGTCATCCTTAAAGGGGCGCCTTATATCGAACGCGATGCCGAGGGCCTTCTAACTTCGCTCAACAGCTCCGGCCTGATGCTCGACGGCCGGGTTTTCCCGTATAAAAGCTACCCGCACGTGACGGGCCATGTGGCCTCCGCTTACTGCACCAGCCCCTTTGCCAGGGCCGGACAACCCGCGTTCTGCTTGGTGTGGGACGGCTGCATCTTTCCGCGTCTCTACCATGTGGAACAGCGAGGTGCCCGCTTCCTGGAATGTCTGTTCCCGGTGATAGGTCATGTCTACGCTGCCGCGGGCCATCATTTCGGACCTTATAAGCAAGCGGGCCGCGCCGGCTGGGATCTAGGTGTTGCCGGCAAGCTGATGGCCTACATCGCGCTCGGGTCGGTGCATGAAGACATCGTGGCGGTGTTTCAGGAGCTATACGAGGAGCGCTTTGCGGGCGACGCGGAGCTCGCCCATCATTACCGCGCGAACATCGTCAGTGCAGAGTCCACGCTTGCGGCTGTACATGAGTTCTTCGACGCCGCCGCGCTCCGATTGGAGGCTGAGGCACCCGAAGATGTACTTGCGTCTTTTCATATGTTCCTCGAGCGTCTCCTCGTCAAGGAAATGACAATTGCCTTGCAGCGCCATTCGTTTGCGGGACCGCAATATTTGTGTATAGCCGGCGGCTGCGGGCTCAATATCAAATGGAACAGTGCACTACGTGAGACCGGCCTTTTCGACGATGTCTGGGTACCGCCCTTTCCCAATGACAGCGGCTCGGCAATCGGAGCCGCTTGCTCTGCAATGGTGGCGCAGCAAGGGTTCGTCCCGCTGGAATGGTCAGTCTACAGCGGTCCGGTCCTACAAAGTGGCGATGTGCCGCCAGGATGGGAGGCCACGCCGTGCAGCATGCCGGAACTTGCGACCATTCTCGCCAGCAACGAACCCGTGGTTTTCCTTTCCGGGCGTGCCGAACTTGGACCTCGAGCGTTGGGAGGCAGAAGCATTCTCGCGGCCGCTACTTCGCCGAGGACGAAGGACTATCTCAACGACGTTAAACTTCGCGAGCACTTTCGGCCAGTTGCGCCGATATGCCTTGAGGACCGTGCGCCGGATATTTTCAGCCCTGGAACGGCGGACCCTTACATGTTGTTCGATCACCAGACGCGGGCGGAGTGGCGGGACAAAATCCCCGCAGTTGTACATCTCGACGGATCTGCGCGACTGCAAACCATCTCGAGAAGATCGCAACACGAAGTCGCCGAGCTACTTGTCGCATATGAAAAACTCACCGGCATTCCGCTGCTTTGCAACACGAGTGCCAATCACCACGGACGTGGCTTCTTCCCGGACGCTGCTGCAGCCTGCGAGTGGGGACGCATCGAACGCGTATGGTGCGACGGCCTGCTGTTGACGAAAACGCAGGCAACGGAGCAATCGCCAGTTGAGACGACCTTCACGGTAACATGAACGTATGTCCATGCTAGCAATCGATCTTACTGACGTAAGCAAGACATATGATGACAAGGTCGTTGTCGACAGGCTGTCATTCCGCGTAGCAGCGGGGGAATGCTTCGGGCTCTTGGGACCGAACGGCGCGGGCAAAAGCACGATTGCGCGTATGATCCTCGGCATGACCTCACCTGATGCGGGCAAGATCACCGTGCTCGGCGTGCCAGTTCCGGCACGCGCTCGCTTGGCACGCCGGCGCATCGGCGTGGTCCCGCAGTTCGACAACCTGGACCTTGAGTTCACGGTGCGCGAGAACCTGCTGGTATTCGGGCGCTATTTCGGCATGAGCACACGCGAGATCGAAGCAGTCATACCATCGCTTCTGGAGTTCGCCCGCCTCGAAAGCAAGGCGCATGCTCGCGTTTCCGAACTGTCCGGCGGCATGAAGCGGCGCCTGACGCTGGCGCGTGCGTTGATCAACGACCCGCAACTGATTGTAATGGACGAGCCGACCACCGGTTTAGATCCGCACGCGCGACACCTGATTTGGGAACGCCTGCGGTCGCTGCTCGCGCGGGGCAAGACTATTCTCTTGACAACCCACTTCATGGAAGAGGCTGAGCGGTTGTGCGATCGGCTGTGCGTGCTTGAAAGAGGTCGCAACATTGCCGAAGGCCGTCCTCACACGCTGATTGACGAACAGATCGGATGTCAGGTGATCGAGATCTATGGCGGCAATCCGCATGAGCTGGATGCGTTGATTAGGCCGTATGCGCAGCGCATCGAGGTGAGCGGCGAGACACTCTTTTGCTACGCGCCCGATCCGGAGCAAGTGCGCCTGCAGTTGCGCGGGCGTGCGGGTTTACGCCTTCTGGAGCGTCCGCCGAACATGGAGGATGTCTTTTTGCGATTGACCGGGCGCGAGATGGAGAAATGAACATGGGTGAAGGTTGTGCCACGGCTCTGCCCACCAACGCTTGGAACTGGATCGCGGTATGGCGCCGCAACTATATGGCATGGAAGAAGGTCGCGCTTGCGTCACTTCTCGGGAACCTGGCCGATCCTCTGATCTACCTGTTCGGTCTTGGCTTTGGCCTGGGAATTGTTGTAGGTCGCGTTGACGGTACTTCGTATGTCGCGTTTCTGGCAGGCGGCATGGTCGCGACAAGCGCGATGACCTCTGCGACATTTGAGACGATTTATGCGGCTTTCGCTCGCATGCACGCTCAGCGCACATGGGAAGCAATCCTCTACACCCAGCTTACGCTCGGTGACATCGTTCTCGGTGAATTGGCGTGGGCAGCCACCAAGGCCTTTCTCGCCGGTACGGGGATTACGATTGTTGCCGGCACGCTAGGCTATGCGGCGTGGCCTTCCATCCTCTATGCGCTGCCAGTCATCGCCCTCACTGGGTTAGCCTTCGCAAGCCTGGCGATGGTGGTGACGGCGCTTGCACCCAGCTACGACTATTTCGTGTTTTACCAGACACTTGTTGTCACCCCCATGCTGTTCCTGTGCGGCGCGGTCTTTCCAGTCGCCCAATTGCCCGAGGGTTTTCAACAGGCCGCGCACTTCTTGCCGCTGGCACAAGCGATCGACCTCATTCGCCCGGCGATGCTTGGCCGTCCGGCCGACAGCATTGGCCTGCATATCGGCGCGCTTTCCATCTACGCAGTATTGCCCTTTTTCGTGTCGACGGCCCTGTTCCGTCGGCGCCTGATGCCATGACGCGATTTACGAACAATTCGAGAAGGAGATAGACAATGCAATATCATGAACTGGGACGCAGCGCCCTGAAGGTGAGCGTGCTCGGCCTGGGCACTATGAGTTGGGGAGAGCAGAACACGGAGGCCGAGGCGCATGCGCAGTTAGACGCAGCCCTGGATGCCGGCATAAACTTCGTCGATACTGCGGAGATGTACCCTGTGCCTCCCCGCGCCGAGACACATGGACTTACGGAGCGTTATATCGGGAGTTGGCTACGGCAGACCGGCCGCAGGCAAGACATCGTGCTTGCGACCAAAGCCGTCGGTCCTGCTCGACCAGGCAACGCGAACTTACCGTATGCGCGCGACGGTCGTGTCAGCTACACACGCGCCAACCTGTTCGAGGCCGTCGAAACCAGTCTCCAAAGGCTCCAGACGGACTATATCGACCTATTCCAATTGCACTGGCCCGACCGTAGCACCAATATATTCGAATTGGTCGACTACCAGTATGAACTCGACGACGATGCGGTACCAATCCTGGAAACGTTGGAGGCGTTGGACGCGCTCGTTAAAAGCGGTCGCGTACGCCACATTGGGCTCTGCAATGAAACACCTTGGGGCTTGGCGCGCTTCCTGCATCACGCGGAAACACTAGGGCTCGCCCGTGTGATAAGCATTCAGAATCCATACAATCTACTCAACCTCGACTTCGAGAACGGCCTGGCGGAGATGGCTCTGCGTGAACAGGTGGGGCTTCTCGCGTATTCACCGCTGGCGATGGGCACGCTGACTGGAAAGTACCTGGGGGGGCAGCGGCCAACCGGTTCGCGGCTGAACTTGTTCGGACGGTTCTTCCGCTACAGCAGCGAATGGGCGCAGCATGCGGCACTCGCATATACAACGCTCTTTCGTGAACACGGCATCGATCCAGTGCACGGCGCGTTGTCATTCGTTAGAAGCCGGCCTTTTGTTGCAAGCACTCTTGTTGGCGCTACCTCCGTGCCGCAATTGCAGCACAGCATCGCCAGTTTGGAAGTCACCCTGTCACGCGAGATGCTCGACGGCATCCAGTCAATCTACCAGCGCTATGGCACGCCGGTGCCATGATTGGTTGTGGCCTTCTTATCAAATCGTGTCGTCGATCTGGTGTCGCGTATTCGAGACCCAAAATCAAAAGCAACGCGGAAAGAGACCGGTACTCACGCGGGTCTGCGTGATCAGACGTACGCCTCCGGCGAAGGCCGCCTTGCGGGAGCATGGCACGGTAGCGAAGTTGCGCTCTTAAGGTCGCCCTTACGAGCGTAGTTAGCAGCACAGCATGAGCCATGTGACGTTATTGACCGGACCGGAGCGTCGTCGTCGTTGGCGTGAAGAGGATCAGTGCCGGATACTGGCCGCGGCATTCGCGCCCGGGGCCACAGTGGCGGCGGTGGCGCGTCAGTACGATGTCGCGACCAGTCTGATCTATAAGTGGCGCCGCACGCTGAGAGCCCGCGAGACAGGCTTTGCCGAAGTTGTCGTGGTTCCCGATGAGCCTGTCGCCGCTTCGGTGCCGGCGGCGCCCCCAGCGGTGATCGAGCTGGAGATCGCCGGCAAGGTGCGGCTGCGGATTCCGCTGACCACACCGCCGACACTGGCGGCGGCGATGGTGAAGGCGCTGGGCGTTTCATGATCCCGGTTCCGAGCCAGGTGCGGATCTGGTTGGCGGTCGGCCGGACCGATATGCGTCGCGGAATGCAAGGCCTCGCTCTGCAGGTTCAGGAGACGTTGGGCCGCGATCCGCATGCCGGCGATCTTTATGTCTTCCGCGGCCGCAGCGGCAATCTGATCAAGATTATCTGGCATGATGGGCTCGGCATGTCGCTGTATGCAAAACGGCTCGAGAAGGGCCGGTTTCTATGGCCGTCGCCGGCGGATGGTACGGTTTCCATATCACCGGCGCAGCTCGCCTACATGCTCGACGGGATCGATTGGCGCAACCCGCGTCACACGTTCCGCCCCCAGCGCGCGGGCTGAGTTTTTCTTTGAGTTGCGCCATTTTCCGCGTGTCAGCGGACGCGTTTTATGATTCACTCCAGAGCATGGTTGCCACCGCCCTGGATGCTGTTCCGGACGATATCGGTGCGCTGAGAGCAGCGCTGACCGCGGCACTGGCCAGAGCCGAAGACGAGGCCGCGCGCGCTGCGTTGGTCGAGGCCGAACTGGCGGTCGCCAGGGCCAAGGCATCGGATGATGCGGCGCTGATCGCACATCAGGATCTGACGATCCGGAAGCTGCAGCGGGCGCTGCATGGTCAGAGTTCTGAACGCTCAGCCCGCCTGCACGACCAGATGGAGCTCACCTTCGAGGAACTCGAGAGCACGGCAACGGAAGATGAGATCGCCGCCGAACAGGCGGCGGCCCGGACCACCGAGGTGGCACCTTATGTGCGCAAACGACCGGCGCGCCAGCCATTTCCAGAGCATCTGCCGCGCGAACGCGTGGTCGAGCCGGCGCCGACCGCTTGCCATTGCTGCGGCGGTCATCGGCTGCGCAGGCTAGGTGAGGATATCACCGAGACGCTGGAGGTGGTGCCGCGGCAATGGAAGGTGATCCAACACGTGCGGGAGAAGTTCACCTGCCGCGACTGCGAGGCGATCAGCCAGGCTCCGGCGCCGTTCCACGCCACCCCGCGCGGCTGGGCCGGTCCCGGCCTGCTGGCGATGATCCTGTTCGAGAAGTTCGGCCAGCATCAGCCGCTCAACCGCCAGGCTGAACGCTATGCCCGCGAAGGCGTGCCGCTCAGCCTGTCGACGCTCGCCGACCAGGTCGGCGCCGGCGCCGCGGTGCTGATGCCGCTATTCAAGCGGCTCGAAGCCCATGTGCTGTCCGCTTCACGTCTGCACGGCGACGATACGACGGTTCCGGTCCTGGCCAAGGGCAAGACCGATACCGGCCGATTATGGACCTATGTGCGCGATGACCGACCGTTCGGCGGCGCCGATCCGCCGGCGGTGGTGTTCTACTATTCCCGCGATCGCCGAGGCGAACATCCCGCGGCGCATCTCGCCGGCTGGAGCGGCATTCTGCAGGCCGATGCCTATGGCGGTTATGGCGATCTCTATGCGGCGGGCCGTCAGCCGGCGCCTATTCTGGAAGCCAGCTGCTGGGCCCACAGCCGGCGCAAAGTGTTCGAGCTGGCCGATATCGAAGCGGCGGCGCGCAAGAAGGCGCACGGCGAGAAGCCCAACCTGGTCTATCCGCTAGCGGTTGAAGCCGTGAAGCGCATCGATGCCCTGTTCGATATCGAACGCGAGATCAACGGCCTGTCGCCAGGCCAACGCCACGCCGTGCGCCAAGAGCGGAGCGCGCCGCTGGTCACCGAGCTCGAGCGCTGGATGATCGAGACGCGCGACAAGCTCTCGCGCGGACACGATCTGACCAAGGCCTTCAACTACATGCTGCGCCGCTGGTCATCCTTCACCCGGTTCCTCGACGATGGGCGGATCTGCCTATCGAACAATGCAGCCGAGCGAGCCCTGCGCGGCGTCGCTCTCGGAAGAAAGTCCTGGCTGTTCTGCGGTTCCGATCGCGGCGGACAGCGCGCTGCCGTTCTCTACAGCCTGATCGTCAGCGCCAAGTTGAATGACGTCGACCCTCAGGCCTGGCTCGCCGATATCCTGGCGCGCATCGCAGCCCACCCAGCACAGCGGATCGATGATTTGCTGCCGTGGAATTGGAGATCCGCAAAACTGCGGACCCAACCAGCGGCGGCCTGATCATGCAGCGCAATAAGGTGCATCACGTCTACACCGTCGAATTGTCGCCAGGGACCTCGGCGTCAGCGAAGCGCTCATCCAGGACCTGACCCTCGGTCTCGAGCCCGAGGACGGCGTCATCTGGGTGTACGGCGCCAACGATGACGACGGGATCTTGGCCTTCACCGATGAGGGCATCGAGGAAGTCAAACTCCTCCTCGAAGAATATCATCGCGTCTCCCCATCGAAAGCTTGACCCCAGCACCGCGGTGCTCAGGTGCTCATGGCCGCCGGATACGCACGCCTGCGGTCTTCACCGGATGGGTACGATCAGACGCTGATAGTTCTGTCTTGTTTGTTTCCGCGCTTCGGTTCCTAACACTGTTGAACGGACCGGCGCACAGATGACAGCGGATCTTGTACTGGGACGCCACCCGGACCGCCTGCAATTCATGCAAGTTGGAAACACGCAATGACGCATGGCGATGCCAAGGACTGGGACGCACTATCTGGAAGCGTTGCTGAACGAGCATCCGAACGTGTTGAGCAACGGTGAGTTGCTCAACACTTGTGATACGAATTGGCTCGACAAAGCTCGCATGCTACGCAGCGATCGCGAACTCCTCGAGCTCGCCTATCTGTGCTTTCCCGCAGGGAGCGACAAGAAGGTGACGCATGTTGGTTGCAAGATCAACGAACCTCAGTTTCACGATCGCCCGGGCTTTTTTCCGAACTGGTCCGTCGGCCCGGCCTCAAGGTCATCCTTGTGGTTCGCACAAATACCTTGAATCGCTGCGGTCGCTGGTGCAGGTGAGGCAATCCGGCCAGTGGCTGAAGTTCGGCTCGGACAGTCAAGCGGCTTCCCCGCCGCGCATCAGATTGTCAATCGCCAAGTGCCAGGCCTATTTCAAGACTGCCGACGGTTTCCACGCTCGGGTGGCGCACGCCTTTGCACCGACCAGCATGCTTGAGATCGAATATGAGAGCCGTCTTCGCGAACCTGCCGCATGCTTGGCAACGATTTGGGATTTCCTGGGGGTCCCAACGCTTCAGCTTTCTGGCAGCGCCATCCTTCAGCGTCAGGAGACGCGACCGCTGGATCAAACGATAGAGAATTTTGATGAGCTGCGGCTTCACTTCGCGAACAGACCTTACGCGAGGTTCTTTGAGGTTGATGACGTCTTTCGGGCAAGGGCAGCGAGCGATCGGACGGCAACCGAGATCATCCCAAAGCTGAAAGCTTACTCGGACACCGGCACGATGTTACAGCCGACACCAAGCTAGGGGATCTTGGCATCTATTCACTTGAACTGCGCGGCCAGGCGATGAGATGGCGCTCGACGAGGTCGATCCCAATGGGCTTTTGCCGGCCTCGCTCGGCTACTGGACCTGTGAGGGATCATTGACGACGACGCCCTGCACCGAGAACGTCGAGTGGATGTTGGCAATGGATCCGGTCGAGGTCGACGCTGTAGACATCAAGCGATTTACCTCGCTCTTCCCCCTGAACGCGCGGCCGCTTCGTGCACCCAATCGGCGCTTCACCCTGGGCCGTGACTGAGGCTGAGGCCTTTGGGCGTGCAGCCAACCGCGGTGGGTTGCGACGCCGGGTCAGGTTGAGATGCTTCGCGATCTCGATCACTCAGCGCTCTCTAGCTTGATAACAGAAGAGCGGGGCGTCGCTCCCGATGGCACGAAGCGTGTCATCAAGTGCGGCTTCCTTGGCAGTGGCCGAACTCCGAAATATCTGTTGAACCGCACGTCGCTTGCTGCGACCGGCGGAATCAGTCTCTTGACGTACCTTTTCAAAGTATCGGCGGCGACGCGGCAACGACACGGTCGCATAGGACCTGCTTTGCTTCTGGCGCGCGCATGCAACCTGTCGCAAGAAGACAAGCCTAAAGGGCCGAGCATCGCAATCCAGAGAGATCGACCGACGGACGATTTGGCGAGAAGCATCATGGGGCGTGCTGGATCTCGTCTGCCACCGTATTCTCCAGGCCGGCCGTTGACGAAGCCTGGTGCGAGATTCCGCCAGGAAAGCCGTTAGTTCGGCCTGCACTGGACACCTGAGAACCGCAACATTTGGTCTGGCATGGCTCTTGCGCCCAAGGTGGCAGCCGCGTTCGGCCGGAGCGCTGCTTGGGAGAAGCCCGGGACGGTCCGAAACCCGCCCAGATCCGGTCAGGGAGAGAAAAATGCTAGCTCCACCAGTCCGCAGCGCGCCTCGCGCGCCTCGCAAGCCTCTCTACGCCCAGCTTTACGTGCAGGTGCTTGTCGCCATCGCCCTCGGCGTCGCAACTGGCTATGTCTGTCCGGGGATCGGCGAGAGCCTGAAGCCCCTGGGCGATGCCTTCATCAAGCTCGTCAAGATGATCATCGCGCCTGTCATCTTCCTGACAATTGCGACCGGCATTGCCGGCATGAACGATCTTCACAAGGTCGGCCGGGTCGCCGGCAAGACCATGGTCTACTTCCTGAGTTTCTCGACGCTCGCACTGATCGTCGGCCTCATCGTGGCCAATGTCGTTCAGCCCGGCGCCGGCCTCAATATCGATCCCGCCTCGCTCGACCTCCAGTCCGTGAACAGTTACGCCGCAAAGGCCCACGAGCAGTCCGTGACGGACTTCCTGATGAACATCATTCCGTCGACGATCGTCGGCGCGTTTGCGCAAGGCGACATCCTGCAGGTGCTGTTCTTCTCGGTTCTCTTCGGCATCGCGCTGGCGATGGCCGGTGAGGCGGGCAAGCCTGTCGTTTCCTTCCTTCAGGCGCTCATCGCGCCCGTCTTCAAGCTCGTCGGCATTCTGATGAAGGCTGCCCCGATCGGCGCTTTCGGCGCAATGGCCTTCACCATCGGCAAATATGGCATCGGCTCGGTTGTGAACCTGGCGATGCTGGTCGGGACGTTCTATTTCACCGCCTTCCTCTTCGTGTTCGTCATCCTCGGCGCGGTCTGCCGTTACAACGGGTTCTCGATCGTTGCTCTCATCGGCTACATCAAGGAAGAGCTGCTGCTTGTTCTCGCAACGTCCTCTTCGGAGGCCGCGCTACCCTCGCTCATGGAGAAGATGGAGAAGGCCGGCGCCACGCGTTCGGTCGTGGGCCTCGTCATTCCGACCGGATACTCCTTCAATCTGGACGGCACCAATATCTACATGACGCTGGCAGCCCTCTTCATCGCGCAGGCGACGAATACGGATCTGTCGATCGGCGACCAGATCCTGCTGCTCCTTGTGGCGATGCTCTCTTCGAAGGGCGCTGCAGGGGTCACAGGCGCCGGCTTCGTCACGTTGGCCGCGACGCTCTCCGTCGTACCTTCCGTGCCGGTGGCCGGTATGGCCCTGATCCTCGGCATCGACCGTTTCATGTCCGAGTGCCGGGCCCTCACGAATATCGTCGGCAACGCGGTGGCATCCCTCGTCGTCGCTCGCTGGGAGGGCGAATTGGACCGCGTAAAGTTGGAAGCCGCCTTGTCTGGCCATCAGCTTGCCGAGACATAGCTGGCCAACTAACGATACAGACGCCCGCCGGGAAGGTCGCAGTAGCGCGGCCTGTTAAATCGCTGATTGGCCTGGAAATGAAAATTGGCCGCACAAAGGTGTGCTTTCGTCTGCAGGTAGCAGGCAGTTAGATGCTATGCCGTCCCAGGGCAGCGCCGGATGCTGATTTGCATCAAACCAAAACACGAATGAGATCCATTTTGCTACCAACAATCGCACAAACCTCGTTGAGCTCGCAAACCAGCCGCCAAGCCAACCATTTCGCAGCGGCAAGCCGCAGACGATTGCTGGTCAGAAATCAGGTCTTTGCGCCGGTTTGGGCTGAGGTATCGAGTTCCTCATCGGGGATGTCGTCGAACGAGGCGTGGTTGAGGTTGTAGAGTTTGGAATAGAGCCCGCCCATGGCGATCAACCGGTCGTGCTTGCCGGTCTCGACGACTTGGCCATTTTGGAGAACGATGAGGCGGTCGGCGCCTCGGACTGTGGCAAGCCGATGGGCGATGACCAGGCCCGTGCGGCCTTTGAGAAGCCTGATCAGTGCCTTCTGGATGAGCTTCTCCGTATAGCTGTCGATATTAGCGGTTGCCTCGTCAAGTATAAGGATCTTGGCGTTTGCAACGAGCGCGCGGGCAAAGCTGATAAGCTGGCGCTGGCCGAGCGAAAGATTGCCGCCGCGTTCGCTTACATCGGCCTCGTATCCACCAGGAAGGTTCACGATGAAGTCGTGCGCGCCGACCGCTTTGGCGGCCTCGATCACCTCTTCGCGCCTGGCGTCGGTCTTGTGGTAGCGGATGTTCTCGAAGACCGTGCCGGTGAAAAGGAACGGCTCCTGAAGCACCATGGCGATATGACGGCCGAGCGATTCCTGGGTGAGATCGCGCACGTCGTGTCCACCGATCAGCACTTGACCCTGCTGGACCTCATAGAAGCGGTGGACAAGCGCCATCGCGCTGGATTTGCCCGAACCGGTCGGGCCGACGAGGGCGACGGTCTCGCCGGGATTGACCCGAAAGGACACGTTCTTCAATACCGGATGCTTGCGGTCGTAGCCGAAAGTAACGTTCCTGAACTCCACCGAGCCGTCCATGTCGGGCGAAAGCACCTTGGCATTCCGCTTGTCCTGGATGTCAATCTTGACGTCGAGCACGTCGGTCAGACGCTTTCCGGAGGCCATCGCGCGCTGCATGATCGAATATTGCAGAGTGAGCGAGCGGATCGGATCGAAGAAGCGCTGGATGTAGAAGAGGAAGGCAACCATCACACCCGCGTCGATGCCGCCACTCATGACCATCGCACCGCCGACCATCACGACGACGGCCATGGCAACGCCCGTCAGGCTATCGACGATCGGCACCATGACCTGCGCATATTTGGCAGCCGTCAGATGCGTCTTGAGATTCGCATCGGCCTTATCATCGTAGAGGCTGAAGTTGACCTGCTGGCGGTCCATGGACTGCACTGCGCGCACGCCCTGAATGGCCTCTGCCAGCGCGCCATTGGCGACAGAGTTGGTCTCGTGCGCGGCCATGAAGGCATCGCGGGCGCGCGGCAGCCAGAAGATGCGCACTATGAAGAGAACCGGCAGGACCGAAAGCGTAAGGAGGCCTAACCGAAGGTCGAGCCACAGCATGACCAAGACGATGCCGAAGAGAAGGGCAACGTCGCCCAGCGAGAACAAGGACGTTTCGAGGAATTCCTGCATGGAATTGATGTCGCCCTGCAGACGAGACATCAGGCGTCCGACCTCCGTCTTGTCCATGAAGGAAAGTGAGACCTTCTGCAGATGGCCGAACATGGCGCGGCGTATATCGAAGAGAACATTCTCGGCCATCTTGCCGATCACCGTCTCTTGCGTGTAGCTGGCCGTGGAATTGACCCAAATGGCAAGAAGGAAGAAGCAGGCGGCTGCAAGCAGGGCTGAGCGATCGCCACTTCCCGGGGACATCCCATTGTCGATCGCATAGCGGATGATCAGCGGGATGAGAAGCTGCGTCCCGGTGAAGACAAACATTGCGGCTAGCGAGATCATCATCTTGGTGCGGTAGGGCCGGACGAATGCCCAAATGCGTCGGACAACGTTTTTGTCAAAGGCCCGTCCGAACAACTCCTCTTCGACGCGATGGGACCCGACGACCGCACGCGGAGGGCGCCGGCCGTCGTCGCGGATATCGTTGCGTTCCGTCTCGACTTCGCCGGCGTGGGCCATCAACTCCCTCCCTCTTGTTTGGGCAGCATGTCATCGCCCGGGGGCACTTGAAGATCGTAAAGGGCCTTGTAGCGTCCGTCCTTCGCCAGAAGCTCTTGGTGAGTGCCACGCTCGACGATCTCTCCATTCTCGATAAACAGGATGTTGTCGGCATGCATGAGCGAACTCAGGCGGTGGGCGATGATGATGGTCACGCGATCCTTGGCAAAGCGTCGCATGGCGCTGCGAATGCGCTGTTCGGTGGCTGCATCGATTGCCGCCGTCGAGTCGTCAAAAACGATGACGGACGGGCGCAGCATCATCGTGCGGGCGATCGTCAGGCGCTGGCGCTGGCCGCCCGAAAGGGAGACGCCGCGCTCGCCCACGACTGTTTTGTAGCTGGTCGGCAGGCCGAGAATGTAATTGTGAAGCTGAGCAGACTCGCTCGCGCGCTCGATCCGCTGTTCCTCGGCCCAGGGATCGCCATAGGCAACATTGTTCTCGATCGTCGTGCTGAACAGGAAGGCATCCTGCTGCACGACCGCGACCGCCCTGCGAAGCGTGGCAAGGGTGACCTCGCGGACGTCCTGGCTGTCGAGCGTGATGGTGCCGCCAGTGACATCGTAAAAACGGGGGATCAAATGAGCCATCGTCGACTTGCCGGAGCCCGGGGGGCCAACGATCGCGATCGTCTGGCCCTTGCGGGCCTCGAAACTTATATTCTTCAGAATTGGGCGGTTCTCGATGCCGTTATACGCGAATGAAACATTGTCGAAGCGTAAGGTCCCTTGGCTGACCTCAAGCGGTCTCGCGCCCGGTGCGTCCTTGATCGCGATATCTAGGTCGAGGAGCCCGAATAGGCGGGAACCGCAAGTCGAAGCGTGGGCGAAGGCGTTGACCATGAAGCCGATCTGGCGGACCGGCATTTGCAGGATCATCATGAAGGTCAGGAACATCGTAAGCGTCCCGACGCTAGTCTCGCCAGCGATAACTTTGTTGCCGCCAATCCAGAGGACCAGAGCCATGGCAAAAAGGAAGGAGAAAGTCATCGCCGAGGTGTTGCGTACGCGGATATCGACACGGTCATGGGCGAGACCAAGCGCTTTCTTCGAGGCGTGGTCGAACTTCAGCATCTCGTAAGGCTGCGCCGCAAAGGCGCGCACGACGCGAATGCCGCCAAGATTTTCTTCCATTACGCGGCCCAGAACCGAAAGCCGATCCTGCAGGTCGAGCCAGGTGTGGCGCAGCTTGAGCTGAGTGACCGATGAGCGCCATCCGACGAACGGCACGAAGCTCAGCGTGAGGAGACCAAGCGCCAGGTCGGTGGATATCAGCATGCAGGCGCCGATCCCGATCAGCATGATGAGCAGGACGGCGCGAACCAGAGCGGTGGAAAAATACATTCGCACGCCTTCGAGATCGAGCATGCCGATGGTAATCAGATCGCCTGAATGCGCCTGGTCGTGAAAGGAAAAGCTAAGGCGCTGGATCTTTTCGTAGTAGGCAAGCCGCAGTTCGTACGCGATGTGATGTCCTACCGCCTCGGCAAAATAGTTCTGAGCCAGTGTGAAAAGGCCTCGCAGCACACTGACGGCAAGCAGCAGGAGAGCTGAGGTTCGGAGCGCCTCATCCGCTGCCGCGCCGGCAATACCCCCACCGATGGCTGTCTGGGTGTGGTCGACGGCCCAGCCGATAAGCTGGGGGATGAGCAATTGGAGGGTTACCGCCACGAGTGTCGAGCCAATTGCAACGGCGACCTGCCACGGGTGCCGCAAATTCATGCGCGTAATGCGCAGTATCGTGTTCAAGCCCCGGCCCCAACCCGCCGCCTCTACATGCCCGGGCGAATTCCGGCCCTTCATCACGCCGCCACTAGCCTCACTGCTCAAGCGTATATTTCGGACTCAGGTCCGGCCGGGGGTGGGCGGTGAGCCGGACCACGATCAAAGGCCGTTGCGATACATGGCCCGCCATCATCTTCTAGACGCGTGCTGCGGCAAGCCGAGCCGCGGCTTCGCCTGCCGGCATGTCTATGACCGTGATTGCATTTGCTGCAAGGAAACGGCGTTCGTTTTTGGTCAGCGTTGCCGAATCGATTACCGCAAAGTGCGGGCCTTGGGAGCGCTTCATGATTTGCCGGGCGTAAGTGCGCAGCATCTGATCGTCGAAGCGACAGCCGAAGAAGAGGAAACCTCTGTTGGTGCGCCGTTCCTTCATGACTTGTGGGATAGGCGTCTGGATATCGATTTCGGTTAGGGTCTCGACATAGTCGGAATCTGCGACGAGGAAATTCGCGGCGGGCCTGATGCTGCCGTGTGGCGTATAGAGAACCGTCGTTGCCGCTGATCCGGGTTGGAGTTCCCTCCCGGCCAAGTCGTAGGTTCTTGTCCAAATGTCGGTGATTGCGTCCGCCCGCGTGACGCCTTGAATCTCGATGACATCCGTTCGGCCGGTCTCTGCGAGGGCTGCGCGCATGGCGCCGTCGTACCAGCTGTCGACGATGAGGGAGAGCGGCAGCGTTGCAAGCCAGGCGTGGAAAACGGTCGGCGCAACCGGCCCTGCGAATATCTCAGCCATCCAAGCCTGAAGCGTCCGGCGATGCCGGCGCTGTTCGATGAATTGGGCGACCGACCACATATTGGTGCGGATCTTGGAAGGCGCTGGCGCTCGCGCGTTGAGGGCAGCGGCGACGGTTTCCGGCGTATGCGGTACGGGTGGTTCCACGGTCTTGAGCCGGAGTAGACCCGGACCAAGATAGGGGATGATCTGATCGGCGTATAGCGCCTTCTTCAGCAGATCAAGCTGCTTTGAGGCATGACTGTCGCGAATGATGAAGAGATGGTTCAAGGCCGAGATCATGTTCATGCTCGTCTCCGGTTGGCGTTGTCATGTTGCCAGCCTGCAGCATCAGTCCTTGTCGGAGATCTTCCTTGCCTCGACAGTGATCGGCAGACGTGTATCCCGCGGAAGTTCGGGCAGGACGAGCCGCCAGCCGTTCCTGAGCGTTACGCACCCGCCCCACAAGTCTTCATTCTCGACCTTGACGATGGGCTCTTCGAGATCCTTCTTGGGAACATACGCCGACAGCCCGGCGCCGGTCCTGCGGATCATTACCTTCATCGGGCAGTTCCTTTATTAGGGCCAGCAGTGAATTCGGCACCGCAAGGATTCCCGGATTGGTCGAGGCTCATCAGTTCGTGGGCGCGCATGCCAACGACGGTGCCGCGATCGACCCATTCGACCGCATAGATGTAGAACTGCTGGAGAAAGGTGCCGATGTCGCGCACATAGCCTTCGTCGCCCTTCCGCACGAGGTTTTCGCCGATCTGGCGACCAGGATAGGTGCCGTCATTCCTTATGTGGCGTGTGGCACGGACCCGCTCCCCCGGCATCAATCGCGGAGGTTTGCGGATCTCGACCTCCTGTTCGCGTCCAAGGCCCATGCCTGTTCCTTTCCTTCGTCACGGCTGCAGGTTGTCAATAAAGAGGTAGAGGCCTCCTCGGGAGGTGACCGCGACCCGTGTCGCTAGCCCGATTGGAGGTCAGGCGGGAACGCAGGTCTTCGGTACCGGGCATACCGAGGCGCATTGCTGGGTATCGAAGGCCTCCTTGCATTCGGTGCATTCCTTAGGATCGATCACGTAGGCCTCGCCCTTGAACTTGATCGCGCCCGAGGGACATTCGAACTCGCAGGCACCGCATTGCGTGCATTGTGATGCGAGGATCTTGAAGGCCATTTCTCAACTCCTGGTTCGGTTGGAACGAGACGGCTCAGGCCGTCGCCGCCATTGGTTCGACCCCAAATTCGGCAGCGTAAAGCGCGCTGATCGCGGTCTCGATATAGTCATAGCCATAAACGTCCGTTGCCCGGATTCCAGCTTCCGCGAGCCGATCCTTGGGGCAATCTCCGATCTTGGCGCACAGCACGATGTCGATGCGTTCCAGCGCAGCGATAACGCCATCGAGGGTGGCGTCCGCGCCCCGGCCGCCGAGGCAATATTGCTCGACCTTGCGATGCCCGATGAAACTGATCCCTCTCGGCGAGGCCTCATAAACCTGGAATTCCTTCGAGTGGCCGAAGTGTTCGTTGACGCGCCCGCCGCCCTTGGTCGCCACGGCGACAAGGAGCGATTTGCCGGAGTCCGCTGCCTTGACGATCGCGACCGCTTGACTCTTGGCTGCCACATGATCGCCGCGCTCGCACGCGACCACCTCTCGATAGGCCTCGCGCTTGCCGGCGTCGTAGATAACTTCGCCGGGAAGCTTGTCGAGCGTGAACTCCTGGCCACGATCCTCGCCAAGCAGGCCGACCGCATCGGCCCGGCACTGCCGGCAATGGCGCATCAGCTTGGCGCCACCTCCTAGACTATCCTGAAGCGCTTTCAATTCCACCGGCTTTGGACCGCGCTGCCCGGTCAGACCGAAGTACGTGCCATGCGCCGGGTCGGAAATCAGCGGCATGACGTTGTGCAGGAACGCGCCGCGCTCCTTGACCCATCTATTGACCTCGATCAGGTGCTCGTCGTTGACGGTGGGAATCATCACCGAATTGATCTTGGTAAGGATGCCGCGCGCGGTCAGCATCTCCAGGCCTAACATCTGCCGCTGGTGCAGGATCCGGGCAGCTTCGACGCCGGTGTACCGGCGGTGGTCGTAAAAGATCCAGGGATAGATCTTTGCGCCGACCTCTGGGTCGATCATGTTGATGGTGATTGTCACATGATCGACATTCATGTCGGCAAGCTCGCCAACATGGTCCGGCAGCGCGAGCCCATTGGTGGAGATACATAGTTTGATGTCGGGGATTTCCCTGGCAACTCGCTCGAACGTTGCCTTTGTTTTCTTCCAGTCGTAGCAGGCATCGCCCGGTCCGGCGATGCCGAGCACGGAAAGCTGCGGCACTTCGTTGGCGACCGCGATCACCTTGCGTAGCGCCTGGTCTGGGGTCAGCCTTTCCGAGACGACCCCAGGCCGGCTTTCATTGGCGCAGTCATATTTGCGATTGCAATAGTTGCACTGGATATTGCAGGCCGGCGCGACCGCCACATGCATGCGCGCGAAATAATGGTGGGCTTCTTCTGAATAGCACGGATGGTCCTTGATCTTCTCCCAGATAGCCGGGTCCATGTCGTCCGTCTTTGCGGACAAGCCGCAAGATGGAGATGCGCAGCCACCGGATTTCGCAGTCGCCAGCAAACGGTCGAAGGATTTTGTGCTGGCCACGCCCTCAAGCGAAATCGTCGGTGCGGACATCAAACGGCTCCATGCCAGGGCGAACGTCCCCATTCAACTGCAAGAGCTGCGCCAACTTGAAAAGCGCGATTCGTTCAATGTGTTAGGTATTCGTTTCCGCTTCTGGCCGTTTGTTCCGACACATTTTTGTCAGGCTTCCGACATGGACAGGCGAATTGGATCGCGGCACCGCATCCCACGCACGGAAGAGGGGCCAACAACGCCAGCTTGACCTTTGACGTCGCCGGCACGTTAGAACTTCTTCACCTCGATACGGTACCGGCGCAGAGCATAGCCAATCTGCCGCGGCGTGAGGCCAAGGATACGAGCCGCCTTGGCCTGAACCCAGCCGGACTTCTCCATCGCATCGATCAGCCGGTCGCGGTCCGCCAGACGCGGGCCGGCTGCGGGGTAAGCAGGATCGTTCGGATCGCAGACCTGGACGGGCAGTACCTCGCCTTCGGCGCCGCCGATGCGCCTGGACGGCAACGGCGGCGATGCGACCGGCATGCGGTTGCCCCGAGCGAGCTCTTCGCGGGCATTGCTGCCGGGCGGAAGGTCTGCCCCTTTCCAGAGGCGCGAAGAAAGGCACTGGCTATTCTGGCAGGCGAAATCCGACGTGGCGACCGTCGTTGAACGCGCAAGCGTGGCCGTCCTTCGCACACAGTTTTCCAACTCACGCACGTTACCTGGGAAGTAGCATTGCGAGATCAGGTCGAGCGCCGAGGGTGCGAAGTCGAGGTCGCGGTGGTTCTCCCTGTTGAAGCGTTGGAGGAAGGCTTTCGCAAGGCGTCGAATATCGCCGGGTCGCTCTCGCAGCGGAGGCAGCATGATTGGCACCACATTAATGCGGTAGTAAAGGTCGGCCCTAAACTCTCCCTTCACGACTGCCGCCTCGAGGTCCTTATTGGTGGCGCATATGAGCCGGACATCGACCGTTAGCGTCCTGGTGCCGCCGACTCGCTCCAGTTCGCCTTCCTGCAAGACGCGCAACAGCTTGGCTTGAAAGGCAGGCGAAATCTCGCCGATTTCGTCAAGCAGCAGGGTTCCGCCATTCGCCAATTCGAAACGACCGGCGCGCTGCGAGATAGCCCCGGTGAAGGCGCCCTTTTCATGCCCAAACAACTCCGATTCCAGAACGCTTTCAGGCAGTGCGGCGCAGTTCAGTTTGACGAAAGCCTTCTTGCTGCGAGGTGAAAGCTCATGGATGGCCTGTGCAAAGAATTCCTTGCCGGTGCCACTTTCACCTCGAAGAAGCACGGTGGAATTAGTCGTCGCGACGACCGAGACGGTTTCGAGCACCTGCTTGAGTGCTGGACTTTCCCCGATGATCCCGCCGATTTTGACATGCGAATGCCGGGCGGGGTTGGTCCTTTCCTCGCCGAGCGATTTTTCCGGTCTGCGTTGCTCCTCTTTAAGCCGCTGACCATCTGGGTTTAGGATGCGGTGCAGGCGGATGGTCCGGCCGACAAGGTTGGCGACCATGATCAGGAAGCGTAAGTCTTCGTCGCAGCGCACGCTGGTGGTGCCGTCCCCGACACGGTCGATCGACAATGTCCCAAGGATTTTATCCTCAGCCTTAATCGGGACTCCGATAAAGCTAACCGGGACGGTGCCGCCGCTCGAAAATGTTTTAAGGTCAGCCTGAAAGAGTTCGGACTTGCTGACATCCTGTATGACAAGCGGCGTCCCCGCAGCGACGATTTGGTCTACGACGCCCTGAGGTATGGCGCGGCACAGGCCTGATTGAGGTGTGTGGTCGTTGCTGGCAGTTGCGGTAATCTCCGCCTCTCCTTCAGCGCCCAGGACGACTATTGCACCATGACGCATGTGCACAAACGAGGAGAGAATATTCACCACATTGGCGAGCGTGATCTCCAGCCGGGTAGGGGCGGTCAGGCTCTTGGATATCGCGTAGATTCCCTTGACCGAAATATCCGCCTCGTGCATGGTTTTGCCAGGCGACCGGCTCGTCCGAAGGCCTATTTCATCCACCCGATCGCGCAATACTTGAGTCATGGAGACACCTCAGGGGTTGTGCAGCGTGCTTCTCCCCGAAGCGGCTTTTTGTGTTTCGATTCAGTATTGACGACCCCCAGTTGAATTGCAATTGCAAACTGGTTGCGAGAAGCTTGTTAGGCTGGAGCCGCGGCAATCGCAGGTGGCTATCGGCACGCGCCCGAAATGGCGCGTGCGTGCGCGGGTCATCCGAACTTGAAGAGGATACCGAAGCCACCGCGCGGATAATTCCACTCGATCTCACCACTGGCCTCGCACAGGACCCGGCAGGTGCCGCACTCCATGCAGCCGTCGGCGGTGATCTCCACTTGGCCCTGGTCGTTCAGCTCATAACATTGGGCCGGGCAGACGCGGGTCAACCCGAGCAGGTTAGCGCTTGGCCGCGCGTGCGGTCGCACTTTGATATGCGGGCGCCCCGAATCGACCAGGTAGCGGTTCTGGTAGAGCTTCTCCTCGACGCGCAACGTCACCGCGACCGTCATCTCTCGTCCCTCCTTTAACGCCAGGCGAGCGCCAGGCGGACCGCGTCGCTCACCAACCCCCAGCGCGAACGCGCCTTGATCATGGCAGCAGCGGTCGCCTTTTCCTTCTCGATTTTCGGGGTGCCGTCGACCCGCATGAAGTTCTGGGCCGCCTGCGACATCAACTGCGGGTAGGTCGTGAAGAAATTTCGGGAATTGGTGTGGAGCAGGGCCGGCATATCCTTGTATTTCTTCAGGTCCTTGACCACGAAGGACTTGTTCAGCATGGTCTTATAAAGGACAAGGTTCTGCTTGGTCATTGGACCATTGCGGCGCTTGACCTGGACGATTGCTTCAGCCGCGATGCGGCCGGAGGTCATGGCGAGGTTTGAACCCTCGCGGTGAACGGCGTTATTCAATTGCGCGGCATCGCCGACCACGACCCAACCGTCGCCAAAGAGCTGCGGAATCGCCTTGTAGCCACCTTCGGGAATGAGATGCGCGGCATATTCTTTCACCTCCGAGCCGGCGATCAGCGGCCGGATCGAAGGATGGTCTTTCAGCGCATCGAGGAGGGCGTATGGGCTCTGCATCGTCGCGCCGAAATCCGAAACGAGGCAGCCGATGCCCAGTGAGATCGACTCCTTGTTGGTGTAAAGGAAGCCAAGCCCGGCCATGCCGCGGGAGATCGTGCCGACAGCCTCGATTACGCAGCCTTCACCGCCCTTGAGGCCAAACCGCTGCTCAATGACATCTTCGGGCAGGAAATGCATTTCCTTGACGGCGAGCGCCACGCTTTGTGGCTTCGGCATCTCGCGAAGCCCGGCCCGCGTGCCAAGCAGCCCCGAGACACCTTCTGCGAGAATGACAACGTCCGCGAAGATCGCGCCGCCGGCCCGGTCCGTGCGGACGCCGACCACCTTGTCCTTGGCATCACGGACGAGTTCCGTCACAGTCGTCTCGCACAGGACTGTCGCGCCGGCCGCGCGCACCTTACGCGAAAACCATTTGTCGAACTGGGCACGAATGATCGTATAGCGGTTGGGCTTTGCCTCGTTGAAGTCCTCCGACCGATAGTGCATCCCGGTGTGGGACGTGTCGTCCATCACCCAAAGCCGCTGTTCAACCAAATGCCGCTCGAGAGGCGCATCGTCCCGGAAATCCGGGATGATCTTCTCCAGCATGTTCGCGTACATGATGGCACCCTGGACATTCTTGGAGCCCGGATATTCACCCCGCTCAAACTGCAGCACCTTCAGGCCGTGGCTTGCCATGGTGTACGCAGCAGCATTTCCGGACATGCCGGCTCCAATAACAATGGCGTCGAATTTTTCCGCGATCATGTCCATCTCGCTAGCTCGCAAGCTTATCGCGATTGTGGGGCGACAGCCGCCGGGTGAAGGCTTCAGTTAGTGCGGGCAGGAAGCGGATCGCGTCGGTGACGATCCCGAGGTGGGCGAAATCGAAAATCGGCGCGTTGGGGTCGGTGTTGATGGCCACGATGAGATCCGCCCCCTCGACGCCAACCCGGTGCTGGATGGCGCCGGAAATCCCGGCCGCTATATAAAGTTTCGGCCGGATGGTCTTGCCAGTTTGGCCGATCTGCCGATCCGCCGACATCCAGCCCTTCTGGACCAACGGGCGCGAACAGCCATGCTCGGCCCCGATTGCTCGCGCGAGGTTCTTCACAAGCTGCAGGTTCTCCGCCGAGCCTAGACCGAGACCTCCCGCAACCACGACGTCGGCATAGGCAAGGTTTGCGTTTGCCGACTGGCTATCCGGCAGGAAGCCGAGGACTTTGGTAACGATCTCGTCCTCGGGGACCGACAGCTTGTGCCGGATGACACGCCCGGCCGGCCTGTCCGTCCGCTGCGGCATGGGCATGACCCTCGGTCGCACCGTCGCCATCTGCGGCCGGTAGTTGAGCGTATAGATCGTGCACAACAAGGAGCCGCCGAAAGTCGGCCGGGTCGCGGCGAGCGATCCATCGGTATCCACATCGAGTTCGGTGCAATCGGCCGTGAGCCCTGTGAGCAAGGTCGTGGCCACGGAGCCGGCGAGATCCCTGCCGAGTGTGGTCGCGCCGAGAAGAAGGATCTCGGGTTTGTGGGTAACGACCAGATCCGTCATCGCCTTGGTGAACGGCTCGTTGCGATAGTCGGCAAGCAGCGGCGCCTCGACGATGTAGACAAGGTCGGCGCCATAAGCGAAGGCATCGGCTACGGCAGGCCGGGTGGCTTCTCCCGGCGGTCCTATCACGACTCCGGCAAGCTCGACGCCAAGCTTGTCGGCGAGCTTTCGGCCTTCGCCGAGCAATTCGAATGATACGGGATGGACCTGGCCACGTTCGAGTTCGATGAAGACCCAAACGTGGCGGTAGTCCTTGAAATGCGCGGGCAGCTCCTTCTTTATGCCGGCACGGCCGGCGGCAGGGCGAGTGGTTTCTCGGTTTACGGTCGACATCGTCTGCTCCTTGCCGTCACGCGCCGCCGTTGAAGGCGAGCTCATGTTGCAGCGCCGGCTGGCGGGTGAAGATTGCGGCAATGAGTTCGTCAGCGATATCGCGTAGCGCCTTTTCGGTGGTGTCGATTTGCGCCGCCTTTTCCGCTCGTGTAGCAGGGGCGAAAACGCGCTTGACGACCGTGGGCGAGCCGCGCAGGCCGCATCTGGTGAGGTCATCAATGCCGGCGTCGGCCGCGCTCCATTTCAAGACCTGGCTGCGCGCGGCGCACAGGGCGTCCACGAGCGAACCCCGGCGGATCTCGTTGGTGCCTTCCAGCATGGTGATGAGGCAAGGTAGCCTGCTCTTCAGCATCTGCGTGCCGCCTTCAGAGCGGCGCTCGACCTTGATCTCGCGCTGATCAAGATCAAGGGAGGCGATCTTCGCGACATAGGTAAGTTGCAGGAGATCGAGGCGCTTGGCGATGCCGGGCCCGACCTGGGCGGTATCGCCATCGATCGTCTGCTTGCCAGTGAAGACGATGTCTGGCGTGCCGAACGTCTCGCCAACCTTCGCGATTGCCTGGGAGAGCGCGTAGGACGTCGCCAGCGTGTCGGAGCCTGCAAAATAGCGGTCGGTCAAGAGTACCGCGCGGTCGGCGCCGTAGCCGAGCGCCTTGCGCAGCGCGTCCTCTGCCATGGGCGGGCCCATGGTGAGCACAGTGACCTCGCCATCATAAGCGTCGCGCAGTCGCAGTGCCTCTTCGAGCGCGAACAGGTCGTAAGGGTTAATGATGGTCGGGACACCCTGGCGCATAATCGTGTTCGTCACCGGATGGACCCGTATCTGTGCCGAGTCCGGCACCTGCTTGATGCAGATCACGATGTGCATTGGCGGTCTCTCTGGGCTTCTGTCCCGATGCGGGCCTGGCAGTTCACCTCCTTGAAAGCATCATCCGTGCCAACTGCTTTGCACGCTCCCAACCCTGGAAATTCGGATGGCCTGTCGAGGGGCGCATTCGTGATTTGTCGGCTTCTCGACATTGTCGCGTCGCAAACATGTCGCGTTCATTCTTCTTCGAACCGCTTCAGCACGGCGTCGAACGGGACGAAGGTTCGGCCCGGCGTGGCAGGTTTGTTCGGGTCGTGGTCTTTGAGCACCTTGAAGACCCGGTGTGAGAGCGGCGAGGAAATCGCGAAGTCTTCGTAGGCACGTTCGAGTGTGGCGCGCACCCGCGCGGCGATCACCTGATCGGGCAAGCCGGACAGATCTTCTTCGGCAAGATATTGGCCCACGCGCTTCATGATATGGAGGCGAGAGACATCCAGCACCTTCGGGTCATAGGAGACGCCAAGGATGGCGAAGAATTCCTCCGCAGCCGACAGGCCTCTCAGTCGCGCGAGGATGTCGGTGACATCGATGGGAGAGCTGTCAGCGGAACAATTCATTGCATTTCCCCCGGTCGGAAAACTGTGGTGTCGGTGCGTTCGCCGCACGGCTGACCTGGACCCGCGAGATCGGCGAAGCATGGCCCGTTGCACATTGCATCGTAGAGCTCGACCAGTTGAGTTGCACTGACGGTCGATTTGGTCTCGGCCGCCTTGCGGCGGACGCGGGCCACCATCGCGGCTGCCAGATCCGGGTCGAGATCACGACCGCTTTCGCTCAGCACATGGGCAATCGCGGTGGCGCCGGAATGCTTGCCGATGACGATACGACGGCAGCGGCCGACGAGAGCCGGATCGAGCCCTTGATAGGTACGCGAGTCCTTCAGCAGCCCTGCGACATGAATGCCGGATTCGTGAGAGAAAACATCGGCGCCGACGACTGGCTTAATGGCTGCGGTCTGCCGGCCGGCGGCCCAGGCCACCTGGGCGGCGAGGTCGGGCAATGCGGTCAGCTCAATGCCGGTATCCGCGCCGTCGAGGACGGCCATCGCAGCGGCCACTTCTTCCAGCGCGGCATTGCCCGCACGCTCGCCGAGCCCGAGGACGGTGACGGAGGCGTGGCGTGCGCCTGCGCGGATCGCGGCCAGCGTGTTGGCGGCAGCGAGACCGAGATCGTTGTGCGCATGAAACTCGAGGTCGATTGGAGATTGCGCCACGAGCTGGGCGACAAGTTCGAAGGTCGAAAAAGGGTCGAGAACGCCGACCGTGTCGGCCAGTCTGACACGGCTTGCGCCGGCGTGCGCAGCCGCCTCGATGACGCGGGCCAGATGATCCCGATCGGCCCGCGAGGCATCCTCGCATCCCACCGCGACGAAGAAGCCGGCCGCGGCGGCACGCTTAACCATATGATCGATGATCTGCAGCGCTCTTGCTTGGTCGAGGCCGAGCCTGGCGGCAAGTTGGATGTCCGATGCAGGTAGCGACAGATTGACGGCGCCGATACCGCTCTCGATCGCTGCGTCGAGATCCTGCGACGTCATCCGGCACCAGGCCGTGAGCCGAACCGGGAGACGCCGCGCGACCGCGGCGCGAATTGTTTCGATCTCGTCGGCGCCCATGACCGGCGTGCCGATCTCGATCTCTGGGACGCCGGCTGCCGCAAGAGCCTCGGCGAGCTCCAGCTTTTCCGTTTTCGTAAAGGCGACGCCGGGCGCCTGCTCGCCGTCGCGCAAGGTCGTATCGTTGAGAAAGACATGACGGTTCATGAATGGCAGCCTGTTCTGCTGCGGCTCAGGCATGAATTGGATTGAACGTCATCAGCACTTCGCCTGCCGGGCGCGCTACGCAGTTTCGCCAAGATTGCCGGCATGACCTCGAACACCCGGTCGACGTCCGCTTCACCGTTGTCGCGTGCGAAGGAGAAGCGGACCGCCTGGTGTGGCGTTTTCATTGCACTCAGCACATGGCTCGGTTCCAGCGAGCCGGAGCTGCAGGCGGATCCGGAGGAACAGGCGATGCCCACGCGGCTGAGCAGAAGCGGGATTCCATCACCTTCGACATGTTCGAAGGAGATGTTTGCGGTGTTTGGCAGCCGCTCCAGCGGGTCGCCAGTGACACAGGTATCTGGGATGCGCTGGAGAATCCCGCCTTCCAGGCGGTCGCGGAGCGACTTGACCCGTGTGGTCATGTCGTCCATGAATTTCATGGCGAGTTCGGTCGCCTTGCCGAGCCCGACTATGCCGGGCGTGTTCTCGGTGCCAGCACGCCGGCCGTGCTCTTGGTGACCACCCTTGATCAGCGAGCGGAAGGGCACACCACGTTTTACGTAAAGTGCGCCGATCCCTTTCGGGCCGTGCAGCTTGTGGCCGGAGAACGACAGCATGTCGATTGCGGTCGACTTGATATCCATCGGGAGCTTGCCGACCGCCTGCACGGCATCGGTATGGAAAAGGGCGCCGACTTCCTTGGCCAACTCAGCAAGCTTGGCCACGGGGAAGATCACACCAGTCTCGTTGTTCGCCCACATTATCGAGACGATCGCCACGTGGGGGGTGAGGGCGGCTATATAGGCGTCGAGGTCGAGCCGGCCAAGGCGATCCACCGGGATCCTGTGCACCTTGACGCGGCGGGTCTTCTCAAGATGCGCGCACAGCGTCAGCACGGCGGGATGCTCGACCGCGGAAGTCACGATCTCGGTTGAGTTGGGCATCGCCTCAAGCGCCGAAAGAATCGCGGTATTGTCGCTTTCTGTCCCACCCGAGGTGAAGGTGATCTCATCGTCGAACGCCGCGCCGATCAGCGCCTGCAACTGCCGCCGCGCCTTTTTCACCGCCGCGCCGACCGAGGCGCCAAAAGCGTGCGCCGACGACGGGTTGCCGAATTGATCCGCAAAAAACGGCAGCATCGCTTGCACGACCTCCGGATCGACCCGGGTCGTTGCGTTGTTGTCGAGATAAATAGGCCTCATAGGTGCGATCCTCAGTTGACCCGCAATGACGCCAAGCGCGAGGCCGGTCGCCTCATTGAGCCTCTGGCGCATGCCGTTGATGGTGATGGGCCCAAACTGGCAACCGGCTCAGGCGCCCGACAGTTTGACGTAGTAGACTTGGGCGCCGTCGACAGGACAAGTTCGCAGCTGCCGCCGTCAGCCCGCAGGTAAGGACGCCCGCCCGCGACAGCGATTTCGATAAGCCGAATTTGCTCCAGGGGCGCGATTTGGCGGCCAGCAGTTCGGGTCTCGCCACGAACTGAATCGTTCCGGGCGCCGACGTTCTCTGCATTCTGCCGGAAGCGATTGGCGGTCCCGAGATCAGCTTCGACCATGTCTTGTCCTTGAGGACGGGGACACCTCTTGCACTGGCCATATAAGCCTCGTCTGCCGCAGAGTGTCCGTCTGCGGCTATCGCTTCATGGACCCCCACAAGCACGTGCTCGATGGCTTCGCAGCATGAGAGGCTGCCACGGGCAGCGTTGGTGTGATGAGTGACCTGCTCGATTGTGGCGAGGCCATTGATACGGACGGCCCGCCTTATCATCCCTACGTCGACAGTTTTGCCGATGATGGGTTGGGTAAGCGCCGACGAGGAGGCGAACGCGGCACCGCAGGCGATGGTGCTGACCACACTGCGGGCATTGACTGTTTCCAAGCCGACATTCCTCCGGCTGAAGAAGTGTTCCTGGACCTTATCGCTATAGTTCCACGTCATCGTGGCCCTACTCCTTCTCATTGGCGATCAACCGAAGGACTTGCCACAGCCGCACTTCTCCCGCGCGTTGGGGTTGTCGAAGACAAAGCCGGAAGTTTCGAGACCGGTGATGAAGTCGACGGTCATGCCGGCGACATGGGGTTGGGAGCCTGCGTCCACGAACACCTTGACCCCGTCTGTCTCGGTGATCGCGTCGCCCTCGCGCGGGACGCTCTCCAGGCCCATCAGGTACTTGAAGCCGGCGCAGCCGCCGGTCTGGACCATGATGCGAAAGCCTTCCGCCGGCTCGCTGGCGCTGGAAAGAGCGGTCTTGACGGCGGCAACAGCGTTGTCCGTGAGCGTTATCATGGCTCGATTTCTCCTCGGTCCGTGACGTGTTTGCGGCTCACGTTGCATGGACCGTGCCAAAGGCAAAAACCGTTTCAACTCAGACGTAATCTCTCTAAAACTGCTATCCCTCTTGTGCGCCATTGCTGGGAAGATGTCCGGCAACCGACACGTAACTGTCGGGTTTGTCGAGCCCGCCACACAGGGTGTTCGGTCTGAGTTCCTGCTGAACTCTCGCGTAAACCATTGACTGGTGTGCAGAAGATTCTTCTGAACTTGCTTCGGCGACATTGGCACGACTTTTGAGGCGTCCAATTGGCGGAGACGACAAGAACTGGAGACCGATCATCAGTCGCGCGTGCCCGCGATCGATGGAACGAAGGAGGAAACCAACGTGTCAGGTCTAGGTCAGATCCGCTCTCCGCTCGCGGGATCCGCGGCTCACCATTCAGACGGAACACCCGGTTTCGAGCCGGTCCTGACGGCGATGCGCACGCTGTCCAGGAACACACGTCATGGGCGAGCACGAGAGCCGCATCGAGCATCACGGCGCGCGCTCGGCTGATCGCCTGGCAGCGCAGCTGATCCTCAACAAGTAGGTGGAAGCAGAGGTAATACATGGACCAGCGCGAGAAACCGTCACCGGACGAAATCCGGCGGGCGCGGGAAGACAATCCGAAAATACGCGAGCACGATCTCGCCACCAAATTGGGCATTTCGGAAGCCGAATTGGTCGCGGCGCATTGCGGTTCCAGCGCGGTGCGCATCGAGCCGCGCGTCAATGATCTGCTGACCGGCCTCGAAACGGTCGGCGAGGTGATGGCGCTGACCCGCAACGAAAGTGTCGTGCACGAAAAGGTAGGCGTCTACGACAAGGTGGTCACCGGCAACCAGCATGCCATGGTACTCGGCGACGACATCGACCTGCGCATCTTTCCGAAAGTGTGGGCCTATGGCTTTGCCGTCGAGAAGCGCGATGGCGACGACATCTGCCGCAGCCTGCAATTCTTTGATGCCACAGGCCAAGCGGTGCACAAGGTGCATCTCAGGCCCGCCTCAAACCTCTATGCTTATCAGAAGCTGGTGGCCAAGCTGGAATCCTCGAGCCAGGCGCCGATCGTCTCAGTCAAGGCGACCGGTGCCGACGATGACGCAGAGGTTCGCGACCAATCCGCCACGATCGAGGATTTACGCGACCACTGGAGCCAGCTGACCGACGTGCATCAGTTCTACGACATGTTGAAGACACTGAAGCTCCGCCGCTGCCAGGCAATGCGTATGGTCGGCGAGGATTACGCTTGGCTGCTCGATAAGGATGCCGTCGGCACCATGTTTCAACACGCGGTCGAAGACGAGCTTCCGATCATGTGCTTTGTGGGCAATCGTGGCTGCATCCAGATCCATTCCGGCCCGATCAAGTCGGTCAAACCGATCGGGCCGTGGATCAATGTGCTCGACGAGACCTTCCGCCTGCATCTCGGCACCCACCACATCCGTGAGGTCTGGGCCGTGCGCAAGCCGACCAGGGACGGTCACGTCACGTCGCTCGAAGCCTATGGCGCCGATGGCAAAATGATCATCCAGTTCTTCGGGACGCGTAAGGAAGGCGAATGCGAGCGCGGCGACTGGCGGGGCCTGGCCGAGACACTGCCGCGCATTCCCAGTCCGACCGCTTAAGACCCCAATGCATGTTGTCTTCCGTTCTATGGAGAAAGGCTTGGGTCGCCAGTCAAACCTCATCAGTCTTTCGGCAACTTGTTCCCGGCAAGATCGTATGACGGCGCATTGAGGCCGTCAGTATACGACCGACAGCCATAGCCGGGCTTGCCGTGGAGTTCGCCAGCGGCTATTGCCGCCATTCGCTCTCAGCACGCATTCCCAGCGTGCGTGCGGCGTTTCTGGTGTTGCGCCGCAACGCGCTCTATCAGGTCAACGGGTGCTGTGACTGCAAGGCTTACACGGCCGCTGGGTCGGGGCAAGTCTCCTGTCAAGCGACGTTTTGAGACCGCGCCGTTGTGTCGTATTGGGTTGGAGCGCCTACGCCTTGCACGGGACCGGCCTCAAGGCGTGCCTTTATGTTGCTCAAATAGCCCTCTGCATAGGATTGCGCCACCGAAATCGGCATATTGACGCCAGCCGTGAACGCCTCTTCCAGGGCCTTCTTCACGAGCCCATTGCGAATAGCGAGTTTCACCTCGGGGCCGGCGACAAAGCTTAGCGCCTGCCCCCCGAGACTGATGCCGGCTTCTGCCAGCGCCAGCTTCATATTGCCTCCACTAATGGCCGTATGCAGAAGATTTGCGGCTTGCGACTCCGTCTCAAGCCCCATTGACACGACATCTGCCAACTCACCCAAGACTGGAACGAAGCTCAGCAGCCCCACCGCTGTCGCACCCCAGTCAAGCACTTCCGAGCCCACCTTGAGCACACTATCGGCTGCGTGCATGAAGGCCCCGCCGTTCTTCTTGGCAGACTTGATATTAGGCTGGTCCGCCACGCCCATCATCATGTCCGCGACGGCATCCTGCTCCGCAGCGGTTTTGGGAACATGGGTCTTCGCGTTCTGAACGGTGCTGTTGGCTGCCGACATGTTGTTGTAGAAATGCCTGAAGTCGTTGTTGCTTATATTCCCGGAATCGACCGTATGTCCGCCGCCGAAGTCGAAGAACCCATGGTGGGTCTTGTAGCCCGTGATCGAATTGTTTAGCAAACCGAACAATAGCGGATCTGAAAGCAGCTGCGAAGCTGCTTTCCGTACACTCTCGTTCAGGCTCTTGTCGTCGGCCATGCTGGCAAGCTTTTCGCGAGTCAAGTCGCCGCTGCCAAAGAAGGCACTCTGATTCTTGTTAATTGTGTCAAGCGCAGCCAACTCGGGTTTCGTGAGGCTCATCGCAGCTGAAGCGACTTGTAGGAAGTCCTCTTTGTGAACCTTATCTATCGCGCCGCCGTACAACTGCCTCCACGCATCCGGGTGATTGACGAAGTACTGCGCCGCCGCGATGACCTGGGGCGGACATTTGCCGGTTTTGGCGTCGCCCTCGACGATCTGCTTGAAATCCGCCAGGCTCAGGTTCTTGGGCAGATAGTCGGAATATCGGTAAAGCTCGCGCATGGCGTCGCTCGCGGTCATGACCTGCGGCTGCCCATTTCCAGTGCCGTCGGATGGGATGTAGTTTTGCTCATAGCTTTGTGCCTGCCGGCCCTGGAATTCGCCAACTTGTGAGTGATGCTCCGAGAAGCCCGACAAATCCTTCGCCGCGATCTTACCGCCGCAGCGACCATCGCCCTGGGAGCCGATCGCATAAAAGAGCTCTGGGTCCTGCTGCAGTCCTTCGATCGCTGCCTTCAAATCAGGCGGCGTAGTGGGATCGTTGGCTTTATCTGCCAGCGACTGCCAACTGAGCGGGCATTGGTCCTTGTGACGGTTCAGCACTGCTACGATCTGCAACTCGGTCTCGGTCAGCGTGCCGCCGTTCCACGTGATCCTCGAGCTTGGCACTGGCGAGGTCGGCACGGGCGCTGGCGCTGGCGCTGCGATTGCGGAGGGCTGCGAGGCCTCATCCAGTGCTTTGATTGACTCCCTCATCTGCGGTGACAGCAGATCCAAAGGGTGCTTCTGCAATTGTTCCATCACCGAGTTCAGATCCGGCGGCACCAGATCTCGCTGCGCGAGGGGGGCATTTTTGTCTTCCTGCAAGCAAGTCGACAACATCGCCTCAAAGGTCGAAGTTGCGCCTTGTTGGGTCTGGTCGGGCGTTGGGGCAGAAGGTCCCCGGAACGACAAGCCCTGCGCGGACTGAGGCAGATTCGAGTTAGCGTATAGCGAAAGATTGCTGAGCGACATTGCGTATCCCCAGATGCAGGATTGAAAACCGCCACATGTGCATCATGTGGGGCCACTGTTCACGGCGAACGGTGACAAGTCCCAGCGCCGGTCGGCCACCTAAATGCCACCAGCCACGGTCTTGACTGCTCCGCTCGTCACTTGCACGACGGTTGTTCCCACTACAGCCAAAGGCGGCAGTGCCGTCTGGAGACTCATGTTAGGCGGGTTAGCTTTCGACAAGCTGACGACTTTCAAAAGGAGTCACAATCAGCATCGCCGGCGATATTGCCCCCGGAGGCCGTGGTGTATTCTGTGATGTCATCGCCTCGCCCATCCGCTATCGACAGCGCGTCAGCGAGAGGCGGTCGAACAACCAGGCAATGCTGGAGACCTCCTCTCTCAGGAGTGTCGATCGGCCCGGAATGGGGACCTTGGGTCCGCTTGATTGATGCCGACCGGACACTGCTGCAAAACCCGGAGCGGAAGGTCGCCAAACCAATCAGCGAGCGAATGTCGTTTTGTGCACAAGCCGATCTCTTGCGCAAACAAGATAGAAAGAACGTCAATCCATGCTGAGGGCGCCGCACACCCACTTGTGTTCCTGGGCAGAGGCGGGGCGCAGTGCCCGTATTCTCAATGTCATTTCTGGGCTGGCTCAGGCTCCCGCACGATGTCGTCCTGACGCGGCAGGGAAGAATAGGGGCCTTCCTGCCGTCCATCGCGAATGACCGTGGCGGAGGAGCCGCGAAACAACAGCAGTACCGATTCCTGCGGCGGCTTCTCGACGGCGGCGGCCTGTGGCTGCGCCTGCGCCTGCGCCACAAGAGCGTTGAACGTCTGCTCCACCAGCGCGACGAAGCGTGGTGGACCGGAAACCATGACGAGAGCATTTCCCGGCGCCGGTCTCACGACATAGCGTTCATCGGAGATGTTGAGCGCATCTAGAGCTGCCTTGAGCGCATCGAAGCGGATCGGGGTCAGAACAAGCAGGCGAGTTTGCGCTTCATTTGCAGATGATACGTAAAGTTCGACCCCATCGAAGTACCATTGGAGATTGTAGAGATCGGTCAAGCGGTCGAGGAACGCGCGCGGTGGCAAATCCGGCATGCGTCCGCGAATCCGCCCCTTCACCTCGCCGCTGATGCTGATCTTGATTTTGAGGTTGTTGCCGAATTCCTGCAACGCGGCAGCGAGTTCCTGATCCAGAACCGCATACCTGTAAGGTGTCGAGGGCAGTGACAGAGGAGCACTGTGCGCCAAATGGTTTCCGGTGGAGACAACAAAAACGACACAGAGGACTTTCTTAAAAATGTGCAGGATCATGGATTCACAAGCATTCCCGGCATCTCGTCCCGAAGAACATAAGGTTGAAATTCGCGTTCTAACTTAGGCGCCGAACGTGGCGATTAAAAGACGCTGCCCATGGTCAATTCGTCAGCTTGTCGTCAGTTCGACTCTCTATGCTGTTGATCCGATAACGGGTGATGGGCGGGTTAGACTCACCACATCTCAAAGAGAACAAATGAGTCCTTGCATGATGTTGGGCGTCACATCGATCTCCACCAATCTAACCGACGGTCTGTCCAAGGTCGGGTCAGCGGCAGCGCTCGGCGACCAGGCGCAGTTTCAGCGCAGTCTTGTGCAGGCGGCGAGCTCAGTCAAAAACGATGCGTCCTCCGCGACGGCTGGGGTGGCGCCAGTTCCTCCCACCTTGGAGGTTCAACGGGCTGTAACGCAGGCGAACCCGCTGGGCGATCGCGTGCTTCAAACGCTTTCTTCGATGCATCAGCACAATGCAGTCGCGCCTCCCGCGCTCGGCCGCGAGGTGCCCCTTGTGACCGGCGCCCCGCCTGGGCCGGCGGCGCAGCTCCCTCTGCAGGCCCGAGCAGCAGGAGTACAGACGCCAAGTGCTCCGCAAGGGGGGAAGGATTTCGAAGCGATGGTTGCTGGCCTGCGCGACGTCTACAATGACGTCACTCAGGTTTCCCTTGTATGCAAGGGTATCGGCTCCGCCAGCTCGTCTGTGAATAAACTGGTATCGGCGGGTTGAATGTCGCCCATGGTTGGCGCAACGCATGGCGAGATCACCCATAGCCGTCCGCCTGGTCGGCTATGGCCTTGTTGTGCTGTGCTGCCGCTTCTGCTTGCTCTAAGTGGCTGCAAGGCCGATCTCTACACGAAATTGCAGGAGCGCGAGGCGAACGACATGCTCGCGCTCCTGCTTAACAGTGGCGTCGATGCGGTCCGTGTCGCCGTAAAGGATGGGACCAGCACGATTCAGGTCGAAGAAAAGCAGCTTGCCTTCTCGATCAACCTGCTGAATGCCAAGGGGCTGCCGCACCAGTCTTTCAAGAACCTCGGCGAAATATTCAAAGGATCGGGTCTGATCGCGTCGCCGACCGAAGAGCGCGCGCGTTATGTTTATGCGCTGAACGAAGAGTTGTCGCGTACGATCAGCGACATCGACGGCGTCATCTCGGTGCGCGTCCATGTCGTTCTGCCGCATAACGACCTTTTACGAGAGGGCGCCACGCCATCCTCGGCGTCGGCGTTTATCCGACATGACGCTAAGGCAAACCTCTCAATTCTGCTACCGCAAATCAAGATGCTCATTGCAAACAGCATCGAGGGCCTATCCTATGATAAGGTGGAGGTGGTTTTCGTGCCAGTGGAACGGCCCGCATTTGAGCAACGGGCTGAGCCAGCGGCTGTTTTGACCCAGGCATCTAAATCGATTCCGGCGCCTTTGCTGGCGATTGCTGTGGGTTTCGCCGCTGCCGTGATCGGCGTTCTAAGCTATGTCTTGGGCCGCGCTCGTATACGCCAGCGCAGGCAATCGCGCGAACCAACTAGGCTCGAAGGGCGCAAGGGTGTGCCTGCGATCGAGTCTGTTGCTAAAAAGATGGTCGGCGATGCGTGATCGATCGCCCGAATCGGCTTCCGTGGACTTGAGCCAGCTTGCTGCTGCGATTCACCCGACTCGATTTGCCGCACGTCTTGACCCGGCGTTGTCGGCCGCGACCTTGGTGCGGTTGCAGAAGAGTCGCAGGCTTCAGGTGAGATTGGCAGGACTGTTGCTCGACAATGAAATGAATTTGAATGAAGGCCGCTGGGGTCAGGACCTTCTGCGTGGACATGATCCGCGTCGAGCGGCCCTGCTTGCCGGCAGCCTCTGGCATGCCCGTTCGCTGCTGAAGCTGATTTCAAAGCCTGACCTCACCGTTCTGATCCAATCTATCGGCGCTGAAGCGCACGCGTTTGGCATCCGACATCTGGCGCATGCCATTGCAACCGGATCGATTGACGATCCGGAGCAACTCGCCCAACAGATTGAACACGATGGGCATGCCTGTCTTGGCGCCTGGCTCGATGAAAATTCAGCCCTTGACCGGGACCGCGTGCTGCTGCGCCTGCCTGTTGGGACCGCCGCCGATGAGCCCGCGATTGAGCACCGCAATGCTGCAGGCCAGTTGTTTTCTTTAGTGGTAGCCTATTTGGTTGCGGAGACCCCGACGATATGACGTTCGATGATCCAGCAGCGCCGGTTGCTCCACAGATGCGCCCAGTCGGGCCACTGATACCGGCAAGTGAGCTCGAAATCTGGGACAATGCCGCGGAGGCGCGTTCGGCGGCCGAACGGCATCTGCAGCGGGTTCGCGGCTGGGCGCGCGCGGCTTATCGGCGCGAACGGGCGCGCGGTCATACCGAGGGATTCAACGACGGCGCCGAGGAGATGGCCCAACTGATTGGGCGGACAGTCTCTGAAGTGGCACGGCGAAAGACCGTTCTGGAGCAAGAATTGCCACAGCTCGTGATGGAGATCGTAGGCGATCTTCTGGGTGCCTTTGATCCAGGCGATCTGCTGGTGAAGACCGTTCGTCGTGCGATCGAGCGGGAATATGGTGGCGCCGAAGTTTGTCTTCATGTGTCTCCCACGCAAGTCGATGCGCTCGCGCGCGAGTTCGCTGAATGCGATGGAAGGGAAGGCCGGCCGAAGGTTAGGATTGACCCCGATCCGGCGCTGTCGCCGCAGCAATGCGTGCTGTGGAGCGAATATGGCAATGTCGATCTCGGGCTGACTGCGCAGCTACGCGCGCTGCGCCTCGGGTTTGGGTTGCGTTCTGAAGAAAACGAACTGTGACCATGCGGATGCCCGAGCACAGCAATCCCGCTGCAGAGAGAACTCTGGATACAGAGCTGTCTGGTCTGAGGTCTAAAGCCAAGCATATCGACACGCGTGTCGTACGTGGACGGATCACGCGGGCCATCGGAACGCTCCTCTATGCCGTCTTGCCAGACGCCCGTATCGGCGAACTCTGTCTGTTGCAGGATCCGCGGACCGGGTGGTCGTTGGAAGCCGAGGTGGTCGGTCTGTTTCAGAATGGCGTTTTGCTCACGCCGGTCGGTGACTTGGTCGGCCTGTCCAGCCGTGCAGAAGTGGTGGCTACGGGACGAATGCATGAAGTGCCAGTCGGGGCCAATTTGCTCGGCCGCGTGATCGACAGCTTCGGACGTCCGCTCGATGGCAAAGGCGCTGTCAAAACCGCTGAAACCCGTCCGCTGCGCGGCAGAGCCCCCAACCCAATGACAAGGCGCATAATCGAGCGGCCCTTCCCACTCGGCGTCCGTGCCCTGGACGGTCTACTGACATGTGGCGAAGGCCAGCGGATCGGAATCTATGGAGAGGCGGGCTGCGGCAAGTCAACCTTACTGTCACAGATCGTAAAAGGCGCGGCAGCCGACGTTACCATCGTCGCGCTCATAGGCGAGCGTGGGCGTGAGGTTCGTGAATTCATTGAGCGGCATCTTGGGGAGGCAGCCCTTCGTCGTACGATCGTTGTCGTCGAAACCTCCGACCGCTCGGCAATAGAGCGGGCGCAATGTGCGCATATGGCAACCACACTCGCCGAGTATTTTCGCGAACAAGGGCGACGCGTCGTTCTGATGATGGATTCATTGACGCGCCTTTGCCGCGCCATGCGCGAAATCGGCCTTGCTGCGGGTGAGCCGCCGACCCGGCGGGGCTTTCCTCCTTCCGTCTTTGCCACGCTGCCAGGCCTGTTGGAGCGTGCCGGCATGGGGGAGCGTGGCTCAATCACAGCCTTCTATACCGTGCTTGTCGAGGGTGACGGTGTGGGGGATCCAATCGCCGAGGAGTCGCGCGGCATTCTCGATGGCCATGTCGTCCTTTCACGCACGATCGCGGCGCGAGAGCATTTCCCCGCAATCGATGTGCTGCAGAGCCGCAGCCGTGTAATGGATGCAGTCGTATCTGTTGCACATCGTAGGTCGGCGTCCTTCTTCCGTGACCTCCTCTCGCGCAGTGCCGAGTCCGAGTTTTTGGTCAAGGTCGGTGAATACAAGCATGGCAGCGATCCGCTGACTGACCGGGCTATCGCCTCGATCGATGATCTGCAGGAGTTTTTGCGCCAGGGCGAAGTCGAGACGTCCAGTTTTGAGGAAACCGTCGAATGGATGTCACGTCTGACCGCGTGAATCGTGTTCACGCTTCGAGGCTAAGGCTTCTGAAGGATATGCGAGAGCGCAGTGCCCTTAGCAACCTGTCCAATATGGAAGCCAAGCGCCAGATCGCGGCCTTGGCTACACAGCAAGCTTCCAAGGAGCTTGCGATCGCAGAGGACCGCCGCGCAGCGGCCGAAGTGCAGCTTTATCAACAGCTAATATCGCTCGATACCTTGTCCGTCGCAGCACTCGATCGTGGCAAGCTCCTGATTGAGCGGCTTGAGACCGAGATCACCTTGAGACGTCAGAGGCTTGATGACGCGCACGTCGCTCAAGAAGAGGCCGAGACGGCGGCGTCTGAGACAAGGGCCCACTGGGTCAAATGTTCGGCGGCCAGGCACAAATGGGAACAGATCGAGGGCGACGTTCGGCGCGCGGTCGACATCCATTCGGAGTCCGCAGCCGAGATAGAGGCCGATGACGAAAGCATGCCTCGGTATGGGAGGGTTTCGCGTCCCCAAATGTCGGGCGACCCGATATGATGACGGCTCATCCTCTTACCGCGGCGCGGTCGTGCCGTTTTGTAGAGCCGCCCCCGGTAACTCCTGTGGGCAGACACGCTACGCTCAAACCATCGCTAACTCTGTCCCGCGCCGTCGTCTCGTGGATCAACGAAATCGCGACCCCCCGCATGGCCTTTCAAAGCCGGCTTGGCGATATGCCGCTATCTGTGCGGATGGAACGGATTGTCTGGCAGCAGGAACCTTCTACGGCTCCAATGTTTGACTGCATTTGGCGCGTCGGAGACGAAACGATCGTCTTGTCGTTGTGCCGTCGACTTGCAGAGGCGCTCATCTCAACAGTGCAGAATGGTCTTGCATTACCTTGCGAACCAACTGGTTCGCTTGTTCTCGAACTTGCACTCGAGCCGCTTATCGCTCGACTGGAGAGTCAGACACAGCGGAACGTGCAATTCCTTCGTACAGGCGACCCCATGACGCCAGCTCCTTATCTGGAATTCGACATCGTCTGCGGTCCAGTCAGCGGCAAAGTTCGTCTGTTCCTGTTCTCGCCTCTCGACGGTCGTGTACCATCTGCATTCCGTGCGTTAGGCGAATTGCTTGGCCAGTTGCAGCGACAGCCGTGCAACCTGTTTTCAGAGCTCCCCATCACAGTTGCAGCAGAGATCGGCTCGCTCACCGCTTCGGCCGCGATTCTTCGCAACGCACGTGCGGGGGATGCGCTGTTGCCGGATGTATTACCGTTTGGGCGCGGCCAGATCATCCTATCTGCGGGCCGGTTATGGGCCGCGGCAGATATTGCCGGAGACAGCCTAATTCTGCGGCGCCCTTTTCGTCCGCGACCATCCCGCTTGGAGAATGCACATATGACGACACAACCCGAATCACAGCAAGCGCCGGCGGAAGCCGATCTCGACGATGTCGAGATCACATTGGTCTTTGAATGCGGCCGCTGGTCGATGCCGTTAAGAGAATTGAGAAGCGCCGGCGAAGGGCATGTGTTCGAACTTGGTAGGCCGATCGACGGTCCGGTCGATATTCTTGCCAACGGCCAGCGTATCGGCTGCGGCGACATCGTGCGCATCGGCGACGGGCTGGGCATCAGACTCCGTGGCAGACTGGCATGCAATGACTGACGTTCAACCAGGAATCCTGGCATTACTTGCGGTTACAGCCGGACTCGGTCTGCTGGTGTTGGCGGTCGTCACGACCACGGCGTTTGTAAAGATATCGGTCGTCCTCTTCCTCGTCCGCAACGCGCTCGGGACCCAGACAATACCACCAAACATCGTGCTATACGCCGCTGCATTGATTCTCACCGTTTTCGTTAGCGCGCCTGTTATTGAGCAAACCTATGCTCGCGTCACGGATCCGAAACTGCATTATCAAACGTTCGATGACTGGGTGACCGCCGCTAAAGAGGGGCGGGAGCCCTTGCGTGATTATCTCAAGAGGTTCACCAATGAAGAACAACGCCGGTTTTTCCTATCCTCGACCCAACAAGTCTGGCCACAGGATATGCGCGCCAGCGCTGCACCTGATGACCTCGTCATTCTGATACCATCTTTTCTAATCTCAGAACTCAAGCGTGCCTTCGAAATTGGCTTTCTTCTCTATCTTCCCTTTATCACCATCGATCTTATCGTAACGACAATTCTGATGGCCATGGGCATGTCAATGGTGTCCCCGGCGGTGATATCTGTGCCTTTCAAACTGTTTCTATTTGTCACTATCGATGGTTGGTCGCAACTAACGCACGGGCTTGTGTTGAGTTACACAACACCGGGAGGTTGAGTATGGACGAGGCCAGCATTGTAACTCACATGAGCCAATCGTTCGTGGTTTTCATGATCTGGGTTCTGCCGCCACTCATCGCGGCGGTGGTTGTTGGCCTGGGCATTGGCATCTTCCAGGCGGCGACGCAGATCCAGAATGATTCCTTGCCACTCGCCGTGAAACTTCTGGTCGTTGTTGCCGTCATTGGTCTGTTTTCCCCTGTGCTGAGCGCCCCGCTCATAGAATACACCAACCAGATCTTTGCTGAGTTTCCCGCAATCACATCCAGCTACTAGCCATTCCCATGTATGGCTTGTCACTTTCTGATTCTCAAAGTCTGATCCAGGCGGCCATCGAATTCATCGTTGCAGCTGGACTTGGCGCGTCCCGCGCCGTCGGTATTATGCTGGTCCTTCCGATATTTACACGGTCTCAGATTAGCGGGCTGATCCGCGGCTGCTTGGCTGTTGCGTTCGCCCTACCCTGCTTGGCGCAGATCAGCGTCGGCCTGCAGGCGATTGATCCTGAAACACGTCTTATTCAGGTAACGCTGCTCGGTTTGAAGGAGGTTTTTGTCGGCCTGCTGCTTGGCACGCTGCTCGGCATCCCGCTATGGAGCCTGCAGGCGGCCGGTGAGATTATTGACACCCAGCGCGGCATCACCAGCCAGGTCGCTTCGGACGATCCCGCTACGCGCAGTCAGGCTTCGGCGACGGGAGTTTTTCTCGGCATCACTGCGGCAACGATCTTTGTCGCGTCGGGAGGTCTGGAGGTTATGATCAACAGCCTTTATGGCAGCTATCTGATCTGGCCCGTGTATCGGTTTCAACCCACCCTGACTGCGCAAGGAGCAATGGAATTGATGGGGCTCCTGGACCACATCATGCGCACGACTCTGTTGGTCTCTGGACCTGTGGTGGCCTTCCTACTCCTGGTCGATATATCTGTGATGATAGTCGGGCGCTATGCGCCGCAATTCAAGCCGAGCGATCTCTCCCCGACGATCAAGAATATCGGCTTTCCGATCATCATGGTCACCTACACTGTCTATCTCGTCGAAGGCATGAAATCGGAAATCGTCTGGTCGAACGGCGCGCTGGAGTGGTTTGAGAAGCTGCTGAAATGAGAGAGGTCCTTTGCCAACCAGCGACAAGCAGAGGCCAGGCAGGGGGGTGTTTTTGGATCGTAGGGCATGTCGTCTTGCCATGCTCTCCAGAAAATGCACATCCATGCGTGAGCGGATGCCGGCATCCGCGTCTTCTGACGTCTTGATGGACCTTCGCGACACATGGGCTTGCCTGTCTGGAGTTGTCGGCGAAGCAGGTCATGACGGCGCGCAAGCGTTTGTTGCAGGCCCATCACCAGCCGACACTGCGGGATTTGCCGCTCTGGTATGTGACGGAAGCGACGCTCGCCTCCGCAGCGAGATGATCCTCGCTTTGGCGGCGGACACGCCCGTCTCCCAGTTCGCCGGTGATTTGGGCGGCGCAGATTTTTCCGGCCCCGGGGAAGGATATGACGATGCATCCTTCCGGCAGTCGAGCAACGGGGTGCTCGATGCGGCGGGAGAGCTTGGCGATCTGGGCGACGAGGCCTTCGAGTGTGCTGGCACTGACGCGCGAGAGTTCGCCCTTGGCGTCAGCCTCCGTGGCGGTTGGGTTGGGAGTGGAGCAGAGCCGGCTGCAATACTGGTTCTGGGCGAGGAGCGCGGCCATTCGCTTCTCAGCCAGGCGGCCGGCGTCTTCCGGCGGGTAGCACTGAATGAAAGCCCGCGCGATGGGGCTTGCGATGTCGGCGAACAGGTCGAACGGACCTGGCCAATAGCTTTCGAGCAGGGCGCGGAGCTGAGTGGCGATCACGACCTTTCTGGCAATGAGATTGTCACGGCCGCGAACCAGCGCGTGCAAGGCCTTGATGGGGTCAGATTGTGGCCGGAACGGCGCCAGCCGGTGGCCCTCGATCCACCGAATGTCGGCGGGGATGCAGGCGTCGCCGGGGTCGCTGCTGGTAGCGTCGGCGCGATAGCGGCGCCGGCACGCCTTGACGACATTGGGGTAGGGCAGGGTGTCGACGAACCCGGCCTCGACCAGCACGTCGACGAGCCCACTGGGCCGCTCGATGGGGATCGGCGTCTCGCCGGGCGTGCCATACCGGCGCAGGCAGGCAGAGAGATCAGCAAGCCCGTCCCACTCGTGGGCGACGGCAAAGTGGTCCAGGCCCCAGCCGGCAGGGTCGACGATACAAACGGCATGGTTCGATCCGCCCCAATCGACACCAACCAAAATGGTCATGGATGCACCTTTACAAACTGGGGTCGGGTGCCCGGTGCCGGAAGCTGCCCTCACGAGGTGCTCATCAATCGACGCTCTGGGCACATCTTGGTGGAGGTGTCCGTGGCGCATCTTCCTGTAGGCCGTCTGGAGCTCCCGGCCACTGCAACGCCTCAAGCCTCATTTGGGCCCTCGTGGGGCAAGCAAAGGCGGTCCTCGCGGCGACGCGGGACCGACGCCCAGTCCTCCCTTGAACGAATTCAGCGCAATCGCGAGGCTGCCTGATGAGCGACACGAGCGAAGAAAAGAAACACCCACCCACACCCAGGAAGCTGAACCAAGCGCGCAAGAAAGGGCAGATTCCAAGCAGCGCCGATTTAGTCCGCGCTGCCAGCACGTGCGCCGGGCTGGGATATCTATGGTTAAAAGCGAGCACCATCGAGGATAAATGCCAGGAAGCGCTTTTACTAACAGACAAGCTGCAAGATATGCCCTTCAACAGCGCGGTTCAGCAGGCGCTGGTCCTTTTTACCGAACTCGCAGTGTCAATCGTTGGCCCATTCCTCGGGATTATTGTCGCCGCAGCAGTTTTATCGGGACTTCTCGCTAATCGTGGATTGGTCTTCTCTTTCGAGCCGATGATGCCGAAATATGAGAAAATTGACCCCTTCAAAGGGCTGAAGCGCATCGCGTCGATGCGATCTCTAACCGAGCTTGTGAAGACGCTGGTGAAGGTTTTCGTCCTCAGCGCAGTCTTTCTCCTCGTCGTTCTCGGCATGTGGAAGACGATGGTCTATCTGCCGATCTGCGGCATGGGCTGTGTCGGCTTTGTGTTTGCAGAGGTGAAACTGCTGATTGGGATTGCTGCCGGCTTCTTTCTGATCGGCGGATTGATTGATCTCCTGGTTCAGCGCGGGTTGTTTTTGCGCGACATGCGCATGACCGACACCGAGATGAAGCGCGAGTTGAAGGATCAGCAAGGCGAGCCAGAATTGAAACGTGAACGACGTCGCCTCCGCAACGAAATGGCTAGCGAGCTTCCGCTTGGCGTGCATCGCGCCACATTGATCTTGAGAGGGCGCGCGATGTTGGTTGGTCTACGTTACGTCCGTGGCGAGACCGGGGTGCCGGTACTGGTTTGCCGAGGCGAGGGGGAGGCTGCTTCTCAGCTATTTGATGAGGCGCGAGCGCTACGTCTCACCATTGTCGATGATGATGTCCTGGCGCGCCAGCTCATCCCCACGACGAAGCTGGGGGATCCCGTCCCACAGAAGTATTTCGAGCCGGTCGCGAAGGTATTGTATGCCGCCGGCCTAGTTTAGATTAGAAGGATGTTGAATAATTTGCTCTTGGTAACTTGAGGAGCGTGATTGATTGGCTCCAGAGAAATTCGCAGATGAACGGGTGACCTCAAGGCGCGGGGCCAGCGGGACTATCCGTTGCGGCGTATTCGGGCGATCATGACGAGGGGCTGGCGATGTGCGGCGATGTGCGTTGGAGCGGGAATGATTCGGACCCACTCAAACGCCGCCGAAAAAATACGCAAATCTGCGACGTAACGTACTGAAAACAAAAATAACTCACTCCAAAGACAATCAGCGACAATCGGTACGCAGAGATTGGCTGTGAGGGACCGCCTGACGGGTCGCATACATATTGCCCGCCCGAAATTTTCTGAGTACCGTCACAGTCAATGAGGGTTAGTGACGGAACTTTTTTGCCCCATAAAGCATTGAAGGAAAAAGGAATTTCCGGCCCGCGGGCGTACTCACTTCGAGATCGGGGTTTTCTATCATTGCCGAATGTACGTCATCAGTGGGAGCGGGGTGATGTTGTAAATATTCTTGTAGAAATCAGCGACCGTAATGGCGTCTTCACGAGCCGCGGAATGTCATCGAAAAGCTGATTTTTTGCCGATGGCTCAATGGCGTAGGGCTTTTCAGGCATGGACTGAGATGGGGTCAAAGTCGTGGGTTCATGGCGTTGGTGGATGCAATCTCGTGTCCAGCGCGAAATCCTCTTGGGATCGAAGCGTGTAGAGACCGCTGGCCCTGGCTGGATCAAACACCAAATTCCAACTGTGGTGCGATACCGTACTTGGAATCAGGACAAACATATACGTTGCGAGTAAAGCATCGCCAAAGTGCTGCTGCCCTGCGCTGGGAATGCCTGGCCTTAGCCAATTGGCATTTGGAATGTCCCCAATGTCCACGACATGAATAGTGGATGGTTCTCTAATTTCAAAAGACGTCAGAACATGGGGAACGGTGTCGAGTGTTCTAAACCCTTTGTGAACGGCGACTTCGAGAATCGCAGTAGACGGATCGATTGAAGCGTAGATTGCCCTAACGCCTCTGCTATTCCATCTTGCACCCAGTTTGAACGAACCCTCGCCACTATCCCAGGTGGACCTGAAACGGTTGTGGTCGAGCCTCCAGCCTATGATCTCTCCATTTCCGAGCAAGCCTGGTAAAGGCGTCATGCATAGACACCGTAGTCTAAACGCTCCAGGAACTCCTGTACGAGCTCGGTGCCGGCCGCAGTAGCCAAAAGATCAATCGGCCTTCGATTATCCAACCCCATCGCAGGCTGAATCATCCACTTCTCGGCCTCATCTTGGGAACCGAGGACAGAGGTAGCTTTTGTCAAAATTCTCGCGAAGTTCCATGTTCTAGAGCTCTGCTCAGTGTTGAGCGTCCTGGAGTGGTCGGATTTGTGTCTTTGGAATGTGCGTTCGCTCATACCGAAAGCCTTCTCGAAGGCATCGGTGGGGTCGATGACGAGGAGATGGGTCACGAGTTTCTCCAGAGCCAAACTCGGAATACCGTGGAGGATTAGTTCGTGAGCTTCGATCTGATTGGATACGGGATGCTTTAGGACGTTCGGCCCGCCAAATAGGTTCACGAGCTCTTCAAACTCGCTTCCGACGCTCGACGCCGCTCTAATTGCCATCAGGGGATTGGTCATGGTCGCTGCTCCGTCATGTGTCGTATTATTTACGACAGGTGGCGCGGGAATTCAAGTGCTGTATAATCTGAGGCCTTGCGCCGCGCATATGGCGCGGCAGAGGACGCCGAGAGGGTCGCCGAAAAGCTCATCGAAGTGGCGCAGGATTTCGAGGATGTATGCGGCCCTAATTATTGGCTCGGCAAGCTTTATCGGGCACTAGCCGACAACAATCAGTTTTGCGAAGGGGGCTTCGAGGCAATTCGGGTTCAACCGCGGGCTAATTGACCGACCTACTCGGAGCCTGAAAGAAATGGTAGGTGACAATAAGCGTGCCGCCAGCGCTTTGATCGTCTCTGGTCATACGGTTTCGATGCTTCATCATTAGTCCTCGAAGCGATGGTCTTCTTGGCCACCCTCGGGCATCGGTTTGGCATTGCTAATCATGGGATTGAGGATGCTGAATTTGCGGCACATCGTCATCGATGGGCACGTTGTCCCATGCGCCGAATTATGTGGGCGGCTTGGTCATCTTCCTTCTAGGCCCCCCATAAGTCGTCGGGGCCGAGATAGCTAAGATTGAGCTGGGCGACATTTTGAGCGACGCTTGCTCGCACGAGACCACGCCGATTTGGATTGAGCGGGTGTTGCAGCAGGCCGATCGCGCGCCCGTCGGGCGTCAGCACCAACGGCTGTCCGTCGCGATGATGGAGGCTAACGGGCGTCCCCGGGGGCGCCGGTGCAGCGAACCACTGCACGTTCCCGAGATAGTCTCGCCGCGCCCAGGTCCGATTGTCGGATGGCGCGAATTCCTGGATGAATTCGAGCCACATGCCGCGAGTCTCGGAGGAGGGCCACTCTGGTTGGGCCGACCATGCCGCGAGGCCAGGCGAGCGAAGCCAAGCGCGCAATTCCGCGCCGGTCGTGAATGTGGCGCCGATGTCAGCAACGACCTTGATGGCCGCAAGCCGCGAGTTGAAGCCGGCCTGGATCAGGATGGAAGCAGAGCGGTTCATCGTCCCCGTTTCAACGGCCGGAACCGCGAGGCCCAGCTCATGATCCGTTAGTGACAGGCCGAACACACCAACGACATCGCTGTTGGCGGCGGCACGGACGCGCAGTGCCTCCATCGCCCAAGGCAGGCGATAGACCAGACCGCCCTCGATGAATTGCAACGTCTCTGCTTCCCTACCGGCAACAGTCCCCACAAGGGATTGCCCGAGCAACCAGCATCGCAGAATGTCTCGCCAGTTGTCCGGGAATGGGTCGGGTTCAAACGGGTAGAAGGCGAAGACGCGCTCGGCGATCCCGGTGATGGCCGCGATCGCTGCTTCATGGTCCGACTCCATCAACGCTGCGTTCGCCTGGATGAGGAGCATGTTGGCTTCGGGCGCGACGGCGTCGAGGGCGCGCCCGGCTTCGAGGCCGAGGCCAGCCAGGAAGTAGCCGCGTCGCGTCGCGGCTGTCGAATTTGCCCAGATGTACCGGCTACGCGTGAGGAGCGTAGCGCGATAGGCGGCGCGCGATGCATCGTCCACGCGCAGCAGGCGACGCTGCCAGAGCGAAGACTGAAGGATGGTGTCGAGCGCGGCGTCGATCTGGTCATCCGGCACGTCGGCCTCACCGACAAGGCTGAGGATGGCGGTATCGAGCGTCGCCATATGGCGCTCCCACTCGTTCAGCGCTCGCTCGCGCTTGTCGGCCTTTTCGCCAGCAACTTCCGGGAAGGTCCATGCCGCCGCATTGTTGACGACATAGTCGATGAGCTGGTCGAGGTTGCCGCCAAGTCGCTTGTGCATCCGCGTGAGCAACGAGAAGATGAGCTGGACGAGTCCGCTCTCCATCTCGCGAGCGCCGACATCCTCGATCAGGCCGACCCACTCGTCGTGCTTCTTATTCTTTGTGTCCTCAAAAATGGGATAGAGGACAAGGCCTTCGACATCGATGTAAGCGCGGCCAGCGCGGCCGATGACGTTTTTGAACTCAGAGACCTTGATCTTTTCGCCATGCCGATAGAGCGAATGCATGACGACTGCGGTCGCCGACAGGTTCAGGCCCTGGGCCAGGGTGGGTGATGAGATCGTGACCCTGAGCACGCCGTCACGCAGGAGACGCTCGACCTCCTTGCGATAGGCGGTCGGCAACGCCCCGTGGTGTAGCGCTACGCCGAGCCGCAGGCATTTGAGGATGTCGCTGTCCACGCCGAGCCATTCCTCCCCGAGCGCGATAGCGGTTCGCAACATGGTCGGATCGACCGTGAGCAGCGATGCGAGCGCGCCGCGCGAGTGCAATTCGACGATGACCTTGGCGAACGGCTCGACGCTTCGGCGCTCAGGGCAATAGATCAGGACCGTCTGGCCATCGTTGACGAGACGCCAGGCGGTCGCGAGGCTCAACTCCGGCTGGTTGTCTGGGAAGAGCCGCGTGCGGAGCTTTTTCGGAGGAACGAACAACGGCGGCGCCGCACCGGTAAGAAACCGGGGCACGAAGGGTTTTTCCTCACCGACGCGAAGGTTGAGGCGAGCCGTCGGCGAATTCCAGGTCACCTCGCCGAAGCGCAGGCGCGTTGGACGCCAGTCGTGCTTGATGGGTCCGCCAACCTGATCGCAGCGTAGCCACGCCGAAAAATCCTCCAGCTGGTCTCCATCGGGAAGAATGGCTGACAGGCAGACGATGCGACGTTGATTGGCGTCCTGGCGACGCAGGAGGCGCTGAATCTGAACCTCGTATCGAACCTCGCGCTCGCCAGGTCCGATCATATGGCCTTCGTCGAAGACGAGAAGGCCGACGTCGTCGAGCAGCGAGGGAGCGTTCCTCAAGGCGAAATCGAGCTTCTCAGGAGTCGCGACGACGATATCGCGCTCGCGGATCGCGTCCTCATCGAAGCCAGACACGCCGATGCTGCCGTAAAGGGCGGAGATGGTCTTTCCGAGCGGGCCGAAGGTGCGCTGGAGCGTGGTTTCAGTCTGCGCCGACAGGGCGCGCAGCGGCGTCACGAACATGACCCGACGGCCGCCGGCCAAGCATCTTAGAATAGACAGTTCGGCGATCCGGGTCTTGCCGGCACTGGTCGGCAGCGAGACAACGAGATTGTCGATCTGATCGACGGCGCGCGCCGCCGCCTCGATCTGCGAAGGCCACAGATCGACCTCGGCTCGCGGGCGCCGCGCGAGCAGGGCGATGAAGAGCTCGCGAAGGCCGGGCCAGGCGGGCGCAGCGCCACCCGCTGGTAACAGGGGCACTTTTTCGTGGAAGGTGCTCGCCCAGAGATCGGAGAGCAGATGGATGGTGACCCGATGCACCCACCATTGCGGCAGAAGGTTCAGCTCTGCGCAGATGTCGAGGTTCTGGCGAAGCTGCGCGATCGCTCGGTCCACCAGGGCTCTCTCGCCGCCATCCAGCGCCAGCAGGAACATGGCGAAGGCGCCGAAGAAGGCGTCGGTCAGTGCGAGGTCGAGGCCCTCGAAGAGGAAGTCCTGCCCATTGCGCTCCGGCGCGTCGGCCACCGGCTCGGCAAGGCGCTGCTGGAGCAGCGTCGCAATAGTCGCATCCGATCCTCGGCCGTCCAGGCGGAAGGCATAGACGCGTGCCCGCAGCTCGGTGATGTCTCGCCGCATCAACAGCGCGAGCGCCTGTTCGATGGGGGAGAAGTTGCCCTCGGCCGCTACCACCGCGAGGAGGGAGTAGGCCCGGGCGGACAGGTGCGCGAGATGATAGCTCGCCGCCGCCATGACGAAGTGGAAATCGCGATCCGCCTCGGCACGATTGCCTTTCGCCATAACCGCCTCGAGCGCGGTCGCCGCCTGTTCGAACGCGATGCGTGCTTGGGTCGGGTCGCCATTGAGTTCGAGGAGGCGCAGCCCCAACCCAAGCAAGCCATAAGCGTAGCTATGGAGGTCGAAGCTGAGCTGCGGCGAGAAGGCGGGCGCTTCAGGGGGAAGAACGCCGTCGCGCCAGATCATCGCGCGCGCCTGGCCCCGCGCGATGAGCCTGCCGCGGAAGCCCGTCGTCGTCGCTTCCGTTATGGCGGCTATGATCGCTTCAGGGCTGGTTGGCATCGGCGATGACCTGAGCGTAGACGGCCCCCACGAACGCGGCATGGCCATCGACGTGCAGACCCACACCCCATTGTCCGATCGGACCGGGGTAAGCCTGCAGCGACTGCGTCAGCAACGCGTGCGGAGAGTTTCCGGAGAAGGTGAAGAGAAGATGCTTGACGCTCTCGGGCGGGATGCCGTGCCGATAGAGCGCCTCGTCGATCGCGTCGACAAGCGGCGCGTCAGTGCCCAATTCCATCAGCCTGGCCGAGATGAAGGACAGTGCATGCGACGACGGAAGGCCGCCATCCTTGTCAAGTCCGATCCGCGCCTCCTGCAGCGTCTGGGCACGCAGGTCGATGCGGCTCTTCGCTTCCGTTTTCAGGAAGCGGAGGCGCTGCGTTGCGGGATCGAGGATCATGCCGATGACGTCGTCGCCGCGCATCGCCATGTTGCGGTGATCCTTCCAGCGCAGCCGCTTGATGGGCGCGCGGTAGCCGCTGTGCGCGTTGATCCACTCGGTTGCGTAGATCTCGCCGAGGTCGCCCGAACGGATCTGCGGCGTCTGCGGGAGAAGATCGGTGATCATCTTCGCGGCGGCAGGCTTGCCCAGCCTCGCAAGCGCGCCGGCGATACGTTCCTCGGCGGCGTAGTGGACCGGCAGAGCCGTGGCCGTCACCTGTATACCGGTCGCCGAGTCCGCCGGCCGGCCCGTCATTATCCGAACGTGATGATTGCCTGCGGGGGTATCGGCGGAGTCGCACCAATCGTTGAACTGGACCATGCGCCTCGCCCTCAGCTCGGAAAGAGGTCGCGAACGCGAAGAAAGGGCATGCCGGTTTCGGCGGCCCTGCGTACCTTGCGTTCAAGAACCTGGTCGAGCGGTATCTCCCGGTCCAGCATCTCGTAGAGATCGAGCCCATCCATGCAGATGACGCGCTTGCCTCGGCCGAAGGCGACGAGGCCGTCTTCCGAGAAGCCGCTGTTGCTCACGAACAGGCCGCGCGTCCAGGCGGCCTTCTGTTCGATCTTGCCGTGGAACGTGTGCAGCTCGGCGACACCGATGGGTTGGCCGTGCCACTTGGCTTCGAGAAGATAGACGTCGGTGCCAAGCAGAAAGCTGCCGTCGATCTGTTCGCCTTTCAGCCGGAAAGGGTCCTGAGCCGCCAGGCCGAAGGCGTTGAACAGCCCTTTGAGGAACCCCTCTAAGGCATAGCCCTGCGCGTGCGGGCCGAGCGACGTGACCTGCAGGAGGTCCGCCTTGATCTTGGCGATCTGCTGCTTGTCGACCGGGCCAGCGTTCGCGCTGCGCCCTGGCGCCTGCGGCGTCGCGCGGCCAGAGAGCCGGGTGATCAGCCCGTGATAACGGCTCTCGGCATTGACGACGGGATCTTCCCCGCCCGTGCGGGCGAGATGTTCCGAGCGATGCTCCCAGAGCGCCGTGAGGGTCAGGACTGCGGTGGCGTCGTCGCAGCTCTGCAGGAAGTAGCGCAGGCGCTTGCCCTTCGAGCCGCCATTCACTGCATATTTCCGGTCGTCGATGTTGACCTTGAGTTCGGAGGCGAAGAAGTTCGCGAAGCTGGCGTCGGAAAAATCCAGCACAAAGCCGGGACCTCGTACGAAGTCGACGAGATCATCCACAAGACGCAGATCTATGGACCGTATCGCGCTAATAAACTTTCCTCCCCGGCGTGTAGCGTTGCGCTAGCTATTGATGTTTTCTTGGAGCTTCTCGATTCTTGCAAGTATGGCGTCGAAGGCGGGCGGGCTGTCGTCGAACATCATCGGCGCCATTGCACGATAGTCTGCACGCAGGTCCCTGATCCGCGCCTCGCTCGGTATAAGGCGCAGCGTCCCTGACCGCGCAGTGTCGTAGCTGGCCCAGCCCGATCGGAAGAAGGTCGCCTTGTGCTTCGCCACTGTCGCCAGAAGGTCGAAATCGCCTGCGGCGGCTTTGCCCTCGTCCGTGTCGAGAAGCATGGCGAGGTCGTAATAGTGTCGTGAGAAATATTGCGGCGTCGCGGATTCAGCGGGGCGATGGGCCTCTGCGTGCAACGCCGTGGCCTTTTCCCAAAAGGTCCGCTGCGCCGCGAGCACGGTGACGACGGCGTCGGGATCTTCGAAGAAGTCGGGATAGTCCTCCGCCGCATAGGAGCGGATGACCTTCTCCTCGGTCGGCCAGGGATCGCCGCGCGCGCCGAGTTCGAGCTTCAGGCCATGCCCTCATATTCGGCGGCGGGCAGCACGGTCGGATAGTGGAAGTTCACGGTCTGCGCGTCGCCTGCGTCGATCTCCAGCGACCAGGCGCCATCGGTAGGTTCGCCGAGTTGCTCCGCGATGGCGGCGCGAAGCCCCGGAAGCAGCTTCTCGGCGATATGCGCCTCGACGTCGCCCACCAGGTCTTCGATGAGTTGAGCCGCTTTCTTCCGGCTGATTCCCTCCTTCTCGGGATCACGGTCGCCGACGTAGCCGAGGTCGGCGCGATCGAAGGACAGATCGATATCTTCGGAGAAGCGGCGGATCGCGCCGAACGCCTTGGAAAGGGACGTGCCGCCCTTGAAGACCAAGGTGGCAGCGTCCTTCCCTTGCAGGCCGAAAAGCCGCTTCAAGGTCCAGCAGACCCAGAAGTCCTTTTCGATGATCGTGTCGGCGACCCCTCGACCTGCGCCGGTCTCGCCAAAAAGAGCCGCCCGATCGGTGGCTGGAAGAAGAGCGACCTTATCCATCGAGATCGCCCGACGCTGCGTTTGCGATCGAGACGAGCGTCGGCCGCATCCAGGCGGGTGCTTGGACCGCGGTGGAGGCGAGCGTCTTCTTGTCGCTGGCCGACAGACGACGCGCTGCGATCTGTGCGACGTCGGCGGCACGCACCTGCCCCACATGACGCAGGGCCTGGACGACGGTGCCGGCCGCGCTGCCCGGAGCAATCAGATGCTTGGGCGAGGCGTGACGCAGATCGACCACGCGCTTGCCCAGCACGACGCGGCGGGAGGGGCCATCGGTCAGATAGGTGCTCTTCGCCGGAACCTGAGTCGAGAGGCCGAGCGCGTTCGCCGCGCGCGCGCCAGCCATCTGCACCTGCGAGCCGGTCTCGCGTGCAAGCGCCTGCGCAACGTCGTCCGGAGTTGGAGAAAGCGGCCCGAGCTTGGGATGGACCTTGGGGAAATCATACAGGCCGCGCGCCAGGCGGCGAAGCTTTCCGGTCTTCGCCAGACGGGAAAGGGCTTGGTCGACCGCTGCGCGCGCCGCCACGTCCAGGAAGTCACGAGGCGTGAAGACGCCGCCACGCCCGCCAGCGCGGGCGCGTCGCATGATCCGATCCGGAACTGATGTGACAGTGGCTTTCATGCGTCAGAAAATAGTACATCTTTTTCTGACATTCAAGGGGCGCGGAATGGGGGCGACAACGGTACGTCAGGCCCTTGCGTAGGCTTGCTCTGGGACGTGGGTCGGACGGGCCTCGTTCGGGCGACAAAACGCTGCTATAAGAGGCATGACGGTACTTTTCCGCTGGTAGCGGAGCGGCTCCCAGCCGCTAAAAATCGGTTCTCAGAGGCAATCGACCTCGATAGATACCGAAGCCACACGAAAAAATTTTCGCTGAAAAATATGTTTAAAATCAACAGTGTAGCTTTTTGATGGCCCATGTCGGCTTATTGTCGTCTAAACTGAGAAATTGCGAGTGAAATCAGCTACTTATGGTCAGTTTTAATAATCGAGCGGGGTTTGCGGCGCTGTTTCGCCGATCGGGCGACCTTCGGTCCCGCCCGAGAAGGTTTCGGCCGATGCTGTTGCAGGCATCTACTCGATCCGCTCAGAGCAGCTTTTTATGGAGCAGCAGGAGTATACTTTCTCTTTCGCGGTTCGTCGGCATCGGCGTCGATGATGTACCAGGGGATCACTCGGTGCTCTTCAACAGCTGCGCCCGGCTGCTGGAGGGCGACATCACGGCGAAGGTCCTGGCTGCCGAGCTGGCCCAGACCAGCGAAGGGGCTTCTGTCTACGGATCACGTCTTGGTCGACGGCATGCTGATCGAGGCCTGGGCTTCGATGAAGAGTGTGATGCCGAAGGACAGCTTGGGCGATTCGCCAGCAGAATGCGGCGGCGATGGCCAGAAGCTGTCGAACCAGCCCATACCGATCCCAACGCTAGGCTCCACCGCAAGGGACAGGGCAAGAAGGCAAGACCGTCCTTCATGGTGGACTTATGGAGAACCGGCAAGCTGCTGGAATGAGTACCCTTGCGGTTTTGCTCAACACCGGCTCTCCACTGAGCCTGCACATAGTTACCGACATCCGCTACTCAAACTCCAATGGCGGACAGCGCTGTAATTTCTGCCGTGGTCGCCCCTACATGCAATGCGATTAGCCCGCGGGCCGCCTACGCCTGAAGGTGGTCCAATTAGTTGCTGCGCATCACAAACCGTTTCGCGCTAGCCAACAACCTTTGCCGCCCGTTTCGCAACCGCTGTCATCAGGGGTGCTTTATCAGCGTGGGTTGTTAAGTTCCTGGTTCTGGTGCGTCCTTGTCCGTGGCGAAGGTCCTGTATTTGGCAACGGGGATAGCGGCACGATCGCCATTGCTTGGCCTGACAGCCGGGTTGTCGAGCAAGTCGCGCGGATCGTTGACCATGACCACCAGATTGTGGCGGGTCGAGCAGCCAAGCGTCTGGTCGAAAGAATTGTCTTTGCCTAACGGGCTGGAAAGCGACGGACACACGGGAGGACTGGCACTGTAGACAATCGCCTCTACTCTTACCGAGACGCCGTCGTTCTGATCAATACTGGGGTCCAGCAGGTGGATGTTGTAAGCGTCGACCCCCATTTTCCTGGCCTGACTGGCTATCTGTGCGCTGGGCCGAGATGGGCCGCTGATAAGGAGTTGGAGCGCGTCGACTCGACCGCGACTGGCACTCGCAATGAAACCACGCAGACGCTGGCGCTCGGCCGCGTGAAGGCCCTGCAACAGCAGGACGTTGTTCTCCTGCCGCACAAGGATCGCTTGTGCCGATGGGTCGACATAGAGCGGCGCGCTGGTTGTGCAGCCAGCTATATTGGCGGTCAGGACTAGAAGGCTTATGATCCTCAACATCATTGGGTGATCGCTATTCGATAATAAAGCCGGCACCGCCGGCGCGACTTGATACGCTGGGGCGAGGAGCACCGTGGCTTGGCGGCGGAGTTGCCAACGAATTTGTCGGAGTGCCCCCCACACCCAAGGGCGACCCGATGCGGTCGGTGGGTGCGCTCATCTGGCTCGGGCTCGATCCGGGCCGTACAATGTAAGGCGTGACGATAATAACCAGTTCCGTTTCCTCTTTTTGGAATGAGGACGAACGGAACAGCGCGCCGAGGACCGGCACGTCACCAAGCCAAGGAAAGGCACTGATATCAGTGTTGACGCTGCGCCTGATCAGCCCGCCGATTGCGAAACTTTGGCCGCTGGCGAGCTCTACAACCGTGTCGGCACGCCGCGTGGAGATGGCAGGCACCGAGATACCATTCATTTGGACGGCTCCTTGTGACGATAGTTCACTGGCCTCCGGCTTTACGCGAATATTGATCTGATTGTTGCTGAGAACGGTCGGTACGAATTCCAGGCTGACGCCGAAGTGCCGGAATTCGACGGAGGCTTGCCCATTGTTCTGCACGACCGGAATGGGAAATTCGCCGCCAGCCAGGAAGCTGGCGGACTCGCCGGACATTGCGGTGAGATTCGGCTCAGCCAATACGGACGCAAGATGCTCCGTGGCGAGCGCATCGAGAACCGCGCTGACGTTGATATTGCCATCGCTGAATCCGATTCCTGCCTTATTGCCGCTGTCGAAACCAGCCTCGTTGCCACTGCTCAACAAGCCGACTTTGAAATTGCCGATTTGACCGAAAGCGGAGAGGTTGACGCCGAGCTTCTTCATGGCGCTACGCGAGACCTCCGCTACGCGCACACTCAGATTAACCTGCAACGACCCGGTGACCTGGATTTTATTGACGATCTGCGCACCGGCGCCGAGAAATTGTTCAGTAATCTTCATTGCGGTGTCGACGACTTCAGCATTGGGTGCCGTACCGCTCAGGACTGCGCCGCGCGGCGTGTAGCTGACGTGGATCGGGTAGTCGCCGGTTTGGGCCCTCAACATGGCGCGCAGGTCCTCGATCGGCTGCGCGACGACAATCTGCAACTGGGCGAGAGCCTCTCCGTTCTCGTCGAGGGCGAACAAGGTCGTCCGCCCGGATTTCTTGCCAAAGACGAAGATAGTTTTGTTCGAGGGTGCCTGATAGTCTGCGATCGTTGGGTCGGCAACAAAAATGCTTGCGGCGGGCGCGGACAGATGAACTGTCTTGCCGAGCGAGGAGGAAAGGTTCAGCGTGCCGCTAACGCTATTAGGAGAGGCGTGCGACGTCTCCCCACTGTCATCCTGCTTGATCTGGGCAACGGCAGAAAGTGGAGAAAGCAGAATGACCGCGCACAGGAAGTGGCGAAGGCAAGGAAAAACGCCCGATTTCAGGGTGTTAATGACGATCGACCGCCGATCGCCACCAGAGTGATTCTTGCGAACGATGTTCAAGGCAGTCATTGCTTTCCAGTTCGATCAACTCGGGCCGATGCCGTCCCAGTCAATTCAAGGATGTAGCCGATGCCACGCGCGGTCTTGATGCGTAGCGTTGCAGCGGACTTGGTCAAATGTCCGCGTAAGCGATAGATTCCGACTTCGAGCGCGTTGGCCGAGACCTCGTGGTTGAACGCATAGACGCTGTCTTCCAGCTGCTCGCGAGGCACGGTTCGGCCTGCGCGGTTGAGCAGATGCTCAAGAATGGACAGTTCGCGGCGCGCGATCTTTAGCGGCCGACCACCAACGCAAACTTGTCGGCTAATCGGATCGAAGGTGAGATTGCCAAATTCAATTATGGGGTCGGTCACCTGTGTTGATCGACGCAGAACGGCTCGCATTCTGGCAACGAGCTCATCACTAGAGACGGGCTTGGGCAGGAAATCGTCTGCGCCACCGTTGAAAATCGCGATTCGCCTGTCGAGATCGTTGAGGTTACTCATGATGATGGCAGGAATTGAATGCCCGTCACGCCTTAACTGCCTCAGCCAGTCTAAGCTATCTCCATCCGGCAGGGCGAGCTCTAGCAGGAGGATTTCATAGCTCGCGAAACAAATAGCAGTCGACGCTTCTTCCAGGGTACGAGCCACATCAACGGTGAAACCGCACTCCGCGAGCGCTCCTCGCACCGAGCGCGTAAGATCGGTATGATGATCAACGAGCAGCGTTCGCATTTTCATCTCCTATCAAGGCACGACAAACCATTGGGACGTCACCGTCGGCTGTGAGACCGCGGCGACATGATCAGTCGCGCAACTCGTCGCGTATTCGCCATCATTCTTTCCGATGGATAATCGTCTAAGGCGCAGGCAAGCCGCTCAACCGCAGCACGTTCAGCCAGGAGGCGAAGTCATAGCGACGATCCCTCTGCGGATTCCTTGAAGCGAGAATCCCGTTCGAACCGACGAGAAGCCCGATTTCCGGTGCACCGTCTTCCGCTGACAGCCGCCATAGCCCGGGTATAGCGGCCCCGGAGGCAGGGAACTCGAAATTTCGCTGAAGTGCGTATCATCATGCAGTCTCCGGTCGCGCGATCTCGGAAGCGCCGGACACTGTTTCCCCCTTGCAATCGAGGGGACGCATAGGACTACGGCACGAGCAACAACATGCAAGAAGTGATCGACCAGTTGACGGGACCGAACATCACCGGCCGCCCAACAAAAAATTCCGCGTGCCACGTCTGCGATTTCTCTACGCATCGATCCTCCTGAGTTCAGCCCTTGCATTCGATAGATCCGGCGGCTCCGTCCAGAGAATCACGTTCCATGAGTAGGACGGTTAGCTTTCGAGAAGCTGACGAACCTCCCAACGATTCATTTTGCGGTCGATCGCGAGAAATTTGGGAGGTTCTGGAGTTCTTGGGCATGTTGACGAGCGGTTCGCTCCGATCAAAGAAGAGCTTAGTTTTAAAGTAAAAAATGGATCTCTAATTCAGAAATGATTTTGTTCGAATTCATTATCAGGATATCATAAATTCTTGTCCCGGATATCAAAGGTATCTTATTCTTTATCGAGAAAATGAACTCTGCACAGATTGTTTTAGGTGATCGATCTTGGATGGCAGGATCCAGTCTTCTCTCGCCCATGGCGATTGCCTAATCTTGAGGTTTTCGCGCCAAGCGAATGCAGCTTACGCAGAACAGGAGGAACCTTGGTCACGATGAATGATGAATTTTGGCTGATGCTGGCTACATTAGAAAATTCTCCTCGGATGCAACGCTAACATCGACAACCATCGCGGGTGCCTGCTCTTAAGAGTCCTCGTATGCAACCTTCTTATGCAGCCTTCTGCAAAATTGGTAAAATCGATTGTTTCGATGTTTCTCATCCATACTGTGGATGGATAAAGCGTTGCGTTTCAAGGGCTTGATCTGTGATCTCGACACGAATTTCGGGTCGGCAACTTCTGTCGCCTCGCGCCCAGACGCCGGGAGATTGGGGGGCTCATGCAAGCGCCGCTGGTCACGCAGCACGAATGCGCCGCCGTTCTGCGTGGACATTGCGGCTACTACTACGGCGGGCAGCCCAATTATCGAGCGCTTGCTTCGGATTGCGCCGCCCGTCTGGTGCTCCGATTTTTACTTCCATTCCCGTCGCCAAGGGACGGTGCCGTTGACGAAGGGCCGCAACCGGATCTGGATCGCGGACGCTAGTGCAAGCCTTATCGCGTCGTTCGCCAGCGGCATCACGGGCGACGGCGCAGCGACACTGAACCCTGGCCAAACGAGGCAGACAGAGGGGTTGATCCCAAAACTCAAGCTGGTGAAGCCAGATGATATCGCCGCGGAAAGCTCGATCTCCTGCAGGTCGGCCTGATCGGCGCCGCATGCCCCGGGACTTCATCAAGTTTGCGTTAGCCTCAATTGTTGGACGCCGTCTGAGAGCCACGCTACCTCTTCGCCCAGCTTGCTCACCCGACGCTTGACATTGCCATGCCTTAGTCAGTGCTGCAGCAGCTGTTGCGGTAGTTGTCGCGTTGGCCAAAGTCGTGTCGGCTGGGTGCAAGTCAGGTTTATGTCAGCGGCGATGGCTATGTACGACGGTCAAAGCGCGACCATTGCCGAAAGGATGGCCAGCCGCGCTCTGGCGAGATCCATGTGTCGCAGTCGGTGGATGGTAACAATAATCAAATGGAAGGGAATGAGCGGCGGCATGGGTTGCCGGAGGGCGTCTGATTTGCCGCAACGGTGAATCATCCTGGCTCGGAGTGTTGTCATGCCGCGAATGCGGACCCTCCACTTGCCTAAATTCAGCCAGCGGAATCCTTGCCCGCGCACTTTTCGCCTGCATTGGAGATAAATTATGACAGGCATTGGCCGATCTGGGAAATCGCACAGTGGGGATGCTGGAGCCGACGGCACATGGGGGCCGAGCAGTTCGCGCCCAGAACCAGCCATTGCCCCTGGAGCAGGCAATAGATCGTTCAGCTCGATTGTCCAGGGGATATGTCCCGAGCCTCAAGATGAGGGGACGTCCTCCGTTCGCAATCCGCCCCTTACCAGTGAGGCTGTTCGAGACAGGCCTACCAGCTCCTCCGCTGCCGCCCGTCGGGCTCCCGGGGCTCTGCCGCGTGCAATAGGGGGGCGGCGTCGTCGTTTTCCCTCACTGCCGGAGGATGAAGCGCCAGGCCGAGAAGAAAGCTCTTGGCATTACGAAGGCGAATCCTGGCTCGCCGATCAAGAAGCCGGGAGCTGGCAAGCAGACGCTCTCCCACCTCATGGGCAAATCGTGTCCAACCTGGATGCAGGGCCAGGAAAGCGGCGTATCGACGACGTCTCGGCCCAGCATGACCAACACGCAATCTCTGAAACACAACTTAATGTGGCTTTGCATGAGATCTATGCCGCTCGCGACATCGGTCGATTCTCACGTGCGGTGGTGGAGCATGACAGGGTGCTGCAAAGAGCGGGGCACGCGAACCACGCAATGTTTCTGCAAAAGGCGGCCGCCCGGTTCGCACGTGACTTTGTCCCAAACTGGGAGAACGATGTCCGCGCCTGGAAATCATGGGGGTACGCCACGACATGCAACGCAGTGAGCCGGGAGGCTGGGGGGCAGGCAGGTATCGAAGCTTGCAGAGCCATGGCAGCTCGGGTGTCGCAGCTTAGTGATGCGCTAGTGAACGAAGTCGAAGGCAAGGCGCTTTCGCTCTTCGCATCATCATTCGGTCGGCATTCCCGGGCAGCGGAATGCCGCAATGGAATGATCAGGATCGCCAAAGTTTGTCGCGACGAAAGCGGGATACTTGAAGAACTCAACAGTCAAAGTCTCGGACTGCTGGTGAACGGCTTCAGCAAGTGGCCCCAGGAAAGCACGCCCCGCCAGGCGACACTTGCAATCGCCGCCGAGATCTGTCGCCGCGCTCGCCAGCTTTCTGATTTTCCTTCGCAGAACCTGTCTACCTTGGTGAACGGTTTCAGCAAATGGGCGGAGCCGAACGCTCGCCAGGCCTTAACAGCAATCGCCGGTGAGGTCCTTCGTCGCTCCCGTCGCCGCAACGTCTGGCTTTCTGATTTTGGACATCAGGAACTGTCCAACATGGTGAACGGCTTCGCCAAGTGGCCGGAGGACTGCCGCGGCGCTTTAGTTGCAATCGCCAGTGAGGTCAGTCACCGCGCTGGCGTCCCCGATGCCCGGTTCTCTGCATTTACTTCGCAGGGATTGGCGAACCTGGTGAACGGGTTCTGCAAGTGCCCGGAAGAGGAGGTCTTTTGCCAAGCCACAGTAGCAATCGCGGGCGAGGTGCTCCGCCGCAACCGCCGTGCCCGGCTCTCTGAATTCACTCAGCAGGAAATGGCGAACCTGGTGAACGGGTTCAGCAAGTGGCCGCAAGAGGCAGCGTCTCGCGAAGCCGCAGGCGCGATGGCCGGTGAGGTCATCCGTCGTGACCGCCGTGCCGGGCTCGCTGATTTTAGTCACCAGGACTTGGCGAACATGGTGACCAGTTTCAGCAAATGGCCGCAAGAGGAGTGGTCTTGCCACGCCATCGGAGCGATTGCCGGTCAGGTCGGTCGCCGCGTCGCCCCCGGCGAGTTCGGGCTCTCTGATTTTAATCACCAGGACCTGGCGAACATGGTGAACGGGTTCAGCAAATGGCCAGACGAAGCGGTCTATCGCCAAGCCACAATCAAGATCGCCAGAGAACTCTCTCGGCGTGACCGCGAGGAAGGGCTCGCTGATTTTACTCCGCAGGAGCTGGCGAACCTGGTGAACGGGTTCAGCAAATGTCCGGACGATGCGGACTATCATGAAGCCACAGTCGTGATCGCCCGTGAGGTCATTCGCCGCCGCGCCCAACTGCCTGGTTTTGCTTACCAGAATCTGACGAACCTGGTGAATGGTTTCAGCAAGTGGCCACAACAGGCGGACTGTCGCGATGCAACACTCGCGATCGCCCGTGAGGTCACGCGCCGTGACGACCCGTTGTCTCATGTTAGTCGCCAGCACCTGTCGAACCTGGTGAATGCCTTCAGCAAGTGGCCGCAAGAGGCCGACTGTCGCCAAGCCACGGTCGCGATCGCCGGTGAAGTGCTTCGCCGTGCCAGTGGGCCGTCTGATTTTACGCCGCAGGACATGGTGGACATGGTGAACGGTTTCAGCAAATGGCCGGAACGGGCGCAGTGTCGCCAAGCCGCGGTCGCGCTCGGCGTTGGGCTCCTTGGCCGTGCCGACCGCGCCGACCGGTTGTCTGATTTTGCTCCGCAGGGACTGGCGAACCTGGCGAACGGTTTCAGCAAATGGTCTGACGGGACCGACTGTCGCGATGCCACGGTCGCGATCGCCGGTGAGGTGCTTCGCCGCGTCGACAAGCTGTCTGATTTTATTCCCCAGCACCTGGCGAACCTGGTCAACGGCTTCGGCAAATGGCCGGAAGCGGTGGAGTGTCGCCAGGCGACGGTCGCGATCGCCGGCGAAGTACTCGGCCGTGCCGATGAGCTCGCTGATTTTATTCCCCAGCACTTGGCGAACCTGATGAACGGGTTCAGCAGGTGGCCGGAAGAAGCGGCGTGCCACCAGGCGATAATGGACATTGCGCGTAGACTGGGCTCCGCAGGCCTGCGCTTCGCGGCGTTCACCACACCTGCGCTCAGCACGATCGCCAATGATCTGGCGCGGGAATGCAAGAGGGGAGAGGGCAGCGGAGAGATTACAGAGACTGCCCTGCTGAGGGATAGGCTGCACAAGCTGGCCCATCACCTCCACTATGCCACTGATCGGCTGGAGCGGGCCGACGCTCTGGGCATCACGAACATCTTCAGGGCGCTGGCCAAGGCCCGGCTTTTTGACGATTTCGGTTCGCTGGCACGGGCAGGGTTGGATCGGCTTCAGGAATTGCACCGTGCCCCTGGTTTTGCCACTGAGAACAACCTCGAAAGCATGGGTAATCTGTGCGCCGCTCTGCTGCCGCTGGCGCGCAGCCCGCACAAGCAGCTGCGCTGGCACCGCAGGCAGGCGCTCAACCTGCTGAAGGACATCCAGCCGGTCGTGAAGCACAAGATCGAGGCGCATCTGCAGGCAAGCAGTGCCGAGCAGACACGCGGACCGTGCTCCAGCCGTTGTCCCGCCCTGTCGATCTATCAGGTGCTCAAGGCCCGCGCGGTCCTGGAGTCATTGTACCGGCGACCGTATGTCGAGGGCAGGAAGCCCGACTTGCGGATGACCCAGCAACAGCTGCAGCGCGAGACCAGGCAGATCCTGGCCAGCACGCGCGACCTCATCGAAGGCGACCTTTCCAACATGAGCTGGAACGTGATCGCGGAGATCGAGGCCGATAGCCCGGTCGATGCGCTGGACACGTTCATGGCGCACAATGCGGCAACCGTCCAGGCCCAGCATCCAGCGTCCGTCTTCGATGTCCACCAGGTGTTGCAAGCCATGGACCACGAGCCCAGGCCGCCACAGGGCGACGCGGGACTGATGCAGTTGCCGGTGGTGGACATACGGGGGCAGCGCGTGGCCACCGAGCCCGAGACACGATATTCGGCTTTCCATCGCCTGACCTCGGGAACCATCAAGACGGTCGCGGTGCAACTGCCGGGCAAGCCGAGCGCCTTCATGCTGGCGCGGACGGTTACGGTCGAGGGTGTGCCATACCGCATGGACCTGTTTGGCGGCAGCAAGTTGAAAGCGCCGCAACCGACGGTGTCGCAGATCGCAGCCCGCAGCCCGGACGCGGCGCCAGCAAGGGCCTCCGGGGGAAAGCTGCTGGCCATTCCCTATGCCGAAACCGCGCCGGGCACGGCGTTCGAGCAGCTATCGCGCGCCTGGGCCCCTTTCAAGGAGGCCTACTATTACACGCAGCGCCGGGGCTTTGCCGCGCCTCCTGCCCTTCAAGGTCTGGGGCCCCACGACTACGCGCTGGAAGGCGCCTTCAAACTGTCGCTGATGCCGGACCGCCCTGCCAATGAGCAGCATCCCTTCAAGCTGACTGGAAAGGCAGGCCCGATCGCCTTGCGGCCGCATGACGGCTGCGGCTTCATCAAGGCCTCGCTGGCCGCGCGTATGCCAACGGTTCGCCGGGCCGGTCAAACGGGCGATCCCGATCGGGTGGCTGCCTTTGGCGAGGGAAGGAGATCGTCCCTGCCCGCCTTGGCGGCGCAACATTATCCGCGCAGCGAACTGGTGGCGGATGAGGCGCGCGAGAAGGCCAGGGCCTGGCTCGAAAGCCGACAGGGGCAAGGGCGCGGGTTGACGTCCGAAGAGCTGTTTCGCACGGTGACGGCCGGACACATCGACGGTCCGGGCGCGGTCGCCGTACCGTCCGGTGATGGCCACGTCCATGTGCCGACGCTCAAGAGCGAGACGTTGACGGGGACGGGTGGCGTGCTGATCGGGCGGTCCCCCTATGACAAGCCGAACCTGCGCCCGTTTGCCGCCGGGCAGGTCAGGTCGGCGGTTGACGGGGACCCGACGGCAGGGTTCCTGGATCAGTGCGTGGCCATCCAATACAGCTTTAATGTCGCCCAGAAGTCGGGGGAGAAATTGGCCGCCGCCGATCCGACTTTTTTTGCCAAGGGCATTCTGATCGTGGTCCCCGACGAGATGTGGCCGGCCGACTATGCCGAGCGTGGGCTGGTGATGTCGGCCGAGGACGTCAAGAGCCATTCGAGCTGGACCACGAGCAAGGACCGGGTCACGGTGGACACGTCGCTCGACTGCGTCGGCATCCTGCAGGCGACGGAGGTGTTTGCTCCGGGGTCGCTGGTTGCCGTCCCGACCGGTGAACAGAAAAAGCTCGACGGCGACTTCGACGGCGACACGGTCATCATACTCGGCGACCGGCCGCGGCTTTATGAGCATGTGCGCGAGTTCGATCAAAAGGAGCAGGCGCGCGGCCTGCGCTCGCTCAAGCCGCCGAAGTCGCACACTCCGGCCATCGACGGCGAGCGTTACCAGTTCAGCCGCGCCAGCCAGATCCTGGCCGCCACGCAGAACGTCCTGGAAACCTATACCAGCCTGCAGCGAAACTTTCTGGCTCAGCCCCATGAGGCACGACAATGGTTTGCCGAGCGGGCCATCTTTGGCATCTACGAGGGCGTTCACCACGAGCTCAGGCGAGACATCGGTAACCTGTTGAACCAGGACCAGGTGCGTGGCCAGGACATCCAGGACACGCTCGCCAGGGCGCGACATGAGATCGAGGTCGCCAGACATCCGGTCGCCCGCGAAATGGCCGCGTTGCTCGCCGCCGACCTCGAGGCCTGGGCCGCGAGCACGCATGAGCAAGTCCCGCCCGAGACGGTCGAAAGCGTGAACGACGCAAACGACGCAAACCCTGAGCTCAGTGCCGCGCTGTGCGCGCTGTTCGCGGAACTGGCTGAGACCTATGCGGCAACTCCCCAGCCACGAGAGCGCGTCCAGCTTTTGCTCGATCACTATCGTGCGCGCATCGATCCGCGCCCGGATGGCTACAATCCCGACGACCTCGTCGAAAGCGCAAACAACCTCCTGAGCCTCGGCATCAAGGTCGGCACCGACGCCTACAAATCCGACACCGGCGCCCGCCTGTTCATGAAGAAGAGCGAGGAGCTGCAGCGGCTCCTGCATCGAACGCCGGGCTTGAAGGCCGTGCCCTACGTCAAGGGTCTGGCGGCGACCCTCAACCAGGGCAGGCTCGATGTCGATGCGACCCTGGAGGACCTGAAGGACAATCCCACGCTGACGGCTTCAATCATGGAGACCTCGATCAAGCTCGCAACGGAGCAGGGCATCTTGCGCAACCTCTCTGCCCGGCAGCCTGCGGCCGAGGATTGCGCCATGACGATCACGCTGACCCGCGAGGAGGCCTCGGAGCGCGCCAGGATGGAAGCGTCCCGCGCCAAAGAGGCAGAAGAGACAATCACCGCAGCGGCCCTCAGCGTTGCCACAAGCCTCAGGACAGCGGACATCCATGTGAACATGCCTCACCTGGAGCGCCGCTTGAAATCGGCAGCCTCCATGACAGATCAGCTCACCGGCATGAGCGCCCCGACCGGCAGCCATGTACAGCTGGTCAGCAACGCCCTACGCCATGTCTTCGAAGTCCCTGACAAGGATTTTACGCGCGCTTTCAAGGCAGCCATGCTGGCCTTCGATGAGCGGGGCTACTCCGAACTCCAGACAACCAACTGGTTCAGAACGCGGACTCCGAATTTTCTCGGCATCCAGACGGTGCTCACCACCCCGGACGGTTACCGCTTCCAGCTAGAGTTCCACACGCCAGGCAGCTACCGGGCCAAGGTTGACAATCACGATACCTACAAGGCGCTTCTCAGGCTGCGCCAGCAAGCCGGCGCGGATGCTTTGGAGCAAGCCAAGGCCGTGGAACTGGCGCAGCGCGTGCGCGCGGTCTGCAGCCAGGTTGCGATTCCAGACGGCGCCATGGACGTCCCCCACTGGGGAGCCGAAGAGGGGGCAACGGGCAGAACCAGCCGCTCTAGCTTTGGGGTGCGCGCGGCCGAACAGCCAGGACCACCCTTGATCGCCAGGTCACCGGTCGCAAAGGAGATCTTTGCCGCCCTCAATGGACGGCCGGTCGTGCTCGTTGGCATGCCGAGTGCCGGCAAATCCAGCATCGGCCCGGCTCTCGCCAGGCGGCTGCGGCTGCCCTTCGTCGATACCGACAAGATAATCCAGAAGGACACCCGCATATCGATATCGCAGATCTTCGAAGTCCATGGCGAGGCGTTCTTCAGGGACATGGAGGCAGGTGTGATCGCAGATTTGCTCCAGAAAGGCCCTGCCGTGATCGCGACCGGTGGCGGCGCGTTCATGCGTGAGCAGAGCCGTCACCTGATCGGCGAGAAGGCGGTCTCGATCTGGCTCGACACCAGGCTCGACGTGATCGAAAAACGCACCAGGAACGATACCAGCCGCCCGCTGCTGCAAGGCCCCAACCCGGAGCAGAAGATCGCCAGACTGTTGAGCGAGCGCAGGCCGTTTTATGCACAAGCCGATATCACCGTCGTCCCACCCCACCAGCAAGATAGAAAGAACGTCGATCCATGCGTGAGCGCCCTGCACGCCCACCTGTGCCCCGAGGCGGGCGCGGACCGCGGCCCTGCCAGACAGGAAGCCGATCGGATACATGTGCCAGGAGCGCAAACTGTCAACGGTGAGCCCACCTCCACGGCGCGGGAGCCGGACGGGCGCATTCTTCCCACCCCTCACGCTCGAGTTGCCCAGACGGATGAACCGGCCTCTGGCTCGGGCAGCGCATCGCAGGATCGGCTGGCGCTCGGCCCCACCCATTGGCTGACCGACGCCCATATCACTGCGGATTACTGGCTCCTGGACTAGGAATGGCAGGGTAATCGGCCGGTTGTTACCGCGGAGAGCTTGCTTCTGATCGTGGTCATGTCGGGGCCCATCAGAACGCCAGGCCGGGGCGCTGCGGACCCTGACCACTGCGCGTCCGGCCTGGCTTCAGCCTGTGACACCGCCTGTTTGAATAGGCCCAGACAATCACATGTTGCGCAAAAATCTCAACCTGTCGCTCGCGCTCGACGAAGGCCTACACCCGCGAAAGCAATCTGCAACCCCTGTCACGTGAGCGGAGTGCGTTGGCGGGATCGCCATAACCTGACCATCGCGCAGAAGCGTGATGCAGACGCTCAACGCGTATCGTCAGCTTGTGGTCAGCTTGCGGTCAGCAAGGCTGACTATCATTCCGCTGGAGTCACCCCCCACTCAGTGGAAAACTCTGCCGATAGGAACGCGAAGCATGCATAGCCGGATCAGTTGTTCATCCAATACCCAATCCGCGCGTGCAGGCGACGTTGACAACGCGAGATGGTCGGCGACCAGCGCTGCGCAAGCCGGTAGCGGCGGCCACGGCTTTGCCGAAATACTTGCAGTTATGCACTTAGAAGCACGGGAGTCCCGCGCTAGTTCTTCTTCAGCGGCGCCCCTGTCTTCTTCATCAGCGGCAACGCCATCGTATGCCCTCGTTCCCCGACCTCCTGTGGTCGAGATATCTCGCTCTTCATTCGAGAAAAAAGCGAAGGCCTTTTATGGCGATGAAATGGTGCATATCGCGTCGAAGCCACAAGAGTACTCGACTTCCCTTTCCTCCAAAGCCAGGCGAACGGTGGAAATTGCTGACCAATACGGCACCACCAGGTTTGATACAGAGCAGGCACGGTATTTCAGCTATCAATTGGGCAGCCAAAGTGTCGGGCTTCTTAGAACCGAAGGCGGAGATAGCATGGGTAATCTGTTCGAGGGGGAAAAGTGGCGAGAACTTTTTCCTGGGCGAACTGAGGTGACATCCATCGTAGATTTGCGGGTTACGCACCCGCTTGTCGAGAACGCAGGAGACATTCTGCTGGAGCATCAACTTCGACTCGACGGCGACAGACCATTGCTCAATTCTTGCCCCGCAAACCCACAAGCGAAAGAGCGCGCAATGGCGATGGGTTTTGTCGCGGTGGATGACTTTAACATGGTGCTAGACCCCACCCAGCATCCCGATAAGTGGACGAAGAACAGTGACGGTGAATGGCAGCGTGCGGGCAAACCTGCCATGTACCTCTCCAAGGCGGACGATAGTGAAGGCAGCGATACCGAGAGTGTCGTAACCACGGCGGCGGATTCCTGCGACGATGACTTTATGTAGACCGCCGAATGGGATCTTCTAGGAATTACGTCAAATAGACGAGACGTGAAAGTTCGGGGTACGAGCGTTCCGGGCGCTAGCACTGCTTTGGCAGAGTTTTAGCTGATATGGATCTGCGGCAGTGCGGACACCGTGTTGGTGGCGGCTGCGCGAGAGCGCTGAGGATAGCCGGGCGCTCTCACGTTGTCTGCGTATAAACGCGCTGAAGCGGTGTGCTCTGTCAGCTGACCGCACTCGCGGCCTTCCACTCCGCCATTGCGTTCAGACGATGAAGATGGATCCTGAGTCGCTGAGTGTCTTGCGCGAGGTGGAATGAAGAGGTTGCGTATGGCGGGAACTGGGTGCCTCGGCGGCACGCCACGGATGCAATCGAGATATTGCAACTCTCAAAGCGAAACAGGACAAACCCCTCCGACAGGGACCGGAGGGGCAAGTCTTGGGAGGACGCGCGTCAACCTGCGTTCATCAACAGCGCGTCTTCCGAATAATGTCCAAGTGCAACGCCGGTGTGACACTCCGAACAAAAACCGCCAAAGCCGCTGCCGTGCGGTTTGGCGCGAGCGATATGCGTTCCTTCCGCCGATCATAAGGTCGTACGTGTCAGCGAGCTATGGTCGCCGAAGGGATCCTCCCTTATGTTGCTCGTGATGTCCCCCACTCCATTGGGCGCAATCATACCGATTGCAGGTTACTCTGCAGCTCCTATCCTTGCACCAGGAGTAGCAATTTTGTCGATCTGGACCATCGATTTCGGACCGTCTCGCGTGAGGAGGCGAAGACACCGGCGCTTCTATTCGATCCTCGTTAGAGCGGTCACGTGGGCTGGTCAGAACTTAAAGAACGAAACCGAGTCATCCTTCTGACGGAAGCCGGCAGTGGCAAAAGTTACGAGCGCAAACCGCATTGGTAGGCTGCGGTGAAGTGTGGCGAACTTGCCTGTTATGCCGCGGTTCAAGATCTCGGCCGAGGCGGCCTCGAGGGCGCTCTTGACACCGAAGATATTCGAAGGTTCGAAGCCTGGAGGAAGACAACTGGATCGGTTTGCTGGTTTTTCATCGACTCCGTCGACGAGGGAAGGATGAGAGTGTTCCGGCATGCTCGCCACAGCGGCATGGCTGTCAATCTGGCGGAGAAGCTCATAGTGAGACACCCGTCAGCACTGCTGACGATCCGCGACCTCGCGCATTGCCAGTCGCTACCCGCATAAGGGACGCCAGTTTGACCGTGTGTGCTGTGCGTGCGCTGGTCCCTGGCCTCGGCCTTCGCGATCTCAAGACAGCATGTCTGAACGCGGCTTGGGCATCGACGGGTCGCTTGTCCGCGAAACTGGTGATGCGCGGGAATATTCTTCCCCGCCACGAGGTCTTCAACGAATTTGGTACGCGTTATCGCGTTGACTGTTTCGTCGAAGATAGGTGATTTTCGCTCCTTGAAGGTCAAATGAGGCCCATTAGAGGGGTCATTGAAGAAGCCTCATGTGAGGAGGCCCCAGCTTGCGCACAACCACCATTTTGTCGCACCGCCGACTTTTCTGAAACTCGTCAGCTTCTCGAAAGCTGGCGCTCGTAGCATCAAAACGTCAAATGGCTTCGCCGTCTGTTGATGGCCATGCAAACGAAGATCAGAGGAGCGCCCGATGATTGGAATTGGAGGGGTTGGTGGCATTGGTGTTTCCTTGGCCCGAACGGGTCACGGAGGTGCTCATGGACAACGGCAGGACGCGCCCGCCGAGCATTCTAGCCAGAGTAAACCGGGTGACGCGCGCGGTCATGGTGCAAGCGGCCATGAAGATGGTGCGGCCGTTTCCGGGAATGACTGGCAAGGTGCAGCTCAAAAGGAAGCCTTCGATGCGGCTCTCAGGTCGGTGGCAATTCAAATTGTGAACGACTCCATGGGTGATCTCGACGATGCTCTGGATGAAACAGAAGAAGGTGCCTGACGCCGGATGGTCCGACGTCAGGAGACGCAAGCCGTCAATGGCGGCAATCTGAAACAGAAAGGTGAAGCAACATGGTTGGTAAAGTTGGTGCCGTAGCCGGCGCGGCCGCTGCAGTTGGAACGGATATAGCTGCAAAGGGCGCTGGTGAACTCGCTTTCCAGGCGCAAATCGCGCAGCTGACGGCTGTCAGCTTGGAGGCGACGCAGAGGAGCGTGACGATGCGCACTGTCACGACCGAACTCGGGTCAATCAAGAAGGTGGCCGACGAGCGGGTTCAGTGATGTTGGAAGTGGGCGCCCCGCATATGCCGTCCTGGCGGCGGTGCGCTGTATGAAGTCAAATGAGCCGCATGGCAGCTGCCGTGCGGCTCTCTCCTGTTCAGGAGATTATCGGTGAATGATGCCGCTTCCCTTCATTTCGAAGTGCTATCCGGACTTTATTCCGGACTTACCGGCAATTCCGCTTCTGGAGCGAACCTGATCGGCAGTGGCCTCGATGCCGATATGGTCTTCGTCGAGCAACGACTCGAGCCGCATCATTTTCGCATCAGTTTTCTTCGCAATTCTATCGAGGCTGAGGTCGAGGCCGTTGCGGCCGGAATCAGCATCGAGGGGCGCGACGATATTGCCGCAGGCGAGCGCGTTGTCGTTCCTCTTCCTGTGGTCATTCATGCGGGCACGATGTCCATTCTCTGGTCGGCACCGGATGCAGCACAAGCCGGTTCGATTGGCATACCGCGTCTTTCAATTCCGCTGCTCGCCATCGTGTTAGTCGGCTTGCTCGGGATCGGCATTCTCTCAACCATTTTCTTCTACTACGGCAGCACCGATGCATTGAGCACCAATTCACCCGGCACCGAACCTGCACCCGAGCCAACCATCAACCACCCTGTTGGTCAAGCCGCCCAGGCGGCGGCACAGGCGCTGCAACAGGAAGTTGAAAGAGCGGGCCTGCTCAATATAAAGATCGCCTCCGCAAACGGTGTTGTGACCGCCAACGGAACAGTTATGCCTGCCTTGGTCGCCAGATGGCAGAAGGTCCAGCAGTGGTTCGATCATCGTACGAATGGTGCGCTGACACTGGTGAGCGGAGTGGCTATCAAAGAGGAGAAGGCGCCATCTTCAATCGCCGTTGAAGCTGTTTGGCGTGGAGTCCTGCCGTACGTCCTGATCGGTGGCCAAAAGTATTTCGTCGGTGCCCTCCTAGATGATGGATGGATTATCGATCGAATCGAGGAGAGTCGTGTGCTGCTGAGCCGAAATGGCCAGTTTGCTGCTCTCCCCTATTAAAGTCTCCAATTCGGAGACCTTATTTTCGCAGGCCTATTAAGGAAGATGTCATGGTCAAGCTGCCTAGCCACCCTGTCGGGCCCGGCACCTCTCCACAAAGGTTCAACATCGATGGCCGTGAATCAACAATAGAGCCTGCCATCCGTCAAGCGATTGACAAGCAGATCAATGGTGCTCATTCAAATGGCGACAAGAAGCACGCGTCGATTGGGCGGGAAACGCACACGCTGGATCTTCCGCTGGCGATCAGCGGTGTGCCGGAGGTTGGTGGTATCGACGCAATCACGCGCGTCAGTCCCAACGAATTGCGCGCCCGGATCAACGTGGTCAACCCACGCGCGGAACTGGTCCCCCTTGATGGCCACAATCTCGCACAAGAGCAACTCTCCTTCGTCACGCCACGGCTGCGTTACCCGGACGTGCTGCGCGCGGAGAAGCATTGTGTTCTTCTGCAAGGCTTGGTTGACACGCTGGCGGCCGCTCCTGAGGATTTGGTGTCGCGTGACGGCGTTGCCGTCCTGAAAGACGAGTTGCAGCGGCTGATCCTGCTCCGGCAGAACCGGAACAGCTTGATCGAGGGCTAGCGATGTCAGTCGAACGAAGCACACTCCCGCCAATAGACGTTTCCAAAACCGGTGATGTCTTGATCTCCGAGCAGGCGCGCGATTTACTCTGTGCACTTTCCTATGTTCACCTTGCATGTGGGCAGAGCGCACATAGCTTGGCTCTGTTGCGGCTTGCCGCTCACGCCAATTCTCAAGAGGTCGATCTGCTGCGCATTCTCGCGTACGCCCTCATCTCGGAGGGTCTTGGCGATGAAGCACTAACGATCCTGGATAGACTGGACATACTTGATGAGCAGCCGTCTTCGCGCCTCCCTTTGACTCTCATGCGTAGCCATGCCCTGCGGCGGGCCGGCCGGATGGAAGAGGCGCGCGCGGTTTTCCAAAGCTACGTCTCACTGCGTGCCAGCACAGTTCTTGTCGAACAGTCATAAGAATGGTCCCCATAACCAACGTCCTGCGTAACTTCATCTCGCGAGCGCCGGCCAACCCGGACTTGATGGTCGCGTTGATACTGCTTCTGGCAATCGGAATGATGATCATTCCGATCCCGATTGTCGCGATCGACACGCTGATCGGATTCAATCTGGGATTCGCCATACTGCTGCTGATGGTTGCGCTGTACGTGGCCACGCCAATTGATTTTTCCTCCTTGCCGGGCGTCATTTTGATTTCCACGGTATTCCGTCTGGCGCTCACCATCGCAACGACGCGATTAATTCTGGCTGAGGGGGAGGCCGGCAGCATCATCTACACGTTCGGCGATTTCGTCATATCTGGCAATATCGCCGTAGGCGTTGTCATATTCCTGGTCGTGACCATGGTGCAGTTCATGGTCCTCGCCAAGGGCGCCGAACGCGTGGCAGAAGTGGCGGCGCGCTTCACGCTCGACGCTCTGCCGGGCAAGCAAATGGCGATCGATGCGGAGCTACGGAACGGCCATATCGATCAGAACGAATCTCGCCGGCGGCGCGCCGCATTGGAGAGAGAAAGCCAACTTTATGGCGCCATGGACGGGGCCATGAAATTCGTGAAGGGCGATGCCATCGCCGGGCTGGTGGTCATCTGCATCAACATGCTGGGTGGTATCTCCATCGGCCTTCTCTCGAAGGGCATGTCCTTTAGCGATGTACTGCATCAATATACTCTACTGACGATCGGTGATGCGTTGATCTCGCAGATTCCGGCGCTGCTGCTCTCAATTACAGCGGCGACCATGGTCACTCGTGTCAGTGGGGGGGCGGGGCTCAATCTTGGTGCCGACATAGTCAACCAGCTGACCGCCAGTAAGCGAGCGTTGCGGCTGGCGGCCTGCGTCCTGGTTGTGATGGGTTTTGTTCCTGGCTTTCCGCTGCTCGTCTTTCTCGTCCTGGCCGCGGTCTTCGCAGCGGCAAGCTTTGTCAGCGGTGATGTCCAAGGCGCCGACAAGGTCATTTCCACAACGACAGGTCCAGCGCAGCCTGACACCGAAGCCGCACCTGCGGAGGCACGTCCGATCGCGTTATTCCTTGCGCCTAGCCTGACACAGGCTCTCGACAAGGACGAATTGCAACAGCACATCGCACGCGTTTCGGGACTGGTCTCTGCTGATCTCGGCATAATCGTCCCCCCCATCCGTTTCACGGCCGACCAGCAGTTGCCCGAGTCGGAATTCCGGATAGATGTTGAGGGCGTGCCGGTTGAACAGGGTTTGATTGATCCGACGCAGCTCGCGCTTACCGACGATCTGGCGAACATTGAATTGAGTGACATCCCGTTTCGGCATGACCCAGAGACGGACAGGATTTGGATCGAACAAAGCCATGCACCGGCTCTCAATGCCGCCGGTATCGGGCATCACCGTCCCAGTGAACTCCTCGCCTTGCGCGTCCATGCGACGTTAATGCGCTATGCACAACGCTTGGTGGGTATCCAGGAGACGCGCGAATTGCTTGGTCGAATGGAGAAGGAATATTCCGAGCTGGTGAAGGAGGTGCTGCGCACGACGCCGATCCCCCGGATTGCCGATGTGCTGCGCCGCCTGCTGGATGAGGGCATCCCGATCCGCAACACCCGGCTGGTCCTGGAGGCTTTGTCCGAATGGAGCGAACGTGAGCAAAACGTTGCGCTTCTCACGGAATATGTTCGCTCCGGTCTGAAGCGGCAGATCTGCCACCGCTATGCGAATGCCCAGCGTATCGTGCCTGCCTTCATCATCGAACGTGAAACTGAGGATGTGGTGCGCGGTGCTATACGCGATTCGGCCGTCGGGCCGTACCTGGTACTCGAGGATTGGCAAAGCGAGATGCTGGTGTCGCAAATGCGTCAGATCCAGTCGAGCATAGCGCCAGGGCAGACCAGCGCCGTCATATTGGCTTCAATGGATGTCCGACGCTTCGTCCGTGGCTTTCTCACCCGCAACGGCATCGATCTCGCTGTGTTGTCTTATCAGGACCTCGCCTCCGACTTTACGATTCAGCCCATTGGATCCGTCAAGCTCATGGCTGAACCGAATAAAGTAATGTCAGACGAACGTCGTAACCCGCGCGCTTCGGCCAGTTGACAAGAACAAAGGACGCGATCACAGGTGAGAACAGCATGAAGTCATACCAAAATTTGCACGCAATACGGCCGCGGTCATTTCGTCTGGCCTCGATTGTCTTCGCTATACTCACCATAGTGCCTCTCAGCGCTTGCTCAAGCTGGAATAAGTCAGGTCTGTCAGTGAAGGAGGCGGCGCCGCCGGATTTGCTCGGCGCCAAGGATATCGATCCGGCTATGCGCGAGCGCATTGCACGCGCTGTTGGTCCAGATACTGACGAGCGAGCTTTGCAGGATGAGCTGAAGCAGCAACCGGGCAATGTCGATGCGGCGATCCGTCTTACGAAGGCCCTGGTGGCGCAGAAACGCGAGAGTGAGGCGCTTCAGATACTCGACAACGTCCTGCTTGCGGCACCAAATAATTTGCGCGCATTGAACGCGAAGGGAGTTGTCTTCGATCTTGAGGGCCGGCACGACGCGGCACAAGCACTATACCGGCAAGCCCTCAAAACAGAACCAGGAAATCAGATGTTGCGTAACAATCTCAACCTGTCGCTCGCACTTGACGGGACGGTCGAACCGAGTGCGTCAGCCCGAACGCTATAGCTTGGCATTGGCTCGGAACCGTACCGCACACGACTAACAACTTCGCAGCAGCTTGTCATCAGCCCCTGTCGCCCCGCAGTGCCTCACGACACCGAACTCAGTGCGAACAAGCTTCGTCGAAAGGAATGCAAATTGCTCTCCCAAATGGGTTGGGTAGCTCGGCATCAGGGTGGTGCGTTCAGGATGAAAGTTCATTTGAGACTAACATCGAGTGTTCCTTCCACGACATCGAAGGATCTTTCGGCCGGGCGAACGCGGTGGAGCGGTATGGAAAAGGGCCCTTTGGCCGGCGTTTTGGTCGACCGGTTCGAAAGGATGCCGCGGCAGCTCCAGCTGGCTGCCCGATTTGTGTTGGATCATCCGCAGGACGTTGCGTTGATGTCGATGCGCGAGCAGGCGCATTTGGCGGGTGTGTCCCACACGACCATGATGAGGCTGGCGCGATGGGTCGGCCTGGACGGCTACGAGGACATGCGCAGCCTTTATGCAAAGGCGATCCGCACGTCTGCCGAACCGGCGCTGCCGGGGCGTCGGGAAGAAGGCGATGGCGGTTGCTCGACGGTCGGAGAGGTCGCGGACACGCTGACAGCGCAAATCGCAAGGCTCGGGGAAGGCGGGAACGCGATGCAGCTGATGGCTGCTGCGAGTGTCCTTGCCGCGAGCCGAAACCTGTTCAGCCTTGGGCTGCGCGCAGAGCATCCGGTGGCGCTGCATTTTGCCTACACGCTGTCACAGCTCGGCCGGCAGGCGGTCGTTCTCGATGCGGCCGGGGGTCTCGGTATTGATGCCTTGCGAGGGGCTGGCAAAGGCGACGCAGTGCTGGCGGTAGGGATTGAGCCCTACTGTCGTGCAACCATCGAAACGGTGAGGCATGCAGCGCGCCAAGGCATAGCTGTCGTTGCCATCACCGACAGCAGGGTATCCCCGCTCGCCAGTACGGCCAAGGAAAGCGTTATTGTAACCAGCAGCTCTCAATCCTTCTTCAAAAGTATCGCACCGGCTGTGGCCGCAAGCGAGATCCTGGCAGCGTTGATCGCTGTCAAATCCGGGATGAATGTCGATGAGGTCGTGAAAGACACTGAGCGCCAGCTTGCGGAGCTCGATGTATTTTGGAAACCGACCCGACAGCGGGCAGGGGCGGGGGAATCGCCAGCCAAACGGTTGGAATCAGGATGAGCGCGTTTCCGCAGGCCCTATCCAGGAGGTTCGCAATTCGATGGCGTAGATCATTATTCGCTTTGCGTGGAGCCTGCCACAAGGACGGTTCCCTACTCCCTTTCGGCAATTGGGCGAACTTGCATGGAGATGACACGGCGCTCAGGCATGGATGTGATCAACGCACCGACAATGGTGGCCAATGCCGCAAGCATTCCTGTACCTGTGAGCCATTCGCCGAAGAAAACGGCTGCGAAGAGGGCGGAAAAGAACAGCTCGCTCGATTCGATGACTTGCGTCTGTAAGCCTCGATATGCTGAACAGCGCGAATTGTGCAGTAGAATCCGCAGATCGAGGGGAGAATCCCGAGCGCTAGCAAAGTTGCAAAGGTGTTCGCTGACGGCATTGGCGCGCCGCTCCAGGCATAGGGAACAGCGAGCATCAAGCCGCTTGGTAGTAAAAAGTACCAAAGCCGGGACAGGCCACTGAAAAGACCTCGCTTTCGGAGCGCCAAGATCCCGGCCGACCCCCATGGCGTCTCCAGGCACAAGCGTGGCCATACAGAGACTCATATGACAGCACTGACCTAAAACGCAACGCTTCGGCGAGGCCGTCGGCCGTTTCGCTGTCCGCAACGTTACCTGAACCCGAGCGTGGCCTTCCGTTGACCGCCACGGTGTCGCGCCGTTGTTGCCTGTGCCGGGACTGGAAAACACTGCTCCCCATCGAGGGGGAGCGCATTGAGCCATGGAGGCACCCGGCCTTTGGGTTGTCGTCTGGACTTCGCACCGCTCAATCCGGACGGCGACTGAGCCGCACATTTTCAAACGTCCGGACGGGATCGGGGCACGCATGACCGCGCAGACAAGATAGATCAACTCACTCACGAGGCTTGGTGGCGGTTGCTACCCAATCACTCGCGGGGCGCTGTCCCGCCTGGGGGGATAGAAACGCTGTGCTAGAGTGGCGGTAGAGGGGAGCGGCCATCGGCATTTTGGTGGTGTCTAACCGCGTCACCTAACATGGTCCATAGGCTGCTGCGCACTTGAGAGTGGAGACGCCGTTTTTCGGCGATCCCGTTTAGGAATTTGATCGTTTGGCACAGCCTAGCCCCTCCATTCGTCAACCGAATAGGAGAGCCTTCCATATCTCGATCAAGGAAGTCTCGCAGCAAGCATGATATTTCAGCTACACACCCACCGCTCATCTGGTCGGCTCGCGGGGTTTGCATGGTTGAGGTTCCTTTCATTGCTCCTCCGTGCGGTGTCTACCCGCAACCCATGCCGTGTCTGAAACTGGACGAGAATGTCGAAAGCCAGACCCCAAAAGGGTGGCACGGCGCCGGCCGCTCGTACGCAGAAGTCGTGCAGCGCCGTCAGTGCGCCAATCCGGCACGCAACTTGCTTCGATGTTTTTGTCACACGGCACGTCAGAAGTGCCTCACGGAGTTCAGCGGTGATAGACCAGCCTCTCAAAATTAGCGCGTATAAAACGGCGCGGTCCCTCAAGGACCTGAAGACGACGTGGTTGCCCTTGCCGCTTGAATTCGCGACCGGTCTCATCCGCGCCGGTGCGCAGATCGGCTGCACCGCGCAACAGAACCTCATCGCGCCTGAGCGGAAATTTTACCACACATTGGCAATCGACTTCATGACCGGCCGTGCAGTCTCAATCGAGCGCAAGCACGCCTGACGTTCAGGAGAAACCGAATGGCGACGAACCCGGTTCCAGATCATGTCCCGCCCGAAATGGTGAGGGACTTCAGCCTGTTTACGTCACCAGGCATGTCACCGACGCCCAACGGGGATCCGCATGCAGCTGTCGCTTGCGCCCATGACGGGCCGCCGATCTTTTATTCCCCCTACAACACGCAAGATGGCCGGGGCACCTGGGTCATCACCCGCGCCGCAGACCAGCGCAAGGTGCTGCAGGACACTGAAACCTTTTCCAGCCATCGCAGCATCTTCTCCTCCGTGCTAGGCGAAACCTGGCCGACGATCCCGCTTGAACTGGATCCGCCGGCCCATGGCGTCTTTCGCTCACTGCTCAGTCCGCTGCTTTCGCCAAAGCGGGTGAGGGTGTTGGAGCCGGCTGTCCGCGAGCGAGCGGTCACGCTGATCGATAGTATCGCCGCATCGGGCACAAGTTGCGATGTCATGAAGGAGTTTGCCTTTCCTTTCACGGTCAGCATCTTCCTTCGCTTTTTGGGGTTGCCGGATCACCGGCTCGACACATTTGTTGGATGGGCGAAAGACCTGCTCCACGGCGACGATGTGAAACGACCTGTGGCTGCCCGGACGATTGTGACTTTCATCGATGAACTTGCAACCAATCGCCGCAAGGAGCCGGTAGACGATCTCATGACCTTCATCGTGCAGGCACAGGTCGAGGGCCGCCGGCTGACCGACGAGGAGATCCGTGGCATCGGCGTGCTTGTGTTCGTCGCGGGACTTGACACGGTCGCAGCAGCGATAGGCTTTGACCTGGCTTATCTCGCACGCAACCTCAAGGATCAGGAACTGCTGCGCAGCGAACCGGACCGGATCGCGCTCGCAGCCGAAGAGTTGCTGCGCGCCTATCCGCCCATTCAGTTGATCCGCGTTGCAACAAAAGATATCGACTTCGAAGGCGCGCCGATCCGTAAGGGGGACTATGTTTCCTGCGCCACGATGATTGCCAATCGTGACCCGGCGGAATTTGGTTGCCCAAACACGATCGATCTGGCGCGAGAGGACAACCGCCACGCCGCCTTTGGCTATGGTCCCCACCGTTGCCTTGGCTCACACCTGGCCCGGCGGGAGATTATCATCGGCCTGGAGGAGTGGCTGGCGCGCATACCGGCCTTCCGGATCAAGAAGGGTACGGCACCCATCACCTGCGGCGGCCATGTGTTCGGGATCGAAAATCTGATCCTGGACTGGTCCTGACCAAGCCCCGCCCCGAGCCGGGGGCACAGACAATGGAGGCAGCGGCATGCGTATCATCGTCCAAAATTCCAAATGCCAGGGTCACGCGCGATGCGCGGCGCAAGCGCCGGATATCTTCAAGCTTGATGAAGAGGGTTACATCCTGCCCGGTGACATTGAAGTTGCGGAAGGCCAGGAACTGCTTGCATCGCGAGGCGCGCGATCCTGCCCCGAACGTGCGCTGGAACTCGGCCGTGCCCTGGCTGCTCGGGTTGAATCGGACGTCATTCAACCGAGAGCCTGCCGCGCTTGAAGGGGGACCATGTGGCCGCACACGGAAGAAAGGGTGGCATGCGGCCTCTGTCCCATCACTGTCCTCATCCAACTGTGCAGGCGGCAGCTCCGGCATCGAGAGGTGAGCCCCACGATGCGCAAACAGCCGGGCGGGGTTCGCGAAACACCTTTTCCAATCACAGAATGAGCGACAGAGCCGATGGGCCAGACGAAAATTACCGAACTACTCGACCGTGAGGCGATCCGCGACTGCCTCTATCGGTATTGCCGCGGGATAGACCGCGCGGATGAGGCGGCGCTGCGGAGCGCGTACTGGCCCGATGCACATGACAATCACGGGGCCTATTGCGGCTCCGCAGAGGGCTTCATCCAGTTTGCGCTCGGTGTCTTCAAGACCGGGCCGCGCAACATCCATCAGATCACGAACATCCTGATCGAATTTATTGGCTCGGCAGAGGCGGCAGTCGAGAGCTATTTTACCGGGCTGCAACGCGCACCGGACGAAAGCGGAGAAGTGCGCCAGACGCTCCTTTGCGGCCGTTACTGCGATCTGTTTCAGAAGAGGGAAGGGGAGTGGCGCATTGCCGAACGGACAGTGGTCTACGATTGGCTTGAGGAGCAGATCCCACCAGCGGTCCTTGAGGCAGAACGGTTCGGCCCTCGACAGCCGATTGGAGCACCACATCCGGATGATCCGGTCTACAGGCTCGGGAAGCGTCGCATTCCTTCTCGCCATGATGCCTTCAAAGGTTCGAACGCCGCATCGGCGGGGGGAACAACAGACTATGACCATTTTGCAAGGCCACACCGATCCCTGTGCAAGCCTGCCCGATGACGATACGTCCGACAGCATGCCTTTCTGCCCCCCGACGGCGTGATCGTGATAGCGATCTGTCCACACCATGAGCCAGCCGCCGACGCTCGTGTCATCGATGTGCGGGACCTCGGCAGCGTCGCCCATCGAGGCCAGCCCTGTCCTCGTCCCTCACCAGGTTCGGCTGCCAAATCGGGAGTGGACCGCTGCCGGAACGCACGTCGTCTATCCGGGCCTGCAACTGGCCGTCACCAGGACGTGCTGCTTACCCGCGACGCATCATTTGCCGCCCAACGTTGATGGGCTGAGATCGCTGGGGTTCGTCGCGGAGAAATTCTCATGAAACAGGCAGGACGCATTGTCGTCATTACGGGCGCCGCGGGCGGGATCGGCCGTGCCCTGGTCGATATTCATGCCAGGGATGGAGACACTGTTGTTGCGGTGGACCTTCCTGGCAGCGGCGTCGTTGAACTGGCCCGTCGTCTCGGCCACCCGCATCTCGGCATCGAATGCGATGTCTCGCGGGAGGAGGATATCCTCGCGCTTTACGGCCGGATCGAAGCACAGTTCGCGCGGATCGGCGTCCTTATCAACAACGCAGGGATGGGACCCACCATGGCTGCGACGGCCGACACTGGTGTCGACGCCTTCCGGCTCGGCCTGGCAGTAAACTTGATTGGACCGTTCGTCATGGCCCGCGAAGCGGCGAGGCGCATGAGGCCGGGCGGCGCCATCGTCAACGTCGCTTCGATGTCGGGCTTGGTCGCCAATCCCAAGCGCAACGCTTACGCAGCCTCGAAAGCGGGGCTGATCTCGTTGACCAAGTCGCTTGCATGCGAGTGGGCTTCTCGCGACATTCGCGTGACGGCGGTAGCGCCGGGCTACGTGCGCACGCCGATGTTGGCAAAACTGGAACGCGTGGGCAAGATGGACCTGGCGGCAGTGCGGCGCCGGGTGCCGATGGGGCGCTTGGCGCGCCCGGACGAGATCGCCCTCGCGGTGCGTTTTCTAACCAGCCCGCAGGCGCGCTACATCACCGGATCCGTGCTGGCGGTCGACGGCGGCTGGGTGCAATTCAACCAGCCGGGGGACGCGCACCCGCCGGTGGATGGGACGCCCCTGGCCGAACTCTGCCGTCCGGCCGAACGCACCGACGCGCGGATCGTGCTGGTCACGGGTGGCGCCAACGGCATAGGGGCGGCCGTCGTTCGCCGCTTTGCCGCGAACGGCGATACCGTTGTGATTGCTAATAAAGATGGCGCCGCAGCGGCAGAGCTCGCTGCAGCGCTCGACGGCGAGAACCCGGCCAAATCCGTGGACGTGACCGTGGAGAGCGAGGTGGTGGCGCTGTTCGAGGAGGTGCGAGGACGCTTCGGGCGCATCGATGTCCTCGTCAACGGTGCTGCGGTCACCGACACCTCGTTGTCGGGAACCCAACAGATACCGCAACAGATCGAACACGTCCTTGACGTCAATCTAATCGGCGCCTTCACCTGTATGCGCGAGGCAATCAAGGCGATGTGCCCTGGCGGCGTGATCCTCAACCTTGGATCGATCAACAGCTTTCTGCCAGTGGCGTCGCACCATGCCTACGGCGCCTCGAAGGCGGGGTTGGACATTCTGACCCGATGCATGGCGGCCGAACTCGGGCCGGTCGGCATTCGGACTGCAACCGTCGCGCCTGGCTACATCCGCACGGCCGGGGTTGCTCAGTTGGCGAAGGTCGGCCGCATCGACGCGAGAGCGATCAGACGACGCATCCCGATGGGCAGGATGGGAAAGCCGCAAGACGTCGCTGACGCGGCGTTCTTCCTGGCTTCGTCTGACGCCTCATACGTCAACGGCTCCATCCTCTACGTGGACGGCGGCTGGACCTCGTTCGGCGATGCGGGAAACGCCAGCGAACTCGATAGCGAGTATTTAGCGGAGGCCGCGCGTTGATTGTCGACTTTTCGCCAAGCCAGGGCTGCGGCTCATCAAAGCCGAGGACGTCCAGGCTAAAGGCCCCGGCTGCGTACCGCGCCGCACTGCCTGCGATCGAAGATGTCATCTTCGGCGATGACGAAAAGGTCCTCACCGGTCGAAGCAGTTCAACCGCTCCGCGCGCGCCTGCAACCGCCGAATGGCGAGCGGTTTGCCGCAGGACCACGCCGACGCCAAGGGCTGGATCGACATCGCGGCCAACGCCTGATGCGCATGCCCAGCGCATCCTCCGATCGGCAAACTCCCTTTGTAAAACAAGGACACACCATGGAATTCGCGACCTTCATCCTGGCCGCCCAGCGCGGCTATCATCAAACGTGCGATAGCGTCATCCGCAACTCTATCGAACAGGCCGTCGTTTCCGAGCAGGCAGGCTTCGGTACCGCGTGGTTCGCGGAGCACCACTTCAACAATTACAGCCTGATTCCCTCGCCCTTGATGATGGTGGCGCACTGCGCCGGCGTGACGAGCACCATTCGCCTTGGCACTGCCGTGTGCGTGCTGCCGCTCTATCAACCGCAACGCCTGCTTTCCGAGATCGGCTTCGCCGACATCCTCGCGAACGGCCGTCTCGAGCTCGGCGTCGGCTCGGGATACCAGCAATTCGAGTTCGAGCGCTTCGGCGTGAATATTGAGGAGGCGCCGGCCCTCTTTTCGGAACATTTGGACATCCTTCTGAAGGGCCTCAACCAAGACATCTTCGAGCACGACGGCCAGTATCAGAACATACCCCCGACGGCGATTTCGGTGCGCACCGTCCAGAGGCCGACCCCGCCGATCTGGATCGCCAGCGGGCCCGCGCGCATAGGCCGGGCCTATCGCGAAGGACACAATTTCTTTGTCACAGCATTCCACAACGGCTTGGAGACCTTGAGCGCGCTGCGCGAAACAATCGAGAAGACGGCGGCTTGCGAAGGCAAGAATGTCACGGACGCCAAGTTATCTCTGCTGCGTTGCTGCTATGCCAGCGACGACGAGGCCGAGATCAACAGCTATCTCGACAATGCCCGCTTCCAGCGCCGGCTGTCCGAAGCACTGCATCAGCGCCGCCAGCAGAGCCTGGACGGTTATCTCCTGCAGGAAACGCCCACGCAGCAGGATCTCTCATTCGAAACTATGCGCCAGAACCTGCCGATCGGCAGCGTGAATCGTGTGATTGATCGCCTGCTGGAAGAAATCGATATCTTGAAACCGGACCAGATCGCTATTCAGACCCAATTGGGGGATTTCGACCAGAAGACGATGCTGCGGCAGATCGAGCTTTGGGGCGACAAGATCATTCCAGCGATCAACAAGTCGCTCGCGAATGCCGGCGGTTGACCGCAACGGCTTGAACTCTCACCTCTGCCGCTTGATCGTTTCAAAGCGCGGTCAACATCGGGGCACGGAGCGTCTAGGGGGCGCTGCTAGCGATAGACTCGGGGTCGAAGGTGCAGTCAGAAAGGGAATTCAAGCGAATGCGGTGCCCAGCCTCCGTCGACTGTTCCCTGGCCCCTAGCCGCAGGCGGCGTTTAGCATGCCGCTCGCACGGCGAGGATGCCGGCTTCAGCAAAGCGTTCGCACGACGGGCACTCAGCAAGGGCGAGAGAGTTCGGTGCGTCGGAGAATTCCCGATGCGTAGCGCTTTCGTCACCCGCGACGGCTCCAGACGAATGCCGCGATATCTGACCGCGACCGACGGCATGACCTGGATGGGCTGCGGCCGCTGTTTTAACGTCTGCTCGCGCGCGGTCTTGCATCGTTACAGCTTCGATGACGCGGGTGAAATTTTCGGCGCCCGCGACGGCGAGGGCGATGTCGCCGGCGAGCTCAATCGCATGATCATGGTTCTCGACCGCTGTGCGGCTGCATTGGCTGCCCAGTCTGCGCCCTCGTCTGCCCGAAGAACTGACAGACGCCCTGTTGCGGCGGACCCGGTCGCGGCATGGCTTGATGGACAAACCAGAGGAGAATGGCACCTATGTTCGCCCGTCACTATGGCTGGTTCATCGACCGCCAACGGCCGCGGATCGAGCTGGAAAGCGGATTTGACCAGCATGTGCTTGGCTGTGTGCTTTCATGTGCGCTCGAGGAACTCGAGGCCGGCGAGGCGACGGCAACGGAAGCAACCGGCCTTTCGCGCGCCGAGCTGCGCGATGTCCTGTCCCGCGGCTTCCCTGCCATTCCTATCGGAGCGTTCGCTTTGGAAGAGGTGGACGAGCCCGAGCCGGATCTGGAGGAAGAACTCCTGCGCGGCCTGCTTTTGGCGCATGCCCGGCCGGGCGACCTAGCGAGCGTCCGGTTCGCCAAGATCATCGCCCGGCGTGCCATGCGCAATGACCATCTGTGGCAGGACCTTGGACTTTTCAATCGGGCCGAGGTCAGCCGCTTGCTTGCCACGCATTTCCCAACGCTAGCGGCTGGCAACACCAAAAACATGAGATGGAAGAAGTACTTTTACCGCAAGCTCTGCGAGGCTGAAGGTTTTTCCCTATGCACCACACCGAGTTGCCGGGAATGCAACGATTTCGAAAGCTGCTTCGGCCCGGAGGAAGGCGAAAGTCGCCTCGCACGGATCAAGAACGGGATCGCTTTGGATTAAGCGCCGCTTTGGTCAGCGGTACCAGGCGCCATGCCCTGATTGGCACTGAGCCATAAGCGCTTTTCCCGGCGCCGTTGTACGGAGGAGGGGATGTTCATCGCCTCGCGATATTTTGTGACGGTACGGCGCGCGACATCGATGCCGGTGTTCTTCAGCCGGACAGCGATGTCATCGTCGGAAAGCACGTCACCGGGGGATTCTGCGGCAATTATCGCTTTGATCCGGTGGCGGACAGCTTCCGCGGAGTGCGCCTCGCCGCCTTGGCAGGAGACAAGTGCGACAGTGAAGAAATACTTCAGTTCGAACACCCCGCGCGGGGTAAGCATGTACTTGTTCGAGGTCACCCGGCTCACGGTTGACTCGTGCACGTTGATCGCTTCGGCGACAGTCCTGAGATTGAGAGGCCGCAGATGGGCGACGCCATGTTCCAAGAAGGCACCCTGCTGTCGCACGATTTCAGCCGTAACCTTAAGAATTGTCTTGGCGCGCTGATCGAGGCTGCGGATCAGCCAGTTCGCGTTTTGCAGGCATTCGTTGAGAAATGCTTGATCTTTCGGATTTTGGTCGGTGAGACGCGAGACTTCGGCCAAGTAGGTTTGGTTGATCAGCAGCTTGGGCAACGTGTCGGGATCAAGTTCGATCTGCCATCCTCCTCCCGGCGAGGGCGTGACCCAGACGTCGGGTATGATGGATTCCGGCGCTCCGGATTGGAATCGATTTCCAGGCTTGGGATCGAGCGCACGGATTTCATGCAACATGTCGAGAAGGTCTTCTTGATCGACGCCGCAAAGCTGCTTCAATGCCTGAAAATCGCGTCGTGCAAGCAGCTCGAGATTGGCAACCAAGGCTGCCATCGCCGGGTCGAACCGGTCTCGCTGGCGTAACTGTATCTCGAGGCATTCGCTGAGAGTTCGAGCAAAAATTCCCGGTGGATCAAATTGCTGCAACGCTGCGAGAACCCGTTCCACATCAGCCGTCCGGATATTTAGGCGCTCGGCCAGCTCCGAAAGGTGTGCCTGAAGATAGCCGGTGTCTTCCAGATGAGCGGCAAGCTGGCCAGCTATCAGCCGCTCCTGCGGTGTGAATGGCGTGAGCGCGATCTGGCCAGCGACATGGTCGTGCAATGTTTCGGTGGAGGCGGTAAACTCGTCCAAGGTGGGGCGATTACCCGGCGGGTTGTTCGTTGTGTTGCGCAGCGATTTCCAATCCCCGAGTCGTTCGGAGGCTCCGGCGCTCGTCGGCCTATCAATGTCGTTTTCGCGTGCGCCGATCTGATCCTCCCGCGACATCGGCAAAACATCGCCAAAAGACTCGCCGTCGTTTGAAGCAGGCTCCAAAAGCGGGTTCTTCTCGAGTTCCTGCTCCACGAACTGATGCAGTTCGGCACGCGCCAGTTGCAGCAAGCGAATCGACGCAATCAGCTGAGGCGATGCGACCATAGATTGCTTCTGGCGTTGAAGCAGGCTTGCTGAGGATTGCATGGTTAGCCCTCAAAACCGATTGGGGAGGCTCTTGGCCGTGCGTAGTGGGATCGGCGAGACGTTACCCCCGTCATGCGGGGGCCTTCAGTGTTTCAAGGACGTTTTGCGGGGATGAGACACCATAAGGATCGGCCTCGCAGTTGTCGGAGAAACCTTCTTCCTCGAACCACTGCTCCACCGCGCCATTGTTGATCAGGGCGGCGTAGCGCCAGGAGCGCATGCCGAAGCCGAGATTGTCCTTGGCGACCAGCATGCCCATTTTGCGCGTGAACTCGCCGGAGCCGTCGGGAATGAGCTCGACCTTCTGCAGGCCCAAGCTCTTCGCCCACGCATTCATGACGAAGGCATCGTTGACGGAGACGCAGTAGATCGCGTCAATGCCCTCCTTCGCAAACTCGTCATAGAGCTTTTCGAAATTGGGCACTTGGTAGGTCGAGCAGGTCGGGGTGAAGGCGCCAGGCAGCGAGAACAGGACGACCCGCTTGCCCCCGAAATAGTCGTCGGATGTCTTGTCTTCCCAGCGGTATGGATTTGGCCCCTCAACGTTCTCATCACGAACACGCGTGCGAAAGGTGACGAAGGGAACCTTCTTTGTAACGGTCATCACTATTGCTCCTTTGGAAGAAAACTGGTGCATGGTTTCCTGGTTTGGGCCGATGCAGCATCGGCCGGCATGGCGGACATGAGATGCGGACCTTTGCGGCTTCCATTCTTTTCCATCCAGTTGCCTGGGAAGCCCTTGGCTCGTTGTCTTTGTGACCAAAAACGGCCAGGTCAATATGGGTGATCCGGGTGCCTTCAGACGGCTCGAGCAGGCCTTCGACGGCGACCGCGCTGGAAGCGATATCAATGACCCGCTGCTCGTCCTTGAGGAAAAATAGAGGGGATCGGCAGTGTCGTTGTCGAAATAGGCGTGTGACGCCTCAACTGTGACGTCGCGCAAGAGCCTCGCTTCACGGAACTGTTCCGGCGTGTTGGCCAGTGACACGCCGGCGTAGGCATGGGTGGCCCTTTGATGCAGTTCTTCGGCATTCACATGCTGATGAGGACCGACAAGCAGCAATTGGGCGAGCGCCCCACGTTTGGATGTCGGCGTCGGGCCAGATGTGCGGGGAACAGCTACCGAGCACGGATGTCTGGAGAGGATGACGTGCCGATGTTTAACCGGAATGGGCCCGGTTTCCTCAGGCGCTTGTCTGGAACGTCGCCTGTTGGCCATGGGTTGCGCGTCGCTTTCTCTGTGCCTTTGTCGGTTCTAGTGTGTGCTGCAAACGCCATGCCATCTGACTTGAAAGCAGCGGGTTAAAGCGATCTTTTTGCCTTCAGAGAAAGGACCATGCCTTCGCCAAGACCCCGCGCCATAGTCGCTTGCCTCACGCGCACCGAGCAAAGGTGCTGACCTGCGACTGCATCACCGGATTCTAAGGTGTTGCCTTGGAGATCGAAGGGATGTCCGCCGACCGTGTCGTGAAGAGACGACATGCTGCCAATTTCCAAATCGCAGCTGAATGTTCGCGGATGCCCGTATTTGGTCGCACCTGCGCACAGGCTCGAGCATAGGGCTGGCATGTTCTCGGCGCTGCTGCCGCCGGCGGCCACGATCAGCTGACCAGGAGCCGCCACGAAGGAAAGCCTGTCGGCTAAGATGGCGATCTCATCAGGTGGCGGACGACATCACGTCGAAGCCCAATGTCCGCCGCGGCGATTGCGGCATCCACAGCCCCTGCATCGACCACCGGTGTCTTTTTCCGGCGCCGCTTTGTCGCAACCTTGCGGCGGCAGCGGTCCCATGAAACCTTTGTGTCCGAAGGTGGACAAAAATGTCGGAAGCCCGACCAAAGGGTGAGGGGCGGGCCGCGGAACGGAGAAGGAGTTCAACGCGGACGGTACACTAATTCGGCACGCGTCTTGATGATTCTGTCACGGCGGGCGGCAATGGCATCTCCGATGGGACCGTAGAGCGGTTGGTGATGAAGCGCTTCGTGCGGCAGCCGTGACAAATATGTCCATCCCGATAGAGGGAGTGGAGGGTAAGACAAGCATGGTAGGCAGACATACTGATGCGCGGGAGTTCGTGCGATTTCAGGCGGCGATGCGCGGATCTGCGGAGACGATCGCCGTCCTGACGGTCGGCGCCAGCAAAAATCGCAAGGGGCTTACCGCCACCCGCGGCCCACTCCGGAGGGGGCCGTGACGTCACATGCGCAGAGGCGTGCGTATCGCTTTGTGAAAAACTATGGAACGCAACGTCTTATCGGACAGCGTTCCGATAAGCACTCGCCAGATCTCGACCATTCTCGGCGTCAGCCCTGTCCCGGTGCGCGAAGCTCTGTTTCGCGTGTCGCATGAAGGCCTGATGGACTTTGTTCCTGAAAAGGGTTTCTACGCGAAGACGTGCCGTGTCAGCCAATCGACGACTTCCTGCCGGCTTGCAGCCAGCCACCCCTCAATGCTCCAAGCAGGCTCTTTGACAGCCTGCTTCTTCTTTCTCTGTTATGGTTTAGGCGCGGCCAGCTAGGATGTTCAACGCGTAACGGGTGTGTCGCCGTTCGCCGGTTCTTATCAGTGCACCCTTGGCAACGAGGTCCTGCAAATCTCTTGTCGCCGTCGCGCGCGATGCCTGGGTGATGGCGATATAATTCTCGGCGCTGAGCCCTCCTTTGAAGCCGTCGATGCCTTCGCGGAACATGCGGGCGATGACCTTTTCCTGCCGCTCGGTGAACTGACCCCGGTAGCATTCGTAAAACTTGGCCTTGGCGACAGAGAATTCAACACGGGCGAGGGTTACGCGCTGGGCTTCAAGGATAGTGTTGGCGAAGTATAGCAGCCAATTGGTAATCGCGTTGCTCTTGTTGTTGGCCTCCAGGCTATCGTAATAGGCTTTGCGGTGGCGCTCGATCGTGTAGGCCAACGCGATGAGGCTGGGCTCGCCCAGGTTTTGCGCCAACGCCTTTTCGCAAAGGGCACGCCCTATGCGACCGTTGCCATCCTCGAACGGGTGAATGCTCTCGAAATAAAGGTGCGCGATACCGGCACGCGTCAACGCCGGGATCGGTGTCTTGCCTTTGGGTGAGGTATCGTTGAACCAAGCGGCGAAGGCGTCCATTTCGGTTTTCACCCGCGCGGAGGGCGGGGCCTCGAAATGCACTTTGGGCTTATCCAGCCGATTGGAAACGATCTGCATAGCGTCGGCGTGCTGGCGATAATTCCCGATGGTCTCCATACGTCGTTCACCCGACATCACCATCTTGTGCCAAGCGTAGAGGGTGCGATGCGAGAGCGCGTCGGCAAAATGCAAATATACATCGGCCATCATTTCCGCGATGCCGCGCTCGGCAGGGGGAATGCGCCTAGTCTCCCTGCCCAATCCAAGTTGCTGGCGCAAGGATGATTGCAAACTCTCGCGGTTGAGGTACTCCCCCTCGATTGCGGATGTCTTCAAGGCTTCTTCGCTGATAAGGTCGATGCGGATTTGGTCGCGATCGTCGGACCCTACATGACGAAAGACGCCCAGGAACTCGCCCGATCGCAGCAGAAACTCGCTTTCCAGCGGTTCCAGCTTCTTCTTATCGTAGGTGAAATGCGGCCAGTCGGCCTGCTCCCAATTCCATGCCATGAGTTATAAGGCACCTCTCTATAACTCATTGTGACACAAATAGTGAGCTATAGCAATCTATGCTTTGCCTCAGAATTAGGGCTTCGCCCCCTGCACGAACAAGGGCGCGGTCTCCGGAGGGTCGCACCTTCGGCTTGCGCGATCCGGTCCTCGGCCTTGTTCTCCTGCTTGATACGACCACCTGCATATTTGCTGCCTATCTGAACCTCGCCTCACGCTTCATGCCGACACGGCACAGACGCAAGGCTTACTTGATCTTCAGCGACAGGACCCAAGCGGTCTTATACTGCACGCCGAGTTCGCGGGAGAGATGCTGCGCGGCCTTGCGATTAATTGGCAACACCAAGCGCGGCGCTGGTAAATTATCGCCTCGATGGATTTTCCGTCGAACGGCTTATGGGTTTTCTTACGCTGCTAAACCGTGATGTCGAAATCGTCATCCGCCCTAGCCGCGATGATCGGTTGGGGCACGTCTCGGTGCATGCTCTGCGATGAGTGGGTAGCCGACTAGATGGCCAGAGCCTAAAACCGTCGGCGACTTTTCTCTACGGCAAAGACGGGCGTTGGTAGGGCATCACCCCCTGCTTAGCGACCACCATTTTGCCACCGCCCGGTGCTGGAATACGATCGACAAGCGACTCTACCCTATGATTGCGGTTCTTGCGTACAAACGGCAGTAGCCATTCTGCGTCGTCGTTGTAGAACACCATCGTCTCGGCAGCCCGCACCAATTGGCGGTTTACCTCTCGCGTTTCTTCAGGTCTCAACTTGCGAAACCGCGCACGAAAATGAGGGAACGAAAAGTCTAATTCCATGCCGCGTTCGCGTATTTTTGGATGTATGCGAACCGCAATGTCGGGGGCCAATGGCACCGTCTTGCTCACGACGCGATTGTCGAAGGACGGTCCAAGCCCTACTGGGAAATCGCTCGTGAAAAATGTCCCGTAAGCGGGATCGGCGAACATTACATCCCACCCCGCGTTGCCAAGAACATCAACCCGCGCTTCGATGCTGGTTATGCCAATCGCCTGTGGGTATCTCTCGTTGACGTTGAACCGGACGGCGCCCATTTCAAGCAACTCGGTCATGCTCTTGTTGCCAAGCTCCTTCGGAGCAGCTGGGAAAAGGCCCTGGGCATCGATGATTTCTGCCGCCGATTGGAGGGTCGCTGCAATATGGGGAGTGCCGATACGCATTGCGGTCGGCGAACATGTCATGACATAGGCGACGAAGCCAGCGATGACGTAGACGGCCGTTTCATCAATATCCCGACGCCGTATCGCTTCGAGCGCCGTGTTGTAGTTTGGCTCCACGCGTTTTAGAAAGGCCTCGATCGCGCGAGGCTCGACCAAAAAATCATTGGTGCTGCCGTCCGGCCGACGGCACACATTGTCTGACCACGGACGGAATTTTTTCAGGTCGTCTTTTTTGATCCCGACCAACGGTCCGCATCCGCCGTTGGAGTAAAAATTCTTCAAATGGACTTGCGAAACGAAGTGGTCGAGAGGCATCAGCCGCCGCCGGTGTTCCGGGCAATCTGCACCGCCGCGTCGCGCGAACCCCAACTGCCCTGAAAATACGCGTCAAGCGTTTCGCCGTCGGCAAACAGAGGCTCACCGCCCAGTGCGTCCCAATCTCCCTCCAAACGGTCACCAACACTGAAAGAGCCTTCATCGCCGATCAATTCCACGACAGCGTAACCGTCATCGTGGTGCACGACGATCATGCCCTCGTTTCTCGAAACAAAAACAACCTGCCCAGCGCTGCGCATATTTCTCCCCCTAAAACGGTATCTCGTCGGCCAACTCACGAGCTGCGGGCTCACGCAACGGTTCTGGCGGGGGCGGCGGCGAGCGCTCCAAATGCTTGGAGATCAGAAAATTATGGAAGGCGGCGGCAATCTGAATAGCCAGATCTCCGTACACGGTCGGGATGTTGACCACCGCTGCACCCTGTCCATGTCCGCCTAGTTTGTTGCGCAGAAAAGGCAATGCCTTCAGGACCTGGTCGGTAAAACCATTCCTGACCGCCTCGGGCAGATCATCGAAAAAGCCCTGTTGAGCAAGTTCCTTGATGAGCTTGTCGCCGTTGGCATGGTCCAGTCCCGTAAGAACCTTCATCACGCTCTCGAAACTATGCCCTGAATAGAAGATGGCTTCGCGAACATCACCGGCGCCGAGATACTGCCGGGCCTTGGCGAACTCGTCGCCCGCGCCTGCAAACCGATTGGCCGTCAGAGCGTCGTGTGCGGTTGTGGCAAGCCTGGCCCCGATGAAATCGCCGTCCAGCTTGAAAAATTCACCGTCAGAGAGCCGCCAGGGGCAATCATGCAGCTCAAATATCTGGTTGACCTTCTGGCGTAGTGCTTCCTTGTCGGAGTCATCCATTTGTCTGGAGGCCAGCTCGATCGTGTCAAAAACCCACGTGGCGTTGCCATGCTGAACCAGCAAACGTAGTTCGCCGGGCCGTTCAGACTGAGAACGTGATACGGGGAGTCGGTCCCAACCATGTTCGACGAGCAATTCGGACTCCACTTCCTCCAGAATGGATGATTGGGAAATCCAACGATCGTTTGGGTCGCGTTGGATATGCAGTGACGAATTGTTTGCCTGAAGCCACGCCCACAATTTGCGACGCGCCGCCTCCGGAATTTCCACGACCAGCTTGTTTTGTTCGATTGGACGAAAGTAACGCTGACTGAACAGCATGGGTTTCAAGCTCCAGAGATATCCAGGCACGATTGCGCTATCCTAGCCAGCCATATAGAACAAAGATAGAACGCAAACAATGAGCAACCGAGCGGTATCCGCCACCCATAAGAGGATACAGCTTTCGCCTTGGGGCAGACGATGAGCAACAGCATGGGCCTGCTGCGACCACGTTTCGTCAAGGGACGATTGATCACTAGAAGCCGCCTGTGGGACAAAAAAGCGACCGTCAAGCACATGCGATCCTAACTGCGAGAGTCCGCTTCCCACTGCTCATGCGGAGTTGTCGCCCAAATTTCCGCCTCACTAGCCGGACAACGGTCGGAGCCTCTGCCCCAAAAGCGGAAAAGGCCCTCTGGCCCTTCGGCTATGGTAACAGTGGTATTTTCGACACGAAATTTACACAGAATCCTACACATAGCCGCATGTGCAAGTCAAATATGGTAATTATTTCAATGTGATGCTATTAAGCGTATATGACTTAGAATCCCTTTCGCTGCGGGGTCCCCGTTTCGCGCAAAAACAGGCGTTCCGCGGGGAAGATGGCCGGCTCCGGCGAGGTCAACAGCGGTCGCAAGTTACCATCCGACGCGTCCTGTCGCCTTTGTCGGGTCCGCTACACAGGGGCTTGTTTGGCCGATCTCTTGTTTCGCCTCACGCTAAACAGCTGAAAAGCAATCACGAAATCTACTCTTCGGCTCGCTCAGCCAAATTGGCACGAGTCTTGAAACCCTTTGGTGCGAGGCGGCGAGAGCTGCCGACCGGCATTCATGTTGCGGGCAGCCGCGATTGATAGGAACGAAGGAAGGAAAGCTACATGGCACGTCTGCGTCAGATTGCCTTTTACGGCAAGGGCGGCATCGGCAAATCCACCACCTCCCAAAATACACTCGCCGCACTTGTTGACCTCGGGCAGAAGATTCTCATCGTCGGCTGCGACCCCAAAGCCGACTCCACCCGCCTGATTCTGAATGCGAAGGCACAGGATACGGTCCTGCACCTGGCGGCACAGGAAGGTTCGGTGGAAGACCTCGAACTCCAGGACGTGCTCAAGATTGGCTATAAAGGCATCAAGTGCGTGGAGTCCGGCGGTCCCGAGCCGGGTGTCGGCTGCGCGGGGCGCGGCGTCATCACCTCGATCAACTTCCTCGAGGAGAACGGCGCCTATGACGATGTCGACTATGTCTCCTATGACGTGCTCGGGGATGTGGTGTGCGGCGGTTTCGCGATGCCGATCCGCGAGAACAAGGCCCAGGAAATCTACATCGTCATGTCGGGCGAGATGATGGCGCTCTACGCCGCCAACAACATCGCCAAGGGCATCCTGAAATATGCGCATTCGGGCGGCGTGCGGCTGGGTGGCCTGATCTGCAACGAGCGCCAGACCGACCGCGAGCTCGACCTCGCCGAAGCGCTGGCTTCCAGGCTCAATTCCAAGCTCATCCACTTCGTGCCCCGCGACAACATCGTCCAGCACGCCGAACTCAGGAAGATGTCGGTGATCCAGTATGCGCCGGACTGCAAGCAGGCTGGGGAATACCGCGCACTGGCCGAGAAGATCCATGTCAATTCGGGCCAGGGCACCATCCCGACCCCGATCACCATGGAGGAGCTCGAGGACATGCTGCTCGACTTCGGCATCATGAAGACCGAGGAGCAGATGCTTGCCGAGCTTCAGGCCAAGGAAACGCCGAAGGCGGCCGCGCAGTAACGACGGCTGTCAAGCCAACATGAGGCGTGGCCTTGAGCTGGCGCCTTCCGAACAACGGCGCCTCGTCGGTGAGGCGTCATGCGAACCTTGAAAGGGGTCCCATGAGCCTCGAATACGAAAATGACGGTGCTCTGCATGCGAAGCTTATCGAGGAGGTGCTGTCGCAATATCCTGACAAGGCGGCCAAGCGCCGCAAAAAGCACCTCAGCGTCGCAAGGAGCGGAGACGAGGCTGGCGAGGTCGTTTCCGAATGCGACGTCAAATCGAACATCAAGTCGATTCCCGGCGTAATGACCATTCGCGGCTGCGCCTATGCCGGCTCTAAGGGCGTGGTCTGGGGGCCAGTCAAGGATATGGTCCATATCTCGCACGGTCCGGTCGGCTGCGGGCAATATTCCTGGTCGCAGCGGCGCAACTACTACGTCGGTACGACGGGCATCAACACGTTCGGTACAATGCAGTTCACCTCCGACTTCCAGGAGAAGGACATTGTCTTCGGCGGAGACAAGAAGCTGGAACAGATCATCGACGAGATTGAGGAACTGTTTCCGCTGAACAAGGGCATGAGCGTGCAATCCGAATGCCCGATTGGCCTGATCGGCGACGACACCGAAGCGGTGTCCCGCAACAAGGCCAAGGAGCACGAAAAGACGATCGTGCCAGTGCGCTGCGAGGGTTTCCGCGGCGTTTCGCAATCACTCGGCCACCACATCGCCAACGATGCGATCCGCGATTGGGTCTTCGAGAAGAAGGACGTCGAGTTCGAGGCCGGCCCATTCGACGTCAATGTGATCGGCGACTACAATATCGGCGGCGACGCCTGGGCTTCGCGCATCCTGCTCGAGGAGATGGGCCTGCGCGTGGTCGGCAACTGGTCGGGCGACGCCACGCTCGCCGAGATAGAACGCGCGCCGAAGGCCAAGCTCAACCTCATCCATTGCTACAGGTCGATGAACTACATCTGCCGGCACATGGAGGAAAAGTATGGCATCGACTGGATGGAGTACAATTTCTTCGGGCCCTCCCAAACGGAAGCTTCTCTGCGCAAGATAGCCAAGCATTTCGGGCCGGAAATCGAAGACAAGGCCGAGGCGGTTATCGCCAAATACCGGCCCCTGGTCGATGCGGTCATCGCCAAGTACCGGCCGCGCCTCGAAGGCAGGACCGTGATGCTCTATGTCGGCGGACTGCGCCCCCGTCACGTCGTAACGGCCTATGAGGACCTGGGCATGGTGATCGTCGGCACCGGCTACGAATTTGGCCATAACGACGATTATCAGCGCACCGGCCATTACGTGAAGAAGGGCACGCTGATCTATGACGACGTGACCGGTTACGAGCTGGAGAAGTTCATCGAGGGGATCCGCCCTGATCTCGTTGGCTCCGGCATCAAGGAAAAATACCCGGTGCAGAAGATGGGCATACCGTTCCGTCAAATGCATTCCTGGGATTATTCCGGCCCGTATCACGGCTACGACGGCTTCGCCATCTTCGCCCGCGACATGGATCTGGCCATCAACAACCCGGTCTGGGACCTCTACGACGCCCCTTGGAAGAAAAAAACCGAGCCGTCGGCGGCGATCGCAGCCGAATAGAACCTGGCCTCCCGAAGGCTGGGAGGCGATGAACGCCTGCGGCCCTGTGTCCGCGGGAGACCTGAAAATGTCTTGATTGTCCCTGTGCCGCCGTATGGCGCGGCCAGATGGAAAAGAGGTAACGACCATGCCGCAGTCGGCCGAAAAAGTTCTCGACCACGCTCCCCTGTTCCGCGAGCCAGAGTACAGGCAGATGCTCGCCGAGAAGAAGCTGAATTTCGAGTGTCCGCACCCCGACCAGGTCGTTACCGATCAACGCGAATTCACCAAGACGTGGGAATACCGCGAAAAGAACCTCGCCCGCGAAGCGCTTGTCGTGAATCCCGCCAAGGCCTGCCAGCCGCTCGGCGCGGTGTTCGCGGCCGCGGGCTTCGAGCGAACCATGTCCTTCGTCCACGGCAGCCAGGGCTGCGTGGCCTATTACCGTTCGCACCTGTCGCGCCATTTCAAGGAGCCCGCTTCGGCGGTTTCGTCCTCGATGACGGAGGACGCGGCAGTGTTCGGCGGCCTGAAGAACATGGTCGACGGGCTCGCCAACACGTATAAACTCTACGACCCGAAAATGATCGCCGTCTCGACCACGTGCATGGCCGAGGTGATTGGCGACGACCTGCACAGCTTCATCGAGAACGCCAGGGACGAAGGCTCGGTCCCGCGCGACTTCGATGTGCCCTTCGCCCACACGCCGGCCTTCGTCGGCAGCCATGTCGACGGCTATGACGGCACGGTCAAGGGCATTCTGGAGCACTTCTGGAAAGGCAAGGAGCGAACGCAAGCCGGTGGAACCATCAACATCATTCCGGGCTTCGACGGCTTTTGCGTTGGCAACAACCGGGAACTCAAGCGCCTGCTCGATGTGATGGACGTGTCCTATACCTTCATCCAGGACGCCTCTGACCAGTTCGACACGCCGTCGGACGGCGAATACCGCATGTACGACGGCGGCACGAAGATCGAAGACGTGAAGAAGGCCCTCAACGCCGAAGCGACACTTTCGCTCCAGCATTACAACACCCGAAAAACGCTTGAATATTGTGAGGAGGTCGGGCAGGCGACGGCCTCGTTTCACTACCCGCTCGGCGTCCAGGCGACCGACGAATTGCTGATGAAGGTCTCGGCGATTTCCGGCAAGGAAATCCCCGAGACAATCCGCCTGGAGCGCGGCCGACTTGTCGACGCCATGGCGGACAGCCAATCCTGGCTACACGGCAAGAAGTACGCGATCTACGGCGATCCGGATTTTGTCTACGCCATGGCCCGCTTCGTCATGGAGACCGGCGGCGAGCCGACGCATTGCCTCGCCACCAACGGCACCTCGGCATGGGAAGCCGAGTTGAAACAACTGCTTGCATCCTCGCCCTTCGGCAAGGAGGCTCAAGTCTGGGCGGGCAAGGACCTCTGGGCGATGCGCTCGCTGCTCTTCACCGAGCCGGTGGATCTGCTGATCGGCAATTCCCATGGCAAGTACCTGGAGCGCGACACGGGCACGCCGCTGATCCGGCTGATGTTTCCGATCTTCGACCGGCACCATCACCATCGCTTTGCGCTCATGGGCTACCAAGGCGGCTTGCGCGTACTGACGACGATCCTCGACAAGATCTTCGACAAGCTTGATCGCGAGACAAGCGAGACGGGCGTGACGGACTATTCTTATGACCTCACCCGCTAAGGTTGGCGGCCGGCTTTCCGCCGCCGCCGTCCGTCCTCCCAATGGACTTTGGAGACCGACGCAATGTCCTCGCTCAGTACCAAAATCCAGGAAGTCTTCAACGAGCCCGCCTGTGAGAAGAACCGCGGCAAGGATGCCAAGGCGCGCAAAGAGGGCTGTTCGAAGCCACTAACCCCCGGGGCGGCGGCTGGCGGCTGCGCCTTTGACGGCGCCAAGATTGTGCTGCAACCGATCACCGACGTCGCGCACCTGGTCCATGCGCCGCTCGCCTGCGAGGGCAATTCCTGGGACAACCGCGGTGCGGCTTCGTCCGGGCCAACGCTGTGGCGCACAAGCTTCACGACGGACCTTACCGAACTCGACGTGGTGATGGGGCAGGGCGAGCGGAAGCTTTTCAAAGCGATCCGCGAGATCAAGGAAGCGTATGGGCCGCCAGCGATCTTCGTCTATTCGACCTGCGTGACGGCGCTGATCGGCGAGGACATTGAGGCCGTCTGCAAGCGCGCAGCGGAAAAATTCGGCTTGGCCGTTGTCCCGGTCGATGCACCAGGCTTCGTCGGCTCCAAGAATCTTGGCAACAAGCTTGCCGGCGAGGCGTTGCTCGATCATGTCATCGGCACGGTGGAGCCCGACGACGCCGGCCCTTACGACATCAATATCCTTGGCGAATTCAATCTCGCGGGCGAGTTCTGGCTGGTGAAGCCGCTCCTTGACCGGCTTGGCATCCGGGTGCGCGCCTGCATTCCGGGCGACGCGCGTTACCGCGACGTTGCCACGGCGCACCGCGCGCGGGCGGCGATGATGGTGTGCTCGAGCGCGCTCATCAATCTCGCCCGCAAGATGGAGGAGCGCTGGGAGATCCCATTCTTCGAGGGCTCCTTCTACGGCATAACCGACACCTCCGAAGCGCTCCGGCAGATCTCTCACCTGCTCGTGAAGAAGGGAGCCGATCCAGAGATCCTTGACCGCACAGAGACGCTGATCGCACTGGAGGAGGGGATTGCGTGGAAGAAGCTCGCAGCCTACCGGCCGAGGCTCCAAGGCAAGCGCGTGCTGCTCAACACCGGCGGTGTGAAGTCCTGGTCAATCGTCCATGCGCTGATGGAAATCGGCATCGAGATCGTCGGCACCTCGGTCAAGAAATCCACGGCCAAAGACAAGGAGCGTATCAAACAGATACTCAAGGACGACAACCACATGTTCGAGCAGATGGCAGCGCGCGAGCTTTACGCCATGCTGTCAGAACACAAGGCCGATATCATGCTGTCGGGCGGGCGCACGCAATTCATCGCGCTGAAAGCCAAGACACCCTGGCTCGACATCAACCAGGAGCGCCAACACCCTTATGCCGGCTATGACGGCATGGTGGAACTCGTGCGCCAGATCGACCTCGCCATTCATAACCCGATCTGGCGCCAGGTGCGTGAGCCCGCACCGTGGGATCGCCCGCCTGCGGTAAAGGACGAACTGCCGAGCACAAAGAGCGAGACCGCGACTGTCCAGGCTTTCAAGAAATTCGCCGGCGCGACGGCCGTCGACTTCGGCGCGTGTTGAGGAAAGCCGATGGTCCGCATCCTTCCCCAGACCAAAGCGGCGGCGGTCAATCCGCTGAAGTCGTCACAGCCGCTCGGCGCCGCCTTGGCCTTTCTTGGGGTCGATGGTGCGATGCCGTTGTTCCACGGCAGCCAGGGCTGCACCAGCCTCGCGCTCGTGCTTTTCGTGCGGCATTTCAAGGAAGCCATCCCCTTGCAGACAACGGCGATGGACGAGGTGGCGACCATCCTCGGCGGGGCGGACCGTCTGGAAGAAGCGATCCTCAACCTCAAGGCCCGCACAAAGCCAACGCTGATCGGGGTCTGCACGACGGCGCTCGTAGAAACCCGTGGCGAAGATTGTGCTGAAGAAATCGCCACCATCAAGCTGAAGCGCGCGGAAGACATCGCGGGTACGGAGGTGGTGCTGGCCAACACGCCGGATTTCGACGGCGCGATCGAAGAGGGCTGGGCCAAAGCCGTCACCGCGATGATCGAAGGGATTACACGGCCAGGCCAGCAGGCGCGGCAATCAAAGAAGATCGCAATCCTGCCCGGCTGGCACCTCACTGTGGCTGACATCGAGCATTTGCGCGAGATGGTTGAAAGCTTTGGGCTCAAGCCGGTGATCCTGCCCGACATCTCCGGCTCGCTCGACGGCACGGTGCCCGACCGCTGGATCACGACCACCTATGGCGGTACCAGCGTCGAGGATATCCGCGAGCTTGGCACGGCCGCACAATGCATCGTCATCGGGGAGCATATGCGGCGCCCGGCGGAGGTGCTGCAGAGGGTGACCGGCGTGCCCTACGTGCTATTCCAGTCGCTGACGGGATTGCGGGGCGCCGACCGGTTCGTCTCGCTGATATCTGCGATTTCAGGCGCGACCGTGCCGGCGGGGGTGCGCCGGCGCCGGGCGCAATTGCAGGATGCGTTGCTCGACGGACATTTCCATTTCGGAGGCAAGAAAATTGCGATCGCTGCTGAACCAGACCAACTCTACCAACTCGCGACCTTCTTCACCGACATGGGCTCCGACATCGCGGCGGCGGTCGTCACGACCGACATGTCGAAAATTCTGCAGAAAATACCGGCGGAGTCGGTTCAAGTCGGCGATCTCGGCGATTTGGAAGCGCTTGGCGCCGACGCTGATCTTCTCGTTACTCATTCCCACGGCCGCCAGGCGGCGCAGCGCCTTGGCATCCCGCTCATGCACGTCGGCTTCCCGATCTTCGACCGGCTCGGCAGCCAGCACAAGCTCACAATCCTCTATCAGGGGACTCGGGACCTGATCTTCGAGGTTGCCAACATCTTCCAGGCCAACCGGCACGCGCCGACGCCTGAGGCGCTTGATCCACTCCGTATGCGAGACATGCCAGATGAGCTCCGTTCGTCGCCTCTCACTCGTCACTGACGAGGTCCACGCACCGGTGCCGGAACGGCAAGTCGGCGCCTTGCGCGTGGCGATCGCCACGCAAGACATGAAGAGCCTCAACGCCCATTTCGGGTCGGCCAGGCGCTTTGCTGTCTACGACGTCACGCGCGAGGAGTGGAGTCTCGTGGAAGCCGTGGCCTTCGATGATGTTTCCGATGAGAGCGGGGAGCATCGGACTGACGGCGATGATCGCATCACCCCGAAAGTCGAGGCGCTGAGGGGCTGTCATCTCCTGTTTTGTCTGGCTATCGGCGGACCCTCGGCAGCCAGGGTTGTTTCGGCAAAAATCCATCCGATCAAAGTGCCGCAGCCCCAGACCATCCAGGAGGTGCTGTTGCGCACGCAGATGATGCTGAGGACGTGTCCTCCCCCTTGGTTGCGCAAGGTGCTGGCAGAGGCCGGTGTCGCCGAAAAGAAACCGTCGTTCGAGGACGAGGACTGAGAGGACTGAAATGAGGAGAACGCGAAATGGATGCCGCGGTTAGCCTTGCTGTCGCCGAGGACGAGGCGGCCCTTGCCACCCCGTTCGTCAAATGCCTCGTGCGGCTGATCCGTGCTCAGGATTCCTACGGGTCATGGGAAGGCAAACCGGATGCCGAGCTGCTGGGCGACTTCATCGTCACCAAGCAACAGCTCCGTGCGATCCCGATCATCGGCGATCCCGATCCGGACGTGCTGTGGCGGCTCAACATGTTTTACGCCGCCGTCGGGCTAACCATCGAGGAGCGCTCCGGCTTGATGGCATCGCCGATGATGGAGATGAGCCATGAGGGCTTCGGGCGCGTCGTTTTGACGTCCGGGCGGTTGGTCGTTCTGTCGAAGACCCTGCGCGACGTCCACCGGTTCGGCTTCGAGACGTTATGGAAACTCGCCGCGGCCGGTACGAAACTGGCCGGCGATGCGACCGCAGCCCTTGAAACCTATCCCGAGGTGGCACGGGCGTGATGGAACGGATTTTCGAGCAAGGGGATCATGTCAAGCCTTGAGGACAGGCAATGGCCAGCCCACTCAACCGAGGCGGTCGAGGCCGATTTGGTTCTTGGGGTAGGGCTGATGAAGCCACTGGTCCTGATCTGTTCGCAAGATGCGGAGTTGTATCTGTTCCTCAGCCACATCCTGGGGGTGGACGGCTTCACAAGTGAGCCGGCAGGCGGCGTGGACGACGCTCTCGCATTTGTCGATGAACGGGAGTTCCAGGCAGTCGTGCTGGACTGCGGACCGGCAAGCGCGACAGGCTCCACAATTTGTGCCCGGCTCAAGGGCGAGCCACGGACCGGCGATCTGCCCGTTATTGCCCTGATCGCGCCAGGTGCCGAGAACCAGCACCTTGATCTGTTGAAGGCAGGCATTGACGAGAGCTTTGTGCGGCCGATCGCGCCGGCCACGCTGCTTGACTGTCTGCGGACGAAGCTGGCGCTGCCGAAGCCAGGTTCAAACGGAATTGAAAACGGCAGTTGGCTCCGCTGCGGCGGCCTCGAGATGAAGCTCGATGCCTACCGGGTTCGCGGCAATGGCCACGACATCCATCTGGGACCTCTCGAGTTCAACCTGCTGCGGCAGTTTCTTGAGACTCCAGGCAAGGTCTTCAGCCGAGACGAGCTGATCGACGCGGCCTGGCCGGACAATATCCATATCGGTGCGCGCACCGTCGACGTCCATATAAGCCGGATCAGAAAGGCGCTGAAGGCGGCTTCGCCAGGCAGCATCATTCGCACCGTCAGGTCGGCCGGCTACTCGCTCGAGAAGCCGGACGACTAAACAGGGCAGGGGTGGGTGCCACTCCCCGTCTGCGTCCTGGCCAGGGTAAGTCTTGCGGCTTCGAAACGCGCCTGCGGGCACGACAAACTCAGGGAGAGGCAGTCAGATGGCCTTCAAAAGCCTACTCAGTGTAATGGGAGCTGACCACTCCGATCGGGATGTCAGAACAGCTGCCGGCTTGTGCGCCGAGGTCGGCGCATATCTGTCCGTCCTGATTATGTCGCCTCCTCGGCTCGTTATGTCGCCTCCGCCGCCATGCGATGGCATCCCCGAATGGCCTGAACAACACGCAAAGGCCATTGCCAGACTGGAAAAACGCTACAGGCAAATCGAGACATTTTCCCAGGACATGGCCAGTCTGGAAAAAACATCCAGGGAAATTCATAAACTGCTGAGAGCCACGTGGCGGTGTTATGATGTCGATATTGCCAACTGCGATCGGGCCAGCGTCGGTGAGGCGGTGCGACAGCGCGCGCTCTGTGCCGACCTGACAATCGTTGGCCCCGCACTTCTCAACGACATTAGTCTCGGACCTTTAGTTATCGACGGCAGCTTGTTTGACACGGGAAGGCCGGTGCTTGTCGTGCCGAACGGTGCTGAGGCTACTCTGTCGCCACGGCGCGTGCTGGTCGGATGGGATTCGCGAGCCGAGGCGTCCCGTGCGGTTCGGGAAGCGCTGGAGCTGCTGTCCGGTGCTGAGGAAGTTCGTGTCGCCGTCGTCGATCCTGAGCCGACCTGCACCGAAAGCGGCGCCGAGCCGGGAGCCGACATCGCTGCCTATCTCACTCGGCACGGTGCTCGGGTGTCGGTTGACCGGCTAGCGAGTGCCGGCAAACCGGTGGCCACAGTGCTCGCGCAGTACGCAATCGACACGTCTGCCGACATGATCGTCATGGGCGCTTATGGCAGCCGCCGGCTGCGCGAGCGGCTCTTCGGCGGCGTGACGAGATGGATCGTTCGCAAGCCGCCATTGCCGCTGTTTTTGGCCCGCTGACGGGTTCCGAAGGTGCACCGGTGCCGTTCACAGCTCTACTCCCCTGCATCACCTCTCCTGATGCCAAATCCGAGAAGGGTTGCAGCAAATGCGCAGGTTTCGTGAAGCTCCTCGAGCCAATTTGCACGCGCCGTCGCGAAGAACATCCCGGACGCCTCGAGCGCCTCGGGGTTTCTGCCCGCCCGAGACAATTCGTAACGCGCAGACCAACGGCCGGACAGAGGTCCAGGCGTCCTCAATGCGCTCAAAACCACCGCTTCGCGGGTCGGCGTCAGGTCGAGAAAGAGAGTCGTTTCAGCGCGGCAGGCCGCGTTCGGACCGTAGCCGCATCGTATTGGCGTTATCACGATTTCCCTCATCACTGGCCGGGAGCTGAACACCGCAACGACCGTGCAGTGGCCACGGCCCTCGCCTTAGGCTCGGGACGGTCGGGCGCTTGCCAGCGTCGGCGCGAACGATGGCATCAATCCCATGTCATCGCCTGGGATGGTAGCCCGGGTTAGTGCGGACGGCGGCATCTTCGTTTTCGGTCGGTCGGCCCGACCCCGCCTTGGCGACCGAGCGGTCTTTGGGTTGTCAATTTCGCCAACGCTTACATTCCCACCATGAGTCCCCGTTGCACCTGAGCACCGGGAACACAGAAGATAAACACAAAGCAGGATTCCCGCAGAGTTCACCGGCAGGCACATGCCGGCGCTCATCCTGACCTTTTCGCCCCGATCATCGTCGTCAGATCTGACGATTCGGTATTCACGAGCCGCAGCTGAACCGGCTTCGTCGTAAAGAACTCCTATGCCACCAGCCAGGAATTCAATCGCAAGCGGGGGAGGGGCGCAGGAGGGGCACGGAATGAAGCGGCCCCTTGCAAATGGCGAGGTCGCTAGCGCCTCCGGACCGGAACGGCAAGAAGCTCAAGCGAGGTGGCGTTAGTAGACGATGATGACGAGCCCGATAGTTGCCAAGACAGTCATGATGGCCTTCGGCTTGTCCCTTAGCCCAAATATATGTTGCGTCGTCCGCAGCCACACTTTTCTGACCGCGACGCGGGGTGCTTGTCCAAAACCTGACAGCGACAGACAAAATGTCAGGTTCGCTACAACCGGCCATCTTGGACGCTGTAAAGGTTTTTCAATGCGAAATCATGTGCTTAACTCGTGCTGTGCGCGCTGGCACGGCCTTTGCTGATTGACCGTTGCTGATTGTGATGTGGCAACACTGAGTGAAGGCTGACTGCATGCATATGCGCGAGACGATAGCTCTCCTTTCTTTGAACCCTTGTGCCCCTCTCTAAGAGGGAAACAAGCTCGGGCATCCGGTGGCGAAACCTGCGGCAACAGCTTTGGAGAGCAAGATGGTATTGCGGATGGAGTCACCGGCTCCTTCGATCAAAGTGGAGAACTGGCTGCGTGGTGAGCCCCTTGCGAACTTCCAGTCCGGCAAAGTGTATGTCGTCGAATTTTGGGCAACTTGGTGCGGACCATGTTCGACGGAGATGCTCCAACTGATGCTATTCCAGGAAATATACAAGGACAGCGGACTTGAGATCGTCGGGATAGCGGCGGATGAAGACGCTCCAACGGAAGTGGAGGCCCGAACCAAGTTGGAAGCGTGGTTGACCGAAAAGTGCTCGAATCTGAACTATCGGATCGGGTTCGACTTCACAGGCGAAATGAACAAGCTTTGGAGGGAACCCAGCTTTTCCGTCGGGATTCCGACCTCATTCGTGGTCGACCGAGACAGCCACATCGCCTTTATCGGTCATCCGAGCCAACTCGATGAGGTTTTGCCGGAAGTGCTGAACGGCAGCTGGCGCACCAGCGATAAAGCTAAAGCCGCCGATACGGAGCGGCTCGCGACAAGCGAACCTATGGCGCGCGAGCAAGCGTTGAAAAAGCCGATCGATGACAGATTCTGGGCGGCGGTGAAGTTGGAAGATTGGAAGACGGCGCTCTGGGCAATCGAAGAGGGCATCGCCTTGATGCCTGACGACATCAATTTCCGCCTGGCTCATGCGCATCTGTTGCTGCACAAAATCCAAGACATGTGGACCGGCTTGCCCGTCATACGCCAATTGGTTCGCGACGCGATCGACAAAAACTCCGAGGATTGGATGGTTTCGGCGCTAGACCAACTTTTCCATCCGGCCAATGACCATTCGCGCCTTCCCCCTGCCGAGCGCTTCGCAATGGGCAAAGAGCTGTCCGAACACATCCTGGCACTGAATCCGCCGCAAGGCGACAGCCCCAAGTTCCGGTCCTATCCGGCGGTCGCCCGGTACTATCACGAGAACGGCAACAACGATCGCGCGATCGAGTTGGTCGAACTGGCACTGACGTCGCTGGACGGTCCGGAGCCTATCCCGGACGACCTGAAAGAGCAGCTTCTCCCGGATCTCCTGAAGGCCCTGGCCAACTACAGGGGTGGCAAGGTTTGTTACGGCGCTCTCTGTGCGGCTCCGCAAAACAAACTTCCTGGAGGTGCCAAAGCGCTACCGCGCGAGACGAGTACTTAGAAACGGGGATGGTTGGAATGTTCCCTGGCAAATTCGTCCATTTCCCTGGCTTGGCCGCAAGGAGGCCCCAGGCAGCACCGGATGGATTGTTTGCAGCGGGGTCAAGGTTCGAATCTTGCGCTGACCTGTGGCCACGTGGCGGCGGATGGGATGTTCGACGCGAAACCGCGTGGAAGGCCTTGCAGTCGAAGACACGACCAAGCTCGGGCACCGGGGCATCAAGTCCGTGGAATTGGCCGCCCCGAGCCGGGCGTCGGCTGCGCAAGTGTGCCCGAGGCAGCCGTCTTCGAAAAAAGAAAGAGTTCTTCGCGGAAGAGGACGGAAATTGAGGAGATATGAAATGTCTGATGCCGCGGTTAGCCCCGCTGCCAACGAGGACGAGGCGGCCATTGCCGCCCCGTTCGTCAAATGCCTCGTGCGGCTGATTCGTTCTCAGGAATCCTACTGCTTATGGGCAGATCGGACGCCACGCTGCTGGCCGACTTCATCGTCACCAGAAAAAAGGCGCCATGCGTTCCCTGGCATGGGCTATTCTGATCCGGACGTGCTGTGGAGGCTCGATATGTTTTACACCGCTGTCGGGTTTGCGATCGCGGAGCGTTTCCGCCCGGTGACATCGCCAGTCGTGGAGATGAAACCAGTCAGGCCTTCGGGCGCGTGCTTTTCAGGGGCGGGCAGTTGGTCGTTCTGCCCAGACCTGCATCAGTTCGGCTTCGAGACGTTCCGGCAACTCGCCGAGGCCGGTACGAAACTGGTCGACGATGCGACCGCAGCCACTGAAGCCTGTCCCGACGTGGCGCGGGCGTGATGAAACCAATTTTCGAGGAACGATCAATGTCAGACCTTGAGGCGTTGCGGAAGAAAGTTCGCAAGCTGCAGTCGCGTGCGGGCACAGCGAAGATGGAATTGCACGACCTTGCCGAGGACCTCCCGGTCAACTGGACTGAGATCAAGGCGGTTGCCGAGAAAACGTTCACCGTGTTTGCTGAGTGGGACGCTGCCAAGAGAGACCTCGCTGCGTCGGAGAATTCGCGATGACGAGCGCTTTCGTCACCCGCGACGGCTCCAAATGGATGCCTCAGTATCTCACTGCTATCGATGGCACGACCTGCATCGGCTGCGGCCGCTGCTTCAAGGTCTGCTCGCGCGAGGTCATGCACCTTTATGGCGTCGACGACGCGGGTGAAATCCTCGGCGCCTGCGACGGTGAGGACGACGACGACTTCGATGGCGAGCTCAATCGCATGATCATGGTCGTCGACCATGCAGGCCGCTGCGTCGGCTGCGGAGCCTGCGCCCGCGTCTGCCCCAAGAACTGCCAGACGCATGTCGCGGCCGACAAGGTCGCTGCATGATGTGGCGCGCACAAACCAGGAGAACGGCGTTGCCCCTGAGAATCTTTTATCGCGTTCTGTGGCTGGTCCTATGCGGCAATGCTGTGGCCGTTTACTTCGCCTCGCATTCCATCCGCACGGTCGTCGTCACGACGCTGGCTTGTTGGCTGCTCCTCCAGGTCTGCTATTTCGGCAGCGTGCTCTTTCTGATCTGGCGGTCCGGTTTCGCTCGCGAAGCTGGGCAAAGGGCTGAGCATTTCGGCAGTTGCAAGGACGTTGGAACCCAGCCGCCAGACCATGAGGAGGCGACGAGTGAATCTGCAGATTTGCTCCAGAATCAAATGCTAGCCATATCGCTGCTTCTGCCTTGATTTGTCATGACAAGGTCTGTGTTCAGGATACTTTCAATCAACCATGAACATTGAGCGGATCTCGCAAGGAATACTGTGTTTGATAGGTCGATGGCGGCCGCAGTCCGGTCATTCTATTTAAGAAATGCAGCTTTTCGGTGCCATAGGCAAAGTAGCTTGTCCCAGCACGCCGCCATGCGGGCGCTTGGTCTCGATGACGAAATGGGGCTGGAAGTAATGATGGGCCTCTTATGGAACGTCGGAGGATGGCAAGCTAAACCTCAAATCAAACATGCCTTTTAGAATGAGCAGTGGAAGCTAATGTCAGCTCAATCACGTGTTGCCGGAGAGAACATGCTGAAAAAATTCGAACGCTATCCGCTCACCTTTGGACCAACGCCTATCGAGAAACTCGACCGCATTGGCAAGCATCTCGGGGGAAAGGTGGAAATCTACGCAAAACGCGAAGACTGCAACTCCGGTCTCGCATTTGGCGGAAACAAGCTGCGCAAGCTCGAATACATCATCCCCGACGCCATCGCGTCAGATGCCGATACGCTGGTCTCCATCGGCGGCGTGCAGTCCAACCACACGCGGATGGTCGCCGCGGTCGCCGCCAAGATCGGCATGAAATGCCTCCTGGTACAGGAGAGCTGGGTTCCGCATGAGGATGCCGTCTACGACCGGGTCGGCAACATTCTCTTGAGCCGCATCATGGGAGCAGAGGTGCGCTTGGTCGACGAGGGCTTTGACATCGGCATCCGCCGCAGTTGGGAAAAAGCGCTCTATGAGGTCAAGGCAAGGGGCGGCACACCCTATGCGATACCAGCCGGGGCGTCTGTTCACGAAAAGGGCGGCCTCGGCTATGTGGGGTTTGCGGAGGAGGTGCGCGCCCAAGAGAAACAGCTTGGGTTTGCCTTCGACTACATCATCGTTTGCACGGTCACGGGCTCGACGCATGCTGGCATGCTGGTTGGATTTGCCAAGGACGGTCGACAGCGCAACGTGATCGGTATCGATGCTTCTGCCACGCCCGCCAGAACCAAGGCGCAGGTGCTTAGCATTGCCCAACATACAGCGACGCTCGTCGATCTCGGAACGGAACTTGTCGAGGATGACGTCGTGTTGCTCGAGGAGTACGCTGGCCCGTGTTATGGCATTCCGTCCGAGGGGACGAAGGAAGCCATCCGCCTGTGTGCGCAGCTCGAGGGCATGATTACCGATCCTGTCTACGAGGGCAAATCGATGCAAGGGATGATCGACCTCATTCAGAAAGGCTTCTTTCCAGAGGGATTGAGGATCCTCTACGCGCATCTCGGCGGCGCGCCGGCGATTAACGGTTACGGCTATACCTTCCGCAACGGCTGACGCTCGACAGATTGCCATCGCGCCGTCCTGTCCCGTGCCGTCGATGCGCCCAAAGGTCGTTCGACGGCCAACCGGAAAACCGAGGGAGGAGGCGGTCGATCGCCGCCCAACGCGAAGTTGATAGAGTTCATTCGGAAGGTTTAAGCCGACCAAGATTCTCTAAGGAAATCAGAAAATCGCTGCCATTTTTATTATGCAAATATTATAATATTTTTGCGGATACCGTGAGAATTATAATATAATACATTCGAATGAGAAAAACATTATAAAATAATTTAATCTTTTAACTGTTTTCGGTTAGAATTCTGGAGTGACCTATTAAAGAGCATCAGAAAAGTGGAGTCGCATCCTGTGATTTTAAAGGAATTGGGTTCTGCCATCCCCGGCGGCAGGGTTTTGGAAATAACAACGACCACAGGTTGCATCGTCGGATGTTCATATTGTCCGCAGGACAAGTTCGCCCGCCGGCAAAGAGCAGTCTCTCCTCTGAAGCACCTTCGTCTTGAAGATTTCAGGCGATGTCTGGCCCGCGTGCCGACTTCCGTCGACATTAGTTTTGCCGGCTACTCCGAACCTTGGCTCAATCCGGATTGCACCGAAATGGTGGAGCATGCTTACGCCAGAGGCCATGGCATCCGGATTTTCACGACGCTTGTAGGCATGAAGAGGCGAGATCTGCAACGCTTGCAAGCGCTTCGCTCGAGGGTATTCGTGGTCCATGTTCTCGATGATGGCTCACACATGAATAGCCGCCTCGTCGGAGACAAGCATCTCGATTTGATTCGTCAACTGGTCGACGCAGACATTGCCACCATTCGGTTCGTAGTCCTGGGCGAGGTCCATCCCGATATCATCGAGTTAATCCCCGCCGAAGCGCTCATTCGCGCGCGACCTCTGAGTAGCAGGGGTGGAAGCGTCGATCCTAACATCGTCGAACCGCGGCAGCCAGTCGCCGGAGCGCTGACATGCGTTGAGGAACGGCATCATCGCAATGTTCTTCTCCCAAACGGTGACGTCACGCTCTGCTGCATGGATTTTGAACGGCGCCACGTATTGGGCAACCTTCTGCGCGACGAATACGAAGATCTCTTCGAAGGATCCGTTTTTTGCGAAATCGTCGATCGCATGAATGGAATGGATGGCTTTCTGCTTTGTAGGATGTGCGAGTATGCCCATCTAACGGCGTCCGCATGCTGAGTGGATGCCGGCCTTAGGACGTGGACCGATCCGAAGACAGATTCACTGGGACCGTAAAGCTGTGCCGCCTCATCAGTGATCGATGATTTGTTTTCTATCGTGCCATGCGGCCTGGTTGCGATATGAAATCGCTTCATCCCGCGATTGAATTTGAGATGGGTGATCCACGTGCGTTCTCCACCTTCGTTATTCTGGCGCGTGTCTGGGACTAGGCATTCTAATGGCTCACGCGATGGGACGTGTTTCGATAAGGATCATCACTTGGGCAAAATACACGAGTAGGGATACATCCATCGGGCCCAAATCTTGAGAGATCTCGTCCGTATGCGGCCTGCCTGCCGCCGACAGCCCGCTGCGCCGATTGCCCCGCTTCAGAAAGCCGCGGTGAAAATCAAGGCCCCGGCGGTGGACGGTCGAATGCTCAATGCCGATGCCGCGCGCTCGCTCGGGCTGCGCAACCCGGACCAGCTCCGCCCGGCGAGCGCTCACCGCCTCAGATCAATGAAGGGGCCCCTTTTTTGCGCGCCGATCCATGGTCCCCATTCCGAGCCGATGGTCGCCAAAACGTGCGCAGCAAGACGAACGGCGGCCGCGCTAGCTGCCCTGAGTGCCGCCTTCAAACCTACCGGATCTCAAAAATGGAAGGTCTCGTCCTTAGGCTGGCGCATCGTCAGGAGAAACATGGGGTCCTATTGAATGCGCTGAATTTGTAACGACGTATCTGTGCTCGACTGCGGCCGCAGCTGGCGATACACAGCGACCGGCAGCGTTCGCGCAAAAGTTCAATGTCACCTCGGGATTCCGGAACTCGTCAGCGCGATTTCCGGGCGCAATCGCGGAAGAAGCTTGCGTTCGGACAGGACTCGAGTAGGCGGGTCAAGTCTTCGGGGGTCTTGAACCAGTTCCGGCATTCGCGGTCCAATGTGCAAGACAAGCACTTGTCTCGTGCCTGCGCGAGAGCAGCGCCACAGGCTTTGCGAGCCGCTACTGCTGATGTCGACCCCCGCTCGCTCCATGACCAGGTCCATGTGAGCGAATTGTCTCCACACCCTGCGTGTTTGTGGCCAGCGCTTTTCAAAAGGGTCGCACGATTGTCTCCACCTGTTTTCACGCGAACCGCGCTCGGTAGAGTCTATTCCCTGATTTTGCTTGGCCTCAATGTGTTCTGTGACCGCATCGCGGCAGGTTGCCTCACGCCCTCGGTGCCAGTATGCGGCGGATCAAACATGAAACCCGATAGAGGTACGCCCGTATGCTCGTGCCGGCTCCTCCGCTTGGCGCACACTTTTCGCATCGTCTTGAGCCGGATCAATGTGAAGAGCGATTCAGCAATGTATCCAGACGCATGTGGAAACGGATTCCAGCGCACCCTTCGACCGGATCTCGAACTCGCCGTCATGGATCGAGACGGTCTGCACCCGCTTGTCTTCCCTTTCGGCGTGTTGATGGCGGCTGGATTGAGGCATCGACCAAGAGACCGGTCAACGTGCCGCCCGACTCACTGGCGTCACTCGCAGCAAGGGTAGGTCGCAGAGCTGGCAACGGTCAGAAACACGCTTGTCCCGAACCCAGCCGCTCGCCAAGTTTCGCTGCATTGCTACGAGCAGCATTGCTACAATGCGCGTTGCCACCTTCTGAGAGGATTCTTGCGATCGAGGCGACAGGAAATGACGGTCCCTACGTTCTCGGTGAGTCAGTTGCTTGGCACACACGGCAAGCCCAAGAAAAGGAAGCGTGCCGACGCGCACGCTCACATCGCCTCATGGGCGACCTCCGGCGTCGCTTTGTGGTGTCGGAATGTCTCCCACCCCGCTCCGTGAAGACTACACGCTGGGCCGGACCCACAACCGACCCTCAGACATGCCTGTGCCGGCGGTCTCCGCGATAGCGTTGTGAGTTCTCTCGCGGATAGCTTCACCAGCGCCTTGCCTCGCAGTCGCTCCGCCAGCGGCCGGGTCTGCGCTTTGTCAATTCCGATGAGCGGCGTGTGAATATCGAAACGGTTCCAGCCCAAGGGCCAGGGCAAGTTGGATCGCCCAAATGAAGCATCCCGGCAGTCCCGGGTAACCCGAATGATCCGTCTCGGCAGACGCAAGTGACGACGTGCTTCGCGCGCTTCCGGCAATACGTCGGCCGCGAAGTCGAGAAACAGTAGGTTGCGGCCAGGCACGAAGGTACTTGGTTGGCTGCTCGCTTTCGTCTCGATCTCGACGTCCCGCTTCAGTGCGATATCGCTGACTTGGCCGACCACGGCCATATCAATCAGATGGTTCCTGCGCAATCGGTCATGCCAGGCGGGAAAGTCTCTTCGAATGCCCTGGAGAGGCGCGGTCGGACGGCGAGGTCGATTCGATGCCGCTGCCCATAGTCGAAGCCGATGGTCACTTCGGACTATGCTGACCGGCAGGGCGCTTCGCGGGCGCGAGCGAGAGCGTCAACTACCAGATGCTGTAGTATCGGTGCTTGCCCGAGAACTCTAGAAACCATTTGTCCCAGCAGGTCGACCCAGAGAGATCGCATGGAGAGCAGGGGGACGACGCTGGAAAGTACCAAACGCATTTTTATCACTTTCGCGTCGAACGCTACGCCTACGCGCCGAGGGAACCCCAGAATGAATACCGACGCTTTCACCAATCATGAGTCCAATGTTCGTCGCTATGGGCGGTCGTTTCCTACAGTCTTTACCAAGGCACTTGGGGCGACAATCTGGGACGAGACGGGTAAACCTCATATTGATTTCGTTGTTGGGTCTGGCGCCCTCAACTACGGACACAACAACCCGACCATTATGGCTCCGGCAATTGAATATCTCGTCGGTGATAACATTATTTTGTCTCTTGATATGTATACGGCAGCAAAGCGTGACTTCATTGAAGTGTTCGTCGATTCGATCCTTAAACCCAGAGGCCTTTCCTACAAGATACAGTTTCCTGGCCCGACCGGCACAAACGCTAACGAAGCGGCGCTGGCACTGGCCCGAAAATATACCGGTCGCTCGAGCGTCATGGCTTTCACAAATGCCTTCCACGGCATGTCGCTCGGCTCTCTGGCGGTATCGGGTTCGGCATCAACCAAGGAGCTAGGCGGCGTTGCCCGTCACGATGTGATCCGCGTCCCTTACGATAGCTATCCGAACCAAACCTTCGATTCCGCGGGTTACATCGACTGCGTCTTGGGCGACCCAGGCAGCGGAATAGAAAAACCGGCCGCAATCATTCTGGAGACCATCCAGGCTGAAGGCGGCATGAACGTCGCCTCTGCAGCTTGGCTCTCAGAAATTCAGCGCATTTGCCGTAAGCACGGCGTTGTTTTGATCGTCGACGACATTCAGGCAGGAGCGGGACGAACGGGCAATTTCTTCTCCTTCGAGTTCGCAAAAATCGAACCCGACATCGTGTGCCTTTCCAAATCCCTAAGCGGTTCAGGTAGCCCGTTGTCCATTGTTCTGATTCGCCCCGACATAGATGTATGGAATCCCGGAGAACATAGCGGGACCTTCAGAGGCAATAATCTTGCTTTCGTGACGGCAGAGGCCATGTGCAAAATGTGGTCCGACGCGCAGTTTACTGCAGACGTCGAGCGGACAGCCGTCAACGTCCAAAAACACCTTGATCGTCTGGTTGCGAAATTTCCCACTTGCATCGAACAAAAGCGCGGCCGCGGTCTGATGGCCGGCCTCAAGTTCCGTTCCCAGGCTGTTGTCACCCGTGTGCACGATGTCGCGTTCGAAAACGGCCTGCTGATCGAATCTTCAGGGCCAGATCGAGACGTCATCAAAGTGCTACCGCCGATAACCATCACTGACGAAGAACTCGATCATGGCATCGCCATCCTAGATCACGCACTACAGGAGCAAGCCAATGGGCACTAACCAAGCATCTCAAGCGCCTACCATCTCCGCTCCTACAATCAGAGAGCGAACTGGCTCAATCAGCACTGCCGAAATCGTGTCCGTCCTGAAAGGTGAGATCACCGCTCTGCACGTCAAGCAAGCTTTCAGCACCGAACTAGCGGAAGAAATCACTGCGAACTTTGTTGACAGTCCCGGTCGCAGGGAGCGTAAAGATGGCGTCCCCGGACAATATGTCGGCGCATCCCACTACAGGAAGGATGCAGCCAGCTATTTCACAGACTCGGAAACTGCGCGGCCGTACGTCGATGCCCTTTTTGGCAATTTGGTTGATCCGGTCCGATCACTATTCGACGCCTTGAAGCGCGAGCTTCACAAGCAGGGCATTGAATTGGGACTTGCACGCTCGGCGCAGGGTCAGGCTAATGTCTGTCGCGCTCTCAGCTGGTCTGGCAGCGGCACGTTTTCCTTGGACCCCCACGACGATGTCGCTCAAGTCTTATGTGCCGGGGACGATTACGAGCTTTCTGCCGTGGCGCACAACACCGTCGCAGCACTCAACTTTTATCCCAGCATGGCCGAGGAAGGTGGCAACCTGCGGCTCTGGAGCCATAAGCCGACGGTCACCGATCGAAAGTCGCAAGGTGTGGAGACCACAGGATATCCCTACTCGACAGCTTATCTCGATGCCGTTCCTTGTCGCGATTTCCTGCTCAGGGCCGGAGATATCGCCCTGATCGACGGCGGTTTCGTTCACGGAGTCACCGGTCAATCCGGCAACGGAAGGCCTCGCCTGGTGCTGAACAGCTTCTTTGGATTCGCACGCCCGGATCTTGTTCTCTGGTGGACCTGAAGTTGCGTTCTCTCCGCCTCCAAGGCCTTCAGCCGCTTCGCGTTTGAGACGTCCATCGCCCATATTTAGTGGGATGGTCCGCCCCTGACCTGCCACTGAACATTCATCCAGCAGCGATTAGAGCCTTGGCCGTTTTGCTCCGATACCATTCTCTGGACCGCCGGAAGGTAGAGTTTCCCGGCTTTCTCACGATGGCGGGCTGGCGGCACCATCGGGATTAAGCAACGAGATCGGGGCCTTGTGCCCGATCGCCCCATGCGGGCGCACCTCGTTAGACAACACGACGACAGAACGCCCACGGGATCGCGGAGCACGAGCTTTTCTACCCGTGGCATCCTTGGGCCGGGAGCCTGGCCCATATTCATGAGGTGGTCGAGAAGGCTGGTAGAGAGGGTTTCCGTTGCAGCCTCTCTGGTCGGGGATCCGATCGGTGGCTGGAGATTCCAGCCTGGATGTTTGATCGGGCGGCTAGTGCCGCCTGGCAGGTTGGCGCCGCTCCCATGTCGATATTGCTGCGCTACGCGCCTTGGCGACCCTGCTGCAGGATGTAGCACCCGCTTCGGGCACCCCATCGCAAATGCGAGATTCGAGCGCAGCATTGGGCGCTCACGACGCGAATCGGGGAGATGTCCATGCCGCGCCAGCTCACCAGGTACCAGTTCGATCTGTTCTCCAATCCGCACGCTGTCGAGACGCAGCAAGACGCCGCAATGGCAGACACTGCCCGCCGAGACGCGCCGGACCCTGACGAAGCTGATGGTCCGCCTGATCCTCGACCACGCCGACGGTGACCTCGCTCGGGAACGGCAGGAGGCCCGCCATGATGTCTGAGAAGATCAGGCCGCACCATCTGGAGCGCAAGGCGATCCTGTATGTTCGGCAATCCTCGGCCCATCAGGTCCTCCACAATCGTGAGAGCAGCGCCCTGCAATATGCGATGCGCGATCGCCTGACGGCGCTTGGCTGGTCTCGCATCGAGACGGTCGACGAAGACCTCGGTCGCTCGGCGGCGTCACACGTGCCGGATTCGACCGAATGGTAGCCGAAGTTTGCCTCGGCAAGGTCGGTGCGGTCGCGGCGCGGGAAGTATCGCGCTTCGCCCGCAACAGCCGTGACTGGCAGCAGCTCATCGAGATGTGCCGCGTCGTCGATACCGTGCTGGTCGATCAGGAGACGGTCTATGCGCCGCGTCAGGGTAATGACCGGCTGCTGCTGGGATTGAAGGGCAGCCTCAACGAGTGCGAACTCGATCTTCTGCGTCAGCGTTCCCTGTCGGCACGCTACGAGAAGGCCCGGCGCGGCGAGCTCATTGTCACAGCCCCGGTCGGCTTCGTGAAGGTCGGCGACAAGCTTGAGAAGGATCCCGATCGCCGTGTCCAGGACGGCCATCATTCTCGTCTTCGACAAGGTGGCGGAACTCGGCAGTGCCCGCCAGGCCCTGCTCTGGTTCCTCGAGCATGGGCTGGATTTGCCTGCCAAGCGCAACAATGGCGATGTGGTTTGGCGCAGGCCAAGCTATGCGACCATCCACCGGATGATACCCGATCTACGGCGGCGCCTACGCCTATGGTAAGACTCGTGCTGCGTCGGGATATGATGCAACACCCATTCGCTCGCGCAGCCGCCGTAAGGCGCGTGATGAATGGCTGGCGCTGATCCCGGATCTCCATGAGGGGTTATGTCAGCTGGGAACGGGCGGGGGCGATCCGCAAGATGGTGAGCGACAACGCGCCCACGAGCCGGCATCACGGGGCGCCCAAGCATGGCGACGCTCTGCTCGCCGGCCTTGTCCGCTGCCGGCGCTGCGGCCGCAAGCTGACGGTCCGCTACACGGGAACCAAGCACAACATTCCGCGCTATTCCTGCTGGCGTGGTCTGCTTGACAATGGCGAGCCGCGTTGCATCGCTTCGGGCTACGCGTCGACGACGCCATCGAAGAAGCTCTTCTGCGGGTTGTCGAGCCGGGAGCGATAGCCGCGGCCGTCGAGGCCGAAGCGCAAGCGGCCAGTCGCCGCGATCAGGTCCGCGATGTTCTGATGCGCGATCTCGAGGCGGCACGCTACAGCGCCGATCGGGCGTTCCGGCAATACGACGCCATCGATCCGCGGAACCGGCTGGTCGCGGCGGAACTGGAGTTGCGATGGAACCGGGCGCTTACGCGTGTCGGCGAGATCGAGAGCAGGATTGCCGCGCATGCTGCCTCGACATCGGAGCCATCACTTCTGTCGCCAATACACGTCACCGCGCTCGCCGCCAATCTCAAGGCTGTGTGGGCGGCGCCGACGACGGATGCAAGGCTCAAGAAGCGCATCGTTCGCACCGTCATCCGGGAGGTCGCCGATATCGATGACGAAGCGTCAGAGATCGTTCTCCTGATCCATTGGGTTGGTGGCGTCCATACTGAACTGCGCCTGCCGAAGCGTCCTTCGCGTCTTCGGATATCCGATGCGAGGGCAGACCTGCTTAAGTGCTTTGACCACGTCCTCGGCGTGATAGCTAAACCGCGGGTCGAGCACAGGCACATAGCGGGAGAACGTGTCGACGACCGTCAGGACACGGATCTTCTTGCCGGTGGCGAAGCTGATCGTGGACGAAGTCTATCGCCCAAACGTCGTTCAGGCCAATGGCCTCCTGGCGATCTTCCCGAAGCTTCGCCTTTACGCGCCGCTTGTTCGTCTTGTTCCTCATTTGGAGGCACTCCGCCCGGAAGCGGTCGTTGAAGGCTTCGATGTAGGCGTTGTCGGTGGGCTTTCCCGGCCGGCTGAAGTCGAGCGTAACGCCTGAACGCCCACTGGTTCCTGACCCTTGCCGACGCCGCCGAAAAGTTGGAGGATTGGCGCAGATACTTAAATCCTGTTTCATAACACCCATCTGTCTATGTCGTTGAAGTGAATAGGTTTTGCTGATCTGGATGCGATCCCGTGGGGTATTTTGGGTTTTGCCGGCGCACGCCAAACAATGCTCTGAGCCGCCGGTTCGCCGAGCGTTGATCGGCTGAAGATCCACGGACCATCTGGCAAGGGGATGAGCCCCTTCGATCTCGCCCGCCTCGGCGGCGAGCCTGAGGGTCTTCGGTGCAACGCCGAGAAGGCGCACCGCCTTGTTCCGGTTAAGCCATGGCTCTTTGCCGTCTGGCGCCGGCCGGAAGACAGGGATCTTATGATGCGACCTGTGCGCGGTGACCCGTTCGCGTGTCCATCGATTGCCACGGCCGGTCACCAGTCCATTGCGGTTGAGGATGCTGGCAATCAGATCATCATTGGCGATGAGCACCAGTTGGCGGACGGACGCGATGATGTCGCCGGACGTGCTGTTGCGCTAAATCCTGTAAATGCGATAGGTCCGCTTCATGTTGATGTCCCACCCTTCGCGCTTCAGCAATCACATGGACGCGCCGGAGCCATAGCGCACACGCGTCGCGCAGATGTCCTTGATCCGAGCCTCGATGCCGGCCTGGTCGCGGCGGCGGGACTTGTAGGGTAGGCCGAAGTGTCGAACTCAAGAACGCGGCACGCCCGCCGGATCGACACATCCCACTCACCGCACGTCTCCGCCACCAGCTCGCGTTGCGACCAGGCCTCACAGTTTTCGGCGGATCACGTCCTGCAGCATCTCCTTGTCCAGCGACAGGTCGGCGACCTTCCTCAGCTTGCCGTTCTCGTCCTCAAGCTGCTTCAGCCGCTTCAAATCCCGTCCGCTCCCTGCTTCTTCAGGGGTCAGAGCAACCAACACGGGTACTCTAATCGCCGCTGGATGAAAGTTCAGTCTGGTAAGCCGCTTCTCACAATTCGATTATTCCGAGATTTACAGCTTTTATAGCAGCGACCGTTCTGCTAGCAGCGTTCAGTTTTCGCATCACGTTTTTTATGTGAAAATTGACGGTGTTGTCGGAAATTCCTAAAATTTTTCCCATTTCCCACGACGATTTTCCTCTCGCCGTCCACAGAATACACTCCTTTTCTCTTGGAGAAAGGTCAGGAGCTTCGCCGCTGCCATTCGAACTCGCGAACTTCGCCACCCTCAGATGGAAATGTAACGCGGCAAATTGCAAGTAGGTGATTGTTCTATTTTGGAATTCGCGGTCCGAGGCTTGAGCAAAGCTCATGATCGCAAACCTGCCGCCGGGGCCGTGCAATGGAACGCTAATGCCTGACCTTAAGCCGAACGTCGCAGCCTCGTCGAAAACGCGCCGTTCATCTTCAGTCGTGCTTGCATCTTTGTACACCTCGCTCCATCGAAAGGCGCCTGCCCGCTTTCGACTCTTCTTGATGAGGGGATCCATCCGGTCATAACCCATTTCGAAACAGCGCTCCTGCCATTCATCGGGATAATTTAGCATGGCCCCCGGATCGCGTCGGACCGGCTTCAAGAAATTTTGGTCGGGTGTAAGAGGGCCATAGGCAATCCATGGGCACTCAAAATGCAAGGCAAAAGCAGCTAATAGGTTGAACACCTGCTCGGATTGAGCAACACTATCAACCTGTTCGAGAAATCGGTCGAACTCGGCCCCCATCGCTTCCCCGGCTGCCTTCGGGAGATGAATAGACGGGATCAAAGAAAACTGGCTTTGGTTGCCAGCCCTCGACGTTGAGAGCCCGTAGTGATCCGCGGGGGTCCAAGTCTCTTCTCCGCACCCATCTGGATCGGATATTGTCACTAGCGCACAGTCTTCCCGGCTGTAAACCACGGCTCCGCGCGCCGCCGGTATCGGCAAAATTCTCTACCACCTCGCTGCGAAAACAAAGGTTATTTTAGGTTAAAGTTATGCTTAACCAGCATTTGCGCAAGCTTAACATGACGAAAATGAATCCGTTTAGATTCTGAAATATTCGTCACTTGCGTTAATAATCACGTCTAAAGCCTCGACCGTTTCTGCTAGGCCGTATGGCGCGGGTTGAGCAACCGGCGAAGACACGGGGCTTCGATCAGTGCAGCGTCGGGAGCCGATTGGGTGATACCTCCGCATAGGCCGCCAGAGTCTGGTAGTCGAGCGAGAAATGGGGCCTCGCGGTGTTGAGAGTCCTCCATCCGTTCGGCGAGCAGCTTCTTCAACTCCGCGTTCCAGTGACTTTCGCATCATGAGGGGCACATTCAGCCGAACGTCGTACCAACAGATCGCGGCCAATGGTGCCATCGGCGTCGCCAACGCAATCGGGATAGAAGCGCCAGCATCTCGTCGTGGCCGCCCACGCCGGACCTAGCTGAAAGGCGACCGCGTCGTCCTTTGCCTTGGCACGCAGTTGTGTGACATAGGGTTTGTTCAGGCTTTTTAGAGAATGGCACGTGCCTGCCAGAGTGGGTATTTCGCGGAGGACATGAGGTTCGACTGCGATGTTTCTATTCTTAATCGGAATTGGCGAGTTACTAAAGAACGGCCAGCGACGATACTACCGTCCTGGGTAGGCGCACGGGGCTCAGGTGCCGGTAAAATCGCCGAGACGCCGGCAGAATTCCGATTAGAAGCATCCGCAGCGGCGCATGGGTTTCCGGCTCCTTGGCATACAGCTTGTTCAAACCAGCCGGCGCACAGCGCGGCTGACGGTGGCCGCGAGCCCTCGCTTGCGATCTGCTTGCCCGTCCAGCGCTGGCGGCGCAGCCGCTCGATCGTCTCGATGATCCCGTGGATGTCGGCCCGCACAGTCGATGTGGCCGGGAAGAGCGATCCCGCAAGCCGGCGAATCCTTCGCTCCTATCAGTCAATCCATTTTCGAACGGGGGTCTGCGGCGTCCGCCCGCTCTCGACCTGCCTTACAATTCGCTCTCGATCACGCGGCGTCAGTTGGGCATTCTGGTCCTTCATGGAATCACCGAAACTCGGATGGACAACTCACCGAAACCTCACAGCTGGGAGGGATGGAATCGGGCAAAAAGAAGGCCATCGCCGCAGGGTCGAGCCCGACTGGGTACACGTCCACCGGGCTCCGAGGCTGCGATCCTGTGAGAGGAATACATCGCCCGCCACCCCGATGGCTACCGCGACAGCCGATGGCTCTGCGAACTTTACCGAGGCTGGGCCAAACGGGTCCACCTTGAAGCGGCTGGACCTGCGAAGTTCATTTTGGCTGCGTCTCGATCTGCTCTGCAATCGTGACGCCGGTGATGGGCCTTAATCGGAACTGAGACATCATCTCGAACGGCTCTGTCGCGAATCTAAGTTTTTGGGCGCGAAGAGCAGTGTGCAGCGCTGATCATGCGGACACCCGCTACGTCGAGCTTCTGCACCGTACCATACCTAGCGTAACTTCCGCATGGCGGCGGGCCGACGTGGTTCGACATCAGCGAAGACAGGCAGCGGTGTCGCGGAAGCGTCAAGCCACCAGATTAGGCAGTTCCTGAAAAACATCAACACACTATCTTTCAAGTCCTGTCAGCGACCAACGGAGCGCAAGGTGGGCCGGCCAAGCGACACTATGCGAGGCTGAGATTCGCGCGCTCCGGTGGTCTGCTGACTGTCTGACCGGATCGATCCCAGAGCGAAACTCGCGCTATCCCAGGAAGCTCTCGGGTCTCGAAAACGCAACCAACAAGACCACGAGATAGGAGCTGCTCATGACAACTCAGATAGGGTTAGGCCCCGCGGAAATTGCAACAGTTCCTGCAATCAGCGAGGCGGATGCACAAATTGAGCGCCGACTCTGCGAGTTCGCGACTTCCGATTCAGCCTTGATCTGGGAGGCTCAAGACGAACTGTCCAGCGCGATTGCAGTGGCGGGCATGCACTTTGAGGGGCGGGCGTATCCGGTATGCCTTAGACCCCTTGCGATAGACTGCGATCTGGCTAATCACCTGAGCGCCACCGCTGAGGAAGTGGTCAAGCTCCTTGATGTCGCCGCTGATCTGTATTGCTTCAATAAAGAGGTGCAAAACCTGTTTCCAGCCTATAGACATATTGGGCATTGGATCACTCGTCTCCCAAAACATCGGCCGCTTGTAAGAATATGCCGACTGGATGGGTTATTCGGGAGCGATGGATATTATAAGATACTTGAAACAAATACCGAGGGGCCGGGAGGCGTTATTCAGAACGGCCTCGCCGCAAAAGTCTGGAGCTGTATTTCCAATCCATTGGCACACGGCCTGGCACTTGACGTGAGCAGCCAGCCTTTCGCGAAAGATCCGAACTGTTTTGTTCGGGAGCTGGTGTCTGCCTACCACGCTGAAACTGGCAGCGAGCTCAGAACCGCCGCCGTAGTCAACTTTCGCGGCCGTTATACAAACGAAGTAGAGTGGATTGTGAGCGGCCTAAGAGACGCTAGCGTCGAAGCAGCGTTGCTAGACATTACCGAGATGAAGCGCACACCTCGTGGGTTAGTCGGACCGAGCGGCGAAATTATTGATCTTGTTTACAATAAACTCGATGTACGAGATATATTTAAATATAGGGAATCGGGAGATTACTTAGATGCGTGTGCCGCTCAAGAGGTGGTTTCGATAAACCCCTGGATCTCCCAGTGGATATTATCTGACAAGGCGATCCTTGCTGTACTCAGCGACGATCGATTCGTCTCGAACTTCAACGCCGAGCAGGTCGAGCTCATTGCACGCCACATTCCATGGACCCGTCTTGTTAGAGCGGGAGTAACAACCAACCCCGAACGACGTCGGATCGAGCTCATCGGTTACATTCGGGAGAACAAGGTCAATCTTGTTCTGAAGCCCTCTAATGCGACGCGTGGCGAGCATGTCTTGGTTGGGCATCTCACACCCTCAGAAGTGTGGGAGGAACACATTGACCGGGCCGCCCGCAACCCATACGTCGTACAAGAGTACGTCAGGCCCGGAGAGGTGACGGCTCTGCACCCGCCAAGCCGCTCGATCAAGAAAATGGCGTATGGAATTGACTGTTATGTATTCGGTGGCCGCTTAGCAGGTTTTCAGTCGCGCGCAAGCTTCGATGCTGTGATGAACGTTGGGCGGAGCGGGATTCTAATGCCCGTCGCTGTCGCTAATGCGTGAACAGATGGGTGCCGATCCGTTTTTATGTGCCGGACTTCGATCTGTGGCGGCGTGCGCCAGAAGCCTGTCATTCAACCGTGTTGGTGAGCTTTGCCGCCACATAATATCTGGTCACTTTCTCCCTCGGGCCAAGGATGTTTCGTGATGGAGAGAGTGGTATGTTGGAACTGATTTCAGATATACTAGAGTCCTCAGGCGCCTTCCCCGCATGGCGCTGGTTGAAGAGCTTGACCGCATTTTGCGGCGCATTTCTCGCTGGTTGGGTTACAAGCAAACTTCGGCTAAGGTCAGATCAGCCGGCTTGCCAGTTTCAGCGATTTCGCGGCTCGTAATGGCCGAACATCGACGTTTGATCGTTTCGTGTACGGTCTCCGGACAGCAACACCACACATCGCCGCGCGAATGACGATCGAGCACGCACGCCGGGTCGCCCCGAACGCTTCTCGCCCCCTGCGAAAGCCGGATCCGCATCGGTCGTTGCTCGATTCTATCGAGATCACCTGCTTTGGGTTGGCGCCCAAGGCCTCCGAGGGACAGCTTCCCGCCGCGCGCCGGATGCTCATTTGGGTACGATTGCCACACCGGCGACATTCTCGCGCCGGCCCGTGCCAATACGAACCTCAATTATTATGTCTGGTTGGCCAGAGCTGCCGGCGCCCATATCATCGCCGTCAAGGAGTGCGCCGAGCGCGACCCGCAGTGGATCAGGAAAATCTCGTTCGAAGGGCTGCGCAACCAGTACGCCGGCTTCGGAAGGGATTTCAAGGGTCTGCCCTCGGAAGTCTATCTGAACGAAATGCCGGGAAGTCCCCCGGCGGTTGGGAAGGGAGGCGTCATCCTGACATGAGCATGAAAGTCATCGATGCTAAGCCCGAGAAGCAGTTTTTCCTGATGCTGTTGAGGCTATTTCAAAAGGCCGTCGAACATCTATTCTTCCCGAAGAGCTTGCCGAGCCCGCTAGTACCTACAATTGGACCTACGCTGGCCGCATCGCGTTTGGCTGTACATATACAGCTCGTCGGATGGCGCCCCGAGCAGACAACTACTATGGGCGAGATCCGGAAACCGCTGAGCGTTTCCAACTTTAATTCGACACTTATCTTGAAGCGAGATGGGTAAGGGTATTCGGCACATCTGAGTCCATCTTAAAACCAGATGACGCCGATACACAGACTGAATTTGACGTAAGCACCGCGGTGGATTGAAATTCGACGAAACAAAGTCAAAAGCGCAGAACCGCATCGCTAAACCAAGAAAGGGGAATTGTAGCATGACAATCTCTCGACGCGACCTTATTAAGGTAGGCTTGGCCGCCGGAACGGCTCTATCGATCCCGTCGGTCCTGCGAGCACAAACGGCGCCCGCCGCCGCGCGGACGGCCCGGATGGTGATGGGTAACTTCACCGACTTTGATCCTGTCTTTTCAGCGGCCTACTCGAGTGGCAATCATGGCCTGGCGATTTACGACACGCTGTTTGCGCTTGATTCCAAGTTGATGCCTCAGCCGCAAATGGTAGGGAAGTGGGGCGTTTCCGACGACAAGAAGACCTACACGTTCGAGCTCCGGGATGGCCTGGGGTGGCATGACGGTACCCCCGTCACCGCAGCGGACTGCGTCGCCTCGATCCGTCGCTGGGGCCAGGCGGATACCGGCGGCGGACGACTGATCATGGAGCGGGCGAGCGACATCTCAAAAATCGACGACAAAACCTTCGCGATCGCGCTCAAGGAACCCATGGGGATTCTGCTCGACATCCTGGGGAAAGCGTCGACTCCGTGCCTGTTCATGATGCGCGAGAAGGATGCGGATCGCCCCGCAACCGAGAGCGTAAATTCGAACATCGGATCAGGGCCGTTCAAGTTTAACCATGCTCTTGCCAAGCCGGGCGCGACCTTCACCTACGATCGCAATGAAGCGTATGTACCACGCCTGGAGCCAGCAGACGGATTCGCCGGCGGGAAGGTCGTGAACGTCGATCGCGTTGTCTGGGACAATATCGCCGATCAGCAGACTGCTTTCGCGGCCTTGCAGGCGGGTGAGGTCGATTTCCTCTTAGAACCATCCGCCGATCTTTACCCAGCGATCGAGGGCGATCCCAACCTTGACCTCGAGGTTCTGAACAAGGCGGGCAATGTGTATTTCATGCGCATGAACTGTCTGCAGAAGCCGTTCGACAACGTCAAGGCGCGCCAAGCGATGCTTCACCTGATAGATCAGGAGGCATTCATGCGCACCACGTTCCCTCAAGAATACATCAGCACTGTCACTTCGGTGTTCGGAAGCCATACGCCCTATTCCAACGACGAAAATACGGGGTGGTACAAGAAGGGTGGCGACCCGGAAAAGGCCAAGCAGCTCTTCAAGGAGGCGGGATACGCCGGCGAGAAGGTCGTCATTATCCAAGCGACGGACGTTCCGTTTACCAACAATGCGACGCAGTTACTGGCGGCCACGCTGCGCAAGATCGGGGTCAACGCCGAGCTTTTGCCGCTCGACAGTGCCGCACGTTCCGCCCGCTACAGGAACAAGGGCCCCATTGAGAGCGGCGGCTGGAGCATATTCATGACTTTCGAGTCCGATTACGAGCGCGGCGATGCAGCCGGCAACCCCACTCTAAACGCGAACGGCGAAGAGGGTTGGTTGGGCTGGCCGAAGAGCGATGAATATGAGGCTCTTCGGGCCAAATGGGCGGTTGTCAAAACGCTGGAAGAACGCAAGTCACTGGCCCGCAAGATGCAACAAGAATATTGGAATTTCGTGGGCACCGTTCTGCTGGGTGAAGTTGTCTCGCCAATCGCGCGCCGCAAAACGCTGACCGGCCTCATCGGCATGCCGGGGCTCACGCCGATGTGGAACATGCAGAAGGCCTGAGCGCAATGGCCACTTACATCCTGCGCAGAATATTCTCGACCATCGCCGTCATGGTGATGGTCGGGGTTTTCGTCTTTCTGCTTCTCAGGTTGGCGCCAGGCGACCCGGCCGCCATCATCGCTGGCGATAAGGGCACGCCAGAGATGATCGCCGGCATCCGCGAACAATTGGGGCTCAACGAGCCGCTGCCCGTTCAGTTCGTACATTGGGCTCTCAGCATCCTCAGCGGCGACTTCGGGACCTCAATTTTCACGGGGCTACCCGTTCTTGAACTGATCTCGCAGCGGCTGGAACCAACCGTCTCTCTTTCGATCCTAACGATGATCCTTTCGGTGACGACGGGGATTTCCTTCGGTATCGTGGCCGCGTGGCGAGCTGGCGGCCTTATTGATCGTATCCTGACGGTATTCGCGACACTTGGTTTTTCTGTCCCGGTGTTTGTCGTCGGTTTCTTTCTCATATATTTGTTTGCTATCATATCACATTGGCTACCGGTCCAGGGATACCAGCCGATTGACCATGGCTTCGGGCCATGGCTTGTGCACCTGATCCTGCCCACCGTGGCGTTAAGTCTTGGTTATATCGCTTTTATCGCGCGGATCGCGCGGGCGAGCATGCTTGAGGTGTTGTCGGAAGACTATATGCGAACAGCCGCCGCCAAAGGCGCGTCGTCGTATGCCATGCTTTTCCACCATGCGTTGAAAAATGCCGGCGTTCCAATTCTGACCGTGATCGGCCTAAGTTTCGCAAGTCTGGTTGGCGGTGTTGTCATCACGGAAACGGTGTTCAACATACCTGGTGTCGGTCGTTTGGTAGTGGATGCGATCAACAACCGCGATTACCCCATTATTCAAGGTGTGCTCATCCTAGTTTCGGCTCTGTACGTCCTTATCAATCTTGCGGTCGATCTTTCCTACACCCTGGTCGACCCCCGAATCCGGTACTGATTATGACGCTCCTCTCCCTACCAGTGGAATACGTCCCGACGGGTCGCCTGCGAATATCTGACCTTCCCCGTCTAGCAAGGCGGCATCAGCTGGTCGTGATAGGCGGCGGCTTCCTCGCACTGTTGATCGTTCTGGCACTCGCTGCCCCGCTTTACGCCGGCGATCCATCGAGCATGGATCCATTCAAGCGCCTCCAGCCACCGTCCGCGGAGATGTGGTTCGGAAGCGATAATCTGGGCCGTGACGTGTTTGCACGAACGATCTTCGGCGCCCGAATCTCGCTCGTGGTCGGATTGCTGTCAGCGGTGGGCGCGGCCCTAGGCGGGCTTCTGATTGGTGTCATCGCCGGTTATGTCCGCGCCTTCGATAATATCGCAATGCGGGTCATGGACGGATTGATGTCGATTCCGACGATTCTGCTCGCCATTGCCCTTATTTCTCTGACAGGCTCCGGGATCGGCATCCTCATCGTTGCCATCACGATCCCCCAGCTGCCGAGCGTCACGCGGATGGTTCGTTCGGCGGTTCTGAGTGTTCGGGAACGTCCTTACGTGGAGGCCGCGGTCAGCGGCGGCGCGCGCCTGCCCAAGGTGCTGTGGCGGCATATCCTGCCCAGTACCATCGCGCCGCTTATGGTGCAGAGCGCCATAGTCTGCGCAGATGCGATTCTGACAGAGGCCGGACTGAGCTTCCTCGGCGTGGGCGTGCCGCCCGAGATTCCCAGCTGGGGCAACATGATTTCGAATTCTCGCTTGTATCTCTCGATTGCCCCATTGACGATCTTCGCCCCGGGCATCTGCCTTGCCGTCATGGTCCTTGCCGTCAACCTGCTCGGGGATGGCTTGCGCGACCTGTTCGATCCCCGTGCGAAGCGTAGGCGCTGACATGCTAATGCGAGAATCCGCAGGAGACGACGTGCTTCTCGACGTACGCGACCTTGAGACTCACTTTTACAGCGAAGAAAGCGTCACCCGCGCCCTGGGCGGGATCAGCTTTCAGGTAAAGAAAGGCGAAACGCTTGGCGTCGTCGGCGAATCCGGATGCGGCAAGAGCGTCACCGCTCTCACCATTCTTCGCCTGCTGCCGAAGCTGAGCGCCAGGACTGTCGGCGGCGAGATCCACTTCCACGGACGCAACCTGCTTGAGTTGTCCGATCGGGAGATGCGAAAGATCCGCGGCGACCAGATCGCCATGATCTTCCAGGAGCCGATGACGAGCCTGAACCCGGTCTACACAGTCGGCCGCCAGATCGCCGAGGCGGTGCAGATCCACACGAAAGCGTCCCGCTCCGTGGCCATGGAAAAGGCCGAAGAGATGCTCCGTCTCGTCCGCATCGCGGACCCTGAGCTTCGCGTCAACAACTATCCTCACGAAATGTCAGGCGGCATGCGCCAGCGCGCCGTGATCGCTATGGCTCTTGCCTGCTCGCCGGAACTGTTGATTGCCGATGAGCCGACGACCGCCCTCGACGTCACTATCCAGGCGCAGATCCTGCGGCTCATCGTCGATCTGAAAGAGCGCACGGGTACGGCCGTGATGTTCATCACGCATGATCTGGGCGTTGTAGCCGAGACATGCCAGCGCGTGATCGTGATGTATGCTGGCCGGATCGTAGAACAAGCGAACGTCATAGATTTGTTTGCGCGTCCGGCGCATCCCTACACACAGGGCCTCATGCGATCGGTGCCTGACCGGCGACGCGGCCGACAACGCCGCCTTCCGGAAATCCCCGGCATTGTCCCAAGCCTGCGCGAGCCCATTGTCGGGTGCAGCTTTGCTCCTCGCTGCCCGTTCGCGATCGACATTTGCCGCGAGAAGACGCCCGCCCTGCGTGATGTCGGGTCGAGCCACGCCGCAGCTTGCTGGCGCGCCGAAGAGGTGATGGGCGCATGAACGGTCCTCTGCTGAAAGTCGAGAATCTAACCAAGCACTACCCGCTTGGCTCGGGAATCTTCAAGAAAAACATTCCGGTGATCCGGGCGGTGGAGGATGTATCCTTTTCCGTTGAGGCGGGCGAGACGCTTTGCATCGTCGGCGAATCCGGCTGCGGAAAGTCCACCGTGGCGCGGCTCTTGATGCGGCTCGTGGAGCCGACGGGGGGGCGCGTGCTGATCGACGGGACCGACATTGCGGGCCTCAAGAAGGACGCACTTCGCGCCTGGCGCCGTCGCATGCAGATGGTCTTCCAGGATCCTTACTCGTCGCTGAATCCGCGCCTCACGGCGGGACAGATCATCACCGAACCCGTGGAGAATTTTGAGCGTCTCAGCCGGCAGCAACGCAACGCGCTTGCTGCTGACCTTCTCCAGAAGGTCGGAATGTCGCCTGAGATGATGCACAGGCTCCCGTCCGAGTTGTCGGGCGGTCAACGGCAGCGACTCGGTATCGCGCGAGCGCTGGCCCTCAAGCCTTCGCTGATCATCGCCGACGAAGCGGTGTCAGCCCTTGACGTGTCCGTGCAGGCACAGATCTTGAATCTGCTTCTGGATCTCCAGCAGCAGATGGGAATCGCCTTCGTCTTCATCTCACATGACCTTGGCGTCGTGGAACATATCGGCCATCGCGTTGCGGTCATGTATCTGGGGCGGATCGTGGAGCTCGCGCCCTGCGAGGCGCTCTTCGCCAAGCCGGTCCACCCCTACACCGAGGCGCTGATGGCGGCAGCTCCCGTCCCGGATCCCACCCGTGTTCGACTGGAGGCGCCCGTTGAGGGCGAGGTGCCAAGCCCCATCAACCCGCCGAGCGGCTGCGCGTTTCACCCGCGCTGCCCGCTCGCCGTCGAGCGCTGCCGCATCGAGGTGCCGCCTTTGGTGCCATTGGCGGACGGGCGCGTCGTGGCCTGTCATGTGCGCGCTCCGGCTACAGATGTCGTGGCAAAGCCAACTACAGCAGCCAATTCTTCGCTCAGTCGTGTGGTATAGCCACAGACTCTTTCACCCGATCGAATATCTCGTTCGTACCGCTGACATCAGCACCGAACATCGCGTGGAGCACGGTGAGAAGAAGAGATGAAACGAACAGATTTGAAAGCAAAGATTCGGCCTATGGAGAACCGTATGGAAAAGCATTCACACGAGAACAACGATCATTCGGCCCAAGCGGGCAGCTATGATACAGTCGGTTCGATTGAAACGAACGTCGCGGACGGCTTCACAATGGTAGCAGTTGGCGATCTCATCGTGTCGCGGCCGCTGACCAAAGGTCACCATCCCGGCTTCGGCGACATCGTCAAAGTCCTCCATGACGCCGATGTCACGTTTGGCAACATGGAAATGAACATCTTTGATATCCGATCGTTCGAGGGAAGTCCGCAGGCTGAGTATGGCGGTGCGTTTCACGTCAGCCTTCCTGAAGTCGGACCTGATCTGAAGGCAATGGGGTTCAATCTAATGAGTCGCGCAAACAACCATACGCTCGACTGGGGGCTTGAAGGCATGCGCGAGACGAGCCAAGTGCTCGATCAGAGCGGGATCATCCATGCAGGGGTGGGTGAAAATCTCGCACAAGCCGGCGCGGCTCGCTTTTTGGAAACCGCGCGCGGTCGCGTAGCATTGGTGTCGCTTGCTTCATCGTTCACGCCCATGTCTCGGGCTGGCGATCCCGCCGGCGAGGCGCCAGGCAGACCCGGACTCAACGCCCTTCGTTTGGCGAAAAGCATTGTGGTCCCGCCCGAGAAGCTCGAGAGCTTGAGGCAGATACGCGATGCGTTGCCCGACTCCCGCCCGGGCGGTCGATCGGCTCCGCCGGCAGTTTCAGGGGCCACGGCGGACCGGCCCGAGGACCCTAACGATCCAAACCGCGTCGTGGTCGCTGGAATGGCGTTCACAGCGGGCGACAAGGCCGGTTACAGCTACGAAGCCGATCCGAGCGACGTCGCCGACATTCTTCGAAACGTTCGTCGGGGCAAGCAGTTCTCTGACTTCTGCATCGTCACGAATCACTGTCACCAGCCCGGGAACTGGAGCGAGGAGACGCCTGATTACGAACAATCGTTTGCGCATCGACTGATTGATGCGGGAGCGGATGCATATGTCGGTCACGGGCCGCACAAGTTGCGCGGCATCGAGATCTATAAGGGCCGGCCGATCTTTTATAGCTTGGCCAATTTCCTTTATGATGACCACCGGACGCCTGTAGGGGCCGACATGTTTGCCGCTTATGGGAAGGACCCACGGGTCGACACGGATGCCGAGGTGACAGTCGCGGAGGAGGCAAAAGGATTTGACGACCCGGTCTTTTATGAAAGCGTTGTGACCGTCAGCCGCTTTCAGCAGAACCAGCTTGCTGAGTTGCGACTATATCCCGTCGAGCTCGGGTACTTAAAGCGGTTTGCCAACAGGGGTGTTCCGCGGCTCGCCCCTCCGCCGCAAGCAAAATCCATTCTGGAGCGGCTACAGAAGCTCTCGAAGCCATTTGGGACCGAGATCACCATCGACAACAACGTTGGAGTCATCAGACTGCGGCCCAACTCGCCGTAAACTTGAAGAAAGCACGAATCGTCGCCGAGAGCCTTACGCTGGGCATGCGCGTTACGGAGGTTGCGCGCAAATACGAGCTGACGCGCTGGCACTTCATGACCGGCGGAAGCAGCTTCGGAGCGGTCGGTTGGCGATACCAGAAAGCATGAGGTACAGATGTGGTGCCGAGGGCGTCCGGATCGCCGTCACGCGCTCCTGCGGGGCCGGTAACATGGTCTAGTCATCTTTCGCCGCTTGGGTTGTCGCGGCCTTTCGAGATGTCGCGGCCTTGAAGGCGCTCCGGCCAGCCGTCGATCCACGGAGCCGCGCGCCTTTGCTCGTTGCAAGACCGAGCCACCGCTGAAGGAAGTTGAACCTGGGCGAATGAGCGCGTGTTATCTGAATGATCGCTGCATGCTCGCACCAGCGGCTGTTAGCTGAGAACAACCCTGTACATCTGTCTCCTCCTTTTCTTAAAAGCAAGGATATGACCTCTTCTGATCCGTTGAACGCCGTTTTCGATCATATCCAGGCGAACTGCTAACTAGAGGCTGCTGTAGGTGTGAATCTCGCAGGCAAGATGTTGCTGTGATCCGCCGGTGTCGGAAAACCCGTGCGACGCTGCTGGGTCCAACTGAGTTGACTACGGCACGCACACTCATCGTGGTAAACCGGTTTGCTGCCAAGGCCAGTGCTCGAGCCAAGAAGTCTTAGCTACCGGCTAACTTGGTCAGTTATGAATATTGTGCATCTTTGCACTTGCGAGAGGTCAACGTTGGGAAGGCCGCAGGAACATTGCGTCGGTCCACGATATCGCTAACCGAGGCTTGCCAAGCGGGATCGTTGAGAGCGGCGCCTCATGCGACCAAGAAGTTGAAGCCGAGGATCATCCACGGTTCCAAAAGGCCCATCGCCACGGAAGCGGTCAGCATCGCAGATGCTACCGCCATCAGGGCGAACATGACTCTACGACGGCTAAAGTTATCGGCGATGGGCCCGACGAAGACAGATAATGGACGCTGGCAGGTTCGATGAAGTCTGCGCCAGCGCGACCATCAGATCGGAGGTTGAGATCGTTGCCATCTACCAGCTGATGGCAACGGTCTGCATGAGCTAGCCGAGACTGGAAACCTGCGTTGCGAGCCAGATCGAACGAAAGGTTCGATTTTTGAGCGGCGCAAACGCCCCGGCGAAAACGGATCTGTATTTGCACCCGCCACACTGCTCATTTCTCGGAGAGTCGAACTCCGATCTAACGGCAGGCCAAGCGGGGCGGCTTCATCCGAATAGGCAGCTAGAGCTTTTGCCGCTCGACAGTGCCGCACGTTCCGCCCGCTACAGGAACAAGGGCCCCATTGAGAGCGGCGGCTGGAGCATATTCATGACTTTCGAGTCCGATTACGAGCGCGGATCCGTCGCTGGGGCCAGGCGGATACCGGCGGCGGACGACTGATCATGGAGCGGGCGAGCGACATCTCAAAAATCGACGACAAAACCTTCGCGATCGCGCTCAAGGAACCCATGGGGATTCTGCTCGACATCCTGGGGAAAGCGTCGACTCCGTGCCTGTTCATGATGCGCGAGAAGGATGCGGATCGCCCCGCAACCGAGAGCGTAAATTCGAACATCGGATCAGGGCCGTTCAAGTTTAACCATGCTCTTGCCAAGCCGGGCGCGACCTTCACCTACGATCGCAATGAAGCGTATGTACCACGCCTGGAGCCAGCAGACGGATTCGCCGGCGGGAAGGTCGTGAACGTCGATCGCGTTGTCTGGGACAATATCGCCGATCAGCAGACTGCTTTCGCGGCCTTGCAGGCGGGTGAGGCCGATTTCCTCTTAGAACCATCCGCCGATCTTTACCCAGCGATCGAGGGCGATCCCAACCTTGACCTCGAGGTTCTGAACAAGGCGGGCAATGTGTATTTCATGCGCATGAACTGTCTGCAGAAGCCGTTCGACAACGTCAAGGCGCGCCAAGCGATGCTTCACCTGATAGATCAGGAGGCATTCATGCGCACCACGTTCCCTCAAGAATACATCAGCACTGTCACTTCGGTGTTCGGAAGCCATACGCCCTATTCCAACGACGAAAATACGGGGTGGTACAAGAAGGGTGGCGACCCGGAAAAGGCCAAGCAGGCATGACGGTACCCCCGTCACCGCAGCGGACTGCGTCGCCTCGATAAAGCTAGGATCGTGGCCGAGAGCCTTATGCGGGCATGCGCGTTGCGGAGGTTGCGCGTGACGCGCTGGCAGATCTGTGACCGGCGGAAGCAGCTTCGGAGCGGCGGGTTGGTGAAACCAAAAAGCATGAGGTACAGATGTGGCGCCGAGGGTATCCAGATCGCCCGGCTCGCGCTCCTGCGAGGCCGGCGACATGGTCTGCGATCCGCCTCTATCTCAATCCGATCGCAACCAAGCCGGGGGCTGGATCAGGCTGTTCCCTTTCGCCGCTGGGAGTTGTCGCTGGCATTTCGAGATGCGGCGGCCTTGGAGGCGCGCCTCGGCCGGCCCGTCGATCCACGGCGTCCGCGCGCCTTTGTTCGGCCTGCCAACCGAGAACACCCTGTATCTCCGACTTCTTCCTCTTTCTTACAGGCAAGGATATGACCTCTTCTGATCCGTTGAACGCCGTTTTCGAGCATATCGAGGCGAACCGAACCCCCTTCCTCGATCGCCTGATTGATTACGTTCGGCACCCGAGCATCAGCGCCGAGAATGTTGGCATCGCCGAAGTCGGCGCGCTGCTGGTCGAGATGCTCACCGGGATCGGGCTCGAGACCAGCCTGGTGTCGACAGAAGGACACCCGATGGTGGTCGCGCGCTGGGAGAAGGCGCCGGGCAAGCCGACCGTGCTGCTCTACGGCCATTACGACGTGCAGCCGGCTGACCCGATCGACAAATGGCTCTCGCCGCCCTTCGAGCCGACCATCCGTGACGGGCGCCTATACGCACGCGGTGTGGGAGACAACAAGGGCCAGCATTTCGCACAGATTTTGGCAATCGAGTCCCACCTCAAGGTGCATGGCGCGCTGCCCTGCAACGTCATCCTGCTGCTGGAAGGCGAAGAGGAGATCGGCAGTCCGCACATCGCCGATTTCGTCCATGCCAACATCGGTATCCTGGAAGCTGATCTTGCTGTCACCGCCGATGGTCCGCGTCATGCGAGCGGCGCACCTGTGATCAAGTTCGGATCGCGTGGCGAGGTGTCTTTTGAACTACGCTGCCGCCACGCTAACGGCGACTTGCATTCGGGTAACTTTGGCGGCGTTGTGCCCAATCCGATCTGGACGTTGGTGCATCTGCTCGGCACCATGAAAAATGCCGATGGTGAAATCACCATTGACGGTTTCGACGATGAAATCGACCCACCGTCAAAGGAGGAATTGGCCGCGGTCGAGCGTTTACCTCTCGATGTCGAGGCTGTGAAGCGTGGTCTCGATCTTGCGAGACTCGACGCGCCGGCGGAACGGCCCTTCTACGAGCGCCTGTGCTTCCGCCCGACGCTGACGATCAATGGCTTCCATGGCGGCTATGGCGGGCCTGGTAGCAAGAGCGTCCTGCCCAACGAAGCCTTCGTGAAATGCGACATACGGCTCGTGGAAGCACAGGACCCCGCGGACATCCTGCGCAAGGTGGCGGCCCATGTGGAAAAACACGCGCCCGAAGTGGAATTCATAGCGCAAGGGAGCATGTACCCCTCGAAAACACCCATGACCTCCCCTTTCACTGCACCGCTTCGCCGTGCTTTCGTCGCCGCGCAAGGGGAGGAGCCTTTGCTGGTCCCCGCAGGCTTCGGCACTCTCCCTAACTATGTATTCACCAAGATCCTCGGCATTCCTGCTTTCGACACGCCTTACGCGAACCACGACGAGGCAAACCATGCGCCGAATGAAAATCTCACACTCAGTTGCTTCTACAGCGGGATTCGCACAGGCGCTGCGTTATTGTACGAGCTTGGTTGTTTATCATTTGCTGAGCGCGATCCGGTCAAGTGCGACAGCTGCGAATAACACCATTAATCTCACCATCGCCAGACAAAGACGGGGGTCTTTAATAGTATCAGTGCCTGTCCGTCCTCAGGGAGAGACAACGAGCAACCTGATTTAAAGGAGGTTCTGGCCCCTGAGGTTTGTATTATGTAGCGGGTGGCTGCCTGGCGGAGGAACAAGCCGCAGATGATTGTTGCGGGTTTGATCCTTCTCACTCCAGAATGGTGGTTTGCTCGCGTCGGAAGTAGACACCACGATCCTGCGCCACTTCACACACCCACAGGCTGTATTGATTGGGATGTCGAGATCGCGGTCGAGCCGGCGAACAACAGCAGCTCCTGGAAATCCTTCTCGCCGAAGAAGGCCAGGCCCGGCGCCCGTCTGGGGAAACAGCTTCGGCACCGCTGTTGCCACGCTGTCGAAATGGCTTGGACGGAACGTGTTGCACAGGCCTTCGCTCATCCCGCTCACCCCAAGCCGTCCTAGCGAAACGTACGGATACATCTCAGGCAACTCCGCGGCACAGAGCATGCGAGCATCCATTGGCGCGATCTTGGCGTTGTCGTCCTGCTCAGTTCGGGGATAGGCGGCAAGTAAGCGTCCGCGCTCGGCTGCGGCAAAGCCGCAATTGGATTGCCGGACGCCGCTCGGTGAGAGACGACCTATCTAATCCGGATGCACCATTGGCCATTCTAATCGTTGAAAAGCCGTGAGAGAGAGCGTCCTGCGTCTCGAGTGGCGACTAAGCTACTTTGCTTCATACCGCCGCCAGGACAGCCAGGACAGCCATCTAAGACCAAGATATCCCTGATCTAAAAACGCAATTTGACGTTATGCGGGTCATCTTCTTATATCTGTCAGCGGTCAAGAAATGATCGATGACACGCAAGTGTGGGCTCGCCGGCCTCCCATTTCCCAGCCGTGTTAGAGTCGGCCGCGGCCTGCTTTGAAGCCTTCTTCCAGAGCTAAGGTGGAATCATGGCGACTGGGTTCCACTGACAACGCGTCCCAAGGGAAGTCGGCGTTGGTCAAATACATGCCAGGACAGTGCAAATGCCAAAGATCAACGCCGGGCGGTTGCTCTCGGATCTCAGAGGTTTCGCGCAGTTCGGCGCGTACCGGACCGGTGTCCATCGTCCAACCTATTCGAAGGAGGATATGGACAGCCGCCGCTGGCTTGCGCAGCAGTACGAAGCCGTAGGGCTTCAGGCGCATATTGACGGGGTCGGCAACGTGTTCGGCACGCCGCGGTCGGACCGGCGATCGCTGTTGATCGGGTCGCACGCAGAGTCCCAGAATTATGCCGGATGGCTGGACGGGGCGCTTGGTGTGGTCTACGGCCTTGAAATTGCCCGGACCTTGGCGGAAACGCCGGACTGCGCAGACCTTCCCATCGCGCCAGTGGCGTGGGCGGATGAAGAAGGTCACTACGTCTCGATGCTCGGAAGTCGTTCATTCGTCGGTGACATCGATGAGGCGGAGATCGATCGCGCGGTGAATGTTGATCACCGGCTGCCGCTTAGGGACGCGCTCCGTGCGGCCGGCCTAACCGGCGTTCCCCGATCTCTGGTGGAGCCGGAACGCCACGTCGGTTATCTGGAAGCACATATAGAACAGGGGGACGCGCTGGAAGCCTCGAGCAAACGGATCGGTGTTGTTACGAGCATCGTCGGGATTTGGCAGTACTCAATCGTTTTTCACGGTATCCAGAATCACGCCGGCACGACGCGCATGGCCATCCGAAGGGATGCCGGCGTCGCAGCAGCGACGCTGGCCATGGCCATTGCAAGGCACTTTCCTGAAGTGGCCGGCCCGCGTTCCGTATGGACCACAGGCCGCATTACGCTGGAGCCGGGTGCTCCCAGCATAATTCCGGGCAAGGCAGAGATGCTGTTCCAGTTTCGCGATTCAGAAATGCCGGTGCTTGAGCGCCTGGATGCTGTGCTAAGGGGGCTGGTTGAAGAGACCGCCATGAAAATGGGCTGCCGCGCCGAGATCGAGCAAACCGAGACCGGCAAACCATGCCACATGGATCCGGCCTTTCAGGACGCGATAGAGAAAGCGGCCGCGCGCCATGCTCCAAACGCCTATGTAAGGATGCCAAGTGGGGCTGGTCACGACGCCCAAGTCGTGGCGCGCAGACTGAGGTCCGCTATGCTTTTCGTGCCGAGCATCGGCGGCACCAGCCACCATTGGACCGAAAACACAGACGATGCCGACCTGGTGCTCGGCTGCCAGGTGCTGACTGATGCCGCCGAGGCGATCCTGCGAGGCGAGGGAAACACCTGGCCTCCGCAGCTAAATGACGCAAAGTCTTGAAAGCTGGCTGAATTTCGCAACTCGGTGAGCGTTACCCCTCATATGAGCTGCCTCCAAGTAATCCAAGTGAGTACCCACATGACAAGCGTGAGAGCACATTCGCCGCTTACAGCCCGGCGATACTCCGACGGAATTTCGGGCTTACGCCAATCTGAGTCCCATCTGAAAACGAGATGACCTCGATATACAGACTGAATTTGACGTAAACTCGGCGGCAATTGAGAACCAGCTGCACATTAAAGAGTCGAAAATCGCAGACAGGACGATGAGCTTTTTTGTTAAACCTCTGGGACTTAATGCAGGCGACCTCGTTCGTTGTGGTGGTCGGGCGCTATCTTTTGTTGCCGCCTTTGCTTCGTCGCCGTTCTCCAATGAGGTGCTGCATTGGCTGTCGCATCCTCGGCGGCGATTTCGGCACCTCGATTTCCAGAGGCATTCTTTTAGGACGTGGGATTCTCGCGAAGGAGTAAACATCTATGCAATCATCGATTGATGCGGTCATCGAGGGCAAACTCAAGGAGTTTTCGATTCCAGGCTCAGCAGTTGGGATCGTGCAAGATGGCAGGCTCGTTTGGGCAAAGGGTTATGGATGGGCAGATGTGACACGCAAAGTTCCGATGACGCCCAAAACCATCATGAATATCGGTTCCGTGTCGAAGACCATTACGGCAACGGCCGTGATGCAGCTTTGGGAGCGGGGGTTAGTTGACCTCGATACTGATGTCAGTAGGTATCTTCCCTATCAGGTCGTCAATCCGAAACACCCATCGGTGGCCATCACGGCACGGCGGCTCTTGAATCATCGTTCGTCAATCCGGGATGGGAAGTCTTACTGGGAGACCTACGCCTGCGGCGATCCAGCGGCTGCGCTTGGCGACTGGGTCGAGGCATACCTAAAGCCAGGAGGAGCCTATTATGACGCCAACGACAATTTCCATGAGTGGGCGCCCGGCATATTCGAACCGGATCACCCCGGCCGGAATCCTTATCTCGATCCTGGTTCATCGCTGCCGCCCGGGTATTGCAATGTTGCTTATGGCCTGCTCGGCCACCTTGTCGAGTGCGTGACTGGCACGAGCTTCACCGATTATTGCGCCGACCACATCTTCACCCCCTTGGGCATGAACAGCACTGGCTGGTATGTGCGTGATGTCGATGTTGACCGGCACGCGGTTGTCTATGGCAGGGTCACCAAAGAAATGTTGGAGAGGGGCCGGCAATCATTTTCCTCCCTGTTACCAGCTCCTGGTTTGACAATTGATGAGCTTACGCCGGGGGGCCGCATGCCGCATTGCTTCTACAGTTACCCCACCTATCCGGAGGGACTGGCGCGCACGAGCGTCGAGGAACTGGCGCTCTTTCTCGCCGCTTATGGATACCGAGGCGGAAATCAGTTGCTGAAAGAGTCGACCATCAACATGATGCTCTCTGAAGTCCATGATGGTCGCGCTCTCTGCTGGAACAAACGCATCCTCAAAAATGGTGATGTCATTTGGGGTCACGGTGGCAGCGATCCCGGTGTCAGGACCCAAATGTTCTTCCGCGAAAAGGACAGGACTGGCGCGATCGTTTACTTCAATGGAGACGACATTGGTGACAGCAGAGAGGCCGTTATCGAAAGCCTTTTCTGCAATGCGGCAACCCTTTAACCTCCGTGTCCGCTGTGACCGCGCGGTGGGGACGCACGTCATTCACGAAATACTATAAGGAACGAGGTGCTGTTCCATCGGGTATGCTTGTGCACCGGCTTGAGTGCATCGCGCACGCGGATCCTGCGATCCTGATTCGCACGAAAACCATCGCGTCGATCTTGCGATTTTGAGCATCGCGTCTGGCCGTCGGAGGAAGCGGTTTCCGAGCCAGCTATATGCCTTTTGCGGGAGCATCTCTTCACAGTGCATCGAAGGCCGTGACCTGAGACCCTAATCTCCTCCGGGTCGAGGGAAAGTCTTGGCAATCGGTGCTCCGATACCATTCTCTGGACGCCGGAAGGTAGAGTTTCCCGGCTTTCTCACGATGGCGGGCTGGCGGCGTCATCGTGATTGAGCAACGAGATCGGGGCCTTGTGCCCGATCGCCCCATGCGGGCGCACCTCGTTATACAACACGACGAGAGAACGCCCACGGGAGGAACGCAAGTTTCTTTATCCATGGCATCCCTAGGCCGGGCGTTGTGTTCACGTTCATGAGGTGATCGAGAAGGCTGACCGGGTGGTTTCCGCTGCAGTTTCTCTGGCCCCGCCTCCGATCGGTGGCTGGAGGTTCCGGCCTGGATGTTTGATCGCGCGGTCTGCGCCGCGTGGCGCATTGCCGCTGCCCCACATGTTGATCCCAGAACGCTTGGCGTCTTAGTGACACTGCTGCAGGACGCGACGGCCAATTCCCCCACCCCATCGCAATTGGAGGATTCGGGCGCAGCATCGGGTCCTTACGACGCGAATCGGGGAGAGGTCCGTGCCGCGCCAGCCCACGACATATCAGTCCGATCTGTTCTCCAACCCGCACGATCCGGAGACCGCGCAGATGCCACCATGGCAGGCGCTGCCGGAAGAGACGCGCCCGACGCTGACAAAGCTGATGGTGCGCCTGATCCTCGATCACGTCGACGGCGCGCGCGCCGTTCAACGGGAGGAAGCGAGCCATGATGCATGAGAAGATCCGGCCCCACCATCTGGAGCGCAAGGCGATCCTGTATGTGCGGCAGTCCTCGGCCCATCAGGTTCTGCACAATCGTGAGAGCAGCGCCCTGCAGTATGCGATGCGCGATCGCCTGGTGGCGCTCGGCTGGTCTTGCATCGAGACCGTCGATGACGATCTCGGCCGCTCTGCTGCTGGCGGTGTCGCGCGAGCGGGCTTCGATCGGATGGTCGCCGCAGTCTGTCTCGGCAAGGTTGGGGCGGTTGCGGCGCGGGAAGTATCGCGCTTCGCCCGCAACAGCCGTGACTGGCAGCAGCTCATCGAGATGTGCCGCGTCGTCGATACCGTGCTGGTCGATCAGGAGACGGTCTATGCGCCGCGTCAGGGTAATGACCGGCTGCTGCTGGGATTGAAGGGCAGCCTCAACGAGTGCGAACTCGATCTTCTGCGTCAGCGTTCCCTGTCGGCACGCTACGAGAAGGCCCGGCGCGGCGAGCTCATTGTCACAGCCCCGGTCGGCTTCGTGAAGGTCGGCGACCGGCTGGAGAAGGATCCCGATCGTCGCATGCAAGAGGCCATCACCCTTGTGTTTGACAGGTGGCGGAACTCGGCAGTGCCCGCCAGGCCCTGCTCTGGTTCCTCGAACATGGGCTGGATTTGCCTGCCAAGCGCAACAATGGCGATGTGGTTTGGCGCAGGCCAAGCTATGCGACCATCCACCGAATGATACCCGATCTACGGCGGCGCCTACGCCTATGGTAAGACTCGTGCTGCGTCGGGATATGATGCAACACCCATTCGCTCGCGCAGCCGCCGTAAGGCGCGTGATGAATGGCTGGCGCTGATCCCGGGTGCACACGAAGACCACGTCGACTGGGAAGGGCGGAAGCGATCCGCAAGATGGTGAGCGACAACGCGCCCACGAGCCGGCATCACGGGGCGCCCAAGCATGGCGACGCTCTGCTCGCCGGCCTTGTCCGCTGCCGGCGCTGCGGCCGCAAGCTGACGGTCCGCTACACGGGAACCAAGCACAACATTCCGCGCTATTCCTGCTGGCGTGGTCTGCTTGACAATGGCGAGCCGCGTTGCATCGCTTCGGGCTACGCGTCGACGACGCCATCGAAGAAGCTCTTCTGCGGGTTGTCGAGCCGGGAGCGATAGCCGCGGCCGTCGAGGCCGAAGCGCAAGCGGCCAGTCGCCGCGATCAGGTCCGCGATGTTCTGATGCGCGATCTCGAGGCGGCACGCTACAGCGCCGATCGGGCGTTCCGGCAATACGACGCCATCGATCCGCGGAACCGGCTGGTCGCGGCGGAACTGGAGTTGCGATGGAACCGGGCGCTTACGCGTGTCGGCGAGATCGAGAGCAGGATTGCTGCGCATGCTGCCTCGACATCGGAGCCATCACTTCTGTCGCCAATACACGTCACCGCGCTCGCCGCCAATCTCAAGGCTGTGTGGGCGGCGCCGACGACGGATGCAAGGCTCAGGAAGCGTAAGCGCTCATTTCCCCGCACGTCGACGGCCCTTGCAACAGCTGATCGCTTTCAGACGGACGCGTCCGGGCGGATCAGGCTGCAGCGGTTTTGGCGAAGTTGAAGGGCAGCAGGTCGTCGATATCAGTATCGATAGCGCGTTGAGGCAACTCGGTGAGGACGTAGCGCAGCCACGCTAACGGCTCGACGCCGCAGGCGCGGCAGGTCAACATCAGGCTGTAGATGACGGCGCTGGCCCTGGCTCCGTCGACGGTATCGCTGAACAGCCAACTTTTCCGGCCAGTGGCAAAGAGTCTGATGTCACGCTCGAGAAGATTATTGTCGATCGGCATGCTGCCGTCCTCGGTGTAACGCGTCAGATATCCCCATTGGTTCAGGGTGTAGGAGACGGCGTCGCCGAGCTTGCTGTCCGGCAAGACTTTTGGGGCGGCCCGGCTGATAATCGAGCAGCACGATCGGCTCGTCACTGTCCTGGCCGCTCCGGTAAGCCCACATATATGACGTGCTGGCGGCCTCTCTGTCCATTTCCTTCAGCACCTGGACCGTGGTCTCGTCACCATGGATGAGGGGCTGCAATCTGAGCTGCAGCTTCAGCGCGTCATAGATGCGGGAGAGATGCCTTTCGCTTGAGCCGATCACCCAGTGGCCCAGAGCGCCTCGGCTGACAGGAACGCCGGCGCGCTCGAAGGCCTGCGCCAGGCGGTAGAGCGGTGTGCCGTCGACATACTTATGAACGAGCGCGAAGGCCAGCGTCGAGGCCGTAGCGATGCTGCCCGGCAAAGGTTGCGTGGGCATCGGCGCGATCACGACCGGCGTGTTGATCCCGGTGCGGTCGCAATGACGGCAAGCATATTTGAACCGCACATTCTGCAGGACCTTCGCCTTCACCTCGATATGAAGTTGCTCGGTAACGGTCTCGCCCATGCGATGCATCTGGTGACGGCAGCAAGGACAAGCCTTCTGGGCGTCGGGAAGGTCATACTCGACACGCTCGCGCGGCAGGTTTTCCGGCAAGGCCTTGCGGCCGCGCTTCTTTCCCGTCGCCCCTTCGGTCGCCGGCAAGCCCGTGTCCGGCAGGACAACGACATCGCCATCTTCGTTGTCGGCGGCGTCCTCATCCGCGGCCTGTTCGGCTTCATTGAAGAGGCGGTCAATGTGTTTTTCACTGCGCGGCGCAAAACGATGCAGCCGTGCAAGCGCCAGCTCTTCCTCGAGTTTGACGACGCGTTCGGTGAGTTGACGGTTCTGCGCCTGCAGTGCAGCAATATGCGCCATCAACTCTTCAACAGTCGGTTCGCCGGGTCGATTCATCAGATTCTTGAATCGAAAGCATGCCGCCGCGTCAACCGCTCAATTCGAGAGCCCTCAACCGGCAACCTGATATTGCCGCACCGGATGGCGGACCATCGCATCGATATCGATGCCGTCGAGGATCCAGTGCAATTGCTCGGTCGTAAGCGTGACCACCGCTGCCTCCCGGCGCGGCCACCGGAACCTGTCCTCGGTCAGCCGCTTCAGGACCAGCACAAAGCCCGACCGATCGAAGAACAGGAGCTTCATCCGGTCGCGACGGCGATTGCAGAACGCAAAAACCGCCGGAGCAAACGGATCGAGCGCCATCGTCTCCTGGACCAGAACCGCAAGGCTGTTGATGCCGGCCCGGAAGTCGATCGGCTCGCGGTGCAGGTAGACTTTCAGGTCAGCGCCCAGTGTGAACATGACCCAGCGCTCCGATTACCGCTGCCAACGCATCCACATCACCGCATTCCAGCGTCAACTTCACACCGTTCGGCAGCGACGCGCTCACCTTGGCCGGAGAGGAAAAAGGCGCTGTCCTTTTCGATGCCGACCCACGCACCCCATCGCAAGTCCCCGGCAAATCCACCGCAGCCATGCTGCTCTGTCGCAGCAAGACCCGATCGGAAGTGCTTTCAATCTGAACCGGGATAAACGACGGTGATGAGGACGGCGGGAAGGACTGGGTCTCCGCGCGCTTCTTTATCCACTTCCGAAGAAGGTTCGCATTGACCCCATGTTCGAGCGCGAGCCTCGATACCGACACGCCAGGCTCAAGGCAGGCCGAGACAAGACGGTCCTTCGATGCCGGGTCGTATCGGCGTCGCCCGTCCCGACCGACAAGCCTCACCCGCAGTTTCTGCTCATCTTCTTCCATCACCTGGTGTCCACCTATTTCGGTGGACACCTTGCATCAGAGCACTCAACAGCAAAAGGTGCGGGGAAATTCGCGCTTGCCAAGAAGCGCATCGTTCGCACCGTCATCCGGGAGGTCGCCGATATCGATGACGAAGCGTCAGAGATCGTTCTCCTGATCCATTGGGTTGGTGGCGTCCATACTGAACTGCGCCTGCCGAAGCGTCGCCGTGGACAGCGCAACAGCACGTCCGGCGACATCATCGCGTCCGTCCGCCAACTGGTGCTCATCGCCAATGATGATCTGATTGCCAGCATCCTCAACCGCAATGGACTGGTGACCGGCCGTGGCAATCGATGGACACGCGAACGGGTCACCGCGCACAGGTCGCATCATAAGATCCCTATCTTCCGGCCAGCGGCCGACGGCAAAGAGCCATGGCTTAACCGGAACAAGGCGGTGCGCCTTCTCGGCGTTGCACCGAAGACCCTCAGGCTCGCCGCCGAGGCGGGCGAGATCGAAGGCGTTCATCCTCTGCCGGATGGTCCGTGGATCTTCAGCCGATCAACGCTTGACGAACCGGCGGCCCAGCGCATCGTTCATCGCGCGCGGCAAAACCCAAAATACCCCACGGGATCGCATCCAGATCAGCAAAACCTATTCACTTCAACGACATAGACAGATGGGTGTTATGAAACAGGATTTAAGTATCTGCGCCAATCCTCCAACTTTTCGGCGGCGTCGGCAAGGGTCAGGAACCAGTGGGCGTTCAGGCACTCCGCCCGGAAGCGGTCGTTCAAGGCTTCGATGTAGGCGTTGTCGGTGGGCTTTCCCGGCCTGCTGAAGTCGAGCGTCACGCCTTTCGCGTACGCCCATAGGTCGAGGTCGCGGGAGACGAACTCGGAGCCTTGGTCGACGTGGATCGTCTTCGGATAGCCCATCTTCGGACAGACCTGTTCCAGTGCTCTGACCACATCCTCCGCGGGACTGTCAGGAATTCCGTGTGGGGCGGGCATAATGGGTAAAAAGGATTCCCACTATGACCCGACGCAAAGAACCTGCGATACTGAATGACCTTCTCGACCAGCTCCTGGCAGGAGGCGCAGCCAGTGCTGCCTTCTTAACAGGGCGGCCTGCTGGATACGCTCAAGAAGGCGCTGACCGAGTGCGCGCTGAACGCGGAGATGGACCATCATCTGGCGAGCGGCGAAGACGCTGGCAACACGCGCAACGGCTACGGCCGCAAGACGGTGACGACCGAGACCGGCAAGCTGGAGACCGATGTTCCGCGCGACCGCCAGTCGAGTTTCGAACCGCAGCTGATCGCCAAGTACCTATAGCGCGACAATCTGGGAGAGAAGCGCGCGACAATCTGGATGAGAATCTGGTGTCGCGGCGATGGCGATAATCGCGGCATGGATTGTCGCGCGCAAGAGGTTTGTCGATTTGATTGTCGCGGCGCGTCAATCAGGAAGCGACGTTCGCGGGTGTCGCATATGACGGCGGCCTGCCTGGCCCCCGCTTTCGCTCGATGGCCTCGCGCCGCCGATAGCTCTCGACATTCAGCTCGAAGATTGTTGCATGATGGACGAGGCGATCCACCGCGGCGAGCGTCATGGCGGGATCGGGGAAGACCCTCCCCCATTCGCCGAAGGGCTGATTGGCGGTGATCAGCATGGAACGCCGCTCGTAGCGGGCGCTGATGAGTTCGAACAGCACGCTGGTTTCGGCCTGGTCCTTGGTGACATAGGCGAGGTCGTCGAGGATCAGCAGGTGAAAGCGATCGAGCCGGTTGATGGCGGCTTCGAGGCCGAGTTCGCGGCGCGCGACCTGAAGCTTCTGGACGAGATCGGTGGTGCGGGTGAACATGACCCGCCATCCGGTTTCGATAAGGGCGAGTCCGATGGCCGAGGCGAGATGGCTCTTTCCGCCGCCGGGCGGGCCGAACAGGAGCAGATTGGCGCCTTTCTCCAGCCAAGTGTCGCCGGCGGTGATGGCCATAACCTGGGCCTTGGAGATCATCGGAACGGCTTCGAACTCGAATGTGTCGAGGGTCTTGCCCGGCAGGAGGTGGGCCTCGGCGAGATGGCGTTCGATACGCCGCCGGTCGCGCTCGGCCAGTTCATGTTCAGTGATCGCAGCCAGGAAGCGAGCGGCCGGCCAACCTTCCTTGTCGGCCTGTTCGGCAAACTGCGGCCATATAAGCTTGATGGCCGGCAGGCGCAGTTCGTTGAGGAGCAAGCTCAACCTGGCGGAATCGACAGCGGGGTTCGTCTTCATGCCGCGTCTCCTGTCAGGTTGGCGCCAAGCAGGGCTTCATAGACGTTGAGCGGAGCAAGACGCACGACGACACTCGGCAGCCGGGCGGGATCCGGAGCGAACCGTCCGCGCAAAGCCCCATGTCGGGCAATCGCCGTGCCCGTAGCGAGGCGATCAATTGATCGGCCAGTTCGCTCTCGCAGCCGCGCTCATGCGCCATGGCGAGAAGCTCGACCATGGTGTGCGGCAGGCCTGCCGCTCAGGCAGTCGCTCTATGAGCATGTCGAAGGTTCGCCGGTAGGCCTCGCGAGGGAAGAGCTGGTCACGATAGATAAGGTTGAGCAGCGCCATCGGCTTACGGCGCAGCGAATGGATGACATGCCGATAATTGACGACTTGGTCGTGCTTGCCGGTTGAAGAGGCGCGCCCCGCGGCAGTGTCATGATCTGCGTGCCGCCGATGAAGATATCCAGCCGATCATCGAAGAGCCGCACTCTGAGGCGGTGGCCGATCAGGCGTGAGGGCACGGTGTAGAACACCTTGCGCAGCGTGAACCCGCCCGATGACGTGATGCGCACGGTGACCTCCTCGTAGTCGGAAGTGCGCCGGACGGGCAGTTCCTGAAGTTCGGTCCGCTCGATGTCGATGCGCTTGGAGTTGCGAGCATTCACGCGGCTGACGATCTCGTCGACAAAGCGACGGTAGGCTGCCAGGTCGTCGAAATCGCTCGATCCTCTCATCAGCAGCGCGTCATTGAGCGCTCGCTTGAGATGGCCGTGCGGCCCCTCGATAGACCCGTTCTCATGCGCGATGCTGCGATTGTTGCGGGAAGGCGTCATGCCGTAGTGGCCGCACAGTTCGTCGTAGCGGCGCGTCAGGTCCTCCCGTGCGTCCTTGTCCAGGTTGCGGAATGCCGCCGAGAGGCTGTCGCTGCGATGTTCGCGGGGAGCCCCGCCGAGCGACCACAGCGCATTCTGCAAGCCTTCCGCCAGAGCAACGAAACTCTCGCCGCCGAGCACGACATGCGCATGCTCGAAGCCCGAATAGGCGAGCCTGAAATGGTAGAGCCGGTGATCGAGCGTCTGGCCCGCGATCGTCACGCCGGCGGCGGCCATGTCGGTGAAATCCGACAATCCCATGCGTCCGGGTTCGTGGACCTGCCGGAAAATGACCTCCTGCTCCTCGCCATGGATGGCGCGCCAGGATCGAATACGGCGCTCGATCGTGCGGCGAATGCCGATGCTCAGTTCGGGATGTCGCCTGATCATCTCGTCGAAGATGGCGACCGGCCGGATGCCAGGAGCCGCCCGCAGCAGCGGCACGATCTCGGCGTCGAAAATCTCGGCGAGCGGATCGGGCCGGCGTCGTTGCCGCGGAACCTTCTTTTGTGACGGCAGTCTCGAATCCTTCTCGATGCGATAGGCCGTGGCCGTGCTGATCGACGCCTTCGCCGCCGCGACGGCCGTCGTATTGGTCTTCCGGAACTTCATGAAAAGCCTCAATTGGTGATCGGTTACGTGGCGGCCGGGCACAAAGTGATTCCTCCCCAACAGGAAAAACCACCGCATACCCGGTCGACCGTGATCACCAGACGACGCCCCGGAAAAGGAACGCGCCGCCGGCGGGTTGAAACTCCAGTCGGGCTACACCCTCCCTGCGTTCCAACCCGCCGGCATTCTCATCCTGATTGACGCTGCGCTCTCACGTTGATTGCCGCGCCGCACGCAGGATCTGATCTCAACAGTGACGGACGCCGTGCTCGACGAAGTCGCCACCTGGCAGCAAAGGCCGCTCGATCCGATTTACCCGCTGGTCTTCTTCGGCAAGCGATGCGCCAAGCCACCTTTCCCGAAATCGTCTTGATGGTTAAGTCTCTCGTTGGTCGGCGCGCCGGCGCCGATCACTCCGGGTCATAATGGGTGACGTAGTGGAGTTCGCGCAGAGCAGGGATGACCAAGGCGATGTCTTTGTAGGCCTCATGCTCGATGAAGTGCGCGGTCTCGGGCCCCGGCCTGGGCTTACCGAGAACGGGCCTGCCCTTTTTGTCGACGCAGTAGATCAGGATCGGCAGCAGCAGGCCGTGGTTGGGATTGTCGAGGTCGAGTAGCCGTTTCCATTTTTTGATGTTGAGATTCATGGCCGCGTAGAACCCCTGGCACCACGGCCGGGGGTCGATGCCGCCGCTGGGCCTGGTTGCGAATCGGGGTGCATAATCCTGCGGTCTGTCGAAGAGCGTCTCCTTGATCCGGTTGTGGATCCTGGCGAGGCTGGCAAACACGGCGTGATCGGTTGCAGACCCTTTGGCCAGGACGTCGCGCCGCAACCCCATGAGCGGGCACATCCAATCTTGCGGGTCCGCGAACCGCGGCCCGGTGACCGCCGCCGTTACGAAGCCATCCAGCGCCGACATGGTCCGCACCAGCGGGCGGGGGTTGGTCTTGACGGCCATCCAGGCCTCCAGCGCCTCGTCCGACAGCGCCATGTCATCGATCGCGCTCATGCTGCCAACGGGAGCGGCATCTCTTGGCGACGCGCCCAGTTCCATGGCATCAGCTCATCCCAGCGCGAGGCTGGCCAGTCGTTCTGGATGCGCTCGGTGACATCGGCCATGTAGGCTTCGGCATCGACGCCGCAGAGCTTGCAGGTCTCAATGATGCTGAGCACGACCGCTGACCGCTCTGCCGCGGCGAAGCTGCCCGAGAAAAGCCAGTTACGCCTGCCAACCGTAAATCCGCGAATGGCGCGCTCCGCGATCAGGTTGTCGGGCTCGAGCTGCCCATCGTAGAGGAAGCGGTTGAATGCTCGCCATCGCTTGGTGCCATAAGCGAAGGCCTTGGCGATATCGGCATGGCGCGACAAACCCTTGCCCTGGCGCATGAGCTGTCGTCGCAGCGCGAGGACCAGTGGTCGGGTCCGACTTCGTCGTGCGGCCAATCGCTCGGCGGGCGGCAGCCCCCGTATCTCTTCCTCGATCCGGTAGATCGCCTGGATACCGGCCATGGCCGTCGTGCTGAGCTCGGTCGGCTGGCCGTCGTGAACGTCGAATATCTTGCGACGCAGATGGGCTAGGCAGGCAGCTTCTCGAATGGCGCCGCCCTTGTAGAGCTGATTGTAGCCGCTGATATGTCCTCCAGAACATATTGGAGGTTATGTTGCGGCCGTCCATATGTAACGGTGGCCGGAGAAAGGTTCGTTTCCCCGGCCTGAACCGCAACATAAATTCCAACTCTGCGACGGCTACAGAGCTTTCAGGAAAGCCATCAAGGATGGCAGTGAGCGCTGAGGGACAGTGGCTTGTTGGCCAGAGATGTCGACCCGAGCAAGCGCCTTTGCCTTCATTTCCATATCGACTTCAGCATAAATATGCGTCGTGTCGAGAGACACGTGGCCAAGCCAGGCGCGGATAGTGTTGATATCGACGCCAGCGCGAAGCAGGTGGACTGCCGTTGTATGCCGAATGGTGTGGGGACTGACACGCTTCGTTTCGATCGACGGCACTGTTCTGCTCGCCAGTTCGGCGTAGTGGGTCACAAGCCTGTGGATCCCGAACCGCGTCAATGGCAAGTTGACCCGATTCAAAAACACCGGGTCACGTTTGCCACGCCCCTCGACGAGCCTCGACAATGTCGTTGCAGTGGCTGGCCACAATGGACATGATCGGAACTTGTTTCCCTTGCCGTGTAGTCGCACCGACGCTTGCCGGCCCAGCTGTAGATTGTCGACGATCAAGTTCGCCGCTTCATCGGCACGGGCACCGCTGTTGTACAAGAACAGAAGCAAAGCATAATCGCGATTGCCGAGAGGCGTACGACGGTCCGGTTGTGCCAAGAGCGCGTCCATCTCCGGCTTCTCGAGATATCCGATCACGGCCTTGGCGGTCTTCTTGAACGGCATCGCTCGTACTTCGCCGGACCACGCGATGTGGACCGGAGAGTGCATGCCTATGAACCTTGCCAATGAGCGTATGGTCGCCAGCCTCTGGTTTCGGGTGACTCCGCTGCACTTTCGATCGCGTTCCAGGTGATCAAGGAACTGACGGATGATTGACGGTGTCAAATCCTCGACTACCATTCGATCGATGGCGCGCGCCGCGTGATTGCTGGCGAACGGAAGCAAGAGCATCAGGGTGTCGCGGTAGCTGGCCTGAGTGTTTCGGGACAGATTCCGCTCCGCCACCAGATGTTCGAGGAGGAACCGCCGCACCCATGGTCCGAGGAGCATCTCATTCTTCATGGCTGCCCTCCATCGCATATTCGGCGAAGCGTTGGCTGGCCGCCTCCAGGAGTTCCGGCGTCATCTGCAGATAGCGTTGCGTCGATTGGATGTCGATGTGACCAAGGAAGGTTGCGAGTTGGGGGAGCAATCGCTGGACGTCCTGGCCGGATTGATACCATGCGACGACACGGTGGACGGCTGCGGTGTGGCGAAGATCATGGAGACGTGGTGGACGCGGTTCGCCGATCGGGCGTTCGATACCGGCGTCGCGGCGGACATGCTGGAACATCGTGATGACAGTCGGATAAGTCCATCCTCGAATGCCGCGCGACGCGAACAGCGGCGCCGCATTCCCCTGCGGCATTGGTAGCATACCACGACGTTCGAGATGCGCGGCCAGCTCTCCAGACAGCTTCGGTCCAATCGGAACCATGCGAGTCTTGTAGAATTTGGTGCAGTGGATGGTGATGACCTTTTCGACGAGATCGACATCCTGAAAGGTCAAGCGCAGGGCCTCGCCGATCCGCATGCCGGTCCCGTAGAGGAGTAAGATCATCGTACGATACATCGCGGGTACATGCTGGCTGTAGCCCGTTCGCAAAGTCGACGTTGCTTCCAAAAGTCGGCGCAGTTCGTCGGTCGAATATACGTATGGCGTTTGCGCCGGCGGCAGGTTCGGCAGAACTGTCGGCAGAGCCGAGCGATCGGCATATCCACGACTTATTGCAAACCTAAACAGGCCGCTCAGCACGCTGTGCTTGAGTACCCACGTCGCTGTCGGAGCCTTGTCTCCATTGAGGAAATCAATGACCGATTCCGGGGTCACCTCGTCGATCTGTCGATCGCCGACTGCTCGCCCGAAGTGGTGGAGCTTGCGTTCGGCAGACTCGAAGCGCATGCCCAGTGACCGTTGCCGGGCCACGTAGAGATCGATGACGTCGCTCAGCTTCATAGGACGTCTCCCAAATCGAAGGCTCCGACTTCACGAAGAGCTGCCATGTTCACCTTGGCGTAGACACTTGTTGCCGCGGTGCTGCGGTGTCCAAGATGGTCGCCGATCTCCTTGATGGTCAGTCCCTCGGCGAGCAAGCGAACTGCACAGGCATGGCGCAAGGCATGCGCGCCGGGATGCGCAGCTCGAATCCCGAGCGCAACAAATCGCCGATTGGCGATGCTATAAATGCTGGTCACGTTCAAGGGGCGTCGAGGCGCCTGCATCCGGAGGAAAACTTCTCGGCACGACGACTGCGGGCGGACTGTATCCACGTAGCGCGCCAATGCTTCCGCAACGGAAGGCACCAGCGGATAGATCTGGGCTTCTCGTCGCTTTAGGCGGAAAAGCCGAAGTGTTCGCCCCGCCCAGTCGATCTGGTCGAGCCGCAGTGCGGCGACTTCGCCGCGGCGCATGCCATAAACAGCCAGCAGCAGTAGGATCGCGCGGTCTCGGATGTCGCGGGGCCGGTCCGTATCGACGTCGGCCAACATCTTCTGGACGTCGGACCAATCCGGGGCATATGGCAGAGACTCATGCTGATACAGCCGAGGTCGCGATATTGACGCCGCCAAGCGGTCTGAGCACCACGCCTCTTTTGCTGCGTATCGCAGAAAATCCCGCAAGGCTGAAGTGGCGTGTGCAATAGAGAGGCGACCCCATCGTCCGGCTCCTTGGGTCGCGATATAATTGTCAATGTCTTCTGCCTTCAAATCTTCAAGATGGCGGTTCGACCGTTCGCACCACAGCAAGAACCTGCCGGCCATCCTCCCCCATTGCTCCACCGTCGACGGTGTCAAACCGCGTTCGTCGCGCATCCAGACAACGTATTGGTCGAGTTGCCCTTGGTACGACAATATGACGGTGGGCTCGCGCCACCAGCCTAGGAACTTCAGCCAGGGTCGCCCGATATCGATAACTCGACGCGCGGCGGTAGCCGCACCGCGAAGATTCTGCCGAGCTTGCGCGATCGGCAACAACTCCGCCATGCCAACTCCCTCCGCGGCGTCCGGGCGGAGATGTCGCGCGATCCATAGGAGTTCGCTGCGTTTGACCCTCAGAACTTCGGGTCTCGCTCCGAGTGTGGCGCAATGATGCAAATAGCGGTTCCGCTCGTCAGCGAAGGGCACTTCGGGAAATAGGGCATCAGCGGCTTGGTCAGAAAAGCAAGAGCGATCCATGTCGAACCTCCAAATGAGAAAAGGTCCGCCAGCTGAGCTCGCGATTTATGTTGCGTCAAATCGGGCCCAAACACTCAGTTGACAATGGGTAAAGGCCAGCATGGCCACATATGGACGGCCGCAACATAGCCGCTGAAACCGTCGGCCTGGAGCGTGCCGGCAAATCCGGCGAGCTCGCTCATCACGCTCTCGCCGGCGCGGCCCATGGTGGCGCGATACCAGCGATCGGCTGCTCTTTCGAGCTCGAGTTGCGGTCGTCGGCGACGTAAACCCAGAGCGCGCCCTTGTGCGTCTTGCCGGTGCTGGGCGCCAGGATCGGAAGTCGCGTGTCGTCGGTGTGAATCTTGCTGCGGGTACGGCCGATCTCACGGATGCGGTTGTAGATCGGATCGAGCAAGGCGGCGGCGTAGCCGGCGCTGCGCGCAAGCGTGGATCGCTCGATATCGACGCCCTTGGCGGCCATCATCTGGGCCTGACGGTAGAAGGGCAGATGATAACCCCACTTGGCCATCATGATATGGGCGAGCGCGGCATAGCTGAGCTTGCCGCGTGCAATGGCCTTGGCTGGTGCCGGCGCCTGGATGATTTTATCGCAGGTCCGGCAGCTGTACTTGGGTCGAACGGTCTCCATCACCTGCCAGGCCTGGGCGACCAGATCGAGCATCTCCTCGCTATCTTCGCCCATGGCGCGCAGATCGCCGCCGCAGCCCGGGCAGCATGCGCAAGAGGGCTCGCGAACGACCCGCTTGCGCGGCAGGTTGGGGTTGAGCTTGCGCACCGGCAACACCCGGACCTTGTCGGTGTCAGCGACGATGGGCAGCTCGGTATCGGGCACGCTGGCGGCGAAATCGGACTCGAGATCTTCGAGTTCGAGCCGCATCTGGCCCAGCTTCTCGGAGGAGCGGCCGAAGGCTTTGCGGTTGAAGCGATCCCGCTCGACCTCGGGCAGATCGCTCACGTCGATCCGCGCGAAAGTTGCCATCGCCTGATCGGCCTCGAGCTCGCCGCCGGCCATCTGCTTGCGCCAGGCATAGAGCTGTGACGGAGCTACGCCGAACGCCTCCGCGACCTCGGTCACCGACGACCCCGCCGCGCTCGCCAGATCGACCAACGCGCGCTTCTCAGTGCAACTCCACAGCCTTCGTTGCCCGCACGCGCCCGCGCACCGTTGCAAGATCTTCGGCCGCCGCCGGCGCCGCTTAATTCGGTGACCGTATCGCCCCTTGCATGTTCCAATGTCATGGCTCGAAAGCTCCATATTGATCGGTCGCCGAAAAGGCGCTGGCGGCGTTCGAGGCCGGCCCTTGGGGCCAGCGCTATGCCGCCATCGGCCAGAGCTGGCGGCGCGCATGGGGCGAGGTCATTCCATTCTTCGCGTTCCCTGACGACGTCAGTCGGATCATTTACACCACGAACTCAATAGAGGCGTTGAACTCGAAGCTCAGGCGGGCTGTCAGGGCCAGGGGCCACTTCCCAAGCGACGATGCGGCAACCAAGTTGCTCTATCTGATCTTGAACCGATCCGAGAAAGAGTGGAACATGCCGCTACGTGAGTGGACCATGGCCAAGGCTCAGTTCGCCGTCATCTTCGGCGAGCGCTTCATCAAGGCCATGGCGGCGTAAATGTTCAACCGCCCGCCCGCACACGGAATTCCTGACAGTCCCATCCTCCGCCGATAGCTGAACCGCGGGTCGAGCACAGGCACATAGCGGGTGAACGTGTCGACGACCGTCAGCACACAGATCTACTTGCCCGTCGCGAGCTGATCGTGGACGAAGTCCATCGCCCAGACCTCGTTCGGCCCGAGGGCTTCCTCCCGGCCTTCCCGCAGCTTCGCCTTCACACGCCGCTTCGGCGTCTTGTTCCTGAGCTGCAGGCCCAAGTCCCTGTAAATTCGGTAGGTTCGCTTCATGTTGATGTCGCAGCCCTCGCGTGAGCATTACGTGCACGCGCGGTATCCGTAGCTGACCCGTGTGGCGCAGATGTCCTTGATCCGAGCTTCGATGCCGGCCTGGTCGCGGCGGCGGGACTTGTAGTGATAGGTCGACGTGTCGAACTCCAGAACCCGGCATGCCCGCCGGATCGACACGTTCCACTCATGACACGTCTGCGCCACCAGCTCGCGTTTGCGACCAGGCCTCACAGTTTTCGGCGAATGACGTCCTGCAGCATCTCCTTGTCCAAGGAGAGATCGGCCACCAGCTTCCTGAGCTTGCCGTTCTCGTCCACAAGCTGCTTCAGCCGCTTCATCTTGGTCGGCAGCAGCCGTCGTATTTCTTCTTCCAGTTGAAGTAGGTCGCCTGGCTGATCCCCGCCCGACGGCAGATCTCCGCGACCGGAATCCCCTCCGCGCCCTGCTTCAGGATGAACGCCTTCTGCGCGTCCGAAAACTTCGATGCCTTCATCGTCTTCCGCTCCTCCCAGCCAAGGGATGTTACCGCGGAACACTCCACTTTCGAATGATCCAGTTTTCAGGGATCAGAGCAATGGCAATGTCGTAGCGCTGCAGCGCGTGCGAGGCGAAAAGATCGAGTATGCTGGCTTGGGCGGTTCTTGCCGCATTGTCGGCTCCAGCGGTGAGGGGTTAGGAACCAGTGGCATGATCCAAGATACCTGAAATCGCCGGACCTTGCTCGCACAAACGTAATATTTATCAAATTAAATCAAATGCTTGCCATTTATGGCTGGAAACTAGACTAAAGATCTACGCCCTGGCCCACACGCGACGAGTTCAAATCGAATTGTTCCTGTTCGCCAAGGGTCGGAAATGGTGTGATCGACCAATCTATTAAGTCGACGGCACGCTGAAGTATCGCCGCCGTCTGAGCATGGCTGGGTGAAGCGGCCACGACATATGCGATCTTGTCGCGGTAATCGCCTTTTCTGACGATCGGCGTCTTCGGTTCAACAAAGAGTTTCACCTCGGCCACACCTGATACAGCAGCCGCCCGACCGTCCCCACTGATCCAATCGAGGATGCCATCGCGATCAGGAAGTAGGCTCCGCACGGCCGCGGTGTGCGAACGCCGTTTGTGCAAATACCACTCGCCGCCGATGACAAGCTTGATGTGCTCGGTGATGAGATCGATACCGTAAGCCAGCTGAACCAGTTGGGAATGAGGCGCGCTGGCAAGACGCGGATTGACTTCAATCACGACTGGGCCAAGCCTCGTCCACCGGAGTTCAATGTTCGTTGGCCCCCAGCCAAGATCGAGAGCTCGCAAACAGCTCAGAGAAACATCGGCGATACGCTTATGCTCTTCATCAGTCAGCACGGCCGGAAAAATAGTCTCACGACACACGAAATACGGTGGGCGGCCGAAGTCACAGGTACCAATCCCAACGACCTCATCTCCCATTGTATAAGTGAGATAAAGGGGGCCTTGCGCGAATTCTTCAACCAGTATCCTTGGCGACGACCGCCATATGTGCTTCCCGCCCAACAGATAGGTCGTATGTTCGGCCACCTCATCGGCGCTGCGGCATAATCGGACACCGCAGCTTCCTGCGCCCACGGCTGGCTTAAGAATCAATGGAAATCCGATCTCCGTAGCAGCATTTTTTACGTCCGTCGCATTTGTTGCCAAGCGATAAGCAGGTATTGGAATGTCGGCGTCCGCGAGGAGCTGACGTTGAGCAAATTTGTCGAAGCATCGTTCGATCGATCCCGGATTCGGTCCCGGTAGATCGAAATACTGACAGAGCTTGCCAACCGTCGCATAGACCCCCCCCCCCTCCTTGGCGCATACAATGCCAGCAATTTCATTGGTGGCACGCAACCGGGAACATTCGTGGACCAGAGCATCGAGATTTCCTGTATCAACATGGATTGTCTCACATCCCGCCGAAAGAAAGTCGCGCTGATCTTGGTTGGCCGACAGGTTAATTGGATGAAGACCAAGACGCTGGGCCGCTTGGACGTATAGCAGACCACAACCCAATGCGCCGCCTTCGATCAGGATGAGTGCCCTTCTTGCCATTGACTGTGACTCCTATGTTTGCTTGCCGTGCGGCGGCCTGTGCGCGAGCGGGCGTCAGCCTATTTTGTACACCTACTTCCAGCCCTTGCGGTGAACGTACCATCGTCAGTGATCTGCGGTTGCAAATATTCTATGAAGTTATTTGAAACGTCTGTTGCAACTTTGGTCATCGTCTGCCCGATAAACCGAAATTCGCCGGGCCGAACGATAACGAAGTTGTCGTCGACGACGTCGCGGATGGTCTTGCGGTTGCGTGGCAGGGTGGATTTGAAGAAGCGCATTGGGCTTCGGCGAAGGCGCGGAATGCTATTGTAGGAATTGTGGGTGACATGCTCGTTCATGCCTCTCCCCAAACGTTCTATGGCGTTGAGGTTGGAGGTGTAGGCGGGGGGGACTGGCAGGAAATACCCTACCCCGCAATCTCAGCCTGTGTGATCCGAATGATGGCCGAGGGCGCATTGCGTCCGATGATACCACTATCATACCGCCGGACCGCTTGTTCCTCGCCTCTGCTGGAACGCTGCAATCGGCGCAAGCGAACCGTTACCGGCAAATGGCATAGTTACGAGACATGCATCATGATCCATGGCCGTGGGAATATGCCCTCTATCGCGCCACTCACCGCGTCCGCGACACGGTCGACTTCTTAACACGCCAGTCATCTGAAAACGCGATGGCACCGTCCGAGACATTATATTGGCGAATCCATCGCCAAGTGGCACATACTTGGCGGGCAACGGATCCAACTACATCCGCCGTCAACGCGGTCCGATAGAAATTGAGCGAGCTGAAGTGCAGATCAAAGATGTCCTCCTCGCGCCCGGCAACGGCGCATTTTTTTATGACGATCAGGCCGCCATTAGATCCGGCGCGACCCAGGACGGCTTCCGCTATGTCGGCGAACCGATAACGCCTGGCTTCACGTCGATTCGCATTCCGGCATCTTCGCTCAGCATCGGGCTCGTCCTTTCCGATGAGACCGTTGTTTGGGGCGACATGATGAACGTCCAGTACTCTGGTGCCGGCGGACGCGATCCTCTGTTCGACGCCAATCAGATGTCAGTTTTCACATCACGCGTGGTCGCGCCCCGGCTTTTTGATGTCGATGTATCTCGGTTTCGTACTTCTTGCGCAAAGGTTTTTGAACCTGTCGAACATCTGCGCTTGCCTCTGGCTGTCGAGTATGGCGTGAGCCAAGCGCTGCTTCGCGCAGCCGCCCACCTACAGCGCAAGACAATGGCGGAGATCATATGCGCGGAGTTCGATCTGCCGCTACCGACGTGCCGCGTCCCAATTTACTGCCAGAGCGGTGACGCTCGCGAAATCAACGTCGACAAGATGATTTTGAAAGCCGTGGATGTACTCCCCCACGGCCTGATCAACTCGCGGCAGAAATTCGGCGTCGACGGCCAGACCTTCATGGAGTTCGTGAAGTGGGTTGCAACGCGTACGCGCCAAATCGGCCGCCCGGGCTATCATCCGATGCTGCATTTCGATGTGTATGGCTGGATTGGCCAGGAAATCGGACTGGAGCCGCAAAGAATCGCCGACTTTATCTGCAAGGTTGCAGATGCCGTCCCGGATTTCACGCTCAACATCGAATCCCCGGCGGATTTTGGTTCGACGGAAGCTCAAATTGAGAACTATGCCAAGATCGTATCGATTTTGGACAACCGGGGTTCCAGCGCGCGCATCGTCGTTGACGAGAGGTGCAACACGCTCGAGGATATTCGGCTCTTTGCCGAAGCCAAGGCCACGCATCTCGTTCAAATCAAGACCCCGGATGTGGGCTCAATTGCCGACACGGCGCGTGCCGTTATTCTCTGCAAGGAGAACCAAGTTGGAGCGTATGTCGGAGGAAGCTGTACCGAGACGGATCTCTCCGCCCAAGCTTCTGTCCACGTATCGGTGGCGACCCAGGCCGACATGATGCTTGCAAAGCCCGGAATGGGTGTCGACGAGGCATTCTCAATTGTTGGGAATGAACAAAACCGGTTGCTGGCGATGCTGAACCGTCGTTGGGCTCAAAACGAAAACCTTGGATGAAAAGCGCGGTGTCGTGATGCGTAGCTGCCTTGAGGGGATCACCGTCGTTGCTGTGGAGCAGGCCGTAGCTGCGCCTTACGCATCGTCTCGCCTTGCGGACGCAGGCGCCCGTGTGATCAAGGTCGAAAGGCCCGAAGGGGACTTTGCCCGAAACTACGACAAGTTGGTGCGGGGACAAAGCGCTTACTTCGTCTGGCTTAATAGGGGTAAGGAGTCGGTCTGTCTGGACCTGAGATCGGTGGCGGACAGCGCCGTGCTGGACACGCTCATTGCCAGTGCTGACGTCTTTATCCAGAATCTGAAGCCGGGCAGTATCGAAAAACTTGGTTTCAGGTCTGCGGATCTCCGTCGACGCTTTCCGCGGCTGATCACCTGCGACATCTCTGGTTTCGGGGAGGGAGGCCCATTTTCGCACCTGAAGGCTTACGATCTGATTGTCCAAGCTGAAACAGGTCTATGCGCAATCACCGGTACCCAACACGGGCCTGCCCGTATTGGGGTTTCGGTTTGCGACATCTCGGCCGGCATGACAGCACATAGCGCCATTCTTCAGGCGCTGTATCACCGCGAGGTCACCGGCGAGGGGGCCAGCATTCAGGTGTCACTGTTCGATGCTGTCGCCGACTGGATGAATGTGCCAGTTCTGCAACACGACTATAGCAGCTACCACACGGTACGCGCGGGCGTGAAACACCCGTCCCTGGCGCCGTATGGCGCCTATCGTTGTGCCGATGGCAAAGACGTCATCTTTTCGGTTCAGAATGACCGCGAATGGGTAAATTTCTGCGAGAAATTCCTTAGGCAGCCGGGGCTCACACGCGCACCTGGTTTTGCCGACAACATGGAGCGCCTCGGTCACCGTGCCCAACTTGATGAGATCATTGAACGGCGGTTTTCCGAACTGTCCTGCCACGAAGCAATGCAGGAGCTTGAGGCGGCCGGTTTGGCATATGGCCGACTTAACGAAGTGGCGGATATTTCAAAACATCCACACATTCGCAGGGTGCAGGTTGGAACACCCGAAGGAACCGTCGAGACGATAGCGCCGGCGGCGATTTTCAACTCGGAGCGCCCTTCGCTGCGCCCAGTTCCGGCTCTTGGCGCTCATACCGAGGCTATTCGGGAAGAGGTTCTGGGGCATTTGCGCGAAAGAGCCACGTCATCGTAAGCGCGCATCTTGTCGGGAAGTTCGGCGCGCTCGCGACGGGCATCGGCTGCCCAGCAAGCTCGCTGCCACCGCCATCGCTAGAATCGACCGCAGAGGCGACTCCATGATCAGGGACACCGTTCCGGCTGTTGAAAGCTCGATGTCTGTACCCCGCTGGAGATCGCTGCTCTTCGTTCCCGCTCACGTTCCGCGCTTTGTGGAGGCGGCTCATGAGCGCGGGGCAGATGGCGTCGTACTCGACCTCGAGGACTCCGTTCCCCAGGATCAAAAGGGTGAGTCACGGCGGCAGCTTTCTGAATCCGTGGCAAAGGTGGGGCGCAAGGGCGCATCTGTTTTGGTCCGCGTGAATCGTGGTTTGCGCGCCTTGGCGGCCGATCTCGATGCAGCCGTAATGGAAGGTGTTGACGCACTTGTTCTTCCGAAGACGGAATCGGCAGAGTGGGTATCAGAGATCGCGAATGCGGTATCGGACCTTGAACGAGAAAGAAATCTTGCGCCGGGACGCATCCGGTTCCTTGCCCAGATCGAGACTCCAGGTGCCTTGCAGAGGCTAGCGGCCATTGCATCGGCGCATCCCAGGATGGTCGCAATGGCGCTTGGTCCTGAAGACTTCAGTGCCGCCGTTGGCGGCGCCCCGGAATTCGACCTTCTCTTCGTTCAATTTATCTCGAAATTAGATGATGTCGATATAAAGACTGCATTTGACTAAGGCGTACACGCGACCGATCCTCTGATGTACGAAGGCGGATTGACATCCGATTGTCATGCAACGTCCAGCGGCCAGAGCAACGCGCTGACACCCTTTTGGCGTCGGCTTTTGGGGTAACCTCATAGACATAACGTTTGGTTGTTAAATGTGATCGCGAAGCTGGTGTGGTCTGCGGTGGTACGCAACACCCGTTGCAGCTACTTTCCAACTCCCATCCAACCCCAGCGCTCGTCGTTGGCGAATTCGGCACGGATCGAGCGCGTTCAATACCTGATTGGCATGGCTCAGAATGGGCCATGCGCCAGTCGTTAGCCGGTTTGATGGAGTTGTCGAGCTTGATCGCGCAGTGAATCAAGCGGACTTTTTCGCGGCAGGGGGCCACACATGACAAAATCATTTGATTCTGGAAATGAGCCTCGCCAGGACGAGCTTTCAAGCTTGATTGCAAAGGAAGTCCAGCGTGTTCTGGCTCAGCACGAGGAGGTAATTAAGGAAAGGACTTCAATCTCGTCGCGGACGGGGCCCGTCAACATCGCTGCCGCCGATTTGCTTTCTGCAACGCCCCAACAAACCATTCATGACGATTTGACCGCCCTGGCGTCTGAATTTGTTCGCAGGCTCGCAGCCGAAACAGTGCGTCGGTCCAATGAAAGCGTCAGTGAGGCAGCTCCGCTCATGGTTCGAACCGAGGGCGCACATGGGCGCGCGGTCCGAAAAGCGCGAGATCAGCAAAGCGATTGCCTGCGCATTGAAGACTGGGCGGGTCAGGTTGCAGGGCCCACATATCTGGAAGAACACTTCCACATACCGCGATCGACATTGCATTGGTGGCAACGGCACAAAGACGTGGTCGCATTGCGGAAAGGCGCGCGCAAGCATGTGTTCCCCTTGGCTCAGTTCATCGACGGCAGGCCTGCGCCGGGGATACGACAAGTGCTCTCCTTGATCGCCAATCCCAGACTGGCATGGCTTTGGCTTACCTCCCCTTCACCGCGGCTTGATGGCCGAATTCCTATAGAAATGCTCAGACAAGACTTGGCTACAGAAGTCATCTTGGCCGCACGAGATTATTCCTCGACATGAAGCCCAACTGACGAAACCAATTGCAAATCAATGCACCGGCAATCGGTTGGTCGCTGTGAGCCTGTGGAAGCCCTATTGAGGTTGCACGCGCCACTAGGGGTGCGTAATGTATCTTTCGATATCGTGCGAAATGTCCAGCCTGTGTTGTTTGTATAGTTTGAACGACTTGTACAATATCTCTTCGATTTTTCGTGACATAATCGCAACTTTTGCTTTATATCTCACTGCCTCGCGCCATATCTATTGCGTTATTCAATTACGCGAATAGCGTCAAGCTGCGAAGAAGCAGCGCGATGCGCATCTTTTTCGATCGTGGGGAATGGGGAGGGGATGCTGTCCTTCAGCAATGACACCCTGGCCCTTTTTTTAATCCTTTGAGTGGAGATCAAAATGAACATCAAGAGCCTTCTTCTCGGCTCCGCTGCGGCCTTAGCTGCGGTCACCGGCGCACGTGCGGCCGATGCCGTCACCGTCGCCGAGCCGGAACCAGCTGAGTACGTCAAGATCTGTGACGTCTATGGCGCCGGCTATTTCTACATCCCTGGCACCGAAACCTGCCTGCGCATCGGTGGCTATGTCCGCTGGGATGCTTCGGCCGGCCAGGAAGGTTCGTTCAACGGCCGCCGTGCTGTCGACCATGAGGACGGCAGCATCAACGACACCTGGTACAAGAGGGGCCGCTTCGCGCTGAAGACCTGGACTGGTCAGGAAACAGAGCTCGGCACCTTGAAGACCTACACTCAAACCAACTTCAACTATACCGACGGCAGTAACAGTAGTACGCTGCCCTATGCCTGGATACAACTCGGTGGGCTGCGTGTCGGTAAAGACGATTCGGCCTTCGATACGTTCATCGGCTACGCCGGCAATGTCATCAACGATACGCTGGTTCCCTATGGCGATTTCGACTCCAACGTCGTGCAGTACTATTTCGACGCCGGCAACGGCTTCTCGGCGGTGGTCTCGCTCGAAGAAGGCTCTGGTACGGTTGGCACGATCGACAGCTACGTTCCGCATGTCGTCGGCGGCGTGAAGTATACGCAGGGCTGGGGCGCCATCACCGGCGTCGTTGCTTATGACAGCAACTACGGAGAGGTGGCCGGCAAGGTTCGCCTAGACGTGACCCCGGTGCAGAACCTGGCACTGTTCGTTTTGGTCGGCTACGGCACGGACGACAACCTCTCTGATCCGACCTATGCAATCCCTGCCGGCGGCCGCGGCTTCTACAAGCAGTGGGGCGGCAACTGGGCAATCTGGGGTGGTGGCACCTACACCATCAACGAAAAGACCTCGTTCAATGCCCAGCTCTCCTATGACGAGGACAAGAACTTCGGCGTTGCAGCGAATATCGCCTACGACATCGTCCCGGGTCTCACGATCACGGCCGAAGTCGACTACATCGACGAAGGCAACTCCAACTGGACTGGTATTCCAGCCGGTGACGATAGTGCGATCGGCGGTATCCTCCGCTTCCAGCGCTCGTTCTGACGGATCGAAGCAATTAAACCAATAGCGCCCGTCGCATACGATTGGGTGCGCTAGACCCGCTCGTCCAGTCGGTGTCGACTTAGGGGGATACCCAAAAGGGTTCACCGGCGGCTCCTTCCAAAGTGCTTAGGTCCGCACCTCCGGGATCGAAGCCTGCCGCCGATGCGAAGGGCGCCCTTGACCAGGGCGCCCTTCATTCTAGAGCGTCGAGCATACTGACTGAATCGAAGGGATTGCCGTCTTGTAGCGACGACCTGCTGTCAGAAAATCTAATATCACGTCGGGGGATGTTGTTGTCTACAGAGCAGTACAGCGGCTTGGGACCTCCACTGTCATTCCTCGTTCTTGATTGCTAGGAAGGCGATCTATGGTCCGCGCCCCATCTGCAAGTGCATTTGAGGTGTTGAACCGCGTGGTCTGCATCAATCTATCCGGCCTGTTCGTGGAGCGTCTTGTCGCTCCTGGCCATGATGGGATCCGCGCGTCCCCGTCCCAGCTAAATAAACCCGGCCTGGGAAACGGCCGCTTCTTCCATCGGCTTCCCGGGAGACGCCGCTTGGCCGTTGGTCCATCATTCCTTTTGTTGCGCTCGCAGACTTCGGTGACCTCCTGACGCGTCTACGTCATCGGTCGGGCCTCATAAAAGGTGCCCTGCGTGAGCATCGCTCACGCAGTGCGGGCCTGCTTGTTCGCCAGGGCGACCGCCGCGACGTTTGCGTGGGTGCGCGCCTTCAGCTGCGTCACCCACAATCCGATGGTGGTCGCCGGATTCTTGAAGAACCTCAGCATGCATCGGGAGCCGTGTATCAGAAGCGATCGGATGTAGGAGTTGCCGCGCTGCTGATGCCGAGCAGTGTCGATCGGCCGCTCGTCGAATACTGTCGAGGGACGAGGCCGAGCCAAGCTGCGAAGTCGCGCCCAGATTTGAACATGCGGCCATCGCCGATCGCAGCAACGATCGCCGTCGCGGTGATCGTACCGATCCCGGGTATCGACGCGAGGCGTCCGCATGTGCATTATCGCGCTCGGCAACGTCACGAAGCCCAAGCCTCGAGTTCCGCCACTTGGTCGTTTATCGCCAACCATTGTTGCTGAAGCAGCGTCAGCAGGCGCTTCATTCCTGGCATGAGGCCTTCGCTGTCGGTTAGAATCTCCGGAAGCTTTCGAGCCAAGACGGCCGGACCCGATGGAACAGTGATACCGCGGTCCTGCAGGAATGACCGGATCTGATTGATCACTCCAGTTCTGCGACTGATGAGGCCGCTTCTGACCCGGTGGTTCGCTTGAAGATCGAGCTGCTCCGGCTCTTCACGGGTACGAATCTCATTGTTGGCCGCTGGACAGCTTCTGCGATTGCCTCGGCGTCGAGATAGTCGTTCTTGTTACCCTTCAGGTATGGCCGCACGAACTTTGCCGACATCAGGCGCGCATCGTGACCAAGTGCAATCAGATCGGGGGCGAGATGATGGCCTCGCACGACGCTTCCACGCCCACGAGCGCGGAATTCATACGTGACATGTACCGAAGCAGGTGGCTCCGATTGAAGCGCTCTCGCTCGACAACTGCTCCTCTGCTGTCTAGGCCAATAAGATGGAACCAGGTCTTACCGACATCGATGCCAATGTAGCGACGTTCATGATCTCCTCCATTTTGCTGCACCGGCCATATAAGCGCGGCGCTGGTGGGGGCGGACCATCCCACTAAATAAGCCGGCCGATGCCTTCGGAGATGAAACAGCTGAAACGGCTCGAGGAGGAGAACATGCGTCAGATAAATATGGTGGCCGATCTGACCCTGGACCGCGAGATGCTGCGCTGCTGCGCTTCCGAAGACCGCGATGCCTTTTTCGTTCTCCGCTCCCGTTTCCCGCCAGGAAATCACGTGGAAAGCTCGAGCCAAGAACGGTCCAGCTTTTGGGGATCAGATCACCCCTTGCTAGACAAGTTCGCTGAGTACGACTCATCGTAATTTCTTCCACAACCATACGTCGTTGTGCCATTCATCGTGGATGCGGACCGCTTCGTGAAGCACCACGACCTGCTGAAAGAACTTTTTAGCACTTTTTATACTCATAGCGTTTCTTTGTCCTACTCGCGAAACAAGTATCCGAAACCCAAGGTTGGTGGCCGTTTCAATCAATTTTTCATGCATCAGCTTGCCAATTCCCCTCCCTCGATGGTTCTCATCAATGTAGCGTGATGTTTCAGCGACATCCGTATATTCAGTTCGCAGGGAAAATTTGCTCAATGAGCACCAGCCGATCACTGTACGATCAATCTCATAGACGAATGCAGGATACGGGTCTCGATGTTCCTTCAACCAGGCGACCCGTTCTTTGTGAGTTTCGGGAGCGATTTGGCTTATAGCAAAGACGCCGGGCTTCATCGCCTGATTGTAGATCTTTGCCATGTCGCCGGCATCGGCATAAGTTGCACGTCGAAACATTAGTCTAACTCGTCTGTTCGTGTTTTAAGCGCTCGTGCCGGTGTTCTAGGTCGTCTGAGGAAGTGTCCCAAATAGTGATTCCCTTTCGGTAGTGCACGTGCGAGTCTGGGAATGCGCACAGGAATATCGTTCACGGTTTTGTCGGCCGCTCGCGCCCATGTCACGGCTGATCCGCCCCCCGGCGTTTGACAGCACTCAGAGCGGCCTGCCGATTAAGAACGGGCGGGTCGGCGCCATGACTCATGACTCCAAGCGGCACGGCACGATTAAACTGTTTGCTGCCCTAGACGTGCTCGACACCACGGTCATCGGCCGCATCATGCAGCGTCACATCCGCCTCCCCAATCATCAACGATCAGCTACCCGACCGGCAAGTCTGTCTAGTGATCCTCGACGATTGCGCCGCCCACAAGCACGCCTCAGTGTCCATAGAGGTCCGCCGATGGTGACTGGGCAACTTGGCAATTGCTCACGCGGATATTGCCGTTAACCTCTAGAAGGCGGATGTCCGCTGTCCGCCCGCTTAGCATGACAAACAAACCACGATCAGATCTGTCCACCCAAGCTACCAACTCTGGTAGGTTGCTGCGCGTGCCGGAGAACGTCACTCTAAAACGGCTATGATTGACCCCAGCCACCATGCCGAATGAGGTCGGAGGACGCCTGATGTCGTACCAAGTGCGCCCGTTGCGAACAGGCGACCTGCCAAGCGTGACAGAGATCTATAACGTCGCATGTCGCGCCAGGGAATCAACAGAAGGAACCCGCCCTTGGAGCATCAATGAAATGAGAGAATTTCTGTTCGAATCGCATCCGTCACTTGAGTCCTACACGTGCGTGGACAAGGGCGCCGTGGTCGGCTGGACAGCATTCACTCCGTTCCGCGTCAAAGAAGATGCTGACCAGACAGCCGAGATGTCGCTCTATGTTCAAGAGGCGTTTCGTCGCAAGGGAATTGGGACGGCTCTTGCCAAAACCCTTTTGAACCGCGCGGCTATACTTGATCTGCACTGCATTTTCGCTATCGTTTTTAAGGATATGCCCAATGTCATATCCTTCGCAGAAAGGAAATGTGGATTTTCAGTCGCCGGCTGCCTTTCAGAGCTCTTTTCTGACCGTGGAAAGCATTACGACCTCTTGGTTCTTGAAAGGCCCATAGAAGGGTGAACCATTGCCTGGATGGTCATTCGGCGTCGTAACGCTCGCTCTCGCGATCACGAGGAAGCGCGCTTGCTTTCAGAACTGCGTGAATCTGTTGTGAGGCGGGCCCCGAGCTGAACTATTATGCGCGCCGTTTCGGACTCGCATGGGCCAAGAAGGCACGAATCTGAATCCATGTGACCTGATGGTGTTGTCTAATCGCCGCTGTGACGTCAAGCATGTAATTGCGTCGAGACGACGCTGCCGGGTGCATGGTTGTCTTCGCGGTCACATCAGTCGCCGCATGATGGAGCTCCGCGGACGAGCCTTCAATGTGGACGACGCACTTTGCTGAGACAGCGGTGCAACCCCATCAGCGGAATGGCTCGGCTCACGTCCCAGCAGGGACGTCTCAGGCGCTCAGATCCTGAACGCTATTCGCAAGATTTCATGCTGTGGCGCCTGCATTTCGATCAAAGAACTCACCGGTCTTGAGCATCGAATGCATAATCACCGCCAGTTTGCGCGCCACAGCCACGGCAGCTCGTTGGAAGCCAACCCTCTCCCGGAGCTTGAGGCCCCATGTCCGCAGGGTGCTCTCGATTGAGCTACGCGTCAGAATAGCCGACGCCGCTTCGTAGAGAAGAAATGTCGATCGCCGCGTCGGGATATATGGCCGTCATAATCGACTTCTCCCGATTGATAGCGGCGAGTTGTCAGGCCGATCCAAGCGGGAACAGAGCGGGACTTCTTGAAGTTGCCCGGATCTTCAATGGCAGTAGCGAAAGACGTTGCGGTAATGGCGCCGATGCCGGGGATCGACATCAGTATGCGGCATGCTTGGCTCGGCGGCACGGATGCGCATGCCGCGCCAGGCTTCCAACATCGGCAGCACGATAAGAGCGAGTTCCTTGTGATCGATAAGAAGGCCCCGAACGTTCTTCTCGAATGTAGTTCCCTTACTGGCGGGAACGAGCAAGCCGAACGTTTTCATGATCCCTCGGATCTGGTTGGAAAGCTCGACGGTGATCCGAACCAGCCTGGTGCGTGCTGCCACGAGCGTGCGGGTCAACATACTGTCGTCGAAGCCTTTCACGCGCACCTTGCGAAAGAACCCTGCTTCAGCAAGACGCGCCAAACCATCGGCGTCATTTGCATCCGTCTTGTTCGCCGCCATATCGAGAGCGGCTTTGGCATGGCGCGCATCGATGCAGATGGCTGGCAATCCCTCGGCGCGCAGCGCATGATAGAATCAAACTGACAGCGGGCCGGTTTCGAACACGACGCGCTTTGCGGCCGGCGCCCGCTTGCGGACAAGCTCGGCAATGATCCTGGGATCAGATGCGCACTTCCCGCGCCAGATCCGTTCGCCTTCACGGCGGATCGACACTGCCGTCTCTTTCATCGACACGTCGAGACCGATATGTTCTTCCATGGCTGTTCTCCGTTGATGCTGGGCCCGGCGTCCAGTCGTGAGCCCGTATTTCATCTTATCGGGGAACAGCCACCCTCCAAGGCTATGATCGGCTCCAGGGCGCGTCGCTCCCGCGATTACCCCATGTGGACGGCCTCCGCTCCCGGCATCGAGGTGCCATAGTGGCTGTCACAAGTCACATAAGGGAGAGCCGTAATGGAGAAAGTTACCGCAGTTGGTCTGGATATTGCGAAGCAGGTCTTTCAGGTTCACGGCATCGAAGCTGGCGGCGGGGTCGTCGTTCGTCGAAAGTTACGGCGCGGTGATGTCGTCGGAGTTTTCGAGGCGTTGCCCTCCTGCCTGATCGGTATTGAGGCTTGTGCGACCGGGCCCGCGTTCTCATGCGGCTGGGTCATGAGGTTCGGTTGATACCGGCTTCCTATGTCAAACCATACGTAAAGCGGCAGAAGAACGATGCGACAGATGCAGAGGCGATCTGCGAGGCGGTGACGCGGCCGTCGATGCGCTTCGTTCCGGTGAAGAGCGAGGAGCAGCAGAGCGTGCTGATGCTGCATCGGGTCCGAGAGCTTCTCGGTCCGGCCACCGCTTGCCCGAGTTGCGCTTATTCCCCTGGTCGAGCAGCTACGAGCGGCGCATGAGAAGGTCATTGACCTGGATCGTCGGATCCACGCCTGGCACCGCTCGAATGAACTTAGCCGGCGCCTAGAGACAGCCGCCAGCGCGATCGCCGCGACGGTGACAGACGCGTCACTGTTCAGATCCGGCAGACAGTTGGCGGCGTGGCTCGGTCTTGTGCCGCGGTAGAACTCGTCAGGCGGCAAGGACCGTTTCGGCCGGATCAGTAAGCAGGGCGATCCTCATATCCGTCGACTGCTTGTCGTTGGCGCCCATGCCGTCCTCAGGTTCAGCCACGGGGTAGCTCAACCGAGAGCACCCTGCGGACATGAGGCTCGAACTCCGGGAGAAGATCGGCTTCAAAGGAACTCCGTGGCTGTCGCGCGGCGAGCTCTTTGATCCGAATGCAGGAGCCACAACGGACCGTGCAGCTCAGGAAGCTGACCACAGAGACCGAGACAGTGCGGCGGCTGCAGACCAAGTTGGCCCGCTTACCGCGCTGGAGGTTGAAGCATTCGTACCCGACATGGCCAGCTTCAAACGCGGCCGGACTTGGCGGCTTGGCTGGGCCATGTCCCACGGCAGCAGTCCTTGAGAGGTAAGGAACGCCTCCGGCGGGTTTCGAAGGAGGGACAAGCCGACATTCGCCATCATCGGGGCCATGTCACGTCTGAACTGGCTCGGTCGCAGATTGATCTCAAGGGATCTCGGCTGGCGCATATACTGACGAGTAAGCCGCGAATGCCGTGGCGATCGCCTTGACGAACAAAGATGGCGCGGGCAATCGGGCGATGCTGAGAACGAAGAAGGTTATCGGAATCCAGGATCGGTTGCGGCTGCATGATCGACCTGCAGCAAACAGCCCAGAGCCGGTAAGCAGGTGTGAGAAGGCGACGCTCCGAATGGGACAACGATCGAACTGATCTGGATCAGGAAATCCAGCTGGAGCCAAAGAGCCGATGCGCTCGTTGTTGAGATTTGGACCTGATTTGCAGATCACCTTATCGCAACGGCTTGTGGAAATGCCGCACATGAAGGCCTGACAGAAGACCGCACTCGATCACACATCCAAAAGAGCCAGAAGCCTCTTGCATAACGGGCGGCAACTACAGAAGGCTCCACATCCAGGTCAACGGGACTGAAGTGTCGAACAAAGCCGACATCCTCGTCGGGTTTGTCCAACCCGCCACACAGGCTTGTTTTAGCCATTCTCTTGGTTGCCTCGGGTTAAATAGCTGAAAAGCAATCAAAACGTTCTTCTTCCATTCGGTCAGCCATATCGGCACGAATTTTGAAGCCTTCGTTGCGAGGCGGCGAGAGGTGCCGATCGGCGTTAATGTCGCGGGTAACCCAATGGGTGGAACGGAGGAAGGAAAGGAAATGTCAGGGTCTGTGTCACATCGCATTTTACGGCAAGGGGGCATCGGCAAGTCCTCCACCTCCCAAAATAGGCATGGCGCCCTGTGGGATTGAGCGAATGAAACTCACGGCTAATAGGTAAACCGGTAGTGTCCCTGTGCCCGCGAGAAAAAAATGGATGCCAGGAATATATATTCTGCATGATTACAAGCAACGATTGCCATCCTTTCATGTATCGCACGCGACATAAATTATCCCTCAACTAACCTAGTATTGCCATGGAAGAAATTTGGCCCATGACGTCTCCGCACATAAACAAAACCCTATCTATCTTGACGGACGATGTCGACTGCGCTCGGCGACTCAATGCCCGCAACGTGAGTGTCCTCGACACCGGGGCCGATAGGGGCCGCGGCGTATTCGCTGCTCGCGATTTTCTGCCGGGCGAGGTTGTTATCATTGGGCTACTTGACCGCCTGGAAAGGATTCGGACGACAAACTCGATCCAACTGAATTGGGATGTCCATGCTCTCTTTGAGAAGCCGGCTGTCATTGTGAACCATTCTTGTGATCCCAATTTAGCGATCGTCTCTAATCGGTTCGGAGCTTACGATTTTATCGCTATTCAGGAAATCTATTCTGATGTCGAAGTGACCTGGGACTACGCCACCTCGGAGTTCGAATGCATCGGGATTTCAGTTTGTCTTTGTTCGGCGGCAAATTGCCGAGGTGCAGCCGGAGGCTTCTCCAAGTTGCCTCCCGATCATCCGATGGTCCTGTCACGATTCTACGCACCATATCTTGAGGAAACCCTGAACAATTTCCGAGGTAAATAGGTCCAAAACTTGTCGGCACTTGGAACTGTCCCGCCCATACGCACCTCGAAGGCGTGACTTGGCGACGTGATGTCTACCGTCTTGCATGGTGTCGTTGAAGCAGTCGATATTGACCGTCTCGTAAATCCCGCCGATCGATCTTTCGAGCAGTCCGAAAGCTCTAAAAAGAAATGGCCTACCAAGTTCGAAGGACTGTTCGACCCTGCCTGCATACCGAGCGATGAATCTCCGGGACGGAATCGAAACGAGTGAATTGCGTTTCCCAGCCTATATCGCCTCGGCATTGGGTCATGCTGACCGAGGCTGAAGGTCTATCACCAAGGTGCTTTTGCCGGACGAGCGCAAGAGCGTCGACCCGATGGCGGCACGGGTGCAGCCCTGGGCGTGTGCAGGCGGCGTACCAGTCTCTGCATTAGTTCGTGGCGAAAGCGGACTGGGCGCATGATGCCGTGCGTCGTATCGTGCGAGCGCAGGCTGTGTCGGCGCTTTGATCATCAGGGACCGAGCCGCGCTTGGATCGTTGACGACACCGGCTTTCCGGTAGGGGTTGCGCCGCAATATTGCGGCCAACTCCGTAACGACGTAAAAATGCTCTGCCGCGTGGAGCGGAATCGTCCAGTTGAGGTCCGCACCGATCCCTCGGCTCCACATTCCGGTGCAGATCACTGCCTTCACGGCGCGTGACGATCCCTTCTCCTGTTTTGACCCCGGTAAACTGGCCATTCTCCACGATTATTCGGGTGACCGGAGTGCGCTCGAGGATCGTCGCTCCACCCTGTTGAGCGCCGACCGCGAATGCCCGCGCAGTATCGATCGGATTTGTTATCCCGTCCGAGGCGCGCAAAGGTCGATCTGACCAATCTTGCAGCTGGTGGCCCTACCCTGGCCGGGGAGCGCGCAATGACAGGCGCGCGCACCATGCTCTCGCTGGCAAAGGACTATTTGTCCGAACGCCGCGCCCCTTGGTTTCGCCCTCAGGATGCAGGGCCATCAAATCACCGCCTTCGCCTTGTTTGCCGACGAGCGCGGTCACAGTGGCCCGCTCACCAACGATATCGTCCTGAACTGGGTGCAAGGCCAGGCCAAACGGGCCAGTCCTTTCTCATGGGCCCGGCGCCTCGAGGCCCTTCGCCCGTTCGCGAGGTATTTTGCCCGGCTTGGTCCCGGCACCGAGTCCCCACAAGCCGCGACCTTTGGTCGCCAAGGTGCTGGGCATCGTCCAGTCGGGCGCCTACTACAAGATCTTCCTCTACTATCTGATCCTGGGCCTGTGCCTGCTCACCGCCTTCGTCACCATCAGGCTGCGCCGCCTGCCGGTCGGTCGCGCCTGGGAAGCCTTGCGTGAAGACAAGATCGCCTGCCGCTCACTCGGCATCAACACCACCACCACAAAGCTGACCGCCTTTGCCACCGGCGCCATGTTCGGCGGTTTTGCCGGCTCCTTCTTCGCCGCGCGGCAAGGCTTCGTCAACCCGGAATCCTTCGTCTTCCTGGAATCGGCCATTATCCTCGCCATCGTCGTGCTCGGCGGCATGGGTTCGCTGGTCGGTATCGCCGTTGCCGCGATGGTGATGATCGGCGGCACCTAGGCGCTGCGTGAACTCGACTTCCTCAAGCAGATATTCGGGCCGGACTTCACCCCGGAACTCTACCGCATGCTTCTGTTCGGCATGGCCATAGTCATCGTCATGCTCTGGAAGCCGCGCGGCTTTGTTGGCAGTCGCGAGCCGACCGCCTTCCTCAAGGTGCGAAGAGCGGTCTCCGGTTCCTTCACTAAGGAAGGGCACGGCTGATGAATGCGAGCTCGATTCAGGGGACCAATCCGGGCATGAACGACGCCATCCTGCAGGTCGATCATCTGTCGATGAAGTTCGGCGGCTTGGTCGCCATCGGCGACCTCTCCTTCACCGCCAGGCGCGGCGAGATCACCGCGCTGATCGGGCCCAACGGCGCCGGTAAGACCACAGTCTTCAACTGCATCACCGGCTTCTACAAACCGTCGGAAGGCATGATCACGCTCAACCGGAACGCCGGATCGAGCTATTTGCTCGAACGTCTGCCCAACCATGAGATCCCGGCGCGCGCCATGACGCTGCTGGAGAACCTTTTGGTTGCCCAGCACAACAAGCTGATGAAGGCATCAGGCTATACGATCCTTGGCCTGTTCGGCTTCAGCAGCTACCGCAAGGCCTCGGCCGAATCGGTCGAGCTTACCAAGCACTGGCTGGAGAAGGCCGATCTTGTCGACCGTGCCGACGATCCGGCCGGCGACCTGCCCTATGGTGCGCAGCGCCGCCTGGAAATTGCCCGCGCCATGTGCACGGGCCCAGAGCTTCTGTGCCTCGAAGAGCCAGCCGCTGGCCTCAATCCAAAGGAATCGGCAGCACTCAATGCACTGTTGATGGATATCAAGAGCAGCACCCTCGATCCTCCTGATCGAGCACGACATGTCGGTGGTCATGCAGATTTCCGACCACGTCGTGGTGCTCGAATACGGGCGCAACTCCGACGGCAGCCTTGCCATCTGACTTGGGACGACAAGCCGATGCGCGATAACGAGGGAACGTTTTTCGAGATTGCCGGCGTGTACCGGCATTACACCTGGCCGATATCGCGGACGGTTTATCTTGGGAAGCCAAGCGAGACGTTCTTGAATGCTGAGAAGATGACATTAGAAGGAATGGAGGCTGGGCTTGCCGTCCGCAAGCCGGGGGCGAAGGCGGAGGATATCGCAATCGCGTTCTGCGACGTCCTCGAACGCTACGGCATCAAGAAGGAGAACCGGGTCGGCTATTCGGTCGGTTGCGCCTATCCGCCAGACTGGGGTCAACACACCATGAGCCTGCGCCGTGGTGACATGACAGAACTTCAGCCCGGCATGACTTTCCACTTCATGACCGGTCTGTGGATGGAAGACTGGGGCTTTGAAATGACCGAGACCCTCCTCATCACCGAGACCGGCATGGAGTGCTTGGCCAACGTGCCCCGCAAACTGTTCGTCAAAAACTGAAATCCCGCTTGCGAACGCTGAGACCTAGCCGCTCGCATAAACTTGGTGGAGCTCGTAATGTCAGTCGCAACGATCGAAGACACGAAACAGATACTTGATAAGCTGGTCGCGTTCCCGACATTCCTCCGACTCCAACCTTACCATGGTGAATTATTTAGCCGATTTCTTCGGCCAGTTGGGCGCGCGAGTTTTCCTGCAGCACAACGAAGACGGACGAAAGGCCAATCTCTTCGTGACCTTCGGTCCGGATAGGGAAGGGGGTGTGGTGCTCTCCGGCCACTCTGACGTCGTGCCTGTCGAAGGCCAGAAATGGTCGAGCGACCCATTCAAGATGCAGGAGAGTGAAGGACGGCTCTATGGTCGAGGCACATGTGACATGAAGGGATTTCTCGCGTGCTGTTTCGCCACCGCGCGGGGCATGGCGGAAATCAACCTCGTTCGGCCGCTGCATTTTGCCTTTACCTATGATGAGGAAGTGGGCTGCTTTGGCGCTCAGGCGCTGATGAAGGAATTGGCCCGACGTGGGATAAAGCCCTCCGCCGCCTTAATTGGTGAGCCGACGATGATGCGGGTCATCGAAGGCCACAAGGGATGCTACGAATATACCACCAATTTCGTAGGCCTTGAAGGTCACGGATCCCAGCCTGACCTTGGAGTTAACGCCATTCAGTTCGCGGCGCGATTCATCACACATCTGATGGAGCTCGGCGAAAGGCTGAAGGATCGCGCTATGGCGGGGAGCCGTTTCGATCCACCCTGGGCGACGATTCAGGTCGGACGCATTTCAGGCGGCGCCGGCCGCAACATCATCGCCGGGAATGCTCTGTCGAATGGGAAATGAGCCCAGTTCAGCCATCGGACGCCGCCCTCGTCAAAGAGAGCCTCGACACCTTTGTCAATCGGCAGCTCCTGCCAGAAATGACAGCCGTGTCACCCTCTGCCGGCATCGAAACGAACGTCGTCGGCGAGGTGGAAGGACTTCAGGTCGTGGCGCAGTCGGAGGCACGCGATATCGTCTATGAAATCACCGGCGCCAATGGGGCTGACGTCGTCGCGTTCGGTACCGAGGCCGGTCTTTTCCAGGAAGCGGGCGTATCCAATATCATCTGCGGGCCTGGCTCGATCGAGCAGGCCCACAAGCCAAATGAGTTCGTCGACATCGACCAGCTCAAGAGCTGCCTGAAAATGCTTTCGCGCCTGCAAGCGAAACTCGTCTGAAGATGCGGCTTGACGCATCGGGCCGACCAAGGGAAGGCGCCCAGTCATCTGAAAACGCGATGGCACCGTCCGAGACATTATATTGGCGAATCCATCGCCAAGTGGCACATACTTGGCGGGCAACGGATCCAACTACATCCGCCGTCAACGCGGTCCGATAGAAATTGAGCGAGCTGAAGTGCAGATCAAAGATGTCCTCCTCGCGCCCGGCAACGGCGCATTTTTTTATGACGATCAGGCCGCCATTAGATCCGGCGCGACCCAGGACGGCTTCCGCTATGTCGGCGAACCGATAACGCCTGGCTTCACGTCGATTCGCATTCCGGCATCTTCGCTCAGCATCGGGCTCGTCCTTTCCGATGAGACCGTTGTTTGGGGCGACATGATGAACGTCCAGTACTCTGGTGCCGGCGGACGCGATCCTCTGTTCGACGCCAATCAGATGTCAGTTTTCACATCACGCGTGGTCGCGCCCCGGCTTTTTGATGTCGATGTATCTCGGTTTCGTACTTCTTGCGCAAAGGTTTTTGAACCTGTCGAACATCTGCGCTTGCCTCTGGCTGTCGAGTATGGCGTGAGCCAAGCGCTGCTTCGCGCAGCCGCCCACCTACAGCGCAAGACAATGGCGGAGATCATATGCGCGGAGTTCGATCTGCCGCTACCGACGTGCCGCGTCCCAATTTACTGCCAGAGCGGTGACGCTCGCGAAATCAACGTCGACAAGATGATTTTGAAAGCCGTGGATGTACTCCCCCACGGCCTGATCAACTCGCGGCAGAAATTCGGCGTCGACGGCCAGACCTTCATGGAGTTCGTGAAGTGGGTTGCAACGCGTACGCGCCAAATCGGCCGCCCGGGCTATCATCCGATGCTGCATTTCGATGTGTATGGCTGGATTGGCCAGGAAATCGGACTGGAGCCGCAAAGAATCGCCGACTTTATCTGCAAGGTTGCAGATGCCGTCCCGGATTTCACGCTCAACATCGAATCCCCGGCGGATTTTGGTTCGACGGAAGCTCAAATTGAGAACTATGCCAAGATCGTATCGATTTTGGACAACCGGGGTTCCAGCGCGCGCATCGTCGTTGACGAGAGGTGCAACACGCTCGAGGATATTCGGCTCTTTGCCGAAGCCAAGGCCACGCATCTCGTTCAAATCAAGACCCCGGATGTGGGCTCAATTGCCGACACGGCGCGTGCCGTTATTCTCTGCAAGGAGAACCAAGTTGGAGCGTATGTCGGAGGAAGCTGTACCGAGACGGATCTCTCCGCCCAAGCTTCTGTCCACGTATCGGTGGCGACCCAGGCCGACATGATGCTTGCAAAGCCCGGAATGGGTGTCGACGAGGCATTCTCAATTGTTGGGAATGAACAAAACCGGTTGCTGGCGATGCTGAACCGTCGTTGGGCTCAAAACGAAAACCTTGGATGAAAAGCGCGGTGTCGTGATGCGTAGCTGCCTTGAGGGGATCACCGTCGTTGCTGTGGAGCAGGCCGTAGCTGCGCCTTACGCATCGTCTCGCCTTGCGGACGCAGGCGCCCGTGTGATCAAGGTCGAAAGGCCCGAAGGGGACTTTGCCCGAAACTACGACAAGTTGGTGCGGGGACAAAGCGCTTACTTCGTCTGGCTTAATAGGGGTAAGGAGTCGGTCTGTCTGGACCTGAGATCGGTGGCGGACAGCGCCGTGCTGGACACGCTCATTGCCAGTGCTGACGTCTTTATCCAGAATCTGAAGCCGGGCAGTATCGAAAAACTTGGTTTCAGGTCTGCGGATCTCCGTCGACGCTTTCCGCGGCTGATCACCTGCGACATCTCTGGTTTCGGGGAGGGAGGCCCATTTTCGCACCTGAAGGCTTACGATCTGATTGTCCAAGCTGAAACAGGTCTATGCGCAATCACCGGTACCCAACACGGGCCTGCCCGTATTGGGGTTTCGGTTTGCGACATCTCGGCCGGCATGACAGCACATAGCGCCATTCTTCAGGCGCTGTATCACCGCGAGGTCACCGGCGAGGGGGCCAGCATTCAGGTGTCACTGTTCGATGCTGTCGCCGACTGGATGAATGTGCCAGTTCTGCAACACGACTATAGCAGCTACCACACGGTACGCGCGGGCGTGAAACACCCGTCCCTGGCGCCGTATGGCGCCTATCGTTGTGCCGATGGCAAAGACGTCATCTTTTCGGTTCAGAATGACCGCGAATGGGTAAATTTCTGCGAGAAATTCCTTAGGCAGCCGGGGCTCACACGCGCACCTGGTTTTGCCGACAACATGGAGCGCCTCGGTCACCGTGCCCAACTTGATGAGATCATTGAACGGCGGTTTTCCGAACTGTCCTGCCACGAAGCAATGCAGGAGCTTGAGGCGGCCGGTTTGGCATATGGCCGACTTAACGAAGTGGCGGATATTTCAAAACATCCACACATTCGCAGGGTGCAGGTTGGAACACCCGAAGGAACCGTCGAGACGATAGCGCCGGCGGCGATTTTCAACTCGGAGCGCCCTTCGCTGCGCCCAGTTCCGGCTCTTGGCGCTCATACCGAGGCTATTCGGGAAGAGGTTCTGGGGCATTTGCGCGAAAGAGCCACGTCATCGTAAGCGCGCATCTTGTCGGGAAGTTCGGCGCGCTCGCGACGGGCATCGGCTGCCCAGCAAGCTCGCTGCCACCGCCATCGCTAGAATCGACCGCAGAGGCGACTCCATGATCAGGGACACCGTTCCGGCTGTTGAAAGCTCGATGTCTGTACCCCGCTGGAGATCGCTGCTCTTCGTTCCCGCTCACGTTCCGCGCTTTGTGGAGGCGGCTCATGAGCGCGGGGCAGATGGCGTCGTACTCGACCTCGAGGACTCCGTTCCCCAGGATCAAAAGGGTGAGTCACGGCGGCAGCTTTCTGAATCCGTGGCAAAGGTGGGGCGCAAGGGCGCATCTGTTTTGGTCCGCGTGAATCGTGGTTTGCGCGCCTTGGCGGCCGATCTCGATGCAGCCGTAATGGAAGGTGTTGACGCACTTGTTCTTCCGAAGACGGAATCGGCAGAGTGGGTATCAGAGATCGCGAATGCGGTATCGGACCTTGAACGAGAAAGAAATCTTGCGCCGGGACGCATCCGGTTCCTTGCCCAGATCGAGACTCCAGGTGCCTTGCAGAGGCTAGCGGCCATTGCATCGGCGCATCCCAGGATGGTCGCAATGGCGCTTGGTCCTGAAGACTTCAGTGCCGCCGTTGGCGGCGCCCCGGAATTCGACCTTCTCTTGACGCCAAACCTTTCCGTTCTGTTTGCCGCCCGTGCGGCCGGGTTGCTCCCGTTGGGCTTCGTAGGAAGCATCGGCGAGTTTTCGGACACTCATAAACTTCGTGAAGCCGCAGCGCATGCGCGGCGGCTTGGTTTTGCCGGAGCTTTGGCGATCCATCCGACGCAGGTATCCATATTCAATGAGGCTTTCTCGCCAAGCGCACAGGAACTCGAGTGGGCCCATCGTGTTATCGTGGCGGAAAACGATGCCGCCACGCGTGGCCTGTCTGCATTCTCATTGAATGGCAGGATGGTTGATCCCCCGGTGGTTCGGCGTGCCCACGAGATCCTGGCTCTCGCTAGCGACAATTGAGCCCTTAAGTCAGCGGCCGGACAGGCTGTTTTTGAGCCATGGTCCGACGGTTTATTACTTGCCTGCCATCTCGTTTCGAGATAGATATAAAAGCACTGGGGATCATGCCCCGGTTGGATTTATTTCATCGTGGACATCAGGCAGTTAAGATACTTTGTCGGCGTGGTTGAAGCCGGCAGTTTCACGAAGGCAGCTGCAACCCTGAACGTTGCTCAAAGCGCTCTAAGCCTGCATGTGCGTCAACTGGAGGAAGGTTTCGGCACCCAGCTGCTCATTCGCGATAGGACCGGTGTCAGCGTCACGGCGTCCGGAGACAAGCTGCTTGAGCGCGCGCGGATCATTCTGAAGGAAATTCAGCTCACTGAGGCGGAACTGACCAACTCGGTGGCCGCTCCTTCCGGAGAGGTGACCCTTGCCATTCCGTCCGGTGCCGCTCGCGTCCTTAGTGGTCCTCTAATTGAATCGGTAAGAAGTGAATTGCCGAGGATTTCGCTCAAGATGATCGAGGGCATGACGGGACCGCTAGAGGAGTGGATGGCTGCTGGCCGTTTCAATCTGGCTGTCCTTTACCGCACTGCCGAGAGCGTGGGGCAAATGACGGTGCTGGCCCGCGAAGAGTTTTGCCTGGTGGTGCCGCCGGGTCGACCGCCTTTCGAAGATTCGGTCCGGCTCGCCGACCTGCACGCGTTTCCGCTGGCGGTTCCCATGCGCAACAACAATGTCAGGCGTTCGGTGGCTGATGTCGTTGCCCAACACGGTTGTGTGCTGGACGTCAGATTCGAAGTCGACTCCCTTTCTACGATCATCAATATGGTCATGGAAGGAAAGGCGTATTCCATCCTTACCCCTTCGGCCATTCAGAAAGAGGCGTCTCAAGGCCAAGTCCGCACGGTTAAGATCATTGATCCGGTGATTACCCGTTCCGTTGTGCTTGCCGTCAACCCGAAAGACGAGCGCTCTCCAGCCGTCTCTGCGGTCCGCAAGCTGATCCCCAAGGTCGTAAGGACTTTGATCGAGAGCAAGCACTGGTCAGCCACAGCTCCGGACCGGCCTTAGGCACATCCCAAACCAGTTTCAGTGCTATCGCTCCTCCGCGGCTGCTTGAGCGATATCAATCTGGTTTCCAGATGGTTTTGGGCGATATTCAATATTTGACCGGACCCGACCATAGCGATGAGACTGCAGAGAAGCGAGCCCATGGTCCGGATACCGCTTGGCCTCGCACTAGCAGGAATTCAGTCAAGCGGAGCATGCGATGCCCAACGCCACGAGCTATCAGTTTTTCATCAATGGCAGGTGGCGAGCCGGTAGTGACGGAATTACTCTGCCGGTAACCAACCCGGCGACAGAGAAGGTATTTGGCTCGGTGGCCGCAGCTTCAGCGTCGGATCTGGATGAGGCCCTCGCTTCTGCAGAGCGAAGCCGCCGGGCTTGGTCCTCACGGCCTGCAAAAGAGCGCGGCGAGATCCTTGTGGCGGCCGCCAGGATACTGGCCACGAAGATGGGAGACGCAGCGAAGGATTTGTCGACCGAACAGGGAAAGACGATTGCCGAAGCGACAGGTGAGTACGCGCGCGCCGTCGAAACGCTGGAGTGGAACGGCACGCACGCCGAAGAGCTGTCGGCCCCTATTCCGATGGGCCCGAACCGGATGATCGTCCCGGAGCCCCTTGGCGTCGTTGCTGCCTTTACGCCGTGGAACTATCCCGCCGTTCTCATCGCCCGCAAGCTCGCCCCTGCTTTGGCGGCGGGCTGCCCGGTGATCCTCAAAGGGGCTGAAGAGACACCAAGCGCGGCTGTCCACTTCGTCGAAGCCTTGCGACAAGCGGGTATCCCGGACGGCGTGGTCAATCTCGTCTTTGGCGTGCCGGTGCAAATATCCCGGCATCTCCTCAACTCGCCGATCGTCAAGGTCTTAACGTTCACGGGCTCTACCGAGGTTGGAAAACAGCTGGCCAAGCTCGCCGCGAATAACTTGCAGCGGTGCATCCTCGAACTCGGTGGGCACTCCCCGGTCGTTGTATGCGAGGATGCCGACCTGGCAACGGCCATACCGGCAATTTCGGAATACAAGTTCGAGTGCGCTGGCCAGAGCTGCAATGCGCCCAGCAGGATCCTCGTCGCGCGGCCTCTCTATGAGGAATTCCTGTCCCGAATGACCGAAGTTGCCCGCAAGATCAAGATCGGTCCACCGGACGACCCGGCGACTGAGATGGGTCCAATGGCAAACGCGCGGCGAATCGAGGCCATGCAGCGTCTGATCGAGGATGCGGTCGATCGCGGCGCCCGCGTCGAAACCGGCGGCACCCGCCTCGACCAGCAGGGCTTTTACTGGCCGCCAACCATCCTGACAGGGGTGCCAAAGGATGCGAAAGTGCTTCATGACGAGCCGTTCGGGCCGATCCTCACCGTGGCGCCGTTCGACACGATCGAGGAGGCGATCGAAGAAGCCAATGCCACTGAGTATGGCTTGGCCGCCTACTTCTTCACCGGTGTAGCCGATGCGAAACGGGCGCTGATTGGCGGTCTTGCGGCGGGCGCTGTCAGTGTAAATTACCTAAAAGGCGTTTCTAGAGATGCACCTTATGGTGGCGTCAAACAAAGCGGCTATGGATATGAAGGGGGCGAGCAGGGATTGCGGAGCTTCCAAAGCCTGAAACTGGTCAACGGGCTTGGGTCATTCGGATGAGATTCAGTGAATAAAACAACGCGGATCATTGCCGGCAAGGATATTACAAAGAGCGTCGCCGACGCCCTTCAGTACATCTCGTACTACCATCCCCCCGACTACATCCGGTACCTGTCGCAGGCATATGCTCGCGAACAAAGCCCGGCGGCTAAGAACGCCATCGGGCAGATTTTGCTGAACTCCCGCATGGCGGCCTTCGGACGGCGCCCGATCTGCCAGGACACCGGTCTTGTGGTGGTCTTCGCCAAGGTCGGCATGGGCGTCCGCATCAAATCAACGGCCAGTTTCGCGGACCTCGTGAATGAGGGCGTCCGCCAAGCATATCTCGACCCCGACAATCCCCTTCGACCATCGATCGTCTCGGATCCGCTTGCCGGGCGGGTCAACACGCGGGACAACACGCCGGCAGTCGTCCATGTCGACCTCGTGCCCGGCAACCAGATTGAGATCACCATCGCCGCAAAAGGGGGCGGATCGGAAAACAAGGCGCGTTTCACCACTCTTAACCCCAGCGCGTCCGTTGCCGACTGGGTGGTCGACACCGTGTCGACCCTCGGGAGCGGATGGTGCCCGCCCGGCCTGATCTCGGTAGGCATCGGTGGCAGCGCTGAAAAGGCGATGCTTTTGGCCAAGGAGGCCATGAATGAGCCGATCGACATGGCGGATCTAATCGCCAGGGGGCCATCCGGCGCCGAAGAGGCACTGCGGATCGAGCTTTTTGAGCGGATTAACGCGCTGGGGATTGGCGCCCAGGGGCTTGGTGGCCTGACTACGGTCGTTGACGTCAAGGTTGCTACCTATCCCACACATGTGGCGTCCAAGCCTGTGGCACTCATTCCGCAATGCGCCGCCAACCGGCACCTGAAGTTTATCTTGGACGGCACAGGACCCGTACAGCTCCAACCGCCCGACCTTTCCGACTGGCCCCAGATCGGTCATGAGGATTTGCACACAACCGGCGTTCGGCGGGTCAATCTCGATGCGCTCACGAAGGAAGAGACGGCATCGTGGCGCTGTGGGGAAACCCTGCTTTTATCCGGAAAGATGCTGACGGGCCGTGACTCCGCCCACCAGCGAATGGTCGACCTGATCGATGCGGGCGAGCCGCTCCCGGTCGATCTGCGGGGACGCATAATCTACTACGTCGGACCCGTCCGCGCCGTGAGGGATGAGGTCGTTGGGCCGGCTGGCCCGACAACTGCCAGCCGCATGGACGGTTTTACTGAAAAGATGCTCGCCGAGACTGGCCTATTTGCGATGGTCGGCAAAGCGGAGAGGGGCCCGGCAGCCATCGAGTCGATTGTGAGACACAGAACGCCCTATCTCATCGCAGTGGGTGGCGCTGCGTACCTGATTTCAAAATCGATCAAGGCGGCCCGGATCGTTGCCTTTGAAGACCTGGGCATGGAAGCCATCTATGAATTCGAGGTGCAGGACATGCCGGTTATCATGGCAGTCGATGTTCAGGGAAAATCCATTCACAATTCCGGGCCCCTTGAATGGCGCAAGCGCATGGCGGCCGACAGCATCGCCCGCAGTATCGGCGTCTGAGTCTTCCCGGCCGCGCGCTCCGGCCAGACTCCCCCGCTGGATTTTGGGCCGCATCGGTAACACAAGCGGCAACTTGTGGTTCAGCTCCTCGGCGAGCCAGATAAGAAGGCCTTCAAGTCGCATTCGATGCCAAATGCTCGGATGTAAACACTGCATCGAACTGCCGTCCATACGATCGACGCTCAGGGTGCTGTCGAGGGGTGCCAATGAGGTCAAGCACCGGAGATACCAAAAAATGTCACTATCTATCTACGACGAGGTCGCCGCCGCCAGGCGACCACCCCTCTCCAAATGCGTCATCGCCCGCTTATGGGGGAGGGGCAATAGCACAACGGTTCTACAGCCTTTTCTGCTTGGATCGCTCTCAGTCACCTAACTTCGACTACCTCGCAGTGAAGTGTTGCAGGCCGAGGACGGATGACGCCCACTACATTCGCTCGCTTCAATTGATGATAGGATTGGTTGGCACCAATTGCGCCGTCGACCACCGCTCGAGAGCAAAAGTCATGAAGTCAAAACCCGATCCTGTGCGACTAGACGCTTGGGATGTCCGGATTCTGTCAGAGATCCAGTCAGATGGTCGGATTTCGAAAAGCGAGCTCGCAAAGCGTGTTCACCTTTCGGCGTCGGCCTGTTCGGAGCGGCTCCGTGTGCTCCAAGCCGCAGGGATCATTGAGGGCTTCTACGCGCGACTGAGTCCAGCTCTCATCAGGGGCATTATCTCTATAATGGTGGAGGTGGTTCTGGATCGCCATCGTCTCGAGGATCAACGACACTTCGAGACTGCGATCCAGGAGATTCCGGAAATCCTCGACTGCTGGGCTGTCGGGGGGCGGATCGACTATCTGATGCGCGTTTCATCTCCTTCCATGGCTGCGTATCAGGATTTCATGGAGAGATTACTGCAGGCCGGCTTGGGTATCGACCAATACTATAGCCTTGTTGTGACGAAACCTGTGAAATCCAATTCACCGATCCCCTTGTCCGCCCTGAGGCAACGGTAAATCCTCGAAGCCTTGGTTTCCACGGCGATCGGTGCCGATTCCGCGAATTCGTTGGCCAAAGACGCGAATTCCCGCGAAATTCGTGAGGTGTTTGCCGGTATGCTAATTGCCAGGGAGGCGGCTGAGTGTCCTCCGCCGAAGGATCGCAAGGAGAGGAACGATGGGCTTGAGTAATCTGGGAACCGAGCAAATCCGGGAGAAGGATCGAAACTTCGTCTTTCATCCGTCTACGCACTTAGCCAAGCACAGCCGTGGCGAGACGCCAAATCGGATCATGGCCGGAGCGGAAGGCGTCTACATCTGGGATACTGAAGGCCGAAAAAGCCTCGACGGTTTTGGCGGGCTCTATTGCGTCAATATGGGGTATGGCTGCACCGAGATAGCCGACGCCATTGCCCGGCAAGCGCACGAGTTGCCGTTCGCCCATATCTATGCAAGCCAAGGAACCGAGCCAGTCGCCCTCTTGGCGGAGGCCGTGGTCGAATATTTCGGTCAGAACATGCGAAGGGTCTATTTCGGCCTCTCCGGTTCCGACGCCAACGAAACCAACATCAAGCTGGTGTGGTACTACAACAACATTCTCGGCCGTCCTGAAAAGAAGAAGATCATCTCGCGGCATCGCGGATATCACGGGTCCGGGCTGGTCACCGGAAGCCTGACAGGCCTTCCCTTCTTTCACGATTTCTTCGACCTGCCTCTGAATTTGGTGCGCCATACGACGACGCCGCACCATTACCGGCAGGCGCATGATGGCGAAAGTGAGGAAGCGTTCTCCAGGCGCTGTGCCAACGAACTTGAAGCCCTTATCCTCTCTGAAGGCCCGGAGACGGTTGCAGCTTTCATCGGAGAGCCCGTACTTGGGACCGGCGGCATTGTTCCGCCCCCGAAGGGATACTGGACTGCGATTCAAGAGGTGCTTGACAAGCACGATATCCTTCTTATCGCCGATGAAGTGGTCTGCGGCTTCGCGCGAACCGGTAAGAAATTCGGTTCCCACCTTTATGGCATGCGTCCCGATTTCGTAACGATCGCCAAAGGCTTGAGTTCTGCCTACCTGCCCATCTCTGGGTCAATTATCGGCGACCGCGTCTGGTCGGTCTTGGAGCAAGGAACGGAAAAACACGGCGCACTCGGCCATGGCTGGACATATTCCGGTCACACGCTTTGCGCGGCGGCCGCGCTTGCCAATATTAAATTGATAAAGGAAAGAAACATCTTGGAACATGTTCGGGATGTCGGGCCGTACTGGCAGGCCCGCATGAAAGCCGAACTGGACGGACATCCCATTGTTGGCGAGGTTCGCGGCGTCGGCATTCTATCCGCCGTGGAGCTGATGCGGGATCCTAAAGAACGGGTGCCATTCGAGGCCGGACTTCAGGTCGGCGTGCGCGCCGCCGCTGCTCTGTTTGAGAATGGTGTCATCGGGCGAGCTATGCCGCACGGCGATATCCTAGGCTATGCCCCACCTCTGATCGTTACCCGAAAAGAGATCGACATCATCGTCGATGCAACCGCGAAATCAGTCGATACGACCTATCGCGCGCTAAAGGCAGAGGGCGCGGCATAATCTTTGCGGGCGCCAACCAGCATTTTCTTGCCGCTGCTGTCCGGTCCTCCCATTTAACCGCGGCCTTTGGGCGGGGGCCCTGCCGGTGCACCTCCCCGCCGGCAGGGCGCATCTTTGAGACGTTGCAAGTCCACCTGGACTTGCTGCCACCTGCAAGCAAGTTGCCGAAGACCCAAGGAAGGTGCTGATAAGGACAGACATGCAACCTGTCTTCGAGAGATTTCTGGAACGGCTTTGGGACAGCGTCGATGAGGTCGATTTCCGCAGCGCTCTCACCGATTTGGCCTCCCAATTCGACCTGCTCGCCTTCGCCTACCTGTTGCTCCCGCCGCGCTCTAGGTGTGAGCTGTCGATAGGTTGTCCATTCGGACCGAACGGAGGAGACTGGAGTTACCAGGCTTCAGCACTCACCGGAGGATCCGAATGAACATCCACAAGAATGCCCGTCTGACGCCGTTGCGTCGAGAGGAAATGGCTCTTTGGGTCATTTAGGGCCGTCTTTCTCAAGCTCTTGCGGCGCAGGCCTATGGTGTGTCGGCCAAGATCGTGGCGCGATGGGTGGAGCGGTTCAAGGCTGACGGCCGCGCAGGTATGGCCGATCGCTCTTCGCGCCCCAGAAAGCTTTATCGTCCCACCGAGGCAGCCACCGTCGAGCGCATTGTCGCGCTGCGACGCCAGCGCCTGACCGGCAAGCACATCGCGGTTGCCGTCGGGGTCTCGCCGGCACCGTCAGCCGGGTGCTGAGGCGAACTGGCCTGTCGCGGCTGAAGGATATCGAGTCGGCCGAGCCGGTGCGTCGTTACGAGCGGGCGCATCCACCTGGATATCAAGACACTCGGCCGTTTCGAGGCGGTCGGTCACCGCATCACCGGCGACAGAACCAGGCAAAGTTTCGAGGCGAGGCAACGGGTGGGGCGCTGGATGTGAACATGTCCATGTCTGCATCGACGACGTATCACTTTCACCGACATCATGCCCGACCAACCGCCCTCGGCGCGGTCGCCTTCCTCAAACCAGTTGCTGCCTACTATGCTAGCCTTGGCGTCACCGTCTCGCGCGTCATGACCGACAACGTCCTACGAGCGGAAGGAAATGGGGAGACGGTCAAAGTCTCTCTGTTCGTCAGCATGCTCTCGCCACATAACGCTTTGGCGACGGTGGCTCTTTACCTGAACGCTGGTGCGGAGATGTGAGAACGCTGATTATTCCTTTTCGGCTGGAAATGGTGTTATCGACCAATCGATCATGTCGACGGCACGCTGAAGGATCGCCTCTGTCCGAGCAAGGCTGGGGGAAGCGGCGATGACATGTCCGATACAGTCGCGGTAATTGCCTTTCCTCACGATCGGCGTCTTGGGTTCAACATAAAATTTGACCTCGGCGACACCTGATACAGCAGCCGCCGGACTGTCGCCACCGATCCAATCGAGCGTCCCATCGCGATCAGCAACTAGGAACCGCGCGGCAGCAGTCTGCGAATTGCTTCTGTGCAAATTCCATTCGTCGCCGATGACAACCTTGATGTGCTCGGTGACGAGATCGATACCGTAAGCCAGCTGAACCAGTTGAGGAGCGGGCGAACCCGGAAGACGCGGATTGACTTCAATGACGACTGGGCCACGCTTCGTCCACCGGAGCTCAACGTTCGTTGGCCCCCAGTCAAGGCCGAGAGCTCGCAAACAGCTCAGCGAAACATCGGCGATACGATTATGCTCGTCCTCCGTCAGCACGGCCGGATAGGTGAGCTCACGATAGACGAAATGCGGTGGGGGGCCGAAGTCAAGGGCGGCAATCCCAACGACCGCATTTCCCATTATGTCAATGCTATAATGCGGGCCTTGTGCGAAATCTTCGACCAGTATCCTCGGCGACGACCGCCATATGTGTTTCTCCAACAGATAGGTCGTATGGTCGGCCAACTCACCGAGACTGGGGCACAATCGGACCCCCATGCTGCCGCTGCCCGCCGTTGGCTTTAGAATCACCGGCAGGCCGATCTCTGCAGCAAAGCTTTCTACCTCCGCTGCATCCGTTGCCAGGCGATAAGCAGGTATTGGGACGCCGGCCTGGGCCAGGAGCTGACGTTGGGTGAACTTATCGCAACATCGTTCGACGGATTGGGGGTCCGGTCCCGGTAGATCGAAATACCGGCAGAGCTTGCCAACTGTCGAATAGAATGCTCCCCTGGCGGACGTAATGCCAGCAATGTCATAGGTCGAACGTAACCGGGAACATTCGTGGATCAGCGCATCGATATTGTCTGTATCGATACGGATTGCCTCAATTCCTTCCGCCGCAAGATAGTCATACCGAGTTGGATCAGCCGACAGGACAATTGGATGAAGGCCAAGACGCCGTGCCGCTTTCACGTATAGCAGACAGAAAGAACGATGGCCTTCCACTACCATGAGTGCTCTTCTTGCCATTGGCTGTTGACTCCGACGTTGTGAGCTGTGCGGCGGTCCGGATTACATCGGCAGAATCTCTTTCAGCCGTGCCTGACCTCAGACCGTGTGGTGTACGTACCATTGTCAGCGATTTGCGGTCACAAAAATTCTGTGAAGTTATATGAAGTGTCTGTTGCTGCGGCGCGGCAATGAACGTGAGAGCGCAGCGTCAATCAGGATGAGAATGCCGGCGGGTTGGAACGCAGGGAGGGCGTAGCCCGACTGGAGTTTCAACCCGCCGGTGGCGCGTTCCTTTTCCGGGGCGTCGTCTGGTGATCACGGTCGACCGGGTATGCGGTGGTTTTTCCTGTTGGGGAGGAATCACTTTGTGCCCGGCCGCCACGTAACCGATCACCAATTGAGGCTTTTCATGAAGTTCCGGAAGACCAATACGACGGCCGTCGCGGCGGCGAAGGCGTCGATCAGCACGGCCACGGCCTATCGCATCGAGAAGGATTCGAGACTGCCGTCACAAAAGAAGGTTCCGCGGCAACGACGCCGGCCCGATCCGCTCGCCGAGATTTTCGACGCCGAGATCGTGCCGCTGCTGCGGGCGGCTCCTGGCATCCGGCCGGTCGCCATCTTCGACGAGATGATCAGGCGACATCCCGAACTGAGCATCGGCATTCGCCGCACGATCGAGCGCCGTATTCGATCCTGGCGCGCCATCCATGGCGAGGAGCAGGAGGTCATTTTCCGGCAGGTCCACGAACCCGGACGCATGGGATTGTCGGATTTCACCGACATGGCCGCCGCCGGCGTGACGATCGCGGGCCAGACGCTCGATCACCGGCTCTACCATTTCAGGCTCGCCTATTCGGGCTTCGAGCATGCGCATGTCGTGCTCGGCGGCGAGAGTTTCGTTGCTCTGGCGGAAGGCTTGCAGAATGCGCTGTGGTCGCTCGGCGGGGCTCCCCGCGAACATCGCAGCGACAGCCTCTCGGCGGCATTCCGCAACCTGGACAAGGACGCACGGGAGGACCTGACGCGCCGCTACGACGAACTGTGCGGCCACTACGGCATGACGCCTTCCCGCAACAATCGCAGCATCGCGCATGAGAACGGGTCTATCGAGGGGCCGCACGGCCATCTCAAGCGAGCGCTCAATGACGCGCTGCTGATGAGAGGATCGAGCGATTTCGACGACCTGGCAGCCTACCGTCGCTTTGTCGACGAGATCGTCAGCCGCGTGAATGCTCGCAACTCCAAGCGCATCGACATCGAGCGGACCGAACTTCAGGAACTGCCCGTCCGGCGCACTTCCGACTACGAGGAGGTCACCGTGCGCATCACGTCATCGGGCGGGTTCACGCTGCGCAAGGTGTTCTACACCGTGCCCTCACGCCTGATCGGCCACCGCCTCAGAGTGCGGCTCTTCGATGATCGGCTGGATATCTTCATCGGCGGCACGCAGATCATGACGCTGCCGCGCGGGCGCGCCTCTTCAACCGGCAAGCACAACCAGGTCGTCAATTATCGGCATGTCATCCATTCGCTGCGCCGCAAGCCGATGGCGCTGCTCAACCTCGTCTACCGGGACCAGCTGTTCCCGCGCGAGGCCTACAGGCGAACCTTCGACAAGCTCATGGAGCGACTGCCTGAGTGGCAGGCCTGCCGCACCATGGTCGAGCTTCTCGCCATGGCGCACGAACGCGGCTGCGAGAGCGAACTGGCCGATCAACTGACTGCCGCGCTGCAGGCACGGCGATTGCCCGACATGGCTGCTTTGCGGGAACGGTTCGCGCCGGATCCCGCCCGACTGCCGAGGGTCGTCGTGCGCCTTGCTCCGCTCAACGACTATGAAGCCCTGCTTGGCGCCAACCTGACAGGAGATGCGGCATGAAGACGAACCCCGCCGTCGATTCAGCCAAACTGAGCTTGCTCCTCAACGAACTACGCTTACCGGCCATCCAGGGTATGTGGCCGCAGTTTGCCGAACAGGCCGACAAGGAAGGTTGGCCGGCCGCTCGCTTCCTGGCTGCGATCACTGAACATGAACTGGCCGAGCGCGACCGGCGACGTATCGAACGCCATCTCGCCGAGGCGCGCCTCCTGCCGGGCAAGACCCTCGACACATTCGAGTTCGAAGCCGTTCCGATGATCTCCAAGGCCCAGGTTATGGCCATCACCGCCGGCGACACTTGGCTGGAGAAAGGCGCCAATCTGCTCCTGTTCGGCCCGCCCGGCGGCGGAAAGAGCCATCTCGCCTCGGCCATCGGACTCGCCCTTATCGAAACCGGATGGCGGGTCATGTTCACCCGCACCACCGATCTCGTCCAGAAGCTTCAGGTCGCGCGCCGCGAACTCGGCCTCGAAGCCGCCATCAACCGGCTCGATCGCTTTCACCTGCTGATCCTCGACGACCTCGCCTATGTCACCAAGGACCAGGCCGAAACCAGCGTGCTGTTCGAACTCATCAGCGCCCGCTACGAGCGGCGTTCCATGCTGATCACCGCCAATCAGCCCTTCGGCGAATGGGGGAGGGTCTTCCCCGATCCCGCCATGACGCTCGCCGCGGTGGATCGCCTCGTCCATCATGCAACAATCTTCGAGCTGAATGTCGAGAGCTATCGGCGGCGCGAGGCCATCGAGCGAAAGCGGGGGCCAGGCAGGCCGCCGTCATATGCGACACCCGCGAACGTCGCTTCCTGATTGACGCGCCGCGACAATCAAATCGACAAACCTCTTGCGCGCGACAATCCATGCCGCGATTATCGCCATCGCCGCGACACCAGATTCTCATCCTGATTGTCGCGCGCTTCTCTCCCAGATTGTCGCGCCATACTGTTGCAACCGTTTTGATTACTGGGCGGTGGATCGTGCCCCGCGGCGTGGTGTAGTTGGCGGCATTGGTCGCCGTGCTCTCCGACATGGGCCGGGCTGATCAGCGCGCCACGGATCACTTGATAACAAACAGGCCGCATCGCTGGCAGGACTCGCTCCCGTCGCCCGCCAATCAGGGCAGTGGAAAGGCAGAAGCTTCATCCAAGGTGGAAGGGCCAACGTTAGACGCGCACTCTACATGCCCGCTCTCGTCGCTGCCCGCTTTAACCCTGACCTCAGGGAAAAGTATCAGCACCTCATTGCATCGGGCAAACCAGCCAAAATCGCTATAGATGCGCAAGCTCCTCGTCACCGCCAACGCGCTCGTCAAAGCCGATCGCATCTGGGTCGAAAAACGTGCTTGATCACAACGGAAACTAATCGCCGCTGGGACGTCAAGCATGTAATTGCGTCGAGACGACGCTGCCGGGTGCATGGTTGTCAATCGCCGCATGATGGAGCTCCGCGGACGAGCCTTCAATGTGGACGACGCACTTTGTTGAGACAGCGGTGCAATCCCATCAGCGGAATGGCTCGGCTCACGTCCCGGCAGGGACGTCTAAGGCGCTCAGATCCTGAACGCTATTCGCAAGATTTCATGCTGGCGCCACATTATCACCGCCAGTTTGCGCGCCACAGCCACGGCAGCTCGTTTGAAGCCGACCCTCTCCCGCAGCTTGAGGCCCCACGTGCGCAGGCCGCTGTCGATCGAGCTGCGTATCAGGATGACCGCCGCAGCCTCATAGTCATAGAGAAGTCCCCGCAAATGTCGATCGCCGCGTCGGGATATATGGCCCTCATAATCCACTTCTCCCGATTGGTAGCGGCGAGTTGTCAGGCCGATCCAAGCGGCAACTGAGCAGGACTTCTTGAAGTTGCCCGAATCTTCAATGGCAGTGGCGAAAGAGGTGGCGGTAATGGCGGGATGCCGGGGATCGACATGAGAATGCGGCTTGCTTGGCTTTGACGTGCATCTGCGACAAGCTGGCGCCCAAGCTCGGCGGCACGGATGCGAATGCTGCGCCAGGCTTCCTACATCGGTAGCACGACAGGAGCAAGCTCGCTCTGATCGATAAGAAGGCTCCGGACATTCTTTTCGAATGTAGTTCCCTTACCGGCGGAAACGGGCAAGCCGAACGTTTTCATAATCCCTCGGATCCGGTTGGAAAGCTAGACGGTGATCCGCACCAGCCGAGTGCGTGTTGCCACGAGCGTTCGGGTCAACATACTGTCGAAGCCTTTCACGCGCACCTCGGATGACTCGATGGCGCCGCCCCGTGCGCGACTACGAGCAGCGCATCGACGTCTCTCACGCCATGATCCTTGTCGCAATGGGCGGCAATCTCATCCGCCGAAACGCTTATCCGTGAATTTCAAAACAGACTCTAAGCTAAGTGCGCTGCGCGAATTTGAAGCTGCTGCACGGCATTTTACCAAGGCTACTTGGCGGCGATGCGTTTTGTTAACATCACACCCCCGAGGTAGGGATTAGGGGGACCGCCAAAAACATCGGACTAACGATCAATCCTTATATGATCACACCTTTGATCGGCACCAAAGGTTTGCGCATAGATCGCCTCGATCCGCCCTGCCTCGTCATTGGTCAGAGCCGCGAATTCCTTTTCGCGGGCGCGGTTCGACAGGTCGGACGAGCAGATCGATCAGCCGCTCGGCCATCGCTCAAGCGGACGGGCGCTACGACGAGGGCGCTGTGTCTGGGCAGTTGCTCATGGCAATCCGGCACCGGACGGGTTCGGATCCTCCGCGCTCGCGCACGGCCACTGAAAAACGGTACAGGCTGACCGGTGACGAACCGCACGGCTTCGCTTGCATGCAATGTCATTGTCTCAGCGCCGACGGTGACCTCGAGACTTCCTTGAACGACCGAAACAAGCTTACAAGTGCCCCGGCTGTCATAGTCGACTTCGGCCGTATAGGCGGGCAGCCACTCCACAGTCCTTGAGCTGATTAACCAAGATCCGAAGGTTGAACGAAATTTTCTCATTGAACTTGTAAAGTGGCGCCGGCCCAGAAAGCCCAGTCCCGTCCCGCTGCTTTAGAGGTGGCCCTTCAGCCGAGAGAAACCCTGGACGCCCGCCCACGGACCCCCGTCCGTAGGACCTAAGGAACATGGTGAATCGCCGTGGCGCATACTTCGAGGTGCGCCCGATTTCTTATTAGTGTCCGTGGTACGCCGATCCGCCCTCTAATTGTCAGATGGGTCCAATCTTGAAACAGTGTTTGACTGCTGCGAAGATCGGGATTGATTGGAGACTTGGGGCAGTCGCACAGAGAATCCTGCCGACCGGCCGACCCCCAAACGACCCCCAAACGACCCCCAAAGCGGAGCCAGCTCGGCCCCGGACGAGAAATCGCCGAACCCAAAGGAAATGGAAAATGTGGAAATCTGAAAACCCCGGTGGTGAACAATGAAAATTGCTCTGGGGCCGAGACCCGTTATGCTCATGGAGAACGTGTGGATACCGCTAGCCGACGGAACACGTCTAGCTGCTAAAATTTGGTTGCCGAAGGATGCGGCTTCCGATCCGGTTCCAGCCATTGTGGACTACATCCCCTACCGCAAACGGGATGGCACCGTTCTGGGCAACGAAATGATGTATCCCTATTTCGCTTCGTATGGCTACGCGTGTATCCGTCTAGACATTCGGGGCACTGGCGATTCCGAGGGCCTATTCGAGGATGAATACGTCAAGCAAGAACAGGATGACGCTGTCGACGCAATCGAATGGATAACGCGACAGCCCTGGTGCAGTGGCAATGTGGGGATGATCGGCATCTCGTGGGGTGGGTTCAGCGCCTTGCAAGTCGCCGCTCGTCGACCCAAGGGCCTGAAGGCGATCATCACCCACTGCTCGACCGACGATCGCTACGCCGATGATGTGCACTACATGGGCGGGTGTGTTCTCAACGACAACGTATCTTGGGGCACGACGTGCTTGGCGATGATGTCCCAGTCTCCAGATCCCGAGATTGTCGGCAAGGAGAGCTGGCATTCGATGTGGATGAAGCGGTTGGAAAATGCTCGGCCAACTGTGATTGACTGGCTCGCTCATCAACGCCGAGATGATTTCTGGAAGCATGGCTCAGTCTGCGAGGATTACAGTGCAATCAATTGCGCAGTTTTCGCGGTCGGTGGTTGGGGAGATGGCTATTCCAACGTGGTATTTCGGCTCCTTTCAAACCTGGATGCACCACGTAAAGGGCTGATTGGACCTTGGGGGCACAAGTACCCTCATGGGGGTGTTCCCGGTCCCGCCATCGGTTTCCTGCAAGAGTGCCTTCGCTGGTGGGACCACTGGTTGAAGGGCAAGGATACCGGCGTTATGCAGGAGCCAATGTTGCGCAGCTGGATGCTCGACACGGTTGCGCCCGCTGCCCACTACGATGAGCGGCCCGGGCACTGGGTCGGGGACCCGCGCTGGCCGTCGCCTCACGTGACGCCACGGATTTACCGCATGGGCCTCGGCAGATTATCTCAGCTGCCACTGCCTGAAGCTACCCTTGAAATCAGCTCCCCCGCGACGGTCGGGATCGCGGCCGGCGAGTGGTGCCCCTATGGGCTCGGTGGAGTTGGTCCGGAGCATCCGCTGGATCAGCGCTGGGACGATGGCGGCTCGTTGATTTTTGACAGCGAACTCTTGACGGAAGCCACGCCAATCTTGGGTGCGCCTGTCATTGAAATAGAGATCACTTGCGACAAGCCTACGGCGATACTCGCAGCACGCCTTTCCGATGTAAGACCATCAGGTGAGGTCACACGGGTCACATACGGGCTTCTGAATCTGTCGCACCGCGATGGACACGAAGATTTGCAACCAATGGAAGCTGGGAAGTCGTATCGCATTCGCCTTGCGCTGAACGAAGTCGGATATACTTTTCCGCCACGTCACCGGATTCGGTTGTCTATTTCAACGACTTATTGGCCGATCGCACTTCCCGCACCCGAGCGCGCCATATTGACGGTACAGGCTGATGCCAGCGAGGTGCAGCTACCGATCAGAATGCAGCAACCGGGTGACCTCGACTTACGGGCTTTCGACGCACCGGAGGCTTCTGCGCCAATGGCGACCACGACGCTGAAACCGGGAAGTATCGAGCGGTACATTCGGACCGATCTGGTGTCGAACCAGGTCAGCCTCACGGTCAAGACGGACGGTGGCTTAGTGCGTCTCGATCCCATCGGCACGGTTGTTGGGCACGAGAAGCATATGATCTATTCGATTGCCGGAAATGATCCCTCGACAGTCCGCACAGAGGTCTATGAACGGTTCGATCGCGGTCGAGGTGCCTGGCAGACGGCGGTGCAGGCGCGAACTGTGTTGACCGCGACCAAGTCGCATTACCACCTTCACGTTGATTTCGACGCGTTCGAAAACGGCGAGCGCATCTTCTGCAAATCATGGTCGGAGAAAATTCCTCGTGACCTCGTCTAAATTGGAAATATGGCGAACCAGAGACAACGTCGTAAAGCGCACAGCGATCTCTGCGTTTTCCACTTCTCAGTTGCGTTCAAAATGGCTGCGGGTTGGCTCCTCGCATTTCCCGTCGATCTGCAAACAGTATCTGTCGAAAACCAAAAATTTTTCTCCGAGCAATGGAACAAACAAGCATGCGTGTGGCCACAAGAAGGCGTGATCAGCACCGCCTGAAACTGTACGGGCCGTGGGTAGAACTGAGGGACAACGGTACATCGGCCTCTCATCCGGCGGGTTGGACACCCACCTTCCGTGTCTTCGTCTCGGGGACTGTCCTCAGTGTAAAGCGCGGGCGGCTGCGCATTGGCTCGACCACATACCAGCGACGGGCGTTTCTCCGCCATGGCCGTCGCTCCCCGGCGCGGTGCAGGAGTTGGGTCGAGGTCGCTATGATGGGTTCGACCTTTCGGCGATGACTCACAAGAAGGCGGCCATCTTGCGTGCGATCGCGGTCACGACCACCGGCGCTTCCTGCCGGCAGAGCTGTGGCGATGATTATCGGGCACAGAGCATCATGTCTATGAGGTATTGCTCACAGATTTGGGCAGCTCGATCCGGACCCTCAGAGGCCTGCTGACTCTCGCTTCTCTCTGTGCGGCTACTGGCTGGGCTCAGTCCTGTGGGGCAATGATGCGTCGGGGTGGCGATCTGTTCTTCGCTCCGGCGCTGCTGCCGCTCTGCTTGACATTCCTTCTTACGATGCTGCAGATCCGGACACGCCGGTCAGGGATCGCCCAGAAGGCGTCGACTATTCCCTCAATCAATATCCAGCGAGCTCCATCCTGTTTTCCGCAGCCTTTGGTCTGGGCTTTTGACTCGAACTCGAGGAGGGCATCGGCCTCGATTTCCTGTCCGTGCCTGGATATGGCCAGACCTTCTAGATTGCCCGACCTTACGCTATCTCAAACCCAGATGACCTCAATACACAAACTGAATTTGACGTAAGCGTCCCGGGGACTGAATATCGACTAAAAAAGGGAACAGATCATGAAGCATGCCATAGGCAATATGAGCCGCCGGTCCTTTCTCAAGACCGGCGCTGTGCTTGGCGGGGGAGTCGTCGCAGGCGGCATGCCGTTGTCGCAAGCCATCTGGGCGGCCGAAGGCAAGGTGCTCGTGGCGCGTTCTAGTGGCGACATCGTCAAGCTCGATCCTGGCTTCTACGTCGGCCAAGGCGACACGGATGTGATGAGCTGCATTTACTCGAAGCTCACGCGCTACAAGCCGGGCTCAGAATGGGGCTGGGAGCTCGAGGCGGCAGAAAAGATCGAGCAGGTCGATCCGACCCATGTCCGCTTCCGCCTTAAGAAGGGCATCAAGTTCACTGGCGGTCACGGCGAGCTGACTGCCAGAGACGTCAAATTCTCTTTCGAGCGCGTCATCAAGCATAATTCGCCGGTAAAAGGCGATTGGGGCCCGCTCGACCGTGTTGAGATAGAGGATGATCTTACTGGCGTGATCGTTCTGAAGACGCCATACGTGCCCCTCTGGAACGTCGTGCTCCCCTATGGGGTTGGCCATATCGTTTCTGAAGACGCGGTGATGAAGGCAACCAAGGACGGTGGTGACTTCGGCTTGAAGCCGCCCGCATTCTCCGGCCCATATGTAATCGCCGACTTTAAGCCCGGCCAATTTCTGCTCATGACCCGTAATGCTGAGTGGTCAGGCCCCAAGCCGGGCTTTGACGAAATCCGTCTCCTGCTGATAGATGACGTCAAGGCAGCGGAGCGCGCCTATCGCGCGGGCGACGTTGACATCACTACAATTAGTTCAGATTCTCTTGCGACCTTAAAGGTCGCCCCGCCCGCCGACACCAAGATCGAGAATTTTCCCTCGCTCTACTATAATTGGCTCGGCATGAATGTGGATCACCCAAAGCTCAAGGACATCAACGTCCGTAAGGCGATCCAATGGGCGATCAATGTGCCGCAGATTCTGGACGCCGCCTATGGTGGTCAGGCCGTCGTTGCCACTGGCGCCGTTGCTCCGGGCCTTATCGGGCACCGCGAGAAAGCGCTCGTCCCGCCGGAAGGGGATCTGGCGAAGGCCAAGGAGTTCCTGGAAAAGGCCGGTGTTAGCGATCTCACCTTGAGCATCGATTGCCTGAACACAAGCACTTTTAAAACGATAGCCGAGACAGTCCAGGCGCAGCTCTCGCAAATCGGCATCACGGTTGAGATCAATCTCCAAGATTCCGGCTCGTTTTGGACGACCGGCATGGAGTCTGAGGGCGAGCGATGGAAGGCCTTGCAACTCTACGTCCAACAATTCTACTCGCAGGCGGACCCGCACACCGCGACGTGGTGGGCCAAGCAAGAACAAGTTGGCGTGTGGAATTGGGAGCGCTTCCGCAGTCAGCGTTTCGACGAGCTCAGCGAGAAAGGGTTCACGGTCAGCGACCCCGGCGAGCGCGCCAAGATCTATTACGAGATGCAGGACCTGATGGAGGAGTCCGGCGCCTATCGCTTCCTATCTAATGTGAGCTGGCCGCTCATGTATCGGACCACCAAGATAGAAGAGGCCGCAACCCGTCCGGACGGCATCCCGCTTTACCTCGATTTCAAGCCGGTCTCGACGTGATCAAGTAGGCGGACCGGAAGAAATGTGGCTCTATCTGCTCAAACGGCTCGTCCTCGCGATCACAATTATTGTGATCGCGGTGACGCTACTGTTCCTGATGATCAGAGCAGTGCCCGGCGATCCTGCAGCGGTTCTGCTCGGCCCGCGGGCGACTCCCGAAATGAAGGCGCAGCTCCATGAGCAGATGGGGCTGGACAAGCCGTTCGTCGCGCAAATCGCTACCTTCTTCGGTGGATTGCTCCATGGCGATCTCGGTTTTGATGTGTTCAGCCAGAGACCTGTTGCCGAAATCGTCTTTGAGCAATTGCCATATACGATCGAATTAATTTTGGTGTCGATCTTATGGGCAGTCGTGATAGCCGTGCCGCTCGGCTGCTACTCGGCGATAAGGCGTAACTCCGTGATCGACCAGGTAACCGGCGTCCTGTCGGTCGCCACCATCGCCATTCCGTCCTTCGTAATGGCAGTCTATGCGCTGCTGATTTTTGCCGTAACTCTGCGCTGGTTGCCAGCGGTCGGAGCCGGCAATGGATTCTGGGATGGGCTTACCTATCTCATTCTTCCAGCTTTCGCCATAGGGATTGGCTGGGTCGGCTACATCTCCCGACTGGTGCGCGCGTCGATGCTTGAGATCCTGGGGGAAAACCACATACGGATGGCTCGCTCCTTTGGGATCTCGGAATGGCGCATCGTTGCGCGCTACGCGCTGCCGCTCGCGATCCTGCCGACCGTGACCATACTTGGAGTGGGCATCGCGTGGCTGCTTTCGTCCGCTGTCTTTATCGAGGTGGTCTTTGCGAGACCTGGCATCGGCGCGTTAATTGTGAACGCGGTCAACACGCGCAACTATCCGATCGTGATGGGCGTCGTGCTCGTCACCACGTTCCTCATTGTTTCCGCTACGACGCTCTCGGATCTTGTCAACGCATTCCTCGATCCGCGAACCCGGGAAAAGCTCTGACATGGTGAGCGTTGAAGCCATTCGTCCCGAACCCAACGATGCAATGGCTACCGGCGCTTTTCGGACCTTTTTGCGGCAATTTCGCAAAAACCGCCTGGGCATGCTCGGAGCAGTGCTTGTCATACTCATAGCAGCAATCGCTATCTTCGCTCCGCTGATGATCACGCATGATCCGATCCGGATCATGGTCGGGCCGCGTCTGGCCGCACCTTCACTGGATTTTCTGCTGGGTACGGACCAACTGGGCCGCGACACCTTTTCTCGCATCATCATGGGCGGTCGCATCCCGCTCCTCGTTGCTTTCGCCTCTCTCGGCAGTTCACTGGCAGTCGGCCTCGTCCTTGGTTTGATCGCGGGCTTCGGTCCGCGCTGGCTCGATAATTTGCTCCTGCTTGTCTTCGATACGATCCGGTCGTTTCCAAGTATCATTTTCGCGCTGGCCATGATCGCGCTTCTGGGACCAAGTTTGGCGAGTGTCATTCTCGTCATCGCGATAACGTCCATGCCCATTTACGCGCGTGTCGTGCGGACCCAGACGGAGGCGCTGCGCAGCAGCGAGTACGTTGCCGCGGAGCGTAGTATGGGCGCCGGCACGACGCGCATTCTCGCCGTGCACGTACTGCCTAATGTCCTCGGCCCGCTTCTCATTCTGGTGAGTATGGACGTTCCGGCTGTCATCGCCGTAGAGGCGGGTCTGAGCTTTCTGGGCATGGGTGTGCGACCCCCAACGCCTGATTGGGGAGCGATCCTCAACGATGGCTATAGCTACATCAACCAGACCCCTTGGCTGGTGATCGCTAGCGGCATTCCGATCGTCCTCGCAACGCTTGGCTTCACGTTCCTGGGCGAGGCGCTACGCGATATATTTGATCCCAAATTGCGGAAAGACCTATGAGACAAGACGGTCTAACCCAGCAAATATCCGCCCGGCCGCTCCTTGCGGTTCGTGGCCTAAATCTCGATTTCGGTACACCGCGTGGGCGCATCCATGCCCTGCGGAACGTTTCGCTCGATGTGCCAGCGGGACAAGTGATTGGCATAGTCGGCGAAAGCGGATCCGGGAAGTCGACGCTCGCCTATACAGTGATGGGCCTGCTTCCAGAAAATGCAGATGTGACAGCCGGCAGCATCCTGTTCGAAGGCAAAGACCTGCTCAAAATGCCTATTCCAGCGCGCCGGACCCTGCTCGGCGATCGTCTCTCGATGATCTTTCAGGATCCGATGACCTCACTCAATCCGGTGCGGACCATCGAGAGCCAGATGATCGATATCCAGCACCACGATCAAGGAAGTCGGAGCGAAAAGCGCGCTCGTGCCCTCGACATGCTTCTCCGGGTCGGAATTCCTGATCCGGAAAGCCGCATAGGCGCCTATCCGCATCACTTCTCAGGTGGCATGCGCCAGCGCGTTTGTATCGCCATGGCGCTTCTTGTGAAACCCGCGCTCCTCGTCGCCGACGAGCCAACCACTGCGCTTGATGCAACGCTGGAAGTGCAGATCATTCATTTGCTCAAGGATCTGCAAAAAGAAATAGGTTGCTCGATTCTCTTCGTCTCCCACCACCTCGGTGCGGTGGCTGAGTTGTGCGACCGAGTCGCCGTCATGTATGCAGGGGAAGTGGTGGAGCAGGGCGCCGTTCGGGACATCTTCCACAATCCTGCTCACCCCTACACCCGCGCGCTGCTTGAGTGCGATCCCGGGCGTATCAAAAAAAGCACTCGCACTTTGCCGACTATTCCCGGTGAGGTCCCCAGTCTGCTGGGCAGCAAGCAAGGATGCATCTTCCGTACGCGTTGCCGACATGCGTACAACCGCTGTGTGCAAGAGAGCCCGGTCGAGTACCGCATCGGCCTAGACCAAGTCGCGCGATGCCATCTTCTCGCCGAAGAGCGTTTGGTTTCGGCATGAGCGCGCTGCTTCGGGTTCAGGACCTGCGCGTCCGCTTCCGCACCATGGGTCCGCTGAAGGCGCTCGCAACCGGGACGGAAGCCCCTTTCATCGACGCAGTATGCGGGGTGTCCTTTGAAATCCGCAAGGGCGAGACACTCGCCCTTGTCGGTGAAAGCGGCTCGGGCAAATCCACCATCGCGCGCACGATAATCGGCTTGCAGCGGGCACTGAGCGGCAGCATCAGCTTCGATGGACAGGAAATTGAGGAGCTCAGCGGGGCCGAACGCAAACCCTACTTGCGGCGCATGGCGATGATGTTCCAGGATCCAGTTGGCTCACTGTCGCCGAGGCTGACGGTTCGATCGCTCCTGACAGAGCCTTTTCGCATCCATGGATTAAAGCGTCGCGACGCCGGAAGCGAAGCCGAGCGCCTGCTTCGGATGGTCGGCCTACCGGCGGATTTTGCTCGCCGCTATCCCCATCAACTCTCCGGAGGTCAGGCCAGGCGCGTGGGTATCGCGCGTGCTCTTGCACTGAATCCGGACTTGATTATTGCCGATGAGCCGACCGCAGGCCTCGACGTCTCAGTGCAAGGGGAGGTGCTCAATCTTCTCGCGCGGCTTCAGGACGAACTCGGCATGGCGATCCTGATCATCACGCACAATCTTAACGTGGTGCGCCACATGACCGATCGCATGGCGATCATGTATCTCGGCCGCTTTATTGAGGTCGGCTCGACCGAGCGTATTTTCGATCAACCGCGGCACCCCTACACCGAGGCGCTGCTTGCGGCCAATCCGGAGCCCGACCCGGATGCGGTGCTCAATAGGATCGAGCTCAAAGGCGAGGTGCCGAGCCTTTTGAGGCGACCATCCGGCTGCGAGTTCCACACCCGTTGTCGTTACGCGCAGGATATCTGCGGCCGCGTCTTCCCCGAACCTTCAACAAGCCCGGATGATACGGAGCACAGCTTCAGATGCTACTTCCCGCTCAAGCGTGAAATCATCCCCGGTTTGGAGTGGTTACACCCTCTCTCGGTCGGAACCGAATGATTGTGACTAAGGAAGTCTTGGGATGTGTTGGCAGGAGGATTGCGTTCCTGCCACTCGCAGAATTGCGGAAAGAGCAAATTTCGCTCTCTGAGCAGCAGGGTAAGCGATGCGCCAAGGCACCTTGCAATAGGTCTATGAACATGGAGCTTTCGCGCCATGACATTGGGACATGCAGATATGGTCGCCGAGTTAAGGGGTGCCGCGGCGGCGGCCGAAGATCTTGCAACCGTGCCCGGGCGCGTGCGGCAACGAACGTATGGCTGGATCGAGCGATCTTGCAAATGAAACGACCCGAGGACGGGTTTTCAGCCTTTGTCATGAAGGAGGTGCCGTGCACCTAGCCAATGCGATGCGGCAACGGTGAAGCATGTATGCCACCAGTAAATGCGAGCGTCAAATTAGGGAGAGACGATTTTGTACTTTTGTACTGCTGAAACCGCAGGATCATAAAATCGACGTACCTCCGATTGGCTCATTCCTGAAGAAAAGAGATCGTCCTGCAGATACTCTTTGAAAAGCAATGACCAGTCATCACACGGTAGCAGCCAGTCGTTTAAGGGGAAAATGCGTCTGGATTCTTCAACGAGGTGCTCGTGGGTGTCGGCAAGTATGGTAGCGCCCACTTGTTCATGGATCCAAGTCATGGCTTCAGAGCCGATCATGTCGAATGTTGAACTGGGCCGAAAGCAATTGGCTCCTGGCTGTTTCGCGTTTGCCCCCGATTGCCGAGTCGACCGGATTCGTTTTATCGGCCTAGTCTAGTGCGCGTCCATAAACGGCAAGCTGCTGATATTATTGAATGAATCCTGATTTTGGGCAGGCAAGGCCCGGCGGTTTCAGATACACTTCGAGATCAAGCCACTGATTCCAAAGCGTTTCTGCCACCGCCGGAGCCGACAATGCGCCAAGAACGCACCGTCCAATCCAGTGTATTTGATCTTTTCGCCCGACACGAGATCGGCTGTGAATTGAAAGCCATGTCGCAATGGCTGGACGAGCATCGCGAGCTTTTGAGCCTGGTGACGCGGGACCTGCGCCGGCACGGTCTCAAGGAGACCGGCCGCGAGGGCCTGCCGGCGGAGGCTGTGCTGCGCTGCGCGCTGCTCAAGCAGCATCGCCAACTAAGCTATCAGGAACTGGCCTTTCACTTGGAGGATTCCGCCTCGTTCCGGGCTTTTGCCCGGCTGCCATGGGGGTGGAGCCCAAAGAAATCAGTCCTGCACAAGACGATCAGCGCGATCCGGGCGCCGACCTGGGAAGAGATCAACAAAGTACTGCTGGCAAGCGCCAGGCGAGAGAAGCTGGAAAGCGGCAAGGTCGTGCGCGTGGACAGCACCGTCACCGCCGCACTCGTCCACGAGCCGAGCGACAGCAGCCTGTTATGGGACGCTGTGCGGGTGATGGTGCGGCTGTTGCAGCACGCGGATGCACTGGGCAGCGCCATCCCATGGCACGATCACTGCCGCGCGGCGAAGAAGCGGTCCCGGGCGATCGAATATACCCGCGGTCGCCCGAAACGGGTGAGGCACTACCGCGAGCTGCTCAGGATCACACGCACCACCTTGGGCTATCTCCAGCAGGCGGCTGAGCAACCGACCCTGGCGGCGAGCCCGGCCGTTGAACTGTGGCAGGCCCAAGTCCGCCACTACTGGCCGCTGATCGAGCGGATCATCGCCCAGACCGAACGGCGGGTCCTGGCAGGCGAGCCGGTCCCGGCCGGCGAGAAGCTGGTGAGCCTGTTCGAGCCGCATGCCGATATCATCGTCAAGGGCAGCCGCGACGTCGATTATGGTCACAAGATCAATCTGACCACCGGTCGCAGCGGGCTGATCCTCGATCTCGTCATCGAAGCGGGCAACCCAGCCGACAGCGAGCGTCTGCTGCTAATGCTGGAGCGCCACATCGCGTTTTACGGCGAGCCGCCGCGTCAGGCGGCGGCCGACGGCGGCTATGCCAGCCGCGCCAATCTGCGCCAAGCCAAGGCTTGGGGCGTGCGCGATATGGCGTTCCACAAGAAGAGCGCCCTCAGGATCGAAGACATGGTCAGCAGCCGCTGGGTCTATCGCAAGCTGCGCAACTTCCGCGCTGGTATCGAGGCCAGCATCTCCTGCCTGAAGCGCGCCTATGGCTTGGCCCGCTGCACCTGGCGCGGGCTCAACCACTTCAAGGCTTACGTCTGGTCCTCGGTGGTCGCTTACAATCTCGCCCTCTTCACCCGCCTCAAATCGACCTGACCCCCAGTCATCGGGCTGCGTTCAGGAGCACGCCGGCCAGCGCCGGCCGATACCCCTATGACCCCAATGCCGCCAGATCGACCCCCGGCCGCAACCTCCGTGCCCTTGTACCATCACGCGTCCGCAAAACATCGCTTCAGCAGGCCAAAGACCCCTGAAAACTCCGGGAAAACAGCCGTTTATGGACGCGCACTAGTCTAGCAGGCGGTCTTCGAACGGGTAGGACGACAGGAGTTCATACCCATCCGCTGTCACCAGGACCTGTTCCTCAAGCTTCACCCCGTCACGTTCGCCGACGGCGCCAATGTAGGATTCGACGCAAACAACCATGCCAGCTTCGAGGGTCGCCTCAAAGGCAATTGGTCCTCTAAATATCGGCTTAACTTGCGGATATTCGTCACACATTCCGACCCCGTGCATCAAGCACGTGTATGCCTGCTCGTGGAACTCTTCCGGCACCGGCCAAGCCTTCTCTTGAAGGTCTTTCATGGTGACACCGGGACGAATAAGCTTCATATTGGCGTGCAACTCGTCGTAGGCATAGCGGTAGAGTTGGCGCTGACGTGCAGTTGGACGGTCTTTGCCGTAATAAAAAGTCCGGGAAACATCGCAAAAATAACCGAATGGGCCGACCATGTCTGTGTCGAACCCAACCAGGTCGCCTGGCTCGATGACTCGCTGGGTGGCTTCCTGAAGCCATGGATTGATGCGAGGTCCAGACGCGAGCATCCGTCCCTCATGCCAGCCGCCCATGTTGGCGAGGTTGGTGTAGTTGAGGATTCCCCAGAGTTGTACTTCGGTGACGCCAGGGCCCATGCTGGCCTGCATGCGGGCGATACCATGCTCAGCCACGGCGCATGCCCACCGAATGCATTCGACCTCATCAGCCGATTTTATCACACGTGCACCTTCGGCAATGTCGACGGCGTCGATAACCTCGATTCCGCGTTGCAGCAATGCCAGGGTGATGCTCGGGTTTACATACTCAATCGCTACCCTGCGGTTCTTAGAACCGATCTCGCTCAAAAACTGAACAATGTCATCCGCGAACAGTCGGGCATTCTCCGTCAGCTCGGCGCCGCCTTCGAAAAACGAAATCGGCCGTCCGGGCCGCGATACGTCGGCGGTAGATTCATTCCCAAGCCCGGCATGTAGAACGAGCGGCCCGTCGACAGGCATAAAGACATAGGTGACGGGAATATGGGATTGAAAGAGAGGATAGACGTTGTAATCGATCGCATGGCGAAGGCTGATAGGGCTCACCAGGACGCACATGGCGACGTCTGACGCGCGCATCGCAGCCCTCAGGCGATCTTTGCGGTACTTGTCGAGCCTCTGAGCGTCTATTTCAGGCATCTGCCGGAACTGTCGCAAATCGCTCCAGTTGTCGGAAAGCAGGGACCCGTCAGGATCTTTTGAAACCAATTTGGTGTCGCTCATGGGTTCCTCGCTTGCTTTGATGGCTAGGGCCCGCGGGTTACATCCTGGACCAGAGTTTGCCGCCGGTGGCCCAGTTATTCGGGGTGTACTCGTCGAAAACAACGTGGACTTGTTCTGGCTTCAGGTTAGATTTCTCGCAGAACAACTTGGTGATCTCCGCGGCAATTTCGGCCTTCTTGTCGTCATCAGTTTTAAACGTTTCAATGTGAATGACTGGCATAACACGCTCCTATTGGCTCTGCGGATGAGCTTGATCATAGCCTGTCAGGGCTACTCCCGTATTGCGGACCAAGCCACGCAGGATGCGCAGCTACGCAAAGGGCCGCGAGAGCGAGCTATAGGCAGCGGCGAGCTGTCATTCAAATGAGTATTCCTGTCGAACCGGATAACCAGGAGTCATGAGTATGTCCGCCTGAAATTTGACAGGGTTCTGCCGTTGAGGCGCCATGACTTCAGCTTGTCCGAGGCATGACTTTTTGGTCGCTTGCGAAGGGGCGGTCTGGGGCTCTAGATCAGGAAATGTGCCGGGCGGTTCCGTCGGGCTGATTTTAGACAGGCAACCGGTATATGACCCATTCCAAAAAGATCGTTATCGTCACGGGCGCAACATCTGGAATCGGCGGCGCCATTTCGGAGGCATTTGCCTCTGCTGGGGCGACTCTGCTGCTGGTCGGCCGCGATCGAGAACGTGGTCAACGGGCTCTTGAGGTCGTCGAAAAGCTGGGTTGCACCGCGCAGCTAATGCTGGGGGACGTAGCTGACCCCGTCTTTGCTGACGAGGTGGTAAATTCTAGCGTCGAGCGCTTTGGCAAGGTCGACGTGCTGGTTAACAGTGCCGGTATCATTCGGCGTGGCAATGCGATTGACACTAGCAACGAGGACTGGCGTCAGACCTTTGAAGCAAACGTCAACGGCGTTTTCTACTTTAGCCGAGCCGCCGTGAAATCCATGCGGACCACCGGGGGCGGCAGCATCGTCAACATTGCTTCGAATGTTGGTTTGGTCGGTTGTCCTGGGCTTGTCGCCTACTGCGCTTCCAAAGGTGCGGTCGTGCTCATGACCCAGGCCATGGCCCTCGATCATGCCAAGGAGCACATTACCATCAATGCGGTCTGTCCTGGCGCCGTCGATACACCAATGCTGGTGTCGGCCCACCATAAACCTGTCACCGCGGAAGAAATCCTGCAAGGGAATGTCGATTCGATACCGCAGGGCCGCGTGGCTACCCCAGTGGAAATCGCAAGTCTAGCGCTGTTCCTCGCAAGTGACGGCGCCAGGCACATCACAGGCGTCGCTATACCAATTGATGGCGGCTTCACGGCAGGATAGGAGGACATTTTGGGCAGTCGGAGTCGGGTATCAGGCAAGGTCGCCATCGTCACTGGAGGCAATCAGGGCATAGGGCGTGCGATCGCGGAGAAGCTTGCCGAAGAGGGCGCCATTGTCGTTGTCGGCGACCTGCGCGACGATCGGTCTTCCGGTGCGCATGGCGGCGAGGGAATTACCGCTCTCACCCTTGATGTGACCAAAGAGGTATCGATCCGGACTTTCGTCGATGAAGTCCTCCAGAAGTTCGGCCGGATCGATATCCTGGTCAATAACGCCGGTCTGGTCATGCACAAGACTATTGATGACCAGACAGCTGAAGAGTGGGACCGGCTCATGGCCGTTAACCTCCGCGGGCCTTTCTTAATGGCCAAATATGTCGTCCCTGAAATGAGACGTCAGGGCGGGGGGACCATCGTCAACATAGGGTCGGTCGAAGGGTTCATGGTCAACCCATGGCACAGTGCCTATGCGGCGTCGAAAGCTGGTATTCATGGATTGACCCTCGCTCTGTCCGTGGACCTTGGTCCCGATAGCATCCGTTGCAACACAGTCTGCCCGGGCTGGATCGACACTGATCTCAATCGTGCATACGTCGAGATGCATCCAGACCGCGCCTTGATTGAGCGCGAATTGGGCCAGCTTCATCCAGTGGGAAGGATTGGCGCTCCGAAGGAGATAGCCAATGCTGTCCTATGGCTGGCGAGTGATGATTCCAGTTTTGTGAGCGGTGAAATGATCTCGGTCGATGGTGCTCGCACTAAGAAGATCTCTCTCCCGGCGATCTTGGATGAAGAATATCGTGCCAAGCTGACTAAAGTCCAGGCCTAACCGTGCGCCAGACGGCTTGCGTCAGGTTAAGCTTCCCGCAGGACTCTCTGCTAAAAATCCAGGGTCCCGCTAGCCTGCAAGGCAAGTCTAACGGACTCCCATCGAACGGCTATCCGCAGTGAGTTCGAAGCCAAAGCCAGTGTTTCTCGGGATCGATACCGGCGGCACCTATACGGATGCCGTACTGTGGTCCGAAACGGAAGGCCCGCAACAGGGACCGAACAAGGGCAAGGTGCTGGCCAAGGCCAAGGCGTTGACCACGAGGCACGATCTGGCGGTCGGCATTTCGGGCGCCGTCGACGCGGTGCTGTGCAAGGCGGGCACCAATTCGGCTGCCATCAAACTGGTCTCGATTTCGACAACACTGGCCACCAACGCACTAGTCGAAGGGCAGGGCGGTCGGGTCGCGCTTATTATGATCGGCTTCTCCGAAGCCGACCTTGCAAGAGACGGGTTGAAGACCGCTCTTGGCACAGACCCGGTGATTTTCTGTCCCGGCGGCCATGATGTTCATGGCAACACCGCCGGACTCGACCTGTCGGGTTTGCAAGCGGCACTCCCGGAACTCGGCGCCTCGGTATCCGGCTTCGCCGTCTGTGCCTATTTTGCCACCCGCAATCCAGCGCATGAAATTGCCGCTCGCAACATGATCCGCGAGAGGACCGGGCTGCCGGTCACTGCGAGCCACGAACTCTCAGCCAAGCTCGGCGGCCCTCGTCGAGCGCTGACCACACTGCTCAATGCCAGGCTGATTTCGATGATCGACCGGCTGGTCGCAGCAACCGAGGGGTTTCTCGAAGCGCGTAAGATCGTGGCCCCCTTGATGGTGGTGCGCGGCGACGGCGCGCTGGTCTCGGCGGCGTTTGCTCGCCAGCGGCCCATTGAGACCATTCTTTCCGGGCCGGCCGCCAGCCTGGTCGGCGCCCATCACATGACCGGCCTCGACAACGCCGTCGTTTCTGATATTGGCGGCACCACTACTGACGTCGCCGTGCTCGACAGGGGCCGACCGCGCCTTGACCCGGAGGGGGCCACTGTCGGTGGCTTCCGCACCATGGTCGAGGCTGTCGCAATGCGCACCTTCGGCCTTGGCGGCGATTCCGAAGTGGCGCTGGAGGATGGGGCGCTAATTCCACAAATCCTGCTTGGGCCGCGCCGCCTGGTGCCTTTGGCGCTTGCCGGTACGACGCATAGCGAGGCCGTTGTGGGGGAGCTCGAACGCCAATTGCGCACCCCCAATCCCAGCCGCATGGATGGCCGCTTCGCGGTGCGCACAGGCGTGCCAGATCGGCTTGCAACTGGCCTTACCGCACCTGAAAGCCGACTCTACGAGGCTATTGGTAATATGGCCGTCGCTTTGGACAAGCTTCTTACCTCAAACGCCCAGAACGCCACGCTCAACAGGCTGGTGTCGCGCGGTCTGGTACATGTCGCCGGCTTTACCCCGTCGGATGCTGCCCATGTGCTGGGCAGGCAAGCGAATTGGGACCCCCTCGCTGCCCGGCTCGGCGCCGAATTGTTCGCCCGCAAACGTGACGGCCGGGGCCACCCGGTTGCTGTGTCCCCGGAGGCGTTTTCGGAGCGTGTACTGCTTACGCTGACCCGCTGGTCGGCCGAGGTCATTCTGGAGACGGCTTTCACCGAAGACGGGCTCGATGGCGCTTCGACGGTGGCACATGCCCTGGTTCAACGCGCTGTCGACGCACATCCCGGCATCGCCCGCTTAAGCGTCGCGCTCGACCGCCCGGTCATAGGCCTGGGCGCCTCCGCGCCGTTGCACTATGCCGGGCTGCCGCCCTTAGTCGGCAATGACTGCGTCGTGCCGGAAGATACCGATGTCGCCAATGCGCTGGGCGCGGTCGTCGGGCAGGTGCGCGTGTCGGCCGAGGCACAGGTCAGCCAACCCAAAGAAGGACTCTTCCGCCTCGCCTCTGGGGGTAGAGTTCGCGATTTCCTTGATGAACCATCGGCCATCGCCGCCGCAGAGGCCGATGTCCGCGCCCTCGTCGTGGGGACGGCTAGGGATGCAGGCACCGACAGCGCCGAGATTGAGGTCACCATCGAATATCGGGTTTCGACCGTGGAAGGTCAGCGTCTCTTCATCGAGGCACAGGTGTTAGCGGTCGCGTCGGGAAGACCCAGGATAGCGGTTTAGCCCGCAACAGTGTTGACGGAATTCCGGCCGGAAACGGAGCGCACGTTTCCTTGAAATTGTTATAGCGCAAGCAACCCGCCAAAAAGGAACAGCGTCGGCCTGCCAAGCAGAAGCGAAATCGGGGTGTCCCTGCCAACTTTCAGTTCCGGTGGCGAGGCGCTCAGAGACCTAGGCTGCGCAGCTGCTTGGCGTCACTCGCGCGGGTCGCAGGTTACCTCGAAGCGCTCCATGCAACTTGGCCGCCGTAAGACGGTATTGGTTAAGCTGCGCTTCGACGGCGCCTTCAGCGTCGCCATCCACGGCGCGCACGGCGATCATCCGATGCCCGCCTATCTCATCGCGCTCGGAATCATCCTAGGAGATCAGCCTTTAGCGGGGGGCCTGATCGGAGAGCTGGTCGCCAATCGGTCAGCCAGTGCGAGCGGCCACCGACGATCAGCGCCCGGTGAAAAGGCCCGGCGCAGATTCTCCCATTCCGGATTGTTGGAGGACGGAACCTCCGGCAGAGGACGCTTGGCGCGCCAGCCGGTGCAAAGCCAGCACCAACTGCTCTTCCCATTCGCCGATTCGGTTGACGCGTCAGCTCATCCAGCCGGCAGCGCATGGGGGTCAGTTCCTCCAGCACTTGAGCGCTAACCGGCATGATGCATTGGCTGTCACATACGCCGAGCAGAAGATCGTCGCGAAGCTGTTGATAGACCGTAGTGGTGAGTGTGCATTTAGGCGCGCGCCTTCGCTCATGTCGCCAGATCCGTAAGCCACAATGACTCCCAATAGCTACCCGATGCTCCGAAAGCCTAGAACGGTTTGCCGTTTCCATGAGCAGTGGACGCTCTAATCAGTTCCGCGTAGGGCACCCAGCCCTCCGACGTCAAGCCGCCTATTGCGAGGCCTAAATGAGAATGAACGCCGAGCCTTCCGGCGGTCGTTAGCAGTTGTGTCAACCAAGGCCGGGTCCGACCCACGCTGGTAGCGCAATACGGCATTGCTGTGGTGACACGCCATGGAAGGTCCTGAACGACTTTGCGAAGTGCGAAGCAGACATGAAGCCGCAGGCCATTGCGATATCGATAATCGGCAAGCTCGTGCCCTCGATCAGGCGTTTGGCGTGCTCGACACGCACGCGCAGGTAATGGCGCACCGGAGGCATATGGACGTGGGCTGCAAACAGCCGCTCCAACTGACGTCGTGATATGCCAACGCGCCGGGAAACTTCCGTCATACTTAAAGGGTTTTCCACGTATTCTTCCATGATACGCATTGCCATCAGCAGCTTGTCGCTCGCGCCGGCGAACGCAAGGCCGGTTGGTCCCGTCTGACGGTTCGAACCAGACCGTTGCCCGTCAACCGTTGCGTATCGGCAGATCTCCTGGGCGATCGTTCCGCTGACATGGCCGGAGATCAGATCGACGGCGAGGTCAAAGGCCGCCAGTTCCCCTGCGCAGGTGGCAAATTGGCCGTCTTTTACGAACAACGCATCCCGCGCCTGCGTCTGTTGGAACATCTCCGAGAATGCGGCCAGTCTTGACCAATGAATCGTGCAGCGCGTACCCGATAGCAGACCTGTCTGCGCCAGAAGCCAGGGTGCTGTGCCTAGTGCCGAGATTGGAATCCCGCGGCGTGCGAATGTCCGTAAGACGTTAGTTATCTGGGGCGGCAGGCGCGGGCTCACGGGTTCCCCGGCTATGATCGCCAGGTGGTTTGGTGCCTTCCCACCGATGCAAACGTCCAGGTCGTCGACGGTCATATCTACCGCCACCGAAAGCCCGCTCGCGCCCACGACCGGCCGTGCGTCAAGTCCTGCTATGCGCCACCGGAACAACGCCAGCTTTGAAAGCACATTGGCAATGCGGAATGGTTCGATGAACGCGTGGAGTGCCAATTGCGAAAAGCCGGGCAGGACAAGAACAACCAGGTCGACAGGCTGGCCGCCGCGCATGTGGCTGTCAAATGTGGACAAAGCCTTCATGGCATTCATGTCGGGAGGTGCGTTCATCAGCTTCTTCCATACCTTTCGCAGGGGATGGCCGGCCTGTGGACAGACAGCCTTGGTGGGACTTCAGCTAACTGGGACGTTTCGCAATCCGTGCCGGTCGCGCACGAAACTGCACGACGACACTGCGGATGTCTCGACCAGACATTGGTACCTGCGACCTTCGGCTGCCGCTTAGAGGACGGCGTCGCCGATCAGGAGTTCCTTGCGCTTCATGAACTCGAGTAAGGCTTCATCAATAGCTTCGTCTAGTGGCGGGGCCTGATACTCCCTCAGCGCTTTTGCAGCCGCGTCGCGTCCCCGTGTGTCGGCGTCCCTTGCGCCTGCGAACGACCATTGCTCAAAGCTGTCGTGGTCCATCAGATCGGGTACGAAAAAGGCCTGCTCGAAGTTCTTCAGCGTGTGGGCGGTCCCGAGATAATGGCCGCCGGGCTCGCTCTGGCGGATCGCATCAAGCGACTCATCCAACTCGCTTTTCACCAAGCCCTGTCCGAGCTTGTAGAACATTACCATCTGCTCTGCGTCGAGCATGAACTTGCTATAGCTCTGAGTGAGGGCTCCCTCGAGATAACCGGTGGTCGAAAGAACAAAGTTCGCGCCGGCGATCAGTACGCCATACATGTTGCGGGCTGCTTCATACCCGGCTTGGGCATCGACGAGCTTGGAACTCGTGCACATGCCGCTGCAGCGCCAGGGGAGCTTGTAGCGCCTCGCCAACTGACCGACCAACATGTTCATGTGGTCGATTTCCGGCGTTCCAGCCATGGGCGCCCCGGTTTTCATGGAGACCGTAGCCAGCCACTGTCCATAGATTGCCGGAGCTCCCGGCCGGACGACTTGAGCGAAGGCTACGCCGGCAAGCGCCTCGGCGTTGAGCTGTGCCACCGCGCCGATGGTACTCGCCGGGGTGCTGGCGCCCGCAAGGACAAACGGGGTGAACAGGATTGCCTGATTGCTCGCGGCGTAGACTTTGACCGCGTCGAGCATCGTTGAGTCCCATACCAGCGGCGAGTTGCAATTCGCTATCGATACCGTGACGGTGTTATCGTGGACAAATTCGTCGCCGAAAACGATCTTGGCCATTGAAACAGTGTCCTCTGCCCTCTCTTTAGAGGTGACGGCGCCCATGAACGCTTTGTCCGAGTATTTTATCAGGCTGTAATTCATATGCAGGTGACGCTTGGGAACTGCCACGTCCATTGGCTCGCAAAGGACGCCGCCGGTCATGTGCATGGCCGGCGCTTGATAGGCAAGCTTTGCAAAATTCACGAAATCGGCGATCGTCGAGTTTCGCCGCTTGCCTTCTAGGTCCAGCACGTTTGGAGAGCCATACGCGGGGGTGAAAATTGTCCTTCGGCCGCCAAGGGTGACTGTCTTTGCCGGATTGCGGGCGTGGACAGTAATCGACTCGGGAGCCTTCGCGACAAGATCCATCAACAGGTGACGGTCTATCCTGACACGCTGTTCGGTAACGTCGGCGCCGGAAGCCTTCCACAGCGCAATGGCCTCGTCGTCACGAAACTCAATGCCAATTTCTTCGAGGATCTGCATGGAGTAGTCATGAAGACGCTCCAGTTCGTCCGCGCTTAGCAAATCCATGTAAGGCAGGCCGCGGTCCATCGGGGGCATATATGTAACTGCCCGCTCCGAACGCATCTTCTGCCGGGCGTCCCGGCCACCGGGTCGTGCAGACATAGCTTAATCCTTAGTTGATGTTAGAATAGAATATAGATCAGCAATCTGCGGAAAACTAACAATAAATAGTCATCCACGTCATGAAGTAAGGTTATGGCGGGTGAGTGTCGGGCCGCTAAAGCCTATCCTCAATGCCTTTGAGCAGGGAGGATGCAGTGACGATTCCAACGTCGGCGCCGGACTCATCAGTTACAACCAGCGGCTTGTTCCCATTTGTATTTGACAACGCCACCAGCTCCTCTATCCCAATGTTCAACATGACCCTCGGAGCATCGGCGAGCGCCGTGCCTCCGACACTCGAATATCCGCTGAGGGGTGAAATGACAGAGGCGGCCGTCAGGAGCTTGAGACGACTGCTTCCCTGGACAAACTTCTCGACGTACGGATCCTGCGGGTTTCCAATGATGTCATCCGCAGAGCCGATCTGCAGCATTTTGCCGTCCTTCATGACGCCAATCTGATGACCCAGGCGCACCGCCTCGTCCAAATCATGTGTGATGAAAAGTGTTGTTTTCCGAAGCTTGCTTGACAGCTCCTTGAACTGGTCTTGCAACTCCCGACGAATAAGTGGATCGAGCGCCGAAAAAGGCTCGTCCATCAGCAAGATGGCCGGGTCAGCCGCTAGCGCACGGGCCAATCCGATCCTCTGTTTCATTCCCCCGGACAGTTCGTCCGGATAACGATCCCCCCAACCGGCAAGCTGCACCAGCTCCAGCTTTTCCTCAGCGATATCGTAACGGCGGCGTTTCGGAACGCCTCGTAGCTCTAGACTTAATGCAACATTGTCCCGCACGGTTCGATGCGGCAACAGCGCCACGTTCTGGAATACCATTCCAATCGATTGAGCCCGCAGCTGGCGCATCTCCGCCTCGGACTTCAGATTAATGTCCTCACCGCCTACAATGATCTGCCCAGCGCTAGGTTTGATTAGCCGGTTGACATGCCTGACTAATGTCGATTTACCGCTTCCGGACAAACCCATGACGCAGAATATCTCTCCAGCCTTGACCTTGAAAGAAACGCCGGCCACCGCAACGACACAGCCGTGCTGTTCAAGGAGAGCGTCCTTTGAAAGATAATCCCTCTGGATGCGAGCCAGATCGTACTTTGCAGTCGATCCGAAAACCTTCCACACATCCCTGAACTCGATGGCGTGAGCAGTCAAAATCCGTCTCCAGGTTTCCGGCCTACCGTGGGGCAGAGCTATTCTGCCGGATGAGTTCTATCCTTGATGGTTATTTGGAAGCGAGCTTGGCCTGGGCGATCCATTTGTTCCACTCGTCGAGATGGGCCTTCTTCCAATCTTCAGCATGCCGACGAATGTCGTCATTCGACTTCTCTCCCTTGTGAATCAGCAGGTTCTCGCTGTCGATGTCTTCAATCGGAATCTGGACTTGCTCGAACCACTTGTTTGCGACGGGATTTTTCTCAAGAAACGCCGTGTTAGCGAACACGTGGTGTGTGTTCACAGTAAAGCCCAGATTGCCTATGCCGGCGACTGCCGTCTCTGCCCCGGCCTGTTCATCGGGCAAAGCCGTGAAGGGAACCGTGAGCCATGATACATTCTCGCCATGGCGGAGAATGCCGTTAATCCAGGTAGGGGTCCAACCGTAGTACAACACCGGTTTGCCCTCTTTGACCCGTTCGATCGCATCGGCGATCAAAGCGAAGTACTCGCCCTGGTTATGCGTTACCGTGTCCCTCAGCCCGTAAGCATCCAGATGATGCTCGATAATGCGCTCACACCCCCAGCCAGGCTCACAACCGTAGAGATCTGCTTTGCCATCTCCGTCAATATCGAAAAGCTTGGCAATCTTCGGATCTTTCAACTGATCGATGCTTTTGATGCCGTACTTGTCGGCCGTAGCTTTATCAATCGAGTAGCCCTGAATTGAATTTCTCGCCAAGGTGCCCACCCGATGGGCTTTCGCGTCTCCACCAGCTTGGTTTGCAAACGCTGTATGCAGGGGGTACCAGTGCGGAGTGTAGTAATCAGCATCGCCATTTGCGACGGCCACATGGGCAACTGCAACCTGGGACTGTGCCGGTTCTTCGACTGTATACCCTAGATCATCAAGCCCAAGCTTTACCACGTAGGACTCGAATAGTTCTTCGGCGATCCCGTTATACATCGGCTTCACTGTGGCGCCCTTACCCGGCAGATCTTCCGCGGCCACATATCCGGACGTCAACATCATTGTGCCGAACACCGTGACGGCGACGGCGAGTGTCCTAAGGGCCGAAGTGATTGTAAACTGGCTCATTGTTGCTCCCGCTGTTATGAATTTGACACTTGTTGCCGGTCACTTCGCAATTGCTCGCGGCTTGCCGGACGGGCAGCGAGGGTTCTGACCACAGCTGTGACGATCCCAGCAGGGCCGCGGTTGTACCAAGCTACGTGAGCGAATTGCCTGCTGCTGGTCATGGCTGATTGGGTGAGGCGATCCAAGATGATTGCCAGGAGAACAATCCCAATTCCGCCGGTTGCGGCCTGGCCGACATCCAGCCGGCCGATGCCCCGTAGGACCATTTGTCCCAACCCGCCCACGGCGATCATCGACGCAACCACAACCATCGCGAGCGACATCATCAGCGTCTGGTTGACGCCCGCTAAAATGCTCGGCAACGCCAGCGGCAACTGCGCCTTGAAGAGAAGCTGGCTGTCGGAGGCGCCAAAGGCGCGCATCGCCTCCACCACCTCTTCGGAGACCTGTTGGATACCTAGCGTCGTCAGCCTTATGACCGGCGGCAAGGCAAAAACGATGGTTACGATAACCCCCGGCACATTGCCGATGCCAAACAACATAACAACCGGGACGAGATAGACGAATGACGGAATCGTTTGCATTGTGTCGAGGATTGGCCTGCAGATTGCAGCAGTCCGAGCGCTCCGCGCCGCAAGCACGCCCAACGGGATGCCAACGATCGTGCAGAAAAGGACCGCCGTAAAAACAAGAGAGAGCGTGGTCATGGTCTCTCCCCAGATGCCGAGGAGGCCGATGATGATCAGGAGGCCTGCTGTCTGGACGGCCAGCCGCCAACCGGAAAGCTGCCAGGCAATAAGGCCAACGATGACAATTGCGATGACGGGCGGAATGCCGTTGAGAACAGCTGCGAACGTCGTCAGGAGCTGGTCAATAGGCCATTTAACACTCTGAAAAAATGGTCGGTAGTTTTGTACAATCCAACCCAAGCCGTCGCTGACCCAGTGGTCAAACGGTAAATGCCAGCTTTTAAACGGGTTCAGGATATCTTCAGGCTTCACCAAACTTCCTTTCAGCCAGGCTTATCACGTCCCTGCGCCTCGGTTGTCCGCCAGGCGGGTTATCCAGACGAAGCCTTTTTGCGCGACGACATGTTCGCGCGGTTAGGCCGCCCCAGGATCTTCGTCGATGCTTGGCTCCCATGGTAACTGGGCGGTCAGCCCAGCATGAGGGTATTCCCTCTTAATGTTGCCGAAACGCTAGCGAGGGAGCGCTTTCGGTACAACGGTATAAAAAGTCATGCGCCGCAGGACTAAATGTTATCGCGCAAATCAGCGTCCTGTTCCCTTGCTATGCGCAAAAGCGGATGTCTCGATACCAACTTCCGTTGGGGTGGGCGAAGGATTGAGGTCTACCACTTGGGCCATCAGCCAGTTGCGAAAGATCTGGACGTCTTCCCGTTCGATCGCTGTATCAGGTATGACCAAATGATGTTTGCGCCCGGTCAGGCAGCTTTCCGGCAGGGGCCTGATTAGGGAGCCTTCATTCAGGAAATCGTTGACCAAATGACGCCAGCCTAACCCGATTCCGTGGCCTCTGATCACAGCCTGCATCATCGTCGGGTAGTTGTTAAACGTAATGACGCGTTTGAAATCGGATGAAACGCCGAACTGTCCAAGCCAATGCACCCAGTCAAAGGGCGACCACGGATAAGCGGACCAATGCTGATCATCCATCACCAGGAGGACCTCGTTGACGAGGTCCTCAGGGGTCAAAATGGGCGCGTGGGGCTGATAGGACTTACTGCAGACGGGAAAAACTTCCTCCCCGAAAAGCTCGGTGGCGGTGAAGCCAGGCCGCGCCAAATAACCCATAACGACTGATACATCAAAGCCATCCGTGGCCGGCGACGGGCTGCGCTCAAGGGAAACCAGATGGAGGTCGACGTCTGGGTTGTTCGCCACGAAATCGCCGATGCGATGGCTCATAAAGAGAGTAGCGAACGACATGGGCATGCCGACGGTCAGCCGTCGCGCCTTTTCCCTCCTTTTCACGCTGTCGAAGGCCGCCGCAATATGCGCGAGGCTGAGCGTGGCAGCTTCGAAGAGCTCCTCGCCTGCGGGAGACAGGGAAACCTTCTGGTTACCCCGGTTGAAGAGCTGGATGTCGAGGTGGTCCTCAAGGGTGAGGATATGGCGGCTAACTGCCGCTTGGGTCACGGACAGCTCATTGGCGGCTTTGGTAAAACTGAGATGACGTGCCGCAGCCTCGAAAGCGCGAAGCGCGCTCAGCGGCAGCCGTCGATAATTAGACATGGATTTTCGTCACCCAAATAAGGCCATTCGCGGGCCGCAAAACTGTCGAGGACCCTATCATACAGTTTGGCGCAAATTTGTCTCTTTTCGAACGGCACGTTGGAGGGGACCCTCCTGTGCACCGCATTCGGCGTCCGATGGGGGCTGCTCGTTACCCTCCGAACGCCTCCAAACCGATGGCGACTGGCCATAAACGGTACGAAAGACCCTGCCGAAGTGTGAAGCATTCTCGAACCCCGCAGCAACCGCGACGTCGATCAGGGGTGCATTGCCTGTCCGGAGCAACTGCTTGGCACGTTCAAGCCTTATGCGCCTGTAAACGAGCGCAGGAGAGCTCTGCAGCTCCGTGAAAAACAGGCGTTCGAGTTGTCGCCTTGAAATGCCCAATGCGGCGGCCAGTCTGGAGATCGACAGGACATTCTCCACATTCTGTTCCATTAGGATCAGTGCGGCGCGAAGTTTCGGACTATGGATTTCGAGCTCGAGCGGTCTACGCGGCTGTACCCACTGCGCTCCGCGGACCCTGTCGATTTGCAGGACCTCGAGCGCATTTCGTTCGGCCGCCTCACCAATATGCCGCCGCACCAGTGCCGCCGCCAAGTCGGCTGTGCTGCTGCCCCCCGCACATGATCCCCGAGTGACATCAAGGGTATAGATTCTGTCAGCTTGGACCCGGAGGCCAGGAAATCGCTCTCGGAAGTCGACGTAATGCAGCCAGCTTACACACGTCTCATGGGCAGTCATGAGGCCGGCTTCCGCTAAGATAAATGTCCCGGTGCAGACTCCAATCAGGCACGCGCCTCTCGCTGCGGCTTCCCGAAGATACTGTATCGTCCGACTGTCGACTGCCTGGCTGTCGGACAACCGGCCTCCGACGACAACGATGTAATCAAACTCCATCGGATCTTGAAGCGACGACGTCGGCGACACCTGTACGCCGCAACTTGCGCTAACCAGATGTCGGGTGTCCGACAATACCTCCCAGTCGGCTTTGACCCTGCCGGATCTGTCCGTTTCATCGCTGGCGAGGCGAAGCGTATCAATGAACAGAGCAAATGCGGTCAACGTAAATGAGCGGGCCAGAATGAACCCGACCTTCAACCGGACGGAGGAAGCTTGCCTGCCGCGTGGGGATGAATGAAACACAGTCGATGCTCCGGCCGATGCCGACCTGGGTGACACCTCAAGTCGCTGTTCCAAGGGTTATGTCACATTCTTATCTTGACTTATGATCTTTGTCTACAATATGTCTATCTACAAAAAAGGGACTCGCAATGAACCTTGATGAGCAGCCAGCGTCGACGGACCGCAAGGGCCTTCTCGCTGAAACCTTGGTGCACCGCATTCTGACCATGCAGCTCGAGCCTGGGGCAGTTTTGGATGAGGTTGCACTGAGCGAGGAATTCGGCCTGTCCCGCCCTCCCGTCCGCGAACTCATGCGTCAGATGGCCGGTGAAGGATATGTCGACCTCGAGGCCAATCGTGCTGCGCGAGTATCCGTGATGTCCTATCAGACTCTTCGAGACTTCCTGATCGTCGCGCCCATGATCTACGTTGGAACGACGAAACTCGCGGCGGTGAACCACAGTGCGGGGGATCTTGCGGTCCTCAAGCAGACCCAGCGCAAATTTCGGCAATCCATAGCGGACGGTGATGTTGAGAGCAGGGTGATTTTCAATCACCAGTTCCACCTGACCATCGGCAGGATGGCACACAACCCGTACTTGCTACCCAGCCTCAAGAAGCTGCTCATCGACCATGCGCGGATCGGCAAAATCTTTTACCGCCAGAACGGCGGCCCGCGGATTCAGAAAGACCAGGAAACCGCGGCCCTGCAGCACGATCAGATGATCGATGCCATTGAGGGCCACGATGCAGAGCGTGCCGGCGAGGTGGTCCGCGCTCATCTTGAAATATTCCGCAGCGACGTCGCGCTCTACGCGGTGCCGAGCGGCATGCAGGGTGAACTGGAAGGCTAATTATTGTCAGTGTCAGTGGGACACGAGGGAGAACAGAAATGCTGAACAAAGTCGACTACAAGACGCAGGCAAAGGCACTCAAGCTGCCCACCAAAATGATTGTGGACGGGGAGGCGGTCACCGCACTTTCGGGCAAAACGTTCCCAACCCTCAACCCGGCGACGGGGGAAATTCTGGCTGAGCTTCCGGCCGCGGCCTCGGCCGACGTGGACAAGGCGGTCGCAGCGGCCCGACGGGCCTTCGAAGACGGCCGGTGGTCAAAGCTGCCGCCGGCAAGCCGGAAAAAGGTACTCCTCCAACTGGCCGCTGTCATCGAAGATAACGCACTTGAGCTCGCCCTGATGGAAAGCGTGGACAGCGGCAAAACCATCAATGACTGCATCAACATCGACGTGCCTGAGGCAATTAACAGCCTCAGATGGCACGCCGAAGCTGTCGACAAGATCTACGACCAGGTCGCCCCGGCCAATGACGCAACGCTCGGCCTTATCGTGCGAGAACCTATCGGCGTTGTTGGTCTGGTCCTCCCGTGGAATTTTCCCCTTCTGATGCTGGCGTGGAAGATTGGTCCGGCACTTGCCGCGGGTTGCACGATCGTGGTCAAGCCCGCTGAAGAGACGTCGCTTACCACATTGCGGATTGCAGAGCTCGCGCTGGATGCCGGCATTCCTGCCGGCGTCTTCAACGTCTTGACCGGCGACGGTCCGGACGTCGGTGAACCGATCGGCCGGCATCCCGATATCGACGCCGTTTCGTTCACTGGCTCGACCGAAACCGGGCGCCGCTTCCTGAAATATTCCTCGGAGAGCAACCTCAAGGAGGTGGTGCTTGAGATGGGTGGCAAGAACCCATGCATCGTCATGGATGATGTGCCCGATCTCGACGCCGTGGCCGCCCATATTGGCAATGGAGCGTTCTGGAACATGGGTCAAAACTGCTCGGCAATATCGCGGGTGTTTGTCCATAATGACGTGAAGGACCGCCTTCTTGAGAAGCTCACCGTGGTTGCAAAGTCATGGACGGTTGGCGATCCGCTGGATCCGGAAACCCGCATCGGGCCACTGATCTCTGCGACCCACTTTGGGAAAGTCAGCGGCTATCTCGGCGGGGAGGGCAGGGTGGTGACAGGTGGAAAGGCCTTCAACGGCACCACGATCGAGCCGACCATTATGGAGTTCGGCCAGCATGACGGGAAACACGTGCGGCAGGAGATCTTTGGTCCGATCGTGTCCGTGGTCGGCGTCAACTCCCTGGCTGAAGCCGTCTCCCTCGCCAACCAGACCGAATACGGACTCGCGGCCTCGATCTTTACCGCGGACGGGACGCGGGCGCTGCGGGCCGCCCGGGCGCTCAAGGCAGGTACCGTCACCGTGAACTCGTACGGTGAGGGGGACGCTTCGACCCCATTCGGCGGCTATAAGCAGTCGGGTTTCGGCGGGCGCGACAAGTCCCTGCACGCTCATGATCAGTATACCCAGACCAAAACGCTCTGGATTGACCTGAGCGGCTCAAATGAAGGTTTCTGAGATGTCATCATTCGCATTTTCTGGTCTCAATCTCGCGATCACGGCGCCATTTGACGCAAACGGCCGCATCGATATCGTGCGGTTCGAGGAACTCATCGAGCGCCATCTTGCCGTCGGCGTCGACGGATTCGTGTTCAGCTCCGGTACCGGTATGCACGCCTACCTCACCACGGAGGAGTCGCGGGCTCTTGTCGAACGCGGCGCGCGCGTCGTTGCCGGTCGGGCGAAAGTGATAGCCCAGGCCTCCGCGCTCCTTACAGCCGACGTCGTCGAAAGAACACGATTTGCGAAAGATGCCGGGGCAGACGGGGTAATGGTGCTACCGCCATTCTTCGAGGGCCCGTCGGACGACGACAGCGTCTTTGAATTCTACAGCGAAGTCGCCGGGGTCGGTTTGCCCATCATTGGCTACAATGTGCCCCAGGCGGTTGGAGTGCGGATCACACCGCAGCTGCTGCAAAGGCTCTGCGAACTGCCCGAATTTCAGGCGGTCAAGGACAGTAGTGGTGATCTGGTCGGCCAAGTCAGGTTGATCGGCACCGGCCTGAATGTCATCAACGGCGCTGACCCGCTGGTGCCATTCTCGCTATTCGCAGGCTGCTCCGGCTTGATTTGGGGCGGTGCGAACATTGCCCCGCGAACTTGCGTTGCCATCGTCAGGGCCGCGCAGGAAAAGAGATGGGACGACGTCCGGTCCCTGTGGCAGCTCTTGGAGCCAATCATGGCTCTCCTCTGGGATGGTGATTATGTACCGAGCGTGTATGCGGCGTCCGAAATCACCGGATATGGGGGCGGCAGCGCCAGGAAGCCGTTCCGGCCGCTTTCCGCGGACCGCATCTCGGCCCTTCGCATAGCGCTTGGACCTCTGGTTGAGCAAGAAGCAGTATAATGGCCAGCGGCAGAGTCTTTCAGGCACGTCGCCTCCCGGCTCATGGTGTTCAGTCCGGCTGGGACGCTTTGCTCCCAGCCAGGACTCCCACGACAGAGCTCGATCGCACAATCTCTGTCGACGTCGCCATCATCGGCGCAGGGTTTGCGGGTCTGTCAGCCGCCGTGCGCCTCGCCGAACTGGATCCTAAGCTCTCCATCGCCGTTATTGACTCTGACGAAGTTGGGCACGGGGCAAGCGGTCGCAATTCTGGATTCCTCATCGATCTGCCACACGACATTTCATCAGGCAACTTCGGGGCCGACGCAGTTGCCAAAAGCCGCGATGAAATCTTCGTGGCTCGGACTGCGATCCAACAATATGCGCGGCTGGCAGAGGTCCACGGGTGGGACAACGACGTCTTCGATGCGAGCGGCAAATACAGCGTGGCCATGACAGATGGCGGAACGGAGCATCTCGAAGCCTATTCCCTGCAACTTAAGTCGCTTGACGAACCGAACCAGCTTCTGGGTCGAGGCGAGATCGAGAAGGTCACCGGCACGCCAGCCTTCAAATCGGGACTCTTTACGCCCGGAGCGGTCATGGTGCAGCCGACGGCTTTGGTAAGAGCCGTGGCCGCGGTGTTTCAAGAGCCGGTCAAACTTTATGAACGGACGCCAGCGCTCAGCATCGAAAGCTTTTCCGGCGGCTGCAAGGTAAAAACCCCAAAAGGAGAGGTGAGGGCAGGGCGAGTCATTTTGGCTACCAACGGCCATGCCGAGAGCTTTGGATTCGGTCGCGGCGAGCTTCTCCACGTCTTTACGCACGCCTCACTGAGTGAGCCGTTTGATCCCGCCACACTGGGCGGTCTCCGCAAATGGGGAGCCACGCCCGCTTCCCCGATGGGGACGACGGTGCGGCGCATCAACGGCCCTGACGGCGACCGCATTCTCATCCGCTCGCGCTACACATATCATCCAACGATTGAGGCGAGCGACGCAACAATCAAGGGAGCAGGGGACCTGCACGACCGCAAATTCGCAGACCGGTTTCCGTCGCATCGGCACCTGAAGATGCAGTACCGCTGGGGGGGCGCCATGGCCCTTACGCGAAACACGGTGCCCCTGTTTGGCCAAGTCGCTCCTGGAATATTCGCTGCTTGCGCATGCAACGGCATCGGTGGGACCAAGTCGACCGCTGCAGGCATTGCCGCAGCCGAGCTCATCGTTGGACACCAGTCGAGACTGGGTGACATCTTCCACGCCTTTGCTAAGCCACAGACCTTGCCCCCACGCCCATTTGTCGACGTTGGGGCCCGACTGAACCTGGCCTACAGGGAATGGCGCGCGGGACGCGAATAGGCGTCCGTGCATGACCAGGCGGTATCCGTTCTCCCTATTGGATCTTGGCCTCGTCGCCATGTGGAGCTCCGGGTATGTCGGAGCCAAACTGGCGGCCGAGACCCAGTCAGTATACCTCGTCCTGTTTTGGCGTTTCCTGCTGGTGGCTCTGCTGCTTGCGCCAGCATCGATCCGCCACATCACCATGGGAGGCGGCGTCCGCGCCGTGTGGCTGAACGGAGTGCTTGGTGTCTGCGGCATGTTTATGCAGATTGGTTGTGCCGTGGTCGCAGTCGGGATGGGGATGTCGGCGGGCACAGTCTCGATCATCTATGCGACGCAACCGCTCCTGACCGCCGCCCTGGCAGACCCGGTTCTCGGCGAACGTGTTTCCCGCCGGCAATGGATCGGTCTTGCCATCGCATTTGCAGGGGTCTGGATCGCCAGCGGGGGCCAGTCGGCCCCGCCGCTGACCTACCTTTTAACGGCACTAGGAACGTTCGGCCTGGTTGCAGCGACGCTGATCGCGAAGGTAACAAATGATGCGACCCCCATCCTCCCGTCTATAGGCATCCAAAGCAGCTTTTGCGCAGCCTTGTTTATGCTATTGGCGATTGCCGACGTAGGCCTGCGCCCACCATTCCAGGATCCTACGTTCTGGTTCGTGGTGGGGTGGTTTATCGTGTTCTCGACCTTTGGGGCCTTTAGCTTCTACTGGATGTGCCTGCGGCGCTCGTCGGCAGTTCACGTTGGCACTGTGCTTTATTTAACACCGGTCTTTGCTGTTGCCGTGACCTGGCTTTTCTTCGATGAACCGCTGACTTTGGCGAAGCTTTGTGGTCTGGCGATCTGTCTCGCCGGTGCAGCCATCTCGTTAAGCCGCCCCATTGCGATTGTGCCACCGCTGACTGTCGGTCAGGGGCTCGCAAAGCCGTTGGACGCGCACGATTTAACCTAAGTATATTATCCGAACTAAACAAATTGAGATATCTAAGAATTACGCAGGCGTTGGTGCCTTGCGTTCGGTGCATCGGAGGTTCGAAGAATTTCCACAGTCAGCGCCTGCCATCTTGCCTGCTGACCAGTTGTCAATCCAGATAACTCCGCCTCCGATAATGACGCGGCTAGATCGATCTGCGCCGTCATTGACCGGTGCTACGAACATAAGCGCCAGAAAATTCTGTAAGTAGCTCCATACCTTCATCTGCCTTGAAACCTTCTGACGCCTCTTAGGTCCGACCCGCGTCTTGGTTCATTTCGGGCCACGTGTCCGAAATCGTATACCCCGTAGGATAAGGATCATCGTCTTCAAGCATGTAAACGCATTCGGCAGTGATCCACGCCCGCCCGCTAATCGCCGAGACGATGGCGCTGTAGGGGCCGACCGTCGTCGTGCTGAGTATTTCTCCCATGAACACCGAGTCGATCAATGACCTGTGGGCAAAGGCCTGTCCCACGCCGATTTCCCCCTTCGCATGCATCACCGCAAGCCGTGCCGACGTTCCTGTACCGCAGGGGCAACGATCAACCCGGCCGGGTGAGACAATCACCGCATTCTTTGACTCGGCACCATGTGAACTACGTGTAACGGGGTCCACAAACATGACTTGGGTGATGCCAGGTAACTCGGCATTCAAGGGATGGGACACGGGTATCTGTGCCGCTGCGGCAGCCTTGATTTCCTGTCCCAAGTCACTGAGCCGCCGCCCCTCGGATGCACGGAGTTCGAACCCGAACTGGCGTGCGTCCACGATAGCATACGTCATTCCCCCGTACCCGACGTCCACGATCAAGTCGCCAAAGTTCGACAGGTGAATTGTCCTACCGGTGCAATAGGCAAAGGCAGGCTGGTTTGTGAACCGGACCGAACCCACCTTGCCACCTGAGGTATCGCATTCGATCTCAATGAGGCCTGCAGGAGCTTCAAGCTTGAACCGGGTTATCGGACCAGTGATCGGCACAATGCCAGTTTTAAGCAGGGTGGTTGCCACGCTGATCGTGTTGCCGCCTGACATTTCAGGATATTCTTCTGCCTCGGCGATAATGTACGCAGCGACCGCTGCGGGATTCTCTGTCGGCACGATGAAGTTGACGCTCTGAATCATACTCCCGCGGGGTTCTCGAAGAAAGAATCGGCGCAGGCCGTCGTGGTGGTCCCGGAAGAATTTCATTTTCTCAAAAGCGGTGCCCTCGGGCAATTCGGGAAGCCCGGAGATGACAACTTTCTCAACGTCTCCCTCGCAGTGGCAGTCGTACGCCGTAAATCTGGCATTGATCTGAGTTATTGGGAGAAGGCCCGACGATTGAGGCATATCAACCTTTCCAGACATGGGACGTCGACGATGGCTGAACTCGTGTTGCACCGCTACGAATAGCTGGCAACTGGTTCGCCTAAGACTTCCAGCCTGGGTGTGATCCCCAAGCCAGGCGTGTCCGGGGCTGTCACGCGGCCGTCGATTATGTCAAAGTCTCCATCAGCCGTCGTCTGGGCAACCATGGCCCGAAGATCGACGACGCAACGCAAATATTTTTCCGGAATCGTCTGGCCCATTTGCACAATCGCAGCAAATGCGATGGCCGATCCGATTGTGTCCTGGACACTCATCGTGTAGCCAGCTGCGATCGCAATATCGCGATGACGACGGCCCCTTGTCAAACCGCCATTCTTGGAGATTTTTAACCCAAAGGCCTCCGCCGCATCGTCGGCGACCAATTGAACGATTGATGAGTCGCTCATTGCAAGTTCGTCGAAAATCATAGGGATGTTAGAACGCCGACGCAGCGAAAGGCATTCGCGCCACGTCGCGCAGGGCGCCTCGAGTACGAAATCCAGGCCGTGCGGAAGGAGTCGAAGCGTACGAAGGGCCGTCTCGACCGTCATTCCCCCGTTGGCGTCGACAATGAAATACTCGCCTGCTCTTTTGTCAGCCAGCGATGCCGCAATGCGAGCCGCGTCCTCGACCGGGTCGCCGCCGATTTTTACCGAATGACCTCGATAACCCCTTGCTCGATGCTCAGCTACGTTGCGACGCATGTTTTCGGGTTCATCCATGCGTATAGACGAGATAAGCGGCATTTTGAGGTTAGTCCGCCCTCCCAATAATTCGCATACAGGAAGACCGACTGACTTTCCGAAAACGTCCCAGCATGCGACGTCGATCGCTGTTTTGGCATGCTCATGACCAAGAAGCGCCGCATCCATTGCATCGTTGACGCGGTCAACCCGTCTGGGGTCGAGCCCGATAAGCGAGGGAGCAATTTCAGCAATCCCAGATCGGACACCCAGTGCGTGAGATGCCACGTAATTCGCGCCAAATGGCGTGCTTTCACCCCATCCCTCGAGGCCAGTTTGGGTCGTAATACGCACCATGGTCGCGTCGAACGTCGTGTATTCACGGTCGCCTGACAGGAGATAGACACCGCCGGTATACGGCAGGTCGACCTTGAATACGTCAATACGCGCAATCTTAAGATCTGGCATTGTTACTTTCCATTTTTTAGTGAGGTATGACGAGCACCAGTTTCCCGGGAATACGCTTTGACAGAAAGTCTTGCTGAGCCCTAACAATATCCTTCAATGGATAAGTGTTGCCGACAAACGGGCGGATCTCACTTTTTTCGATGTAGGAAACGAGATTCGTGAAAACTTCGTCGGGCTGGAACGTGCACCCAAAGAAGGTGAGATCTTTTAGGTACAGCGTACGCACATCAAGCTCAACAATGGGCCCGGCTATGGCCCCGGCGACCGCATAACGTCCGCCTTTCTTTAAGACGTCCAGGAGCGCTGCAAAGCCAGGTCCCGCTGCAACATCGATAGCAACGTCGGCGACTTCCTTGCCGAGGTGTTTAACCAGATCCTCGCCTCGCGGGACGACACGATCGGCGCCAAGCTCGCGCAGTTGTTCGAGCTTGTTAGCCCCCGCGATTGCGGTCACCATAGCTCCACGGCGTTTGGCCAGCTGGATGGCAGCGGATCCGACGCCGCCCGAGGCGCCGGTGATGACCACATGTTCGTCTCGCTTGACTCCGGCACGGTGCAACATGGCTTCTGCCGTTGAGTAGGCGACTGGTATGGAAGCGAGTTCAACATCGCTCCAATTGCATTCTATCTTATCAGTTTCGTGTGACGGTGCTTTGGTATACTGGGCGAAAGCCCCATCGCACTCTGATCCAAAGACCCAGCCCTCCAGAGGCCTGAAATCTGCATAGGTGCGTATGATGTTTCGCACCATGACGCGTTCACCGATCCGGCTGGCATCAATGCCGTCGCCGACGCCGACGATGTGACCACAGCAGTCGCCCCCTTGAATGCGCGGAAATGACATAGGAACGCCTGACCACGTTGCGTCGGCGTCCTGCACTGTTTCGAAGCCTTGCGTCGCACCTGCCTCTGTGGCGCTGTTGACACCCTTTGAATACCAACCAATTCGCGTGTTGATGTCAGTGTTGTTGATGCCGGCAGCCGCGACACGGATCAAAACCTCTCCAGGGCCCGGCGTGGGTACCGGTATATCCTCGCGGTACTCGAGCTTGTCGACCCCCCCATGCCCGACGAGGACTACGCCAGCCATCACCTCTGGAATTTCAATTCCAGAGCCATTCGAAGATTTCGAAAAACCACTTTTCATCCCTGGACAGACCTCGATTAGTGTACACAAGTTTTCTCAATGATTTCAAACGCTAGAGCGAGGTCAGCTAGATAACAACCCGATAAATACTCATGGTTCATGAGACGAAATGTTATCGATAGAGGAGGTGAGCAAGCCCCGGCGTAGCCTTCACCCTACCCTATCAAGCTCTACACAGGCGTTAGTTCACAATGTTCACTATACAACCTTTAGTTGAAAGCCACCTTTATTCACGCCGCAAATGTTTCTGTAATCGTGGTGGCAAGCGACAGGAGCGACTTCACGTCTTTGGACGTGTCGCTGACAAATTCTGGTAAAATCGTCTGACCGGTTTCAATAATGCGCTTGCCAACCATATAGGATCGAGAGTCGTTCATCGCGTCGAGCGCAAGCAGTTGCGGCCCGCGATAATACCACACAGATTGTGAAGGGCCCTCTCCCTCACGCACCACGAAGCGATCATGCCCGACGTTGAGACCGGCGATCTGAAGCTTGGCGTTGTATTGATCTGACCAGAACCAAGGCTGCGCCTTGTATCGGACAGCGGCACCAGCAATGTTTCTAGCTACGAGTTCGCCATGATCTATTGCGTGACCAACGCTCTCGAGCCTGATTCGGCTTCCACCATGGCGAAAGGAGGCGCATTCTCCGGCCGCCCAGATGCTTGGGTCGGAGGTTCGGCCGAAGGCATCGGTAGCCACCCCATTGTCGATGACCAGGCCAGCTTCGGACGCAAGTTGGGTTCTGGGCGCAATGCCAATACCCACGATCACGAAATCGACCTCCAGCTCGGTACCGTCGGATAACAGAGCCCGGGAAACGCGCCCTTCACCGATCAGACGGCCAAGCCCGATGTTTTCTAGGATGGTGACCCCGTGCTCGGCATGCAGTGCACGGAAGAAATCGGAAGTCGCCGGTGCTGCGACGCGCTGGAGTATACGCGGCGCCATTTCGATCAGGGTAACATCGAGACCGAGTTTTGCGCCGAGGGCAGCAGCTTCCAGGCCGATATATCCGCCCCCGACGATGAGCAATTTTCGTCCGGGGCTGAATTCCGCCGTCATTGCGTTTGCATCGGCCACCGTACGGAACGTGTACACTCCGCCTAGCTGGCCCCCTACCTGCGCCGGGAGCCTCCGCGGGCTGGAGCCGGTCGCCAGGACAAGCTGGTCATATCGAACGGTCTCGTCGCAGCACCTCACTGTCTTCGCAAACCGATCGATTGCGGAGGCTGGGGCACCAAGCTTTAGGTCAATACCGTTTTCACTCCAGAACGACGGGGATCGTAGAAGGAGCCGTTCGAAATTGGTTTCGCCTATGAGATACCCCTTGGACAAGGGAGGGCGTTGATATGGTGCGACAGGCTCGTCACCTATTATCGTAACCTGTCCTGAGAACCCGAGTACTCGCGCCTTCGCCGCTACCGAGGCTCCTGCTTGGCCCGCGCCTATGATTACGATACCGGCCATTCCCACTCCCTGCCGCTGTAGCCTCAAGCTCGCCGACACATCGGTTCTGATCTCAGGCTTGCCTCTCCGGCATATGCAGCACTAAGCCGTTCAAAGCCTCGGTCACTCGGACCTGGCAAGTCAGGCGCGATCGCGTCGCGTCCGGCTCATATGCAAAGTCCAGCATGTCGGCCTCCATCGGCTGTTTGGCCGGGAGCTTTTCAATCCACGCAGAGTCGATGTAGGCGTGACAAGTTGCGCAGGAACATGCACCACCGCAGTCTGCCTCGATGCCGGGAATGCCGTTGTCCCGCGCGCCCTCCATAAGGGTCCCTCCCTGTGGGACGCCAACGGTATGCTCGCGGCCGTTGTGTTCTACATAAGTGATCTTAATCATCATGACCTTTCTAAGCGACCTGCTCCCCTTCTCCAGGAAGGCAATGTGGTCACAGGCTCACGCCGAAGAAGCGGGGGGGCGCGCAGAGACGTTTCCCTGGCGACTCACCTCTTACGCATCTCCTTGGTGCGAACCCGGGTACGGGCAGTCGCCTCTTCTGATCCGTCATGGAAGGTCCCAAACCATTTGTCGCAAGGCACCTCTGGTTCGCCGTAATTGCATTCGAAGTAGCGGTGATGCAATTGGTGGAAGAAGTCGCCAACCTTCAGGCCCGAGTCACTGTGTTCGCCCGCCGTAACCGACTCGTATCCGGCATGCGAACTCACGGCCAAAAGCACCTTCGACTGAAGGTGGAAGATAAAATGGATTGGGTGTGACGCGAGGACAAAGTGGATCACAATTGAAGTCAAATAGATGAGGTGCTCAATGGGATGCATGGACATGCCCGACCATGGCCCAACATTGACATTGCGGTGATGAAGCGAATGAAAGCGGTTGTAGAGCGGTCCCCAATGAAGAACACGATGAATCCAGTAGAAGTGAAAAACCCCGTACAGCGGCAGTAACACAAACCACAGGACAAACCAGACTGGATGCGCCGTGAAGGTTAGAACCGGCATATAGCCGTTCGCATAACACCAAAGGCCTAGGACTTCGTACGCTGTCCATACCGTTACGCCGCTAGCAATCGTCCAGAACACGTTATCGAGAAATTGGCTGCTGAAAGTGAATAGCGCATTCTTCTTATGGAACGGGCGGGCGTCATAGCGCAGACGGTCTCCCTGCATTTTGAACGTATACAGATAAAGATGCATTCCGCCGGCGAGAAGCACTATCATTGCCAGATTGCGCAGATAGATGGCTGCGACCCAATCAAGACTGAATGTGCGCGCAGTTTCCAGCGTCGGTGAAAGATAATACCAGGTCAGGAAAGACACGCCGACCACAATCAATCTATCAGAAATAGGCAACCACGAGTGCCAGATGAGCATTAGCCCCTCAAGTGGTCCGCGCCTGAGGTTGAAGATGGATTTGTCCTCGAGCGGCAGATTAGGGCGGTAGTTCCAAATCGCTTTTCCAGGGAGTGTAACTTCTGGCTTTGTCGTATCGGTGACCATGTGCGTCATCCTACGCTTTGCGCACCCAAGGGGGCTGCTTCGCCCAGCCGAGCCTGGAATGACTCCAGCTCGTTGGGCTTCATCGAGACCGTAACGTTGCGATAGGGGAAAGAACCATCCCGCACGGCGGCGTGGAACGCAGTCAACGCTTGGATTCTTTCCCGTTCCATTTGCTCCTGCAACTGAAGCACATTGCCATACGCGTAAGCATGCCGGGGAGGGTTCTTCGTCTCACCACAAATGTCTTCCGAAAATAGGAAGGTGACGTCCCCACCAGAGCCGGATCCAATTGAAAAAGTAATGAGGCTCGTTTGCTCGTTGATCGCCTCAAGCACTTCCTGTGGCACGAGCTCGACCTCGACAGCGAAAGCACCTGCAGCCTCCATGGCCCGGAAGCGCTCAACAAGTTTCATCGCTTCGTCGGCGTTGGTACCGTAAGCACGCAACCCGCCAATCCAGGTGCTATAGGGAGGCACCAGGCCGACATGTCCCATAACCGGAAAGTCAAGATCGGCTAGCATCTTGATGGTGTCGAGGCTTCGGCTTGTATAAAGCGCGTCGGCGCCCTCATCCATCGCTCGCATCGCGCCTTCGAGCACATCTTTTTCCGTAGGGTGATCTACAAGCATAAGAGCCGCGGTCACGAATGTGGTAGGCGCCCCATCCCTGACCTCCTTCAAATATTGCGAACGCGTCATCAGCGTGTCGATCCCGGCGGCGGCAGCTCGCGCCGCTTGTTCGCGACTGCTGACTGTTACTTCGGTCAGCTGCACTTTGCCCTTGTTGGCGCGCAAGTCGGCAACCGTCCAGTTGCGTTGAGCTGGCCGATGACCAAATGTGAATATGTTGCGCATTCGCCACCTTCCTTGGAGCGGATTTAAACCCGTTGCGGCTCTTCAGGGCTGAAGGATGTGGCCGCGACACTCGGAAATCAAATGAAAGTTAGGCAGCTTTTGCATTCCTCCAGAGAATGCAAAAGCTGCCTAACTATTCAGGGTGGGCGCTTTCATGAATCAGCATGCGTCATCGTCTACGCCGGCAACTCGGCTAAAGGGGATAGCAAGGGCGCGTCAAACTCGGAACTTTCCGGAGGGCTGCCGTCAACAACGAGTGTTCAGTCGCCAGACAGCGAAAAGCCCTTGATAGGGCCGCCATACCGCCTGGTCAGCCATTCCTCAAACCGCTGGATCGGAAAATCTGGAGGTCGATGCGAAGGCCAAGCGATGTGGTACTTATCCTCTGTTTGGCGGAATTCGGGGAGCGGGGTCACCAAGCGTCCGGCTTCTAGCAGTTCGCCAAGTACCCGGAGGTAGCCCAGAGCCACGCCTTGCCCTGCTAGGCACGCTTGGATCAAGTTGTAGTAGTTATTGAATCCCATCGTGCGCTGGTTTTTGGGCGGCTCCAAGGAAAACTCACGCAGCCATTGCCGCCAACCCACCCACGATGGGTGTTGAGCCTGCATGTAGAGCAGTTCGCAATTCTGCAGGTCAGTCACTTTTAGGAGGGGCCCGTTCTTTTCCAGGAACTCAGGAGAACAAACCGGTGTCATAATGTCCGAAAACAACGGGCGTAGAGTGAGACCTGGAAAATCTGGTTCTCCGAAGGTGAACACTAGGTCCACTTGCCCTGTCGGCTCGATGCCTTGAGGGTCGGCGGTCACAACAAAGATCTCCCCGCCGCCAAAACATTCCCTGACCTCGGCGACCCGAGGCAGCAGCATGAAGGTCGCATTGGCCGTTGATGTCGAAAGTACGATCTGCTGCCTAGATCGATCCTGAATTAAATCCTCAAGAGCATCAATGATCTGAGATGCCGCGGCGGAGTAAGCTCTCAAGAGCCGATCGCCCGCCGGGGTTAACGAAATTTGCTTATGCGCCCTGGCAAAAAGCGGCTGTCCGAGCCTGCTTTCGAGCTGAATGATCTGCTTGCTGACTGAGCTCTGTGACAGGCCGACTTCTTCGCCGGCTAAGGTAAAGCTTTCGCGGCGCGCAGCTGCTTCGAAGGTCGGCAATAGCCTTAGGATGTTATGGTACAGCGTCTTTGATCGCATCGTCTGTCGCGCCACAACAATTTGAGTTCTTTCGCTTCTAGGGCATCCCCCGATTGCCGACAATGTCGGCCGATGCCTGCGCAAGGATCCCAAGTCCCTGGCCAGACCGAATACGAAGTGCAGACAGGCGGGTCGCATCACCGAACACGAACTCGAATTGGCCGTGTCGCCCCGGTCGACCGACAGACCCTTAATTCTGAGCGCCACCGGCCGTCATTGGGCCTTCGCAATCGTATGGCTCACGCGCCATACCTAGGAATAATGGGCAACTGGATCACCTAGGAAATCGAGGCGAGGTGTGATCCCCAGGCCTGGTAGATCCGGGGCGACGATACGTCCGTTAACGACATCGTAACGGCCGTCGGCGGTCTTCCCAGACATCACGGCGCGGCTTTCAAGCACACAGCGAAGGTATCTCTCTGGAACGGTCTGGCCCATATGCACAATTGCTGCGAAGGCTATATCGGAGCCCGCAGTCTCCTGGACGCTCATCGTGTAGCCGGCCGCAATGCAGATATCGCGGTGGCGGCGTCCTTTCGTGAGCCCGCCATTTTTGGAGATTTTCAAACCTATTCCGTCTGCTGCATCATCAGCTATCAACTGCACGATCGAAGCGTCGCTGGTTGCCAGCTCGTCGAAGAAGATCGGGATATCGGTCCTCCTGCGCAGAGATACGCATTCCCGCCACGTTGCGCAGGGTGCCTCAAGTACAAAGTCGAGCCCCTGAGGAAGAAGACGCAGCATGCGTAGCGCGGTCTCTACCGTCAGCCCTCCGTTCGCGTCGACGATAAAGAATTCTCGGGGCTTTTGATCTGCGAGAGCAGCCTCAATTCTGGCTGCGTCCTCTGCCGGTTCCCCGCCCACCTTCACGGAGTGACCTAGATAACCCATGGCACGATACTCAGCTACGCTCCGGCGCATATTTTCCGGTTCATCCAAATGGATTGACGAGATAACCGGCATCTTTACGTTGGTGCGCCCCCCCAACAGCTCGCACACGGGGAGACCCACAGACTTTCCAAAAATGTCCCAGCAGGCGACATCGATCGCCGTCTTGGCATGTTCATGCCCTAAAAGGGCTGCATCCATGGCGTCATAGGTGCGGTCAACTCGTCTTGGGTCAAGGCCAATAAGATGGGGCGCCATTTCTGCGATGCCGGACCTGACACCCAGCGCGTGGGAGGCGACATAATTAGAGCCCCAGGGAGTGCTTTCCCCCCAGCCTTCAATTCCATCCTGCGTAGTTACCCGCACGATTGTCGCGTCCAAGACGCTGTACTCGCGCCCCCCTGACAAACGGTAAACCCCGCCCTTATAGCGGAGGTCCGCCTTGAAAACATCGATCCTTTTGATGGCGCATTTAGACACAGTAGGTTCCTCCCTTGATGTTCCGCGCGACCTCGTCCTGACGTTCGACACTTGCAGTTTGGACATCGGACCCACCGCAAAGACTGACCGACAGTCTTTGGTTCTTTATGCCTGCACGACAAAGAACAACCCGCACGGCAGCGTAACCCCCTCCGACGGGTCGATTGCGTGGCTAAGGTCTACTTAGCCACCTGCTTTCGCTTCCGCGATCCATCTTATTCCACTGCTCGAGGTATCACTCATTGCGGCTCCAATTGATGTCAACGCGATGGATTGCCGGCCGCTTTTTCGTCCCTTCCTATCCCGCCGGAGCGTCTTCGAAGGATTCTATATATCGACTGTAGAGAGTGCAGATGGGCCTCGTTCGTGCCTTACAGTGTATGCTTACCGCCTACGCATCGCGCTGGCGGATTGGCTTAGTTCCGCCCCCTCAGCCCAGCGTAAGGGTATTCCCTCTTGAGTTTCTCAGACGCTAACGGCGGGGTGGTCTCAACACAACGTGACAAAAGATCATGCGCCTCAGGAGTAAATGTTATCAGTCGGTCGACGCTTCAAACGCTCCGGTGCCGAGATATACCGCTACAATGAGCACCCGCCAGCGGCCTTTTCGCGTTCTCGCGGGGGGTAGTAAGTGCGGGATCGAGGCGGAAGCGCTTGGGGTAGGCGCAGCGGGCTGCATACTCTGGTATCGGTCATCGCTCGCATGCTTTTCGCGGCACGTCGCCAGCTTGTTGGCCGAGGGTCGGTCCGAGGGCCCCTAACTGGGCTTTGAGCTGACGGGACACTTGCCAAACCGGGCAGCGGTGCCACGGCTCTGATGTCAGGAGCGTAAAGGCCGGCAGATCTCGGCTCCTCATTGTTCAGCAAAGAAAGTCCCGGCATCCCCGAGCGATGGCGACCCCATGCGAGCCATATTAGCGTGATAACATTTAGTCGTGCGGGGCATGACTTTTTATCCCGTTGATTTGTAGCCCCCCCCCGCTACCATCCCAGAACCAAACAAAGGAAAAGCCTCTCAAGTCATACCGAATGCGCAGTTTCCCCCGACTGAGAACTGGGCATTTTGTCCGCCTGCCGAGCACTCTGCGCGTGTAGCGGGCATCCAGGTCTTGGCTGAAGGAAATGTTGTGAAACCCGAGGACGTTTTTGGGGAGACTCCCGCGGGTTGGTGGTGTTAGCGCTGTCACCGCAAAAGGGCGCGAGCAATCATCTAAATAAAACAGGAGGAGAGAACTATGCGTATAGGTGCAATAGCGATGTCCCTTGGGGCGCTGGTTGTAGCGTGCACCATTGGCACGGCGGAATCGGCGGAGAAACTTCCAGGAGCAGGGATTTCGGTGCAACCAGCCGATCAGAACTACGCTGACGAGTGGTTTGAAAGAGATATCGTCAGTATGGGACTGGAGGATCTTGGGTATGAAGTAAAGCCATCTGCCTCCATGCAGCTTCAGTCGGCCATACTCTCAGTCGGAAGTGGGGACGCAACCTTTTACGCTACATATGACGATCCGCTGCACTCATCTATTTGGGAGAAAGCTGGAGGAAGCGCCAAGCTTCAGCCAGTCGGAACATTGGCCGAAAACTTCCTTCAGGGCTACTTAATCGACAAGAAGACGGCCGATGCTTTCAATATCAAGACGATCAACCAGTTTAAGGACCCTAAGATTGCAAAACTGTTTGACAACGACGGAGACGGCAAGGCCGAGCTCTATGGATGCCAAACCGGTTGGGGATGTGAGAGAGTTATTGAGCATCAGATGGATGCTTATGGCCTTCGCGACACCGTACAACACCTTCAGGGTAGCTACGAAGCGATCATCGCCGACGCTATCGAGCGTATCAAAGCCGGTACGCCAACTTTATACTATTCGTGGAGCCCGATGTGGTTGACTACAGTGCTTACTCCGGGCAAAAACGTAGTTTGGTTGACGGTCGACCATACCGATCTTCCGAAAGACTTGGAAGGGGCAAAGACAATTGTTCCTGGGATTGGCAACCTAGGGTTCACCTTCTTTTCTGAGCGCGTGATCGCAAACACAGCGTTCTTGGACGCAAATCCAGCAGCGCAGAAGTGGTTCGAATTGCTTAAAGTTCCGCAAGAAGACATTAGCGCCAACAGCCTGCGAATACACGAAGGGCACGGAAAGCCGGAAGACATTCGCAAGAATGCGGAAGATTGGAGGCAAAAACACCGCGTGCAATGGGATGCCTGGATTGCTGAGGCAAAGGCCGCGGCCAAGTAGTGTAACAGTCTCGGGCCGCTCGGCGCCCATCTGCTCTACGCGCCAATGCTCTACGCGTCAAATGCGGCGGACCGCAAGGATTCGACACCACGGTGGGTGGGTGAGCGATGGCCTGTGCGGAGAGTTCCGTCCCGGCCATTTCGACGGCGTGGCAACCGTCGTAGCCAAGCTCTTTTTACAGACGCGTGCTGATCTCGCCTTCTTCAGTGAGAAGGATTTCCAGCAGCTGCACGTCGTTCGCCGGCTCGTGCGCGATCTCGACATTCCCATCGAGATCGTAGCATGTCCAACGGTACGTGAAGCCGACGGCCTGGCGATGTCGTCGCGCAATGTCAGGCTCTCGCCCGAACAGCGCTTGGCAGCGCCAAAGCTCCCCGAAGTCCTGTCCACCTCGGCCGAGCGGCTGTCGGCCGGAGCGCCAGCAGAGCTAGTGCTTGCCGAGGCCCGGCAAGCGATCATCGCTGCCGGTTATAACAAAAGGTATCCCCACGGTGACGGCCGCCTTGCTGAGGTAGGCTGAAAGCTGCCAGTCCTAGTGCAAGCACTAGGACTGGCCCTGTGATGAAGCATCAGATCGAAGTGATCACGTCGGTTGAGCGGCGCCGGCGCTGGTCTCGGGAAGAGCGCGAGCGTCCAACGCGCAAGCCTTTCCCCGAGCATCTGCCGCGCGAGCGCGTCGTCATCGCCGCGCCCGGAACTGCCTGTGCCGCGGTTCAGCCAAGCTGGCGAAGCTTGAGAGTGAGCTCCGGCTCAGAACGATCGCGAATGCGAGCATGTATTTGAACGGCCGAGATCGATGCCGGTTCTGTTTGCGTTGGCTTCGCTCATGCGACGGCTCCCAGTGCGAAGAATTGTTCAGACGGTCGCACTCAGCCCGCCATCGATGACGATCAAGGCGCCGCTGACATAGGCCGCGCGGGCGCTGGCCAAGAATGCAGCAACTGCTGCGAATTCCGAGGGATCGCCAAGCCGTCGGGCCGGAGTCCTATCCTCGAGCGCACGGATGGCTTCGGCATGGTCTCCGGTTCGATTGGCTTCATGAATCGCGGTGCTGTGTGCTCCAGGAGCGAGCACGTTTACGGTGATGCTCTTCCCTGACAATTCTTGTACGAGTGTGTGGCAATAGGGCACTAGCCCTGCTCGTGCGACACCCGACAGCGCGAAATGTACCGGGGTCCGTACAATAGCCTCGGAAGCGATCATCAATATTCGCCCCGCCCGCGAACGCCGCAGATACGGCAAGGCAGCCGTAACTAGATTTATCGAAGGTAAAATCACTCGGTCAAACGCATCGTCGAAATCCTTAGGCGTCATGGCCGAGGGTGGCCCGGCAGAAACGCCGCCGCAATTCGTCACCAAGATGTCGATACACCGAAAATGCTCTGCTGTTTCGGCAACCCAAGCTGTTGCATCCGCACAGTCAGTTACATCGGTTGCGCGGGCCAGCACTTCGGCGCCTTTGCTGCGCAACCGATCCACCGCTCCTTCCAGCCGCACCGGATCCCGGCCACAGATGGACAGGTGGCAGCCTTCATTGGCTAACTCCTCAGCTGTGGCCAAACCTAAGCCGCTGGACGCGGCCGCCACCATTGCCACCTTGCCGTCAAGCCCTAAATCCATTTTTGCCTCCGACTTAATATCCCACGCTTGGCACCGTTACAGCCACCGTTACAGATAGCCAAGCATGTGCCGTGCCAAACGAAAAAATCCGCTCAAACAGTATGATGGCTCTGCCGATAGAACTTCGGTTTGCTACAGCCGTGCATAATGACGACACCAATGTACGGGATCCGACGTTACTCCGCCGTCCATCCGATAGGTGATCGGTCGCCTTCCGGTGCTGAAGACAGTGCTGCGCGACCGGTCGCCACGTTTGATGTCGCGTGTCACGTCGAAGGTGCGCAAAGCTCTGGGGCGATGGTGGCGCGTAAAGTTTCGCCCGCTCGTGTCACCGGACTTTCTTCGCTGCACTTTTACGACGACAACGTGTTCAACCTTGTATCCTACATCGAGCGCGGCGAGATGACATCCAACATCGGCAAGACCAACTCGTGGGCAGATATTGTCACGGCACAACAGGATTTTCTGTCGAAGGGAACCGGCCGCAAGATCGTTCTGCTCGTGCCCCTGACATCCAAACCGACGCTTCTCTTAAAAAGCGAGATAACCATGAAGATCAAGGAAATCCCGTCTACGCAAATGACCTGCCGGTCAAGAACGGCCCCTATGTTATGGCCAATGCGGCGCGGCAATCAACGTGAGAGCGCAGCGTCAATCAGGATGAGAATGCCGGCGGGTTGGAACGCAGGGAGGGTGTAGCCCGACTGGAGTTTCAACCCGCCGGCGGCGCGTTCCTTTTCCGGGGCGTCGTCTGGTGATCACGGTCGACCGGGTATGCGGTGGTTTTTCCTGTTGGGGAGGAATCACTTTGTGCCCGGCCGCCACGTAACCGATCACCAATTGAGGCTTTTCATGAAGTTCCGGAAGACCAATACGACGGCCGTCGCGGCGGCGAAGGCGTCGATCAGCACGGCCACGGCCTATCGCATCGAGAAGGATTCGAGACTGCCGTCACAAAAGAAGGTTCCGCGGCAACGACGCCGGCCCGATCCGCTCGCCGAGATTTTCGACGCCGAGATCGTGCCGCTGCTGCGGGCGGCTCCTGGCATCCGGCCGGTCGCCATCTTCGACGAGATGATCAGGCGACATCCCGAACTGAGCATCGGCATTCGCCGCACGATCGAGCGCCGTATTCGATCCTGGCGCGCCATCCATGGCGAGGAGCAGGAGGTCATCTTCCGACAGGTCCACGAACCCGGACGCATGGGATTGTCGGATTTCACCGACATGGCCGCCGCCGGCGTCACGATCGCGGGCCAGACGCTCGATCACCGGCTCTACCATTTCAGGCTCGCCTATTCGGGCTTCGAGCATGCGCATGTCGTGCTCGGCGGCGAGAGTTTCGTTGCTCTGGCGGAAGGCTTGCAGAATGCGCTGTGGTCGCTCGGCGGGGCTCCCCGCGAACATCGCAGCGACAGCCTCTCGGCGGCATTCCGCAACCTGGACAAGGACGCACGGGAGGACCTGACGCGCCGCTACGACGAACTGTGCGGCCACTACGGCATGACGCCTTCCCGCAACAATCGCAGCATCGCGCATGAGAACGGGTCTATCGAGGGGCCGCACGGCCATCTCAAGCGAGCGCTCAATGACGCGCTGCTGATGAGAGGATCGAGCGATTTCGACGACCTGGCAGCCTACCGTCGCTTTGTCGACGAGATCGTCAGCCGCGTGAATGCTCGCAACTCCAAGCGCATCGACATCGAGCGGACCGAACTTCAGGAACTGCCCGTCCGGCGCACTTCCGACTACGAGGAGGTCACCGTGCGCATCACGTCATCGGGCGGGTTCACGCTGCGCAAGGTGTTCTACACCGTGCCTGCGAGCTCGGCATCGAGAGCGATTATATGCTGATCGATCTGATTGAGGCGTAGCTTGTGCTGACGCTTTAGAAGCGGAATCGTCAGGTTTTTCTCCTGGTTTTTAAGCGCGGTTCTGTCGCGCATCAGACCGTCGCGGGCGCTGATCAGTTCAGCCAACCTTGCCTGTTCGGGGTTTATAGCCGGGCGCACGGGCGGCTGCATTGTGCTAGCCATGCGGGCCAGCATCACTGCATCGATCCGGGTCGGTCTTGGCCAAGGTTCCAGCTGCCTGGGCAAAGCGCCGCGCACGAGCGGGGTTGAGCTTGACGCAAGGCAGATCAGCCAGAGCTTGCTCGAGTTCCCGGTGGTAAGCGCCAGTCGCCTCATATGCCACGCATTCGACTGACCATTGTCCCAGCCATGTAATTAAGGCTTTATGGCCGCGGGCAGTATTGGCAAACTGCTGGTTGCTGCCTACAGGATAGGCATGAGCATCGAGTGTTGCTTTTGAGATATCGATGCCGATGGTTTTTGGTAGGGTATCGCACATCTTTTCCGCTATCCTATTCTTGTTATCCGGGCCCAAATGCCCCGGTTTCCGTTCAGGCCTGATGGAAAAGAAAGGGGTGATCACACTAATCGACGGTCCTCAACTGCGGATTCCGAGGCGATCGCGCGCAGCGTTCCGATTTGATTGCGCGCGGCATTCCGAAATGATGGGGCGCAGCATTCCGAGAATTGTCCGCGCAGAATTCCGAAGCCATCGCGCGCAGTTTGGAGTTGGGAGAGCCTGATCGTTGGGCCATTTTCCGGCCGGATAGCGACCGGAGGGATGGATGCCGACGAGGAGGGTTACGATGCGCCACGTGCGCGAGATTTTGCGTTTGAGCCTGGAAGCAGGACTATCGACGCGGGTGATTGGCGAGCGTACCGGGGTCGGAGCAACGACGGTCCGGGATATGTTGAAGCGGTTTGCACGCTCCGGGCTGAACTGGCCGGTCCCTGTAGAGATGAGCGACGCCGACCTGGAGTCGTGCCTGTACGGCTTACCTGGGGTGAAGCCTGGCCGGCGCAAGCAGCCGGAACCGGACTGGTCGGCGGTGGTATGTGAGCTGAAGCGCAAGCATGTGACGCTGCAGGTTCTGTGGGAAGAATATATCGGCGCGCACCCGGATGGTTATCGCTACAGTCGTTGGTGTGACCTGTTCCGGCGCTGGGAAGGCCGCCTGCCTCTGACGATGCGGCAGCACCACGCGGGCGGCGAGAAGATGTTTGTCGATTACGCCGGCGACACGGTGCCGGTTGTGGTCGACCGCCGGACCGGTGAGGTGCGCGATGCCCATCTGTTTGTGGCGGTGCTCGGCGGATCGAGCTTGTCATTTGCGTGCGCGACGTGGACCGAGCGGTTCGCCGACTGGATCGAAGCGCACAACAGCGCCTTCGCCTTCTTTGGCGGCGTGGCTCATCTGCTGGTCCCCGATAACGCGAAGGTTGCGGTGATCAAGGCGTGTCACTTCGATCCGATGGTCAACCGCAGCTATACCGACATGGCGCGCCATTGCGGCACGGCGGTGCTCCCGGCGCGGCCGAGGAAGCCGCGGGATAAGGCGAAAGTCGAGGCCTGCGTCGGCATTGTCGAACGCTGGGTTCTGGGCCGCTTGCGTAACCGGATCTTCTACAGTCTGGCCGAGGTGAACATTGCGGTCGCCGAGTGCATCGCCGATCTCAACGAGATACGGGTGCTTCGCCAGTTCGGCAAAACGCGGCGCCATCTGTTCGAGGAGATTGACGCGCCGAACCTCAAGCCGCTGCCGATCGAACCGTGGGTCCATGCTGAGTGGAAGCGTTGCCGGGTCGGGCTCGATTATCACATTGCGATCGAGCATCACCATTACTCGGTCCCCTGGCGCTTCGCCCGCCGCGAGGTCGAGGCCCGCATCACCGCACGCACCGTCGAAATCTTCCTCGAAGGCGAACGCATCGCCGCGCACATGCGTGGCAGCGGCAACGGGCGGCATACGACGATCCCCGAACATATGCCGTCGAGCCACCGGCGCTACCGGGAATGGACGCCGTTGAAAATCCGGGAGGAAGCGGCACGGATCGGCCCGATGCTGTCGCTGCTGGTTGAGAAGATCATCGAGGATCGGCCGCATCCCGAGCAGGGTTACCGTTCATGCCTCGGCATCATCGGACTGGAGAAGCGCTTCGGCACCGAACGCTTGGAAGCGGCCGCGCGGCGCGCGCTGGAGATCCAGGCGCGCAATTATCCTTCAGTCAAATCGATCCTCGAGAAGGGGCTCGACAAGGTTCCGGTGCGCAAAGCCCGGAGCACACGCCGATCTTCCACACCAACATCCGGGGCCCCGGATATTACCACTGAAAGGACTGCAATGCTCAAACACCCGACACTCGAACTGCTGGGGCAACTCGGTCTGGCAGGCATGGCGCATGCGTTCACCGAACTGGAGAGCAACAGCGATGCCGCCAACCTTAGCCATGCCGAATGGCTTGCCCTTCTCCTCGATCACGAGGCGACCTATCGCAATGACCGGCGCCTTGCGCTTCGCCTTCGTCATGCCAGGCTACGTCACCATGCCGTGCCCGAGGACGTGGATTACCGTGCCGTGCGCGGTCTCGATCGTAGGCTGTTCGACAGGCTGCTCAAAGGTGACTGGATCGCGGCCCATGAGAGCTTGGCCATCATCGGGCCGGCGGGGGTGGGGAAGAGTTGGCTGGCCTGCGCCATCGGCCACAAGGCTTGCCGTGACAATCGCTCGGTACTCTACACCCGGCTGCCGCGCCTGATCGATGATCTGTCCCTGGCCAAAGGCGATGGCCGCATCGCCGCGCGCATGAAAAGCCTCGCCAGGGTCGATCTCCTCATCCTCGACGACTGGGGACTTGAACCCCTCGACGGCAATGCCCGTCATCACCTGCTCGAAATCCTCGAAGATCGGTACGGGCGTCGCTCAACGCTGGTGACCAGCCAGCTCCCGGTGGCCCGTTGGTTCGATCTGATCGGGGACCCCACCTACGCCGATGCCATACTAGATCGCCTCATTCACAACGCTCACCGGCTCGAACTCAGCGGCGAATCCATGCGCAGGTCGACCATCTCCGCTGCCGCTTGACCGGACCGCAAATACGGTGACATCTTGACCCGACGATCAGGTGCTCCACCTGCGCGCGATCAGATAGGAACGCTGCGCGGCATCAGATTGGAATACATGCGCGCGATCGTCGGAATCCGCAGTCCCTCAACGACCTAGACAACTTCGATCCATCCCCTTCCGCCCGATCCGGGATGGCCATCCCGGATCGGGCATCTCTTACTGAACCAAAGGGTTGGAAAGTCATAAGACAAGACAACCCCATCAAGAGAGGCTGAGAGTGCTGGCGAAGCGCTACGGGACCAACCAGAAGACGGTCATCAAATGGAAGGGGCGGACGTCGGTGAGCGATGTGCCGACCGGTCCGAGAGAGCCTAGGTCGACGGTTCTGTCTGTCGAGGAAGAGGCCGTCATCGTCGCCTTCCGCCGGTACACGCTGCTGCCGCTGGACGATTGCCTCTACGCCTTGCAGCCGACAATCCCGCACCTGACGCGTTCGTCATTGCATCGTTGTCTGCAACGCCACGGCATCGGCCGCTTGCCGGACGTAGAGGGCGACAAGCCGCGAAGAAGAAATTCAAGAGCTATCCGATCGGCTACTTCCACATCGACGTCGCCGAGGTGCGCACCGAGCAGGGCAAGCTGCACGTGGTCGTCGCCATTGACCGAACCTCGAAGTTCGCCTTTGTCGAACTGCATGAGAAGGCCACCACCGCTGTCTCGAGAGACTTCCTGCTGCGCCTGATCGCGGCTGTTCCCTACAGAATCCACACCGTGCTCACCGACAACGTCCTAAGCGCGGAAGGAAATGCAGCCTGCAATCAAGGTCGTAAGCATGCTCTTGCTGCGCGCCGTTGGTCAAGTCATCGAACCAGGCGGCTTCCAGGTCTCAGGGTCCGCACGAAGGCGGCCCTCACCGTCCTCAACACGAGCTTCTGATCCAGGCGGAAGAGCGGAACGACCGTATTTGCCGGTGGGCTCAATCGGTGAGGGCAACATACTAGTCTTTCATCGAAGATGGAGTGTGGGCCATGAAGCAGCGACGTCGCATCTATTATTCTGCCGCCCAGCGATCGGAGATCTGGGATCGATGGCAGGCTGGCGAGTCGATGAAGTCGATTGGGCGGCGGTTTGATCGGGCGTCATCATCGGTGTTCTCGGTGATCTCCCCAGCCGGCGGCATTCGCCCAGCCGAGCGGCGACGGGCGCCCAAGGCGCTCAGTCTGGGCGAATGGGAGGAGATATCCCGAGGGCTCAGTACGCGGTGCTCTTTGCGTTCGATCGCCCACACACTGGGTCGATCGCCGTCCACGATCAGTCGTGAGGTCCTTCGCAATGGCGGGCCTGGACGGTATAGTGCAGCACGTTCCGATCACGCCGCCTGGGATCGGGCCCTGCGCCCCAAGCTGTGCAAGCTGGCTTGCTGTCCGTCCCTAGCCCGGACAGTGTCGGTCAAGCTGCAGCGGAAATGGTCGCCCGAGCAGATTGCCGGCTGGCTCAAGCGCATCTACCCAGGGGAGCCGCATAATCAGGTGTCGCACGAAACGATCTATCGCAGCCTGTTCATCCAGGCACGTGGAGTGCTGAAAAAGGAACTGCTGGAGCATCTGAGAGCCAGGCGCACGATCCGCCGTTCCCGGCACGCCAGCATGAAGCGGAGTGGGCTGGGCCAGATCAAGGATGCAATCTCCATCAGCGAACGGCCCGCCACCGTCGAAGATCGAGCAGTTCCCGGCCACTGGGAGGGCGACCTCAGCGGCGGGTCCAAGAACAGCTACGTGGCGACGCTGGTCGAGCGCCACTCGCGCTATGTGATGCTGATCAAGGTCGCCAACAAAGATACCGAAAGCGTCGTCTCAGCCCTAATCAAGCAGTCGCAGAAATTGCCCGGAGAACTCTAGCAATCGCTGACGTGGGACCGAGGCAAAGAGCTTGCCGACCACCAGCGGCTGGCACTGGCCACGGACGTCGAGGTCTACTTCTGCGATCCTCGATCACCTTGGCAGCGCGGCTCGACTGAAAACACCAACCGACTGCTGCGCCAATATCTGCCACGTGGCACCGACCTATCCCTGCAAAGCCAGGCAAAGCTCAGCGCCATCGCGCGGCAGCTCAACGAACGCCCCAGAAGGATCCCCAGCGGAGAAGTTCGCTGAGTGTGTTGCAGCGATCGGTTGAACCCGCCACGAAGGGCTTACTGCAGATCTCCCTGCGCCTTATTTGCTCGGATGAGCAGCGACCTATAAGCCGAGCGCTGCCTATCCTTTCTCGGCCCAAGCCGTTCGGCAACCGCTCCAGGGTACATCCGTTCGTGGATCTGGCGCGCCAAGGAAACGGCCCGCTCGTAATCACGATCCAAGTGGACGCGTAGCACTGAAGAATCAAGCTCTGTCACTGCGGTTCTTGGTTCAATGGACACTGGCCGAGGGCTCGCCAGCTCGACAAGCCGCATCGCGAAATCGATGTCACTCATTATGCATATGCTGACCGCGCAGTTGTCTTCCACACAGATGGCGCTGATATCGTGCCGCTCAAGAAACGCGCCGAGATTGTCGCGTTCTGCAAGGCTGGCGCACAACAGCACTGCTGCGTCACGAGCTACTGTCACCGAACGGGCGTTTCCATGGCCTGTTACAATCGTGCCCGTGACGGCTCCGTCGCGGGTGAGCGATTTGCAAACAATGGCGACCGCGTGCTTCTCGGCATAATCCACTGCCTTGTGGTGCAGTACCTTTGCCCCATGTCGCGACATTTGTGCGATTGTCCCATATGCAATCTCGGCGATCAGTTGTGCCTGTGGGACAAGATAAGGGTCTGCCGTGTAGACACCCGGGACATCCGAGTAAATTTCGCAAGCGTGCTCTCCGAGCATGGACGCAATTACGATAGCAGTCAGGTCAGAGCTATTTCTGCCGAGAAAATTCAACCTACCGGACTCATCAATTGCTTGGGCTCCCGCAGCAATGACAACGTCGTGCTCCAGCAGTGCTGCGATAATTGGCTTGGGATCCACGCTCTCTACGGACGCGCGTCCGAAGTCTGAATTCGTACGTATTCCAAGTGAATAGCCGTTCAATGACATTACGGTAATCCCTAGCCGGCTGACGGCGGCCTCCAGTAGGCAAGCACTGAGCATCTCTCCGGTTGCGAGTGCCGCATCGAGGTTCGATGGCGATGCTTGCTTGTTGACGTCGAGCATGACTGCTTTGAGCTTATCGGTTGTTCCCGACATTGCGCTGACCACGGCAACGATTTTCTTTTCGCCTGCCGCGAGTCGGTCGGCTATATGGCCAGCAACTCGACCGTAGTCGTCAGGATACAGAAAACTAGAGCCCCCGAATTTCAGAATGGTCGTGTTCATGTTCCACCAATCAGGTTGTTGGCAATTGCAAACTTTGCGAGGAGAAGTGCGTCAAGCGCAGCCTCGACCAGTTGTCCACCACCACGAAGAACCGTTCGGTGGCAGGCCCCGTTTATCGGACATGTTAATTACTCCCGTTGGGCGCATCAGGCTCCCGACCGGGGTCTGGCCGGCGATACCACCCACAGATTATGCGAGGATAAAATTCTCAAAAACTACCCGGATTGGTAGGTGGCAGTGTCGGTGCGCTCGCTGTGCGTCAAGCTGAAAACCAGCTCGGATACTAGGCTGTATGTTGGAGGCGCGCGTCATACACGAGCCCTTTGCAAATGCTGTGCCGCAGATCCTCGGTTGTTTGATCCCGAGCTTTAGCACTACTTTGGCAGATTTTTAGCGGAGAGGGTTCTGCGGCAGTGGGGACAACGGATTGGGGCGGCTGCGCGAGCGCGGTGAGGATGGCTTGCCTGACGGCGGGTAGGCTCGGTTGGGGCGGCGGGCCAAGGATTCATTTTTCCCCCTCCCGCTTGTTTGAGGCAGCGAGATTGCAGGAAGGCGTAGGCGATCATCGTCATCAGCGCGTGCCGGTGCAGGCCCGTCCATGAGCGTCCCTCGAAGTGGTCGAGGCCAAGTTCCTCCTTGAGCTGCTGATGCGCCTGTTCGCAGACCCAGCGCGCCTTGATGGCGCCTGCGATCTGCTTGAGCGGGGTGTCGGCGGGCAAGTTGGAGAGGTAGTATTTGCGCTCGCCGGTCGAGCGGTGCTTGCCGATCACCCAGACCTCCTCGCCCGGTAGATGCTGAGCGCCCATGTCGCGGATGCGCTGGGGTGGGCCATCTGCAACCCGGACACGGACAGCGGCGAAGCGCGCCGCGAGGCGGCCTTTGGTGCCACGCCGCCAACTGACCGCGCGCCATGGGGCTGTCTCCAGCATCGCCTGCGCGGTCATCGACTTCACATCGGGGATATGCCGCTGGCGCGGGCGGCCACGTCCGACAACGGGAAAGATCATTGCCACGTCGGCGGGATAGACCTTCTGCTTGAACGGGATACCGACGGCCCAGGTAAGGCCGCGCTCGGTGAGCGCCTGCCGGAAGGGGCGCTCAAGCCATATCCGGCATCGGCGAGCACGCAGCCAAAGCGTGGGCCGGCTGCGCGAGCCCGGTCGATCTCGGCCAGCGCGATTTCGGGCTTGGTCCTGTAGGCACGATGGTCCTCGGGCACACCGGCACGGTCGAGCCGGGCGGGATCGGAAGTCCAGCTCTCGGGCAGAAACAGCCGCAATCACACCATGACCGGCACTTCGCCAGAGGCCAGCGTCAGCGACACCAGCGTCTGGCAGTTGGCGTTCTTGCCAAGCGCCGAGGCATATTGCGGCGCGACGCCGACCGAGTGGCGCCCCTTCTTGGGGAGCGCGGTGTCGTCCACGATCAGCCACGCATCGTTCCCTCCAACTTGTCCGTCGGCCTCCGCAAGGAGCACCTTCTCCAGCGGCGCAGCATCCCACACGCCGCTCGCGATGAAGTGGTGCAGTTGGTCATAGTTGACGCCTGCGTCGCGCGCCGCCATCGGTTGAATGCTCTTGCGATCCCCAAGGCCAATCAGCCCAGCAATATAGGCCGGACACATCCGCGCACGCGTCTTGTGCCTCAACGCCGAGACGAACGGCTCAAGCCACTGCTCCAGATCGACTTGCCAATCCCTGTTCATGGCCGGCCCTTCCAACAGCCGACCTCTCATGAATCACGCAAAACCGCTCCTGGGAATCCTCAAAATGCTCCCAGAAATAAAAAACTGCCAAAGTAGTGTTAGGACGTAGACTCATAACCGCGCAGCCAGATGCGGATTGCGACGAGCTTGAGGGCGGCGAGGTAGTTCTCAGCCAGCTTGTCGTACCGGGTCGCGATGCGGCGGAACTGCTTGGCCTTATTAAAGAAGCGCTCGACAAGATTGCGTGCCTTGTAGAGGGAGGGGCTGAAGCAGATCGGGTCCCTGCGGTTGGTCTTTGGCGGGATGTTGGCCCATGCCTTTCGCTCCTTGACCGCCGTGCGTAGCGCGTTGGCGTCGTAGCCCTTATCGGCCAGAAGCATGGCTCCCTCAGGCAAGTCGGCGATCATGTCCGGTGCCGAGGCGATGTCGCTCTTCTGGCCTGCGGTGAGCGTCAGCTTGATCGGCCTGCCTTTGGCGTCCACAAGTGCGTGGACCTTGGTTGTCAATCCGCCTCGGGAGCGGCCGAGACAATGATCTCGATCCCCCTTTTTGCTGCCGCGCCCTGCTGATGGACGCGAATAATGGAGGTGTCGATCATCTGCACCTTACCGTCGTGGGCTTTGGTGATGGAGTCCATGAGGCGGTCCCATACACCTGCTTTCCGCCATCGGACAAAGCAATTGTAGCAAGTGGTGCGTGGGCCATATCGCTCTGGCAGATCGCGCCATGGTGCACCGGATCGCAGCACCCAGAAGATGCCGTTGAGCACCCGCCGGTCATCAACGCGGGGCACGCCTCGCGGCTTGTTGGGCAAAAGCGGCTCGATCACGCGCCATTCAAAGTCAGTCAGTCATATCGGCTCATGCGGAGCCTGAATCAGATTCCGCCGCAACATGAAAGCCTTAGCCTGAGAACGAACTGTTGCAGGCAATGATAGACAAATGGTGATCGCCGATCCGGACCATAGGCACTACTCATGTGACACCTGCCTGCGACCCTTCATTCTCGGGGCTAGAAGCAAACCAAAAAGCCCTTGGCGAGCCACTCCGCAAGCGCGAACGTGTGATCATTGCCGCTTCGTCGAACTGTGTTGCGGTTCGGCCAGGCTAGGCCTTTATCTGGACTTCTCGCCCAACGGCCCACCGTTTCACGACTGACTTCCCGCGCTGACCATCTCGGCAGTAAACCTGCCCGAAGCTGGACAAGAATGTCGGAAACCCGACGAAACGATCGAGCGGGCCGGCCTGTCGGTGTGGACGAGTGGTGTAACTCACAACGGTGCGCCAATCGGCACGCAACTTGCGTGGGTCACGGCGGACGGCCGCAGTTCCGTCACGGACTCCCGTGGTGACTAATCAGTCTCTCAACGTTAACGCGTGTAGACTGAAAGCAGTCCTTTATAGGCCAGAGGACGACGTTGATACCTGGTCGTTCGGTTCGCGAGTGTTCAATGGCCCATCGCAATGATGATCTCCTGTCCCTCACTGTCCTCAGTGCCCTCGAGGTATTCGAAGTATCGGCACGCCATCTTTCGCTCGAACTTGCAGCTTCCGAGCTGAACGTGACAACGGAAGAGATAAGTCGGCAGATCAAAGTCATTGAGGACGAGCTCGGTATTCCGCTGTTTGTGAGGCCAGGAACCGGCGTGATGCTTACCAGCGCTGGCAAAGACCTCTACACCGAGCTGGCAAGCATTTTTTCCAAGGCGTCCGATATCGAAACGACCATTAAACGTGGCGGTCGTTCCCGGATGTCACGATTGCCTCCAACGATGCGTTCGCGTCGATCTGGCTAATACCGCGATGCCGCACAATAGGGCATCGCACAATGATATTACAGTAGACCAAGTGCCGCTGCGCATGCAAGATATTCCTGCGTAAGTGCCTACGAGATCGCCCGGCGGCAGGGCGTCCAGCATCACTGCCTCGCCGATGACAGCAGCGATTGGAAGCCCACCGCCGAAACTCTTTCCCAGCGCTACCGGCTCCACCCCCTCAGAGTCTTCTCTGATTGGGGTCGTTGTGGTCAAGGTGCTCCTGCACTTTTTTCTGGACCGTTCCGTGGGTCACTCGCTTCTCTTCGCGGTCAGCGCTTGGGCCGCCGCATTATGGGGTCAGGGAGAGCGAGGCGTCTCAATCTGTTTCACGACCTTGCCGCGCTTGGGCCGGCAGGTTCGGGACTCTCAACGAGATCGCCTCGCCCATCGTCCCCAGGGAACGATCCGGGCATCGCCCTTTCGGGCGAAGGCTTTGTTCGTGTTGCTTGGTCCTCGATTTGCTCAGGTCACGCGGCCAGGTGAACAGGCTCCTTCCCAAAGCGGAACTCGGTCGCGTCGGCCCACATGCTATGCAAAATGACGGCCAGTTTGCGGGCGACCGCAACCCGGGCTCGTGCCATGCCGCGCCGCCTGGCGATGTTCATGCCCCATGCTCTGAGGCTCGACCACTTCTTCGATCGCACCAGCAGTGTGTGGGCCGCCTCGCAAAGCGCGGTGCGTGCAAGTTCGTCGCCGCATCGGCTGACCTTTCCCTGGATGTCGGTCTCGCCGGACTGGTAGCGCGCCGGCGTCAGCCCAGATGCGCCCCCACCGCCTGCGACAAACCGAACCGCTCAGGCCGGTCGATCGTGGCGCGGAAGGCGACCGCGGTGATCGGCCCGACGTTGGGCGCGCACTTCAGCCGCCGCCAGACTTCTTCATTGCGGACGATGTCGAGAACCTGCTTCGTCAGGCGGGTGAACTTTCCCAACATCACACCGAGGATTGCAAGCAGCGGCTCGACCGTCGCCATCACCTCGGCGTCAGCGCTCCGTCAACTACGCACGCGGACGGCAAACGCGCTGCGCGACGCAGGCCCAGCTGACGCCGGCCTCGCGCAGGATCGCCCGCACTACGTTCTCGATCGAACGCATCTCGTTCAGCACCGTGCGGCGGGCAACCAGCAGCGGATGCCACAGCCGGCACTGCCTGCTCTTGACATGCCTCTGCCGATACCAGCCAGTGAGCATGATCTGCGCCAGCGCGCGGGCGTCATTGCGGTGGTCTTGTTGGGCATCGTCTTCATCGCCGCATTGGCCTGCCGCGTCTCAATGCAGGTCGCCGACAAGCCTTCGGCGTGCAGTCCATCGTGAAGCCAGGCCGTCAGCGGGCACGCTTCCAGGCCGATCCGCTCAAGCGGCAAGCCGGTCCCCTTCAGCGCGTCACACAATGCCTGCGGATCGCTCAACGCTCTCGCCTCTTCGCGATCCGGCCAGTCTCGTCGACAATGCAAATAGAGGTCTCTTCCAAAGACACGTCCAGTCCGGCAAAGTACTTCATGGCTGCTCCTTCCAAATGTTTGTGTCGACTTACATCGACCACGTTTTCACATTTCCACAGGAGCAGCCGCCATCACTGGCTCGGTCGAGACCCCGATCACCCCATCTGTTTTGAAATTCAAGGATGAGCGTTTCGGCGGATTAGTCCCGCACGAGGCGGCGCCATCGGGTCTTGCAGCCCAAGGTCCGCTCGAGGAACGTCTGTACAATGTTGCGTGGAACTGGTCATTTTGCTTGGTGATTTTGGGCCAGCCGAGCCATCGATCGGGGGTACCCGGAAGATGATCTCGATGTGCGCGTCGTCGATTTCGACCCGGCGAACCACGGTGCGGATGATCTGCCGCATGCCGGTCCGATCAAGGCCGGCGAGCCCTGCTGTCACCTTGGTGGAGAAGTCTTCCAGACGGCTGATGAGGCGCAGACGCGCGACAACACGATCGCCAGTCAGGTCATTGCGTTGCAGCAACGCATCGCCGCCGACGGCTTCATGCTTGAGCCAGGTCACAGCTATCTGGATAATGGCTACAGTGGTTCGATTCTGCTTCGCCCGGCGCTGGAGCTGCTGAGGGATGCGGTTGCCAGTGGCCACGTCGAGCGTCTCTGCGTACATGCGGCCTCCGCCTCCATCACCTCGAAGCGTGCCACGCCGCCGCCTTGGTCCCGGCTCACAGTATGCCGGCGGCTCGAGCAGATCGGCTACCAGACACGGGCAGGAGCTACTCAACAAGCTGCAGCCTACGACTTAGACGCTCGATCCGCACCGACCACTCAAAGGCACACTTGGCAACATTGTACAGCGGTTCACGGCCCAGCGGCGGGGCAGTATCTGGAAGCCCTTCTGGTCTTCGGATCGACGGATATCTCGACCACGAAGTCGAGATAGGTGGCTTTGTCCATGAGCTTCAGCCGGCCATAGGCGCCATCGGCGAACAGATGCTTCACCCAGGGCCCAGCGCTTGCGGATACCATCCAGGATCGCCTGAGCGCCGGCACTGTCGGAGATATCGGCGGTGGTGAGGTAGACCATCAACAGCCGCCCATCCGTATCGACGGGATGTGGCGCTTGCGGCCGACAATCTTCTTGCCGGCGTCGTACCCTCTTGTTTCCGCTTGCGGAGCCTTGACCGACTCGCTGTCGATCACGCCGGCTGTGGGACTGGCCTCGCGCCCGGCTCGCTCGCGGTCCAGCATCATTGCAACGTCGTGGATAGTCTGGAACAGAAAGCGCCGCGCCAACTCGCGGGACCAGCCGTAGACCGTCTGTCACGGCCCGAAATGGATCGGCAGCATCCGCCAACCGCAACCAGAGCGGACCAGGTAGCGCACAGCGTTATTGTTTCTGAGACGCGTATGCCGGGTGCAGGATCGTTTTCGCGGTCGACATCGGTCGCCGCATGATGGAGCTTCGCGGGAGGAGCCTTCAAATGTGGACGACGCACTCTGCTGAGCCAGCGGTGCACCCCATCAAGCGGAATGGCTCTGCCACGTCCCCGGCAGGGACGTCTCAGCGCGCTCAGGGACCGAACTATTCCTAAGCTATCACGCTGTGGCGCCGGCGGTCCGATCGAAGAACTCACCGGCCTTCAGCATTGCGTGCATCGTAACGGCCAGTTTGCGGGCTACCGCAACAGCAGCTTGTTCGAAGCCGATCCGCTCGCGGAGTTGAGGACCCATGTCCGCAGGGCGTTGTCGGCCGAGCTGCGGGTCAGATGACCGTGGCGGCTTCGTAGAAAAGCCCTCGCAAATGACGATCGCCGCGTCGGGATATGTGGTCGTCATAGTCGACCGCCCGATTGGTAGCGGCGGGTCGTCAGACCAAGCCAGGCGCCAACAGAGCGGGACTTCTTGAAATTGTCGGAATCTTCAATGGCGGTGACGAAAGAGGTCGCGGTGATCGTGCCGACGTCAGGGATCGACATGAGGAGCTGACACGCTTGGTTTTGGCGCGCAGCAGCGACAAGCTGGCGTCCGAGCTCGATGGCACGGATGCGCATGCTGCGCCAGGCTTCCAGCATCGGCAGCATGATAGGGGCGAGCCCGTCCTGGTCGACAAGAAGGCCCCGGACATCCCTTTTCGAATGAGCTTCCCTTGCACAGAGGACAATCTCCTGCCGGGCTTCGCTCCAGGCAATACAACATCGTCACTCGGAAGGCAGTGCTGTTATCGATGTATGACTGTTTATCTTCTCAATATGAACTTAAAGTAACAATTATATATAAGAATTTGTAATATAATGTAACAGAAAATTCTCAAAAACATCTTTTTGTTCCTGAATGCCACTGGTACAGTCGCCCTTGAGAATACCAATTCGTTTTTCCTTTACCCATCTTGGGAAAGGTGATCTGACTGCTGCTGGCCTGCATCGACGCTCTCCATGATAAGCGGTCGACACTCCGTCCAGACGCCTTCGCATGGACAAACAACCATGCTCCGCACAGTGGCAAGGAAGAGTCCGTAGTTTCAGCCGCAGCCACTACGCGCCCATGAATACAGTGTCGCACCCAACTGCCCTTACACGGAGGACCTGTTATGAACCCCCTAGATCAGCCGACAGCACCGGAGCAAGCCGCACGAGAGCGCATGAAGGAATCCCATGCTCTTGATGGCGACGCCGTTCGCTTGGCCCACTTATATCGCGGATGGGCGAGTGCCTTCGATCTGGATCAGGCCCGCGTCGGGTACTGCGGGCCGATGATCGTGGCGGAACTGGCAGGCGCCGTGCAGACGGCCTATTTGGCCGGGCAGCGAAATGCCATTGCAATTCTGGACGCTGGTTGCGGAACAGGGCTCGTCGGCGTGGAACTGGACCGTCTCGGCTTCCGGTTGATTGACGGGTTCGATCTCTCCGAAGAGATGGCCGAAAAGGCCCGGCAAACCGGCGTCTACCGCCATGTCCGAGGCGATGTCGACCTTAACGGGCCGCTCTCCGACTACTCCAGCGCGAGCTATGACCTGACCGTCTGCTGCGGCGTCTTCACGCTCGGGCATGTCCGACCGGATGGGTTGCGCGAGCTGGCTCGCGTCACCCGCCCGAACGGCTTCGTCATTGCAAGCACCCGCAAGAGCTATGCGGAGACCACATCCTTTGAAGACCAGGTGCGGCGTCTGCACGATGAGGGCGTCCTTATACCGACACAGTGTCTAAGGAACGGCAGATACGTCGCCGAGGAGGACGCGCACTATTGGGTCTTCCAGGTGCCCGAGAAGACCAGCGCACCAGAGGAACCGAGGCTGTGACGACGCTACCCCAAATTTTGCTGTCGAAACTGGCAGCCGATGCAACGTATCAAGCTCATCTCGGTGTTCGGGCGAGTTCACGCGCCAGCCCGACATGCTGGTCGCCAAGGACAATCTCGGCTTCGGTATGCGCTTCTGGCGATATGCCGTTTTGATGAACAATGGCGTGGTGGAGAAGTTGGTCGAGGCGGAAAGCTGATCCTATGTCTCTCGTCGAGGCAAAACACCCTTGGAACGCCGAAGGCCGCCGTTAACGCTGAGGCTACATAGCCGCAATTCTCGTCAATCCTATCACTAGCCAATCGCGCGGCCCGCCGGTTTATCAGCAAGCTCTTGCTCCGGATGAATGAGAGAACCAGGAAGTGCATGAATAATTCCGAGTTTAGGACCTGCGCCATGCCATCCCCAGGCGGCATCTTTTACCTTCAAATTGGAGCAACGTTTGGATCATGCAGTTGAACGGTGATCAGAGACTGGAAGCTTATCGGCGGATGCTTCGTATCCGTCGATTCGAAGAAGAGGGTATGCGGCAGTGCGAAGGTGACAAGATCCCTGGTTGGTTCCACTCGAGCGTGGGGCAGGAAGCCGCTATCGTTGGGGCTTGCCTCGCCCTTCGGGACGATGACGCCATAACCGGCACCCATCGTTCGCACGGCCATCCGATCGGGAAGGGTGCGGATCTGAACACGCTCATGGCCGAGCTGATGGGAAAGGCTGGCGGCATTTGCAAGGGGCGCGGCGGTTCAATGCACGTTGCAGACAATTCGGTGGGGATCATTAGTGAATCGGGTATTGTCGGAGGAGGCATTCCTCTTGCCACAGGGTGTGCGTTCAGCGCCAAGGTGCGCGGCGTCGATCAGGTTACCTTTTGCTTCTTCGGCGATGGGGCGGTGAACCAGGGCACCTTCCATGAGAGTCTCAACATGGCGTCGCTGTGGAAGCTTCCGGTCATCTATCATTGCGAGAACAACGGCTATGCAATGACCACCTCGGTGGCGCAAAGCCACGGGCAGCCGGACATCGCGCTGCGGGCAGCGGGCTACGGGATGCTAGGGGTAACGGTTGACGGGCAGAGTGTTGGCGCCGTCTATGAAGCTGCGGCAGAGGCCGTTACGCGAGCACGCGCGGGCGAGGGGCCCACTCTAATAGTGGCCAACACCTATCGGTTCGATGAGCACGATTTCGGAATGGTGATACCGGGGGAGCCTTATCGATCGGTTGAAGAAGTCGAAGCTCACAAACGCAACCGCGATCCCATCTTGCTATACCGCACTGTGCTCCTCGGTGAAGGCATAAATGAAAATAGTCTGAGAGCAATCGAGTATGAAGTCGTCGAAGCCGTGAAGCAGGCTGTACAATTTGGTCTAGACAGCCCCCTGCCTCGACCCGAAACCTTGCCTGATTACATGTTCAACTCGCCCCTTGCAGACCATTACGGTTTCGGGGCTGGGCTCGAGAGGAATGATCGACATGGAAACTGATGCCCAGAAACTCGCCTCGACCTCCGGCGTCCATATTCAGATGACCTATTTTGAAGCCTTGGTGCAGGCGCAGATGGAGGAAATGGAGCGTGATGAGCGCGTCGTCCTGATGGGAGAGGAGCTCTCGGTTCATGGCGGTGCCAAACTTATTGAGCGGTTTGGCAAGAACCGGATTTGGAACACGCCGATTTCAGAAGGCAGTTTCACCGGCCTCGGAATCGGGGCTGCCATCAACGGATTGCGGCCGGTCGTAGACCTCTCGGTTTCCAGCTTCGTCTATCTCGCCTCGGACCAAATCATCAACCAGGCCTCGAAATTGCGGTATATGACGGGAGGTCAGATCGACATTCCGATCGTGTTTCGTTGCTGTATGTACTCGCTGGGGTCCCTAGCGGCGCAGCATGCCGACCGGCCTTATCCGTTCTTTATGAATGTGCCTGGCCTCAAGATCATCAGCCCGACAAGCGCCGCCGACATCAAGGGGCTTATGAAATCGGCCATTCGCGACGGCGATCCGGTAATGGTTTTCGAAGACACCCGCCTGTGGCCGGTGAAGGGCGATGTGACCACAGACCCGGATCATCTAATCCCGATTGGCAAGGCGGATGTGAAGCGCGAAGGAGAAGACGTAACCCTTATCGCTGTTGCCGGTGTCATTCGGCCGACGATGGAAGCCGTCAGCGCGCTCGCCGAGGAAGGGATTTCGGTCGAAGTGATCGATCCACGTACGTTGAAGCCACTCGATCATGAGGCTATCAAAACGTCAGTCGCCAAGACCGGACGGTTAGTGATCGTTGAGAACGCGCACTGCGTCTGCAATGTCGGAAGTGAAATCGCCGCGGTGATGGTGGAGGAGGCGTTCGATCTGTTGAAGCGCCCGATCCTGCGGGTGAGCGCTCCAGATATTCACGTACCCTTCAGTCCTGCCCTCGAGAAGGATTTCTTCCCAACGAAGGACCACATCATCGCCGCCGTACGGCGGCTGCTCTGACATTCTCAAAGTCTCCGACAGAAGGGAAAGCAAAAATGACAATCGACATCATCCTGCCCTTCAGTGGAATCAGGAAGCTACAATTGTTGTTGGATCGACGTCGGAAATGAGATTCATGAGCCACGTTGTCGCCATATTCCATGGTTTTCCGCCGTCGCTGCCGCCAGGTTTGTTGCGCGGCAATAGTTGCACGACTCGGAGCTCCAGAATAAGTTCAGCTTCGTCAGTCAGAATGCACGGTGTTTACGCTTCTCGGCGCAAAACTCTTAGCTTTACCAGCGCTCGGCAATGCAACTATCTCCCCATTTCCGCGCGGCAGTGAACGATCTGCGACTCGTTGATTCCAAGGCGGAAGCGAAGCTGCAGGATTTGGGGTGTTTTCGCGTTGTTTTCCCGCAATTCGTCAAAATCGCAACTCGTGACGATCCGCTATTCGCGCGCGCTGCCTCGGCAAAGGAGATTGTTGTATAGTGATAGGAGTGCCAAGCTCAAGAGCGGAGCGCGCCTTCGATCCCTCAAGAAGGGAACCCATGAATTGGCCGATCGGGTCCAACCGAAATTGAAACGGCCTGCCGAGCATCCGATAGAAGCGCGCTAGGACGGACTGCACTCGGGCTATCCATTTTACGAACGTCAACTGATATCGAGATCTATTTAAACCAGAAGTATTTCTGCCGCCAGAGCAATTATAACATGAACGAAACTGACCGAGCAAGACGGTCCGCTGCCAACGAGCCGGTCGATAGCGTTGAAGAGCCAGCTTTCGTCAAGTTCGAGTGGCTCACACAGTAATGCGGCATCTAGAGCAAATCCATCGATCGATGAATCGATTGTGATGTGACACCGGCCTGCTGGACTGATTCAACGTCCAGCAGCTTGGGCGTCAAGCATCTATCGCGTTGATAAGGCGCTGCCGGGTGCATGGTTGTCTTCGCGGTCGACATCGGCCGCCGCATGATGGAGCTTCGCGGGACGAGCCTTCAATGTGGACGACGCACTTTGCTGAGACAGCGGTGCAACCCCATCAGCGGAATGGCTCGGCTCACGTCCCGGCAGGGACACCTCGGGCGCTCAGATTCTGAACGCTATCTGGATTTACGCCGTGGCTCCTGCACTCGGATTGAAGAGCTCGCCAGTCTTGAGCATCGTATGCATGATCACCGCCATTTGCGCGCCACGGCCACGGCGGCTCGTTTGAAGCCGATCCTCTCCCGGAGCTTTAGACCCCATGTACGGAGGCTGCTTTCGGTCGAACAGCGTGTCAGGATGACCGCGGCGGCTTCGTAGAGAAGCCCTCGCAGATGTCGATCCCCGCGCCGGGATATATGGCCGTCATAATCGACTTCTCCCGATTGGTATCGGCGGGTTGTCAGGCCGATCCAAGCAGCGACAGAGCGGGACTTCTTGAAGTTGTTTGGATCCTCAATGGCGGTGACGAAAGAGGTCGCGGTGATCACGCCGATGCCGGGGATCGACATGAGGGTGCGGCAGGCTTGGCTTTGACGAGCATCCGTAACCAGTTGGCGCCCGAGCTCGGCGGCGCGAATGCGAATGCCGCGCCAGGCCTCCAACATTGGTATCACGATCGGAGCAAGCTCGCTCTGATCGATAAGAAGGCTCCGGACATTCTTTTCGAATGTAGTTCCCTTACCTGCTGGGACGAGCAGGCCGAACGTTTTCATGATCCCGCGGATCTGGTTGGAAAGCTCGACGGTGATCCGGACCAATCGGGTGCGTGCTGCCACGAGCGTGCGGGTCAACATACTATCGAAGCCTTTCACGCGCACCTCGCGAAAGAACCCCGCTTCAGCAAGATGTGCCAAACCATCGGCGTCATTCGCATCGGTCTTGTTCGCTGCCATATCGAGAGCGGCTTTGGCATGGCGTGCATCGATGCAGATGGCTGGCAATCCTTCGGCGCGCAGCGCATGATAGAACCACACCGACAGCGGGCCGGTTTCGAACACGACACGCTTTGCGGCCGGCGCCCGCTTGCGGACAAGCTCGGCAATGATGTTGGGATCAGATGCGCACTTTCCGCGCCAGATCCGTTCGCCTCCACGGCGGATCGACACTGCCGTCTCTTTCATCGACACGTCGAGACCGATATATTCTGTCATGGCTGTTCTCCGTTGATGCTGGGCCCGGCATCCAGTCGTGAGCCCGTTTTCCATCTTATCGGGGAACAGCCACCCTCCAACGCTATGATCGGCTCCAGGGCACGTCGCTCCCGCGATTACCCCATGTGGATGATGGCAAAAGCACTGAGCGAGGATCTTCGGTGGTGAGTTTTGAAGGCTTCCGATGAGGGTATGTCTGCCCGGCAGGCGGGGGCCCGGTTCGGGGTCGGAATATCGAGTGCGATCCGTTGGGTCGCGCGAGCCAAGCTCGGCGAGCGGACGCCTCGGCCACAGGGTTGGCGGCGAGGTTCAAGCCTCGATACGTCCGGGCGGTCCTGCTCCAGTGCATGTGCGGACTTTTTTGAACGTCCAGCCGCGTTTGCCAAGCCAGGCGCTCAAGGCACTGCGGCTGATGCGTACCGACGGCTCGACTGCCAGCCGCTCGACCATTTCGTCCAGCGTGATGTCCTTGCGCGCCTCGATCAGCTCGACGATGAAGGCTTCATGCGTCCTGAAGCGCCGTCGTGCCTGGTTCGACGGACAGCTCGATCTCGATCCGGCGAAGCTCGTGTTCATCGACGAGACCGGCCTGTCGACCAAGATGGCTCGGCTGCGGGGCCGTGCGCCACGCGGCGAGCTGTGCCTCATGGCCACTGGAAGACCACTACCTTCACCGGGGCGCTGCGCCTTACCGGCATGGCCGCGCCGTTCGTCTATGATGGCGCCATGAACGGCGCCGTCTTCCTCGCCTATGTCGAATAGGTCCTCGTCCCGACCCTGAAGCAGGGCGATATCGTCATCATGGATAACTTGCCGGCGCACAAGGCGGCAACCCTTCTTCAAAGGAAGTCCTGGCTGCGTCCGGTCGAGCGCCTGGATCTGGCTCACATGGGGATTTGCGGGTCAAGATGTTCGGATCAGGATTCGATGGTAAATCTCCGCTCGTTGTTCCGTATCCAAGGTCTGAGCCCGTTTGCATGACCCGGCCCGTTTCCGATGACGGCATTCCACAGGGCGTTGACCGTACGCTGTGCTTTGGCGCGTAGAAGCGTGCCATGGCGCTTGTAATCATGGGCCATCGTGCCACTGCGGCCGCCGCTTCAAACTCACATCCGGTCGCTGCTGCTCCTATCGGCCGCACCAATATCCCGCTTGCGACCATGACACTCTTCGCTGCCCTGAATGTACTCGACGGCTCCGTCACTGGCCGCAACATGCGGCGTCACCGTCACCAGGAGTTCATCCGCTTTCTCAACGTGATTGAGGTGCAACTGTCGAAGGATAAGGCAGTCCACGTCATTCTCGACAACTATGCGACGCACAAACAGCCGAAGGTCCGGGCCTGGCTGGCGCGGCACCCACGCTGGACATTCCACTTCGTTCCGACATCGTGTTCCTGGTTGAACGCCGTCGAGGGCTTCTTCGCAAAGCTCACACGGCGACGGCTGAAAAAATGGTGTCTTTCATTCCGTCGTTGACCTGCAGGCAGCCATCAACCGCTTTATCAAGGAACACAACGAAGAGCCAAAGTCGTTCATGTGGAAAGCAGACCCTGACAACATAATCGCAGACGTCAGGCGTTGGCACCAAGTGTTGAAATCAATGAACCAGCCATCCTTCCTAAATCATAACAATAACACACTCTTGTAACAAATATTAAAGAGATGCAAAAAGCTGTATCAAAAATTTAGTATTAGTATTGATACTGATTGTTGTAATCGGTGAAGGTTATGGTAGATATTGGGGTGTTACGTGTCGGCAATAGAGGATTATACCTGAGAAAGCCATAAATTGTCTTGCAAAGTTATGCTCAGTGCGTACTCCAAAAATAGTAGGAACGGCCGTAACTGGAGATGGCCAGAAATGTCCGACAAATCCACGCTTACCGCCATGTCCGAGGCAATGCCGATCGTGATCAACCGCCCTCCAAATACACCCGGTACACCCGGGCCAATCACAATAAGGTCCGCGGAGGTGTCTTACGTCGGGCATGTCTACGCCCGGATTGGCTGCTCGAACTGGCTTGCGTCAAGCGCCCGAGCGGAATTTATCAAGCTTAGCATTAAGAGCTATGGGGAGGCCACATCCTTGATGGTGACGAGATGCGCCGTCTCCAAAATGCGACCGTGCCTTTGCCAGCACACTGCCTAGACGACGACTGACACATCGCGATCAAGAATATGGACTGTAGTTTCAAGAGCCCCATGGGGCAAAGCACCAAAGGAGAAGCGACTATGACCACACTACCGCAAATATCACTGGCGAAACTGGCATCCGATTCAATACGACTTGAAGAGCAGCAGCGTTTACGCATGGCCTGCGAGGAGTACGGATTCTTCTACCTTGAGCACGGGATCCCGAAAGAACAGATCGCAGAAGCGATCGACGCTTCCCGGCGTTTCTTCGCGTTGCCGCAGGCTACGAAGGAACGCTACGGTCACGCCTCTCAAGACGTGTACCCCGTTACCGCTCGTGGATACATTCCGTTACATGGTGAAATGCTACATCCTGAGGCCGGCCCCGATCCAAAGGAAATGTTCGACCTCGGAATCGAGAAAGAGGGAGACCGGCGTCCATTTGCCGGAATCACGCGCCTTCCGGATGACACCGTGGCTCCTGGTTTCGCTCGAAGCCTACTTGCATTGCAAGCTACAGTGCTCAAGAAGGTTGTGCCGCTGCTCGGGGGCGCGCTGGCCGACCTACTCGATATGGAAAAGGGCTGGTTCCAACGCCATTTCAACCCACCGACGGTACTGCAACGCGTGATCCGGTATCCATCTACTGGCGGCGCGGCCGCTAAGCATACGGACAATGGCTTCTTCACGCTGCTCCTGCAGGAGGAACTCCCTACGCGCCCTTTGCAGGTGTGGTTCCGCGAGTGCTGGACGCCGGTACCGAGTCTACCCGACAGTCTGGTGGTTAATCTGGGCGACATGCTTCAGGCCTTGAGCGACGACCGGTTCAAGAGTACGCCGCACCAAGTCGCGCATGATGGTCCGGCCGAACGAATTTCCCTTCCCTTCTTTATCTATCCCGACATCGATGCTCGCCTGACTTCGCGGCAAGGCAAGCATACCTTCAGCGTCGCAGAAATGATGCTGCGCAACTTCGAATCAGTCTGGGAAAAAGGGAATGGCGCCGGACGCGCGCGAGAGTTGCAGTAGGTGTTCGGCTTTCTGAGGCGTGAGCAAACTACGGCGACCACTCGGCATTTGGTGCTCTGGAAGAACTCTCCCAGAAGGAATTCGTCGCGCGTATAGCGCGGCGGCTGCAACGCCTCGGAGAGTCACGCTGATACCGGTGGACTGCTTGAACACACGAGATTCGCGCGGCGCTTTACCCGAGTGCAGCGCCACGGCCTCCATTGTGCCGCTGCGCTAAGGCGATGATTTCGGGCGTGGAAAGCCGAGCATTAGCCCGGGGTGGAACGAGACGATCAGCACCAGGGGATTTCTCTGGGCTACACCGCCCGCAAGAGTATTCGCGGACCCTGCGGTTAATGTTAGCGAAACCGCGAGAACCTCGGCTTTGTCTCTGGAATCTACTCAGTGACTGGAAAGCCGACTTCCAAATATAAGTGACATCGACACCAACGTACGCATACGACGAAGCTTTCAATTACCCACATCGTCGATCTTGGCCGATAGTGATGCCGACAGCGATGTCGTGGAGGCGGCTCAATCCACGCCACACGACCATGTTGCCAGGCGGATCGTGGTTTCGGGCTAGATAGCCCCCGAGCATGGCGATCTGCAGTAGGTAGTCGCCGAGGGTTCGCCGCTGCTCTTGAGCGAGCCGCATCAATGCGGTCGAGTGTAGTGATCTCGGCCATCGTGAGGACGCTTTGCGGTGGCGCATCGCGCTTTGCGCGGGCTGACATGGTCAGGAAGAGGATGCGCCAGCCGACGACTATGGCAAGGGCGAGAAACTTCACCAGCCTCTCCGCGGTCTGCAATCTGGTTTCTTCCGCGCGACAGCCCGACTTCATCACCTTGTGGAACACTCCGCCTTCCAGCGCAACGCGTACCAGTCGAGCTTCTCGACCGCCGCGGCGATATCATCGACGGGCAGGTTGGTCAGTAGCTTCCAGTCAATCGGCGAGCCCCCGGCTGGCGGATCGAGTTCGAGTGCATGGATATAGGTGAGAACCCGCGGGCGGTAATGCTTCTTCTTGCCGATGGGCGACAAGGTTGTGATGACGGCGAACTTGACATGCAGGCAGGCGGCCTCATCGGCATCGCCGCCGATGGCAACGCGATGGCAACCCGATTTCACCGCCGTCAGACCGAGGGGCGTACCAGCGAGCGTGACAGCCAGACTGGAGTGCATGTGCATGCCGGACAAGGTCACCACGTTGGGCTGCCCCGCCTTGTAGCGCCCGCCGTTCATCGTCCCGGTGAAGCCGATCCGGTCCGGCCGCGCACGGCTATAGATGAACTCGGTCGTGTCCTGCAGGACCAGGATAGGCCCTTCGCTCGCCGCACGGCGCGTCGCGGTCGCGGCGAAGTGCCCGGCGAGCATGCCGTACTCGGTGACGTGCGGATTGTCGAAGACAACGGTACGCGGCCTTGGTCGCGGCCCCCGGAGATCCTGGCGCACATCGAGCGCCGGCAGCGCGAGCGGCCCGACTGGGGCACCCGCGAGCTGCTGGCGGAGCTAGAGCACGGCTTCGGCCTGACCGTCCATAGGCGCAGCCTCGAGCGGGTGCTGCGCGGTAAAAAAATTGCAGCTGTGATGGGAGTGCCATGCGTGCCGCGCGACATCACCGATTACGAGGAGCTGCGCAGCGCGGCGCTCCTGATCGGTCGAAGGCCAGGCTCCGGATGGCTGCCGTTCGGGCTCGCGGCGTGGCGCACGGCGGCGCCCGCAACGCCGCCGCAGCGCCGAGCGAGCGAGCCGTCATGGCCAGCCGCCGAGGCGCCCCGCCACGGCTCGCTGCCGGCCGCCTTCGCGGCGATCGTCCTGCGTCTGACCAGGAGGCCGTTGATGCGTGATCCGCGCGTTGCATCCCACCATCTGAGCCGCTTGCTTACCTCTACAACAGGCAATCGACGCCGCGCCAGGTCAGCGAGAACGGCGAGAGCGCGCGACGGATTCCAGGCGATGGTCGCCGCCGTTGGCCTGGGCAAGGTCGGTATCGTGCTGGGGCTCGAGGTCTCGCGCCTGGCGCGCAACTCCGTCTACGACCCGGCGGGATTCAATGATAGGCTTCTGCTCGGTCTCAAGAGGACGGTGATATGATGCAGTACCTCGTGATCTCATCGAAAAGACATGGTTTCTTGGCGCGCATTGGCTGATACTGGGCGACCTTTCGCGATCGCCTGGCGGAATTGCCGGCTGGGCGAGATCATCCTCGCGGATGACATAGGGGGCACTGGCGCATACCTGCCTTGCCGGCAGCAGTCCATCCCGGATCAGGCGAATAACGGTCATGTTGCTGACGCCGAGGCGGCTTGCTGCTTCGCGTAGGACAAGCTCATGGCGCTCTCCACGTTCGCCCTCCCGGTAAACCGGGATTTGATGCGCGCCGCGGAAATTGCGCACGCGCAGCTGGGTCCAGGTCTGCCCTCTGGCCGAGCGTATTCCCAGCCGATTGAGAATAGGGGCGATGCTATGGTCCGGCAAAAGGCGGGCGAGCTCGCCCACCAGTTGCTCGGTCGCCGCATCGGTCTTGTAGCGGTTTTGACCGGTCCGGTTCTTCAGCATTCAAGTTGCGAGTGATCCCCACCACCCTGCCAATGCAGCACCAGATGCAGCCGACCGCTCTCGGCCGTCACGACGATCTCCTTCAGCACAGTGCGCAAGATCCGCTTTCGCGTTTCGACGGAAGCGGCGGGATGGTTCCACAGCGCAGGCAGGTCATCGGCGAGCGCCATGAGTGTCATGCGTTCGTCATCGCCAACGGCGCACGGCTGCTCGCGGCGCAAGCTCCGGACCTGATCCTTGAGCCGGGCGACCGCCGCCAGACAGTCATTCCATCGCCGTTCGCGCTCGCTGGCGACCAGGCGGTTATCGGGATCAACGGCGTCGTATTGCCGGCGAGCATGCGCCGCCTCATAGCGGGCCTGGTCCAGGGCGAGCTCGCTTTGCCGCAGCCGTTCGCTGCCGGCCTGCTTGCTATCGGAAATCAATTGCAACGCCGCCTCGAGTGCCAGCGGCGCAACTGCCCGCAGCACTTCCGCCGACACTGCGGCATCGATGCGCATGTTGCTAAAGACGGAACACCGTTTCTCGGTCGACGGGTCGACATGGGTAGCGCAGACATAGCGCGCATCGCGGCGTGAATGGTGCAGCACCTTGAGCTTGCAGCCGCAGCGCAGCAAGCCGACGAGAAGTCCACTGCCATTGCGCACCGCGCCCGCGACCATCGTTCCCTTCATGTTCGCATTGTTGGCAATCATCGTTTGGTTGCGATCATACTCGGTCCAGGAGATATAGCCATCATGGTGATCGCGGATCACAACCGCCCAGTCCTCACGCCGGCGCGCGACACCGTGGGTGACGACTTTGCGGCCGTCTTCGACGCGCGTGCGCGTGGCGGTGCGGCCAAAGACATAGGCACCAGCATAGACCGGATTGGTCAGCAGCCGATGGACGGCGTGGTAGCGCGGTACCCCTCACCGCACCGTCCACCCTGAGGACCATGGACAGCGGTCGGCAGGTCGATCCCCTCCTGGCCAGCCACAGGACGAGCTGGCGCACGCCGCCGATCTCACGAAATTTGTGGAACACCAGCGACAGCGCTTCGCGGATGCGCCGGTCGGGGTCTTATTCCAGACGATCGTTAGCGCCCCGCCGGTAGCCGATCGCCACCGTCGTGTGCAGTTCGCCGCGCGCCGCTTTCAGGCGCAACGCCTCTTGCGAGCGCTGCCGCAGCGTCGACAGCTCAAGTTCGCTGAAAGTGCCTTTCATGCCGAGCAGCAAGCGATCGTTGACGAGCCGGGAATCGTAGATCCCGTCCTCATCGATGATCAGGCTGCCGACCAGGGCACAAAACTCCAAGAGTGTATGCCAGTCGCGCCCGTTGCGGGCCAGGCGCGAGGCCTCGAGGGCAAAGACCGCGCCCGCGCCGCCGCTGCCGATCGCCGCCAGAAGGCGTTCGAAACCCGGTCGCGCCGTCCCGCCGCCGGAGCGGCCGAGATCATCGTCAATGACGACCACATTCTCCCAGCCGAGGGCACGGGCGTGCGTCTTCAGGGCGTACTGGCGTCGTCGGCTCTCGGAGTTGTTGGCAAGTTGGTCCGGGGTGGACTGACGAATATAGACATAGGCGCTGCGCGCCAGGTGATCGGCAGTGATTCTAGTCATCGTCCGTCTCCTCCAGTATTCTGACCGGGGCGCGGCGATCGCTCAGGAGAGCTTTGAGCAGGCTCACGATCTCCGCGCGCCTCACTGGATTGAATAGTCGGGGCACGCCATCGTCGGCCGCCAACATGAGAAGATCGAGTTGCCGCTTTTGGGCATGCTGTTGCATCGTCGTCTCCATCGTTGCGAATCGCTTCAAGCGATGGCGACAAGGATACGCCCTGCGCGTCGACGAGCTGGCGCAGCTCTCGCAGGCAGGCGAACGGGCGGCGTCGCCGCGTTGGTCTCGGTCATCCATGCAGGCAGCAGGAGCCGGCCGCCGCCTGGCAGCTCGACAACGAAGTGGCGTCGCCGGCGTAAAGAAGATGACGCACGACCGTGAGGCGCTCGCCGGCATGCGGGTGATGCGGATATTGGACAACGACTTCAAGCGGCTGTTGCTGGGCAGTATGTCGCGGGTTCGAAGGGAACGATGAGCGAGGCCGAGCTGCATCTGCTGCGCAGCCGCCTACGCGGCGGGATTCTCAACAAGGCGCGACGCGGCGAACTGACGCAGCGCTCGCCGGTCGGACTGGTGCCTGATGGGCGCTGTTGCGCGCGATCCGGACGCCGGGATCCAGACCAGCATCGCCGCGGTGTTCGGAGCCTTCACCACAACCGGCAGCGTTGCCGGCACACTGCGTCGGCGGACGCCTCGGGGATACGCTATCCACAGCGCGCCTGGGGCGGAGAAAACGCCGGAACGGTCCTCTGGTGCGATTACACGACCAGCCGGGTCCGCAACGTGCTGACCAACCCGGCCTATGCCAGCGCTTACGTCTATGGCCGTCGCCGCTGCCGGATGGCGCCGAATGGCCAGATCGACCGTCGCACCCTGGCGCCGCAGGATTGGATCGTTGTGATCCCCGATCGCTCGCGGGCTATCAGTCATGGGTTGAATTCCAGGCCATCCGGGACCAGCCGCACAGCAACGCGCAAAGCTTCGACCGACCCAGCCCGTTCGGCCCGCCGCGCGAGGGCCCGGCCCATGCAGAGCCGGGTCATGTGCAGCCAGTGCGGTAGCCCGATGTATGTCCGCTACGGCAGCCGCCAGGGCCACCGTCCGCGCCCCCGCTATGTCTGCGTGGATAAGGCCGCCGCCCGCCGCGCCGCCTGCCGGAGCGTGCCGACCGTCGACGTCGATGCCGCGGTCGCCCGATTGCTGCTCGAGCTGATGACGCCGATGGCGGTGGAGATGACCCTGGCGATCCAGAACGAATTGGGCCGAATTGCCGAAAGCGAGCATCATCCATCAGCTGCGCATCACCCGCGCCCGCTATGACAGCGACCTCGCCCGCCGCCGCTTCGTGCTGGTCGACCCGGCGAGCCGGTGGTCGCGGCCGGCCTCGAGGCGGAGTGGAATGCACGGCTGACGGAATTGGCCGCGGCAGAGGACGAACTGGCGCGGTTCCGCGCCGGCAACCAGGAGCAACTGAGCGCTGAGATGCGGCGTCGGATCGAAGCACTCACCCGTGACCTGCCGCGGCATAGCGAGCCTCTTGGGCCAGCTTGGCGAGATCGATCTCGAAGGCGTCCCTCGCGACAGACTTCAAATAGCGTCGATGGGCCTTGTTGCCGATCAGCGCCTTGTCGCCTTTCTTCAGCTGCTTTTGCGGTCCTTCCACAATCGCCTGGTGATCGGCCTTGTCCTTTTCGGCCTCGGCATCCTTCAGCGAGGTCTTTGCCTCGTTCAGCCTCAGCCCTAGTTTTGTCATCCACCGAACGTGTCCGCGACAGCGCCTCGTCCGCATGTCCGCGGATGAGGATGACGAAGTCATCGGCATAGGAGATGACATGCGCACGGAACGCCTCGCCGCGTTCGGTCAGCCGCCAATGTTTCAGGAAACCGGGTTCATGTAGATGACCGAGAGCAGCGGGTTTGCGATGCCACCTTGCGGCGTGCCGCGCGTGCTGCTCTTGCCACCTCACGTGCCGTTTCCCTTCACCGCCCCGCTCTTCTATAGGCGCTCTCAGCCACAGCTTGATCAGTCACAGCACGTGCCGGTCGACATGCGCCGGGCCACCGATTGAGGTCCGAATGCGGAATGGTGTCGCAGTATCTCGACAAATCGGCGTCTACCACGTCCGTGTAGCCCCAGCAGACAAGCCGGTGTACTACCTTGATTGCGTGTCCCACTGCCTCTGGGCTGATAGGGCACCATCGTCGAAGTCTGCCTCGAATATAGGTTCCAGCACCAGATTGGCGGCGGTCTGAACCACCCCGGGCCCGAATGGTCGGGATGCCGAGCGGACGTTCGCCGCCCCCGGCCTCGGGATCATCACCGTTATACCGGCAGCGCCGGTAGGTCTTCGAGACAAGTTCGTCGCGCAGACCTTCCAGTCACCTCTCCGCGCCTTCCGCCTCGTTCCAGGCTCGGCGAACCCGCATTGGCGCCAGCGCATAGGCATTGCGCAGCATGTCCTCACGGCAGATCTTGTCGTAGAGGATGCAGAACGGCTGCATTGAGGCCGCTACCCTCATGCCGAGCGGGTCTCCCCGTTACCCGATCACCCTTCCGAGGTGCCGTGCCCATTACCCCTGCGGATCGAACGCGGTGCGCATGTCGATTGCTTCCCCGTTCACGCAGCCTTCCCCGAAATTCAGATGGGTCGGCATCCACATTATCACTTTCGAGAGCTGCTCAGACTTCACTCACGTTATGGCCCATCGGATTGCCCAACCGCCCAAGGCGAGGGGTCGACCCGGCCAGTTACCCGACCGAGCCGCTCGTGGAACCTTCCTCCATTGGCGATACGCGCCATCGGGGCGCAATGCATAAGACGGGCCAAAGATGACGCTGATGTCCCGGACCCGACAAGCGCGCGGACATTCCAGCGGGGATGCAGGCAGCTTCGCGCTCGTTAAGCGCGCTCAACCTCATTCCGCGGGTGGCACGCCGATTGCATTGATAGGGAGGCAGATGCAACATGGAGATAGACCTATGAAACTCGCTTCCGGGTACAAGGCTTTTTGGGATGCCGCGCACGAGAACTACCCCGATCAGATGAAGCCCGACGGACTTCTTGATCAGTCGTGGCGACAGTTCATTCCTGACTGGGTGGGAATGTTTGACACCATTAGCAACGTAATGACTGCAGACGACTCTGGCCGCTTTGCAAAGCCATCCGATCGAACATGGATGTCATCTATCTTCCCATGGAGTGCTGACAAGCGCACAAAAGTTGGAGCCCTAGCTAGAACTTATAAAGGTCTTATACTTCTCAAGACTCCTTTTGACCTAGCTCTGTATCCACGGCTAATTTGGGAACTTCAGCCGAGGACAATTATAGAGCTCGGCTCATATCAAGGAGGAAGCGGACTGTGGTTTGCCGACAATATGTTGGTGCTGTGTGAGAATACAGGTGAAGTCCACTCATTTGACTTGTATACAAAATGTGTCCATAATGACGCAAAAAAGCACCCGTTGCTTAAGTTTCATCAAATTGATCTTTGCGATTCCGCCAATTTCGACGAAGATTTACTGAAGAGACTCCCTCACCCTTGGCTTGTTATCGATGATGCTCATGTTAGAATATTTCATACATTTTCTTACTTGAACAAATTTATGAAAAAAGGCGACTACTATGTAATTGAAGACGAACCTTTTCAAGTAACTCAGGATATAATCGATGGATTTCAGATGATAGAGGAATCCGGTTTCTTGATAGATACTTATTACACCGATGCGTTCGGGATTAATGTCACTTGTGCTCCAAATGCATGGCTTCGAAAGTCGTAGCCTTGACTCTGATATCGAGCTTTGTTGGGCTGCGCAACGCAGGCCGCGCCAGTTCGGCCGGGAGTTGCAAGCCCGTCGACGGTGCGATCCACGGGGATAGGCGTTGGTGCACGGATCGTTTTTAAGGATTTTGCCGATAGGCGGGTGAGATTGCGGATTGATCGGGAGAGGGGAACGCCCCGCGGCGCCGCCCTTCCCACACCACCGGGCATACGGGTCCGTACCACGGCGGTCCAACAGGCCCTGCGCAACCATTACCCCGACTTGAACAGTTGGAGGTGAACGGATGGCGAACCCTGTCAGTTAAGCTATTGAATTCACTTGTTTTGAATTTCCGGTGCGAAATTGTGTGGTAACAACATTTGTGCTGTTAGCCGCATATTGTATGGATTTTATTTGCTAACAACGCTGGCATGTTTGTCGTTGAGAGAGTCGCGCGAGGCCATCGCTATCTCTACCTCGTGGAAAGTGTCCGCGACGGCAAGACCGTTCGCCAGCGCACGATAAAGGCGCTGGGCCGCAAGGATGCGCTGGTTGCCAGCGGCGAACTTGACAGATTGGCGGCCTCGATTGCGCGCCATGGCGAACGCAGCCTCATCCTGTCCGACATTGACGCGGGGCGAATTGCCTCTCGCCGCATTGGCGGTCCGCTGTTGTTCGGGCGGCTGTGGGAGCGGCTCGGGATCGGCGAGGTGCTGGAAGAGGTGCTGGAGGGCGCCAGTTCGGCTTTGCGGTGGAATGGGCGGTGTTCGTTGGCACGCTGCATCGGCTGTTCGTCTCGGGCTCGGACCGCGACTGCGTGAACTGGATGGCCGATTATGGTATCGAGGGCGCGAGACCGGTAATTTCTCTGGGGTCGAATACCGGTTGTTAGGCTCGACCGGTCCATCAGCATCGTTTTGATCGGAGACAAAGCAATGGCGGTGGAATGGACGGTTACTATCGAGGGCCGGAACGAATTTGGCGACACATGTCGGAAGGAGGTCCGCATAGACAAGAGCTGGGAGAGGCTGTTCGACGGCGACATCGGCTTGTCGATCGGCGATACAAGAAGATCATGGCTGCGCTGCAGAACGCGGTCGTGAATCATGAGGCGGAGACCTATGCTTTTCTTCGCCGGATTTGCCCGGATTGCCATACGTCCCGACCGGTCAAGGACTACACGACACGTCGGATCCGAACCGTCTTTGGCACTGTAGAGGTTCGCAATCCCCGATGGATGCTGTGCCGGGAATGCCATCCAGGGATGGTCGGTGCCTTCGCGCCGCTGAAGGAAATTTGTCCTGATCGAGCGACACCGGAACTGATGGAACTGACGGCGCGGCTAGGAAGCATACTGCCTTACCGGCAGGCGGCGAAGGTGCTGGCCGATTTCCTGCCCACTGATCCGACTGAGACGCATGCGACCGTGCGAAAGCGGACCATCAAAGTCGGCGAGCGGCTCGATGACCAGGTCATGCAGGAAACTTGGCGCGCGAGGTCCCAAATGGATGCCCGATGGCAGCTAGAGATGCAGCTTCCCGGAGACCGGCGCAAAAAGTTCGTCATCAGCATTGATACGGCGCACGTTTCGTAGCGCTGATCAACATTCGGCGCGAAATTTCGAGCTTGGCGTGGCCAGATGTGGGCGCGGGGGACGGGGCGAAGCGGGCGGTCGCTATTTCGTCACCGGCAGCACCGACCAGCAGGCAATCCGCGATCGTGCTCTTCACTCTCTCCAGGAAGTCGGATATCGCGGCTTTGGGGATGTGACGGTGATCTCGGACGGGGCCGAAATCCTAAAGCGGCTGCCCTGCGTCATGCCGAAAACCAACGACCCACATCATCGACTGGTTTCATATTGCCATGAGGATCCAGCCCATGCAGCACATCGCCGATCACATCGTACGATCCCGATCGGGCCCCTTTGAAGCGATTCCAATCATCGACAGAGACATCAGAGCCGTGAAGTGGCGTCTGTGGCATGGACGGGTCGGCCCCGCGATCCGCGACCTGGAGCAACTTACATCGGGCCCAGGCAACGAACGGAGGATTGCCATAAAGCAGTATATCGGTCTCGACGGTGCGCCGTGATGGCGCGGCAGGTGAACATGGAATAACCACCTCTCAAGCTGCTGATTTTCGACCGGCGGCTGCAATGCCGCCCTCCCACAGGAGCAGCGGGCGGAAGGGTGCCGAAAAGCTCGACCGGGCGTCGCCGGTTGGGTGTCATCAGCAGATCGGTCTGAACTGTAGCGGGTGCGGATCATCGACCGCAGGCCGGGCTACCACAATGTCTATGGCGAGATACGAAGTGAGCGTCGGAAGCCTCGGATTCAACCGGTAACGGCTCCAAATTGTGCGATGTCATGGTATAGTGCGACGGATGAAACGCCCCAAAGTGCGGTCGCGTGACAGGGCGGCCTATCAGCCCAGTAGTCGCGGGCCGACGAGACGGCTCTGGCGCGAGGGATGGGCCGAGCAAACATGCTCGCCTAGACCCCCCTCTGCCGCTTCCGTCTCGCATGGATTTGGATATGCCTGACTTTACCATGTCTTGTGGAGAGCCGGGTGCGCAACGAAAGACCGCATGCCGGTTCGGTGTGATTTTTCATGGAATAGGGATCCTGCTTGAGGGGTCGTTTTCATCCAAACGGGGGGCAGACTCAATCTCGCTGCATGTGAAGGCTGAAGTCGCGATTTTTCCGAACGGGAATCAGCGCGATGGAACGGAGATCTGGGTCGTCGAAACTGACGCCGGCGGGCTTCGTCGTCGAGCATGCGGAGATCGACACGGATTGCGTATTTCTTGACGTGCGCGCTACGGCGCTTTCGGCAACATGCCCGTGCTGCGGGGCCAGTTCACTCCGGACCCAGAGCCGATATCTGCGGCAAGCCGCCGATTTGCCGATCGCCGGTCGGCGGGTTTTCCTGCGGGTGACGGTTCGCCGTTTCTGGTGCGACGCCGTTCTTTGCCGCCGCCGCATTTTTTGCCGAGCAGTTTGGGGACGATAATCTGGCTCCGCTATCGCGAAGGACCGGACGTCTTGAGACGATCGTTCGTCACTTGGTGCGGGTTTCGGAAAAGTCCGGACAGGCTTTCCGGTAATGTCCAGGACAGGGTTTTCAGTAATTCCCGGACAGCGATTCCGCTAAATCCCGGACAGTTTCCGGCGGCGGTGTGACGATAGGTTCGCGGCTGCGCCGTCTTTGCGGGTAGGCCTCTCACGACAACGTTGAGAGGGGTCGATGCCGACGGAAGCAAGCAAGACGAACGACAGTGAGGGATATCCGGACGATCCTGCGCCTGACCCATGGACTGGGTCTTTCGGTGCGCGAGATTGCCGAGCGGCTTACGATCGGCAAGAGCTCGGTATCGACTTATTTGCTGGGGGCCCGGGAAGCCGGGCTTTCCTGGCCCCAGCCAAGCGGGTGTGATGACGATGCAAAGCTGGAGCGGCTTCTATTCGGCCGCGCCGGTCCACCACAGGATCTGAGTGAACCGGACTGCCCCTGGTTGCCCGGGAGCTGAAGCGGAAGGCGTGACGCTGACGCTTCTATGGCAGGAATACCGCGCCAGCCATCCCGACTGCTATGGATTCACCTGGTTCTGTGAGCGGTTTGCCGCCTTCCGGCAGCGGACAAATGCGGGAAACGCTCGCGGCCCATCTGCGTCCACCAGTTGCGGATGGCGTTGATCGCGAAGGCGCCGTGTCGAGATCGATGCCGACGCTCACCCAGCCGGTATTGTCGGCGATGTCGTAGACGCCGTAAGGCACCGCGCGTCCCAACTCCGGGATGGTGAAGTCGTGCACCCTGTCAAACGCCATCCGGAACTGCCCCCTTTGCGCCACGCGGCTTGTGATCACCGCCGACGGTGGCGGCTCCATTCGCGCGTGCGGTTGTGGAAACTGGAACTCCAGAGGCTCGCCGACGAACTGCGCATGCCGATCAACGTCTGCCATCTACCGCCCGGCACCAGCAAGTGGAACAGAATCGAGCATCGCCTGTTCTCGTTCATCACCGCCAACTGGCGTGGCAAGCCGCTGGTCAGTCACTAGGCCATCATCGAACTGATCGGTGCCACGACCATTGACGCGGGATTGAAGGTGCGCAGTCAACTCGATACCAACATCTATCCGGCTGGCGTCAAAATCTCGGAAGCCGAACTCCAAGCCGTCAATCTCAAGCGCCAATGATTTTCACGGCAAATCGAACTACACCATCGAACCGTACCTTCCCGTTTCGACGTAATTATTCCCGGACGACGCCCTTAGAGGCGCCAGATCTTGCAGGGCGGCCAAGGCGAAAGCGGCCAGCGGCCCAAAGAAGGCCAGGATTACGCCACCCAGAGCCGGACCAACACTGCGCACAATGGCGTATCCGACAGCCATAAGCGTCACCGTAGCCGGAATGTCGCGCTTATCGACGATATCGCCAACGGAAGCGTGCCAGGCCGGATCATTCAAGGCAAAACGCAGCCGGCCAGGAACCCAATCCGAGAATTAGCCAGGGACTGACAAATCCAAGACCCACAGAAATCATCAGCGTCGTTGATGCCAATGCTATCAAGCAATGCCCCGCAAACATCACCCGTCGGCGGCTGAAATTGTCGCCGATGGCTCCGGCAAGGATTGAGAGGAAGAACACCGGTAATGTGGATGCGACCTGCACAAGTGCAACCATCAGATCGGACCTTGAAATGGTGACCATGAGCCAACTGATGGCAACTGTTTGCACGAGCCATCCAAGCTCGATTCCTGTGTGCATATCCAGATCGAACGAAACACCGGGTTCCAAAGCGGGGCAAACGTCGTTGGAACGGATGGATGAGGGGACTTCGTGCTGCATACGTTTTTTACCTTCCCCGAAATTCACGGCTGGGCAATGGGTCAGTACTTCCAAGCATGCTAACCACCCGCGCTTCCGCATGCTGTAAGTTCACCCTTGGGGCCGACATCGGTTTAGGATGACGCGCTCAATCCCGAGTTCTTAGCAAAGATCGGAGTCGGACGTGCCGCATTGAGTCATAGCGAATTGCGCGGGGCAAACCTCCGTTTGGTCAGCGCGAATTCCCGCATGCCTTGCCGCCGCGTGCCTCGGCTGCGGCGGACGGAGATCGACCCGAACTACCCTGGCATCACCCTCGGTCCTTGCGACCGGGGCTTGCTGCTCGCAGAGCAGCATCAGTCTTCGGTGCGCGGGCAGGCGGAGCTCAAACACTCAAAGCGCTATCTGCCGGCGAAGAGGCCCGGCGTCGTGCATGTACGGCGAAATGCGGCGCGACAGGGAAGCTGCGAGCGTTGCGTCAATCAAGCAAAATGAGAATGCTGGCGGGTTGGAACGCAGGGAGGGCGTAGCCCGACTGGAGTTTCAACCCGGCGTTTGTCGGGTGATCGCCGTCAATCGGGTATGCCGGTAGTCCGAGAGCTTTCAAAGTCATGGGCATGCAGCCTCCACAACAACGAGCAGATCCTTCGCATCGATCTGGTCGCCGGCCTTGACCAGCACTTCGACGATCGTGCCGTCGCGTTCGGCGTGCAGCGCCGTCTCCATCTTCATGGCTTCGATGGAGAGCAGCACGTCACCAGCCTTGACCGCCTGGCCGGCGGCAACCGCAAGCGCGGAGACCACGCCCGGCATCGGCGCGCCGACATGCGCCTCGTTGCCGGGCTCGGCCTTGCGCCGTGCCTTGGCCGCCGAGGCGCCATGCGCCCTGTCCGGCACCTTCACGCGGCGCGGCTGGCCGTTGAGCTCGAAGAACACGGTAACCATGCCCTTCTCATCGACATCACCGATGGCAAGGCAGCGCACCACCAGCGTCTTGCCCTTCTCGATGTCGACAAAAATCTCGTCTTCCGGCTTCATGCCGTAGAAATAGGTCGGCGTCGGCAGGACACTGACCGGGCCGTAGGTCTCCTGCGCGCCGGCGAAGTCGGAAAACACCTTCGGATACATCAGCCACGAGGCGAATTCGAATTCCGAGAGCTTGCGCTCGAGCTTCTCCTCGACCTCCTTGCGGCTGGCCTTGAGATCGGCCGGCTTGAGCAGCGAACCCGGCCGCACCGTGATCGGTCTGTCGCCCTTCAGCGCCTTCTTCTGCAGCGCTGGCGGCCAACCGCCGGGCGACTGGCCGAGATCGCCGCGCAGCATCGAGACGACCGAATCCGGAAAGGCGATATCCCTGGCCGGATTTTCGACATCGGCAACCGTCAGGTCCTGGCTGACCATCATCAATGCCATGTCGCCGACGACCTTGGACGACGGCGTCACCTTGACGATGTCGCCGAACATCAGGTTGACGTCGTGATAGGTCTGCGCCACCTCGTGCCAGCGTGTTTCGAGCCCCAGCGAGCGCGCCTGCTCCTTGAGGTTGGTGAACTGTCCGCCCGGCATCTCGTGCAGGTAAACTTCCGAAGCCGGTCCCTTGAGGTCGCTCTCGAAGGCGGCATACTGGTTGCGCACCGCTTCCCAGTAGAACGAGATGTTGCGGATCCATTGCGGGTCGAGACCGGGGTCGCGCTCGGTGCCCTTCAGCGCCTCGACGATCGAACCGAGGCAAGGCTGCGAGGTGTTGCCCGAGAAAGAGTCCATCGCTGCGTCGATGGCGTCGACGCCGCTTTCCACCGCCGCCAGCACCGTCGCCGCCGACAGGCCTGAAGTGTCATGCGTGTGGAAATGGATCGGCAGGTCGGTTTCCTCGCGCAGCGCCTTGAACAGCACGCGCGCGGCACTCGGCTTCAGCAGCCCGGCCATGTCCTTGACCGCGATGATATGGGCGCCGGCGGCCTGCAATTCCTTCGCCAGTCCGACATAATATTTGAGGTCGTATTTGGCCCGCGCCGGATCGAGTATGTCGCCGGTGTAGCACATCGCGGCTTCGATCAGCTTGCCCTCGGCGCCGACCGCGTCCATGGCGACGCGCATGTTCTCCACCCAGTTCAGGCAGTCGAAGACGCGGAACAGGTCGACGCCGCCGCTTGCCGCCTGCTTGACGAAATGCTGCACGACATTGTCGGGATAATTGGTGTAGCCGACGCCGTTGGCGCCGCGCAGCAGCATCTGCAGCAACAGATTGGGCGCCGCCTCGCGCACCAGCGACAGCCGCTCCCATGGATCCTCGGTGAGGAAGCGCATGGCGACGTCGAAGGTCGCGCCGCCCCAGCATTCGAGCGACAGCAATTGCGGTAGCGCCCGCGCATAGGTGCCGGCAATACCGGCGATGTCATGCGTGCGCATGCGCGTGGCGAGCAGAGACTGGTGCCCATCCCGCATCGTCGTGTCGGTGACCAGAACCTCTTTCTGCGCACGCATCCAGGCCGCAAATTTCTCCGGGCCGAGCGCATCGAGTTTCTGCTTGCTGCCGCCAGGGATCTTGCCGTTGAGATAGGGCACCACCGGTGCCGCCGCATCGGCCTTGGGCATGGGGCGGCCGCGTGTCTCGGGATGTCCGTTGACGCTGACATCGGCCAGATAATTGAGCAGCTTGGTCGCGCGGTCCTGCCGCTTGACCTGCTGGAACAGTTCCGGTGTCGTGTCGATGAATTTGGTCGTGTAGGAATTGTCGGCGAAGCTCGGGTGATTGATGATCGCTTCGAGGAAGGTGAGATTGGTCGCCACGCCGCGAATGCGGAATTCGCGCAGCGCCCGGTTCATGCGGGCGATCGTCTCGGCCGGCGTCGGCGCCCACGCTGTCACCTTCTCCAGCAGCGGATCGTAGAAGCGGGTGATGACCGCGCCCGAATAGGCGGTACCGCCGTCGAGGCGGATGCCGAAGCCGGTGGCGCCGCGATAGGCGGTGATGCGGCCATAGTCCGGGATGAAATTGTGCTCGGGGTCTTCCGTGGTGATGCGGCACTGCAGCGCGTGGCCGTTCAGCCTTATGTCCTTCTGCGCCGGCACGCCCGATTCCGCCGTGCCGATGGCAAAGCCGTCGAGGATGTGGATCTGCGCCTTGACGATGTCGATGCCGGTCACCTGCTCGGTGACGGTATGCTCGACCTGGATGCGCGGGTTGACCTCGATGAAGTAGAATTTGCCGGTGTCGGCGTCCTGCAGGAACTCGACCGTTCCGGCACCGATATAGGCGGTCTCGCGCGCGATCTTCAGCGCATAGCCGCACAGCTCCTGGCGCAGCGCCTCGCTCAGATAGGGTGCCGGCGCCCGCTCGACGACCTTCTGGTTGCGGCGCTGGATCGAACAGTCGCGCTCGAACAGATGCACGGCGTTGCGATGCGTGTCGCCCAGCACCTGCACCTCGACATGGCGGGCGCGCTCGATCAGCTTTTCGAGATAGACCTCGTCCTTGCCGAAGGCGGCCTTGGCCTCGCGCTTGCCTTCCATGACCTCGCGGGCCAGATCGGCCTCGGAGCGGATGGCCCGCATGCCGCGGCCGCCGCCACCCCACGATGCCTTCAGCATCACCGGGTAGCCGATGGTCTTGGCGAGCCCCTTGACCGCCTCCATGTCGTCCGGCAGCGGCTCGGTGGCGGGCACGACAGGCACGCCGACCTCGATCGCCAGATTGCGCGCCGCGACCTTGTTGCCGAGCCGTCGCATGGTCTCCGGCTTGGGGCCGATGAAGGTGATGCCGGCCTCGGCGCAAGCTTCGGCGAACTCAGGGCTTTCCGACAACAGCCCGTAACCCGGGTGGATGGCGTCGGCGCCCGACAGCCTGGCGACGCGGAGCACCTCTTCGATCGACAGATAGCTTTCGATCGGCCCCATGTCCTTGCTGAGATGCGGCCCGCGCCCGACCTGGTAGCTTTCGTCGGCTTTGAAGCGGTGCAGCGAATATTTGTCCTCCTCGGCCCATATCGCCACGGTTTTGAGGCCAAGCTCATTGGCCGCGCGGAACACGCGGATGGCGATTTCGGATCGGTTGGCGACGAGGATCTTCGTGATCGGCATTCGACTCCTCCAAAGGATGCGCTTGACGATGCCGTCTGCGTTGCCAGTGCACGCATTGAGCATGGATTAGGCAGCCGTTTTCTGGGTGCGATACGACAATGATCGCTTTGAAGCGCTAGAGGACCAGCCATGCGCTGACGCTCGGCTGGCCGCTTTTGTGGACAGAATTGCCTTCTACGTCGCGAGCCACCTTCTTTACAGCGGCTGCTCCGGAAAAACGTGAGCCTTTTCACTGGTGGAACGGCATGACGCGGATGACCGGCACGTTTGCTGATGGGAGCCTATGGGAGGCGAGAGTGTCGCGCTGGGTCCTGCGAGAGGCTGGTGGAGGATCCCGTCGTCTTACTCAGTCCGTGAGCTGTGTTCTCGAGGCCATATTGTTCAATGTGGCCCGCCTGTCCGGAACTCATCATGGCGTCATGGTTCGCTCCGTTAACACTTCATCGCCGCGCTGTTGAACGATTGCCCCTGGGTTCGTACCGCAAGCCTCGAGTAGCGGCAACCGCCCTCGGGCTCGCCCAAGGCTGCCATTTGCGCAAAACGACGACAACCGCTTCTCACCAGAGACGCCAAAATGAGCCGCCGCCGATTGCCGCGAATGACCGCAGTAAACAAAACGCGCGATCTGTTCACGGAGATCCAGCGAGCAATCGTTCCCCGGCAGAGTTCGCACCATAGGAGTATGCACATACAGCAAGGCGAGCCGACGTCGATGCCATTCGACGAATGGGACCGTTGCACGCCCGGCTCACGATCTCGTCACCGCAAGAGGAGACCGGCGCTGCTCGGGAGGTATTTGATAGCGCCGGCCAGGCGGAACCAGGGTCCGCCGTAGTCCAGAATAGTTGAAGAGCCATATTGTTGATCAGGTCATCGACGTGATCCTTGTATCGGGCGGCCTCATCGATCTTTTCCCCGCTCGCAAACGGCGTGGACGTCACCATGCACACGGTTCGGAGGCTCTAAGTTGCACCTCGAATTCGTTTCCTAGCGAACCACGGCAATGTTCGGGGAACATTTATTGCTTGGCTATTGCGTGGCTCGCAGCCTGGTCATTTGATATTGAACTTCGCGATCCTTATAGGTAACGGCGCGGGATGCAATTTACTTTTTATCAGGGCCGGGATAACAATTACTCATGTCGAAGGATTATCGAGGGCATCGTTGAGTGCGCTACGCGCATTTGAAGCTGCCGCACGGGCATTTGAGTCTTACCAAGGCTGCCAAGAGCTTTCGGTCACTCAGGCAGGCGGTGAGCCCGCCATATCCTGACGCTGGAGGACCACCTAGACATCCAGCTCTTTGATCGCGGAAACCAGAAGGTATCATTGTCACCCGCTGGCGAGGAGTTGTTTGAAGCTGCGACCCTTAGCTGGCGCATATTGCAGCGGCTTTTGACATGTGAAGATAGGCAGAAAGCCGACGGTCGACCGTCGGCATGCCGATGTCGTTTGCAACGCCGTTTATGAGCCATCGGATTGGCGATTTCGTCGCGAACAACCCCGAAGTAGACCTGCCTTGGTCTCCTCGAACGCAGCCCGGCGCCAGCGACGGACGGGTTTGATATGTCCGGGGTCATGGGGTGTCTGGCGCGTCCTAGGTTCACCGCCAACGAGTTCTCCGGCGCGGAAGTCTTTCAGGTTGCAGTAATCATATCAGACACATTCCCGCGTATTCTCACGCCGGAGGATCTGGTAAGCGAGTCCTCCTGGTTATGGACGATCAGCATTTGGTCCGGCTACCCCTAGTCTCCCTTCGACTGGTGCACGGGCTTGGACAAGTTCGGGATCCCTTTCGACTTCATCCAACAAGGCAGTCTGTGATCAGAGGCAATGGCATCGGGCTGGGCTGGCGTCATTTGGTAAGTGATGTCCTCAATGAAGGCACCTTGATGAGGCCTCTGAGCGAGAGCTACCTACTTGGTAGAAAACATCATTTGGTCATTCCGGATACTGCACTTGAGTGGGACGAATTCCGCAATTGGGTGATGACACAGGTCGCAGATCTCAACCCCCTCCGGCCAACGTCGGCTGGGGGAAGACAGCAGGGCGACACCAGCTCCACACAGCGCGCGACACCAGGTGGCATCAAGGCCTGACATGCGCCTGATAACATTTATTCCTGCGGCACATGACTTTTTATACCGTTGTGCTGTAGCCGCCCCCGCCGCTAGCGTTCCCGGACCGATGAGAGGCAAACTTCGGGGAAAGTCGTCATCAAAGGTGCAGTTGCAGAGATGAACACTCGGTTTGCGAAGTCCCCAAACGCCTCAGTCGAAAACTCTAGGGAGACGCATTCTTCGCTCCAGGGCGCACGTAGAGCGTCACATAGGATGGCAGAATGAGCCGCACGTGGGCGGCCGAGCTTCCTGATCTACCGAGCTCAAAGGTGGCGGATGCACAAGCAATAGCGCGCTTTTCGTACTTCACGCTTTTCTGGCTAGCGAGGTGCCCTCTCGATGTCGGATTTTCAGCGCGCTGCAGGGCATCGCTCTCGTATCAAAAAGGTCAGTGGCTTAACCCAAGGGCAGCGACTGCGACGAGAACCGGACCGGAAGGGAGATGCGAATGACGAAGTTGCCCCTCATGAACACAGGAGCGCTCGCCGCGCCGTCCAGCGACGATCACGCGGCACTTCTCACCAGCGTCAGTGCCAAGGCATTTGCGGCCACGCCGGACGAGCCCGAGACATCACAGGCCGTGGTGCGAAGGGGTCCGCGCAAAGTGCGTGAAATCGAAAACATCTGGATTCCGATGTCCGACGGCACCAAGATTGCGGCGCGCTTGTGGCTGCCGGACGATGCCGAGAGCAATCCGGTGCCAGTGCTGATGGAGTACATCCCTTACCGCAAGCGCGACAACACGCGTCTTCGTGATGACGCCATGCACCCCTACTTGGCTTCTTACGGATATGCCTGTGTGCGGCCGGACATTCGCGGATCGGGGGATTCCGAGGGACTGCCGCAGGACGAGTATGTTGAACTGGAGCAGGACGACGGCGTCGAGATCATCGCCTGGCTCGCCAGGCAGCCTTGGTGTACCGGCAAGGTCGGCATGTTCGGGATCTCCTGGGGCGGTTACAGCGCACTGCAGGTGGCTGCACGACGTCCGCCCGAGCTCAAGGCGATCATCACGGTTTGCTCGACTGAGGACCGCTATTCCGAAGAGCCCTTCAACGGTGGCTTAATCCACGATTGTAATTTCTTTGAGTGGGGTGTTGTTTATCCCGCTTATTGTTGCCGTCCTCCCGATCCAGCCATTGTTGGGGACCGCTGGCGCGACATGTGGATGGAGCGTCTCCAGAACGTGGACTACTACCCCGTGAACTGGCTTACCCACCAGCACCGCGACGCATTCTGGAAGCGCGCGTCAGTCAATGAGGACTATGGTGCCATTCAATGCCCCGTCTATGCCGTGGGGGGTTGGGCAGATCCTTATCAGCGCACGATCCCGCGCATGCTGGCCAACCTGAAATGCCCACGTAAAGGCCTGGTCGGCCCCTGGGGGCACCAATATCCGAACAGTGGCGATCCGGAGCCGGCGATAGACTGGCTCCCCGAGGCGCTGCGTTGGTGGGATTACTGGCTCAAGGACGTCGATACGGGCACCATGGCCGAGCCGATGTACCGGGTATGGATGCAACAGGAGCCGGCAATGCGCGGCATACACCAGAGTCCCGGTCGGTGGGTGGCTGAGGAGATCTGGCCGTCCCCGCGCATCAGGCCGCGCAAACTCTATCTCACCAAGGACGGACTGGAGAACAATGCCGGCACCGAAACGGCACATGTTCTGAAGCCTTTGCAGACAGTGGGAATAACGGCGCCGAGTTGGCACGCGATGGACATCGACACGGAGCTGCCGACCGATCAGCGCATTGACGACGCTCGCTCGCTGACATTCGATTCCGAGCCGCTCGAGGGCGATTTCGAGATACTCGGCGCGCCGGTGGTCACTCTCGATCTAGCGTCCGACATGCCGGTTGCGCTCTTGGCCGTTCGACTCAATGAAGTCGAGCCCGACGGTCAATCAAAGCGGATCTCTTACGATGTGCTGAATCTGACCCACCGGGACAGTCATGAGTTTCCTGAGCCGCTGGAGCCCGGCAAGCGCTATCGCATCCGCTTGGCACTGAGGGATTGTGCCCATGTTTTCAAATCGGGCAGGCGCATTCGTGTTGCCGTGTCGACCTCATATTGGCCGGCTTATTGGCCATCGCCGGAGCCGGTGGTCCTTACAGTTTATGCCGGTGGGTCCGAGCTCGAGCTGCCCGTACGACCGCCGCGGGCCGAGGATAAGGAGTTGAAGCCCTTCGACCCCTTCATGCCCGAACCCACCTCCGGACGAACGGTGCTACAGAAAGCCCCAGCGCCGACCACAATCTCTGAATGGGATGTCGCAACGGGCAAACTTACGATACGCACCGCCGTGCCCGGCGATCGATATAGGATTGATGCGATCGGCACAGAATTGTGGTCGACTGCCAACGAGGTAACGGAAATATTTGAACACGATCCGACCAGCGCCAAGGTCGAGACCCAGTTCATTACGACGTATAATCGCAGCGACTGGGATGTCCGCATCGAGAGCCGTCTGCGATTCAGCTTGACCACAGACAATTTTTTAGTTGTTGGTCAGATAAAGGCCTTCGAGCACGACAAAGAAGTCTTCGCCAAGACTTGGAATCGTACTATCCCGCGCATGCTTGTTTGATACCCGGATCGTGAATGGCATAACGTGAGCGATAGCGAGACGCGGCGCAATGTTCGTGAGATCGAGAATATCTACCAACGAACAGCCTGCGCGTCTGGTCGACCAAGCTTGCGAAATGTGTGATGGGTGGTTGGGGATCTTTGGCGCAAGTTGGCGAGCGAGATTCGTTCATCAGCCTGCCCGCAGCCTGCCCGCCTTGGCTCCCTGATGAAGTGGGCGCGGCTGCCATATGGCGGTCTCACAACGCGCTATCGGCAAGCAGAATCTGAGGCATCTGTTACCCCAGCATCCAGAATCTGGGTGTAGACAAGTAGGCGCGGGACGCCGCCGCAAGGTATGAGAGTCCGTGCCGAAACTCATTGGTGTCGCACAATGCGCCGCACAACAATGATGGCCGCTGTGTAAGAGTGTCGTGGAGTGCAGGGGTTGTGTATCGTCACCGTGAACTGGGACCGGAAAATCGCCGCTCGGGCGCGTCGCTTGCTGGTATCGCGGGTAGTGTGCTGAGAGGTCTGCAAATTCGCTGAGAGAGGGCGGTCGAGGCAGGCTGGTGAGGTTCAACGTCATCGGTTCCTGGAACCAAGGTAGAAAGTAAGGCCGTCAGCGCTGAAGACTTCACCAAAACGCTTCGCCGACCAGACGCCGCGCCGGTGCTCGATCCTGGCCGCGGCAAGACCAAGACTGGGCAGCTTGGGGCCTATGCCCGATCGACCATGGGGGGACCGACCCGCCGGGGGCGGCGCCTATGTCTATTCGCCGGACCGAAAGACCGGCGGCTCATAGCTCATCTCGCAGGCTTGACCGCAATCCTTCAGGTCGAAGGCTATCCGACCGGCCGAATCATTTGGTGTTTCCGGTTACCGCGATTTACTGCGATTGAGCGAGAGGACGTCCAGACCTGTCGCAATGGCTGATCGACAGATCGGGACCACAATCCAATCCCGCCGGAGTGGGCTGCCGAGTGCGCCAAGGCAACATCGGACGCAACGAGACATCGGCTGGCCTGCAGAGCCACCATCATCCGATAACATTTAGTCGTGCGGCACATAACTTTTTGTTCCGTTGTTTTGTTGCTGCCGCGTCCCTAGCGTTCCTAGGTGTGAAACAGCCCGTGACGGAAGTTGCCTTCAACCAGCGTGGTCTCATCTCAAAATCAAATGATGACTTCAACACACAGGCTGAAATGGACGTAAGCGTCCCGGAGACTGAATATCGACTAAAAAAGGGAACAGATCATGAAGCATGCCATAGGCAATATGAGCCGCCGGTCCTTTCTCAAGACCGGCGCTGTGCTTGGCGGGGGAGTCGTCGCAGGCGGCATGCCGTTGTCGCAAGCCATCTGGGCGGCCGAAGGCAAGGTGCTCGTGGCGCGTTCTAGTGGCGACATCGTCAAGCTCGATCCTGGCTTCTACGTCGGCCAAGGCGACACGGATGTGATGAGCTGCATTTACTCGAAGCTCACGCGCTACAAGCCGGGCTCAGAATGGGGCTGGGAGCTCGAGGCGGCAGAAAAGATCGAGCAGGTCGATCCGACCCATGTCCGCTTCCGCCTTAAGAAGGGCATCAAGTTCACTGGCGGTCACGGCGAGCTGACTGCCAGAGACGTCAAATTCTCTTTCGAGCGCGTCATCAAGCATAATTCGCCGGTAAAAGGCGATTGGGGCCCGCTCGACCGTGTTGAGATAGAGGATGATCTTACTGGCGTGATCGTTCTGAAGACGCCATACGTGCCCCTCTGGAACGTCGTGCTCCCCTATGGGGTTGGCCATATCGTTTCTGAAGACGCGGTGATGAAGGCAACCAAGGACGGTGGTGACTTCGGCTTGAAGCCGCCCGCATTCTCCGGCCCATATGTAATCGCCGACTTTAAGCCCGGCCAATTTCTGCTCATGACCCGTAATGCTGAGTGGTCAGGCCCCAAGCCGGGCTTTGACGAAATCCGTCTCCTGCTGATAGATGACGTCAAGGCAGCGGAGCGCGCCTATCGCGCGGGCGACGTTGACATCACTACAATTAGTTCAGATTCTCTTGCGACCTTAAAGGTCGCCCCGCCCGCCGACACCAAGATCGAGAATTTTCCCTCGCTCTACTATAATTGGCTCGGCATGAATGTGGATCACCCAAAGCTCAAGGACATCAACGTCCGTAAGGCGATCCAATGGGCGATCAATGTGCCGCAGATTCTGGACGCCGCCTATGGTGGTCAGGCCGTCGTTGCCACTGGCGCCGTTGCTCCGGGCCTTATCGGGCACCGCGAGAAAGCGCTCGTCCCGCCGGAAGGGGATCTGGCGAAGGCCAAGGAGTTCCTGGAAAAGGCCGGTGTTAGCGATCTCACCTTGAGCATCGATTGCCTGAACACAAGCACTTTTAAAACGATAGCCGAGACAGTCCAGGCGCAGCTCTCGCAAATCGGCATCACGGTTGAGATCAATCTCCAAGATTCCGGCTCGTTTTGGACGACCGGCATGGAGTCTGAGGGCGAGCGATGGAAGGCCTTGCAACTCTACGTCCAACAATTCTACTCGCAGGCGGACCCGCACACCGCGACGTGGTGGGCCAAGCAAGAACAAGTTGGCGTGTGGAATTGGGAGCGCTTCCGCAGTCAGCGTTTCGACGAGCTCAGCGAGAAAGGGTTCACGGTCAGCGACCCCGGCGAGCGCGCCAAGATCTATTACGAGATGCAGGACCTGATGGAGGAGTCCGGCGCCTATCGCTTCCTATCTAATGTGAGCTGGCCGCTCATGTATCGGACCACCAAGATAGAAGAGGCCGCAACCCGTCCGGACGGCATCCCGCTTTACCTCGATTTCAAGCCGGTCTCGACGTGATCGGAAGAAATGTGGCTCTATCTGCTCAAACGGCTCGTCCTCGCGATCACAATTATTGTGATCGCGGTGACGCTACTGTTCCTGATGATCAGAGCAGTGCCCGGCGATCCTGCAGCGGTTCTGCTCGGCCCGCGGGCGACTCCCGAAATGAAGGCGCAGCTCCATGAGCAGATGGGGCTGGACAAGCCGTTCGTCGCGCAAATCGCTACCTTCTTCGGTGGATTGCTCCATGGCGATCTCGGTTTTGATGTGTTCAGCCAGAGACCTGTTGCCGAAATCGTCTTTGAGCAATTGCCATATACGATCGAATTAATTTTGGTGTCGATCTTATGGGCAGTCGTGATAGCCGTGCCGCTCGGCTGCTACTCGGCGATAAGGCGTAACTCCGTGATCGACCAGGTAACCGGCGTCCTGTCGGTCGCCACCATCGCCATTCCGTCCTTCGTAATGGCAGTCTATGCGCTGCTGATTTTTGCCGTAACTCTGCGCTGGTTGCCAGCGGTCGGAGCCGGCAATGGATTCTGGGATGGGCTTACCTATCTCATTCTTCCAGCTTTCGCCATAGGGATTGGCTGGGTCGGCTACATCTCCCGACTGGTGCGCGCGTCGATGCTTGAGATCCTGGGGGAAAACCACATACGGATGGCTCGCTCCTTTGGGATCTCGGAATGGCGCATCGTTGCGCGCTACGCGCTGCCGCCGCACTTGATCGCCTCAATGGACAAGAGCACTTCGCCGACCTTAGCCTGGCCGGAGGTAACGGCAAGTGCGGAGACGAATGGGTGTGGCGGTCGGCGGGGCCGTGCAGTCCCTTATCGATCCCGGCTCGGTCAGCTTCGCAGGTGGTTCTATCTCGTGCACGATGAGAATGGCACACCGTTGAGGTCTTACCCCGTTATCAAGCCAACGATCGGACCGAGAAGCATGAGCAATATCAGGAGCACAAGACACAAGATGAAAGCTACCGAGACTGCCCGAAGGTCGTTGACGGCCTCGGGTAGTCGTTTGACATAGTGCCTCTGATCGGGTCGACCCCGGCTTCCACGTAACAACAAGAGACTTCACCATCTGGATTAAATGACCGACATCAGCCGACTTCTTAAACTGATCACCGCTTAGGCGTAGGACTTTCGGGTGCTCGGGTTGCTGTGGTGCGACAGGAAGATTCCACGAAAGCGCGTTTCGGCCCGCTGATCGGTAGCCCAGACGAGTTCAAGTAGGCGTGTTTCGAGCGATGGCAACCAGGTCGCGTATCGAAGTACGGGGGAAATGCTTTCCCGGGCCTCAAGCTGCCTTGCCAAGGGCCGCCATTGGAGATCATCGGCACCCTAATCGCGGCGCGTAGCTTGACTCGGCCTGCGGTGATCGACTGCCAAGTGTTCACGCCGCGCCTAGCAGTACCAAAGTGACAATGTCGTTCCAGTTCGAAGGTATATGAATACCGCAGCCTAGCATAGCTTCTATATGACCTAAAGGACATTATGTCATATAGAACTAACTTTCGACGGGCGTCCTGGCAAACGCGGCGACACACTGTTTGTAGGTGAGGGCACGTTCGTCGCGACCGCACCTGCAATGGCGCCGAGAGCGGCAGCCGATTCCGGTTGGTACGGCGGCTTATCAACCCATACGCTCGGAGGCATAGGAGCCGGGGCTGGGGCGGAAAAACGATTGTCTTGTTGCCGTTCTTGAAGGTGCGGTGGTGTATATGCGCGTGTACGGCGCGGGCAAGCACCTAGCTTTCCACATCTCGGCCGATCGACACGTAGTCTTCAGCCGATTGCCCATGCGTGATCCGGGCAACGTCCTGCTCGATAATCGGGCCTTCGTCGAGATCCTCCGTCACGTAATGCGCTGTCGCCCCTATCAGCTTCACGCCGCGCTCAAAAGCCTGCTTGTAGGGGTTAGCCCCCTTGAAAGACGGCAGGAACGAGTGGTGAATGTTGACGATCCTGCCCGACATCTTTTTGCACACGGCGTCCGACAGAACCTGCATGTAGCGGGCGAGAACGATGAGTTCGGCGCCGGACTGCTCGACCACCTCCATCAGTCGGGCCTCAGCCAGGGCCTTATTGTCCTTCGTTACATTGATGTGATGGAAGGGTATGTCATGGTTGACGGTGACCTTCTGATAATCGAGATGGTTAGACACGACGCCCACGATCTCGATGGGCATCGCGCCGATCTTCCAGCGATAGAGCAGGTCGTTGAGAATGTGGCCGAAGCGAGAGACCATGAGCAAAATTCTGGTTTTTTTGTCACTTCGGTTAAACTCATATTCCATCGCAAATGCCGCCGCGATCTTGGCAAAGCCCTCGCGTATCTCGGCCTCCTCAACGTCCGTTTCCGACAGAAAGCCGACGCGCATGAAAAAGTGGCCCGTCGAGAGGTCGTCGAACTGAGAGCTGTCCGTAATGTTGCAACCCTTGTCCGCGAGATAGCTTGAGATGGCCGCGACGATGCCACGTGTCGATTTGCAAGAGACGGTGAGGATGTGATTGTTTTTAGTCACAGTTAGCTCCAAGCTCCAAGGCGTTAATGGGCATGGGATGCTTGACACCGCCCCCGGCGGGCTTGGTAAAAAAACCAACATAATTTCACAGATACAGAATCGTTTTTAGAAGTCGCGACTCGTCGACCTGGTGTCCGTTGCGCGACCACCAGCCTAGTTCGCTAAGCGTGACGGAGGTTTATGCGCTGAGACAAGAGCCTCCATCACCTCCGTGAGCCGATCGACGTCGACTGGCTTCTCGAACCTCGCCGTATTCCTGAAGCTTTCAGGGATATTCGAAGCGTTGAAGCCCTGCAGAAATACAAATGGGATTTGGCGTCGCTGCAAATGCTCAGCCGCCGCAAAGGTCGCCTCGCCTTGCAGGTTCACTGAGGACGGCCCCGTCAATAACAGGCGACGACATGATGGCGTCCAAGGCATCTTCGATGGTAAGCGGTGCGCCAAGGCACCTGTCCCGAAATCGTCTTGATGGTTAGATCGATCGTTGGTCGGCGCGCCGGCGCCGATCACTTCGGAGCGTCATAACGGGTGAAGTAGTGGAGTTCGCGCAGGACGGGGATGACGAGGGCGATGTCTTTGTACGCCTCGTGCTCGATGAAGCGCGCGGTTTCGGCCCTCGGCTTGGGCTTGCCGAGGACAGGCCTGCCCTTTTTGTCGACGCAGTAGATCAGGATCGGCAGCAGCAGGCCGTGGTTGGGGTTGTTGAGGTCGAGTAGCGATTTCCATTTTTTGTTGTTGAGATTGATGGCTGCGGCGCGGCAATGAACGTGAGAGCGCAGCGTCAATCAGGATGAGAATGCCGGCGGGTTGGAACGCAGGGAGGGCGTAGCCCGACTGGAGTTTCAACCCGCCGGTGGCGCGTTCCTTTTCCGGGGCGTCGTCTGGTGATCACGGTCGACCGGGTATGCGGTGGTTTTTCCTGTTGGGGAGGAATCACTTTGTGCCCGGCCGCCACGTAACCGATCACCAATTGAGGCTTTTCATGAAGTTCCGGAAGACCAATACGACGGCCGTCGCGGCGGCGAAGGCGTCGATCAGCACGGCCACGGCCTATCGCATCGAGAAGGATTCGAGACTGCCGTCACAAAAGAAGGTTCCGCGGCAACGACGCCGGCCCGATCCGCTCGCCGAGATTTTCGACGCCGAGATCGTGCCGCTGCTGCGGGCGGCTCCTGGCATCCGGCCGGTCGCCATCTTCGACGAGATGATCAGGCGACATCCCGAACTGAGCATCGGCATTCGCCGCACGATCGAGCGCCGTATTCGATCCTGGCGCGCCATCCATGGCGAGGAGCAGGAGGTCATTTTCCGGCAGGTCCACGAACCCGGACGCATGGGATTGTCGGATTTCACCGACATGGCCGCCGCCGGCGTGACGATCGCGGGCCAGACGCTCGATCACCGGCTCTACCATTTCAGGCTCGCCTATTCGGGCTTCGAGCATGCGCATGTCGTGCTCGGCGGCGAGAGTTTCGTTGCTCTGGCGGAAGGCTTGCAGAATGCGCTGTGGTCGCTCGGCGGGGCTCCCCGCGAACATCGCAGCGACAGCCTCTCGGCGGCATTCCGCAACCTGGACAAGGACGCACGGGAGGACCTGACGCGCCGCTACGACGAACTGTGCGGCCACTACGGCATGACGCCTTCCCGCAACAATCGCAGCATCGCGCATGAGAACGGGTCTATCGAGGGGCCGCACGGCCATCTCAAGCGAGCGCTCAATGACGCGCTGCTGATGAGAGGATCGAGCGATTTCGACGACCTGGCAGCCTACCGTCGCTTTGTCGACGAGATCGTCAGCCGCGTGAATGCTCGCAACTCCAAGCGCATCGACATCGAGCGGACCGAACTTCAGGAACTGCCCGTCCGGCGCACTTCCGACTACGAGGAGGTCACCGTGCGCATCACGTCATCGGGCGGGTTCACGCTGCGCAAGGTGTTCTACACCGTGCCCTCACGCCTGATCGGCCACCGCCTCAGAGTGCGGCTCTTCGATGATCGGCTGGATATCTTCATCGGCGGCACGCAGATCATGACGCTGCCGCGCGGGCGCGCCTCTTCAACCGGCAAGCACAACCAGGTCGTCAATTATCGGCATGTCATCCATTCGCTGCGCCGCAAGCCGATGGCGCTGCTCAACCTCGTCTACCGGGACCAGCTGTTCCCGCGCGAGGCCTACAGGCGAACCTTCGACAAGCTCATGGAGCGACTGCCTGAGTGGCAGGCCTGCCGCACCATGGTCGAGCTTCTCGCCATGGCGCACGAACGCGGCTGCGAGAGCGAACTGGCCGATCAACTGACTGCCGCGCTGCAGGCACGGCGATTGCCCGACATGGCTGCTTTGCGGGAACGGTTCGCGCCGGATCCCGCCCGACTGCCGAGGGTCGTCGTGCGCCTTGCTCCGCTCAACGACTATGAAGCCCTGCTTGGCGCCAACCTGACAGGAGATGCGGCATGAAGACGAACCCCGCCGTCGATTCAGCCAAACTGAGCTTGCTCCTCAACGAACTACGCTTACCGGCCATCCAGGGTATGTGGCCGCAGTTTGCCGAACAGGCCGACAAGGAAGGTTGGCCGGCCGCTCGCTTCCTGGCTGCGATCACTGAACATGAACTGGCCGAGCGCGACCGGCGACGTATCGAACGCCATCTCGCCGAGGCGCGCCTCCTGCCGGGCAAGACCCTCGACACATTCGAGTTCGAAGCCGTTCCGATGATCTCCAAGGCCCAGGTTATGGCCATCACCGCCGGCGACACTTGGCTGGAGAAAGGCGCCAATCTGCTCCTGTTCGGCCCGCCCGGCGGCGGAAAGAGCCATCTCGCCTCGGCCATCGGACTCGCCCTTATCGAAACCGGATGGCGGGTCATGTTCACCCGCACCACCGATCTCGTCCAGAAGCTTCAGGTCGCGCGCCGCGAACTCGGCCTCGAAGCCGCCATCAACCGGCTCGATCGCTTTCACCTGCTGATCCTCGACGACCTCGCCTATGTCACCAAGGACCAGGCCGAAACCAGCGTGCTGTTCGAACTCATCAGCGCCCGCTACGAGCGGCGTTCCATGCTGATCACCGCCAATCAGCCCTTCGGCGAATGGGGGAGGGTCTTCCCCGATCCCGCCATGACGCTCGCCGCGGTGGATCGCCTCGTCCATCATGCAACAATCTTCGAGCTGAATGTCGAGAGCTATCGGCGGCGCGAGGCCATCGAGCGAAAGCGGGGGCCAGGCAGGCCGCCGTCATATGCGACACCCGCGAACGTCGCTTCCTGATTGACGCGCCGCGACAATCAAATCGACAAACCTCTTGCGCGCGACAATCCATGCCGCGATTATCGCCATCGCCGCGACACCAGATTCTCATCCTGATTGTCGCGCGCTTCTCTCCCAGATTGTCGCGCCATAGGCCAATGCCAAAGTCTGGTCACTGGACACCACGCTGGTCAAGCTGGTCACCGACACAGGCCTTATCGGCTGGGGCGAAACCTACCCCGTCGGCCCAACCTATCAGCCGCACCATGCCAAGGATGCCCGCGCCGCGCTGACCGAGATGGCCCTGGGGTTGATCGGCGCCAACGCACTGCAACCTTTGCTGCTAGAGGCAAATGGATGGCCTGTTGAACGGCCATCGCTATGCCAAGGCGGCCATTGACATCGCGGCCTATGACCTGATGGGTAAGGCTTATGGAGTGCGGGCGGCCGACCTTCTGGGTGGGGCTGTCACCGAAAACGTGCCCTCCTACTATGCCACCGGCATGGGCGAGCCCGACGACATCGCCCGGATCGCCGCTGAGAAAGTGGCCGAGGGCTATCCGCGCCTGCAAATCAAGATTGGCGGCCGTTCGGTGGAGGTGGATATAGCCGTCCTCCGCAAGCTCTGGGAGGTGAGCGGCAAGGGGGTGCGCCTGGCCGCCGATGCCAATCGTGGCCTTACGACAGGTGACGCGCTGCGGCTTTCGCGGGAATGCCCGGACATCCCCTTCATCATGGAACAGCCCTGCCACACGCTGGAAGAGATCGCCGCGATCCGGGGGCAGGTCCATCACGGCATCTATATCGACGAGAATGGCGAGGATCTGGCCACCGTCATCCGCGCCGCGGGAACGGGCCTTTGCGACGGATTCGGAATGAAGGTTACGCGGATCGGCGGGTTGCATGCCATGGCCACCTTCCGTGACATCTGCGAGGCGCGCAGCATGCCCCATACCTGCGACGACGCTTGGGGTGGGATATCATCGCCGCCGCCTGCACCCATATCGGCTCCACGGTCCAACCCCGACTGCTGGAAGGCGTTTGGCTGGCCGGGCCCTATATCGAGGGGACGTATGATCCCAAGGGCGTGAAGGTCGTGGGCGGCCATCAAACTGCCCGAAGGCCCGGGCCTTGGGGTCGTGCCGGAAGGTGGCATGTTCGGAGAGCCCGAATTTTCCGTCGGCTGAGGTTCTCAACGTTTCAAAATGAAGTTTAGCAGCAAGAGATGCCCCGATCCGGGATGGCCGTCACGGATCGTGCGGAAGGGGATGGCGGAGTTGTCTAGCTTAGCTAAAGTGGAGGCCGCGATGACCGGGAGTGATCTTCCTGGTCCGAAGCCGGCGAGCCCGCGCTCTCGACCAACGGCTCTTCAAGAGTCGCCCCACCGCTGTTATGCGTCGGATGTTCATTGGTAAGACTGATCAGAGCGTTGCTCGGATTTCGACACGTTCCCGCCTACGAGCAAGAACGCAGCCTCTGCGAATGATCCGGGTCGATTCGCTCGGGCAGGACCGACGGAAAAAAGGGCGCACAGGCGCCCTTCATTTTCTGATCGGCTGTCAGCAAGTCGCCTTCGTTATCAGAAGCGATAGGTGACACCTGCGCCTATCAACCAGGGATCGAGCGCGGCCTTCCCCGTCAGCTTCGCGCCGTCCACGGTGACGTCGAAGTTTGGCTTGAGGAAAAGCTTCTTCACGTCGAAGTTGACCCCCCAGTGCTGATCCACCATGTAGTCGAATCCGACCTGTAGCGCGGTGCCGAAAGTGTTCTTGACCTTGAGAGCATCGGCGCTGCCAGCATCCTGATTATAGAAGATCGTGTAGTTCACGCCAGCACCGACATAGGGCCTGAAGGCGCCGAGATCGGTAAAATGATACTGCAATGTGAGCGTGGGCGGCAGCAGCCAAACCTTGCCGACCTTGCCCAGCCCGCCAATCGTTCCTTGGCCGTCGATGTTGGCGTAAGTCGTGCCGAGTATGAGTTCGGCGGCGATGTTGTCCGTGAAGAAATAGGAGATATCGAGTTCCGGTGTCAGGGTGTCCGAATAGGAAAGACCGGAACCGGGCACCCCGTTGACGTAGCCCGAATCCTTAGTGATGACACCCAACGCGCGCAGGCGGACCTGCCAAGGGCTTGGCCATTCCGTGACCGAGGCTCCTGCCAGCGGGACGTCCGCAGCTTGCTCCAGGTCCGCCGCGATGGCCTGCTGTCCCATCACAATGAGGATAACGGCCGCTGCTACCTCCCGCGCCACGCCCATTCGCTTTTTCGCCATGATATTCTCTCCTTGCTCTTCAGAAATGACGCACTGCACTATGAAAAATCCTGCTGGAATTAGTTGAGGTTGAGGGAACGCCGGTGCTCGTGTTGTGTGATATTGTGCTCACATTATTTGCGCTTTGCTCGCAATCATCGACCTGTTTTCGCTTATTGAAATGTTGCCCTTTGTCCGGGTTGCGCCCACCTATCGAACACAATCGGCTTGCCAGTGGGTCGCGCTGCGAAGGTTGTCGTTCAGAGCAGTGAATGCGGCCCGCTCCTGATTGTCTTGCCGTAGCCGTGGCGCCGCGCCGGGCTCGCAGAAGTAAGCGCGATAGCCAAGAGTCTGCAGCTTTGCGGGCATCTTAAGCGCGTAGCCCCGGATGGACCCAGTCGTCCCGCTTTGTGGCGACAAGCAGGATCGGCGGATAAGCGGTAGGGGTGTTCCGCCACCGCAGTCCGCGCGGATTTCCGGTGTCTTGCCAAAAATTGTAGAGGTACTGGCTGCGGCGTCTGATCAAGGGAATCCTGTCAGGACGGTCGAAAATCGCCGTCAGGGCGTCGTCGTCGCGCTTGAATTGCGTTCCACCGAAGTGCTCCAGGGTCCTGCCCGACTGGCAGGTGGCCCAGGCAGGCGTCCGTTCTCCTTCGACATCTCCAAGCCAAAAATCGGGATCATCGTCCGGGGCATTCAGCGTCGGGCGGACACCGAATGCGGTCATGTCCGGATAACGTGAAGAATGATGTCGACTGGGAAACAAGCGCAAGGTTCTCCTTCGGTTTGGGAAAGCTCAGTTTTCGCGGCTGCGACCGCATGTTCGGCGAGCGTGATCATGGGATGATTTCTCCTTCGTCCGTGCCGCAGCGCGTTTGCGGACAGCCAAGCATGTGTCGTGCCAAATGAGAAAATCATTTTAGAACAATGAGATGGCCCTGATAGGGCTATGTCTCATGTCTGACATTGTCGAAGACCCGACAACGAGTGCAGCCGTAACGCCTGATCGGTCTCCTGTGCGAGCTCGGTGGGCACCGCGGAAAACTCAAGCAGTGAAGCTCACCGCGAACTGGCCGAGCTTCGGACGACATCGGCGACGGGGGCAATCGCCTGCCTTTGAGGCAAATCGCCAAACCCCTGGTCGAGGAGTGTCTCAAGGGCGAAGGATCTGGCAGCTCTTGCAACTGCCGACCTTGTTGGACAAGGCATATCGCGATCCGTCCAGCAAGAGACATAAGGTTCTGCACCGTCCGTTCATGAAGCCATCGTGCTGGTCTCCATAAGAAGTCTTCTGGTGCAGAAGGTGCCCGATTATTCGGAAAAGGCGACATCGACGTGCAAATCGGGCGCCGCCGTGAGGCGCCCCCTCAATGTCGGATTCCCGACAGGATCGCACATCCGCCAACCCATTGCTTTAATAAGATTTCCTTCTCTGGCACGGCCCTTGCTTAGGATTCTCCGAAGGTATCAGCGAGACGTCGTCCATGATCACGCGCACCGAAAATGCCGTCGCCGCAGGGAAAACCGCGTTCTCGCCCGCCACCAAGCCGCCAAAAGGCCGGCGCGTCATGGTCGAGTGGGCAACTGCGCCGGCTTCAAACACCTAATGGGACTGGAAAGCGTCTCGGGTGACGGCGACCCGGTCATCGAGGCGGGCGGAAAGGATGGACGTCGATGCCTCCTGACCCACGTCGCCGGCACGACCCGTCGATTGTCACCGGCCGGAATGCTCGGGGGCTACATTCGACAACCCCAACCCGCAGGACAATTTCCGTAAACCCGGTCGGGACCGTGGCTCGAAAACGCTCGCGAGGGGGAGTCGAATGGCTATGGCCGATACTCGCTGCGAACAAGCCGCCAGTGGGAAAACTATAGGAGCAAGGCAAAGTGGAAATCTCTTGCATTGGGGTCGGTGCTGGGCCATCTAATTTGAGTCTTGCATGTCAGATACACGAGCAAATCGGGCAAGGCGCGCTGTTCCTGGATCGGCAAGTCGACTTCCTTTGGCATCGAGGCATCGCTTTCGATTCCTCAGAGCTCCAGGTCAGCCACTTTAAGGATCTGGTCACGCTGGTGAATCCGCGATCAGCCTACACTTTCGTGAACTACCTGTATGAGAACGGGCGTCTCTACCACTTCCTGAACGCACAGTTCGGGGCCGTGTTCAGAGCTGAGTTTGAGCAATACCTAAACTGGGCTTTCCATAGGAACCCACTTGTTCGTGGCGGGGAGACCGTGCACGAAATCCGCTTTGACGGCGAGTTCCGGGTGCGGACGGAAAACGCGGTTCTTGGCGCCAGAAACCTCGTGGTCGGCATTGGCAAGCAGGCGCGAATTCCGCCTCAGTTTGAGGGCTGGATTGGACGCAACCTGTTCCACTCATCTGCCGTCCTGCACATCGATCCTGACGTGCGGAGAAAGCATGTCTGCCTGGTTGGCGGAGGCCAGTCGGGGGCTGAGGTGCTGTTGCACCTTGTCGGCCTGCCAAAAGAACGGCGACCTCGATCGATCACTTGGGTCTCGCAGCGTGAAAACTACCTGCCCCTCGACAACAGCCCGTTCACAAACGAGTTGTTCATGCCCTGCTTTTCGGATCGTTTCGCCAAGATGAGCCAGTTGGAGCGTAAGCTGTTCCTGGAGCGTTTCGTACTCGCCTCGGACGGGATTTCGGAAAGCACGTTGCGCGCTATCTATCAGGCGCTGTACCGCCACGCATTTCTCGAGCCAAACCCATGCGACATCACACTGCGGCCAGGTTGCAACGTTTCGCGCTGCATCAACGCCGGAGCAGGTCACAGGCTGACCCTGCAGCGCGGCAGGGACGCTGTCGGAGACGTCATGGCCGATATCGTCATCCTGGCCACCGGTTACCAGAACGCGGTGCCAGACTTCTTGGAACCGATCGCGGACCGGCTGGAGCAGGTCGACAATGAATTGGCCATTGGCGAAGATTTTTCGGTGTGCTGGGACGGACCGCCAGACTGTCGCATCTTCATACAAAACGCGAGCCTCGGGCAGCGCGGACTGGCTGATCCGAATCTAAGCCTGCTCGCCTGGCGCGCGCGTCGCATCCTCGACAGCCTTCTGGGGCGCGCGCCGCGCGCCAACCCCGAGCATCCCGGCTTCATCAGCCCTACTTCCACTGAGAATTGGTCCGACCCGTTGGCCGAAGAAATGGGCAGCGGGATATGACTCGGCGACTACTGATCATCGGCGGTAGCATCCAAGGAATGATGTCCACCTTCACTGCAGGGAAGGCGGGAGCCTTCTGCGAAATCATCGTGACCGACCAAGCCCTTTGGATCCGTCGGCATCCTATTATTCTGGGAGCGTGCGTTTCCCCATGCAACTAGTCCCCATGATTGCTGGGCCTGAGAGCGGCCCGTCACCCGATATGCAACGGAACGGTTAAGCCGGCCGACGCCGAGCCTCATGCATAGGTGACGGGCCACATGGACCATATCAGATTGGCAAGGCAGTGTTCAGTGAGCCGGATCCGGACGATATGGACGTTGCCCTGCCGGCAGCAGAGGGAACGAGTGTAGGCACGCTACGGCTACGGCTGCGCCGCCGGTACAGGCTCGGACAAAACCGGAAGATCCCAGGCATTCGCATTGACCTTCCGGGATCGGCGGCAGTCGGCCGAAGTGCAAGTGAGTCAATCGGAAGGCTCTGGTTCAAATTCTGCCCCAGAGACCGGACAAAGCACAACCAGCGTTCACGATCGCGCAGGCTTCCAACCGACCCGCGCAAACGACAGCCCCATCGCCTTAATGTAATCGGCGAGTGCCGCCAAATCGCTCGCAAGCGTTTCCTCCGTTACATGCGCGCCGTTTCGCTGACAATGCAGACGATCGTCTACGTCGAGAGATACATCCAGCCAAGATAGTCTTTCAGGATTGCGTCTTTGCTCCGGCTTCCGAGCCGTTCGTCCGCTCCCATCGAGGAGCGCTCCTGCATTCGGAGGTGGCTCGTTCGATAACCGGGTCTGCGAATCCGCAAAAAGATGCGTCAGATGCCGCCCAGGCAGAGATATTTCATTTCGAGGTAGTCCTCGAGCCCATGGCGGGAACCCTCCCGCCCGATGCCGGACTGCTTGATTCCGCCAAAAGGGGCGGCTTCCGAGGACATACGTCCCGTGTTGATACCCACCATGCCGTATTCCAAGGCCTCGGCCACGCGCCAGACACGCTTCAGGTTTGATGCGTAAAAATAGGCGGCGAGGCCGTAGATCGTGTCATTGGCCTCACGCACGACCTGATCCGCATCCTCGAAGCGAATGATCGGAGCCAGGGGGCCGAATGTCTCTTCCTGCGCCACTATCATTTCGCTGGAGATGTCGGTGAGGACCGTCGGTTGGAAAAACGTACCTTCCTTGCCGATGCATTTGCCCCCGCATCGAATTACACCGCCTTTTGCGACGGAATCGGCAATATGGGATTCGATCTTGACCAAAGCATGCCTGTCGATGAGCGGGCCGATGTCGACCGCGGGAGCGAAGCCATCCCCAACCGATAAGTGGCGGACTTTCTCCACGAATTTCTCGACGAACTCGTCGTGAACGCTTGACTGAACGTAAAGGCGGTTCGCCGAAACGCAGGTCTGTCCGGCATTGCGGAACTTCGCCTGGATCGCCCCGTCAACCGCGGCATCGATATCGGCATCGTCGAAGACGATAAAAGGTGCGTTGCCGCCGAGCTCGAGGCTGACCTTCTTGACCTGGTCCGAGCACTGGCGCATCAGCAGCCGGCCGACCTCGGTCGAGCCGGTGAAGCTGATCTTACGGACCTTGGGATTGGTGCACAGTTCACGGCCGACAGCGTCGCCTTCGGACGCATAGATCAGGTTGACGACGCCTTCGGGAAAGCCAGCCTGATGGGCTAGCGCGAATATTGCGCCAGCTACGAGCGGGGTCTGTTCGGCGGGCTTGAGGACGATTGTGCAGCCCGCCGCCAAGGCCGGCGAAATCTTGCGCGCCACCATGGAGGCCGGGAAATTCCACGGTGTTATCGTGCCAACGACGCCGACCGGCTGCTTGATCACCAGCATCCGGCGGTCCGTCGACGGCGCCGAGATCGTCTCGCCGTAGATGCGATTGGCCTCTTCGGCGTACCATTGCAGATACGCGGCCGCATGCGAGACCTCCGATTTGGCTTCGGCAAGCGGCTTGCCCATCTCCGCGGTGAGAATCGCAGCAAGGTCATCGGCGTGGTCGATAATCAGCTGATGCCAGCGCCAGAGCATGTCGCTGCGCTCGCGTGCGGTCAATGCCGCCCATTCAGCCTGTGCGACATAGGCCATGTCGATTGCAGCGCGCGTCTCCTCGACACCCATGTCGGGAAGTTCTGCCAGCAATTCGCCGGTCGACGGGTTAAAGACCTTGAAGGTCCGCTCGCCAACAGGTGTGCCAAGTGCCGGCATGCGGTCGATGGCGCCAAACAGGTCGGGGGATTTCAGGTGGCGGATCATCGGCAGGCACAGGGGCAATACCGGATTCCTCCTCAACGCAGCGAATATCCATGTCGGCAGAATGTGGGGTGTATTCTGCAGGTGCGGCTTTCTTATAGGGCCTCGGCCAGACGGCTGGTAGACCACGGTACTCAACTGAAAAGGGAAAGGACTTCGAATTCTCTGGTCGATGGCTCGCGGTTCTCGCTGAGGCGAAAACTGGACAATCGGTCGTCGGCTTCGCCACCCGCGCGCGGTGCACGCTGGTGGCCTGCGCCTACAATTGCAGACAATCCTCCGGCGTCCTCCATCCGCTCGAAAGGAGGCTTGCCTGAGGAGGAGCGCTCCGCAATCAGGCGAGAGTCGACCGCCTGACCTATAAATGCCTGGCGAGGGCCCCGAAAACTGCTCCGCGGGCCTCTAACTGGACTTCGCTCCACGCGAAACAGCCTCACAAGGGGAGAAGGAAAGCAAAACGGGACCTGAGCTTATCCTTTGCCGCCCAGCGGCGGGCCGACTACCATAATAGAAGGCTCGGCCGAAAGCAGCTTCTTCGCCGCTGCCTTGACCTGGTCGAGCGTCACCTGATCGATGAGGGCTGGGCGGCGCTGGATGTAGTCGATGCCGAGATTGTCGATCTGCATATCGACCAGCGTGGCTGCAATCGAGCTGGAGGAATCCAGACGGGAGATGGCATAGGCGCCGATCAGATATTTCTTGCTCGCCTCGAGCTCGGCTTCGGTCGGGCCCTTCTGCGCCATATCGTTCACCACCCGACGCACGATGCTCAGCGTCTCGGCCGCGCGGTTCGAGCGTGTCGCCGTCTCAACCACAAGTTCCTCAGAATGCTCGTTATCGACCAGATAAGAGCCGACGCCATAGGCAAGGCCGCGCTTTTCCCGCACCTCGTCATACAGGCGTGAGGTGAAGGGCAATCCGCCGAGGATTTCGTTCATCAGCACCGCGGCGAAGAATTGTGGCTCGGTGCGCGCGACGCCTGGAAAAACCAATTGCAGCGAGGTCTGTGGAAGGTCGTAGTTCACCTCCACCTGCTGTCCGAGTTCTGCAGCGACATCGGCGATGGGAAAAAGCGTCTTCTTTTCGCGCAAATCGCCGAACAGCTGGTCGAGCTTGTTACTGAGCGTCTTCGCGTCGATGTCCCCGACCACGGCAACACGGAGCCCGTCGCGAGCGAAAATGGCCTTGTGGAAGGCGCTAAGATCGGCCGGCGTTATGCCGGCGAGGCTCACTTTGGTACCTTTGTCCGGCCTTGAATACGGATGCGTGCCGTAGAGCGCGCGCCGCCATTTGCCCTGTGCGATCGTCTTGGGATCGCGTTCCTTGGCTATGATGTCGGAGAAGATATGGGCGCGGATGCGCTCGAACGCCTCCTGGTCGAAGCGCGGCCTGTTGACCGCGAGCCTGAGCAGATCGAAAGCGGCATCCTGTTGTTGGGAAAGCATGCGCATCGACCCATTGATGCGGTCGCGCTGCGCGATGAAGCTCATGTGGGCGCCCGCATCGTCAAGCTCCACCTGAAAAGCATCGCTGTCGAGATCGCCAGCCCCCTCTGCGAACAGGCCGGTCATCAGATAAGCGAGCCCCTCCTTGCCGATCGGGTCCTGGGTGGTGCCGCCCTCGAAGACAAAGTGGATGGTGACGATCGGCACCGTATGGTCTTCCACCAGCCAGGCCTTTATGCCCTTTCCAGATTTTACCTCCTGGATGTCCATCGCCGCATGGGCGGTGAGCGCCTGCTGGATGAGGAAGAAAATGGCGAGGAGAAGGATGGCCAGCGGCATGGCGAGGCGCGCAGCCTTGCCTTCTCCTGCAAGCGGAGAAGACAAGACGTGTGCGAAGGCGCCGCGGTGTTGGTTCGTCATCATATCAATTCTCCGTCTCGGGAAAGAGATAGCCGGTGGTCGAATGGTCGAACACCAGATAGCGGGCGGCAACCGCTTTGACCTGATCGGCAGTGATCTTGCGGATGCGGTCCGGCCACTCCACGACGTCTTGCACGTTGCCGCCGGTGGCAAGGGTGGAGCCAAACATGTTGGCGATGTGGTCCTGCTTGTCACGGGCGAAAATCATCGAGCGGACAAAGCGGTCTTTGGCCTTTTCCAGCTCGTCGCTGGTGACGCCGTCCCTGGCGATCCGGGCGACTTCGGCATCGGCAGCCGCTTCGAGATCGACCAGCTTTGCATCTCCGCGCGGCGAGCCACGGATGGTGAAGTAGGTGGCGTCCAGCATGGTGCCCCGGAACCAGGCGTTGGCCTCGGTGGCAATACCCTGTTTCACCACCAGTTCCTGATAGAGCCGGCTGCGGTTGCCGCCCCCGAGGATCTCAGCCAGAAGGTCCAGCGCCTCGGCCTCGCCGGGCTCGGCCGTGCGATAGGAAGGCACCACCCAATACGTCGAAAAGCTGGGCACCGCAACGCGGGCATCGCTCAGCGTCACCACGCGCTTGGTGTTCTGCTCCGGCTCGACTGGGCGAATGCGCGGCGGCAGGTCGGGGCCGCGGGCGATCTTGCCATAGGTGTTTTCGGCCAGCGCCTTGACCGTCTCCGGCTCGGCATCGCCTGCTACCACCAGCACCGCGTTGTTCGGCCGGTAATAATTGTCATAGAAGGCCTCGGCGTCGGCGCGGTTCAACTTCTCCATCTCCTGCATCCAGCCAAGCACCGGTATGCGGTAGGGCTGGTTCTGCCACAGCGTCGCGACGACCTCCTCGTCCAGCACTGCGTGCGGGTTGGTGTCGATGCTCCGACGGCGCTCTTCCAAGATTACGTCCCGCTCCGTCTTGACGACGTCGTCGGTAAGGATGAGGTTGCGCATCCGGTCGGCCTCGAAGCCCATCATCTGTTCGAGGGCCAAGGGCGCTACCGTCTCGTTGAAAGCGGTGTAGTCGTATGAGGTGAAGGCGTTTTGGTAGCCTCCGATGTTGGCCACGGCGCGGTCGAACTCGTCGGCGGCGTGGTTGCTTGTGGCCTTGAACATCAGATGTTCGAAGAAATGCGCGATGCCGGATTTGCCGGGTGGCTCGTCGGCGCTGCCGATCTTGTACCATACCATATGGGTGACAACCGGCGCACGATGGTCGGGGATGACGACCACCTCCATGCCGTTGTCGAGCAGGAAATCCGCCACCTTGCCGTCATCCTTAGCGGCAGCAGCCGTAGCGGTCGTCGCGAGGACCAACGCGGCTGCAGCGAATGCTCTGCGCAGCCAGTGGGGCCGAAGTTTGATCGGTGGCGCAAGTTGTGGTGGCTGGTTGAAAGGCAAGGTTCGAGGCAAAGTGATTTGTTGCACATCTCGAACGCGCCGCGTCCCCGTCTCCCCCCGTGGGCGGCTCGGCGGGCAGCACCGAGCCAGAGCATGAGCAACCGCCTTCATGGTGCCAGGCCTCACTCGAGCCCCATCTTTGCATAGGCCCAGGAGACCTGTGGCGGTGTTTCTTGGTGGGGCGATCATTGGACGGCTTCTCCTTGATCCGTGACGCGTGTGCGCATGACCACGCAGGTACCGTGCCAGATCAGAAAACCGTTCGGCGCAGGTGATAGTTGGGCACCGCCATGTCGCGTAGCCGACATTGTCGCACGTTGGACACCGCCGAGACGCGCTTGTGGCTTGGGATGAAATCGTCCTCGTTCGCGAGACGACTAAGTGCGCTGCCTTGGGGGATGGGATGCGCCTCGAACCGGCCGGCACTCAGAGGGTTTAGAATGGAGAGGTCGGTGGTCGCCCGCGGAACGCTGTCCTTGATAAGCAGGTCAGGGTCGATGCTGAACGCGAGAGGCGTAAGGAGCGTGGCGGGCTCAAGCGCGCGGAGTCGCGCTCGCACGCGCAGACAGATCTTATCAAGGATCTGCGACAGTTAATCGAGGTGGCCTGTTAGGCAAAGCCTATCTGGTCAACAACAGCCTGATCCTGCTCAATCTGGTGCGCGCCAACCGGCGCGCGGGATTGTGGAACCGCTCGCGGGTGGCTTCCACCACAAACAGCAAGGTCATCAAATCAAGCAGGAAGTCGTCGATCGCATGGGCGATTGTTTCCGACTTATCCTTGAACTGACCCAGCAAATCGCGCGCGTCATCGATCGCATCCGCGCCGGCCGTATCCGCATCGGCGCCGGCCGCATCGATCAGACCCTCGATCTTCTTGAAACAATCCAATTTTGCGAAACTCCTTCAAGCGCTTGCCAGGCGGCTTATGCACGAAGACGGCACCCTGAACCACCCAGCCGTTATCCTGGTGGCCCGACGAATAAGGCGTCACGCTAAGTGCGTCTCATGCGCGATGCAGTTGTTGGATCTCGTCAACGTATCCTGCCAGGGTCGGTAGGTCGGATGGTCCCGTGATAGGCCTGCAAGAACCAAGCCATGGACGGGGCGCTGCGGAGCGTTGGAAGATCGGGTGCTTCGGCCGTGCCTGAGTGGCAGCGCTGGACAAAGCTTGACTGGTGGTAGGCGGTTGCGATGGCGTGCGCCAGCTGCCCGCCGGGCGATCAAGCAGCGCCTTGAAATTTTTCGTTTTGCTAAGCCTCACTCTCGGCTATGAATCGGGCTGGCCCAATGGCCTGCCTACGTTACAATTGTTACAAAGGAATGCGTATAATGGCGACTGGAACGGTGAAGTGGTTCAACAGCACCAAGGGATTTGGATTTATCCAACCCGACAATGGCGGTCAGGATGTTTTCGTCCATATTTCCGCTGTCGAACGCGCGGGCCTTTCGACTCTCGCTGATGGCCAGAAGATCAACTATGAGGTCGAACAGGACCGCCGCACTGGCAAATCCTCTGCTGGCAACCTCAGCAAAGCTGGCTGAATTTTCTCCTGCGTCCCGGCCAGAGTGGGCGCAGTATGTCAGCAGATACTCACGGCCGCTCGATAAGAGCGAGCAAGAAAGTGGTTCAACGGCAAGGCCGGGCAGCAGATAGCTGCAAGGCGTCGCGAACTACAGTAAAAGCAGGCTGTCTGCAAGGAAAGGCGGGGTTGGTCCCCGCCTTTTTATATCCGGCGCATTTTAAGCCGATGGCTGCAGCGCTCGAGAACGAATCTCGATTGCCGAAATCAAGCTGCGACCTTCTTGCGGGTCCGCTTCGCCGGCTCCGGCGCCGGCTCCGGCGTTTCCGGCTCTTTCGGTTTACGGCCGAGCCCCATCGTCTTGGCCAATGCCGAGCGCGCCGAGGCGTAGTTCGGCGCGACCATGGGATAATCCGCCGGCAGGCCCCATTTGGCGCGATATTCATCCGGCGTCAGCCCATAGTGGGTCGACAGATGGCGCTTCAGCGATTTGAATTTCTTCCCGTCCTCAAGCGAGATGATGTAGTCCGGTGTCACCGACTTCCTGATCGGTACCGCAGGCTTGAGAGGCTCTGGCTCTTGTGTGGAGACACTTCCGGCCGTGCCTTTCAGAGCCGCGTGCACCTGGCCGATCAGGGCAGGGAGATCCCCCACCGGGACCGGATTGTTGGAGACGTAGGCTGACACGACATCGGCGGTCAGCTCGATGAGGGTGTCGATGTTTTTTTCGGCTTCTTCTGTCATGAAACTCTCCAGGCGGCGTGAAACATAGTCAGCGAAGCGTCGCTTCATAGTGCCGGTTGCCACTGAAAGCAACAAACGTCTCGACGGCATTATTGCGATGCTCGTCCAGCGGCGAGCTCTTTAGCGCGGTATCGCGCCGTCGTGAACGTTGGTCCGCCCGTTATTGGCGACCGTGCCGCCGCGGTGCTTCGCGCATTTCCTGGCGCGTCTCGACCGTGAGCTTTGCGCTCAAAAATTGCCGGTGTTCTCGAAACGAAGCGGTCTATTTCTGTTTTGCCATCCTCTCTTTGGACTGTGAAATCGATGGCCGCGGCCGTGTCCTAGCCCGTGTCAAGGAAGATGTATCAAACGTGTTCATTCTCAATGGTCGAAACGGTGCAGGTTCATCATCCGTCAGCCGCTATTGCTCCGGCTCCGGCGCCAGCGCTTCGGGGCTTGCCGAGCACCGCCCCTTTGCTTCCCTGAAATCCAATCCAGAAGAGCGTTCACTTCCGGGCCGGTCGCGGCTCTGCCGCGACCACAGGGGACCGGTCCTGATCTAGCGCAAGGCGCCCACCAACCGCTTGTCCCACAATGGTGCGGTGCACCACGCAGGGAGACCATTTATGAAAATCCTAGTGACTACGGTGGCTGTCGCCTTGCCTGTAGCTGCCGCTCTTGCTGCGCAAGCGATCCCCGAAGACCTCAGGGAAACGGCACGGGCCACCTTCAAGGCTTTGCCATCCACCACACCGGCAGTCGCCAACAACCCGATCACAAAGGAGAAGATCGCCCTTGGCAAGGCCATGTTCTTTGATCCACGCGTCTCGGCGTCAGGCGTCTTCTCGTGCAACTCGTGCCACAACCTGGCCACCGGGGGCGACGACAATCGGGAAACCTCGATCGGCCATGGGTGGCAGAAGGGGCCGCGCAACGCGCCGACGGTATTGAACTCGGTCTTCAACATCGCGCAGTTCTGGGATGGTCGCGCCGAAGACCTGAAGGCCCAGGCCAAAGGTCCGGTCCAAGCCAGTGGCGAAATGGCCAACACTCCGGGTCAACTCATCGCCACGCTGAAGTCGATGCCGCAATATGTCGAGTGGTTCAATGCAGCTTTCCCGGGTGAAGCCGATCGTGTCACCTTCGATAACTTCGCCAAGGCAATCGAAGCCTTCGAGGCGACACTGATCACGCCGTCCCCCTTCGATGACTTCCTCAATGGCGATGACGCCGCCATGACTTCCGAACAGAAACGGGGCCTGGCCCTTTTCATGGACAAAGGCTGCTCGTCCTGCCATGCCGGCATCAACGTTGGTGGGGACGGCTATTACCCATTTGGCCTTGTTGAAAAGCCTGGCGCCGACATCCTGCCGGAAAAAGACAAGGGCCGATTTGCGGTCACCAATACACCCGACGATGCCTATGTCTTCCGCGTGGCGCCGTTGCGCAACGTGGCACTGACCGCACCATACTTTCATTCGGGCAAGGTCTGGGATCTGAAACAGGCCGTCGCTATCATGGGGACCACCCAGCTCGGTGAAGAATTGACGCAAGAAGAGATCGACCGGCTCGTTGCCTTCCTTAACTCGCTGACCGGAAAGGTGCCCGAGGTCGCCTATCCCATCTTGCCCGCCGAAACGGCGGCGACGCCTCGACCTGTCTCGCAGATCTTAGGAAAATAATGGCCGGAGCCAGGGAAAGTCGCAATCAACAATGATGGCGACTTTTCCCTGGGACATGGTGCGAAATTCAGAAAGCCTCCGGCCTACACTTTCTCCCGGAGCGCGCGTGCTGCAGCGACCATGTTCGTGAGGGCAGGGCGGACCTCCTCCCACTTGCGTGTCTTGAGGCCACAGTCCGGGTTTACCCACAGTTGGGCGTCGGACAGTCGCTCCCGGGCAAGCATAAGGAGGGCCGAAATCTCGGCGACTTCCGGGACGCGTGGTGAGTGAATGTCATAGACTCCGGGACCGATTTCGTTCGGATATTTCGAGTTCGTGAACGCGTCCAGAAGTTCCATTTTCGAGCGCGACGTCTCGATCGAAATTACATCCGCATCCATTTCAGCGATCGCGTCGATGATCTCGTTGAACTCCGAATAGCACATGTGAGTATGGATTTGGGTCGCGTCCTTTACGCCCGTTGAAGCGAGCCGGAAGCATTCGACCGCCCAGTCGAGATAGACTTTCCAGTCGGACTTGCGCAGGGGCAAACCTTCGCGAAACGCGGCCTCGTCGATCTGGATCATCCTTGCGCCGGATCTTTCGAGGTCCCTCACTTCATCGCGGATGGCAAGCGCGATCTGGCGGCAGGCCTCTGGGCGGGGTACATCGTCGCGAACAAAAGACCAGTTGAGAATGGTCACTGGGCCTGTCAGCATTCCCTTCACCGGCTTTTCGGTAAGCGACTGGGCGAATTGCCACCAGCGCACCGTCATCGGATTGGGCCGTGACACGTCGCCGAAGATGATGGGCGGGCGAACGTAGCGGGAGCCATAGCTCTGCACCCAGGCATGCTGGGTGAAGGCGAAGCCGGACAGCTGCTCGCCAAAATGCTGTACCATGTCGTTTCGTTCGAACTCCCCGTGCACCAGCACGTCCAGCCCGATCTCCTCCTGCCAGCGAATAGCAGCCTTGGTCTCCTTCTTCAGGAAGGTCTCGTAGTCGACATAGCTGAGCCTGCCTTTCGCATGGGCGGAACGCGCCTTGCGCACCTCCGGCGTCTGCGGAAAGGACCCTATGGTCGTCGTTGGGAACGGCGGCAAGCTTAGCGCGCCGGCCTGGACTCTGGTCCGTTCCGAAAATGCGCTCTTTCGATGCTTCATGCCGCTATTGATGCTGGCGATCCGCCCCTCGACGAGCGGATCATGGACCTTTGTGGACGTCGCGCGCGCGGCAGCCACCTCGGCCGAAGCATTCAACGCGTCTGCTACCGCATCCCTGCCTTTGGACAAGGCTTCGGCCAGCACGACCAGCTCGTCGGTCTTGTCGGCAGCGAAGGCGAGCCACGACCTGATGTCCTCATCGAGCGCCGTCTCCATCCGCAGGTCGATCGGCACATGCAGCATCGAGCAGGAAGGCGCGATCTCGACGCGGTCCAACGGCCAGCCGGCGACGATCGGCTTGATGCGGTCGAGAATGGCAGGCAGGTTCGCACGCCAGACGTTGCGGCCGTCGATCAAGCCAAGCGAGAGCACCAGATCCTTCGGCGCGAGCCGTCCAACCGTTTCCAACTGCTCGGGAGCGCGCACGAGATCGAGATGCAGGCCCGCCACCGGCAGAGAAATTGCGGTCTCGAGATTGTCTCCCAGCGACCCGAAATAGGTCGCCAGCATGATCTTCAACTCGGGCGCGGCTTTCGACAGCTGGCCATAGGCGAATTCGAGCGCAGCTCGTTCGTTCGGGTTCAAATCGAGCACAAGCGCTGGCTCATCAATCTGCACCCAGTCGGCTCCCGACAGACTTAGCCTCCGCAGGAGTTGCTCGTAGACGGGCAACAGCCGTGGGAGGAGCGCGATGGGATTGAAACCTTCGGCAGGCGACTTCGCCAGCTTGAGGAAGGTGACCGGTCCAAGGATGACCGGGCGTGTGTGAATGCCAAGGGCTTTAGCCTCGAGGAAGTAATCAACCGATTTCGTCGACGAAAGGGCGAACGTCTGGTCATCCTCAAGTTCCGGCACAATGTAGTGATAGTTGGTGTCAAACCATTTGGTCATTTCCATCGCGGTTAGGTTAGGTTCATAAGCCGTATGCTCGTGACCAGGCTGTCCACAATCCTGCGTTCGACCTTGGTTGCCGCGCGCCATGGCGAAGTAGACGTCGAGTGGGACCTCACCGCCATTCCAGCCGTAACGGGATGGGACGGCGCCGACCATGGCTGCGGTGTCGAGCACATGGTCGTAGAGCGAGAAGTCGTTCGACGGGATTTTCGACACGCCGCGATCATGCTGCTCCTCCCAGCTAGCGGCACGGAGCGCCTTCGCCGTCGTGAGAAGGTCGGCAGCAGAAGATTTTCTCGACCAGTAACTTTCAAGCGCGAACTTCAGTTCTCGCCGGCGACCGATACGCGGCACGCCGAGCGTTGCTACAGGAATTTGCTGAGAGACAGTCATGCATACCCCGATGGTTGCGGCGTGGGGAGAAGGAAGGCGCTAGTAGGCCGACAGGAACGTCGGGCTACCGCGACCACCGAGACACCCCGCCCGTGGACATTGTTCGCCGTGGCAGGTCTCCTGGCTCGCGGGTCATAGCCTCTACCCGTCTTCCCGAGGCTGTTCGCCTCAGTGACATGAGTGGGATTGGCTCGCCGCTAACAGTTGCGGGGGCAGCGCCGGCATCGCACCGGCTTCCCTCTTAGCTCCGCTGCGGCAGTGCCGTACGGAGAACCACGACATTGAGACAATCGCAGCAGCACGCCCCTTTGTCAAACACCATATAAATAAATGTTTATGTCGTTATGTGAAATCCGTTCGGCGTTGTTCCCCTTAGGGTCGCGTGCGATGCGAGCAGCAGCGCGTTTCTATGCGAAAATGCCTTATCAGGTTCGGCATCCTGTTGCATTATCGGCACATCGGCTACATGAGGATATTACCCCACCGCTGTAGGTGACCGATGGCTTGCCAGCCAAACGACAGTCGTGTTGTTCGAAGGGTGAACGGCGTTCCCGGCTCATAAGCTGAAGTTCACAGGTTCAAATCCTGTCCCCGCAACCAATTTTATCATAAATCAATTACCGTCCCGGTCTAACCGGGGCGGTTTTTCCGTTTGAGAGGAACGCAACCGTCTCAAACAGCCAGTCTTTTCAACACAGATTGCCCTAACGCGACACCTTTCCGCGCTACGCTTCGCCGCCAACGAGATAGTGTCGACCTGTTCTCTGCCGCCATTGCCTGCATTCCTTGCGAGCGCTATCAAATTGGCGGCAGAGCGGCGCGGACCAACAGCTCATAAAGTTTTTCGAGGCATATCGCCCGCTCGCCTTGCCGCCTGAATGCGCCAGCGCGCTTGAGGCATCCCAGCGAGCAAGGGGGTAGCGGCCGGCACCGAAGGCGCTATCGATGGGCCGTCACCCTTGCGCCCTCGATCGGCCTGAGGCATTGCTTGAAGTCGAAGAGAAAAGGGCACGTCCCATGTCGGCGACAGACGGTGTTTACGCGGTGATCGCCAGCGCAACGGCTGGCACTTCGCAGGGTGTGATAGAAATTCGGAACGGGTCGCTTATAGGCAACGATATTGCCGGTGCTGAGTATCGGGGCGGTGCGGTTCGGCAGCCGGACGGCTCGGTCAAGATGAACATTACGATGGAAACGCCGCCCGGCGTCTTCCACATCTGGACTGGCGCGAACACCGAGACTTTCCAAAGCCGCCAGATCGATGTTCACCTGCCGCGCGAGGCTTTCGATGACGGGAAACCCTTTGAGGTTCCCGGCTATGGCATGACGATCATCGTGCGCCGCATTCCCGATGGTTATGCGCATCTGGCCGGTCCGACCGGGCGCATCGGAATGATCGAAACACTTATCAGCGCCGAGCAAAAGTGGGCAGCGCACCGGAAGGGATAGAGGGCACTGCACGCCGTCGCCCAATCGCCCCGCCAACCACGTGAAAGCAGTCGCATCTGGCTGCCAGGATTTTAGCTGTGGTCCGGGCCGAGAGTGTCGGGAAATGCGACCCACCCACTCGGCCCATCCCACGCCCTTTTAGTCGCTGACGAAACGGCGGCGGCGTAACCACGCATGAACGGTTTGCCACTTGTCACCGGTTGCACGGAAGTCGAGCAGTGGCGAGCGGCTGCTTTCGAGGCCGAGGTAGAACAGGAAGGCATCGTCACCGCGCAGCACTTCGTCGGGTCGGTGACCTCGGCTTTCTTTCCAATCGATGAAGGCGGCGACTACTTGGGTACTTGCTTGTTTGATCGTCATGGCTTCATTCCTTATCGTTGCATCAGCATCGGGGGCCGAACCGAATCGGCCCTGTCCCATGTGTACGCGTGGTGCCCTGACGAATGTCTGTCGACCATTGCGGGCCCCCAGGGCTGACGGAAAGGGAAAGGCTTCGGCAAGATGGCAGCGCGGCCGAAAATAAGCGGCAGCCATCATTTGTTTTTACCCGTTACCGGTAGCTGTCCTTAAGCGGGGCCGGGTCCGCGTGACTCGATGCGGCGGCCATCCTGGCCTCAAGGCGCGCGGCTTTCTCGGGCGTATCGATATATTGGGAGAGCGTCGGCCGGGGGCCAAAAACATCGCGGCAGATGATTTGCACCTCTTTCCCAAGCCGGCGCACTCTTGTGGTGATGGTCGGGACCAACGCGCCATGGGCGCGGATCAAATCGTCGCTCGAGCGATCCTGGCCGATGGTCATGCGATAGGAAAACTGCGCAATCGTGCGATTGAGTTGCCGTACCTTGCGGCTGTCGGAGATGTCACGATGGCGCGAGATCATGTTTACCGGCCCACGTTTGCTGGAGCCACGCACAAGCATGCGCGCCGAAACCGGGAAGATCAGTTCCACCTCGCCGAAGTGCTCGTAAGGCTTGCGCGCATGGAACGGCTGACACGGATCATAGCTGCAGACCGGATTGTCCGATGTGAGGAAAGGCGTGCTTGTCTTGTTGTGGAGCACCTCGAAACCAAGGCGGAAACAGAGGTCGCCGAAATTTTTGAACTCGCCTTTCATCGCCAGCAGCGTCTCGTGTGGGTTGACGCCTACCGGCACGGTGTCGAACTGGCCCGCATAGCGCTCGAGCTGCGGGGGAAGGAGGCCTAGTTCCTCGCCGATCTTGTGCTCGCAGCGAATCTTGGCCTCGATCATCAGCGCGTGCCGATCGCGTGTGGCGGGAACACGCGCACGCATGATCGTTTGCATTCCAAGCACGTTGAAGGAGATGGCGGGTGACAGGCGGCGTGCCGCGAGCGCCTGCACCGTCTCCGGCCATACGGTCTCGATTGTGTTCCACAAATCCTCGAAACGGTGGTTGTCCTGGCCACCCCCGGGGAGCTTCTGGGAATAGTAGTCTCGCTCGAATCCGATGGCCCGGGGGTTCATCGGCGGCAGCGGGTTACCAGGCGCCTCGCAAAGGTAAACCTGAACCCTGCCGCTATCATCTGCAAAGCTGTCCATATAGACGGCCGAAATGAAGTGATGCCGGCGGTTGGTCCGGTTGATGTCACCACCCGACGGATTGAGCATGCTGAACGGCCGCACGTCACCGTCTGCAGGCACGTTGCCCCACGCGCCGAAATATCCAGGCGCCTTGATCATTCGCGTTTCCCGTCTCCGGCTTCTTTGCATTTGATCTGATTCCGAAGGTCGCGGCCACGGGCTCACGGCTGATGGCCGCTACCTGTGTCGTGAAGGACGGCGCCGGCCTGCAACTGTCGGCTCGGAATGTTTGCAATCCGGGAATTGATTGCACCCACGAAACTTCGATCCGTCTTTGCTGCGCCGCTCCACCAATTGGCCGACGAGGCAGGCCGGACATTGGCTCAATTCGGCTCCCTCAATCGTCTCGAAGCGGACTTCATCGCCGGCGATCTCGCAAAGCTCATGGATATAGCGGGATGGCTGACGACGACTGGTGATCATGTAGACGCCTCGGCTCGCACGCGTCAGCGCCACGTAGAACAGGCGTCGCTCTTCCGCGTAGGCGAAGGTCTCGGGGCGGGGAATGACCAGGTTCAGCAGCTCATCGTCTTCGATGCGGCTTGGTACGCCATAGTTGCCCTCGCTGACATCGAGCAGGACCGTATAGTCGGCCTCAAGGCCCTTGGCGCGGTGAAACGACAGCCCGGTCACCTCGATGTTGGCAAAGGACGGGGGCCTTCCTTCGAAAGGATCGAGGACGTTGTAGCGCCACAACACCAGAACCTTGAGCTTGTCGCGGTTTTCATCGCGCCACCGGTTGGCGATGCCACCCAGAGCGGCGTCAAGGCGTTCCAGCAGGCGGTGACAAGCTACTGCGAAGTCCGGCTTGTCGCGCTTATCATCGATGGGAATGACACGGATCGATCGCGAGACGGCTGGGCGCGTCGAGCGGACGGACTTCTTGATCTGTTCGGGATTGCGCTGGACGAACTTAGCGGCCGTTTCGGCAATGAGCTGGTTGCAGCGATGCGTCTGCTCCAGGCGCCCCTGCCAACTGGTCCCGAAATTTGCCTCGAACCGCATAAAGATCGTGATGTCCGATCCGGCAAAGCGATAGATCGACTGCCAGTCGTCTCCTACCGCGAACACCTTGCTGAACGCCTTCTGCTGTTTGAGCGCCTTGATGAGGTTAGCGCGGGGTTCGGAAATGTCCTGAAACTCATCCACGAGAATGAGGGAATAGGGGCTTCGATATCGACCGGACTCGACCAGCCGGACCGCATCCGCGATCATCGAATCGAAGTCGATCCGCTTGGCTTCCTCGAGCTTCCGGGAATATCCCTGAGTGATCATCCAGACCACGCGCGCGAATAGCTTCGCGCGCTCCTTGTCATGCAAGGTCTTGGCACGTTCGAGCAGCATGTCGAGTGTGAGGTGGCTGGCCCGTATATGCTTCAAGCAGGTGGATATCAGCTGGTGATAGTGCTTGATAATCACAGGATCAAGCGCCTTGGTGATTTCGGCGTAGCTCTTGCGCTCGAAAGGTATGGAGCGCCGCGCCAGTTCGGATTCGAGCGTGCTGAGCAGCGTCTCGTTGCTGGCCTGGGCGGAAGTCGTCTCGAAGAAATCGATCTCATTGCGGCGATATGCCAGCCGTTTGTGCTCGGCGTGCTGGGCATAGTCCGCAAAGGGTGAGCTTCCGTCCGCATTGAGCGCGAAATGCTCGTGCACGGTTGCGGTCTGCAGATAGTAGAAATCGGGATGCAGATGGCGGACCGCGTCACCATCTTCCTCTACTGCAATCTGCCGTTCGTATTCGAAGGCGACTGAATGCAGCCAAAGCCAGTTGGCGATCTTCTTTTCCTGCAACGACTTTACGATAACGCCGGACAAGGAACCAATCGTGGCGCTACCCTTTTGAAGGCTGTCCGAAACGTAGCGCCGATAGTCGGCCTGCCCGTCAAATACCTCGATCGGGATGTCGGCCTTGGGATGCACAACGAGAAGCTCGGCCCACATCCGGGCGAATTCCGGGTCGCTCTCGCAAAGGCTCTGGATGATCGCCTCGATAACCTTGGTTTCGCCAGCGGGATGATCCACCCAGTTGGCGAGCTGGGGCGGTCGGCCCTCGACCTCCTCGATGATTCCGCGCCCAAGCGCGTGAAACGTCGTGACGCGACACTCCAGGGCGTCCTCCTCGACCTGCAGCTGGGCGGCGATCCTCGTCCTGAGTTCATCGGCTGCGTTTCTGTTGAAGGCCAGGAGCAGGATCTCGTCGGGTCGATAGAGCCGTTTTTCCAGGACGTACGCGACTTTGCCGACCATCGTCGCGGATTTGCCCGACCCTGCCGAGGCGACCAGCAGGTTGTTGTCCTCCAGCCGGATGCAGGCCTCGCGCTGCTGATCGGAAAACGAACGCCGGTCGAGATCGTCGAAGAACGACTGGAACTTTCTCAATTCGGAGCTGACGAAAGCCTCGTTGTAGGCATGGCGAACGCCTGGGTTCGTTATCATGGCGAACGAGGCCGGAAGGGAGGCCTTGAGCCCTGCGGGCATGAGGTCTGCGTTTAGAAGCGGGTGAGAGAGGGCAGCTGCCGCGGCGCCAGGAACGCTGGCAATGGCTCTGCTGAGATCGGCCTGGCCAAGATACTGTCTATTGCCCTCGGTGACCTCCCGAAGTCTGCCGCCGACATCGAGCAAGCGCTCTCTCTCGTTATCGATCAAACCAAAAAGATGAGTGTTGATGAAGGCGTGAAGGTCTCCGGCCAGTTGTGCGGCCGCGTCAGCCGATAGTGCCGACAGCGTGTCTGTTCTGCTACGGGTGCGTAACTCGACTGTATGCCACAAGAGGGCCTTGCTGGCCGAAATCGATACAACGTCAAGGCAGCTAAACTCGACGTCGCTATCCTGAGCCAGTCGGAAATGCCCCGGCAGCTTCGGGTCTAGGGTCAGCTTCCATCTTCCGGCTGGAAACATCCGCGCAAAGAAACCAGGCCGGTAGGTGCGCGAGCGGCCAGATAGCAATTTGGTCAAAGCCACATTCGATACGCCCGGTAAGCAATTGGTGCGGAGGGTCCAATATCATGAGCAGATTGAGATGCTCCAAATCGCTGCGGGAAATTGCGAGGCAAATTCATACAGACGGTTAGTACTCACCAGCGCCCGAATCGCTCGTTGCAAAGGCTGCGCAACGCGCAACCCACCTCCATGGTTGAGTCAGACGTCTGCTCAGCGTATCGGGCATGCCGAATATAGCTGCGCCATCAGTTATCAAGGCGCCTTCTCAAGTATTATCGTCATCTACTGTATAATTCCTGCGGCCTGCATGGAATCTTTTTTGCCTCTATTCACGCCTTCTGGTAGAAAACCCACGCGCTCGTCAAGATCAGTCATGAAATCTTCGAATGTGCGTGCTATTTGCCTGATGCCCAGCCGCCCACTATACATACCTCTCACTTGAGGGTCTGCGCGCGGAAACACGGCGTACCAAGGTGTTCCTGCTGTTTGCTTGCGTAATCTATATAGCTCGGAGCCAATATCCATGTCTCCGAACGAATAACCAATCACTAGAACGCAACTCCGACCGAATGTATTGATTGTCTTCTCAAGCATTTTTCGGTAGTCGGCGATCATTTCGAAATAGTCGAACTGAGTGATTACAAGTCCACCACGTCCAACGGCCTGGTTCCCGTGCGACAAGCTGCCATGTGGCTTGTAGAGCGGCAACTGCCCAGAAGTCGGTCGGCGGTCGTCGCAAATAACGTCGGGGACAACTGTGCTGTGCTTGTATCCCAATTCGATCAGCTGGTCGTAGTTCGTCGTAAACACGGCCTTCGGTCTGAGATAAGGAAGTGCCACGTGACTCCAGAGCGGTCGATCGCAGTCGAATACCTTCATGAGGAACTCTGCAATTGTATCGCGTCCCACCTTCTGCTCGATGATGGCTGAGGCGTGCTCAAGCGACATGAGCTTCAGGTCAGCTGGATCAAGGGTTGTTCCGTGTGGCTGTTTGAATCGTTGCCAAAGGCTGTTGCGCAGATCGTATGCACTCGGAAGGGGGTCGCCAGACGTGTTCTTAGCCCCGATCGACGCGCCAGCGCCCAGGAACACAACAAGTCGATCACGAAAAGTGTCCCAGTTGGATGCAAATTCATCCATATTGTCGTCAGTTGGAAACGCCATCCACCCACTCCCCATTGAAAGCGCAGTAGCATAGTGCCTCAGGTTAGTCTTGCAACCTCTCCAAATTTTTACGATGCTTCTTTAGCTTGACGGGGGTGAATTTGGCAGAGCAATACATCGGAGGCCGCTACCGGCTCCATCGCAAGATGTTGGCGGGCGATCCAATACGAGGGACACCCGACCTTTGGCAGGCGTTTGACGCTGGCGATGTTTATTACGTGAAGACGTGGCGACGGCTGGGTGAGGACAGACAGGATATACGCGCGCTCTGGAACCGGGAGGTTCGGGGGCTGATGCGCCTGCAAGGATATCCCGGGGCCAGCGAGTTATTTGTCTCGCTACAGCAGGTTGGAATTGATGAGCGCCAGTATTACGCGGTGCTGGAAGGTGGTCGCAGGCAGCCCCTTGCTCGAACGCTTTCGGAACGCCGAAACCATCACTGGCTGCAGAACCTTGGAGAAGTGGGACGCCGGAGACCACTTTGGGACGGACTGCTGCGAATCGCAGAGGCTCTCGCTATTTTGCACCGGGAGGGCACCTTACACCGTGCGCTATCCAGCGCCTCGGTTTTCGCCGGTCCAGAAGGAGGAGGCGATTTTCGCCTTAGCGGCTTCGAGTGGTCGTTGCGTGTCGCCGGCAACGATCAGCCTCCAGGGCGCATAGCCACCCGAGTTGGACCACTTGCGCCAGAGCTTGAGGCCGGGCGTTCGGAATACTCGATGCTGACGGACTGGTTCGCGTTCGGAATACTTGTCGCCGAAGTATTTGGAGTGGATCCAAAGAACCATCGCAAGGCTCAATCACTTCGTCTCGCCGTTGAACGGGTCAGCGTTCTCAATGCCAGCGAACGTGAGCTAATCCTGCGCTTCTTGTCTGACCAGGCCGACACGCGGCTGGCTGATGATGAGGACGCGCTTCAGCAAATCCGCAACGTTGTGCGCAACCTCAACGCGGCAAGTGCAGGAGGTGGCCGTAGCCTAGTCATGGCCGTGCGGCTTGGCCCGGGGTCGAATCTTTCGCAGGCGGTCGAGAACTCCTCCAAGAGAACGGCACCGTCAATGGATCCTGTGCGGCAACGCGAATGGATCGAGCGGGATCTGATGGGCGATATACGCGTTACGGCGCGCGGCGGTGCCACACCGCACTTTGTGTTGCGGGGTGAGAAACTAGAATACAAACTGTGGCCGTGGTCTGTGGACGCGTCGCAAACGTGGAGCATTGCCTATTGCGAGGCTGCGGCGCTCTATCCTCTGTCTCTCCCTGATGACCAATTCTACAGTCTCGGCACCCGTAAGCTTGAGATTCAAAACTATCCCAACGTACGCAGCAATCAACATACCATTAGGGACAGGGCGGTCGCCTGGGATCGAACCTTTCCCTTCCGCAAGAACCGCGCCGAGCTTCCGCCATACTTGCGAGACGTGCATGACTTCTTCCGTATCACACAGCAGCTGGATACGATTCTCACTGCAGCGCAAATTTGTCCGGTTGAAATTGTAACTGTATTTCGGTCGAGCAGCGATACCGAGGTTGAGGTCACTCCGCGCCCCGAGGTGGAGCGCACGGAACTGGCTCGGTTCCTCCGAATGGATTCGCCCGAAGAACAGCTACGCGATTGGTTCAGCTTGGGCGCCGAGCCCATCTCGATAGATGACGAAGATGATCCTGAAAGGGATGTGTACTCGTTGCTCGATCGACGCGTCATAGCCAACGAGGCGGTGAGCGAGGGCACTTGGCGCTTCATCGGCGCTCAGCAGACCACAAAGGGTCCTAGGTATCGATTCCGTTGCAGGGGCAATCCTCCGGTCAGAGAAGGTGCGACTAATTATCTAGCGAAGAATTTCGGTGGATCCATCGCTCAAATAAGGCGACGCCACAACGCAATAGAAGAGATGAGGTCCTACATCAGCCTATTGCGCATGTTGGACGATCCAGTCCAGTCAAGTCGGCAAAGTGACGAAAAGGCCCCTCCGGCCCGCATACCGATAAAACTGGACCCGTCTAAGCTCGATGCCTTGGAGCGTCTCTGGGGGACGCAACCCTCATTCGCGATTCAAGGACCGCCTGGAACGGGCAAGACAACGCTGATCCAAGGTTTTGTTGACCGTCTTCTGGCCGCTGATCCGACCGCTCAGATTTTGCTAACGGCACATTCACACCACACGGTCGACGACGTCTTGTCCAAGCTCGATGAGCTGTTTTCGACGCTCTCGGCCAAGGAACGACCCGTGATGGTGCGACTGGGAGCCCGTGATTCGCATGTCTTCGATCCGCCCGCCGTCACACGTAAGCTTCTGCTTCAACTCGCGGACAGTGACCTCGCCAAACGCACCGCAAAAGAAATCAGAGAGCGCCTTTCCGTAGCTGTAACGGCCAGCGCGGATGTTGAAAGCAACAACCGCGACCTGCGTACCATGCAAATCCTGGTACAGGATGCCGCGAACGTGACGCTTTCCACCTCGAACTCCGCAGATCTAGCGAATCTTGCCAGTCGCGGACGGCGCTTTGACTGGTCTGTAATCGAAGAAGCCGGTAAGGCACACGGGTTCGATATGGCGACGGCTCTTGAGGCTAGCCACAGGCTTCTTCTGATAGGCGACCATTTTCAACTGCCACCTTACAATTCGCAAATATTTCGAAGGCTTCTTGAGGATCCTCTTAGGGTCAGGAAGGCGATCGAGAAGGGAGCGCAGTTCGCTCCGGCGCTTATTGACACGGGGTTGGTCGATGACGCTGACGATCGTGATCCCTTCGCTGACCGATGTGTTAGGTGGCGGCGAATGGTGGAGTTGTTCGCTGTAGTATTTAAGGCAAGCGTCGTCGGCCAAGATGGGCCTGGCCCAGCAGCTACCCTTACCGACCAACACCGTATGCATCCGGATATCGCGGAATTGGTAGGTAGAACGTTCTATCCGTCCGACCAGTCGGACCCTTCCAACGAGATCGATGATGAGAGCGGAACGATTTTGCGATCCCCAACCGAGACCCGGGAAAGGTTCTCGAAGGAGCCTCCCTACCTCATTCCGAGCGGGTCTTGGCTTCCTGACTCAAGGATCGTCTGGTGCGATGTCGATTGGGTACAGAAGAAGGAGTTCTCGGTCGGCGAAACTCAGGGTCTTTTCACCGCACCTTCGGAGGCGAGGGCTGTCGTTGATGTTCTAGAGGAAATTAGGTCCCGGCCCGGATCTCCTTGCAACCTCCAAATCCTCTCACCATACAACGGACAACTCGCAGCCATTCGATCCGAAATCGAAGCTGCGAAGCGATCCGGCCGCCTGCTCCATATGTTTGAGGCACCTTTTGAAATCGGAAATGGAAAGCGTCTCGGAGCAACGGTTGATGAGTTCCAAGGCAGCGAGGCTGATATTGTTGTAGTAAGCCTCGTCCGCAACAATGGCTTGCCGCCAGCCAAAAGTATTGGATTCCTCAGACAGCGCAATCGTATGAACGTCCTCTTGAGCCGGGCCAAGCACAAGCTGGTGATTGTAGGAAGTTGGGACTTCTTCGAAACAAGGGTCAATGCGCGCACAAGTGAGGATGCCGACTACGCGTATCTCGGGCAAATGATGGAGGTAATGGCTGACCTTCAAAGCCAAACCAAGCTTGTCCGCGTGAGAGCGCCACGATGACAATCATATACGTTCCTGTGCTGCGCACCGCAGTCAGCTATACGGTGTCGTTTGGCCGCCGGTGGAGCCTGCTCGAGCAAATGCTTCTGCTGGACTTGGTGGCGTCCCGACGGACTGTTGCCCAACTGGCGGATGACGCCAACGTGTCCCCGCGAATGGTTGTCGAAGCGTTGATAAATCTGTTGCGCGAGAACTGGATCGAAATCAGGGCGGATGACAAGGGCGTGTTCTTCGCCGCGACAGCTGTGGGTTCTCGCCGCGCATCGGAACGCGAACTGCCTACGAAACTCGGCCGCGACACAAGGTTCACGTCTCTCTGCTTCGATCAGATAACGGGTGCTTGGTTACGGTCGGACGACCTCAACCTAGTTTATCTCCAGGATCTGCCAGAAGACGCAAACATCCTAGATCCTGTCTACAAATCATGGGAGCAGAACGACGGATCGTTCCGCGACCTACTCTACCTCGATGCGGATCAAAGCCTTGAGCCCGACGAGCCCAGGTTAAAAACACCATCCAGACCCTTCGCTCGATTCGAGATTAGCCTCGGGAGCATCACCGGACTTCCCGGCTACGCGCCGCTGCGATTGCGACGCATGTTGCTTGAGCTGGCCGAAGAAAATGGGGAGAACGAAGCGTCGAGCCCGAACGGACTCGGCGTCTATAAGGATGAAGTCCGCGACACCTTTCTCCAGGAGGACATTGTCGTGGGGGGAGAGGCTCATCTTGCCCTTGTACGCAGGGTTCTTGGCGAGGCCGCGACTACAGTTGTGCTTCACTCCTGCTTCGTGCACCCCGAAGTATTTCAGAAGTTGCTGCCGGATTTTGAGGCGGCAGCGAAGCGCAAAGTTCGCGTGGAGTTGCTGTGGGGGCTGAACCGTGATCCAGAGAGCACGGAAAAGCCTCGCCCAGTTAAGGACGCAGAACGAGTGCTTGATCAACTGGCCCCTGACCTGCGCCGCCGCGTTCAGATGTCCAGTTCATCCTCGGGTTCGCATGCAAAGATAATCATCCATGACGCTGCCGACGGCTCGTGGCGGAGCGCTGTGGGAAGCTGCAATTTCCTATCGACTTGGTACGACTCTCTGGATGTTACGATTTGCTCGAGAAGTCCGCGGCTGGCCACACTGCTGCTCGGTTGGCTTGTTTCCGCCCAACTGCCAGCGGCGGGAAGCTGGTCCCCTACGGCGCGGCGGCTCAATCGATTATGGAGCGCCGCGCATTCGAGCGCGGCCAACCGAGGGGAGTCTGGCGAACACAGCATTACTCTTCTCGTCGATGAAGATCACTATGCGTGCATTAGGCAGGCTCGCGACGAAGCCGAGCGCCGAATACTTATTGGCTGTGATTTGTTTGGAATTGCCGCAGAGACTTCGGCTGTGGTGCCGTTGTCGCGCGCGGCGGCGCGCGGAACCAAAGTACACATGTTCTACCAGCGCCCGAGCCGTTTCCTCGCAAGTGAAGGCTATGCCCCTGCCGAAGATGGATTGCTGGAAAGAGGCATCCGGCTTGAGAAAATTGAAAAGCTTCACGCAAAGGTGTTGCTCTGGGATGACGACACACTTGCTGCGTCCAGCTTCAATTGGCTCTCAACGACCGTGGACGGGACCAGGGCTCGAGGAGCGGAACTGGGACTTCTATTGAAGGGCTCTGGGATTGTGCAACTTTTAAAGGGCGCACTTGTAGGTTCTTCGATGGGGTCCATAATCGTCGGCGCAATAGGCGAGCCTCAGACCGATGCGTAGCACAGCAAAAGATTAGCCATATGCACAATGACTCTGACTTGCCGTACTCCGTAGCCGAATCAAAAGCAGGATTTACTGACCGCGGCGCATCATGATCCAGGAAATATTCCTTCGCCGTTACCCTCAGCAGGTTTACTGGGCGGATCACCCCAGTGCCGAGATGCACCGGTTCTTCCTGCAGGCCGCGCACATCATCTTCGACGACCTTGTCGAACCTTTGCAATTGGATATTGGCTTCTTCAAGCGAGCGCATGACGCGCTTGCACGTGAAGCAGGATGCGGACGTCTCTACGACGCATCGTCTTGGGATGCTGTCTGCGGTGAATTCCTGACCGAGACTTATGACCTTTGGAACGACCACCATAGTTCCGCCGACGCATTCCTAAAAATGCGTCTCAGCCTTGTAGAGTTGCTTTTCCGATTTGCCGAAGAGCGTGCCCGTGAACTTGCCCCTCGTGCTCCAGCTGCAGTATCCGCTGTCGCGAGCGCCGTGAAAGAGCTTAACGGTCGCCTTCGCCATGCCGGCATGGGGTTGCACTATCATAACGGGATCCTGCAGTTCGCGCGCGATGAACTGACCGAGACGCGCACCGCGGAGCCCTGCTGGATACTTCTGCGGGATGCGAAATGGGCAAATGTCGATCGCGAACTGAAGGAGGCAATCGAGCGCGCTGAGGGCCAGCGTCAGGATGCGGCCTTCCATGCCGCGAAGGCGCTTGAAAGCGCCATCAAGATCATATCCGATGACAAGGGATGGTCGACGGGTCGTGAGCGCGGCGCCGCCAACTATATCGACAACCTTGTCAGTCAACAGAGCGGGCGTTTTGTCGCCCCGTGGGAAGGAGACATGCTGAGAGCATATTTCGTCCACGTTCGAAATCCCCATGGCCATGGCGCCGGGAGCCAACCGCCGCCCAACCTCACGGTCCATCAGACGGACTGGGCTATCGAGATTGCGATGGCGTGGATAAAGAACCTAGTCCGCCGTTCCTGATCAAATCAGCCCGGTAGCGACATAGGTACGACTCAAGGTGGCAAACTCGTGCAGTTGCGTCGGTGGCATCGCGTTCCAGCGGTGGCCAAGTGCTACAGCAAAAGCCGCTGGCCCGGCGAAGTAGAGTTGGATACCCTTAGGCCTTAATCGCGCAATCGCAGCATCCACCGCTCGCTTGATGCCCGTGACACCGGCCTGCGCCGCTTTCGCAGAAACGATCGGCTCATCGAGGTAAAACCCCAGCACCGCCTCTGCAGGGATTCCGGCACTCTGACCGAGATCGGCACCAGGATCGCGCAGGATGCCGACACACACGACGAGTTGACCAGCAGCCAAGTTCGTCGGTTCCGTAATCCGCCAGTTTTGCGCAGAGTCGCTCGGAGCGGGCCGATCGTCGGTCGCCCATGAACCATCTCGGGTCGGAATTTCCAATTCGAACCCGAGAGCTGAACGCAGTGACCAGCCGATGATTATCGCGGTCGTCAGTCGGTAGGAGCCCGTAAGCGCGACCCGGTGTATGGCATGGCTTCGCAGCCACCGTGCTGTCCTATCCAATGGCGCAGCGAGGTCACCCGCCCACTGTGCTGGTGGCGGAAATACGCCGTCGCGACCGGAAAACGCACTGGCGTCGATCTCGAGACAGCGCTCGTCAGCCTCGTTTCGATCGGAACGGACATGGAGCGGGAAGCTTCGTGGCAGTGGGAGCGGCTTGCCCAACGCATCTTCGATGGTCTTCACCAACACGTCCCGACCCAGCGGTGCGCCGATCGACCTGCGCGCCAGAGCGCTCAACGCCTCGAAAGCTTCGCCTACCCGCTTCTGGGGCGCTTCCAGGGAAGGATAGGCCCGGTCGAGCTCGATTCCGAATGCTGCCAGGGCGGCATCGTGGCCCGGGAGATTGCGCTCGCTGACCTCGACCGACTGGGCGATGAAGTTCCCCAGTTGATCTCCGTAGGCCTCGACGAGTCTGCTCAGCAACTCGGCATCGCTTGCCGCCATGATGTCGGCAAAAGGCGCGTAGAACGGACGAGCCTTGCGGACCCGGCTTGGATCCCGCGCGAGCCAGCCCACAGTTGCCGGCAACCGAGGTGTTACCAGTGTCTGGACGCGCGCGGCACGCGGATAGCTATTCTCGAAGCACTCAAACGTCTCGAAGACCTCTCGCACCGCGGCTGGCGCCAATGAGCCGGCCTTCGCCTGGAAGCGCTCGAGCAGCCGCTCTCTCGGCGCCTGAGGCGCGAAGAACCGCGCTTCCAGGTCCTCAAGGCCTTCAAAAATCATCTGCTCGAAGGCGGGGTTGGCCAGCCAGGCCGGCAGCCGCGCAAGACCGTCCCAAAGTTGATAGTCGAAGCCGTCTTGGGCAATCACGCCGCCCATGCCTCGGGCGTCGGTCAGGGCCGGTCCATTCTCAATCTCACTCAAGTTCAACCTCCAGCAAAACCCGACGTTCGTTTCCTTGCGGATCAAAGACCCAGGCGCCCGATGTCAGTGTCTCCGCATCCAGCCGTACGATCATCAGAACGGCGAAGGTCCCCGCAAACTGCGCATCCCGGACGAGTTGCCGCATCGTCGCCGCGTCAGTACCGCTAGGCTGCACCGCGAAGCTCGGGTGGCTGTGCCACTCGCCAATATAGTTGTACCTCGTGTATCGATGCTCGGTTCGATCGAAAAAGCGAATGGCATCCTTTGCAGCCTGCAGCAGATCGACGATGAACCGGGCGAATGTGCCGGGCCGGGACTGCACGGTCAGTTCCGTCACGCGAAAGTCCGACGGCGCAAGCTGTTCGCCGAACAACTGGCCGCCGATTTCCTTGACGCCTGCTCGCTCAAGAGCTGCGAGGAGCCTTTCGGTCTGATCAGCCGCCAGCGCTACCTTCACCAAGCAACTCCTGTATCAGTGCAAAGGCGAACGACCGGGCCTCCGGATTGTCGGCGATCGGAGGCCTCAGCCCGCGCTCGCCGACATTCAGGCGGATTGTGTGGCAATGTCCGTCGAACAGCCAGGCCTTTCGGTATCCGAGCAGCAGCCAGGCGGAATCGATCGGAGCGGGATTGCCGTCAAGGATGTCCAGGATTACCCGAGCCGCGTGGCCAGCGGTCATTGTGACAGCGGCGTCATCGGCGGCAACCGGGGTGCCATCCTCGGCAAGCATTTCGTAGCGCCTCGGACCGGCCTCAGGCGGTTTGACACCCTGCTCATCGCACCAGGCCAGAAACGTCGCTCGGCCTTCCACAAAGGGTGGATCGCGGCTCGGTATAGCGGTTGCAATCAGAGCACCGAGTCCACCTTCAAAGACCTCGACCAAGACGAACGCGCGACCATTCGCGTCCGCGATTGCGGCCAGGAAGAGCGCAGTCGCCGGATCGCCGGTCGCATCCACGATGACGTCGCTCTCGGCCACAGCCTCAACCTGCCAGGCATGGGTCTTCGCCGACCGCTGCCAGTTCAAGTTGACATCGATGACCTTCACGTCGGCGCCAGGTACGATTCCGAGGAGCCGGCGCTTCAGCCCATGTACCTTGCGAAACCCGATGTCGCGCCAATCGAGCGCATGGCGCTCCAGATTCCCTGGCAGCATCACGTCGCCATCGACCAATGTCTGGCGATGAGCACCTGAACGCAGTAGCGACTCGGCGATTTTCGACCCGACCGAGCCGGCACCGACGATCGTAACACGCTTGGCTTCGACCTCCGCTGGCCGCGATGAGCGCAGACCATCCTCATCGGGCAGGATAAAGACCCGGCGGCGGCTGGTTCCGCCGTCAGCGGTGAGATGGAAGACATCAAGCTCGGCGCCCTTGAAGATGACGACGCCGGCGGATGAGGCTTCAACCGCCGCCGCCGTCACCGGATCGAGCCCGGCGGCCCGAACCAATGTTGTCCGATCGAACTCGCCCGCAGGCGGCGGAGCCTCGTCGGATACATAGACGGGCACTGTGAAACGCCAACTGTCGATGTCAGGCCCAGGCACGCGGCGGGCACCCCGCTGATCCGCTTCGTCGTGGATCATGATCGGCCATACATCAGCACTGGCCATCCACCGCAGAGCCTGGACACCGATCGCGGTGCCGGCTCGGATCCGCGTCGCACAGCCCGAGCCGATCAGCACTGGGTTGGCGCCCCAGCCATAGGCCTGCAGCTCGCCGACGTCATGCGCCGACGGCGCGCGTACCTCGCCTTTCCCAAGAGGGTCCTCGATATCGAGCAAGTTGTAGGCGCTGCGCAGGACATCGACGCCGGTCGCGCCGGGAATCCAGTTGTCCGGCCGCAGTTCCAGGCAGAGTGTGCCGTTGCCGTACTGATGCGTTGTCCAGCGGACCTCGTCCTGCGGTTCAACCCATGCCGGAACTTCCGGGTACTGATCCGGATAGACAAGGCGTACCTGATAGCGCTGGCCATGCGCGCTCAGGACACCTTCAGCGCTTAGGCTGCCTTCATGAAACCGCCAGCGCTCGAACTCGAACCAACTCTCGCCGCGAGCAAGTGCCTCGACCGCCGCCTTTTCGGCCGCCAGCCTCGCCGAATCAGTCAGCCACCAGAACTTCAAGCGAAGCCACGCGGCTTGCTGGCCGGCGCGGCCATCGCATCGGGGAATGTGTAGCCGGCGGCCAAAGGTGTTGCCGCGGCAAAGCCGCCGTAGGAAGCAGCCTTCGCCGGGTTCGCGGTCGCCTTGAACCGATCGCCGAACACCCGCCTCCATTGGCGTGTCGCCTCGTCCATATCGTCGGTTTCCTGCGCGCGACGCGCAATGTCGGCATAGACGCGAACCTTGTCGATAAAGTCCTTCCACTGCGCCAGCTTCACCTTGCCCAGAATGTCGTTCGACTGATCCGCGGGGTCGGCGATGAACGGCTTCTGGTCGAGCGACGCGAGGAAGCCGTATGCTTTATCGATATTCGTCAGCAACTGGGCGAAGGCGGCGCCATAATGCGTTTCCGCTGTCGGCGCATGAAGCGAGACGAGCACTTCAAGCACGAAACCTTTCGGACGCTTGCCGCTAGGGTTAATTCGACGCCACCACTTGAACAGCTTGACGAGCGGCTTGAAGCGGCCGCCGAACCTTTTGTTCTGTTCGGCGCTCCAGGAGGTATGAACCGGCGGGTTGGTGAACTTCCAGGTGCCGTTGTCCCGATCCGGAATCATGTAGCCGTTCGACGTCTGCACGACCGGAACGATGTCCATGTCGGCCTGCCACGTCTCGACGCGCACCGAGCGCTTGTTGATGCGTTCGACCTCGTAGCCGTCACCTCCGTCCTCGAGTGCCCGGCACACTTCGTTCAGAACATCGTCGGGATGGTCGCTGGTTTCGAAGTTCGTGACGATGATGATGTCGACGTCTGGACGCTCCTGGCCATCAGCTGACGTGCGCGGTCGAATCGACGTGTCGCGCGCATAGCTGCCGGACAGAAAGCTTGAGATATACCTGTCCTTGAACTCTTCCTGCGTTCGAAGGTGATCCCGAATGCCACTGTGTCCGCCAGATGCGTGGGACTTCGTGGTTGGGCTTGGCTCGATGTCAGCGAGAAGTTCGGTAAAACGCGCCTGCGGAACCGGCATATATCCCTCAAATGTTCGCCATTCGTTCGAATATGTGGATGTTGCCGCAAACGTTCAAGTATCAGGTGGGCGACCCAAGTCGAAATGCACCGGATTCTCTCGCGCGGCGCATCTGGTATCGGCGGTCGTGACCGATCCGGAGGCGATCTTCGATATTCTGAAACCGTTCCTCGGACGGCTGCGCCGCGTCGGGATCACCGTCGCCTTGGCTGCATCTCAAATTCAAGAGACACGGCCTGCCGGCCGTTGGGAGATCAGCACGTGCGCGCCGCGATGTCGGCGCCGCGCAACAAAACCGACAAGGCCGATGCGCTCGGCATCGCCGATATCATGCGCACCGGCTTGGGTTCCGACAGGCCCACATCAAATCGGAAAGCTGCCATCGGACCAAACTTCCACACACCGGCGCAATTGAAGGCCAAGTTCCTCGACCTGGAGAATGCCATACGTCATTCGCTGAAGGCGTTCGGCATCCGCCTGGGCAAGGTCAGGCGACGGCCTTCGAGTAGGCGGAGCGCACCGAGCCCGCGGGAGATCCATTATCGTCCGAGTTGATGGACACGATGCTGTCGGCATGGGCAGCGCTGTGGCGGCAGTATTGCCGGCTGCAAAATCTCGTCGTCAAAATGGTGGCCCGCAGTGAACTGTGCTGACGCTTCATGGCAATCCCCGGCGTCGACCCATCGCAACACCTTCGTTCATGACGGCGATCGACGATCTGTCGCACTTCCGCCACTCGCGCGACGTCGCACCCTACTTCGGGCCGACCTCGCGGCGCTGGCAGTCGGGCACCTCGACCGACGTCCAGGGCCGCATATCGAAAGCCGGCGACGCGGATGTACGACGCTCGCTCTACGAGGCGGCGTCGGGACGGATGACGTGCTTCAAGGGCTCCGACAAGGTCAAAAGCCGGGGCCGGGCGATCGCCAAACGTTCGTACCATTGCAAGGCCAGTGTCGCTGTGGCGCGCAAGCTGGCGGTGATCATGCATGCCATATGGAGCGACGGAACGTTCTATGTTGGTGATTCCGCGACGACCGAAGCGATGCTGCCCGGCGCGCTCAATCAAGGATCGTAGGCTGCTCGGAGCGCATCGATGAACAGCGCAATGGAAGTTGAAGCGCATGGCGCCGGCACGCTGACGGGGCGCGCCACCTGACACAAGAGATCCGCTCCGGCGGATGAGGAGCGATGCAGGTCAGGAACGGCGGAACGCCCGTTATATTGCCTGCGGCCGCGCCGATCGCGAGACGGCCGGACCGCGCCGCATTGCCCGTGACGATGCTCCGTCACTCCGATGGAAGAGTGTGCCACGACGGTTCGAGCGCTGCACGATTGCAGCCGGGACACACGCAGGCACTGCCGGTTCGCGGGCCGCGTCGACGATCACACCAAGCTTTTCGGCTGTTGTACGTCTCGGTCGCACCACGATCGCGTCCTCGTCCTCGCGCGGAGCACTCCGCTTCGCGACGAAGATGCCACGTGACGGCGCGTTGGCAAGAGAGAAATGCATTTTGAATCAATAGCTTGTTTCGCGCAAGAGCGAGTTCTGGCGGACGGCAGCGTAGTGGCGGGGCACGAGTCGACTACCGTCGTAGCAAAAATATTTTTGCGATCACCTTCCTTTGAAGAGGGTAGTCTCGTCATGGTGGCAACCCTCGACACCATGAATGCCTTGGGGAGGCCATCCTCACCCACCGGGATGCATAACAGTTTCACCAGCCTTGCGCTCCAAGGAAAAGACGGCTATATATCCGGATATAGAACGGAGGCACGCGATGAGCAACAGCGCGCAGAAGAGAGCCATCGAGAATTATCGGTCTCGCCTGACTGAGCGCGGCATCGCGCGGTTCGAGATCCAGGCGTTCGACGCCGACCGCGATCTACTGCGAACCCTTGCCCGGAAATTGACGGAGGGCGGGCCGGAAGCCGGACAGCTTCGTCGGGCCGTACGGCAGGCAGTGGCGGGTGAGTCTCCGAAAGCGGGCGGCATTCTCGCTGCGTTGCGTCGCTCGCCTCTGGTTGGCGCGGACCTCGACCTCAGCCGGCCCCGCGAAGAGGGGCGCAAGGTCGACCTGTGACGCGTTACCTGCTCGATACCAACATCATCAGCAATGTCGTCAAACCGCAGCCATCAGAATCACTCGTGGCATGGATGTCGTCACAGCGCGATGAGGACCTGTTTATCGCCTCGCTGACCGTTGCGGAAATCCGACGCGGGATTTTGGAGAAACCACGCGGCAGAAAGCGCGATGCACTCGACAAGTGGTTCACTGGGTCTGAAGGGCCGCAGGTTCTGTTCGCGGATCGAATCCTCGCATTCGACGAGAAAGCAGGTCTGATCTGGGCGCGGCTAATGGCAGATGGCAAGGCCAAAGGCCGCCCACGAAGCGCTCTCGACACGATCATCGCCGCTGTTGCCGAGAGAAATGGGTGCCTTGTCGTCACGGACAATGAGAAAGATTTCGAGGGAGTCGATATCGTTAACCCCCTGCGGGAAGTCGCGAGATGAGCGTAGTCACTTGCGTTTGTTCATGTGATGTTCCTATCGAGGTCGACTCACAGCAACAGATCAAAAAGCGTATGGTCTCACGCCTCGGCGGGCCCGGCCTAGCTTCAAATTCATTCAGGAGCAGGCACCTAGCGGCTCTGTCGAGGTAAAAAATGACTGATTACAATAAGTTGAGTCGAGAAGATTTGATCCGCGTGCTGCTCGACCGGGACGGAGTGGACGTCGGCGGAATCCGTCTGACCCACCCCGGACAAACGCCGCCTTGGCAAATCATTCGCCAGTTGAAGCCACGCTCGCAGCGTATCGAGAAAAAGCTGTGTGTTGGCTCCGAGGCATTGCAGTCCGAGAACGTCCTCCATGCGCCGTGGAGGGGATCGTCGGCTTGAGGAAACCTCGCCCGAGGAACTGGAGGAGTGCTTTTGGCGCGCCAAGGATGATCTCGGACTTGATCATTGCGAGGCTCGGTCCTGGCACGGATGGCATCGCCACATGAGCCTGTGCATGGCCGCCCTGGCGTTCCTCTCCACGCTATCGGCTGATCTTCGCCGCAGCGCATGGAGCAAACCGAACGAAAGGAGTTCGAAGGAGCCAATCGCCGCCATGGTCGCTCTGGCGACCACGACATCGGCCCGCAGCCACCATCTGTCACTACAAACGGCGTGGACATGCGCAACCTGTAGTACTAGCCCAAGCGGCGGCGTGAACACCAAGGGCTGCCGTTTCGCTTTTTGGGGTTTGCCTGAAAAATCTTTAGCCCAGACCGGGTTATTCTGGTGCACCTGTCGTATTTCCACAGGGTGTTGCACGGTAGAGTGACAACGCCTTGCCGCGTGCGCGGAGCAGGAGGGCATGGCAACAGGCCGGAACAAGTAGGACGGCGCAGACCGTCACACTCTTCAAAAAGAGACTATTCGCCAGAGGGTATCTTCATCATCGATCCGGCGGTCGGGAGGCTGTGCCGGCTGAAAAGGACGATGGCTATGATACAGTCAGGAGATGGATGGCGTGATCCACGCCGGGCACCTGCACCGATCACCTCCCCAAAATGGCGATCCGGTCCTGGTATCGAGCCGCCGTGCCGAGATTTTCGCGGCCGTGGAGGCTTCGCTCTCTGGTGTCTGCAGGGCGAAGCGGGCAGCAGATGAGAGCCAGCGGCGGGGGAGCACCAGCGGACCGAACCGACGTGCGTCGACGGACACGATCTTAAGGATGCTGGCCTGTCTTGGCAGTCTCGGCCGGGTGTCGACGTCGCTCTTGATCCCAATACGTCGATCTTGAGATAGCGATTTGCCCGCACTTTCCTTGGACAGCTTGCACCGGGGTGGGGACGTAGTTCGCACGCCCCCTAAAGCAACCCAGCCTGTTCAGCCTCGCGGCGCAGGTTCTGGCGCGGGCGCGGGCCGATCTGCTGGATCACCAGGCCCGCGGCCAGTGAGCCGAGGTCGCCGCACGTCTTGAGGTCGCGGCCTTGCGTGTAGCCATGCAGGAAACCGGCCGCATAGAGATCGCCGGCGCCTGTCGTGTCGACCAGTTCCTTGATCGCGGTCGCCTGGATGAGCACGGTCTCGTCGCCGCGCACGATGACCGAGCCCTTTTCCGAGCGGGTGACGGCGGCGATCCGGCAATCCTTGCGGATCTGCAGCAGCGCCTCGTCGAACGACGATGTCTGGTAGAGCGACTTGATCTCGTGGCTGTTGGCAAAGACGATGTCGACGGTGCCCGAACGCATCAGGTCGAGGAACTCGTCGCGGTAGCGGTCGACGCAGAACGAATCCGAGAGTGTCATCGACACTTCGCGGCCTGCCGCGTGCGCCAGCTTCGCCGTCTGCCGGATCGCTTCCTTGGCCCGCGGCGGGTCCCACAGATAGCCCTCGAAATAGGTGACCTTGGCGCCGGAAGCCTTGTCGGCCTCGACATCCTCCGGCCCGAGTTCGACGGCGGCGCCGAGATAAGTGTTCATCGAACGCTCGCCGTCGGGGGTGACGAAGATCATCGAGCGCGCTGTCGGTGGCTCGCCCTTGAGCGGCCTGGTGTCGAAGGCGACGCCTTGCGCATGGATGTCGTGCGCGTAGATTTGGCCCAGCGCATCGTTCGAAACCTTGCCGAAGAAGGCGGCGCGGCCGCCGAAACTGGCGACACCGGCCGCCGTGTTGCCGGCGCTGCCGCCAGACGCTTCGATGGCCGGGCCCATGCGGCTGTAGAGCAGTTCGGCGCGCTGGGTGTCGATGAGGTTCATCGCGCCCTTGATGATGCCGTTGGTCTCGAGGAAGTCCTCGTCGCACTGGGCGATGATGTCGACAATGGCATTGCCGATGCAAAGCACGTCATAATCCGGCATCAATGTCTCCGCGATGAACCTGCCGGCTTTCTGCGGCCACGTGCGGATCTGGCGAGTTGGAATGGGTTTTCCAAATGACAATCCAGTCGACGTCGGCGTTCATGCGGCTGCGAGCCCTGCCGCGCGCCGCAAGTCTTCGGCTCTGTCTGTCCTCTCCCAGGTGAACTCAGGCTCTTCACGGCCGAAATGTCCATATGTCGCGGTCTTGCGGTATATCGGACGTAAGAGATCAAGCATTTTGATAATGCCCTTCGGTCTGAGATCGAACAGCTCAAGAACGAGGCCCTCGATCCTTTTTTCCTCAATCCTCGCCGTTCCGAAAGTATTGACCATGACAGAAACCGGACTGGCCACGCCGATCGCGTAAGCAAGCTGAACCTCGCAGACCTCCGCAAGTCCGCTAGCAACGATGTTCTTCGCGACATAGCGGGCCGCATAGGCAGCCGAGCGGTCTACCTTGGACGGGTCCTTGCCCGAAAAGGCGCCGCCGCCGTGACGCCCCATCCCACCATAGGAATCGACGATGATTTTGCGCCCTGTAAGGCCGCAGTCGCCGCGCGGCCCACCCACCACGAACCGCCCCGTTGGATTGACCAAGATCCTGATCCCCGCCGTATCCAAATCGGTCGGCAAGACCGGCCTTATAATCTCCTCGACGACGCCTTCCCGGACTGTATCTTGTGAGACCTCTTCCGCATGTTGCGTCGACAGGATTATGGTATCCAGCCCCACTGGGCGCAAACCTTCATAGCGGACAGTCACCTGCGACTTCACGTCCGGACGCAGCCAGCTAAGCTGTCCTGCTTTGCGGACCTCTTCCTGCCTTTTCGTCAAGCGATGAGCGAGCTGGATCGGCAAGGGCATCAGTGTATCGGTCTCGCTGCATGCGAACCCGAACATCAGGCCTTGATCCCCCGCGCCCTGCTCGAGATCCTGCCCCCGACCCTCGTCAACGCCTTGGCTAATGTCGGGCGACTGCTCGGTGAGGGCCAGGACGACGGCGCAACGCCGACCATCAAAGCCAACGGCATCATCATCGTATCCAACATCGAGAATCGTGTCTCGGGCAACTTGGCTGTAATCGACCTGCGCATCGCTGGTGATCTCGCCAGCCAGAACGACCATCCCTGTCTTGACCAACGCCTCACAGGTCTTCACCAAAGCTTCACAGGCGACGCGCGCCTTTGGATCGGAGCGCAGGACCGCATCGAGGATGGCATCCGAGATGTTGTCGGCCAATTTATCCGGATGTCCCGCGCCGACGGATTCAGAAGAGAACACGAACTGCCTAGCCATGAAATGCCTCGCTTCGGGTGTGGAGTTGTATGGAGCATTTTGATGAGCTCGCCTTAGATGTCGGTGATGCCGGGCACCCCGAACGCAGCGCAGAAGTCGGCGACGTCTCTTCGCACGCTGGTGTGAACATCCGGATCGTTGGGCTGACGGCAGACCAAGTCAATGAAATCGGCGATCTGCAGCATTTCCCCCTCGCGCATGCCCATTGAGGTCACTGCTGGCGACCCCAAGCGAATTCCGCTTGCGACCGCCGGGTCGCGCGGGTCGCCCGGCACCATATTGAAGTTCGTAATGATGCCAGCGTTTGCCAACCGCTCGGCATAAGCTTTTCCTGACAGTGGTCGATCACGCAGATCAAGGATCAGCATGTGATTGTCAGTCCCCCCGGTGACCAGGTCATAACCTCGCTCCAGAAGCGCCTGGGCCAGAGCCTTGGCATTCTTGACGATCTGGTGACCGTAGCTGCGGAAGGCCGGGGTCGCGGCTTCCTGCAAAGCGACAGCTAGCGCAGCGACAACATTCATATGAGGCCCTCCTTGCAGTTGAGGGAAGACAGCGCGATCTATCCGCCTGGCGAGATTGTATTTGCTCTTGGGATGGTACAGAGCCTGATAGCGATCTTCGTTCCTCGACAAAATGAAGCCACCGCGGGGACCGCGGATCGATTTGTGAGAGGTGCTGGTGACGACGTCGCAATGGCAAACCGGATTCGGGTGCGCTCCTGCGACAATCAGGCCACTGATGTGCGCGATGTCGGCCACGAGATAGGAGTTCGTCTCCAGAGCGATTTCTGCCATCAGCGCGTAGTCAAAGATACGGGGATAAGCAGTACCGCCAACCCAAATGAGCCGAGGCTGTTCGCGCTTTGCTGTTTCGCGCAAACGGTCATAGTCAATTTGCTGCGTCTTTTCGTGCAGCCCATAGGGCACCCGCTTATAGTCTGTTCCGGAAAAATTGATGGCCCAACCATGAGTGAGATGGCCGCCTTCCGGAAGGGGCAAGCCCATGACTTTGTCACCGGGGCTCAAAAGCGCGCGATAGACAGCCTGGTTGGCCGGCGAGCCGGAATAAGGCTGGACGTTGGCATGCTCGCTGCCAAATAGTGTTTTCAACCGCTCAATCGCAAGGTTCTCAAGCTCATCGACGATCTCGTTTCCCGCGTAGTATCGTGCACCGGGGTACCCCTCGGCATACTTGTTCGTGAAAATCGAACCGGTCGCTTCCAGAACGGCCGAGGAGGCAAAGTTCTCAGAGGCGATGAGTTTGAGCGTTGTCCGCTCCTGCCGCTCCTGTCTTAGAAGCAGTTCGTGAACGCGGCGATCAACCGCGGCCAAGGGAGACCATGCGGAGGTTTCGGGCTGCGCGATGGCGCCGTCGGTGGTGTTGTCCATGGTAGCTTCTCGCTCCGCTTGGATTGATTTATTTCACGATCAGGCAGGCGGTCCCTTCGGCCGCGCGTCTCGGATCGCTTCGAGCCGCTGCAGGTCCCGTTTATGATAGCCGGCGCCATGGGGCAGGAGATCGACCAATAGTTGAACCAGCCCGCCGTCCTTGCCTGCTTTCAGATGGTACGAGCGCCACGGACGTTGTTCGTTGCAGCAAAGAAAGTCGGCTCTGGCGAGCAGCCGGACGTGTCGCACAATCCGCTCGCGACGCACGCCCAGAATCTCCGCTAGTTCGCAGACAGTTAGGTCCGCATGCGCGCAAAGGCCCAGGATTCGAAGGCGATCCAAATGCGCTGCCGTGCGTAGCCGGCTGACCAGCGTCATCATTGGTCAGCATCAAGCCACATAGAAAGACATGGCACTCGTCCTAATGAATTTGTCATTTGGCAATCTCCGCAGATGCTGCAGCTTTCGAACCAAATCATGTTGTTGCTTAATCCGGCGCTAGACACTGGCCATGTTCGCGAGGAACCATTCCTATTTTTGAGCGCGCACTTGTTTTGAGGCGACAGTAGAGTTTTTCAACAACCCATGATGTGCGCTCTTCTGCTGTTGCCGCAAAGAATTGCAGTTTGACCATTGAGAGTAAGTGTCGCCAGGCTTTTGACCTACTTACCTCGGATTCGACGATGAGCTTACCATTCCAACGAATTTGGTGTTGCTAAGAGTGTATGAATTTCTTTGAAGGATCTGTTGCAATGTCTGCACGCGAATTGGCGAAGTGCCGGTCAGGCAGCGAGACTGGCGAACAGCTTGACCAGGGGGGATCGGATCAAAAGCGGATCCCGTTTGCCGTTTTGTATCCCGGCGATCGATCTGTTCGAAATCGACGACTGCGAGCAGGAAGTAAAGACAGGCGGCCAGATCGACAAACGCTGATTGCCGGACAATGACCCAGGTCGAAGTCAGATAGGGAGGAAATTGAGTACCAACGCTCCAGTCAACTCAATGGCAAAGGCACGGCTTGCGCCGATGTCGTGCTGCCAGAAAGTTTATCCTGTGCCAGACTATTCCCAAGCCTTGGGTGTGCAATCCCAGAGGCTGATGGGGGATCATCGATCCTGAGGCGTCATGAGGACCCATGTCCGTGGCGCACACGGACATGAGTATGCCGTCGTTGGCTTCGATCAGGTAGACGATGAGATGGGCCTCGAATGGTTGAATACGTATTGGCGGCGATAGTTCAAGCCGCTCCCGGGCCATGCGCGGATTGGCAGCGATCAGATCGAAGATCGCGAACATCTCGTCATGATCTTCTCTGACCTGCACAGCACCGAACAGGTGCACTGCCTGCTCGGCAATACCGATAATGTCCTCTTCCGCTGTTAACGAGAGGCGAATTCCCATTAGCCATTGCCGCGCGGCGTCTCAGCGCGTTTGGCCGCTTCCGCAAAAAGCGTTTCCCTGGAACGTTTGCCGGCGCCCCTTTTCAGGCCATCATCGACAAAACGCTTCATGGCCGCGATTTTGTCATTTCGCTCCTGATCCCGGCGGATCAAATCGCGCACATAATCGCTCGCGTTGGCGTAGCGGCCCGTTTTGGCTTGCCCCTCGACCCAATCCTTCATCGGGTCGGGTAGTGATACGTTCATCGTTGCCATAGTGCCCTCCGTACCCTATACCAGCATGGCATATTTTGGCAAAGTTTGTCAAAACGCTGGCCGAGCCGAGCTATCCGAAGGCGCTTGGGTCAAGTGTTCATGGGCGCGCCGATCATTGCGGATGTCGCGGACCTTGTCGCAATAGCTGACGCCGGCCGTGCTTTTCAATGAAAGACGATAGCACGCGGCTGCCCCGCCAAGCCCAAATCTGGTTCAACACCAGTGCCCGGCCTTCGGCCCGTCCTCAAACTGCTCACGTTGAACGCCAGCGATTGGTGCATCTTGCAAAAGCTGAGCTTGCGGAAGGCGAACACGGTGCTGGAGGTGACTGAGTACTCGCGGCGACGCCTGCGGAGTACGTAGCAGTCGAGAACGCCGCAAGGGGGGCAGACAGGCTCGCCCTGGGTCTTAGGCCAGCGGAACTGACGGAAGATCGCGTAGGCTTTCTCTTCGTCAATCTTGACGAGGTGCTGGATGGGCATGTCCCGGCATCCCGGGGACATCAGGAAGTGCTGGCCGTCCTGGTATTTCGCACCTCCGCGCCTCAGCGTCGTGATTGACGTGGATGAAACGCCACCGGTCCGGACGTTCTAGAATCTAGGCGGGGCGTGCGGGAACTAGAGGCGTGGGTACTCATGTTCAGGCTCCTGAGGCGATGGTCGCCGATACACATGGCGATGCGGCGGCTTCGGGAGGCCGTCGAAATCAGCGCCGTATGCGGATCTGCCTGACATAAGCGGGCCATTAGTGGATCTGGCCGCAGGAGTCGATCGGTTCTTTAACTTCGAGGCAACGAGCCGTAAACGAGCATGGGCCAAACTCGCTAACTGCTTCACCCGCATTTCAGTGACGGTTAACACTGGTTGCCATGCAGCCGCCCGCCGCATTGACTTTCAGGCAGGTCGGGCAGATATATTGCTCGATCGAGGAAGGTAGTCGTGAGCGTTAAGGTTGGCCATTTCAACGTGAAGGATCGTCGCGCGGAGAAGCAGCGTTCCCGTGATGTCGACCTTGCGCGCCTTGCGTCCAAGCAGATTTCCGCTAAGGAACTTCGCGATGAGAATGGCTTTTTCTCGTCCCTGGATCGGTCGAAGGCCCGGCTTCTTGTTCGCAGGGCCTCAGTCGCGTTGAGATGAGTGACGAGCCTGCGCGTTTCGGCCCGGTAGACGTTCTCCAGATAGCATCAAAACTTACGATCGATGATGCCACATTTGTCATCGGCGGCCAGGCTACCAACCTGTGGGCATGGTTCTACCAAGACCGAACTCCTGAGTTGTCGTCCAGCTCCGAACTGACGAGTAAGGACATCGACTATTTCGGCACGAAGAAGGCGGCAGAGAGCCTGGCGCAGGCGCTTGGTGGGAAAGTCTATCTTCCAAATGCAGATGATATGAACACGCCGAACACGGCAGTTGTCGTGGCCGAGGTCAACGGAAAGAAGTTGCAGATCGACTTCATGCACGGCGTTCTGGGTCTCACAAAACGCGAGTTGGAAAACGGCGTTTCGGTCATCCGGCTTGAAGCAGATTCGGACGGAAAGCTGCTGCGGGCAGATGTTGCTGTCATGCATCCAGTCCTCTGCCTCAAGAGTCGAGTCGCGAATATGCTGTCGCCGGCCACCATGCGGCGAGATAAATTCGCGTGGAAACAGTTGTATGCAACGATTGCCATCCTGGAAGTCTACATAAGAGATGCATTGGACGACGGCGATATCAAGGAAGTTAATCGCTGCTTCCGAGAGATTTTTAACTACCTAAGGAGCGATCGTTACGGCCGAAGAGTCGTAGATGAATTGGGTGTCGATCCCCTAAAAATCTTGGAGACGTTCGCTTCCGACAGCTGCCTTGACGAGCGCTATCGCGAACTGACGCTCGGAAAAATGATCGACAGAATCGTGACGGCACGACAACGCCGCCATGACACATGAACGGCAGTTCGGGTTAGGTGGTGGCGGTTGCTACCGAATGGCGCTTTGCCGCCGGAAACATCCGGCTTCGTGCGTGTAAGGCGTAAGCTGAAATCTCAGGGATGGAAGGATCCAGCAACCAATGCAGGGCCGTGTCCCATCAGATTCCATGTGACATGAATTGTCATTGACGTGCTTTCATGATTTCTGGGGTCTATGTCACATCCTCGCTTGCTGCCCGAAAAGAACTTTCCGGGCTATGCTTACCTGCCTGGCAAGCATCCTCATCCGGTTCGCGATCCGTTAGGCCACAGTTACCAAAGCGACCCGGTGGCCGTTGTTGCCGTCGAGGAATCCCTCAACTCGAAGGGGTTTCGATGGGGTGTGGACCTTTTCAATCACGGCTATTACTGGGAAGCTCATGAGGCTTGGGAGCCTCTTTGGCACGCTGCGAAACGAAGCACTCAGCATCGCCCTTTCTTCAAGGGATTGATCCTGTTGGCGGCGGCCGGGGTGAAGATCCGCGAGGGAAAGCGGGGCGCTGCCGAGCGCCATGCGGCGAGAGCTGCAGCCCTTTTTCGCCAGGTGACGTCTCTGCCTAGCCGGCCCTTTGAGGCCGCACTCGGAATGACGCCTGCCGCGCTCGCAGTACACGCCGAAGCGGCCGTAACTTCCCCAGCTGTTTTGCGAGAGCCGATGCGTGACCAGCCCGACCCGGTTTTCGATTTCATTCTCGCCCCTAGATACGAGGGCGTCTGATGGGCGACCCGACACCACCGTGCCCTTCGTTATTTCGTTGTACGCACTTCCGGCTGTCATGGGCAGTTCGACAATAGAAGCTTCAATCCTGACGCGCTTGACCTGCGCTCACGCCCGCTCTGAGCGCAGCTCCAGTGGCAGGCGCTGTTCCCTCGTTCACTTCACGGTAAAGCCCTATGGCTCCCCGCTAAGCGATACAACGGGCAGCGCAAACCTGAAGCGGTTGCCTTGCGGCCTCAGGCCTCGGCCCTTGACTAATTGGCGGCGATGTACAGGGATTCCCCGAGAGCTTAATCTTAACCGCGCAAAGACATGCTACGGCTGATGGAGGGGAGGGCGCTTGGACGAGAACGATCCGAAGGAAGAGCTGATCGAGACGATTTTCCGCAACGGCACAATCACCGTCGTGGGGATCTTGCTTGCCTTTTCGCTCGGCTTCGTCACGCATTGGGCTGCTAACCCCATGCCATGGCGATTCTACGATCTGTTCGCCGTTGTGCCGATCCTGTTCGGCATCGCGTTGCAGATGCGGGCGCTGTCCATGCTGCTCGACATGAGTTCGCTGCGCCGACCCATCTACGAACGCGCCAACCGCATCTTCATGGCGGGCCTCATCTTCACCGCGTGCGGCGTGGGGCTGGCCATCCTGCTCGATGTTTTCGAGATGTCGACGAGGGGCGCGCTGCCAGGCGCTTGACGGCGCCGTCACTGCGCTCGGGCGCTGCCGCTCATCGACTGACGCATCGTCAAGTCCAGGGTTTCCTAGTGCTGCCTCCCGTGCGGCGCCTGCCCTTCTTCCCGAGGCCCTCTTCGCCGACGCCTACAGTTGGACTTTTCCACTGCCCGACTTGCAGGCAGCGAGCCACTGCATTGCGGAGGTTGCATCCTCCAATATGGCGACACGTTTCGCAAAGCCGAAAAAGGCGTTACGCGCTACGCTTACAGGTTTTCGCCCGTCGTATGCATCATAGCACGCCCTGAGGGCGGCTTCGTGGATCATGTCTCTGCGATCTTCTGGCCAGTCGTTGAGAAAATCGATAGCGTCCGCAAGGCCGGCAATCTCTTGCACGACATACGCTGCACGTTTCACGAAAAGTGGACTGCTGAAAGCCTCCGGGTTCATTCGTTTCTCCTCAACTGCTGACCCACTGGTTTCCTTAAAACAGGCAGCCTCATCGACACCCGCGGACGAGGTGCCCAGTGGGCGAGGTGCTGACTTTCGGTCCCGATTGCCTGAGCCAATCAGGCGGCTGCCTTGAGTTCCTTCAAAGCCATCTCAAAAGCATCCTTGATCGGCTTGGATACATCCTCGGTAGCTCTCAGCATCAAGGATTGGAGGACCTTGGCCTGCTCGGCGGATTTTTCGATCTGTTTGTGCACGAAAGCGATCTGCACCTCGAGGAACTCGGAGGGCGACTTCACGGCAACCAGTGCTTCGAGGTGCGTGAAGCCAGCTTCGGCATTGGCCCGCAGAGAGGCAATCATCTGCTGGGACACCTCGTTGCTGGTGGTCTTGGCCATTTCAAAGGTCGACTCAAAAGCCTTTTGAGTCGTTTCGGCGCCCGAACTCAATTTGGAAAATGCCTCCTTCGACCGCTCAAGGCCCTGCTCGGCGACAGCGCGGACTTGCTCGACAGGCTTGGATGGGTCGAAGGCAGGGGAGCCGGCGTTTTCGATCGTTTCGGTATTTCCGGTGATCTTGGACATTTTTTCGATCCTTTTCCACGGGCGACAGCTAAACAAAGCCGCCATCGTCTATGTACGGAATAGTCGCAACGGATTTATGAAGCTGACATGAATTTGCGCGAGTTGGGTCTCCACGAAGGGTAAAGCAAGGGCGGATGGCTCATCAAAAAGAAGAGCAAAACCGGCGCTATCACCGATATCGGGCGGCCCAGGCTGGTCGGACTTGCAAGGCGCGATCAACGGCTATCTGACGCGGTATTGTGCCGGTCTGGAAACGGCCGGTGTGCTCCAAAATGCGTTCATACGAAAATACGATCCCTTGGCAAAAATGCCTGTTTGACCCCGAGTCTGTTATTTTTCAACGGCTAAGAAGTGTCAGGATTCTCGTTGAAAAATTATAGTCTGTATGCTATAATGTAAGTGCGAATGAAAACCAAAAGCCCGCAGTATGGATGGGATCGTCGAAGGACGACCTGCGTGAGTTTCCCGTCGATGTTCGCCGTGTCATTCGCCGTGTCATGGGTGTTGCAATCAACGACGCCCAGAATGGCGAGGAGCATCCGGCGGTCAAAGCCCTTAAGGGATTTGGCGGCCGCAGCATCCTGGAGGTGGTCGATGACTTTGACGGCGAGACCTATCGCGCCGTCTACACCGTCCGCTTCGCTGGCGTGATCTACATCCTTCATTGCTTCCAGAAGAAGTCGAAGAAGGGCAGAGAGACGCCCAAGCACGAAATCGAGCTCGTGACAGTGCGATTGAAGGCGGCTGAGGCGCACTATCGCGAAAACTATGGGAAAGGAACAAAGTCATGACAGAAGACATCACCGCCGAAGTGAGCGGCGGCAACGTGTTTGCGGACCTCGGCTTTGACAATCCCGAAGAGGAATTGCTGAAGGCCAAGCTGGCCCGTGAGATCCGCGCCATCATTAAGCGTCGGCGCCTAACTCAGGCCAAATCAGCCGAATTGCTCGGGATGAAACAGCCCGACGTCTCCGCGATCGTCACCGGGCGCACGGGCAAGTTCTCGATAGATCGCCTGGTGCGCTGCCTCGATCGGCTCGACTATAAGGTCGACGTGGTGGTTCGCCATAAGCCTCGACGATCAACGCACGCGGCTGAAGCCGCTTGACGGCTCGATCATGACATCGCGTCGAGGCCGATGGCGGCCCGACCGTCGTTCCAAAATTTCGCGAGCGCCGAACTTATTCCGACCGGATCCGCGCTAAAGGAAGGGCGGCATTGCTGCCGCCCTTTCCGAGATTGTTGAGAGGCGTGAACCTTAGAAATCCATTCCACCCATGCCGCCCATGCCACCGCCGGGCATCCCACCCGGCATGCCGCCGCCAGCCGACTCCTTCTTCGGAGCCTCCGCGATCATGGCTTCGGTGGTGACGAGCAGGCCGGCGACCGAGGCTGCGTCCTGGAGAGCGGTACGCACGACCTTCATCGGGTCGACGATGCCCATGGCGATCATGTCGCCATATTCGCCGGTCTGGGCGTTGTAGCCGAACGTCGCGCCCTTGTTCTCGAGGATCTTGCCGGCAACGATCGATGCTTCCGCACCGGCGTTGGCCGCGATCTGGCGGGCCGGAGCCTGCAGCGCACGACGCACGATGGCGATGCCGGCCGTCTGGTCGGCATTGGCGCCGGTGACGGTGATGGCTTGCGAAGCGCGCAGCAGGGCAACGCCGCCGCCTGCAACGATGCCTTCTTCGACGGCCGCGCGGGTCGCGTTGAGGGCGTCATCGACGCGGTCCTTCTTTTCCTTGACTTCGACTTCCGTCGCACCGCCGACGCGGATCACCGCAACGCCGCCCGCGAGCTTGGCCAGACGTTCCTGCAGCTTCTCCTTGTCGTAGTCCGAGGTGGTCTCCTCGATCTGCTGCTTGATCTGGGCGACGCGGCCCTGAATCTCGGCCTTCTTGCCGGCGCCGTCGACGATGGTGGTGTTCTCCTTGGAGATCGACACCTTCTTGGCGCGGCCGAGCATGTCGAGGCCAACGTTCTCGAGCTTGATGCCGAGGTCTTCGGAGATAACCTGGCCACCGGTCAGGATGGCGAGGTCTTCCAGCATGGCCTTGCGGCGATCACCGAAGCCCGGCGCCTTGACGGCAGCGATCTTCAGGCCACCACGCAGCTTGTTGACGACCAGCGTGGCCAGAGCCTCGCCTTCGACGTCTTCCGAGATGATCAGTAGCGGCTTCGAGGTCTGCACGACGGCTTCGAGAACCGGCAGCATGGCCTGCAGGTTGGAGAGCTTCTTCTCGTGCAGAAGGATATAGGCATCCTCAAGATCGACAACCATCTTGTCGGCGTTGGTGACGAAGTACGGGCTGAGGTAGCCGCGGTCGAACTGCATGCCTTCGACGACTTCGAGTTCGGTCTCGGCGGTCTTGGCTTCCTCGACGGTGATGACGCCTTCGTTGCCGACCTTCTGCATCGCTTCCGCGATCATATCGCCGACTTCAGTCTCGCCATTGGCTGAGATCGTGCCGACCTGGGCAACTTCCTCGGAGGTCTTGATCTTCTTGGCGTTCTTGGTGAGGTGGGCGACGACTTCGGTGACGGCCAGATCGATGCCGCGCTTCAGGTCCATCGGGTTCATGCCGGCGGCAACCGCCTTGTGGCCTTCCTGGACGATCGACTGCGCCAGAACGGTCGCGGTCGTGGTGCCGTCGCCGGCGATGTCGTTGGTCTTCGAAGCCACTTCGCGGATCATCTGCGCGCCCATGTTCTCGAACTTGTCGGAAAGTTCGATTTCCTTGGCGACGGTGACGCCGTCCTTGGTGATGCGCGGGGCGCCGAACGACTTGTCGATGACGACGTTGCGGCCCTTGGGGCCGAGCGTGACCTTCACCGCGTCGGCGAGGATGTTGATGCCGTAAAGCATGCGCTCGCGGGCATCACGGGAGAATTTTACGTCTTTGGCAGCCATTTTTTACTCCTGGGCATTTCGCCCGAAATTCAGATTGGATGGTGCGGGTGAAAGGCGGCAGCGTGTCAGCCGATGATGCCCATGATGTCGGATTCCTTCATGATCAGAAGGTCTTCGCCATTGAGCTTGACTTCGGTGCCCGACCACTTGCCGAACAGGATGCGGTCGCCGGCCTTGACGTCCAGCGGGACGAGCTTGCCAGCTTCGTCACGAGCGCCCGAGCCGATGGCGATGATCTCGCCTTCCTGCGGCTTTTCCTTGGCGGTATCTGGGATGATGATCCCGCCGGCGGTCTTCGCTTCGGACTCGACGCGGCGAACGACCACGCGGTCATGCAGCGGTCGGAAATTCGACTTTGCCATTTTTGGATGTCCCTGGTGCTGTTGAACGGTTCTCCGTTGCCGGAGCGTGGTTAGCACTCGCCTGTGGCGAGTGCTAACGCGACCGTGAGATAGGTAGTAGGTTCGTACTCGTCAAGACGAAATAGGGACGGCCGAGGAGCAAAAAATTCTGCAATCGGCGCGGAAGCACCGGGTCCCTGTCCATGAGCTCTTTTCTGCATCTTTGCTGGCAGTCGCTCGTCCCCTCCGGCTCAAAATAGCTCCGCCAGAGGTTCCGACCTGGTGTCGCCTAAGAGGAAGGGCCTGAATGGTAGTTCGCCCAGTGACTTTTCGGCGAAGAGCACCGCGCGGAGGTTGTCGTGCATCAGGAGCAGATCATTTAAGGATTGACCCCATTGGCAGTGGACGGGATGAAAATTCGCGAGGGAAAGCGGCTTGCCGCTGCGCGCCATGCGGCAGGAGCTGCAGCGCTTTTTCGTCAACGATCTTTCTCGGCGCTCCGAAATCTCTTCGTCACCCCACATCGCAGACCTCCGCTCCCGCCACTCATATTCATCGCATCCGCGCAATCGCGCACTCGAAAGCACTGATGGCGCTTGTGCGCATGCCAGCCGGGGAGACACCAGTTTTTGACGGGCAATGGCATTCAGGCGCGGAGCACGCTCGAAGCCGAGAAGGTCGGCAGAACGCAAAGCCAACCGCACTTTGGCCGTGGCTCTCGACATCCTGACGCTGGATTTTGATGTCAGTAGAATGGCGGGGTACGCCCTCGATCATCAAGGCGATACACCGTGCAAAACGATACGATCGTCATGCACAGAGCCACCTCTCGGCCCTTGCTCTCGCTAACAAAAAGACCCGGCCCAATCTGGAGGGATTGGGCCGGGTCTTTAAGGTCACATTCCATTGGTGGGCAGTGACGCTTCTTGGCTACCCCGCCATTATTAACGAAAGGTTAACTGCGGGCATACTCCTCTGCTTCCGCTAGGCGACAAGGGCGTCCATACAGGGAACAATCGATAAGACCCCCGACAGTCCAGGACGACAGTATCTGCTCGCCGTCGCCAAAGGCGCTTCCATTTCCCAACAAGAATCGTTGAACGTGATCGAACGCATCCGCTCTCTGCTGCCGATCGCTGGCCATGGTTCGTGAAGCAAGCAGGTCTATCCAAAGCACGAATCGATGAACTTGATCTGAGCCTGAATGGACGGAGGCCTCAGCCTGCGCAGGCGCTGCGTCGGGATATCTTCCGACGACCCGGCTGTTCCGAGCCCCTGCGTGCACCAACGATGACGAGTACCGTTCCGTGGCCGCCGGCGATGCCGAAAATCCTCGCCGCATGAGCGCCGCGTGACGTTCAACCGGCCTTTGCGACTCAGCTGGAGTTTGCGACGGAGCCGGAACCAACCGGAGTGTTCCAACTGGAAATCCTTCGCCCGAGCCTTTGCGAGAAGTGAGCGCTTCGTCTCGGGCTCGCCGACTTCAAGCGGCTTTAGGAATCAAAGGCCCCGGAACTGGGTCGGTTGCCGGGGCCTTGGCCATGTACGAGATACCTAGCATGGCCGCATTGACAGTGAGCTAATATGCTCAACAAACGGTAAATGGCCGCCGCACTCGGGTCCCGAGGGCTCCCGGCCGCGCAGAGGCATGCGCGCTGCCGAAAGGCGACCAGAGCTTCTTCCTTTAGCTGTTTGGCCAATGCATAACTCACCTAAAGGGTCACATTGAAGCCGATCCCTCGGAGTCACTGAACTGTCCTTTAGCCAGTCCCTATGGACTGTTCCACAGAGCCCCATCGGATGCAGGCGGTAGGCCTTTTGCATCGGCAATCAACCAAGGCGGTGATGCGCTCCCTTGCCTGACCCAAACGTGGCCGACGAGGCTCCAACTTCCTCTATGCTGGCCGGCTACGATGAAGAACTGTTGCTTACCAATATATCCGTCTCCGACGTAGCGGCTGAAGATGCCGACTGACGTGCCCGGCCATATACATGCTCATTGCTTTTCTCCAGCCTATTCGCAACTTGTCGTCTCAAGTGCGATGATTTGGGACGGAGCCGAACACTCTGAACGAAGAATATGTGCCTATCCGAGCAAGAGCCCGGCCAGAGCGGCGGTCCATTTTCTTCGCCAGTGCGATCGCCGTCGGAACTAACCCGGATGCCTGCCGGGGTGCGCTTGGCCGCTAGCTCTTTTCTTTAGGTGTCGGACTTGGCTTTGTTACCTTTCGAGGCCCAGGTGGCCCTAATTCGATCGCTGGCTTCAAGGTAAGACATGTCGAGCAAATAGGTCAGGAGGCTCTCACCGTCTGCCTGCACTATCTGACGAATTTCTCTCAACATTGCCTGGACAAACTGCAAGTTCTCTAACTTTCTGGACTGTTGCACTGGAACCCCGCCTTCCGAACCGTTTGCTGAAACAAAGTTGAAACTCGCTCCAGAACAAGAAAAACTCCAAGAGCTATTCGAGTGGGTGTCAGAGTACCTGACTTCGCCCTTGGTAAGGTCGGGATATCTCGATCTGACGCGTGGACCCCGATCACGGCATTTTGTCGCATGTCTTCATTTCTCCCGGACCACGCGAACCCGCCTCGATTCGAATGACGGCTGGGAGTGTCCTTTCACGGATAATTTCATGAATGACACTCACGTTACTATTGCGTTTTGAGCGGCAGATTGCTCGGCAAGGGCGTGCGGCGACATTCGCCGGATTGATCTTGCCGTGGGAGGGCAGACGCGGCGCCAAGCGATCTCGTTTTCGACTTCCTGGGAGTCCCCAGCAAGCGTTCGAATCGGCGACTGAGCCTTCCGACCACTCCCGGGGGCTCGTGGCTCGCCTTGTGACGAACGGTCGACACCATCGCGAATGCGAGCATGACCAGCGAGACGTGGCGGTGCCACCCGTGCCAAGAACGGGTTTCGTTATGGTCGAGGCCGAGTTCACTCTTCGCCGTGCGAAGCCCTTCCTCGATAATCCTGCAACATTGCTGCACCGCGATCAGTTTTTCGATCTCGGTCCCGGCTGGAGACCATGTCGAAAAGTAGGAGAGAGCGCGGTTCGCATCGCGTCGGATCAAGAGCCCCGGCATCCAAGACCCGGAGCGGGCTTTATCGCACTCCGCGACGTCTGAGGTAGTGAACGGGTAGTAAGCCCATGATTCCGAGCCCTGTATTGCCTCTCCCAGAGGCAAGCTCCGCCAGAGGGAGGGCTCGAGGTTCCCTGCGATATCCTCGGCCGTGCCGTCAGCTGGAAAAAGGCGATTTCGGGAAGCGAACTGATGGTTAGAGCTAACGGCCAACACATAGCCCTTATACCAGCGTCGCAGGGCCATCTCGATGTCGACGCCAGCGTAGATGCGGTCAGCGGCTACCCAGCTTAAGGGTGCGTCAGCACCGACGGTGCGTGCGATCATATCCAGTGCCAGGCGGGACTTTGTCGCGAAAGTCGTGCCCGCAGGCACATAGGCCCGCGCCAAGCGGGCGGGATCATCCGTCCAGGCTCTCGGAAGATACAGCGCGCGATCAACGAAAGCATGCCCGTGCCTGGATGCGTAGGCAGCGAACACGCCGATCTGGCAGTTGGCCATCTTGCCAGTCGCGCCGCAGACCTGCCGCGCTACCCCACAGGACGTCTTGCCTTGCTTAATGAAACCCGTCTCGTCAATCACGAGGACCGCTTCGTTGTCAGCCAGCGTTTCAAGCGCGTATTCGCGCACGATGTCGCGCAAGGCGTCTGCATCCCATTTGCCCCGACCCAGAATGGCCTGTTGGCGCCATGGCCCGGGGTCACCGGCGGCCTCGGCGCGCTTCCAGCCGGTCTTGCGATGCCCGTCCCGGAGCAGGCCTTCAAGGAACAGTCCGGCCGAAATCGCCACGCGTTCTTGAGGGAAAATCGCCCTGATCCGAGACCGCACCTCGCGTAGTGACGAGGCCCATATCTCGAATGTCGCTTCAATCGATTGAAAAATCACCAGTAACCCCTTCTTTGCCGCCCGTCACGGAATCGAAAGAATGAGTAATATACCTATGAAGTGCAATTGTAATACTTATCTCTTTCTATTTGGGTTTTGCCTGAATCAACAAGCCCGTGACGAACATCTATTCGGCACTCAAATCTCATATTATCTTGGTGGAAACAAGCTTGACGCATCAAATACGGGTTGCCGTAAACTCGGCGCAGTCGATAGCGTAAGATTGAACGCGAGGACAGACGCAAAAATGGCTTCGACGCATGGGAACTTTCGGCCGGCGCGCTTCTTCGACGTCAGGCGTCGGCGCCCTACCGCATGGCGCGCGAGCAATGTCTTAAGCAGCCGGAACTCACAAATGGACCCGTTTCGCCGATAACGTGGAGCGCCTATCGAGCCCGATTCTAACCTGGGGTTTGCCGAAGCTTTTCCAACACAAACAGCTTGGCCCGACGCACGGCCATCTCAGTCGATCCCCCGGTCGCCAGACACGCGGCGATCGCGCTGGCCAGGGCACAACCGGTGCCGCGCATCTTTCTTGCCAGTCGAGGAGCGTCGAAGCGCATGGGTAATTGATTGGGCCGAACGAGAATATCCGTTGATCGAGGCCCTGAGGCGTGGCCGCCCTTAATCAGCAGGGCCTGAGGCCCGGCGGTCAGCAGTCTTTGTCCTTGTCGAAGTGCGCCGTCCTCATCCACCGCCAGTGCCGAGCCGGCAAGGAGCGCCAGTTCGATGAGATTGGGTGTGACAATACAGCAAAGTGGCATCAGATCCTGCTTCATGACGGCGACGGCGCCCACTTCCAGCAAGGCTTGGCCCGACGTGGCGGCCAGCAGCGGGTCGAGCACTGCCAGCGCCTGCGGATTTTCACGCAGCACTGCGGCAACGGCAGCGACGATCTCAGCCGTTGCGAGCATGCCGATTTTGACGGCCGCCACTTGGTTGGCCTGCAGCGCGGCGCGCATCTGGTCGGCCACCAATTGGGCTTGCAAAGGGTGCACTTCGCTGACCGCATTGTGTGTCTGCACTGTCAGGGCGGTTACAGCCACACAGGTCCGGACGTCAAGGGACGAGATCGTCTCGATATCGCGCACAAGTCCGGCACCCCCGCTGGAGTCAGACCCACCAACGACAAGCACATAAGGGTCTCTCCTCAGCGCCATCGGCCTGTCTTTTCGATCCATTCTCGCGTGCGCGCCTCGGGGTTCTCGTTTCGCGTGATGTCGGTGACCACCGCCGCGCAGTCCGCGCCCGCCGCGAAAACACCGTCGAGCCGATCAGGGTTGAGGCCGCCAATGGCGACCAAGGGAATGGGTGCTGCCCGGCGCTTCCACTCGCAGATCCGCTCGAGCCCTTGCGGCGCCCATTTCATCTTCTTGAGGCTGGTCGGATAAATGGGCCCCAGCGCCACATAGTCCGGTTCGACCGCGAGGGCTGTTTGCAGTTCGGCGTGATCGTGGGTCGATAGTCCGACCTTCAATCCAGAGTACTTGATCGCCATCAGGTCGGCCGCCGCCAAATCCTCTTGGCCGAGATGGACGAAGTCGCAGCCTTCCTCAATCGCCAGGCGCCAGTGGTCGTTGACGACGAGCTGGCAACAATGGACCGCGCAGACGTCGTTCGCGCGGCGGATTTCCGTTCGCAGCGTGGCCTCGTCCCTATCCTTGATGCGCAACTGCACCAGCTTGACGCCGAGCGGCACCAGTCGTTCGATCCAGACAGCGCTATCAACGATCAGGTAGAAGGGATCAAGCGTCATGAAAAAACGGCCCTGCCGATAGTCGGTGTCGAAGGCACGGCGACGTCCCGCGGTTCGAGCATTCCCGAGCTGAAAGCCTCACGACCGGCGTCGACCGCCTTGCCGAACGCACGCGCCATGCCGACCGGATCGGCCGCCCTGGCGATCGCCGTGTTCAGGAGCACCGCGTCAAAGCCGAGTTCCATGACGGTTGCCGCGTGCGACGGCCGTCCGAGCCCCGCATCCACAATCAGCGGGACGTCCGGGAAGTGTCCACGCATCGAGCGCAGCGCCATGATGTTGACCGGCCCCAGCGCCGAACCGATCGGCGCGCACCACGGCATCAAGACCTTGCAGCCTGCCTCCAGCAGCCGCTCGGCGACAACAAGGTCGTCGGTGGTATAGGGGAACACCGTAAAACCGTCATCGCACAGGATGCGGGCGGCTTCGACCAGGCCGAACACATCCGGCTGCAGCGTATCGTGGTTGCCGATCACTTCGAGCTTGATCCAGCTCGTCCCGAACACTTCGCGCGCCATTTTGGCGGTCGTGACCGCTTCCTTGACGGAGTGGCAGCCGGCAGTGTTGGGCAGGATTTTGACGCCAAGCGAGCGGATCAACGACCAGAATTGTTCGCCGGCCCTGCCGCCTGCCATCTCACGGCGCAACGAGACGGTCACCACCGACGTGCCCGACGCCTTGACTGCATCGGCAAGGATGGCCGGCGAAGGATATTGAGCGGTGCCGAGAAGCAGACGGGAAGATAGGTTCGTTCCTAGAAGATCGAACATGGTCTAGCCGCCCTGCATTGGCGAGAGGATTTCGATCCGGTCGCCGTCGCTCAATTGGAATTCCGCCCGGTTGGCTTTGTGCACGAGGTCGCTGTTGACCGCCGTTGCCAGCCAATCGCCCTCATAGTCGAGCGCGGCAAGCAGTTCGGCCAGCGTGGCGGCGGCAACCTCATGCGCTTCGCCGTTGACAGTCAGTTTCATGAGCGAGCTCCTTGGTTCTGTCTTGACTGAAAACCAGGTCGGCAGCCTGGCGCGCCATGGCGGGGGCGAGAAGAAAACCGTGGCGATAGAGTCCATTGATCGCGACGGTAGTTCCACGTGCCTCGACGCGCGGCAGGTTGTCGGGAAAGGCTGGACGGACGCCGACACCAGTTTCAAAGATCTCGGCCTCGCCAAAGGCCGGATGGAGGGCATAGGCGGCACCCAGCAGCTCCATCATCGAACGCGCCGTGACTGGTCCGGCGGACTGGCTCTCGATCATCGTCGCGCCGATCATGAAACTGTGGTCAGTGCGCGGCACTGCATAGAGTGGAAAGCGCGGATGCAGCAGCCTGACCGGTCGCGACAGCGAGATATCAGCGGTGCGCAGGATCAGCATTTCGCCGCGAACGCCGCGCAGCCTGTCATCGACTGCTGCCATTCCCGTGCAGTCGATCTGCCATTCGAAACCGGAAAGAGGCTGGGCGTCGGCGCCGAAACGGAATTCGACGCCCATAGCCACGAGCATGTCATGAAGTGCTGCCATCGCTTGGCGCGGATCGAGATGAGCCTCATCGGAGAACAGCAATCCGCGCCGGAAGCGACCAGCTAGGTCGGGCTCCAGGAGTGCGATTTCGCCTTCATCGACGCGCCGATGCCCTGACGTGCGGCTGGCGAACCGGTCGAGTTCGCCGGCATCGCGCGGTGCAGCAACAACCAGCGTTCCGGCCCGTGTCACCTGGCCGGGCAGCACCGCACCCCACCAGTCGGCGGCGTCGCGGCCGAGGTCCAGTACTGGCTGTTCGGCGCTTTCCCGCTCGCACCATGGCGCCAGCATGCCACCGGCGAACCACGATGCATTGCCGCCGAGGCCATGCCGGGTCTCGACGACGGTAACCGCCGCGCCTCTGATGGCGAGTTCGAAGGTCGCGGTGAGGCCGGCGACGCCGGCCCCTTTGACCAGCACCCTCATGACGGTTCTGGCGCCTCTGGCATGAGCGGTACGCCGGTCTCGTCAGCCGGCATGTAAAGATCGCCGCCCTCGCGGTATTTTGCCGCCATTGCCGCCATGCCCTCTTTCTGTGCCTCGGCACGGATGTCGTGAGAGATCCGCATGGAGCAGAATTTCGGTCCGCACATCGAGCAGAAATGGGCCAGCTTGTGCGCCTCCTTGGGCAAGGTCTGGTCGTGGAAGGACCGCGCCGTTTCGGGATCGAGCGACAGGTTGAACTGGTCCTCCCAGCGGAACTCGAAGCGCGCGCGGGAAAGGGCATCATCCCTGACTTTCGCCGCCGGATGACCCTTCGCCAGGTCAGCCGCATGGGCGGCGATCTTGTAGGTGATCACGCCGATCTTGACGTCGTTACGATCGGGAAGGCCGAGATGCTCCTTCGGCGTGACGTAGCAGAGCATGGCGGTGCCGAACCAGCCGATCATTGCCGCGCCGATGCCTGAGGTGATGTGGTCATAGCCCGGCGCGATGTCGGTCGTCAGCGGTCCAAGCGTATAGAACGGCGCCTCGCCGCAGACAGCGAGCTGCTTGTCCATGTTCTCCTTGATCTTGTGCATCGGCACGTGGCCGGGACCCTCGATCATCACCTGGCAATCCTTCGCCCAGGCGATCTGCGTCAGCTCGCCGAGCGTTTCCAGCTCGGCGAATTGCGCCGCGTCGTTGGCATCGGCGATCGAGCCGGGGCGAAGGCCATCGCCGAGCGAGAAGGAGACGTCGTAGGCGCGGCAGATGTCGCAGATCTCCGCGAAATGCTCATAGAGGAAGCTTTCCCGGTGATGGTGCAGGCACCATTTGCCCATGATCGACCCGCCGCGGGAGACGATACCCGTGACCCGGTCGACGGTCAGCGGGATGTAGTGCAGCCGCACGCCGGCATGGATGGTGAAATAGTCAACACCCTGTTCGGCCTGTTCGATCAGCGTGTCGCGGTACACCTCCCAGGTCAGGTCCTCGGCGATGCCGCCGACCTTCTCAAGCGCCTGATAGAGCGGCACCGTGCCGATCGGCACCGGCGAGTTGCGCACGATCCAATCGCGGATATTGTGGATGTTGCGGCCGGTGGACAGGTCCATCACCGTATCGGCGCCCCAGCGGATCGCCCAGACCATTTTTTCGACCTCTTCGGCCATCGAGGAGGTGACCGCCGAGTTGCCGATATTGGCGTTGATCTTTACCAGGAAATTGCGGCCGATGATCATCGGCTCGCTTTCGGGATGGTTGATATTGGCGGGAATGATGGCCCGTCCGCGCGCCACCTCCTCACGTACGAACTCCGGGGTGACGAAGTCGGGGATATCAGCGCCAAAACTTTCGCCGTCGCGCTGCAACTGGCCGCGCAGCATCTCGCGGCCGAGATTCTCGCGGATGGCGACGAACTCCATCTCAGGCGTAATGATGCCGGCGCGCGCGTAGGCAAGCTGGGTCACCGCCTTGCCGGCCTTGGCCCTGAGCGGCCGGTTGCGAATGGGAAATTCCGGTGTCAGGCGCTCGCCCGTGACGAATCCGTTGTCTTCCGGCCGGACATGGCGGCCATCATAGGCTTCGACATCGCCGCGTGCCGTAATCCATTCATGGCGAAGCCGGGCAAGGCCCTTTTCGATGCTGGTTTCGACAGTCGGGTCTGTATAGGGGCCGGACGGATCGTAGACGGTAACCGGCGGTTCGCCCGCCGTCGGATGGACGGAGATTTCGCGCAGCGGCACCCTGATCTGCGGATGGAGGACGCCGGGCTTGTGGATCTTCCGTGAGGCGGGCAGTGGTCCCGTCGACACGGTGGGGGTGAGGGCATTCATCTTGAGGCTCCGTTGCTCATTGCATTGGAGACCCAGTTCTGTGCCGGAAGGATGAAAAGACGCTTTGGTTGACCTGCCGAAAGAGGTCTTCGGGCGTGAACTCCCGCAAAGCGCTTGCACCGTCCCTACGCCAGTATGAACTGGATCAGGTTCAACGGGTCACTGCGCCGCGAGAGCCAGCAGTATCTCAGCCCCTTGCCGGGACTCCCCTGGTGAATGCGCTGAATTGAACTGGCTGGCGCCATGTTGTCAAGCGCGTTCGGCCCGGGGGCAGTGTCTCAGTCGTCTAATTGGTCCGACAGCGTCGATCACGGACATAAGCTGATTTGCAAGCATGGCGCGGATCATCCACTCCATCCACCAACGTCTTGCGTTCCATCGACGGCAGCGAGCGCATCTATGTAGCGGGTATTATCTTCCCCGATCTGCTTTGGGATCGTCGGGCGCCGGTAGAACATACCCAAGCTTCATGCTTAGGAGAGCGCAAGATAGAGATCTTGAAGTACGCCCATTGCCATCTGTAAATGGATGGGTCCACTTGAGGCGCCAACGCGCATCTCGGCCGAGGAACTCCGGCTTGGCTACCTGCGCCACATCTCGCCAGAAGCCCGGTATAGGCCGGGCCTTGGGAGGTCAAAGGGGAACACCGAAATCGGGAGGATCGAGCCCTTCGGCATCGCCAATTTTGCATCGCATTGCGACGGCGGCATGAAGCGACTTGAGTACCATCGTCCATGCGTTCCGCGATGGCGAACTCCTGTAGGGTCTAAAGAGTCCACACGGCCTAAGTCGTGGGCGAGCGCCGCGGTAATCCTCTCTGGAACCTAGATGACCCACACGATGCGCAAGCGACAGGGAGGTATGCCTACAATCGCAGTCTGTTGATCGCCGAGCAGTTCAATATCCTCGCTGCCCGACGGCCAGTCCGAAAGAGCCGGTCAAAGTGGCACGAATTTTGGCTTTCTCGGGTACAAGGCAGCGAAGGCTTCCTATTGTATGACCCGCATGGCTGAAATGAAGGAAAGTAGACAATATGATAGACCCAACAGGGTTCATTATGGGCATAGTTCCTCGCCTCAACGTAGGCTGGCGCGTAGAGCGAGAGTTCAATCACTGTCGGCCAACTTTCCTGCCGATGACGGTCGAGCGCGTTCTCGACGCCAGCCGCCCGCTCAAGCAGCGCGGCGTGGCATGATTTATGTCTCGCATCGTCTCGACGATATCTTCCGCATCGCCGACCGCGTCGCCGTGCTGCGCGACGGCAGGCTGGTCAACCAGAAGAAGGTCGCTGACACGAGGGCGGATGACCTGGTGGAAATGATCGTTGGCCGGCCAATCGATCGAAACCCGCGGCGAAATGGCGGCTTTGCCGTCGGGGCCCTTCTTGGCTCGACCACCATCAAGCCCGGGCGCGTCAATGTCTGGGCACGATGAACGGCATCATCATCCTTGCCGTTGGCACATTTCCTGCATCCAGCAGTTTGGCGGGCTCGTTCCTTGTCGCCCCCTGTTCAACGGCGTGGGGCTGCTCGTAGCCATCGGCATCGCTGGCTCAGCGCAAGCGCGCCGTCGCCCGCAAGGCTGGGCCCCTGCGCAATCTTCGAAGTGACCAATAGATCAATCCTGGATTGAACTAAGCCGCTAGTCGCGGCAATTGGTGCCCGCTTTGAGAGACGCCTCCTGTCTGAGAGGATTTGGGTGTTGCAAACCCATCCTTCAGACAGGAGATCCAGATGGCTGAGATGAGCCCTCTGCGTCGCCGGATGATCGAGGACATGACAGTCCGCAATCTATCTCCGGCCACGCAGCAATCCTACCTTTATGCAGTCGCAAAGTTTAGCCGCTATTTTGGCCGATCGCCCGATCGGCTGGGCCTTGACGATATCCATGCCTTCCAGGTTCACCTCGTGTCGAAGGGCATCTCCTGGTCGGGATTGAACCAGATCGTCTGCGCACTCCGGTTCCTCTATGGCGTAACGCTCGGTCAGGATACCATCCCGGAGCATATTCCGTATGCGCGCGAGCCTCGCCAGTTGCCGGTAGTTCTTTCCAGCGACGAGGTCGTCGAATTTTTGCAGGCTGTCTCCAGCTTGAAGGCGCGGGTAGCTCTGACAACAGCTTATGCCGCCGGTCTCAGGGTCTCGGAAGTCTGTGGTCTTCGCGCCAACGATATCGACAGCTCAAGGATGGTGATCCACATCACACGCGGCAAAGGCGGCAAAGCCCGCTACGTCATGCTGTCGCCGGAACTACTCGGGATCCTACGCAGCTATTGGCGCTTGGCGCGACCCAGGGACATTCTGTTTCCCGGGCGCGATTCTGACAAGCCGATCGAGCCGTGGGTGCTGCATTCCGCCTGTCGTTCGGCGGTTGCGGCTGCGGGCCTTTCCAAGCACGTCACCGTCCATACGCTGCGGCATTCCTTTGCCACTCATCTGCTCGAGAACGGGACCGATATTCGCATCATCCAGGTCCTGCTCGGACACGCCAACCTCTCGACGACAGCGCGCTATGCCCAGGTCTCCACCGACACGATCCGGTCGACGGCCAGTCCGCTCGATCGATTACGACTGGAGGTGACGCCGCCGGAATCGTAATCGGTTGCGCCCCACCTTCGAAGTCGCCGACATCTTTCGACGGCATGGGAGTTCCTACAGGCGTGAGAACGCCGGTCATCTGGGCCGCGGCGAGCGACGCGTCATGGGCGCGATCGAAGCTTGCCGGACACCCAGGCTCGGTGGTCACGTCGATGCCTGCGACGATTGCGGCAGGACCCGCATCTCCTATAATTCCTGCCGCAATCGCCATTGCCCGAAGTGTCAAGGCGCGGCCCGCAAGGAGTGGGTCGATGCACGCGTCGCCGATCTGTTGCCGGTCCCGTACTTTCATGTGGTCTTCACGCTACCACCTGGCATCGCCGAGATCGCCTTTCACAACAAGGCGGTCGTCTATGCATTGCTGATGCGGATCGCAGCCCAGACGCTGCAGGCCGTTGCCGCCGACCCCAAGCGGCTGGGCGCCGAGATCGGCATCGTCGCCGTGCTTCACACCTGGGGCCAGGCCATGACCCATCATCCCCATGTCCATTGCGTCGTGCCCGGCGGCGGTCTCTCGCCCGGCAGGTCAAGATGGGTCGCTTGCCGGCCGGGCTTCTTTCTGCCCGTGCGCGTGCTGTCGCGCCTGTTTCGGCGGCTCTTTCTGACTGCCCTTGCCGACGTCTTCGCTCACGGTGAACTCCGCTTCTCCAACGAACTCAGCCATCTCAACGACGCCGAGGCGTTCACCCGCCATCTCGCGCGTGCTCGCCGCGTCGAATGGGTTGTTTATTCGAAGCCACCGTTCGGCGGCCCTGACCAGGTGCTTGCCTATCTCGGCCGTTACACCCATCGTGTTGCCATCGCCAACAGCCGCATCGTCGAGGTCGATGACGGCCATGTTGCCTTCAGATGGAAGGATTACCGTGGCAATGGTCGGGACCGCGAGAAGATCATGCGCCTTGACCCGCGCGAGTTCATCCGGCGCTTTCTTCTTCACGTGCTTCCCGCCGGCTTCCACCGCATGCGTCACTTCGGCTTTCTCGCCAATAGTCACCGACGGGATCGGATCGGTCTCTGCAGGCAGCTCCTCGACCAGCCATCACCAGCAGGCGGGCAGCAGCAGGCCGGCAAATCACAGCACAGGCAGTCCTACGAATGCCCTGACTGCCGGCGTCCCATGCACAGGACAGGGATCACTGTTGCGCCTGTTTCGCCGCCCCGGCCATCATCTTTCTGGTGCGATACATCATGAACTCCGACAATCCGCACCCCCTCCGATATGCCCGCAAAACCAAGCGCCCCGCCTGCGCGCGACACCGCTTGGCCCTGGTCACACCGAAAGACCGACAGTGTGCATTGAGAGCGCAAAAATCGCCACCGATCGCCCGCCAAGCTGCTCGCGAAGGTCGCCGGATCAAGCCAAAATTCGGTCGTGCCACCGCTGCACGCGACGAATTCGCTATCGCCGTCAAACAGCGTGCCCTACTATCTCCATAACAGCGGCTAACAACCCGCGCCTTACTTCAATCCGGCTTATGTGAGGTCGCTCGAGCTCGCCGCGACGACCGATGCGACCTCACATAACCCTCCAGATTATGATATGAGCGACTATGAGATTCTGGACGATCGGTTCCAAAAGTTGACGATCGGGCATGCCAAGCTCGAACGGCTGTGGACTGGTAGCCGTTGGGCGGAAGGACCGGTCTATATCCCGGCCGCAAGGCATTTGCTGTGGTCGGACATCCCCAATGACCGGCTGCTGCGCTACGACGAAGGCGATGGCTCCGTTAGCGTCTTCGAGACGCAGTGCAACAGCCAGAACGGCCATACGCTCGATGCGGAAGGCCGCGTCGTGGCTTGCGAGCATAGCGCTCGACGCATTTCCCGGCTCGAGCATGATGGGCATTGGCGCTCCCTCATCGAAACCGTCAACGGCAAGCGGCTCAATTCGCCCAACGATGTGGTGGTAAAATCCGACGGAACGATCTGGTTCACCGACCCTGTCTACGGCATCGATAGCCACTACCAAGGCATGATTGCCAGACCAGAGATCGGCGGCTCCCATGTCTACCGGTTCGACGAGGCATCGGGAGCGGTGAGCGCCGTCATCACCGATCTGATTCAGCCCAACGGTCTGGCTTTCTCACCAGACGAGAGCATCCTCTATGTGTCGGATACCGGCGCAAGCCATGTTCAGGGGCTGCCGCGTGCGATCAAGATCTACGATGTCGCCGAGGACGGCCGCTCTCTGCGCCCGCGCGCTACCCTGGCCGAATGCGAGGCAGGATTCTTCGACGGGTTCCGCGTCGATCGCGATGGCAACATCTGGGCCTCCAGCGCCGATGCGGTTCGCGTCTACGCTCCGGACGGGACGCTAATCGGGCGTATCCTGGTTCCCGAAATCGTCTCCAACCTGTGCTTCGGCGGTCCGAAGCGCAACCGCCTCTACATCACTGCTCAGACGTCGCTCTATTCCATCTATGTCAACGCGCATCCCGCCGGTCTGGGCCCGGTGGCCGGCATCAGTCAGTGACTTGGCGCCGGTGCAAAGCCCCGCGGAAGTCGAGTTCCGGAAGGCCATGCAATTTTTCTGAACCCAAGGGAGGTACCAAGATGCAACGCAGAACATTCCAGAAATCTTCCGTCGCCCTGACGATCGCAATTACGGTACCGGCTCTGCTCTGCCGCCGGGCCAAAGGGACCCTGTTTTGCACGTCAAGCACTTCACAACGCAGGCCCGGTCTAGCAATGAGCGGGACCTTGGGCTGTTCGACTTCCTGAACCTCCGGCAGCGCAGCATGGTCGCATTTCGGACCTAGTGGGCACTTGGAGGCGGGGTTCATTCGCATCCTGTAGTGAAATCGCCGGCTTTTACGGTTGGCACAAGCGTTGCAGAGCTGTTTGCAACGGCATTTCGCCAAATGGGAGAAACGCATGAATCGCTGGAGCAAGCTGGGCGACATCGGCCGCCCTCAATGTCTAAGGAGAGGACGGGGGAGTTCCTACGTGAAATATCTGTTCGTTGGTGCCACAATGGTTTTGGCGTTACTACCTCCGGTTGTCCGGGCCCAGGATATCGAGGGCGGCAAGGCGGTTTTCAAAAAGTGCGCTGCTTGTCACAACGCTGATACCGAAGCGAACAAAGTCGGGCCATCCTTGAAAGGCGTCGTGGGCCGGACAGCAGGGACCGCCCTTGGCTATTCTTATTCGAAAGCCATGAAGGATATGGGCGCTGCGGGCCTCGTATGGGATGAGCCGAACCTGATGGAATATCTGGCCAACCCCAAGGCGAAAGTGCCGGCGAATAAAATGGGGTTCCCTGGCCTCAAGAATCCCGACGACGTCAAAAACGTCATCGCCTATCTCAAGAGTGTGTCAGGTTAGAAACATTAGGCCATGCGTTTTGAGCACAGCGCAAGGGAGGAGCGATCGTGTTTCACGCGCTTAAACCTGTTTTGAAAGCCGACTGTTCTGCCGGGCAGAGTGGCGAAGCTATCCCGTTCGAGACGGCGGTAGCCAAAGCCATCGCGCTCGCCAAACCTGTTCGATACAGGGAAACGGTTTCGCTTGCCGGAGCATTGGGGCGGGTTTGCGCGGCCGATATACACTCGCCCATTCCGCTGCCTCCGTTCGACAATTCGGCCATGGACGGGTTTGCCGTTCGAACGGCGGATTTCGAGAGGGAAGGGCCTTGGAGCTTCCCTGTGGCTGAACGGGTGGTCGCCGGCGACGTACGCGCTCTTGAGAACCTCGACCCACGAATTGCACTTCGAATATTCACGGGAGCACCCGTTCCGCCGAGCTTCGACGCTGTGGTCATGCAAGAGCACTGCGAGCAAATTGGCGATGTCGTGACGATATGCGAGCGGCCCCGTCGTGGCCGTCACATCCGTCTTGCTGGCGAGGACGTCGGCGTCGACATGGAACTGGTAAGGCGGGGCAGGGGCCTATCAGCTAGGGATCTAACCTTGTTGGCAGCGGTGGGGATCGTCGACGTCCAGGTGCTTCGAAAGATCCGGATAGGACTGCTCTCGACCGGAACCGAATTGAAAAACCCGGGTGAATCCCTCGAACACGGTCAGATTTACAACTCCAATCAGATCATGCTCAGTTCGTTGTTGGCGGGCTGTCCTTGGGCAGAGATCGTCGACTTCGGCATGGTCCCTGACAGGCTAGGTCTCCTCACGGACGTTGTCGCTCGCGCCGTCACGTCCTGTGACGCCTTGGTTACCAGAGGCGGGGTCTCGGCGGGCGAGGAAGACCATATGGTGGCGGCCGTTCAGGCTCATGGTGCCGACCTTGACGTCCTCAAGGTGGCGATGCGGCCGGGCAAGCCACTGAAAGTCGGAAGGATCGGGAACACGGTTTTTGCCGGGTTGCCGGGCAATCCGAACGCGGCGCTGATGGCGTTCCGGCAGATTGTCCTGCCCGCCCTGCGAAAGTTGGCCGGCCTTACAGAAACCCAGCCACAGTGGTTCTCGGCGGTGGCTGGCTTCAACCACAAAAAGGGGCAAGGCCGAACCGAGTTTGTGGCTGTCCGCATTTCCGGCCGCACCGAAACGGGTGAACCTGTGCTTGAGATGCTTGAACGTGGATCCCCGGCCAGTTTCATGGCCATTGCGCTGGCAGACGGGATTGCACTCCTGCCGCCTGAGGCCGCCGAAATCACAAACAGAATGCCGCTACGCTACGAGCCGTTTGGGACCTAGCATTTGGCGAGCCTGCAGGGAAGGTCAGCCTGCCCGCCGCAAATCCTGATGCCGCGCCCGAGCTGCGATGAGCAGGCAGGTCTCGTCGCTAAGTCCACCCTGGAAAAGTCGAACCAGGTCAGAGGCAATGTTCTCGGCTTCTGGAGAGCCTGGCTGGATATGGCTCTCTTGGCAAAGCTGGTCGAAAACCGACTTCAGACTTTCCAAGTCGCTCGGATAGAGGGCCGGGTCAAGGTTGAGACGATCACTCATCTGGGCCTCCCGCGGGCTGAGATCTTGAACGAAACAAAACGTGGCGACGAGGAACCCGCCGACAGGCGAAGATGACTCCGCCGAAAGGGATTGTCATCAAAAAAATCATCCACCCTGGATCGGTTGGCACGCTGCGTCGCCATGGCAAGAGCCACCCGAGACTGCGGCACAGACCGATTATTGCTCACGCGGCTATTCGCCTTCGTCTATCTAATCCTGAAAGCGGGCAATCGTGCCGCGCAAACGATCAGTTGCCACGCCTGGCAAGTCTCGGAATGGTGAATGCGGTGCATATTGCCGATCTTCGTCAACGCGTCTGCCTCTGCCGAATGCGAGGCGCGCCAGATTACGGACCGGGACATCCGATACGCTTGCTCTGGCTTGGCTGCGGTTAACATTTTTGCTGGGGCATTCGGAACAAAATCACGTGAGGGGCAGCACGACATCTTCTGCCAAGCCCCCAGCGCCATCACCGCCGGGGCGTTAAAGCCCGCGAGCCTACATCAGTAAAGGACCAGCGCATTGCAATGTCCTTGTCTCGGCGGGTGCAAGTCAGGTGTATGTCAGCAACGGAGGCTATGTGCAGGATCAAAGCGCGTCCTCGCCAAGGATGACCGCGCTATGGGCGAAAGATCGATGGTGTCGTCCGTCGTTGAGGGTGACCCTATTGGATGCATTGGAATGAGCGGAGCGAGGTTGCCGAGGGGCACGTGCGGTTTGTGTTGTCATGCCGCGAACGCGAAGCTTCCAATTAAGTGGTCATCGGAGATGGATAGTGACAGGCATTGGCCGAGGCGGGAAGTCGCATATTAGGGATTCGAGAGCCGACAACGCGCGGGGATCGAGCAGCTCGCGCCCGGAATCAGGTTTTGCCCCTGGAACAGGCAGCCCATCGTTCGCTTCCATCGTGGCTCGGATGCGCTCTGAGCCTCAACATGAAGGGACGTCCTCCGTTCGCAGTCCGCCGCTTGCCAATGATGCCGTTCGAGACAGGCCTGCCAGCTCCTCAGTTGCCCCCCCTGTGATCCCTGGGGCTTTGCCGCGTGCGGTTGGGCGTCGTCGTCCATCTTCCTGGCTGCTGGAGGATGACGCGCCAGCCCCAGAAGAAAGCCCCTGGCATTCCGACGGCGAGCCCTGGCGCGGCGATCAGGCCGCCGGAGGCTCGCAAGCAGATGGGCGCCCACCCCGTCGGCAAACCGTGTCCAACCTGAATGCAGGAGCAGGAAGGCGGCGTACCGATGATGTCTCGGCTCAAGGCAGCCAAAACGCAATCGCGCAAGAACAACTGAATGCCGCCTTGCATGAGATTAATGGCGCCCGCGGCATCGTTCGATTTTCAACTGCGGTGGTGCAGCATGATAAGGCGCTGCAAAGAGCGGACGGCCCGAACCACGCGATATTTCTGAAAAAGGCGGCCGTCCGGTTCACGCGTGAATTGCTCCCAAACTTGGAGCAAGATATCGACGCCTGGAAATCATGGGGGTATGCCACAACATGCAACGCAGTGAGCAGGGAGGCTGGAGGGCAGGAGGGTAAAGAAGCCTGCAGAGCCATGGCAGCTCGGGTGGCGCAGCTTGATCATGCGCTAATCAGCCAAGTCGACCCCAAGGCGCTTTCGCTCTTGTCATCATCGTTTGGCCGACATTTCCCGATAGCGGAATGCCGCAATGGCATGATCAGAATCGCCAAAGTCTGCCGCGACGACAGAAGCATACTTCAAGAACTCAACAGTCAGAGCCTGGCGCTGCTGGTGAACGGTTTCAGCAAGTGGCCGGAGGATTGTCATGGCGCCATAGTTGCAATCGCCCGTGAGGTCCATCACCGCGCCGACCAGCTCTCTCGATCTAAACCGCAGGAATTGTCGACGTTGGTGAACGGCCTCAGTAAATGGCCGCAAGAGGAGAACACGCGCCGAGCCGCGCTCGCAATCGCCCTTGAGGTCCTTCGCCGCACCAATCAGCTCTCTGGTTTTAATCCGCAGGAATTGGCGAACCTGGTGAACGGCTTCGCCAAATGGCCGGACGACTGTCGCCCCGCCATAGTTGCTATCGCCAACGAGATCATTCACCGCCCCGGCCGCCCCGATGCGCGGCTCGCTGCGTCTACTTCGCAAGGATTGGCGCACCTGGTAAACGGTTTCAGCAAGTGGCCGGAGGATTGTCGTGGCGCCATAGTTGCAATCGCCCGTGAGGTCGGCCGCCGCGCCGGTCGTGCCGATGTCCGGCTGTCTGATTTTACTCGGCAGGATCTGGCGACCCTGGTGAACGGTTTCAGCAAGTGGCCGCAGGACTGTCGCGGCGCCACAGTTGCAATCGCCCGTGAGGTCCATCACCGCGCCGACCAGCTGCCCCGTTTTAATGCGCAGGAATTGTCGACGTTGGTGAACGGCCTCAGTAAATGGCCGCAAGCGGAAGAGTGTCGCCAAGCCGCAGTCGTTATCGGCGGCGAGCTGCTTCGTCGCGACCGGCTCTCTGATTTCAGCATTCAGAATCTTGCGATCCTGCTGAACGGCTTGGCCAAATGGCCGCAGGACTGTCGCGGCGCCATAGTTGCGATCGCCGGTGAGGTCGGCCGCCACGCCGGTCATGCCGATGTCCCGCTGTCTGGTTTTGTTTCGCAGGATCTGGCAACCCTGGTGAATGGCATTAGCAAGTGGCCGGAAGAGGCTGAGTGTCGCAAGGCCATAGCCGCGATCGCCGGTGAGGTTAGTCGGCGCGCCGACCAGCTGTCTGGTTTTAGCCCGCAGGTTTTGGCGACGCTGGTAAACGGCTTCGGCAAGTGGCCGGAAGCGGGGGATTGTCGCCGCGCCACCGCCGAAATCGCCGCTGAGGTCCATCGCCGCGCCACTGCCGAAATCGCCGGTGAGGTCCATCACCGCGCCGACCAGCTGCCCGGTTTTAATGCGCAGGAATTGTCGACGTTGGTGAACGGCTTCAGTAAATGGCCGCAAGAGGAGAACACGCGTCACGCCGCGCTCGCGATCGCCGGTGAGGTGCTTCGCCGCGCTAACAAGCTATCTGGCATTACTCCCCAGAACCTGTCGAACCTTGTGAACGGTTTCAGCAAATGGCCGGAACAGGCGGATTGTCGCGAGGCAACAGGCGCGATCGCCAGGGAGGTCCGCCGCCGCGCCGGCCGGCTCTCTGGCTTTAATCCGCAGGACATGGCGAACCTGGTGAACGGTTTCAGCAAGTGGCCGCATGTGGAGAGCTCGCGCGATGCCACTGTCGTGATCGCCGATGAGGTCTGTCGCTGCGACGACCAGCTCTCTGGTTTCATTCCACAGGACTTGGCGACCTTGGTCAACGGCTTGAGCAAGTGGCCGGAAGAGGCGGAGTGTCGCGAGGCTATAGCCACGATCTCCGGTGAGGTCCTCCGCCGCGCCAACCAGCTCCCTGGTTTTAATCTGCAGAACCTGGCGAACCTGGTGAACGGCTTCAGCAAATGGCTCGACGGGACCCACTGTCGCGAAGCCACGGTCGCGATCGCCGGTGAGATGCTTCGCCGCGCCGACCAACTCTCTGAATTTACTCCCCAGGACATGGCGAACCTGTCAAACGGGTTCAGCAAGTGGCCGGAAGAGGCGGCGTGCCATCAGGCGATAATTGACATCGCGCACAGACTCGGCTCGGCAAGCCTCCGATTCGGAGTTTTTACCACAGCTGCGCTTGGCACTATCGCCAATGATTTGGCGCGGGGCGTCATGAAGGGAGAGGACGCCGGAGAGATTAATGAGACCGCTCTGCTGAAGGACCGGCTGCACAAGCTCGCCCACCACCTTCACTATGCCACTGATCGCCTGGAGCAGGCCAACGCTCTGACGATCACCAACATTTTCAAAGCGCTGGCGAAGGCCCGGCTGGTTGACGATCTCGGGTTGCTCGCACGCACGGGGTTGGATCGCCTTCAGGAACTGCATCGTGCGCCGGGATTTGCCGCCGAGAATAACCTGGAAACCGTGGGTAATCTCTGCGCCGCTCTGCTGCCGCTGGCGCGCAGCCCCCACAAGCAGCTGCGCTGGCACCGCAGGCAGGCACTCAACCTGCTCAACGATATCCAACCCGTTGTGGAGCAAAAGATCGAGGCGCACCTCAACGCAAGCGATGCCGAACGGGCCCGTGGACCGTGCTCGAGCCGTTGTCCCGCCCTGTCGATCTATCAAGTGTTGAAGACCCGTGCGGTCCTCGAGAGACTCTATAGACGCCCCTATGTCGAGGGCGACAGGTTCGTTTTGCGGAACAGGCAGCAGAAGTTGCAGCGGGAGACCAGAGGCATCCTGGGCCGCACCCGCGATCTTATCGAGCGCGATCTTTCCAACATGAGCTGGAACGTGATCGCGGAAATCGAGGCCGATAACCCGCTGGATGCGGTAGATTCATTCCTGGAGCAGAATGCGGCAACCGTCCACGCCCAGCATCCTGCATCGGTCTTCGACGTGCATCAGGTGTTGCGAACCATGGATCACGAGCCCAGACCGCCGCAGGGTGACGCGGGACTGATGCAGTTGCCGGTGGTGGACATGCAGGGGCGACCAGTGGCCACGGAGGCCGAGACACGATATTCGATTTTTCATCGCCTGACCTCGGGGGCGGTGAAGGTGGTCGCGGTGCAACTGCCAGGCAAGCCCAGCACATTCATGCTGACGCGCACGCTCACCGTCGAGGGTGTGCCGTACCGGATGGACCTGTTTGGCGGCAGCAAGTTGAAGCCGCCGAGATTGACGCTGGCGCAGATCGCGTCGCGTCAGCCAGGCGGGCGACTCGAGCCGTCCGGGGGGAAGCTGCTGGCCATTCCTTATAGTGACACGGCAGCGGGCACGGACTTCGAGAGGCTGTCGCGCGCCTGGGCTCCGTTCAAGGAGGCCTATTATTACACGCAGCGCCGGGGGTTTGCCGCGCCACCGGCCATCCAGGGTCTGGGGCCTCACGACTACGCCGTGGAAGGCGCCTTCAAACTGTCGCTGATGCCGGACCGCCCTGCCAATGAGCAGCATCCCTTCAAGCTGACTGGAAAGGCAGGACCGATCGCCTTGCGGCCGCATGACGGCTGCGGCTTCATCAAGGCCTCGCTGGCCGCGCTCATGCCAGCTGTTCGCCGGGCCGGTCCCCGGAATGGCCCCGATCGGATGGCTGCCTTTGGTGAGGGAAGGAGATCGTCCGTTCCTGCCTCGGCACTGCAACATTATCCGCGCAGCGAACTGGTGGCGGATGAGGCGCGCGAGAAGGCCAGGACCTGGCTCGAGAGCCAACAAGGGCGCGCGTTGACGTCCGAAGAGCTGTTTCGCACCGTGACGACCGGACATATCGACGGTCCCGGCGCGGTTGCCGTGCCGTCCGGTGATGGCCGCGTCCACGTGCCGACGCTCAAGAGCGAGACGTTGACGGGCAGGGATGGCGTGCTGATCGGCCGCTCGCCCTATGACAAGCCGAACCTGCGCCCGTTTGCCGCCGGGCAGGTCAGGTCGGCGGTTGACGGGGACCCGACGGCAGGGTTCCTGGATCAGTGCGTGGCCATCCAATACAGCTTCAATGTCGCCCAGAAGTCGGGGAAGAAATTGGCCGCCGCCGACCCGACCTTCTTTGCCAAGGGCATTCTGATCGTGGTCCCCGACGAGATGTGGCCGGCCGACTATGCCGACCGTGGGCTGGTGATGTCTGCCGAGGACGTCAAGTGCCATTCGAACTGGACCAAGGGCAAGGACCGGGTCACGGTGGACACGTCGCTCGACTGTGTCGGCATCCTGCAGGCGACGGAGGTGTTTGCTCCGGGGTCGCTGGTTGCCGTGCCGACCGGTGAACAGAAGAAGCTTGACGGCGACTTCGACGGCGACACCGTCATCATACTCGGCGACCGGCCGCGGCTTTATGAGCATGTGCGCGAGTTCGATCAAAAGGAGCAGGCGCGCGGCCTGCGCTCGCTCAAGCCGCCGAAGTCGCACACTCCGGCCATCGACGGCGAGCGTTACCAGTTCAGCCGCGCCAGCCAGATCCTCGCCGCCACGCAGAACGTCCTGGAAACCTATACCAGCCTGCAGCGCAACTTTCTGGCTCAGCCCCATGAGGCACGACAATGGTTTGCCGAGCGTGCCATCTTTGGCATCTACGAGGGCGTCAACCCCGAGCTCAGGCACGGCCTTCGTGAGCTGTTAGACCAGGAACAGGCGAGCCGGCAGGATATCCAGGACAAACTCGACACTGCGAGACACGAGATCGAGGTCGCCAGACATCCGGTCGCCCGCGAAATGGCCGCTCTGCTCATTTCCGCCCTTGAGGCATGGGCGGTCAAGCCGGATGAGCAACGCCGGCCCGAAACAGTCGAAAGCGTGAACGACGCTAACCCTGAGCTCAGTGCCGCGCTGTGCGCCCTGTTCCCGGATCTGGCCGAGGCCCACCCGGCAACTCCCCAGCCACGCGAGCTCGTCCAGCTTTTGCTCAACCACTGTCCTGCGCGCATCGATCCGCGCCCGGATGGCTACAATCCCGACGACCTCGTCGAAAGCGCAAACAATCTCCTGAGCCTCGGCGTCAAGGTCGGCACCGACGCCTATAAATCCGACACTGGTGCCCGCCTGTTCATGAAGAAGAGCGAGGAGCTGCAGCGGCTGCTGCATCAGACGCCGGGGTTGAAGGCCGTGCCCTACGTCAAGGGTCTGGCGGCGACCCTCAACCGGGGCGGGTTCGATGTCGATGCCACTTTGGGGGACCTGAAGGACAATCCCACGCTGGCGGCTTCAATCATGGAGACCTCGATCAAGCTCGCTGCGGAGCAGGGCATTTTGCCCAAACCGTCTGGCCTGCACCTTGGCACCGCGGACGGCGCAACGATGACGCTGAGCCGCGAGGAGGCATCCCGGCGCGCCAACATTGAGGCTACCCGCGCCAGGGAGGAAGAAGAGGCAATCACCGCGGCAGCGCTCGGCGTGGCCACCAGCCTGGCAACAGCCGGCATCCAGGTGAACATGCCTCATATGAAGCGCCGCTTGAAATCGGCAGCCTCCATGACAGCCCATCTCACCGGCATGAGCGCCCCGACCGGCAGCGATGTACAGCTGCTCAGCAGCGCCGTGCGCCATGTCTTCGAAGTTCCCGACCAGGATTTTACGCGCGCCTTCAAGACCGCCATGCTGGCCTTCGAGGAGCGCGGCTACACCGAGCTCCAGACCACCAACTGGTTCAGAACGCGGAATCCCAATTTTGTCGGCATCCAGAGCGTGCTCACCACGCCGGATGGTTACCGCTTCCAGCTGGAGTTCCACACGCCAGGCAGCTACCAGGCCAAGATTGACAATCACGATACCTACAAGGAGCTTTTCGCGCTTCAGCAGCAAGTAGGCGGGGATGGACTGGAAAAGGCCGGTGAACTCGTCCAGCGCGTGCGGGGAGCCTGCAAGCAAGTTGCGACCCCCGATGGCGCCATGGACGTCCCCCACTGGGGAGCCGAAGAGGGGGCAACGGGTAGAACCAGCCTCGCCAGCTTTGGGGTGCGCGCGGCCGAACAGCCAGGACCACCCCAGACCGCCAGGTCACCGGTCGCAAAGGAGATCTTTGCCGCCCTCAATGGACGGCCGGTCGTGCTCGTTGGCATGCCGAGTGCCGGCAAATCCAGCATCGGCCCGGCTCTCGCCAGGCGGCTGCGGCTGCCCTTCGTCGATACCGACAAGATAATCCAGAAGGACACCCGCATATCGATATCGCAGATCTTCGAAGTCCATGGCGAGGCGTTCTTCAGGGACATGGAGGCACGTGTGATCGCAGATCTGCTCCAGAAAGGCCCTGCCGTGATCGCGACCGGTGGCGGCGCGTTCATGCGTGAGCAGAGCCGTCACCTGATCGGCGAGAAGGCGGTCTCGATCTGGCTCGACACCAGGCTCGACGTGATCGAAAAACGCACCAGGAACGATACCAGCCGCCCGCTGCTGCAAGGCCCCAACCCGGAGCAGAAGATCGCCAGATTGTTGAGCGAGCGCAGGCCGTTTTATGCACAAGCCGATATCACCGTCGTCCCACCCCACCAACAAGATAGAAAGAACGTCGATCCATGCGTGAGCGCCCTGCACGCCCACCTGTGCCCCGAGGCGGGCGCGGACCGCGGCCCTGCCAGACAGGAAGCCGATCGGATACATGTGCCAGGAGCGCAAACTGTCACCGGTGAGCCCACCTCCACGGCGCGGGAGCCGGACGGGCGCATTCTTCCCACCCCTCACGCTCGAGTTGCCCAGACGGATGAACCGGCCTCTGGCTCGGGCAGCGCACCGCAGGATCGGCTGGCGCTCGGCCCCACCCATTGGCTGACCGACGCCCATATCACTGCGGATTACGGGCTCCTGGGCCAGGAGTTGCAGGGACGTTCTCCGGATCTGGCTGCCCGGACGCGCCTCGTGGATCCCCTCATATCATATCAACTGCGCTTGATCCCCGAGCGCGATGCACTCGGCGAATTCCAGCGCATAGTCCATAATCAGAATGAGGAGGATACGGCCGACTTCCTGTTCCTGCCAGTGAACGATGGCCGTGCTGGCGTTCCTGATAGTGGCAGCCACTGGTCGCTGCTGCTCGTTGATCGCCGCGACCGGGAAAACCCGGTCGGCTATCACTACGACTCGCTGGGAGAGTACCACCGCCCCATTGCAACGGAGTTCGCAGCAAGGCTGGGCGCCAGCCTGCGGCCAGTGCGCATGGCCAAACAGCAGAACGGTCATGATTGCGGCGTCTTCATGCTGGAGGCCACGCGGGAGCTGGCTCGACGGTTGGCGCAAGAACCGCGGCTGCGGCGCGAGTCCCTGCACCTCGACAATCTGGTCGCCGATCGCCAGGCACTCCAGGAGCGGCTCGCGCGAATTTGATGACGCGCTCGGGCTGATGGAGTTGGCTGGGGGCGCTCTCGCCGGCTGGGAATTGGATGCTTCGAAGGATCGGCATGCTGTTGCTCGCCGAGAGCGGGCGTACCGGCGAAGTTCGATATGTCGGAGAGATATCCTCCGATAGTGCGTCAGTACGCCGCCTCATCCGCAAGCTCGGACGCCCGGGTGTACGATTGAGATTTTGCTATGAGGCTGGACCCACCGGATACGGTCTGAAGCGGGAGATCGAAGCGGGCGTTCAACGTGCCGACGTGCGCCAGCTCGAGTTCGCCTTCGATACGGGCCTTCTTGGGGCCAGTGCACACAGCGGGGCTGCAGAAGCGTTCCTGTGGCACTGCGTTACCTGCCGGCTTGCCATACATCTTGACCAGCATTCGTCACCAACGATGAGAACGGTGGCGTGCGGATTTGTCATCGCCTGTTCATCCCGCGGTCAGCGCTGGCCCTTTTGTCGCGATGGACGGCAAGGGTAACCGGCGTGCGCGACTTGGGCGTCTTGTGGATGAAGTTGTGACGCGCGATGTGATAGCTGGGATCGAATCCGTAGAAGTTGTTTCGCATCCGCTGCAATTCCTCGACACGATAGGCAGCCAGCGGCTTTATCGCCTCGTCCCGGGCACGACGCAGCCGCTTTGCGGCGATTCGAGCGGCAATGTCGGGCGATCCCGCCAAGGCGGCGGCCTTGCGATGAATTTCCTCGCGGGCGATTTCCATCTCGCCGGGCAGGCGGCACGTGGCGAGTCCCAGTTCGAGCGCTTCATCGATGCCCATCGGCAGCCGCGCCTGGGTTACACGCCTGGCACGCTCGTCGCCGACGCGGGCTGGCAGCAGGTAGGTCCAGTATTCCGAGCCGTAGAGATTGCCCATGTCCTTGTAGTGCGGGTTGAGAACAACACCTTCGCGCATCCAGATCTCGTCGGCGGCAAGCGACAGGAAGACGCCGCCCGCACCGGCATTACCGAGCACGGCGGCGATCACCAGACAATCGTTGCAATCGATGATTTCGCGCACGAGATCGTTCATTGCGTTGATGTTGCGCCAAGATTCGTACGCGGCGCTCTCGGCGTTTTCGATGATGCCAAGGTGGATACCGTTCGACCAGCAATCCGCATCGCCTTCCAGCACCATCACCGGCAGCGCACGCGCCTTCGCTTCGACGATCGTTTCGCGCAGCGCAGCGCAATCCTCGGACGACATCGCACCATTGTAGAACTGGAATTCGAGGAAACCCACGCCGTTCTCCTCATGATAGCGGCAGGGGTGGGGGCCATCGATCACCGGCAGATGGCCCGCCTCGATTTCGAGAAGATGAAGCGCCGGCAGCTTCAATTTGCTTGCTCCCGGCTGACGAAGATGGCCGATCCAGAGCGCGCCTTCACGGAAGGCCATTGCCACAGCCCGCCCCGAGCTGCCGATCAGCATGCCCGGTCGTTCGGAAAGTCCCGCCGCGACCGCCGCATCGAAGACCAGGAACGGTTGTCCGGCGATCGTCATCAGCGCGCCGGGATCACCGTCCGACGCGTCGATGATCCTGAGTGCTTCTTCGGCGGTATGGAGCATCGGGTCGATGGTGCGGTCGGCTTTGCGGCAGGCGGGCCGGGTGGAGCCCTTGCCCCAGTTTTGTGGCAGCTGAGCGCCCATCTGCCCCCCGATGCGGCCGATCGCCTCCAGGACACAGCCGACTGCCGCTTCCGTCACTTCATGGCGGTAAAGGCTGGATTTTCGTGTCCGGCGCGTCGGAAATTCGCGCCACGCCCAGACCGGCCCCGCATCCATATCCTCGCGCGCCTCGATCAAAGTCACGCCCCACACGGCTTCCCCAAAGAGGATCGCCCAGTCGAGCGCGCTCGGTCCCTTGTCGCCCCGGATGCCGGGATGGACGATCAGACAAAGCGTCTTGCGCCAGATATCCGCCGGAATCGGCCGCTTCAGGAACGGCGCGATCACCAGATCGGGGCAGAAGAGCGCGACTGCCTCCCGCGTCAGGTCGTCATGGATATCGAGCTCGACCGACACGTCATGCCCGGCTCTGCGCAAATCCACATGCAGGCGCTGGGACAGAGAATTGAAGCTATGGCAGAGGAGCAGGATGCGCATCGGCACTCCTCAGCAGATTCTGGGAAGCTGTTCGCCGGACAGCCAGTCAACGATGCGTCCGCCGCCGAACGACGTTGCCATTTGCACGAAGCAATCGTCGTCCGCCACGACATGGCCGACCAGCGCCGCTTCCCTGCCAAGCGGGTGAGCCCGCATGACGGCGAGCATTGCATCAGCGGCTTCGGGCGCCACGACTGCGACGAGCTTGCCCTCGTTGGCGACATTCAGCGGATCGAGGCCGAGGAATTCGCAGGCCGCAGCCACCTCGGGCTTGATCGGAATGGCCTCCTCATCGATACGAAAACCAACCTTCGACGCATTGGCGATCTCGTTCAGCGTCGCTGCAAGGCCGCCGCGGGTCGGATCGCGCATCAGCCTGATCGCGGCTCCGGCAGCCTCGACCATGCCGGCCACCAGACCATGCAGTGCGGCGGAATCCGAGACGATACCTGTGTCGAATTCGAGGTTCTCTCGCTTCGACATCACCGCGACGCCGTGATCGCCGATCGAGCCGGACACGATAACCACATCGCCCGGACGGGCAGCATCGGAGCGGAGATCGAGCCCGGCTGGAACCATGCCAACGCCGGCGGTGGAGATGAACACGCCGTCGGCCTTGCCGCGTTCGACCACTTTCGTATCGCCGGTGATGATCGGCACGCCCGTCTCGCGCGACGCGTCACCCATGGTTTCGGCGATGCGGTCGAGATCGGTTAGCGGAAAGCCTTCCTCGATGATGAAGCTCGCCGAAAGATAAAGCGGCACCGCGCCCGCCATCGCGATATCGTTGATCGTGCCGTACACGGCTAGCGAGCCGATAGTGCCGCCCGGGAAGAACAGCGGCGAAACAACGTAGCCGTCGGTGGTCATCACCATACGGCCGCCCGGCACCATGAAGGCCGACTGGTCGTTGCCGGCCCGCAACCATTCATTGTCGAAAGCCTTGTGGAATATGTCCTCGATCAATTGGCCCATGGCGCGACCGCCGGCCCCGTGGGACAGGTCGACGCGGCCATTTTTGAGGTCGAGCTTGCGCCTGTTGGCTTTTATCATAACGTCGTTTGACGGACCTTCATTCAAAGGCTTTGGCATGCTCGCGCAAGCGGCCGTAGGTCCAATGGGCGGCACAGGCACCCTCGGGAGAGACCATGCAGGATCCCATCGGCGTGTCCGGCGTGCAAACGGTGCCGAACAAACTGCAGTTGGCCGGCTTCTTGACGCCGCGCAGGATCGCGCCGCATTCGCAGGCCGGGTTGTCCTTCGCGGCCGTCGTCACCATCGAGAAGCGCTTTTCGGCGTCGTGTTCGGCATATTGCGGCCTGAGCCGCAGCGCGCCATAAGGCACTTCTCCGAGCCCGCGCCATTCGAAGCTCTCGCGAAGTTCGAAGAAATTGGCGACCTGGGCCTGCGCCTTCTCGTTGCCGAACCTCGTGACGGCGCGGATATACTGGTTCTCGACCTCATGGCGGCCGTCGTTCACCTGCCGGACCAGCATCAGGATCGCCTGGATGACATCGAGCGGTTCGAAACCCGCCACCACGACCGGTTGCTGGAATTCCTCGGCGAAAAATTCGTAGGGCTCGGTGCCGATCACGATGCTGACATGGGCAGGGCCGATGAAACCGTCGATCTTGACCGTGCCCAGTTTGCGGACATCCGGGCTTTCGAGAATATTCTGGATCGCCGCCGGTGTCAGCACGTGGTTGCAGAAGATCGAGAAATTCCTGAGCTCTTTGGCAATCGCGACCCTGAGCGCCAGCGCTGTCGGCGGCGCCGTGGTTTCGAAGCCGATGGCGAAGAACACCACTTCCCGATCCGGCTCGGCTTCGGCGATCCGTAGCGCATCCAGTGTCGAATAGACCATGCGGATATCGGCGCCGGCGGCCCTGGCCTTGAGCAGGCTCGATTCGTTCGAGCCCGGCACGCGCATCAGGTCACCATAGGTGCAAAGCGTGATCTCCGGCCGCATGGCAAGCGCGATTGCCGCATCGATGCGGCCGATCGGCAGCACGCAGACGGGACAGCCAGGACCATGGATCATCTGCACATTTTGCGGCAGAAGGTCTTCAAGGCCATAGCGGGAAATCGCATGCGTGTGGCCGCCGCAGAATTCCATGAAATGATAGGAACGCGCCGGATCGGCAAGCGCGGCGATTTGGCGGGCGATTTCCTTGGCGAGCCTGCCGTCGCGATGTTCGTCGATATATTTCATGCCAAGGCAGCTTCGCGGATCAGGGCCAGTGTCCTTTCCGCCTCTTGCGGATCGATCTTGCCCAGGGCGTAGCCGACATGCAGCACGACATAGTCGCCCGCCTTGACGTCCTCGACAAGCGCGGTCGAAATGATCTTCGAGACGCCGTCGAGTGTCACCTTCGCCATGTTGTCTGGCAGCACGTCCTTTACCTTGACCGGTATGGCTAGGCACATTTCGGGTTGTCCACCTGGCCTCTATCGTTCTTGATGACTTGCCTTGCGAAGGCGGCCTGGCCAAGCGCAATGCCGCCGTCATTGGCGGGAATCATCCGCGGCAAAAGTGGCTCCAGGCCAAGATTGCGCAAGGCGTTCGCAAGGCCTTCAGCGAGGACGCGGTTCATGATGCAGCCGCCGCCGAGCATGATCTTGCTCGTGCCGGCTTGCGACGCCCCGCACGCCGCCCAATCGGCAAGACCGGCGATCAGCGTGCCATGGAACAGGTTAGAGGCGCTGACGCCGCACAGATGCCGCTCGGCCAGATGAACGATCAGCGGCCGGAAATCGAGCATGCCGTCGACAAAGCTGTAGCCTTCGGGAAGACAGTGCGGGCTCTCAGCCAGAGCCTCGAACTCCATCGCCGCCTGTCCCTCGTAGCTCTGCACGAGGCGCACTCCGCTGACCGCAGCTGCCGCATCGAAGAGCCTTCCCAGGCTCGACGTCCGGCCCGGCTGCATGCCACACGCGAACATGGCTTCGAGATGCGCGACGCCGGGATGTCCCGGCCAGAGCTTTGGTGCAAGATCGATGCGGTCTGCGGCCCGCAGCGCGGCGACCCCCATGCGCCAGGGTTCGCGCGCAGCACGATCGCCGCCCGGCAGCGGCAGCGGCGAAAGCGAGCTCAGCCGATGCCAGCGGTATCCGTCGACCATCAGCATCTCGCCGCCCCAGCTGCCGCCATCGGCGCCATAGCCATGCCCGTCGAGCGACAACCCGAGAACTGGCCCGGTGACGTGATGCTCGACGACGACAGCGGCAATATGGGCAAGGTGGTGCTGGACCGCAACGAGCGGCAGGCCCAGGCTCTCAGCCATCCGCACTGACCGGAAATCGGGATGCAGATCGCAGGCGGCATGGTCCGGCCTGATATCGAGAATGGAACTAAGATGCGCGACCGTCTCCTGCTGGAAGCGGATCGCTTCGGTATTGTCGAGGCCGCCGATATGCTGCGACAGGAACGCCTCCCGGCCGCGCGTGATGCAGACCGTGTTCTTGAGATCGGCGCCGGTGGCGATCACGCACGGACCGTCCTCGCCGAGATCGAGAGGCTCCGGCACGAAACCGCGTGCCCGCCTCAGGAAACTTGGAGCACCATCGATCACCTGCATGACCGAATCGTCGGCGCGAACGGCGATATCGCGATTGTGCGTGACGATGAGATCGGCAATCCCGGCAAGCCGGCGTTCGGCATCGTCATTGCTGGCCACCACCGGTTCGCCGCCCGGATTGGCGCTGGTTGCGATCAGCGCGGCGGGGCCATCTTGCGGACGCTGGGCAAGTGCGTCAAACAGCAGATGATGCAGCGGCGAATGGGCAAGCATCAGGCCAATCCGCTTGAGTCCGGGTGCGATGAGGTTGGAAAGCCCATCAAGACCCTTCACCAGCACGATCGGGCCGGCGGCGGACATGAGCAGCGCTTCTTCGACCCCCGTCAGATCCGCAAGAAGCCGCGCCGCCTCGATATCCCGCACCATGACGGCCAACGGCTTTTGGTGGCGCGCCTTACGCAACCTGAGAAGGCGGATGGCGGCATCGTTGCGCGCATCGCACAGCAGGTGGAAGCCGCCTATCCCCTTGAGCGCGACGATTTTGCCTTTCAGCAACCGTGCAGCAATCTCCCCGACGGGGTGACTGAGTTGCGGACCGCAGGCCGGACAGGCGACGGGTTGTGCATGGAAGCGCCGGCTTTCGGGGTCGGCATAGTCGGCGCGGCAGGACGGACACATCGGAAAGGCGGCCATCGAGGTCTGCCGACGGTCATAGGGCAGGGCGCCGGTGATGGTGAAGCGCGGGCCACAATGGGTGCAATTGACGAAGGGATAGCCGAAGAAGCGGCTCTGCGGATCGGTCAGCTCCCGCCGGCATTCGGCGCAAGTTGCGGCATCGGCGCCGATGCGCGTCGCGCCGTGTCCGCCGACGCTTTCAAGTATCTTGAAGAGTTCTCCGCCGGCTGCGTCCATCTCCAGCACGTCGACGGAGTCTATTCGTGCCAAGGGCGGCGCCTGCATGCGCACAGCTTCGGCGAACCGGCCTGCACAAGTGCCTTCGACCTCGATCAGCACGCCGGCGCTGTCGTTAAGCACGAAGCCCGTCAGGCGCATCGTCCGCGCCAGCCGGTAGACGAACGGACGGAAACCGACGCCCTGCACGCAACCGCGCACCCGCAGCCGCAGCCGCTGGACCGGATCCTCTACTGCCGATGCCTGGCCGCGTGCCATGGGTCAGGCCACCTTGGCGCGCCTCGCCAGCGTTGCGGCCGAGGCCTCCAGCCACGCGCAGAAGGACTCCATGCCTTGACCGCTGCGGGCGGAGACGACCAGCGTCCGCAGCCGCGGATTGACGCGCAGCGCATTGGCGATGCAGAGCCCGACATTGAAATCGAGATGCGGAAGCAGGTCCGACTTGTTGAGGATCATCAGATCGGAGGCGGCAAAGATGTCCGGATATTTGAGCGGCTTGTCTTCGCCCTCGGTAACCGACAGCACCACCACCTTGTGGGCCTCGCCGAGATCGAAGGCCGCCGGACAAACCAGGTTGCCGACATTCTCGATGAGCAGGATCGAGCCCGGCTCAGGCGCCAGGTCTTGCCTCGCGTGGCCAACCATGTGGGCATCTAGGTGGCAGCCCTTGCCAGTATTGATCTGGATGGCGCGGGCGCCGGCTTCGCGGATGCGGGCGGCGTCGTTGGACGTCTGCTGGTCACCCTCGATGACATTGATCACCACACGATCCCTGAGTTCGCGGATGGCGCGGACCAAAAGGCTCGTCTTTCCGGAGCCGGGGCTCGAGACGATATTCAACGCGAAAATACCGTTCTGCACGAAGAAGGCCCGATTTTCGGCGGCATAGCCGTCGTTCTTGGAGAGAATATCCTTTTCCACTTGGATAATACGCTCCCGGCTCATGCCCGGCACATGCACGCCGGCAATGCGCTTGCCGCAGTGGACGCTGCCGTCCTCGGCGTGGTGGTGGTCATGCTGATCCGGGAAATGGTGGGCATCATGATCGTGATGATGGTGGTGATGATCGTGATCGTCACTACGCGCGCCGGCATGGCCAGGAGCCTCGGCCCTGCTCTTGTCCCCTTCAATCGCTGCCGTTGCGCAGCCGCATACCGTACACATCAGATGACCTCCACGTCCTTGATCTTCAATTCGTCGCCCGCCGTCATCTGCACCCGAAGCCGGCCGCAGTCCGGACAGGCTCCGAACCGCTCCTCGAGCGCCACCGTCTTTGTGCAATCGAGGCACCAGCCTTCGCCAGCGATGCGATTGATCTCAAGTGCCGCGTTTTCCGCGATCGTGCCATGCCGTACCGCTTCGTAGCAGAACACCAGCGCATCCGGACTGACATGGCTCAAGACTCCGACATCAAGACGAACGGACTTGACCGTGCTCGCGCCGTTCTGCCGCGCCGTCTCGCAGACGATCTCGATCACACTCTCCATCAACGACATCTCATGCATAAGCAGCCTCGCGAACGCCGATCTCGAACGCAACGCAGGGATCAAACAACGTGGCCAGCCTGGATACCGACCGGGCGGCCGACTCTCCCACGCCGATCCGCGATGACAGCAGGGTTTCGACGAATGGACCTGCCGGATGAAAATTCCATTCGGTCGGAGCGAGTATGCGGTAGGCGCAAAGATGCCCGTCCATGCCGATCTCGGCCAGGTGGTAGAGCCTGCCGCGCGCGCACTCCACGGCACCATAGCCGCCGGCGCCGGGCGTCGGTCCGCCGCCCATCAGTGAGGAACACGCATCCGTGTCCTGCTGGTCGAGATTAGAGAGCTGCTGCAGGCAAAGGCGAACGTCGTTAATGCGCGCCAGGAAGCGCTCGGCCAGATGCGGGCCTTCGGGCATGCCGGCGCTGCTTAGCCGGGCATAGGCCCCGGTCTCGACCACACGGCCGGCCAGATACGGCAGGCTGGCATAACCCGCCTCACGGCTGAGATGGGCGATAACCTCTGCATCGTCCGCAACCGTCAGCGGGTTGGGCCGCCGGCTGACGAAAATCCGGTCACGATCGATATTGCCGAGGATTGCTGCGTAGGCTGTATCCCGCGGCGGCTGACCTTCACCGTCGGGAATGCCAAGGGCGGCAGCCGCAGCGGAAAGCCGCGCCGCTGGTTCGGCCACGAATGCGCATTTGGCGATCTTTGCCTTCGCACCAGCAATAATCGCCTGCGAAGCGGCCAGCGCCTCGCGCAGATATTTGCCTGCCAAGGCGACGATGGCGGCGGGTAGCGGCAAAGGCCAGTGCAGGATCAGTGCTCTCAATGTCTCGAAGATACGCTCCGCAAGCAATTTGGCGGTGGCAGCGAACCGCTCCTCGCCGCGCATCGGCAGGTCAGCCGCATTCAGCACCGCAAGCCGCGCTGCCACTGATTGCGCAACACCACAGAGCGAAAAAACCTGACCGGCAAGCACTGGCGCCTCTTCGGGGCGGCGGCCGACGAACAGGCGTGCCAGTCCCTGCGGGCGGTTGGACTTTATCTCCACGCAACAGGCCAGCGCCCGCGACACCGTCACGTCGATCCGGATCGAGCCCGCACCGAAGGTCATTGCGCCAACTTCTGCTGCTTGCGGAAATTCCCCCTCAGCAGGTCGCGGCGTTTGACGTTGGTCGACGGGACCGACGCCGGCGTAAGTGCAGCCGGGTCGAAGAAGGCGCGGACGGCCTCCACCGCGGTCTCCAGCGTTGCTTCCATCGTCCCAAACGCGAAGACCGGCGAAAACAGCGAGCAGGAAGCGACCCGGCCGATCGCATCGAGCTCACCGGCGATGAACTCGACCTCGGCTACGGGGAGACCGATGCGGACGGTCGTTCCTACGGCAACCGGAGCCGATTGCACACTACCGGGAATATCTGCCGCCACCAGGTTCATGAACCACGGCGTTGTAATGATCCCGAGGGCTCTCTCGCCATAAATCCGGAAGCCGGTCGCCTTGATGCGAAGGGCGGGATTGCAGCGCGGCACGTCCTGCATGGCGGTTGCATGAATGTGGCGATAGCACATCTCGGCCGGATTGATTTCCGTGCGTTCCGCCGCGTCAGCGTGCATCGCCGAGCCTCATGAACTTCGATTGCAGGGCGTCACAGTTGGGACAGCGCCAGACCTTGGGCAGGGCGGAAAACGGCACGCCGGGCGGGATCTGCCAGACCGGGTCGCCTTGCGCGGGATCATAGACATGCCAGCAGATGCCGCACTCCATCTTGTCGTCATCGGACGCCGGATCGCACTTGCCGAAGTTTTCGAAGCTCGTCATTTGAAATAGACCTCTTCGATGTCGCGCAGCCGGGCTTCCGAACCCCTGAAATCCTCTTCGGCAGCGATGACGACGGACGGGATGTCGGCAACCTCCAGCGTATCGAGAATGATCGTGTCCATGGCGTTGTAGAACTGCACCGACCAGACGTTGCGGACGCCGGCCGCCACGACCCGACATGTGCCATAGCCGCGCGAGGTGAACTTTACCGGCCCGGTGCCGAGCGTCGCCTGCAGGAAACCCATGTCCTGTGGGCTCATCGGAAAGAGCGAGAAGTTGATGATATCAGCAGGATCGCCGTCGCTATAGCGGCCGATGCGGTCGCCGATCTCGGTCAGCACCGGCATGACATTCATGGCGCCTGCCGGCGCCGGTCCGTGGGAAATCGATGCCGGCAGTGCCGAACAGGCCTGACGTACGGCTGCGGGAATCGACGCGACCTCGATATAGTCAGCAAGCAGCCGGCTATCCGGGTCGGTGAAACGGATGCGCCAGACGCCGGCCATCACCGCTTCCTGGATCTGCGCCAGGATGCCGGACGGCAGCGCGGCAATTCCCGCAACTTCGCCTTCGCCGAGGGTCTGGGTGATCAGCTCCCTTTCGTCATCCGGAAAATCGGTAATGTCGAACAGGCGGCCCGGCTGGTCAGCCGTCTGCACGGCGAGCGCATCGGCGAGTTGCGGCAGCAGCATCGCCGTCCGGCGACAGCAGCGGATCATCTCCTCGGCGCTGCTGGTCGCGAGATAATTGAGCTTGCGGGCGCTCTGCGGCGGCTCCGCGCCGATCGGCATGACCGTCATCGCCGCATCGGCGCCCTCGGGGGCGACCCAGAAACCTGCTTTCATCGGGCGATCTGGTTGCCGGCATGGGTGATCTCGACCTTCGACCCGCCGGATGCCGCCATGACCGGCGCATCCGCAGATAACCAGTTGCCGATCTTCTCCATATATTCCGACCAGTCGCGGATCTTGCCGATCACGCCAAGCGGCTGGGCTCCGCGCGTGACAACGAGGCTTGGCATGACCACGACATTGAACCGCGGCTTGAGCTTGTCTTCGGCGGCGCGTAGCACGATGGCGCCCCGCACCCGTCCCGGGAACGCCCGTAGGAGTTCGGGAAGAACGACGGCGACGTCGTCGGCTTCAGGTCGCAGCGCAGGATCGCCGGTGAAAAACAGGATGGCATGTTCCGCTTTGTCCGCGGCCGGCGCCAGGAAGGTGTCGATGCTCGCTTCGTCGACGATGGGCAGTCGCATCTGCTCGCGCAAGACGCGGACCAGGTAAGAGGGCATTGTCTCCTCCAGAAATCAGCTTGCAGAACGTTCTTGGGAGTTGAGCAGCAAGCGGTGTGCCAGATCCGGGGAGTCCATTGATCTGCAAGGAGAGTTTCCAGCTCGGTTGCTCGCGTCGAATTGCTGGAATCCCGGTTTCCAGATGCGGCCACTATTCTCTCACCCCTCACGCAGATGCGCGGGCAATTCCGGCTCGCGGGCGATGAGATCGGCAAACAAGGCTTCGAAGGGCCGGCCTTCAACAGCTTCCGCCAGACCCGCAAGGGCATCATCGATGGCTTGCGCCTCATCACCCTCAAGGACGCGAATGGCCGAGCCCAGATGGGTCAATAGATATGTGCCTGGCAGTTGCGCGCCGACCAACATCATCGACACGGAAGAAATCGTACCATGACGCTCGCATTGGGCCACGCACTCGTCGCCGGTGACGACCCGCATCGGAAGACCTATGCACATGGCGTTGTCTCTTTTCTGTCATTCAAGCTACGAAATCGGGAACCGTGTGGACAGCGCCCACACGGCAGGCCTCGGCCTTGGGAGCGAAATATCAAGCGGCCAGCAGCGCGGCCCCTGTTAGGGCGACGGCAGCTCCGGCAACCCGGCCAGACGCTCTGCCCGGGCCTTGCCGAAATCTAAGCGACGCGAGCGCGGTTCCGCCCGCATGCAGCATGCAGCCCGGAAGCCCGTGACATAGCCCGTGGCATGCGACATGGCAGGCGTTTCTGAACCATGGGCATGACCCGTGGAAGAGTGCGCATACCCCGCGATCCCCGCCACCGGCGCCCGAACCTTGACTTCGAAGGCGACGAGCAGGCCGAGCACCACTACGGTGAGGGCAATCCCCGTTTCCACCATCGGCAGCGGCAGGCCGTAGATGCCTATCGCTCCGCCGATCGTCATGACGATGACGAAGGCACAATCCAGCTGTCCCTGCCGCCGAGCGTGCCGGGCCGGAAGCCGACCGCGACCGCGACAAGGATATGGTGGAGGCCGCCCAAAGGATGGCCGAGACCGGCAAGCGTGCCATCCGCATGAAGTCCGGTATGGGCATTGGCGACGCCCAGCACGCCAGGGCCGCGCATGCAGCCGATATTCTCCGAAACTTCATGGGAGCGTCCTCAGGTGATCAATGCGGCTGGCGCGCTGTTCGTAATTGTCAAAATCCAGATCGTTGCCGAGGAGCGAGGGGACGATGCCGCCGCTCCGCGCTCTTGCCTCGATGCCCCAGCCCTTGAGAACGGCGACCGCCGTCCGGATCGCTTCGGGGATGACCGCCTTCACCGGCTCCGTCAGCGGCCCGCCCCAATCCTCGAGATCGACCGGCTGGCAGCCGATCAACGCCAGCTTTTCCGGATAATGGCCGAGCAGGTCGGCGGCGCTCAGCACTTCCTGGAACCCGGTCTGGTGCAGGCTCATCTTCCTGGCGCCGGTGAATTTCGGCACTTCGTCGTTTTCGACGATCTTCAGCGTGCCCGGGCTGAGCCCGTAGTCGATGGCATCGAAGACGATGAGATAATCGGTTTCCATCACGAACTGCACGAGATAGAGCCCTTGCGTCCCGCCGTCGAGGACGGTGACATTATCCGACACCGAATAGGATTGGTGAAAAGCTTCGACCACGCGTACGCCAAACCCCTCGTCGGCCCACAGGATGTTGCCGATGCCGAGGACCAGCACCCGGGGCCGTGTCGAAGACAGTTTGCGCACCTAGTCCTCCAGGTCCTTGAACATGCGCTCGCCCGAGATCATCGACGAGATGATGCTCTGCCGGCTCATGATGTCCTCACGCACAGCCACATAGATATGGACCATTGTGAAAACCAGGATCACCCACATGCCGAGATGGTGGAAGGTGTGGACGTCCTGGCTGTTCGGCCAGATCGAGAACAACCAGCCGAACAGGCTGTATTCCCAGCTGTCGCGGCCAGTGCCCTCGCTGTAGAGCGCAAAGCCGGTGATGACCATGAACAACAGCGGCAGCGTGAACATCAGGAACATGGCGGACTGGGCAAGCGGTTTGTGACCGACATATTTTTTCGGCTTGCTGATCAGGAAGGCATACCAGCGCACTTCATGCACGCATTCCTTCCAGAACCGGCCGCTCCAGACCGGGACGTAGAAGATCTGTCGGGCATCGACATTGCCGACGAACACCCAGTAGATTCTCAGGATCAGGGCTATGGCCAGGATCTGTCCGGCGGCGAAATGGTTGAAGCGGATATATCCCATCAGAAAGTTGGCGCTGGCCTCCCCCGGCATCGACAGCAGTGGGCTGCCGATTAAGTAGCCGGTCAGCGCAAGCATGAGGATGGAGAAGGCGTTGATCCAGTGCCAGAGACGCACCGGCGCCTCGTAGACATAGACGCTCTGGCGCTCCACGGCTCTTTCGCCGTGTGCGTCCAAGGTTGCAAGCGGGTCGAAAAGGCTCATCGCATATCCCTCCTCATCTCATCTGCACTTTTGCCATTTCCTGCCCGTCCGGGCTCATGACATGCGTGGAGCATGCAAGGCACGGATCGAAGGAATGGATTATCCGGAGTATTTCCAGCGGCTGGGTGGGATCTGACATCGGGGTATCCACCAACGAGGCTTCGAACGCGCCGATACCGCCTTTCGGATCGCGAGGGCTGGCGTTCCAGGTGGTCGGCACGACGCATTGGTAGTTGTCGATCTTGCCGTCCTTGATCTTGATCCAGTGGGCGAGCGCGCCGCGCGGCGCTTCGGTGAAGCCGACGCCCTTGACTTCCTTCGGCCAGGTCTGCGGTTTCCATTTGTCGACGAAAGCGGTCGCGCTGTCGCCAGCCTTGATATTGGCGACCAGCTTGTCGAAGAAATAGCGCATCTGGCGGCCCGCCCATTCGGAGTCTAGGGCGCGCGCCGCGGTGCGGCCGAGCGTGGAGAAGAGCGCCGACATCGGAAGACCGAGATCTTTCAGCACCTTCTCGATCGGCTCCTTGAATTCAGGCTTGCCCTGCGCATAGCCGACGACCCAGCGGGCGAGGGGGCCTACCTCCATGGCGTGTCCGCGCCAGCGCGGCGCCTTGATCCATGAATATTTGCCACCTTCGTCCAGTTCCTGGATGTTGGTCTTGGTGCCCTTGGCATTGGGGCCTAGTTCGTAATGCGGCTCGGTGACGCCATCCCAGGGGTGCAGGCCCTTGGCCTCGTGCGGATACTTGTACCAGGAATGGATGACGAATTCCTGGATTTGCTCCGGATCGGCGAGGTCGATCGGCAGAATGTCGGCAAGATTACCGTTGATGATCGCGCCGCGCGGCAGTTTCAGGCTCGCCTCCGAATAATCGTTGGCATGTTCCGGCACATCGCCATAGGCGAGCACGTTCTTGCCCGAAAGGCCGCCGCCAAAGAGCCAGTCCCTGTAGAATGAGCCGATCGCCATGACGTCGGGCACATAGACCTTTTCGTTGAACTCGATCAGCTGGTCTATGATCGACGACACATGGTTTAGGCGCTCGATGTTGATCGCACCGACCGCGCCGGTTCCATCGATGTTGATGGGACAGGGCAGGCCGCCGACCAGCCAGTTCGGATGTGGATTCTTGCCGCCGAAGATCGTATGGATCTTGACGATCTCCTTCTGGAAATCCAGCGCCTCGAGATAGTGCGCGACGGCCATCAGGTTGGCTTCCGGCGGCAGCTTATAGGAGGCGTTACCCCAATAGCCGTTCTTGAATGGACCGAGTTGGCCGGATTCAACGAATTTCTTGAGCCGGGTCTGGATGTCCTTGAAATAGCCGGGCGAGGAGAGTGCCCAGTCGGACACCGACTGGGCCAGCTGAGACGTCGCCTTCGGATCGGCCTTGAGCGCGCAGACGACGTCCACCCAGTCAAGCGCATGCAGGTGATAGAAATGCACCACGTGGTCATGCACCTGCAACGCAAGCTGCATCAGGTTGCGGATCGAATTGGCGTTTTCCGGGATGGTGATGCCAAGCGCATTCTCGACCGCGCGCACGGAGGTCAGCGCATGCGCGCCCGTGCAGACGCCGCAGATCCGCTCGGTGAAGGCCCAGGCGTCGCGCGGATCGCGGTTCTTGAGGATGACTTCGATGCCGCGCCACATCGTGCCAGTGGACACCGCGTTGCGGATGACGTTGTTGGCGTCGACATTGACCTCGACCCGCATATGGCCTTCGATACGGGTGACCGGATCGACCACGATGCGTTTGCCGGAATTGTCGAGCGTGAAGCCGTTGGGCGTTTGGATTGACATAAGTGTTCCCTGCCCAGAGTTTTAAACGTCGGTTTTTTCGCGCTTGGTGGTGACGCGCTTGACGGCGGTGATCGCGGCGTGGGCCGCGATCGCTCCGCCGATGACGCCGGCTACCGTCATGCCGATCCGGTCGGCATTGGCCTCGATGCCGAACTGGTTGATCGTGGCCAGGCGGTCATAGAAGCTGCCCTTGTCCCAGAACCCATCCTCGGAGCAGCCGATGCAGCCGTGACCGGACTGGATCGGGAAGGAGACGCCGCCGTTCCACCGCACCGTCGAGCAGGCATTGTAGGTGGTCGGGCCCCTGCAACCCATCTTGTAGAGACAGTAGCCGTTGCGTGCTCCCTCGTCGTCCCATTCCTCGACGAACTGGCCGGCGTCGAAATGCGGCCGGCGGTAGCATTTGTCGTGGATGCGCTGCGAATAGAACATCTTCGGCCGGCCCTGCCGATCGAGCTCGGGCAATCGGCCGAAGGTGGTGATGAAGGTGACGACGCCGGTCATCACTTCGGCGATCGGCGGACAGCCCGGGACCTTGATGATCGGCTTGTCGCGGATCACCTTGTCGATCGGCGTTGCCTGGGTCGGGTTGGGCTTTGCGGCCTGGACGCAGCCCCAGGAGGCGCAGGCGCCCCAGGCGATGATCGCCATGGCGTCTTCGGCCACATATTTGAGTTTCTCGACGAAGGGTCGGCCGCCGTCGATGCAGAACATGCCGTCCTCATTGAGCGGCGGATTGCCCTCGACGGCGAGGATGTACTTGCCCTTGTATTTCTGCTTGGTCTCTTCGAGGATGGCCTCTGCCTGATGGCCGGCTGCGACCATGATCGTGTCGTCATAATCGAGCGAGATCATCGAAAGGACCACGTCCTTGACCAGCGGATGGGCCGAGCGGATGAAGCTCTCCGAGCAGCAGGTGCATTCGAGGCCGTGCATCCAGATGACAGGAACCCGTTCCTTGGTTTCGAGTGCCTCGGCCATCGCCGTTTTCGCGTCCGGGCCAAAACCCAGGCTCGCCGCCGTCAGGCTACAGAATTTGATGAAGCTGCGTCGGGTAATCCCCTGACGGCGAATGACATCATAAAAGGTTTCTGTTTTGCGCATCGTGCTCCTCTAGCGCTCCGTCCCCAGTCAACTCACCCGGATGAGATACCTAGGCAGGCATGATAGGGAGAGGTCGCAAGAAGCGGGCCAGTTTGAAAGCCGGTGCCGAACTCCAAACTCAAGCTCGTTAAGCGCCAAATGTACGGCCGAGGAAAACTCGACCTACTCCAGGCGCGCGTCATCGGCGCTGCGTAGGAGCCAATTTTGCACACGATGACGTAATTGCTGCCGTCGCTCCTTTGAACGAAGATTCGGCTGACGGCAAAAGCCGCCGACCATTGAGATCGAGGAGGCCGCAGTGAAGCAATATGTCGGATTGGATGTGTCGCAGCGAGAGACCAGCGTTTGCGTCGTCGACGATGCTGGAAGGTCTGTCTTCCAAGGAAAAGTGAAGTCCGATCCGGGAGCACTGACCGAGTTGCTCCGCAAACGCGCACCTCACGCCGAGCGCATCGGATTCGAGACGGGCGCCATGTCCAGCTGGCTCTGGCATGAGCTTAAACGGGTCGGAATGCCGGTTGTCTGCATTGATGCTCGACATGCGAAGGCGGCACTTTCAGTTCGAATGAACAAAAGTGATGAGAACGATGCCCGCGGCCTGGCCGAGCTGGTTCGCGTCGGCTGGTATCGGGAGGTCAAGGTCAAAAGCACAGAGAGCCAGGCGACCCGATCCCTCCTGGTGGCGCGATCGCGACTTATCGCCATCCGCCGCGATCTCGAGAACCAAGTCCGGTCAATGCTGAAAGAGTACGGGCTGCAGTTCAGTCGCTCAATCGGTGCGCAGTTTCGGCGAAAGGTCGTGGCGTTGGTTGTCGACGGGCATCAGCTTCGATCCGTGATCGAGCCGCTTCTGACCGTCCATGAACAGGCCTGCAGGGAACAGGAAAAGCTGGACCGGCAGGTACGACGCCTTGCTCGTGAGGATGACACCACGCGCCGGCTTATGACGGTTCCTGGCGTCGGCGTCGTGACGGCGTTGACCTACCGCCACACGATCGATGATCCTTCGCGCTTTTCCTCGGCCAGTGACGTCGGCGCCTACCTTGGTCTGACACCGCGGCGAAAACAATCTGGGGAAACAGATGTCAACGGCCGTGTCTCACGCTGGGGAGATCGGCTGTTGCGGACCTATTTATACGAAGCGGCCAGCGTCCTCATGCACCGGACAAAGAAATGGTCGACGCTGAAGGCGTGGGGCGTTCGCCTGTCGAAGCGGATAGGTATGAAAAAGGCAAAAGTGGCGGTAGCTCGCAAGATCGCGGTTCTGCTCCACTGCCTCTGGGTTGACGCCACCAGCTTTGAGTGGGGCGGCGAAAAGATGGCGTGACAGATCCGCGCTCGATCCCAATCGCGGGTCCGCTTCCGAAACCCGTGATGTCCCCGCCGGGACGGTGGTTGTGGTGACCTCGTTGAATCGGCTGACGTCGACTTCGAACTTCGTTGCACACGTTGAGGCGCCCAACCCGAACATCATCATGAGGCATTCGACCTCGGAAAGGACCATGACCCCGGCGATGACAGAGCGAAACTCGGATTGACAATCACCCGCAATTAAAGGGCCGATTCACAGCTCCAAACACGAAACGCGGTCCGAAGGCAACAAACTCAGAGAGTTGAACAAAAGACTGCCAGCCTGGAGGTCTTTTTTCGAGATCGGCAACGGACGCTTGGTGGATGTCCCTGAAGTCGTTAGCGACACGATGTTGCTTCCGCTCTTTAGGGTATTAACATAGTTTAGAAATGATTGCGATATAGGCGCCGTCGAGGTGATAAGTATGTCGTCGTCCCTAGCAAGCCATATCATTCTTTTTGCTTCCGCTGCATTATTCTGCAAATACTTGTCAGACAACGAGGGAACTGCTGTGGCCATGGCGTCGGAGCCAACATTTCCTATTACTAACGCGGTCATCTTTTCTACATTATGATCGGCTGGCCAACGTGTCCGGAAGTGATTGGCTTTCTGCTACCCACCAGTCAATGCAGGCGTCAGCAAGGATATCAATCGGGTCGACAATATCATTGTCGTATGCGAGGTCTCCGCAGATCGCTGATAGTTCACTGCAACCAAGAATAATTTTGTCAGGTTCGAAAGATCGTACGGCTTGAACAAGCCTCGTTAGATTGTCCTGTGCATTTGCCATGTTGCCTGACTTGACGTCAGATATGATCTTGATGGTGTCTTTCTGAAGTTTCGGGTTGCTGCGATAACATTCTTTGCCGAAGTCGCTCTCAGTTTGTCCGGCGTAAAGCCCGTTGTGCATTGACGCGCTCGTTCCGATGGAAATTGAGCGAAGGTTGCGTGCTTCGCTGCCACGCGAGTCCTCTATGGCTTGTCTTGTTATCTCTACCATATCAATCAATTTTACTGACAGCGCTTTTTTAATCTCTGTGGCCCAGAGATGTGCAGTATTGCAGGGGATAGCGATTGCTCCGCATCCAACTTTCTCTAGCCAATACGCGCGTTCCAAAATTTGCCGCAAGGGGGCGTCGCTGCCGACTAAAATTGCCTGCGAACGATCAGGGATATTGGGAACCGATAGACAAATAAACGGGATGTGATCCTGGTCTCTTTCAACGCGGCTTTTGCGAGCCAGAATCTCCAAGAATTTAGCAGTCGCAAAGCTTCCCATTCCGCCGACCACTCCAAGTGGTTTTCGTTGACCAAGTAGTCCGGGAGATGGGGGCGGGATGGCGTCGATCATCAAGAAATTCCTATTGTTGAGGTTTTGCGCCACCGATCGTCTGTGAGGCGGGGCATCCGCGGTCGCGTGTTCTCAAAGCGAAATGTTCTCTACCTGCTCCGCCGCCGTCTGCGGGATGCCCGGCATCGGTTTAGCTATAACGACGCGGATCCGACTTGTTGACGCACGACGAGCGCATCAAAAATCGTACCACCTTCGCAAAAATAGCCCTGGGTAAGTTTTGATATTAAGATCAGATAGTTAAGCCAGAGCGCGGACGAAATTGGGCCAACCGCCACTATGTAGCAGGCGCGACAAACCCGACAGGGCATGTGGCGACAGCGCCAATGCCGGAAATTTTGCCTAGGAGTCGGCAATTGAACCGGCCCGCAACGTGGCTTGCAGGAATGCTTCGATGTGCGCGCCTAAAAGGTGTACCTGGTGCCGTAGGGCATCTCCTTGCCACTCTGCCGGATCAACGCTCCCAGAAGCGCCGTTTTTGAATCTTCCCCAGTTCGCGTATTGGAAAGGATATCGCATCGCTATTCTCGCGAATTGGATGGCTTTCCATTCTGGCATTCCGGGCGCGAGTAAATGTCGCGTGGCATTGTACGAATTTGTCGGACATCGACATGGCTGGTTCGCCCCGGGCCATGTTCTGAAACGATTTTTCTTTGGTACGCAATTTGCTCGTCGTCAGGAGAATGTCGAAAAGTCACGAAAACACGTCCTGCCGGGAACTCGGCCCTACTCGTCGAAACGGTCGACACAGCCAAGCGCGAATGTTCGCAGGGCTCCAATGTCATTTTGGTTTCAGGTGCGCCAGCATCGAGCCCCCAGGAGAGGGGGCAACACCGCGGTTCAGCGGAAGCCGAAAACAATACTCGCCAGATGCATGCATCGAGATGGAAGCGCCAGCATGTCAGGAACGGAATGCTTTGGCCCGCCATTCAGTGTGAAAAGTCACTGCCTCATGCAGCGTGAAGGTCCCTCTCGGCCCGCTTCAACGATCCTCGCTCCCCTTCGGAATCGAGTATTTCGATCAGTGTGGACGGCCACACGCATAGCCGACCTAGGAAGGTTGGTGCAAGCCGTTTGCCATCGGCTGTCCGTGTGGCGGACATCTCGGTGAAGCCGGAGCAGTTCTTCGGCATGGCGATCGCGGACAAGCGATCCTCTCCACCAAAGCGAAGAGCAGAAAGACAGCGTTCCCCGCCGCATGGCTGGAGCAAGCTCAGATCGTGCTGGATATCATGGGTCGCGCGAAGGCACCTATTTCGGTGGCGGAAATCGCCGCGACGTTCTCATCACCAGAACAGACCGTCACCGAAGTGCGAGACGTGCTTCAGTCCTTGACCCGGCCCGGCCAAGCGGAAAGCTACGACAACGGAAGTAGCTTCTTTCGAGCGGCATAGACGCTATTCTTTCGATATCACTTGCCTTCGTCTCGTACCTCGATGTTGAGAAGTATTGCTTTCACCCACGTCCAGAAAACCAGCCATAGTTCCCAGTCGACCGCAGAACGCAATGACAGCTTCTGGCGCTACTTGACATCCCCGATCAGGAAGACGCGCCTAGTTCTTCCAGCAATCGATCCGCGTGGATGAAATTGCCGCCGGCGCGCGGCATGACCGCGATCAGCTCTGCTTGTGCCTTCTGTCCTTCTTTGAGCGCTCGACCGTAGGGCTGCGGGAAATCGAGCGCAAACCGGAATTGGACGTATCGGTCGGAGCGGACCAAGCACGCGTTGAGAGCTCCTCGTCGTAGTAGCCGAAGGCAAGCTGTCAAAGGCGCGTACACGAACGTTCGTCGTGCCTTCGGCCAAGGATGGCCGGTTTGCGGCGTTGCGGCCTTCCAATTTTGAGCCATCCTGAACGACGTTGGCTCACGTGGAGCGAAGTAGATACGCTACAGGTCGATAGCCGCTGACCGCAGGATGCTATCAGAGCTGCTAGGCAGCACGGAGCCGGTCTGCGACATCCTCTCGCGTCATATTCACCTTAAACTGTTCGGGGTTATAATCGATCTCCGTGGTCGCCAGTTCGACGAATGCCCGCATGGCGTTCGCAACGGTCTCGGGCAGCGGATAACTGGCGTCCGGGCTCAAGACTTGCAGCAGCCGTGCCACGTCGTTGCGATGTTTTTTGATGTTCTTCTCGTCAACCTTGCCGCCCGCATTGCGCTCCGAGCTGAGATCGAGCCACGCCCGTGCTTTGAACGGGATGATCGCTACCTCGTTGAGTACCGGGATGCCGCCGGCCTCGCGCACCATCGACTTGAGGAAGGCGTAATAGTCCTCGTCGAGTAGGATCGCGGACAGGCTCGCGGCCGCGTCGTCGATCGGAAGCGGCGTAAGATGCGAGTCCTCGGCAAGCGTCAGCCCTTCGGGCGACCGCGAGAACAGCTCCAGCATGGCGGGGAAATCTTCAGCCTTCGGCTTCTGGAAACGGTAGAGGACTTTCTCGCCCTGGCTTTGCTCCCTGATCTCGTACCCGCCCTGCTCGACAAAGGCCCAGAAGCGCTCCGCGAAGGCAGCGTCCAGCGCCTTCGACGATTAGAACGATGTCAAGATCCTTGGTGGCACGGAAGTCTAGGCCGACCTCGTTCATGATAAGCTCGCAGGCGGCACCACCGATCAGCACATATTGATGTTCATGGCCTGCGAAATGCGCGCGGAAGCGGTCTACCCCGGTCACCATTCAAACGTCTCCAATAATTGTTCCGCCGTTTGCACAACACGTTCGTCCGGGCTCCCCCGAACACTGAGATACAGGGACAGCCGATCTATGACATTGTCCCGCGCGAGGATCTGCGGGTCGTAGGTCCAGGTCTGAATTTCTATTCGGTCGTCATCAAACGCCGCGGCTGGGCTGAGTGCGAGCCTCTCCTTGAGGCGCATCCAATGCATCGACAGAACGGCGCGCGTCTCGACCCGAGGGGCCGCCAGCATGGTGTAGTGGGCAAGCGCGCTCTCGCCGGCGAGCGGTGCGATATGGTTTTCTATCCGGCCGCTAACAAGGCGAACCTTGCGCACTGGGGACTGCAATCGCTCTTGGATTGCCTCCCATAGTTCGTGACCACCCAGGAGCATGTGAAGACGCCGTTGTCGGCCGACATGGCGAGCCTTTGCAAGTTGGAGTGCCTCAAGCTCATCTAGTGTTCGGCTTATGCTCATGATCGACACATGCAGTCGCTCGGCAAGGTCGGTGAGGTGTTCATCCTCAAGGGCGACACCCTGCAGGACCGCGAGGAGCACCAATTGCGTGGTAGGGCTGATCTGGTCAGAGGCAGGGATCGCGGCCGTCGGCGCGCGCTCGCGCAGGTCTAGCAAGGCTTCCGGGACATAAAGCTGCGCACCCGGCGCGATGAAGCCGATCTGCCGCTCCACCATCTGGCGTCGGATGGCGTTCGGCACATGGTCAAGTAGCAGCAGAATGAGATCGACGCCAAGTTGGCGGCGGACCAGATCGCGGTGCTTGAGATAATCCGTAGTAGGGCCTTGCCGGGGTTCGCGAATAGCCATGAGAACCAAAGTTCGACCGTCCAGCAACCCTTCCCACAACATGTAGCGGTCAAGCACGAAGTGCGGGACGTTTGCTGGCACTATAGGCGTGAGTTCGAGCCGCCGCCCGAAGGCGTGCTGGACATACACTTCTGCCGCCTGAGCGAGCGCTTTCAACCGTGCTGCAGGGATTGTTTCTAACACCATGCCCATATTTAACATCAATTCTGTTAAATGTACATGCAATGTTAGATACGGCGGTGGCTTTCTACGTCTGTCCCTGTCCAGATCGTCGGCAACTGGTTCTCATCGCCAATGATGACCTGGAACAGTCGCTTGAGGGCGGCAAGGTCGAGCCCCTCGTACTTGAGCGCGAAGGTCAGATGGCCTTCGAGGGTTGGATGTCGGGCATGGCGGGGCGTTATAATCCGCCAAGCGTTCCGCGATGGCGAACGACTGGAGGCTCAGCGGTGCAAATACAGGAGATTGGCGGTTTCACATGAGCGCGCGCCGCAACCACACCTCAGGGACGCCATCGACGTTTCGAAGCCGGACATGAGCTTCGCAATGCTAAGTTCCGCCTGGAGCGTCTCGAGCAATGCATCGCCGAAATACCTAGCGTTAAATTCGCCGCTCTCAATCCCTGCCGCGCGGTCGGCTGGGAACAGATGCAGACCGCACGGTTAACTCGTCGCCGCGCGTCCGAAGCACATAGTGTGGGCCGTCGATGGTCGCGCTCTTCCCGGCGCCTGAATTCCCGAAGATCACCGACAGTTTGCCGTCGCGCGACGAGCCGTTTTGGACCTATTATTAAGCGCGAGACTGTGGGGAAGGTCAGCCCGCCCGCCGCAAATCCTGATGCCGCGTCCGAGCTGCGCTGAGCAGGCAGGTCTCGTCGCTAATTCCGTCCTGGAAAAGTCGAACCAGCTCAGAGGCAATGTTCTCGGCTTCCGGTGACCCTGGCTGGATATGGCTCTCTTGGCAAAGCTGGTCGAAAACCGACTTGAGGCTTTGCAAATCACTCGGATAGAGGGCTGGGTCAAGGTTGGGACGATCGATCATCTGGGCCTCCCGCGGGCTGAGATCTTGAACGACACAGAGGGCGGCGACGAGGAAACCCGCCGACACGCGAAAATGACCCCGCCGAAAGGGATTGTCATTAAAAAAAGTTGTCGGGTGACGGCTTGGTGCAGTCTTGACATCCCGATGTAGGTGGCCACGGATGCCTGTGGTCCCGTCTGCGAGGAAGCGCGGCACAGGTTCGCCGTTCACGAAACAGGAGGCTGCGGTCATCGAGACGTTCGACGCCTCCACCACGGCGGGGGCGGACCTGCACGACGCTTTTTGCGTGCGTTGTATTCTTTGAGGAGGATTACAAGTAGTTCGGATCCGCGCCCGATCGCAGCTCGTCTATGTCTTTGTAAGGATGGCTTCTACCTTCTTTTGCATCGAGATTGTCGTGCTGTAATACGGCCAAATGTAAGGCCCGCCAGCGCCTTGATTCAGGTCTTGATTGATTGACGTATATCCGGTGATAGCTGGCGGAGTGGACTGATTGGTTACAAGCAGTTGGAGGGCCGTGATAGGCTTATTGCCTGTTTCGCCGATTTTCCAGACCATGTAAATGTACTTCCCGCCTGCTCCTTGTTTGAGGTCTTGGCCCGTCCATTGCCAACCAGAAGGCGGATTCGATTGCTGTTCATTGTATGCAACGAAGTTGATCGATGTCACAGGATTGCTGTCGCCAAGAATATAACCGATGTAGATGTACTTCCCTCCCACGCCTGTATTCGTGTCGGTGGGCAGGAATTCCCAAGGCGGCTGGTATTTTGGCCCAACACTGTCATCGACGTGATTCGTCAATTGCTGAATCGGCACGGCCATTTTTGGCACTCCAGTTTGTTTTGAATAACGGGGGCAGAGCTTGACCCTTCCGCTGGAGCATCACGGACCCTTGGTTCGCGCGAGAGCGACTGTCGATCAGCAAGTCTCACGCCAATCAAAACTATTATTCTGGAACAATGGGTTAACTCTGGGTGGCGTGTCCCATGTCGGACATTGTCAAATATCCCACAGCTTGGGGCCTTTGGTGCCGTTCACCCAATTCGACATAAGACGACTACGCCGCGATCTCCCAGAGATGCCTGCGGCCATCGGCCGTGCCAGCATGTCTGACCCCGTCGGCTTTCGATAACTGGTCGCTTCCTCCGGCCATATCCATGGGCAGAAACCGACGTCAGCCCCTGAGTCGGTTCTGGAGTGCCTGCCGGTCGGCGACGAGATTGTCGAGGTGCAGCACGGCTGGCTGGTATCCTTGCGCCAATCGTCTAACCAGAGCCCGCGTGCCGTCGACCATAAAGACGCCGCAATCATAGCTGTTCGGCTGCTGGGCCATGCGGGCTGGCTCGAGGCGAGCACCCAGCCTTGCTGCGAACTCTGCTGCGGGCTGGTCATTGTAGCCGCGGGCGGAGTCGTAGTGATAGGCGACAGGGCTTTCCCGCACACGGCGGTCGACGAGCAACAGCGACCAGTGGTCGCCGGGGCGATCAGGTTGGGCATTGCTTACTGGCACAAACAGGAAGTCAGCTGTATCGTCACCATTCTGATCATGGACTATGCGCTGGAATGCGCGTAGCGCGAGGATCTCGGCGCCCAAGCGCAGATGATAAAGGGCTACGAGGGGATCCACGAGCCGCGTCCGCGCGGCGAGATCAGGATTGTCCCTCTGCAGATCCTGTGCCAGGAGCGCGTAATCCGCCAAGATATGCTTGTCGGCCAGCCACTCACTGGCGCCGAGCTCCAGCCAGCCGCCATCATGGAGCGAGGCTGTCGGATGCAAAGCTCCGACCTGAGCGTCGGACGGTGGGCGCGGGAGCTCCGGCGCATAATGAGCATCATCCCGCAGCTCCTGCGGAGTGACCGGCAAATGAACCAGCGAGTCAAGGCCGCCGTAGATGTCCGATTGAGCCCTTGGCGTTGCCACTGACGCAGCTTCACTCATCGGCCCGACTTCGGCGTGATGGACGAGCTGAACGTCGGATGGTAGGGGCGGGAGCTCCGGCGCATAATGAGCGTCATCCCGCAGCTCCTGCGGAGTGACCGGCAAATGAACCAGCGAGTCAAGGCCGCCGTAGATGTCCGACGGAGCCCTCGGCGTTGCCGCTGACGCAGCTTCACTCATCGGCCCATGGACGAGCTGAACGTCGGATGGTGGGCGCGGGAGCCCCGGCGCATAGTGGGCATCATCCCGCAGCTCCTGCGGAGTGACCGGCAAATGAACCAGAGAGTCCAGGCCGCCGTAGATGTCCGACTGAGCCCTCGGCGTGGCCGCTGACGCAGCTTCACTCATCGGCCCGACTTCGGCGTGATGGACGAGCTGAACGTCGGATGGTAGGCGCGGGAGCGCCGGCGCATAGTGGGCATCATCCCGCAGCTCCTGCGGAGTGACCGGCAAATGAACCAGAGAGTCAAGGCCGCCGTAGATGTCCGATTGAGCCCTCGGCGTGGCCACGGACGCAGCTTCACTCATCGGCCTGACTTCGGCGTGATGGACGAGCTGAACGTCGGATGGTAGGCGCGGGAGCCCCGGCGCATAGTGGGCATCATCCCGCAGCTCCTGCGGAGTGACCGGCAAATGAACCAGAGAGTCCAGGCCGCCGTAGATGTCCGACGGAGCCCTCGGCGTGGCCGCTGACGCAGCTTCACTCATCGGTCCAACTTCAGCGTGATGGACGAGCTGAACGTCATTCAGTCCTGCCGCCCCCTCAGCCCTTGCGGAAACCGCCCTGGGTGGCTCCATCGTCCGGTCGAACAGCTGTGGCCAGGTGGGATTCCCCGGCTGCGAGTTGGGCAGCGGAGCGGCTTCCGGTCGATATCTGAGGCGAATGGCAACGCCTCGCGGATTGAGTGGGGTTCTCGGCCTACCCCCTAGCGGCAACCAACCCGCCGTGTAGCGCTCGCCATCAATCAAAAAGCTGGTCAGTTGAACCTCCTGGTTCGGCATGAGGTTGCTCCTGTCCAGCGCAGCGATCAACTCGTCTGGCGCGCGCTGGTGGGCGTGGCGCCAGTTCAAGTGACGAACGGCCTCTCCGAAATCCGGGGCCTGGGAATGGCGCGCGGTTGGCGCGAGGGAAGACGGTAGGCCAGCTTCTTCCAGCATCTCCCAAAGTTGATCCTGATCGTAACCTTCCCCGGGGAGGGCCACTGGAGATCCGACAGCGCGCGGCACGGTGGCAATCTGGCGCTCAGGTTCCAACGCTTCGCTGCGCGGCAGTGACTTGCGAAGGTGAGCCAGTGCGATTCCGGCCCGTTTGTCGGTACTGGGATAGCGAATGACATCTTCATCCAGCGACTTGTCATGAAGCCGAGCAGCAATGCCCGGCATGTTGTTTTGACGCAGGTAGTGACCGAAACTGCTAAGGGCACTTGCGTAGTTCATGGCGGTATATGGACTGAGCCCGCTCGAAGGCGCTGCTGATTTGTACTCTTTGATGAGGGCCGCGTCGTCGGGATAAGGAGTCGGGACAGTACGTCCTATCGTTGGCGCGAGTGCGCCCGCCTGGTATGTCTTCAGATACTTGAGAGCCGGAACGATGGACGACGACCCCCCGTTTCTTTCGAGCTCCTTGACGTCGTCGTCCAGCGACTTGTCCTGAAGCCGAGGAGCAATGCCCTGCTTGTCGTTTTCAACGAGCCAACGGCTGAAGTTGAGAAGACAATTCACATGGAGCGTGACGGTGCTGTCCTTGGCCCCACGGGCGATGAGTGCCGCCCTGAGACCCTCCATGAGGGACGCATCTTCGGAATAAAGAGGACGCTTGTCGCCACCTACGCAAACCGTTGTTGAACGATCCGGCTGCAGCGCCGAGGCGCCTAAGATCGCCCCACCACCTCCGGTGTGCGGCGCTGGTATGTAATCTTGCCCGCTCCCCTGCATTATGGGCTGCGCTTCCCTTGACGACGAAGCCAGTTGATGGATAGGGGCCTGCAGCACGCGACCGCCTGAATTGCCGATCGCGCTCAGTTGCCGCTCAATGGCATCCCCTTGGGGATTGCTCAGCGTCCTCTGCCTCTTCGCTGGTCTCAACTGCTCCGGCTGATCCGCCCCCCGCAGAACCTCCTCTGGATTGACAGCCAGCCCCGGCGAGGGGACGGCTGGGCTTGGCTGATCAACAGCGCCTGCCGGCGAATAGGGAGGTGAGGGCACACCTTGCCAAAAGTTCGCCGTGCCCCAACTGTCGGCTGGCAGCTGACCAGCTTGATCCACCCCCTCCCAAAGCTCCGCTGAATTGAAACTTGACCGCGAGCGGTCGGGTTGATCGTCCAACAGTCGCCGAAGCTCCTCTGGATTGACAGACAGCACTGGCGACTGGACGGCCTGTTCCTCCGCCTGCCGAGAGCCGTCCGCCCCGAAAGGACCCTCCCAGATGCTGCTGCGGCAATCACGAATGATATTCAACCCGGTGGCGGGTGTCGTCTCTGGGCGTCCGCCGACACGAGCCACATCATCGATGAGGCGCCCGCCTTCCATGGAGGGACCATTATGGGGAGGCCTGCGATCAGCTAAAGTACCGGGCTCACGATATTCACGAAGCACCGTCAGCGCGGCTCTCATTGCCTCCTTATCCCGGTCCCCGAATGACTTGACATGTGCGACCAAGGAATTGTGATCGAGTGCAGTAATCGTTTGGCCAGGGCCGAGAGATTTCGCCAATCTGCGAAGAGTCCTATCACACTGCCGGGCCGTGCTCGGTAGCCATCCCCGGCGCGCCGCCGCCGCCTTTACAGCCCCCTCGATGAGGTTCTTGTCTTCCACAGGGGGTTCATTGCGCAGACGTCCGCCAGCAGGAGCGCCGGGGTCGCGGTGCTTACGAAGCACCGTCAACGCGGCCACCATTGTCCCGTCATGGGCAAAGAAACTTTTAGCGTAAGCAATCAAGGATTGGTGATCGAGCGCAGAAAGCGTCTTGCCTTGCGACCCGAGATCATCCGCTAATCTGCGAAGGGTCGCTGCATAACTCTTGGCCGTTTGCCCTTTCAGATCCCGGCGCGCAACCCCGGCTTTGACCGCCGCGTCGATGAGGCTCCGGTCTTTATCAGACAGACGAGGATAACAGCGGTCCCGAGGCGCATGGACCCCTGCGACGGGCGCGGCATCGGCTCGGCGCGCCTCGCGCAGCAAGTGCTGCTCAAAGCCATTGTGCCCGGCGTGTGCCGCCTGCTGCCGTTGCATGGCGTCGAACGTCTCCCGCCAAGCCGGATCCGTTGGATTGAAGTTAGGTAGGTCCAAGTTGGTCTCACGCTTATAGGTCACCTGAGGCTCAAAACTACTCGGGCAAGCTTTCGAGAAGCTGACAATCCTCGCCGTCTGCAAAGCGTCTCACGAACGCTCGAAGAGAACAGTCTGCGATCCGGTGTGGGCTGCTCACCCGAGGCCATGGGGATTCTACAACCAGGTTGCCGTTCGGCATCGCGTTGCAGATGCAGGCGCTGTCCATGCTGCTTGATGCGCTCGAATACCCTCATCACCACGGCAGGCCTCAACGACGTCGACCCGAAAGCCTGGCTTGCCGACGTCCTGGCCCGCATAGCCGATCTTCCCGCCTCGCGTCTGCACGAACTACTGCCCTGGGAATGGAAGCGTAGGCTGCCGAACGCGCCTGTCAGTGTGGAACGATGGGCACGATGGGTCACGTCGAGTGCCTTCTCACACCGCTGTCGCGCGATTGCGGAAATGGTCACCGTGATCGACGGTCACCGCGCGACCAAAGCCCGGATCGGCGGTTTGAACGCCCATCCCGTCAAGGCGCTCGGCGCCACTTTGTCTGGGCAGTCGCTCATGGCAACCCGGTGCCGATCATCCTGGACGAGTCTCCGAGTTTGAGCACTGCCAGCGAAACGAAATAGGCTAATCGTCCGCGGCATAGGAGTGCGGTTAGATTGGCAACGATGCCGCAGCTTTGCCTGCGTGCAATGTCATTGTCTCTGAGCCGACGGGGACCTTGATGCTTCCTTGCACGACCGAAACAAGCTCACGCGTGCCCTGGCTGTGAACGTCCGAGCGATGAATGTGGCCTGCACAATCGTCGAGGACCAGATCTCGAACATGGAGCGGCCTGAGGTCGAGGCTTCCAGTCTCGCCGCGCTTCCATGCGTTGTTCTCTTAGAGTGTTGCGGGATTGGTCCGCTCAATTGCCACCGCGATGCAAGGTCAATCCCGTCAGAATGAGCGTTCGAAACGGAGGATGCCGCCGACGCTGTTCTTTTTGTCGGCGTTAGTCCAGTTCACGTTGGAAGGGTCGACCATCGCGAGGGGGAAGTCGCCGTAGTGGTCAAAGTCGACTTCGGCTGTGATCGTGAAACCTGGAACGACCGTATAGGCGACGTTCGTAGCGAAACCATAGTTCTTGAGTTGGTCGCCCGAGAGCTGAACGTTGAACGAAGTTGTCTCGTTGTATTTGTATTTGGCGCCAGCCCAGAATGCCCAGTTGCCGCCCCAATGTTTGTAGAAGCCGCGACCATGAGCGTCGCTTGCGTTAGTGGAGTCATCGTTGAGCTTGCCATTGGAGCCGTAGCCGAACATTCCGAACAGCGACAGTTCGTGGGTGACATTGACGTCGACACGGACCTTGCTGGCCACAGAGTCGTAGTTGCTATCGTAAGCGACAACGCCGGTGATCGCGCCCCAGTGTTGTGTGTTTTTCACGCCGCCGACTACGTGCGGAACGTAGCCGTCGATGGTGCCGACCGCGCCCGAGCCTTCCTCGAGGGAAATCACGGCCGAAAAGCCATTGCCCGCGTCAAAATAGTACTGAACCACATTGGTATCGAAGGCGCCGTACGGAACAAGCATCTGATCGAACACGTCGCCCGCGCAGCCAATAAACATGTCGAAGGCCGACCAGTCCTTGCCAACTCGGAGGCCACCGAGCTGAATCCAGGCGTAAGTCAAGGTGATGCCTCCGTTGAAGGCATGGTCATGAGGATTGTCCGGACCCGAAGGGTTGTGGTTACCGAAGTTCATGCGGGTTTCGGTATAGGTCTTCAACGTGCCGAGTTCGGTCTCCTGGCCGGTCCAAGTTTGGAATGTGAAGCGCGTGTTGTTTTGCCATGTGCCCTGATCCTCGCCGGCCCCGACGGCCGAGGTTCTTGCGTGGTCATAGGATCCGACATCGCCGAGGCCGATGTCGTAACGGACATAGCCGCCGGTGCGCAGGCAGGTCTCGGTGCCGGGGATGTAGAAGTAGCCCGAGCCGTAGACGTCGCAGATCTTGATGTATTCAGCGACCTCTGGCTCGGCGACGACGATGGCGTCGGCGCGAGCGTCGGAAACGGCGATCATGGCCCCAACCGAGCCGAGGAGAAGGCTCCTAATGTTCATTCTTGATCTCCGTTCAAAGATTAAAAAGGGAAGGACGTCGAACACGAATCCTTCCCTGTCCCACGATCCCAGGATCGATAACGGTGCGGATCGAGCTGCGCTTTTCGCCGTGTTCCCCACCTGTCATGATGGTGGTTCAAGAAAAAATGTGATGAATCGAAGCCATATCCTTGCGCAATAGGCTGTTATTTCATGTTGTTTTCTCCGCTGGTTGTGAGCAGACCGTCACGGTTTCTAGATTTGACCGTGCAAGTGACGTGCCATCCTGACAACGTAGCTGCGCGCTGACACTCAAGTTTGCCGGCGGACCTTGGATAGCGCTTGCTTCTTTTTTGCCTTGAGGGTCAGGGCTGAGAACGAAAGCAAACGTCTCGAATATGGTTCGTCCGTTCGATAAGCGACAGTTTCGTTCAATGACGACAGCTTCTGTTTGTTGGAGCCTCGACATTGAGACATCATTCAGTGGCGCCTCTGGTGCGTCAGGCGAGATGCCCCACTGATGCGACATGATGGTCACGAGCGAGGCCGGCATGCATGGCCCGGTCAGTAAGCGTCATCCTAAGGGCGCAGGGCCACACCTCTGTCGGGGCGAGGTGCACCAGCTTGCCAATCAGTCCAGACAAATGAACTCGCAAGGCTGAAAAGATCGACACGAACCGTTGTAAGCCGTCAATGGATCGGAAGCTCGTGCATGGCCCATTCCTTTTTGCTGCAGCACATGCCAATTCGGTCGATCGTTGTCCCCTGTGCGGGCGATTCTCGACTTGCGACTACCCGGCGGTTTGCCGCGGCCAACAGCATCTCCTCGACCAGGCATAGGCTGTGAGCGATTACCTCGACGCGCTCACGCGTCTTGGCATCGTTTTGCGTCTCGGCGCATGGTCCTCGGCGAGGGCGAAACGCGAGATCAAGGCGCCGAAGCTTCACTTCATGGACACTGGACTGGCCACCGCGCTTCGAGGAGAGGGGTCTGACAGTTTCGGCATCGACGGCGATCCATCGGCCTTTGGCGCTTTGTTCGAGAGGTTCATCTTCACCGAACTAGAAAAGTCATTGCCGTTCCAGTCCAATCGTTGTCGCTATGGCATTGGCGCTCCGGCATCCGCGAGATTGACATACTCGTTGAAGCCCCTGGACGGCTAATCGCCCTCTTCGAGATGAAGGCATCGTCGAAAATCGGCCGCGATGACTTCCGGCACATTGATTGGTTTCTGTCGGATGGACCAGGCAAGGGTTACCGCGGGGCCGGCTTCGTCGTTTATCTCGGAGAGCACGTGTTATCTTTCGGACCCCGAAAGATAGCGCTGCCGGCCTCAATGCTGTGGTCATTCCCGGGTAGAGCAGAATCCGGTACTTCGAACGGCCCCTAAGGCAGCAACTAAATTGGTCCTTCTTCAGGTTTACCTTTCGAACGGCGTTCCAGGGATCTAGTGGCGTTTGCTACCTAACCCGAAAAATTCAAGGTGGTTGGCGGGTGTGGTCTCCGGGAAATGATTCGGATCGGCTTTAGCAACCAAATCCTACGTCATTTCAACGGCTTGCGCCACATCCACCAACCACCCAGAATTTTTCGGGCTAGTAGGCTTTTCCAAGAGCGATTCCGCCAAACTCTACGAGGTGTTCCAGTCCTACGTCACTGCCCCGGAAAATACCGTGCGGTGGCGCTGGCAAGTAGGCGACGTCGCTATCTGGGACAACCGTGCTACCCAGCATCATGCGGTTAACGACTATGGCGACCAGCACCGGGTCGTGCGTCGCGCCACGGTTGACGGTGACGTTCCGGTCGGCGTCGAGGTCGCCGCAGTATAACCCATGTCAAGGCAGCCAAGCCGGCGGCGAAGGCAGCCTGACCGTCTGAACAGGGGAAAAGATCATGAAGCTTCGTGATCGCTGCGGCCATATCGCGCTGCTTATCCGCCCCACAAAGCCTTATGCTTTCCGAGAAGCAAGGCGAGTTGCTGACTTGAGGCTTGGTCCGAAATCGAGGTCCTGCAGCGTGGCGCATGGCACGGGTCGCTGCTCATGGCCACGCTGCTGCGGTACAGGTCCCTCGCCGCCCCACCATGTCGCCCGCCTGCAACTCGGCGCCTGAAACATGGAATTATTTATGTATTTGAGCGACGCGAACGACCGTCTTGTGCCGCGCTGCCCATTTCCCCTGCGACAGCGATCATTTCACCTGTGGATCGCTAATGCAAAGGAGCCGAAGTATACAACTCCAGCTTTTCCAGCTTTCAACACCCCAGCTTTGGTCGGAGTAGTGCTTGTCAACGTCTAGGGTGACGGCTGGAGCTGGAGCGGTCATTACAATGGCCAACGCCGTGGCAGCAAGGATCGTTCGTGGCCAGCGAGACCGCAATTTCTGGAGCCTCGAGCGCCCCACAGCGTCTTTTTCTGAGGTAGGCATGTTTCGTTTTCCTTTTGGATCATCACGGATTTGAAGAGGATCTGGTGTTATGTCATAAGTTCTCCTGAATGTTTGTTTTACGAGAACCCTTATGGCAGCTAGCTGACAACAGGCTGAAAGCGGTCTTCGGGATGGCAATCCTGTCTGCCGATCGCAGCGAGATCCAACCGAGCTGGGGCGTCCCATGGGATGCGCAGCCTGTATTGCGTTCGGACGAATGTCATGTGAACTCCTGGGCTAAATACTGCGCGACGGGCCATGTCGGAACACGTATCATGGCTATGAATATGCAATTGGCGTGCCACCAAACGGTTGTGAGCAGCGACCACAAATCGGAGGAGTCGCCCCCTGGCCCGCTTGATCCTAACCCCTGGGATGTCTGGATCTGAACACAGATTGTCGTCAATCGGACTCGGACAAATGCTGTGACCAGCTTTGGCACCGGCTGACGCCCGAGTCCTCGGTTGAGAATTGCGCGTCTGAGGGCGGATTGGGCAACAGGCGATCGTCGGGGCCGGTCGAGTTGCGCAGCCGTGTGTTGCTGTTAGCGTGGCGGCATAGGGCCGCAGGTGCGAGCCCACCTCGTAGCAGAGGTAGATCCGATCGAACTTGGCGGCGATCCGTTGGATAACGCGGCGCATGCTTGTGTCCGATGCATCGACCTCACCGAAGTAGCGAACCTCTCCTTCCCGGCCGGCTTCCGCAATCGCCACGGCATTCCTCTGCTTCGCAACATCGATTCCGACAAGTGCTTCATAGGCTGAAGGGAAGCTTATAGAACCAAACGGTGTGCGGGGCGGTGTCTGTGGGAAGGTGATGGTGCGCTTATCGCTGACGGCGAGGGGCTCATACCATCATCATCCAGCTAAAACATTGCTGCGAAATACAGGTTTTGTGAAGACGGAACGGACTGACATAGCGCAAAGACACAGGCGAGCGCGGTGGTAGGGATGACAGTTATCAGCATAGGAACGGTACCTGTTGCAAACCTCACTGACAAAATATCGCGAGGCCCGCCTGCCTTGGTACACCATCTATCCGACTGTGTCGGAGTTCTCTGGGGCGGTTGGAGCCGAGGCTTATGAGGAATGGCTCAGGAACCTGCCGGCTGACGATCCGGTGTCACTCTATTTCCATGTTCCGTTCTGCCGATCAATGTGCTGGTATTGCGGCTTCCCCACCACCATCACCCGCCATAATGCACCGATCCACAACTATCTGGCGGTGCTGCTTGACGAGATCCGTTTGGTCTCAGAACGAGCGCCGCAGGCGCTGCCTGTGAGCGACGTTCATTTCGGCGGCGGAACGCCGACTCTCATCGGGCCAGCTGATTTCCTCGCTCTGATGGGATTCCTGCGCCACCGCTTTGCGCTCACGAAAACAGCTACGGTCGCCGTCGAGATTGACCCACGCACGCTCACGGCCGAGATGGCCGATGCCTTAGGAGCAGCCGGCGTCAGCCGCGCGAGCCTCGGCGTGCAGAGCTTCGACCCCATTGTTCAAAAAGCGATCAACCGGGTCCAGAGTGAAGCACAGACGGTGGCCGCCGTCGAAATGCTGCGTCGCAACGGAATAAGCCGCATCAACTTCGACCTCATCTTCGGTCTCCCGCATCAAACGGTGCAGTCTTGCGTCGAGACCGCGAGGACGGCGGTCGCCATGCGCCCCAGCCGGCTCGCGGTGTTCGGTTACTCGCACATTCCGTCCTTCATAAAGAATCAGCGCCTCATCGAGGACGCATCTCTTCCGGGCAGCGCTGCCCGCGCCGAACAGGAGGCGGCCGTGGCCGTGACGCTGATTGCCGCCGGCTACCGAGAGATCGGGCTTGACCATTTCGCCTTGCCGGATGACGAGCTCGCGCTGGCCCAGAAAACCGGTCGCCTGCGGCGCAACTCGCTGGGCTACTCGGGCGACACCTGCAAAACCCTGATCGGTTTCGGCGCGTCGGCTATCGGCCGTGTCGGCGAGGGGTACGTCCAGAATGAGGTTACACGGGAGTCCTATATCGGACACGTCGCAGCTGGCCGTCTGGCGACGTCAAAGGGCTGCCGCCTTAGCGACGACGACCGCGTGCGCGCTGCAATCATTGAGCGACTAATGTGCGATCTCGAGGCCGATGTGCCTGCAATCTGTGCCGCCCACGGATCTGATACGATCCGTTTGCTCGATTCAGCTAAAGGCTTGGCTATGCTGGCCGAAGACGGGATAGTGGACATCGAGAAGGGCTTTATCCGCGTGCGGCCGGAGCATCGATTTGTTGTTCGCTCTGTTGCTGCTGCATTCGATTCTTTTCTCGACCGGATTGTCCCGTAACGGCGCGCCCTATGGTCGGACAGGTCTCCGGGCCATTCTGCAGGGCGAACGATACCTCGGCGTTGGCCGTTGCAGAAGGTAAGACCAGGGCGACTTCAGCTAAACGGGGCGTTCCGCCTCCCGCCGATTTCGCGCGCGAATCTGGAAATCGAGCCCATACAGCCGGGGGCAGACATTCAGTCGGACCGTGAGGGCGAGCGCACCCTGTGCGACCGCGATAGGCCGAGACCGCTGCTCCGCCCACGCCCCGAACAGTTCCATCTGTGCAAGGAATGGCAGCCGCGACCGCGTGCTAGACCTCCTCCATCCAACTACGGTGATTGCGCTTTAAGGGCGTACGCCTCGTGTGCGAGCTGCCACAGCTGCCGTCCCCATTCGCGAGCCTCAGCCGTCTTGGTGCAGTTGAGGAGAGTATGAGCATGCGGCTTCTCACAACACTGTGGATTGTCCAACGGCAACTTGGTGCTGGCGGTGCTTTCTCAGTTGAACTTGAGGCTTGCCTGCACGGACACGCCATACCGCTCAGCCTCCCAATGCAGTTCCTTCGGCCTCCCCCCGAGCGGCGTCTCCTCGAAATGCGCGGTGCCAGTAGATGCCGCGCATTAGCAGCGGCCGATCTTGAACAAATTCGTGACCTTGTAGTTCAAGACCGCCTCGAGCTGGACGCCATGCCCGTCGCCGTCGTCGGGAAGCGGGTTGATCCCGGGGCGCAGATGGTGGCGATCCTTGCCGTCAAGCCGCGTGAACCGAAACGCCACGTCGCCAGAGAGGCTGAGTCGTTCGGTGAGTTGCGTCTGCCGGCCAGGCCGAGTCGCAGCGATGTCAATCGTTGTCCTGGCTGATGATACCGACGTTGGTTGGGATGGCTGGTACGCAAATCCGCTGCGCGCAACCGACGGCGTCGTAGCTCTTGCTCCAGAAATTGTAGCCGACAAGAGCACCGATGCGGTAGCGCGGCGTGTTCCAGAAATTGTAGCCGAGCCGCGAGACCAGCACACCGTGCCGCTAGTGTAGACAAAGTCCTTCGATGCGTCGCCGCTACCCCTCGACGTCCGGTCGGGCGAATGCCTGGTCATCACGGCGCCGGCGGCTCGGGCAAGAACATGCTGTCGCGCATTCTTGTCGGACTGGAGACCGCCGACAGCGGCCGTGGCGCCATCGACGGCAAACCGGTGCATGGGGTCTGCCGAACGCGCGGTGATCTTCCAGGAACCCCGCCTGCTGCTCTGGCTGACAGTGCTCCGCAACGTCGCCTTCGCCGCCGATCGAGGCGGCGCGGCACGGTTGATGCTCCATCGCGTCTTGTGGCCAAATTGCTGCCAGAGCGTGTCCGCTTTGCCTCCTAATTGCGACGTGGAACGGCTCTCCGACACACGACGGCGGACAGCACCAATTTACCACCGCTGCGGCGAGCAGATCGAAGTTCCATTCAATCGAAACCAAAGAGGAGGAGGCAGTGGCGAAGGCGAAAGGTTCGATGAAGACGGCCAAGCCGGAGGGAAGCAATTCGGTTTCCGTATGGGAGGACGATCCTGGAACGGGGGTACTGGTTAGCCGACCCATTCCAGACCTTTCCAGGAAGCCTCTTGCCTTTGGGTTTCCCAAGCCTGCTCCAAAGCCAAGCGTATATCCTCCCGGAGCGGCCGATTTCAGGTATTGGACTGCAGCCGAAGCGTTGCGACGGGGCGCAGACTTCTGGTCGGCGCGCGTTCCGCTGACGAAGTGGCAGGTCGGTGCGACGCTGAAGGTCATCCTCGACGAAGGAGTCGATCTCAACGCCTATTATGATCGCACGGCGCTTAACTTCTTCCACGGCCACTCTCCAACGGGCACCGTCTATTCGGGAGAGAGCCCCGATGTGGTTTGCCACGAGATGGGACACGCGGTGTTGGACTCCTTCAAGCCGGAGTTGTGGGACGTAGGCAGCCAGGAAGTCGCGGCATTCCATGAATCTTTCGCGGACATCAGCGCCATCTTGTCGGCCATCCAGCTACCGTCGCTCCGCACCAGCATACTGGAGGATACAGGCGGCCGCCTGTACAGGAACTCACGGCTTTCTCGCCTCGCTGAGCAGCTCGGAGCGGCCATCCGCGCGCGGCATCCGGACGCTGTAGATGCGGACTGCCTGCGCAACGCAGTGAATTCCTTTGCGTACCAAGATCCGAGCACGCTCCCCAATTCCGCTCCGGCAGCACACCTTTCCTCCGAGCCGCACTCGTTCTCGCGAGTTTTTACAGGCGCGTTCTTCGAGTCGCTCGGTACGGCTCTTTCCGCCAAGGCGCAAAATCCGGCGATGCCGACGGAGGCTGAATTGCTATCAGTTGCAAGCGATCTGGCTGGCATTCTCATAACTGCGATCAAAGCTTCGCCGGTGGTGTCCAACTGGTACGCCCAAGTGGCCGCGAATATGGTGATCGCAGCTGTCTCGGTGGATGCCAGATACCCGCCGATCATCAAGGCAATTTACGTGCGTCGTTTGATCCTCTCTCTGCACTCCGCAGCGAGTATTGCCTATGTGCCGCCGGCGCGAGCTGCCGTGGCTGCCCCCACTGCCGCACAGGAAGACCTGGCCGAGACAGCGTTGCCCGCAGACGACTACGGCATCAGCGGGGTGCTCTTCGTCAAGACGCCATCTCAGAGTTGCCATTTCGTCGCATTAAGCGCGGCCGGCGACTTGTCATCGGTACAGCCTCTGGGCGCAGCGACCGCGGCTCAGATGTTCGTCGACGATCTGTTTTGCCGAGGTCGCGTGGATTATGGCAAGGTGGTCTTGCCTGAGGCTCGGCTGGATCACGGACATAACCTAAAGTCACATCGGCTGGTGATGACCCCCGGCGGCGCGCGCTTGGACAGGCTGCTATTCGATTGCGGCTGTAGATGCCAATGATAAGCTGGACAATATGATAGTGGAAGTTGATTGAGAGAGCGAAGGTGCCATCTAAAAGGGAGGCCGATCTAATCGTCCCGGACGACGCCGAGAAAGCGGCGTTCGTACGAGGTTTGATCGAACGGGGCGAAGCCGTGGAGGCCAATCCCGACGGCTCTTTGCCTCCTGGGGCCACGCATCTAATTGTCGGTAAGACAGAGAATGGGCTGCCGATCGTAAAGCGTGCCAGGTTCAGCGCATTCTAGACCCGCCCACCACATCGTCCTGGAAGACTCTATGTCAACGATCGGCAAAGCTGACCTCAACGACCGACTGCTGCGCAGGATCCGGTTTGCGCCCGCCACAGGCGAGCGTAAGCGCCTTCAGCTGTCAGCAGATCAGCATGCCTTCCCTCCGCAACAACCCGCCCCTTTTCCAAGACCACGATCTTGTCGGCCCCACGAATGGTGCTGAGTCGATGAGCGATGACCACGATGGTCTTACCGGCCCGACGCAGATCTTCAACGACCCCCAGGACAAACGCTTCGGCGATCGAGTCAAGAGAGGAGGTCGCCTCGTCGAGGATCAGGATCTCTGGATCCCGGTAGAGAGCCCGAGCCAATGCAAGACGTTGCTTCTCGCCGCCGGAGAGGCGTAGGCCGTTCTCGCCAAGATAGGCCTGGAAGCCACCGGGCCAGCGCTCAGCTAACTCCCGTAGCCCTATTTGATCGCAGATTTGCAGGATCTTCTCCATGTCCGGCTCGAACTCGCCAAGGGCGATGTTCTCGATCACCGAGCCCGAGAACACGTCGATCGATTGCGGTACCGCTGCGACAACCTTGAGCAGCGATTCGGTCGAGAGGTCCTGGAGGGCATAGGGGCCGATCCGGATGCGTCCACCCTCAAGCGGGTAGACATTCTGCAGCAGCGCCGCAAGGGTACTCTTGCCGGAGCCACTTTCCCCTACGACGGCCGTCATCTCGCCCCGACGGAAGGTGACGCTGAGATCCTCGAAAAGATGCGGCTGCGCTCCATGGCGGAACGTCACGTTTTCCAAACAGACATTGCCAAGGTCGGACTTGGTGGCATCGATGCCTCCGCCGCTTGCCGACTCCAGGTCCAAGATCTCGAACAGGCGATCCGCCGCGATAAAGGCATCCTGAACGATCCGGTTGGTTTGGATCAGGCTGGCAACCGGTCGGGTGACATAGCCAAGCAACGTATAGCAGGACAGCAATTCGCCGGGCGTTACGGTCTGATCGAGGACAAGCGTCGTTCCGAACCACATCAGCACGATGGTGAATATGGTCGAGACGAAAGTCGAGGCATTATCTCCGAAGATCGAGATGAGGCCGGAGCTGTAGACGGAGTGCAGCATCTTGACGAAGCGGGTCTCCATTTTGAAGTTGGCGAAGCTCTCCATGCCGGAGGTCTTGATCGTGGAGACAGCTCCAAGTGATTCCACCAGTTGCGCCTCCAGATCGGCGGCATTCTCCATAATGGCGCGCTGGCGCTTCCTATTCAGCCGGTTGATGGTCCAATAGACGAAGAGGTACAACGGGATGGAGATCGCCACGACCAAGGCGATCTTCCACGAGTAGATGCACATCAGCCCGAACGAAAACAGTATCACCAGCACGTCGACGAACATGTTGATCGACACGTCGTTCAGGAAGCTCCTGATCTTCACCGCGTCGTTCATGCGGGAGACGATTTCGCCCATGCGCATGCTGTCGAAGAATTTCTGGGGCAGGCTTAGGATGTGATTGTAGTAGCCGAGGATCAAGTAGACATCGATCTTCTGCCCCGTTTGCAGGACGAGCCGGTTTCTGAGGAGATTGATCAGGATCTGCGCCACCAGGATCAGCACCATAGCGACGCTCATCAGGTTGAGGAGGTTGCGGTTGCCCGCTGTGATCACATGATCGACGACCTTCTGGACGTAGATAGCCGTCGAGAGGCCGAGGATTGTCGTCACCAGTGCCCCGACGAGAGCCTGCGCCATCACCGCCCTGTGTGGCGCAAGCACACTGGCGAGGCGGGCGAGGGGCGAGGTGGTCTCTTCGCCGCGCTTGAAGGTGTCTGCCGGAACCAAGAGCACCAGGACGCCAGTCCATTGCGTCTTGAATTCCTCGTGTGGCATCTTGCGGATTTCGCCATAGGCTGGGTCCATGACGGTGATCCACCTCGCGTCGATCGACTGGATGACGACGAAGTGGTGAAGGACCTCCTTGACGACGACGTGCGCAATAGCGGGTTTGGGGATTTTGTATAGGCTGTCGAAGCCGCCCTTCACCCCCTTGGCAACGAACCCCAGCTTCCGGGCCGCTTCGGTGAGGCCCAGCACGGTGGTCCCGGAGCGGTCGGTCGAGGCATACTGGCGGATGCGCGACAATGGCTGCTGGTGGCCATAGAAGGCCGCGACAGAGGCAAGGCTGGCGGCCCCGCAATCGGTGATGTCGCGCTGCTTGAACTTGATGACCTTGCTCGACATGGCGGCTCGCTGGCGTTGGAAAAATGAAGGATTAGCGGCCCGCCAGAAGCGGATCGAGCCAATCGTCGATCTCATTGTAGAGGAGTTGCAGGAGAGTGCGGTCGGCCACGAGGAAGCGGGCCCGCACGGTCATGCCTTTCTTCAGGTGACCGGTGACCCCGTTCTTGAGAACGAGATAGCTGCGAGAGAGCGCGCAGCGGACCTTGAAGACCGGGCTCCTGTCATGGAGGGTGAAGTCCTGCGCCACGTCGAGCACTGTCGCATCAATGACACCCCATTGATTGTAGTTGAAGGCATCCACTTGGAGCCGCACCGACTGGCCCGGCCGCACGAAGCCGATGTCGTTGGGGGAAACGTAGATTTCCGCCACCAGTCCGCCGTCCGGCGAGACCCAAGCGACGGTTTGCCCCGCCTGGATGTAGCTACCGGGGGTGAGGCCGGAGAATTCCTCAATAGCGCCTGACACGGGGGCTCGAATGCGGGTCAGATCCCGTTCGTTCTCGAGCTGATGCAAGGTGGCCGTGAGTTCCTTGAGGCGTAGGCAAATATCGAAGAGCTGCTGGTTCCATTCGGCGGATTTGCGCCGGGCGAGGATCTCGCCCTGAATCTCAATGCTCTGGAGGGCGAAAGCCTTCTCGTCAACCACCTTTGCGGGCGTTGCGGCAGCGGAGAGCAGTTGCTTAGCGCGGTCGAGTTCCGCTGCCGCATTACTGCGGGCATATTGGTTCTCCCGCAGCAGGTTGAGAAAATGTGCCCGCTCCGCCGTGGCGAACTCGGTCAGGAGGCGGATCGGGTCCTTGGCCTGTGTGCCGGAGGAGATCAGGGTTTCGAGGTCACGGGCAAGATCGCTTTTAGCGCGGATGTCGCCAGTAAGCGCCAGGAGCTTTTCCTCGACCACCTCATCATCGAGGCTGAGGATCTCCTGCCCCTGAGCAACGGGATCGTTCTCAACGGCAAGGATACGGGAAATTCGTCCGGAGACAGGTGCGATCAGGGGCGTCTTCTCGATCGTGGGGCGAATGATACCGGCACTTTGGGCAGAGACCGTTACGGTGATGAGTGGTAGCGACCCCAATGTCGCAACCACAGAGAGCACAATCATCCAATAGATGATCAAAGATCGTCCTGATCGTCGGGAGAGAATGCTCTCTACAGTGTAGCGGGCAATTTCAGGAGGAAGGGGAACTGCCGATCTGTGTTCAGTATGAAGAAAAGCTAGCTTGCGCACTCATTTTCTAACCGCGGTTCCTCCCGCGTACTGCCCCTTCCGCTATAGTTGCAGCTGCAAAAGCGAGTAGCGCAGAAGCTGACCAAACTATCTGCCAGAATAGCCCTCCCGAAATTGCAGATGCTTCTTCAGGTGCCAGTTCGTTCACGCCATAAGCTGACATATCGGTTTTCATTGTGGTCTCCTTTCCAACAGATCAAATACGAGGAATAATCAGCGACGCCCACCGACCGCGTTTGCCGCTATACTTACAGCTGCAAGGCCCACGACCCCGAAAACCACGAAAGCGAGTGCCCAGAATACCCCTCCCGAAATTGCAGATGCTTCTTCAGGTGCCAGTTCGTTCACGCCATAGGCTGACATGTCCGTCTTCATTGTGGTCTCCTTTCCTAGAGATCAAATACGAGGATCAATCAGTGCTTCCGGTCGGCGCGTGTGCCGCCGCACAACGAGAACATCAAGAGTCGTGCCAACCGCGCAGGAAGCGCCTCAGGCAAACTGTTTCGCATTCTATTCAGCAGCTTAGCTGGGAGTGCGGCAGGGCACCGGATGAACACACCGTGTCGAGGATGCGACAAACCCGACAGCACTGTGCCAACGCAAGCGTATTCACGCGCCTGGTTGCGCCGCCAGGTGGCGAATGACGTTGCTGTCGTAGGCGCGATCTACGAGCAGGATCGCGGCGGGCTGAAGTATGTCGAGCATGGCGACTGCGCACTTGCAGGCATGGTGAGCCTTACACTGCTGCGCGGCTGGTGGGTGCAGTAGCTGGTGAGTAGAATGTCGCGAGCCAGCGCTGCTTGAGTTTGGCGAACGCGAGTCGAGTCGGAACACCCCGCGGCCACGACACGCCGGCGGTCGTCTACAAGGGCGGCGAGTACACTTTCTCCAAGGCCGATATCGGCCCATGATCTGTCGTTATGGCCGCCCGGCATTCGTGACCCCTCCCGACCCGCCGGGGACGCCGCCTTGTTTTTCCCAGACTACAATTCGCAAGCGCGGGCACGATTATAGCTCAATTGGCTACACGGGCCTACAAGAGGCCTTTATAGGCTGCCTCAATGTCGCGCAGGCCAGACTGCACTTTTTCCATCGGCATATAGCTGAAGCAGAGTCTGACGTGCTGCCGGGAAGTAGGACCATGACGGTATCCTTCTACCAAATGCACGTCATACTTCTGCCTGACGGACTCCAACAAAGCTGCAGGGGCTACAGCGCCAGCTAGCCGTACCCAGAACGAAAATCCCCCCAGAGGCACCTCGTATGATGGTTCGCAAAACGTACAGTTCTGCAGGAGGGCGTGCATGCTGTCTCGCTTGTGACGGTAATGTTGCCGAAGTCCGGCAATATGTACCTTTAATTCCGGTGTCCCCAACAACGCAAGAGCGACATTGCTCGCTACGGGGCTGACGCCGCCGTCACATTTAAGGCGCGTCAACTGCGCTATCATCTGCGCTTCCGCCACAACCCAGCCCACCCGCAGCCCGGGTCCGGCGATCTTTGAGATACTGTATACATTGATCACATGCTCTCCCGATGCAATGATTGCAGGTTGTGGGTCGTCATATGGTAGATCTGCATAGACGAGATCCTGCACCATGAGCACGCCATACCTTGCCAGCAGGGTTGCTACTTGGCCCATACGGTGCACTGAAAAACGGCGTCCGGTCGGATTGTGGAAAACTGGCGCGGTGTAGAACAGCCTGACCCGCCCAGTCGTGCGCAAAGCCTCTTCCAGTTGACCGAGATCAACACCATCCTTATCCATACCTAATTGAACCATCGTGGCACCAGCAATCGAAAATATCCGTAGTGCGCCAAGATACGACGGGTCTTCGGTCAGCACTACATCGCCAGGGTCGAGCACTGCATCCGCGATCAGCTGTAGTGCCTGCGATGCGCCATTGGTGATAAGGACGTTGTCGCGCGCGACTGCATGCTGGTGGGCCAATTTCTCCCGCAATTGCGGGAGGCCGCTGCCATCGGTGTATTGCAGCAGATCGGAGAAGCTGACACCGGTGTGTGTCGAGATTGCCTCTGGCCACCGCAGTTTCTCGAACATTTTCGGATCGGGAAGCCCGTACGCAAAATTGATCGATTGCTTGGTCGATGAATAATCGAAAGCGCTATATGCAGTGGAAATCCGGCTGCGTATCGACATCTTTGCTCCAGGGAAGAGGCTAGGTGGTGGCAGGAGCCGCTCTGAAGCGCTGTTCATAAGCAGCAATGAACGCGTCAGGAATGGGTTCGCCGAACAGGGGGGCATCCATCACTGACAACGTGTCTGCACTTGGCCAGACTGCACAGTTATCGAGCCCAGGTCGCCATCCGGCGCCAAAAAAGAACGCGCCGTAACGCGCCGCGAGCACCGGCACCACGGGGTGTAGCATGCTCAGGAAGACCGAAATTTCCGTGGCGCTAGCCCCGGCCTCGCTCCTTGCAAGGCCCCCGCCTTCAAAGAAAGCATCTATAGCATCGAGTGCAGCCCACACGCGCGCCTCATGCATGGCTTGGCAATAGTGTTCAATATCAAGCACTCGCTCAGGCTTCAGGGTGTCCACCGTCAGCTTTGCGTTGGATCCAGCATGTTTGCGCAAAGCGGTCTCGAAGAGATGGATCCGAGCTGCCGCCCGCACCAGCCCTTCGATTTGAAAATCGTTGTCGTCGCTGCCAAATGCTTTGGCAATGCGCGCTAAATAGTAGCGCAGCACGCTCGGATCGATATCTCTCGCCACCTCGTCGGCCCACATGGCGTGGTCACGACCTGTGGAAAACTTTGCTCCTTCGAGCTTATAATAATCTTGAATCGCATGATTGTGTGGAATTGCATATCCTCTTGCGAGCAAGCTGGCGGTAACACCGATTGTGTAATAAAAGCGGTTGTCCTGCCCCATGAAGAACAGGAGTTTCGTGTCAGGGCTGCGCATGGTGTCATCATAGTCGGCGCCATTCTGCTTGCAGATGCGTTCTATGCCCGTATCGAAGCACCATAATCCTTCAAACCAAGTCAGTAAGGTCTGGCCTGCCACTTCTGCCGGGGCGACCAGGGTCACTCCGCAGTCGAAATGGCGCGACATAGGCAAGGCCCGCAATTCGGTCCGAAGCCACTCGATTTCCTTGTGTTTGATGGTGTCTGGCCATCCACTGCCTTCGATAGCGCGATCCAGCGTCGGGGCAAGCCGCTCGAAGTTGAAATGCGCCTGGCGGATCGGACGTAGCGTCAGGGCATGGCCGCACGGTGTGTGCACCGCATCGCGGAGCAGACTGTGCTGGATTGCAAGGCCGCAGTTTTCACAAAGGTTGCTGTCGGCCGCGGCGTTGCAGGCCGGGCACTTGCCGACGGCAAGCGAGTCCGCTGCAAACTCATCACACGACTCGCAATAGAGTTGCTCGGCGTCCCGCAGCTCGATATAGCCTGCCGCATCGAGCTGCTTGTAGATCGCAAGGCTACGTCGTTTGTGCTCTTCACTTGAAGTCCGGACAAATACGTCCGGAGCAATATGCACTGCCCTCAGACATTGCAGGATTTCGTCGATGTGCATTTGTGCGACATCATCGACCGACCTGCCAAGCTTGCGAGCCTTCACCAGCGTGTAGGTGCCATGCTCGTCCGCGCCGGTTACATGATAGGCCACATGGCCGATCATGCGCTGGTAACGCACGAAAATGTCGGCAAGAAGGTACACGCCGCCAATATGGCCAAGATGTAATTTACCGTTTGGGCACGGCGGGGCGGGGCATACGAAATAGGTTTGTCGATTCTCGCTCACTTCAATCCCACCACATCGAAAGGAAGTTCAGGCTGATTTCGGGGTCGGTATTTCTGATGGCATGCATCTGATGCGGCGCTATGTAGAACAGCATGGTCCCCGTGACTGGCGTGGTTTGTCCATCCGCTTCGAAGAGGCCGCTGCCCGAAATCAGTACCCACAGTTCATGCTCGTGGTGCGAATGAAGGTCTACCGCCCCGCCCGGCACTACCTCCACAATCGACGTCCCGAAGCCCGTCGCAACGGGCTTCGGAAGATGCTCCAGTAAGCGGCACACCAGAACGCCATATTCCGGGCGCATTACTGAGCGATCAATTTTTTTCATGTACAATGTCTCGCCTCCGCTCTGCGAGTTCACTCACGATAAAAAATGCCGTTTGGAAGCTTAAGGTTATCGAGGTCCGACACTTTGTTCTCGGGCGGATTATAGGCGCGCTTAAGTGCGTTATATTCGGCGCGCGTCGGTCCACCTGTTGATGCTCGCTGGAATACCAGGTAGATTACTCGCCGGGAACGGTCACTCTTGTTCGGTAGCGAGTAGTGCGGCGCGTAGTCGTCGAAGATGAAGACGTCACCAGCCTTCCACGACACTGGTTCCCATGAGAACGTTTCGGCCACTTCAGGGTCGATCACACCACCGGCATCCATGGGGAATACCCCTTTCTTGTGGTTGCCAGGGCTGAAGAAAAGGCCGCCATTGTCCGGGCCAGAATCGTCGATACCGATCGCAGCTATTGCATGAACCATCCGATCAGGCAGCTTGTGCGGGATGTGGTAAATGTCCTGATGGGGGCGATAGCCACCGCTGTCGGGATACTTGAAAATCAGCAACTCTTTGAGCCTGCGTGCATCTTCCTCCAACAGCGTCTCGACGACCGACTTGATACGCTGATCTGCAAGGAGCAAATCGCGTAGCTGATCGTTGAAATCGAGAAAGTTTTCGACCTTAGAAACAATCTTTCTATTGTCTGTCGTCTTCTCAAACCACATAAGCCATTTGTCGTCGCTGACATCCCAATGGGAGACTTCTTCCACAAGACTAGCGATACGCTCCATAGCAATAGGATCAAAGAATCTCTCGATCGTGACATATCCATCGTCCTGCCACTTTGTTTTTTTTGCTTCACTTATCATACGAAGAACCTCCTATTTGAAAGAACCATATTCTTGAATAATCTAATTCCAGCGCCGGTCAGGTTATGGGTCCTCTGAAATGGCAACGCTGGCACGGGGAGCGACGCTGTCGGGCGCAGATGAATTCCGTTGCGGTGGAATTGTGCGATTCTGTTGCGCTTCCTCGTCAGAAAGATCGCCCAGGCTCTTAAGGAAATGTCGATCCGGTACGTATGTGTAGTATTCTTGACCAAGGATACTGTTAATGATGCGACTGTTTCGAAAAGCAACCAGCGATAAATTTACACTCTGCAAACCGTTCTGGACGAGAGTCCTGTTCTGCAAGTAGACGCTGCCAGAGATATTATCCTTAAATTTAACGGCGTAGTCGTCTCTCACGACCGGCAGGCCATCTTCCATGCAGGCAGAGGCCAGCAGCGTGTCGATAAAAGGCAAAGTGCGCGGCTGGAATCCGGTGGCGAGGATGATGCGATCAACCGCCACGGCGCGCCGCTGGCCTGTGTTGTGTGAAGCGAGCAGCGCATGCCAGCATTGCACATTGGGAGAGAGGTCTTCGGGAAAGAGGTCTTCCATAACGACAGCGGGCAGAAGTTGGATGATATCGTCGATATTGCCGCTTGCGCTGCGTTCATAGACCATCTTGTAGATGCAGTTGCTCAGCTCCGACGAGATGCCATCGCTGGTTAGCTTCTCGTTTTCGACGATGCTGCGGCGCTCTTTCAACGGCAACGCATGAAAGCGCAGGCTGTAGGACGGCATGTACGATTCGTTTACGAAGGCGCTATCATCCATCGTGAACAGATTCGCACGCGACGTTACCCACGTGATCTTGCCGATGGCTGGATTGCCGAGCAGATGTTCGATGATCTCCGCCCCGCTCTGACCGCCACCGACGACCATGACGCGTTCACCGATACCGATAGGTAACCGGTGCAGATAGTTCGCCACATGGTAGACATCCTTGCCGAGCCAGGGCCTGGCGCATTCTGGGATTTTTGGAACTATCCCGACGCCAATCGCAACTGCGCGTGCAAGATAACGGTCCTTGGTCGTCGTCACGCGGTAACCTTTCTCGATGTTGGCGATGTCAGTGACCTCTTCGCCAAACCTGAGATTGGGTAACTGCCGTGCCACCCACTGATAATACTGCGTGAACTCGCTGCGCGACGTAGTCGTTTGCCGCCGGTTAATAAAGCTGTAAAGCCGTCCGTGCACCGAAAGATAATTGAGAAACGAATATGGGCTGGTGGGATCTGCAAGCGTTACGCAGTCTTTCAGAGGAGATACCTGCAGACGGCTATTGGGAAGCAACAACCCGGGGTGCCACGTGAAGCCAGCTTCCTTCTCGAAGAACATAGTGCGTAGTGGCGTGGGCTGCGCCAGTGCGGCCAGACTGAGATTGAACGGACCGACGCCGATACCGATGAGATCGAGCATTTCCATGCATTACGCCTTTCAACGATCGAGTTTCTTCATCGCTCTTTAGTATCGTGCGTTTGTGCACTGCCGGGATGGCTGGAAAGCTCAGGGGAATCGCGAAATGGTCTCGGTTTCCATCCTTGGCCTCCACGGTATCCGGCTAGCAATTGCGATGTTGGTAACCACCAGCCCCGCCATCACCATCAGTGCGGCGTCGAAGCTATAGGCAGCGATCAAACTCCCCGCGAAGAACGGGAAGCCGAACGCGCCGACGAAGTGTCCGAGCGTGAACACCTGGGAGGCCACCGGAATCGATAGGCCCCGCTCGCCCGCCAGGTTCACGACCATCGCATTTAATGTCGAATAGGTGAGACCATAGCCTGTCGCAAAGAAAACGGTCGCAAGGACATACAAGACCGGGCTTCCCGCGTTCACCACCAGAAACCCAATCCCGATAAGCGTCGTGACAAACAAGGCAAGCGCGAGACGCTCGAGCGGGAGTTTCCCAATCATCGACGCGACCGAAAAACGCAAAGCCACCGTCGTTACGGTGAACGTCAGGAAGAAGATATCCGGGGTTAGTCCGCGCGATCCGGCATAAAGGCTCTGAAACGTGGATAGGCCGGCGAATGTGCAGGCGGCGAGGCTCATCATAATGACTGGCAAGACCGTTTTCGCGCGCAGAATGGACAGGGTCGCCCGAACGGATAACGCCACGGCTACCATCGGCAGTTGCGGCTGATCCCTCAAGCGCCTCTGTATGAGAATGGCGAAGGCTGCAGCCATCGCGCAGAAGACGGCATAAAATGCATAAGCAGTGCTGGGGCCGCCAAGATGGTCGGCGATCAAGTGGCCAAGCGGCGCTGATCCGCCGACGCCGACCATCTGCGATCCCGACAAGAGGGTCAGTGCTTCCAGGCGTGCGGAAGGCTTGAGACAGTGGATGAGTTGGATCGGTGCCAGCATGTAGAAGATCGCCCAGCCGAGGCCGAGCAAGAGGCCGCCAGCATAGGCGAGCAGCAGGCCGCCTGTTCCGATCAGAGCGAAGCATCCCATGGCGGCCGCCATGACCAGGGCGGAGACCGCGACCAACGGCAATATGCCCGTACGTTCGGCCAACCGTCCTGCGAACAGGGAACCTATGAGGGTTGCTACGGTGCCTGTGCTGACTACGGCCCCAGCCGTCGATGCTTGAAACCCAGCCGAGCGCAGGCTATCAGCCAGCAGAAAGCTTGAGCCGTAGGCCATGGCAAGTGCGACGGCGGTGACGAGATAGGGGGCAAAGACGCTGGCCGGCAATCTGTCGAGCAGGCTTTGGGTCGTGTCGGCTGTGACGGGCTTTAATGTCGAAAGCGTTTCCGTCTTTTCACGAGTAATGTTATCCATACGTCTCATGAAAATAGATAACAGACTCCTTTCCGTTATTCAATCCCTACGTGATGCGGTGGCCTTGGCTCGCCCGGGTACGCGCCTGCCTTCCGTGCGGACGCTGATCAAGGAGCACCATGTCAGCCCGGCGACGGTCGAGCGGGCCTTCGCCCAACTCGTCGGTGAAGGCCTCATCGAGCCCCGCCCGGGCCAGGGAACCTTTGTTCGCGAAGCGCCGGAAAGTGCATCCGAAGGGTCCGATTTTTCGTGGCAGTCGGCACCGCTTGGGGCCGCACGCGGAGATAGCGGCTTCCTGGGCAAGTTGTTGAGAGTGCCCCCGGCTGACAGCCTCATCCTCAGCATGGGCTATCTGCCGCCCGACCTTCAGGCGTCAGGGCTCCTGGCGACTGCGCTCCGCCAAGCTGCCGGACGGTCCGAGCTTTGGGACCGCTTGCCGATCGAGGGCTTGGAACCTTTGCGAACGTGGTTCGCGCGCGAGATCGGAAATGGCGCAGTGTTCTCCCCCCACGATGTCATCATATATGGCGGTGGGCAGGCCGCCATTGCCTCCATTTTTCGGGCGCTGGTGCCTCCCGGACGTCCGATTCTTGTCGAGACGCCGACCTACACGGGTGCCATTTCGGCTGCCCGTGCGGCGGGCCTTTTACTGGTCCCCGTGGCAATGGACGAACACGGGGTTCGGCCGGAATTGCTGGCGGACGCCTTCCGGCAAACGGGAGCGCGTGTTTTCTATAGTCAGCCGACCTTCTCCAATCCGTCCGGTATCGTCATGTCCACTGAGCGGCGCGCCGTTGTCCTCGACATTGCGGCAAAGGCGAGGGCCTTTATCGTAGAGGATGACTGGGCGCGCGATCTCCACCTCACAGGTATCGCGCCAGCGCCGCTGGCGGCGGGCGACCGGAATGGTCATGTTGTCTATGTCCGCTCTCTCGCCAAATCGGCTGCGCCTGGGTTGAGGGTCGCGGCCGTCATGGCGCGCGGGGCGGCGCTGGCGCGGTTGAGATCCGCTCGCGGCAGCGACGACTTTTTCGTTTCTGGTCCGTTGCAGGCAGCAGCTTTGGCCGTTGTCTCCGCGCCAGGCTGGAAACGTCATCTTAGTGCAGTTCGCGCTGCTCTGATCGAGCGGCGTGACGCGCTTGTCGGCGCTTTGCACGTGGAACTGGGAAATTGCGTTGCGTTCCAGATACCCACTGGAGGCATGCATTTATGGCTGCGGCTGCCTGATCACATCTCGGATATTGAGCTCGCGACGGAAATGGCTCGGCAGGGCGTCGTCGTCAGCGCCGGTCGGGCATGGTTTCCTGCCGACCCTGAAGGTTCGTTCCTACGGCTGACATACGCAAGTGTCCCCACCTCCCTTCGTGAGGGGATAAGACGGATAGGGCAGGTTATTAAGCCGCAAATCTAGTATGCCGACGATAGGGGGAATCGAGGGCTTCGCCCTTCTCGCACCAAACAGCCTTTCACCCAGCTTCTCCACCGGCCGGAGTGCCGGCGCGCCGATCAGCCCGGCCTATCCCGGAAGGCACGGCGACCAATGCCGCCAAGCTACCCCGCAACCTGGGAGTACGTCAGGCAAAGAGCTGATATTGCTTCTGGGGGCAAGTCCCAGCCGGCCAAAGCCGGTGAGGGCGTCGCGGCAACACGCAGTCTGAAGTGTAGACAGGAGCCATGCCGGGTGCGGGAATGAGCCTCGAAAGGTGGATGTTCGCGGAGGCCACCGTTGTGTTCCTTGGTCACGAAGGCATCGTCGGTACGCGAGACGATGCCGCTCCGCCAGGTCGATAGCCGGAATGCCAGAGCTGCGTCCGAGCTGAGGTCGGGAGTCGGACTGGTTCATCGCACCCGTGGAGGCGTCGAAGGAGACGAGGGAGTGGAGGGAAGGGACCTGCCTGAGCGGAGCCTGCGCGAGATCGCGTATAATCCTGTCTGGGGCTGAGCAGATGTTTGCGGCGCTGCAGGCGCTCGGGGGATTGAGGACACCGCCGTGCGTAACACCCAACGCTTGCTCTGCTTCGTCCGTCGAAAACACAACACGCCCGGCAGAGAGTAGGTTAGCCTTGATCGTGACCTATGTAATGATCTGTTCGGCGTGGATAAGTCGTGTCGAAAAATCCGCGCCCAGCGCGGAAAATTCAGCGCGCGGGCAGAAGTCTCCCCCAAGCACCATGAGCGCAACGCGATGGGGTTGATTGTCGCTGAGAAGTGACGGAGTCCAAGTTCGAACCCCGTCAGCGCAGGCCGTTACTTCTTAGGTTTCATCTGCGGACGATCTGCTTCTGCAGCCTCGCTCTCAGCCTTGAGATCAACAATCAGGGCTTCGAGCTCAGAAATATGCTCGGTGAATTCGTTGGGAAGCGGAACGGCTACCGTGTCGGCCGCTGGATTGTCATGGCTGTGAGTGTTTGCGCGGGTCATGCCCTCGTGGAATCGGATTGCCAATGCGTCAGGAAAGCGAACGTAGCGCAACAACTGGGTCTGGATGACATCAGTTCCACGTCGCACGATATCCCGGAAGATCACTTCCTCCACCACGCGCTCATAAGTGTCGCGCAGTCGGCCATAGAGGTTCTTCACCTGATATTCATATTCCGCCGGGCTCGCAGCATGCAGCTTGGGCAGTGGTGCGGCGTCATTTTTCAATCGGCTGATGCGCTTGGCGACGTTTTGCCCCTTCCACGGCATCCCTGCCGTGTCCACTTTGCCAGCGGCAGACTTGTCGCTGAACAGTGCCACCGTCACAGGCTCGATGCCCACTTCGTCAGCGGCGCGGGACAGCTCGTTAAAGAAGACAATATCGTGTGTAAACACGACTACCTGTCGCCGAGATGCCTCCTCCGCGATCCGCTCGGCCACCTTGGCGCTTCTGTCGCGATCGAGGGACGACACGGGATCGTCTATCACAATCGGTCCTGAACCGTCGGTCAAGGCGACTTCGGTGAGGAACCCAGCAAGAGCCAATGCACGCTGCTCACCCTCGCTCAGGATTTCCGACGTCACCTTGGTCAGCTTGGTCCTGGGATCAACCTCGAATTCCGCCTTGGTCTGACCGCTCTTGCGTGCCAAACCGACGTTGAGATGCATGATATCGAAGCGTGCGCGTTCGGCATCAAAGCGTGTGACAACCGCAGTGGTCAGATGAGCGTCCACAAGCTCATTCGCGCGCTGCGTAATCCCCCGGGTCTGAACGTTGGCGAGAGCCTTCGTGTAGCCATCATCAACGACGAGCAAGTTCCGCCGGGTGGTGAGCAGCAACTTATTGGCCGCCAAGAGTTTCCGATCCTCGAGCTCTGCTTTCTCGGCCACGAGCTTGGCCCGCTCTTCGCTATTGCCAGCCTGCGCCAGCCCATCCTTTTCGGCTTTCAGTCTGAGCGCGAAAACCTTCAGATCGTCGATCGGCACGACGAGGGGAGGAACCATCCCGTTTTCTTCGCCCCCCTGTTTCGCGAGCGCTTCTTCCCGCCGTATAACCGCTGATGTCCGGAGGTTCGCGAGCGCATCAGCCAGCGCCTCATCGCGCTTTCGGACCTGTTCGATGCGGTCGGCAAAGTCAGAGGCGCGAAGACATATCAGCTCGTGAACACCTCTCAGTGCATCTTCGACCGCTTGCTCCGCCTTCCTGGCCGCGGCATCAAGGATGTCGTCCATGTACTTCTGAAATCGCTGCATGCGAGCAGCACCTTCCGGCAAAAGCGACTGCTGGCACAACACGCATGCCGCGGCCCCACCATCTGCCATCAGAACCGGGAACGTCTTCTCTTTGTAGGCTTCCGTCACCGAGTAGTCGCGCGCCGCAGCCCAAAGCGACCGCCAGGCATCACCACCGACACCTAACAGGGGCTCGTCGGTGAACAACGCGCCGGCGGCCACCGTGGCCGCCTGGCGTGCCGCAGCTGCTGTTGAGCGGAGTTTTCGAAGTTTTTCCAACGCGTCATCCGTGAATGCCGATCCAACGGCCTCGGATTCGAGCAGGAGGGCGTCTGTCCATTTCGAAAGCGCATTGACGTCAGCGGCGGCGGCAGCACCTGCGGAAAGGGCAGCGGTGAGTTCTTCGATACGCTGCTCATCGGCATTGCTGAACGACGTTGCTGACTCAATCTGGGCGTCGGTTGTCAACTTGTTCAGCTGCTTGTCAAAGAGCTGAGCCTTACAATTGCGCTGAGCGGCGAAAACGATCGAGGTCAGGCCTACCTTGTTGCCGACTGCTACCGCCCGTTCTGCCTCCAGTTTCTCCTTCAGGGTGATGCAGATGGCGTTCAGCCGATGCGGAAGGGCCAGTCCGAAGGGTAGAAAGCGGATTTGATTTCCGCCATCGACGTAAAGTTGTGCGGATGCCGTATCGAAGACCGCAACCTGCATGAGCTGCGGCGATGCCGCCTTACCGGGCGACCAAGGAATTACCACCTCACCATCGCCGGCATTGACCACGATTTCGGCCGTCTGCGGACCGGGCGTGCCGCCATAGACGTCAGCAAGAACCTTGAGCTTGACCGGATTCTCAACGCGCGTACGACAAGCTGTGCGCAGGATCCTTACGAAACCGCTCTTGCCGCTTCCGTTTCGGCCATAGACGATCGTCAGAGCCTTGGGGCAGAAGGCGAGAGATGCCTTGGGCACCAGCCGATTCACGTTCTCGACATTGGCGATGCGCGTCAAGACGATCGGCTGATGCTCCCCGTTTCCAAAATGAGCTTTCGTGAACGGTATGGCAGGTTGCGGCCCAGCCGCGAGTTTGAAGCCGGCCGCGGACTTGACCATAGCCAGCAGAGCGTCAATGTCAGCATCTATAAGCTCATTGCTGATCGCCAGTCGGCGAAGGGCATCCTGCTTCCAAGATGAGAGCGTCTGCGACCATTCCATAACGTCATCAATCGGCGCCCCCGCCATCATACTTCCCCCGATAACATCGTTTGCTCATTCCTATTCGCTCTGAACGATATGCTGCTTGGCCCTGGCGATTGCCTCGTCCAAGCGTGCACGTGAGATCGCCGCAAGACGTTCTACCCCAAGCAGACGAGCTAGATCGCGTGCGGGATCGTGCATGTCCAGAAGATCGGGGTTGCCAATCACCATCGAGGCAAGTTCAGCCAGCGGTATATCGGCAATCGAACGTCGCGCTTCCTCATCGACCGGTTGACGATATGGCAGGAGGTCCAAGACCTTGCCCTTTTTCCAGATGAACTCGCCGCTCGACTCTTGTGTCCTGCCCAGATCCCGCAAATGAAGGTCGATCCTCTCGCGGATGCGTCCACCGGTGCGGAGCCAACCATGGACCCGAGCAATCCGTTGGGCGAGGACATCTGTTCGCAATGGACTTTCAGTTTCGATGACGGTTTCTATCATGCCATGCAGCGTGGCTCGGTAGCCAAATTCGAAGAACTGTTCGGGGTCTGCGCGGAAACCGGTGAGATCGGCCACTGCGTAACGCCCTTCCGCGGCGCCGATGGCATGCTGGCCGGTCGTCGTTGATGGTGGGGTTCCCTCAGAGTGGCTGGAAGCCGCGGGAATGTTCACCGATACGAGTTCGGTTTCGGCAACCGTCGGCGGCGGTGGAGGCTCCTCGATCGGGGTCGAGCGGTACTCGGCACTCTCGTCGATCGGGTTGACCTGGCGCCCCATGTCCCAGTGAGACTCAGTCTTCGGTTCTTCGGTCGCGCGTTTCGCCCGGCCCTCCTCCAGCAGGGTTTCCAGGCTGGTGTGCAACCGTTCGGCGCATCCGTTGGCGTCGAACCACCAATCCGTTGACCAGACGCGCAGGATGTTCCAGCCCAGCCCCTTCAGCACTTGTTCGCGAATCTTGTCGCGATCTCTTGCCGTTGACGACCGGTGATAGGTCGCACCATCGCATTCCACCCCAGCAAGGTAGGCGCCAGCCAAATCCGGGTTCTGGATCGCGAGATCGATGCGGAAGCCGGAAATCCCGACTTGCGGGACGACAACCCATCCTCTTCGTTCCAACTGCGTGGCCACGGCTTCCTCGAAGGGAGAATCGAAACCTCCGACAGAGCCAATGTCCTGGGCCGGCAGCGCGATAGCGCCTCTCTCGGCATAATCAAGGTACGTCTTGAGATGCTGAACGCCGAGCGCCTTGCTTCTGGCCGGGTCGATCTGGTCTGCCGTGAAACCGGAGAAGACGATGAGTTCCTGACGCGCGCGCGTCACGGCGACGTTGAGGCGACGCTCACCCCCATCGCGGTTCAGTGCCCCGAAATCCATTGGTGGGGGCTTTCCGGAGGCATCTTTCCAGAATGTGATCGAGAACAGGATGATATCCCTCTCGTCGCCTTGCACGTTCTCGAGATTCTTGACGATCGTTGGCTCGACGCGATCTTCGGCGAAGAACCATTCGAGCTCCGGGTGATCACGACGCGCTGCGTCAAGCAGATCCAGGATCAAGGACTGTTGCTGGGCATTGAAGGTAATCACGCCAAGCGTCGGCCGGCCGATTTCGGGGAGTTTTAGCCAGCTCTTCAGCCGCGCGACCGCTTCAGCCGTCACAGCTTCCGCCTCGATCCGGTTCGTACGGCTCTTGCCACGGTCATAGATGCCATTCGGCACCTTTCGCAGGCGCACCGCGCGATCCTCGACCGCTGGCGACGGAAATGTCACCAGCCGGTTCTGATAGTAGTGATGGTTCGAGAAAGCGATCAGGGATTCGCTTCGGCTGCGGTAATGCCACCTCAGGTCGCGCACCGGAATGCCGGACGCCCTTGCCTCGTCCAGGATGCTTTCCAGGTCCTTCTCGTGGTCGGCGACCTCCTGCTCATCCTCGTTGCGTCCGAAGAAATTGGTCGGTGGCAGCTGCTTGGGATCGCCCACGATGATTGTCTGACGCGCCCTGGCAATGGCGCCGACCGCGTCCCAAGTGGTAATCTGCGAAGCCTCGTCGAAGATCACCACGTCAAACAGAGCCTGGTTCGAAGGAAGATACTGGGCAATGGAGAGCGGCGACATCAACATGCAGGGCGCAAGCTTGGAAAAGCACTCCGGCATCTTGCCGATCATGTCTCGGATCGACTGGCTCGGCCGCTGAAGCTCCATCTGGTGGCGCAGCAGGCCCAGTTCCGAGTTGCGAGAGACACCCTGGACTGCCGGCAGGCCATGCGCGATCGAACTGATGACACGCTGCGTGGCGTGCGACCGCACCAGATCGTCGATCTCACGGAACTCCTTGATGGCGTTCTCGTGTTGAAACCTGCGGAAGTTTCGCAAGACAAGGTCTTCATCAAGGACCTTCGGGAGCCACCATCGCGCATAGCCTACCCGAAACGCCGAACGCGCATGCTCGGGGCGGATTGCTCCCGTCTCGATCTGCTCGACCAGAGGGGCAAGGTTGTGGCGGATTGCCCTGCTCCGGGCCCCACACCATGCCGACCAGTCGCGCAACAGATTTCGCGCGCCTATCAGAGCACCGAGCTTCGTCTTGAGTGCAGCAAGACTGGCGCCGTCACCGCTGTCGGGAGTGTCGCGCCCGGCAATCTCACCGAACACCCGACGCGCGACCTCGAGACTTTTCGTGGCAGCGAGAAGCCGGTCTCCTGCCTGGCGTACCCTGTCATTTTCCAGCGTGCCGCGAAGGCTCGGCGCAACAGAACGCAACACGGATCGTATTTCCTCTTGTGAGCACCCGGGAATACGCAGGGCACCGCGAAGGCGTTGGGCGAGTTCCAGGATGTCCGTCACTGCCTTGACATCCGTGGCCAGGCCCTCGAGCCGTAGCGGCTTCCCAGCCAACAGGTTTTGGTCGATGGCGAAGAGAGCCTGCTTCATGCGCTGCAGCGGCGACAGGTCGCGGCCGGGGTCTGCGGTGCCAAGGTCGGCATAACCCTGCAGAAGCTTCTGGACCTTGCGCCTGCCAAGCATGGAGTTCGGCCAGAACGATGCCTTCGCTTCGCGCCATTGGCGGTCCAGACCGTCGGGATCCAGCTCGCGAACCCGATCAACGCCATAGGTAGCGGCAAGGCCGCGCTCAGCGTCGCGATAGGTTTCGATCGAACGTCCCAGATCCACGAGGGCGGTCCTGCACTGAGCGAAGTCCCGGTCGAAGGCAATTGAGATGTCGCGACCTCGGCTTTGGCTCAGGACCTCCGCCAGGCTTGCAAGGCAATTGAGTACTGCGTGCGACACCGGCTCTTTGGCGCCGAGGCCCAGACTGGCGAGGTAGTCCCTGATCGAGCTCATCAAAAGTTCGATTGCAGTCTGAAGCGATTTCGCCGCGGAAAGCAGGTTTTCTTGCCAACCGATGCTCCACTCGCCAACATCGATCAGGTCGAGTGCCGGCTCGCGGTCGACCGAAGCAAAGACAAGGCCGACTTCTGCGGCAAGCTCTTCCAGATCAAAGAGTGTTTGCGCGTCGTGCGTATCGCGCGCCTGCCATGTGAGCACAGGCGCAGGCTCATCTGCCGATCTAAGGGCGATCCCCAATGCCAGATAGGGTGTCCAGCCATTTGCGTAGCGTTGGTGAAGCGCCTCGACATAGGCATTCAATTCGTCGCGCCTCACCCGCAGCCTCTCATTGATGGCGACCCATTCGGACGCGTCCGCCCGCCCACCATGCTCCCAGGACGATTTCAACTGCGCGAGAAAATGCCTGCGGTCGGCCTTGTTCGAATGCAGCTCGATACAGTGATTTCCCAGGCCATGTTCCCGCAGCCGGCGATAGACGACGTCGAGAGCGGCCGTCTTCTCGGCCACGAAAAGGACGGTCTTGCCCACACCCAGGCAGTTGGCGATCATGTTTGCGATGGTCTGGCTCTTGCCCGTTCCCGGGGGGCCCACGATGACGAAGTCATGGCCCTCGGCAGCCGCGAGACTTGCGGCCGTCTGCGATGAATCCAACGGCAGAAGGCTTATGATGCTTGAGGGCGCATAGGCGCGATCCAAGTCACTTTCTTCTCGAAACGGCGACTGTCCATCTGCTGCCTGAAAGGCCTGCTCCGGTGTGTCGATGAGGTGGCGCACGACCCTGTTTTGGCGCAGCGCCTCGGTACGCTCGACCAGATCCTTCCACATGAGGAATTTTGCGAAGGAAAAGGTTGATAGCGCGGTTTCGTCGACCACCTCCATCCCGGGAACGTCACGCACCGCCTGGCGCATCATGGTGAGGACCCGCGGCACATCAATGCCATTGTCGTCCAGCGGCAGATCGCCGCCAAACTGCGGAAGGCGCAGATCAAAGTCCCGCTCCAGAAATTGAAGAAGCGTTGCGTTGAAACGGGGCTCGTCCTCATGGAAGCGGATCGTGAAGCGCGAAGTCGCACTGCGGCGCTCAAGCCGTGCCGGCACAAGAAGCAGTGGTGCCCGATAGCTGCGTTCATCGTCCGGCTTCTTTTTCCAGCGCAGGAAGCCCACGGCGAGGAATAAGGTATTTGCCCCTCCCTCGGCGAAATCGTTACGGACCTGTCGATGCAGGTCGATCAGCCTGGCGTCCAACTGACGGGCGTCCAGCGTCGAGGGCAGCTCGTCCCTGAGCAGAGCCTCCGCCGCGAAACCGCGCTGAAGGTCGCGTCCGTGAACGTCGCGGTAAAGCACCTCGTCGCGCTCACCCAACGGATTCTGTTCGGGCAGGGATATGAGACGGATAGCGACACCGTTTGCCAGCCGATCCTCCAGATAGGCCACATCGGTGCACAGAAACGGGATCGTCTTCTTCGAATCCGGGAGATTGAGGAGCCGGTTTCGCAGCGTCAGGTCGAGCAGCTTTTTCTGCCAGCGCTCGATACGGCCAGCGGCACTGGTCGGCTTTACCTCGATAGTCTCGGCTGGCAGTTCGCCAATGGCCGGGGCAGGGGGAAGTGGTAGAACGGCGGCGACCTCGGCCTCATCCTCGACGACATTGCGACGGATCGGCTCGTGTGAAGCGAGCGGCGTTATGCCGCCGCTGCGAGAGCGGCGTATGTCTATAGCCGCCACGAAGACGTGTGCCTGGTCCTCCGCCAGACGGTTGCTCAACGCACTTTGCGCGCCGTCGAGCGTGAGCGCAGGTCGATGGGTGACGCCAGTTGTCTCGAAAGCGATGAATTCGCGGGACGCCAATGCCTTGCGGACCTCCATCTGATCCGTCTCGATGGCATTGCCGAAGGTTCTCTTGGCCAGCCAGACGCCGACCGCTGCATGCCCATCGAACATCAAGACGACCGGGTGCAAGCCGGCGGCCTCCAGGGCAGCGGCAAACAGGAGGGTGGTGTCGAGGCAAGTCGCGAGGCACTCCTGCGCGATCGTCGTCGGACGCCTGATCTTCTGGCCGCGACTCTCAAAGCTGGCCGGCGGCTCCGCATAGTGCAATCCCATGCCGGCGATCGCCGAATAGATGGCCGCCGTCAGCATGTATGTCCGCTGGGGACTTTGGGACTGATATCCGTCCAAGCTACTCGGGTGACCATGTGCGGCAAGACGTTCCGCTGCGGCCCGCAGAATCTGCGCCACGCCCGGATCATTCGGCATGGCGAATGCCGGCAGCAGTTGAGCCATGTCCGCGACGCCACCCCACTCGTCGCGAGCGAGCAGTCTGACTGTCAGACGTCTTTCATCGAGAATCTTTCCCCCCGAGCTGAGGCGAAGCGTGATCTCACCGCGTTCGGCCTCGTTCAAGCCGGCGAGATAACCGGCATCGAGCTCAACCTTGCGGTCGCTTAACTGAAGGCTGTCACCAGGGATGAGCCGATCGACCGTCCATGTCTTCGGCCGCAGGAACGACGGTGACGATGTCAACTCAACGCGGCAGTTTTCAAAATGAAAGGTCGAGTTGTTCTCAATTCGTATCGAGCGGATGACCGGTATCGCATTCTGATAGGACCCATACGTAAAGCTGGGAGCGACATCGGCAACGATGCAGGGCGCAGCAGAAATATCGGATGCGGCACTGTCAATTGTTGCGTACTGAGAACTATCGTGTGATTCCATTGATGCAGCACCCCCCTTGAGAGAATAGCGGCTTTTTGTCCTTTGAAGAAGGCTCTTGTCGTGTTTTTGGATGTCTTATCAGAACAAGAAGCTCTCAGTCCGATAGTTTAGAGTACAGATAATTTTTGGAGTGAGCTGACCGCAGCATTTCCCGGCGAAACTCATCAAGGCCCGATCACGCCGTTCCAGGGCCATAAAGAGAGTTGCCGAATGCCGTTGAGCTTTGCTAACCGGGTATGAGGGGTAGCGAAGCCGGGCCAGCAACGCCTGAATGAAGAGTCGCCTGAACTCAGCCCGCTGAGACCGGGTGCCGAAGAATTCTCGTCGAACCACATCCCTTGTTCGGGACCGGAGATCGCCCAGTGGCATTTCGCTTCATCCATACGGCCGATATCCATCTCGACTCGCCGCTGCGCTCGCTGGCGATGCGAAACCCCGATCTTGCCGAACTGGTGGGAGACGCCAGTCGTCAGGCGTTTGTCTCCATCGTCGACCTTTGCCTTGCCGAGCGTGTCGATGCCCTCGTCATTGCCGGCGATCTTTACGACGGCGATCAGACGTCGATGAAAACGGCACGCTTTCTGGCGTTGCAGATTACCCGGCTCCACCAGGCCGGTGTCAGGGTCTTCATGATCCGAGGAAATCACGACGCCATGTCGCGGATTACGAAACAGCTCGTGTTTCCCGATACCGTGACGATCTTCGGTGGCCGTGCCCAACCGGTGCTGCAATCAGCCGGAGGTCTGGACGTCATGGTCCATGGCTTGAGCTTCGCAAACCCAAAGGCGCCAGAGTGCCTGCTGCCCAAATATACGGCTCCCCGCGAAGGGGCGGTCAATGTCGGGATCATGCACACCAGTCTGGCAGGATCCCCCGGTCATGACGTCTACGCCCCCTGCAGCGTTGCCGACTTGCACGGCCACGGTTTCGACTATTGGGCGCTGGGGCACATTCATGTTCGGAAAGTCCATCCCGGCGCGAGCACGGTGGTGATGCCGGGAATGCCACAAGGCAGGGACATCAATGAGGCTGGAGAGAAATCCGTCAGCCTGGTAACGATAAGCGATGACCGGACCGTCACGATTGAAGAGAGGCTGACCAGTGTCGCGCAATTCGAGCGGATGAATGTTGATCTAACCGGGACGCTGGAATGGCCCGAGGCCGTCGGACGGATCCGGTCCGCGCTGGAGCAAACCCGGGCCGCCGTTCGATCCCGCCATGCTGTGGTCCGCCTCGGCCTGACCGGTACGTCGCCGCTGTCCTGGAAAATAATCCGCGACAGGGATCTGCTGCTCGGGGAGGCTGAACAGGCTGCCGACCAGGTGGGTGATGCGTGGATCGAGAAGCTCGAGCTGGACCTGTCAACGCCTAACAGTGAGGCATCCGACGGCGTCGCCGATCCGGTTCTGGAGCTCGCGCAATCCATGCACACCGTTGCCAGGTCGGAAGCTTTCCGAGCGGAAGCCAAAGCCCTGGTTTTGAAAACCATCGCGGATCTTCCGCCGGACGCGCGCGACTTTGCCGGAAAGGACGAAGCCGCGCTGGACGTGTTCCTCGACGGGGCTCTCGCCCGTGGTGCCGGTCTGGTCACGGCCCGCCTCAAGGCAGGCGGGCAGCAATGAGACTACGGCGCCTCGACCTCATTCGCTACGGGAAGTTTACCGACAGGGCGCTCGACTTCGGGCCAAAGCCGGAGTCCGGACCCGATCTGCACATTGTGTTCGGCTTGAACGAGGCTGGAAAATCGACGGCACTTTCCGGTTATCTGGACCTGCTGTTTGGCATTGAGGAACGCAGCCGCTACAATTTCCTGCATGAGTATAGCGCCATGCGCGTCGGCGGCGTGCTCGAACTCGCCGGCGAAGAACGGACCTTCTCGCGTACGAAACAACGCAGCAACTCGCTGCACGATGCGGCCGGCCAGCCGGCAAGTGAAGTGGCGATATCGGCACATCTGGCAGGCCTGTCGCGCGAGGCCTACAGCACCATGTTCTCACTGGACGACGAGACGCTGGAAGCAGGCGGAAAATCGATCCTGGAATCGCGCGGAGACCTCGGCAAGCTGCTTTTTGCGGCCAGCGCCGGACTGGGGCACGCAAGTGACATCCTGAGCGCGCTCGAGGCGGAAGCAGACAGCCTCTATCGCAAGCAGGCACACGGAACCGAACTTGCGCTGCTCAAAAAGCGGTTTGCCGAACTGAAATCCCGCAAGGATGAAATCGACACGTTGGCCTCCACTTTCGAAACCTTGGAGGCGGAACGTGTCGAGGCCGCGGAAAAATACGATCGAAGCGTAGCCGAACGATCGGTGCTGTTGGCTCGACTGGAGACAATCGCGAAGTATCTGCGCGCGGCTCCCCTCGCGGCCGATACGCAGCGGAGGGCCGCTCGGCTTGCCGAATTGCCTGACCTGGCTTCGCCGCCCCGGACCTGGACGGGGAGTGTCGCCGAAATGATCGATCAGGACGCCAGCCTGCGAACGCGCCAATTGGCAAACGACGACGAAATGGAGAGACTAAGGGCGAGGATCGCGGCGATCGCCGTGGATGAGGCGATCCTCGCAATCTCCGAACAGGTTCGCGCACTGGCCGATCGCAAGGCACGATATGTGTCTGCTGGCCTGGACCTGCCTACCCGCAGGATGGAGCTTCAAATCCTCGACAACGCCGTGGCGAATTGCCTTGCCGCTCTGGGGAAATCCACGGAACAGGAGCCGGCCTCGCTTCTCCTGCCCGCTGCCATTGTCGGGTCTGTTCGCAATATGCTCGAACAGCGATCAGGAATAACCACCAGCGTCCGCGTCGCCCGCGATGAATCCGCGGCAGCCCTGGATGCGCTTCACACGGCAAGGCAACGGGTCGGTGAAGAACGGGCTGTGCCTGAGCCTGCCCGGGCAAGGCTGACGTCGGCGCTGTCCAAGGCGAGAGGAAGCGGGCATCTGAGCGAGATTAAGGCGGCTTGTGAGGCGGAAGACGCAAGTCAAAATCGTTGGCAGGCGGCGATCCGGCGACTGAAGCCGTGGGAGGGGAACGCCGAGACGCTCTGTGCGATGTCAGTTCCGAGCGCCAGCAAGATCGCGGCCTGGAAGACACTTTCGGCAGAGCACCAGAGGAACAAAGCCATCCTTTCCCAACGTCTGGCGGAGCAGGAACAAACGCATGCTTCGCTGCTGGCACGATTGGAAACCATCCGGTCCTCGGTCGATGTGGCGGATGATGAAGCGGCAATGGCTGTCCGACGCAAGAGGGACGAGGCTTGGAAAGGACATCGAGAAAAGCTGCTCGCCGAGACGGCAGACATTTTCGAGGCGGCGTTGGCTCGTGACGACGGTGTTGCAGCGATACGTCTGGTCCATGCGCGCGAACTCGCTGAAATCCGAACAACACAACGTAGCCTTGCTGAGAGCGCCGCTGTCATCACGCGCACGGCTGATCAACTAGGGCAGTTCGCCTCCAGTGGGGAAGCGGCAGTCTCGGAAATCATCGCCGCAGCGACAGACTTGCTTGGCGCATGCCAGGAACCCTCGCTTGAGCTTTTGATCGGGCTGATCGAGGAGCGTAGTTCCGCCCGCGCCGATGCACTCTCGGCCTGGGACGAGATCCTGGTCGCGCGCAAGAAGCTTGAGCGGGCAACTGACGACGGGAATCTCATACGCCTTGAGGTGAGCGCGGCCCTCGAAAGCGTCGGGATACAGCCGAACGAGAGGCTGGAAGTCATGGTGGCCGTCGCGGAACGGTTTCTCGACAGGCAAGCCAAGGTGGACGCCGAACGCGCGGAGGCGGTGAGGACCGTAAGCGCGAGGGAGGAAGAACTGGCAGTCAGGCGACGCGCCCTGGAGGTGGCGGAAAGGCGCGAGGAGGAATGGGTGGCCGACGTCACCGAAGCACTCAAGGGAACCTGGCTGGAAAGAGGGATTTCCGTGCCTGGCGTCGGCGGCGTACTCGATCAGTTGGCTGAGCTGTCAAAGGCTATTCAGGACCGGGACGCCATGCGGCTGCGTATTGCGAAGATGGAGGCAGACAGAAGCATTTTCATCGAGGAGATTACCGCTGCCGCGGCACTAATGGCTGAACCGGCGAACGACGAGGACCCGGAACAGTTGGCCATCAGGCTTGCCGAGCGCCTGGAGCGCGCCGATCGCGCCCGTGAGGCAAAGCTGAGTCTCCTCAATGACCTGCAGCGCCTGCAAGATGTTCGTGACGCTCTCGATCTGGAAGTCGCGGTTCATGAACGACGCAAGCGAGATGTTTTGGGCGCCTTCGGCGTGGCCACCTTGGCGCAAGTCGTTGAGCGCGACGAGCTGCTCAAGGAAAGGGACCGCTTGCGTGCCACCGTCACCGATCTCGAGGAACAGCTGTTGGCTGAACTCACGGTGGACACGATCGAGCAGGCCCATTCGATCCTGGATGGCCTCGATTCGCATATCCTTGCGATCGAGAAGGCCGACAGCGAGCGGCGGCTTGGCGATCTTGACGAACTGATACAGCACCAGCTCATCCGGCGGACCCGCGCGGCCGACAAGCTGGATGCCATTGGCGGCGACAGCGCGGTTGCCCGAATAGACGCGGAGCGTCGCACCGTGCTTCTGGAAATCGAGGAGAAGGCGGTTCGGTATATCGAGCTGAAATTGGGAGCAATGTCGGCCTCAAACGCCCTGAGGGTCTATCGTGAGCAACATCGTTCCGGGATGATGGTGCGGGCATCGGATGCCTTCGCGCTCATCACACGCTGTCAATACACGGGCTTGGCGACCCAACCGGCTAAAGGTGGTGAAGTCCTCATCGCCATGCAACGCGACGGGCAGTCCAAGGTCGCAGACGCCCTGTCGAAGGGCGCTCGGTTTCAGCTCTACCTCGCCCTGAGGCTCGCAGGCTACTACGAGTTTGCGCGGCTTAGACCTTCTGTGCCCTTTATCGCCGATGATATCATGGAGACCTTCGACCACGTCCGATCCGAGGAGGTTTTCAAGCTGTTTGGTCAGATGGCATGTGCGGGCCAGGTGATCTACCTCACGCATCACCAACACCTGTGCGAGATCGCCAAGGCCGTTATTCCCAGCGTGACGATCCATGAGCTCGGATAGGTGTGCACGCTTTGCGTTGGTGCAAACGATCGCCTTGGACTCGATCCAAGCGTCCACGCCCATGTCATGGGCAATTTGAATCAGACACCTGCGGGGAATGTTCCTCAACTCGCTCGCAAAACTCAGGCGGGAAACAGAAACGCCGCCGCCGGGTCGAAAAACACCTGCCAGCTGCAGGGCGACACATCCTGCGACGGCATGGCGGCCGAGGTCGGCCTGATGTCGACCCCCTCGCCGGCGGCGGTGCGCGCGACGATGCGCCGCCGTTCGCCATAGAAGGCGACATCGACAATCTCGACGTTGAGCTCTGCGCTCGCCGGGCTCCGTTCCATGCCAAACGCCTCCGGCCGGATCATCAGCCTGGTTTTCTGGCCGTTGCCAAACGTGCCGTTGGCTCTGACGCCGGAGATGACAGAGCCGTCGGCCAGCCGGATCGTTGCCGTGCCGTCGGTGGTGTCGAGATGTTCGGCGGCAAGAAAATTCGAATTGCCGATGAAGCCGGCGACGAAATCGGTCGCCGGCCTCAGATAAAGGTCTTCGCCGCTGCCGGTCTGCTCAATGCGACCGTCCCGGAACAGGGCGATCCGGTCCGACAGATGCAGCGCTTCCTCCTGGTCGTGGGTGACGTAGAGGATGGTGACGCCGGTCTCGCGATGGATGCGGCGGATCTCGCCCTGGATTTCCTCGCGCAACTTCTTGTCGAGCGCCGACAGTGGTTCGTCCATCAAAAGGATCGGCGGATCGTAGGCCAGCGCCCTGGCCAGTGCGACGCGCTGCTGCTGGCCGCCCGACAGCGCGCCCGGCAAGCGCGTGGCGAAGCTTTCGAGCCGCACCAGCGCCAGCATGTCGGCGACCTTCTTCTTCACCTCGGCCTTCGGCCGGCGGCGAACCCGTAGCGGAAACGCGACGTTCTCGGCCACCGTCAGATGCGGAAACAGCGTGTAGCGCTGGAAGACCATGCCGATGTTGCGCTTGTGCGAGGGCACTGAAAGCAGTGACTTTCCTTGCAGCAGCACATCGCCGGAACTCGGGTCCTGGAAGCCGGCGATCGCGTAGAGCGTCGTCGATTTTCCCGAACCCGAAGGCCCGAGGAAGGTCAGGAACTCGCCCCTGGGTATCTCCAGGGTGACGTCATGTACGGCGGTGATTGTCCCGAACGCCTTGCGCAGATTGCGGATGGATAGGAAGGGCTGGGTCATGTGCGGACCTTTCGCTGCAGCAGCGCCGTCACCACCATCAGGGCAAGCGTCAGCCCGACGAGCAGACTGGAGGCGGCGGCGATCACCGGGCTCAAATCCGACCGCAAACTGCCCCATATCTTGACGGGCAAGGTCTGCAAGCTGGGGCTGGCCATGAAGATCGCCACCACGACTTCGTCCCACGAGGCGAGGAAGGAAAAGATCGCGGCGGAGAAGATGCCGATCCGGATCGACGGCAAGGTGATCCTGAGCCTGGCCTCGAGCGGGCTCGCGCCGCAGACGATTGCCGCGTCCTCGATCGACTTGTCGAAGCCTTCAAGTGCTGTGGCGATCGGGATGATGGCGAAGGGCAGCGCCAGTACGGTGTGGGCGATGACGAAGCCGATGGTGGTGCCGCCGAGACCAAGGCGAAGGAAGAAGGCATAGATGGCAATGGCGAACACGACGACGGGCAGCACCATCGGCGTCAGCAGCAGGCCACGCAGGATCTCGCGCCCGGCAAACTGTCCGCGGACCAGGGCAAAGGAGGCGAGCAGGCCGATCGCTACTGCCAGGATCGCCGTCATGGTGGCAATCCGGGCGCTGGTCAGCGCCGCATCGAGCCAGGCCGGATCGGCAAAAAGCTCCTGGTACCATTTGAGCGTCCAGCCGGGCGGCGGAAAGGCCAGCCAGCGGGACGAACCGAAGGAGAGCAGGACGATGAAGACGACAGGCAACAGAAGAAAGCCGGCGACCAGCGCGGTGAAGCCGAGCAGCGCAACCCGCAGCCAGCCCATGCGGTCATAGTCGAGCAGCATCTCAGAGGCCTCCGCTCATGCGCCTGGCGCCGACGAGACGCAACTGCAGCGCGTAGAGCGCCATGGTGACGACAAGCAGGATGAAGGCGGCGGCGCTGCCGAGCCCCCAGTTGAGCAGCGACTGGATCATCTGCGCGATCATTTCGGCAAGCATCATGTTCGATGTGCCGCCGAGCAGCGCCGGCGTGACGAAGTAACCGAGCGACATGACGAAGACCATCAGGCCGCCTGCGGCGACGCCGGGCAGCGACAGCGGCACAAGGATGCGGCGGAATGCCTGGAAAGGGCTTGCGCCGCACAGTGCCGCCGCGCGCAGCGTCATCGGATCGATCGCCCGCAACGTGCCGACCAGCGGCAGGATCATGAAGGGCAGCATGATGTAGACCATGCCGATGGTGACGCCGGTGAGATTGTTGATGAGCGGCAGCGGCTGGTCGATGACCCCTGCGGCAATCAGCGTCCGGTTGATGACGCCGGTGCGCTGCAGCAGCACCATCCAGGCATAGGTGCGGGTCAGGAGATTGGTCCACATCGACAGGATGATGACGCCGAAGACGACCGAGGCCAGCGCCGAGGGCATGATCGCCAGCATCCAGGCAACCGGAAAGGCGACGAGGACCGTGACGATCGTGACCACCGACGCGACCAGAAAGGTGTTGAAGAACACCCGCGCATAGGTGCCGTCGCCGAGCAGGGCCGCGTAGTTCTGCAGGCCGGGCTCGGGTTCCGTGACGCTGCGCAAAAGCAGGGCCAGGACCGGGACGACGAAAAACAGCACGATCAGGACCAGGGCCGGCAGCAGGCCATTGAAGCCTGCCGGCAGCCGCACCGTTCCAAGATTCCGACGTGTTTCGACCGACATGGCAGCGATCCGGGCTATGGGACGAGACGGCGCGGGCCATCTCGTCCCTTGCTGTTCAAGGGGCGGGCTTACTTCGCCTGCCAGGCATACCAGCGCGCCGCGATGGTGTCGCGATTGGCGGCCCAGTAGTTCATGTCGAGATTGATCTGCCCGTCGACATGGGCGTCCGGCAGCGATTTGACGGCATCGGCCGGCATCTCGGCCTTGGCCTTGGTGTTGATCGGCGCATAACCACTGGACTCGGCAAATTTCGCCTGGCCGGCGGGGCTGCTCGCCGCGGCGAGGAATTTCATCGCCGTGTCCTTGTTCTTGGCACCCTTCGGCACCACCAGGACGTCGGCGGCGGTCAGGTTCTGGTTCCAGGAGACGCCGACATCGGCGCCATCCTTCTCCAGCGCGAAGACACGGCCGTTCCACAACTGGCCGAACGTCGCTTCGCCGGACGCGATCAATTGCTGCGATTCCGCGCCGCCGCCCCACCAGACGATGTCCGACTTGATGGTGTCGAGCTTCTTGAAGGCGCGATCGAGATCGAGCGGATAGAGCTTGTCGGCGGGAACGCCATCGGCCAGCAAGGCGATCTCGATGACACCGGGCGCCGACCATTTGTAGAAGGTCCGCTTGCCGGGGAATTTCTTCAGGTCGAACATGTCGGCCCAGCCGGCCGGTTCACCCGAAACGGCACCCTTGTTCCAGGCGAGCACGAAGGAATAGTAGAAACTGCCGACGGCATGATCGGTGGTGAAGCGCGGATCGAGGTCGGCCTTCGGCACGGCAGTGAAGTCGATCGGCTCGAGCAGGCCGTCCTTGGCCGCCTTGATGGCGAAATCCATCTCGACGTCGACGACATCCCAGTTGACGCTGCCACTGTCGACCATCGCCTTCAGCTTGCCGTAGTCGGTCGGGCCGTCCTGCATGACCTTGATGCCGGAGGCGGCCGTGAACGGTTCGGCCCAGGATTTGGTCTGCGCTTCCTGGGTCGTCCCGCCCCAGCTGGTGAACACCATGTCCGCGGCCTTTGCGGCCGTCGTTGCCAGAAGTGTTGTTGCGAGCAGTCCGGCCAGGATGCCGGTGATGATCTGTTTCATGTCGTTCTCCTCTGTTTGTTTTCGTTGTTGGCTGTTCGCGATCGGCGTTTTCGCCTTGATCGCGAATCCCCGTCCGCGGCGGCTACCGCATGACAAAAGGATCGGGAAACGGGTCATCCGAGATGCGTATCCACACCGACTTCGAACGCGTGTAGTCGCGGATCGCATCGAGGCCACCTTCGCGGCCGAGGCCTGATTGGCCATAGCCGCCAAACGGAACCAGCGGCGAGACGGCGCGATAGGTGTTGATCCAGACCACGCCGGCATGGATGCCGCGCGCCATGCGATGGGCTTTCGCGAGATTGGTGGTGAACACGCCTGACGCCAGGCCGAACGGCGTGTCGTTGGCCAGCGCCAGGGCTTCGGCTTCCGCGTCGAAGGCGATCACTGAGAGCACGGGACCGAACAGCTCCTCGCGCACGCACGGCAAGCCGGTGTTGTCGTTGGCATCGATGATCGTCGGCGCGTAATAGAGGCCGCCGGCGTGACCGGCGGGCCTTTCGCCGCCGGTGACCAGCCGCCCACCCGCGGCAAGGCTTGCCGCAACGACCTTCTCAATCCATTCGCGCTGCCGCGACGTGGCCAGCGGCCCCATTTCGGTTGCCGGATCCCGCGGATCGCCGATCCGGATCGCCTCGGCCTTGTGCTTGAGCCGGGCGAGGAATTCGTCCTTCACCGAACGCTCGACCAGCAGGCGTGAGCCGGCGACGCAGCTCTGGCCGGTGGCGGCGAAGATGCCGGCGACGACCGCGTTGGCGGCGCTGTCCAGGTCGGCATCGGCAAACACCACGACCGGGCTTTTGCCGCCGAGCTCAAGCGTCGTGTAGGCGAGATTGTCAGCCGTGTTCCTGACGATCTGCCGGGCGGTTGCCGGACCACCGGTGAAGGCGACACGGGCGACGAGCGGGTGGCTGGTCAGGCGGTGGCCGCAATCGTGGCCGAAGCCGGCCAGGATGTTCACGGTCCCGGCGGGAAAACCGGCCTCATGGACGAGTTCGGCGAAGGCCAGCAGCGGGGCGGGGCCATCCTCGGACGCCTTGAGGACGACGGTGCAGCCGGCCGCCAGCGCCGGCCCGAGCTTGACGGCGGACAGGAAGAGTTGCGAATTCCATGGGACGACCGCCGCGACGACGCCGATCGGCTCGGGCCGGATCGTCACCTCCATGTCCGCCTTGTCTATCGGAACAAACGAGCCTTCGTGCTTGTCGGCCAGCCCGCCATAGTAACGGTAGTAGTCGCCGACATAGGCGATCTGGGCGCGGGTTTCTCGGATGATCTTGCCGGTGTCGCGCGTCTCGAGGTCCGCCAGCCGATCGGCATTGGCGACCACCAGATCGCCGAGCCGCACCAGAAGCTTGCCGCGCGCCGTTGCCGTCATCGCTGCCCACGGGCCGGAGCGCAGCGACCGGTGAGCGGCTTCGACGGCGCGGTCGACGTCATCAGACGATGCAGCGGGCATCGTCGCCCATGTCGCGCCCGTCGAGGGATCGATGCTGTCGAAAGTTGCGGTAGCCTCGGCGAAGCTTCCGTCTATGTAGTTCCTGAATTCGGCGATGCTCATCGCGATCCCGCTTTCGGCTCGCAGAAGGCCGGCATCACCCTGTCGATGAAGAGCTGCAGCGACTTCTTCTTGCGCTGGTGGGAAAGGCCGCTGTCGATCCAGATCGAATACTGGTCGTAGCCGAGCGCTTCATATGCCTTCAGCCTGGCGATCACCTCATCGGCTTCGCCGATGACGAGGTTCTGCCTGATCTTGTCCGGCGCATATTGCGGCATGGCCGCGATCTCGGCATCGGTCAGCGTTTCCAATATGCCCTGGCGCACTGGCTTCTTGTTCTGGAACCAGGCGCCGAACTGGCAGTAGAACTGCGACAGATCCTGCGCGAGGCGGTCGGCATCGGCTGCGTCCTCGGCGACGAATGTGTGCATCAGGAGCATGATTTCGGGCCGTGCCACGTCGGGGTGGGCACCACAAGCGGTGTTGAAGCGCTCCATCAGGCTGGCCACTTCGCCATCGCCCGAGGCCAGCGGCGTCACCTGGACGTTGCAAGCGTTGGAAACCGCGAAGTCGTGCGAGTTGGGGTCGCGCGCCGCCACCCAGATCGGCGGGTAAGGCTTTTGCAGCGGCTTGGGCGACGAGGTGGTCGAAGGAAACGACCAGAATTCGCCGGCGAGCTCGAAATCGCCGTCCCACAGGCCGCGGATCGCCGGCACCATCTCGCGCATGCGCTGGCCGGCGCCCCAGGCCTCGATGCCCGGAAAAAGCCGCTGGTATTCGTAAGCGTAGGCGCCGCGCGCAATGCCGATGTCGAGACGGCCGCCGGTGATGACGTCGGCCATCGCCGCTTCGCCGGCAAGCTTGATCGGATGCCAGAACGGCGCGACGATGGTTCCGGTGCCGAGCCGGATCCGCCTGGTCTTGGCGGCGAGCCAGGCGATGTTGATGAACGGGTTGGGCGAGATGGTGAATTCCATCCCGTGATGCTCACCGATCCAGGCCGTTTCGAACCCTGCCTCCTCAGCCTGCACAACCAGTTCTTCCAGCTCGCCGACAAGCTCGGAATGCGGCTTTGCCAGGTCCGAGCGCTCCATGTGGACGAAAAGCGAAAATTTCATCAGCTTCACCCGCGACCGGAAAGAAGAACTGGCGAGGGCTTGGCGAGCGGCCGGACTTCACCTTCGACCTCGTTGCCGACATAGACGCCGAACGCATCTTGTGTGCGTTCACGGGCATAGCGGGCAAGCATCGAGCGTACCGCCGGGTCGGCGATCTTGAGATCGGCGATCTGCTCGATGTCGACGAGCCGTACACGGCGATCGTCGGAACAGGGGCCATCGACCGTTCCACGATAGTAGACATGCGTGTGCGAGGGGTCGCCGGCATCGTCCCACACCGCGAACAGGAAGCCGAGCTGGGCGTCGATGGCCCTGGCGGCAAGGCGCCCTTTGAGGCTGCGCGCATCTTTCGGCGTTCCCAGTCCGCGCCCGGCCGGCAATTCATGAAACCCATCGGCCGTCTCGAAGAACAGCACACGGCCCTCGTTCTCGAGAATGGCGCCGACTTCCGTATCGGGGGGGACTGCCGCCAGTGCTTCCTGGCTGAGGCCGGGCGTCACATAGGTGCCTCTGCAATAACCGAGAGGCTGGGCTCCGTTGTGGCTGAAATCGCGGACGCGGCCGATGAGGATCGAATGATCGCCGGCATCGACCAGCTGCTGCATGGCGCAATCGAACATCGCAACCGAACCGTCGATCAGGGGATTGCCGGTCTGGCCCGGCTGCCAGGCCACGGATGCGAACTTGTCCGCGGCCTTGGAGGCAAAGATGCCGGAGTGAGCCTTCTGGCTCTCCGACAGGATGTTGATGGCGAAGCCTTTCGATGTCGAGAAGGCGCTGTGCCCCAGCGCCTTCTTGGCGATGCAGACAAGCACCATCGGCGGTTCGAGCGAGACCGAGGTGAAGGAGTTGGCGGTGAAGCCGCGCGGTTCGCCTTCAGCCCCGATCGTGGTGACGATGGTGACGCCGGTCAGGAAGGAGCCGAGCGCGCGCCGGAATTCGCCGCTGTCGAACACGGCATCGGTCTGCGGCTTCTCGACTTCCCCAGCGTCGAGAAAGGCACTGATGTGTTGCGTCACCTTTTCAGGTGAAGCTATTGCCATCATGTGTCTTTCTCCGCTGAGCACCAGGCATTGGCCGTACGGCGCAAGCCGCGCCATGGCTGCAGACATGGCCGGCGTCGAATTGCTGTCCTGCGACCCGGTCATGAACAAGGCTGGTGCGGCGAGCCCGGCCAGCGCGTCGGCATGGTCGGCATCGGCACGGGCAAAGAGGCGATAGGTGCGTGCGTAGCCTTGCGCGTCGACGCCTTCAAGGGCGGCGCGCGCCGTGGCGGCCGCGCCGGCAAGGCTCTCCGGCAGGGGATCGCCGAACCAGCGGGCAAGCGTTGCCGCGACGGCCGAAGCATCGCCATGCGCGCCGAGCGCGGCCGCGCGTTCGCGCACGGCCCGCGCCAAGGCCGGGGGGCGGCGGAAGACCGCGTTGAGGCAGACGATGGAGTGGACGCGCGAGGGCGCGCGAAGAGCGATTTCAAGGGCGACCAGCGCGCCCATCGAATGGCCGACAATCGATACCGAAGTGAGACCGAGATGGTCGAGCAGCCGCACCGCCTGATCGGCGAAATCCGACAGGGAGGCATTTTCCGGTGGCAGAGGTGAAACGCCGTGGCCGAGCATGTCGATGGCGATCAGGTCGTGGCGGTCTTTCATTGACGCGATCTGAGCCTGCCAGATCGTCGCGTTCATGCCGACGCCGTGAATGAGCAGAACCGGCGCGCCGGACCCGGCGCGGATGAAGCCGGTGCCGTCCGGAGCCGTGTTGCGGACCCATGCGGAGGCGGCGGTGTCAGCCATGCAGATCTCCGACCTCCTTGAGGTCCTGATAGCGGTCGCCGATGCGGTGGTGCGGGCGGCCGCCGATCGAAGCGCCAAGCGCCACCACCAGTTCGTCGGGCGCGGGCGCGTCGCCGATCTGGAAATGCACGGTCAGATAGTGGGAGCGGCGGCCCTCGTCGTTCTTGTCCATCAGCGGGATCATGATCGGCGTGTTCGGTCCGCCGCGCAGGTTGGTGAAGGCGAGATAGGTCTTGGCTCCGACCGCGCGACGGTAGTGGTTGCCGAAGTGCAGCGTATGGATCAGCGCCGATGCGTGCTCGATCTCGCCCGAAGTCCCGCAGATCGCAGCCTTGCCATAGCCCTCTATCGCGTCGCCCGAGCCGGCGACGGCGATGATCTCGCGGGTGAGCAATTCGCCGAGGACGGGAGCAAAGGCGCGGATCTCCGGCGACAGGTCTTCGGTGAAACCTCGGCCGGCCCAGGGGTTCGTCAACACCGCGGCAACGCCGATCAGGCGCAACGGTTTCGGCGCCGCCTTGCCGCCCTCGATAAGCGTGTTCTCGATGTAGGTGACGGTCTTTCGAATGGCCGGCTTCATGGAAATCCTCGGTCGCGACGGCACTATGTGGGCACCGTCATCATTCTATCATCTTATGGTATACCATGCTATGGAGCGCCAAGGACCTTGTCAATTGGCTTTGGAATCTGTTTTGTGGCGGCGCAAGGGAAGGCGAGAAAAATGTCAGACGATACGCTGCGGATCGACCGCTCCGCCAAGACGTTGAGGACGCTGGCGCTGGAGCGCATGCGCGAGGCGATCATGGGCTTCCATTTCCAGCCCGGCGAAAGGCTGGTCGAGCGGCCGCTTTGCGATCAGCTCGGGGTGAGCCGTTCCGTCGTGCGCGAGGTTCTGCGGCAGCTGGAGGCGGAAGGCCTGGTGCAGATGATACCGGGCCATGGGCCTGCCGTGGCCAAGCCGGATCTCGGCCGTACCGACGAAATCTATGAATTGCGGGCGCTGCTGGAGGGCATCGCGGCGCGGACCTGCGCACTATCGGCCACCGACGCGCAGATCGCTTCGCTCGATGCCGCCTTGACGAACCTGCTTGACGCGTGGGCGTCACGCGCGCCGGTCGAGGTGATGCGGGCCACGACCAAGTTCTACGAAGCGCTGTTCGAAGCGGCCGACAAGCGCATTGCCTGGGAAATCGTGACGGGTCTGAATGTCCGCATCAACCAGCTCCGCTCGATGACCATCGCGTCGGAGAACCGGCGCGAGCCGGCGATCGCCGAGATGACCGAAATCATGGATGCCATCCGCTCGCGCAAACCGGACGAGGCGGCGGCGGCAGCCCGGCGGCATGTCGAATCCGCCTGGCAGATCGCACGTAACACGCTGCGCCTTGGTCCCCCTTAGCGACAGCCGCAGTCTTTACAGCGCTCTACCCCGTAACTGGCCAGCGCGGCATCCTATTGTCCATCCTGGCCTTGCCATAGGGGCTCGGTATCGTGTCGGGCGTGTAGATTAGGCGGCCTTGTGCTGGGGTAACCTCCGCGAATCGCGCCAAGCTACGGCAGGCGACGCATATCGAGCGGCGGACCTGTGTGGTTTCGCCTGGCCGGCGCCTTTACCCCAACCCCTACGCCGAACGGCGCCGGCTCATGTATCTGTCACTGGCATGCCGCAATCCTCTTCACCGCCAGCCAGTAGCGTGATTGGGCGTAAAATCATAATACAAGGATCGTCTAATCTACACGGGGATCGATAAATGACTAGCGAATTTGGCCGTCGCAATGCTGAGCTGGCGGAAATAACAGTCGATATTGTGACGTCTGACCGCAAGTGCGCCGTCCATTGGGAGGCATTGCCGGCCTTCAAGGAGCGCTTCATGCGCGTCGAGGCGGCGGCGACCGTCTATGAGGTCGATAACGATATCTGGGCCTGTGCCGGCGGCACGGCCGCCTTCGATATGTTGGTTGAGCTTGTAAAACGTCACTGCGGTGAGCCTGTCGCAGTCAATGTTGGGGAGCTTGCCGTAGCTGGGCGTGTCCGAACTGGCGATGAACGTCAGCGGCTCCTGCTTGCCCAGTCAGCGATGCCGGTCCTTGAAATTGCCGTGTCGTGCGGTTTCGTATCCGCCTCCCACTTTTCGAGGTGTTTCGGCGAGGCGCATCAGATAGCGCCTCATGAAGCCCGGAGTTTGCCGGCAGGAGGTTTCTCGGCGTGTCAACGCCAAAACCGACCATCGGTGACACCCCCCTCAGGCTCCTCTCGAACGCTTGCGTAGCGTCATGCTGGTAGCGTCAATAGCCGGCTGCCCGGTCGAACAACGGAAAGACATCAAGCCCGCGCTCAAGACGGCGCACATTGTTCGCGATTACAGCTGCAGCACTCGCCGCAAATGTTGCGCCAGACATATGAGGCGTTACGAACACGTGGGGGTGGGACCAGAAGCGATGTTCAGCAGGAAGCGGTTCTTGGGCGAATGCGTCCAAAGCAGCACCGGCGAGATGACCGCTGTCGAGAACATTCAACAGGGACTCGTCATGTACGACCGCGCCGCGGCTGATGTTAATCAAGAACGCGCCCGGGGGCATTGCGGAGAAGATTTTGCCGTCCAGGAAGTGCCGCGTCTTGGGGGAAAGGGGGAGGGCATTGATAATGACGTCGTTGCGGCTCAAGAACTCGGGAAGGGAACCTGCTCCAGAATAGCACGCGATTCCTTCGATGTGTCGCATGGTGCGGTCCCAACCGCTCACCGCGTAGCCGAAATCGCGGATGCGGCTGGCGACCTCCGTGCCGATGCGGCCCAGACCGAATATCCCAACGCGAAACTCACTCGTAGGAACGATCTGTTTGCGGTGCCAGATCCGGTCCTTCTGCTGGGAACGGTAGTCCGCGTAGCGCCGGTGGAAGGTGAGCACCCAGTAGAGGGCATGGGCGGCCATGTCGCGCGCGACGGCTGGGTCGGCCAGCAGGATCACGGGAACATCGGGCAAGCTTGTATCTGCCACGAAATGCTCGGCACCGGCCCCGAGCGAGAAGATTGCCTTGAGATTCGGATAGCGGTTAAGGTCACCCGCGGGGTGGTTCCAAACCATCGCATAGACGACCTCATTGGGATCAATCGGTTCACCGAACACTTTGACAGGCAATTCAGGAAGCTGGCGGCTGATTTCTCTTCGCCAGCTTTCATTGTCGTAACCATGGTTGTTCAACAAGATAGTCATGGGTTCGGCTGCCACAGTTGGAGGAGAATCGGGTCGCACGGAAAGGACGGCTGGCCGTTGGACCTCCGTGCAAACTTCTGCAGACGAATGGACGCTGGAAATCCCGGCTACCGTCGGCCGAGGCTTCCAGCTGTCAGGTTAGTATCGATACGAAGAATCGACGCGATCGCACTGGCGCAACAGCGCTGGCCATTCATATTTGCCGAGCGGGAAATCGTCGTACTGACGATGCGCCAGCCGCCAGATGTCTTCGCGGCTCTTATCGAGCTTAAGGCCGGTGGAATAGGCATCGATCAATACCCGGCACGCGCGGACTGTGTAATACAGGTTCATGAAAGCTTCGCCCGCGTTGGCGCCTACCGCGAGAAACCCGTGGTTCTTCATGATCAGGCATTTCTTGCCTTCAATGTTTTTGGCGAGACGGTCCCGCTCCTCAAGGGTTAGCGACAGGCCTTCCCAATCGTGGTAACCGATGTCGCCCCACAGCATCGAGCCGTCCTGTGTCAGGAATTCCAGGCCATCCTGTAGTGCTGTGATGGCCAAGCCTGCGGGCGCGTGGCTGTGGAAGACCACTTTCATGTCGTGATGGGTGTTGTGGATCGCTGAATGGATGACGAAACCCGCAGTATTGACGTCCGGCGGGCCGTACAGAACCTTGCCCTGTTCGTCGACCTTGATCAGGTTCGACGCCGTGACCTCGTTATAAAGTAGGCCGAAGCGGTTTAGGAGGAACTGGTGATCGGTACCCGGAACCCGCATCGTGATGTGGTTCCAGATCAGATCGTCGTAGCCGTATATGTTGGCGAGGCGATAGAGGGCCGCAAGGTCGACGCGCGCTTCCCATTCTTCCTTGGAAATGTTGGCATGGCCACCCTGGACGCTGAAGTCCTCTGCTTTCAACTCGTATGCCATTGGTATTCCTTTCGCTAATCACGTTGTCAGGCGGAACGGAGAAATGTGCCGTTTTGCTCTTCGAGGAGCTTTACGGCCATCAGGTGGTTTTGATCGAAACCGTATTTGTCGACAGCTTTTTTGTAGACGGCCTCGACCTGCTCGCACATCGGCAGCGTAGCGCCGACAGATCCCGCGAGCTCCAGGGTCAGGGCCATGTCTTTGTGTGCAAGCCCGAGCGCGAAGCCCGGGTCATAGCTGCCGTCCAGGATGGCGGGGCCGTATCGATTAGCGACGTAGCTCGCCCCGGTGCTGCCCTGGATGATCCCCAACATGGTATCGGCGGGAACGCCACCCTTTACCCCGAGCATGAGCGCTTCGCTGAGGGCCACGGAGTTGAGGTAGCAAAGCACAACCTGCGCAATCTTGGCGACGTACCCGGCCCCATGAGGTCCGAGGTGCATGACCCGGTTGCCGATCTTGTCCAGGACCGGCTTGCAGCGGCCAAAGACTTGGGCGTCGCCACCGACCATGATCATCAGCGTCCCGGCGCCGGCGCCTTCAATCCCGCCGGAGACCGGAGCATCAAGGAAATCGATCCCGCGAACCTCGGCGGCCGCGCGGATGCGGCGCTCGCATTCAAGGTTGTTCGTTGAGAGGTCGATCCACAACGCACCTTTTGGCAATGCCGCAACAATGCCTTTCTCGCCGAGCGCCACAGCCTCGATGATCTTGGGGTTCGGCAGGGAGGTGAACACGATATCGGCACCGGAGGCGGCGTCCGCCGCTGTCGTGGCCGTGGTCATCGCCTGGTTGCCGGCTGTGACTCCTGTCGATCGGACGGCATCGACCTTGTTGGAATCGAGGTCGAAAAGCGCGAGCTCGTAACCGGCACGCGCCAGGTTGCCTGCCATAGGCCCGCCCATATTGCCCAATCCGATAAATGCAATCCGCATAAATGTCTCCGTTCAGGGGCAGCCGGCGCTTCGACATCCGAAGAGCCCGCTCAATTGGCATGTCTCCAGCTCGCACTGTCATCACTGGATCCCGCATTCCACTCTTTCTCACCCGCATTGACGTGGCAAACGAATATAATTATCGAGTCATATCGAAGACTTCGATTTAAGGACGACTTTGCGTTGAACATTGAGCACATTCGGGCATTCTTGGAGGTTGGTAGCACGGGCAGCTTCCAACACGCCGCCGACCAGTTGAACGTCACGCAGTCGACCATCAGCGCACGGATCAAGGCGCTTGAACGCCGGCTGAACCGCCAGCTGTTTCACCGCAAGCGCAATGGAGTGGCTCTGACGACGGGCGGGCATCAGTTCCACTCCAGCGCCATCAACATCGTCCGGGCCTGGGAGCGCGGCCAGCAAGTCGCAACCCTGCCGGAGGGCCTGAATGCCTTCGTCACGCTGGGAGTCGAGGACAATCATTGGCCCCGCGTGGTGCCCGGCTGGCTGGAACGTATGGCCAAGGCCCTGCCGGATGGAGTCGCGAGCGCCATCGCCGAGCGCTCGGATACGCTTATGGAGAAACTCCGAGCCGGACTGCTCGACATTGCCGTGCTTTATGATCCGCGCCATTGCGCGGAGGCACGCATCGAACCGCTCATCAGCGAAGAACTCATGATGGTTTCGACAATACCGCGCGCGGTGGAGAGCGGGGTTGTTCCTGGCTACGTCTTCGTGGATTGGGGGGAAACGTTCCGGGCACAGCACAGCATGCATTTTCCCGGCGTCTTCAGCCACAAACTCACGATCCGCAGCGCCGCGGTGGCCATGGATCACATTCTGGCCAGCGGTGGTTCGGGCTATTTCCTGGCCGGGTCCGTGGCACCGCACGTCAAGTCCGGCCGCCTGCATGTGGTCGAGGGGGCGCCGCGCTTTCAACGAACAGTTTTCGTAGCCGTTCGTATTGACGTCATTGCGCCGGAATATATGGAAACCGCTGTGAAGGCATTGCGCGAGGCGATCGCCTGAACCTCAACCTGCACAAAGAAATCCCATGAAAATCACCGCATTAAAGACCCGGCTGACGGACGTGCCTTTTGCCAAGCCGATTACCACAGCCATTCACAACATGCGTTCGGTCGGCTGCCTGCTTGTCTATCTGGAAACCGATGTCGGGCTCATGGGCCAGAGTTATATCTTCACGTTGAATGCCGTCCGGCTCAAAGCCTTCGACGAGATGGTCCGCGGCTTTTCGCATCGCATTGTGGGCCAGGACCCCCACTATGTGACGGCGATCAATTCAGCCATCTGGTCTGAAATCAATCCAACTGGCTATGCCGGCGTCACGATCTCGGCGCTTTCCGCGCTCGACACGGCCTGTTGGGATCTGGTCGGCAAAAGCGCGGACCGGCCACTGCATCACCTTTTCGGGGCTTGCCGAGATCGGATCCGCACATACGCCAGCGGCGGCCTCTGGCTTTCCCAGAGCATCGACGAACTGGTTGATGAGGCGGCGACCTTTCTTAACCAGGGGTTCCGGGCGATGAAGGTGCGCGTCGGTAATAAAGACCCGCGAAAGGATCTCGAGCGCGTCAAGGCAGTCCGAGAGACAGTCGGACCCTCCATCGAAATCCTGACGGACGCCAACCAGGCGCTCACCCCAAAGCAGGCGATCCGTCTTGGCAGGATGCTTGAGGAGCTCGACATCGGCTGGCTCGAGGAGCCGGTATCTGTCCATGACCTCGTGGGCCAGGCCGAAGTTCGTAATGCGCTCGACATGGCGATTGCTTCGGGTGAGACGGAGTGGACACGTTTCGGCATCCGCAACACGATCGAGGCCCGCGCCGCCGATGTGCTGATGCCGGACCTCCAGAGGATTGGTGGGCTTACCGAAATGCGTCGGGTGGCGGCTTTGGCGGAAGCGTACTGCCTGCCCATTTCCACCCATATTTTCACCGAACACAGCCTGTGCATCGCCGGATCTGCCCCCAATTGCATCTCCGTGGAACACATGCCGTGGTATGCCCCGCTTTTCCGTGAAGAGATGGAGATCGTGGATGGCGACATCCTCATACCCACCCGTCCGGGCACTGGTTTTACCTTTGATGAGGCTGCTGTGACGCGCCTGGCCATCGACTAACGAACCGCCCGAACATCGAAAACGTCGATGTCAGGGTCGAATTATATTCGTTAGTTAAATGTTTGGTATTCCTATAATTCCTAACGTGGGGAACCGTCCCGGCAGATCCGACTGCCGGGGACATCGCCTGGAATGGAATACCAACAGGAGAAAATAATGCTCTCACACACCCTTAAACTCACCGCCGCAGCCTTTATCGCTACCATCGCCGCGACCGCGGCCGAAGCCAAATGCGGTGACGTCACCATCACTGAGATGAACTGGGCCTCGGGCTCGATCGTGACCGCCGTCTCCAAGTTCCTGATGGAACAGGGCTACGGCTGCAAGGTCACGGTTGTTCCTTCGGCTACTGCTACTGCGGTGACATCGGTTGCAGAGACCGGCCGTCCCGACATCGTCACCGAACTCTGGCTTAACGGCGCGCCAGCTTATCCAGCACTGGTGGCCGCCGGCAAAGTTAAGACGTTGGGCCATGTCCTGACCCCCGGCGGCATTGATGCATGGTGGGTCCCACAATACCTCGTTGACGAACATCCGGAACTTGCGAAGATCGACGGCATTCTGGCCCATCCCGACTGGGTCGGCGGCAAATTTCATAATTGCCCAGAAGGCTGGGGTTGCAAGATCACGAACGACCATTTGGCTGAGGCTTTCGATCTGAAAGGCCACGGCATTGAAGTTTTTAATCACGGCTCCGGAGAGACCCTGGCAGCGGCGATCGCCGCTGCCAACGAGAACAAGCAGCCTTGGTTCGGTTACTACTGGGGTCCAACATCCGTTCTCGGCAAGTACAAGATGGTCAAGGTCGACATTGGCCCGTATGTCCCCGAGATCCACGCCTGCAACGCGGTGGAAACGTGCAAGACACCCGGTAAGTCGGCTTATCCGCCGGCAGAGGTGGTGACGGCAGCGACAACGGATTTCGAGAAGCGCGAGCCCGATATTGCAGCGCTTATGTCCAAGGTGACCTTCACAAATGAACAGATGAGCGAGACACTGGCCTGGCAGGATAGCAAGAAGGCTTCGGCCGACGAATCGGCGGTCCACTTCCTGACCACCTACAAGACGGTGTGGGCGGACTGGCTCAGCCCCGAGGCCAAGGAAAAGCTCGCGGCAGTCTTGAAGTGAGATCCGCCATCTCGGTCACCGGGCCCACCACCCAAGGGATGTATCGGCCTGGTGGTTGACTTGGCAAAATGCTTGGCGGCACCTCAAGCACGTCGACAAGCCCCTCCCGGTCAATTCCGGCGGCCGCGCCCTGAAGGGCGTGGCTGCCGGATTGCGGCGATTTAAGGCTAGACATGGCAGCTTACGAAAGAGCTTTTGACACGCTGGGACTGCGGTCCTGGTGCGACGCCGGCGCCATCAGCGGTCCGATGTCGATGGACGATCTACTTGCAAAGGCCGGCGCAGCGGGGACCGACCAAACCGAATCTTTCCCGTTTCCATCCCTGGACGTCCTTCATAAGGCCTGCGGCGCCATCCCACGCACCCGCGACATGACGGCCGGGTTGGAACGTCTGTTCCTGGACGTGAAAGACCCCGCCAAAGTCGTTCTGGACCCGGTTACGCAGCCATTGAGTTGGGCGTTGCGCAACGCCATCGACCTGATGCAGTCACTTCCGTGGTGGGCCGCGATCCTGATCCTGGTCGCCATCGCTCATTGCGCCGGACGTCGCATTGGGGTGACGATCTTTGTACTGGTGGCGTTCCTGGGCTTGGCGTTCATCGACCATTTTGGTTACGCCATGCAGACCCTCGCGATCATCATGGTCTGCACATTTATCTGTGTCTTGTTCGGGGTGCCGATCGGCATCGCGATGTCACGCAGCAACCGGTTGGAGCGCTGGCTGACTCCTTTTCTCGACCTGCTGCAGACGCTGCCGACCTTCGTCTACCTTATTCCGCTGATCTTCCTGTTCAGCGTCACGGAGCCCAAACTCTACGGCATCGCGATCATTCTCTATGCGATCGTGCCGTCGATCAGGCTAACGAACCTCGGCATACGGCTGGTCGACAAGGACGTTCTCGAGGCGGGGGAGGCGTTTGGCATGACATCTTGGCAAAAGCTCTATCGCGTCCAGCTGCCCCTCGCGCTGCCAAACATCATGGCCGGCATCAACCAGACAATCATGTTGTCGCTATCTATGGTCGTGATCGCTTCGCTGGTCTCCGCACCCGGCCTTGGAACCCTTGTCCTTCGCGGCATTAACAAACTCGAACTCGGCGTCGGCTTAGTCGCGGGCCTCGGCATCGTGCTCCTGGCCATTGTTCTCGACCGAGTCAGCCGGGCAGCCCTCCAGCGCGTCAACAAGATGCATCAGTCGCGGACATGAGCATGACCGAGAGCTTCGTATCCATCCGCAACCTGTACAAGATCTTTGGCAATAACGCGCCGGCCATGGTGTCTTACGCGAAGGCGGGGATGCACAAGAAGGACATGCTGCAGGCCTATGGCCATGTGCTTGGGCTGCGCGACATCAATGTGGAGATCAAGAAAGGCGAGATCACGGTGATCATGGGCCTTTCGGGCTCCGGAAAATCGACCCTTATTCGACACCTCAACCGCCTCGTCGACCCCACGGCGGGGGAGATCATAGTCAACGGGACGGACATCATGAAACTCGATCGGGCGAGGCTCCAGCAGCTACGCCGGACCCAGATGTCCATGGTTTTTCAAAAGTTTGCGCTGCTGCCGCATGAAACGGTCCTCCGAAACGCCGGCATGCCATGCTCTGTGCGCGGGGACGGGCGGGCCAAAACCGATCAGACGGCCCGCAAATGGCTCAGCAGAGTCGGCCTCGCGGGCTCGGAGGCGCTGTATCCTCACCAACTGTCGGGAGGTATGCAGCAGCGCGTCGGCCTTGCGCGGGCGCTAACTTCGAACTCCGAGCTCATGCTCATGGATGAAGCCTATTCGGCGCTTGACCCGCTTATCCGCTCAAGCATGCAGGAGCTCCTCCTGGAATTACAGAAGGATCTCCAGAAGACCGTCGTCTTCATCACCCATGACCTAGATGAGGCCCTCAAGCTCGCCGACCATCTGGTGATCCTGAAGGACGGCGAAATCGTGCAGCAAGGGGAACCACAATACATCCTCCTCAACCCGGCCGACCCTTACATCGAAGACTTCGTCAGCGATATCAACCGCGCCCGGGTGCTTCGCGTCCGATCAGTAATGGAAAAGACTATCGCCGAGGATGATGGCTACGAAGTTCTCGACGGGGACGAAACCCTGGAGCGGGCGATCCTGCGATCCCACGGTGCCGCCGACAAGTCATTTGCGGTGCACTCGGACGGGACTCGGGTGGGCACTCTCAAGATGACTGACGTTTTGAAGGCGCTCGTACCCACGGCGGCGACAGGACGGAACCACACCAACGTTTAGGTCAGGACCACGACGATGGGTTTCCCTTGGCGCTCTTCAACTGAATGGACCTCGCTGTTGCCGAACAACTGCCGTAGGCCATGGCTGCGAGGATTTTTGCAAAGGGTTTTCAGGCGTCCCAGAAAGTGAACCCATGAGTCCTCTGAAATGACAGCTTACGGGGCCTTGGCCTACGGCTCTATAGTTGTGAATCTCGAGCGTCGATCTGTCGTCGATATTCTGGAAGACCGGAGTGTCAACACGCGGCGAGCTGGTTGCGAAAGTACCCTTCAATCGAAATCGTAAGCCGTGACCGTTGTGGCCTCGACGCGCAGGCGGCCCGAGAGGTTGCTCCACACGCGATCCAGGTCGCGCCGACCGGTTCCATCTCGTACAGACTCTGCGGCTGGCGACCGAAGAGCAGATTAACCCGTCGGGACGCAAAACGGCAGGTCCATTCTGTCCGAAAAAGAAAACCTCCTTGCCGCAGCGCATCGACGTCATGCGCACTTGGCGCATCGACAATCCCGAGACGAAAGGAAATTTCGCCGACTGATCGGCCATCTGCGAGGCGCCGGCCTGATTGCCTCCCACCCCGGATGACTGGGCGGCCTGCCTTGTCCTGAGTCACGATCGATCCGCGCAAGACGTTGCGGTGACCCTTCTCCGTAATCCGGAAACTGAAGGACACGCTGTCGCCCTTGTAGACCCACTGGCGCGCGCCGCGCAAAGAAGGAGTACTTTTGGCCGTCTATGATCATGGTGTGGACGTGCAGCGCCGAGGTGTTCCCGCCTTGTGATGGCGGCCGGGAATACTCCTGCAGGAAAGTGAGGTATTCCGCCGGCTGAGCCCTCTCTACACGCTGTATGTCGCCTCCGGCCTCATCGATCTCGAAGCGCACTTGGGACGATTTTCGAGTCCGGTTTGTTCGCTACAAGTGCGACGGCGTGTTTGGAGACCGCAAGCTCCTCCACCAGTGCGCGGACGGCCGGATCGCCGTGCAGGGTACCTGAGGTGAGGCGATCACGAACCATGGCGCGCTGCTCCTCGTCGAGCCATGCTATGGCAACGGAGGCCACCACGTCCACAATGGCGAGGCGGTCGCCGTACGGAAGCCAGATGCGCGGCCACTGATCGGCGTCCCAGAGCTGGTCGTGCTCACCGAATACACGCGGCCGTCCTGGGTCACGGCGTATGCATCATCAAGCCCGGGGATAGCGCGGCGCGGGCGTAGCTTCCGGTCCTTGGGCAAATGCAGCCCGTCGATAGTCATCATCTGGATCTTGTGGTCGGCGCACTCGCTCATGGGCCTAGTCCTGGCTCGGCAATTGATTTGAAAAGGCTGGCCTTTCGTCAGCGGCACGCCTGTCTGACCTGCGGGCCTCCTCAGCGGATGCAACAATCTGATGACGCAGTAGAGCAATGTCCCCGAGTATCTCCGATCCTCTCATTCATGCGGTGAATGTGCTCTCGCAATCGACGCAGCGAAGCCCGGAAGTCTTCGTCAACGCCGCCCCTAGTGCTGCCTCGTCAGAACCAGCCGGAAGAGCGGCCAAGACAGTTTCGACTGACCTGCGGTTGGCAGCCCGGCGGGAGCATTCTTTGAAACCTCCGCCATCAGACGATCCTATCAGTTCGTACCCTTTTGGTCTTTTCCCATCTCTGCGGCGCCGCCGCCCCTGGCGCGGTGGCCGGGGCCGCATTGAGATGGTGCGCGAGCGCTTCGATGCTCGCCATGACATTGGCGAAGGCTGGCAGCGTGCCGAAGATCATCGCCGACATGCGTTGGTAGTCTGCGGCGAGCTTGGCGCGCATGTCGGCAGTCGGGACAAGGCGATAGCTGCCTGGGACTGCACGATCGTATCGGTGATCCGGCGCGCGAAACATCAGCTGCTTGTGCTGCCGGCAGGCTTCGGCGAGATCGAGCATTGACGCCGTGGCCGCTCCATAGTCAGGGTGCGTCCAGATCTGATGGACGTCGTAGTAGTGGCGCGAATACCGATTGAGATCCGGCACCGGGCGTTCGGGCTTCGCTTCCGTGCTTCGCTTCTCGGTCATTTCGGTCATTGCGTGCAGGATCAGCACCTTCTCCCAGAAGGTCCGTTCCGGCTTCACCGTCATTATGCCGCGGACCGTAAGGTCTAAGCTCACCGGCATTTCCGAAGCGATGTAGGGCACGATCTCGCGAGGTTCGGCCGGCTCGGGATCGGGACGAGCACCGCCTTCGATGCGGACGACCGCCTGGACATATCCGTCACCGGAATCGAACACGCTCTTGTAGCCGACTACGAGAATATCGAGCGCATCCCTGTTTCGATAAACATCGAAGCCGAATGCGAGCGAGAAATGTCCCGTTTGCCCGGCCGCTTCTTCGACGGCTGCGATCTCCTTCGCCAGCAGGTCCCTGAGCGGACCGGAGATGTATTGCCGTGCGGCCTCGTCGACCTTCTCCGCCAACGCACGCTGCTGCTGGTTCACCGAGGAGAGGGCGGCGATGTCGGCCTCCAGGGGGACGTGCAGATCGGCCTTGTAGATTCCGATGTCGATGTCCTCGGAGAACCGACGAATGAGCCCATATGCCTTGCTGAGACTGGTGCCGCCCTTGAAATAGAGACCAACCGGATCGTTCGGGCGGCGGTTGAACAGGAAGTCGAGCACCCAGCAGACATAGAGGTCCTTCTCGATGTTTTCCGCACGTGTCTCCAGATGGGCGGCCACCGTCGAAAAGAGCGCCCGGCGGTCGTCCACGCTCGAGCGAAGGATTTCAATGAACGTCTGTTGCATGCTCCTCCTTCCCGCGGTTGGAGGCCTGCTCGTTTTCCCCGAGCTTGCCGGCGATCGTCTCGACCAGCGGATACATCCATGCGGGGACGGCATGAATGTTGTCGCGCAGGTCCTGCACGACCTTCTGCCGGCTCGGATCGCGCGAGATATGCCGGACGATGCCGTTCACGGCCGCGTCAAGACTCGATCGCTCGTCACGAAACCACGTCAGCGCCTGGATCACGCGCATGGCCGGACGCCCTGCCCAGAACGCCGTCTTGGCTGATATGCGCTTGAAGTCGAGCTTGTAGATGACCGGCTGCGTAGCGTTCGGATCGCCGGTGTTCGCCTCGATCTCAATCGTCCGCGGATAGGTGTCGGCGTAGATCGTCGAACGGGCCGGGACGGCCGTGGTCAAGCCGAGGTCATTTGCCGCCGTCATGCCGTCGACCAGAACCCGCAGCTTGTCGCGCCGCGCAATCGCGTCGATGAAAGAGGCGCGCGGGGGGAACACCATCTTGCCGGTCAGCTTGCTGATGCCCGGCTTGTCGTAGAGTCCGCGACAAGGTCGGCGAATGTCCTCCCGGCGGGTCAGTCTCTGCAGCGCTTTCTCGACTGCGTATGGCGTTCCGATGTCGAGAAAGTCGGCGCGCGACCACACGCCCGCGGGCGCGGCCTTGGCAATTCGGTCGTGGATGCGGTCAAGGGTGTCGGAAGTAGGATCTGGCATCGAGCCACCGTTCTGTCCGAAGATTATATATAAAAATTGGTCAGTAGCAATCGGAAGCTCACTGCTGACCAAAAATTATATCTAAACATTGGTCAGTGATCCGTGCAAAGAATGGACCGAGGCCGTGTGCCCGCCTGGCTGAAGCTCACGGGCCGTTCCGCGCAAGGCGCTGAAAAATAAACTCAAGTCTTCGTTTACTAAGATTGTTATAAAATCTCCGCCTCGAGACCGGGGGGAGATGGAGAGTGCAGGAACTTCGAGCCACGCTTGAAGACTACGAGCGTCAAACGCGTGCACTTTCTGCACAACCCGGCGCTACAGAGGAAAGCTATTATCCTTGGATCCGGCAACTTCTTTCCGCTGTGCTATCACATGTGAAACTTCCATTCGAAGTTCGCACGGGCACCAGCGAGCTCCGTCCGGACAAGGGACGAGATCGGCCGGACTTCGTCCTTGCTGACGGAGCATTGATCGCCGCATACGGCGAAGCAAAAACTCCAAGCATCAGCATTCAACAACTCGCTATGTCGACAGACAGGGACGATCAGATTGGCCGATATCTTGCCCGTACAGGCGTAGTTCTTGTCTGCAACGTTGGCGAAATCGGCTTGGTGTTATGTCGCGCTGGCCACAATCGTGCCGGGTTGGATCGTGTGATGCCAGCCGACCGAGAACTGGTCCGAACGGCTTCTTTGTGGTCGACCGGACGAGCTGGTTTCCGCGACGCAAGCGATCTGGTGGAGCTGCTTCAAACTACTCTGCTGGATTCCGTGCCAATTGGAGAGCCAGCCACACTCGCCCGTGTACTTGCGCTGCAGGCCAAAGCAGCGAAGGCGGCTCTTCCGAGGGATCTCCGCGGTCTTGAGTCCCTCCTTGAAGACTACAAAGATGCTTTGGGTCTCAGCTTCGACTTGGATGACGACGAAGGTCGTGAGTTTTTCAGGTCGACGCTAATTCAGACGGCCTTCTACGGTCTGTTCGCGGCATGGGCGCTGTGGCAGCGCGAGCAGGACGGCACCAGTTTTGGCTGGGACCGGATAAACCGATATCTCCGCATTCCCTTCCTAGCAGGTCTGTTTCATGAATTCCGGAATCCGAGCCGACTAAGGCATCTCGATTTGGAACGCCATCTTGACCGCGCAACAGACACGTTGAATCGAGTGGATCTTGAAGTTTTTCGTCAGCAGATGACCTTTCCATCTTTGTCAGATGGAGATGTCGCCAGCGCGGCGATGACATACTTCTATGAACCTTTCCTGGAGGCCTTCGATCCGGCGCTCAAGAAGACCATGGGAGTGTGGTACACGCCTCCCGAGATAGTTCGGTATCAAGTGCGGCGAGCTCACGAGCTCCTCAAGCAAGAACTTGGCCGTCCGCTCGGGTTGGCAGATGAAAATGTGGTTCTCCTCGATCCGTGTTGTGGGACTGGTGCCTACATCCTCGAAGCCGCACGTTGCATTGCCGAGGAACTGCGAGCGACAGGCGAAGAGGGACTCGTCGGTCTTTCGCTGCTCAAAGCACTAACGAGCCGGATTTTTGGTTTTGAGGTTCTCACAGCGCCGTTCGCGATCGCACAACTTCAGCTCTATGTCATGCTTAGCGATCTAAGAGCGCCGCCGCCAAACGATCAGCGGCTTGGCATCTTTCTGACCAACGCTCTCACCGGATGGAATGACCGGCGGCAGCTTCAGCTCAACTTCCCGGAACTCCAGCAAGAATTCGAAGCTGCGCAATCGATTAAGCAGGACGCTGATATCGTCGTCATACTTGGCAACCCGCCATACGACCGTCAGGCCGCAGTCAGGATGGAGGAGGAGGCCGGGCTGATCGATCACTACAAAGGGGTCACCTATGTTGAGAGAAGGCGACGCGACGGCACTACCGAACTTGTGCCGGAACGGACGTCCTTGTTGTTTCGCCATTGGGGCGTGCGCAAACAACTGCTCAATGACCTCTACATCAGGTTTTACAGGCTGGCAGAACGGGAGATTGCAGAGGAGCGCGACTTCGGGCTGGTATCCCTGATCACAAATTCGTCTTGGCTAACCGGGCGTTCCCACCCAATCATGCGGGAGTCCCTACTTCGTAACTTTCACGAAATCTGGATCGACAATTTGAACGGTGACAAATACCGGACCGGCAAAGTCATTCCCGCGGGAATCGCTGGTGCAGGCACTGCCGATCAAAGTGTTTTCACCACTGAGAGTGACCCAAGAGGTATCCAGACGGGCGTTGCCATCGCAACGTTCCTCAAGAGAGGAGCAGAACGTACCAAACCGGAAGAGACTGTGGTTCAATATCGAGATTTCTGGGGCAAGGCGGCCTTGAAACGCCGGCAATTGCTCTCGGCGGAAAGCGCAGCGCCATATCGTCGGCTAACGCCCACGAGGCAGAACCGTTGGCGGTTAGCGCCGCACGCACAAGCCGCCGGCTACGAGGCTTGGCCAAGTCTAGAAGAGCTTTTCCCAATTCGCATGCAGGGGATAAACCCCAATAGGGGCATTACTGGCAGTCTCATTGACGTCAATAAGAAGGACCTAACGGATCGCATCGCCGCATATATGAAAGCTGAAAGTTTCGTGAACGCGTCGAGCGCGTGCCCTGGGCTAGCGATTCCGCGTGCCCGTTACGCCCCCGAGAAGGTCTGGCAGAGCCTCCGGAAGCTGGGCTTCGACGAGAGTCGCGTTAGCCCTTATCTTCTGTTTCCGTTCGACCAGCGGTGGATTTATTATGAGGATAGACTCAAACTATTAAACGAGCCGCGAGAGACGCTCGGGGCTAATGTCGACTGCGAATGTTTCCTGATAGCGGTGCCCGAGCCGCGTAAGGTCTCGGAAGCGAGACCGCTCTTTTCCCGGACACTCTTAGATCTGCATGTTCATGACCGCGGATCGGTCGCCATTCCTGCTGTTGTTAGGATAGACGCCCTGACTGGAGGCCGTTTGGCCAATATATCGCCGGAAATTTGGGCTGCGCTTCGCGAAGCTTGGGATAAGGCTGGAGGACTCGAAGCCGCCGATGCCCATCTCTGTGCGAACGAGTTGATCCACATTTGTTTGGCGATCATGAACTCGCCCGCTTACCGCATGGAGCATGCGAGCGCGTTGGGGGCCGACTGGGCTCGGGTGCCGATACCACGAAATCCGGCACTAGCTCGACAGGTCGGTGAGTTGGGTCGTCTTGTCGCGGCCCTTATGGACTGTTCGACTGACGCATCGTCCGTGCTTCGTGAAATACTCGGCCGTGATAAGGTGGCCAGCACTGCGGCAATCCGGCGATCAGACGGTCATTCTATAAGCGCCGACGACCTTCGCGTCACAATTTCCTACTTCGGGGCAGCGCCGGGACGTTTCGTACCAAGTGACGAGGTGAGCGGAGAGCTTTGGATCAACAATGATGTGTATCTTGCCAACGTTCCTACGGCTGCATGGCGATGCGAACTCGGGGGTTATCAAACCATCCGGAAATGGCTTGGCTATCGTCATGTCAGTCGCCTGGAGGGGAGGCCGATGACGCTGGAGGAGCAGCGCTGGCTTCGGAACATGATTCTCCGACTCACCGCGCTTTCGGCGTTAGAAGCGCAGATGGACGAGCTATATTCAGCGGCTTCCGAAGACGCGTTGATCTTCGGCAATGAGATGCCCTCTATTCAGGCTGCCGAGTAGAATGTGAAAGTTTGGACAGGCGCCCGTAGATAGCTTCCCCATGCGCGGCCGCAATCACCGGTCCGACAGCTGCCTGATATTGCATCGGTCTCACCCTCATAACATGATGTTGCATGGTCAAGATCTTCGTCGCCGTTACCGACAAGGACTGGTTCGATTTCCTGTCTGGCAGTGAGCTGGATGAGGTGAACTTTTGGGCGCCAAGCGGACGGACGAATTTCCGTGCACTAAGTCCAGGGGAGCTTTTCCTCTTCAAACTCCACGCACCACTCAATTTCATCGTCGGCGGAGGCATCTACTCGGCCTCTTCGAGTCTCCCGCTGTCGCTCGCTTGGGAGGCGTTCGGCTTGAAGAACGGCGTCCGCAGCCTTCCCGAAATGCGCGAGCGCATTCGTCGATACCGTTCGGATCCCCCCAATTCTCGTATCGATCCTGTAATCGGATGTCGTATTCTGACGTCGCCCTTCTTTTGGCCGCGTAATCTCTGGCTTCCCGTTCCGGCCAGTTGGAAATCCAACATCGTGGTGGGTCGTGGCTTCGATGCCTACGAGGGCGATGGTCGAGCCCTTTGGGACGCGGTATTATCGCGTACCGCGAGTGTAATATTTCCCGCCGACCCGGAACAGCTAACGAAATACGGCGCACCTACGCTCGTGAAGCCGCGGCTGGGGCAGGGTGCCTTTCGAGTGGTCGTGACTGATGCCTATGAGCGGCGCTGCGCTGTCAGCGGAGAAAGGACACTTCCAATTCTCGACGCGGCGCACATCCGCTCCTATGCGGACGGAGGAATACATGAGGCTTCTAATGGTGTGCTACTGCGCACCGACATCCACAAACTGTTTGATCTCGGTTACGTGACGATCGACGAGAAGCGCCGTTTTGTCGTTAGCGGCAGGTTGAAGGCGGATTTCGACAACGGCAAGCACTACTACGATCTGCACGGCGATGCCCTTCGGGATCCCAGAGGGCCGACAGCGCTCCCATCGCCGGCAGCCCTACAGTGGCACCGTGAAAACAGGTTTCTGGGATGACATGCCATCCCCTCGATGCCAACGCCGGCCTTGTCATGTTCGCCATTGTGCTTCAAAAGTCGCATAAAAGGTAGTGTGGAGCATCTACAGATCGGTTCCGGCAGAGATGGCACCGTGCGAACCCTGTGCTCTTGAAGGCCCAGGGGCGATCGCGGCTTTCCATCGACCAACAGCTCATCATGACGTCACCTCGGAGGACGAGAAAAGACTGTTAAGGCACGGGTACGAGCTGCCTCCGTCGTTCGCTCGATCGAAAGCACCGTGCGTGGAGGAAGTTCGCCATCATGCAGCGCGAGAAGATGTTCGTCTGCTTCCTTATCCGCGGCCGTAAGCCGATGATTCAGACGAAGAAAGTCCATCCAGGTGGGCGTGCGGAATGTCTCTGTCCAAAGTGAAGGCGTTTGAAGATTTCGCTGGAGCGTCCAGTTTCGTGCACCGGCACGGCTAAGAGCGTGCCGCTTTGTCCGCATGCAGCCGAGAAAGGCGTCGATATTCTTCTCTGATATGGAATAGTCGACCTTGGCAACGATCGGGCCGCTCCTGGGCTTCAGATCGAGTGCCAGCTCCGGTGCGCGAAAATCCGAACTTTCTTGATCCGTTTCTTCCCATGGACGGACCGGCAGCACTATTCCCGCTGCTGCAACCAGCAACAGAGCCCCCGCAGCGCCTTCCAAAGCCCAGGGCAAGGAGTAGTTCTGCGCGACAGAACCCCAAATCCAGCTGCCTGCTGCCATGCCCCCGGCGCTCAGGGCGTAGTAGATCGAGAGCGTCCGGCCGACTACCCACCTTGGGCTTGCCAGCTGCACCGACACGTCAATGCCCGTCCAGGTGACAAGCCAACCGGCGCCACCGAATGCCAGCGAAATGGCGGCCACAGCGACCGACGATGTAAGCGCAAGGGAGAGGCAACATGCTGCACAAGCGACAGAGGCGCACGCCACCAGTCTGTTTTGAGACGTGATCCGCCTCAAGAAGCCGTTGCTCATGCCCGCAATGAACGCCCCCATTCCGAATCCGGCCAACAAGATGCCGTACACGATTGGCCCGCTCCTCAATTGATCCCGCACGACAAGAGGCAGAAGCGCGAGGATGGAGATGCTTGCCAAGCCGAAAAGGGTTGCACGGGCGATTGCAACTCTGATCTCCGACGATAACGCCGTAAAGCGCACTCCATCATGAATCGCCATCGTCATTCTCTCACGAGGGAGAGGCGAAGAGCGGACTTGCCATTTGGTGCGCCATATTGCGCCCAGCGGCGCCAGATCACTCAGCGCGGCCAAGGCGAAAGCGGCAAGCGGCCCAAAGAACGCCAGAATGACGCCTCCCAAAGCCGGACCAACGCTGCGCACAATGTTGTATCCGACAGACATAAGCGTCACCGCAGCCGGAATTTCGCGCTTGTGAAGAATATCGCCCACGGACGCATGCCAGGCCGGATCGGTTAGCGCGAAGCCGCAGCCAGCCAGGAAACCCAATCCGAGTATGAGCCAGGGACTAACAAATCCAAGGCCGACAGAAATCATCAGCGTTGTTGATGCCGATGCTATCAGGCAGTGCCCCGCAAACATGACCCATCGGCGACTGAAGTTGTCGGCGATGGCTCCGGCGAGAACTGAGAGGAAGAACACCGGCAATGTGGATGCGGCCTGCACGAGTGCAACCATCAGGTCTGAGGCAGAAATAGTGACCATGAGCCAACTGATGGCTACTGTTTGCACGAGCCATCCCAGGCTGGATATCTGTGTAGATACCCAGATCGAACGAAAAACCTGGTTCCGAAGCGGGGCAAGCGTCGTTGGAACGGACGGATGAGGATTTTCGTGCGGCATGCGTTTCTTACCTTCGACGAGCCGATTGTTTAATTCACGGCTGCCACTTCCTTTTTGCCTCTATGATGTTGAGCAATGGGTCAGTGCTTCCAAGGCGTAACCAAGCACCTGCTTCCGCATGCTTTTGCGTTCATCCTAGGAACCGGCATACCGGTTTGGGATCCCCCGCTCAATCCGGAGGTCTTAGCAGAGAGTCGGAAGTGTAGCATTGAGCCACATAGCGGAATGCGCGGGGCAAGTATCCGTTTTGGTGAGCGCGAATTTCCTGCCCATTGCCGCACGCCTCGGCTGCGGCGTGTCCGGCGATTGTGCGTTCCATGGTCAGAGCTCGCTCGAATGCAGCCAGCGTGGGATGACACGATCGAAGGTAACGATAGAGTAGATGTTATTCTTGATAACGTGGAAACAATACCATTTCGGCAATGCGGCAACGACTCGCGTGCCCGGCCGCGAGACCCGCGAACCTTCCGAGCTCTTGTTCGTCGCAGGCAAGTTCGCCGAATACCAACGCTTGGGCGATACCGCGATCGCGATTCTTGGCGACGAGATCCGCCCAATAGTCGATAGGTCGGTAATCGCAACCATCTCAATCTTTTGTCCCAGACTGAGAAACCGGTATTTTGCCTCTGGCTTGGAAAACCGCAGCCCCGCGAATATGCAGCAGATTGACGCCGCAGCCATCAGTGCAGCGATCGCCCGGAGCTCAGGGCAGACCAGATCCCGCCCCGTAAGCTGGTCCCATGTGCCATCGGCAAGGTATTCTTGGTGCCTGTGAGCATGAAGGTGATGGCAATCTGGTCGAGCGCACTGCCAACGATGGCAGTCGTCAGGTTCGTTAGCACGACGCGAAAAAGGTCTCGCTGGTTCCAGCGCCTAAGTCCTGGCTTGCTTCCTCTAGGCGCGGATCCAGTCGCCGCAAGCGGTCGTTGGCACGCCATCCTCACCGTCCCAGCGCCAGTATGAGCTGGATCAGGTTCAACGGATCTCTGCGTCAAGCGTATTCGGCCCGCGGCGACGACAGGCGCTCGATTATTGCGGTGCAAAAGCTCGCACACGTGTCGGATACAAGTCACGCGCCGGAGAGCAGGGCAGGGGTGGCCAAAGCCTCCCCCGCCTCGTCAAGGATGGAGAAACAGTAACGGCCATGGGCGTCGAGATCGACGGAGTAGCTCAGGCGGTCGAGTATGTGGTTGTCCTGGTCGAACGTGACGACCCGCGGCTTCAGCGAGGTGATATGCGCTTCATCCAGGTAGATGGAGCTGCAGACAATGATCTGGTCGTCTGGCTGGCAGGTGCGGGCGGCCGCTCCGTTGAGGATACAGCAGCGTGACCCGCGTTCGCCGAGAATGACGTAGGTCGAAATCCGCGCGCCGGAGTTCTTGTTCCATATCTCGACAAACTCCATCGGCAGGATCCCGGCTTCTTCGCAGTGGTCAGGGTCGAGCGTTATCGAACCGTGGTAGTTGAGGTTTGCTTCGGTGACGTGGATGCCGTGCAGCTTGCCGGCGACTAGTTTTCGCATAGTCTGTTTCCTATCCATCATGAATGACCAGTCCGTTGGGCGGCCGGTTGCTCGGCTAAGTTCCGACGACGAGGGCGCCGCCGCTGAGACCCGCACCCGCTGCAGCGAGAAGGATTTTCTCCCCCGGCCGAAACGGTTCCATCTGATGGGCTAGCGAAAGCGATAGCGGGATCGTCGCGGCGGAAGAGTTGCCGTAGTCGGCGATTGTCTTGACGATTGCGTGATCTGCAATGCCGAGGCTCCTCCCGACCGCATCGAAAATGCGGGCATTGGCCTGGTGCGGCACGAACCGATCGATGTCCTGCGGCTGCGTTCGGGCTGCGGCGAGCGCGTCCTTTGAACATGCAGTCATCATGTCCACGGCCCTTGCGAACACTTCGCGGCCGTCGGTCATCGTCATTCGGGTTTGCCCGAGATCCAGGCCACTTTGGAACGGGACGTTGCTTCCGCCCGCCGGGATCTGGATCAGCCCGTAGCGCGAGCCGTCGGAATCCACCGAGGCACCGAGAACGCCCCGATCAGGGTCCTCGCACGGACCAATCACCAGGGCGCCGGCGGCATCGGCGAAAAGGACCGAACTGGCGCGCTCGGCCGGGTTGATGCGGCGGCTGAGGATGTTGGCGGCGATGATCAGCGCTGGTTTGCCGTGCAGGCGGGTGAATCCATCAGCAAACATCAGCGCATAGATGAAACCGGCACAGGCGCCGGTCAGATCGACCGCGCCTGCGCGGCCAAGGCCGAGCTTGTGCGCGACCAGGGGCGCGCTTGGCGGCAGGAGATGGTCGGGCGTCGAAGTGGCGAGCAACAGCAGACCAATGTCGCTACGGTCGATACCGGCGTTCGCCAGCGCCATATCGCCGGCCTGCGCGGCAAGGCCAGACAGCGTGTCTTCGTCCGTTGCCCAGAAGCGCGAACGGATTCCCGTGCGCTTTTCGATCCAGCCAGGCTCGAGGCCAAGATTGCTCTCGATCTCGGCATTCGCCACTTTGCGCCCAGGCGCATGATGACCAAACCCGAGAATGCGCGACGATCGGCTCATGGTTTTGAGCCGAAGCGTTCGCCGGCCTCCGCGATGGCGTCGTAGAGCCCGTCGAGCTCGTCGCCGGTGATGCAATAGGGCGGCAGAAGATAGAGCACATTGCCGAGCGGACGCACCAGCAGTCCGCGCTCGAGGAAAAAAGCGCGCAGTTTTGGCCCGATCTCGGCCAGATAGCCGGCTGAGCCGGCGTGCAGATCAAGGGCCGCGATCGTGCCGGTCACCCGACTGTCGGTGAAGTTGGCATTGTCGCGAAAGCGCTGAAGCCCGGCGGCCTGCATCCCGCTCAAGGCCGCGATCCGCTCGGCCACTGGTTCGTCGCGCCAGATCTCGACATTGGCGAGCGCTGCCGCGCAGGCAATCGGATTGGCGGTGTATGAGCTCGAATGAAAGAAGGTCTTCTTCCGGTCCGCGGAATAATGAGCCTGGAAGATGGCATCGGTGGCGAGCGTGGCCGCCAGCGGGATGGCGCCACCGGTCAGGCCCTTCGAGGTGCACAGGATGTCGGGAGAGATGGCCGCCTGCTCGCAGGCGAACATGGTTCCGGTTCGTCCCCAACCGGTCATCACCTCGTCGGCGATCAGCAGCGTGCCGGAGGCTTCGGCAATCTTCTTCAATTCGGCCAGAACCGAAGCCGGGTACATCAGCATGCCGCCGGCGCCAAGCACGAGCGGTTCGACAATCAGCGCGGCGGCGTGCCGGTCGCGGCTGACGGCCTCGAACCGATCCAGCGTCTCTTGCTCTCGCCCGGCGGCCGGGAAGGGGATGGTATCGACCTCGAACAGCAACGGCTCGTAGGCAGCGTTGAACACACCGCGGGCGCCGACGCTCATCGTGCCGATGGTGTCGCCATGATAGCTGTGCTCCATGACGACGATGCGCGAGCGCGGTGCGCCGATGTTGCGGAAATAACCGAGCGCCATCTTCAGCGCGACTTCGACTGAGGTCGAGCCGCTGTCGGAATAGAACACCCATTCGAGTCCGGCGGGAGCGAGGCCGACAAGCGCCCTGGCCAGGCGTTCGGCCGGCTCGTGCGTGAAGCCCGCAAAGATGATCTGGTCGAGGCTCGACGCGGTTGTCTCGATAGCCTTCATGATGCGCGGATGGCGGTGGCCGTGCGTGACGACCCACCAGGAGGAGATGGCGTCCAGGATGCGCGTGCCGTCGGCCTTATGGAGATAGGCGCCTTCGGTCATGACGATTTCGGGGATCGTCGGCTCTAGCGCGTGCTGGGTGAACGGATGCCAGACTCGAGACTGCGACATCATTCGCCTCCGGCAATCGAGGCGAAGCCGAAGCCCGCAATCATTGCGTCTCTCAGCGTCTTGTCCGTTAGCGGATCGAGGTGCGGCAGCCTGCCGAGCTGCGGCACGCCGCCGAACTCCACGATTGTCTGTTGCGTGTCGGCCATCTCATCACCGATGAAGGCGATACCGGCCAGCGGGATGGAGCGCGCCCGCAGGGCCTCGATCGACAGCAGGGTGTGGTTGATTGTGCCGAGCGCGGTGCGGGCGCACAGAATGACCGGCAGTCGCCATTGTGCGAATATGTCGATGAAGCTTGTGCGGCGGTTGAGCGGCACCATCAGCCCGCCCGCACCCTCGATGATGAGCGGCGCCGGCACGCAGGGAACCGAGAGGTCCGCCGCCTCGATCGAGACGCCGTCGATCTCGGCCGAGCGATGCGGCGAGAGCGGCTTCCTCAAACGGTAGACCTCCGGCAGCACGCGTCCCATGGGCAGGCCGGCAAGCCGCCCGACAATCTCGCTGTCGGTTTCGCCGTCAAGGCCCGATTGCACCGGCTTCCAGTAGAAGCCGTCAAGCAGGCCGGCGAGTCCAGCCGAGAAGACCGTCTTGCCAATTCCGGTATCTGTTCCGGTGATGACGAGGCGCAGGGTCATGCCGAGCCCAACCCCTCGGCGAGCACTTCGACCATGGCCGAGGTATCGGATTCGTCGACGTTGAGCGTCAGTGAAATGCGCAGACGCGACGTGCCCTCCGGCACCGTCGGCGGGCGGATGCCGCGTATGTCGAAGCCGCGCGCCTGTAGTGCCGCCGCCACCGCCATGGTGCGCCTGACGTCGCCAATGACAACCGGCTGGATCTGGGAGCCGCTGGGCTTCACGCCACAGCGCTCCGCCAATTTGCGACCGGCGAAGGCAACGCGCTCCTGCAACTGGAGACGGCGCAAAGGCTCATCGACGAGCATTGCGAGTGCTTCGCGCACTGCCACTGCCATCAGCGGCGATGGCGCTGTGGCGTAGATGAATGGCCGGCACCGGTTGACGAGGTAGTCGCACAACGTTCGTGGAGCGGTGACAAGCGCGCCCGACGCGCCGATCGCCTTGCCGCATGTGTGAAGCGCGACGATGTTGTCGCGGCCCTCGAATGCGGCGGCCAGCCCGCGACCGTCCGGTCCCCAGACGCCGGTGGCGTGTGCTTCGTCGACGACGATGAATGCCTCGTGCCGATCGGCAAGCGCGACGAGGCTCGCAAGAGGCGCGCGGTCGCCATCCATGCTGTAGAGGCTTTCGACTGCGATCCAGACACGGCCCAGGGCTCCGCCGGCGCGCCAGTGCGTGATCGCATCCTCGACAGCGTTGACGTCGTTGTGCGTGGCCAGCACGAACTGGGCGCGCCCGGCCTGCGCTCCCTCATGCATGCTGGCGTGAGCAAGCTCGTCGAGGACCAAAAGGTCGCCCTTTTGCGGCAGCGCGGTCAGCAGTGCGAAGTTGGCTATGTAGCCGCTGCCGAAGAACAGCGCGCGTTCGGCGCCGAAGAATGCCGCCGCGTCCGCCTCCAGTTCCTCATGCTCCGGTGCGTTGCCGCGTAACAGCCGCGACCCGGTGGCACCAACCGGCGTGCCCCGCGCAATCGCCGCCGCAACCGCCTCGCCAAGTCTCCTGGAGGCGGCAAGTCCGAGATAATCGTTCGACGAGAAGTCAAGCCCGGCGCGCGGCGAAAGCGTCCGCAGCCGGTCCCTACGCTCCAGCCCCTGCAAGGTCGCCTCGTGCCGGCCCAGCGGTGCCCCGTTCATTGCGCCTCGAGTTCCATCGGCTCTATGCCGAGACGGCGGAACAGCAGAGTATCCTTGTCTTCGCCCGGATTGTCCGCCGTCAGCAGCGTGTCGCCGACGAAGATCGAGTTGGCGCCGGCAAAGAAGCACAGCGCCTGCATTTCGTCGGTCATCGCGGTGCGGCCGGCGGAAAGGCGCACATGCGATTTCGGCATCATGATGCGCGCCAGTGCGATCACGCGCACGAATTCGATCGGCTCGATGGGCTTGGCTTCAGCCAGCGGCGTTCCGGCGATCGGGATAAGCATGTTGATCGGAACGCTTTGCGGATGCTCCGGCAGATTGGCCAGCGTCACCAGCATATCGATCCGGTCCACCGGCTCTTCGCCCATGCCGACAATGCCGCCGCAGCAGACCTTGATGCCGGATTGACGGACATGATCGAGCGTATCGAGCCGATCGGCAAAGCTGCGCGTGCTGATGACCTCGCTATAATAGCGTTCTGACGTATCGATGTTGTGGTTGTAGTAGTCGAGACCAGCCTGTTTCAGACGAGCGGCCTGCTCAGGATCGAGCATGCCGAGCGTCATGCACGTCTCCATGCCGAGCGCCTTGACGCCTTCGACCATCGCCACGACCGCATCCATATCGCGCGCCTTGGGATTGCGCCAGGCGGCGCCCATGCAGTAGCGGGTGGCGCCGGCGTCACGCGCCTTGGTTGCCTCGGCGATGACGCGCCGGACCTCCATCAGCTTCGACGCCTTCAACCCGCTTTCGTGATGCGCCGACTGGCTGCAATAGCCGCAATCCTCCGGGCATCCGCCGGTCTTGATGCTGAGAAGCCGGCTGAGCTGGACCTTGTTGGGATCGAAATTCTGGCGGTGAATCGTTTGCGCCAGGAAGAGGAGATTGTTGAAAGGCGCATCGTGAAGTGCCCGAGCTTTCTCCGACGTCCACGTCCCATCGTCATCGGCTTGCTGTATCGTCGTCGTCGGACTCGTTGCGTGCAGGTCCATGCGGTTTCTCCGGTTCTGGCTTTTCGGGGTCTTCACTTTCTGATTGACGAAGAGGGAGGTCATCGACCGCTCCCGTCCGTTCGCCGCGCGATCATGAGCTCCGATAGTCGAGGCCGATATCCAGGATCGGCGCGCTGTGGGTCAGTCGACCGATGGAAATCAGATCGACGCCGGTCGCGGCAATCGCTGGCGCCGTATCGGACGTGATCGTGCCTGAAGCCTCCGTGATCGCCCGACCGCCGACGATTGCGACGGCGCGACGCAGATCGTCGAGGGACATGTTATCGAGAAGGACTGCATCGGGAGCGAAACCAAGGACCTCCTCCAACTGGGCCAGGGTATCGACCTCGACTTCGATCTTGACGAGATGGCCGGCGCTGTTTCGTGCCCGCTCGAGCGCGGTGCGAATTCCGCCGGCGATGGCAATGTGGTTGTCCTTGATCAGGATGGCGTCGTCGAGGCCAAAGCGGTGATTGGCGCCACCTCCTGCGCGCACGGCGTACTTTTCGACTGCCCGCAAACCGGGCGTCGTCTTGCGGGTGCAGACGATCTTCGCACCATGTCCGCGAACCGCGGCCACGATCGATGCCGTTGCCGTGGCGATGCCGCTCAGATGGCACAGAAAATTGAGTGCCGTGCGTTCGGCCGTGAGAATGGCCCGGGCCGGCCCAACCACGGAGGCAATGACCTCTCCTTTCGCCACGTCGCTGCCGTCCGCCCGCTCCACGGAGATTTCGACGTCAGGATCGATCAGCCGGAAAGCAAGCATCGCCAGATCGAGACCGGCCACAACGCCCGACTGGCGCGCCGCCAGCACGGTCCTCGCCTGGTGTTCTTTCGGGACGACGGCGTCCGTGGTCACGTCACCGGCTCTGCCAAGGTCTTCGAGAAGAGCCGCCCGGACAAGCGGCTCCAACATGACCGTGGGAAGTGGTGCGAGCTTCATAACCTGGCCCCCTCGAGGCTCGGGACGTGTGCGAGTTCCCGCGCTGCCGCCAGGGCATCGGCGAGAGTAAGTTCGAAACGTCTGGCAACGGCTTCACGATGCGGAAAGTCGGCGCGGTAGTGGGCGCCACGGCTTTCCTCGCGCGACAAGGCGGCGATCGTCATCATCAGCCCGACAGACGCGGAATCCGATGCCGCGTCGTTGGCCTCGGCGAGCGGCAACAAAGCACGCGCTGTTGCTTTCAAACATTCACCATTCCGGACGATGCCGAGTGCGCTCGAGAGGAGAGGGCGCACGGGTATGGGATCGGGCGATGGGTAATCGCGTGCAAAGACAGGCTTTGTCCGGCGCGCAGGCGTACCGGCGACGCTTTCCGCGACCCAGCGCGCGCACACGATGGCCTCGGTCAGGGAGTTGCTAGCGAGCCTGTTCGCGCCATGCAATCCGGTGGAGGCTACCTCGCCGCAGGCCCAAAGTCCTGAAACAGAGGTGCGACCGGCGCCATCCACGGCGACGCCACCCATGTGGTAGTGCTGTGCGGGGCGGATAGGAATGAGGTCATGTGCCGGGTCGATGCCGACTACGCGGCAGGCTGCTGCGATCGTTGGAAACTGCCGCCCGAATGCCGGGCCGGGCTTTTCCCGCACATCGAGAAAGACCCGATGGCCATCGGCAAGATGCTTCCAGACAGCGCGCGCCACGATGTCGCGTGGCGCGAGTTCCGCACCTCGCAAACCGTCGACGAAACGCCGCCCTGTCTCGTCGACGATGGTTGCGCCTTCGCCGCGAACCGCCTCGCTGATGAGCGTCATGGGGCGGTTCGATCCATCAAGCGCGGTCGGGTGGAACTGGATGAATTCCAGATCAGCAAGGACAGCACCTGCGCGCGCTGCAAGTGCCAGGCCCTGTCCGCAACTGCCCAAGGGATTGGTGGTGTCGATAAACAGGCCGCCAATCCCGCCTGTTGCGAGGACCACCCGTCGCGAGCCGAAGAATACCGAACCCATCGAACAGCTTGCCCAGACACCCCGGACCGCATTCTGCTTGACCGCCAGCCGACGCGCTTCCACACCTTCGACGACCACGATCGACGGGGCGGAACGCACAGCCGCGACCAAGGCACGCATGACTTCGCGTCCGGTGCCGTCGCCACCGGCATGAACGATGCGCCGTCGGCAGTGCGCAGCCTCCAGTCCAAGGCGCAAAGACCTTTCCGGCGTGTAGTCGAAACGGACCCCAAAACCCTCCAGCGTTGCGATCGCGCTGGGCGCCGCGTGCAGGATTCGGCTTGCCATTTCCGCGTCGCACAGCCCATCGCCAGCGGCGAGTGTATCGGCCAGGTGCAGTGCCGGATTGTCGTCATCGGCGAGGCTGGCAGCCAGGCCGCCCTGTGCCCGCATGCTGGACGTGTCCGTTCCGAGTGGCGTCCTCGACAGAAGAAGCACCGGCTCAGGCGCCATATAAAGCGCAGTCATCAGCCCGGCGATGCCGCCGCCGATGATGATGGGTCTGCCAAAAAAGCTACGGACGTCCGCGTTCATACGGCCAGCATCCGCTCGACAGCCAGCCGCGCCCGGCTGGCGATCTCAGGATCGATGCTCACAACATGCCGATTTTGCTCGAGAGCCACGCGAATGTTGGTGAGCGTGATCCGCTTCATGTGTGGACACAAATTGCAGGGGCGGATGAATTCGATCTCGGGATGCTGGAGCGCGACATTGTCGCTCATCGAACATTCCGTCATCAGCACGACGCGTGGCGGCTTTTGCCTTTCGACATAGTCGGACATGGCAGCAGTTGAACCGGAAAAATCGGCCTCTGCGACCACGTCGGGCGGGCATTCGGGATGCGCGAGCACGATCACACCGGGATGGCTTTCGCGCAACTCTCGGATGTCGGCCGGTGTGAAGCGCTCATGCACCTCGCAGTGGCCTTTCCAGGCGATGATCTCGACCTCGGTCTGGGCGGCGATGTTCTGGGCCAGATATTCGTCCGGCAGCATGATGACACGCGGAACGCCAAGGGACTCCACCACGGCCTTCGCATTGCCGGAGGTGCAGCAGATATCGGACTCGGATTTCACTTCGGCCGATGTGTTGACGTAGGTGACAACAGGCACGCCGGGATAGCGCTGCCGAAGCAGGCGGATGTCTTCGGCGGTAATCGAGTCGGCCAGCGAACAGCCTGCGCGCAGGTCAGGAATGAGTACTGTCTTTTGCGGATTGAGCAGCTTTGCCGTCTCGGCCATGAAATGAACGCCGGCGAGCACGATTACATCGGCTTCGGCAGTCATCGCCTTGCGCGCAAGCGCCAGGCTGTCGCCGACGATGTCGGCTACGCAATGGAAGATTTCCGGTGTTTGATAGTTGTGCGCCAGGATGACGGCGTTTCGCTGCCGCTTCAGATCAAGAATGGCATCAATATCGCCGGCAAATCCCGGCCATTCAATCGGGGGGATAACGCGCCGAACGCGGTCATACAAAGCCGCGCTCGAAGGCAGGATGGCGCTCATCGAGCCTCCGATTATAGTCTACAAGAATATAAGGTATATATCCTTTATGACTATAAGGGATGTCAAGCCCGCATAAGCGGCAATTTTGTCCCGGCCACCGGCCTCTCGTCGAGAATGTCGTGGCGGAAGCGGTAGAGCTGCGCCGGCCGGCCTCCGGTTTCGGTGGTCGTCTCCCCGGTCTTTTCGACCAGCTCCTGCTGTTCGATGAGCCGGCGAAAATTTGGTTTGTTGATGAGTCTGCCCGAGAGCGCTTCAACGGTTTGCTGCAACTGCAAGAGCGTAAAAAGCGGCGGCATCAGTTCGAACACGACGGGTCGGTATTTGATTTTGGAGCGCAGCCGCGCAATAGCCGTTGCTAGGATACGGCGATGATCGGCGATCATGGATTTACTTGGAACCGCGGTGGGCGCGGCTGAAGGTCCGACACGCACCGCTTCCTCCACAAGCGCTGCCTCATAGAGAAGCTCATAACGCTGCAGCGCGAACTCTTCGTTCCATGACCGGTCGTCGAAGCCGAAGGCGACAGCCGCGCGCCGCTGGCGGTCAAGCCGTACGGCTGTGTCGTCAGCGCTGCCCGCCCACTCCCTCAGACGTGGCCGCAGATCTTCCAACACCGCCGTCGGCGCGCCGGAGCGATGATCCTCCCATGGAAAATAGTCGTACCAGCTTGCCCAGCAGCGCTTGGCTGCGGCGCCCAGGTCTTCGGCCTGTGTGAGCGCGAGATAGCTGATCGAGATGACGCGCTCCTCAGCGCCGATCCTGTCGCGATCGGCGAAAGTGTAGAGTTGTTCGATATAGCCGAGCGGGTGGCCGGTCTGTTGTTCGACCCATCCCCTGAGGCCGGACTGCAGTGAGCGGTGAGCAAGTTCGAACGGACCTGATGGCAGGGCGTTTGCCTGCGGGATGGTGAGAACGCAGGGAACACTGTTGTTCATGGCGACGACGACGGCGATCAGGTCCGCATTGACGTTGTTGCCCCTCTTCCCTCCAGATTTGAGTTGCCTGGTCGGCTTTCCCTGATGGTCCATGATCCCTGATCCGGCTGGGCTGAGTTACGCTTACGGAAGCAGCTGAACCGATTTAGATTGGTTTTCCACGATAATGTCGGCGCGTCAACATCGTGCCCGTGCGTGATTTTAGCTCTTCGCACCTGCACACAAATGTGCCAAACGCGACACCCACGGTTGGTAACGTTAGGGAAGGAGGCGCGGGTTGAGCGCAGTTGGTGATACAAAGGCGATTACACCGCCAGATATTCGCTTCCGGAAAGGCCAGGCGCCGCTCGTCTGCCTGACGGCATATACCGCGCCGATCGCGAAGCTGGTTGATCGACACTGCGACATCGTTCTCGTCGGCGACAGCGTAGGCATGGTGCTGCACGGCCTGTCGTCGACCCTGGGCGTCACCCTCGACATGATGATCATGCACGGCCAGGCCGTGCGGCGCGGGCTCAAGCGCGCGCTCTTGGTCGTCGACCTGCCGTTCGGCTCCTACGAAGAGGGGCCGGAGCAGGCGTTCCGTAACGCTGCCCGCCTGATGGGAGAGGCCGGTTGTGCGGCAGTCAAGATCGAGGGCGGCGAGAACATGGCAGCAACCATCCGCTTCCTGACGGCTCGCGGCGTCCCGGTGATGGCCCATATCGGGCTGACTCCGCAGGCGGTGAACACATTGGGCGGCTATCGCTTGCAGGGACGGGGAGACGATGCGGACCGGATCAGGCGTGACGCCGCTTCGGTCACGGATGCCGGCGCTTTTTCGGTGGTCCTGGAGAAAGTGCCCGAGCCGCTTGCACGGCGGATCACCGCAGAGATCGCCATCCCCACAATCGGCATCGGCGCCTCGCCAGCGTGTGATGGCCAGATTCTGGTGGTCGACGACCTTCTGGGCATGTTCACCGACTTTCGACCGAAATTCGTCAAGCGCTATGCCGAACTAGGCGCTGGGGCCGAGGCGGCGATTGCCGCCTACGCCGCCGACGTGAGGGAACGGCGCTTTCCTTCCGCCGAACATGTTTACGCCACCGCCTCGAAGGCTGGAGAGGTCGCGTGAGCGTGGCAATCGCTCGAACTGTTACCGAGCTTCACGCTATGTGGCGGGATGGGGCCGCCCGGGCGCAAGTGTCGCGATGGTGCCGACCATGGGGGCATTGCATGAAGGACATCTGAGCCTCGTGCGTGCAGCGCTTGAGAAGGCCGATCGGGTAATCGTGACGCTGTTCGTCAACCCGAAACAGTTCAACAATGCCGCCGACATTGCGACCTATCCCCGGACAGAAGACGAAGATGCCGCAAAGCTCGTGCCGCAGAGTGCGCATTTACTCTATGTGCCGGATGCTGGGGCGATGTACCCGGAAGCCTTCGCCACGTTTCGGTGTCCGGTGTCGGCGACGGCCTGTGCGGCACCTTCCGGCGGGGCCATTTCGATGGCGTGGCGACCGTCGTCGCCAAGCTCTGCCTGCAGACCGGCGCTGACTTCGGCTTCTTTGGCGAGAAGGACTTTCAACAGCTTCAGCCTGGTCAGGCGCATGGTCCGTGACCTGGGAATTCCTATCACGATTGTTCCCTGTCCGACAGTCCGCGAAGCCGACGGTCTTGCACTATCATCGCACTATGTCCGGCTGTCGCCAGTGGAGCGTGCTGTTGTGCCCAAATTACCAACGGTCTTGCTCGAGACGGCTGAGGGGCTTGCGCGCGGCTCGCCTGTCCTGCCAACGCTTGCCGAAGCGCGCGAAGCAATTCTGGCTGCAGGCTATCGCGAGGACGAATACCTCGAACTTCGCGACGAGGCAGATTTGCGACCGACGACAATTCTTGACCGACCGGCACGCTTGGTGGTCGCGACCTGGGATCGCCAGTTCCCTGTTCGGGCGCGGCCTGTTGAAGAAGATCGGGCTCACCCGTTCGCGATCAGGTGCGTGCGCGATCCAACGTAGCTGCCACCTGAGGGGCGGCGGCTATAGACAGTTCCTGGCGTAATTGGTCACAGCTTCGTAACTGACTGGTCGACAATGCAATTGCCAGCGAGGTTATTGTGCATTGCACAAAACCTGATGCGCGGTTAGCCTTCTTCCATAGCGGGAATCGGGTTTGGGTAATACGGGACGAAGCACTGAGAACCGGTGCTTCGTTGATAGTGCATTCATACCTAAGGATCCTGATCACCGTGAAGAACCCCGACAAAGCCGGCGCCACAAGTCTGGAGGCGATCGCGCGGAACGGCAGCATGCTGCGTCGCATCGCCATACGCATTCCGACCTATCTGTCGGATCTTCGTGAAAACCCAGCGTGGCTGCCGATGTTCATGCTCGCCCGCACGATGCCGGCAAGGAAAATGCACTGGCGTGGTGCAAAGCCTGTTCGAGCGTCGCAGAAAGCCCAGGACACAATGTTTGTCGGCGTCAATCGCCGGGACGTCGTTGACGCGCTGCGGTCGGATGGGCTTTTTTCCGGACTCGTTTTGCCGACATTTGTCCATGAGGAGATCGCAGCCTTCGCGCGGTGCACACCTTGCTTCGGCAACTTCGATCGTCGTCTAGAATTCATGCCGACGGAACATGCGAAGGCTGAGGCCCAGTTCAGCCGTCCGTTACTCAGCGGGCACTATTTCGAACGCATCCTCGGCTGCACGGCAGCGGTCGCCATCCAGAACGACCCGCTGCTACTCGACATTGCAGCCCACTATCTCGGCGCTCAGGCGAAACTGATCACCACCCGTGTCTGGTGGAGCTTTCCGACCGGCCAAGCCTCCGACGCGGAGAAGAACCTTGCCTCCCTCGACAAATACCACTTCGACCTCGACGATTGGCGGATGCTCAAGTTCTTCTTTTACCTGATGCCGGTCGACGAAGGCACTGGCCCGCATGTCTATGTGCGCGGCAGCCACAAGCGCCGCAGCCTCAAGCATCAGTTGACCTTGCTTGTCGGCCATTCGGCCGAGGAAGTCCTCAAGTTCTACGGCGGCGACAGCCCGGTCACGCTGACCGGCGAGGCCGGCCTCGGCTTTGTTGAGGATCCGTTCGGCTTCCATATGGGCACCGTGCCTTTACGCACGCCGCGGCTGATGATGGAAGTTGGCTTCGGTGTTTCGCCACCCTCGCGCCGACGATTCCATGGCGAGCCGGTTGTCCGCTGATCTAAAAGAAGTCCCTAGACAGCCTTCCTGAGTGAAGGCCGATGCCTCGCAAGACAATAAAGCCACAGCGTCATCCTGAGTGATCGGCATCCACGGTTGGCGTTTTCCGCCACATGTGCCCATTCATTGGGGATGATCGCCAAAGCGACATGGATTCCTCGGGGCTTCTGCTACTCAAGTGCAGGGAGCCATCGCTCCATTCCATCTGCTCGATATTGTATTGCTCAGAGGCCACACGAGCCTACCAGTCGGCGGGAAGTAACCCTTCTCCTGCTCCCATGTCCACGGGCGGCAGAACCAGCGAACATCCCTTCCGCCGTGGATGCCGCGGCAGCCATCCGTTGACATGAGGGCGGACCGACAATCGCGCTGCGCATGGATCCCGTGACAATGTCTGCTGATCGAGGCTCGGATAATCATCAAGGATCTGCCGACGCGAGTGGGTTGAGAACATCGGGGACTGCAACGGCGGTTGCGTTGGGAATTCCCTGGCCGAAGGCCGCGCTGATGCCCGCTGAGCTGCTTCGGGCCGCAGGCGTGCGCCTGCGTTCACCTCATGAGAGCGTCAAGCGCAACGAGGCGATTTAAATCAGGGCCCTCAAACGAATCTTCATCTATCCACAGTATGGATGGCAGCCATTATAACTATCAATTTTACCAATATAACTGGATGCTACTATAACATCCATGATCAAAGCGAGCAGGTAAACGTCTCCGTGATTGCTGTGGGGCTGACGCTGACGGGAAGAATTCGGGGACGAACATGTGCGGGATTGTTGGCATCGTTGGGCTACAGCCAGTGTCGGAGCGGTTGGTCGACGCGTTGAAGCGCCTGGAATATCGCGGCTATGATTCAGCCGGCGTTGCGACGATCACCGAGGGTGCCTTGCACCGCCGGCGCGCAGAGGGAAAGCTTGTCAATCTCGAAAAGAGGCTGAAGGACGAGCCGCTGAGCGGCACCATCGGCATCGGCCACACGCGTTGGGCAACCCATGGCGCATCGACGGAACGCAATGCGCACCCACACTTTACCGACGGTGTGGCCGTCGTTCATAACGGCATCATCGAGAATTTCGCCGAGCTGAAGGACGAATTGACGGCGGCGGGAGCCAAGTTCCAGACCGACACCGACACCGAGGTTGTCTCGCATCTCTTGGCAAGACACCGCCGCGAGGGCATGACGAGGCAAGAGGCGATGCGTGCCATGCTGAAACGCGTCAAAGGCGCGTACGCGCTTGCCATCCTCTTCGAGGATGATCCGTCAACCATCATGGCGGCGCGCAACGGACCACCGCTGGCGATCGGTCACGGCGACAGTGAGATGTTCCTGGGCTCCGACGCGATCGCACTTGCTCCCTTCACGAATGAAATCACTTATCTTATCGACGGCGACTGGGCCGTTATCAGCAACACGGGCGCGCATATCTTCGATTTCGATGGCGATCCTGTCGAGCGTGCGCGCCAGACCTCCATCGCCGCGGCCTATCTGGTCAACAAGGGCAACCATCGCCACTTCATGGAGAAGGAAATTTACGAGCAGCCCGACGTCATCGCCCAAGCGCTCGGTCATTATATCAACATCATAGACAATCACGCTGATACGGTTTCTAGCATCGATTTCGCCAGGATACCGAGCTTGGCGATCTCTGCCTGCGGAACCGCGTATCTCGCCGGATCGATCGGAAAACACTGGTTCGAGCGCTACGCGCGCCTACCGGTCGAAATCGACGTTGCGTCCGAATTCCGTTACCGCGAGATCCCGTTGTCGCCGCAGTCGGCGGCTCTTTTCATTTCGCAGTCTGGCGAAACCGCCGATACGCTAGCGTCGCTGAGGTACTGCAAGGAGCTTGGGTTGAAAATTGGCGCCGTCGTCAATGCTGGCGAATCGACCATCGCTCGGGAGGCCGATGCGGTCTTCCCGATCCTTGCCGGCCCGGAGATCGGCGTGGCCTCCACCAAGGCTTTCACCTGCCAGCTTGCCGTTCTTGCCGCACTCGCCATCGGCGCCGCCAGGGCCCGCGGAACCGTAACCGAAGACGAGGTGCAGGCTCTCGTCAGGAGCCTCGCCGAAATGCCGCGCATCATGGGCCAGGTACTAAACAGCATCCAGCCGGAGATCGAACTCCTGTCGCGCGAACTGTCAAAATTTCATAACGTCCTGTACCTCGGCCGTGGCACCAGTGTCCCACTGGCGATGGAAGGTGCGCTGAAGCTCAAGGAGATTTCCTACATCCATGCCGAGGGCTATGCAGCGGGTGAATTGAAGCACGGCCCGATCGCATTGGTAGACGAGAACATGCCAGTGATCGTCATCGCGCCACATGATCGCTTTTTCGACAAGACCGTCTCCAACATGCAGGAGGTGGCTGCCCGTGGAGGTCGGATTATCCTCATCACCGATGAAACAGGGGCGGCCGCATCGAAACTCGACACGATGCACACGATCGTACTGCCGGCCGTCGACGAGATTATCGCGCCGATGATCTTTTCGCTGCCGATACAGCTTCTTGCCTATCACACGGCGCTCTTCATGGGCACAGATGTCGACCAGCCACGCAATCTCGCAAAATCGGTCACCGTCGAATGATTGTGGCGCTTTACAGGTCGCAACGTTTCGCCCATCCGAAACTGCCAACATCTTTGTCTTTAGACCCGAAGCCCAGATGACCATTATTGCTCGCCGCAATTTCGGGAAACTCGCAGTCGCTGCAGTCATGAAAATCGCCTTCCTTTTTCGGCAGGTCGCATGATTGCGCAGGGCAACCGGATAGAGCTTGCTGAAGCTGGCGTCAGTACGGCCGTCCGGCAATACATGTCCCCTGGCCGTTGATTGCAAGAATGCGGTCGTTCAGAGTTGGGTTGGCTCGTGTCAGACCGTCGCCGCCGCTTCCTCTTTCGGATGCATGTGGCCGATGGGTTCCAGAGTTCGAACTCGGCAAATCGCAGGAAACCCTGTTCTGCGATGCGCCGGCCTGCTCGCACCAAGTTGCAACCGGGTTGAGCCGCTTCGCGCGGCAGCCCAGTGACAACTGGCCTATGAGGCGAGCACGAACGAGGCATCAATCCGCGCTCCAGCATATTGGTCGAGACACCCATGATGACTATGGCGGCTGTGCCGACGAGCAATAGCCGGAACGAGAACGCGGCAACCGCACCGTTGGCCTAAGGCGGCAGTTGGCGGCTCGACGCTGAAGCTGCTGGGCAACCAGGCGGCCGACGACTATCGATGGCTGAAGCCGATGATCTGCACCCTATGGTGCCTTTGATCTCCATCTCGCGCAGCGGATTGCTTTCGACGTGAAACGGGCCGCCTGGATTGAAAAGACGCAGCCCTATTGGGGCCATCGCTTTTGCCACTCTCGTCAAAGGTATCAAGGATGACGCCATAGGCCGTTGAGTACCCGGGACTGGCTTCGATGGCTCGCCACCGTCGCGTGCATAAGGGATGTCTTTGAAGCGCCAGTAGCCGTGGAGCAGCTTGCCGGACAGCGACCAAGCATGCCGCGTTCATTTTCCCCAGCACGGGTATGCTCGGCAAGTTGCACGAAACGCTGGCATTGTCTTTCGCTGGCATTGACTTTCAAAGACGACGGCAGCGGACGCAGATAGGCAAAGGTGACCAAGGAGGTTGTCAGAACCCGCGGCACTTTCGGCTATCCTCGGCCGGCCATCTCAGGGAAAGGAACCAAGATGTCGGCTTCACCATCCAGCATTCCATACGCCTGGCCAGAAGCGCAACGCCAATGTTTCGACTATCCGTCGCAAACCACATAGCACAGGTCGCGGTGTCCAACTCACATACCCACTGATCACGCAGCGTCCAATATGTCCGACTCTTCAAGAATTCCCACAGGCAGGGACAGCGATCTGGCGATGCGATGCCGATAGCCCTTGTTGTACCTCAGACCCGACTCGATGTTTTGGATTTCCTCAGCGGCTAGCCCGCATGCCACCGCCAGGTCCTCGATCGTATATCCGAGGTGCTCACGATAAGCGCGAATGACGTGGGTTCCCTCCGATATAGCCTTCAAAACCGGCTCGGGAATGCGCGAAGCCTTCATAAACACCTCCAAGAAGACCAGGGCACCTGACAAATCGGGAGACTTCTTCCCCCGATCTGGCGCTCCCGGCAATTCAAATAAATGGACGTCGATTCGGCCGATAGGCCCCATCCATGGAATGGGCCACCTGAAATTGGCGGCCAAATCGGGATATGGCGGTTCAGCTGGTTCTGATCAAGTCCAAGAACCTGCCCTAAGAGGGGCCTGATCGGCTGAAGCATCACTCCCTGCGATTCCGCGGCTTGTCATCGCCGATGGCTTTTGCTGAACAGGAACTCGAACTCGCGCCTGCCGCCACGTCCAGTTGCCTGTGCACCGAGCCTGGCGGACGCTTACTCCATTGCTGACCACCGTCAAAAAAGCCCTGTTAACCAGATTTTTAATCCGCCAATCCTTATTCGCAGACTGAAAGGGTGAGGTGACCGATGTGTGATTCAAACATAAGCGCGTTTCCGCTGCATCGACGGCGGAAATTGGTCGAAGGTATTGCCCGGGTCCTGCAATCCAGGAACAGAAAGGACGCACACGAGTTCTGGCGCAGCACCGCCAAGAAAATTCTCGTTCAACTGTCCGAATCGGGAATTGCACCGGGGCTCGCCGAACAGGAAGTTAGAATGCTTCTTCATGCTGTCTTAGGCGATATAGCCACCCGCAGTGCTGCGACACGTGCGCGATAGCATCGGCTCGCGACGAAGGGATTGCTGACGGCGTGCTTGTGCTGGTCGGCAGGGCGATACTGACTGGAACATCAAGGTAGCCGGCGAGAGCGGCCGATCACGTTAGCAACGATCTGCCGACATCCCGCGCCGCTCGTACGAGCGCATAGCGCACCCAGACGTTACTGGGTTGACTATAGGCATCTAAATCGCGAAAAGGGGCCGCTCTTCGTGAGTGGCGTGCGCCGGCAGTCTAACCCCAAGCCCCCCGCCCAGGCTGCCGGCGCGCTTCTAGGAATGCCGAGGTAGGGCGCACCGACGCCTCCTTGCCGATCCCCCAGCAGGCAGCCAGTGTGACCGTCGCATGCGCGTAAACTCTTGCGCTTCCTCTGGCGCGTCAAGCCCACCGCCATGGGGTGCGCCAGTTTGGTGTTCACCCACCTGCCACTTGCGATCATGTGTCGACGTGACCGAGCAAGAGCACCGGAAGCTCCTGCCTGCTTGAAAAAAGGCAGGGCGGCGCCACGGCGCCGCTGTTGCCATGTCGGAGTTTCCCTTGGCATAGGATCAGAGCCCTTCGACTTCCGTCAGAAGGAGGCGATGGTGGTCCATTCTCCCGCCTCCGAATTCGGCGGCACCGGGGGCGGCAGGGCCAGGCCCCATTTGCGCGTTGCGAAAACCTCGGTGAATGTTGCTTGATGCCAGGCAGAGACCTCGCTCTAAACGATCGCATCGATGCAACGTAGATTGGTCGCCATGGTCACGGTCACTGCCGCGGTCGCCGGAGCCGTTGTCGAGCACGACTGTCATCCCGGCGATGACGGCGCCGATGTCGCATGCAAAAATCCACAGATTCACTGCGGCCAAATGTTAGCTGCCAAGCATATGCCCGGCCTTTCGCAAGGCGCCCAGAAAGAGACTGGCATGGTCGTCGACATCGATCTTGGCCTGCATCGGCAGGGGCATGCTGGTCCAGTTCTCCAATGGCGCAATGAAACGTGAGAAAGCGCCGTTGACGATGCAATGGCGGGTAACATGGCCTTGTCTGTCCAAAGCCAGCACGCCGGCCTGGTCGCCCGGATATCGGATGGCTGCGACCCGCTGGACCTCAGCGTCGCCGTCGACTCGCACGTCGAAAAGCAGGATACCACGGCTCCTGGCGGCTATCGCCGCGGCTTTTTCAGTGAAGCTTAAGGGGAGTGAGCGGACGCTTTCGACCGCCATCTGGAAAATCATCAAGTCCAGTTCATTTACGGCCATAAGGGTAATTGCGCGCAACACAGGGGTGATTGCAATCGACGCCCACGGCTTGTTCACAGATGTAGGTCCACCGCCGATCATTTAGTTTGGATTTGCCATCGGCCCCTGACCGACGACGTGCTGCGGTTCGAACCGCTCCTGTAGCGGAAGGCGCGGGCAGTTCGTGAAGTTGGGCTTCTGCTCGACGACCGTTAATGACTTCCGTCACTGGAAGTTCGGGATCCGTTGGCGCGTGATTGAACGTCGAGAACCTTGCCGTTTCGTGTGTCCGACTTTTCCAGGCTCAGCGTCACCTGTGAGCCCCGCGCACCGCGGCACGTCAGCGCATCAAACTCGTCCCCCCGTTCACAAACGAGACTCCCTGAGGTACTGCGAGCGCAGAGAAATCTCCGGTCGCAGCCTACCCGGTCAAAACAGGGACCCCACGATGAAGACTCTCGTCATCTGCTCCGGCGGACTGGACTCTGTTTCCCTTGCTCACAAGGTGGCGGCGGAGCACGAACTCGCCGGCCTCCTATCTTTCGATTACGGCCAACGACACAGGAAGGAGTTGCGCTTTGCCGCTCTTTGCGCGGAGCGACTGAGCGTCCCGCACCGCATCATCGACATTCGTGAAATCGGCCGCGGCCTGTCCGGGTCCGCGCTGACGGATAATGTGGCTGTGCCCGACGGCCACTACGCTGAAGACACGATGAAGACCACGGTCGTGCCGAACCGGAACGCCATCATGTTGGCCATCGCCTTCGGTCTCGCGGCCGCTCGCCGCGCTGACGCGGTGGCGACGGCCGTGCATGGTGGGGATCATTTCATCTATCCGGACTGCCGGCCAGCCTTCATCGACGCTTTCCAGGTGATGCAAGACCGTGCGCTCGACGGCTACGCGAACATCCGCCTCTATGCGCCTTATGTGAACCTCACGAAGGCGGACATCGTTGGTGATGGAGCAACATACGGCACGCCATTTGTCGAGACTTGGTCCTGCTACAAGGGCGCCGAGCGTCACTGTGGACGGTGCGGGACCTGCGTCGAGCGGCGCGAGGCGTTTCATCTCTCCGGGTGCCCGGACCCCACCGACTACGAGGACACCGACTTCTGGCTCGAGGCGCTGCGGAGGAGGAGCGTGTAATGTTCCGAATCACCAAGGAATTTCACTTCTCGGCCTCGCATCAGCTCATGTCTTTGCCGCCAGACCACCAGTGCGCGCGCCTGCACGGGCATAACTATATCGTCGAAGTGGAGCTTTCGGCGAAGGAACTGAACGAGCACGGCTTCGTGCGCGACTATCATGACTTGGCACCGCTCAAACGCTATATCGACGAGAGCTTCGACCACCGACATCTCAACGACGTGCTGGGACATGGGCAAGTCACGGCGGAATATCTGGCCAGACATTTTTATGAATGGTGCAAGGCACGCCTGCCCGAAACTTCGGCCGTGCGGGTGAGTGAAACGCCGAAAACATGGGCGGAATGCCGGCCATGACCGATACGCATCCCGCAATCCGCGTGAGTGAGATTTTCGGGCCGACGATCCAGGGCGAGGGAGTACTTATCGGTTTGCCGACCGTCTTCGTCAGAACCGGCGGGTGTGACTATCGCTGTTCCTGGTGCGACAGCCTGCATGCAGTGGACAATCAATTCCGCCATGAATGGGAGACGATGTCCATCGGCGCGGTATGGCAAAACGTGCTTGCGCTTTCCGGTGGCCGCCCGATGATGGTTTCGCTGTCAGGCGGCAATCCGGCCATCCAGCCGCTCGGCGCGCTGATCGAGCGCGGCCATGGTGACGGTTACCGTTTTGCGCTGGAAACCCAAGGGTCGGTGGTCAGGGACTGGTTTGCCGACCTTGACGTGCTGGTCCTCAGCCCAAAGCCGCCCTCAAGCGAAATGACGACCGATTGGGCCGCGCTCGAGGCGTGCCTCCAGGCGGCACAGGGGAAGCCGCAAATCGTGCTCAAGCTCGTTGTTTTCGATGAGAGTGACTACGCCTTCGCGAAAGACACCGCCGCCAGATTTCCTCGACTTCCGATCTATCTGCAACCTGGCAATCACACGCCGCCACGTCCGGGAAATGAACAGGCGCCTGTCGACCTTGAAGGAATAGTGAAACGCATGGAGTGGCTGGTTGATAACGTGACCCGCGACAGGTGGTTCGAAGCCCGCGTGCTGCCGCAGCTGCATGTTATGCTCTGGGGTAACAAGAGAGGCGTCTAGCCTGCCCCGGCTTTTTCACGCAAACTGCGCCTGCGGATATTCGGTTGGACGGTTGGCTATGTTCGACGGCGCAATCGGAAGACCTGGGGACTGCTGTCGCCGGCACCAAGAGCGTGGCCAGCTGCTTCGATAGTTCCCTCCCGATTCGGACTGTTGCCAAGGCGTCGACGAGTGTCGGCCTTGTTGGCGCAGATAGCGAATACGGTTGGCGCTTGCGATCAGGAGCAGTTCTACCTTCGAGGTCGTTTCTCACCCACTAAATTGGAGCCATCCGGGCTGTGCTGGCAACTGTCGAGGCCGCGGGCGCAGTTCTGGTCGATATTGAGATTCCCGATCTGATTGATCACATCGCCAAGACCTCGCTCTATGGCTGCCATTCCAGGCACGACATCAATGTCTTTTTGGCCTCGCGGCCCAATATGCCGACCGGCTCGCTCGAGGAAATCAAGGCAATGGTACCTACGATCCTGCGGTCGACCTGCTGGTTGGCATTTTCGACGGGCCAAACAAGCCGGAGGACGATCCGGACTACTATTTCAAGCTCGCCGCACGTGACCGCTTCCAGCGCGTTAGCAAACATGCGCTCGACGCCATCGTCTTCCCCTCGGTGCAGGTGCTTCCGCCGCTTCAGGACGAGATTCGCGCCGGCAACCATCCGTGTCTGACCTTCCCGACCAACACGCTGATTGGGTCGCAGACCTGGTTGCCCTCGATCTGCCTGCCCGCAGGCTTCTGTCAGGGCATTCCGGTTGGCCTCGAACTGCTCGTCCAGCCCTACCGGGAGGCCAATCTGTTCCGCCTCGGATACGGTTTCGAGCAAACGACCAAATATCGCAGGCCGCCAGTCTTCGATTAGTCCCTTCCGCCATTCGGGCTGCTGGCTGCCTGCACGAACTACTGAGCGGCCCGGCTAGGCGGATTTGGTCTGTTCCCATGGGAGGCCCATTTGACCACTACCATCCCGGGCTATTGCACGCTTTGCCGGTCGCGTTGCGGCACGTTGAATGAGGTAGACCGCGAGATGTTGATTGCGGTACGCCCCGATCCGTCTCACCCCACTGGCCAGGCCATGTGCATGAAGGGTCATGCCGCGCCGGAGATCGTTCACAGCCCGCATCGCCAGCTTTATCCGCTCAGGCGCACCACGCCCAAGGGCTCAGCCGGTCCAGGCTGGCAGCGCATCACCTGGGAAGAAGCACTCTCCGAGACAGCTCGGCGTCTTGGCGAAATCAAGGCCGAAAGCGGCGCTGAAGCAGTGGCCTTCGCCATCACATCGCCGAGCGGCACGCCGCTGTCTGACAGTATCGACTGGATCGAGCGTTTCATACGTCATTTCGGTAGTCCAAACATCTGCTTCGCCACCGAGATTTGCAACTGGCATAAGGACTTCGCCCACGCCTTCACCTTCGGTTGCGCTATGCCGACCGCGGATTATGAGAATGCCGACACGATCCTGCTCTGGGGCCACAATCCGGCCAATACATGGCTGGCGCAGGCCCATGCCATCGGACGCGGCCGCAAGAAGGGCGCCGCCATGGTGGTGGTCGATCCGCGTCCCATAGCACTGGCGCACCAAGCCGACGTCTGGCTGCCTGTCCGGCCGGGAACCGACGCCGCGCTCGCGCTCGGCCTGATCCGCATGCTCATCGAAACACGCCGCTACGATGAAGACTTCGTTCGACGCTGGACGAATGGGCCATTTCTGGTGCGCACCGATAACGGCACCCTGCTTCGAGCGCGCGATCTTTTACCGGGCGACGAGACTGAGCGCTACATCGTCTGGGACGAGCAGGCCGGATGTCCTATCGCGATCGATCCGGGTGCAGTGCGATCATCCATCGATCCGCAGCGCTTGGCACTGCGCGGCACCTTCACCGTCACTCTTGAAGCAGACGGACAACGCGTCGATATCGGCTGCATGCCAGCCTTCGAGCATCTGACACGCGAGGCTGAACCCTACGACGCGCTGCATGTGCAAGCCGTCACCAACGTACCCCCGGAGGCGCTGAGGGCGGCGGCCGACCTCCTCTGCGGGGGACGGCGTATCGCCTACCACGCCTGGAGCGGACTGGCACAGCACACCAACGCGACACAGGCCGATCGCGCAGTTGCTACACTCTACGCGCTCAGCGGCAGTTTCGATCGCATCGGCGGCAACCGTATCAGGCGCAGTCCACCCTACAATCCCGTCAACGCTTTCGGCTACATCCCGAAGGAGCAAATGGCGAAGGCCCTCGGCATCTCCGAACGGCCGATCGGCCCGCCCGCAATGGGCTGGGTCACCGCCCGCGACCTTTACCGGGCTGTGTCGGAAGGCGTGCCTTACAAGGTGCGCGGGATGATGGCGTTCGGCACGAACCTGTCGCTTTCGCAGGCGGATAGCAGGACGGCCGAAGCGGCGCTCAAGGCACTCGAATTCCATGTCCATTGCGATCTCTTCGAGACACCGGCCGCGCGTAACGCCGATATTTTTCTGCCGGTGAATTCTCCCTGGGAGCATGAGGGCCTCCGCATCGGCTTCGAGATCAGCGCCGCCGCCGCCTCCCTTATCCAGCTTCGCCCGCGGATGGTCGCTCCGCGTGGCCAGTCCCGCTCCGACAACGATATCGTCTTCGATCTTGCCAGCCGACTCGGCATGGGAGACGCATTCTTCGGCGGAAGTCTCGAGGCGGGCTGGAACCACATGCTGGCTCCGCTCGGCCTGACCGTGGATGAGCTGCGCGCGGCGCCCCGGGGCCTACGATGGCCGGTTGACGCGCCTGAGCGGAAATTTGCGCTGACACTTGCCGACGACCCCGAAAAGATACGCGGCTTCGACACGGAGACGCGTCGCGTCGAACTCTATTCCGAACGTCTGCATCGATGCGGCCAGCCGGCTATCGCCAGCTATGTTCCGCCGGCGGAACGTACCGGACCGGACAACATCCGCCGAGGCCGGAAGTATCCGTTAATCCTTAGTTCGGCGAAAAACGGCCTCTACTGCCACAGTCAGCACCGCAGCCTGGCTTCGCTGCGAAAGCGCGCGCCCGAGCCGATTGCCGAAATCAGCCCAGCGCTCTCAGCCGCGCGGGGCATCGCTGAAGGCGACGGGATCAGGATATCCACCCGAGAAGGCCAGGCGCGCTTCATAACCCGGGTCACGCCGGGCCTTGCCGATGACATCGTCGTTGCCGAATTCGGCTGGTGGCAGGCCTGCCCGGAGCTCGACCGCCCCGCTCTCGCCATCGAAGGTGGCGAAGGCAGCAATTTCAACAGCCTGATCTCTGGAGATGCCAGTGATCCCGTTAGCGGATCGACGCCGCTCCGATCCTTTCTCTGCGATATCGAGCCCGATCCGTTGTCGCAGAAGGGCCAGCGGCGGTGGCAGGGCTACCTGCCATTTCGCGTCTCCGCGCTCCAAGCCGACGCCGAAGGTGTCATGCGCGTTTGTCTCACAGCAGTGAACGGCGAGGCACTACCGGATTTCCACCCCGGGCAGCATGTAGAGATCAGAGCCCGGATCGGATCGGCGGTGGTCAGTCGAGCCTATTCGCTCATCGATGCCGCGCGCGTCGACCAGCGCCAGACCTATAACATCACCGTCCGGCTTCGGAACGTCGTTCTTGAGGACAGCACGGCGGTGTTCGGCGTTATGTCGAACCATATCCATACCGAACTGGCTGTCGGCGAAATCGTCGAATTGAAGTCACCGTCAGGCAGTTTCGTCCTGCCGCGCCAATCTCCGCAGCCGATGATATTGATGGCCAGCGGCATTGGCATCACGCCATTCATGAGTCTGCTGGAGTCTCTGCCGGACGGTGATCCAGCGGAAATCTGGCTCCATTATGGAAACACTAACAGCCGTACACATGCCTTCAGCGAGCGCATTGCCTTCCACGAACAGCGGCTACCGGGACTGACGGTCGTCAATTACTACAGCAAGCCGCTTGCCACGGACCGGCGCGGCGTAAACCACCAGGCGACAGGCCGGATCAGCGCAACCGTGGTTGCAGACGACCTCATTGCGCGCCGCGCCCGAGTCTATATGTGCGGGTCGGCGCCGATGATGGAGGACGTAAGAACAGGTTTGGTCGCGCGCGGGCTGCCGGCCTTCGATATTTTCAGCGAGGCCTTCACTTCTCCTGCAACTGCGATGGTCGATGACGGCAAGACGTTTCGGGTGTCCTTCAGTCTCTCGCGCAAGCAACGGATACATGGTCTCCTGCAAGCGGCCCGCTGCTCAGTTTTGGTGAAGCACTGGGCGTGAATCTGCCGAGCGGGTGCCGGGTCGGGCAATGCGAAAGCTGCGAAGTCCGCATTCTGTCGGGCAATGTCCGTCATTTGCATGGAAGCGAGCCGGATGATCACACCGTCTGCCTGACTTGTCAGGCAGTGCCGATAACCGACATTGTCCTTGATGCCTGACTTAGCGGATCCCAGTACGGCTGTCTTCTCGACAAAATTGTCCAGCCGCACCGGAGGAGCAAGGCAGCCAAGCGTCTGCTAATTCGGTGAACGAAGACGCAGAGTTTTTCCTCACGCTGATCGTCTGCGACGGGTCTTGTTTCTCTAGAGCAACACGGCTGCCGGTGATAGCTACGGGAAAACATCACGCAAAAGAACATGCGCAGCGTCAATGGCGAGGATGAATCATGGAATCCGAACATATTAGATTTTGAGCGTGCTGCCGCGGCGCGGATACTGGCCGCAAGAAGCTTAAGGATGACGGCTCAACCGCTCGCTTCGAAACAAAAAGGCCCGTCCGGAGGCGTGCCCGCTGCCGGTAAGACGTAGGACGGCCAAGGCGCGAGCCGACGAGGCCAAGTGGCTGTTATAATGAGCTGCTACACCGTTACCTCACCGCCGTGCTTGAGAAGGTCAAGTTGAACGATCGACGCGGCCCGATTTTCGAAGCTTCGCCAGCAAGATTGATGCCGTGCCTCGGTAGCTAGCTAGCACTGACCTGCTCGGCCATGGGCAGTGAATTCCACGCGGTTAGTTTGGCCACTAGAAAATCGTTGTCTGGGTTTATTGGTGCGGAGCTAAGTTGACCCTCTTTGTCCATCATGATTGCCACGGTGCCGGTTGCGCCATATCCAATCGCCGCCATTCTGCGAATGCGGGTGTCGCCGTCCACGCGAATGTCGAACAAAACCGAGCCGCCAGTTTTCTCCGCGACGTCGTCCACCCGATCGGAAAACGGACGCTGTATGCCGCCTGTATTGGCGAGGGACTGCTCCAACAGCGCCAGTTCAACATACTCCGCCATCATCCCGCGAGAGTGCGCGGCATGCCGCGCAGGACCAATAGGCCGTGGACGGCTTATCCACACAAAACAGCCGCCAATCGAGACGGCGCCTGGGAACCCCATGACCAAGAACCAACGCGCCGCCGCGCGACGGCACAGCCGTGCGAAACACAAGGCGACGCATTCGCTAAACCAGATAGCGGTCAAGCAGACCGCAACGCTGGAGCGGATGATGTTGCAGACCAGCCGGTCCGGTTCGCTTGCAGTATTGCAAGCGAAACAATTCTGAGACCCAAATGACCCGTCGAAGTCAGCACAAACGCGACGGTGGACCGCCTGTGGCAAGCAAGGTTGTGCGCTGGCGGCCTGCAGACCGCGCCGGAATGACTGCTCGCTGTTGGCCAGAGTTCGCCGACAATGCCGGGCCGAACGATTTCCTTGCAGGCGTGGCACCAACGTGGGAGTTTTCCACCCTCATGTCGGACTGCAAGGTGTTGCGGCTGACATTTGGTCGACGATCCCATCGAGCGGAAACCAGGGTTGCTATCCCAGCCGGGTTCAATTCGCGGATCGTCATGCCACCGCAGCCGCCGCACCTTGAAAAGGCGGCAGGCCGCTTTTACCGTCTTGCCTTGCGCCAGCCTGCCGCGACTGCCTCCGCCTCGGAACAGAACCAGCGCTCGCCATATCGAGGGCTAATCTTGGTTTCCCAATAATGTTCTTGACCAGGGATGTGGTAGATTCGTTCCCCGGTGTTGACGGAAATATTCCCCTTGATATCGCAACTGCCCGAGCCGGTCATGGCGCCGCCTGTCGCGACGCCTGGCACAACGAGATCTGCGACAGTTTCGAGGCTGCTTGGGCTCACCGTGAGAAAGGCGGCTAAGGGAACTATCACCATCGCAATGAGAAATTGCGGTTGCCAGCGGCGACGCCGCTTCCTGGCGCGCTTTCGCCACCGGTCAGCCTGATTGGCACCCTGCTCGCGATTGACTTTGCCCATGCCCCTCTCTCCCAGACTGGAGGATGCGTCCTTTGCGAACGAGAGTCCATGCGCACGTGATGCCAAGGCTGATTACGGGGTCCGCCAGCGCGTTCCAAGCATATGAGGACAGGCGGCCCTTCTTTCGATGAAGGCACGCGCCTGCGGCGAGTGCAGAAATCCGCACATGCACGGCGTGAGAGATCCCGCGCGTTTCTCGCGCCACTGCGGTTTGGCACGGAGCTTGCGGCGGCATTGGTACAGCGTTCGACCGGAGCGCCGCGGTGGAAGAAGCCCGGGACGGTCGAAACTCGCCCCAATCCGGTCAGGGAGAGAAAAATGCTAGCTCCACCAGTCCGCAGCGCGAATCCCGCGCCTCGCAAGCCTCTCTACGCCCAGCTTTACGTGCAGGTGCTTGTCGCCATCGCCCTCGGCGTCGCAACTGGCTATTTCTGTCCGGGGATCGGCGAGAGCCTGAAGCCGCTGGGCGATGCCTTCATCAAGCTCGTCAAGATGATCATCGCGCCTGTCATCTTCCTGACAATTGCAACCGGCATTGCCGGTATGAACGATCTTCACAAGGTCGGCCGTGTCGCCGGCAAGACCATGGTCTACTTCCTGAGTTTCTCGACGCTCGCACTGATCGTCGGCCTCATCGTGGCCAATGTCGTTCAGCCCGGCGCCGGCCTCAATATCGATCCCGCCTCGCTCGACCTGCAGTCCGTGAACAGTTACGCCGCAAAGGCCCACGAGCAGTCCGTGACGGACTTCCTGATGAACATCATTCCGTCGACGATCGTCGGCGCGTTTGCGCAAGGCGACATCCTGCAGGTGCTGTTCTTCTCGGTTCTCTTCGGCATCGCGCTGGCGATGGCCGGTGAGGCGGGCAAGCCTGTCGTTTCCTTCCTTCAGGCGCTCATCGCGCCCGTCTTCAAGCTCGTCGGCATTCTGATGAAGGCTGCCCCGATCGGCGCTTTCGGCGCGATGGCCTTCACCATCGGCAAATATGGCATCGGCTCGGTTGTGAACCTGGCGATGCTGGTCGGGACGTTCTATTTCACCGCCTTCCTCTTCGTGTTCGTCATCCTCGGCGCGGTCTGCCGTTACAACGGCTTCTCGATCGTTGCTCTCATCGGCTACATCAAGGAAGAGCTGCTGCTTGTCCTCGCAACGTCCTCTTCAGAGGCCGCGCTACCCTCACTCATGGAGAAGATGGAGAAGGCCTGCGCCGCGCGTTCGGTCGTGGGCCTCGTCGTCCCGGCCGGATATTCCTTCAATCGGGATGGCACCAACATCAACCTGACGCTGGCGGCCCTCTTCATCGCGCAGGCGACGAATACGGATCTGTCGATCGGCGATCGGATCCTGCTGCTTCTTGTCACCATACTCTCGAAGGGAGCAACTCGCATTACCAATACCGGCTTCGTCACGTTGGCCGCGACGCTCCTTGTCGTCCCGACCGCTCCGTTCGCCGGCGTGGAGCTGATCCGTGCTGTCGAGCAATTCATGTTCGAATGTCGCGTGCTGAGGAATCTGCTCAGCAACGCTGTGGGAACGCTCGCCGTCGCCTGCCGGGAGGCCGAGCCGGATGAAATTCGTTTGGCAGGCGCCCTCGCGAGCAGACCTTCGGCGCTTTGGCGGTGGAAGGTCAGGTCACCCGGCATGGCGAAGGGCGGCCACGGTTGGCCGGCTCGCGCGAACGCCTATCAGGTATTGAGGGCAGGGCGCGAAGCCGTCGTAGAGGAGCCGTTCGCTGGTAACGCCACCAATAGAGCCCCGCAACTTATCGTACTCCGGGAACTGCGGGGCAAGCGATCAAAAGTAATGACCCACCTTTACGCCAAAGGCACCAATGCTGGCCTGCCGTCCGCCGCTCATTGGAGCCCGCCCCATGTCTAAGCCAAACTGCCGGCTCTGTTGCCACGATCGCACCGATGAGGACATCAATCTGGCGCATAATCTAGCGGAAAGCGGTCATCGGAGAATTTTGACTGGGTCTCCTCACTCCAGGACCACGAGCTCGCGCGCCAGGAGCCCTGTCACATCTTGGTTGCGATAGCGCGATGCGATGCATGTCCTATGCGCCAGTTCGAATCATTCGCACAACGCCAGGTCGGTGGGCTTCGAGCGGCATGTTATCGACAAGGTCGAGACCCCGATCCTGGATCCGGCGAAGACGATTGTTGTCTGCTTCCGATACAAAAAGGCGGCCGGACTCAACGTGGCGCTTGCGGGACTTCGAAATGAAATAGGGTGCCGGAAGGCACGACCGGACGATATCGTCGCTAATGCCATCGCATCTGGTCCTTTGTGAAATCCTATCTTGACGCGAAAGTGGTCGATGAAGAGTCAAAAACGTAGCGCAATCGGTTCACGATCGACTGAAAACCGTGACCTTTCCTCTGCGGTGCTCAGATTGCCGCCGAATGCCTGGCCGTTCCACTTTCGAAATATTTGTCGAACTTCACCGCAATGCTCCTCACGAACGGACGATTTTCCGCCGGCACGACGAAACTGTCGCCTTGGAGTTCAAGCAGTCGAGCGGGATCCTGAAGGGCGATGGAGCTTGCCTGAAGAAGCAGCTTTTGGCCGGCTTCCCCGAAGCTCTCCACCAGGTCGATCGCCGAGAAGGCGAAATCGCACATCAGCCGCTCGATGATCCAGCCCCGGCCGCGATCGTCGTCGGACAGCACGATCCCGCGCACAGCAGCCAACCTGCCGTCTGCAACCATGCGGCCGTACTCGCCGGTCGAAGGCATGTTCTGCACGTAGCCCTGGCGAAAACGGCCGATGGACGAAGGGCCAAGTCCGATCAACGTCTCGCAGCGATCCTCGGTGTAACCCTGAAAATTGCGATGCAAAGTCCCCGCGCGGGCCGCTATAGCCAACGCATCGCCCGGCTTTGCGAAATGGTCGAGCCCGATTGATTCGTACCCCTCGTCCACAATCGCTCGCGCGGCAAGTCGCGATTGAGCGAACCGCTCGGTGGTGTCGGGAAGCCATGCCTCGTCGATCATCGTCTGGTGTTTCTTGAACCACGGTACATGGGCGTAGCCAAAAAGCGCTATCCGGTCTGGCTCCAGGGTCAGCGCCCGCGCGACGGTGGAGGAGACGCTCTCCCTTGTCTGATGCGGCAAGCCGTAAAGCAGATCGAGGTTCACGGACTCGACACCGCGTGAGCGAACTCCGTCGACGACTGCCTTGGTCTGCAAAAAGCTTTGCTTGCGATTGATTGCCTTTTGCACGTTCGGATCGAAATCCTGCACGCCGAGGCTCGCCCGCGTCATCCCGATTTCAGCAAGTGCATCAAGGCGGGCTTCGTCCGTATTGTTCGGATCGATCTCGACGCTGATCGTCGCATCGCCGAGAAAATCGAAGCTGTCCCGCAGGACCGTGCCCAGTGTCATCATGTCCTCGGGCTTCAGCATCGTCGGCGAACCGCCCCCGAAATGAACTGCGCGAACTCGGCCCTTGCCGCTGACAAGGCCGCCAACAGTCGCAATCTCCGCATACAGCGAGCGCAGATATGCGGCCACTGGCTCATAGTGGCGGGTCTGCTTGGTATGGCACGCGCAGAACCAGCACAGCCTGTCGCAATAGGGAACATGCAGGTAAAGCGATATCTCGCCACCGCTTTCGAGCGCCTCCAACCAGCCGCGGTAAACGACAGCATCGATGCCCGGATGGAAATGCGGCGTGGTCGGATAACTGGTATAGCGCGGGACGTTCTCGCCAAGTCTGGCAGCTAGTTCCGGTAGCATGTCGTGACCCACGGTGTTTGCTTTTCGCTGGAACTCTGGAGGCATTGACGAGCCAAGCCCTGATTTGGGTCAACCTCCGGCACGGACAAACTGCCGCAAGGATTTTTCTACCGTCGATTGCTATCCTGCCGACAAATTGGGACCGGTAGAGCGATCAAATGACAGTACGGCAGGACATTCGCAGTTCCGGCATTCCCGCTCTTTGCCTGTCTTGCGAGGCACGGCACCACGGCGTCTGTGGTGCGCTCGATCCAGACCATTTGGCTCGGCTCGCCAAGACGTCGTCGCGGCACAAGATCGATCCGGGGGTCGAACTGATCGGCGACGCTGAGACTGTCGACAGCTATTCAAACCTGCTTTCAGGCGTGGTGAAGCTGACGAAGAGCCTTTCGGACGGCCGCCAGCAGATTGTCGGCCTCCAGTTCGCGCCGGATTTTCTGGGACGGCCCTTCAGAGTCAAAAGCACGATCAATGCGGAAGCCGCAACAGCTGTCTCGCTGTGCTCGTTTCCCAGAGCGGCCATCGAACGGACGATGAAGGAATCACCAGAATTTGAGCACCGCCTGCTCAAGCAGACGCTCTACGAACTCGACGAGGCACGTGAATGGATGGTGACTCTGGGGCGCAAGACCGCACCGGAGAAGGTGGCGAGCTTTCTCCTCATGATCGCCCGGAATATCGATTCCAGTCTTGAGCCTGGGGCCAGGTCGGCGTGCTTCGAGCTGCCGCTGACGCGTGCCGACATTTCTGATTTCCTTGGAACCACAAACGAGACGGTGAGCCGTCAGCTGACCAGACTGAGAATGGACGGTGTGATCCGGATCGAGAACAACCGCCATGTCACAGTGGACAGCATGAGCCGGCTGGAACAGCGCTGCGGCGGCCGAGGCGCAACCGCCCCTTGAATGAGCGATGTATCGCGCTTCGAAGAAGCCGCGTAGCATGAACCCGACTGCTTCCACACTCGCTATCGGATGACGATCTCCGATCGCCAGGAGCGTTTTGGCCACCTCGTCGGCGAAGCATTGATCCTCGAGGTGCTCGACGCGCAACCGGCTGGTGGACGCAAGATTGGGCTCGGCCAAGGTCAGCACGCCTTATACGCGCAGGAAAAATGACCGTCTCCTCGAAGCGTTCGCGCTGGCTGTCCCAAGGCATTTGAAGGCGATCGACGTACGGCAAGGCACCGGCTATATTTTCCAGCGCGTCGCAGACGCGCGCTTCACCACATCGTCCGGAATCGCCTCCACACCGGCCCGGCCCGGGGAACCGGACTTGTCCATAAACGGGGCGGCCCGTTCGGCATTTTCTCGTTCAATCGCCATCTTCCAATCGCACCGAACTCAATGCTGCCCCGAAGCAAAAATCGTGCGGCTCTGACATGGATCAGGGCAAGCAGGCGGCGGCTGCGCAATTAGTGGACTGCGGATTTGGCGTCCGTCGGAATTGGAGATCGGAACTTGCGATGAAATTCGGCACAGAGATCGTCCTTCTAAGCCTGTTCGCGTTTGCGGCTTTTGTGGCTGCCGGCTTCGGCGTGGACGAGCCATTCCGACAGCATATGTTGGTGCTGCTCATCGCGCTGCTGGGTTTCGCCGCTGTTCTTCTACGCAACACGAGTTTCGCGCCGGCAGCCGCGGTCGATCCGTCAGCCTATATGGATGGTCCAATCCGATACGGCGCCATCGCGACCATGTTCTGGGGTATCGTCGGCATGACTGTCGGTGTGGTCATCGCGCTGCAGCTTGCCTACCCCGATCTCAACATCCAGCCCTGGTTCAATTTCGGCCGTTTGCGGCCGCTGCATACGTCGGGTGTCATTTTTGCTTTCGGCGGCAATGCCCTTCTGTGCACGTCAATGTATGTCGTGCAACGAACCTGCCGCGCGAGGCTATTCGGCGGCAATCTCGGCTGGTTCGTGTTCTGGGGCTACCAGCTCTTCATCGTCATGGCCGCGACTGGCTATCTGCTCGGCATCACCGAGAGCCGTGAATACGCCGAACCCGAATGGTATGTGGACATCTGGCTGACCATCGTTTGGGTCGCCTATCTCATCCTGTTCCTCGGCACGATCCTGAAGCGCAAGGAACCGCACATCTACGTCGCCAACTGGTTCTACCTCTCCTTCATCGTGACCATCGCGATGCTGCATGTGATCAACAACCTCTCGATGCCGGCGTCCTTCCTCGGTTCCAAGAGCTACTCCGCCTTTTCCGGCGTTCAGGACGCCTTGACGCAGTGGTGGTATGGCCACAATGCCGTCGGCTTCTTCCTGACCGCCGGCTTCCTCGGCATGATGTATTATTTCGTGCCAAAGCAGGCGAACCGACCGGTCTATTCCTACCGCCTTTCGATCATCCACTTCTGGGCGCTAATCTTCCTCTATATCTGGGCCGGTCCACATCACCTGCACTACACTGCCCTGCCTGACTGGGCGCAGACGCTCGGTATGGCATTCTCGATCATGCTGTGGATGCCTTCCTGGGGCGGCATGATCAACGGTCTGATGACGCTCTCCGGCGCATGGGACAAGCTCCGCACCGATCCGATCATCCGCATGATGGTGATGGCCATCGCCTTCTACGGCATGTCGACATTCGAAGGTCCGATGATGTCGATCAAGACGGTCAACTCGCTGTCGCACTACACCGACTGGACCATCGGGCACGTCCATTCCGGTGCGCTCGGCTGGGTCGGCATGATCTCGTTCGGCGCGATCTACTACATGGTGCCGAAGCTCTGGAACCGTGAACGGCTCTACTCGCTGAGGCTCGTCACCTGGCACTTCTGGCTGGCGACGCTCGGGATAGTCGTCTACGCCGCTGTCATGTGGGTCTCCGGCATCATGCAGGGCCTGATGTGGCGCGAATACGACGAGCAGGGTTTCCTGGTCTACTCCTTCGCCGAAACCGTGGCCGCCATGCACCCCTACTATGTCATGCGCGCCATCGGCGGAGCCATGTACCTCTCCGGTGCCCTCATCATGGCCTGGAACATCACCATGACGATCCTTGGCTACCAACGTGAGGAAGATCCGATGCCGGGCTCTGTTCCAGCCTTCCAGCCTAAGCGATCAGGAGCGAGAAATTGGGCTTGATGGACAAACACGCAATCATCGAGAAGAACGCCTCGCTTCTTCTCGTTGGTTCCCTTCTTGTAGTGACCGTCGGCGGCATCGTTGAGATCGCACCGCTCTTCTATCTCGACAACACGATCGAGAAGGTGGAGGGCATGCGTCCCTATTCGCCGCTCGAACTTGTCGGGCGCAACATCTATGTGCGCGAGGGCTGTTATCTCTGCCACAGCCAGATGATCAGGCCGTTCCGCGACGAAGTCGAGCGCTACGGTCACTATAGTCTCGCCGCCGAGTCGATGTACGATCACCCGTTCCAATGGGGATCGAAGCGCACGGGGCCGGATCTCGCACGGGTCGGTGACCGCTACTCGAATGTATGGCACGTCGAGCACCTTACGGATCCGCGTTCGGTGGTGCCGGAATCGATCATGCCGAGCTACGCGTTCCTCAAAGACGCATCGATCGACGTGAAGGACTTCTCGACGCATCTGGTCGCCAACAGGCGTGTCGGTGTCCCTTACAACGATGACATGATCGCGCACGCCAATGTCGACCTGATGGCGCAGGCCGATCCCAGCGCCGACACATCCGGCCTTGAGGCCCGCTATCCCAAAGCCAAGATCGGCGACTTTGACGGCAACCCGCAACAAGTCACCGAAATGGATGCCCTCGTCGCCTATCTGCAGATGCTCGGCACGCTGGTCGATTTCAAGAACTACGACGAAGCCACCGGCTACCGCTGAGGAGCTTTATCCATGGATTACAATTTGATGCGAGAGTTTGCCGACAGCTGGGGTCTGGTCGCCATGGCGCTTTTCTTTGTCGGTGCAATTGCCTTCGCGCTCCGCCCCGGCAGCCGCAAGATGGCCGACGAAGCTGCCCAGATTCCCCTTGAGGACGGCAGATCATGAGCAACAACGAGCACATCGACGAAGTGTCGGGAGTCTCCACGACTGGTCATGATTGGGACGGTATCAGGGAGCTGAACACCCCGCTTCCGCGCTGGTGGGTCGTAACCTTCTACGTCACGATTGTCTGGGCGATCGGCTACACCATCGCCTATCCGGCATGGCCGCTGCTGAACTCGGCGACGAAAGGTGTGCTCGGCTATTCCAGCCGCAACCAGGTCAAGAACGATCTGGCGGTGGCCGAAGCCGCCAAGGGCAAATATGTCGAGGCGGTAGGGTCCAAGAGCGTCTCGGAGATTGCCGCGGACGATGGCTTGCGCGAATTCGCGGTCGCCGCCGGTGGCGCCGCCTTCAAGGTCAATTGCGTCCAATGTCATGGCTCCGGTGCCCAGGGCTCCAAGGGCTTTCCCAATCTCAATGACGACGACTGGTTGTGGGGCGGCAAGGCCGAGCAGATCCAGCAGACGATCACGCACGGAATCCGCTTCGCGTCCGATACTGACACGCGGATCTCGGAAATGCCGGCCTTCGGTGACATCATCACCCCTGACCAGATTGCTCAGGTGAGCGCATACGTGGCCAGCCTTTCCGGCAAGGTCCAGGACGCAAGCCTCATCGAGCCAGGCGCCAAGGTCTTTGCCGAAAATTGCGTCGCCTGTCATGGCGACAATGCAAAGGGCAACAAGGAACTCGGCGCTCCCGATCTGACCGATGCGATCTGGCTTTATGGACCGGGCGAGACGGCCATCGCCGCCCAGGTCCGCGCGCCGAAACAGGGCGTGATGCCGGCCTGGATCGGGCGGCTCGGCGAGACCAAAGTCAAGGAGCTTGCAGTCTATGTCCATTCGCTTGGCGGCGGAGAATAGTAACCCAAGCCTATTCTCGACCCCCCTCCCGCCAAGCGACGAGGCCCGGCGCGCGCCGGGCCTCGACTGCATCGCGGCATCGGGCGACTGACCTGCATCAACGCATCGCTGCCCGCCATACGGCAAGCTTGCTCAACGCGGGCATCAGCCAGAACCGATGGGCCTGGCTTTCGGCGAAATCGTCGCTGGTGACGGGAGCTTCTCGTGCTTGATAATAGGCAGACAGAACGGCTGGAAGCCGAGGCGGCCAACTCCGCCAAGCTACGACAACCACTCTATGCCGCGCGCAAGAAGATCTTCCCCAAACGCGCCACAGGCAGCTTTCGCCGGTTCAAATGGCTGGTGATGGCGATCACGCTTGGTACCTATTACCTGACCCCTTGGCTGCGATGGGATCGCGGGCCATTTGCCCCCGATCAGGCTGTGCTGATCGATCTCGCCAACCGCCGCTTCTATGTCTTCTTCATCGAGATTTGGCCGCAGGAATTCTACTACGTAGCAGGCCTTCTCGTCATGGCCGGCTTTGGCCTTTTCCTGATCACATCCACGGTTGGCCGCGCCTGGTGCGGCTATACATGTCCGCAAACCGTTTGGGTTGATCTGTTCCTGGTCGTCGAGCGAGCTATCGAAGGCGATCGCAATGCCCGCATGAAACTCGACGCCGGACCCTGGAGCGCACGCAAGCTGGTCTTGCGCACGGCCAAGCATTTCATCTGGTTGCTGATCGCGGTGGCGACCGGTGGCGCCTGGATCTTCTATTTCTCCGATGCGCCTACCTTGTTTCATGACGTCTTTACTGGCAGTGCCGCACCGGTAGCCTACATCACTGTCGCGGTGCTGACAGCGACCACCTACACGTTCGGCGGGCTGATGCGCGAGCAGATCTGCACCTACATGTGTCCCTGGCCGCGCATCCAGGCAGCCATGCTCGACGAGAGTTCGCTGACCGTTACCTATAATGATTGGCGCGGCGAACCGCGCTCGCGCCACGCCAAGAAGGTGCAAGCCGCGGGGCAGTCGGTCGGTGACTGCGTCGATTGCAACGCCTGCGTCGCCGTCTGCCCCATGGGCATCGATATCCGCGACGGCCAGCAACTCGAATGCATCACCTGTGCGCTTTGCATCGACGCTTGCGACGGCGTCATGGATAAGCTCGGCAAGGAGCGAGGGCTGATCTCCTACGCCACGCTCGACGATTACAATGCGAACATGGCTCTTGCTATGACGGGGGGCGCCACGCTGGTCAATCCATCGCTTGTAAGGACCGCTGACGGACGTTTCATCGATAATCTGGCGCATTTCCAGCTGCGCAAGATCTTTAGGCCGCGCATCTATGTCTACACGGGCTTGTGGTCACTGGTCGGCATCGGACTGCTCTATTCTCTGATGACCCGCAACCGGCTCGAAGTGAACGTGCTTCACGACCGCAACCCGCAATTCGTGACGCTGTCCGATGGATCCATCCGCAACGGCTACACCGTTAAGCTGCTCAACATGATCCCCGAGCCAAGGACGATCGTCGTCACGATGCAGGCGTTGCAAGGGGCTGACATGAGCGTGGTCGGCGACGATATCGCGGCAGGTCGTTCCTTTGCCATTCCGGTCGAGCCCGACCGCCTGAAAATGTTGAAAATCTTTGTGCGCCAGCCGGCGGATCAGATCCACGGCGCAGCGCAAATCTTCACGTTCCGGGTCGAGGACAAGGCGAGTTTCGAGTCGGACGAATACACCGCCACTTTCAACGCACCGGAGACCGCCAGATGAGCGCGAATACGCAGAAATCCCGCGAATTCACCGGCCGGCACATGCTATTCACCATCCTTGCCTTTTTTGGGGTGGTCATCGCGGTCAATCTGATCATGGCGACGCTCGCCAACACAAGCTGGACCGGGCTCGTCGTCGAAAATAGCTATGTGGCGAGCCAGGAATTCAACAAGAAAGCAGAGGAAGGCCGGGCTCAGGCGTCACTTGGCTGGAAGAGCCGGTTGACGATTGCCGGTGGCGAGATTCGCTACAGCCTCGCAGATGCGGCAGGCAAGCCTGTCGCATTGCACGGCGTCAAGGTGATCTTCCGTCATCCCGCCTACGAAAAAGGGGACGAGTCCATCACTCTTGCCCTTGCCTCCGGCCAGGAATACGCGGCCCGACATACGCTCCGGAATGGGGTCTGGATCATTGAGGTGGACGCAGACGCAGGTCTCGCAAAGTCCTATCGCGAAGTCCGCCGTGTCATCGTTTCCCATGGAGCGCTGCAATGAGCTGTTGTGCGCCGGGCGCGGAAATGGCGCTGGATCTTGAGACATCCGTCCTGCCCTCGAGCCAGGAAATCCGATTGGCGAGCCGATCGCTTGGCGATGACCTTCACCAGACCGATCTTTCAGTGCCGACGGTTCATTGCGCGGCCTGCATCCAGGCGATCGAGAAGGCGCTTGGCAGGCTCGATCACGTCGAGGGCGTTCGCGTCAACCTGTCGACGAAACGGGTCTCGATCCAGTGGCGCGGGAATGATATTCCGCCGGTCGTTGCCGCGCTTGGACGGCTCGGCTACGAGGCGCATCTGTTCGACCCCGAGGTTGGCGAGAAGGACAAGACACTTTCGGAACTGATCCGCGCCGTCGCGGTCGCGGGCTTTGCGGCGGGCAACATTATGCTGCTTTCGGTCTCGGTCTGGTCAGGTGCGGAAGGCGCGACGCGGGACCTGTTCCATTGGGTGTCGGCGCTGATCGCCATCCCTGCGCTCGCCTTCGCCGGCGGCATCTATTTCCGCTCGGCCTGGAATGCGCTCCGCCACGGCCGCATGAATATGGATGTGCCGATCGCGGTCGGCGTCTCGCTCGCCTATGCCATGAGCCTTAACGAGACCATCAACCACGGCGAGCACGCCTATTTCGACGCGTCGGTCTCGCTGCTGTTCTTCCTGTTGATCGGCCGCACGCTGGATCACGTGATGCGGGAGCGTGCCCGCACCGCTGTGAACGGCCTGGCGCGGCTGGCGGCACGCGGCGCCATGGTGCAACGCGATGACGGCACACGCGACTACCTGCCTGTCGGCGAGATCGAACCGGGCATGCAGCTGCTGGTCGCTGCCGGCGAAAGGATCCCCGTCGACGGCAGGATCATTCGCGGAGCCTCCGATCTCGACTGCTCGCTGGTTTCCGGCGAGAGCACACCGAAAACCGTGGCGTCAGGGGAACGGGTCCAGGCCGGCACGCTCAATCTAACCGGCCCGCTGACCGTCGAGGCTACCGCTGCTGCGAAGGACTCCTTCCTGGCGGAAATGGTCAGGCTGATGGAAGCCGCCGAGGGTGGTCGAGCGCATTACCGCCGGATCGCCGACCGCGTCTCGGCGCTCTATGCGCCGGTGGTGCATCTCACCGCCTTCGTGACTTTCCTCGGCTGGGTGGCGGCAACCGGCGACTGGCATCGGGCAGTGACGATCGCCATCGCCGTTCTCATCATCACATGCCCATGCGCACTCGGCCTCGCGGTGCCGATCGTGCAGGTCGTCGCCGCGCGGCGCCTGTTCGAAAACGGCATCATGGTCAAGGATGGTTCGGCCATGGAGCGCCTGGCGACGATCGATACAGCGGTCTTCGACAAGACGGGCACTCTGACGCTGGGAAAACCCCGGCTCGTCAACAGGTCATCCATCGATCCGGCCATGCTGGCCCTCGCCGCCGCGATGGGCGCACATTCCCGCCATCCGCTTTCGCAAGCAATCGCCGGCCTGGCGAGCCCGGCCGGGCAACCGACATTCAATGAAGTGACCGAGCGTCCGGGTTTTGGCATCGAAGCGACAGCCGCAGGCAACACCTGGCGCCTGGGCCGGCGCGGATGGGCCGGCGGCAAGGGTCGGACCGGCGCCGAAGGCAAGACAGGTGGAACGGTGCTGACCCGAAACGGAACGATCGTCGCATCCTTCGAATTCGAGGACGCCTTGCGGGCGGACGCGGACACGGCCATTGCGCGGTTGAAAAATGCCGGACTTACGGTGGAAATGTTGTCCGGCGATACGGTCGTCGCATGCGCCGAAGTCGCGGAGGCGTTACCAGTCGACCATTTTACCCCCACTCTCCTGCCGTCAGGAAAGGTCGAGCGGATCAGGCAGCTGAGCAATGACGGTCACCGGGTAATGATGGTCGGCGATGGTCTGAACGACACGCCCGCGCTGGGCGCGGCGCATGTCTCGATCGCCCCGGCCACCGCCGCCGACATCGGCCGCAACGCTGCGGATTTCGTATTCCTACGCGAGAGCCTTCTGGCCGTGCCTCTTGCGCTGGACGTCTCGCGGAAAGCCGGGCGGCTGATACGCCAGAACATCGCGATCGCGATCGTCTATAATACCATTGCCGTGCCGATAGCCATTCTAGGGCACGTCACGCCGCTGATCGCTGCGGTGGCCATGTCCGCTTCGTCGCTGCTTGTCATTGGAAATGCGCTGCGCCTGCAACGCTTTGCAACCACCGAGGTGACGAGAGCTCCTTTGGCAACGCGCTCCGGCATTCACGAATCAATGCAGTCGTGATGACGACGCTCGTCTACCTCATACCATCAGCTCTGTTCCTTGGCGCTCTTGGGCTGTCCGGCTTTCTGTGGGCGTTGAGGAGTGGTCAATATGAGGATATTCACGGGGCCGCTGAGCGCATCCTCATCGACTGGGACGACAAGCCGGAACGCTGACCCAGGTCGCTATGCTGACGATTGTCAGGTGCCGGTGGTCAACCGAGTCGACTTGGGAACAGCCTGCTGAGGCTGTCGCTCGAAGGACTGCGTGGGCGTTCTGCCAGAATACGTTTGCTAAGAAAGAGCCGCACCGAAGGGGAAGCCCGCTATTCCAATACGAGCTGACCAGACCGCGGCCAACGACCAGCCGACTGTGAACCCGCCGTTGCCGGCTTTGTCGTGTCTGGCTGATCCAGATCAAGGTTATCTCATCATCGGCATGGTTTCGTCGACCAGCCTTTCAAGGGAGAACACATGTCTAACGGACAGTTTGGTCGTCACTATCAGCCAACCGCCGACGTGAGAATCTCGCTTGCCGGCTGGCTATCTGCCTTGGCTGGGCGCCCATCAGCCGCGTTCCTGGCTCCATCGTTCGTTGCCGATCTATGCGCATTTTTCTGCCCAGTGGCCTGAGGGTATGCGGCTGGCACTGGAACGCAGGTCCGTCGATCCACGGCTAGCGGCTCAACTCCAGCAGCATCCCACGCAGATATCCGACGCGATGGCGGCACGCTGATGGCAGGGTCCCCCGAGCGGTTTGACATCGTCGTCATCGGAGCCGGGCCGGTCGGACTTTCGTTCGCCGCATCGCTTGCACAGAGCCGGCTCAAGGTGGCAGTCATTGAACAGCAGCCGCTCGAAAGGCTGGCAAATCCGGCTTTTGACGGTCGCGAGATCGCGCTGACCCACGCATCGGTCAGAATTCTTCGCGAGCTCGGCGTCTGGGATGCCATCCCCGCTTCCGACAAATCACCACTTCAAGGCGCGCGCGTGCTCAACGGATCGAGCCCTTTTGCGCTGTGCTTCGATTCTCCCGGCGGATCTCGGGAACCACTCGGGTTCTTGGTTCCAAATTGTCGGATCCGCGATGCCTTGTTCAAGATCATCCGCTTGCAAGATGATGTCCAGTTACTGTGCGGCCACTCGGTCGTTGGTGTCAAAAACAGCGAGACAGGAGCAGTCATAACGCTCTCTGACGGCAGGCAATTGACCGCTCGGCTTCTCGTTGCAGCCGATTCGCGTTTGTCCGCCACGCGCGGTCTGCTCGGCATCGGCGCCGACATCAATCGGGTTGGCAGCTCGATGCTGATTTGTCGGGTGAGGCACGAGCGCGCCCATCACCAGATCGCAGTCGAATGGTTCGATCACCATCAAACGATAGCGATGTTGCCACTCATGGAAGGCGTGTCCTCGCTGCTTGTCACTTTGCGCTCAAGCGAGGCTGACAGACTGCTTGCTTTCGACGACGATTCGTTTCTGGTGGAATTGACGAAGCGGTGTCGCGGGCGCCTCGGAAAAATGACCTTGGCAAGCACCCGCCATGCCTATCCGCTGGTCACGACGTGGGCGCACAGGTTCTGGGCTCCGAGCGCCGCGCTCATCGGCGACGCCGCCATTGGCATGCACCCGGTGACCGCGCATGGCTTCAACATTGGCCTCAGCGGCCAGAAGCAACTCGCCCATAAGATCATGACAACATGTCGCGACCGCCATGACATTGCCGATCCCGACATGCTCCAGAGATACGAAAGCCGGCTACGCCTGTCGGCGGCACCGCTCTATCATGCTACAAACATACTTGTCGGTCTCTACTCAGGCGAGCACCCGGCGGCACGGCTTGCAAGACATGCGGGGCTTCGCCTTGCCCAATATCTTCCCTTTGTCCGCCATGGCATTTCGGCCATGCTTAGGCGGTGAATCGCAGATAGCGTTGCCGCTCTCGAACCGCTGAATAGTTAACCCGTCCTTCAGTGGGTGTGCATAGGCTTATCCTGCCAAGAAGCCTTGGAAGGTAAGACAACCCGCCCATGGACCTGAACAACGAAGACACGCTGGACGCCAAAATCCGTCAGGATCAGCTTGCTGACCTGAGGGCCGGCTTCTTCGTGTCAATGCCGATAAGCACTGTCCTGTCAGGCCTTATATTGACGGTGCAGGCTATTTCTGGCGGCGGTTCTAGCGCCGCGATCTGGTTCCTGGTCGTCAATGCGATAAATGTCGGCCGCCTTGCGCTCGCCCGTTATCAGCTAAGGCAAACGGAACGCCATGATGATTCTGCAGGGACCTCGCAGCGGCTCCGCCGGTTTGGCGTTCTTGCCCTTATGGCAGGGTTTGCATGGTCCTTTCTTGCCGTTCTCACGGCCGGATACACGACACCGCACGCACCGCTGCATCTGATCATTCTGGCTGGCATTGCAGCTGGCGCTGTTACGTACGGCAGTTCATATGCCGCTGCCGCGATCAACTTCATCACACCCCCGCTCCTGATCACAGCGGGGTGCTTGCTGGCAAAAGGCAACTTCGAAGGCTGCGTTCTGGCTTTTGCCGTTCTGCTCTTCCTGGGCGGCCTGGTGCGAGCCTCCTTTGTTGGGCAAACGCGCTTCCGCGAAGCGAGCCGCCTGAGGCATGAGGCCGAGCGGCTTGCAGCCGAAATGGAGGCCAGTTCCAGGCAGGACCACCTGACGGGCCTTCTCAACAGGCGTGGCCTCGAACACGCCATCGGCCGGTTCGAGGCCACAGCCGGCCTCTTTGTGGCGATGCTGATTGATCTGGACGGATTCAAATCCGTCAACGATACCTACGGTCACAGGACCGGTGATGAACTGCTCGTCATGATCGCCCGCCGGATAGAGGAGGAGGCACCGGAAGGCTCAACGCTCGCCCGCATCGGCGGCGATGAATTCGTGCTGTTTTTTCCCTTGGCGGGGGATTCGCTTTCTGCCAGTGATCTCGCCTCCAATATCATAGCCAAGATTGCCCGCTCGTATCGGGAGGTGGCGTCCGTCCGGATCGGGGCATCGATAGGGATATACCTGGCTGAAAGCCCGGGACTGACGGAAATGTTGTTGCGGGCCGATATCGCCCTTTACACGGCCAAGCGGCGTGGCCGGAACGAATTTTGCCTGTTCGATGCCGAACTCGACAGGGAACTGCAGCGCCGCCAGTCCATCGAACGCGACCTTCATTCGGCGATAAAGACGAGAAGCTTGGGACCCTGGTTCCAGCCCATCGTGAAACTCGACACCGGGGCCGTGATCGGTTTTGAAGCCTTGCTAAGGTGGTCCCATCCGATTCATGGTGCCATCTCTCCACCCGAAATCATGACAGCCGCGCGCCACACCGGAATGCTCGAGCTTCTGACCCAAACGGTCTTCGCCGACTGTTGTGTTCTTATCGATGGCTTGGTGAAAGCCGAGTGTCGTGATCTTCGCGTGGCGATGAATGTTTCGCCGCGCGAACTGGAAGCCGGCGATATCGACGACATGGTTCTGGATGGTCTGGCGGCAAAAGGCCTGCCTGCAACGATGTTCGAAATCGAGATTACCGAAGAATCCCCGGTCGACCCGGACAGGGTGGACGAAAAGCTCGGACGTCTTTCCCATGCCGGCATTGCCATCGCGCTCGATGACTTCGGCACCGGCTTTTCCACATTGGCATCGCTCAAGGACAGTCGGATACGCAAGGTGAAGATAGACCAGGGCTTCATTCGCGGCTTGGCCAGATCCCGGGAGGACCGGCTGCTTGTCAAAACGGTCATCGATCTTGGCAGGAGCCTCGGGATCGAGGTCATGGCCGAGGGCGTCGAAACAGAGGCGGATCGGCAAACCCTGCACAAGCTTGGCTGCCGAACCGCTCAGGGCTTCCTGTTCTCCAAGGCAATGCCTCTGAGCCAGGCGCTTGACATGGCGGTAAAACAGCATGCCAAGGCGTTGTGACCGGCGCCCGCCGCGCTTTCCTACGCGGCCGTGCGCTCTGGAATCGTGGAGACAGAGACTTGCCTGTCTGAAACGCGTGGCCGTCCGCGTGTGCGTCAGCCGGCGAGCAGGTCTTTGTAGCCAGTCGTCACCATCCAGTTGGCCCGGTCGATATGGCTGCGAAGCGCCTCGCGGGCGCGTTCGGGCTCAAGGGTCGGGTCGATGCCGAGAATGAGATCGGCCATCTCCGCTTCGCTGGCATTGTCGGCGCGGGCGCCCAATCTAGCAGACGCATGTTAGCGTCGAACGGCGCTTGCGATGTTGGACGCCGCTTGCTTGTTGCTAGTTTTGTCCGATAAAGCTCCGAGGGAAACGCGAGGGGACGGAGCATTGACTCTTCGCGGCATGACACGAAGCGACGACTGATCGCACACGTCGGTTATCATCAAGGAAGAGGAAATGAAGCGCCAGATCCGGCCATTTATCGTGGAGGTCAAACAAAAACGGGGCAATGGCAAACAGAGCCGATCGATCTGGGGCGATCTCGACCTGTCCGCTATTGCCGCCGAGACAATGAAAGATTCCAACGAGGAGATAGGACTGCAAAACCGTCAGCATATTGACTCTCATGTGACACCCATTGATGTTGAAGATGGATATAAACCAAGAGCGGAGCATCTTATGGCCGACCTTAGGGCAGCCGAACTAGCGCAGTCCCCGATCGAAGCGCCTGCGAATACAGAAGCCGCTGACGCAAAGAAAAAGAGAACTCCGCGGCCGAAAGCAGCCAAGGCACAGCTAGAACGCCCGGCTCGAAAGCCAGCCGCTAAGATGGCGCCTGCTGCGACGGACATTTCGGCGTCAGTTCGCAACGCGCGAAAAACTTACTCGGCAAAGGAACGCGGCCAACTCCTCTTACAGATCGAGAAATCGATTAGTCGTGGCGAGAGCATCAAGAGCGCCACAGCACAGGCTAGCATATCGGAACAGACCTATTACCAGTGGAAGAAGAAGGCTACGCCGCCCGCGTCGGACAGCGGTGAGCTAAAGGATCTGATCGCGCTTGAGGAAGAGAATGCTCATCTGAAGAAGCTGCTCGCCGAGCGTCTTCGCAAGGAGAATGCGGAGCTAAAGAAAAAGCTCGGGCTCAATTAGGCCGGGTCAGCCGCTGCCTTAGCCTCGACACCCGCTCAAGTTGGCAGCAGCATCTCGCCGTCGACGATGCGTCAGATTAAGGCGTCCGTCTCCGGTTGCGTGGCAGGTCGCCGAGCGCAGCCGCCGATTTATCATTCGCCGTCGGCGGCACAATACAGGGACGAGGGGACGTGGCTGTCGCTGCAGGGCTATCGGCTTGATGATTCAGCGGCTCACCCGTTCGGCCAGCTATGTGACGCGTTCGCCTTGCCGAATTTCTCGCGGGAACTGCATCAGATCGCATTCCCAGTGTCCGATCTGCCTTCTGTCTCGAGCTATGTCGGACGGTGCAAAATGCTCAGTTCCGGGCTGAATTGACGACCATGGAGCCGCCTGACTGCCTCGGCCGGCGGTTGGGCGCGGCTCTCCGGAAGATTGCGCTACAGCTCTCCCGGCCGCTCCGGATAGGCCAGGCGATCGATCGTCTCGTGGCGACGCGGACCCAATGCGACCACCCAACCTCTCCGCTGGGCGATCGTGCCATCATACCAGAAGGACGGGCATGTATCACTATCCTCGCTTAGGGTCGGAGGTCGTGTTGGAAGAGGAGGCGCCGCCCGAGTGAAACGCAGGTGAATACGGACTGACAGAATATAGCGTCTGCCGGCCATTACATATTTGGACAGACCTGCGCTCGGCTCGATCCGGGAGTGCCTTCCGTGATCGCACCATATTCTGCTGAGTGCAGTCCGGTATTGATCCGGGGCGGCCCTATGTCGTGCTGATCAACTTCCGTCCTTCCCTAGAAGGCGGCAGGACTATAGTCTTGCGTCTCGCTTACAATGGTCTGACGTTACCGCTTTAGTTCCGGTATCGTCCATTGGACGTTCCGTATTTTAGTCAATCGAGATGTATCCCAAGCGCGTGCCAACTAGATACCGCTGTCGTCGGAATCCAGCTTTGACCGTATTGTGTTGATGGCGTCCACAATGGTATCGGCAGTCTGCCGGTCTAGCGCGATATCCAACAAGCCTTCAGTTGTCTGGATCGACAGGATGCCAAGAGGGCCTCTCTCGTCCATGACAGTGCTAACGTGAATTTCGGTCGGCACGAAAGGCAGCGCCTTTTTTCCGGTACGCTTCATTGGGTACTCATTGCCTTGGCCAGCTTCGACAATCGCGCAACGCGGCGACGATTTCAAGCGGACCAGACGACGCTACCCAGCCATAGGGATCCGTCATCAACGAGGTCGCGCATTGCTTGCCTATGATCATGCGGCCGTCATATGTTGGCGTTAAATACCCTTAATTCCGGATTTTTGGATAAATGGATAAAAAGTCAGATCTCCTCGCATTGGCAGCACTTGGCTAGGATACCCGGCTCGAAGTCTTCCGCCTGCTGATTAAGGCGGGTGCCGATGGCATGCCCGCCGGCGAAATCGCCTCGCGCCTTGATTGCAGAACACCATGTCAGCGCACCTGAAGGTCCTTGACAATGCTTGGCCTGGTCCGCGCCGAGCGTGACGGCCGAAGGGACTTCATGATGGCGCATCCGATCCTGAAGGTTGCTGTTGGGCAGCCGGGCAGCAGAAACAAGTCGAATGCCCTGCACCCGGTTATCCGGAAACGACCGCGCCCCGAGGCGATGAATGAAGACAAGGACAAGTCCCGCCAGAAAATTGAATAGCTCTATCGTCACCGCGAAGGCGCCGCCTGCCTGCGGGACTCCGAGATCGCGAACGTCATTACTAACAGCGTCAGCGGGCAGGGGATCAGGTCCGCCATGAAGCAGATCGTCGGCCTTCGCTCGGCGCGCGCCAAGATCCCCGCCGTTTATGTCTACGAAGATTTAGGGCGCGAGGCGGCCATCTCCAGTACGAGGTATGTCCCTGATCGTGGTCGCGATCTGCTTGATAGCTTTGGCAGTGCCCGGGTGTTTCGGGTCGTCTACATCGACGGTTTGCAGGGCCGAGCGCCTGAAGCAGCAGCCGACATCCTCGACCTTAGGCAGGTCAATCATTCCACCGTAGCCATCCAGGAGCTGATGCACACCACCCCATCGGGTTTTTGCACCGGATCCTGATGTTCTGGGCCGAGCCGCGCTCCTCTCAGGAATGCTTTGTCGCCTTCAAGGCTACAAGGATGATTCCAGGCTGCGGGCGCTTCAGGACTGCGTGCTGTTCCTGCAGGCACAGAAATTGGGATTCTCCGTTCTAACGGGCAACATCAGCGACTTCGACTACTTGCTGCAGCTGAGCCCGACAGGTCGAGTTTTGATGTATCGGCGAATCTGATTGTATTTGTGTGAGTTCTCGCTGAAGTGCGACTGCGCAGCGAGGGTAGGTTAGCGCGTTCACCGATTGGCCGACAGTATCTTCTGACGGAAGACTTCGGCCGGTGTTCTGAAGCCGAGGCATTTTCGGGGCGTTGAGTTGAGATGGGCGCACACCTGGTGCAGGTCTCGATGCTCGATCGACAGTGGATCGGTGTCTCGCGGAAGCCATTTGCGAGCACGGCGGTTGGTGTTTTCCACCGTGCCTTTCTGCCACGGCGCCTGCGGATCGCAGAACCATGTCTGAACGCCGAGACCGGCCTGAAGGTAGGGCCAGTCTGTGAACTCGGTGCCGCGGTCAAAGGTGATTGATCGGCGGGCGGAATAGGGAAGGGGACCAAGCACGTCAATCAAGCCGTCCATGATCGCGCGCGACTGCCGGTCGTTGTTGCGTAGGAAGACCGTGAAGCGGCTCACCCGTTCGACCAGCGAAGTGACGTTCGCCTTGCCGAATTTCTTGCGGAACTGGATCAGGTCGCATTCCCAGTGTCCGAGCTGCTTTCTGTCCCGAACAATGTCCGGACGATGCAAAATGCTCAGTTCCGGGCTGAATCGACGGCCATGACGCCGCCTGACGTGCCTCCGCCGGCGTCGGGCGCGGCTCTCCGGAAGATAGCGCCACAGCTTCAGCTCCTGGCCGTCGGCCGAATAGGCAAAGCGATAGATCGTCTCGTGGCAGACGCGGACGCTGCTACGTTCAAAAGCCAGTCGACCGGCGATCTGCTCTGGCGACCAGCCATGCTTGATGCGCTCGATGATCGATGCGCGAAGCTTCGGATGCCGAACCAGTTTGCGAAAACGGCTGCGGCGTTCCCTGGACCGATTGTTGGCCGCCACACAGAAATAGCCGGTCAGATCCGGCATCTCCCGATCCTCGAACTTGTTGCGCGCGATCTCGCGGAAGATCGTCGAGCGATGGCGGCCAAGCTTCTCAGCAATCGCATCAACACTGACGCCAGCCTGGCGCCAGCGCTCGATCTTGCGGCGTTCATCCAAATCGATCTGGGAGTAGGTGCGTTTCATCTACGGTTCCTTGCATGCGATAGGTCATTGGTATCGCTGCAAAGTCGCAGTTCAAGATAGAACGCACCCTGCTACATCAGGTAGTCGCATAACATGTATTATGGAACTGATTTTAATGTCGCAAAATCAATAGCTTAGGAGCACCCAGTTTGAACATTCCACTGCGCTGATAAGCGAAAACCCGGAAATCTAACGCAGGGAAATGCTCGCAACAGGGTCAAGATTCAGGACACGTATCGCCACCCTGTGTTGTGAAATGCCGGTGATTGCGGCACGCAGCATATTGCAAACGGATAGAATCAAATCTCGGGTCCGCTCCACCTTCTGCAACAGCTGGATTTCGACTGAGATCTGCGCTTGGTCGTTCATCCCTCGGAAAGGAATGATTGCGAACTGACAAATGGATGCGTCGACCTCAAGCTCACGGCAGAGGATATCTCGCAGCGCCGGCAGCAACGCCTCAAGACCGTCGACTTCCTTTGTCCAAACGGCTTCCTCCACAAATATCTTGAGGTTGGGCATGGGCTGACTCCCTTTGTGCCAGAAATGATAGGCCTGCTTAGCGCGACGCCGCGTTGGCGCAGGGGTGGACCGGCGGCTGCTGTCGATCAACGAGCACGAAATCGAATTGCGAGCGCCAGAGCGTCGGGCCACCCTCCACACGTTCAAAAGGCGCTACGAGCGTCTCCTTCACGCCGAACACGGTATCGGAGTCCAGGTAAGGGTCGTCACCGACAAAGGTGTGGGTCACGAGCCTGTGGTAGCTGTGCGCGGTCACGAGGAAATGCATGTGGGCGGGGCGGCATGCATGCCGACCGAGCTGGCCGAGCATCTGACCGACAGGCCCGTCGTTAGGGATCGGATAGGAAACCGGCTTGATGCCGACGAACCTGTATGCACCGTCCTGGCCGGTGACGAAGATGCCGCGATTGTTCCATCTGGGCTGGATGCCCGGTTGTTGGACGTCGTAGAAACCCTCAGCATTGTCCGACCACACATCGACGTGCGCCCCCGCGACGGGATTGCCGTCGAGGTCGAGCACCCTGCCCTCGTAGAGACAGCTCTCGCCCTTGCCGTCGAGGTTGATCGTGTCTCCCATCTTCCGTATGGGCGCGCCGGCGACGTGGAACGGTCCGAAGACGGTGCTCTCCGTCGCGCCCGCGGGCCGGCGGTTGTTGATGGCATCCACCAGCATGGAGAAGCCCAGCGTGTCGCTGAGCAGGATGAACTCCTGGCGCTCGCCGCTACACATCTGCCCGGTCCTGGTCAGGAAGTCGATGGCGGTCTCCCACTCGCCTTGGGTAAGCTGGGTCTCCTTGGCGAAGGCGTGGAGATGGCCGACCAGGCAGGCCATGATCTCGGCGAGCCGACGGTTGACGCTCCTGACCATGCGCTCGTTGACGGCTTCGACCGAACCGTCTTCGGAGAAAAGGCGCTGCATTTCGTTTCTCCCTCGTCATGTTGCTGTCGGTTTTTCGGGGCGGCTTTCGCGCTTTCCGTCGAGCCGTTGCCTGTGCAGGATGTCGTGATACCGCCCGCCTATTGCGGGGGCTTTCCTTCCCATGCCCGTTGCAGCAATGAGCGGATGGCGTCGCGGTCAATTGGCCGCGGGTTCCAGTAGGGGTTGCGCACGGCCAGGTCGGCGGCGCAGTCAAGGTCACTCTCGGCGAGCCCGAGATCGCGCAGGGCGAGCGGCGCGCCCAGCGAGGCGGCGAAGTCGTGGAGGCCGCCGCCGAGCGAGCCACCGAAGAGATTTGCAATCGGCTTCAGCGCCTCGGCTGCGGCGGATGCGTTGTGTGCCACTGAGTGCGGCAGCAAGATCGCGTGCGTTGCCGCATGCGGTAGGTCGAAGCTCCCTCCCAGCGTGTGGCAGAGCTTATGATGCAACGCCATTCCGACGGTGCCGAGAACGGTGCCGCAGAGCCAGGAACCATAGAGGGCGAGCGAACGCGCCTCGCCATCAACTGGATTCTCCACGATGCACGGCAAAGCCTGTTTCAACGCGCGAATGCCTTCGACGGCCTGCCATGTAGAGATCGGATTGCGGTCCTGCGCATAAAGGCCCTCTACCGCGTGGGCCATGGCGTTCAGCCCGCTTGAAACGCTCATGTCGACCGGCAGGCCGAGGGTCAGGTCGGGATCGTAGATCACAGCTTCCGGCAGGATGCGGGGATCGCGTCTGGTGGTCTTAAGGCTTTCCTCCGTCTCTCCGAGAATGGGGGTGACCTCCGAGCCGGCATAGGTGGTCGCGATCACTATCTGGGACGTATCGTTGCGCCACGCGATCGCTTTGCCGAGCCCGATAGTCGACCCGCCGCCGAAGGAGACCACGCAGTCCGCGCGTTCGCCTTCGTACGCCACCAAGGCTCGCTCGGTGACGGAAACCGGCGTGTGCATCGTCGCGCCGGCGAAAACCCCGACCGCCGCCTCGCCCAATTGTCCAGCGAGCCTCTCAGCGTCCGCCTTCCGGGACGGGGTCGACAAAACGAGCGCCCGCTTGCAGCGCAGGCGCGCGACCTCGGCGGGAAGCTGTGACACCGCGCCCCGTCCGAAGACCACGCGTCCCGGATTGAGCGTAAGGGCAAAGGTTTCGACCATGGTGGCGGTGGTTCCCAGAGCTGGCAGCGCGAGCCAGCTATGCGTGCATACTGTTCGTCGATACCGTATCCTGTGCGCCTTCATTGGCGATTTTCTCAAGGCCGGACATCCTTCGCCCGAGCACGGTCTCGATCGTGCATTGCGCATCCGCATCGCGTGTCCCGCGCCACGCAACGACCTGGTCGGGGCGGATAAGCACCAACGGCGCTTCATACAGGCTTTCCACCTCGGCCGAGGCAATGTCGACTACGCTCAGGTCCATGCCAGCTTGGGCAGCCGCAGATGTAATGGCGTCCACCGCCGGGGGCGTCCTTCCCAAGCGCAGCAGCGTCCATTCGAAGCCGAACAGATCGTAAAGCGAGGTCGACGCATCGATCCATATGTGGGGAGCGCGCCCGCCAGGCGCGCTTGTGGGGGTGTAAACGTCCGGGCGATCCTCGGCCGGCGGTCTCTTCTCCGACAATATGATCGGAGACGCGTCGTACCGGGCGCCGAAGGTAATCCCGGGAATGTTGAACTCCGCCTTTCCGTGCCCAGAAAGATAAGCGCCGGCTTCTCTTCGGAGAGCCACACCTTGCGCCGTGTTGTCTTCTAGGCCGGGCTTCGGCGTATAGAGGCCGATCGAATCGGCGAACTGCTTGGCAAAGCCCGTGTTGCGAACCGCGATGGGACGCCGCTCAATCTCATAGCTGTCGAGTATAGTCGGCGAGCCCACGCCCTTGATCGCTGCTGCCAGTTTCCATCCCAGATTGACCGCATCGTCGACGGCGGTGTTGTAGCCCAGTCCGCCCGCTGGCGTGAACAAATGGACGGCGTCTCCGCCGAGGAACACCCGTCCCCGCGAATAGCTCTCTGCGACGAGCGCGTAGCCGGCCGTCCAGGTGCCGCGGGAAAGCACCTCGGCTTCCACGGGATGGCCGACCGCGGCCTGGAACATTTCCAGCGCCTGCTTGTCCGTGATGTCTTCCTCCTTCTCGCCTTCGCGAAGCTGCGTGTGAAACGCGAATTCGCCTCGGCCGTCCACCGCGGCCATGAAGGCGCGGCGCTGGTTGTTGAAAGTCACGTTCATCCACGCCGGCGCGAAGGGCACGACCTCGTAGAATTGCGGACAGCGCAGATAGATCGCGAACATGCGCCCGCCGAAGAAATCTCGCACCGCGCCCGCATCGCCCTTGTAGGCGATACCGAGTTGTCTGCGCACGAAGCTGCGGGCGCCATCGCCGCCGACAAGATACTTGGCCCGGACGGTGCGGCGAGAGGTGGTCTGGACTTCCTGCGCCGTTACCGACACGCCGTCCTGAGAGTCGATGAACTCGCTTACGCGCCAGCCATAGTTGATCGAGACGCCGGGCTGGGCTTCGGCATGCTTTCGCAACACCTGCTCTACATATTTCTGCGACACGCGATGCGGCAACTCGGCCGCGCTCCAGGAGCCCGAAAGAGACGACACTCTCTCGCGCGCTTCCCGGGCGGACGGCAGGCGGAAGCGTCCAAGCTCGTGTCCAGTGTAGCGCGTGAAATAAGCGACGTCGGTCGGAAAATCGTCCGGCAGGCCAAGAGCACGGACCTCCTCGGCGAACCCTAGACGCCGATAGTGCTCCATCGTGCGGGCCTGGGTCGCGTTCGCCTGGGGATTGAATGCCGTCGAAGGCTTCTCATCAAACAGGGTGACCGAGATTCCTCGCCGGCCGAGCTCGTTCGCAAGCATCAGGCCAAACGGCCCGCCACCCGAAATTGCAACATCGACCACGGCACCGTCCACACAGATCCTCCCCAAAATGCCCTGAAGATCATAGCATTTGGTAAGGAAACCAGACGATTTGTCAAGGCACTATTCTCGCTCGACATCCCCCTCGCGGGCCTCGACATACTTTGCGAGCACTTCAACCATCAAGTCGACCATGGCAGGACCGAGCTCGGCGCGCATTTCACTCTCGGCAACCTCCAGGCTGCGATGAAATGCCTCGAGCCAGGCCATCCCCTTGTCGGTGAAGCACACGAGCTTCGCGCGGCCATCCGTCGGATCAGGCCTCTTCTCGATCAGTCCGGTCCGCTCGACCTGATCGACCAGTTCGCTCATGGACTGCTTCGTCATGGACGCCCTGCGCGCGAGTTCGGTGAGTCGGGTCCCGTCCTCATCGAGATTTCGCGTAAGATTGATATGGGCGACGCTGAGCTCGTCGTGCCCATTCGATCGCAGATTCTCCACGATCTGCGCCTCGAACAATCTCACTGCCTCGTTCATACGACGGCCAATGTTGTTGCGCCGCCAGGAATTTCTAAGTCTCATGCCAATCGTCTCTCCTCCCACTCGGTCAGCTTATACATCCTTCTACCGCGCGCTACGCCGTGCTTTCGGCTTTTTCAATCTCTGCGGCCAGTGGATTGACACATCGGCTCCGGCGAATATATCGTCAGGTATCCGAACAATATAGGAAGGCGGTTGACGGCCGCCAAGGGAGGAGAGATGCGTCATCAAGAAGTTCGCGTCGCGAACTGGAGCCCTGCGCTCAGCAGCCGTCCAGCGACGCCGCTTGATTTCTTGCGGCATGGCATCGCTTCAGCTTGGCTTCGTCGATTGTCTCCCGATTTGCAAAATAGGGTTGGCTCGTGAGGTTAGCGGTTCCCTCCTCACTAGGGGTTGGCAAGGCGATATTTTACATCGAGCAGGATCAATCACGATGGTAAAGGCAAACGGCGAGAAGTCGCTGCAAACACTTATCGACGAGAAGCGGGATCTCGTCGAGTATTTCTACAATGATACCCTTGCCCCGCACTATCGAGCCAGGACGGGTCTTACGGCGGCGTACATCCCTCCTGAGTTCACGAATTGGCGCGACGAACAGCGTGCATGGCGGAAATCGGCGATCCTCTTCGATCAGTCGCATCACATGCCGGAAATGCTTCTGAAAGGTCCCGACGCTCTTCGGCTTCTCGAGAAGATCGGCATCAACAGCCTCGCGAATTTCTCGACGGACAGGGCAAAACAGCTGGTCGGCTGCACGCCTCGAGGCCACGTGATTGGCGACTGCGTCGTGTATCGACTTGAAGAGGAAACCTTCGAACTCATCAGCAGCATGCCGTTGCTGAATTGGGTTCAGTTCAATGCCGAAAAGGGCGGCTACGACGTCACTATCGAGCGTGACGACCCGACCCCATACAATCCAGCGGGAAAGCGCTGGTTCTATCGTTTCCAGCTGGAAGGTCCGAATGCAGGCAAGATATTCAACGACGCCGTTGAGGGCGATGCACCCGAGATTCCGTTCTTCCGCACGGCGAAAGTGAAAATTGGCGGCTGCAAAGTCCTTGTGCTGCGGCATGGCATGGCCGGACACCTCGGCGCGGAGTTGTCCGGGCCTTATGAAGAGATGGACAAGGTGCGCTCGGCACTCGTTGCCGCTGGCGAGAAGCACGGGCTGAAGCAGGGGGGTACCAAGACCTACTTCAGCACCATCTTCGAGTTCGGTTGGATGCCCTATCCCCTTCCAGGCATATATACCGGCGCCGAACTGAGGGATTACCGTGAATGGCTTTCCGGCAATGGCTGGGAAGCCAACGCGCAGCTCGGCGGCAGTTTCCTGTCAGACAACATTGAAGACTACTACGTCACACCATGGGACCTCGGATACGGTCACATAATCAAGTTCGATCATGATTTCATTGGACGCGCAGCGCTCGAAGCTCTGCCGGAAGGAAAGCGACGCAAGAAGGTCACTTTGGTCTGGAACAGGGAGGATGTGGCGAAGATCTTCGGGTCGCAGTTCGGTGACGGGCCGCGGTTCAAGGCACTCGACTTTCCGGTTGCCTACTATGGTTGGCCGCAATTCGACGAGGTCAGGGCGCCGGACGGCTCCTTGGTTGGGCATTCCTGTCATTGCGGTTACAGTGCGAACGAAGGCGAGATGCTGTCACTCGCGATGCTCGATGCGGCTTGCGCGACGCCGGGCACCCAGATTGTCCTGACATGGGGCGAACCAGGCGGAGGCTCTCGCAAGCCGCATGTCGAGCGCCACGAGCAGCTCAAGGTTCGCGCGACAGTCGCCCCTGCCCCTTACGCGCAGTCCGTGCAAAAGCTGAAGCGAGCAGCCATTGGCTAGGTTTCGCGTCAACTCGCGCGACCCGTCTCGTAGACCATCCCCTCTTAGCCGGGGTGGTCGCCCTACTTGCCGGCTAGTCTGCCAAGAACCGAGTGGACTCTCAACCAAGCTACCCTTTTTACCTTTCGCGCAAAGCTGCTGGGTTCGTCTACCGCCGACCACTCGGTGCATCTGTCGAACAATCTTTCACCGCATCTGGCTGAAGCATTTCGTCAGCTTACATGACGAAATAAGGCTACAAGTGCAATTTGCAGGGGGCCATTCCAAAACGGCAGCGGTCACAGAACTTGGTTCTCGGTAGCAGAAAATCTTGCGCGCCTTGTCGCTTCAATCGGATTTCACCTACGACGACGGCCAATCGACGAAGCTTCGCTGCTTGACAATTTAGTCAAGAATCCTTACTAAAATATAAGGGAGAGACATCAGGTTTCACAAGGTAAACCGGCAGGGCTTGGCACTGTGAGACCCGGCAATCTAAGGGAGGGAGTACGATGAGGAGACTTTGTGCGGGCCTGCTTGCAACCGCGATCGCAACGTTCGCGCTTGGCGGCGCGGCGCTCGCGGAAACCATTAAGGTGGGTGTGATCGCAACATTCTCAGGCCCGAATGCCATCTGGGGCAAGCAGTTCAAGGAAGCTATTCAAGTCTATGTCGCGCAGCATGGCAACGAGGTGAACGGCAATACGATCGAGTTCATTTACAAGGACGTCGGGGGGCCGAACCCGGATGCGAGCAAAGCCGCCGCTCAGGAACTGCTCATACGCGAGGGCGTGAAGTATCTGGCCGGTTTCGATTTTACCCCGAACGCGCTCGCCGTCGCTCCACTGATCAATCAGGCCAAGGTTCCGGCGATCATATTCAATGCGGCAACCTCTGCGATCAACAAGCAGTCGAAATACTTCGTTCGCACCAGCTTTACCTTATGGCAGGTGGCAGTACCGGCTGCGCAGTGGGCCGCCAAGAACGGCGCCAAGAAGGTAGTCACCGCCGTTTCGGACTACAATCCAGGCATCGACGCCGAGACCGCCTTTGGCAGCGCCTTCGAACAGCAGGGCGGGACGATCGTTGAGAAAATCCGTATGCCCTTGCAGACGACCGATTTCGCTCCTTTCATGCAGCGCATCAAGAATTCCGGGGCTGATACGGTTTTCGCGTTCCTCCCTGCCGGACCCGCCACGTTCGCCTTCACGAAGGCCTATAGCGAGAACGGACTGAAGGAAGCTGGCATTGGCTTTATTGGGACCGGTGAGACTGACGAGACGACCATCGACGCCCTCGGCGAACAGGCAATCGGACTGACTACGGCCTATCACTATTCGGATGTCCACACCTCGGACCTGAACCGGGCGTTTGCGGCCAAGCTCGGCGAGCTTTTTCCAAAGTCCAGGGCCAATATGGCTTCGATGGGCGCTTATGACGGTGCGCATTTGATCTATAAGATGATTGAGCTAGCCGGAACGGATGGCGACAAGGCGATCGAAGCCGCGAAGGGCTTGTCGTGGGAAAGCCCACGCGGCCCGGTGAGCATAGACCCAACATCGCGCCATGTCGTCCAGAATGTCTATATCCGCCGTGTGGAGCGCGATGGAGGACGCCTGGTGAACCGCGAATTCGATCTCGTGAAAAGCGTTCCGGACCTCGGATTCGATCGCTGACACATCGTGGCATAGTGGGTGTCCGAGCCCACCATGCCGCATTGCTGAAACCTCTGTTTCAAGATCGGTGTTAGCTGATGACGGTCGCCCTCAGCATAGTTGTCGACGGCATCGCCTATGGCATGATCCTGTTCATGATTTCCGTCGGCTTGTCAGTGACGATGGGCTTGATGCGGATCGTCAATCTCGCCCATGGCGGCTTTGCCCTGCTTGGCGGGGCGTGCGCTCACGTGCTGACCATGCGATATGGGATGCCGTTCGTCCCGGCCCTCGCCGCCTCTGTGATTGCCGTGATCGTGATTGCGATCCCCCTCGAGCGGTTGGTGTACCGTCACATCTATCGCTTCAGCGAACTCGAACAGGTTCTTGCAACGATCGGGATCGTCTTCGTGATGATCGCCACCGTCAATCTCTTCCTCGGCTCCACCCTTCTAACGATCCGGATGCCGCCGGAAGTAAGCCTTCCGGTTAATCTCGGCTTCAAGGTGCTCCCGCTACATAGGATCATCGTCATCGTCGTCGGGCTTCTGATGGTGACGGGGTTATACCTGCTCGTGGAACGCACGCGGTTCGGCATCTATCTGCGCGCGGCAGTCGACAACCAGAACACTGCCGCATCACTCGGGATCGATACCCCCAAAGTGTATCTGGCCGCCTTCGCTCTTGGTGCGGGGCTGGCGGCAGTCGGCGGAATTCTCGGCGCCGAGTTGCTGCCTATCGAGGCATACTATCCTCTGCGATACATGGTCCTCTTTCTCACCGTCGTGACAGTCGGCGGTATGGGGAGCATTGTCGGATCGTTCATCGCGGCTTTGAGCCTCGGCATCCTCGATACGGCCGGCAGATACCTGCTTCCCGATGTTGGGACAATTTTCTTCTTCCTTGCGATCATAGCGCTTCTGGCCCTGCGCCCGAACGGTCTTCTGGTCAGACCATCATGATCCGGATTTCTACAATCGATATCGTGCGCACGTCGCTGGGTGGCACCGGCAAGCTCCTGCCCGTTGCCATCCTGATCACCTGTGCTTTCGCCGCCTTCTGGCTGTTTCCGTACGATCTGGGGTTCTTGACCCAGATGCTGATCATGATGGTTTTCGTGGTCTCTTTCGACCTGATCCTCGGTTATGCGGGTGTCGCGACGCTGGGTCATGCGGCAATGTACGGGTGTGGGGCTTATGCTGCCGGGCTCTTTGCGATCCACGCGTCACCCGATCCACTGCTTGGACTTGCCGTCGGCGCGGTGATCGGAGCCCTGATCGCGTTCTTTTCCGGCCTGCTGTTGATGCGCGCGCATGGGCTGTCGCTGTTGATGCTGTCGATCGCGATCACAATGGTGTTGCAGGAGATCGCCTCGAAGGCGCGTGATGTCACCGGCGGCGCTGACGGACTAACCGGCATATCCATGACGCCGATCCTGGGGGTCTTCGAGTTTGATTTCATCGGGAAGACAGCGTTCTGGTACGCGTTCAGTGTCCTGTTTATCATCCTGGTGGTCCTGCGTGTCCTTGTTGCATCTCCCTTCGGTCTCGCCCTGCGAGGCATCAAGGACAGTCCTAGCCGAATGCGTGCAATCGGCACACCGGTCTATTGGCGCAAGGTGACGGCCTATGTGATTGGGGGAACGATCGCAGGTATCGCCGGCGCCCTGTCTGCCCAAATCACCAGCCTGGTCAGCGTGGAAGCGTTCAATTTCGCGCTATCCGCGGATGTCATGGTGATGCTGATTCTTGGAGGTGCCGGTCGCCTCTATGGTGCGTTGATCGGGACGCTTGTGTTCATGACGGTTCGTCATGTCGCAGCCAGCATCGACCCTTTCAACTGGCTGTTCGTCATCGGCTTCATGCTTCTGGCAGTCGTCTTCTTCCTGCCTGATGGTCTTATCTCGCTGCCTAGGCGGGTGGCGGGCATGATCGGGGCGCGCAAATGACATCGGGCCTCAGGATCAGAAACCTCTCGAAGAATTTCGGCGGACTGCAGGTCGCGAGGAACATCACGCTCGACATTCCCACAGGAGCTCGCGCTGCACTGATTGGCCCCAACGGGGCTGGAAAGACAACCTTTGCAAACCTGATCATTGGAGCGCTTCAGCCTTCATCAGGCTCCATTCATCTTGACGGCAAGGATATCAGTCAGCTTGGCGAGGCTGCCCGCGTAAGAGCAGGCATCGCAAAGACCTTCCAGATCACCAACCTGTTCAAGGACCTGTCCGTTCGGGACAACATCCGCCTGCCCATCCTCGAGCGAGAGCACAGGACGTTTCGCTTTCTGGAACGCCACGATGGCGATGCGGCCATCGAGGCCGAGGTCGAAGAGCTTCTGGCTGACTTCCGGTTGCTCCCTCTGGCCAACCGCCTCGTTCGCAGCCTCGCCTACGGACAGCAGAGGTTGGTCGAACTTGCTTTGACTCTTTCGCTAAAGCCCAGGATCCTGATACTCGACGAACCCGCCGCAGGGGTTCCGTCATCCGACAGTCATCTGATCGTCGATGCAATCAAGCGGTTGCCGACCTATCTCTCGGTCTTGATCATCGAACACGACATGAAACTGGTGTTCGAAGTTGCAAGCAGGATCATCGTCCTCGTTAACGGCGCGGTTCTCGTTGAGGGCACGCCTGAAGAGATCAGCCGCGACTTGCGCGTGCGCGAGTTGTACCTCGGAGCGGGCCATGGCTGAAACACTTTTGGAACTCGAGAATGTCGTCGCGGGCTATGGCGAGACCCATATCCTGAGAAATCTCTCTCTGAAGGTTGTGCAAGGGGAGCGACTCGCGATCATCGGGCGAAATGGCGTCGGAAAGACCACGACGCTCAACACGGTGATGGGTCTGACGCGGCAGCATTCGGGAACGATCCGACTCAAGGGACAGCCCATTGACCGGCTCCCGCCCCATAAGCGATCGCGCCTCGGCCTCGGCCTTGTTCCGCAGACGCGGGACATCTTCCCTTCTCTCACCGTGGAAGAGAACCTGCAGGCCGGCGTGCGCAACGGCGCCAGCATCGAGGAGGCCTATGACCTCTTCCCTCGACTCAAGGAGCGCCGGCGAAACGGCGGTCGCCAACTTTCCGGCGGCGAACAGCAAATGCTGGCCGTCGCCCGAACGCTGATGGGAAAGCCGGACATCATCCTGCTCGACGAACCGCTGGAGGGCTTGGCTCCGGTCATATGTGAGAGGCTGGTCGCAGTGTTTCAGGAGCTTTCGAGGCGTGGGCATACGATTGTGCTCGTCGAGCAGCATACAGCCATCGCGCTCGATTTCGCCGAGCGCGTGATCATCATCGAACAGGGGGGCATCGTGTTCGAGGGCGCCGCGTCGGAGCTCAAGTCCAACAAGGAGTTGCTCGATCGCCACGTCGGCATCGCAGCTCCGCATCACTGACACGACCAATCGGGAGCCGTGGTATGCAACTGGTAGCGGATCATATCCCCACGAAGATCTCGGCCGATATTCCTGTGTGGGACATCGATCCGTACGATGCGGAGATTCTCCGTAACCCGGCACCCTATTATGTCGAACTGAGAAAGCGTGGTCCGTTCGTCCACATTCCCCGGTATGCCATTCTCGCTTGCGGTCGCTTCAATGAGACTAGGGAAGTTTTCTCCGACTGGCAGCGCTTCGTTTCCTCCCGAGGAGTTGGCCTCACGGATTTCCAAGTCGCTCCGTCCTGGCGCAAGCCATCCATCGTATTGGAGGTGGAACCGCCCTATCACACAAGGACGCGAACAGTCATTTCACGCGCCCTGTCTCCCCGTGCGATGAGTGTGCTCAAGGATGCTTTCGCCGAGAGGGCAAACGCGCTGGTCGACGACCTGGTCGAGCGCGGCGAGTTCGATGTGGTTCCGGATCTGGCTGAGGCATTTCCCGTAAGTGTGTTTCCTGCGGCCGTCGGGCTTCAAGAAATCGACACGCGCGCGCTGGTTGATTTCGGTGCGTTCGGCTTCAACGCTTTGGGTCCTGATAACGCCTTGCGCAGCGCTGCGCTGGAACGGGGACCCCAAATCATGCCCTGGATCATGAAGCACTGCAAACGCGAAGCGTTGGCTCCGGGGGGCTTCGGCGAAACCATCTACGCGGCAGCCGATGCCGGCGAACTGACCGAGGACGAAGCTGCAATGCTCGTGCGGTCGCTGCTGTCGGCGGGCGTCGACACGACCGTGACCGGCATTGGCAACGCGGTGTGGTGCCTTGCGTCAAATCCGGGCGAGTTCGAAAAGCTCAAGAGGGATCCCAAGCTTGCCCGGCCAGCTTTCGAGGAAGCACTGAGGTATACGTCGCCGGTCCATTCGTTTTGCAGGACGGCCAGTGTCGACACCACCGTGGGCGGTGTCGACATACCCCAAGATACCAAGATCCTCTGTGTTCTCGGCGCGGCCAATCTTGATGAAGATCAGTGGCCGGAAGCCAGGTACTACAAGGTCGACAGACGACCTGTCGGTCATCTCGCATTTGGTGTGGGGATCCATGGCTGTGTGGGCCAGAACGTTGCCCGAGCGGAAGCAGAGGCAGTCCTGACTGCGATCGCAAGCAAGGTCGGATCAATCGAGTTCGTTAGCGAACCTGTCTGGCGCCCCAACAATGCGATCCATGCGCTCGACAGCATGCGCGTGCGCTTTACGCTACGCAATAGCTAGGAGTGCTGGCACCGTGGTTTCAGTAAGCTGCCGCGCACCGGACGGTCGTGTTGCGACGATCGACCGAAGGCGGATGTGGCACTCGATGTTGGCCCTTGAGCGTGGCGCGCTCTTCAATAGCCGGCTGCCATTCCTGCTTCTCAGCCTTCGAGGCGAACAAGGAGGGGTTGCCGCGCACTGCGTCGATGACTTCGGAGTTCGCTGCGAGTCGATCGAGCACGGCACGGATGACGGTCGGACGCTTCGACGATTGAATCGATCTTCATGGCGTTCGCGGCCGTATGAAGATCCTGATACATCCGCACAAAGCGGTCCGACGGTCCGACACTTTGTGCCATTGCTGCTTCACTACGTTTCGCGAGTTCCCCCTCACGATTTCGGTGACCGATCGCACCGACTGCGCCACGCCACGCGGCAGTGGTTCGGCCACTATTGCGGATGCGTTGGCGGTGGGAGCACGCTTCAGGATTGACGACTAGGAACCTATTAGGGCCGCTGCCCATGTTGAGAGGGTTTGTCGCTTTCGCGACACGGTGATGTTCGGTCGGCGTGCCCACACACGCTCAGTTACGCCATTGAATAATATGTAGCACAGTTTCTGAGGTTCTTTCTGCGCGGTTGGCACGACTCTTGATGCTCTCGTTGCGCGACAGCAGGTTGCGCCAACTGGAGTTGCGAATGCGTATCCCGAGACGGCTCGTCCTTCCTATCATCGCCCTCTGTGTCTTTGTGCTTTCGGACACGGCCGCCGCGCGCTTTCTGCTACCTCATCGTGCCGTTTACGACATGACGCTGATCAAGGCTTCCGACAGATCAGGGATTGCCGACGTAACGGGTCGTATGATTTATGAGTTCTATGGCTCTGCCTGCCTAGATTATACAACCAATACCAGCATTGTGACGCGCATCGACTCGGTCACCACGAGTGGGCTGACCGACCAGCAAATGACGACCTTCGAGGCTGCCGACGGCAACACTTTCTCATTCATGACCAAGACCTATGTCGACCAGGCACTTCAGAAGGAGGTGCGCGGCACGGCGACACGCGAGGGCCAGAACGTCATGGTCAGGCTGGAGAAGCCGGAGCACAAGGATTTCGACATTGGCTCAACACAGTTTCCGACGCAGCATATGCTCGACATCATGAACCGTGCCGATGCCGGTGAGACCCTTTATGAGACTAGACTGTTCGACGGCGTCGGCGATGCCGACAAGGCTATGACCACGAGCGTCCTAATCGGGAAGAAGGCCGAGGCCGAGAAGAACGACCCTGAGGCGCCAGCTCTCGCCAAACTGGAAAAGGATCGCGCTTGGCCGATCGAAGTTGCCTATTTCGACGACAGCACGGAGGGCGGCGACGAACTTCCGCAAACTATAATCAACTTAAAGTTACATGAAAATGGGATCGCGCGTGACCTAGTGATGAACTATAGCAACTTCTCTCTTTCCGGCAAACTCGTCAAACTCGAGCTGTTGGATATGAAGTCGGGTATCTGCGACAAGTAGCAATGGCCCCCGGCCGCGGTGGCAGACTTCACCTCTTCAGCGGCTGGCGCAACTGCGCGCCCAAACCGGCCCGCCAAAAACGGGACTTTCAAATCGGAGGCCCGCGCTCTGGGGGTGGGGCAATTTCGGCTAACCCGCGAGCTCGTTTGCCCAACGAAAATTGACCGAGTTCGAGAAGGTACAAATCATAAACGGTCGCAAGGCGCGGCATCTCCGCCAATATCCGTCGGCCGAGATCGACGCGACCTTTAGGGACCATACTGCGAGCATGGAAATCCTCGTTTGCCCATCCGCGATAGACGTAGAGGCACCGGACCGCAGACTGTTCTCTTCGAGCGTTCGCTTTACAGACGGCGGGGATCGTCAGCTTCTCGACAGCTTGCCCGAGTAGTTTTGAGCCTCAGGTGACCTATAAGCGTGGGACAAGCGTGGACCTACCTAACTTCAATCCAACGGATCCGGCTTGGCGGGAGACGTTCGACGCCATGCAACGGCAGCAGGCGGCGCACGCCGGGCACAATGGCTTTGAGCAGCACTTGCTGCGCGAGGCGCGCCAAGCCGATGCCGCGTCCGTCGCACGGATCCATGCGCCTCGAGACCGCTTTTATCCTCGTCTGTCTGACAAAGACCGGTGCCTCATCGACGCGGCGATCAAGGCCGAGGTTGCGCGCCGGGATCTGAAAGGGCCGACGTCCAGGGGTTATGCAGCCGCTCTTCGCAGATTAGCGGATGATCTCGGATCGCAAGGCAAGACGCTTTCTGCGCTCGATCACCAATCCTTGATTGCTTACGCTAAAAGTTTCTTTGCCCATGACGGGTCGATGGTGGCCGCGTTGACAGTGCTTCGTAAGCACCGCGACCCCGGCGCTCCTGCTGACGGACGTCAGCGTAATGACCCCCCTGTGGAAGACAAGAACCTCATCGAGCGGGTTGTCCAGGCGGCGGCTGCGGACCGGGGATGGCTACCGAGCACCGCCGAGCAGTATGATAGGACTCTTCGCAGATTGGCGACATCCCTCGGCCCAGGCCAAACGATTACTGCACTCGATCACAATTCCTTGGTCGCACATGTCAAGTCATTCGGGGGTCGGGATAAGGAGGCGATGGGAGCCGCGCTGACGGTGCTTCGTGAATATCGTGAGCCAGGTATTTTAGCGGATCGCAGGCCTCCACATCATGGTTCCTCTGGTGCCGACCCCGTCGCAGGGGTCCATGCGCCTCGAGACCGCTTTTATCCTCATCTGTCTGATAGCGACCGGAGCCTCATCGACGCGGCGATCAAGGCCGAGGTTGCGCGCCGGGATCTGAAAGGGCAAACGCCCAGGGGTTATACGGCGGCTCTACGCAGATTGGGGAATGATCTCGGGTCGCAAGGCAAGTCGCTTTCTACACTCGATCACGAATCCTTGGTTGCTTACGCTAAAAGTTTCTTTTCCCATGACGGGTCAATTGTGGCGGCGTTGATGTTGCTTCGTAAGCATCGCGACCCCAGTGCTCCTGCTGACGGACGTCCGCGCAATGAACCCTCTGTGGAAGACAGGAACCTCATCGAGCAGGCTGTCCAGGCGGCGGCTGCCCGACGGGGATGGCTACCGAGCACCGCCGAGGAGTATGATAGGACCCTTCGCAGATTGACGAAATCCCTCGGCCCTGGCCAAACGATTACTGCACTCGGTCACAATTCCTTGGTCGCACATGTCAAGTCATTCGGGGACCGGGATAAGCTGGCAATGGGAGCGCTGACGGTGCTTCAAGAATATCGTGGGCGCGGTACTTTAGCTGATCGCAGGCCTCCCTCCATGGAAGGCGGGCGCCTCATCGATGATGTGGCTCGTGTCAGCGGACACCCCGAGACGACACCCGCCAACGGCTCTCGGCAGGCGGACGATCAACCCGACCGCTCGCGGTCAAGTTTCAATTCAGCGGAGCTTTGGGAGGGGGTGGATCAAGCTGGTCAGCTGCCAGCCGACAGTTGGGGCACGGCGAACTTTTGGCAAGGTGTGCCCTCACCTCCCTATTCGCCGGCAGGCGCTGTTGATCAGCCAAGCCCAGCCGTCCCCTCGCCGGGGCTGGCTGTCAATCCAGAGGAGGTTCTGCGAGGGGCGGATCAGCCGGAGCAGTTGAGACCAGCGAAGAGGCAGAGGACGCTGAGCAATCCCCAAGGGGATGCCATTGAGCGGCAACTGAGCGCGATCGGCAATTCAGGCGGTCGCGTGCTGCAGGCCCCTATCCATCAACTGGCTTCGTCGTCAAGGGAAGCGCAGCCCATAATGCAGGGGAGCGGGCAAGATTACATACCAGCGCCGCACACCGGAGGTGGTGGGGCGATCTTAGGCGCCTCGGCGCTGCGGCCGGATCGTTCAACAACGGTTTGCGTAGGTGGCGACAAGCGTCCTCTTTATTCCGAAGATGCGTCCCTCATGGAGGGTCTCAGGGCGGCACTCATCGCCCGTGGGGCCAAGGACGGCACCGCCACGCGCCATGTGAATTGTCTTCTCAACTTCAGCCGTTGGCTCGTTGAAAACGACAAGCAGGGCATTGCTCCTCGGCTTCACGACAAGTCGCTGGACGACGACGTCAAGGAGCTCGAAAGAAACGGGGGGTCGTCGTCCATCGTTCCGGCTCTCAAGTATCTGAAGACATACCAGGCGGGCGCACCCGCGCCAACGATAGGACGTACTGTCCTGAATCCTTATCCCGACGACGCGGCCCTCATCAAAGAGTACAAATCAGCAGCGCCTGCGAGCGGGCTCAGTCCAGATAGCGCCAGTAACTATGCAAGTGCCCTTGGCAGTTTCGGTCACTACCTGCGTCAAAACAACATGCCGGGCATTGCTGCTCGGCTTCATGACAAGTCGCTGGATGAAGATGTCATTCGCTATCCCGGTAGTTACAAACGGGTCGTATTCGCTCTGGCTCACCTTCGCAAGTCACTGCCGCGCAGCGAAGCGTTGGAACCTGAGCGCCAGATTGCCACCGTGCCGCGCGCTGTCGGATCTCCAGTGGCCCTCCCCGGGGAAGGTTACGATCAGGATCAACTTTGGGAGATGCTGGAAGAAGCTGGCCCACCGTCTTCCCTCGCGCCAACCGCGCGCCATTCCCAGGCCCCGGATTTCGGAGAGGCCGTTCGTCACTTGAACTGGCGCCACGCCCACCAGCGCGCGCCAGACGAGTTGATCGCTGCGCTGGACAGGAGCAACCTCATGCCGAACCAGGAGGTTCAACTGACCAGCTTTTTGATTGATGGCGAGCGCTACACGGCGGGTTGGTTGCCGCTAGGGGGTAGGCCGAGAACCCCACTCAATCCGCGAGGCGTTGCCATTCGCCTCAGATATCGACCGGAAGCCGCTCCGCTGCCCAACTCGCAGCCGGGGAATCCCACCTGGCCACAGCTGTTCGACCGGACGATGGAACCACCCAGGGCGGTTTCCGCAAGGGCTGAGGGGGCGGCAGGACTGAATGACGTTCAGCCCGTCCATCACGCCGAAGTTGGACCGATGAGTGAAGCTGCGTCAGCGGCAACGCCGAGGGCTCCGTCGGACATCTACGGCGGCCTTGACTCTCTGGTTCATTTGCCGGTCACTCCGCAGGAGCTGCGGGATGATGCTTACTATGCGCCGGGGTTCCCGCGCCTACCATCCGACGGTCAGCTCATCCATCACGCCGAAGTTGGACCGATGAGTGAAGCTGCGTCAGCGGCAACGCCGAGGGCTCCGTCGGACATCTACGGCGGCCTTGACTCTCTGGTTCATTTGCCGGTCACTCCGCAGGAGCTGCGGGATGATGCTCACTATGCGCCGGGGCTCCCGCGCCTACCATCCGACGTTCAGCTCATCCCTCACGCCGAAGTTGGACCGATGAGTGAAGCTGCGTCAGCGGCAACACCGAGGGCTCAGTCGGACATCTACGGCGGCCTTGACTCTCTGGTTCATTTGCCGGTCACTCCGCAGGAGCTGCGGGATGATGCTCACTATGCGCCGGGGCTCCCGCCCCTACCATCCGACGTTCAGCTCGTCCATCACGCCGAAGTCGGGCCGATGAGTGAAGCTGCGTCCGCGGCAACGCCGAGGGCTCAGTCGGACATCTACGGCGGCCTTGACTCGCTGGTTCATTTGCCGGTCACTCCGCAGGAGCTGCGGGATGATGCTCACTATGCGCCGGAGCTCCCGCGCCCACCGTCCGACGCTCAGGTCGGAGCTTTGCATCCGGCAGCCTCGCTCCACGATGGCGGCTGGCTGGAGCTCGGCGCCAGTGAGTGGCTGGCCGACAAGCATATCTTGGCGGATTACGCGCTCCTGGCACAGGATCTGCAGAGGGACAATCCTGATCTCGCCGCGCGGACGCGGCTCGTGGATCCCCTCGTAGCCCTTTATCATCTGCGCTTGGGCGCCGAGATCCTCGCGCTACGCGCATTCCAGCGCATAGTCCATGATCAGAGGGGTAACGATACAGCTGACTTCCTGTTTATGCCAGTAAGCAATGCCCAAGCTGATCGCCCCGGCAACCACTGGTCGCTGTTGCTCGTCGACCGCCGTGTGCGGGAAAGCCCTGTCGCCTATCACTACGACTCCGCCCGCGGGTACAATGACCAGCCCGCAGCAGAGTTCGCAGCAAGGCTGGGCGCTCGCCTCGAGCCAGCCCGCATGGCCCAGCAGCCGAACAGCTATGATTGCGGCGTCTTTATGGTCGACGGCACGCGGGCTCTGGTTAGACGATTGGCGCAAGGACACCAGCCAGCCGTGCTGCACCTCGACAATCTCGTCGCCGACCGGCAGGCACTCCAGAACCGACTCAGGGGCTGACGTCGGTTTCTGCCCATGGATATGGCCGGAGGAAGCGACCGCGCACGGTATCACACCTGCGAGCCGTTCCGAGAAATGGAGTCGTAAATCCGATCCAAAATCCGTGCTCTTGGAGGGGAGCCGCTTCTGTTGAGAAAAGACCGGATTTTATCGCAAACTTTTGGCAAAGGTCTCAGAAAAGCTATCGCTAGTCTCTCAGGCTCCCTGTCAAGGCTGAAAGCGAGAGGGAACAACTGCTTGGCGCAAGTGTGCAAAGCAGTTGGATTGGCTGGAACTGCACAGGGCCGGTGGGGGAACTCGATGCCTTCTCATGCTCTCGAACCTGACGTCAGGTCATCGTCAGTTTGACCGAGTATGGTTCGCAGCAAGGCTTAGACAGCCTCCAACTGCGAAAAGACTTAAGCCGAAGGGAAGCGTCATGTATAATCCAATCAGTGGCTCATCCACACGCGCTAGCCAAGCTGACGAACCGGGTCAGTCGGTTGAGAGCGATAGCTTTACGGAAACACTTGCGGGAATGCCGTCCCGGTCGGCGCCGGATCCCCATGCGAGTTCGTCTTCTGCGCCGACACACCCGTACTCGCTTGCTTCCCAACCTCCTGTCGTCGAGCTCGAAAGGTCTTCATTCGCCAGAAAAGTGAAGGACTTTTACGGCGATGAAATCAAGCACATCGCCGAAAATCCACAAGAGTACTCGCCTTTCGTGTCCTCAAAAGCCGGGCGCACGGCAACAATCGCTCGGCTCTACGGTGGCACTGACACTGATACGCCCAAGGCGCGATATTTCAGTTATGATCTGGGCGAAAAAAGCGTTGGGCTTTTAAGAACAGAGGGCGGATTTGGCATCAATAACGAGCCGTGGCGGGAACAGTTTCCTGGTCGAAAAGAGATCACATCGGTTGTAGATCTTCGGGTTACTCATCCGCTTGTCGAGAACGCAGGTGATATTCTGCTCGAGCATCAACTTCGACTCGACGGCGAACGGCCGTTGATCATGTCACGCCCCGCTTCGCAAGGGATGGAAGCCCGGCTGGCGCAGATGGGGTTTGTTGACGTGGGTGAAAATCGGTGGGTGCTTGACCCGACGCAGCGTCCCGACAAGTGGACGGAAAATAGTGACGGTGAATGGCAGCGGGCCGACAAACCTGGGCTATATCTCTCTAAAGCCGTGAGCGATGATAGCGGTAGTGCCACAAGTGTTGAGGGGTATTCGAGTGGAGCCAGTATCGAGACGGATTCGTCCGATGATGACCCGTCTTGGTACTTCCAACAATTGAACCTGAACCAAGGATAAGGCACCAGCTGGCTTCGATGGACCTGTTGTTGGACACACTCGCCCTAAACAACTATCCGCCCCTGCGTCACGCATCTCGACAATTTCGAAAGGGCGGCAAGCAATGCCGCCCTTTCTTCGTGTCCATTGCGCCGGTTGTCGGCGACCCGCAAGCCGGGGTATAGGCCCGACAAGGGTTAAGCTTATGTTTGGACGGATACTGCCTTTTCTCCTGGGGCTGGCTTTACTGTTGGGTAGCGGCTGCGCGCGCAGCGATGATGGTACGGTGATTATTCCGAGAGCGCTTGATACGAGGCGATTCTTTGACAAAGAGCCGTCACACCTGCAGCAGCCACAGATCGAAACCAGCGTGTTTCCGGTTGCGCCACCGGAGCCGGAACGGCTCGAACCGCGCCGTACGGCAAGTCTCAAGACATCAAACAGACGGGCATCGCCGGCCGCAAGTCCTCCGCTCTCCTCTTCCGAGCCACACAAGCCGCTTGTCTGCAAGAACATCAGCGAGCCCGGCAAGCGGTACCGTGTGGTTTGCGAATAGGACACTTGGTTTGGCCAGCATTCTACCCACGCGGTGCCTTCTGGATCAGGTTGTCCAGAGCGACGTCTCCGTTCTTTCCCATGATCCAATCATTCTATCATTCCCAGCTTCACGAAACGCAACGAGTTCACAGGCGGCTTCCGCGAAGCGCTTGGCTACCGATCAGAACAGTTTTTGAAAGAAAAGGCCGCGCTCGGTAGCGATCGCAACCGCATGGGCCAAGCTTTTGGCACCCAGCTTGGCCCGTGCCAGATCGAGATGAAATCGCACCGTGCGAGGGGATAGCGACAGTATCTCTGCGGTCCGTTTGACCTTCTCTCCCCTCGCGTACCATTTCAGGCATTCGATCTCTCTATCGGAGCAGACCGTCTGATGGCGTGGCCTTCCTTGGATTCGACCGATAGCATTGTGAAATTCGCCGGCGAGATACTGGAAGTCGCGGGCCTCGGATTTGAGAAACGCCTGCCACGCCGCAGCGTTCTCGTTGCTCGTCACGCTCAGAATGCCGCGGTCGCCGTCGACACCCCTAACCGGGAACGTGATGCCATGCTTCCCGACACCATGTTCCCTCGCTTCACCAAAGAACGTGCGCACGGCCTTGTCCGATAGGTCGATCTCCTTCCAATCAACCAATGTCACAGCACGTAGCCCATGGCGAAGCACGGGATCGATGTCGAAAAAATCCTTCTCGATATAGCGTTTCACCCAGTCAGGCGAATAGGTGGTCACATAGAATGGCTTGCTCGGTTCCTCGTAAACCGGACTGACGGTAAGAAAGGCCGCCGTCTCAAGGCCGTAACTTTCGACAATTGTGTTCAGACGGTCCGCTGCGTCCGCAAGAGAGGCAACTGCTCGAATACCTTCCGTCATGTCGTGAAACTTTGAGTCAAATTGCGCCATATCCAGCTTACCTCCTTGATATCGACGTGCCTCTCCAGCCATTCGTACGCCCATCTAACCAGGTTGCTCCTCGCTCGATCCCAGCGTCTCGCGACCTGTCAAAAGTGACAGGCGAAACCGCCAGTATACTTAGGTTGCAACCCCATTTATTCCAGGTTGCATGGCCACAACCCGGCGTGGAGGAAACGCCTTGGATACGATCGTATTTTCGTCAAACGATGTGGATCGGCTGACTAACCCTGTGCGTACCGCGCGCTGTGCGTCACATCGGAGTTCCGGAACGACCGACCACGAGGTTTGCCGTTTCTGTTCGGAGCTGGAACAATTAGACGCTGATAGGGATGCCCTTTTTGCTTTGTCCCCTCCACCTGTGCCGGGCAACCCTGCGCAGAGCAAGCAGTTCTTCACAAAGCTGAATGCGATTACGGCTCGCTATTTAGCGCTCGAAGAGCGGCTTCGAGAGGCTCGCAGCGACACTAGGCAAGGCTACCCCCGAAGCCGCTGAGTTCGTCCAGTCGGATGCCGCTGCGACGGCTGCGGCGTAGCGCGCATTCAGGCTACCGATTGCCCGATGGTCCAGACTTGCCGAAATCCAGAAAATCAGACCGCCCAGCGTCAACTCGACACCGAGGCTCCCTACCTAGCCCATCGGGCACCAATGCGGATACGATCACACACCTCCCCTCGCTGCATCTGAGTCAGAGACACTTGCACAGCGATTTGCAAGATAGTTTATTGACTCAATGAATCCGAAGAGGAGTGATTCATGGGAACCAGTAATCAACTTTTGCTTCGTGCACCTACGGCGGCGTCGACGGCTGCGACCTGGGCCAGACCGCGACGCTGGGAAAGCAGACGTGGCCTTATGGCGTTGTCGCCATGGCATGGCTCGCTCCACCGGAAACCCTCACCTGCAAACCCATGACCCCCGAGACCGAGATGCATTCTTTTCGTCACATCCTCCACCTCGTCGCATCCGCGGCCTTGCTCGCCGGTTGCGCCGGGCGAGTGCCGGATGCTTCACATTGGGCCGGCCCCGTTTCGGTTACGGACTCCTATTGGAAGCCCGATCGGGTCAGTCGCAGCCGGCAAGAATATGCGCCCGATTTGGGCCGCTTCCCACCGGTCATTACCCAGCGAACCGGCTATCCGACCGAAGCTCAGGCGAATAGCGCCTTGCGCCGCTCGCATTGGAGCTCCGTGCCTGTGCGCACGCTCGTTACCAAGGAAGGCATCAAGACGATCTCCGTCCCTGCGGAAGCCCCGGACACGATCGCCGCAGGCGTTCGTGTCTTTGCGTGCCGGCCCGGAGCGCTCAATGGCTATACCGGTCGCGTGCAACACTACGAAGGCCCCGTCGTCGCATGCGCTTCCGACCTCCTGTCTGCCGATGGTCGCGTGCTCGCCCGAGTACCCCTCAATTTCTACTACTGGCAGAAGGCTTGGCGCGTCCAAGACCCGAGGCCGTCCTACACGTCCGTCCCATGGGCTGATCAGGAGCCCTCGCCACCAAAGAGCAAGGGCTGGTTCGGCAACCGCTACTGAGCAGCGGCCGTCACACTGCCGCGTGTCGGCTGGCCAGATGCGCACAGAAGCCGACGGCCAAACCAATCCCAAGGCGCCGGCGTCGCCATGGAGGCCGCATCGCTCACCTCCAGCCGAAAAATCGTGATTTCCGCAACTTTTTCTTTTAGGTACAAGCAGGCGAGGGACTATTTTCGCAAGGCTTTCGTTCTATCCCTTTCCAGGGCGAAATAAGTGACAGTGCTCGGCATTGCTGACGGTCGCCCAACTCGCGGGGGTGTCGTGCATTCGGCATTTCGGGATCGAGCGGCAGGCTGCACAGCCTCCCAACCTCGTAGCTACCTCACGGTCCTATCGATTAGGTTCTGCTCTTCTTCTGGGGCTCGCTTTGCACGAAAACGTCCAGCACTTGCGCGATATGAACCCCTGACGGCGATCCGTTGCGCACCATACCCCTCGATACCGCCGAGCGCATGGCTCCAATGACGCAGCATGCCGCGACGAGCGCTGCCACGGCATCGCCGTCGGTTTCGGTCAATAGCTGCTCCGCCAGCGCCCTCGCTCCTCGGGGAATTTGATCGACATCTTCACCACCAAGCGACCACTGACGATTTTCTTCCGTCACGGCGACACCTCCCGGACTGTTCGATTTGACCATTGGCGGCCGAGCTGGCGGAACGGATCTCCGATTGCCACCGTCAGCACATGAGACAGCCCGATCGCGACCGCGATCGAGAGCGTTGCCGTCGCCGGAGCCTCCAGGAATTGGCCAAGCGACCAGTTGAACAGCGCCAGCACCGGCAGATGGATCAGATAGAGGGCATAGGAGATGCCTCCCAAGCGGCGCAGCATCCGCCCCGGCCAGTTCACAGAATCATCCCGCAAGGTCGCCCTTGTCACGATCCACCCGCACATCAGCGCCAGCACGGCAGTCGCCACGCCATGCGTCGCCGGCGGCAAGATCGCCAACATGAAGGCCGCGATCGACATCCAGAACGCCGCTTCCATGTTGCCGATCACCCGCAGGTGTTCCGCCAGACGGGGCCATGCGCTTGTGCCCATGGTTGCTCCGATCGCCAGCCCGACCGCGATTGCATCGATGCGGAACGTCCAAAGCGTCCCGCCCCAGGGCCGCAGCGTGAACGTCCCGACCACGAGAACGAGTCCGGCCAGCGCGACGAGCGCCCGCCGCGGTAGCAAGAACACCAGGAGCGGAGCCAGTAGATAAAATTGCATCTCGGTGGCGACCGACCAGAATGGCCCAAACGCAAAGGCGTTCCCGCATCCTGTGGCGCCCCCGAAACAGGGCGCCCAATGCGCATTCGAGATGAAAGCGAATGCCGCCTTCGCGTCTGCAGGCTCAACGCCGCTTCCCGGGATGATCAACCCGATCGAGAGAATGGCGCCGACGCACCAGGCCAGCGGCACGATCCGCATGACACGCCTGACATAGAACGCGGAGGCCGCCTCGAGCGCTCCGCGCTCGAGGCGCAGGCTTCGCAATGAGCGTTCCACCACCAGGCCGGAAATCACAAAGAACAGGTCGACCCCGACGCTCCATGCCGGCGCAAACAGCAGAGCAGCGACCGGCCCGCCTTCTCCGAAGACCGGCCCGACATGCGACAGCACCACCAGCCCGATCGCCAGGCCTCGCAATTCATCCAGCCTCGAGAGGCGGGCTTCTTGTCCCATCCAAAATCATGCTCGACAATCATTACGACATTGATTTAATCATAGGGCATAAAAGCGAGACAAGGAATGCATGGCCCCCTGACATTTGTCGCAGTTGCGGCTGCCCTTACATTGGCGCCCCATGCTTCGGCTCAGTCGCTCACGCATGATGCCAACGCCTGGCGCGCCGTCGCCTACGCCGATCTCGAGCTCCCTAATTCGGAAGCCGTGCCCTACGCCTCCCTATGGGCCGACCGACTGAAGAAAAACAACGACGCCTATGTGGCCAAAGGCGATACGCGCTTTGCGGTCGCCAATGCGCCAGCTTCCGAGAGTCACATCGTCGTTCGCAGCCCGACCAAAACCGTCGTCCTCTCGGTCCTGCACACGCTCACCGGCTGCTCGCCGATCCGCACCGATCCGGTCGGCAAAGCCACGCTGAAACGGTGTCCCATGCGCTTGGCGATCTATCAGAACGGCCGATCCACGGTCGCTGACGCTGGCTCCGGCTGTTTCATCGAATATGGCGCGCAACCGAATAACGTCCGCCCTGACCTCGCTCGGAATGGTGCAATGGGTGCATATGACGTTCAGGGCAAAAGCATTCGCGCCGGCGTCGTATTCCAAGGTGAAATCGCCCCGGAATGCCAATTCCGGGTCCCTATCCCGCAACCCTAGGGGAAGCCGCGATGCCCGGTTTGCTTCCGGCAACCTCGATATTCGGAAGGAGCGCAACCATGATCGACATGGAAAACCTGACCTTATTCAGTACACGAGCGTGCCACGGGCCATCGCCAGCGGATCAAGGCTTCTTTCACAACGCGCGATGCGCGGCATTGACCGCGGCTCCCGCCGGCGGTCACGGCGGGATGATGTTCAGGAGATCTGCCATGGCCAGCCCGACAATCTTCGCGACTCTAGCCGTCTTGATCTCGCCGGCGATCGCGCAAGCGCTTGATCCGCTGAAGGCTCCGCAGGGATCATATGTAGTGTCCACGCACACATGTGCCGATCTCGACCAAGGCGTAGGCGCTCTCGAACTTGCGGAGTTCGACGGCGCCGCAATCACCGTCGGCGCGAGCACCTGCAAGATAGCAGGCACCCGTCATGCTGACGATGCGTTCCAAGCCTCATGTACCGAACGTGGCAGCAGCTCCCCGGTCATCACGCCGATGAAGATTACGCGCCCATCCAGCGACGCGCTCTCCATCAATGGCGCCATCTATAATTTCTGCCCGGGGAAGTAAGATGCTGCGTCCCTTCCCAATACTCCTCTCCGCGCTCCTGGTCGTTGGACAAGCGCCTGTTGCGCAAGCGAATTCCTTCGATCAGGATGGAAATTCTTGCGACCTCCATGACAAAACAACCCTGCGTTCCCTTTGTACGAACGGAGCGGGTCTGCCGAGCTATCCGTCCACGCAAGAGATGATGGAGCGCAGCCCGAACATCGTCAATATGATTGTAGACGCCGCCAACAAGTATGGCGTTGATCCCAAGCTCGCTCTTGCCGTATCCGCTCACGAAGGCGCGATGTCAGCATGTGCCGGCTCCTTCAGTGGCGTTCTTGGGCCGATGCAGCTTACGGGGGCGACCGGCCGGGCCTACGGAATGGATCGGGGCATCTTGTCCGAGAACATTGAAGGCGGCGTAATGACGCTTCGCGATGCCGTCAAATCGTGCGGCGGCACGTCAAGTATTCGCTGCCTCGCCGATCGTTACAACGGAAGCACTGAAAGCCAGCGCCGTAACTGGACGAACGACGTAAACCGCCGCTATGCCGCCCTCAATTCGGCTGGCCAATCCATTCCTCATGGATGCGGCGCGCAAGCGGTCTGCCAAATGGGACCAGGCGACTTTCCGACGCCCAATGGTGGCGACACAAAACTCGCTTCATCCGCTCCCGGTCCCGCCGGCAGCGACATCAACGTTGCCCCTGGTCAGGTGTAACCCCGCCTTGCCATTGAGGGCCACGCCGTCGGCCCGCCGCCTTCAATGGGAGAGATTTCGCGACGAGAGCTTTCCAAATCCCCGTTTCAGATGGCTCGCCAGCTCCTGGCGCACATCATCAGGCCATTGCTCCATCCCAACGCAGTTCACTTCGGCGGCAACCAGCGACCAGTACAGCAGATCCGCGTGTCGTCCTTCGAACAGAGCCGCCACGATGAACTGTCCGATCACCAACGTGATCGTCTCGGGCTTGCCTTTCTGCCGTAGAAAATCCGAAACCTCTTCCACCCATGGTTTCGGGTGGCAATCGACGAACGCGGCCGCTTCCTTATAAAGCGCATCGTCCGCTGCGACTTGCCAGATATTCGCTCGCATCGTGAACCCTTCAGCAACATAACGCCATTGCATCGACGCTGGCGGATTTCTTGGTGCGAGTCAAATAAATATAGAATAGATTTTCTGCCAATCGTAGCAAATTAATCTACGCTGGTTGTTTAGCAGCTTCTACTTTTCTTGTATCTACTGGTTTGCCCTGCGCCCCTTTTTGGCCGGAGGCAGCCGCTTCTTCTCGGAGGTTGCCCCAGCGGGGCTGGCGGCCTCTTTCAAAGAAGGAACACCACTGAACTCCGTCATCGAGCGCTTCACAGCACGCGTGGCCTCTATATGCCGCGCAATCTCGGTAAAGCTGAAGCCAAACGTCTCGATGTCCCGCTTCACGCTGTCGTCGTCGCCAGTACGACCAATGAGCGTCCACACCGGAACCTTCAAGTGCCGCGCCAGCCGCTCCAGCGTGACGAATGTCGGGTTCCCCTTCCCCGTCCGCAACTGGTAGAGCGTGCCGCGCGATAGCCCCGTAGCGTCGGCAAAACTCGCATAGTCCGGGTACTCATTCTCGATTTGGCGAAGTCGCAGCGCGAGCAGGATCGAAAGCCAACCATCGCTGTCTTCTGTCTTGTTTTTAAATATCGGCACAGCTGCCCCCCCTGCTTATCGGTCGGAATATGACGGCCATTTTTTGCAGAATGTCTAGTGCTCAGGGCTTGTAGCCGAAACGATAACTCATTGCCCTATTAAAGTGTCGCGGCATCCTCCCCATACTCCCGCAAAGTGACGGCGTACAGGTTATGACCCGCCAAATCGTTCCAGATGCACGATAGCATTTGACGATCTGCATTGCCTTTTGAAAATGAATAATTCAATGAGTCCGGCTTGGATGTCCTGGCATCCGGAGGGACAACCCTGATCTCTGCACTTGCGGCAGGCAGACCCTCCAATCGTTGCCCGACCACTTCGAATGACTTGGTTCAGGTCACGCCCTACGATGCCACGCTGACCACTGCTGATCTGGTGTAGGCGAGACCTCAACGGCGATGGTTCTGGCGATTACGCTCAAGACGGCGCCGCAAGGCTCGGCCCCGGGACCAATCTCTATCCCTGTTTGAGATGGGAATGCCGCCGGGTAATACTCTGAAGCCGATACCGCCAAAAACGGCACCATGCTCGCAAGCCGTCGAAAAACGCTTGATCCATGAGGGGCTACCTATCTCCACTGATCATTATAATGACGATCAATCTGTGATATTATAATGATCAACATCGAAATAGGAGACTCTCTGTCATGTTCATGAGGTTCGCGTTTGCAATTTTCGCCGGCGGCGTGCTCGCTTTCTTCGCCCTGCCCGATCACGAAGCCAGCCTTCGCATGATCAGCTTTTCCACTGCTTTCTTGATCTTGTCCCTCGCCGCCGTCTGTGTCATCGAGTTTCTAAACCGCAGTATCGAACGTTATCGTCTTCGGTCGTCGTTGCAACCGTCGCCATGTGATGACGATCTTCCTTTGCATGACGCTGCAAAAGTCGAGCGCTCCGCCTGGTCAACGTCCGGCGTCAACCCCAAGGAGTCGAAACTAGCCTGGCAGTACCGCGTCAACGATCAGCGCCTTGGCCGCTTCAAACTCTAACAGGCTCTCCTTGCCAGGATCTGCTCAATCACGCACATAGACGAGCCTGCCGTACCGTCAGGTCTGCGATCTCGCTTGCCGTGGCGTTCGTGATGTGGCGGCGGCCTCAGCGGCATGTCAGGCATGATCCAACCCGCCGGGGACCGGTTATCGATTTGCAGGCGGATTCGAAGACTGACCAGCCGCGTTAGATGCGTTGCGGATGTTGTGGAGGATGATGGCATTCGGATCAGGAACGTTGGCGAACTGCCACAGGCCAAGGTGCTGCTTTTTAGCGACCTCCTGCGCGACAATATAGGGAGCATGAACCGGAGTGCCGTTCGGAGTGATGGCCGCAAAGGCCCATCCTGTTGAGATCAGCGCCGTGCCGAGATCGATGCGAGAACCGGCCGCGGATCCTGATACAGGCTGTGCAACGCAGACGACGAAGCGCGTTTTGGTCGCGACTTGCCAGGCGGCCGTGTAGCACTGGGGTTTGAGATCCCGGATAAGAGAGACGAGCATGGCGAGGCTGGCCTCGCCGCAATCGACACGCCCCCCTGCCGCATTTGTGAAATAAGTGCCTCGCAGGCAGGCTTGAACGCCGTAGAGACGGTGGGTCTCGCCGGCATAGGTCCAGGTGTCGCCGGTGCTGAAAGATGCTGTGGCAGGGATCTGAAACCAGGGATTGGGTTTGTCCTCGGCCCGTGCCGGAACACTGGCGAGGACGGCCGCGAGAAGGCCAACGGCCGAGAAGCCAGGCTTCATTATTGATACCTGTTCAGATCGAACCAGAAGCGCTGTTTGCCGTCTGTGGTCGTGAGATCGAGATAGTTTGGCTCCGTCCTCTTCTCGCGCGGCGTCACGGCGGATGTTGGACGCGCACCGGAACCGGAACCTCTCGAGTAAGTGCCCCATGAGGCATTCGTTGCATTGCGCGGCGCGCAGAAAGCGCCGTTGCTGTCGGGCCTGTACACAGTTTGTGAGCGAGAGCTTTTGTCGCTTCCGCCCGATTCCGTCTCAGGCGAGACGGCGATTGTGCCGTCCGGGCAGGGTCTGAATTTCTCATATCCGATACGACCGGAACTGCCGGCCTCGGGGCACTGAGGCCAGGGTTCCCCATGCGCGACCATACGGAAAGCGCGCTCGACCGGAGGCACACATTCCCCGACGCTCGCCCAACCCTGCGGGTTGAGGATGCACAGCAAAACCTTGCAGCCAAAATCATCAGCATGGGCCGGCGCCACCGACAGAGCCGACAAGGTCGGCAAAAACGCCACAACGGAAAGAACCCTGCTCATTTTCATTGCGTCAGCCTCATTTTCGCGATTGCGGTTCATCGATTCATTGTATTAATTCAGCATTTCAGAATCGGCAACGACGCAGGATTATTTTAATGATTCGATCCCGCAAAACAGTATTGGCCGTGGGTGCGATCGTGGCGACGTGCCAGGCAGCGTCTGCGCAGGAAGCTTCCGGGAAGTTCCAGGGCAACGTCACGGCACCTGCCGGTCGCATCGTCAACGCGACTGTCGATGCAAGGGGCCGGGTGATGCCGGCCTTTGAGGCTGGCAGCCATGACGTGCAGCGGATCGGTGCGGCGGGAAGCGCTGACAGCGCGGCCGCTACGGTGACATCGACCAAGGCCGACAACCCCTGCCCCGGCGTCGCTGCCCTGTCGAAGGAAGACGGACAGCATGTCGTCGAAACGGTCGCGCGCCAGCAAGGCTTTGCCCCACCCCTCGTCCTCGCGGTTGCCCGGGCCGAAAGCCGCTTCAATTCCGGCGCGCTATCGCCCAAAGGTGCCTATGGCCTGATGCAGCTTCTGCCGTCCACGGCAGCAAGCTACGGGGTCGATATCTGCGACCCCGCGGATAATGTGAAAGGTGGGATCGGCTTTCTGCGGGATCTGCATCGCAGATTTCCGAACCCGATATACATGCTCGCCGCCTACAATGCCGGCGAGGTCGCGGTTCTCAAATACAAGGGCGTGCCGCCCTACTCCGAGACGGTTGGCTACGTCGCCAACGTCATCAACGATTTCTACCAATGGCCATCGGTCGGGTCCGAGGCAGTGATGCCCGCCGGGGCGGTGAGCCTTGACCTGGCCGGCGTTCAACCGGCTCCGGCCGGCGCGGCGGATCAACAAAATGTTCCGACATCCCGCACCAACTCCCGCAATGGCGGCGGCACCACGACGTCTCGCGAAGCGACGGCGCCGGTCTGGCAGGGCGGGATGGTGCAAAACTTTGACTGAGGAGAAGCTTTGATGACCATGTGGAAGATGATTGCGACACGCAGCGCTGGTGTGGCGATGCCGCTCATGCTCTTGGCAACGCAGGCGATGGCCGGAGGCGGAAATCTCCAGCCGGTGCAAAGCACGCTGCAGACGTTGGTGCAGACCCTGACCGGGCCGATCGCGACGGCTTTGGCGGTTCTGTTCTGCATTTTCATGGGCTTCATGGCCTGGGCGGCACGCCTGTCATGGTTTGTGGCTGGAAGCTGGGTCTTGGGTATCGTGCTGGTCTTCGGCTCGGCACAGATCGTCGAATTCTTTCAATCCGCGGTCGGCAGGTGATCGGCGTGGCAGACGGCCGGATCGATCCTGGCGAGCCCAGATTATTGATCACTCCTCTCGTCAAGGGCCTGACCCGAGCGCCGACGGTGCTCGGCATCCCCTACGAGCTAGCGGGGTTCATCGGCGTGCTGACCGCCGTCGTGTTCCTTGCAACCCATAATCTGATCATGCTCTGCATCTGCGTGCCGCTCTATGCGGTTGCCAGGATCGCGATCATGCGCGATCCCATGTTCATCGAGATCATGTTCATTCGTTCACGAAAGATGCCGCCCCGGAGCGCCAGCTTCTGGGGGGCGCGCAGTTACCGGGTGTGACGTGGCGATCGCACGGGCTCTTCGCGATGAACTGAGTTTCGGGGCCGTGTCTCGTCGGGAGAACCCGGTTTCGGCCCATATACCCTACTCGCGGCATGTGTCCGACGAGGTGATCAAGACGCAGGACGGCATGTTGATGTCCTTCGTTCACATGAGCGGGCTGTGCTTCGAGACGATCGATATCGCCGAGATCAATTCGCGCCTGCTCGGTCGCAACGATCTCATTCGGGGGTTGGCGAATTCCCGCTATGCGATCTACTCGCATATCCTGCGCCGCGAGGTGAAGCCGGCGATCGAGTCGAGCTTCGAGAATAAGTTCTGCCAAGAGCTGGATCAGCGCTATACGGCGGCCCTGCGCACCCAGCGCATGTTTGTGAACGACATCTACCTGACGATCGTGCGGCGCGAACTGCAGGGAACCGTCGGGACAGCGGATCTGGTGATCCGCAAGCTTTTGGGACGTAGGGCGGCGGACGGTCGCTCTTCGAGCGAGGAGCGGTCGCTGATCGAACTCACGGACGTGATGAAAGCCGTCCGAGAGAGCCTGCAGGCGTATGGCGCGCGGGTTCTGACCGTCGTCAAGCGCAACGACGTTTGGCATTCCGAGCCGCTGGAATTCCTGGTTCAGCTTGTCAATGGTGGGTTTCCGCGGCCCATGGCACTGCCGCGCATGAAGCTCGCGGAGGCGCTGGCGACCAAGCGGCTGTTCTTCGGCCCGAATGCGCTGGAAATTCGCGGAGCGTTCCCTGCCGAAACGCGATACGGCGCCATAATTTCGGTAGGCGAGTACCCTTCCATTACGGGACCGGGGATGCTCAACCCAATGCTGAAGGTGTCGCACGAATTCATCGTGACGCAATCCTTCGCCATCATCGACAAGCCCCAGGCGCTGACCCAGATGGAGCGGGTCGGGCGCAAGATCGACATGTCGGATGAGGCCGGCTCGATCGTCGCCGATCAACTCGGCGAAGCGCGCGATGAGCTTTTATCTTCGGAGGCGCTTTATGGTTTGCATCATCTGACGGTGCTGTGCCTTGGGAAGACCATGGACGACGTGGCGCGCTGCGTGACCGACGTCGGCACCGCGCTGACGGAGGTGTCCGCCCTGTGGGTTCGCGAGGACCTCAATTGTGAACCAGCGTTCTGGGCCACCCTGCCCGGCAATTTCGCCTATGTGGCGCGCAAGTCGATGATCTCATCGAAGAACATGGCAGGCTTCTCGGCCTTCCATAACTATCCGAGCGGCCGGGCTGGCGGGGTGCATTGGGGAACGCCGATAAGCGTCCTCGAGACGACGTCGCAAACGGCCTACTTCTTCAACTTCCATGTTCGAGATCTCGGCAATTTCACCCTGAACGGTCCCTCGGGCTCGGGCAAGACGGTGCTGCTCGGCTTTCTCGCGGCACAGGCGCAGCGCATCACGCCGCGCCCCAAGCTGGTCATGATCGACAAGGATCGCGGCCTTGATATCTTCGTGCGGTCGCTTGGCGGCCGCTATGAGGTTCTCAAGGCCGGCGAGCCTTCCGGTTTCAATCCGTTGCGCCTGCCCGATACGTCGCACAACCGGGAATTTCTCTTCCAGCTTTTCAGTTTCATGCTGCGTCGCGCCGACGGACACGCCCACTCGACGCGCGAGGAGCAAGTCATCCGCAACGCGATCGCCCAGGTGGCAAGCGCGCCGCCCGAAGGTCGAACCATGGAGGAGTTCGCCGAGCTGTTGCGTGGTGCGATGCGCGCCGGAGACGACGATCTCTATTCGCGTCTTCAGCCATGGATGAGGCCCGATCAGCGCGGTTGGTTGTTCAACAACGCCGAAGATTCGTTTTCGATGTCGTCCATTTTTGGCTTCGACATGACGAGCGTGTTGAGCGACGCAACGACCAGCACGGCGGCCTTGCTTTATATCTTCCATCGCATCGAGGAGCTGCTTGACGGGCAGCCGGTCATGATCTTCCTCGATGAGGGCTGGAAGCTCCTGGACAATGATATTTTCAGTTACTTCATCAAGGACAAGCTGAAAACCATTCGAAAATTGAATGGCATCATTGGCTTCGGCACGCAGTCTGCCGCGGATATCGTGAAATCGTCGATCGCCAACACGCTGATCGAACAGACGCCGACCAATATCTTTTTCCCCAACCCGAAGGCGGATGAGGAGTCGCACAGGGCGTTCGGGCTGTCCGAGCGCGAGATCAAATGGATCCGCGAAACCCCGCCGGAAGCCCGCAAATTCCTGATCAAGCATGACCAGGACAGCGTCATTGCGCGCCTCAATCTGGGCGCGATGCCTGACGCGATCAAGATCCTCTCCGGTCGAATTGAGACGGTCCAGGAGCTCGACGCGCTGCGCGCGCGGGTCGGCGACGATCCACAGGTTTGGTTGCCAATCTTTCTTGGGAGGGACCCGGAATGAATGCCATCGTTGGCGCGACGGCCGCCGTTGTGATGATTTTCGTGGGATCCGCGGCGATGGCGGCCGTGCCGGTTTCTGACGGCTCTATTCTTTCGCAGCGAAGCGAGGACAAGGCCGACAAGGTTCAGATCAAGCTGATCCAGGAGGACACGAAGTCCGCTACGCAGGGCGTCAAATGCTCGGTGACGACCCCCAAAAAGGCGCAGAACGTGACGAGCCCCAAGGCTTCGCTTGATCCCGCGAGTGGCCGGGCCTCCCTGGAACAGGCCAATCCCGACATCAAGGGCTCAACGGCGTTCGCTTCGACAGGAACGGGATCAGGCGCTGTCGGCGGCAATGCCGGCGAACGAAGCCTTTTGGACAGCACCGGCCAGGTAGTCGGCGGCATGAATGGCAGCATGTCGACCGTGGGTCCCAACAAGCAGGTCTTCGAGACCATGGGCCAGGATATCGGGACCGATAAAACGGCCATGGAAGCCTTCGACCGCAACAGCGCAATCCGAGCCCAAGGCGGACTGACCTTCAACGAGGTGATTCAGGCAACTGGGTTCTTCGCCCAAGCTTTCAACGTGCGAAACATCGGCACGGCCACACTGACAAGCCGGGGATCCTCCGGCCTGGTGGTGCCCAATCCCCCGCCCGCGCCGCCTGGCCCGGGCGGCTCGACGAGCTGTCCCGGAGGGACGAGCGGCGGCACGGCCGGCAACCCGTGCTGCCCCTCGACGGACAGCGCATGCCCGGTGCCGCGCACGACCGACACGGTTGAAAACGTGTCGCCCATGCTTTCGCAAATCCAACGGGACGCGAACAGCGCTCCCGTCACCATGACGACCGACGAACTGATGTCGGCCGTCAAGCAATATCAGGCTCAATAGGAGAAAGCGCTATGCGTGGAATTCCGTTAACAGCGGCACTCTTGCTTGGCCTTGGCGGCATCGCCATTGCCCAGGTGCCTACGATCGACGAGGCCAATCTGGAACAGGCTCGGCAGATTGCATCGGCAACGAGCGAGATCCTCAGCACCGACCGCAACATCATGAACTATACGCAAGCGACGCTGCAGGCCGTCACGGGCGACCGGTCGGGCGAGGCTGGTCAGCTCGCGCAGATCGCCTTGGGCAATGGCGGCTTCTCCATGGGAAGCGCGCCATCGCTTGGCAGCGTGATCTCGGGCGGCTCGTTGTCGTTTGCCGGCCTCGGCAACGGATCGCAGGGAATGGTTTCAAACCTGATCAACGGCCTGCAGCTGGTGAAAACCATTTCGGGTCTGATCAATGGTCAGACGACGCAGATGGATAAGAACTACAGCGCCCTGGTGAACGTCGCGGCCACGGTCACCGGGCTGGTGGACTCCTCGCAAAATGGGGTGAAGACCCGTTCCAGCGCTTTTCAGTCGGGCGCTCAGCGGATCGGCACGGCGCAGGACATCAAGGGCTCGATCGATCAGAATAGCCAGATCATGGTGCAAACCGGTCTGACCGTGAACGAACTGATCGGCGCGGTGAACACCGCCACGGCGGCCGCCAACCAGGAAAACATCGATCGTATGAACCTGATCACCCAGGCCACGCGGGGGCTCGAATACAAGTCCGGCCAATGACGGTGCGCTTGCTTCTATCAGTGGCCGCCCTCATTGGCGCTCTCGTGACCTCGGGGTGCGGCCACAAGCCACTCAAGGCTCCATGCGCGCGCGATGAGGGACCGATGCAGCCGATGGCGTTCGCGGCGCCCGAACCAAGAACAGAAGCGAAGAAGCCATTCGAGTGCGGTCCGATGAAGGCACTCAATAGCGATCCATCGCTGTTTACAGGCGGAACGGCGAACAAATGAATTTCAATATCACGACGCTTCTGCAACAGGTCGACAAGTTCGGCAATAACTATGTATCGCAAGCCTACCAGAACCTCGCGTCGGCGCTGACCGGCGGGGGACAGGTGGGTGTCGCCGGCCTGATGCTGACGCTGTACGTGATATTCTGGGCCATCAGCATCTGGCAGGGAACCTCGACGGGATCGGGAAAAGAGATGGTCTGGCGCCTGTTTCGCGCCTTCGTCATCTACGCTCTGGCGACCAGCTGGGGGGACTTTCAAACATATGCGTATTCGTTCGCCAATGACACACCTTCAGCGATTGGGAACAGCCTTCTCACGAGTGTTTCGGCCAATGTGACCGGGACATCAGCTGGGCTGAACTCCGTCAACTCCGTGCAGACGGCCCTGCAGAATATCTGGGATTCGCTCGCCAACTCCACGTCCGCCTTTATCAAGAGCCTTGGGGTGTTGAACTTCGGCGGCTACGTGCTGGCGGCGATCATCCTTGTCGTTGGCGCGCTGCTCATCGGTTATGCGATCTTCCTCATCATCCTGTCGAAGATCTTTCTTTGGCTTTTGCTGGCGCTCGCCCCCGTGTTCATCATTCTCATGCTGTTCGGCTACACAACCCGGTTCTTCGCCGGCTGGATAACCGCGATCGTGCAGTACATGTGTGTGCAGATTCTGGTCTACGCCTTCTGTGCCTTCTTCATCTCGATCACCCAGACCTATTTCGACGCGGTCAACCGGTCGAATGGTGCTGCGACAACGACCTTGACCGAAGCCGCGCCGCTGATCCTGATCTGCCTCGTCGGCGTGCTGCTGCTGTCGCAAATCACCAACGTTGCCGCCTCGCTAGCGGGCGGAATTGGTATTGGAACGCCTTCGTTTGGGCGCTTCTACGGCGGCGCCTTCGCGGCGATGGGCCAAGCCGGTCAGCGCAGGCTGATGGGACGCTTGGGCTGGAGCACGCGGCAGGAACGCCTGGCGGGTCGCGAGCGGGCGCGCGTCAGCCTCGCACAAAGAAGGTACGAGGATTCAGCGGAATATGCGCGGCTTTCCCGAAAGCTGACGGATCCCGCATAGTCTTGGGGCGCACCAATGAGCGATGTGAAGGAAAACGCTGGGGCACCGGCGAAGGAAACCCACTCTCCCTTGCCGTACTATGTGGATGCGGCAATCTGGGAAAAAGATATCGCGCGGCGCAATCGTTGGTCACGATCCCTGGCGTGGTGTGTCGCGAGCGTCGCCTCGGTCATTGCCGTAGCAGCGGTAGGCGCGCTGATCCTTGCGCTGCCGCTCAAGACTTATGAGCCCTACATGGTGGTGGTCGACAAATCCACCGGGTTTGTCGAGGTCAAACGGCCGCTGGCCGACGGGCCTTTGCAGCAGGACGAGTCGATGGGGATGTTCGATATCGTCCGTTATGTGAAGGCTCGCGAGACCTACGATCCGAAGGCGCTGAAGGACAACTTCGATCTGGCGCAATTGCTGAGCGCCGGCGATGCCTCGAGGGAGCTCGTCGAGCTTTTCAGTCCGGCGAACAAGGTGACGAACCCCGTGGTGTTGTACGGGCGAAACACCGTCGTGGCGGTGACTGTGAAGTCGGTGACATTTCCTAACCAAAGGACCGCCCTGGTCCGTTTCATGACGGACGAAAAGAGCCAGGCGAACACGGTGCAGCGGCATTGGGTATCGTTGATCCGGTTCCGCTACACCGGTGTGCCGGCCAAAAACGAGATCCGATTTCAAAATCCGCTTGGCTTCCAGGTGCTCGAATATCGGCGCGACCAGGAGACGGCGCCGGCACCCACGGCGGAGACACCGCAATGAAGGTCGCCGGCATCCTGATGGCAATCGGGCTCGGCGTTTGCGCGGTTCAGCCGGCCCTTGCCGAACAGACCCCTCGGGCGGGATCTCGTGACAGTCGTATTCGCTTCGTCTGGTATCAAAAGGACGATGTGGTGTCGGTGCCGGCCAGCTACGGCGCCTCGACCATGATCGAATTCGGGGATGACGAGAAAATCGAAACCCTTGGCGCCGGCGACGTCCCGGCCTGGAGCATCGAGCCCAACAAGAAGGGCAATGTGCTGTTTGTGAAGCCGATCGAGAAGAACGCGGGCGGGAATCTCAATGTCCTGACCAACAAGCGCAGCTATGTGTTCTTCCTCAACGGCGAGTTTCGGCCGGTTGCACAACAAGTCTACGCGATCAAGTTCCGCTATCCCGAAGAGGCCTCGGACGCGGCGCTGATGGACGAAGCCCAGGCCCGGGCGGCCCAGCCGAACCGGCAGGCATTCAAGGCCGAAAACGCCAACTCGTCCTATGCCTATAAGGGGGCGTCGGCAAATAAGCCGCTCGTGATCTACGACGATGGCGTGAAGACCTGGTTCCGCTTCGATCCGGCAAGGGAAGTGCCGGCGATCTATGTCGTCGACAGCGAGCGCAATGAGACCCTTGTGAACTATCGCCGCGAGGGCGCGTACATCGTCGTCGACAAGGTCAACTACCAATGGACCCTGCGCAACGGCAACGACGCGACCTGCGTCTTCAATCTGAGGCTGAACAATGTGAACGAACCGACCGGGCTTGAACCTTACGAGCCGCAGCGTGTTGGCGGTGGGACTGTTCGGAAAGTGAGGGGACCCTATGCCATCTCCCAATGAGTACAGAATGCTCGCTGAGGAAGGCACAGCCGTCGCCGCGCCAAAATTCGGGGCGACCACATTCTTCAAGATCGCGGTGCCGCTGGGCGCGGTGCTGTTCGCCGGCTGGATGATCTATGCGGCGACGCGTGCGCCAGACAGGCCGCTGTTGACGGCGTCGGATGGCGAGGAGTTTCACACCACACAGTTTCCCGCACCGGGGCTCGATACGCCGCGCCCCCAGCTTGATAACGGCACCCTGAAAATCCCGACGGCTCCCGAGGAGCCGCCGGCAGCGCCGGCACAGCCGCCGTCGGCGGTCGAGGCGCCGCCTCCCCCTCCACCGGCCCTGCAACCGCCCGCAGCTCCACCACAGGTGCAGGATGATTCCGAAGCCCGTCGTCTGGCTGAGGAAGAACGGCGCAGGCAGGAAGAAGAGGAGCGGCGCAAATGGGAGCGCTTGCGCGCCAAGCAGCTCGTCGCCGATAGCGGCGACGCGCCTGGCAATGCATCAGCACTGGCCGCCAATGGAGCGGATGCCGCGGCGCCCGGAAATGCAGGCGAGGGCGAGGAGGATCCCAACCGGCGTTTTTTGGCAAGGGCGAGCCAGAGCGGAGCGGATACATCGAAGGCCACGATGAACCCGCGCACGGACGCTCTGGTCGCCCAAGGGACGATGATCAAGGGCGTGCTCGAGACCGCGATCCAGAGCGATCTTGCCGGCATGGTTCGGGCCGTGGTCTCGGAGGATGTGTGGTCGTTCGACGGCCGCAGGGTTTTGATCCCCGCTGGCTCCCGCCTTATCGGTGAATATCGCAGTGGCCTCGCAACCGGCCAAACGCGGGTGTTCATTGTGTGGACACGCCTGCTTCGATCGGACGGCATGTCGGTGCAGCTCGGCTCGACCGGCACCGACGAGCTCGGTCGGAGCGGTATGCCGGGCGAGGTCGACAACCATTATTTCGAGCGCTTCGGCTCGGCGATCCTTCTGAGTGTCGTGGGCGGCGCGACGCAGTTCATTGCCAACCTTGGCAACGACCAGAACGGGTCGAACACCAACCAGACCTACACGGACCCGCAGACCGGACAGACGGTGACAATCCAGACGCAACCCAACCAGTACATGCAGAGCGCGCGCCAGATCGGCGCGCAACAGGTCTCGCAAAGCCTCAACCGCATTGCCGAAGAGGCGCTTCGCAATTCGATCAATATCGCGCCCACGATCCATGTCGATCAGGGGTCGCGCATCATGGTGTTCGTCCGCCGCGACCTCGATTTTTCCGAATTCTATCCGGACCCGGTGCGCGAGGCGTTGAGGGAGATCCGACGTGAGCGGGCAGCAAAGAACCGTCTTTCTAAATAAGGCGCTGGAGCCCGTGCGGCGCTGGCTCGACGACGATCGCGTGGTGGAAATCTGTGCAAACGGGCCTGGACTTGTGTGGGTCGAAATCGTCGGCTCGACACATATGGAGCCCTTCGACGTGCCCGAGCTCGACCGCGCCGCGATCACCTACCTCATGGAACGTATAGCCGCATCATCCTCGCAGTCCGTCAGCGAGGAAAATCCCTTGCTTTCGGCCGCCCTGCCCGGCGGCGAACGCTTTCAGGGCGTGCTTGCGCCGGCGACACCGGCAGGAGGCGCCTTCGCAATCCGCAAGCAGGTCGTGAAGGAAATGCGCCTTGAGGATTATCGCAAACGTGGGTCGTTCGATACGATCTCCGTCCAGGATCCCGGCGAACTGAGCGACACCGACAGCGCCCTTTGCGAATATCTCGACGCCGGCAAGATCGAGGATTTCCTGCGCCTGGCGGTGCGGGAACGGTATTCGATCTTGCTTTCAGGAGGCACGTCGTCGGGCAAAACGACCTTTCTGAACGCGATTTTGCACGAGGTACCTTCGGATGAAAGGATCCTCACCATTGAAGACACGCGAGAGGTCAAACCACACCAGCCCAACTATCTGCCGCTGGTGGCGTCAAAGGGCGACCAGGGCCTGGCGCGCGTGACCGTTGAAACGCTGCTGCAGGCGGCAATGCGCCTGCGGCCGGATCGAATCTTCCTGGGCGAGATCCGGGGAGCCGAAGCCTATTCGTTCTTGCGCGCCGTCAACACGGGTCATCCCGGATCGATCACGACGATCCATGCGGACAGCCCGGCCGGTGCGTTTGAGCAGTTGGCATTGATGGTCATGCAGGCTGGGCTCGGTCTGAGCAAGGCGGAGATCATCGATTACGTGCGGTCGGTTTTGCCGATTGTGATCCAACAGACGCGCCGGGGCGGCTGGCGCGGGTACTTCGGCGATCTGGTTCAACCGCATGACTGAATGGAGAGCCGCCAGAAAGGTTCCCCAGGATGTCTCGCGTATTGGCCTATAGACTTTTCCTCGGCCTCATCGGTCTCGCCGCTTTCTTTGCCCTTTGGAGCCTGGCTTACGAGCTGGTGGCGACATGGCGGTGGAATCCCGCCCTGCCTTCTGAAGGAGCCTCGCGCTGGGGGCTTTTGCGGTACCAGAACGCGCAACGCAGCCTGAGCGGCCTGTTCGTTGCCTGGCAGCATTTCAGTCAGCGCTTGGCCTATCATCCCACGCAAAGCGAGACGATCATCCGCGGCGCGGTCGCGGTCGCAATTGTCGTGGCGATCGGCGTCGGCTTGATCTTTGGCAGGCCTGATCAACCGCAAGCCAAAGCACTACGGCGATGCGCGGTTCGGCACAATCATGGACGCCGAAAGGAAAACCTGCTGGCAAAGCAGGGCTTGATCCTCGGCAAGATGGGCGGGGCGACGATCCGCTCGGACGATCCCGCGCACGTCCTGGTGGTCGGGCCGACCCGATCCGGTAAGGGCGTCAGCTTTGTCATACCGAACGGGTATATGTGGCGAGGATCCTCGGTGTGGTTCGATCCGAAGCGGGAGAACTTCGAGGCGTTCGGTGCACACCGGCAGGCTCTCGGTGACAAGGTCTTTTTCTTTTCGCCCGGCGAGCAGGATTCGCATCGCTATAATCCACTGGATTTCATCCGGCGCGATGCGCGCATGCCGACGGACTGCGCGGTGGTCTCCTCCTTCATCATCCCGGAGGCGACAGGGAGTTCCGAGATCTGGGGCGCGCGCCGGCCGGCAGCTGCTTTCGGCCATGATAGGTTATGTGCTGACGTCACAACGCTATGAGGGGCAGCGTCATTTGCGCGCCGTCGCGATGCTCCTTTCGACCGGTGTGGATTTTCTCAGGGTGCTGACGAATATCCGCAATGACGAGGAAAAATATCTGCCTTCGTGGGTCGTGCACGGGCTCAACCAGTTCATTGCGCTGGAAAAGGAAACGCGAAACTCGGCCTACTTCAACCTGACGGCGGCTCTCAACCCCTGGACCAATGATCTCGTTGCAGCCGCTACGGCGTCGACCGATTTCGATATCTCGAAGTTTCGCAAGGACCCGACGGCTCTCTTCATCGGCTGCTCGGTGGCGCAGCTCGACGTGTTCCGGCCCATCATCAAACTCCTGGTTCAGCAAATCCATGATGTGCTGATGGCTTCCTCGCCAGGTCCTGACGAGCCATATCAGGTCCTGGTGATGATCGACGAGTTTCGCCAGCTCGGCAAAATGGAGTCTATCGTTTCCAAGCTGGCGATCACGCGGGCTATGGCTTTCGCATGGTCCTGATCCTGCAGGATCTTGCCCAGCTTGACGAAGTCTATGGAAAAGCGACGCGGCAGACCACGGTGACCGCGTGTCAGGTGAAGCTTTTCATCCGCATGAACGACGTTGAGACCTCGGAACATGTCTCTGAAATGCTGGGGCCGACCACGATCGAGGTCCCCACACCGATCATCAGGGCCGGGCAAGGTATATTTGGGGGCCGAGACAAGAGTTTAAGTTATCAGGAAAGACCGTTCCGGACGGCGGCGGAGCTTCGGCAGATGCCGGGCGAACCAGGCCGTGGTTCTGGGCTCGAGCCCCCTGGTTTTATGGTGCGCAAGGTCACCTATTATAAGGACGCTCCCTATAAGGCGACCTACCAGCAATTTCGGCACCGGCGCTTGAAGGTTCCGCCTCTCTCACGATGGCAGGATCTTCCGCTGCGCTCCATGGCGGAGGTCGAAGCGGCGGCTAACAACGCGCCGGCGGCACCTTTCGAGTTGGGGGAACCCGATACCGTCGAAGCGCCGGTTTCGAGCGATGCAGCCTATGCTGATGCGGCGCCGCCTGCGACTGGTGCGGCGGCTGGAAGGGCTGGTCCCGTTGGGTTACCGAAAGTAAAGAGCGACAGCGCGGACGCACCACAGGCGCTGCCAAGCTCAGGCCTTCCAACGGGCGGTGAGGCTAAAGCAAAGAGCGAGGTCGCCGCTGAGGTTCCGCAGTTGAAGCCGAAGCGACCGATCAGACGGCCGATGATGCGCCGCGGCCGCTTCCCACCCTTGGCCGGCGATCGGCGCCAGCAGCATCAAAGGCGTCCGACCCGAGTGCGTCTGAAGGCAAGGCGAGTATCTTGCAATTCCAAGTCCGGCCGGGAAACAAGTCCACGTCGATCGCGCCGCGCTGCTCGCATCGCTCGATCAGGAAGTGGAGGCCGGCGCTCGTTCGCTGTTACCGTCAGTGGATAGCGGAGATGTCGATGGGGTACCGTCAGCCGCTCTTGAGGCGCTGCAGGATCAAATTAGACGTCACGGCGATCGCTAGGACGTGAAATTCAGTTGAATACAAATGAGCGATTTGTGCCTTCGGTGCCTATGTCGAGTGTGAGAACCAGACGAAACGTCCCTAATCCGATGGCGGGCGCATCGAACCGGTTCGCGCGCCTCCCGGTTTTTGGTGGGGACGTGAGCTGATTGCTCGTCCGTAAAACGATTGATTTTCACTCTAGCCAACCTGTATCAAAACCGATACAGTGCACCCCGATGAAGTGATTGAGTGGCTTGGAAGCAGTAGGGCGGATGTTCGAGCTTTTCCTGACGATGCGCGGATAGAGGCCGGCTGGCAGCTCGAACTTGTCCAGCGCGGCGACGATCCCGACGACTGGAAGCCTATGCAAATCGTGGGGGCCGGCGTCAGGGAAATCAGAGTCCGGCAGGCATCGGGAGCGTTCCGCGTCATCTATCTGGCAACCCTGGAGGACCGCGTTTTGGTGCTTCATGCGTTCCAGAAGAAGACACAGGCCACATCCAAGAAAGACCTCGATCTGGCGGCTCAACGGCTAAAACGATGGAAGGCAGAACGATGAACGTAGAAATCTATGAGAACGTCTGGGACGCCCTGGCGGACACCGAACAGGAGGCAGCAAACCTTAAAGCGCGCTCGGCGCTGCTCTACGAAATCCGTAAGCAGTCCAGCGTTGGGGCATTCCCCAGGAGGAAGCCGCCAAGCGGCTCGGCCTGACGCGCCTCGTATCAATGATCTGCTGCGCGGTAAGCTCGCCAAGTTCTCGCTTGACGCGCTCGTCAACATCGCCGCCTCCGCTCACTTGGATATAGAAATCCGGGTGAAGGAGGTTGCATAATCACGAGGTGTCTAATCCTCGCCTTTCCTCGGAGTCCATCCGCGTCTGGACGCGAGCGTGTGCCGAACGGAGCCGCTGCCAGAGCCCGGCTTAGGGAACAACGAGCCTACGCGGTGCTGCATGGCGAGGTGACTATTGCTTTTGCGGCTTATGTGAATCCGGTTCCTCGCCATCCACGGGTGAGGTGTTGATGCTTTTCGATTGCAGGCGCTGCAGCTCTTCGAGACGTTCGCCCTTGACCGTGTTTGGATCGAGCCGTTCGGACGGATTCTGCGCCAATGCGCGAGCGGCCTCGCTTGCAGCCTGCGCCTCGCGAGCTTCCTTCGCCGCGATGCTTTCGGCATTGCGAACCATTTCGCGGTCTTGTGCGACCTGCTCAAGCGATGTCGGATCGATTGAGCCGGCATGTTCATCACGAAGTTGTTGCTCGATGGCACGATTGCGGATTTCGTTCGCGCGCTGTGCCTCTAGGTGCTCCGTAGCCTCGATCTCACGTGCACGATTTGTGAGCTGCACGACCGCTGGTTCATGTTGAGCAGGACCATATTCTTGTCGCGCCTTTTCCCAAGCATAATCTTTAACATGTTCAGCAAAGGGCCCATCTTGTTCCGCGTTTCTTTTCGAATAAAATTCATCATCTGAGCGTTGCACGGATCTTGCGAACGCCGCTACATCAACATCCGTCCATTCCGACGGATCTTTGGTCCTATACTGTTGATCTTCCATCTCCCATGCTCTTGCGATAAGCGCTTCACTTCGTGATCCGGCGATCTGATGCGCTTCTTCATGCGAAATGTGCGTCACACCGCGTTCCTGCATAGATTTGAGATCTGTTCGGATCGCCAGTAGTTCCATTGTCGGCGCTGCCCGCCGCAAGAACTCCGCTTTGTTCTGGCCGTTCATCATGGCCGCTGTCTTGTTAACGGTCTCGTTGATCTGTTTCAGGTTTTCCCGCATCTGGTCCGCGCTGGCATCTGAACTCATTCGAACACCCTTTCCATCTCGAATAGCGACCACAACAATACCGGATCGGACAGCTTGCGTCATCCGATCAATGAATTGACTCGCCATCGCGTTATCCGGCTGAGCAGCTGCAACCGAGCGCCAGTCCCGAAGGCTTGCCTGGGTGGCCCGCAGCTGGCGCGCCGAAATCGGAATCTTGATCGGGTTGACCCTCGCGTAGTCGATCCGCTGCCGGGCTTTTCGATGACGTGCGGGTTTGCACGGGCGTAGGCGCGGTCACGCGCCTCCCTGCCCGGTCGCGGCTTTTCGGCCGTGGCCACAATCGCCTTGTCGCGCGGACCATAGCTTTGTGATGACGCTCGATAGGCCGCGGAAGTCGCGACGATTTCATGCCCTGAGCTTGTGCATGCTGGGCATAGAGCGCGCGCCATTCGCGAAGCTGGGCCGGACCTGGTCGCAATCGCTGACCATCCTCACCCTTCACCGCGACGATCGCGTGGACATGATATATGGCCGCCCTCCTCGGCCATGTCGGCATGCATCCCAAAGGCGAATTTGTGATTGGGGAACTGTTCATGCAGGAACCCACGTGCGGCCCTCACCAGGGCTTGTCCGTCCTCACCTGCCTTGGCCGACAGGATCATATGCATGGTGTCGCGAGGCTTGTAGGAATTCAGCGTCTTGTCCCAGAATTGCGCGGTCTGCCGGACCGCCTCCTCAGACGCGATCGTGACGCCGTCGGCGCCGATCGCCGCTCCGTCATGGGTAAGGCGCGAGAGCTGGAACACGACACCAGCTTTGCCGTGGCTGGGTTCCCCAATTGGCTTGACCGAAACAGTATCCTCCTTGACCCCAAGCGTCTCGGCGATCCGCGAGGCGATCATGGCCCGGGTCGGTGCCGAGAACTGGCGATCCTGCTGGCGCCGATCGGAAAGGTGAAACCGATGCTTCTTCTTCTCGTCTCCGTTCTCGCCCCGCACGACGCTGTGTCCGGCCATGGTCGCGACGACACGCGCAACACTCGATCCGTCCTGCAGCGTATCGATACGATAGGCGAAACCGTGGCCGGCAAAGCCAGCCTGAACCGCCAATGAAAGGCGCTCGGCATTCTCCTCTCCTGCCACCGAAAGCCGGAACGTCGCGACATCGTCGCTTTCCCGCCGCTTGTCGAAGCCCTTGCTCCACTGTTTCATTTCCTCGGCAACGGCGGCCTGCGTCGCGAGGATGCGGCGTCATGAGTTTCGAGCGCGACGCCGCCCTCCTTCTGGATATATTGACCGATGGCGGCTGCTCTTGTGACGCCATGCCCATAGGAAATCACCTTCAGAACCGCCGGCTGATACCCGGCCGCCAGCCGGTCGGCAGCCGCCCTCGGCGCAGGTCCGCCGGCGAGCTTCCGCCGCTTCGTTGGCAGGGCGAAGTTTAGTCGCCCGGCTTTACCGCGCGGCGGCTCCAACTCCCGGGCAGACGAGCGCGGCACGGCGGGTTCCGGGGGCTGGCTTCCGCCGAAACCGCCCTCCCCCGGCCCGCGCGCGACCGTCTTGAACAACCAATCATCGTCATTTCCAGCAAAGGACAACAGGGCCCGATGGCGGCGCTTGCGGTTCTCTTCTTCAAAAGCTGCGCTCGCTCGAATCCGATCGGCTATGGCCTGTATGGACGACGGGTCGAGGTTCACGCGTCCTCACCATCCAGCAGATGCGCCGCCTTCCGAAGTTTCAGGCCATGGGCAATCGTCATTGCCGTCAATTCGGCGTCGACAGCTTTCACCCTGACATCCAGTGCGTCCCATATCGGCAACG
>NZ_CP015321.1 GCF_001686985.1 Mesorhizobium amorphae CCNWGS0123 | reverse complement strand
GGCGTCGGGCGCATCGGCTCGGCCACATAACTAGCGACGGGAGTTCTCCACCGTGGCCCCACCCCCAGCACTGTGCAGCGGGTTGGGTCGAGACCGGCTATGACGGCGCGACCTCCCGGCCGATGGCCCACAAGAAGGCGGCCATCTCGCGTGCGATCGCAGCCACGACCACCGGCGGCTTCTTGCCGCGGCGCTGAGGCGACGATAGCGGGCGCAGAGCCGGACCTGCCCCTTCCAGGCAATATCGCGGACAGCCTTGGGCAGCCCCTCGAGCCGGGCCCTCAGGGTCTCGCTGACCCTGGCAGGATAGCGGTAAGTCCATGCCGCTTCGACCAGGGCGCGGCGGGCGCGTCGATTGCCGGCGAGCGTAAGGCTCGACCGGCGAACCGTGTCACCGGTCGAGCGCTCCCCCGGGACAAGGCCGAGAAAGGCCATCAACTGCGGCGGCGTATCGAAGCGACGCACATCCCCAATCTCGGCCGCAAATATCACTGCGACTAGGAACGAGGCGCCGCGCATGGCCTGATAGGCCTCGACGACCCGCGCCATGGACCAAGTTGGCACGAGGGCGCGCAACTGCTCGTCCAGGCGGTCGAGTCGCTGAACCGCGTCCTCGATCGCGTCGATCTTCTCCTGGAATACGATCTGCTGCGCAGTATGCTCGAAGCTCTGGTGGGCAAGCCAGCGCCGGTGCGCCAACGTCCAATGACCGCCGGTCTCGTAGATCCGCCCATGGCGCAGGAGGAAGGAAAGTAACTGCTGGCGTTTGCGGCGCAGGTCGTCGGCTGCGGCTTCCCGGGCTCGCACCAGATCGCGGACAGCCTCGTGGACCACGTCCGGCACCCACACCCCGCTCAGTTCGCCCGCCCGATGCAGCCGCGCCAGCGTCACCGCGTCCCGCCGGTTGGTCTTGACGCGCTCGCCCGGTCGCTTCGGGATCAGGGCCGGCGCAACCACCATGCAGTCGTGACCAAGATCGCGGACCTGCCGGCACAACCCATAACCCGTCGGCCCAGCCGCGAAGCAGACGTGCAGTCGATCATACTTTTTTCCTAGCTTCTTGATCGTCCGCTCTATCGCCGCCGGACTATTCTCGACCTCGCCGACGAACCGGACCTCGCCGGTGCGGCCGCCCTCCGCGATCGCAACCGCGTGCTTCTTCTTGGCTACATCAAACGCCACAAATGCTTCGCTATACTCTCCCATGGCTCGCCCTCCGTGCGTGAGGATCGGCTCGGCCCATCCGAGCAACCCTCGTCTTTTAATCGCACGAAGGGCGGGCCACCGATCTCCGCCTTGGAACATGACGTCTAGAGGGCTCCTTGCGGCGTCCGTAGGTTCAAAGACGTTAACCTCCAGTTTGCCGTGCAAATTTTTCCGCTTATCTCAATACCCCGGTCTACGTCGCGGTGATGAGGATAGGAAAACGGAGGAAGAATAAAGCCCTCTCGCAGATCGGGCGGGCCGGCGTCGCTGACGCTCAACCGCGCCGCTCGCGATCCCGGCCGCGTCGTCCTGCGCAGGGCCCAAGAGCCCCGCTCGGCCAGCCGGGCAGGGATGCTCGGCCGCGGTTGCACCGGCCCGTCCGCTCCGCGGGCCGGGGGATGTCTTCGGGAAGAAGACGAGGAAGGACACAGCGAATGGCGGTGTCCGCAAACCCCTTGAAGGAGCATCTCCATGGAACTGAAGTTTGTCGATCCGCGTGCGCTGAAGGATAACCCTGACAAGGCGCGACGCTCAAAGTCCAGCCCACAGGCCGACGCGCTGCTGCTGGCTACCATCCGCGCCGTCGGCATCGTGCAGCCGCCTGTCGTGGCGCTGGAGACGGATGGCGGCAATGGCTATGTCATCGATGCCGGCCATCGTCGTGTGAGGCAGGCGATTGCCGCCGGTCTGGAAGAGATCGCCGTCCTGGTGATCGAAAGGGCCGAGGACGGCGGGGCAATGCGGTCGCTGGCCGAGACGTTGGCGCATGAGCAGCTCAATCCCGTCGACCAATGGCGCGCGATTGAGCGGCTGGTCGCGCTCGGCTGGACCGAGGAAGCGATCGCCGTCGCTTTGGCGCTTCCCGTCCGCCAGATCAGGAAGCTGCGCCTGCTCGCCAACGTTCTGCCGGCCATGTTGGACCAGATGGCCAAGGGCGACATGCCCAACGAGAAGGAGTTGCGCACCATTGCGTCGGCTTCGCTTGATGAGCAGAAGGAAGTCTGGAAGAAGCACAAGCCGTCCAAGACCGATCCGCAGGTGTCGTGGTGGAGCGTGGCGCAGGGCCTGACGAAGCGCCGCATGTACGCGCGCGACGCCAGCTTCGGTGACGACCTCACCCAGGCCTACGGCATTGCCTGGGTCGAGGACCTGTTTGCTCCGGCCGACCAGGACAGCCGCTATACGACGGATGTCGAGGCCTTCCTTGGCGCGCAGCAGGAGTGGATGGCAAACACTGTGCCCAAGCGTGGCGTGATCGTGGAAGCCGGTCAGTGGGGCGAGCCGAAGCTTCCGCCCAAGGCCGAGCGTGTGTACGGCAAGCCGTCGAAGTCCGATCACACCGCCATGTATCTCGACCGCGACGGCAAAGTGCAGTCGGTCGCGTACCGCATGCCGGCGGCCAAAAAGCCCAAGGGCAAGAATGGGGCTGATGTCGAGGCCGATGGCGATGATATCGTCGTTACGGCAAAGCCGCGTCCGGACGTGACGCGCAAAGGCATGGAGATGATCGGCGACCTGCGTACCGACGCGCTGCACGAGGCGCTGTCGCGCGCACCGATCGGGGACGACACGCTGATGGCGCTGCTCGTTCTCGCCTTCGCTGGCCAGAATGTGACGGTTGCATCTGGCGCCCGCGACATCTCCTATTACGGGGCAGCAGGCCTCGGCGACCATGCCGCGCGCCTGTTCAACCACGAGGGCAAGCTCGAGTTCGACATCGACACGCTGCGCCTTGCCGTGCGTTCCCTGCTGATCGACGTTCTGTCCTGCAGGGAGAATCGCTCAGACAGCGGCGTTGTCGCCCGTGTCGCCGGCGACGTCATCGCGGCCGACAACTTCTTAGCGAACATGGGGACGGAGGACTTCCTGTCATGCCTGTCGCGGCAAGCATTGGAAGCCGCCTGCGCGGATACATCGGTCCTGCCCCGTCAGAAGGTCAAGGATACCCGTGCGGCCCTGGTAGAGCATTTCAAAGAAGGCCGGTTCGTTCACCCGTCGGCGCTGTTTGCGCCCACTCCGGAAAAGCTGACCTTCTGGCTGAAGAAGAACGAGGCCAGGGAACAGCCTGAGGACGACGGCACGCCTGAGGGCCAGGACGAGCTCGAGGGCGATGCGGTTGTCGAGCCCGCGCACGACTACGTTGGCGAGGACCCCGCTCCGCAGGAGGAGGACCTCACTGAAGGACAGATCGAGGCTTACAAGGTGGCGGCCGAATAGGCGGCCCGCCCTTTCATTCCCCCCGAACGATCATTCCGCCGCCGGCACACCACCGGCGGCGGCTCTGTTTCCACCATGAGAACCACGGAGAAAACCAATGTCCGCCCAATTGATCCATGACCTCGTTCCACTCGGTTCGATCGTGACTTATTCCGACGGATCCCCACGCCCGCCAGAGCGGCATCGCAAGAAGTTCGCAGCCTGGGAAAATCGCAATGGTGGCGGCCGTCTGATCCGCAAACAGGCCGAGGCCCGCGTCGGCAGTACGACGCTGCCCGCCTCGATCACCCTGCACAAGGGTGACTATGGCAGTCAGGGAACCTTTGTGCTGCGCATCCACCAGACGTTTTCGGTGAACAGTGACCTGAAGTTTTCGGTCAGGGAGCGACCCGCCATCGGCACGGTTCTCGTTCTCGACCGCGCCGGCGACGATGCGGAGCTTGTCCATCTTGCCGCCAATCGCACGGCCGCCGAGGAATGGCTGACCCGCCACCGCTATCCGAACGCCGTGTTGCGGCAAGTCACGGCCGATATCGTAGCGGCGGATACCGTAGAGGGGAGGACGGCAGCATGACTGCGCGAACTTCTGAAACCCATGACGTCGAAACCCCCGGGTTTCCGGGAGTTACTTTTGGCCGAAGCGCCGACGGGCTTTGCGTTGCCCTTGTCGGTGAGCACGCCTTCGCCATGGCTCCAGCCCGCGACGGCCGGCACTATCTTGTCACGGGCTGGCGTATCCGCCGGCCCATGGCCGAATGGATGCGCGGCGATTTCTACGGCCATGGCGGTGAGCTTGCCGACGAGGCGGCGTTTCGCGCGCATGTCGAGGAGAACGCCCTCCACCAGCAGCAGCGTGCAGCTCTCGGACGTCGCGAGATCCACTCCCGTGCCCACACGCCATGGGGAATGTCGCAGGGAGCGACCGTCTATGCCGAGGGCGTAGTGGCTCACTCAACGGCAGGCCATGGCGGGTTCCATCTGTCGGCGGAGCGAAACCGCAAAGTCCATGAAATGCTCCGTGCCAATGATGGCTGTTATGAAGAGGACTGCCATTGGGCGGCCGTCGCCCAAGCCTTCCCGCAGCTCTTCACGGACTTTGAGAAAGCGTGTGCGGAAAAGTCGATCCGCGACTGGTACCCGGACGCCTGGGAGGCGATCCACGGGAGGGTGCTCGAACCCGGCCAATCCGCGAAAAAGGACGAGCGGGCATTTTTCGAGAAGCATACCGATGACTGGGTCGTGGTGTCGGCGATCCGTTCCGAGTACCAGGCCGGGTTCACCGAGGTTGTCGCGACCCCTGGCCGCAAGCGCGGACCGGGCACGGAGGAACGTCGCTTTCTCGTTCCGACCGACGAATACCATGTCGGCCGCTTTGGATTCGTCATCGATGTTGCGCGCCATCGCATCTATGGCGGGCCATCGAGCCTCATGGATTGGCAGGGGAGGGACACATAATGTCTATCCCCGATCGTCGCGCAGAGCTCTTTCGCATGGAGGAGGCTCGGCGCCAGACACAGTGCCAATTCGATATGATCGACCGGCAGATCATGAGGCGGATGACGGCGATCATTCCGCAGCTCACACCCAAATGTGCCGGCTATCGACGCGGGAGGGGCCTGGAGCCGGCGATGTTTCTCGAACGATATCGGGCCAACCTTGCAGCGATCACACTTGAGAGGCAGCACGAGATCGACCCTCTCTCCCGCAAGCTCGCAAGGCAGGATGCTGCAATCGAGGCACTGCGTGCCAGACCGCCACCGGACCTGATGCGCGCTTGATACCGCGGCCTGATCAGCGCTTGCGGACGAACTCCGTTCGCAACACCAGCCCCTTGATCGCATCATGCCGGCAGTCGATTTCTTGGGGATTGTCGGTGAGGCGGATCGACTTGATCACCGTGCCCTGCTTCAGGGTCTGGCCGGCACCCTTGACTTTGAGGTCCTTGACGAGGACGACGGAGTCGCCGTCGGCCAGCATGGTGCCGGCGGCGTCGCGCACTTCGATGCTTCCGGCAGAAGCTTTAATGGCAGCCATCTCCGAGGCTGATCGCCATTCCCCTGTCGTATCGTCATAGACGTAGTCGTCGTTGTGATCGGTCATCGCTGCCCTCGCTCGGGATTGAATACGGTGCGCTGTCAGTCTGACGTGGGAGCAGGCCAAAGATCTGATCCACAACGGCGGACCGGCGCAGCTCATCTATACCAGCAGCAGCCGGCGTTCAAACCGCGGACGCCCAGCGTCTTTGGGCAAGCCGTGCGACGGCATGGCGGCGCGGGTCGACCGGGTGCTTATCCTCCCGCATGCTGGTATCCGTGCCATCCCTTGCCGGTCTTCCCGGCGGGTTTGCTGCGGTCTGAACCCGCGGCTGTCCGCTTCAAGGCCGCTATCGCGCCGCGGAGCGGCCGGAACCCGCCGATCTCGGCAAGGCTGGCCCGCGTCCCGCGCAGGGCCAGTGAAGAACTGGCCCCGCTTGTCCGCAAGCCAACCTCGCTCGCCTGGCAGGCTCCGGACCCTGAAGCGTCCAGCTTCCGCCGGTTCCTTTTGACCGCACCCGCAGGGAAAACCGGCAAGGACCGGAACACCTGAAGGGCATCGCTAGAAAGGAAAGCTCAATGTCCAGTTCAACCCGCTCCACCAAGACCAAGGCCCGCGTCGTCCAACTCCGCAAGGGCACCACCCTCGAAATGGTCCGGCTCTGCTGCCCGGATGGCCGCCAGGCCACCCTCATTTCGGAAAGCTTCGGCCTCCCCGTCCTCGACAGCGACGGCATCCGTGAATTCCATGAGCGCAGTCTGATCGAAGGCGCTGATACGCTCTCCGAGGGTCTTTCCGAAAAGGCGATGCAGATCCACCTGCAAAGGATCGTCGGCTCGCATGTCGGTTCGGCCTATGGAGCAGGCCAATTCTACTCGAAAGCCGTCACCGAGGCCAAGGACGCTACGGCCAAGCTCGCCAATGACACCCGCGACGAAGACATTGACGGTCCGGTCGGCTTCGACAGCAAGGCCCAGCGCAAGCGCGAATTCGCCGCCGAAATGGGCCTGCAGGCACATGCCTTGCGCATGGCGGCCGAGGGCGCCGTCGCCGCCTACGAGCACGTCGTTGGTGAGGCCTGGAAACCTTACGAACGCCAGACCGAGAACCCCGGCCAGACCGTTAACCGGCAGGCAGCCGATCTCCAGATGGCGGCTCTGGGCTGACACTCTTCGGGCGGAACTTCGGTTCCGCCCCATTCCATAGGCTGGCTCCCTACGGGGCGCCGGCCTTTTTGAATGTGCCAAAGGCACCGAACTCCATGATGAAAATGGGCTGGTCGTCGAGGCCGCGTCAACCGCGGCCGTCACGAATGATGGTCCTGCTCCGGTCCTCGTGCCGCGAAACGGCTGCGCCGTCCTTCACTGACGTTGCGGCCCGCAAGCGACGGTTCTCAACTTCCCCATCGATCCTCCCTGGGTTCGCGGACCTGCGGTCCTGCGCGTGCGGACCTCGTGACGGTCGCGATTGGCGCGGCCTCGAATGGAGGTTGGAAAATGGACAGGAAGAGCAACAAGTCCCGCGTCGACATCTACGCGAAAATCACCGATCGCATCGTCGCGGATCTGGAGAAGGGTGTGCGTCCCTGGGTGAAACCGTGGAGCGTTGCGAATACGACGGGTCGCATCACGCGGCCACTCCGTCACAACGGACTGCCGTATCAGGGGATCAATACGCTGCTTCTCTGGTCGGAGGCGGTTGCGCGGGGTTTTGTGTCACCGGTCTGGATGACCTTCAAGCAAAGCGCCGAGCTAGGCGGTCAGGTGCGCAAGGGCGAAACCGGTTCCATGGTGGTCTATGCCAGCCGCTTCACCAGGACCGAAACCGATGCTCATGGCGAAGAAGTCGAACGGGGCATTCCGTTCCTGAAAGCCTATACGGTGTTCTGCGCCGACCAGATCGAGGGTCTGCCGGCCCACTACTACGCGGCGCCAGAGCCTGCCGCCGATCCTGTCCAGCGCATCGAGCACGCCGACCGTTTTTTCGACAACACTGGAGCGGTTGTGCGGTATGGCGGAGACAAGGCCTATTATTGTCCCTCTACCGACCATGTGCAGCTGCCCTCACCGGAAGTTTTCCGGGACATGGCTTCATTTGTCGCCACGAGAGCGCATGAGACTCTGCATTGGACATCGGCTCATCACCGGCTG
>NZ_CP015320.1 GCF_001686985.1 Mesorhizobium amorphae CCNWGS0123 | reverse complement strand
ACTGTGGAACGCGGCCGAGGCCATGGAAAAGCGCAAGGACGCGCAACTGGCTCGGGAGCTCGTGTTGGCGCTGCCGGCCAATGAAGAGCTCGGCCATGACGACCGGGTCGAACTGGCGCGGTCCTTCGCGCTGGAGCATTTTGTCTCGAAGGGGCTCGCGGTCCAGCTAGACGTCCATGCACCGCACGGGGCGGAGAGCGAGGGCGAGCGGGCCAATCATCATGCGCATTTGTTGATCACGACACGGCGGCTGGACGAGAACGGGTTCGCAGCAAAAAAAGCGCGCGATCTCGATCCGGTGATCAAGCGTGGCGGCGGCCGCGCGATTGTCGCCGAGGGCGAGGCCTGGGGGCAATTGTGGCGCGATCATCAGAACCGGTACTTTGCCGAGCAGGGGCTTTCGATCCGCGTCGATGCAACGAGCGCGATGCCACAGGAACATATCGGACCGATCCGCATGCGCACGCCGGGCGCGGAAGCGAATGTCCGGGCCGAGCAGATCAGGCGAGCGAACGAAGAAGCGGCGCGCGATCCCGAACATGTGCTGGCTGTCTTGACGCGCAACCAGGCGAGTTTTTCCGAATACGATCTCGACCGGCATCTGAAAAAGCACATTCAAGACGAGGGCGAACGCGCGGATGTGAAGGGCAAAGTGCTCGGGCTTGACGATGTGCTGGCGCTGCATGACCGGGAGACAGGCGAGCGTGCAGGGCGCTGGACAACGCGGGCGGTGCGCGACCAGGAGATTTTGGCGCTTGCCGATGGACGGCGCGTGGCAGGAGGCGGGCATCGCGCTATCGGCGTTGGGGATCGGGACCGTGTGATGTCAGCGCGGGAGCTACGTGCGGATCAGCTTGCCGCGTTCGATCATGCGACTGGGTCCGGCGGGCTAAAAATAATCGAAGGGCGGGCCGGTACGGGAAAGAGTTTTGCGCTTGGCTCCATTCGCGAGGCGCATGAGGCGGCGGGTTACCGGGTTGTCGGCCTAGCGCCGACAAATGCCGTGGCGCAGACGATGAAGGAGGATGGCTTTGCGCACTCATCAACCGTTCATGCCGAGCTGTTCCGGCTGAAGAACGGACGCGCGCAGTGGGACCGGCGCACTTTGGTCGTGGTCGACGAGGCGGCGATGATGGACGCCAAGGTGACCGGCGAGGTGTTGCGCGAAGCCCGGTTGTCGGGCGCCAAGGTTGTGCTGGCCGGCGACGACCGGCAGCTCGGCTCGATCGAGCGCGGCGGGCTGTTCACCGAACTGAAAAAAGACCACGGCTCGGCCGAGATCACCCAGATCACCCGCCAGAAGGTCGACTGGCAGAGAGAGGCGGCGCACGATCTTTCGGACGGTCGCTTCGAAGATGCGCTGCGGGCCTTTGCCAGAAACAAGGCGGTGGTATGGACGTCGAAGCAGGATGAATTGCGAGAAAAACTGGTCGAGCGATGGGCCAAGGATGCTGCTTCCAATCCGTCGGCATCGCGGTTCGTGTTCGCCTACACCAACAAGGATGTCGATGCGCTGAACAAGGATTTGCGCGCGGTGCGTCGCGAGCGTGGTGAACTCGGCGAGGATTTCGTGTTTACGACCAAGCATGGTGAGGCCGCGTTCGCTGTCGGCGACCGGGTGCAGTTCACCGATACGCTGAAAGGCGCCGGCATCTACAATGGCAACGCCGGGACCATCACCGGCATCGAGCGGAATTTTGGCCGCATCAGTGTCGCGCTCGATGCGGCCGCTGGCCGCGAAGGGCGAAAGGTTGAGTGGTACGCATCGGAGTTTTCTGGATTCCGGCACGGCTATGCCGGCACCATCTACAAGGGCCAGGGCAAGACGCTCGATCATACCTATCTCATGCACACGCATCACTGGCGTGCCGCCTCGAGCTATGTTGCGCTAACGCGGCAGCGTGAGAGCGCGACGATCTTCGTGGCGACGCAGACTGCGCGGGATTTGCGGCAGCTCGCCCGCCAGATCGGGCGCAACGAGATCAAGGCGGCGTCGGTGGCTTATGCAACGCGCGACGAGCTCAGCGCGGAACAACGGGCGAAGCTGGACGAGGGACGGGCGGCGGAGAACGCTCGGCCGGCGTTGCATGTTGGGCAAGTTCAGGATGGCCGGGAAAAGGAGGAGCGACAGATGGCTTCAGTTGTCGAAGAGGCACGCGCGGGTACGCTTCGGACAGATCCGCGCACACCGGAAATGCAGGCCGGCGCAATCGCAGGGGACGCGGAGAATCAGCGCCAGGGTACTGAGCATCAAGGCGCAACGCCTGAGCCCGTCGTGGCGCAGAAGTCAAAAAAGGCAGGAGACAGCGATCGTCGTGGGCCAGCCGATGATCGGGCCGTCGCAGGCAAAACCGAAACTCGGCAGTCTGTTCCAGGCGCCAGAAATGAAGAGGGATCGCCCGGCACCACGGCCGACCGGCCAGCGGACGTGAGGGTGCTGATAGCTGCATTCCAGGATGTGAATGCTGGTGGCAATCGCCGCGACAGCCTTGGGCGAGCGCTCGACGAACGAAGCATCGCTGCTGCTGTCAGTCGCGATGCGGATGTACAGCGCGAGCGCGACGCTCGCCCGATCTATCTGGAGACCGCTTACCGTGATCCGATAGCGGCGGCGCGGCGTCTCGACGAGATCATTGCTCGAGACGGTCCGACAAGTGCGGCGCGACGTCTATCGGCGGACACCAGCTTGGTCGGCGAGCTGCGGGGCAGGGAAGGGCTCTTCGCCAGCGCCAGGGCGCGGGAAGAGCGGGAGGCAGCTCACAGAGCAACCGCGGCGATCGGCCCGAACATTGTCCGGACCGCCGAGTTCGAGAACCGGGCCGCCCAGGCCTATCGCGGTGATGTGGAAAAGCAGATGAAGGCTGATGCGGTGGAGGTAAGGGACGTTTCGGATCGGGCGAAAGCCGCGCTCGGAAAAATTGCAATGGCCAAGGATGATCGCGAGCGGGCCGAAGCCTTCAAAGCGGTGTCAGCCGATCAGCAGGTCAGTCGGGAGATCGCCGCCTTCAGGAAATCGATTGAAGCCCGTTTCGGTGAAGACGGCGCTCGCGAAATCGCTCGCGCGACAGCCTCGAACAAACCGTTTGAACATTCATCCGTGCCGAAATCCGAACAGGCCAGGTTGGGTGAGGCCGCTAAGCTCTATTCCGCGGCCCGATCTGGTGAAGTCGCGTCCAGGCAACAGGCCGAAACTGAACGTCTTGCAGCGCGAGAATCTCAGTCGACACGGCTGAAGCAGTAGGGAAGCGCCGGGGGGCCGGCTGTCGTTATCCCGTCGGCGTCGCAGGCCGCGGCGAATGACTACTCTTTAGGCAAGGTGGTCGTTCATTGTCACAAGTGGGCCCGCTACGGTTCAGAGCTGCAGATCAGCAATCGGCGAGTTGCCAAAGATGCTCTTGTGCTCTCGGCTGAACTGCGAGGGGCTGAGGTCGCGCGATGCACCTTCAGCAGCCGGGCAACCTCGGCCGGCTTGATATCGTCGTTGACGAGCTGTCGCGCATGCGCGACCTGGTCGGGGGAGGGCAGGGGAAGGGCAGGGGAGGGACCGAACCGGGTCCCGCGCGCCTTGGCCGCGATCCGGCGCGGAGCCATCAGATAGCTCAAACTTCGCTAAAGTCGTAGCGAAACCCGCGAACCTCCCAAAGCTCCGACAGGGTCGGGGTTTCTTTCAAAAAACGAAGAACCTTCCGAGCCGCGATCAAATTGTAGGGGAACATTCCAATAGATGAGTGCCCACAATTCAGCCGCACGACCTCAGGCGGAAGATTGCACTTCGCCAGCAACTCAATGAGACGCTCAGAGGCTCCTGGACGCGCAACCGTATCGTCCTTACCGAGCAAGAACATCAAATCCAGACGAGGACGTGTAAGGCCGAAAAGATGCTTCTCTAGATCGATGAGACCCCAAGCGGTTCTTAGCCCTTCCAGTGACATGGACGGTTCAATACGACCACGTAAGGCCGTCATGGTCTCCGCAGTCCAGACGAGATCAGCAGGGCTTCCCGGCGATACCATGAGAACCGCCTTATCAACCTTCTGCTCTTGGGCAGCAACGAGACCCGCAACAGTGCCACCCAAACACATTCCTACAACCGAGATTTTCTGATACCCCTGACTATAAAGCCAACGAACAATCTTACGGCCATCTAAAACAGCCTGTCTCATCGACTGGACGGTGCGCCCTAAATTCGCGTTGAAAAGTTTTTCCTCAGAATAGTCATTCGAAGCCCGCCCAAAATGATACGGAAGTGTAGCTTCAATAATCGTTATACCCTTTCCAGCGAAGTATTTGGAAAACGCCGGATACCGGCTCCGAGCATACCAATGATGGAACACAACAAGCGCATGCTGTTTCAATCCGCTATCCGTAACAATGCATTCAAACGTGTTGTTCGCCTGGTCTTCAGTTGAAATATCAGATTGGAAGATAACACTATCCGCTTCTTCCCCTAACGGAGTGGCTGGCAATATAGGTGCGAAAAACGCCTCGCCCTCGGAAATTTTATTGAAGGCCAATTCGTCAGAACCATCGCAAGAAAATGGAATCGCCTTATCATGAATTCGCCTCTGACGTTCCAATGATCGCAGGATGTGCTTACGATCATAACGGCGCGCTAGATAACGGAACATTTTCTCTCCTTTTTCTTTGCAGGTTGGAAACCTTCATCATGAAACCAATGCTGAAATCCCACCGGACTTCATTCGCCCGACAAAGGGGCGGCTGGACATCCCTCCACACTATTTAGCGCCCGATAAAGGGTTGCTCGATGCACCTTCAGGAGCCGTGCAACCTCAGTCACTGGCTTGTCTTGGGCGATGAGCTGGCGGGCGTGCGTGATCTGGTCGGCCGATAGCGCAGGGGAGGGACCGAACCGCACTCCACGCGCCCTGGCCGCGATCCGGCCAGCGCTGGTGCGCTCCACGATCAAGGATCGCTCGAAATCCGCAACGCCGGCGAACACGGTCAACACCATGCGGCCGGCCGGCATCGTCGTGTCGGCCCATGGCTCGGCCAAAGATCGCAAGCCGGCCTCGGCCTCCCCGATCCGCTCGGCAATGTCGAGAAGGTCTCGCGTCGATCGGGCGAGGCGGTCTAGCCTGGTGACCGTCACCACGTCGCCGGGGCACAAATGGTCGAGGAGCTTCACCAGCTCGGGCCGATCGCGCTTTGCCCCGGAAACCTTTTCCTCAAAGAGGCGAATGCAGCCGGCCAAGCCAAGCGCCGCGCGCTGCTGGTCAAGGTCCTGGCCCTGGGTGGAGACCCGGGCATAGCCAATCATCATGGTGGCGGGTTTCCTGTCGCGAGTTATGTCGCAAGGACAATTACCACTTGCGACAAAGACATGCGACACAAAAACCCCCTGACTTTCAGGGGACGTGTTAGGGCGAGATAACGCGAGACGCGTCATTATCCAGTTGGCTGGAACCGTGATCGACGCTGCATCCGACGAAGCGACATAGCATCGAAATTTTGGTGCACTACCATCGACGCTGACATTCCTGATCAGCCGCAATCGCTAAGGTTGCCGAATGAACGCCGGGGTTGCAAAATGACAGGAGCTCCGGCTATGTTGTCTGTCATTTTACTATGGGCTATATCGTCAGGGCAAAAAGGGCCGAGAGACAGGCAAGTTGTGCGCACGCATCGATTTATGAGGCGAAATGGAAAGGGCGAAGTGGACAACCCGCTTCGCGTCAACATTGCGACGGTCCTCGAGGCCGAACGCCGACAAAGGCGGCTTCGTCACCAGGACATGGCGCAGTTGTTTCATACGTCGCCTGGTAAGGGTCTCGCCTACCGGACGTATATCAAAACTGCTCGGCGTAGGAACAATGTCACCTTGCGTACCTTAGACATGATGGCCCGTTCGCTTCGGATCTCGATTGCGACGTTGTTGACAGCTAAAACCGATATCGAGCCCTGGATTCATGAGCTTGGAGACCAATCAATCCGGAGGCGTCTTGGCGCCATTATCAACAGCGAGCGCGAGCGCCGGAATCTTCTGTGCTATCAGATGGCAGAGTTGATCGGCGTCTCGGAGATTACATTCGCGAAGTTGGAACGCGGCGCTGGAAATATCAGTGTCGATACAATTGCTGGCATCGCGAAGTCGCTATGTCTGGATCCCACGACATTTCTGTTCCAAGACCAGATTGCTTGCGACCCCTCTCCTCAAACGTAACGTCGCGCTGCCAACCCTTACTTTCCTCGTCATTGACCTATCAGCCGAGAATAGCAATGGGCTGAGCGCGCGATCCATCAGCCACGTCTTGAGGGCGTCCGCGGCATGCCCAACCAGACCATCGCCGCCAAAGCGCCGGTCCTGCTATTCAAGGTCTTAGCTCCTGACCAAGCGGCTTCGCGGCAATGCCAGGAATGTCATCTATCCCCACAGGTTTCCCGATCAGATAGCCTTGAGCTTCGTCGCATCTGACGTGGCGCAGATAGTCGAGTTGTTCGGGAGTTTCCACGCCTTCGGCTGTTACCTCAATTCGAAGCTCATGCGCCAGCTCAATCAATGATCTTACAATCGCGGCGCAGTCGGCATCGGTCAGCATATCCTGGACAAAAGATCGGTCGATCTTAAGCCGCGAAAGAGGCAGTTTACGAAGGTAGGTTGTGCGTACCCCTCTGGCGAAAGCTCGAGCCGGATCCGAGTGTTGGAGTGATGGAGGCAAGCAGCCGATCGACACCGGATCTGGCCCTGTTGCCAAGCGACGACCACCTGGCGACCGATCAGGCTTGTATATGCCTTGGCAGCAAGGGGCGAGCACCAGATACGTTAGAAGTGGCCCCGATGGTGAGGGCACTCCGAGTGCGCAATTTGCTGGCAGGTTCGCCCGATCGGCCGATCGGCTGAACAGGCGGATGTAAGAGCTGCCGCATTGACCTCCGCGCCTTTGAGGAGCCGGCGATGCTTCAAGAAGAAAGCGGCCGAATCCGATTTTTCTGCATGGCGCAAAGCCTACGCGGCGACGGCGCCGCTCCCATTCAAACCCGTGGGGGTGGACTGCCATGTTACAGTCCCAGCCGCCTCTTCAGTTCCGCGTTCTCCGCGCGCAGACGTTCCGCAAGCAGGTTCTTCAACTGCTTGTTTTCTTCCTCCAGCGCCAGAAGATCTTTGAGATCGTCACTCGCTGGCGCGGCCACCGCGGCCACCGCGGTTACCGCGGCCTTCTTCTTCCATTGATAATAGGTCTGCTCCGTTGTGCCGGCCTGCGTAACGGCGCTCTTTAGAGTGGCGCCGCCACCGAGCAACTTTTCGATTTGACTGAGCTTTTTGACGCGCTCCTCTTCGGAGTACATTTTGCGGCCGAGCCGTGCTGATCCGACCCCCTTATTGGCCTCGGATGAGGCGCCGTTCTTAGGAGCAGGTGACTTCAAATCCGTCTTTGTGTTTCGCGGCGGGCGGTTCTTCTTCTTCGTCTCTGGAGCCTCGATGTTCGCAGCGCCTTTCGTGGCGGCATTTAACGGTTCAGTATGCTCGGTCTCTGCCATGTGATGCTCCACTTTTGCCTGGTCCAAACGTTCAGCATTAAACGTCACGATATTGTAATCAACAAACTTACGGTTTGACGTGTCCATCTCCTCGAGTTGCCGTGTCGTCTCGGCGAAAGCAGCTGAGAGATCCATGTCGCCCCAAATGGAATTGTCGCGTTTTTGATAGCCGCGCCTTTGCTTGACTTCCACGATAAACGGTCGGGTTTGCCGCCTCATAATTTCTTCCTTGATTACATGCCAATTGAACAAGGAAACCACCGCTGAAGAGAGCAGCACTGTGAAACGCTTGCCAGTCTTCGGTGCAGAGCTTCCCTGAGCGAAGGAGCGATCTTTGCCGGAAACGTTCGATCAGGCTTTGGGCTTCCGCTTGCCAGATTTCTGAACCGACGATCCTTTTGCAGCTTGCTGAGGTGGTTTTCGCCCTAAGCCCGCCTTTTTTGCCAAAGCCGAGCGAGTTGCCGCGTAGTTCGGCGCAACCATGGGGTAGTCGGAAGGCAGGCTCCATCTCGCACGATAGTCGGCAGGTGTCATGCCATAGCTCGTAGCCAGGTGACGCTTGAGAGACTTGAACTTCTTGCCGTCTTCCAGCGAGATGATGAAATCCGGCGTCACGGATTTTCTGATCGGAACCGCCGGCCTCAGCGGCTCTGCCTCTGGTTGGGACTGGGCACCAGACGGCAACGAGTTCAACGACCGGTATACCCGGTCGATCACAGAGGCAAGTTCTCCCATAGGGACCGGGTTGTTGGATACGTATGCCGAAACAATTTCGGCGGTTAGTTCAACAAACGCGTTGCTCGTTTCACCCTCAGCCAACGTTTTTCCTCTTAGTCAGACAAATCACACAAAAGCGGAGAATAGAGTAGTCACCCGATGTCTGCAATCGCGCCCCATTTGCGGGGCGCGCCCAACAGCAGTTATCGCCACCGTTTGCTCTCCTGGTGTCCGCCGCCGCCGATTTTTCCCGAAGATGTTCGTCCACAGCCCATGCTCACCACTGGCGCAGCCGTATCCGATGGCAGGGACGTGACCGTGCCCGACGGATCGGTTCCTCAGCCGCCGGCGGTTGGGGATGCGCCGATGGCGGAGGTAGCGAACGCACAGGCTGGAGCCAGACGAACCCGCAAGTTAAAGCGCTGGCAGAAAGATGTTCCTTTGCCGCGAGGTCAACGATGGAAGCGGCGCCTGCCTTGGGTGCTCCGTCAGAGCCGGGCCTAGCGGTAGGTCGACCGCTCCAGGATCGAACTGCCCTGTCGGACTGCTCAGGAGAGACCTACAGCGCGTCCAAATAGCAAAGCTTGAACCGTGCCGTAGGTGTTGCCTATCAGCCGCTCTCGGACTTGGGTGCGAGAAGGAAATCATAGACGGGCTCAGGCAGTTGGCCAGCCGCCGGCTCTCGCAAAACAGCCGGAAAAGTTGTGGCCGTTTCGGCTTCGACCGCGAGCGCGGCAGGTGTCATTCCGATTGCAGCCTCGAAGGGCCGGCTCGGCAGAAGCCCCACCTGACGAAAGAGCGCTGCAGCCCTTGTCGCATGGCGCGCGGCAGCGACCCTCTTTCCCTCGCGGATCTTCACCCCGGCCGCCGCCAACAAGATCAATCCCTTGAAGAACAGGCGATGCTGAGCGCTGCATTTGGCAGCATGCCATAGAGGCTCCCACGCCTCATGAGCTTCCCAGTAATAGCCGTGGTTGAAAAGGTCGATTCCCCATCGGAACACGTTTGAGCTGAGTGATTCCTCGACCGTAACAACGGTCACCGCGTCGCTTTGATAACTGTGACCCAACGGATCGCGAACCGGATGTGGATTTTTGCCAGGCAGGTATGCGTAGCCCGGGAAATTCTTTTCGGGCAGCAGGCGAGGACGTGACATAGGCCCAGCAATCACGAAAGCGCGTTGGTGGCAATTCCAGATGAAGTAATCGCTTGCGTAAGTGTCGTGAATGACGGCTAACGTGCGCTTCCCTGGGGGGAGCGATTTATCTTTGGTGGACGAACAGCAAGCGCAAAGCGACGCCTACCGCCTCGAGCGCATGGACAATGGCCGCGCCACTCCTCTGGCGCTTTTTTATACGGCGGCCGAGGCTTTAGCTGTCTTAGGCTGTATGGTCGATGGCTACCGCTTGATGCTTGGCAGCAGGCAAGTATGGCCTGCATCCGGCGGTCATGACGCGACATCGCAAGTTAGGCACGCCGACCGTTTGGCTATTTAGTGTTGCCAAGACGTCTTTACTCGCCTCGGCCGGACGGAATTTAGCACCCCCTAGGATCCAGTTTTGCCCGGATCTTGCCGATCGCCTTCATGATGGTGTCGGCGGCTTGCCGGTCTAGCGCGATATCGAGGAGGCCTTCCGTTGTCCGGATCGAGAGAATGCCAAGGGTGCCTTTCTCGTCCGCGACCGTGCCGACATGGATTTCGGTCGGCACGAAAGGCCGTGCTTTTTCCACACGTTTCATGGTTACTCGCGTCGCTTTGGGCGGCTTCCGACAATCACGCGCGAACTCAGGCTTATCATTAGAGGGGCCCCGTTTCTTGTCTGGGAACGTCATCGCATCGCCGTAAATTGCCGCCCGATCTGAACGACACAGCGCGGTAATGCTCTCGTCGAGGCAGACCGGAACCTGCGCTATCCGCCTGTTGGCTGCTTTTCCTACCTATGCATGTGCATCCTCTGATGAAAGCCACGCGTCCATAATTTTCGTTCGATATTGCGATGGACGACGACACATCGCAGGCCGGTCAGCCCATCGCCGGTTAATGCCTGAATTTCACTTTGATCCTTCCCGCTGCGCCTTGCCGCATCGATGCCTGGAACCGGCTGCATGCTTGCCAGCGCGGTCGCGGCGCATCTGGAGCGGCTGACAAAGCGACCTCCCCTCTTCCACGAAAGCGAGTTCGAGGGGCCGCGCAAGGAGCGGAAGAACTCGCGTTTCCTTTTTTCACGGTCCGCTGAAAAGTCTTCAGCCTAAACATGACCATTGTGGTTCGCCTGTCGTATTTCTGGGCGCCATTGCACGGTAGAGTGACCGCTCTTCGCCGCGCAGCAGGGAATGGCAGAATGTCATGCCAGGCACGGCAAAGACGGCGCAGATCGTCACGCTCTAAAGAAGACGTCACTTTCCAGAGGGAATCTTTCATTCCGGCGATCGGGAGGTTCGGCCGGTGAATGGACGACGACAATGACGCGCTCAGGAAATAGATGGAACGATCCGGGCCAGGCACCGGCACGGATCGCCTCCCAAAAATGGCGGGCCGGTCCTGGTATCGAGGCGCCGTCGCGAGATTTTCGAGGTGGCGGTGGCTTTGGTGTCTGTTGCCCGGAGGGCGAAGTGCGTAGCAGATGAGTGAGCACCTGCCAGCGAAAGGGCATAGCGGCTCCGCAAAACGGTGACGGCAACGAAAGTCTTCCGCATCAGTCCGACCCGGGAGGCCTCAACCATGTCCCACACTTTGCCCGCACGAACCGCCATGACGCAGTCGACTGCCTGGCCGACCATCGGCTGCTGCACGAACTCGCCTATGTCGACGGGCGGTGGACGGCGAGCGAGGCCGCCGAAGGCTTCGAAGTCACCGATCCGGCCAGCGGCGGCACCGTCGCCTTCGTCTCCGCGTTCGATGCTGGCCAGACAACGCCGCCTCGCGCCTTTGACACTCATAAGGGAGTGAGCTTCGGCCGTCCCGAGGCGCTTACCCTGATTGGCGGCAGGTACCCCGAGTTGAGTCAGTTAGCCGTCATCATTCTCAAATCAAGGTCATATATCGCGGCTAGGCCTGGGCTTCTAGCGTCACGGCGAGCGCGGCGGCCGGAAAAGCAATGGTGAAGGAACACGCGTCTAAATATGGTTATGCGGAAATCCTGGTGACTACTCTTTGACTCCTGACATCGCGACCGAGTCGGTGAAGAACCGCTGGAAGCCTAGTAGGATGACCGCAGGGATGAGACTAAGAATGGTCGATGCGGCGAAAATCTGGCCGTAGTCGCTGCTGTAATGACCCGCCATAAGGCCGAGGGTAATTGGGGCGACGAGCATGTCCTCGCGCGTGGTGACCAAAAGCGGCCAGAGATAGGCCTGCCATTGTGTATTGAAGAGGATGAGCCCCGCGGCGATGAGAGCCGGACGCGAAAGTGGCAGGAAAATTTGTAGGAAAATTCTTAGCCAGCCGGCTCCGTCGACTTGCGCGGCTTCAATTAGCGAACGCGGGATGGCGAGGAAAAACTGCCGCAGCAGGAAGATCACTATGCCGTTACCCACAAAGGGAATGATCAGTGCGATGTAAGTATTCTGTAGCCCAATCTTTGTGAAGATGGCCGACAATGGGAGAGCCACGACCTCCTCAGGGATTAAGAAGCTGAAGACGAACATGGCGAAGACGACCTCGCGGCCGCGCCACTGCATGGCGCTCAACGCGAACGCGGCGGCTGCGCACACAAACAGTCCCATAACGACCGTAGATGCTGCCACGACGATCGAGTTGATCAATCCGGTCCGGAACGCTCCGCCGAGCGCGCTGCTAAAGTTTGCCAGTGTCGGCCGAGGCGGGATGAAGGTCCCAATGGAAAGCGGGTCGAGCGAGGTAAAAATCTCGCTACCAGGCCGGAGGCTTCCGGCAACCAGCCAGACGATCGGAAGTAGAAAGCCGGCGGCGACGGCGATACCGAACAGTAGTTGAACGATGCGTCCCGCCCCGGCCGAATTTGTTTCTCCGGCGCTCATAGTTGCTTCTCGCGCGACAGCAAGCGGAATTGAATGAGAACGATGACCATCATGATAACCATCAAGGTCAACCCTTCCGCAGCGGCCAGTGACACGTCATTGAAAAAATAAGCCTGCTGATACACGTCGAACATGACGAGCTGCGTGCTGCCCCCGGGCCCGCCTCGGGTAAGTATAGCGATCGGCGCAAACAGCAAAAATGCGGCCACTGTGTCAGCAACGATTACGAAGGCCAGCGGCCTACGCATCAGCGGGATAGTGATGTGCCAAAGCGACGAAAGCTTCCCAGCCCCATCAATCGCTGCCGCTTCATAGAGATCGCGAGGAATGTCCTTAAGTCCGCCGATTAGGAACATCATCCAGTATCCGCATCCAATCCACGAGGCCATAACCGTGATCGACATCAGCGCCTGGCTTGGCGAAGAGAGGAACGGCTGAGCGCTCACACCTAAAGACCCCAACAGAGCATTTGCCAGCCCCTGCGGTCGGTATGCCGCGCCCCATAGGATGGCCGCAACGCTCGAGGGTACGAATACCGGCAGGAACACCAAGACTCGCAGCGGCGAGAAGATCCGGGAGTTTTCGGCAAACAGCAAAGCCAGGCCGAAAGCGATTGCCGTCTGCAGCGGCACGGTCACCGCGACAAAGGTTAGGGTGGCCTGGAGCGTGTTGGCAAACGAAGGCGCCGTGAAGAGGAACTCAAAATTGTCGAGCCCGGCGAATTCGCCTTGCGGGCCGGACAAGCTCTGCTGAACAAGCCATCCGGCTGGCAACAAACGAAAGGCCAGAAGAGCAAACAGAGCCGGCGCAAGGAAAGGGAGCGGCGCCATGGCCGCTCTCCATTTTGAAAGTCGACGAATCATGGGAGCAATCCTCACAATTCGTCTCTCAGAAATCGCTTCCGTAGCCATCGTTTCTAGTGCGGGATGCGCTTGAAACTACGCTCAAGCTCGCTTTGCAGCTGGGCAAAGGTTTCAGCGGCGCCATTCCCGTTGCGGATATCGCTCCACGCACGCGTTACCAGCTCCTCCAATTGGAGATATCCCAGTGTGCGCGGCCGCCGAATGGCCGTGTTCGCCAGCTCGTACTGCATCAGAGCATCGATGCCCTTGAGGTTTGGGTTTTGCTGAGGAATGCGGCTCAGAATTTCCTGCGTAGCGCCTATGTTCGCGGACAGACCGCTACCGCCGGCGGCAACTACCGCCCCGTCTTTGTCCAAGCCCGCGTAGTTCAGGAAATTCAGAGCCTTGTCGACGTTCTTAGTGTCCGCCGCCATTCCCAAATGGAATGATTCAGAAGGCGTCACCGCCTTGCCACCGGCAAAATACGGATGAGGTGCCGCCCCATAGTCAAGACCTTCGACCTTACTGAATTCGGCGATGTTCCAGGGGCCGCCAACAAGAAAAGCAAGCCGGCCAGCTTTGAACAGGTCGCGCATCTCTTGGCTCTTGGTCGGAGCCCGCGAAGCCACGCCATCGGCGAAGATGCTTCCATACCATTTTCCTGCCTGCAGCCAAGCATCGTTGGCCACGTCCACGGTCAGCAAATCCTCACCCTTGACCCCTGGCCCACCGCCAAGCGATTCTGGAAGGACCTGTAGCTGGTAGTAGCGATCGACTTGCTCGAAGCCGAAGCCCGTCTCGGCTCCGGCCGCCTGCACCTTCTTGGCAAGCTCGATGACCTTGTCCCAGGTCATGCGCGCGTCAGGCGAGACACCCGGCGCTTCTACGCCGGCCTTGGCCAGAAGCCCTTTGTTGAAGAACAGGACCTGCGTTGACTCCTCCATCGGCATTGTCAGCATCTTCCCGATATAGTTTGCTCCCTGGATATCGCTAGGGAACAATTTGCCTTTGCTTTTTTCTCCGAAGGCGCTCGTCAAGTCTCCCAAAATGCCCAGCTTGGAGAACGTCGGGACATAAGTGGGGTCCACGAGGAAGACATCGATTCCGGAATCCCCCGTCCGGAAGCGCTGGAGGATCGTGTTCTGAAGGTCGGAAAAGGGCACACCTTCGAAAGCAATCTTCTCGCCAGACACCTTCTCGAACGCATCGAAGAGTCCCTTATAGTAGGTGCCGTCTCCCCAGCCGAAGAACCGCAGCGTCTGAGCCTGGGCCGCAGCCGTCAACGGACCAAGCAGTGGCAACGATGATACCCCCAACATGCCGGTCAAGAAACCGCGCCGACCCAAGCGATAGCCCATTATAGTCATCTTGTTCCTCCCGTCCGTTCTACGGACCACTATTAAGGGAACCACTCCCTTGACCTCGAAGCGAACGCTAGATGATTTCTTGCAAGAATGCAATATCCTAATATTGCTAACGCCCAGACTCTCTGATATTGATGTCTCGCCTTGAGGAGACCGCATGATTCGGCCCGGTAGAACTCCACTTCATATTCAGCTCGCGGATATCATTCGATCTCAGATCGAGAGCGGTGTCTTCAATGCTGGCGATCAGCTCCCCACCGAGACGGAGCTGATGAAGCGGCACGAACTCAGCAGCAGCACTGTGCGACAGGCGGTGCTTGCCCTTGTCGGTGAAGGCTTGCTTTATCGACGCGCAGGCAAGGGGACATTCGTTGCCAAACGACACATCGGCCGGGACCTGCTCACTTTTTCAGGATTTTCGGAAGAAGCCGAAGCGCGTGGCTTCCGGCCGGGTACTAGGCATGTGACGGTGGACTGGCGTCCCGCCGACGCTTCGGTTGCAACCGCCCTTGACGTCCCGACCGATGAGAGCGTCTTGACCATCGAGCGCGTGCGAACCATCGACGACGAGGTCGTAGCGGTTGAGACGGTTTCGTTCGTCGCGGCAATCGGGCGCCACATGGAAAAGCTTGACCTAGCCGACACCTCTTTCACTAAGATTCTCGAGCAGCACCTTGGTGTGTCGCTTGCCCGAGCCAAGCAGGAGATACGGGCCGGCACTGCACGTGCCAGACTAGCGAAAACACTCGACGTGCCGAGCGGTACGGCGGTGCTGCAAATTGACCGTATCGCCTTCGACGCGACCGATCAGGTCATTTACTTTTCGTCCTCGTCCTACCGGGCAGATCGCTACATTTACACCGGCTGGATCGAGCGCAAGAGCGCCTTGATCGCTGAACCACGCCAGCTAGTCAGCCGGATGAGATGATGCCCAATTGCGAAGTATACGTGGTCGGCTCGTACGGGGTTGCGTTTTGGATTGTGGGCGAGGTGCCGGCGCCGGGCGAAACTCTGCTGGGGTCGGGATTTGCCTTCGGAAATGGCGGCAAGGGCTCTAATCAGGCCATCGGAGCTGCGCGACTTGGCGCCAGATGCAAATTGTTGGCGGGCGTTGGGGACGACAAATTCGGTGACGAGGCGCTGCAACTTTGGCGGGCCGAAGGCGTCGAGTGCTCGGCGGTGATGCAGATAGTTGAGACACCGACGATGGCCGGGATAATCATCCTCGACGCCGCAGGCGAGAACCGCATCATTACCGATCCCGGCGCCAACGCGCGGCTGACGGCGACCGATGTCGAAAGCTTCGCAGCCACGTGGAAGAGCCCGGGCATCCTACTCACACAGCTCGAGATCCCAGTCGAGACGGCGGCCCGCGCGCTTGCCATCGGCAAGGCGCGGGGCCTGACGACCATCCTCAATCCTGCACCTGGCCGCGCCTTGCCGAAGGAAGTCTTTGCAGACGTTGACATCCTAACGCCGAACCAGTCCGAAGCGCGCATTCTGCTGGGGCTCGACGCGGACGATCGGCACGCCGACGCCGATTTGGCGGCAAGACTGCGCGGCCTCGGCGTGGGGCACGTGGTCATGACGCTGGGAACGGATGGTGCTTTGATTGCCGGCCCCGAAGGACTGACCAAGATCGCGAGCTACCCAGTCGACGTCGTCGACACTACCGGGGCTGGAGATGCATTCAACGGGGCACTCGCTGCAGGGCTGGCCAGTGGATTGACCCTCGCTGACGCCGTTCGCCGCGGTACTGCAGCGGGCGCCCTCGCAGTGACCAAAAAGCTCGTGGTTCCGGCATTGCCCGACGAGAGTCAGATTTCAGAATTGATGAAAACCCGGACCGCTTGCGCATGAAGATTAAGGTTGCCTTCCTTCCCACCGGTCCCCTGGCTATTGCCGGAGACGTGTGCATTGTTGTGGATGTGATCCGCGCCACGACAGCTCTCGTCGGACTTTTCGACGCCGGCAGCGATCGTGTATTTGTCGGAGGATTTCGCTCCGACGTCGCCAAAGCGCGCGCTGCCGTAGGCGAGAATGGAATTATTTGCGCGGAGCTGGATGATGGGTCAACGCCACTCGGGTTCGATCATGAGCCCTCGCCGTCCCTCCTGTCGCGACTCAATCTGTCGGGGCGCTCCGCGATGCTGGCAACGGCAAATGGCACGCCAGCCATTCTCGCGGCAGTTCGCGAAGGCGCAGCGTTGATACTGATTGGTTCGCTGCGAAACCTTGATGCGGTCGCCCGGCGTGCGTTCGCGGAGGCATCATCGCGCAATGCGGACATCACGATAATCTGCTCAGGTCAACTTCGAAACTCACGTGTTGCGATTGAGGATAGCTATTGCGCCGGACTGATCGTTGCTCAGTTTTGTGAACTGGCAAAGGATGACGCTGTTGATCTAGAAGACTCCGCGTCGCTCGCTCATGGCTTCACAATCTCGCAAGATAGTCCAGTGAAGGTGTTACTGAGCTCGATGACTGGGCGCCGCTTCATCGGCAACTGCCGGCAGAACGACGTGGAGTTCTGTGCACTCATCAATGAATCAACAATCGTTCCGGTCGTGGCCGCGCAAGGCGAAGACTCCAATCATCCGGTTTATCTTCTCGATGCCTAGCAGCGCAGATGCCATTAGATTGATCAGTGGACGACCTCGCGTCCTGGCGACAGCAGATCTTAGCCCGGAAGGCATCGCCTCGCTCCGCGAAATAGGCGAGCTTTCATTGCTCGGCTGGGCCGCCGGCGATTGGTTCTGTGATCGCAAGCAGCTAAAGGACGCAATTGCTAATGCAGAGATTGTGATAGCGGGATACGAATGCTTCGACGAGGAACTGATGGCAGCCGCGCCGCAACTTCGCGCCATTCTGTCAGTGCGCTCGGCCCCGCAAGCGAATATCGATGTGGCGGCCGCAACGGCGCGCGGGATCGCCGTCTTGCACACTGTCGGGCGCACGGATCACGGGGGTTGCAGAGTTTACGGTTGCTCTCGGC
>NZ_CP015319.1 GCF_001686985.1 Mesorhizobium amorphae CCNWGS0123 | reverse complement strand
GCCCTCTAGACCGAGGACAGCCCCGAGACGAAGACACGGAAGGCCGGTACCCAACCCCGCGGATGAGAGTCTGATCAACCGTCGTCTCTGAGCTCCACCCCCAGCCCTGTGCAGCTTCAGCCAATCCGACTGCTTCGCAAACCTGCCAAGCAGGCGAGCCTTCTTGCCTTCAACCTTGACAGGGAACATGAGAGCTAGCGGCTCGAAGCTGTCGCGCTGTGATCATGAGGTCACCCATTCATGGTCGGAAGGTCAGCTACGAACTCGTGCAGGACAAACGTTCCGGAAAGACATCGACCGGCGAAGTCCGAACCATCTGACCTTCCCATCGTTGAGCGAAGCCGCGCGCCTCGAACTCTAAAAGATATCGGGCCTTCGCCAAGCATTGCCGTCCCTGATCGCAGAATAGGCGCAGATGGCCAGCCGCGCCATCTCCTCAACCCGGCTCGCTCTATCATGGTCACGGCTGTTTTCGCCCACTTCGTAGAGGGCGTTGCCGAACACCGCGTATGCTGTCTTGTGGACCTCAATCAGCGCTCGCAGGTCGTTGGACAGTTCTCTGTCTCGGCGGCTCCGTGGCCAGAGCCCACAAGGTTTTGTTCTATGTTCTGAAGAGAAACCCGGCTGCTAGCGGGGGACCCCGGTATTGTCCCATTTCGGGACCAAAGTGCCGGCATTGCTCTTGCTTCGGACGTGGTGCCGGTTGATCCCGGTCCTGATCGCGTACTTTGATCAGGTGTAGGCTCGCCGGGCTTGAGGTGGTTGGGGTTTCTTCGCCCGGCGAGTTCCGCCACGCTACGAACAAAGGCCGGCGCCCTCGCTGAAGGGTATCCGAATGGCGCCGGCCATGGGCGGGATTGGGATCCGCCGCGCCTTGACATAGCTGAGTCGTTACGTGGCGTCAGGTGGTGGCGGACACTTTGGCTTTCCGCTTCGCTGGTGCCTTCTTGGCTGATGCGACGGGTTCAGCCTTGCGGCCAAGTCCGATGGATTTCGCCAGTTGCGAGCGCTGCGCGGCGTAATTCGGAGCCGTCATGGGATAGTCGCGCGGCAAGCCCCACTTCTCGCGATAAGCGTCCGGCGTCAGACCGAAGTCCGTGCTAAGGTGCCGCTTCAGGGATTTGAACTTCTTGCCGTCTTCGAGGCAGATAATGAAGTCTGGCGTCACCGACTTCTTCGGGTTGACCGCGGGAGTTTGCCGCTCAACGACAGGCGCGATCGGCATACCAAGCCCGGACAGAGACTTGTGCACGGATGCGATTAGTTCAGGCAGGCCGGTAGTCGGTAGAGGGTTCTTACTTATGTAGGCGGACACAATCTCCGCAGTAAGCTCGGCTAGTTCGGCGGCGCGGTGGTCGAATTCTTCTGTCAATGTGTCGGTCCTTTTGTCTGATTTGTCCCATCTCTATTTGAGCAATGTCCAGTACGCAACCGGGCCTGATCTATTCTGAGCCAATGATGGCGGCCGGCTTTGCGGCGCTGGGCAAAGAGCGACGCCGAAATTGACGCGTTCTTTTTGGCCCGCGACTAAGCTGTAGACCAATAAACAGGCGGCCCGTCAGCCATCTAAGTGACGGGTCGATTACATGCCGATTAGCTAAAATAACGGAACGTCCAACGGACAAGTACGGAACCAAAGCGGTTACGTCAGACCTTTGCTCGCATGGCGCAAGACTTTGGTCCTGCCGTCTTATGGTGAAGAACGGGATTTGATCGGCACGACATAGGGCCATCCCGCAATGGATCGATAGCAAACTGAATTTAGGTGGCTATGGTGTGAACGCGGAAGTCGGGTCAGATCCGTTTGAAGTCCTTAAGCCCTAGGCGTATCCGCTGGCCTTCCGCGAAGGCAAGGGCGACCGATTCTAGGTCGAATGATCGGGTAAGTTCTTCGCCGTTCCCAACAACACGGACGAACCACTCGCCCATGGCCTCGACTATCTCAACGGACGTGTGGTTTGCGCCGCCTTTGGTGTCGTCCATCGCAACTGCCTCGTGTCTGGATGGGGACAAGACGAAACAATATGACTGCTCGGCTTTCAAGCGCTAAAAGGCCGGCGCCTGCTTTTGCGGGGGGGTCTGGCAGGCGCCGGCCGGACGGTCCAATCAGGTCCGCCGCGATGATCCAGTTAGCTGATTCTTGACGTTACGTCATGTGGTCTGGCTGGCCGGAGCCGAGCACGACCGAAACGTGGCATCAACATGGGTAAGCAGTTCGGCGCGCCACCTGCATCGCTTACACACGGGCCGCCTTGAACCTTTTCTGCCGGTCAATGCCTGACACAATAACCGGCAGCCTGTGTCAGCCTGCTATGCGGCTGCACGCGGATCCCGGCCATCAATCGAAGACGCAAGATCGGCTTCGATTTCCGCAAGCTGCCGGCGCTTCTCGGCCAGTTCACCAGAGAATCCGAACTCGCCGCCCTGACGCGAGCGATAGGAGGTGAGCCTGCGCTCGGCATCCACACGACGCTGGCGGTATTGTACCTGCTCGCCCTCGAAGCCGGCCAAGGCATGCTCGAGGCGAGAAATCGCACCAAGCGGCGTGGTGGTCACCGCGAGCTCAATCTCATCATCGGCGCCGGTGCGCATCAGCATGGTGGCATAGCGGTAGCCGTCCTTGCCGAAGCGCTCGCCGGAATATTCGAAATCGAACCCGCCGATGGAGGCGATGGTGGTTTTGCCTTCCTGCTGAAGCTGCACGAGGGTCAGGATTTCCTTCATCAGCGCACGACCGGCGAGTTTGCGCTCCGTGACCGCGTCGCCTCCGACCACCATACTGAACCCATCGCCGGTCGTCGGCACGAGCCGCTCGATATCCTTGCCGACCTCGCCGATGCGCCGGGCCGAGTATTCGATATCGCGCTCGGCATCACGGATCTGCCGGCGAACGGCGTGCTCATCATCAATGTGGGCCGCGCGAAGGCGCTCCAGACGGGCAATGTCCGCCTCCAGACCTGCCTTCTGCATCAGGCGCGGATCGCCTGAGGCGATCGCCTTGGCCATCGCGAACTGGTTGGCCTGCCCCTCACCCATATCCTCCAACCGCCGAATGGACGTGTCACCGGACAGAGCGGCCGCGATGAACCGGGCCTTGCGCTCGTTGTTCTGCCACATCTGGGCATCCATCGATCCTTCCGTGGCGTAGGCGAAGATATCGATGACATCGTGCTGGTTACCCTGCCGCAGGATACGGCCTTCGCGCTGCTCGATCTGGGAGGGAAGCCACGGCACATCGAGATGATGCAGCGCCTTGAGGCGGAGCTGCGCGTTGACGCCGGTGCCCATCGTGTCGGAAGAGCCGACTAGGAACCGGATTTTTCCAGCGCGCACATCGCTAAACAGGCGCTGCTTGGCCTCGGACTTCTTGAAGTCCTGCATGAAGGCGATCTCGGAGGGCGGAACGCCCATGCGGACCAGCTCGTCGCGGATCCAGCGATAGGCCGAAAAGCCTCTGGTTTTTTCGACGCTGATCGTGCCGAGATCGGAAAAAATCATCTGCGCTGCGCCCGCAAGCTCGAACGGCTTGCCGTCAGGGCGGACATAGCTGCTTTGCGCTGTTTCTTGCCAGATACAGAAGGCATTGCCGATCAGGGCGTTGAGCTTGTTGTCAGGCTCATTGTCATCGTCCGGATCGACCAGGCGCAGGTCGATAGCGGCGTGCCGGCCATCGGTGATAACCGAGAGCAGGATGTCGTCACCAGGTTCTGCCGGACGGTCGCGTTCCTCGATGGCCTTGATGCGGGCATCGAGCACCATCTGGTAGCGCTTGAAGGCCGCGGACGGCTTGGCGGTGATGATCTGACGCGCGCCGGTGGAAAGCGCCGGCACCTTCACATAGTCTCGAAGGTCTTGCGGCATCACCACATCCGCGAAGGAGCGGAACATCGCGATCAGCTCCGGCACGTTGACGAAGGTGGCGAAGCGCGTCACCGGCTTGTATTTGCCGGATGGCTGCAATTCGAGTTCAGTCGTGACGTCGCCGAAGGTCGAAGCCCAGGCGTCGAACTCGTGCAGACCGCGCTGAAGCAGCGCCTCGTAACCGAGATAACGCTGCACGGAGAACATCTCGCCAAGCGTATTGGTGATCGGCGTGCCGGAGGCCAGCACGAGCGCCCGGCCCGGATTCTTCGTCTCCACGAACCGGGATTTGACATAAAGGTCCCAGGCCCGCTGCGAGCCGTTCGGATCGACGCCCTTGAGCGTCGACATGTTGGTGGCGAAGCTGAGCTTCCTGAACTCCTGGGCTTCGTCGACGATGATCTGGTCGACGCCGATCTCGGAAATGGTGAGCAGGTCGTCCTTGCGGGTCGCCAGCGCCTCCAGCCGTTCCTTGAGCCCCTCCTTCAGCCGCTCGAGACGCTTGCGCGAGACGCGGTCGTCGCCCTCGACCTTGGTCAGCAGCGTCTCGTAGAGTTCCAGCTCTTGCCTGATCATCTGCTGCTCGAATGCCGAAGGCACGCCGATGAAGCGGAAGGCGCTGTGCGTGATGATGATCGCATCCCAGGTCGCCGTCGCCGCACGTGAAAGGAAGCGATGTCGCTTGGCTAAAGAAAAATTCGTCTCATCGGCCACGAGGATTCGCGCGTTCGGATAGAGCGCCAGGAACTCGCGTGCCGCCTGTGCAAGGCAATGGCCGGGAACGACCAACATGGCCTTGGCGATCAGGCCAAGCCGGCGCTGCTCCATGACGCTCGCGGCAATCGTCATGGTCTTGCCGGCGCCGACGGCATGGGCGAGGTAGGTCGAGCCGGCCGAGACGATGCGCCAGATGCCGCGCTTTTGGTGCCCATAAAGAGAAAAGGCGCCGGAGGCGCCTGGAAGTCGCAGGTGATCCCCGTTGAATCGTCGGGGGGCGATGTTGTTGAAGCGGTCATTATAGACCCGCGCCAGCCGGTCGGTGCGGTCGGGATCGGACCAGATCCAATTCTGGAAAGCGGTCTTGATCTTCTGCAGCTTTTCCTTGGCGGCTTCGGTATCCACGACATTGAGCACGCGCTTTTCGGCAGGGCCCTCCTTCACCGTATCGAAGATCTGCGGCACCCGGCTGTTCAGCGCGTCGGCTAGGAGCTCGCCGGCATGACGGCGATCGGTGCCCCATTCGGACGTGCCGGCCGCCATCCATCCCAATTGCCGCGCCTCTACGGTCCACGATGCCAGCTCCGGCATATGATGGATCCTGATCTCGGCACCCATCGTCTCCTTGACGAAGGCGACGACATCGGCGGCGGGGATCCATGGTGCGCCAAGACGGGCGGTAATATCGGAAGGCCGAAGATCGGCCGGCTGAACCTCGATCAGGGCACGGACATTGCGCTCGAAGACGGGGTCGAGTGCGGCAGCGGCTTTTGCGGCCTTGAGCTTGTCGCGGACCTGGCCGGAGAGATAGGCGTCGGCCGTTTGCCAGGAACCGGTCTCGGGATCATGGTAGATGGCGTCGCCGAGTTCGGTGATGACTGCTTCGGCATCGGCGTGCAGCAATTCGGTGATGTGATCGACGTCGACATGGCCGCGTTCGTTGAGCACGACGGCAAGCGCATCGGCGGCACTTGTGATGATGGGTGCCGCGGGCGGCGCGATGACGCGCTCGGTGAAAATCGGACCCGGCCGGGCGGTATTGGTTTCGAGATCGTAGTCCTCGATGGAGGCGACCAGCCAGCAATCGGGATCGTCGAGGAAGGGCTGCAGGTTCGGCCTGCGATGCACTTCGCGGACCTCGCCCGTTTCGGCGTCCTCGCTGGTGGAAACGACGGTCGTGTTGATGGGACCGAAGGCACGCACAAAATTCGACCAGGCGATGCGCAGCCTGACTTGGGCCGGCTTCCAGGGCCGGTTGAACTCCTGGGCCTTCAGGACTTCACGCACGGCATCGCGTATGGGGATCAATTTACGGATGATACGCGCGTGCTTTTCCGGCACGCCTTCGCTCGCCCCGCCCTTGCGCACGGTGATGGTCACAGCAGCGCCATCGATCATCTGCACGAGGGCGCTATTTTTCGCGACGAAGAAACTGCCCTCGCGCACGCCGGCGCCTCCCGGCACGGCATCGACGATATCGGCACTGGGCTCGGCGTCATGATCAATCTCATCATCAATCTCGTCCGGCTCGCCGTCATAAATGGCTTCCGGAAGGAGGGAGATCGCTGTGGTGAGCGCCCGTTCCAGATCGACACCGGGATGGGGCAGGCAGGAATAGGCCTCGCCGTAAGGTCCCGAGATCGTGGCATGCGTGCCGAGCACGAAATCCGGGTGGCGCGCGAACCAGCGGTTCACGCGGATCGCGCCTTCACCCTCCGTCGCCTGGCGGACTTCCTCGGTGTCGAGCCATGACAGGTCGCCTTCTGGCTCGCCGATCTTGCGCTTGCGGAAAAACAAAATGTCGACCACGACGTCGGTGCCGGCGTCGGCCCGGAAACTGCCCTCGGGCAGGCGCATGGCGGCAATCAGATCGGCCGACTTCGCAATGTGCTCGCGCGCGGTGCTGTCTGCCTTGTCCATCGTGCCCGAACTGGTGACGAAGGCGCCAAGAGCCTCCGGCTTCAGCAGATCGATCGACCGGGCAATGAAGTAGTCATGCAGCCGCAATCCCATCGACCGATATGCCCGGTCGGAGCGCACGGTTCGATCCGAAAACGGTGGATTGCCGATGGCGAGGTCGAAGGTCGCCGGCAGCTGCGTGGCGGCAAAGTCTCCGGTTATGATCCGCGCTTGCGGCTGCAACTGCCGGGCGATGCGCGCGGTGACGGGATCGAGTTCGATTCCAGTGACGTGGGAGACGCCGCGCAGGGACTGCGGCATCAGCGCCGGAAACAGGCCAGTTCCGACGCCTGGTTCAAGAACCCGACCGCCGCGCCATCCGAGACGCTGGAGGCCTGACCAGATCGCCCGCACGATGAACTCAGGCGTAAAATGGGCATATTGGGTGCAGCGCGCGAGCGAGGCATAGTCGATCTCGCCGACGGCATCTTCCAGGTCCGAGCCGATCTCGCCCCAGCCTTTGCGAAATTCGCTCTCGCCGGGGCGGCGGAAGACGCCATTGGCAAGGTCGGACGCGCCGAAGCCGGTGAACCGGATCAGCCGCTCCTGCTCCTCGCGCGTGGCAGAGCGCTCATCGGCCTCGATCTCGGCGGCGAGCCGGATCGAAGCGATGTTGTCGCCGGCCCGATCCTTCCAGCCACGGGCCAGCCCACGATCGCCGGCAAGATGAAAGTTCAGTCCATGACCCCGTCGAGGCTTCGACGTCGGTTGCATGGCTGCAACCGCCGGCGTGACCGGCGAAGGCGCGGAAGAATTGGGATCATCGTCATCGCCCGGCCCGAAGTCAGCCGCGAAGGCGGTGACGCCAAGGCCGAGTCCGGACGAAATGGCCGTGCTGCCGAACAGGTCGATGGTAAAGGGGTCGTCATGGGCCATGAAAAATCTCCTTGGATTTGAGGGCAAGCGCGAGCACGCGGACGCCGTTGGCGGCCGCGTGAAAGGCTGGCGGGTTGGCTGGGGTTAGCGGGCGATCAGCGAGAGCGAGACTTCGGTCTCGGTGAGCTGCACGTTGAGATGCGTGCAGCGAAGGTTGCGATCGAACAGCGGGATCAGTTGCTCGGCGTCGATGAATTCGATGCCGTCGTCACCGCCGAAATGCCGGCGCTTGTAGTCCCACCAGTCGGGATTGCCGACAGGGTGGCATTGCTCCGAATAGGCGACGAGCGCACGTGCGCCCTCGGCGAGTTTGCCGTTGGACATGATGTAGACGCCCTCGTCGCCGACCAACCAGAGGCCGGGCCGTTCGCCCTCACCGGGCCTCGTCCCATAGTAGGGATTGCGGAAGCCTCCATTGGCGGCGGCATCGGCAATGCCGCGATCGATCACCTTGCGGACGGCAAGGATGGGAAAGGTAAACATCGCACCACCTCACGCCGCCGCCTGGATCGGGAGATGGCGCAGATGCACCGGCAGCTTGGCCGCGATCTCATCATCGGTGAGTTCGTCGAGCAACTTCAGCGTGGTGCCCTGCCGGCCGCCATAACAGAGCACCGTGCGCTTGCCGCGATGCTCCGGCAGCCAGCGGTCCCCGGCATAGCCACGGTAATCGTCGTGCGTGGCGCTCCAGATATGCTCCAACCGCTCTTCGCGCGTCATCGCCTTCACCGGCCAGGACTCGCGCTCGACGATGGCATCGCGCATTTCGGCAGGCGATCGCGCCACATTCAGATCGCAATAGGCATGATAGTAACGCGTTCCGCCGTCGATGCGCAGTGTGTAGAAGACGCTGGTGATGCTATCGGTAAGAAACTCGCGTAGCGCGAACATCTCGCCTCGCATCCAGAGCGGTGGCAGAATTTCCAGCATGTAGTCGTGCTCGGCGCGGCCGACTCCAAACCACTCCCCGAGATAAAGAGATCCGGCATCGACGTGATCCCGGTTCGGGCGCTGCGCATGGCGGTCGAACAAACGGAACATCTGCCGTCGGTCGGCAATGCCCTGGTAGACTTTACGGATGGGAGAAAAGGGGTTCATCGGCGGGCTCCTTCAGCCTCGTCGGGCCTGAGCGCGCAACACCCTCGTGGATGCCCATCATCTTCAGCCCTTCATGACCCCTTCCCAGCGGCCGCCTCTCCGTCCGGGCGGGTCAAGGGCCGGCGCAGCCGGGCGAAGCTTCACCCTTGCACGCGACCGGCGGGCATGCGGCAACCCGGTTTCCTTTCCTTTTCTCTCTCTTCCTCCCCAATTTGGCGGTGCGAACCTGCTGTCATGCCCGCGTGGCGCAGACTTTCGAGTTGACATGGTCATTGGCAAAGCGCTGGCAGCGATCTTCAATCTTGCGCCGGCGGTTGAGTGATCGGCGCCGTCAGGCGGATGCCGCGTCCTGCAGCATCGCGTTCCAGTCTTCGGCGCGCGGCTTCAGCCGCTCAAAGTCGCAGGCGAGCTCGCCGGCAAGCTCACGCAGCCTCGACACGAATGCCTCGCCTTGCGGGTTGGCGTCGGTGGCCGCCACAAGCCGCGTGTTCGGCCTTGCCCCCAACAGGCGAAGAGCCGTGTCCGTCGCCGGCGACCAGCCGCCGCCGGTGCTGGCATACAGCGTATCACGCCGGATCCGTTCGATCGCGGCCAGGCTCATGGCGTCGATCGCCGCTTCGGTGACGCAGATGCGGGTGGCTGTCATCGTCGTCCCCAACCGGAACAACATCTTGCCGCCTCCAGCCGCAAAACCCCGCCATTGCGGGCCGCGCTCCTCCCAGCCGGTGACGATGCCGGCCACGTCTCTGTGGGCGGCCCACATGCTGCCGAGCGGGCCTTCCCTCAGAACGTTCTGGGCGATAGCTGTGCGGATGACCTGTTCGGGAATGCGCCGCTCATCGCGCAGATAGCGCCAGGTCGCCGACCCGCGCCACGGCTTTCGTCGTGCCGCCCAACGTGCCGGGACGGACTGGTCGGGTTCGCTCTCGCGGGACCGTCGTTTCCATTCGGGCTCGCTCGGCACGAATCCCACAAGCGACGCTACCTGCACGAAGGCTTCCATGAAATCGCCGCCGTCCAGATGCTGGACCAGCGAATAGACATCGCCCTTTGCATCCGACAACGGGTCGAACCATCCCTTGCCGTCATGGATGACGATGATGATATCGTCGCCACGGCGGTATTTGACCGCTTTGCGGGTGCTTTCCTTGAGGTCGACCGCAAAGCCGCCGGTCTCCAGCACCGCCGCACAGCCGACCCGGCCGCGCAGCTCTTCTATATCCGCCTTTTCCATTCTTCTCTCCCGGCAGCCTACCTGCCGGCCTTTCTCCAAGTCTGTCTGCTCCATACAATTTCGCGGAACACTCCGCGACCGCCGCGAAGAGCAAAGGCGGCAAGGGCGCGGCTTCCGCCGCGGCGCAGCCTCCCTTGCGGCCTGCCGCTCGCAAGCGGCACGCCGTGGCATAGAGGGCCGGTTCAATGAACCGGCCGTCCGCCCGTGTATGGGCAGTATTCGGCGATCGCCTCGACCTCGTCGCCGTCGAGGTCTTCAGCAGGGAGAACGCCGTACTCGTTGTCATTGACCTTGAAGAGGATGACCGGCGTCATCAGGGTGCGAGCGAGGTTCCAGGCGTGGCTCTGAGCGAGGCTGAGTTCGTGCGACATGTGTTGGCTCCCGTGTTCGCGGGGACCATTCCCCGCTCGACAGGCGCCCGTCGGGTCCAGCCGGGACCGCGATCATCGCGATGGCGAAGCCTTGAGCGACGGCACGCTTGCGTAGTCCGACCCCGAAGCGGGTTGATCGGCAAGGTCCGGGCTGGAACAAGGGAATTAAGCCGAAAGAGCGGGAAATGGGCCCTGCAAAGGAGCCAAGCCACTCGCCGCGAAACCTCGCGGATTCATGCCTGCAGCACTTGCGGCTGACTTATGCCGGCTTCAACAAGGTTTAGGCGAAAAAACCGTTCTTCCTGTTCCGACGATGCCGCCACGATAGTGGCGTCCGCACAAAGAACTCCATCCGGGCACACCATGGCCGACGAGAATACGAGAGGCACATCAGCCTGATCGGGCTGACCGCCGATATGTCGCCTGGGATTGGCAGTGAAGGAACTTCAGATGCTGCGTATCCAGGTCCTGTATCCCGATCAAATCACGCCCCGCTCGGTAGCTGTCCCTTGAGGCGCGCGCCGGCGAGTTCGAGGAGCGCCTGGGCTATCTCGTCCTCGGTCCAGCCGAATTCCGCTGCGCACTGACCCAATTGCTGGAGGGCCGGTTCCAAGGCGAGCTGGCGTTGAAGGCCGCGGTCCGGATGGTCGACCGGGCAGCTTGGTTGCACGATCGCAATGACCGAACGCTCCATTGCAGGCCATGGGCTCTCGCCCTTCTCCTTTTGCCACACGAGGCGTGCTAGCTCACGGCATCGGACTAATCCGCCTGGATGAGGAGAACCCAGCTGAAAGCCAGGTACATGTCCCGGCACGGGAGCGGCCGGATCTTGAGTGGGCAATGTGCAGCAGACTCGCCGTCGAGAACAAGGACTACATCTAGCCCTAATAACTCACCAGTCCGGATCCGGCCTCAAACGAGATGATTCGCAGCGCCAAGGCGTGCCGGCAGAGTCGGCCAAGGGCTCGCCCGTTTCATGCGCGTTCCGACGCGGCGAAGAAGGCGGCAAGGAGCAAAAAACAGTGTGAATGTCGCTATGCTTTTTCCTTTTACTAGCTTATGCACCATTACGGTGTAATGTGGTGCACAAGACCTAACAAAATGAAGGCCATGCCGACCACCGCCCATCAGGATGAAAAATCCTCGCATCGGCTCTCAGTCAGTTTGACGGCGGAGCAGCACCGGGAACTCGCCGAAATCGCACGGAAGAATCGGGTGTCTGTTGCCTGGGTCGTCCGCGAGGCGATCGATCGGTTGCTGAAAGACGAAATGCCGCTTCTGCACGTGGGGAAAGAATGACAAGCGAACGGGGCCAGTCCCGCAAAACGAACGGCGCGACGCCGGCCAAGGTGAGCGCATCGCCGGCGGGGCGCTTCACGGACCTCGACCAGGACAAGCTGCGTGGCGGCTATTATACGTCGGCGGAAGTCGCGCACTGGCTTTGCGCATGGGCCATCCGTGAGGCGTCGGACAACGTGCTGGAGCCGAGTTGCGGCGATGGCGCGTTCCTCGCAGCCGCCGCCGAGCGCTTCACGCAGCTCGGCGTGCGCGGCCCTGATATTGCGGATCGCCTGACAGGTATCGAGATTATCCCGGCAGAAGCCGAGCGTGCCACCGATCGTCTCCGTCCGGCACTGGGCCTTCGCGCCGGCGACGTGGTGAAAATGTCGGACTTCTTTGGCTGGTGGCAGGGCAGCGTTCAACCAAATTTCGATGCCGTGATTGGCAACCCGCCCTTTATCCGATATCAGTCCTTCCCCGAGCCGCACCGCTCGCGCGCCATGGCGATGATGGGAGAGCAGGGTCTCTCTCCTAATCGCCTGACCAACATATGGGTGCCCTTCGTCGTCGCTTCGGCCGCCAGCTTGCGGCCCGGCGGACGCATGGCCCTAGTCCTGCCGGCAGAGCTGCTGCAGGTCACTTATGCCGCGCAGTTGCGCTCTTTCCTGACAGACCGCTTTTCGCGGATCGATATCGTTGCGTGCAACGAGCTGTTTTTCGAGAAGGCCGAACAGGAAGTGGTCCTGTTGCTCGCCGATGGCGCTTTGGCCGAGGCATCGGAGACGAATACCTGCCGCGTCGCGATGACCGAAGCCACGACCGTCGGCGAAATCACGAAGCGGAAGCCTGCAGCGCTCCTCAAGGCCGCCCAGCCGAAAACGATCCAGCACGACAATGAGAAGTGGCTGAAATATTTCCTCACCGCCCGCGAGATCGCCTTCATGCGCGAGCTGCGCCAGGCGGAGAACACGACCGCCATGGTGACTCACGCTAGCGTCGATGTTGGCGTTGTGACCGGCAAGAACGAGTTTTTCGTACTGTCTGGCGAGCAAGTCGAAGCTCTCGGACTTGAGGGATACACAACGCCTCTTGTGTCGCGTTCCGTGCAGCTCAGAGGCACCCGGCTCGGGAAAGCGGACTGGAAGACGCTTTCCCGAGCCGGCGACCGCGTTCACCTGTTGAACATCAGCGCCGCTCAGGCCAGCAAGCTCAGCACCGCACTGCGGCGCTATATCCGCGATGGCGAAGAGAAAGAATACCACAAGGGTTATAAGTGCTCGATCCGGAGGCCCTGGTTCACCGTGCCGTCCGTCTGGACGCCAGACGGCTTTATGTTCCGGCAGATTTATGATTTCCCGCGCATCGTCCTCAATAATTCGGGCGCAACCTCGACGGATACGATCCATCGTTTGACTAGCAAATCGGGGAAACCTGAGCGGGTTATCGCCAATACCTACACATGGCTAACGGCGGCTTCCGCAGAGATCGAGGGCCGGAGCTACGGCGGCGGCGTCCTCGAGCTTGAGCCTACCGAAGCCGAACGCCTGATGATGCCGGCGAAGCTCAACGGCGCCATGCCGCTTGCGGAAGCTGATCGCCTGACTCGCGCCGGCGCGTTGGACACCGTGCTTGAAGAGAATGCCCGCATCGTTCTGATGGGACACATGGGTCTGTCATCGGCCGACTGCGTCATTTTGCGGGATATCTGGACCAAGATGCGCGACCGTCGCATGGGCCGTCGGCGCGGCGCTCGGGGAAAGGCGGCACAGGACAGCGGCTCATGACGGACGACCCGCTCAAGGCGGCCGCCCGCGTTCGCGTCGGCGAACTGGTCCGAAATTTCCAGCGTCACGAGGCGGACTATCTTCGCGCCGTCTATAACGAAACCCAGGCCCGCACCGATTTCATCACGCCGCTGCTGGAGGCCTTTGGCTGGGATGTCCACAATGCGACAGGACAGCCGCTCGGGCTCCGTGAGGTCATCGAAGAAGCCACCGTTGAGGTGGACGAGGAAAGGCTTTCCAAGAAGCCGGACTACGAGCTGCGCCTGGCGCGACAGCGCAAGCTCTTCATTGAGGCGAAGAAGCCGAGCGTCCGCATCGACCGGAACCGCGACGCGGCTTTTCAGACCCGCCGCTACGGCTTTTCGGCAAGCCTGCCGATCGCCGTCCTCACCAACTTTCACCAGCTCGCCGTTTATGATTGCGTGCCGAAACCTGTCCTCACCGACGAAGCTCCGATCGCACGGCTGCTGCTGATCCGATATGACGAATTCGAGGCCCGCTTCGACGAGCTTTGGCCCCTCCTGTCCCGCCAGGCCGTTTACTCCGGCGATTTCGACCGTCGGTTCGCCGTCGATGTCTCGCGGCACGGTGCCGAGCAGTTTGATGATTTCTTCCTGCGGCAGGTCAAGTCATGGCGCGAGCGCCTTGCCGTAGACATCCATGCCCATACGCCCGGCCTCAGCCCGGCTGAGCTGACCTATGCGGTTCAGCTCTTCCTCTCCCGCATTGTGTTTCTGCGCATCTGCGAGGACCGGGAAATCGAGCGCTACGAAACCTTACGAAGCCTCGCAGCAGCCAATACCTTCGACGCGCTCATGGCCGAGCTGCGGCGCGCCGATGATTTCTATGATTCTGGACTCTTCAGATTGCTTGATGACGCCCGGCTGGGAATCCGCATCAGCGACGCGGTCCTGCATGGCATCATTGCCGAGCTTTACTACCCGCAGAGCCCCTACACCTTCGCCGTCGTCGAGACCGAGGTGCTGGGCGAAATCTACGAGCAATTCCTTGGCGAGGTGATTACCATCACCGCTGGCGGCGCGGTTGAGATCATCAGTAAGCCAGAAGTGCGCGAGAGCGGTGGCGTTGTCCCGACGCCGCGCTACATCGTGGACGCCATCGTTGCGCGCACCCTGGGGCCGGCTCTCGCCGGCAAGAGCCCCGAGGCGCTGGTGGAATTCACGGTCGCCGATATCTGCTGCGGCTCCGGCATTTTCCTACTGGCGGTTCTTGAGATCCTGTTCGATCACCATCTGAGCTGGTATCTCGCCAACGACCGGCAGCGGTACGTCGGGAGCACCATCTATGAAGTGGTAGCCGGGCAATGGCGGCTGACCTTCGAGGAAAAGCGCCGAATCCTGCTGGCCCATGTTCGCGGCGTCGACATCGACACCAACGCCATCGAAGTGGCGCGCTTCAGTTTGTTGCTGAAACTGATCGAGGACGAGACTGCCACAGGGTTGCGCGACTATGTGGCGACCCGCCGCGCGCCTGCACTACCGGCACTCGATGCCACAATCCGGGCAGGCAACAGTCTGGTAAGCCAAGCTGAATGGACGGCCGCCCGCGGCCCCTTGCCGCCGCGGCTGCTGGATAAAGTCAACCCATTCACATGGGCGGCCGAGTTCCCTGTTGAGATGGCACGCGGCGGCTTCAACGTCATCGTCGGCAACCCGCCTTATATCCGCATTCAGAATATGACGGCTTATTCGCCGGAAGAGGCAGCCTTCTATCAGAGCCCTGCGTCGCCCTACACCACGGCGCGGCAGGACAACTTCGACAAATACGCGCTATTCATCGAGCGCGGGCTGACCTTGATTCGCGCCGATGGGCGTCTTGGGCTGATCGTCCCGCATAAGTTTATGACCACCCAGGCCGGTCGTGCGCTCCGGGAGCTGATCACAGCCGGACGGTTGCTGGAGGAAGTCGTGCATTTCGGCGTCCAACAAGTCTTTGGACGCCAGGCCGCCAACTATACCTGCCTGTTGGTCCTCGACCGGGGCGGGCGCAATTCCGTCAATGTCGAGCGTGTCGACACCCTTGAGGCGTGGCGCTACGGCGTTCCCGGTCAGCGCATGGATATCCCGGCAATCGAGCTGGGGGCCGAGACCTGGCAGTTCGCCGACACCGAGACCCGCAGCCTGTTTGCCCGCGTGCGGGCCGCCTTTCCCGATGAGCTGGGCCAGGTCGCCGAGATTTTCGTCGGCGTGCAGACGAGCGCCGACCCGATCTACATATTCAAGGCGGCGGTCGAGACGGCGGCGGCTGTTTCCGTGAACTGGAATGGCCAGTACTGGCCGATCGAGCGCGGCGTGCTGCGGCCCTGTCTACATGATGCGCAACTCTTTCCCTACACCCGCGCGCCGGCGAACGCCTGGATGATTTTCCCCTACGAGCTGGTCGCCGGCGCAAGGCGCACCGAGGCACGGCTGATCCAGCCGGCCAACATGGCGCAGCGCTTCCCCGGCTGCTGGGCCTATCTCTCGGCGCGGCACGCCGAGCTGGAGCGCCGCAACATCGTCGGCGGCGCGGTCGCCGAGCGGCAATTCTACCAGTTCGGCCGTTCGCAAAGCCTGACCAAGTTCGACAGCCCGAAGATCATCCTGCCGATCCTCTCGCTCGAAGCCCGCTACGCCTATGACGACAGCAACGTAATGATGACCGGCGGCGGCAACGGCCCCTATTACATGGTGAGGCCGCGCCCGGATTCCGGGGTCAGCAACTTCTATCTGCTGGCAATCCTGCATCATCCCCTGAGCGAGGCGATGATCCGCACCAACACCAGCCCCTTCCGAGGCGGCTATTACTCACATGGCAAGCAGTTCATCGAGCACCTGCCGGTGCCCGTTCCGCCCGCCCATGAGCGGGCCGAGATCGAAAGGCTCGTTGGGGAGATCATCGCCGCTAATGATGCAGCCCTGGCCGCAAGAACACCGCACCAGCGCAACCTTCACGAGCGAAACGCCGGCGCTTTCCGGGAACAGATTGAAGCCCGCGTCACCGCCCTCTTCGCGCTGTCAGATGCCGACATGGCAGTAGTCCGCGCCGTTCCTGTCCCTGCGTAGGAGGAACTTCCTAAACAATACCAGATCCGTCGGCCGCAGGTTCCGAGTCTACATCAACAGCCTCTTCGATCTCATGCGGCGGCAAGTTTCGATAGCGGTCTATGTATGCTTGATAGATTCTATCATTCATCGTCTCCAAGCGGAGCCGACTGTCTGGCGGGGGAGACTTCATGTCTATTGAACCGTCTTCAGGGTTCCAGATGACGAGCGAGATGCTTTCAGCCAAATGATGCTGATCGAGTTCGTCCTCACGTGATCCCAGCCGGTCAAGCGTTCGGATAAGCGCCTGCTCTTGAGGCCAAAGCAGAGCAGGCCGCGGCAAAGCGATAACGAAGACGACAATGCAGTAAGGGAACCGAGTATGGACGGTCGATGCCTCAGTTGCGAGGTCGTTGATCATGTTCTGCCAGTTTTTTCGAATGCTCCCTGCGTCGTTCAGCGTCTTGCTATCATAGACCAGTCGCGGACCATCAGGTCGATAAGCGGCGTCGTAATTCTGCGGACGAATGCCACCCACGATTCGCGCCTTTCCGACCTCGACCACATCGGGCGCAGGAGGGAGCAGCGAGTTGTTGATTGGACTAGCAACCTTATTTCCAAGCATAGTCGCGAGTGCGTTGCCAAAAGCCACATCAAAAACCAGGCCGAAGTCCATGCCTTGCTTCTTGTCGAAACGGTTTGGTTTCTTCGCTTTAGGAGCTGGTGCGACCGCCCCCTTGTTCTTCGGGTTAACTTCCGAGGCAACAGCACCAAGCCACTTCGCTCCCCAGGTTTTCAGCAAAACCTGATCGAGTTGTATCTTTGGCATCTCTATCAACAAGCCCACGAACACCCCCCGGCCGACCCCACGAACTTTCCTATCCGGTTTCTCTCGGAGCTTTTTGGCTGAAATCGTCTTCCTGAATCAGCATTGTGCTCCGATTCTATCCCGAAGGGGGAAATGGGCTGTGTGACCTTCATGGCCACTGAATGAAAACGGCCGCACGATCGACGAGGCCGGCCGTCACAGCAGACGGCGCTGATTCTTTGCCGGAGCCGGAGGGGGTTTCCTCTTATCAGAGCCTTCCTCGCTCTTGTTCGATATCTTTCGGCCGTCGTTCTTAACTTCCATGAATCTGCCGGAAACGCCAGTGTCAGCCTGCGGATGGCCTGTCCAACCTTCCGCGAATTTCGGTCGGCTGATATCGGCGAAGTCAAGCAACGCACCGAGAAACCCCTTTGTGTCCGCATCGAGGTGATCGAAGGAAACGAGATGTGACGCGTAGGCGGCCTTCTCAAGGGACTTGGCGATGCTGAACAGCTTCTCCGAATTGCTCAGCCTGATGACGATTTCCGCCAGTCCTTCGGCAGGAACCGCATTCAGCTCCGCCGTGAATTTCTCCCGGACCACCTGAGCCAGCCCTGCGCCGTTCGGCAAGTATTCCCTGATCGCAGCCTCGGTCCACCGCAGGTTAGCGAGTGCTCCCTCGGTGTTCGCCCCGAAACGGATGGCGTCAGTCATGTGTCGAACGCGTTCGGCAGAGGGTCTGAGGGCGGTGTCCGCAGACGCGAAATCGAAGGCGGCGGCAGCGATGGCGGCGGCGAGATAGGTGAGGCGTCCGGCTCCCCGAGCGGCGGCGGAAGCAGGATGCGCGTTCACGGCCTCGCGGGCGAACAGCTGGAAGCCTTCAAGCGCGGTATTGGCGCATGACGGCCCGAACCTGTCGGCGACAGCGGATTTCACCTCGTCTATCTTGTCCCTTAAGACGCGACCGTTTCTCGCGTTATCGATATCGGCGATCTCGCCGTTGAACTCCTCTTCGGTCATGCGGTTCAGTCCGGAAAGCGCGTCGCTGTCCTTGAGGCGCTGGAGGTCCGCCCCGTCGATCCACAGGACTCCATGCTTCCGCGCCAGCTCCCGGAGCATCGGGCGGTTGTCGGTCGTGGCCACGCCTGCGCCCTCGACGGAGATGACGCTTGCCACTCCCTTGACGAAGAACAGCCGTTCCGCTGCTTGCGGAGTCCTTTTGTCCTTGATGTCGATGATAGTGCGCCGCCGGGCCAGCGTCGCTGAACGCTCGTATACCCACATGTCGATGTCGGTCAGCTCGACGCCATCATGCCGCAGCTTGATTCCGCGCATAACGAAGAACCCGGCACGGAGGAAATAGGCTCTGACCAGCTCTTCGGTCTTCAGACCCTTAGCACCGCTTGCCGTGGCCATCATAGGCTGCCTCCACCGCGTACGGCGCTCAACAGCGTCCGCATCTGCGACTTGCTTTGAGGGCCCTGTTTCTTTGTCCTGAAATCCGTCCGAGCGGCTTCCGGAGGAGTGTACCCGCTCATGCCAGCGCTCGGAAGCACTTCCAGCGCCGCTGCGGCGGCATCGCCACCCTTCAGAACCTGCAAGGCGATCTGACCGACCTCCATCTTCAGGAGGCGCATCGTGAAATAGCCGTTTCCGGTACGCGTTATCTGGACGACGCGCTCGAACTCCAGCGCCCTGTAGTCGCTCCCGATGGCAGGAGCTGGGCCGACGGCCTCGCCTCGGAGCAGCTTGGCAAGGATCAATTCAACTCCCCAAATCCGGCCGCGGACAGGCGTGCTCTGCGACATGCCGTAGCTGAGAGCGGAAACCAGCGCCTTGGCATGATCAAACGCGTCGTCGATCAGCGGACTGGTAAACTTGTGGAACGCGCCTGGCGACGTCATGAAAGCGTGTTCGCCGGCCTCGTTGGAGACGACGTTAATGTCGAAGACGGCAGCGGCCTGCAGCTTTGAGAGCAGTGGGGCGCCAAGCATCTTCTTGGCGTGAGTGGCTACGACCGCGCCCTTCACCTTGAGCAGCTGCTCGAACTGCTGGAGGCTTGCCTGTTCGGCCGGGGTCAGCGAGTCGAGCACCTTCTTGGTCTTTTCGGCTGTGTTCCGGCGGAACAGGTTGCCGTTGAACAGAAGGCGTTCATCGCCTTCTCCCTCGGCGTCAACGAACCCGATGCCATAAGCTTGGCCGAGGAAATCGGAGGTATCGTTCTTGGTGAGCTTATAGGTGTCGCCGATGTACTCCGACGCAGCCTTCACGCCGACGGGCGAGGACGATGCCAGCTCCGCCAGGCCTATGGAGGCGAGCTCGAAGGGCTGGGGCTCGTTCTCGTCGAAAAGGTCCGAGGCGTGACCAAGCGCGGTGCGACCGGTCACGCCAATGACCGAAACCGAACCGTCAGCGGCGACGTCGATGACCCGCCGATCCTGAAGCTGGGTGAGGCATGCCTGAAGCTCTGTCTTAGGATTCAGGCCGCCGATCCTTGCAGCGGCTATCACTTGGCTCTTGTTCAGGTCCGCTTGCTTGCTCTCCGCAAGCCTGACCAGCAGCGAAGCCGCCTTCGCTGCAAGGTCTATCGCGCTGTAATCTGACGCGCCACGCTGGTCGCCCGAAATCTTCCTGCCGTGATGGATGACCCATGCACCCTTAGTCTGTTTGTCCATGTGAGCCCCGTGCCGTCCCAAGACTGCACTAGCACGGTGTACGCCACATGCACAGGTGACCTCGTTCCCCCTGACCTGAGGGTATCGCAAGGCGTCGACGAACGCGCTGTATGGGCCTGCAAATCGCTCCTTTGTTGACAGATCAGCCGAAAAGACCCGAATCCGGCCCCTCAGGCGGGATGCCCGGTTCAGGCCGGTGGCCCCGGGAGTCCTTGGTCAGCCATCCGGACAGAGGTGCAGGCCGCAAGCATTCGATTCCCGGGGTGTGCTGAGAATCGAAGTTCTGGTCGCCTCGAAAAGCAGCTGCATGGCGTCCGCCGTATTGGCTGGCTTTTGGAGCCGATCTATTCTTTTAACCAGGTTTGTTTTTAGTTTACGGCATTGCAATCCACGACCACACTATTGATAAGCCGCCAGCGTCAGCCCGTCTATTATTCAAAAAGCCATCATCATACGATCCCCCACGCACGAAACCTTCCCCTGCCCGTCATCTCGCGCAGGCGGAGCTCGCCGACCAGATTGAGCGCCCCCTGCTTCGAGACTTTTAGCCCATCCTGAATCATGCCGGTCGAGACGATCGGCCGCGAGAGCACCAGCTCGACCAGGTCAGGCAGTTTTGAGCTGGCACGGCGGTCGCGTAGGCGCCGCTCCATCTGGCCTTTCGCCATCACAAGGCGGTCGTGCTCCTTTAGCCCGGCGAGCGCAGCGTCATGGATGGCGTCAACACAAGCCAACAACCGATCGGGCTGATTGCGCGCCCGTCTCCGCTCGCGCGGAATGTTTTTGGCGCCGAGATGCAGGCTGGCGAGATGGTTGGTGGCGAGACCATCCTGCCGCAGCAGCGCGGCAACGAGCAGCGATCCGAGCCAGGCGGCATGCTGCAGCACCGCGATGTCGGACCAGGCTTCGAGCAGGATCGCCGCGCGCAACACCGCCGGCAACTCCCGCGTTTCCGCGAGGACGGCCTGCCATTCGGCCAGCCGTTCCTCTTCATTCCAGTCGAGATCGTAGATCAAGTCCGGCCGTTCGTCCGAACGCAGCGTCCTTGCCGGCACGTCGGCGCCGTTGAGGATCTTTGATGAGCGCGCCAAGACAGCATCGATCTCGGCAAACTCCTCAGCCAGAAGATCGTCCTCAACATCGTCCCGAACATCGGCTTCAACTACGCTGGTTCCAGCCCCCTGCCCTTCCTGGCCGACACCAACCGCCGCCGATGCCGTGTGCCCGCGACCAGTCAACTCACGTAATCCTTCCCGGCTAAGCGCCCAGTCCGGCTTCTGCGACAAAATTCGCCGGCGGACGCGCAAAACGGCATGCGCCCGGGTGAGCTCGTGGGTCGGAGTGCGGATGTCCATGTGGGCGTCGTGCAGGACGAGGTCTTCGAGATGGACGAGCTCGCCTTCGAGCCACAGCGCGGCGGCCGCGTCGGCGAAGTGCTGGCGCTCGACAAAACCGTCGCGGACGGGGGAACGAGCCAGCCGCTCGTCAAGGCGGGCCAAAACCTCGGTGGCGCGGGCAACCAGTCCGATTAGGGTTTCCAGGGGCAGTTTGTCGAGCGTGTAAGCCATTGTTTTCATGATGGCTGATTCGCGTTAGTCAAGCTATCCGGCAGTTAAGTTGACTTGTAGGGGATTTTCTCTGGCGGCTTTCTCACCATCGATAATGACCCCATATCGGGACTGTACAGCACGACGCCCTGGGACGCTCAGGAGGCCGAAAAACGTTGATTTGCCGGCTCATCGAGGCGGTAGGAGCGATGTAAAGAGCAACTAGAGACGTTTACAAACGATGGTTTGCTGATATCTTCTGTGTTTGTACAAAAGGCCTTTCCGATGCTGAGAGACGCCGCAAATGGCCCGTGAAGCGCAAGAGCGACGCTCCGGTCGACCCCATGGCCGGCAAATCGGCTACGCGCGCGTCTCGACGGACGAACAAGCAACGGAAGCGCAGGAAATGGAGCTGCGGGCGGCCGGGTGCGACGTCGTCGTTCAGGAACATGGATCTGGTGCGTCGAGAGCTCGCCCTGCCTTACTGCGGTTGATCAGCGATATCGGCGCCGGCGATGTCCTGGTCGTTGTGCGTCTCGATCGCCTTGCGCGCTCGGTCAGCCATCTCCTTCAGGTGATCGAGGATCTGACTGAAAAGGGCGCGCATTTCCGATCTCTGCGAGATCCGATTGACACGTCGACGCCACAGGGCATGTTTTCGCTGCAGGTCCTCGGCGCCGTTGCCCAGCTCGAGCGTGCGCTGATTTCGGAGCGGACCAAGGCCGGCATCATCGCCGCACGAGCGAAGGGGCGGCTGCCCGGCAATCCTGCTATCCGGGAGCGCAAGCCGGAAGTCTTGGCGAAGATGACTGCGGTGCAAAAGGCAGCCTATGGCCGACGGCTACAATCAACGATGAACCAGTGGCTTCCGACGGTCCGCCGGATGCGACCGGACCACAACTGGGACGACATCGCTCGGGTCCTGAAGCAGCGTGGCCTCGACTGGACGCCTGAACGACTGCGGCGGGCAGTGAGGTGGCTCGTCACCGAGCATCTGGCCGATTCCTTGCTGCTAAAGCGGGCGTCTCCTCGGTCTCCCGAAGATCGCCTGATGACCCTCGTGGCGGGTATTTCGCAGTCCAACCCAGACCTATCGCTACGCGACATCGCTGACCAGCTCGAGCGCCTGCACGAGCGAACTCCACGAGGGAGCGCAAAATGGTCGGCCTCATCAGTCAAGAACCTGCTCGATCGAGCCCGCCGGCTTGGTCTCGTCGCCGAACTACCCGCTAGCTGACCGAGATACAGGGACGTCATCGCGCTTCAGAACAGCCCTCAGTTTACGCTCCGTGGCTGACGCTCAACATCCCCGAGCCGCTTGTACGCCGCCCAGGCATCAGCTGGAATCGCGCTGTCAGCCCGCGCCAACCACGCCGCACGATCGGATTCGGCAAGTGAGTTCCACCACACCATTCCAGCGGTTTCATCGGGCGTCGGTTTCCGGTCGTGTTCGTTTTTCATATCTTCGATGCTCTCATAAGACGCTTTTCCTAACAAGCGCTGCAGCCACGGTCGATGTCCCACAGTGCGGATCGAAAACCACCGGACTGGTCATGATCCGCGCCCCGGCTTGTTGAGGCTGCGGCGCAAGGCATCGCTGATTTCCAGCCGCGATTCGGTGCGCACAACCTTGCCCGCCGTCTCCAAATCGACGGCAGCAGTTTCAGCACCGTTTCCGGCAGCTTTCGACGCTTCCAGTTTTGCGCGCAGCAAGGCCATCACCATCGGCCAGACCGAGAACTTTCCGGCCTTTGCTCGGTCCGTCAGGCTGCGCAAATAGCCGCCAGCGCTGTTGATCTGGTCCTGCCGCTGGTAAATCGCCGCAATGGTAATCGCCGCCTGCTGCTCGCCCATTGCCGTTCGCGCTTCCTCCCAGGCGCTCGGGCTAATGCCCATTGTCGGTCGGGCAACCTCCGCGGCCGCCAGAAATTCACGCCAGTTGCGGATTCCGCCGCCACCCTTCACCAACCAAAGCGTGTCCGGGCAAGCATCCAGCACGATTCCTAGCGGCAGCTCGCGTTTCGGCAGGCTCCGTACGTTGTCTGTGTCCGCAACGTTGCCGCCCGCTTCTTCTTCGTCTCGTAAGCCGCTTTCAGATTCAAATTTAGAGTCTGGTTTTGAATTCTGTATGTGTCGTCCATTTCCGGACTCAATGGCGTCCACTTTCTGTGTTTTTACAAATGATTCCAATGCTTCACGCACTTCCGCCCAAAGGCCTTCAAGCTCCTCGGCAATCGCCTCGAGGGTCTGTCTAGGTGCGGTGCGTGGTATTTGACCGACAATCGCCTGGTAGGCGTGTTGGACCCTGCCCCAGTTCGCCGGCACGCCTTCCTCAATCCCGGCGTTGATCATCTTGGCGATGTCACGGCGGCATATGGTTAGCCGCTCCTTAACGAGACGAAAGGCCTTCTTCTCAGATCTGACCGCTTCCGCAAGATCCTTGAACTCCTCAGCGCGCGCGATGATCGGCGAGATGTCGAAGCCATAGGCTTGCTCGATCTCGCCCCCCTGCCCTTTCCGGGCGAAGCGCTTGCCGTTCGGACTGTCCCTACGGATGATCAATCCGCACTCGACCAAGACGGCCAAGTGCCGCCGTAACGTCGTTGGAGGCATACCGTTGGCGCGGCGGATCAGCTGATCGTTGGATGGCCAGACGATCAGCTCGCTGTCGCCCGAAAGCGCTGTGTCCGGATGGAACGACAACAGCGCGTCGAGAATGGCCAAAGCGCGATCAGTGGCGCCCAGAGCGATCCTGGCGTCCTTGATATCTTGGAACACATGCCATTTGTGGACGGTCGCGTCCTTCGGCACTGCCCTTGCGGTGACTTGGCTTGAGATCATGCCAAGCGTCATCGGCCGCCGCCCAAAGGGCGTCGTTGCTAGTCGTTGAGTCATGGTTCTGCCCTTCAGCTTTTAGGCAAAGCGAAAGTGCTCACCAAAATGGCGTCCAATCTCCGCAAGGAGACCCTTGACTGTGATTCGCGGAAGTGAGATTCTCATTGTCGCCAAACGAACGAGAGGGGCTTCCGAGACGCTGTTTCGGGGGCCTTTCTTTTTACCGTTTGCTACCTCTGTGTTTGTTGCACCAAGTTCGTCTGGCTTTGGCCGAGGCCTCCACCCCTTCCAGCGCTTCGCTCACCCTTGTCAGATGACAAGGTTTGAGCCCAACACTGAATTCACGCTCGCTCCTCCTGCGAAAAGAACCGCTCCATCAGTGCGGGCAGCTCTGCTTCGAGGAAGGCATTGAATGCTGCAGCGTGCTCGCCGCCTACTGAAAGCTTGACATCGGCACCTGAGAAGGTTGCCCTTCCAACGGCTTTGCCGTTCGGGCTCCTGAGCTCGATTTCACTGTGCGAGCGCTGTGCCGGCACCTTGACTGCATCCAGCGCATGTCTGAATCTCTCATCCGAGGGGAGCCTCAAAACCTTGTCAGCTGACAAGGTTTTTCGCACCCGACCTAGCGCAGAGCTGTCTGCGCCAACTGTCGTCGCCAGTGCGAGCCATCGAGGTCGACCAACCTTGGGAGCACGCCCAATTGCCTCAATCACGTCGAGTGGAAGCACTCTAGACACCGCGCGGAGGCGCGCCAACTCTGGGTCGTCGATGGACAACGCAGCGCGAATATCTCGTGACTTTATGCCCGCCTCATCCATTCGCCAGGCAAAAAGCGCGCGCTCTATCCAGCTCAGGTCCTGGCGGGCCGCATTTTCGATACCCTGTGCAACGACAAGCTCGCTGTCTGACAATGCAACCACCGTCGCCTTGACGCTGATGCCAAGGTCGACCGCGGCGCGCCAACGGCGATGTCCATAGATGACCTGGTATCGACCTTCCGTGGTCGGATGCCGGCGAACCTGAATGGGAACCTTTTGACCTTCCTCCGATATCAGCTTCTTCAGTGCCTCGAACTCGACATCACTGTCATCCGGCAATCGATCAGGGAACGGAGAGGGATCGATCAACTTTGGATCCAGCTCGGCTCCGCCGCCGGCGTCAACCAGCGCCTGAAGCCGGTCACGCTCTTCCCTGAGTTCGGAAAGAGATCGATGAGTCGCCCCGATCACGCCTGCACCCACGCGAGGCAGGGGTTGCGCGTGAATCGGAGGCTTCGCGCTCTCTAAGGAGGCCGACTCACCAACTTCCGCGTCCGGTTCGGAAAAGGAACTAAAGTTCGCCAGAATCGACCTCCCAGAGGGGCGCTTGCTCATCATGTTCGTCCCAGCTCTGGCTAATCAAGCCGAGTATCTGATCGTTGACTGCGTCGATCGACTCTCTCGCACGCTTAGCGGTCGCTGCAGAGATATTCCCGGATTCAAGCTCGTACAGGGTCCGTTTAGCGAGACCCGCAGTCTCGATGGCGGCACTTTCTACCGCGGTCGACGTAAGGACATCCTCAGTGAAGAGATGTCGGAGCATCGTTACGACGTGAACTTGGGAATGATCCATCGGATCATGCCGCGTTACGACATATCGAAGAAAGTCCTGTTTCATCGTTGCTCCTGCGTCGCGAATAACCGATATCAAATCGCCCATCATCAACAGGAACTGGCTCATGGACATCACATCGAGCATCGCTGGATGGACCGTCACCAAGAGACCGGTCGCTGCATAAATTGCACCGAGCGTCAAAAAGCCGAGGGAAGGGGGGGTGTCCAGAATGACGACGTCATATTCATCTTCGACCTCTCGCAGCGCGAGCCGAAGCCGTTCGAAGAAGATGCTGTCGGACCTGCCTTGCCGTTTTGATAAGAACCGGGGAGTCTCATGCTCGTACTCCATGACCTCAATGTTTCCCGGGATCAGGTCGATTCCGGTAAAATAGGTTTTTCGGATTATCTCCCGGATCGGACGCCGCTCGTCATCGTAGCGCAACGCGGCATAGATGGTCTCATTGTGCTGTACATCCATCTCCGGCTGCGCGCCGAACATGGCCGACAGCGACGCTTGAGGGTCGAGGTCAATCGCCAGGACCCTGTAGCCGTGGAGGGCGAGGTAGTGTGCGAGATGCGCGCTCGTCGTTGTCTTGGCGCTCCCGCCCTTAAAATTAGCGACGGCTAAAATCTGAAGATGCTCGCCATCACGCCGATGTGGCAAGAAACGCAAAGCTTCGGTCGGGCGTTGCACCGCGAACAATTCGCGAAGTTCATTGATCTGAGCGAGCGTGTAGGCGCGATGATTGTTCTCAAGTCGAGCCGGCATCGGGCCTTTGCCTTCATTCGACATCAACTTGAGGGTAGATTCAGGTATTGAAGTGAGTCGTGAAACCTCATGAGTCATGAAGTACCTGAGGCTCTTCTGAGCGTGAGGCGGATACATCTGGTGGCGTCTGGCCTGTAGATGGCTAGAGAGCATCCCCGCATGCCGGACAATCTTGTCCGCCGGATCTTCCTGGGGTGCAGCGGTCGCAGCCTGTACAGCCATTGTCGTAGCAAACCCTTATTGTCGGCCTTTTGGCGGTTTATCGCCCTTTGCCCGACAAAGGTAGGCCACGATTCTTCGCGTTCGTCCAGCTCTTTAAGGTTAACAGATACTTAAACGCGACTCCTCGATAATTCAGGATTATGCCCGCGACGGGCAGATTGTCCCACTTAATCCGCTACTTAGGGCCAGACTCACCCAACAGCAAAGATAGTGAACCCGTCATATTTGACGGATCTCGTGCGCCAGACCCAGGACCGTTCCCCTCGCGGGCGGGGCCACGAGGGCGAGTCACCTTGCTCCGGAAGATGGAGAAAGGGCCCGAAGCAGTCTTGCGGGCCCTGTCGACCGACAAATCCACCGAGGAAATTCCTTCCTATTACCACCTGCATCTCACTGAAGGTCGGGTAGGGGAGCCTCTTAGCGCCTATAGCCCAGAAGCCTTGGTGAGATTGACGCGGAAGCGATCGCGCCGATGCTGGTATTTGCGGTCATTTCCGCACTGGCATGACCGAGCTGTTTTTGCACGTAACGCTCGTCGACCTCGGTCGAGGAGGCGAGGACGCGGCGGAAGAAGGGGCCGGCGCGAAGCGAGTGCCCGGAAAATTTCATCTCCGCTCTCCCTCCGAGAGACCGCCGCGCATCCCGGTCGCCAGTCCGTCGGCCAGCTTTTCGAGATGCGCGGGCAGTGTTGCTTGTCGCGACTCAAGGACCTGCGGGGGAGACCTTGATGTTGCGCGCGATCAAACCGAGCACCGGGCAAGGCAAAGCGGTGGGAGCCGAGCGGATCGACGATCAAGAGGTGGCACGAGATCGCACGTACCGAGGGAACAAGCTGGTTAAGGTAATCGAAATCCCGAACGTTGCCGATCAGGACCGTCGCCCCCAGCAGGCCGGCCTGGTGAAAGACCAGCGCATCGTTGGCCGCCGGCGAAGTCCAAAGCAGCATGGCGCGGTCACGAAGACCGCGCAGCGTGCCGCGGTCGAGCGTTTCCAGCATGGTGACAAGATCCTCGCGCAGGATGGCTTCCTTTTGACGGGCAGGGGAGGCGTGTTTGTTGCGGATACCGGTGAGCACGGTGGCGATATGCCGGTCCTTCCGGTCTGCGGTTGACCGCATTGCGTATAGTTCCAGGTCAGGGACGCACCAGGCGGCACTCAATGGTCGACACAGACTTTTGTCCCTTGCCGATCCCGAGGCCTGAGGCCGACAACTTGGGGATCTGGCGGCAGCGGATCAAACGCCTGGCGCCGGCAACACGAGGCGCTACCGGCCGGTGACAGACTTGCGCCCGCGGGCTTGAGAGCATCGGTGGGAGATGTGCGCGTAACAGCACCCTCGGCGCAAGGGAGGGAGGGGAGCGACCGCCGCGAACGATGAAAGGGCGAACGGTTGCGAGAAGGCCGAAAATACGCTAGACGATGCCTTGAGATGGAGGAACGTACAATCGTTCCATCTTGGTCGGGAACAAGGCTGGTGGCCAGCCGATAGCACGAGGGGCCAGGCAAGACGATTGCCGGCCTTATGGCAGCAGCCGTGGCTGAGGCATTTCGCGAGCGACACTCATCCGAAACACAAACCATAATGCAAGATTATCATTCGTTGTTAGCGCTCGACGACCGCAGCGCTTTTGATCCATTTCTGTTCCCAAAAGCGCCGTCATGTTTCATCGTGCTTCCGATGATTCTGCTGCCGAGAGTCTCTCCCCGCCACTAGATCACGCTTGGCGATGCTCCATCGCCTGCGTCGATTTCAACGGTGCCGGCCTGGCTACGCGAGAGCTGCTGCTCTTCCTTCAACCGCTTCAACAGCTTGAGGATGCCTTCGGCGACGAGCGGATCGAGCGCCGAGGTCGGCTCGTCGCAGAGGATGAGCTCCGGCTTGGCGGCCAGCGCCCTGGCAATCGCCACGCGCTGCTTCTGCCCGCCCGAAAGCTCGGCGGGATACCGATCGATAAGCCGTGCGATCTGCTCGAGCAGCTCTCTCACACGCGCCGTTTTCGCCTCACGCCTCAGACGAAGATGTGCAACGATTGCCAGAATGTCACTCCCGGAAGGCCGGTGTGGCGAAATCGAAATGGGGCATACCGAGATCGAGAGCGGCACATGTCGACCTTGCGCTCATGCGGTATCGCCGCCCAAAAAGTATGCTAAAGGCTGAGGGAGACGGTAGGCAGCATCAGGCCCGAACGGCCTATGCAGTTATATTTCATCTTTGATAACGATTTTCAGCCGTTGCCAGCTCATCGTGCCTATCCTGTCAAAAAGAGAGGCGAGGGCTGCTTGAATTTAGTTCCCCGCCAAGCCTGTGAATCTTGGAGTGACTTCTAATTCACTGCCTGACTGATGATTTCAAGCGCTTTGCTGCTCGACCTCGTAGCTTGCCATTAGCTTCCGATTCGTGCCGGCGAGCTTGCCAATAAAGTCTTTCATGATGGCGTTGCGGTCCACGGCATAGACGTAGCGCATCATGTGTCGCGCGCGGTTGGTGCTGTAGTGCATATCGTCGGTCAAAATCGGGGTAGGCATGAGAACGCTTGGCGCCCAGTCGAAGCTCAGCGCCCATGCAGTCGCCGCCATATCCCAGATTTCCTTGGCCCAGCCGACATGATCATCGCAGTAGCCTTTAAAGCGCATGGCGAGGAAGGCGCCGATCTCACCATGTGGCTCTACATAGCGCTCGATTTCCGGGACAGTGCTGTGAAGAATGGTGGTAACCCCTTCGCAGGGAATGAGAACGAGGGGAACGCCGGAGTCGAACAGCACTTGGACGCCGCCGACATCCTGTGCGAGATTGAATTCGTTCTGATGGCTCCAATCTATGGCATGGCCGCCCAACCAGACGACGACGATTTTGTCGGCGATGTCTGGGGCTTTCAAGATCGCCGAGGCAACGTTGCTGATCGCGGCGATGGCAATGACGTAGAGCGGGTCTGCTGCGGACGACTTTATCGCCCTTGCGATTAGGTCATCGACCGCCGGCGCGTCTACCGGCTGCTTCTGCGGCCCGATATATCTCGTCACACCACGATGGACGAGGCCTTTGTGGGGAATGTTCAAGCGGAAAAGCAGAGCAAGGATCTCGTCATAGCTGAGTTCCATGCCGCGGGCGGGATCGCCGTTGGTCTCATTGACGAAGGGTGCGGCGTAGATTGCCTCGACGTTCACCCGCTCGGGCGACAGGAGAGCGTGAACGATCGCGAACTGGTCATCGATCTCGTTGAAGGTGTCCGTGTCGATGACGATACGGCACTTGCCGGCGGGACGGCTTAGCGTCGAAAGTCGCTGGGCTTCGGACAAGGGCATGAAGTATTCCTTTTCTTTTTAATGCGTGCCGCGCAGGCGTTCGGCGACGCCCCGCAGGATACGATCGAGATTGATGGCGAGCAGGCAGAAGACCAGGCCGGCGGTTATGCCGAGGCCCGCGTCAGCCTTGCCAAGCGCGATGTAGATCTGTTGACCCAGTTCAGCGGTGCCGACTGTCGCGGCCACAGGCAGCATAGTGATTGCTGCCATAACCACCTGGTTGAGGCCAAGCAAGAGGGCCGGCCGGGCCGTCGGCAACTGCACCAGCAGCATGCTTTGAAGCGGTGTGCAGCCGATCTGGGTGGCGGTCTCAAGCAGGTTCGTCGAAACACTGCGCAGGCCAGCCTCGGTGTAGCGGATGGCGGGGACAACAGCGTAGAGCGAAATCGCGATCAGGCCCGAGAATTCTCCGACCTTGAAGAACATCAGGGCCGGGATGAGAAAGACGAACTGTGGCATTGTCTGCAGTGCATCGTTGATCGGTCGAATGAGGGCCGAGAAGCGATCGTTGCGGGCAGCGATGATGCCGATCAGACCGCCGACGGAAGCGCAGAGCACAACAGCGACAATGATCAGATAGAGTGACTTGACGAAAGGTACCCAGAGGCCGGTGATGAGCACGAAGCCGAAACTGAGCACGGTGAACAGCGCCAGCCGCATTCCGGCAGCCCGCCATGCACTCCAGGCTGCAAGCGCGACAGCCCCGGCCACGGGAAGGCAACAAGACCGGTGTAGAGCAACATTGCCAGGCAAATCGTTGCACCTGCAGCCGCTGGGCGGCCTTTCAGCATCTGCCGGGCAGACAGGATCGCCGCCAGTGCACCATATACGGCGGTGACACCCGGGGTCATCGAAAAGCCCCAGGTCAGCGGCAGAACCGCACCGGACAATCCAACGCGCAGCGGCAGCACGAAATAATAGAGTACTGCATTCTTGATTGCGTCGAGCACATCGCTGTATCGCGCGACGAACGCCAGAAGACCCTGATTGAGAATCTGGAAATCGACAACGCCTCGACTTTCGTTCCATCCTGCCACGAGAGAGGGAAGGGCGTAACGTGTCACGGCGCCAAGGGCTACAACAGCTGCCGACGCGAGCAAGATCGCTGGCCAACCGGCCATCGGCTTGCCCGTAGTCCGCGATTCAGCCGACCCCAGGAGGCCGCCAGTGATTCGATCGACAACGATCGAGATCATCACGATGACCAGTCCGGCCATCAGGCTCTTTCCTAGATCTGCAGAACGCAGTCCACTCAAAACTGCCCAGCCGACATCATCGAAGCCACCGATGATCGAAGCGGTGATAACCATGCTGAGAGCGGCCATCGTGGTTTGATTGAAGCCGAGCGCCAACATTGGCCGTGCGGAAGGAAGTTCGACCCAGACGAGCCGCTGCCACGATGTGCATCCATTCATTTCCGCGACTTCACGACGTTCAGAAGGCACTTCTGTCAGTCCACTCAGTGTACACCGGGCCATTGGCGGGATTGCGTAGATTGCGGTCGCGACCAGTCCCGCAATCGGACCGAACCCGAAGAGTAGGAGCAACGGCAGCAGATAGGCGAAGGCCGGAAAGGTCTGCATGAAATCAAAGACAAGTTCGAGGGCATTGCGCATGCGCGGCATGAAGAACCCTCCAAGTCCGAGCACGAATCCGATCAGCACCGAAAGCGGCACAGCCAGGATGACCAGCGATAGCGTCGCCATGCTTTGCTGCCAGAAGCCGGTCAGGACAATATATGCGACGGCACCGACGCTGATGGCGATCAGTCTCAAGCCACCGGCCTTCAAGCTGATCAGCAAAATGGCCGCACCAACGACAGGCCATGGCAGAAATTGCAAGGTGCCGATAAGCGCAGCAAGCAGAGTAGCCGCCAGGCGGCTGACGAAGGAGGTGATCGGCAGGATCGTCGGAAAAAGCCAGCCGAGCGCACTGTTGACAAGGGTCGGAACAGGTATCGTCCATGCCTGCGGAAAGCTGGCGATGGTGGGCGATAACTTTGCGGCGCCGACGCAGACCAAGACAAGCACCGGCATTCCCACCGCTTGCAACAGAGTGGGCGCTTTACAAATCAGTTCGAAGCGCTTCATGCGGTCGTCGCTCGCTCGCCACGCAGAAGGCGCGTAATACCCGAGGGGGAAATCTCTCCCAGAATTGTGTCGTCGGGACCAGCGATTCCGATGGACTGCGGGCCACCAAGCAGATCGGGTAGGATCTCCTCCAAGGTGGCCGCGGACGAGAAAATGCGCGATGGACGTTCGCCACCTTGCCCTGGTGTCATCACGTCGCCTGCGCGGATGACCTTGAGGAGCGGGACGTCACGGAGGAATTCGGCGATATAGTTGTTTGCAGGCGACAGCGCGATTTCGACCGGTGTTCCGATCTGCTCGATGGCGCCGTCACGCATGATCGCAATACGGTCCGCAAGACGGAAGGCTTCTTGGACGTCATGCGTCACGAAGACGATCGTCTTGCGTAGCATCTTTTGCAAGCGAATGAATTCATCCTGCATTTGCCGCCGGATCATCGGGTCCAGTGCCGAAAAGGGCTCGTCAAGGAACCAGATTTCCGGCTCGGCTGCCAATGATCGGGCAATACCGACGCGCTGCTGCTGCCCACCAGACAATTCGCGGGGGTATTGGGCCTCACGGCCCTTTAATCCGACAAGTTCCGTCATCTCCCGTGCTCGAGCCTCCCGCTTGGCACGGTCGATCCCCTGCACACGAAGCGGGAAGGCAACGTTGTCGAGCACGGTGAGATGAGGGAGAAGGCCGAAGTTCTGGAAAACCATCCCCATGGCTTGCCGGCGAATATCTGTCATTCGCCGGCGGTCCGCCGCCAGGAGATCTTCTCCGTCGAGGGTGACGCTTCCATAGGACGGTTCTATCAACCGCGTCAGGCAGCGCAGCAATGTCGACTTGCCCGATCCAGACAGGCCCATCAACACAAAGATTTCCGCCTCATGGATGTCAAGCGTTGCACCAGCGACAGCGGCCACATGACCCGGCGCGATTTTACCGGTGACCGAATTGTTGCCGTCATTGCTGGAAGCGCTGGCTATCTCAGCCGCTTCCGGCGGGCTCGCGCCGTAGATTTTCCAGAGGTCGCGACAAGCGAGCTTTACAGAGCCCGGACCTGCCTTCGCATGTGAAGATATCATGCTGTTCTCCCTCGATCCCGACCCGCTTACTTCTTTGCGGCGTCGATCCAAGGCGACCACGTTGCGGTGTTCGCATCCACCCATGCCTTGACCACGTCCTCGATCGGCTTTTTCTCCTGATCGATCTCATAGGTCATTTTCCCCTGGTCGTCGGCGCTCAGTTGGTAGAGCTTAGTCAGCTCGTAGGCCGCGGGCCATTTGTCGCTGAATCCCGCGCGAACCACCTTGATGATCGGAGCGGGAGCCATGCAACGTGCGCCATCCTTTGGATCGCAAGGTGGCATATCCAGCCAGTTGAGTTTGACTTTCGTGAGGATCCAATGCGGTGCCCAGAAGCGCATCAGGAGTGGCTTGTTGGCGGCCACCGCCGCCTGGAGTTCAGCGACGAGAGCCCCTTCGGAGCCAGCCGGCACCGCAGTGAGCGGGATCTTGAAATCGGCGATTTCGTTTGCAGACGCCGTACCCCAGTCTGCGGGATAATCGAGAAGGCGGCCGTTTGGAAGCGTTTCGGCGGTTGCAAGTGCCGCGGCGCAATCTGGTTCCATCAGGGCTTTCCAGCTCGGCAGGCCAGGGCATACCTTGAGTGTAGCATCGGTATAGGCCCAACCGTCCCGGCCATCGAGGCCCAGATCGCCAACCACTTCGACCTTCTTTTCCGCCAGCATCTTGGGATAGATATCGCCAAGATTGTTCGTCCAAAGCTCAGGGACGAGATCGATCGAGCCGTCCTGCATCCCGATCCATTGTGGGAAGGAACCCGCAGTCTGGTATTGGACCTTGTATCCGAGCTTTTCGAGAAGCTGGCCTGCAACGTGGGCAGTAATGTTCTGGCCGGTCCATTCGTTCAGCGAAATGCGGATCGGCGCATTTGTATCGCCAAGCTGTGCGGACAGCACTGATTGAGGGGCGAGTGTGAGTCCGACGAAGGCTGTCGCGAGTGAAAGAGATCGAAGACTGTGCATGGAAATTCCTCCGTTGCTTTTAAATTCCCGACATGTTAGCTAACTCAAACCGTCCAGCCGGTCTATAAAAAACCGTCCAAACGGTCGCATATTTTCAAGAGGTTCTCTTTCGGAGGGTTTTGTCATATCTCGCGCTGAAAAACGCGCACAGGGAAGTCGAGGCGATTTATGAATGAGCCAAAGAAGATTGTGAAGTTTCGCAAGAGCGGCGAAGAAATCAAAGCGCTGATCGTCAACGCCGCAACAAAGGTGGTCATGGAGCGAGGGGCGGCCCGCATGACACTTGCAGAAGTTGCGACTGAGGCCGGCATCAGTAAGGGCGGCTTGCTTCACTACTTTTCCTCGAAGGACGATCTTATTCGAGCGATGATCGCTGCAGGGCTGGAATCCTTCGAGGAGAAGACGATGGCGATGGTCGCTGCTGATCCGACGCCTGGTTCATATCTTCGCGCCTATATAACGACGAGTTTTCCAGCGGAAGGCGCTGATGACATCGCCGCCGCGATGATCGCCGGCATCGCCTCCGACATCGAGCTATTTAATGAGTATTCGGCAGAGAATACAAAATGGTCTGATCGACTGGAAAAAGACGGTCTCGATTATTTTTACGCTCAGGTCATCCGGCTCGCAGTCGATGGTCTGTACTTTAGCGAGGCAATAGGGTTGCCTCAATTCAAGCCGAAGGAGCGGAAAGCCTTTCTGCAGCGGCTTCTCGCTATGACACGCTTAGAAAGCCCGACAACACACGAGCACTCGGAGCCTAAGGGTCAGCCGTAACCTATTTTCCCAGACCGATGCGTCCATCCTCTTAGGATAACTTATGGTGGGTCCATCGTGCGGTGCAGCCGTCCTGCTTGGCTTTCAACGCTTCTTCATCGACTTGGTCGCGATGTCGGCGTCAAAAAATAAACAGGATTCGCATGACCAGTTGACCGTGGAGAAAATTAAGTCGGTGACAGCGGGTCAAGGCGAGCAGTGGGCCACGGTGCAGGCGCCATGACCAACGCTGGGAATGTTGATTGGATTAGCAGACGAAGGAACGCGCTAATGAAAAGTGAAGTTACTGAGGATCAGATCCGAGAATACCAAGAACGAGGGTTCGTGCACATCCCAGGCCTCTTGTCGCCGGCCGAGGTGGCCGAACTCAAAGCCGCCGTCCTCGAGGCAGTTGAGATCATGGCTGACCGCAAGATCGCATCAGGCGGTATCGAGCGGCTCGACGGCGACGACCGCTACTACGATAAGGTCTTTACCCAGCGGATCAACGTCTCCAAACTTAATCAGACGATCCACCGTTACATCCGCGGCCCCGAGATCGGCAACATGGCCAGCGCCCTTGCCAGCCAGCCCGCGATGCGCATCTGGCTCGACCAAGCGCTGATCAAAGAGCCATACGGCAACCCGACCGCGTGGCACTTGGACGATCCCTACTGGTCATTCTATTCGCGCGACGCGATATCGATCTGGATCGCGCTCGAGGATGCGACGCCCCTCAACGGCTGCCTGTCGTTCGTGCCGGGCAGCCACAGGCTCGCCAACTACGACAACACCGACATCGGGAAAGACCTTGCGGGACTTTTCAAGATCTACCCTGGGATGGCAGAGACGGACCCTGTCGCGGTGCCAATGCCCGCCGGCGATTGCAGCTTTCATAACGGACTTACAGCTCATGGTGCCGGGGCCAACATGACACGCCGCCGCCGGATTGCGATGACGGCGGGCTTCATGCCCGATGGCTCCACCTTTAATGGGCTCCAAGACATTCTGCCCACGTCTTACTTCGAAAGTCTGAAAGTCGGCGACAGGCTCTGCGACGACACGATCAACCCGATCGTCGGGCGAGCCTAGCTGGTCAGGCGCAGTTGGGCGCCTTGGGCAAGCGACGATGGAGCCTTAAGGGTAGATTCGGGAGCTTCTCCGATACTCATCGAAGAAAAGTGCGGTAAAATCAATAATTTGATTTTACCGCCAATTCGTGGGTTAGGACCAGAAATCTTCACGTACCGTTCGTATATGCCACACTCCAGGTTGGGCGAGATGACAAACGCATCAACTGGGCCCGCGCCAGATCGCCCAATTAGAAATACCCCTGATCGGGGATTGGAGTTCCCTTTATGGCTGTCGTTGCGGACTTGGCAATCGAGACCAGACTGAGGATGGCGGGGCTGCGGCCCACGCGGCAACGCGTTGCCCTTGCCGATCTGCTATTCGCCAAGGGTGACCGCCACCTGACGGTCGAACAGCTCCACGAGGAAGCTGCTGCCGCGAATGTTCCCGTATCGCTGGCCACCGTCTACAACACGCTGCACCAGTTCACGGGAGCGGGTATGATCCGCGTTCTCGCCCTGGAAAACGCCAAAACCTACTTCGACACCAACGTGGCCGACCACAACCACTTCTTCGTCGAAGGCCCCAACGAAGTTCTGGATATCGCGATGAGCAATCTTGAGATCGACAATTTACCGGAACCGCCCGAAGGCATGGAAATCGCCCATGTCGACGTCGTCATCCGTCTACGCCCCATCCAGCGTTGATGGTCCTTCCCTTACATGAAATCCGGACCGCCCCGATAGGCCAATAACGTTCATGCGCGAAAAGCTGACCTTGTAGTGCAGTGAATTTCTCTCGGTGGCACTCAACATGCTGAGAAGCGACGGTGGATACACTGCGAAATAGCTTCGCCATGCATCTTCTGGACAACGGCACCGACATCCGCTTCATCCAAGTCCTTCTCGGCCAGAGAAATCTGAGGCGGTGCAGCCAGGCAGAGGCTACCTTGGCATGCCTGCGCGGTTGGAGGTGAGCATTGGCGCGTGGCCCGCGAGACTTCGACACAAGCTTGGGCGGACACGATGGCCAGGGATTTTGGCCGGGTCCAATACGCCGTTGCAGCAGGAGCATTAGGGTTTCTTGCGCCACTGGTCAGCCTGTTTCTCATGCGCCCGAGAAAGCGCAATGACTCTCGCTTCATGACGATGAGCGACGTATCGAAGACCGGCCTGACGAAAGTGGGGGGCGTCTTCGTCGGTCGAGCCGGCGGCAGGCTTGCCGAAATTTCCTCGCCCGGCCGCGATCAGCGCTCCGGCAAGCTTCGTTTGACGCAGGGCAAGCTGATCGGCGGCAAGAAATTGTGGATTGACGGCGATGATGTTGGCGGCTTCGTCATAGGGCCGCCGCGCTCGGGTAAAGGCACGTCTCTCATCATCCCGAACGCCTTGATCTGGCCGCATTCGCTCGTGGCTCTCGACCTGCGGGGCGAGACCTATGCGGCGAGTGCCGGCTACCGTTCGACCATGAGCCGAGTCGCGCCGAAATCAGCCCGACGAGTCGTCGGTCCTTCGATCACGCCTTCGCGATGACGGCGACCCGCCGTGCCCACTAACGCCTTTCAGCACCTGTGCAGTAAGCGATGCGCCAACTCTTTGCCGTCCGGCCATACGTCAGTTTCCTCTCCCTGCGGGGAAACTGTCCGCGATTTTCTTTGTCTCAGTCTGGGGGGTGCATTCCAGTGGGAGCGCCGAATAACAGGATAAGACCTAAAAACCATTGGAATGCTCAAAACCCGGCACAGTCATGCCGGGTTTTTTGATTTGACGTCAAACGCAGTTCGCGCTCCGTGGCAGCAGGAGGAGAAAACGTATTTTATGATCAGTTTTAAGAGCGCATTTTCTCACTAGGAGAAAGACAGCCACTGAGTCTGTTTCAAGGAGTAGGCGCGCTTGGTTCTTTTGCGTTCTTTTTCTTAAACCGCTCGTTCATTGTGTTATGGGCCTTCTGGGATCCATCATGAAAGGTGCCAAATAACCTGTCGATCGGCACAACACCATCACTATAGTTTACCTCAAAGAAGCGGTGATGGAGATAGTGCGAATATGACGCCCCATCGATTTGGGCCTTGCCATCCACAAAGACAACTTTGCCAAAACCGGTGTGGTCGACCACCGAATTCAAAGAAATCCGAAGCAAATGCATTACAACCATGAACGGGTTCGAAGGTATAATCCAATTGAGAAGGATAGACGAGAAAAGGAGGACATGCTCCGCCGGGTGCATTGCCAAGCCAGACCAGGGCGTTGGGTTTGAGTTCTTATGATGAACACTGTGGATCCAGCGATAGAGAACCGGCCAGTGGACCAGGCGATGAATCGCATAAAAATGCACTTCCCGGAATAGCGGCAACAGCAACACGAAAAGCGCTACGTAGATCGGATGCTCGCGGGCGTCGACGTAGGGAATCCACCCATTCGCCATAGCCCAAAGCGTAAGGACCAGATAGGCCGTCCATATCGGCACCGCGCTGACAAGCGTCAGGAAGGCGTTGTCATAGAATTGATTGCCGAAAAGGAACAAGTCAGAGTTCTTTGGCCACCGCTTGTTGAACTTGTATTCAGTGTCCTGCGCCCGTTGAACGTAAAGCCTTAGATGCCAGAAGCTGGTCCATACAATGATGATTGCAAGGTTCTCAAGAAACAGCTTCGCGATCCAATCGAAGCGCAAATTCTTCATTTCAGCAAAGTCTGGTATCAGATACCACCACGCTAAGAAACCTAGGCCCGCATACAAAACGGTGTAAGGGTACAAATACCCATTCCAACCAAAGACGAACTTAAATACGTCTATAGGACGAGGTGGCCATACAAAGACCGGCGGGATCTCGATAAGCTCTGGAGGAGCCCAGCCACCGGTGTCGACGCGTTCTGTTTCGTGTACCATTTAGGCCATCCTGCGGGGGTGTATCGATCAATCTCCTCCCCATAATTACCAACGAAATTTTCTCGGCGCCATGCCACTTTTGATGCGAAACCCTCAACGGATGCTCGACTATCTTTCACTCGTTTTGGCGTCACAGCTCTCAGTCCATGCCGCCAAGAGGTCGGAGCCATAGGAGTCGGCAGCAACCAGAGAAGCCGTACCGCATTGGCGCCGACATGCTGCCTTTCCAACCACTGCATGCCTCCTTGCAACCTGAAGCAGTACCTAACCGCTTAGAAAAGCGGTCGCTAACATGTCTCGATACGATAGTCTTGGCTTCGCTCTGGTTCCGGAAATAAGGAAATTGGATCTCGGTGAGGCATGTGCCAAATCTCAACGAGAGTTAGCGGTGCCTGGCGAATTTTGAAGTATCGCCTTCGCCAACGCAAAGCTAAGAACAAAACGCACATCGTCAATAGCAACAAAGGCGAGGAGGAAGCCCGCCACGCCTTTCGCCCACGTACTATACGTTGTCTCGCATGTGCAGCGTGAAAGGGACAGAGGTCGCGCCATACATCTTATCGGAGAGACCGAACCGATAGTTTAAAACTTCAATCGCCTGTCGAACTTGCAGGTCTATATTATGATCAATTACTATTGTAATAGTCTCATCTTCCAACATACTCATCGTGTCTTCTGTAAGGCCGTGCGCAATGATAATCAAACGATCTAAAGGGTGGACTGCAGGGAGGGTCTGCTTTATGGCATTGTTGAATGCGCCCGCATTGTAAATACCTGCGGCATTAGGATGGCTGCGAAGCGCCTGCGAAAGCAAATCTCGTATGAGGGTTTCGTCATCTTGCCCTTCAACCAGTACCGTGGCGTGCCTGTCTGGCGAATAATCTCGAAGGCCGTCGCGAAAGCCCGCGATCCTGTCGGCCTGTGCTCTATACTGGAAGCTGCTATACAGCCCGATGACAGGACCGGGTCGACGCGCCATCTTGGCCATAAAGAAGGCTGAGGCCCTACCAGCTTTATAGTGATCTATGCCGACGTAGGCCAACCGAGGCGTGGTCGGCAAATCCGAAAGCATAGTGACAACGGGCACACCCGCGGACGTGATGGAGCCGACCGCGTCGAGAACGGCATCGTGCTCCTGTCCATAAACAATCAACGCATTGCAGCGCGCCTTAAGAATCGCTTCGGCAACGCGGTGAGGCTTGGTATCGTCAACGAATGTGCGCTGAAGCGTAACGCTGCGGTCAATCAAGGGTCGGTAGCGCTCGAAGGCATCGTTGATCTGCGCAACGTAGGGAAGTTCACGTCGGCCTAGCAATATCTCAAATCGAAGTCCGCTTCGATAAGGCAGCGGCAACGATTTTCCCCAGCCGAGTCGCCTAGCAGCATCGAGGACTTTGCGGGCCGTTTCGGGCTTGACGCCCCCCCGTTCATTCAGTACGCGATCTACCGTTGCAAGGCCAACGCCCGCTAGTTCTGAAATCAATTTCAGTTTTACCCTCATCATATGAACCTATATCATTCGACCACAAACCAGTAGAAGTACCCACTCGGTCTGGCGTATAGAAAGAAACCAAAGAGACATCGAAATTGCTCATCAGAGTTCGAACCCGCAAGTTAAAATGACGACAAGGCTAGTCATAATTGGCGGGGGACAGGCGGGGGGACGTGTCGCGCAGATCGTATCGAACGCCGGTCGCGACTTCGAGATTACGTTGATCGGCAGCGAGGCACATCCGCCATATAATCGACCTCCCCTTTCAAAAGGCGTCCTCCTCGGCACTTCCGAACTGGCTGACTGCCTTATATGGCGCGAACATGACCTTGCATGGCAAGGTGTCGATCTCGTCGCTAATGTGTCAGCCGCCGTTTTGGACGTCGGGAACAAATCCGTTCAAACGAGCACCGGTCAGGCCATTTCATATGACAAGCTGGTCATCGCGACTGGCTCGTATGTTCGCCAGTTCTCCGTGGCTGGCAGCCACAATCATGGCGTCCACAGCCTCCGGACGTTCGATGACGCGAAAAAGATTGGAAGACATTTTTCCAAGGGCAGACGACTGATTGTCGTCGGAGGCGGTTTCATCGGTCTAGAGGTTGCGGCTGCTGCGCGCCTGCGAGGAATGAGTGTTTTGGTGGTTGAGGCGTCCGACCGGCTGCTTGCACGGATCGCCCCGAGACGCCTGAGCGACGCCGTCGCGTTGCATCATCATGCTGCCGGGGTCAATTTCCGATTCGGCAGCATGATTGAAAAATTCGTGGCCGATGCTTCTGGGACATTGAAATCGGCACATCTTTCCACCGGTGAGATCATCCCCTGCGATGTGGCGGTTGTGGGCACCGGCGTCAGCGCGAACACCAGCTTGGCAAAGTCGGCTGGCTTAACCGTCGAGGGTGGAATCATCACAGATTCGGGGCTTAGAACGTCGCATCCAGACATTTATGCGTGCGGCGACTGCGCCTCTTTCTGGCACCCCCTGTTCGAGCGACATATCAGAGTAGAGGCTTGGCAGAATGCCGAAGGTCATGCGCGGATTGTCTCGGCCTCTCTTCTCGGGCAGGAGGTGGCGGGCAACTCGGTCCCATTCTTCTGGTCCGACCAGTATGATTGGTCGATTCAGATCGTTGGATTGCCGCATCTAGGTTCCTCTGCGGTGACCCGCCATATCGGTGGCGCGTTCATTCTCTACCATCTTGATGTTGCGGGACGACTTATAGGTGCCACCGGCTTCGGCAAAGTGGAGATAATCGGGCGCGAAATCCGCCGAGCGAACTATTGGATCTCCGAAAGATTGAACCCCGAACCCCAAGCCCTAGAAAAAGGCGTGCTCGAGTAGCAGCGCAGCAATCCGAGCTAACCACCGTGAGGTGGATGCGACGCCTCGTCAGTTTAACGAAATGCGTCATGCCGAACCCCGCTCGCCCCAAGCCTGTTGATTTCCACTGAGAGCTGGCTCTGACTTTTTTGCTGCTGTTGCGTATGAGATTTCCGGTGATTTCTAGGAGGATCTGCGGATGCACTATCGGTTTCAACGCGCGAGCCTCGCGCCGCATGGCTTTGCTGTGGATTAAGTCAAGATTGTCAGTGAAATCGTTCATATCCTCTTGCGATCTCGCTGCCCCACGGGGACTAGTCCGAACTGCGGAGAGCCGACGCGTTCAAAGCCGATATCTGCGCCGGCCTGCAGACTTGCCGCTTGGCGGTCGACAGGTAGAATTGACCGTCGTGGCGCGTCGGTTTTGGTGCGACGCTGTCCTTTGCGGTCGCCGCGTCTTCTACGAAAAATTCGACGACGGTGTCCTGGCTCGTTACAGCCGTCGGACCCAGCGGCTGGATACGATCGTCTACCATCTTGGTTTGGCGCTTGGCGACAGACCTGCGGCGGATTAATCGCCTTATGATGCCGGTGATATTACACTCTATTGCGGGTGGTTCGTCGGCGTGTCGTCGAACGGACAGAAGACCAGATCACGCGTCTGAAGCTCATCAAACGTCAGATGTACAGGCGCGCAAAACTCGATCTGCTGCAGGCGCGACCGATCGGTGCGACATAGCCATTCCACTTCAGCAAAAGTGCGTCAGAACCACTACTCGGTGGAAACGCCGGTGCAGCTCAACACTTATGGCGACGTGTGGTCGACGATGAGCCCTTAGAAGGTGCCAGGAGACCTGGCTGAAGCGAAGAAGACGAGGATCGTGAGTCTCAGAACGACGGTCGGCAACAGCAGGGAGCTTCGAACGCAGGCAATGATGTGCTGCTAGCCACTAGACGCATTTGGATGGTGCGGACGCACCTAAGCCCGAGCCGATCCAAGGATCGGCCGGAATACCGCGAAAGCCAACGACAGCGCAAAGGTCAACGGCTGCGTTGTCGGCGCCTGATCGCGGCACCGAACACGACGTTGCCGCGGTGGTGCGGTCTGTCTTGATCTGTGGTTCACATCAGTTGGCGGAAAAAGTCGGTTCGTCACCATGGAAGAAAACATTTCTAAAACGACGTAGTTGCTGGCCGAAAGGGAATAGCTTGGGGATTGGAACGGCCTAGGAAACCCAGATTATGGAGTGACCCGTTTGCCTTTCCGCGGTTTGATGGAAAACACTCAAGTCTACCCTGACATCGTGCAATCTATTCTGTTAGGTCAGCATGAGTAGGGCGCATCAGTCGCTCAAACACAGATGGAGCAGCCCGTGACTGATCGCGGCATGGTTATCATAGGGGCGGGACACGCAGGCGTGAGCGCGGCACTTGCCTTGCGTGCAAGCGGATGGCGCCACACAATCACGCTGTTCGAAGAGCAGGACGTTCTGCCGTATGAGCGTCCGCCACTCTCCAAGAGCATTCTGAGGGGCGAAAGGACCATCGAAGATCACCGAATTTTCACGCCGGACAAGATGGAGGAGCAGGAGATCACGTTTAGACGAAACGCTCGCGTGGCAGCGATCGACCGCAACGAACGCCACATTATCCTGTCAGACGGTCAGACACTTACATACGAAAGGTTGCTCCTGGCGCCTGGGGCTGAAGCGCGTCCGCTTTCAATTCCTGGTTCTGATCTCCCCGGCGTGTTGAGTCTCAGGGATGCCGCTGACGCCGCTCAGCTTCGCGAAAGGATTCGGATTGCCCCGGGTTCGCGATTGGCAATTGTTGGCGGCGGGCTCATAGGGCTCGAAGTTGCGGCAAGCGCTCGAGCACTTGGCTGTGCCGTGACCGTTATTGAAGTCGGTCACAGGATTATGATGCGAACATTGCACGAAGAACTCGCGCACCGCGTTCAGTCCTGTCACGAGCAGGCCGGGGTCGAGTTCTGCTTTAGTAAACGGATCGTTTCATTCGTGGGTAACGACGAGATCCGCGGCGTGGAGCTTGACGATGGGACTATCATTAGCAGCACCACCGTACTTGTTTGTGTGGGTGCGGCACCCCGGGTTGAGCTGGCGAAAAGTGCCGGATTGGCTATCGACAATGGTATAGCTGTAGATCGTCATCTTAGGACAAGCGATCCTTTCATATATGCGGCGGGCGACGCGTGCGCATTCGAATTGAAGGATGGACGCCGGACACGCCTTGAATGCTGGAAAACTGCGAACGACCAAGGAGCAACGGCGGGGCGAAACATGCTCGGGATGTCCGAGGCATATTTTCCCGAACCTTGGTTGTGGTCAGATCAATATGACAAGTCGGTTCAAGTGGCTGGTTATCCGGATAGGTCACATCATGATGTCGATCGTTTCTGCCAAGACGATTCCCATTTGATTTTTCACTTGGGTAAACATGGGGAAGTCGTCGGGTTCAGCGGCTTCGGCTCATCACGGCAAGTCGGACACGGCGCGAAAGTCGCCCAGCTGTTGATGCGGGATAGCGTTAGGCCAAGTCCCACGGACCTCGGCGACGCGTCGGTTGATCTGCGATCGCTGTTAAGCAGTGCTGCGGCATAAGAGACCGCATCGTCGACTTGGGTATTCGCTAGCGTTCTGCTGGTTGGAGAATGAGAATGGTACAAAAGCTTCTTGTGCTTCAATCTTTGTGGGCTATGGAGCGCCGGCACACCGATGGATTCGAAAGATCAATGGAAGAAAACGTCGAAATGATAGTCAATGAACAATTCGACGGCGTCAGCGAAGAGTGGACGGATCGGCAACTGGTGCGACGGCTTTCCCCCCTCCTGAAAGCTGCTGGGATGGTTGCGGAGGGGCAGTGCTTTCCCAAGACAATCGATGATCTCAAGCCGGTTCTTGAAAACGCTGTCGACTGTGGCGTTCATCATCTAAATATTCAGCCGGACATACGCCCACGCAGGCTGCAGGAGTGCATTCCGCTTTTGGAAGGATGGTGCCGCCTAGCTGAACAGGTTGACTTCCCTGTTTATTTTGAAACGCACCGCAACCGCATGACCACAGATCTCTATTTCGTTTTGGATTTGTTGGACTGCCTGCCAGATCTTCGGCTTGTCGGCGATCTTTCCCATTTCCTCGTCGGCAGGGAATTTCCTTTTCCTGTCCCCGCAGAGGAGACCAGCTATATTCACCGAATCCTTGAAAATTGCTGGGCATTTCACGGCAGGGTGGCTTCGCGGGAACAGGTCCAGATTGAGATATCGTATCCGCATCACCGCATGTGGGTGGACCTGTTTCTTGAATGGTGGGAATTTGGTTTTAGAAGCTGGAGGCGCAAGGCTCCTGCCGACGGCACTCTTGCCTTCGTCTGTGAACTAGGACCAAAGCCATATGCCATCACCGCTGCGGATGGCAACGATAGCACCGATAGATGGGCTGAGGCTCTCTTGATGCGAAAACTTGTCCGGGAAAGGTGGGAGGCAATTGCTGATCCCGTATAGCATTTGGATATCCACGCCTATGCATTTGCAAACTGTTCGGAGCGAAATTTCATGAAAACCCGCGCTGCAGTCGCTGTCGCGGCCGGAAAGCCTCTGGAGATCATGGAGGTCGACCTCGAAGGCCCAAGCGCCGGCGAGGTGCTGGTCGAGGTCAAGGCTACCGGCATCTGCCACACCGACGACTTCACGCTCTCAGGTGCAGACCCGGAAGGGCTCTTCCCGACTATCCTCGGCCATGAGGGCGCCGGCATCGTAATCGACGTTGGCCCCGGCGTCACCTCCGTGAACAAGGGCGATCACGTCATTCCGCTCTACACGCCTGAGTGCCGTGAGTGCTATTCCTGCCTGAGCCGCAAAACCAACCTCTGTACGTCGATCCGCGCCACTCAGGGCCAGGGCGTGATGCCGGATGGCACCTCGCGCTTCTCGATTGGCAAGGACATGATCCACCATTATATGGGCTGCTCGACCTTCTCGAACTTCACCGTTCTGCCGGAGATCGCCCTCGCCAAGGTCAGTCCGGACGCACCCTTCGACAAGATCTGCTATATCGGCTGCGGCGTCACCACGGGCATTGGTGCCGTCATCAACACCGCCAAGGTAGAGATCGGTTCCACCGCGATCGTTTTCGGTCTCGGTGGTATTGGTCTTAACGTGCTGCAGGGACTTCGCCTTGCCGGCGCCGACATGATCATCGGCGTCGATATCAATCCCAACCGCAAGGAATGGGGTGAAAAGTTCGGCATGACGCACTTCGTCAATCCGAAGGAATTCGGTGAGGACATCGTATCCTACCTCGTCAATCTGACGAAGCGGAACGGCGACTTAATCGGTGGCGCCGATTACACGTTCGACTGCACCGGCAACACGAAGGTCATGCGTCAGGCGCTTGAATCCTCGCATCGCGGCTGGGGCAAGTCGGTCATCATCGGCGTTGCAGGCGCCGGCCAGGAAATTTCGACGCGCCCGTTTCAGCTGGTCACCGGCCGCAACTGGATGGGCACAGCCTTCGGCGGCGCGCGTGGCCGCACCGACGTGCCGAAAATCGTCGACTGGTACATGCAAGGCAAGATCCAGATCGACCCAATGATCACTCACACGATGCCGCTCGAAGACATCAACAAGGGCTTCGACCTGATGCACAAGGGCGCGAGCATCCGCGGCGTGGTGGTATTTTGAGCCGAACTTCAGTAAATGGCGCCGCGCCAGCGTTGTCATTCATCCTGCAGAACGTGAAAGGATCTAGATAGTGTCCAATAATTCAAATTGGATCAAAGCATTGAGCGTGACGGATGTTCCAAAGAACGATGTTAAGCGGTGGGACTACGGTACAAAAAGTTTTGCCATTTTCCGAACTGCTGAGGATCGGTGTTATGCGACGGATGACACCTGCACACATGAGCATGCGCGCATGTCCGACGGCTTCGTCATGAATCATACTATAGAATGTCCACGCCATGCAGGCAGCTTTGATTTCAGGACGGGCGAAGCACTTAACCCGCCTGCGTGTATCAACCTCAAGACGTATGCCACGAAAATCGAGGATGGCGTGATCTACGTGGATGTGGGATAAGATCAGATTGGAGCGTCGTTACTCAGCACGCCGTTTCTAGGGCAGCTGATATGGTCCGTCCGGACCGGCACTGATCCCGAACAGGCCCCGCCTTGAGGCGGGGCCAACCATTCCGAAATTGTTGGCAGTACGAAGTTGCCCCCCAATCCCCAAAGCTCTGACCGCTGGCGTCAGCTCGAGCACCTCGCATCAGCCCTCCGCTGGCGCACCCTCTGCGTTGAACCCAGGCCACGAAGATGGTTCGCCACGTCCGAGAGCCGGTAAGACGGCACGACCGTCTTGTTGTTTTAGAGCTGCTGGCTGCTGAAGACGGGTCTCTCTTCGTTTATCTCGTCGTCCTCCGATACACTGTCGTTGCCTTCTTCCCAGGCGCTTAACCAGAGGACGGCCGAGCGCAACTCACATCTCGTCGTATTTTGCCCGGCCTTTCGATTACCGCAGGCGTCAAGAACGGCAGGAGATCGACCCTGCCCTTCATCAGCTTTAAGATAAGTAGCGCTGCTGCCTGCCATCGGTGCCAACCAGTTCAACTGATTTCACCTTCTGTTTGATGCCACATCGATCATCACAGCTGACGAGTGAGCGGCAATCATTTCAGGCTTGTCGTCATATTTCGCGGCACCAAGCAACGTGATCCACGAACTCTTCTGGACCTTGCCAATACGGAGCCGGCAACAAATTTCTGCCTAACTCCCTGGAGCGCTGGAGTGCCTACTTATTTTGCAACCGGTCGGCAATATTGGTACGATGCGTGAAACTACTAGGCAGCATGGAGCCTAATCCCGGCGTCCGAGTGAAGCTCAGTGTCCCCCGCTCCCGATACGGCGTCCCTTGATCGCCTTTTCCAGCCAACCAACCTCCATTTCTGGAACCGACGACAGCAGGAGGTCGGTATATGCATCAAACGGCCGAATCAGTACCTGGCTCTTCGGCCCATAGCGCACCACCTCGCCGCGGTACATGACGGCGATGGAATCGGCGATCGACTTCACAGTCGCGAGATCGTGCGTGATGAACAGATACGCCACCTCTTCGATCTCCTGCAGGCGGAGCAACAGCTTGAGGATGCCATCGGCTACAAGCGGATCGAGCGCCGATGTCACCTCGTCGCAGATGATCAGCTTCGGCTTGGCGGCAAGCGAGCGGGCGATGCAGACGCGCTGCTTCTGGCCGCCCGAAAGTTCCGCCGGATAGCGGTCGACAAAACCCTTGCCCATCTCGATCTCGTCGAGCAGTTCGGCGACGCGCTTGTCGCGCTCGCGGCCGCGCATGCCAAAATAGAACTCCAGCGGCCGGCCGATGATGGTGCCGACCGTCTGGCGCGGGTTCATCGCCACATCGGCCATCTGATAGATCATCTGCAATTCGCGAAGATCATCCTTGGATCGCTCGGCGAGCCTGGGTGCCAGCGTACGGCCGGCAAAGGTAATGCTTCCAGCGATGGGCGGCAGCAGCCCTGTCACGACGCGGGCCAGAGTGGATTTGCCAGAGCCCGACTCTCCCACCACAGCGAGTGTCTGGCCGGGATGGACGTCAACCGAGACGTTCTGCAAAACCTTCACCACTCCGCCTCCATAAGCGGCTGTAGCATTCCTCACCGACAATAGTGGCTTCGGCGTCGGCTTCTTCTCCCCATGTTCGATCGAGCGCACCGACACCAACGCCTTCGTGTAGTCCATGCGTGGCGCCTTGATGATCTGATGGGTTTCGCCGTGTTCCACACTCTTACCGTCCCGCAGCACCATGATCTCGTCCGACACCTGGGCAACCACGGCGAGGTCGTGGGTGATGTACAAAGCCGCCACATGGGTATCGCGTATGGCGTCCTTGATTGCCGCCAGCACGTCGATCTGCGTCGTCACGTCGAGCGCCGTGGTCGGCTCGTCGAAGACGATCAGGTCGGGCTCCGAGCAGAGCGCCATCGCCGTCATTACGCGCTGCAACTGGCCGCCGGAGACCTGGTGCGGGAAGCGCTCGCCGATGGTTTCGGGGTTTGGCAGGCTGAGCTTCTTGAACAGCGCGACGGCGCGTTTTTCGGCCTCGGCCCGTGTCGCCGTGCCATGCAGCAGCGTGGCTTCCACCACCTGGTCCATGAGCTTGTGCGCCGGGTTGAAGGCCGCTGCAGCCGATTGCGCGACATAGCAGACCTCGCGGCCGCGCAATTTGCGAAAACCTTCCTTGCCGCCCTTGAGGATATCGCGGCCGTTGAGGATGACCTCACCGCCGGTAATGCGCACGCCGCCTCGGCCATAGCCCATGGATGACAGGCCTATGGTCGACTTGCCGGCGCCGGACTCGCCGATCAGGCCGAGCACCTTGCCCTTTTCGAGCGTCAGCGACACGTCATGGACGAGCACGATGTTCTTCGGCGGCTCGCCTGGCGGGAACACCGTCGCCTCGATACGCAGATTGCGGATGTCGAGCAGCAGGCCGGGCTTTGCTTTTGTGTCGGCCATCACCCGCGTCCTCCCTTCAGGCTTGTCGTGCGATTGAGGATCCAGTCGGCGACAAGGTTGACCGAGATTGCCAGCGCGGCGATTGCCGCGGCGGGGATTAGGGCCGCCCCGATGCCGAAGACGATGCCGTCCTTGTTTTCCTTGACCATGCCGCCCCAGTCGGCGTCGGGCGGCTGTACGCCAAGGCCGAGGAACGACAGCGTCGAGAGGAACAGCACCGCGTAGATGAAGCGCAGGCCGAGTTCCGAAACCAGCGGCGACAGCGCATTGGGCAGGATCTCGCGGAAGATGATCCAGCCGCTGCCTTCGCCGCGCAATTTGGCGGCCTCGACATAGTCCATGACGTTGATGTCGACGGCCACCGCTCGCGACAGGCGATAAACGCGGGTCGAGTCGAGAATGCCCATGACCAGGATCAGCGTCACCAGGTTGGTCGGCAGCACCGAAAGCACGACGAGGCCCATGATCAGCGTCGGAATCGACATCAGGAGATCGACAAGCCGCGACAGCAGAGTGTCGTACCAGCCGCCGAAAACCGCCGCCGAGAAGCCGAGAATGGCGCCGAGCGAGAACGACAGCGCGGTGGCCAGCACGGCGATAAACAGGGTGATGCGGGCGCCGTAGATCATGCGCGACAGCAGGTCACGGCCGAGATTGTCGGTGCCGAGCCAGTGTCCGGCCGACATCGGTTCCCAGACGTCGCCGACGATCTCGCCATTACCGTGTGGCGCGATGAAGGGCGCGAAGATCGCCGCCAGAACGAACAGTGTCGTCAGCACGATGCCGATCAGCGCGGGGATCGGGATGCGTTTGATATCGAGCATACCCGCCCCCTATTTCGGATGTCTGAGGCGCGGATTGGCGACGATGGCCCCTATGTCCGCAATGATGTTCAGGCTGATGTAGACGGCGGCGAAGATCAGGCCGACCGCCTGCACCACCGGCACGTCGCGCTTGGTGACGTGGTCGACGAGATACTGCCCCATGCCCGGGTAGACGAAGATCACCTCGACCACGACGACGCCGACGATCAGATAGGCGAGGTTGAGCATCACGACGTTGATGATCGGCGCGATCGCATTGGGGAAGGCGTGCCTGCGGATGACGTTGAACGCCGATAGGCCTTTCAGTTCGGCCGTCTCGACATAGGCTGACTGCATGACGTTGAGGATCGCCGCGCGTGTCATCCGCATCATGTGAGCCAGCACCACCAGCGTCAGTGCCGCCGCCGGCAAGGCGATCGCCTGCATCCGCTCGCCGAAAGGCATGCCGTCATAGACGGTCGAGATGGCGGGGAAGATCTGCCATTTCACGGCGAAGAAATAGACCAGCACATAGCCGACGAAGAACTCCGGGAAGGAGGTCGAGGCGAGCGCCAGTCCGGAGATCAGCTTGTCGATCCAGCCATTGCGGTAACGCACCGCGATCAGGCCGAGGATGATCGCCAGCGGCACGGCGACGATCGCCGCCCAGAACGCGAGGAACAGCGTGTTCCACAGCCGTCCCTTGATCGAGGTGGCGATATCCTGCCCGCTCGACATGGCGGTGCCAAGGTCGCCGGTCAGCACGCCGCCGAGCCAATGGAAATACCTGATATAGGCCGGGTCGTTCAGCCCGAGCTGTTCGCGCAGATTGGCAAGCGACTGGGGCGTTGCCGATTGTCCCAGAATGGCTTGCGCGACGTCGCCGGGCAGTATTTGCGTGCCGGCGAAAATCAGGACCGAAATGGCCAGCAAAAGGAGGATGCCCAGCGCAATGCGCTGGGCAATTAGCTTCAGGATGGGGGAGGACATAAGCATACTTTTCAGGCTTGGAGCCAATACTGGACTAACGCGTAGCTATTGCAGATATCCCGCGCTGGATGCGTCATTAAATCTTTCACATCCGCCACGTTGCTTCTATGAACTTGTTGAAGAACGGCACGATTAAACCGCCCTCGTCGCGCAGCAGGGCTTCGGCCAGACCAACCGGTTGGTATAGGTGGCTATAAAAGGTAGCCTGACGGGATTTACTCATTGGTTCGCTACGCCCCTGATCAGTGCGGCGAACAAGATCGTCATGGAGGATGGCGTGGTGCGCATGAATTTGGCGGACGTTGCCAAGGAAGCCGGCATCAGCAAAGGCGGCCTGTTGCATTACTTTGCTTCCAAGAATGCCGTCATTCGTATTAGGGCGCCTGGTTTCCCTGCGGAGCGCGCGGATGATATCGACGCGTGAATAATTGCCAGGATACCCAATGATCCGCACTTTCTTGGCTAACTATAAGGAAGAGACTGAAAATGGGCCGAGCGTCCGACAAGGACGGCCCGGGCTATTTGCACGCCGAGGTGATACCTCGCGGTCGATCGCCTTTTTTCAATGAAGCGATCGGAATGCCCCCGGCTCTTACGGGATCGCAAGGCGCTGCTGAGGCGGCTCGTTGAGATGACCCCGGACCCAGCTGTCCATCGGGACGTTGAACAAGGCCGCTTCAAGGCAAAAATCCGTCCAAGATCAGTTCGCTATCTGCACGCGCGTCCCATCTGAGATTAGCGCTGCCTCATAGATACGGCTAATCTGAAGAGCCTGCTCTAGGGTACCCACCGTCGCGCGCGTGCGGCGTTGGATGGACTGCAGGAAGTGGAACAACTCGCCGTAGATTCCTTGCAAGAACTCCCCTCTGTTCTCTAGCGTGCTCATCATGTTCTGTGCTTGCCACACCACCGCTCCGGAGTCAGTTCCCGGCGGGGCGAAGCTGGTTCCGGTCTCGTAATCAAAGGGGATGCCTCTCTGGAACGCAACGGTGGCGCCATTGTCGATCGTCACCGAAGCGTTCTCGGAGTAGACAACGTACCGCTCCGACGGCTGGTAGACCGGAGCGCCTTCTGCGAGGTGAAAATTGCCGATCGCGCCTGATGCGTAGTGGAGTATGAGGCTGCCTCCGCCTCTGGCTCCGCGATGAGTCGTGACGGCCTCCACGGCGCCGCCGAGCTCCAGCATCACGGCGAGGGGGTGGCATCCGTCGATCACCCATCGTGAATCCCGTGCATCGTCTCCGATTGGAATCGACATGGAATACGTGGCCAAGATGCTCAACACCTTTCCTGTTTCGGGCAGCGAAATCAGTTCGACGGCCTTCCGCGTTGCTGGCATAAAAGCTTTCTTGTAGCCCACAACGCAGACGCGATCTCCGCGCGCATCAAGCATGCTCCGAACGTCGGCTGACGATGTGGCCGCAGGCTTTTCCATCCACACATGATGGCCCGAAGCCAATGCCTTAGCGGCCAACACTGGATGCATTTTCGGAGAGACGCACAGTAGAACTGCCTCGATTGTCCCTGAATTGAGCATTTCATCCATGTCGGAATAGGTCGCAGCGACGCCGTACTGGCGAGCGGTCTTTGCCGCCAGCGCCGGATCCAGATCGCAGATGGCCACAAGCTCGACTGGCAAATAGGTTAATGCGGGAAGGATGTTACGATATGAGTGCGAGCCGATCCCCACCATGCCGACCTTAATGCGGTCCTCGTATCCCCTCTGATACCCCATTATGCGATTCCCTTGATTGTGCGCATGAAAGCGATGTCACGCTCGACTATGCCTTGGTAGTCGTAGCCCGGCTTGTCCTCGCCATGTTGTGCGGGATTGATACAGATCACCGGTGAAAGGCCACGAGCGACGACTTCTTGAGTGATCTGGCCTATTGGCCAACTTGCATCCTCAAGCGCGACATTCCAACTGAGGCGACGCGACTCATCGGCATGCTGCCCGCCCTTGACGTGGTAGTAGGCGACCAGCGGCTCAATCAGGTTAAGTGTTTCCAGACTTGGGAAAACGCCTGTCGCCCACTGATTCTGAACATCCCAGGTCAGCTTAACCGCATCGCCAAGACCAAGTTCATCAAAGAATTGCGTGAACTCGCGAGGGCGGGACAGAACGCAATGCCAAGCTTCGTTTTCGATCGTTGCGCTGGCACCCGCCGCCCTAATGCGACCAATAGCATCGCGGAAGAGATCAAAGACCCATGGATATTTGTTCTTCATAACCTCGATCGCTGTATCGTCGCTGGGTCGTGCCGACAGCTGCGGCGCTAGCAATCTCACGAACTTTGGCTGAAACACATCGATGAGCGGGATAATGTGTTCAAGCTCGGCAACATGTTCCGCGCAGAAAGCGTCTCTGCCATTTCCGATCTCGCCGTAAAAGATCGAGGTGGACAAGCAGTGCACGGACAGACCCCGCTCGCGAATTTGCGCTTCGGCCTTCATGGCGTCACTTTTCGGGAGCGAAGCGAGCCAATGGCCGTAAATGCCATCCCGCAGGTCGAGGTCAGACAGCCCCCAAGCCAGATGCTGGTCCAGTGCAGAGGCAAAATCGTCCCCCGCCATTGAATTTAGAATTGTGAGCCGTGCGCTCATCTTGTGCCGAATCCTTCAATCCTGCCCGCATCCCTTTCGTGGCCGGGTTCCCAATGAATCTGATAATGAATAATTCGCAGCTTTAGTCCCGCTGCTTTTTCCGTGGAGCAGACTTGCGTGGGGCTCCGTCGTTGGCCACATTCAGGTTCCCTGAAAGCTGCTGAAGCAAGGTTTGCTGGACGTCGAGAATATGAGCGTCCATCAATTTTGCCGCGCGGTCCGCATCGCGGGCCATAAGCGCATCAAGAATCTCGTCTCTCTCGATGGCTGCTCGCTTCGGAAATTCTGGGCTCTTGTTCGCGATCATTCTGCAGATTTGAATTTGGCGTGACAGTCGACCCAGCGTGTCGATCAAAGCGATGTTGCCGGAAAGCTCTGCGATCAATTCGTGAAAATCCTGATCGTGGGCGCCATAGGCTTGCATTTGACCAGCCTCCAGCGCGTCCACACCGGCGTTCAGGATCGTCTGCAATTTTGCAATATGGGCATTCGAGATATGCTCTACCGCGAGCCGGATCGCGAAGCTCTCCAGTGCCCGTCTTAGTTCGTAAAGGTCGCTAACTTCCTTCAGCGTAAAACGGCGAACACGGAAGCCGCGGTAAGGCTCGATCTCGACCAACCCCTCCTTGGCAAGCACTCCGATAGCCTCACGGATGGGCGTGCGGCTCACATCCAGGCGGTTGATCAGCGCTCGTTCGTCAATGGCTGCCCCAGGAGCAAGCTCTCCCGACAGAATCATCTGAAGGACGGCTTGGTAAGTCCGTTCCCGCACCGTGAGATGCTCATTCAACGACATATCCGCTCGGCCTCATTATCGGTTCGATATCCACCTTAGCCACCAATCACAGAAACGCAACCAAAAAAATGCAAAATAGAAAATTGTATTCAATCGTTGACGAATGAATTTTCTGCCTCTACTGTTTCTCAGATGCTGCGGCCACGGCGGGCGACGTTTAATGGGACCGCCGTGCAATGGATTTGCCGCAAGTTGGTGGTCGCCAAGGAGTTGAGATGAGCGCTGTTGAGAAGAACGGATCAGCGAGTGTGGCCAGCACGAAGGACGGTCCAGATTTCACCGCGGACTGGGGACACCTCACATGGCTCGTTGGGGAACAGGAAATGCCTGGGTCCGAACAGACGTTCGGTGTGGTTACGATCTACCCCGGTAAGCGAAATGCTCTCCACTCGCATCCGAATTGCGAAGAGCTTCTCTTCGTGATGTCCGGCGAATGCGACCACCTGTTGGGTGATGAGGTCATCCCCCTATCGCCGGGCTCGGTCATCCGCATTCCCCGTGGCGTTAGACACTGGGCGCATTGCACTAGTGAAGAGCCCCTTCGCGCAGTCATTTCCTTTTCGTCGCCCGACCGCCGGACAGACAACCACGAGGACGGCAGTGTGGCTTGACGGCCTCCTGCCGTAACAGGAGCCGTCGAAGGAGACAAAACGATGAAGACAGCGTATGTCGTAGGGACGTGGGACACCAAGGGCGCCGAGCTGGACTATATCGCCGGCCTCTTAAAGGCTGCAGGTGTTCCGACTTCCAGGATCGACGTTTCCACCAAGCCAACGGCCGCGCAGACTGAGATATCGGCTCGTGAGGTGGCCGCCGCGCATCCCGCCGGTCCCGAAGCTGTTCTCTCCAACACTGATCGCGGGCAGGCGGTTGCGGCGATGGCCGTCGCGTTGGAGCGCTTCATTTCTCTGCGCGGCGACATAGGCGGAATTATCGCCGCCGGCGGCACCGGCAATACCGCACTTGTCGCTCCGGCCTTCCGATCTCTGCCGGTTGGCGTCCCGAAGGTGCTCGTCTCCACCGTCGCGAGTGGCAACGTGGCACCCTATGTTGGGCCGGCAGACATCTCCATGGTGTATTCCGTAACCGACGTGCAAGGGATCAACAGCATCTCCCGCCGAGTGCTCGGAAACGCGGCGCACTCACTGGCCGGCATGATGCAAAGCGTCATCCCTCCAGCTCAAGGCCAGGACAAGCCTGCGGTAGGGCTGACCATGTTCGGGGTAACCACACCCTGCGTTCGAGCCATTGTGGATGCACTTTCTGAACATCATGACTGCCTGGTGTTCCATGCTACGGGAACAGGCGGCATGTCGATGGAGAAGCTTGTCGATTCCGGACTTCTCTCTGCGATCATAGACACCACAACAACTGAGGTCGCCGACCTTCTGGTCGGCGGGGTATTTGCGGCAAGCCGCGATCGGCTTGGTGCCGTTGCGCGGAGGCGTGTTCCTTATGTGGGCTCTTGTGGTGCGCTTGATATGGTCAACTTTGGCGGGATTGACACTGTCCCGGAGAAATTTCGCGCAAGAAAGCTGCATGTCCACAACCCACAGGTGACGCTGATGCGCACGACTGCGGACGAAAACAGCCAGATCGGTGCATGGCTCGCCAGCAAATTGAACGAATGTGAGGGACAAGTTCGTTTCCTCCTCCCAGAGGGGGGCGTCTCACTCATCGACGTTCCGGGTCAACCCTTCTACGATCCCGAAGCGGACGCCGCATTGTTCGACGCAATTGAGGCAGGGTTTCAAACGACGGAAAGCCGCCGGCTAATCCGCGTCCCATTCGCTATCAACGATCCGGAATTCTCTGCAGCGGCTATCAGCGCATTCAAAGACATCACAAGGGAGCCAAGCAGTGGCACGGTTTGAGCGGCGGATCATCCTCCAGGCATTGCGGGAGAAAATCGCGCAGCGCCGTCCAATCGTCGGCGGCGGAGCAGGGACCGGCCTCTCTGCAAAATGCCAGGAGGCGGGCGGAGTTGATCTGATAATCATTTACAATTCAGGCCGTTATCGCATGGCCGGACGAGGCTCGCTGGCTGGACTTCTCGCCTACGGCAATGCGAACGATATCGTCATCGAGATGTCGCGAGAAGTGCTGCCCGTCGTCCACAGGACGCCTGTCATTGCCGGCGTGAATGGCACAGACCCGTTCATGAATCGGGAGCACTTTCTGCGAAACCTCAAGGACCTCGGCTTCGCCGGCGTGCAGAATTTTCCGACAGTCGGGCTCATCGACGGCACATTTCGGAAGAATCTTGAAGAAACCGGCATGGGCTTCGGCCATGAGGTCGATACGATTAAGGCCGCGCACGATCTCGATCTTTTGACTACACCCTATGTTTTCTCAGCGGGTGACGCGGCTGCCATGGCGGAAGCTGGCGCAGATATTATCGTCGCTCATCTTGGCCTGACTGTTGGTGGCACGATCGGTGCTGACACCGCGCTGACGCTCAATGATTGCCCCGCGCTCGTTGATGAGTGGGCATCGGCGGCACTGCGAGTGAACAAGGACATCATCGTCCTATGCCATGGAGGGCCGGTAGCGACGCCTCAAGATGCAGAGTTTATGCTGAGGACGTGTTCGACGTGTCACGGCTTCTATGGCGCGAGTTCGATGGAACGTCTGCCCACGGAAACTGCACTTACAGAACGAACCCTGGAGTTTACAAACCTCTCATTCTGAATTGTGGCGTCCTACCGACGCACATGCTGCCGTCGAATCAACCGCAAAACTAAAACTAAGAAAGGGAACATCGATGTCGAACGAACTGGAATTTATGAGCCGCGCAGTCGCAAGCGGGAAAATGAACCGGCGCGACTTCTTGGGACGCGCTGCAGCGCTCGGGGTTACGGTGTTAGCAGCCGAGGGCTTGCTGACCCGAGCAGCTAGAGCAGAGGGGCCGGTAAAGGGAGGTCTGTTGCGCGCAGGAATGACCAGCGGGGCGTCTACCGACACCTTGGACCCGGCGTTGGCTGCCAATGCGGTTCAGAACAACTTTAACAAGCTGTGGGGTGAATATCTTGTGCGTCGAAATCACGATGGCAGTCTCGATCACCGAATTGCTGAAGAAATTGTGCCTTCAAATCGGGGACAGACGTGGACTATGAAAATCCGCGATGGCGTTGAGTTTCATGATGGGAAGACGGTGACACCGGAGGACGTCGTCGCAACATTAGAACGACACCATGACAAAAATTCCAAGTCTGGTGCATGGGGCCTTTTACAGGGTATCGACACGATCAAGGCCAATGGAAAAGAGGTGGTTCTAACTCTCAAGGAGCCAAACGCCGATCTGCCCTATGCTATGGTTGCCGATCATCTCGTGATCCAGCCAAACGGAGGCAAGGACCGTCCCGATGCTGGCATCAGCGCTGGCCCCTATACGGTCAGCGAGAATCAGCCGGGGGTTCGCCTGGCCGGCCAACGATTTAAGAACTTTTGGCAACGTGATGTTATGGGTCACGCAGACCAGGTGGAAATCATCGTAATAAACGATTCCACCGCCCGTACCGCCGCGCTTCAGAACGGCAGTGTCAATATGATAAACCGGGTAGAGCCGAAAATTGTTGACCTTCTCAAGCGCGTGTCTGGTGTTAAAATCCAGACAGCGTCAGGTGCAGGGCATTACCCATTCAATATGTTTTGCAATACATCGCCGTTCGACAATAATGATCTGCGCATGGCCTTGAAATTGGCCATGGATCGCCCAGAACTTCTCGATAAAATTCTTCGCGGCTATGGTAAGATCGGTAATGACTTCCCGATCAACTCCTCGTATCCGCTGTTCCCGGATGATATCGAGCAGAGAACTTTTGATCCTGAGAAGGCCGCAGCCCTTTACAAGAAATCCGGTCACTCAGGCGCTATTACACTTCGCACATCGGAAGTTGCATTTCCCGGCGCTGTGGATGCGGCACAACTGTACCAGCAGAGCTGCGCGAAGGCGGGGATCAAAATTGAAATCATCCGCGAACCCGGAGATGGCTATTGGTCGCAAGTTTGGAACAAACAGCCTTTCTCTCTATCCTATTGGCTTGGGAGAGCTACGCAGGATCAGATGTATTCGCTTGCCTACCTGTCGACGGCCGACTGGAACGACACGCGCTTCCTCCGCCCCGATGTCGACAAGATGATCTTCGCTGCCCGGGGTGAGCTAGACCAAACCAAGCGCAAGCAGATGTATCATGACATTGCAGTAGTCGTTCGCGACGAAGGCGGCATGATTTGCCCGTTCTTCGCCGACTTCATCGATGCGACAGGCCCAACAGTATTGGGCTTCAAAGCGCACCCAGCCGGCGACCTAATGAATGGCTACGCTTTGGCAGAATGCTGGACCGCAAATTGACTGGTATCGCCGCGCGGATTGGAGTTTGAAATTTGGAAAGGCCCTCCTTCGGTTGCTCCGAATCGTAAGTAGGAGCAACTGAAGGGAGCCATTGTCGGCGCTGCGGCCAAAGAGCCTCCAGCAAGGCTCTCTCAAGTTGTATCAAACAGATGGCGCCCAGAGCGCGGCGGGGAGTTAACTCGACAGAAGCCACTCGGGCCGGCAGGTTATCGCCTCTTCGCATTTTTAGTTCACAGACTAGCGTACGCCTCCGGCGAAGGCCGCCTTGCGGGAGCATGGCACGGTAGCGAAGTTGCGCTCTTAAGGTCGCCCTTACGAGCGTAGTTAGCAGCACAGCATGAGCCATGTGACGTTATTGACCGGACCGGAGCGTCGTCGTCGTTGGCGTGAAGAGGATCAGTGCCGGATACTGGCCGCGGCATTCGCGCCCGGGGCCACAGTGGCGGCGGTGGCGCGTCAGTACGATGTCGCGACCAGTCTGATCTATAAGTGGCGCCGCACGCTGAGAGCCCGCGAGACAGGCTTTGCCGAAGTTGTCGTGGTTCCCGATGAGCCTGTCGCCGCTTCGGTGCCGGCGGCGCCCCCAGCGGTGATCGAGCTGGAGATCGCCGGCAAGGTGCGGCTGCGGATTCCGCTGACCACACCGCCGACACTGGCGGCGGCGATGGTGAAGGCGCTGGGCGTTTCATGATCCCGGTTCCGAGCCAGGTGCGGATCTGGTTGGCGGTCGGCCGGACCGATATGCGTCGCGGAATGCAAGGCCTCGCTCTGCAGGTTCAGGAGACGTTGGGCCGCGATCCGCATGCCGGCGATCTTTATGTCTTCCGCGGCCGCAGCGGCAATCTGATCAAGATTATCTGGCATGATGGGCTCGGCATGTCGCTGTATGCAAAACGGCTCGAGAAGGGCCGGTTTCTATGGCCGTCGCCGGCGGATGGTACGGTTTCCATATCACCGGCGCAGCTCGCCTACATGCTCGACGGGATCGATTGGCGCAACCCGCGTCACACGTTCCGCCCCCAGCGCGCGGGCTGAGTTTTTCTTTGAGTTGCGCCATTTTCCGCGTGTCAGCGGACGCGTTTTATGATTCACTCCAGAGCATGGTTGCCACCGCCCTGGATGCTGTTCCGGACGATATCGGTGCGCTGAGAGCAGCGCTGACCGCGGCACTGGCCAGAGCCGAAGACGAGGCCGCGCGCGCTGCGTTGGTCGAGGCCGAACTGGCGGTCGCCAGGGCCAAGGCATCGGATGATGCGGCGCTGATCGCACATCAGGATCTGACGATCCGGAAGCTGCAGCGGGCGCTGCATGGTCAGAGTTCTGAACGCTCAGCCCGCCTGCACGACCAGATGGAGCTCACCTTCGAGGAACTCGAGAGCACGGCAACGGAAGATGAGATCGCCGCCGAACAGGCGGCGGCCCGGACCACCGAGGTGGCACCTTATGTGCGCAAACGACCGGCGCGCCAGCCATTTCCAGAGCATCTGCCGCGCGAACGCGTGGTCGAGCCGGCGCCGACCGCTTGCCATTGCTGCGGCGGTCATCGGCTGCGCAGGCTAGGTGAGGATATCACCGAGACGCTGGAGGTGGTGCCGCGGCAATGGAAGGTGATCCAACACGTGCGGGAGAAGTTCACCTGCCGCGACTGCGAGGCGATCAGCCAGGCTCCGGCGCCGTTCCACGCCACCCCGCGCGGCTGGGCCGGTCCCGGCCTGCTGGCGATGATCCTGTTCGAGAAGTTCGGCCAGCATCAGCCGCTCAACCGCCAGGCTGAACGCTATGCCCGCGAAGGCGTGCCGCTCAGCCTGTCGACGCTCGCCGACCAGGTCGGCGCCGGCGCCGCGGTGCTGATGCCGCTATTCAAGCGGCTCGAAGCCCATGTGCTGTCCGCTTCACGTCTGCACGGCGACGATACGACGGTTCCGGTCCTGGCCAAGGGCAAGACCGATACCGGCCGATTATGGACCTATGTGCGCGATGACCGACCGTTCGGCGGCGCCGATCCGCCGGCGGTGGTGTTCTACTATTCCCGCGATCGCCGAGGCGAACATCCCGCGGCGCATCTCGCCGGCTGGAGCGGCATTCTGCAGGCCGATGCCTATGGCGGTTATGGCGATCTCTATGCGGCGGGCCGTCAGCCGGCGCCTATTCTGGAAGCCAGCTGCTGGGCCCACAGCCGGCGCAAAGTGTTCGAGCTGGCCGATATCGAAGCGGCGGCGCGCAAGAAGGCGCACGGCGAGAAGCCCAACCTGGTCTATCCGCTAGCGGTTGAAGCCGTGAAGCGCATCGATGCCCTGTTCGATATCGAACGCGAGATCAACGGCCTGTCGCCAGGCCAACGCCACGCCGTGCGCCAAGAGCGGAGCGCGCCGCTGGTCACCGAGCTCGAGCGCTGGATGATCGAGACGCGCGACAAGCTCTCGCGCGGACACGATCTGACCAAGGCCTTCAACTACATGCTGCGCCGCTGGTCATCCTTCACCCGGTTCCTCGACGATGGGCGGATCTGCCTATCGAACAATGCAGCCGAGCGAGCCCTGCGCGGCGTCGCTCTCGGAAGAAAGTCCTGGCTGTTCTGCGGTTCCGATCGCGGCGGACAGCGCGCTGCCGTTCTCTACAGCCTGATCGTCAGCGCCAAGTTGAATGACGTCGACCCTCAGGCCTGGCTCGCCGATATCCTGGCGCGCATCGCAGCCCACCCAGCACAGCGGATCGATGATTTGCTGCCGTGGAATTGGAGATCCGCAAAACTGCGGACCCAACCAGCGGCGGCCTGATCATGCAGCGCAATAAGGTGCATCACGTCTACACCGTCGAATTGTCGCCAGGGACCTCGGCGTCAGCGAAGCGCTCATCCAGGACCTGACCCTCGGTCTCGAGCCCGAGGACGGCGTCATCTGGGTGTACGGCGCCAACGATGACGACGGGATCTTGGCCTTCACCGATGAGGGCATCGAGGAAGTCAAACTCCTCCTCGAAGAATATCATCGCGTCTCCCCATCGAAAGCTTGACCCCAGCACCGCGGTGCTCAGGTGCTCATGGCCGCCGGATACGCACGCCTGCGGTCTTCACCGGATGGGTACAGACTAGCTGCATATTGGCAGAGGAATTTTCGGAAGAAGAAGTCAATGAACAAGGTTAGAGTTGGTGTGGTCGGAATGGGCCTGGGCAGGCACCACGTTGCCACTTATGCCGCATCCGAACACGTGGCTGAAATCGTACTGGTCGATAAGGACCCGCCCCGGTTGGAGTCAATCAGGTCGGCCAATCCAAAGGTAACATCGGTCTACTACGACATCGCCGAGATGCTGGCCAGCGAGGCACTTGACGGCGTCAGTGTGGCGACGCCGGACCAGTTCCACCTCGAGCATGCGACCGCGGTGATCGAGGCTGGCCGGAATCTTCTGCTAACCAAGCCGATCGCCTGCAATCTCAGGGATGCCGAGACCATCGTCGGCCTGGCCGAGCGGCGCGGCGTCAAACTGATGATAGCGCATGAAGCCCGCTACCGTTCGCGCAGCCGCGCCCTCAAGCAGATGGTGCAAGAGGGCTTTTTCGGCGACATCATCCACATTCGCATGGACGCCATCCATGACAAGCGCAAGCAGTTCGCGGAATCGCCGTGGTATGCCTCGGCCGAAGCGGGCCGAACTGCGACCATTGGTACAGGCATCCACGAGATCGATTTCCTGCGGTTCCTAATCGATCGGCCGGTGCTCGAGGTGAATGCCTTGTCAAACAACTTGGGCACGTTGGCCTTTCCCAAGCCAAAGACCATCTCGGCCATATTCCAGTTCGAGGGCGGAGCCATTGGCCAGACCCTGGTGACATACGAAGCACGCTGGGACGAGGTCGGCGAAATCGATGACGGCTTCCGTCTCATTGGCACTGAGGGCATGGCCGTTGGCCACAAGGCGACCCGCGATGGGCTCGGCGCATGGATCGACCTGCCCCGCGACGAAGACGAAGTCCGCGCAGGCACCGAAGGTGTCGTAAATTCCTTTATCGGTTCGATTGCGAATGACGACCCAATTGCCGTAACGGGGCAGGATGCCCTCGTCTCTCTTCGCCTCTGTGACACCGTGGATCGAGTGAGCGACTCCTTGCAACACTACCGCGACCGGCCAGCCGCCTAGGGCCGGAGCTCCAGGTGGCTGGCATAACAGCTGCCACTTGGCCTTGGTGCACCTAGAACGCGCTTCTTTGAGATATCTGCACTTCGCCGGGCCCTATCCTTCGTTGTCTGCAACCAAGACATCGCACATCAGCTCAAGCATGCGCTAGGTCCGGGCTGGAAAAGGGTCCGGCAGGCGGGCTCAGTTTTCTGGATGGAAGCTCTTGGCAGGGACGGGGCACGCGTCGAGTCGCGGCGGATGGCGGCTTCGCACATTGGGTCGAGGCCGATGAAGACGAATTCCTGCCGCCGAGGTAACGAGGTAACCCCGCTCGAGCGCTTCTGTTTTACGCGGAGAGAAGTCAATGAGCGGATAAAGATGCGAGACCTGCTCCGGATCCTTTTCGGTGAACCAGATCTGGTCGCGACGAGACGCCCGCCGTCTAGGAGCGAGACGTCAGAGACCGGTAATTTCTCTGGGGTCAGGCGGCGCGTAGAAGAGGCGTTTTGGGCTTGAATATTGTAGGCACGTTCAGTTCTGGCTGTCGGAAAGGCGCCCGTAGCCGGTTGCTAAGTTCGCCATTGATCTCCGCCGCCCGGACTTGCATGAGAATATGCGCACCGTGAAGCGACCAGCGCATCTGCTGCTTCTTGACCATACGTTTCCCGACGACTGGGTTCACCGCCGACTCGGCGAGAGTGGTGGCGACCCGAAGTCCAGCCCGGTAGCGCCTTCCATAGTTGACGATCGCGCCGCGGTTCGAACGGACATAGATCAGGAGCTGCTCCGCGAGGCTGTGAAGCCGTGCGGTCGAGAACTCGCCTTCCTTCACTCTTACTAGGAGTTGCTCCAGGTCGCGGATCGCGCGGCCGACCCGCCCATGCCACAGACGCCACTTTACGCCTCCGATGTCCCTGTCGATGGTTGGAAGCGCTTCAAAGGGGCCTGATCGGGATCGTACGATGTGATCGGCGATCTGCTGCATGGGCTGGATCTTCATGGCAATATGAAACCAGTCGATGATGTGGGTCGTCGGTTTCGGCATTGCGCGGGGCAGCCGTTTTAGGATTTCGGCCCCGTCCGAGATCACCGTCACATCCCCAAAGCCGCGATATCCGACTTCCTGGAGAGAGTGAAGAGCACGATCGCGGATTGCCTGCTGGTCGGTGCTGCCGGTGACGAAATAGCGACCGCCCTTTCGCCCCGTCCCCCGCGCCCACATCTGGCCACGACGAGCTCGAAATTTGGCGCCGAATATTGATCAGCGCCACGAACGTGCGCCGTATCAATGCTGATGACGAGCACGATCGGCTCGTCCACTATCTTCGCCGCTCCGGTAACCGCCCCACACTTCCTCATGCTCCCCCTTCACGAAGAACGTCAGCTTTTCCAGTGTGATTCGATGGAGCCCGCCTGTCGAGCTCCTGCTTGGGTTAGCCGATCTGCCAGTATCGCGAGGAAGGCGATCGAAAGACCCGCCACAATTCCCAGCCCTGCATCGGCTTTGCCCAGCGCTATGTAGACTTGCTGGCCAAGGTCACGGGTGCCGACAAGGGCAGCAATCGCCAGCATCGACAGGGCGGCCATGATAGTCTGGTTGATCCCTAGCATAATCACGGGAAGCGCAAGGGGGAATTTGGCATGCATGAGGACCTGAGAAGGCGTCGCGCCCATCTGCCGAACAGCTTCGACCACGTCAGCGCGGACATTGCGGAGGCCATGCTCCACATACCGGATCGGCGGCACGATCGCGTAGAGCATGATTGCAATAAGGGCGGTGAACTCGCCGACCTTGAAGAACATGAGAGCCGGGATGAGGAAAACGAACTGCGGGACCGTCTGAAGCCCGTCGCAAATTGGCCGCAGGATTTTGGAGACTCGCTCACTGTGCGCGGCCCAGACACCCAGCGATCCACCGAGAATCAAGCACAAGATCACAGCGAGCAGGGTCAGATACATTGACTGGCTGAGGGGCGCCGACAGCCCCGATACTAGGATGAACCCAAAGCCAAGCATGGCGAAACACGCAAGCCCTATGCCGGCAAGCCTAAATGCCAACAGCCCAATTCCAAGAACGAGCGCCGGCCAGGGGAAACCTGCGAACCCTTGAAACAAAAGAAGTCCTGCCATGCATGTGGCCACTGCGAGCTGCCAGCCGTAGGCTTTCATAGCCAACCCCGCGATTGCGAGCCAGAGCGCCACATATACGGCGATCATCGGCGGCGTTACCGCGAACCCCCAAAGCGCGGGGGTCGCAGCACCAACGATGCCCAACCGCAACGGCAGCAGGAGACTGTACAGGACGACATTGCGCGCACCGTTGAAAAACCCCGCGTAGTCGCGAACGACGCTCGTCAGCGCGACATTTACTATTCCAATCTGTTCACGCAGTGTCGTCGAAGGGAGCGCCCACGCGTCGGGCAAGAAAAACCTCTGTGCGGCGGCCGCAACCAGAGCGATGACAACGATGGCCGCAAGTCGCCGCCAACTCATCCAGGCCATTATGGGCGTCGGACCGTTCGGGCGTTCCTTGGCGAACCCTAACGTCAGCCGGTCTATCAAGATTGCCAGGAGAGCGATGACCAACCCGGATAGGATGCTTTGCCCGAATTCGGCTTTGCGCATCGATGACAAAACCTCCCAGCCAATGTCTTCAAACCCGCCAATAATCGCGGCAACGATGACCATGGAAAGGGCGGCCATCGTGCTCTGATTGAAGCCGACAAGGATCTGCGGCAGTGCCGTGGGGACTTCCACATGCCAGAATTGCTGCCGCCGCGTGCAGCCGCTCATGAGCCCGGCTTCGGTGATATCGCTCGGCACGCGATCGAGGCCAAGCATTGTGTTCCGCACCATGGGGGGCGTGGCATAGATGGCGCTGGCAATGAGACCAACGACCGGCCCGAAGCCGAACAACAGGAGGAGTGGGATCAGGTATGCAAATGCGGGAACAGTCTGCATGAGGTCTAGGAAGGCCAGTAACCCTGGTCGGAACCTTGGAAACCGATAGCCGAGCAGACCAAGCGCAAACCCTAGCCCGACGGCAATCGGAACGGCCAGAAGCACCAGCCCCAACGTGTTCATGCTCTGTGGCCAATAACCGGCAATTATCATGTAGCCGAGGGCAATGACGGAAAAAAGCGCAAGCCTGTATCCCCCTGACTTCAGCGATAGGACTACGACGATCGCCATCGTTGCAGGCCAAGGGAGCCAAGAAAGGCAGGCTTGCATACCACGCATTGGAACATCTAGCAGTGCTGAGATGCTCCTGAAAAGCGGCTGGATAACCGGCACCACCCCGTCGCTCATAACGTTGATCGCTGCCGCAATTGGCACCTGCCAAGCTGTGGGAAAGGTCACGACCCAAGGCAGGCTGTCCTGCAATACGATGCAAACTAGGGTGAGAACGATCAGCGCGGCCCAAGCAGTAAAGCCGGCGTCAACCGCGACACTCTGGGGAAGGCGCTGAGTGCCACTCACAGCAGTCATGACCGCTGCCTACGGGAATCACGTTCCAGAACTTCCAAGACGTCGGCAGCGGCAATCATCCGGCGCGGGGCATCGGCCTGCACCACGCCAAAAGCCTTCGCGCCACCTGCGATGCGGGGGATCAACTCCTCGATGCTAGCGCCAGCCTCAATGTCATGGTCGACCGTTGTCCCATTGATCGCTGTTGCCAGATCACCAGCCTTGATGACGCGGAGTAGTGGCATATCCTCGGTGAATTGGCCAACATAGTCATCAGCAGGACTGAGGACGATATCGACCGGTCGACCGATCTGTACAATCTTGCCTGCACGCATGATCGCGAGACGATCGGCCAGACGGAAGGCCTCGGCGATGTCGTGCGTGATGAAGATGATGGTCTTCTTGAGCAACTTCTGCAACCGCAAGAACTCATCCTGCATTTGCCGGCGGATTAGCGGATCGAGTGCCGAGAACGGCTCATCGAGAAACCAAAGGGCGGGGCCAACTGCAAGCGAGCGCGCGATGCCGACGCGCTGCTGCTGGCCACCAGATAGCTGGTTCGGAAACGACTTCTCGCGGCCATCCAGCCCCACCAGCGCAATCATCTCACGGGCCCGTTCCTCCCGCTCCTTCTGGCCTTTTCTCTGGATCTTGAGAGGGAAAGCCACATTCTCGAGCACCGTAAGATGTGGCAAAAGGCCGAAATTCTGGAACACCATGCCCATATCGTGTCGACGGAGCTCGATCAGTTCCTTGGGGGATGCCTTCAACAGATTCCGGCCGTCGAGCAAGATTTCGCCTGCACTGGGTTCCACAAGCCTCGACAGGCAACGCACGAGGGTTGATTTGCCTGAGCCCGACAAACCCATGATCACAAAGATTTCGCCAGTGGCCACCTCGAACGACGCGTCAACCACTGCTGGCAAATGGCCTTCGGCCCGCAAGCGATCCGCCAGCGCGTCAGGATCGATCTTGTAGCCCCTTGAGTCAAAATAGAAGGCCGGTCGACGTCCGTAAGCTTTCCAAACGTTGCGGCAGGCAATCTTGATCGGTCGCTCTTGCGTCATGACATTTGGCCCATGTGCTACGATAAAGTTACCCAAAGGCCGCGCCATTGGTGCGGCTTCCGGTGCGTTAAAGGGCTAAACCTCCGGGCGTTACTTCTTGGCGGCGTCGATCCAAGGTTGCCAGATGGACTCGTGGCCATCGACCCATTCCTTCACCACGGCGTCGAGATCCTGACCTTTCTTATCGATGGCCAGCATCATCTTTTGCTGCTCCTGCGCGTTAACCTTGAATTCCTTCAGCAAAATATATGCAGCGGGCCACTTGGCGCCGAAACCAGACCACACGACCTTGTTCACGTCTGGTGGCGTGATGCAGTGTTCGCTGGTCTGCTCCTTGCAAGGCGGCATTCTCACCCAGCCGACGTCATTCTCCGCCAAGGCATAATGCGGACCCCAGAACATCATCAACAGAGGAGTTTTGGCCGCTTCTGCCGCCTCAAGTTCTGCCACCAGAGCCCCTTCCGAACCCGACGGCACGGCCGTATACGGCATATTGTTGTCCGCCAAGATTGTCGCGGAGCGGGAACCCCATTCAGACGGGTAGTCCAGGAAACGGCCGTTCGGCGCGGTTTCCGGCGTCGACAGAGCCTGAACGCATTCCGGCTTATTCAGGGCCGTCCAATCCGGCAGGCCCGGACACACTTGCTCCATAAATTTCGGATAGATCCACCCTTCTCTCGTTGCGAGGTCAAGACTGCCGATATCCTCGATCTGCTTGGCTGCTAGAGCCTTTGGGTAGATGTCGCCAGTATTGTTGAGCCAGACTTCAACCGAGGCACTTATCGTGCCGTCGGCCAGGCCTGAAAACTGGGGGAAAATGCCGGCGGTGACGTATTCGACCTTGTAGCCAAGCTTCTGCAGCAACTGGCCGGCGATGTGCGTCGAGACGTGTTGGCCGGTCCATTCCAGCATGGGGAGCTTGATAGGCTCATCCTTGGCACCAAGACCGGCTGATCCGGCCGGCGCATTCGCGGCCAAGACGAGCGCAAGCGCAATGCCTGCAACATTCCAAACTGGACGTTTCAGCATGTTGTTCCCCTTTGTCGTTAGGTCTTTGTCGCTGCTGGGCGGCATTTCCGATTGAAGTGTTGCACAATCCCGACAGCCAATTTAACATTACCGGACGGCAATTTGTCCTTTTTGGACAAATGTGGACGTACGGACGGTCAATGAAAATTCTTCTCCTCGTGACGCCTAACTTCAACTTGGCGGCAACGATGGCATTCGTCGACCCATTTCGGGCGGCGAATTACCTCGAAGGCCTGACCCGTTTTCAATGGGTCGTGGCGTCTTTAGGAGGAGGGCCGTGTCTCGCAAGCAACGGCGTTGCCGTTCAGACCGAAAAGCTGAATGGCATCCAGGAAGATGTATTCGAAATCGTCGTGGTTTCAGCGAGTTGGACGCCAGAGACGGTAAGCACTCCTCACCTCCTCGCTTTGCTCCGGAAATGGGCTCGTACCGGTTGCATTATGGGAGGGCTCGACACAGGGGCCTTTATCCTCGCCGACGCCGGGTTGCTGAGCGGGAGACGTGCCACCGTGCATTACGAGCACATCGATTCGTTCAAGGAACTTTACCCGGATATCGAAGTCTCCGAAGACATATTCATTCACGACGGAAAGCGTTTCACCTGCAGCGGCGGTATCGCTTCGTCCGACATTGCCCTGCATCTCATTCGGGCGAGCGCGGGAGACGCTTTGGCGAATGCTGCCGCAAGGTACATCTTCCACCCCATTCTGAGGCCTGCCGGCACCTCGCAAAACCCGGTCGGTGCAGAGCCCTTGGGGAGAACGACACCTAAGGTTGTTAGGCACGTCATTTCGATCATGGAGCTGCATCTCGAGCAGACGCTCTCAATCCCGGAGCTTTGCAACAAGGCGGATGTTTCGCAAAGGCAACTCGACCGGCTCTTCAAACAATATGTCGGTAAGTCGCCTGCACTCTACTATCGCGATATACGTTTGGATCGGGCCCGCGGCCTCATCACCCAGACAGACATGCTTATGTCAGAGATCGCCATTGCCTCAGGTTTTTCAAGCCAGGTGCATTTCAGCCGCGCTTATCGGGAGCGGTTTGGTCTCTCACCACGTTCGGACCGAGTCGAAGGCCGTATTCCGTTCGAGTTCAGGGCATGGCCGATGCACCGCAAGGCCCAGGACATCGGGTAGCCGCGCTCAGGAGACCTCTGTCGAAAAATGCTAAACTTGTGGCGAACGACGCATAGATTGTTCTCGGCGGCGGCCCCAAGCTTAAGCACTGTTGCCGGCCACGCTGTCCGCGAAACGAAAGGTGCTCCGATGACGCTGCTCCCTTCCAAAAACGATTTCACCTCAATCAGGGAGGGTTACTCCCCCAATCCGTCCGCCTCGTTTTCCCTGAAAAGCGACGCCTACACAGACCCCCGCTGGTACGACGTCGATGTGAGCGCGATCCTTGCCAAGACTTGGCAGTGGGTGTGCCATGTCGAAAAGGTTAGGAACCCCGGCGACTACGTGGCCGTGGGGATTGCGGGACAGCCCGTGGCCGTGGTCAGAGACCGGGAGGGTGTTCTGCGTGCTTTCTACAACGTATGTAAGCATCGTGCCCACGCGCTACTTTCAGGCGAAGGCAATTCAAATAAGATCATGTGCCCCTACCATGCCTGGACTTACCGCCTCGATGGCCAATTGGTCCGCGCCCCGCACACCGAAACGCTCGAGAACTTCTCGACCAAGGAAATCTGCCTGGACCAGGTCCAGGTTGAGGAATTCTGCGGCTTTATCTACGTCAACCTGGATCCTTCTGCGCCCTCGCTCAAATCGCAGACCGGCGATCTGGAAACGGAGATTCGTCACTGGGCGCCGGACATCGACAAGCTCACCTTCGCTCACCGGCTGACCTACGACATCAAGTCGAACTGGAAGAACATCGTCGACAATTTCCTTGAATGCTACCACTGCCCCACGGCACATAAGGACTTCTGTTCGCTCGTAGACATGGACACCTACAAGGTGACCACCCACGGCATCTATTCCAGTCATATGGCCGATGCGGGCAAGTCGGCCAATACAGCCTATGACGTTTCGAACGCTACGGTGCGGACCCATGCTGTCTGGTGGCTGTGGCCCAATACGTGCCTGATGCGCTATCCGGGCCGGTCGTCGATGATCGTGCTGAGCATCATACCGGCAGGCCCAGACCGCACATTCGAGACCTACGACTTTTTCCTTGAAAGCAAGGAACCGGATGCAACCGAACTGCAGACGATCAGATACCTCGACGAGGTGCTTCAGACCGAGGACATTGGTCTGGTCGAAAGCGTGCAAAAGGGCATGAACACACCGGCTTTCACACAAGGCCGCATCGTGAATGATCCCAATGGGTCAGGACAGTCAGAGCACGCCCTGCATCATTTCCACGGACTGGTTCTCGACGCCTACGCGCGAGCTGCTCCCTAACCGGGGAGCTCATACAGGCTGCGCGCTTCATCGCGTCTGCCGAAAAAGTGCGCAGATCCAACAACAGGCGGTGAATCGTGGGCGGGACTCTCTCAGGTAAAGTGGCGCTCGTGACTGGCGGTCGTGGTGGGATCGGCCGGGCGATCGGCGCGCGCCTCGTCAAGGAAGGTGCGACCGTCTATGCCGCAGACCTGTCCCAGTCCGGATCATTGGGCGATACGCCGGAGGGTGAAACCCGCTACGTCCGTCTGGACGTGACGCTGGAGAGCAACGTCGCCGACGCGCTGGACCTGATCGACCGCGAAAGCGGCAAGCTGGATATTCTGGTGAACGCCGCCGGGATCGAGATCGAAAAAACGATCGAGCATACGTCGCTCAGCGAGTGGAACCGCTGCTTCGCCGTCAATGTCACCGGCACTTTCCTGACATGCAAATACGCCCTGCCCCTGATGCGAAAGGCTGTTAGCCACGGGACCACGGCTTCAATCATCAACTTCGGCAGCTATGACGGGTTCATCGCCGATCCCGGTCTGGCGGCATATTGCGCGAGCAAGGGCGCCGTCCATGCGCTTACGCGTGCCATGGCTTGCGACCATGGCCCTGAAGGCATCCGGGTCAACGCAATCTGCCCCGGATACATAGACACCCCCATGCTCCAGGCTTTCTTTGCCGGGGCAGGATCGGGTGGTGGCGGCGGCACCGTCGAAACCCTCCGCGACGCAGTGCGAAACGTACACCCGATCCGGAATTACGGCACCCCTGCCGATGTCGCCAACCTGGTGAATTGGTTGGCGGGAGACGAGGCCCGCTACGCGAGCGGTCAATTGTGGATCCTTGACGGTGGGCTGTCGGCCCAAGTCCAGCAGATGAGACTTTGAAAATGGCTAAACCAGTAATCATTACCTGCGCCCCGACCGGCGGAATCCATACGCCGACAATGTCGGAATACCTGCCGATAACCCCTACCGAGATTGCGCAAGCCAGCATTGAAGCTGCTGAAGCAGGCGCTGCCATTATCCATCTGCATGCCCGCAATCCAGAAACGGGCAAGCCGGATGCCAGGCCCGAACTGTTTCAGGAATTTTTGCCACGCATCAAGCAATCCTGTGACGCAGTCCTCAATATCACGACGGGCGGCGGCCTTGGTATGACCCGTGAGCAGCGGCTTCAGGCGGCTTTGAGAACCAGCCCGGAAATGGCCTCCATGAATATGGGTTCCATGAATTTCGGCATCTTTCCGATGCTCGACAAATACAAGAACTGGAAGCATGCGTGGGAGCCTGAATTCCTGGCCATGACCAAAGACTTCATCTTTCGCAATACGTTCGGCGACATCGAATATTCACTGCGTGAGCTCGGGGACGGGCATGGTACCCGCTTCGAATTCGAGTGCTACGATCTGGGCCACCTCTACAACCTCGCTTGGGTCGTCGACCAAGGCTGGATCAAGCCGCCCTTCTTTGTCCAAATGGTATTCGGAATCCTGGGAGGCGTGGGCGCCGATCTCGACAATCTGGTCCACATGCACACCATCGCCGAAAAGCTATTTGGTGACGACTACGAGTGGTCTGTTCTGGCGGCCGGCCGCCATCAGATCCCATTCACGACCCAGGCTGCCCTGCTCGGCGGCAATTTGCGTGTTGGAATGGAGGACAGTCTCTACATCGGGCCTGGCGAGAAAGCCAAATCGAGTGCGGAACAAGTCCGTAAAATTCGCTCGATCGTTGAAAATCTGGGGCGCACCGTCGCCACCCCGGAAGAGGTCCGCAAGCGGTTGCACCTGAAAGGTGCCGACCAGGTTGCGTTCTAACATGTCGACCAGGCTTCTCATCAATGGCGAACTGATTGAAGGCGACGGCGATAGCCATGCGATCATAGATCCCGCAACGGCCCTGGAAATCTCTCAGGTCCGGGAGGCGAGTTTTGAACAGGTTGATGCAGCGGTGCGAGCGGCTGCCGAGGCCTTCGAGCATTTTTCCCTGACTTCGCCCGCGCATCGATCAAGCCTTCTCCTGAGCATTGCCGATCTCATCGAGGCAAACGGCCAGCAATTGGCCGAGTTGGAAAGCCTGGACGTCGGGAAGCCTTGGCCGTCGGCCTACAATGATGAGCTGCCCCTCATCGTTGACACCTTTCGCTTTTTTGCAGGTGCCGTTCGCACGATGACGGGAATCGCAGCGGGGGAATATGTTGCAGGCCACACGAGCATGATCCGGCGGGATCCTTTGGGGCCGGTGGCGGCGATTACCCCCTGGAACTATCCACTGATGATGGCGGCGTGGAAGATTGCCGCAGCGTTGGCAGCGGGTTGCACCGTCGTGCTCAAACCTTCGGAAATTACCCCGTTGTCCACCCTTTATCTGGCGGAGTTCCTGGCGTCGCTCCTGCCCAAGGGTGTTCTCAACGTAATTCACGGTCGAGGGGGCACGGTCGGAGATCGGTTGATCCATGCCTCCGAGATCGAGGTGATCGCCATTACAGGATCGCCGGCGACCGGCATGGCGGCCATGCGTGCCGCAGCGCAGACGCTCAAACACGTTCACCTCGAACTGGGTGGAAAAGCCCCGGTCATCGTGTTCGACGACGCTGACATTCCAAGCGTTGCGAAAACGCTGCGAGGGGCCAGCTTTTTCAACGCGGGACAGGATTGCGCCCAACCCTGCCGGGTTCTGGCGCACGACAGCATCTATGACGCCCTCGTCGCCGCTCTTGTCTCGGAGGTCGCGGAGATCAAGGTCGGAGCGCAGAGGGCCCCAGGGACCGAAATGGGGCCGCTCGTATCGGCCGCACACAGGGATCGGGTCGCCGGGTTCGTGGAACGGGCCCGTGGAACAGCCGAGATCGTGCTTGGTGGCGCCGTTGGCGATGGACCCGGCTATTTTTACAAGCCTACGGTGATCGCCAACGTCGACAATGATGCTGAGATTGCGCAGAGTGAGGTCTTTGGACCGGTCGTCACACTATCCAGATTTTCAGACGTCTCGGATGCCATACGGATAGCAAATTCGGGGCGCTACGGACTGGCGTCTTCCGTTTGGACGCGTGACGTCGGAGTGGCCATGTCGGTAACAAAACGGCTCCGCTACGGTTTCACTTGGGTCAACGCGCACGGCGTGGCCACGCCCGAGATGCCATGGGCGGCCATGAGGGGATCCGGCACCGGCAGCGACATGTCTGTCTACGCCCTTAATGCGTACACAGCTGTTCGCCACGTCATGGTCTCACATGCATGAGCTAAGCGAGGGCAAGTAAGATGGCAAGCAAAACCGGATTGGACGGCAAGGTGGCCATCGTGACAGGAGGCGGACGGGGAATCGGCCGTGCCATCGTCGATCGCCTGCTTGCAGATGGCGCGAGCGTCGTGACCTGCGGTCGCGGAAGCCGCCCTCAGGATCTGTCAAGCTCCGTAGTCTGGGTTCAGGCTGACATTGCCGACAGGAACCACGCAGCGGCGGTGGTTGGGGCGGCAGGCGAGAACTTCGGCAATGCGGCCATCCTGGTCAACAATGCCGGCGTTCAGGTTGAAAAAACCGTCATTGAGACCAGCGACGACGACTGGGACTTGGTGGTCGGCACCAATTGCAAGGGTACCTTCAATATGTGCCGCGAGATGTTGCCGCAAATGTCCGAACACGGTGGCAGCATCGTCAATCTAGGATCTATTTCCGGCAACGTTTCGGATCCCCGGATGGCCGTCTACAACGCCTCAAAGGCGTTCGTTCACGGCTTGACCCGTTCCATCGCAGTCGATCACGGGCCCTGGGTACGCTGCAACTCCGTAAGCCCCGGGTGGATCAGGACCGCTATGGTGTCAGAAGGTTTTGCTTTGGCCCGCGATCCCGAGCGAGCTGAGGCAGATGCGGTCGCCAGGCATGCAGTCGGCAGGCTCGGCGAGCCAGAAGATATTGCCAATGCCGTGGCCTGGTTGGTTTCCGACCAGGCATCGTTTGTGACCGGCCAATGTTTCATCATCGACGGCGGGCTCACCGCAGCATCTCCCTTGCAACCTGGATTATTTTAAATGTCTGATCTCAAGCACACGGCAGTACTTGGCGCGGGCGTCATTGGCGCGAGCTGGACGGCGTTGTTCCTGGCTTCGGGCTACAGCGTCTCGGTTTTTGACGTTTCGGACTCCGCTGAAACCCAGGTCAGGAAGTACGTCGAGAAAGCCTGGCCGGTGCTGGAAGACCTCGGCCTCGCCAAGAACGGCAACCCGGACCGGCTCAGTTTTCATAAGTCGGCGACCAAGGCTGTCGATGGCGCCCAGTTCATCCAGGAAAGCGTTCCCGAGAGGCTTCCTATCAAGCATGAGCTCTACGCCACTATCGAGCCTGCGATAGCGCCCGAAGCCGTTGTGGCGACATCCGCTTCGGGGCTGACCCTCAGCGAAATGCAAGCCGGGTGGAAGGACCCTTCTCGTTTCGTTCTTGGGCATCCCTTCAATCCTCCACACCTCATTCCTTTGGTTGAGGTAATGGGCAATGAGCGGACGGGGCACGGCGTCATTGAAACCGTCGAACGCTTCTATGCCAGCGCCGGCAAGGTCACTATCCGCGTCAACCGCGAAGTGCCAGGCCACGTGGCTAATCGCCTGCAAGCCGCCGTGTGGCGCGAGGCAATTCATCTCGTGAAGACAGGCGTGGCAAGCGTCGAAGACGTCGACAAGGCGATGTGGGCCGGACCGGGCCTCCGTTGGGCCGCCATGGGTCCAACAATGCTGTTCCATCTCGGTGCGGGGGAAGGTGGCTTAGCCGCATTTTGCGAGCGCTATACGGACAGCTTCAATCGCTGGTGGGATGATCTTGGGGTCCTTCATCTGGACCCGGAGCTTGCGAAGCAGCTGGTTTCTGGCATCGCGGAAGCAGCTGACGGCCAGACCCCTGCAGATTTGTCAGCGCATCGCGACGGCCTCATCACCGCAATGCTGAAGGCGATAGCGCCCCTGCGCGCCAACTGAGGGCCTTTGGCATGACCAACGAGACGATCGATAAGAACGGCTCAGTCGTCGTTGTTGGAGCCGGCCAGGCAGGGTTTTCCGTCTGTGCGAAGTTGCGGGACCTTGGGCATACCGGGCCGATCACATTGGTTGGTAACGAGGCACAGCCACCATATCAGCGGCCGCCGCTCTCCAAAGGGTATCTGCTGGGCGATATCACTGAAGACCGATTGTTCCTAAGGCCGCTCGCCTTTTATGAGCAGAAAGCGATACAGCTCCGTCTCGGGGTCCAGGCTGAAGAAATCGACAGACAGCGCCAGAACGTATTGCTGAGCGATCGGTCCGTTCTGCCATACAGCCATCTCGTTCTTGCGACCGGGTCTCGGCCTCGGGTCTTGAATCAGGAACAAGGCGGAGACCTCGAAGGGGTCTACTATGTCAGGTCCATCGCGGACACCAAGAAAATGGCGCCGGAGTTCAAGGCGGGGCGCCATGTCCTGGTTGTCGGTGGCGGATATATAGGCCTCGAAGCCGCTGCCGTCTCGTCAAAGCTTGGATTAAGGGTCACCCTGATCGAAAGTGCGCCGCGGATTTTGCAGCGCGTGGCTTCGGTTCAAACGGCATCATTCTTTCAACAGCTCCACCGAAGCCACGATGTGGAGATTTGCGAGGGGGTCGAGTTGGCCATGCTGACCGGCCGCAATGGCCGTGTGGCGCAGGCTCACATGAAAGACGGGCGCACGTACGACGTGGATTTTGTAATCGTCGGCATCGGGATTCACCCGAATCTCGAATTGGCTCAGGCGGCCGGATTGGAAATCGACAACGGTATCAAAGTTGACGCCCAATGCCGGACCTCTGATCCGACCATTTTCGCCGCCGGCGATTGCGCGTCCTTCCCATGGAAGGGACGGCGTATAAGACTCGAAAGCGTTGGAAACGGCATCGATCAGGGCGAGGCCGTCGCAAAAACGATCACGGGCGCTTCTGAGTACTACACCGCAAAGCCTTGGTTTTGGTCGGATCAGTTCGACATCAAGTTACAGATTGTTGGATTGGCCGCAGGGCATGATTCAGCAGTCATGAGAAAGATCTCCGAAAACGCTCTCTCCATTTGGCACTATCAGGGCGACGAGCTCCTAGCGGTCGATGCCATCAACCAGCCCGCTGCATTCATGGTCTCCAAACGTCTGATTGAAGGCGGGAGATCGCCCGACCCCAAGGTCGTCGCCGACCTAGATATCGACCTCAAATCGCTTCTGCATTCCTGATTACCCGGGCGCCCGGCACTTAGTCATCACGTAGGTCGCAACATGAACGCCTCACCCCAAAAGCTCACAATTGGATTTATCCTCGGCCGCGCATTCACGCTTTCGGCGTTCTCGCTGTTTGTGGACACAATCCGCCTCGCTAGCGATGAACTGGACCATTCAGGCCGTGTAACCGCAGACTGGCAAGTCATGAGCAGCAGCCGAAACCTTATTACCTCGAGTTGCGGTATCAGCGTCGCTCCCACGTCCGCGTTTGGCGACCCGAGCCGGTTTCAGTACATCGTCGTGGTCGGAGGTCTTCTCAATGATGACAATCCGGTCGATCGCGAGACCATCGATTTTCTCAAACGAGCGGCAGCCGCCAAGGTGTCGCTCATCGGCGTCTGTACGGGATCGTTCATCTTGGCCGAAGCAGGATTGATGCGGTATCATCAGACCTGTGTAAGCTGGCTGCATATAAAGGAGTTCCGCGAACGATTTCCGCACAATCCCGTCCGAGCGGACTGCATTTTCAATCTCGATCGGAGGCGCGGTTCTTGCGTCGGTGGAACCAGTGCTGCGGATATGGCGGCCACGCTGGTGCGACGCCACATCAGCGGTCGGGCCGAGCGAAACGCGCTCGAGGTTCTTCAGATCGACCAGGCCAGACCTGCAGTGCACATCCAGCCTCGGCGGCCGCTGTTTAAGGACTTCAGCAACATCCACGTCAAGGTTGCGCTCATGACCATGGAGCAGAATCTGGACGGGATGACGATTGAAGATCTGGCAGCAAGGATAGGTGTCTCGCGGCGGCAGCTCGAGCGGGTCTTCATCGAAACAACAGGGCTCTCCCCGGCACGAGCCTTCAAACAGATTCGTATGGATTACGCCAAACGAATGATCTCAAAGACGAGGGCTTCGAACATTGAAGTCGCGCTGGAGGTTGGCCTGAAGAACGCTTCCCACTTCACGAGAAGCTTCAAAAGAGTGCACGGCCAAACACCATCCCAGGTGAGGGGTAGTTCCGGGGCTTCCGACAATCAAGAATCGACATGGCAGTGAGAAGCGCTCTTATCGCCTACGCCTGCCTCGGCCTCGCGATCCTATTCGAGGTCACGGGCTCTACATTTCTGCAGAAGTCCCAACAGTTTACAAAAATGGCGCCTACGCTGACTTTCATCGCCTTATATGGGGTATCGTTCTGGTTCCTGTCGCAAGCACTGAAAAGCATGCCACTAGGCGTTGCCTATGCCATATGGTCAGGTCTCGGCATCGTGTTGACTGCGGCAATCAGCGTAGTCATCTTCCGACAGGTGTTGGATACGGCAGCAATCATTGGTATCGCCATGATTATTAGTGGCGTGGTCGTCATGCAGGTGTTCTCTGAGGCTGCAACCCACTGATGGAGTATTTCTAAAGGCCAACCTTGGAAGTTGCTGCCTCGGGCGCCCCAAAACGAGGGAGTAGCTTAGTCGTAAGCAGGGATGACCTGTTTTTGCAGGCAAAACGTAGGAGAACAGTCAAAAAGATGGCGGCGGCGATGCTCTAAAAGCCTTCGAAGAACACGCTTGATGAAGATTTCTCATATTTTTCGAAAGAAAGCTATATTCAGAAGGTTTCGATTCGATCATTGATAAAACGGTAATCTACGATTCTCTAGGCGCTCTCTCGATATATGGGAAACGTCATATATTATAAGTGCAGAAAGACGATGATCAGCAAAGAGCAAGGCAGCTATGCTTGGAATTGTTGACGTAAGCGTCCCGCCACTGGCCATCACTTTAGGGGAAACGGCACGCGCGGTAGGGAGCGCCGCTTTTCATGATCGTCTCCTGCGTCTCCTTGCGATGCTCTTGCACTGGGATCGCCGCATAGCTATCGGGTATTTCGATGGTGTGAGCCCAGAATTTTTCTTTAGCGAGGGCGTGCCGGACGACTGTCGGGACTTGTATCTGTCGAGCTACTACCAGTTTGATCCGTTTCTGCGGTACTGGGCGGGAAGCCGGCAGTGCGGTGTGGTTACGCTTCATGATGTGGCTTCGTTGGACTATGACGGGACCTTTATCAAGGTCTTCAACCCGATGATCGGCATCTCGGATGAAGTTGGCATTCTCCTGCCCTGGTTTTGCGGATCGACGCTGGGGTTATTCCTCGAACGTACACACGGTCAATACTCGGTGGAAAGCATCCGGTTGCTGCGGAACCTCTATCCGCTCATCCTCGGCTTGCAGGAGGCGCATCTCTCTTGCATAGGTAAGACGCTCGAAGTGAAAGCCGCTATGGCTGCCGCCTTGCATGGGTCGCAAGCCGTACTCATCATCGGTGCTCGCGGCGAACGTCTCTTCGCGAGCGTCGGGTGGAATCAAGCGGAAATAGCCCTTCCAGGATTGGCGTCGAGCCTGAGTGCATCCCTGAAGGGCAACCACACGTCACTGTGCATTGACGATCGACACACCCTCGCGATCCAACCTCTCCAGTTGGGTTTGCCTGCACTTGACGACGGATGGATTTACATCCTGAGGGAGGCACCCGTTCAGACAGACGGGCCGGACATAGATGGTGGCGTGAATTCGTTCAGCATGAGTGAGCTTACCCCCCGCGAGGGCGAGGTCGTGAAGCTCATTCTGGCTGGCTATCCTACCGTGTTGATCGCGAAGAAGTTGGGCATCAGTCGTGGCACTGTCAAAAATCATCGTAATTGTATTTACGAGAAACTCGACATAACGACAGAGCGCGAACTTTTCCTTCTGCTCCTAGAGCATCTAGGCAGCCATTCAAGAACAAGGGATAGCTGAACGTTCGAGCCTCGTTGGAGGAACTTGGTGCCGAAAAGCGACTACCGCTATTGCCCGTAATGCCCGAGCCGTGGTCCTCCCGAAATGGTGCGCCCCGCCGCTGAACCGCAGGAAGCCACTGAATTCACTGCGCCGTGTAGCCGCCATCCACGAGGAAGTCCGCGCCAGTGATGGCCTGCGATTCATCGCTCGCCAGAAACAGCGCAGCCGCAGCAACCTCGTGTGGCCGACCTAGCCGACCGAGAGGATGAGCACTTTCAAGCGCTTGGCGATTTCCGGCCGGAAGCTCGGCCAGCCAGCGCTCCATCATGGGAGTGAGTGTGTAGGTCGGTGAGACCTGGTTGCAGCGCACACCGAGCGCCGTCCTGGCGAGGTGAAGCGCTGTCGACTTGGTCAGCATGCCCACGCCTCCTTTGCTCGCCGTATAGGCAGCAGAGGCGCCGTCAGCAACGCGGCCGAGGATTGAGCCGATGTTGATAATGGATCCGTTTCCTTGCTGCCGCATAGGCGCAATCACATGCTTACAGCCGAGAAACATACCATCCAGATTAACCGCGAAGGTTCTCGCGAGGGTTTCGGGCGTGCAGGCCTCAACCGTATCTCCGTGCAGCGAAATGCCGGCCGCGTTGACGAGAACGTCGATGCGGCGGTGCTGGGCGAGAACCCCACGGATCAGTGACACCCAGTCTTCCTCGACCGAGACATCCATTTGCAGTGACTCCGGTCCGGAAATGGCTTCAAGGTCAGCCGAGATGATCACTGCGCCTTCCGAACGGAGCCGCTCTGCAATGGCAGCGCCTATGCCCGAGGCAGCACCTGTCACGATGGCTACTTTGCCGGCGAGTTTCATGCGGTTGCCCCCCCGTCGATCACATACTCGGCGCCGGTAAGGAATGAGGCTTCCGACGAGCACAGCCAGACTATGAGACTGGCGACCTCATCGGGGACGATGCGCCGGCCGATAGGCTGGGCGTTATTCCATTGCTGCTCAGACGATAGGGTGGCTTCGGCGAAGAAACCCGTCAGCATGGGAGTATCGACCACGCCGGGATGTACTGAATTGCAGCGGATGGGATCGCCGCGCCGAGCACAGAAGAGTGCCACCTCCTTGCTGAGAAGACGTACGGCGCCCTTGCTTGCATCATAGGCAGCAAGCTCAGCGTCAGCTTTGATCCCAGAGACCGATGACACGTTGACAATTGCGCCGCCGCCGCTTTGCCGCATCAGGGGCAGCACGGCCTGACAGCCGAAGAATGTCCCGTAGAGGTTCACAGCCATGACTTTCCGCCACAGTTCCAATGATGTGCTCTCAACCGTTCCTTCGAACAGAATGCCGGCGGAGTTGACCAACGCATCGAGCCGGCCATACCGCGTCCGCACGCTGTCGACGATAGCTCGCCAGCGGTCGGGATCGGTGACGTCGAGCTCGATCCATTCCCCTGCTCCCTGACCCGCAGCAGACTGCCTAAGATCACCTGAGATTACGGTTGCGCCATCGGCGGCGAAGCGCCGGCAGCAGGCGAGCCCAATACCTGAGCTGCCGCCGGCTACAATGACGACTGGGGACGCTGAACTCAATCTGTTTCCCCGCGACCGTGGCTTCGCAACAGTTGGTGGCTCATTCATGATCGTTTCGGACCCTTCTGCCTCTTCGTGAAGGAGATGTGGGCCAGGTAGCTGGTCGACCGGACCGCGAATAAAATGCGTAACGACGTCGTCGGAGGAAAACTCGGCGTGGTTCATCTGGACGCTATTCTGCTGCTTGCAAGGATAAAAGGATGCTGGTCGACCGCCGGCCCCATTAGCTCATGCGGAAGCCGCGATAGCCGCTTTTCGCGACGTCTTCGCAGGCGTGAGCATAAACCTGGAAACCATTGACATACGGCATAAAGACGCGTGCCTTGCCGGGTACGTTGGAGCCGAGGTACCAGGAGTTTGCCCTCACATAGAGTGTCTTGGCGGCGCTTTCGGTCACCGCACGCGCCCACTGTTCCTGTGCTTCGCTTTCTGCCTCTATCTCCCTAAACCCGTTCGCTTCAGCATGGGCGATGAAACCAGCAATCCACTCCACATGCTGTTCGCCGGCAAGGATCATGTTGGCGAGCACTGAGGGGCTGCCGGGGCCGGTGATCGTGAACATGTTGGGAAAGCCCGCCACAGCCACGCCCAGATAGGACCGCGGGCCGTCGCGCCACTGTTCCTTGAGCAACGCGCCCCCACGACCGCGGATGTCGATGGCGTTCAGTGCGCCGGTCATGGCATCGAAGCCGGTCGCCAGAACCAGCGTGTCAAACCGATACTCGCCGTCGCTCGTGCACAGACCGCTTTCCGTCATCTCGACGATCGGGTCGGCCTTGATGTCGACAATCGTGACGTTATCACGGTTGTAGGTCTCGAAATATTCAGTATCAACACAGAGCCGTTTCGAACCGAAGGGATGGTCCTTTGGGCAGAGGATCTCCGCCACTCTTGGGTCCTTGACCGTGGCACGAATCTTGTTGCGCACGAACTCGGCCGCAAGATCATTGGCTCTTTCGTCCGCCATCACGTCGGCAAAGGCATATTGGTAGTTGAAGCCGCCTTCCTGCCAGCGCTTCTCAAACTGAACTTCGCGTTCCGCGGGCGACAGATCGAGGACCGAGGCATAATACTCATCGGCATAGTCGCCGGCATATGATTCACGCGCCTTCTGTCGCAGTGCCCGATACCTACGTTTCAACTCCGCTTCGTGCTCGGCGGGGAGGGGGCCGTTCCAAGCCGGGATCGAGTAGTTTGCAGTGCGCTGAAACACCGTAAGTTGCTTCGCCTGGCTAGCGATGATGGGCATGGACTGGATACCGGACGAACCAGTTCCGATGAGCCCCACCGTCTGACCGGAGAAGTCATGTCCCTCCGTTGGCCAATCCGCAGTGTGAAGCACGCGCCCTCTGAAGCGTTCAAGCCCGGGCAGGTCGGGCACCTTGGGAACGGACAGACAGCCTGTCGCCATCACAAGATAGCGGCATCGGAAGGTCTCGCCGGCGCCTGTGCTGACGAGCCAGCGGCGCTCGGTTTCGTCATACTCGGCTTTGACAACTGTCTCGTTGAAAACAATATCGCGGCGCAGGTCGAAACGATCGGCCACGTGATTGGCATAGCGCAGAATGTCAGGTTGCATGGCATAGCGGTGAGGCCAGACCCATTCCTGCTCGAGTTCCTCCGAGAAGGAATACGAGTAACTCATGCTTTCCACGTCGCAACGCGCACCAGGATAACGGTTCCAGTGCCAGACACCGCCGACTCCGCTGCCGCGCTCAATCACAGTCGCGTCTAGGCCAAGTTGCCGCAAGCTGTGGAGCATGTACATGCCGGCGAAGCCCGCCCCGATAACAACGGCGTCGCGATCTTGCATTTGTGTCTCCCCAGCCGGTGGTTCCGGATCCTCTGCCTCGAACTTCGAGAATGCGTTTCTAGTGCGAGGTGAGAATTGACCGGTGTCCGCAAAACGTCCCTGAACGGTAGTGCGACAGGAATGTTGACGGAATAGGCCAAAAGGCACCCCACCCGGTAAGCATGCCTGCTGCTGGCTATGACCCTCTCCGATGCGGTTTTTGAAATACTGGCTCTTGCGATTCTGGTTTCAGTGCTCGTCGCGATCGATCCCTTACGGCGATGCCATTCGAACGGCGTCAGATACGAACGAGCAGGGGCAAAAGAACCTTTAGCAGTCGGACGTGCTGCTGCTGATGATATGCATCGGCTATTTCCAGCCGATTACCCGTTGCCGAGCTCTCGGCCGTCTTCGGCAAGGAGATTTCTCGACCTGGGTTCTGCGCGGCGCCGGCATGCTCGCCTCCGGCCCACGCAGCCCGACGCCGTGCGCGCCCTACACCTACGTCACGACCAAACAATTTCTGCAGGATTCGGGCTCGACACGCTGCGCGACCTGCCCGATTTTGAGGCGCTCGAGGATGCCGGAGTCGATATGGAGGAATAGCTCGGGGCGACGCTAGGCCAATGGGCTTTGCGGCCGACTTGTCCATAGTCAATCTGCCGTCCAGGGCGCCTACTTTCGGACAGGGATCCGGTCAGTGGCGTTAGGCAGCGATATACGGTCACCACCGCCCCACACATTCTTGGTCACGCGCACGCCAAGCTTGGCCCCGTGGGGCAACATCTAGCCGCTCGCGGGCGACGCCGGTGAGACCGTCGCCGCGTACCCGACCTACGCTGATAACATCACCATCGCCTACGATGACACAAAGGTCAAAATTGCAGCTGCTATTGGCCGAGCCACGAATTTGCGAGCTTAGTTTCGTACGATGGCGTGGATCCTGTCGATCTTTTGGCCTCGACCTTGCTTCCCCATGCCACGGGCTTAGGCTGCCGGCGTAGCAAACCTGGACCTTGCGACCGGTAGTGCTGAGGCGCCTGCAGGTAATGGGTACGAAAAACGCGGCTAAGATGCGAACCGTCGCAAAATCCGCACTCCAGCGCAATCTCGGAAATAGACTTGTCCGTTCTCAGCAAAAGATGGCGCGAATGATCGAGCCTGATCTGCGTGTAGACGGCTTGAGGTGAGCTACGGAGTTCCGACCGAAAGTGGCGTTCAACCAGTCGTTTGCTTGTGCCGAGCTTGTCGGCTAAGCGGCCGATAGTGAGTGGGACTTCAAGGTGATGTTGCATCATCAGCATGGCTCGTTTCACAATTTCGTCCCGGACGACAACCTGTAGGCTTCCAGTTGGCTGGGCCGTCTCCCCCTTCACCGCCTCGTTGAACATCATGATCCGCAAGCTCTTGGCGGCCAGGGCTTTACCGAGATGACGGTCGACGAGAAAGGCGGCGAGATGGGCAGCGCTCGCGCCGCCCGAACAGGTCAGTCGGTCTCGATCGACAACAAAAATCTGATCGGAAACGGCTTGGAGCCCGTCGAAAAGCCTCAGGAAATCTGAACCGTGGAACCAACTGACACAACACTTGTAGCCATTCATCAGGCCGGCGCGGTGCAAAACGAATGAGCCCGTACACAGCCCTACGAGTGGTATGCCAGCCTCGGCGGCGTGTCGAAGATGGTCGTCGAACCGCGCGTCGACCAGGAGGCTTTCCTCTTCGAGAACCCCGCCGACAACCACCAGGTAATCGAAGCGGCGAAGGTCTCCGATCCGTTCATGGGGAGAGATAGCAACGCCGCAGCTGGACAGGATCGGCGACATGTCAGGCGAGAGAACCCGCCACTGACAGTGGATCGGGCGGCTGCGGTCCCCTTCGTCGGCGGCCAGGCGCAGGACGTCAACGAAATTGGCAAACGCCCCCAGGGTAAATCGATGGAGCAGGATAAAACCGACTGAGAGCGGGGCAGGGGCGCGAACAGCCTTCATCGCCCGATTCGCTGGTGAACCAGCACCTTGTCGCAAATCTACTGTCATGCCGACGCAAACGTCCTTTCACGAAATTTGCCCGTCGCTCAAATAGGGCGCGGCCCGGTTATCCCGTGTCGCTGAGAGAACACGGCGGAGAGTCTGACATGGTCCACCACTGGTCCCGCGACGCTTGGGCTTCCGTCTCCGCCAATGAGCCGGTTACCGTCGCCCTTTACGTGGCGCACGGGTTCGAACTCCTCGCTCTGTCGTCCGCCCTGGACGTCTTTCGCCTCGCCAACAAGGCGGCCGGACGGATAGCGTTTCGCTGGCGTACGGTTTCCCACTTGGGCGAAGCCGTGCGGTCCAGTTGCGGTATTGTTGTCGCGGTTGACGGCGACCTGACCCAAGAACGCAGATATTTGCACCAGCCTGAACGACCCGCACTGGCTCTTGTCTGCGGCGATGAGCCTGATGATGGTCGTGAAACCAAGGTGTTGAGCGCATGGTTGCGCGAATGCCGGCAGCGCCGCATCGACACGGGCGCATTCGGGAGTGGTGTCGCTGCTTTGGCGAAAGCGGGTTTGCTCAATGACCGAAAGTGCGCCGTCCATTGGGAGGCATTGCCGGCCTTCAAGGAGCGCTTCATGCGCGTCGAGGCGGCGGCGACGATCTATGAGGTCGACAACGATATCTGGACCTGTGCCGGCGGCACGGCCGCCTTCGATATGTTGGTGGAGCTTGTAAAACGGCATTGCGGTGAGCCTGTCGCAGTCAATGTTGGGGAGCTTGCCGTAGCTGGGCGTGTCCGAACTGGCGATGAACGTCAGCGGCTGCCGCTGCTGCGTCAGCATGGCAGACTCAATCCCACTGTCGTGAAACTCATCGAGTTGATGCAGAGAAACCTGGCCTCCCCGCTTACCATGGCTGACCTCGCAGCGGCTGCAAGGCTGTCGCGACGCCAGGTTGAACGTCTGTTCCGCAATGATCTCGGCCGTTCGCCCTGCCGCTACTTTCGGGAATTGCGGTTGGAACACGCGAAACTCCTCCTTGCCCAGTCAGCGATGCCGGTCCTTGAAATTGCCGTTTCGTGCGGTTTCGTATCCGCCTCCCGCTTTTCGAGGTGCTTCCGCGAGGCCCATCAGATAGCGCCTCATGAAGCACGGAGCTTGCCGGCAGGGAGGTTTCTCGGAGCGTCAACGCCAAAGCCGACCATTGGTGACACACCCTCAGACACCTGCTCCCCTCGATCGCTTGCATAGCGTCATGCTGGTGGTCTCAATAGCCGGCTGCACGGTCGAACACCGGAAAGACGTCAAGCCCGCGCTCCAGACGGCGCACGTTGTTGGCAATTACAGCCGCTGCGCTCGCCGCAAATGTTGCGCCAGACATATGCGGCGTTACGAAGACGTGGGGGTGGGACCAGAAGCGATGGTCAGCAGGAAGCGGTTCTTGGGCGAATGCGTCTAAAGCGGCGCCGGCGAGATGGCCGCGGTCGAGAACATCCAGCAGGGACTCGTCATGTACGACCGCGCCGCGGCTGATGTTAATGAAGAACGCGCCCGGGGGCATTGCGGAGAAGATTTTGCCGTCCATGAAGTGCCGCGTTTTTGGGGAAAGGGGGAGGGCGTTGATAACCACGTCGTTGCGGTTCAAGAACTCGGGGAGGGAATCTGCTCCGGAATAGCACGCGATTCCTTCGATCTGTCGCATGGTGCGGTCCCAGCCGCTGACCGCGTATCCAAAATCCCGGATTCGGCTGACGACTTCGGTGCCGATGCGACCCAGACCGATCACTCCCACGCGAAACTCTCTCGTGGGAACGATCTGCTTACGATGCCAGATCCGGTCTTTCTGCTGGGATCGGTAGTCCGCGTAGCGCCTGTGGAATGTCAGCACCCAGTAGAGGGCATGGGCCGCCATGTCGCGGGCGACTGCGGGATCGGCGAGCAGAATCACCGGGACGTCGGGCAAGCTTGTATCAGCGGCGAAATGCTCGGCACCGGCACCGAGCGAGAAAATTGCCTTGAGATTCGGATAGCGATTGAGATCGCCGGCAGGGTGGTTCCAGACCATCGCATACACGACTTCTTTGGGGTCGATGGGCTCACCGAACACTTTCACGGGCAATTCAGGAAGCTGGCGGCTGATTTCCCTTCGCCAGGTTTCATTGTCATAGCCATGGTTGTTCAACAGGATGGTCATCGGATGGGGTGCCCCCGTTGGAAAGGAAAAGCGGCCCGAACGGAAGGGACGGCTGGCCGGTGGACCTCCGTGCAGGCTTTGAACATGAATGGGCGCTGAAGCCCCGGCAGGGTCCGCCGAGGTTCAAGCTGACATATTAATAGCGATACGAAGGATCAACCCGGTCGCACTGGCGCAACAGGGCTGGCCATTCATATTTGCCGAGCGGGAAATCGTCATACTGGCGATGCGCCAGCCGCCATATGTCTTCGCGGCTCTTATCGAGCTTAAGGCCGGTGGAATAGGCATCGATCAATACCCGGCACGCGCGGACTGTGTAATACAGGTTCATAAAAGCTTCGCCCGCGTTGGCGCCGACCGCGAGAAACCCATGGTTCTTCATGATCAGGCATTTCTTGCCTTCAATATTCTTGGCGAGGCGATCCCGCTCCTCAAGGGTCAGCGACAGGCCTTCCCAGTCGTGGTAGCCGATGTCGCCCCACAGCATCGAGCCGTCCTGCGTCAGGAACTCGAGGCCATCCTGCAGCGCGGTGATGGCGAGGCCCGCCGGCGCGTGGCTGTGGAACACGACCTTCATATCGTGATGGGTGTTGTGGATTGCCGAATGGATGACGAAGCCTGCGGTGTTGACGTCCGGCGGGCCGTACAGGACCTTGCCCTGTTCGTCGACCTTGATCAGGTTGGAAGCCGTCACCTCATTGTAAAGCAAGCCAAACCGGTTCAGCAGGAACTGATGGTCGGTCCCCGGGACACGCATCGTGATGTGGTTCCAGATCAGATCGTCATAACCGTACATGTTGGCGAGGCGATACAGGGCAGCGAGGTCGACACGCGCTTCCCATTCGTCCTTGGAAATGTTGGCATGGCCACCCTGGACGCTGAAGTCCTCGGATTTCATCTCTTTTGCCATTGGTAGTCCTTTCGCTTGCACGTTGTCAGGTGGAACGCAGGAATGTGCCGTTTTGCTCCTCCAGGAGCTTGACGGCCATTAGGTGGTTTTGATCGAAACCGTATTTGCCGACGGCTTTCTTGTAGACCGCCTCGACCTGCTCGCACATCGGTAGCGTGGCTCCGACTGATCCTGCGAGCTCCAGGGTCAGGGCCATGTCTTTGTGGGCTAGTCCGAGAGCAAAGCCCGGGTCGTAGCTGCCGTCCAAAATTGCCGGCCCATACCGGTCAGCAACATAGCTCGCCCCGGTGCTACCTTGGATGATCCCAAGCATCGTATCTGCGGGAACGCCACCTTTTACCCCCAGCATGAGAGCCTCGCTGAGGGCCACGGAGTTGAGGTAACAAAGTACCACTTGCGCAATCTTGGCGACGTAGCCGGCTCCGTGAGGCCCGAGGTGCATGACCCGGTTGCCAATCTTATCCAGAACCGGTTTACAGCGTTCAAAGACTTGGGCGTCGCCGCCGACCATGATCATCAGCGTCCCTGCGGCAGCACCTTCAATGCCGCCGGAGACAGGAGCATCGAGGAAGTCGATCCCCCGTGCCTCAGCAGCCGCGCGGATGTGGCGCTCGCATTCAAGGTTGTTCGTTGAGAGATCTATCCACGCCGCACCTTTTGGCAAGGCGGCAACAATGCCTTGTTCGCCGAGCGCCACAGACTCGATGATTTTCGGGTTTGGCAGGGAGGTGAATGCGATATCGACACCGGAGGCCGCCTCAGCCGCGGTCGCGGCCCTGGAGATTGTCTGATTGCCCGCCGCCGCCCCTGTCGAACGGACGGCATCGACCTTGTTGGTATCTAGGTCGAAAAGGGAAAGCTTGTAGCCGCCGCGCGCCAGGTTGCTGGCCATTGGCCCGCCCATGTTGCCCAACCCGATAAATGCAATCCGCATAGATGTCTCCGTTCAGTGGCAGCTGTGCGTCGACCTGACGTGCCGACTTGCGTAGCTCCAGCTGGCGCTGTCGTGACTGGAACCGCAAGGCCACTCTTTCTCACCCGCATTGACGTGGCAAACGAATATAATTATCGAGTCATATCGAAGAATTCGATTTAAGGGCGCTTTTAAGTGAACATCGAGCATATCAGGGCATTTCTGGAGGTCGGCTCGACCGGCAGCTTCCAACATGCTGCTGACCAGTTGAATGTCACTCAGTCGACGATTAGCGCGCGGATCAAGGCACTAGAACGTCGCCTTAACCGCCAGCTGTTTCATCGCAAGCGCAACGGAGTTGCGCTCACGACGGGGGGGCACCAGTTCCACTCAAGCGCGATCAACATCGTGCGGGCCTGGGAGCGCGGGCAGCAGGTCGCCACGTTGCCGGAAGGCCTGAATGCGTTTGTGACATTGGGGGTTGAGGACAACCATTGGCCCCGCGTCGTGCCCGGCTGGCTGGAACGCATGGCTAAAGCCCTGCCGGACGGTGTCGCAAGCGCCATCAGCGATCGCTCGGATGTGCTGATGGAGAAACTGCGGGCCGGCCTGCTCGACATTGCCGTTCTATATGATCCGCGTCATTGCGCGGAAGCACGGATCGAGCCGCTGATCAGCGAAGAACTCGTGATGGTCTCGACAAAGCCACGTGCGGTCGAGAGCGGGGTAGTTCCCGGCTACGTCTTCGTGGATTGGGGGGACACGTTCCGAGCACAGCACAGTATGCATTTTCCGGGAGTCTTTAGCCACAAACTCACGATCCGCAGCGCCGCGGTGGCCATGGATCACATCCTGGCTAGCGGTGGTTCGGGCTATTTCCTGGCCGAGTCCGTGGCACCGCACGTCAAGTCCGGCCACCTGAATGTGGTCGAGGGTGCGCCGCGCTTCCAACGAACAGTCTTCGTAGCCGTTCGTATTGACGTCATTGCACCGGAATTTATCGAAACCGCTTTGAAGGCCTTGCGCGAGGCGATCGCGTGAACCCTCAACCTGCTGAAGAATCCCATGAAAATCACCGCATTGAAGACCCGACTGACAGACGTTCCTTTTGCCAAGCCGATTACCACTGCCATTCACAATATGCGTTCGGTCGGATGCCTGCTTGTGTATCTGGAAACCGATGTCGGGCTCGTGGGCCAGAGTTATATCTTCACGTTGAATGCCGTGCGGCTCAAAGCCTTCGACGAGATGGTCCGCGGCTTTTCGCATCGCATTGTGGGCCAGGACCCTCACTATGTGACGGCGATCAATTCGGCCATCTGGTCTGAAATCAATCCAACTGGCTATGCAGGCGTCACAGTCTCGGCGCTTTCCGCGCTCGACACGGCCTGTTGGGATCTGGTCGGCAAAAGCGCGGATCGGCCACTGCATCACCTTTTCGGAGCGTGCCGAGATCGCATCCGCACATACGCCAGCGGCGGACTTTGGCTTTCCCAGAGCATCGACGAACTGGTTGATGAGGCGGCGATCTTTCTTAACCAGGGTTTCCGGGCGATGAAGGTGCGCGTCGGCAATAAAGACCCTCGAAAGGACCTCGAGCGCGTCAAGGCAGTCCGAGAGGCAGTCGGACCCTCCATCGAAATCCTCGCGGACGCCAACCAGGCGCTCACCCCAAAGCAGGCGATCCGTCTTGGCAGGATGCTTGAGGAGCTCGACATCGGCTGGCTCGAGGAGCCGGTATCTGTCCATGACCTCGTGGGCCAGGCCGAAGTTCGTAATTCGCTCGACATGGCGATTGCTTCGGGTGAGACGGAGTGGACACGCTTCGGCATCCGCAACACGATCGAGGCCCGCGCCGCCGATGTGTTGATGCCGGATCTCCAGAGGATTGGCGGGCTCACCGAAATGCGCCGGGTGGCGGCTTTGGCGGAAGCGTACTGCCTGCCCATTTCCACCCATATTTTCACCGAACACAGCCTGTGTATCGCCGGATCTGCCGCCAATTGCATCTCCGTGGAACACATGCCGTGGTATGCCCCGCTTTTCCGTGAAGAGATGGAGATCGTGGATGGCAACATTCTCATACCTACCCGTCCGGGCACTGGTTTTACCTTTGATGAGGCTGCTGTGACGCGCTTGGCTATCGACTGACGAACAGTCCGAACATCGAAAAAGTCGATGTCAGGGTCGAATTATATTCGTTAGTTAAATGTTCGATATTCCTATAATTCCGAAAGTGGGGAACCGTCCCGGCAGCTCCGACTGCCGGGGACATCGCCTGGAATGGAATACCAACAGGAGAAAGTAATGCTCTCACACGCCCTTAAACTCACCGCCGCAGCCTTTATCGCTACCATCGCCGCGACTGCGGCCGAAGCCAAATGCGGTGACGTCACCATCACGGAGATGAACTGGGCCTCGGGCTCGATCGTCACCGCCGTCTCCAAGTTCCTGATGGAACAGGGCTACGGCTGCAAGGTCACGGTTGTTCCTTCGGCTACTGCTACTGCGGTGACATCGGTTGCAGAGACCGGCCGTCCCGACATCGTCACCGAACTCTGGCTTAACGGCGCGCCAGCTTATCCAGCATTGGTGGCCGCCGGCAAAGTTAAGACGTTGGGCCATGTCCTGACCCCCGGCGGCATTGATGCATGGTGGGTCCCACAATACCTCGTTGACGAACATCCGGAACTTGCGAAGATCGACGGCATTCTGGCCCATCCCGACTGGGTCGGCGGCAAGTTTCATAATTGCCCCGAAGGCTGGGGTTGTAAAATCACGAACGACCATTTGGCTGAGGCTTTCGATCTGAAAGGCCACGGCATCGAAGTTTTCAATCACGGCTCCGGAGAGACGTTGGCAGCGGCGATCGCCGCCGCCAACGAGAACAAGCAACCTTGGTTCGGTTACTACTGGGGTCCAACATCCGTTCTTGGCAAGTACAAGATGGCCAAGGTCGACATTGGCCCGTATGTCCCCGAGATCCACGCCTGCAACGCTGTGGAAACGTGCAAGACACCCGGTAAGTCGGCCTATCCGCCGGCAGAGGTGGTGACGGCAGCGACAACGGATTTCGAGAAGCGCGAGCCTGAGATTGCAGCGCTCATGTCTAAGGTGACCTTCACAAATGAGCAGATGAGCGAGACGCTGGCGTGGCAGGATAGCAAGAAGGCTTCGGCTGACGAATCGGCGGTCCACTTCCTCACCACGTACAAGACAGTGTGGGCGGACTGGCTCAGCCCTGAAGCCCGGGAAAAACTCGCGGCAGTCCTGAAGTGAGATCAACCAGCGGTCACCGGGCCCACCACCCAAGGAATGTGTGGGTCTAGTGATTGACTTGGCAAAATGCTTGGCGGCACCTCAGGCACATCGACAAGCACCTCTCGGTCAATTCCGGTGGCCGCGCCTTGACGGGCGTGGCTGCCGGATCGCGGCGATTTAAGGCTCGAAATGTCAGCTTACGAAAAAGCTTTTGACTCCTTAGGACTGCGGTCCTGGTGCGACGCCGGCGCCATCGGCGGTCCTATGTCGATGGACGATCTACTCGCCAAGGCCGGCGCGGCGGGGACCGACCAAACCGAATTTTTCCCGTTTCCGTCCTTGGACGTCCTTCACAAGGCCTGCGGCGCCTTCCCACGGACCCGGGACATGACGGCCGGATTGGAACGTCTGTTCCTGGACGTGAAAGACCCCGTCAAAGTCGTTCTGGACCCGGTGACGCAGCCCTTGAGCTGGGCGTTGCGCAACGCCATCGATCTGATGCAGTCACTTCCTTGGTGGGCGGCTATCCTGATCCTGGTCGCCATCGCTCATTTCGCCGGACGTCGCACCGGCGTGACGATCTTCGTGCTGGTGGTGTTCCTAGTCTTGGCGTTCATCGACCATTTTGGTTACGCCATGCAGACCCTCGCCATCATCATGGTCTGCACATTCATCTGTGTCCTGTTCGGCGTGCCGATCGGAATCGCGATGTCACGCAGCAACCGGTTGGAGCGGTGGCTGACGCCTTTTCTCGACCTGCTGCAGACGTTGCCCACTTTTGTCTATCTCATCCCGCTGATCTTCCTGTTCAGCGTCACGGAGCCGAAGCTGTACGGCATCGCGATCATTCTCTATGCGATCGTGCCGTCGATCAGGCTAACGAACCTCGGCATACGGCTAGTGGACAAAGACGTTCTCGAGGCCGGAGAGGCGTTTGGCATGACCTCCTGGCAAAAGCTCTATCGCGTCCAGCTGCCCCTCGCGCTGCCGAACATCATGGCCGGTATCAACCAGACAATCATGTTGTCGTTATCTATGGTCGTGATCGCTTCACTGGTCTCCGCGCCTGGCCTTGGAACCCTTGTCCTTCGCGGCATCAACAAACTCGAACTCGGCGTCGGCCTTGTCGCGGGGCTCGGCATCGTGCTCCTGGCCATTGTTCTCGACCGAGTCAGCCGGGCAGCCCTCCAGCGCGTCAATAAGATGCATCAGTCGCGGACATGAGCATGACCGAGAGCTTCGTATCCATCCGCAACCTGTACAAGATCTTCGGCAACAACGCGCCGGCCATGGTGTCCTACGCGAAGGCCGGGATGCACAAGAAGGACATGCTGCAGGCCCATGGCCATGTACTTGGGCTGCGCGACATCAATGTGGAGATCAAACAAGGCGAGATCACGGTGATCATGGGCCTTTCGGGCTCCGGAAAATCGACCCTTATTCGACACCTCAACCGCCTCGTCGACCCCACGGCGGGTGAGGTCATAGTCAACGGGACGGACATCATGAAACTCGATCGGGCGAGGCTGCAGCAGTTACGCCGGACCCAGATGTCTATGGTTTTTCAAAAGTTTGCGCTGCTGCCGCATGAAACGGTCCTCCGCAACGCCGGCATGCCATGCTCTGTGCGCGGGGACGGGCGGGCCAAAACCGACGAGACGGCCCGCAAATGGCTCAGCAGAGTCGGCCTCGCGGGCTCGGAGGGGCTGTATCCTCACCAGCTGTCGGGAGGCATGCAGCAGCGCGTCGGCCTTGCGCGGGCGCTAACTTCAAACTCCGAGCTCATGCTCATGGATGAAGCCTATTCGGCGCTTGACCCGCTTATCCGCTCAAGCATGCAGGACCTCCTCCTGGAATTACAGAAGGATCTCCAGAAGACCGTCGTCTTCATCACGCATGACCTAGATGAGGCCCTCAAGCTCGCCGACCATTTGGTGATCCTGAAGGATGGCGAAATCGTGCAGCAAGGGGAACCACAATACATCCTCCTCAACCCGGCCGACCCTTACATCGAAGACTTCGTCAGCGATATCAACCGCGCCCGGGTGCTTCGCGTCCGATCAGTAATGGAAAAGACTATCGTCGAGGACGATGGCTATGAAGTTCTCGACGGGGACGAAACCCTGGAGCGAGCGATCCTGCGATCCCACGGTGCCGCCGACAAGTCATTTGCGGTGCACTCGGACGGGACCCGGGTGGGCATTCTTAAGATGACTGACGTTTTGAAGGCGCTCGTACCCACGGCGGCGACAGGACGGAATCACAGCAGCGATTAGATCAGGACCACGATCATGGGTTTCCCTTGGCGATCTTCAACCGAATGGACCTCGTTGTTGCCGAATAAATGCCTTAGGCCATGGCTGCGAGGATTTTTTCACAGGGTTTTCAGACTTCCCAGAAAGTGAACCCATGAGCCCTCTGATCACAGCTTACGGGGCCCTGGTTTTGGGCATTGTCTCAGAAGTCATCGGTTCATCCCTGTTGCCCAAAACACAGCAATTTACGAAGCTTGGACCGACTGCCGCTGCCATCGCTAGCTTCATCATCGCGTTGTTCTTCCTCTCCCATGCCCTCAGATTGATACCCCTTGGCCTAACGTACGCGATCTGGTGCGGTATCGGCATGGTGTTGACAGCGACGGTGAGCGTCTTCCTTTATCGGTCACCCTTCGACCTTCCGGCAATTCTTGGCATCCTACTCATCATTTGCGGTGTGGTGGTAATTAATGTTTGCTCGAAAAGTATCGGACACTAAGAGATCGAGCGCTTCAAAACGATAGTCTTCGCGCCCGCTCCGAAACCCCAGCAAGTGGTCTCGGTGGCGCGGAAAACAGCCGCTAACAGACTTGAAAGCGATCCTGCTGGCGATCGGACGCGTAACCTATGCGGGCCTCTCTTGGTTGCCGAGGATGGCAAGATGGTTCATCAGGCGCGCGACTCCGAATGTCCAAGGTGCACAGTCCTGGCTGTGGCGCATTCGGTTGACCAGACGGCCGAGACGCGGCGAAGCCACGGTGACGATGTCCCCCACCTTGTGGGTAAAGCCCTTGCCCGGCTCGTCCCTGTCTTCGACCGGCGCAAACAGCGTCCCAAGGAAAAGAACCGCGCCATCGGGATATTGATGATGCGGTCCGATCATCTGCGAGACCAGATCGGCCGGGTCTCGGCTGATTCTGCTCATCGAGCTTGACCCCTTGAGCTGATATCCGTCGGGACCTTCCACGGTCAGCGTGAGTTCCATGTTGCGCACATCGTCGAGCGTGAAATCGTCGTCGAAGAGGCGAATGAAGGGACCGATCGCGCAGCTTGCATTGTTGTCTTTCGCCTTGCCAAGTAGCAGCGCCGACCGCCCCTCGACATCGCGGAGGTTCACGTCGTTGCCGAGCGTCGCGCCGACGATTCGGCCGTCGGACGCCACTGCTAGAACCACCTCGGGCTCAGGGTTATTCCATGTGGATTTGGCGTGGATGCCGGCGTCCGCTCCGCTGCCAACGGCCGACATGATTGGCGCCTTCGTGAAAATTTCGGCGTCGTGGCCTATGCCCACTTCGAGATATTGGGACCAGACCCCTTGTGCCAACAGGATCTCCCTGAGATGCATAGCTTCCGGCGACCCGGGCCTGAGCTTGGAAAAATCGGCTCCGACGAGCTTTGTGATTTCGCTGCGGATCGCGACGGCGGCGAGGGCGTCGCCGTGGGCCTTCTCCTCGATTACGCGTTCCAGCATAGAGACAGCGAAAGTTACCCCGGCCGCCTTTATCGCCTGAATGTCGATCGGCGCAAGCAGCCAGGGCCGGTATGTGTCCCGCCCTTCCTCTCCTGTATTCGCCAGCAATTCTTCGACCGATGCGAGGCGCGGTCCTTCGGATTCTCGCAGCGCCCTGGCAGGGTTTTCCTCCTGACAGAGCGACGACGACGTGGGAAAGCGCTTCGTAATGTCGAACACGCCATCGCTGCGGACAGCGACGACTGCAGGTCCGTTCTGATCGGGCCGCCAGACACGGCCCAAGAGGGCACCGGCGTAAAGATCGTCGGGTAGGGAGTCTTTCAGTTCGAGTGTCAGCATCCGACGGGTCCAGGTTTTGAGTTCCAAACCAGAAGATACGGGTGGAAATCGATCAGTGACGCAAAAATGACAGACCGGTGTTCGACGCGAGTTTCGAAAATGGTGTCGTGGCCCGGCGTCCCCACGCGAGCGAGGGGCAGTGCCCCCCTCGGCCTGCTCGCCGCCCTGCAGGCGAACGCGATTAGTCGAGGGTAGTTGCAGCCGATGGCGGCGACGCTCGGATCGCTTGACATCCATACCGAGCGTCTCGCGTGCTGCTTCTTCCACGTGCACCTCAACGTTTTCGAAGTCCGATTGAACGAGCTTGAGGCGGCGCGGGCCGCTAGGCATAATCATTCGACATTCCGCTGTTGTGCCGGAATCCTTCGCCCGACAACATACCGCCCGTTCGCGCGTCCGACCGGACTGACCAGTTTGGGGTTGATCTGTAACCGTCAAACGCGTGCGCCGCTTTGCCTGTCGAAGATGTGGACACGGCGCTTATCAATCCTCAGCCTTACTTCTCCACCGGGATGTATGGTGAGCCTGTCCTTGACGACGGCGTCAATGGCGTCTTCGCCAAGCCTGGCGAAGATCTGCGTCTCGGAACCGGTCGGCTCCAGCACGGAAACAATTGCCGGCAGGCCGTCGGGCGCAATATCGATATGTTCGGGACGTATGCCGTAGATAACCGGCTGCCCGTCCTGCGCCTTGCCCCCCTCGACCGGCAACACGGATCCGGTGTCCGAAACAAAGATCTGCCTGCCTTCCTTCGATTCGATCTTGCCCTTGATGAAGTTCATGGCCGGCGAGCCGATGAAACCGGCGACGAAGACATTGCCCGGATTGTCGTAGAGATCGAGCGGTGCTCCAATCTGTTCCACCTTGCCGTCCCGCATCACCACGATCTTGTCGGCCATGGTCATCGCCTCGATCTGGTCATGCGTGACATAGACGATCGTCGTGCCGAGGCGCAGATGCAATTCCTTGATCTCGACGCGCATCGCAACACGCAGTTTGGCGTCCAGGTTCGATAAAGGCTCATCGAACAGGAAGACCTGCGGGTCTCGTACGATGGCGCGCCCCATGGCCACGCGCTGGCGCTGCCCGCCAGACAGCTGTTTCGGAAACCGGTCGAGCAGCTTGCTCAGATCGAGAATCTCGGCCGCCTTCTTCACCTTGGCGTCGATCTCGGCCTTCGGCCTGCCCCTGATCTTGAGCGAGAAGCCCATATTGTCGGCAACGTTCTTGTGCGGATAAAGCGCATAGTTCTGGAACACCATCGCTATGTCACGATCTTTTGGCAGAATGTCGTTGACCACCCGGTCGCCAATGCTGATCTCGCCGCCCGAGATCGCTTCAAGACCGGCGATCATGCGCAACAAGGTGGATTTGCCACACCCGGACGGGCCGACGAGGATGACGAACTCGCCGTCAGCGATATCGACATTCACGCCATGGACGACCTGGGCGGTTCCATAGCGCTTAACGATGTTCGTGATGGTGACCTGAGCCAACTGGTATCTCCTCTACTGCAGCAAAGCAGTCTGCATCTTGACCTCGGGGCAGATGCGACGATTTCATCCCGAATCTTCGATTTCGAACGAGCGCCCGGTTAGCGGCTCCGCTTCAAGTGGACTTAAGAGACCACGGAACACAGCGTGGACAACATCGGCGTTCGACGCGCGCTTCGCGCGCCAGCGCTTTGTCGACGAAACCTTACTGCCTCCTCAAGCCGTATCATATGGGAGCGTAGGCTGGCAATATTAGATTATTGCATTCTTGCAAGAAATGCTTCAGTGTGCCTTTGCTGCTAGCCGACATGGTCGCAATGTCGGGTGCTACTGAACAAACACGAGGAGCCCATGACCATAAGATTGCTTCACCAGACCGACCTGTTTCGTCCCTATCTCGATCCGGATGATCACTGGGACCTTGCTTGCGTCTATGCTCTTGCCGCATCGGGCCAACTCGAACTCGGCGGCGTGCTAGTCGACTTCCCGCCCGATAACCGTCCGGGCCGTAGTCCGGATATCACCGGCATTGCGCAGCTAAGCTATCTTACGGGGTTGCCGACCCACATGGCGGTCGGCTCTTCTGTTCCCTACACACATGACCGAGCATCGCTTGCTGCCCTACCCAGGCGCGACCGCGCGGGCGCGGAGTTCCTCCTCGACTATCTCCGCGATAGCGAAGGGCCAGCCTACATCAGTATCGTCGGCTCCTGCCGCGATCTCGCCATTGCGGCCAAGCTTGATCCGGATCTTTTCCGTAACAAGTGTGCCGGGATCTACCTCAACGCGGGCACGGGCCATCCCGATACCGCGAAGCAGGGAGATATGGAGTACAACGTTATGCTCAATGCGGCCGCTTACGCCGCCACCTTCGACATCCCATGCCCGATCTACTGGATGCCGTGTCACGAAACGGTATTGGATGACCCACTCGAGGAAAAGGGCCAGCGGTTTGGCACCTATTACAGTTTCAAGCAGAGCGAAGTTCTGCCGAAGTTGTCGTCCGTCCTGCAAAGCTACTTCACCTACTCCCTCGAGGCGAGAACGGATTCGCGCTATCTGCAACCGCTGTTGGCGCCGCGGGGTGATATGTTGAGCTACTACACCCTCCATGCCAATCGCGCCATGTGGTGCACCGCCGGCTTCTTCCACGTAGTGTCCCAAGCCGTGGACAAGGTGGGCAAGATTATCGCGGGGTCCAATGCAGACGATGCGGTTTTTGGCTTCCGCCCCGTCGACATCAAGTGCGATGCGAACGGCGTGACGACGTGGACGAACGCCGGTGCGGAGTCAAATCGCTTCCTGTTCGAGGTGAAGGATCCCGATAGCTATGCTAGCGCCATGACTGCCGCAATGACTACGCTACTGGGGAATATTCAGTAGTCCAAAGTCGAAACATTGTTTGCCCCTCGCAACTCGAAGCGTTTCCACCGCTCAGGTAGCTGCCTCTCTTGCCGTTGCCTCGAAGCGAACGATCGGCGCTATCACCACGTGTCATCCTGGCTGCGTTGCGGCGCAGACAGGAAGCTGGTGGGCGGCGAACCTCCCAGTGACTTGGGGAACCGCAAAGTCAAACTCCAGCTCAATCACGAGTGTCGTACTAGGGTAGGGCTAAATCTTCGAAATGTTCGCTGCGTCTTGGCGGTCTTAGAACAAGGCAGCTTTCGCTAGGTGGCCTCGAAGCTCGATGTCCGCCACCGACGATCTCTCGGCGCGCATGACATTGTCCCTCCCTTCACCGCTACGAAGCCCGTTTCATTCCGCGTGCGGCGGCAGTGCCGGAGGTTTCATGCATGATGGCGCATTGAGGGCCACGCGACTAGATCCGTGCAAGGACACACCGCTTCTTGGAGTCGTTGCGCGGCAGTCGAACACTCGACTGCAACCAGCCCAGAACTAGACTCTGCAATCGAAAGGCAGTCGGCCAGCCTGATCAACCTCAACGCGGAAGAGGTTGCCGGACTCGGGAAATCGAAGAAGCTCACCAGGCGGTTGCCTGATTCGTCGTGAAGTTATGAACAGCGTTCTCAGATCTTCGCCGCCAAGTGCCACACAGGTAGGCGCCATACTCGGCATGTCGACACGATCCGTGAGGTGACCGTTTCGATCGATACGAACGACACAGCCGCCTCGAAGCCTGGCGCTCCAGTAGCCCCCTTCAATGTCCACGATGGCGCCATCAGGAGATCCCGGGGCGACGTTCGCGCCTGCCAGTGGGCCTATCTCCGTAAGACTCGCAAATTGCGGGGCCAAGTCGAAACGCCGGATGGTGCCATCCGTGGTGTCGGTGAAGTACATGATCCGACCATCGGGCGAAAAAGCCAGTCCGTTGGCCGCGGCTACGCCACCGAAGAGCGTGACGACCTCGCCATCGGGCGCGAGGCGATAGACGCTTCCGACTGGCTCACGGCTGCGTTCATTATATGTGCCCAGGACGATCCCTCCGTAGGGATCGATCGCGGCGTCGTTGACGCGGGTTTGCGCGAGATGCGGCTCAATCTCGGCCACTTGTGAGAAGTCGGTGAAGGTAGGATCCGTGATAACAATAGATTTAGGAAAGCCGAGCACGAAGCCGCCACGCGCGCGTGGAAAGACGAACGCAGCACGATTGGGAAGTTGCCGCACTGCTGCAACCCTCCGTTTGTCATCCCAGCGGAATACGCTCTTTGCTTCGATATCAGTCCACCATAGGCTCTGGTCCGATGCGCTCCAACTGCATCCTTCGCCAAGCTGGTTGTTGCAATCGAACACCGTGTGCGCGTGATGAAGCCGCATTCACTTTGCACTCTGCAGATTCCGCTTCCGCAGTTCGGCAGGATCGACAGCGAAGGGTTCGAGCTTTTCGTGATCGAACACCACCCCATGTCCGGGTGCCTCAAATGGGAAGGCCACTCCGTTCTCGAGGCGAAGCGCCGTCTGAAGCACGCCCATCTCGGAGAAGCTTCCGCCGTGCACGCATTCGAGGATGTCCGCGTTGTCGATCGCACACATCACCGCGACGGACAGTTCGGACATGTAGTGGGGGGCCATGGTGCGGTGGAAGGACGCGGACAGATTGGCGATCTTCAGCCACTCGCTGATACCTCCGACGCGGCACACATCCGCCTGGACGACGTCGACGGCGTTGGCCTGAAGATATTCGGCAAACTGATGCCGCGTATATAGGCTCTCGCCGACCGCAATGGGCAGCGCCACGAAGCCGCGTAGGTCGGCGTGCCCGCGAACATCTTCGGCGTGGAGAGGCTCTTCGATCCAACCGAGATCGAACGCCGCGAGTTGCTGCAGTCGGTTCATGCAGTCAGCAACATTCCAGCGCTGGTTGGCATCGACGAACAGTCGTCGCGTGCAGCCGATCAGTTTCTTCACGGCTGTAATACGATCGAGATCTTCTTCCGCGTTTTCCCGACCGATTTTGATCTTCACCGCCTTGTGGCCCGCTGCCAGGAATCCTTCGACCTGGTTGAGTAGAGCGTCACTGTCGAGCAAGAGGTCTATGCCACTGCCATAGGTGGGGATATTGTCACGCCGCGCGCCGAGCAGACGGAATAGTGGAACGTCGTACCACTTGGCCGCAATATCCCAGAGCGCGATGTCGATCGCGCCCAATGCGAGGGTGTTGATGCCCCCGGTGCCGCTACGATGCAATTGGCCATAGAGGAACGACCAAAGTCGTTCGATCTGTCGCGGATCTTGTCCGACGAGCATCGTTCGGCAATAATCATCGATCAGGGCGAGGATGGCGCTTCCGCCGATCCCCGTCGTGTAAGCAAAACCCTCACCAACGATTCCAGCGTCTGTGGTCACGCGCGTGATGATGAATTCGAGGTTCGCGACGCGGTGTGTGGCGTCCTCCCAGGAGACCGTTGGCGGGATGTGATAGAGTCGTGAGGCGACATCGGTGATTTTCAAGGCACGATCCTCCCCGCCATCGTGAGAATTTCTGGGTTCGACAGATTGCCGGGTTTGCCGGCCAGGAGCCGCTGCAGATTTTGCACAATGCTGCGAGTGTGACGTACGCGCATTTCTTCGGTCCACGCGGCGATGTGAGGGGTCGCAAGGACGCGCTGATGAGAGATAAGCGGATCCCTTGCCGAAGGCGGCTCCGTGTCAAAAACGT
>NZ_CP015318.1:4860000-6268270 GCF_001686985.1 Mesorhizobium amorphae CCNWGS0123 | reverse complement strand
GCCGATCTCGCCGACGCGGGTGGCGTTGTCGTGGCCGTCCCAGACATAGGGCATGATGATGGCCGGCTTGCCGAAATAAAGGCACTCGGTGAACGAGTTGTTGCCGCCATGGTGGATCACGGCATCGACCTGCGGGATCACCGAAGGCTGCGGGAACCAGCTCTCGACGATGACGTTGCCGGGCACGTCCGTGTACTGGTCCTTGTAACCGCCGACATTGACCAGCGCGCGATAGCGCGTCTTGCCCAGCGCCGCGATGATGCGCTTCAAGAGATCGACATCGCCGGCGCCGAGGCTGCCGAAGGAGACGTAGAGCAGCGGCCCGTCATTGTTCTTGGCGAAGGTTGGCACCGTGTAGGGCTTTTCCTGTCGCACGCAACCTTCAAGGTACTGGAATCTTGCCGGGTCGAGCGGATGCTGGCGCTTGAACTTCGCTGCTTCGGGGTAAAGCAGCAGGTTGAGATAGGGCGAGGCTTCGAAGAACTGACCGATTGGATAGGACGCCTCATTGTTGGCAGCGAGGAAGGCGTTGAAGTCGTCATGGATCGGCTTGATCACCGCGTTGAAATGATCGCGATAGCGTTGGTGCCCGGCATGGTCGTTCTCGCCACAGCCGGAGAGGTGCGGCGGGATGTCCTCGTCCTCGATCTCGTTTTCCGAGCAGGAAATGACGCGCACCCACGGCTTGCCGTACTGCTTTATCGCCGGGAACAGGATGACGTTGTCGACGCAGATCACGTCCGGCTTGATGGTCGAGAGAACGCTCGGCAGATCCTTCTGCGCCCACTTGGCGCTGTCGACGATCGCCGTCCAGCAATCCTTCACATAGTTGTCGACCTGGTCGTAGGGCGACTTGCGGAAATTCGGAATGTGGCCGTTGATGAAATCCTCCCAGAACTTGGCCATCTGCTCGGGAGGCATCGGTTCGGAGAGGTTCACCGGATGGGCCTCGAAACCGTAGCCTTTGTAGACGTCGACGAAGCCGGGGTCCGACAGGAACACCGCCTTGTGGCCGCGCGCCTCGACTGCCTGCGCGATGCCGACGGAATTGAGCGCCGGACCAAAGGCCGCCTCGGGGAAAAACGCGATCGTCTTCTGCGCCATCAAGCTTCTCCTTCAATTACTCTGCGAAAATTCTGACGTCGGCGGGGTCCCAGCCGAGTTCGACCGTGTCGCCAGCCGACACCGGCCGGCGGCCGGCGGCATCGGCGGTGACACGCACCAGGAACGGTTTTGGCGACAGGGGCGTGCGGATATGCAGTTGCAGGTCGAGCCCCTGATAGGCCAGCGCCTCGACCGTGCCGGTGGTGCGGTTGGCGGTCTCCACTGAAGGGAACAGCCGGATGCGTTCGGGCCGCACCGAAGCGACAGCGGATGCACCAGGCGAAAGCGCGGCGGGAACCTTGCCGGTGATCCGCGCACCGTTGGCCGCCAGCACGCCGTCGGCGGTGACTTTGCCAGGCACGAAATTCATCACGCCGATGAAGTCGGCGACGAAGCGATCCGCCGGGTGCTCGTAGACCGCATGCGGTGTATCGCATTGCAGCAGCCGGCCATCCTTCAGCACCGCCATGCGGTCGGCCATGACCAGCGATTCCTCCTGGTCATGGGTGACGATTACGAAGGTGATGCCGACCTCGTGCTGCAGGCGTTTCAGCTCCAGCTGCATGGCGCCGCGCAATTTCTTGTCGAGCGCGCCGAGCGGTTCGTCGAGCAGCAGCAGGCGCGGCCGCTTGACCAGCGCGCGGGCTAGCGCGACGCGCTGCTTCTGGCCGCCCGACAATTGCTCCGGCTTGCGGTCGGCGAAGGGAACGAGTTCGGTCGTCGCCAGGATGGCATCGACGCGGGAGCGGATTTCATTTGCCGGCAGACGTTCCATCTCCAGGCCGTAGGAGACATTGGCCCTGACGCTCATATGCGGAAACAGCGCATAGGACTGGAACATCAGATTGACCGGCCGCTTGTTGGGCGGGGTCCTGGCGATGTCGCGGCCGTCGAGCAGGATGCGCCCGTCATTGGGTGTCTCGAAGCCGGCCAGCATGCGCAACAGCGTGGTCTTGCCGCAGCCGGAGGGTCCGAGCAGCGCGAAGAACTCATTCTCGCGGATGTCGAGGGAAATGCCGTCGACCGCGGTCACCCGGCCGAAATTCTTCGACAGATGATCGATGGCCAGCAGCGTGCGCGGTTCGCTCATTGGCCGATGACCCCGCGGTTGAGCCGCTGCGACAGGGTCAGCGCGGTGATGCTGACCGCCATGACGATGGTCGCCAGAGCGTTGATCTCTGGCGTAATGCCGAAACGGATCATCGCGTAGATCTGCATCGGCAAGGTGGTCGAGGCGCGCCCGGCGCCGGCGGTGAAGAAGGCGATGATGAACTCGTCGACCGACAGCGTGAAGGCAAGCAGCGCGCCGGCGATCACCGCCGGCAAGATGACCGGCAATGTCACCCGCCGGAAAGTGGTGATGGCGGAGGCGCCGAGATCGGCGGAGGCCTCGACGATCGACCAGTCAAAACTCTTCAGCCTGGCGCGCACCACCGAGCAGACGAAGGCGAGATTGAACACGACATGGGCAAGGATGATGGTGTGCAGGCCCATGGTGAGGTTGAGCATCGAAAAGAACGAGAGCAGCGCGATGGCCAGCACGATGTCGGGGATGATCATCGGCGCGAAGATCAGCGCCTCGAGGCCCTTGCCGTACTGCCGGCGCATCTCGACGCCGATCGCCAGCAGTGTGCCGAGCAAAGTGGCGATCGCGGTCGAGACCAGCGCCACGATCAGCGTGTTGAGGGCAGCCTGCAGGATCGCCGCATTGCCGGCGAGCGACGCATACCATTTCAGCGAAAAGCCCGACCAGGCCGTGGGCAGACCGCCCTCGTTGAAGGAGAGCGCGACCAGCACGGCGATCGGGATGTAGAGGAAGGCGAAGACGAGCGACAGCACGAACCAGAGCGCGCGCCGCGTGCCGGGGGAACGCTCAGCCATCGGCGTCACCCCTTGCTTCTGCGGCACGGCCGGCGGCGCGATCGGCAAGCAGCGCCTGCGTCATCAGCACCAGCAGCATGATGGCGATCAGCGCCATGGCGAGCGCGGCGCCGAAGGGCCAGTCGTTGGCGGTCAGGAACTGGTCGTAGACGAGATTGCCGATCATCTGGAAGCGCCCGCCGCCGAGCAGCGCCGGGGTGACGAAATTGCCGATCGACAGCACGAAGACGAAGACGGCGCCAGCGGCGATGCCGGGCACGGTCAAGGGCAGTATGACCCGCCGAAATGTCGTGAGGGCGGACGCCCCGAGGTCTCGCGATGCCTCGGCGAGTTCCGGGTTGAGGCGCGACAGTGGCGCGTAGCAAGCGAGGATGACGAAGGGCAGGTAGTTGTAGACCAGACCGGCGATGACGGCGCCCTCAGTGTAGAGCATCGACGGCGGCTCGCCGGTGTAGCCGAACCAACGCAGCAGCTGGGTGATCAGCCCTTCGCGATTGAGCAGTACGATCCATGCATAGGTGCGGATCAGATAGTTCGACCAGAACGGCAGCACGGCAAAGAACAGGAATACCGGCTGCAACCGGCGGGGTGCGGCCGATATGGCATAGGCGGCGGCATAGCCGATGATGACGGCGATGAGCGTGGCCGTGCCGGCGATGCGCGCCGAATTGAGGAAGATGCCGGCATAGAGCGGGTCGAAGACCAGCCCGAAATTCTCCAGCGTGAACGTGTATTCGATGCCGCCATAGATGCCGCGCCGAAAGAAGGCGAGCGCCAGCACCAGCGCGCAAGGCACCACCATCAGGGCGGTCAGCCAGGCCAGCGCCGGCGCCATCAGCAAGGAGGAGCGAAGTCTGGTTGGGGACACGATTGTGAACCGCATTCGGCGGCCGACGGCGGATGTCCGCCGTCGGCCGTGCTCTCTGGTTTGAGGCCGCCTACTGCGCGGCCTTGATCTCGCTGACGATCTTCGAATAGTCGCGCTGGGCATCGCCGACGTCACGCAACTGCTCGAACTTGACGAGGTCGGCCACCGGCATCGCCATGTTGGGGAACTTGGCCAGGAAGTCGGCCGGCAGGCTCTCCATCGCCGGCTTGTTGGGCACCTTGTAGTCGATGTTCTGCGCCGCCCAGGCGTGGTTCTTGGCGTCGAGCATGAAGTTGATGAACTGGAAGGCGGCGCCCTTATTGGCTGACGCCTTCATCACCACCATCGTGTCGACCCACAGGTCCGAGCCTTCCTTCGGGATGACGTATTTGATCTCGGGCTTTTCGGCGATGCCGTAATTGCACCAGCCATCCCAGGCCTGCACCAGCAGCGCCTCGCCCGACACCAGCTTCGAATAGAAGGTGGTGTCGTCGTAGGCGAGCAAGGTCTTCTTGGCCGAGATCAGCAGGTCCTTCACCTCGGCCATCTTGGCCGGATCGGTCTCGTTGACCGAATAGCCCTTGTCGAGCTGGCCAGCGGCGAGCAGCCAGCGGTCGGTCGCCAGCATGGTGGTCTTGCCCTTGAGCTCGTCGGAGGGGCTAAGCAGATCGCTCCAGCTGGTCGGCGCAACCTTGACCAGATCCGAGCGGTAGCAGAGGCCGGTGGTGCCCCATGTGTAGGGCACGGAGAAGGCATTGCCGACATCGTGCGGCAGCTTGGTCGCCTCCGGATAGAGATTGGCGAGGTTGGGGACCTTGGCGTGGTCGATCGGCTCGGTAAGGCCGAGCTTATTCAGCACCTCGGCGAAGGGCGAGGAGACGAAAACCACGTCATAGCCCTTGCCGCCGGAGGCGACGAGCTTGCCCATGATCTCCTCATTGGTGGCATGCACCACGACCTCGCCGGCAACGCCGGTCGCGGTCTTGAAGGCGGCCATGGCATCGGGCGCCATGTAGCCATCCCAGTTGGAGATGACGAGGTCGGCAGCGGCGGCCGGCGCCGAGAGCGCCAAAGCGAGGCCAAGCGCGATTGAAGATATTGTGAACGAACGGTGCCGCAAAGCGGTGGCGGTCATGACAGACTCCCATTCCGGTTGATCGTCGAACTCGTTTTGGGATCGGCGTTCGCGGCTCTGCCGCAGGCTCGATCCTTGTTCCCCGGTCTTTTTCTCGCCGATTGCAGTGACAGTACTATTGCAGAAAAAAGTACGTCAATCCATAATTTGACAGGCCGCCATGGAATCTGGCCGATTGCGTCCGCGATCGGCCAACCATGGCGATCCCTTCACGAGACTAGTCATGCAAGCGGCAGCCAAGCGACCTCGCACCAACCATCTCGATCTTGCCCAGCGCATCCTGGATGTCGCCCGGCAGCGCGGTTTTGCCCCCGGCGCGCACCTGCCCGAGCAGCAGATCGCGTCGCTCTGCAACGTTTCGCGCACGCCGGTGCGGGCGGCACTGCGCCTGCTCACCGAACAGGGCGTGGTGCAATGGGAGGCCGCTACCGGCTATCGTCTGGTTGCCGACCTCACCGCGCAAGCCGCCGTCGCCGCGGAATTGCCTGTCACGGCTGAGGATGAGCTGGCCGAGGCGATCCTGCGCGACCGCTCGGCGCGGCGGCTGGACCAGACGGTGACCGTCGTCGGCTTGATGCGGCGGTACGATGCGGAACGCAAGACGGTACTAAAAGCGCTCCAGAGACTGACCGAAGAGAATCTTGTCGGCCGCGCGCCGGGCCAATCCTGGCTGTTTCGCCGTGCACCCGACGATCCGGAGGCACAGGGCGAGAGCTACGAGTTCCGCCTGCTGCTCGAGCCCGCTGCCATCCTGACACCAGGGTTTCGGCTGGACGGCACGCGCGCGGCCATGCTGCGCCAAGGCATGGAGACGCTCACGGCATTGCCCGACGCAGCGTTCGACACGAGGGAGTTCCAGCGGCTGGACATCGAATTCCACGACATGATCGCCGACGGTTCCGCCAACCGCTTCGTTGCCGATGCGCTGTCCGACCACCTCAGGCTGCGCCGGCTGCCGGGAACCTATGCCGGCGTCAACGTCTTCCGGCTGAAGCAGTCGCTGCGCGAACACCTCACCATACTCGACCATCTGGAGAGCCGGCAGTATGAGGTTGCCGCCGACCTGTTGCGCGTGCATCTGAGGCTGTCGCGCAGCCAGCGGCCGCAGGCGGCGAGTCGCGGTGCGCCCGCTTTGTTCGGCATGATCAGCCGGCCGGATTGAAGAGGGCCATTTTGACGCGCAAAGCCAGCCCGACCATCGCGCTGTTTCCTGAAGCAAGCTTCGGCGCGGCGCTGAATTGCGTCGGCATCGCGCAGGCGCTGCGCGCCCGCGGCGCGCGGCCGGTGTTCATCTGCCACGCTGGATTTTCCGGTGTGTTCGCCGATTACGGTTTTCAGGAGTACCAGCTGCCGACGGACGATCCGCTTAGTGACAGCGAGCGCCAGAGCTACTGGCAGGCTTTCGTGCGCCGCCATCTGCCGCATTTCCGGCTGAGCCCGATCGACCAGCTCGAAACCTATGTCGCCCCGACATGGCAGGCGATCGTCGACACCGCGGTCAATGCCGAAGCGCCGCTGCGGCAATTGCTGGCGCGGCTGAAGCCGGACGCCGTCGTGCTCGACAATGTCATCATGTTTCCGGCACTTGCCGGCACCGCCTGCCCGTGGGTGCGCGTGGTCTCCTGCGCCGAGACCGAGTTGCCCGATGCGGAGGTGCCGCCTTATCTGTCCGGCCTAGCCGCCGACGACCCGAGCCGCCCCACCTTCGAGTCGCGCTACCTCGCGGCCGTGGCGCCGGCGCATGAGCGGTTCAACCGGCTGCGCGCCGACGCAGGCCTGGCGCCACTGCCGAAGGGCCTGTTCCTGGAGGCATCGCCCGACCTCAATCTGCTGTTGACGCCGACCATCGTGCGCCGTGAGCGCGCCGAGCCTCTCGATTCCTCGCGCTTCATCTATCTCGAAGGCTGCGTGCGCTCGGAAGGGCCGTTCGAGGTGCCGGTCTTTCCGCGCAATGGCGGGCCGCTGGTCTATGTCAGCTTCGGCAGCCTCGGCGCCATGGATGTCGGGCTGATCCAGCGCATGCTTGCGGTGTTCGACAGGCTGCCGGCGCGCTTCATCGTCAATGTCGGCGGCCTGCGTGACGCCTATCGCGCGGTGCCCGACAATGTCTATCTCGATGCCTGGTTCCCGCAGCCATCGGTGGTGGCGAAGTCGGACCTGTTCATCCACCATGGCGGCAACAACAGCTTTTGCGAGGCGCTGCGGTTCGGCGTGCCGTCGCTGATCATGCCCTATTGCTGGGACGGGCACGACAATGCGCAACGGGCCGGCGAGACCGGTGTCGGCGATCATATCGGCCGTGACGGCTGGACCGAAGGAGTATTGGAGAGAGCCATTCTCGGTCTGCTGGCCGATGATGCAATGCGTGCCCGCCTGAAGGACAATGCAGCGCAAATGGCGCTGAAACCCGGAACGGACGTGGCCGCCGAAGCCATTCTCTCTCTCGTACGGACATGAACCAATGCCTGACAATCACTCAACCATCACGTCGCCTTTGAGCGGCACCAACGACCCGAGAAGCTGGCTGGCCCAGCACGCGATCAGCGAAGTCGAGTGCCTGGTGCCCGACTTGAACGGCGTGCTGCGCGGCAAGGCCTTGCCGGTGGCGAAGTTCCTCAAGGTGCTGGAAGATCGTGCGCTCTATCTGCCGAGCAGCGCCTTCCTGGTCAGCATAGACGGCCGCTATTCCGGCTCGATCGACGAGGGTTTCGCTTACTCGGACCCGGACATGCGCATGGTGCCGGATGTTTCCACGCTCTGCCTGGCGCCCGGTGCCGGCCCAGGCAAAGCGTATGTGTTTGCCGATGCGTTCCACATGGACGACCGTCCGTGGATGGCCTCGCCGCGTCATGTCTTGCGGGCCGTGCTCGATCTCTATCGCCAGCGCGGTTGGCGGGCGGTGGTGGCGCCGGAGCTCGAATTCTATCTCACCGCGCCCAACCCGGACCCCGATCGGCCGCTGACCGCGCCGGTCGGCGGCAATGGCCGTGCCGAGAGCGTGCAGCATCCCTACGACATGGCGGCACTCGAAGAATTCGAGCCGGTGATCCGGCGCGTCTATGATTATGCGGCGGCGGCCGGACTGCCGCTCGACACGCTGATCCATGAATCAGGCACCGCGCAGTTGGAGATCAATTTCCTGCACGGCGATGCACTGCCGCTGGCCGACAAGGTGCTGTTGTTCAAGCGATTGACGCGGCAGGCGGCGCAGCAGTCCGGCATGCATGCGACCTTCATGGCAAAACCGATCGCCGCACAGGCCGGCAGTTCGATGCACCTGCACATGTCGGTCATCGACGAGGCCGGGAATACGCTGTTTGCCGGCAGCGACGATGCCGACACGGCTATGTTCGGCCATTTCATCGGCGGGCTGCAGAAATACGTCCCCGAGATCATGCCGCTGTTTGCGCCAAACGTGAATTCGTACCGACGCATCCGGCCGAACCACAGCGCGCCGGCCAACATCGAGTGGTCGCATGACAACCGCTCCTGCGGTCTGCGTGTGCCGGCCGGTGGCCGCGCCGCGCGGCGCATAGAAAACCGGCTGCCCGGCGCCGATGCCAACCCCTACCTGGCAATCGCCGGCTCGCTGCTGGCAGGCTATCTCGGCGTCGAGCAGAAGATCGCGCGTTCGGCCGAGGCGTCGGGAAATGCCTACAAGATCAAGAGCACACTGCCGAAAACCATGGAGGAAGCACTCGACCGGTTCACCGCATGCGAGCCGGTGCGGGCGCTGCTCGGCGAGGACTTCTTCCAGTCCTATCTGCGCGTCAAGAGCGTCGAACTCGACCTGTTCCAGAGCGTCGTGACGAGCTGGGAACGCGACCACCTGCTGCTCAAGGTGTGATGATGGGATTCAATTCCGAGGGTTTCAATTCCGGTTTGGATATCGGCAAATCCTATTATGTCGCCACCGCCAAACCGGCGCCGGATCATCCCGCCCTGCAAGGCGAGGTCGACGCAGACCTCGTTGTCGTCGGCGGCGGCTGCACCGGCCTGTCGGCGGCGCTGCATGCGGCCCAAAGCGGGTTGAAGGTGGTGTTGCTCGAAGGCGGCAAGATCGGCTGGGGCGCATCGGGGCGCAATGGCGGCCAGATGATCCCCGGGCTGCGCAAGGGCGCCAAGGGTCTGGTCAAGCTCTATGGGCCAGAACGGGCAAAGGCGCTGTTCGACCTCGCTTTCGAAGCGCGGGGGCTGGTGCTCGATATCATCGAGCGCAATGCGATCGATTGCGACCTCAGGCTGACCGGCCATCTGGTCGGCGCAGTCAACGGCTCCGATCTCAAAGACCTCGAGGAAGAGGCCGAGTGCCTGGCCTCGGTGATGAAGTTTCGTGACGTCGAGATCCTGTCGGTGTCAGAAGCGCGCGCCAAGGTCGACACGCCCTATCACGGCGCGATGTACGAGGCGCTTGGCGGCCACATGCATCCGCTGAACTACACGCTCGGGCTTGCCCGCGCGGCGGTCGCGGCCGGCGTCATCATCCATGAGAATTCGGTTGCCGAGCGGTTGGACCGAGAACCTTCCATCCGGGTCTCGACATCAAAGGGTTCGGTCCGGGCAAAACATGTCGTGCTGGCCGGCGATGCGCTGCTGCATGGGCTCGAGCCGCGCGTCAACAGCCGCATCATGCCGGTCGGCAACTACATCGTCGCTACCGAACCTCTGGAAGGCAAACGCAACGTCATCCCGGCCAATGTCGCGGTGTCCGACACCCGCTTCGTCGTCAACTACTACCGGATGTCGGCGGATGGGCGACTGCTGTTCGGTGGCGGCGAGCGCTACACGCCATCGCCGCCGGCCGACATTGCCGGCTTCGTGCGACCGCATATGGAAGCCACTTTCCCGCAACTGAAGGGCTGCCGTATCGATCATGCCTGGGGCGGGCTGGTATCGGTGACCACATCCAGGCTGCCGCATGTCGGGCACTATGGCGAGGTCTATTTCGCGCATGGCTATTCCGGCAAGGGCGTCATCCTGTCGACGCTGTCGGGCAAGCTCTTGGCCGAAGCGATCACCGGCGATGCTTCGCGGCTCGACCTGTTCTCGACGCTGACGCCGCTACCGTTCCCCGGCGGCACAGCACTGCGCGGTCCGCTCTATGTGCTGGGCATGTTGTGGTACGCGATGCGAGACCGTATCAAGCATTGAACCTTCGTGCAGGCCAGCGCGGCAGGCGCTGCGCTGGCCCTGATACACAGCCCTACGCCGCATCCCGGTTGGTAAGAGCGATGTGGCAGCAGCCGGAGCCGTGGCCCGGCGTCCAGGTGACGTTGTCGAAGCGCACGCCAGTCGCCTCGAACAGGCCGCGGTCAAAGGCGCCGGCGATGCGGCAGAGCGTGGCGAGTTTTTCCTCGCCGACGCCGGCCTCAACCCAGGCGTCCTTCAGCGGGCATCGCTTCACCTTGAAGGCAATGCGATGTTCACTGCGTTCGACATCGGTCGGATACATGCGGCCGCCATCGGGGCTGACGGCCAGAAACGCCTCGCCGATCGCCGGCGCGTCATTGGGACCGAAATCGGCGAAGGCTGCCGCGGCAACCTCCCTGCCGCGCTGTTCGATGGTGCGGATCATGATCGCCTCGGCTCTTTCGGCGCCCAGTTCTGCCGTCAATTCGTCGAGAAAGAGGCGATATAGGTCTGCCCGGTTGCGAAAGGCGAAATCGAGTTCCTGTGATAGGTTTTCGGCTCTGACTGCGGGGTCGGTCATGATGCTGTGGTCCTGTGTAGTTTCGGCGTCGCCATCACCAGCGCCTTGCCGATCGCCGATTGCGGCGCGCCGATGACGGCGCGGGCATCGCCGCTCTCGGCGATCCGCCCGGCGTCGAGGATGACGACGCGATGGGCGATGGCTCTGACGACGCCGAGATCGTGCGAAATGAATAGATAGGCGATCCGTTCCTTGGCCTGCAGGTCGAGCAGCAAATTGAGGATGTCGCCGCGTACGGAAACGTCGAGCGCCGACACCGCTTCGTCGAGCACGATCAGCGATGGGTTTGTGGCGATGGCGCGGGCAATGGCGATGCGCTGGCGCTGGCCGCCGGAGATTTCGTGGATGGCGCGGGGCGCAAGATCGGCATTCAGGCCGACGCGCTCCAGCAGGGCGGCGATACGGCGCGGGCGCTCGGCGCGCGATGCAATGCCATGGATGCGCAAGGGATCGTCGAGCAGGCGCGCCACCGTGGCGCGCGGATTGAAGGCGGCAAGCGGATCCTGGAAGACCATCTGCAGGCGAGCACGCCGGGCACGCAGTGCAGAACCACTCAGCGCAAGGAAGTCATCACCTTCGAACTGGATACGACCAGCATCCGGTTCGATCAGCCGCAACACCAGCCGCGCGATCGTCGACTTGCCGCTGCCGGACGGTCCGGCCAGCGCCAGCGTCTCTCCGGGTTCGATCGCGAAGGAAACGTCGTCGACAGCGGCGATGGTTTTGCCGCCACGGCGATAGCGTTTGGCAAGGCCGGAGACGGTCAACAGCGGACTGTTCATGCCGATGCTCCGGCGCGCCGCAACATCGGCTCGGCGTCGAGGCCGATATGGGCGTCGAGCAGCGCGCGTGTGTAGGCGTGGCGCGGGGCATTGACGATCTCGGCCGTCGCGCCGATCTCGACCAGCTCGCCGTGGCGGAACACCGCGATGCGTTCGGCGAGCTCGGCGGCCAGCGCGATGTCGTGGCTGACGAACAGCAGCGTCATGCCGTCCTCGGACACTAACTGCCGGATGAGCGACACGATCTCGGCCTGCACGATGGTGTCGAGCGCGCTGGTCGCTTCGTCGGCGATCAGCAGTTTCGGCCCTGCGGCTATTGCCGCGGCGATCGCCACACGTTGCTTCTGGCCGCCGGAGAGCTGGTGTGGAAAGGTGCGGAGGGCGGTGCCGGGGTCTGGCAAGCGGACGCGTTCGAGCAGGGTCCTGGCTCTTGCATAGGCCTGCGGCCAGCCGAGGCCGAGATGGGTTCGGGCGACTTCGGCGATCTGCTTGCCGATCGGCATGACGGGATCGAGGCTGGCGGAAGGATCCTGGAAGACGAAGCCGATGTCGCGACCGCTGAGGGGTGTTTTGCGAAGACAGGAAGGTTGGTGAGGCGATCGAAATTCCGACATCTGCCAGTCGATACGGCCACCAATCCTGGCGGATGCCGGCAGCAGCCCGGCAATCGCCAGCGCCAGCGTGCTCTTGCCCGAACCGCTTTCACCGATAATGGCGAGGCGCTCACCAGATGCGATGTCGAGGTTGATATTCTTCAGCGCCGCCACCTCGCGCCCGTCGCGGCGATAAGCCACCGAGAGATCGCGGATCGAGAGCAGCGCCGTCATGACAGGCTCCGTCTCACCGCCGTCGTCTCGACGACACCTTCACCGGCGAGATAGACGCCGAGCACAGTCAGCACCAGTGTCACGCCCGGGATGATCGACAGGAAGGGCGCGGTGCGCAGCACCGTGCGGCCCTCGGCGATCATGCCGCCCCAGGTGACGCGGTTGGGGTCACCGAGGCCGAGGAACGAGAGCGCTGCCTCGGTGAGAATGGCGGCCGCGACGATCACCGACGACAGCGCCAGCACCGGCGGCAGAGCATTGGGCAGCACCTCGCGAAAGGCGATCTCAAGGGGATGCATGCCGATGACGCGGGCGCCGGCGACATAGTCGCGCTCGCGAATGGACAGCACCTCGGCGCGCGCCACCCGCGCCGGCCCGGTCCAGGCGCCGAGCGCGATGGCCATGACGACGACACTGAGCGATGGTCCGACGACGCTGACGAAAGCCAGCGCCAGCAGGAAGCCCGGCACGGTCTGGAAAGCGTCGGTGGTGCGCATCAGTATTTCGTCGACGAGGCCGCCGGCGAAGCCGGCCAGCGTGCCGACGATTGCGCCTATGACAAGGGCCGCGGCCGCCGCCGCAAGTCCGACCGCCAGCGACGTGCGGGCGCCGTGGAAAAGCTCTGCCAGCACGTCACGGCCGAGCCGGTCGGTGCCGAGCGGCAGCGACCAGTCCTGGAAAGGCGGCAGCAGCGCCGGGCCGGCAATGGCTTGCGGATCACCGGGAAAGAACAGCGAAGCCGAGAGCGCCATGGCAAACAGCGCCGCCAGGATGATCGTGCCGGCAATCGCCTCGGGCGTGCGCAGGAAACGCCGGACCACGCTCACGCGCCAGCCTCACTGGCGCCGACGCGCGGATCGAGGAAGGCGTAGGCGAGGTCGACCACAAGGTTGATGACGATGACGAGAACTGCGCTGGTGAGAATAATCCCGAGCAACAGCGGTGTGTCGCGCCCCGCTACCGCTTCCTGTGCTAGGCGGCCGAGGCCTGGCACGGCAAAGACGCTTTCGATGACGACGCTGCCGCCCAGCATCTGCGCCGACTGCAAGCCGAGCATGGTGACCAAAGGCAGCAGCGCGTTGCGGGCGACGTGAGCGAGAACGATGCGGCGGCGCGACAGGCCCCTGGAGCGGGCGGCGAGGACAAAATCCTGCCGCCATGCCTCGGCCATGCCGGCCCGCATCATGCGCAGGTAAAGCGCGAGATAGATGAAGCCAAGGGCGGACACCGGCAGGACGAGATGGGTGGCGATGTCGGCGGTGCGGGCAAGGCCGGTCTTGTCCGAGGCCAGGCTCTCGATGCCGCCGATCGGCAGCCAGCGCAGGTCGACAGCGAAGATGACGATCAGCACCAGGCCGAGCCAGAAGCCAGGGACGGCATAGAGCGCCAGCGAGCCGATCGACAGAAAACGGTCGCGAAAGCTGCCGGGTCTTGCGCCGGCATAGATACCAAGCGCCGATCCGAGGCCGAAGGAGAGTGCGGTGGCGCTGCCCATCAGGATGAGCGTTGTCGGCAGGCGTTCGAGGATGATTTCGCGGATCGGCCTGGAGAAGGTGACGGAGTGGCCGAGGTCAAGATGCAACAGCGCCCAGAGGTAGTTGGCAAGCCGCGTCAGTTCCGACTGGTCGAGACCCCAGCGGTGGCGCAGCAGTTCGATCATGCCGGCATCGCCGCCGGTTGAGACGATATAGGCGTCGACCGCATCGCCGGGTGCGGCTTCGAGCAGAAGGAAGCTGCCGATGATGACGATCAGCAGCACGAAGATGCTGCCGACGAGACGGCGGCGCAGGAGGATGAGGGGGCGGGTCATGGCGAAAAAAAGCCGCGCGCGAACCTTTGAGGTTGCGCTCTACGGCGCCCCCCTCTGTCCTGCCGGACATCTCCCCCACAAGGGGGGAGATCAGTTGTTATCGCGGGCTTCGCCAATCTCGAAGGTGACAGGAAAGTGCGGGGCACGGAAACAGCCAATCTCCCCCCTCGTGGGGGAGATGTCCGGCAGGACAAAGGGGGGCGCGAAGGAACTCTCATTCTCGAAGCTGAGCACCCCGACAGGCGATCCGCAAGGAAGATCAGCCCGCCAAATAGGTGTCCGCCCAGTTCGACACCGCCCAGCGCGGGTTGTTGGCTATGTTGCTCACCGTATCGCGTGCGACGCTGATGAAACTCCATTCGGCGACGTTGATCAGCGGCAGGTCAGTGGCGACTTTCTTCTGGAACTCCTTGTAGAGTTCGGTGCGGGCGGCGGTGTCGAGCGTCTCCGATGCCTTGGCGATGAGGGCGTCCAGTTCCTCGTTCTTGTAGCCGCCCTGGTTGGAGAAGGGTACGCCGTCCGGGATGCCGCTCTGGACCAGGATGGTGGTCGAGATCGCCGGGTCACCGCGGAACACCGGCGGGCCGACGGCGAGGTCGAAGGCGTGGTCGGTGTAGACGGCCTTGATGTGCGCTGGCGAGTCATTGTTGACCAGCTCGGCGTCGATGCCGATGGCGGCGAGCGCCTGGCGCAGATAATCGCCGAATTGCTTGGTCTCGTTGAAGTAGGGCGCCGGCAAAAGTTTCAGCGAAAAGCGGTTGCCGTCGGAGCCTTTCTTGTAGCCGGCCTCGTCGAGCAAGGCATTGGCCTTGGCGACGTCGAAAGCATAGGTCGGTACGTCGGCGGTGTAGAACTGCGGATCGTTCTTCGGCACCGGACCTGTGGCGGTGGCGGCATAACCGAGGAACACTGTCTTGACGACGAAATCCTTGTCGATGGCATGCGCGATCGCTTGGCGCACCTTGAGATCAGAGAGCTCTTTACGGCGGTGGTTGATCTCTACGACGAGCTGGTAGGTCAGCCCCTCATAACCCTTGGTGATGACCTTCAGGCCCGGCACCTTGGAGATGCGGTCGAGGTCGGCCAGCGGCACGGCCGAGAAAGCAGCGAGCTGGATCTCTTCGGCCTCAAGTGCGGCGGCGGCCGAGGTGCGATCCGGCAGCACCTGGTAGACGATCTCGTCGAGCCAGGGCTCGTCCTTGCCCCAGTAGTCGGTGTTCTTCGCGAGCCGGTAGTACTGGCCGGCCTTGTACTCGGCGAACTTGAACGGGCCGGTGCCGACCGGAGCATTGTTGGCCGGGTTCTCCTCGATCTTGCCGGTCTCGTAGATGTGCTTCGGTACGACACTGCTCAGCGCCGGCAGGGCATTGCGGATCAACTGGAACGGCGTCGGCTTGGCGAATTTGAACACGGCGGTGAGATCGTCAGGCGTGTCGACGGCGGCAAGGTCCTTGAACACGGTGCGGCCGAGATTCTGCAGCGGCTTCCAGACCTGCAGCGCCGAGAAGGCGACGTCGGCCGACGTGAAGGGCTTGCCGTCATGCCATCTGACGCCGTCGCGCAGCTTGAACGTCACCGACAGGCCGTCGGCAGCGCCTTCCCAGCTCAGTGCCAGACGTGGCTGCAGCCCATCCTTGCCGTCGAAGGAGGCCTCGGCCAGCGTCTCCACAACCTTGCTGGAAATGAAGAAGACGCCGTTGGAGGCAACGATGGCCGGGTTGAGGTTGCGCGGCTCGGAATCGGCGGCGACGACCAGCCGTCCACCCTTCTTCAGCGTCTGCGCCCAGCCAATATCAGGCATGGCGGTGGAGGCGAGCAGGGCCGCCGAACCGGCAAGCACCGCGCGCCTGGAAATGGTGACATTTGACATGATCGACCTCCATCCTCTCCGCACCCGGCCGGGTGCGCCAATCCCCTCGACGCGAGCGGGCCCGCCAGCATCCTTGCGGTGGCGATTATGGCCCTTGTCGAGGGTTTCGCCAGAGACGGATTTGGCGCATCTTGGCGTGGCTTTGAAATTTCTGTCCGCTGGACCAGTTGCTGGGAAGTCGCCCCTTTCTTCTGATCTGGTACGACCAGATAAGGCTCTTGGGCTACTGCTGGATGGCAGTCTGCAGCTATTTATGCCAAGAGGCGGATTTCTGGCTGGACCAGCGTGGCGAAAATGGTGCAGGTTTGATCGATAGCCAGACGATCAGCGACCAGCTCAGCCGGCAAGCCGGCCCGACCGGTTGGCATATTCAGGGAGAGAACAATGAACATCGCCCCGGGCAAGATCGGCACCATCCCGTTCGACCAGGCGAGGCTGGACGGGTTGATGGAAGAAGCCGGCATCGACGTGCTGCTCGCCACCTCCAAGCACGACACGCAGTACCTGCTCGGTGGCTACAAGTTCATCTTCTTCGCCGCCATGGATGCGATCGGTCACAGCCGCTATCTGCCTGTCGTCGTCTATGAGAAGGGCGGGCCTGACCATGCCGCCTATATCGGCAACCGCATGGAAGGCGCCGAGCACCAGAACAACCCGTTCTGGACGCCGACGCTGCATGCCGCCTGCTGGGGCACGCTCGATGCCGCCAATCTGGCTGTCGAGCATGTGCAGAAAATCGGCAAGGCAGGGGCGCGCATCGGCATCGAACCGGCTTTCCTGCCATCGGATGCCTATACGCTGATCCGCAAGGCGCTGCCGGATGCAAAGCTGGTCGATGCGACGGACATGCTGGAGCGCATGCGCGCCATCAAGACGGACGCAGAGCTGGAGAAGCTGCGCATCGCTTCCGAGCTGATCACCGATTCCATGCTTGCGACCATTCAATGGGCGCGCGAAGGCACGACCAAGACCGAGATCATCGAACAGCTGCGGCGCGAGGAGACCAATCGCGGTGCGCATTTCGAATATTGCCTGCTGACGCTGGGCTCCAGCCACAACCGTGCCGCCTCACCTCAGGCGTGGAAGAGGGGCGAGGTGCTGTCGATCGATTCCGGCGGCAATTATCACGGCTATATCGGCGACCTCTGCCGCATGGGCATTCTGGGCGAGCCGGACGCCGAACTGGAGGATCTGCTGGCCGAGGTCGACGCAGTGCAGCAAGCGGCCTTCTCGAAAGTGAAGGCGGGTACGCTGGGCGGCGACATGATTTCACATGCCGAGGGCGTGCTGAGGGCCTCAAGGGTCGCGGCCTATACGGATTTCTTTGCTCACGGCATGGGGCTGATCACGCATGAGGCGCCGTTCCTGATGACAAACCATCCGGTGACCTATGAAGGCACCTATGCCGCGAAGCCGCTGGAGAAGAACATGGTGCTGTCGGTCGAGACGACCATGTTTCATCCGACGCGCGGCTTCATCAAGCTCGAGGATACGGTTGCCGTGACTGACAGCGGCTATGTGATGTTCGGCGATCGGGGGCGGGGCTGGAACAGGGGTGGCGCTTGAATCACGGACGACAGGCAGCGCTACCCACAAAACCAATCACCCTTTGCCCGGCGGCAGCAGCCTGAAATCCGGCAATTCTCGTAGCACCAGTTCCGGTCCGGCCGGTGAGTAGACGACGAAGAGCTGCATCGGTCCGTCGCCCGTGTTCAGCGTCGAATGGAAACGGCTTTCCGGCACATAGATGGTGCAGCCGGGGCCGACCTTGGCGACCACCGGATTGCCTTGCTCGTCCTCGACCATCTGCTCGCCATGGCCGGAGATGACGAAGATGATTTCCTCGGCGCCGGGATGGTTGTGGCGGGTGTGGCCCTTGCCGGACGGCAGGTCGACGACGCCGCCGGAAAAACGCTCCGCGCCGTTCACTTCCGGAGCGACCGTCAATGCCAGCCGCCCCCAGTCGAAACCAAAGGCGCTGACGTCCTTCGGGTATACGAACACCTTGCTCTTGTCGGCCATCGTCTCATCCCTTCCTTTTCTTCGCGGTCGCTTTCTGGCCGCCGATCGCGACAGCCTTGAAATCCGCGGTCTGCTTGGCAATCGCGGCTTCCGCCGGAAGCCGTTCCATCGAGCTGGCGCCATAAAAGCCGTGCAGCCCTTTGCAGCGCTCGAGGATGTAGGCGGCGTCGTCCGGCATGGAGATCGGCCCGCCATGGCAAAGCAGGATGACATCCTCGCGCACCGAGCGCGCGGCGTCGGCGATGGCGTCGATCTCCTTCACGCAGTCGTCGAGCGACTTGGCCGAGGTGGCGCCGATCGAGCCGCCGGTGGTGACGCCCATATGGGCGACGACGATGTCGGCGCCGGCTTTTGTCATGGCGCGCGCCTCGTCCGGGTTGAAGACGTAAGGGGTCGTCAGAAGGTCGAGTTTGCGCGCCTCGGCGATCATGTCGACCTCGAGGCCGAAGCCCATACCGGTCTCCTCGAAGCTTTGCCGCATCTGGCCATCGAACAGGCCGATGGTGGGAAAGTTCTGCACGCCGGAAAAGCCCATCGTCTTCAGCTCGGCCAGGAACAGCGGCATGATGACGAAGGGGTCAGTGCCGTTGACGCCGGCCAGCACCGGCGTCTTCTTGACCACCGGCAGCACCTCGTAGGCCATCTCCTTGACGATCTCGTTGGCGTTGCCATAGGCGAGCAGGCCGGCGGCCGAGCCGCGCCCTGCCATGCGGTAGCGGCCGGAATTGTAGATGATGATGAGGTCGATGCCGCCGGCCTCCTCGGCCTTGGCCGACAGGCCGGTGCCGGCGCCGCCGCCGACGATCGGCACGCCGTCGGCGATCATCTTGCGGAACCTTTCCAGGATTTTCTTGCGCGGAATGGCGGCCATGCTTGTCAGATCTCACTTGCTGGCGATGTCGAGGAAGGCCGCTGTCGCGGCCGCGGCGAATTCGGGGTCGTTGATGTGCAGCGGCAGGCGCGTCACGCACCGCGTTGGGGTCGGTTTGATCGTGCGCTCGATGGCTTCGAACAGCGCGGCGTCGGCCTCCGGATCGAAGAAGGCACCGCCTTCGATGTCGAGCGCCGAAACACCATTTTCGGGGATCAGAAAGCGGACCGGTCCTTCGCAGCGGCTCAACCTCCCGCCGATCCATTCGCCGATCTGGCGGCACTCGTCCGCTGTCGTGCGCATCAGCGTCACGTTGGAATTGTGCTCGTAGAGCAGCCGTCCGTGATAGCGCTCGGGAATGGTCGGCGGCGCCCAGAAATTGACCATATCGAGCGCGCCGACCGAGCCGACATAGGGCAGCTTCGTGCGAGCAATGGCGCCGAAGCGGTCTTCGGTCGCCGGCAGCACGCCGCCGAACAGCAGGTCGCAAACCTCGGTGGTGGTGATGTCGATGATACCGGCGAGCAGGTCAGAGTCGGCGAGCTTCTCCATGGTACGGCCGCCGGTGCCGGTGGCGTGGAAGACCATGCAGTCGTAGGTGGCGCGCAACTGATCGGCGATGGCTGTCACGCAAGGCGTGGTGACGCCGAACATGGTCAGGCCCAAAGAGGGCTTGCCGTCGGCCGACGGCGCGGGCCTCGCTGCCATGCCGGCAATGGCCTGGGCGGCATTGTGCAGCACGACCCGTGACAGCCGGTTGAGACCGGCCATGTCGGTGACGGACGGCATCATGACGATGTCGGAGACGTCGACATAGGGTGCGGTGTCACCGGAGGCGAGCGTCGAGACCATGATCTTGGGCAGGCCGAGCGGCAGCGTGCGCATGCCTGAAGTGACGATCGAGGTGCCACCACCGCCGCCGATGCCGATTATGGCTGCTATGTCGGTGCGCGACTGCGCGAAGCGGGCGAAGGCCGCGGCCATCGCCGCCACCGACCTGCCGCGGTCGTCGATGCCCAGCACGGCATTGCGGCCCTCGGGATGATGACCGGCGACCTCCTCGGCGGAAATATCAACCGGCACGGTGGCGGCGCGGGTCCCGACATCGACGCGGGTGACGGCGGCGCCGGTGGCGGCGATCGTGTCGGCCAGGAAGGCAAGTTCTTCGCCCTTGGTGTCGGCGGTGCCCACCACATAGATGCGCTTCATCGCGTTTCCCCGGTCCTGGCGTGCCCGGCGTCGTCGCCTGCCGCTCTCTGCAGGCTACTCGGCAGCGCCAAGGCCATTGCATTTTTTTGAGACGCGCGTATCGTATTGATATGATTGTCTCACGTCAACAAGCCGCAATGAACGATGACGCCGTGCAGAGGGCAAGCCAGGCGGCCGAACGCGGAGCGCGTGCCCGCACCAGACGGCTGATGCTGGAGACGGCGACACGGCTGATGCAGGCCGGCGCGACGCCTTCGGTCAGCGAGGTGGCGGAAGCGGCCGAAGTGTCGCGCGCGACCGCCTATCGCTATTTTCCGAGCCAGGCGGCACTGGTGCAGGCGGTGGTCGACGAAGGGCTCGGCCCGATCCTCACCTGGCATTCGACTTCCGCCGATCCGGAGCGCCGGGTCGCCGAATTGTTCGGTGCAGCGATGCCGCGCATCGAGGCCTTCGAGGCGACATTCAAGGCGGCGCTGAAACTGTCGCTCGAACAGTGGGCTCAGCGGCAGGCGGGTACGCTGGGCGGCGAGCCGCAATTCACCCGCGGCCATCGCGTCGAGCTTTTGAAGGACGCCATCGCACCGCTCAAGGGCCAATTGCCGCCGCGCGAATTCAAGCGCCTGGCGCAGGCGCTGTCGCTGATGTTCGGTGTCGAGGTGCTGATCGTGCTGAAGGACATTTGGGGACTCGACAGCCGCAAGACGATGTCGGTGACGCAATGGGCGGCCGGCGTCCTGGTGCGGGCAGCGGTGGCGGAATCGGTGAACAATGGAGGTGGGATCGCGCGGGCGGCGGTCGCCGAATAAACGCGAATCTGGTTCGACCAGATAGCGAAGCCAGCTACACATAGTAATTGTGCTGACACAACCAAAACAAGACCCTTATGTATCAAGGAGTAGGAAAATTAAAGTAAAACAGGCAGATACCGCTGCAAATGGCTTGTCGAGCTGATCCTGATCGCAGAAGAAAGAGCTTGACGTGCATTTGAAATTGGTAATACCAGATCAGGACCGATAAAGCGGATCGAAAGTGAGGGCTGCGATCCATTTTCCGGCCGGGCGAGGAGGTCCAGACCGGAAATGTGCCATCACAGGAGGAACTACCAGGGCCGGCCTCGCTGCCGGCTCGCATGACACGGTAGAATGCGCACAAGGGAGGAAATCATTATGCGCAAGACAATGACCAGCCTGCTTGCTGGTATCGGCTTAGTGCTCGCCTGCGGAACGTCCGTCTACGCGCAGGACAAGGAACTCACCATCTTCTGGGCGGAATGGGATCCGGCCAACTATCTGCAGGAACTCGGCAACGAGTACGAGAAGGAAACGGGCGTCAAGATCACGGTGGAAACCACGCCCTGGCCCGACTTCCAGACCAAGGCCTTCACCGAGTTCAACGCCCATGGCGACGCCTATGATATGGTCGTCGGCGACTCGCAATGGCTCGGTGCCGGTTCGACCGGTGGCCACTATGTCGACCTGACCGACTTCTTCAACAAGCACAAGCTGGGCGAGGTGATGGCGCCGGCCACGGTGAAGTACTATGCCGAATATCCGGGCGGCAGCAGCAAATACTGGGCCATTCCGCTCGAAGGCGACGCCGTCGGCTGGTCCTATCGCAAGGACTGGTTCGAAGACCCCAAGGAAAAGGAAGCCTTCAAGGCCAAATATGGCTACGATCTCGACGTGCCGAAGGATTTCAAGGCGCTGCGAGACATCGCCGAATTCTTCCACCGGCCGGATCAGAAACGTTACGGCATCGCCATCTACACCGACAATTCGTATGACGCGATGGCAATGGGCTTCGAAAACGCGCTGTTCTCCTTTGGCGGCGAGCTGGGTGACTATAAGACCTACAAGGTCGATGGCTTCATCAACTCCGACAAGGCGATCGCGGCGCTCGACGCCTACAAGGAACTCTACACGTTCACGCCTCCGGGCTGGGCCAAGTCGTTCTTCGTCGAGGACAACCAGGCGATCACTGAAAACCTGGCGGCGATGAGCATGAACTACTTCGCGTTCTTTCCCTCGCTGATCAACGAGGCATCGAACCCGAACGCCAAGAACACCGGCTTCTTCGCCAATCCTGCCGGACCTGGCGGCGACCAGTTCGCCGCCCTTGGCGGTCAGGGCATCTCCATCGTTTCCTACTCGCAGAAGCAGGAAGAGGCGGTGAAGTTCCTCGAATGGTTCATCAAGGACGAGACCCAGAAGAAGTGGGCAGCGCTTGGCGGCTACACCTGCAGCGCAGCCGTGCTCAAGTCAGAGGAATTCCAGAACGCCACACCTTACAACAAAGCCTTCTACGAGACCATGTTCAAGGTTAAGGACTTCTGGGCGGTGCCTGAATACGCAGAACTGCTGCAGCAGCTCAACCAGCGCATCTATCCCTACGTGATCGGCGGACCTGGAACCGCCAAGGAAACGCTGGACGCGCTGGCCGCCGACTGGAACGCGACCTTCAAGAAATACGGCCGCGGCCAATAAGAGTCATGCCTGACGGAGGAGGCCTTCGCGCCTCCTCCGTTTGTCTTTTAAGAATCTGGAGCAGGGTTTTGGCGACCACGATGATCACGACGCTGGACAGGTCCTCGCGGGCCGCTGCCCGCGGCCTCAGCGACATTTCGATCCGCAATCTCTTCATCATCCCGACGATCCTGTTCCTGATCGTCTTCAACATCTTCCCGCTGATCTATTCGCTGGGCTATTCCTTCACCGATTTCCGCGCCTCGACCAATGCGCCGGCGAATTTCATCGGGCTGCAAAATTATCGCGACCTGCTCAACGATCCCTATGTCTGGTCGAACTTCGCCATCACCGCGAAATACGTCATCATCTCGGTCGCCGGGCAGCTGCTCGTCGGTTTCGGCGTTGCCATGCTGCTCAACCGCGACATTCCGCTGAAGGGATTGCTGACGACGCTGCTCCTGCTGCCGATGATGCTGTCGATGGCGGTGGTCGGCCTGTTCTGGAAGCTGCTCTACGACCCATCCTTCGGCATCATCAACTACGCGCTCGGCCTCGGCACCTTCGAATGGCTGTCGGATCCGAACATGGCGCTTTATGCGGTGGCGCTGACAGACATCTGGATGTGGTCGCCCTTCGTCATGCTCTTGTCGCTGGCCGGTCTCTCGGCGGTGCCGAAGCATCTCTACGAAGCCGCCGCCATCGATCGTGCCGGGCCGTTCTACACCTTCTTCCGCATCACGCTGCCTCTGGTCGCGCCGATCCTGATGATCGCGGTCATCTTCCGCACCATGGAAGCGTTCAAGACCTTCGACCTTGCCTACATCCTGACCAGCCAGCCGACGGCCGAACTGATCTCGATCCGGCTCTACAAGATGGCGTTCCAGGAATGGCAGACCGGGCGCTCCTGCGCCATGGCCTACATCGTGCTGATCATGGTGCTGGCGATCACCAACATCTACGTGAAGTACCTCAACAAGGTGAAGGAGCGCTGAGATGGCCGCCGTCCGCACTTCTTCCGAAATCGGCTTCAACCGTGCGGCAATCGTCGCGGTGCTGGTGGTGACGATCATCTTCCTGGCGCCGATCTACTGGATTGCCTCGACGGCGTTCAAGCCGCGCAATCTCGCGACCACGATCCCTCCGACAGTGGTTTTCCAGCCGGAAATCTCGCCCTTCGTCAAGCTGTTCGCCAAGCGCTCGCAACTGCGCAGCCCGCCGACGCCGGAAGAGTATGCGGCGGCTCCGTGGTGGGAACGCGTCGTCTTCAACGGCGGCGAAAAGATCGTTCGCGACGGCAAGGGCGAGGTGCAGTGGTCGGGCTATCCGAGCCGGTTCATGAACTCGCTGATCGTCGCCATCACCTCAACGGTGCTGGCCGTCGGCATGGGCACCTTCACCGCCTACGGGTTTTCGCGCTTCAGGGTGAAGGGGGAGGCGGACCTGTTGTTCTTCATCCTGTCGACGCGCATGCTGCCGCCGGTGGTGGTCGCCATCCCGATGTTCCTGATGTACCGGGCAGTCGGCCTAAACGATTCCCACCTCGGCCTGATTATCCTCTACACCGCCTTCAACCTGTCCTTCTCGGTCTGGCTGATGAAAGGGTTCATGGACGAGATTCCGAAGGAATATGAGGAGGCGGCGCTGGTCGACGGCTACACGCGCATGGAAGCCTTCTTCAAGATCGTGCTGCCCGAGGCAGCAACCGGCATCGCCGCGACCGCCGTCTTCTGCTTTATCACGGCGTGGAACGAATATGCCTTTGCGCTGATCATGACCAGCCGCCGTGCCCAGACAGCACCGCCGTTCATCCCCAGCCAGGTCGGTTCCGGCCTGCCGGACTGGACGGTGATCGCTGCCGGAACCTTCCTGTTCCTGCTGCCGGTCGCGATCTTCACCTTCCTGCTTCGCAATCATCTGTTGCGCGGCATGTCGTTCGGAGCGATCCGCAAATGAGCTTTCGCGCCATCAACCAGAAATACCTGGAACCCGGCTCGCAGATCTTGATGGTGCTCGGCATCATCGCCCTCTGCCAGCCCTGGAACATGCTACTGCACAGCTATGGCGTGACCATCATCCTGGTCGGGCTGATCGGCTTCAACATCACGTCGAAGATCGCGCCGGAAGAAGAGGCCGGCACCGGCCATGGCGCAGATGCGCAGGCGCGAAATCCGGGAGCACAGCATTGACCCAGATCGAGCTTAGCGGCGTGCAGAAATATTTCGGCGCCGTCCAGGTCATCAAGGACCTCAACCTCAAGATCGACGACAACGAGTTCATCGTGTTGCTCGGCCAGTCCGGCTGCGGCAAGACGACGACGCTGCGCGCCATTGCCGGGCTGGAGACGATCGACGGCGGCGATATCCTGATCGACGGCAAGCCGGTGCAGCATCTCAAGGCTGCCGACCGCGACATCGCCATGGTCTTCCAGTCGTTCTCGCTCTATCCGCATATGAGCGTCTACGAGAACATCGCCTTTCCCCTGCGCGCGACGCGCAAGAGCAAGGCCGAGATCGACCAGGAAGTGCGCTCGGTCGCCAAGACGCTGCAGATCACGGATTTGCTGGCGAAGAAGCCGTCGGCGCTGTCGGGCGGCGACATGCAGCGTGTCGCCATTGGCCGGGCGCTGGTGCGGCGTCCCAAGGCGATGCTGATGGACGAGCCGATCGGCGCGCTCGACGCCAAGCTGCGTGAAGAGATGCGGGCCGAGATCAAGCGGCTTCACATCAAGCAGGGCTCGACCAGCATCTATGTCACGCACGACCAGATCGAGGCGATGAGCCTCGCCGATCGCATTGTCATCATGCATGAGGGCGTGCTGCAGCAGGTCGGATCGCCGGATGACGTCTATTCGCATCCGGCCAATCTGTTCGTGGCGCAGTTCGTCGGCAGCCCGGTGATGAACGTCGCCGAGGCGTCGGTCACCGAGAAGGCCTCGGCCGCCTCGGTCACGGTCGGTGACGCGGCCACCGGCTTCGAGTTCCCGCGCGCGCTTTTGTCGAAACTCAACGGTCATGCCGGCGGCAAGCTGGCGCTCGGCATCCGGCCGGAAGGGGTGATCGTGCGACATGAGGCGGCGGACGGGTTCCTGCCGGTCGAGACGCAGATCGTCGAGCCGCTCGGATCCTTCGACATCGTCGACATCAAGGTCGGCTCCAGGATGCTGCGCGCGCGCACCAAGAGCGGCTTCGTCAGCGGGCCGGGCGAAAGGGTCTTCGCCAGGATCGATCCGGCGCAGGCGCATTTCTTCGACGTGGCGAGCGGCAGGTCGCTCGGAGTGAGACTCTGATGGCCCACATCCAGCTGAAAAACATCTCGAAGAGCTTCGGCAATCACACCGCGCTCACCGGTCTCAATCTCGAGATCGCCGACGGCGAGTTCTTCGTGCTGCTCGGCGAGACGGGTGCTGGCAAGACGACGACGCTGAGGATGATCGCCGGCCTCGAAAAGCCGAGCGAAGGCCAGGTCTTCATCGACGGTGTCGACGTCGCCGACTGGGGTGCCGCCGAGCGCGACGTGGCGCTGGTGCTGCAGCAATATTCGCTCTATCCGCGCTACACGGTGCGCGAGAACCTCGAATTCCCGCTGAAGCCGAAGATCCGCCGGCTGCCCGATGCCGAGATCAAGGACCGCGTCGACCGTGCGGCCAGGACGCTGCGCATCGAGCATCTGCTCGACCGCAAGACGGATCGGCTCTCGGGCGGCGAGATGCAGCGCGTCTCCATCGGCCGCGCCATCGTGCGCAAGCCGCGCGTGTTCCTAATGGACGAGCCGCTGTCGGCGCTCGACGCCAAATTGCGCGAGGCGCTGCGCACCGAGTTGAAGAATCTGCAGATGCAACTCGGCGCCACTTTCCTGTTCGTCACCCACGACCAGATCGAGGCGATGTCGATGGGCGACAAGGTCGGCGTGCTCAACCATGGCCGTATCGTCCAGACAGGCACGCCCCAGGAAATCTACAACAATCCGCGCGACACCTATGTGGCGAGCTTCGTCGGCTCGCCGCCGATGAACCTCATCGACGGCAGGCTGGTCGACAACCGCGCGGTGATGGCGCCAATGAATTTCGAACTGCCGTTCTCAAAGGGAGCCAGGACTTCTTGGGGGTTAGAGACGGGCGGTGCGACCGACGGTCGCCCGCTCGTCTTCGGCATCCGTCCCGAGGACGTCTATCTGGAGAGCGGTGCGCCGGTCGAGGCGCGTGTCCATGATGTCGAGAACCATGGCGTCGAAAAAATCCTGACGCTCAGGGTCGGCGACACCATGCTGCGCGCCACGGTACCGGCGAGGACCGCTGTCGAGATCGAGCAGCCGGTGCGCTTTGCCTGGAACCCGGACAAGGTGGTGCTGTTCGACAAAGGCAGTGGCGTGAGCCTGCGCCACGCCAGTTAGCAGCGAGCTTTTGCGCGACGGCTTCGCAAAGAACCGCTGGCGCTATTTCGGGAAGTAGGTCTCGTAAGGCGTGTCGTTGATCAGCAGGATCACGCACTCGGTGTCCGACAGGCACGCATCGTCGTGCATTTCGTTGGCCTTCTGCGTCCAGTAGGACCCTGGAGGCAACTCGATCTTGGTCGCTTCGCCGCCGTCCATCTGCCAATGCGCCCAGAGCCCCTTTATGACCACCGCGCGATAGTCCGCGGTGTGCGCGTGAACGGGTGCGCGCCAGTTGCCGGGAACCTTGAGCAACGTGCCCGCCGGGCCCTTGGCCCGTTCGCCCCATAGCGGTCCGAGTCGATGCGGCTGGTCAGGCACTTCGGCGACATAGGGGATCTTGTCGGCCGGCAGGTAGCTGTCTTCAAGGGCAAACGCCCGTCCGGGAATGAAGGACAGAGCGGCGAAGGCAAGCAATGCAGAACGTCTGGCCATGGCGGTTTCCTCCACTGGCCAGATTATTCAGGGTATGCCGGCGGGCAATGACGCTCCGTCCAAAAGGCTTGGCAATTCCTCCAGGGCAGGGGGCTGCTCCGCCGCTTCTAGGACTCGTCGTCGCTGCTGCCGGTGTTGCGCAGATGGCTCGGCGCCACGCCCATCACCCGCTTGAAGGCGCGGCTGAAGGAGGCCTCCGAATCGTAGCCCAGTTTCGCTGCAGCGACGGATACCCTCATCCCATCGCGGGCCAGCCATTGCCGTGCCTGGTGCATGCGCACGCGCAGGACATATTTGGCCGGCGTCTCGCCGACCACGGTGGCGAAGCGTTGGGCGAAGGCGGAGCGCGAGGCCCCCATTGTCCGTGCGAGCGCCTCGACCGTCCAGTCGCGATCCGGCTGCAGGTGAATGGCGGCCAGCACCTTGCCGACATCCGGGTTCCTGACCGCGGCGATCCATCCGGTGGCGTCGCCGCAGCCGTTCTCGACCCAGGAGCGGATGATCGTAGCGGCAAGCACATCGGCAAGGCGCGCCAGGATACCGCCGGAGCCAACCCGGTCCATCGTCACCTCGCCGGCCATGGCATCGAGCAGATGCTGGATGCCCGGCGCATTCGCCATCAGCTCATGCGCGCGCATCAGGTCGGGCATCATGTCCAGAAGCGGATGCGATCCATCGAGGTTGAAATGCATGCTGCCGCAGAACAACAAGGTCTTGGGACCGCCGCACTCGTTGGAGACATCGTAGATGTTCTCGCACACCGGTTCGATGCTGTAGCGGCCGATCGGTACGGCGGGCACGCCCGGCGCGCTGGCCAGCACGTGCTCGTCGCCGCGCGGGATCAGCAGCGCATCGCCCACCGACAGCTCGATCCATTCCATCGCCGGCGACAACAGCCAGCAGCCCTGCTGGCCGATGAAGTGGAAGCGCGCAGCCTTCTGCGCCGGAAAGGACACGGCCCACGGTTCGCCGAGGACACAGCGGCCATAGTCGACGCCATCGAGCCGCAAGCCACGCAGCATGTCGCTCAGCGGATCGCCGGAACCTGGTAACGTCGATTTGGACGAATTGTAATTCATTCCGGTGTTTCTAGCATGGAAACTCCAGACAGTCACTCCCATGTTGCAGTGCAGCCAAATGGTGCGCCGCAACCAGACCGGAGATCCATCATGACCGAGCCCGCCACAGGCGTCATCGACGCTACTGTTCTCGACTCCTCCGAATCCGACGAACGATCCGAGCCGGCGTGGGGCGCGGTTGTGTCGCTGGCGCTCGGCGTTTTCGGTCTGGTGACCGCCGAATTCCTGCCCGCCAGCCTGCTGACGCGGCTGGCGCAGGATCTCGGCATCACCGAGGGTGCGGCCGGGCAGGCGGTGACGGCGACGGCCGTGGTCGGGGCGATCGCGGCGCCGACCATGGCGATCGTCACCAAGCGGCTGGACCGCAGGCTGGTCATGTGGGGGCTGACGGTGCTGCTGATCGTCTCGAACCTGCTCGCCGCCTTCGCGTCGTCGCTTCCCGTGCTGCTTGCCGCCCGCGTCGTTCTTGGCGTCGCCCTCGGCGGCTTCTGGTCGATGTCGGCGGCGATGGCGATGCGGCTTGTGCCGATGCGGCTGATGCCGCGCGCCATGTCGATCATCCTCACCGGTGTTTCGGTCGCCACCGTCACCGCGGCCCCGGTCGGCGCCTATGTCGGCGATGTCTGGGGCTGGCGGACCGCTTTCATGATCGCGGCGATCGTCGGCGCGCTGGCGCTCTTGGTGCAGATAGCAACGCTTCCGAAGTTGCCGCCGGCCGGCGTGGCGAGCTTCGGCACCTTGCTGGAGGTGCTGAAGCGGCCGATGATCAGGGTGGCGCTGCTGGTCGTGCTGCTGGTCGCTTCGGGACACTTTGCCGGCTTCACCTATGTGCGCCCGTATCTGGAGCAGGTTCCCGTCCTGCCGATCGAAACGATCTCGCTCGTGCTTCTGGCCTACGGCATTGGTGGCTTCTTCGGCAATTTCGCCGGCGGCTTCATGGCCGAGCGCAGTCTCAAGACGGCGGTCGGCCTGGCGCCCCTGCTCATCGCACTGTCGGCTCTCGTGTTGCTCACGCTCGGCGCCTCGCCGGTGACGGCGGCAATCGCGGTCGCCGCCTGGGGCTTTGCCTTCGGCGCCGTGCCGGTCGGCTTGCAGACCTGGCTGGTGCGCGCAGCACCCGACCAGGCCGAGAGCGCCGGCGGGCTGATGGTGGCGACGTTCCAGGTGGCGATCGCGATGGGCGCCATCTTCGGCGGATTGCTGGTCGATCACGCCGGTGTCGCCAGCGCCTTTGCCTATTGCGGAACGGCGACGCTGCTGGCGGCACTGGTTGCCTTCCTGCTCGGCCCGAAGCGCGCAAGCTAGGTCAACTGTGGACGCTCGACGCCTTCCACCATCGATCGGCCCGATACCGGCTACGGGTTTCGGGCTGAAATCGCCGCCACGAAACGCTTCAGGCTGTGTTCGACATAGGCGGTCAGCTCCCTATCGGGGTCAAAACTCCACCACAGCAGCGAGCCCTGCCAGTGCGACGCCATCAGCAGGCCGATATCCCCGGGCATGTCGGGCACATCGGCGAAGCAGCCGGCGAGCGCCTTGCTGAGCACCGCCTTCCAGGCGGCGCCGCGCGCCCTCAGCACGGGATCGCGCAGATCCTCGCGCAGGACGAGCAGACCTTCGGCGTAGGATTCGATATCGCCGTAGCCCTTGGACAAGGTGACCAGCAACTGGATGGCCCCGGCCGGAGTTTTGGGAGCCGAGCCGGCAAGCTCCTCGGTTTTCCGGTCGAGCCCATCCCAGGCGTAAAGCAGGGTACGTTGCTTCAGCTGTGCCTTGCTCTTGAAGCGCTGCACCAGCGTCGCCCCTGAAAGACCGCATGCCCGTGCCAGCCGCTCGAAAGTCAGCGCTTCCGGGCCATCGGCATGGATCAGCCGGTACGCGGCCTCCAGCACCTGCTCGTCGGGTTGGGTTTTTGGCCGGGTCATCTTGACATCCATTCATAAACGAATGATCATTTATAAATGATTGGCGAAGCGAAAGCCAGTCCGGTTTGTCTCGATGAGTCGTTTTTTGGGAGGGTTTCATGACGCTTGAAGGAAAAGTCGCGCTTGTCGCCGGCGCAACGCGCGGTGCGGGCCGCGGCATAGCGGTCGAACTGGGTGCGGCTGGCGCCACCGTCTATGTGACCGGCAGGTCGACGCGCGGCAATCCATCCGAATATGCCCGTCCTGAAACCATCGAGGAGACGGCGGAACTGGTAACGGCGCTAGGCGGCAAGGGCATTGCCGTCCAGATCGATCACCTGATCGCCGACGATGTGCGCAAGCTGGTCGAGCGCATCCGCGCCGAACAGGGCCGCCTCGACATACTGGTCAACGACCTGTGGGGCGGCGAAAAACTGTTCGAATGGAACAAGCCGGTCTGGGAGCACAATCTCGACAACGGCTTGCGCCTGCTGCGCCTGGCGATCGACACGCATCTGATCACTGCGCACCATGCGCTGCCGCTGCTGATCGAGCGGCCGGGCGGACTGCATGTCGAAGTCACCGACGGCACCGCCGAATACAATGCCGACCACTACCGGCTCTCGCCGTTCTATGATCTCGCCAAGGTCGCGGCGACGCGCATGGCATGGGCGCACGCCAAGGACCTCGCGCCGCATGGCGCTACTTCGGTTTGCCTGACGCCGGGCTGGCTGCGGTCCGAGATGATGCTGGAGGCTTTCGGCGTCGCCGAAGAGAACTGGCGCGACGCGACCGCGAAGGTGCCGCACTTCATCATCTCGGAGACGCCGCGCTTCATTGGCCGCGCTCTAGCGGCACTGGCGGCGGACCCGGAGCGCTCACGCTGGAACGGACAGTCGCTGTCCAGCGGCGGGTTGGCGCAGGTCTATGGCTTCACCGATCTCGACGGCTCTCGCCCGGATGCCTGGCGCTATGTTCCGGAAGTCCAGGATGCCGGCAAGCCAGCCGATGCGACGGGGTACCGGTGAGTTCAGGCCGACCGGCCATCGAAATCGAAGACCTCCACCGCGGCCAGATCCAGGCCATCGAGGCAATTGATGTTGACGTAGGCGCTGCGTTCGTTGCCTTCTCTGACGTCCTCGGCGAAAGGGTGGATGCCGCAGGTCCGGCAGAAGCGGTGGGCGATCGCCTTGCCGCCGAATGTGTAGCGGCCGAGATCGTCGCCCCAGGCGAGCATCCGCAGTTTCTGGTGAGGCACGGCCCACAGCAGCGCGCCCTTGCGCGAGCAGATCGAGCAGTTGCAGCGCACGGCACCGCCAAGCTCGCCCTCCACCTCGAACGCCACCTTGCCGCAATGACAGCTGCCTTTGTGGAGCATCGTGTCTTCCTCTCTCATCGCTTCGGCAGGTGCAAACGCAGGCTTGCCGGGTTATCCCTTCGCGTAGGCCACAAGCTGGCCGCTGCCTTAAAGACGTTGCAGCCTTCCGGAGTCCGACACCGACAATGCCATCAGCGCGCGATCGCCTTGAAGTTATCCTGTCGCGTCTCGCCGCCCGCGCCGGCGATGAGCGCGTATTCACAAGACTCTACCAGGAAGCGGCGCGCGCGGCTGCGGATGCGGCGGATGCCCGTGGGAAGGCCGGCGTGAGCCTCGGGCCGCTCGACGGCACGATCGTTTCGATCAAGGATCTGTTCGACGTTGCCGGCGAGCCGACCACGGCAGGCTCGCTCATGCTGGCCAATGCAGCGCCAGCGGGGCGGGACGCGGTGATCGTGCGGCGGCTGCGGCAAGCCGGCGCCGTCATCCTTGGCAAGACCAACATGACCGAATTCGCCTTTACCGCGATCGGCGACAACCTGCACTACGGCATACCGGGCAACGCCGCCGACGCCAGCCTGATCCCGGGCGGCTCGTCGTCCGGCGCCGGGGTTGCGGTGGGGGAAGGTACGAGCGAGGTCTCGATCGGCTCCGATACCGGCGGCTCGGTGCGCATTCCGGCGTCGCTCAATGGCGTCGTGGGGTTCAAACCGACGGCGCGGCGCGTGCCGCGCGACGGCGCGTTTCCATTGTCCAGGACGCTGGATTCGATCGGACCGCTCGCCCGCAGCGTCGCCCAATGCGCGGCTGCCGACGAGGTGATGGCCGGTGGGGAACCCGCCTTGCTGGTTCCGGCTTCGCTTGCCGGCCTGCGCATCGGCATTCCGCGCGGCGTGCTGTTCGAGGAGGCGGAAGGTGAGGTAGCGACAGCGTTCGACCTATGCCTTCGTAAGGTCGAACTGGCCGACGCACGGGTCGCGGACCTGTCGATCGACGATTTGCTGGCAGACATGCGTGCGGCGACCAGACGTGGCACGATCGCTGCCATGGAAGGGGCGGAAGTCCATGCCGACTGGCTGGCGACGGGTGCATCGGTCCCAGTCGACCCACATGTCAGCGGGCCCTTGTCGCGCGCACTCGCCGTTCCCGCGTCCGCCTATATCAGGACAATCCGCCGCCGAACGGAACTGGCCGCCGCCATGGACAAGCGGCTGGCGTCCATCGATGTACTCGCCTTGCCGACGACGCCTATCGTTGCACCGTCAATCGCCGCCATGGCCGGCGACGAAGCGCTGCGCGAGAGGACGGAAGGGCTCTTGCTGCGCAACACGCAGATCGCCAACCAGTTCGACCTCTGCGCCATCTCGCTGCCGATGCCGGGAACGGCGCGACCGGTTGGGCTGATGCTGGTGGCACGCAATGGCCATGACCATCATCTTTTCCAGATCGCAGCGGGGATAGAGGCGCTGCTTGGCCGCCCATAGGGCTGGCGGGGTCATCGGGCCGAACAGTGGCCGCGTTCGCTATCCTTCGAGGCGCGTTCGACGCCGGTCGCTACCAGCCAGGGCAACGTGTATTGCTGGCCGTGATGGGTCTCGGTCCGGTTCTCGATGGAGCCAACAACGACTAGTTTGCCGGCATAAAGCTTGTCCGAGAGGTTGAGCGCCTTGTCTTGCTGCGGTAGGCCGTCAACGTCGATCGATACGCCCTTGACGATCTTGCCGGTGGCAAGGTCGAGCGCGCTGTTCGAAGGGCAGGGCGCCACCACGCAGCGCAGGCCGTTGTCGCAGAATACGTAGCTGTGCTGCCCGTCGGCCAGGGCTTGCGTCGTCAACGCGCCGACGCTGATGATCAAGGCAAGAAATCGGACGGCTGCGCTGGACATGGAGGGCACCGTCGCCGCCGAATTCGAGAAAATTGAGGCACCCCTTGGTGCGACCATTTCCGCGCCCAAAGGCTCATCGCTACGCGTCGACCGGAAACCGCCGCCGGTAATGCTGGACCACTTCCGGGTTGCGCAGATTGACCGGCATTTTGTTGGCCAGCACCAGCAGTGCCTCGCCGGCGGCGCCGGTGCCCATGCGCATCATCGATTCCTCGGTGATCCCGGCCATATGCGGGGTGATGATGACATTGTCGAAGCCGAAATAGGGGTGGCCGGGCGGCAGCGGCTGCGTTGCAAACACATCAAGCGCCGCACCGCCAATGCGGCCCTTCTGCAAGGCCTCGATCAGCGCGTCATCGTCGACCACGGGTCCGCGCGAGACGTTGACCAGCAGCGCACTCGGCTTCATGCGGGCGATGCGCTCGCGGCTGATCAGGCCGCGCGTCTCCTCCGTCAGCGGGCAGCACAGAACGATGATGTCGCTCTGCTCGACCAGCGCGTCGATCGACAGGAAACCGACGCGTTCCGGTGCCGGCCGCATGCTGCGTGTCGTCGCCACCACGTTGAGATCGAAGCCGTGCGCGGCGATATGGCCGACCTCTTGGCCGACCGCGCCGAGGCCGACAATGCCGATCGTCTTGCCGGCGAGTTCGCTGTTGGCGTTGGCGTGCTCGCGGCCGGCGAGCCAGCCCTTTGCGCGCAGATCGCGGTCAACCATGCGAAAGCGTCGAAAGAGGGCCAGCGTCACGAACATCACGTGCTCGGCGACCGAGCGCGCATTGACCGCAGGCACGTTCGCCACCAGCACGCCGGCCGCCGTCGCCGCGTCCATCGGGATCATGTCCAGGCCGGCGCCATGTCGGATCGCTGCGCGCAGCTTCGCAGCGCCTTCGAAGAGAGCCGGCGGCAGAGGCGCGCGGACAATGACGATTTCGGCATCCTTGGCTTCTGCGGCAAGCGTCCTGGCATCGAGGGCGGAGGCGACGACGAGCCTGCCGGCCCCGACCAGCATGGCCGTGGCGCGCGGGTGCAGCGGATGCGTCGACAGGATTTTGGGCATCGTCTGCGTCAGGCCTTTTCGAGCACAGGGCTCGGAGGCTCGGCCGCCTTGCCGCCGATCAGGCCTTTCCAATAGCTCTCCGCGCCCTGCAGGTGGGCGCTCATCAGCGCCTGGGCGAGATTGCCGTCACGGCGCAGCAGCGCCTCGTAGATCTGGATGTGCTCGGCATGCGAGCGCACGCTGCGTTCGGGATCGTTGAAATAGATCGGCAGGCGCAGCTCCCCCATCAGATAGTAGACGCTGCAGATGTTGTGGAAGACGCTGTTCTTGGTGGCGCGCACGATCTCGAGGTGGAATTCGCGGTCTTCCTTGGCGAGGCCCTCGCCGGCCGCGATGCGTTCCTCCGAAGCCTTCAGGATCTCGCGCAGCCGTTCGAAATTCTCCTCCGTGGCGCGCGAACAGGCGAGCTCGGCCGCCTTGATCTCGTGGATCTTGCGCAATTCGACGGTCTCGTAGATCTGCACCGGGTCGAGGGGCAGGCCCGCGCGGGCGAACAGCGCTAACGCTTCTACACTGGCCTGCTTGGTGTCGACATAGATACCGGATTTGGCGCGGCGCTCGACGATGCGCATGGCTTCGAGGATGGCCAGCGCCTCGCGGATCTGGCCGCGGCTGACGCCGAAATGCTCCGCCAGTTCGCGCTCCGACGGGGTGCGGCCTGTCTCCTTGTCCGAGTTGGAGAACAGATAGGCGGCGAGTTCGGCGAGAAGGTTCTTTTCTTTCATCGTCAGCAGCGTTGCGCGTGCGCCTCCAGGAATCGTTCCGAAAGGGTGAATCCCAAACCAGGCTTTTCAGGGATCGCTATCATACCGTCCTTTGCTTCGACAGTCTCTTCGATAAGATCATGGATCATCGGGTTGGCGCCGAGCGAATATTCGACGGTGAAGCTAGCCGGCGAGGCAGCGCAGACATGCAGCCCGGCAAAGAAGCAGGGCGCGCCCGCCCACAGATGCGGCGCAAAGCGCAGGTTGAAGGCACTGGCGATGGTGCCGATCTTCATCGCCTCGCTGATGCCGCCGCAAAAGGCCGGATCCGGCTGGAAGATGTCGGCGGATTTGAGCACCGCGAGATCGCGAAAGGCGTAGCGCGTCGCCTCGCTTTCGCCGGTGGCGATCGGGATGGAGCCCGAGGTGCGCACCTCCGCCATGCCGGACTTGTCGTCGGCAATGACCGGCTCCTCGAACCAGGCGAGATCGAGATCGGCGGCGAGATGCATGAAGCGCTTGGCCTCGGCGACCGTATAGGTGCCATGCGCGTCGACCATCAGCTCGACATCGGGGCCGAGCGCCTGCCTTGCGGCGCGAACGCGGTCGGCGGAAATATGCGGGGCGCCATCCATGGCGCCGATGCGCATCTTCAGCGCCTTGAAGCCGCCTTTGGCGATGTAGGATTTGAGCTGGTCGCCGATGGCGTCGGCGGCAGCCCAGCCGCCAGACGCATAGGCCTGCATGCGCTCGACCTTGCGTCCGCCGAGCAGCCGCCAGACCGGCTGTCCCAGCGACTTGCCGAGAATGTCCCAGAGCGCGATGTCGACGGCGCTGATCGCGGCCACACTCAAGCCGCGCCGCGCCAGTTGCGGCATGGCATGGCCGCCGTGGGCCGCGGTCTCGTGGCGCACGCCGTTATAGAGCATCTCCCAGATGACGCCGATGTCGGCCGGGTCGCGGCCGATCAACTGCGGGGCGACCTCGTGGTTCAGCATGTGGACGAGGGCACCGTAGCTGCCGGCGCTGCCGGCTGCGTTCTTGCCTTCGCCCCAGCCGACCAGGCCGTCATCGGTCTCGATGCGCAGGATGGCGGCGTCGAACGTCGTCACCTGGCCGAAGTCGCTGCGATGCTGCCGCGCGACTTCGATCGGTATGCGAACCCACCATGCCTGGACGTCTCTGATGCGCATGTTCTTCCCCGACCCTGCCGCCGGCAGGCGGAAGGGCTTATTCCCAGTCGGAGCGGCTACTTGATCAGCGGCAGCAGCGTTTCGGCGGTGATGCGCATCTGGTCGGTGTAGAATTTCTCCGTCAGCACGCTGGAGCCGTGGTCCTGGATGAACTTCAGCTGTTCGGGCGAAATGTCGACCGGGTGGCGCTCGACCATTTCGGGATAGGGTGCTGCCGGCGTGCGGTCGACAGGCGCCACGAACTCGTTGGTCAGCGCGCCGTCATAGCCGACCTCCTTCAGTGTGCGCACGATCTTCGGCCAGTCGATCTGGCCGAGGCCGGCGGCGAAGCGGTTGTTGTCGGCGACGTGGAAGTCGAACAGGCGTTTGCCGACCTGTCGGATGGCGTCATAGACGTTAAATTCTTCCATGTGGATGTGGTAGGCGTCGAGGCAGACGCCGCATTCAGGGCTAACCGCGTCGGCCAAGGCGAGGGCCTGGGCGCCACGGTTGAACAGATAGGTTTCGAAGCGGTTGAGCGGCTCGACCGCGATCTTGACGCCGACCTTCTTGGCATGGGTGAAGCATTCCCTGGTGGCGTCGACCACCCATCCCCACTCCTCCTCCTCGGTGCCGTCAGGCACCACCTTGCCGACGGTGGCGGGAACCAGCGTGATGATCTCGCCATCGAGTTCGCTGATCATGGTGAGCACGTCCTTGACGTACTGAACCGAGCGCTCGCGCTGGCCCTGGTCCTTGGCGGCAAGGTTGCGCTCGCCCAGCATCAGCGTCACCGCGCCCCAGCAGCGAATGCCGTGCTCCTTCAAGAGCGCGCGCGTTTCCTTGGTCTTGTATTGCTCGGGTTCGCCGGAAATCTCGATCGACTCGTAGCCGAATTTCTTGATGCGCTTCAGCGTCGTTTCCAACGGCTCCGCCCGCATCCAGTTGTGCGTCGAAAGATGCATGGTCTATCCTTCCCAGAATTCGCCTGCCACGTTTCCCACGGCGTCCTCCAGCGAGGCCCGCCGCATGATTCCTCCCCAGGGGCGTTCCAGTGTTTTTCGACAAACTGGTTCGACCAATTGGGCCTGATGGCTGGTCTACAGCAAATTCCCCTGAACGGCAAGAAGTCGTGACAGGCAACTCGCCGAGCTGGTTATTATATTGATTATGTTAACGTATTTTCATAGTTTGTGATTGCAACTGATCCTGCTGCAGCGCGTTCCGCCGCTTGACCGATCGACTGTATTTGGTAATACCAGAATGGCGACACAAACAAGTGTCTGCGAGAAAACATCAAACGGGCTGGCCCTGCTTCCAATCGGCGCTATGCTTGGTCGTGACATGAGAGAGGGAGGATGCCGATGCCGTCGACGATGAAGGGTCCCGGTCTGTTTCTGGCGCAGTTCGCGGGCGATGTCGCGCCGTTCAATTCACTTCCCTCGATCACCAAATGGGCTGCAGGTCTCGGCTACAAGGGTGTGCAGATTCCGACCTGGGATTCGAGGCTGTTCGACCTCGAGAAAGCAGCCTCCTCCAAGACCTATGGCGACGAGGTGAAGGGCATCTGCGCGGATGCCGGCGTCGAGGTCACCGAACTGTCGACGCATCTGCAGGGGCAACTGGTGGCGGTGCATCCGGCCTATGACGCGCAGTTCGACGGTTTCGCGCCAGCCGCGGTGCACAACAATCCGAAAGCCAGGCAGAAATGGGCGGTCGAGCAGATGAAGTTCGGCGCCAAGGCGTCGAAGAATCTGGGCCTGAAGGCCTCGGTCTCGTTCTCCGGGGCGTTGGCTTTCCCTTACCTCTATCCATGGCCGCAGCGGCCTGCAGGCCTGATCGAGGAAGCCTTCGCCGAACTCGGCAGGCGCTGGAAGCCGATTCTCGACGTCTATGACGAGAACGGCGTCGACATCGGCTACGAGATCCATCCGGGCGAGGACGTGTTCGACGGCGCCACTTTCGAAATGTTCCTCGACGCGGTGGGCGGCCACAAGCGCTGCAACATCAATTACGACCCATCGCATTTCCTGCTGCAGCAGCTCGACTATCTCGAATTCATCGACATCTATCACGAGCGGATCAAGGCGTTCCACGCCAAGGATGCCGAGTTCAATCCGACGGGACGGCAGGGCGTCTATTCCGGCTACCAGAGCTGGACCAACCGGGCCGGGCGTTTCCGTTCGCTCGGCGACGGTCAGGTGGATTTCGGCGGCATCTTCTCCAAGCTCACCCAGTACGGCTACGATTCCTGGGCGGTGCTGGAATGGGAATGCTGCCTCAAGCATCCGGAGGATGGTGCTGCCGAAGGCGCGCCGTTCATCCAGCATCACATCATAAGGGTGACGGAAAAGGCGTTCGACGATTTCGCCGGCGGCGCCACCGACAAGAAGGCGCTGCGCGCCATGATGGGAATCTAGCGCGGTTTCCCTCCCCCTCGAGGGGAGGGTGGTCCGAAGGGCCGGGTGGGGTCGGCTCATGCCGAGCTCTTCGCCCAGCGACCCCACCCGATCCGCTGCGCGGATCGATCTCCCCTCGAGGGGGAGGCAAGCAACGAACGAGGGAGACAAAAATGGTCGGCGCATCGAAGTCGGAAACAGGAGGCGGTCCGATCCGCTACGGGATGGTCGGCGGCGGGCAGGGCGCTTTCATCGGCGCGGTGCACCGGATCGCGGCGCGCATGGACAATGACTTCGTGCTGGTCGCTGGCGCGCTGTCGGCGAATCCCGAGCGCGCCAAGGCTTCCGCCGCCGAGCTCGGGCTCGATCCGGCGCGCAGCTATGGCTCCTACGCCGAGATGGCCAAGGCCGAGGCCAAGCGGCCGGATGGCATCGAAGCGGTGGCCATCGTCACGCCCAACAACGTGCACGTGCCGGCGGCCAAGGCCTTCCTCGAAGCCGGCATCCACGTGATCTGCGACAAGCCGCTGGCGACGACGCTGGCCGAGGCCAAGAAGCTGGCTGCTGTGGTCGAGAAGACCGGCAAGGTGTTCGTGCTGACGCACAATTACACCGCCTATCCGATGATCCGTCAGGCGCGCGAGATGGTGGCCAAGGGGCAACTCGGCGACATCCGCATCGTGCAGTCGGAGTATCCGCAGGACTGGCTGACCGAAGACCTTGCCGCAACCGGCCAGAAGCAGGCGGCGTGGCGCTCCGACCCCAAGCAGGCGGGCGCCGGCGGCGCGCTTGGCGACATCGGCACCCATGCCTACAATCTGGCACGCTTCGTCTCCGGGCTGGAGCTCGATGCGCTGTCGGCCGACCTCGACGCTTTCGTGCCCGGGCGGCAACTCGACGACAATATCAACGTCATGCTGCGCTTCAAGCTGGTCGGCAAGGCGCATCCGGCCAAGGGCATGATCTGGGCAAGCCAGGTTGCGCCCGGCCACGAGAACGGGCTGAAGCTGCGCATCTACGGTTCGAAGGGCGGGCTGGAATGGGTGCAGGCCGACCCGAACTATCTTTGGTACACGCCGTTCGGCCAGCCGAAGCAGTTGCTCACCCGCAATGGCGCCGGCGCACTGCCGGTCGCTGGACGCGTCAGCCGCGTGCCGTCGGGCCATCCCGAGGGCTATCTCGAAGGTTTCGCCAACATCTACCAGGAGGCCGCCCGCGCCATCCGCGCGGCGCGCAGGAAAGGCGGCAAGCCGGCTAAGGATGTCGTCTTCCCGACCATCGAGGACGGCGTCGAAGGCATGGCCTTCATCGAGGCCTGCGTGAAGTCGTCAAAGAAAAATGGGGCATGGACCAAACTCTGAACGAGGCGGCCGGCTAAGGGTTGGAATCCCCATCACCCGGATTGCCAACCGAATTGCAAAGTGCAGTTCGAGGCAATCCGACCTCTCCCCGATGGGAGAGGAGATTCCCGGCGCCTACCGCCTCTCCCTCCGGGGAGAAGGTGGCCGCGAAGCGGCCGGATGAGTGGACTTATGGCGGGGAGGGATGTCGATGAAGATCGGCATGTGCATGTTCTTGTGGACGACCGGCGTCTCGAAGAAGCACGAGGCGCTACTCAGGGATATCAGGACCACCGGCTTCGATGGTGTCGAGATCCCGGTGTTTTCCGGCACGCCCGACGACTACAAAAGGCTCGGCGACCTGCTCGACCGCATCGGGCTGGAGCGCACCGCCGTCTCGGCGATGGGCGATCCCTCGACGAACCTGATTTCGCCTGATGCCGCGACGCGCAAGGCCGGGATCGACTACATGAAATGGGCGATCGACTGCAGCGCGGCGCTTGGCGCGAACAGGCTGAGCGGTCCGCTGCATTCGACGCTCGGCGCCTTTTCCGGCAGCGGGCCGACGGCGGCCGAGAAGAAGCGTTCGGTCGCCTCGCAGCGCGCCATCGGCGACCATGCCGGCAAGAGGGGTGTCACCATCGGGCTAGAGGCGCTCAACCGTTTCGAATGCTATCTGCTGAACACGATGGACGATTTGTGCGAGCATATCGACTCGATCGACCGGCCGCACATCAAGGCGATGTACGACACCTTCCACGCCAATATCGAGGAGGCCGACCCGATCGGCGCCTATACGCGCAACCGCCGCAACGTCGTCCATGTCCATATTTCGGAAAACGACCGCGGCGTGCCGGGGCGCGGCAACATTCCGTGGGCCGAGACGTTTTCCGCCATCCGCAACAGCGGCTATGACGACTGGCTGACCATCGAGTCCTTCGGCCGTTCGCTCAAGGATCTGGCGGCGGCGACCAAGGTGTGGCGCGATTTTTCCGAGAGTCCCGAGGCCGTCTATCGCGACGGCTACAAGCATATCAAGAATGGGTGGAAGAAGGCTGGTGCCGGGGACGCAGCGAAGCCTTTTCCGTCTCAGGCGATCTGAGCCGCCGGCAGCGGGCGGGTGGGCGTGCGCTGGGGCCGCTTGTCGTTGCCGTTTCCGACGGTCCCCATAAGTTTGCGGCGGAGATAGTTGGAGAGGTTGTCGAAGATAAAAACGACAAGCAGGATCAACAGAACCATATAGAAAACATTGGCCCAGTTGGTGTTGGTGCGCATGGCCTCCCACAGTTTCAGACCGATGCCGCCGGCGCCGACAGCGCCGATGATTGTCGCCGAGCGCGTGTTCGATTCCCAGAAATAGAGGGATTGGCTAAGGAACACCGGCAGAACCTGAGGCAGCACGCCATAGCGTTGCACCATCGCCGGCGTTGCGCCCACCGAGCGGATGCCCTCGCGCTGCTTGTCGTCGATGTTTTCCAGCGCCTCGGAATAGAGTTTGCCCAGGGTTCCGGTGTCGGTGAAGAAGATCGCCGACATGCCGGCCAGTGGTCCCGGACCGAAGCCGCGGGTGAAGAACAGCGCCCAGATCAGCATGTCGACAGACCGCAGGAAATCGAAGAAGCGTTTTGTGGCCTGGTTGGCCATCCAACTCGGGGTGATGTTGCGCGCGGCCAGGAAAGCGAGCGGAAAGGCGACGATCGAGGCCAACACCGTGCCGACAAAAGCCATGACGATGGTTTGCAGAAGCTTCAGCCACACGTCGCCGTGCTGCCACTCGGCGTTGTAGAGGATGTTATCCCAGGCAAGCGCCGCGTTTGATCGCGACGCGTCGATGCGTTCCCCGGAAACGATCAGTGAAGCGACCTCGCCGAACGATTTTCCCCAGAACGGGGAATTCGTGTCGAACACAAAATTGGCCCAGCCGAAAAACCGCCTCCAGGCGATCACCTCGTCGTTCTGCACTTCGGCGCGGCCCAAAAACCCGAACGAAACATAGGCTGTCGACCCTGGTTTGCGTTGCTCTATCCAGTCGGGCAGCGGCGTGCGCGGCGTGACTGATCTGTCCTTGGCAATGTCAAAGATGACGCTTTCGGCACCGCGCGTCACAGTGACAAGATCTGGCGTAATGGCAATCTGGCCGCTTCCAAGGACGACGGTCGCCGCGACGACGGCCTTTTCGCGAACCGTTTTGGGCGCAGCCGGAACCGATTTGTCTGGCGAGGGCGCAGGGTTCTCGGCGGTTGGCGCGCCAGGCGCCATGAAAGAGCCCTGCGATGACTTGTCAGTGGCCATCGCCGGTGCTGGTGCGGCGTCACCACCCCTGCGCTCGATCACAGCAATCTGTTTGATCACCCAGTCGGGATTTGGATTGGATCCCAGTTTGGAGAAACGGGAGTAGTCGATGGTCAGATAATCGTCCTTGAACTCGATGTCCGGGCGGATTTCGTAAGACACCCAGTCGGCGAGATAGGCGCCGGCCAGGTTCCAGTTCGCCTTTTCGAGAACGATGCCTATCGAAAAGAACCACCAGCAGTAAAAAGTATAGAGAATGCACAAAAGGACGCCGAACGGGGCGGCATAGCGCTTCCACAAGGGGCGTCGGAACGCTTCCGGATGGCGAGCGGCGATGTCGTTGATGGCGTCGGCGTTCATTGCGTTACTCTCCGCGCCCGTATGCGAACGCCTGCCTGCCAACAAGACGTTGTCTCAGCCATGCCGAAAACTGGTCGACGGCGACAATCGTGCAGAACAGCAGAAAGACGATGGCAATGGTCTTGGCCTCATGGCCCCGGCTGATCGAAAGACGCAGGGATTCGCCGATGCCGCCGGCGCCGACGGCGCCGAGAATGGTCGAAGCGCGCACATTGATCTCGAAGCGGAGGAGGAAATAGCTCATGAAGTTGGGCAGAACCTGAGGCACGATGCCGAACCACACCCGTTCGACCCAATTGGCGCCAACGGCCCGCAAGCCTTCGTCAGGCTTCATGTCGGCATTCTCGACCACTTCGAAGAACATTTTTCCGAGCGCGCCGACGGTGTGGATGCTGACCGCGAGGATCGCCGGAATGGGCCCAAGCGAGAAGATCGCCAGAAAAAAACCGGCAATGACGATTTCCGGAAAGGCGCGGACAATTTCGAGGAAGCGGCGCGTGGTGAAACGGAGCCAGCGGCTGGCCGTGATATTGCTGGCAGCCAGGAAGCAGAGCAGGAAACCGAAGGTGGAGCCGACCAGCGTCGAAAACAGGGCAATGTTCAGTGTCTCGATCATCCGGTAGAAATACTCCGGAATGTAGATGCCCTGGGCGAGGTAGACCCGGCCTTCGGGATAGTCGAATTTGAGGCTGCCATCGTCATAGGGCGACGGCAGGTCGAACAGTGCGCGCACCGGGTCAAACCAGTCGCGCGGCTTCAGTTCAACGAAAAAATCGGCGATGTGGGGAAGGCGGTCGAAGAACTTTCCGGCGTTGGTTTCGTTGGCGAACCAGAGCGAGCCCGAGAGCGCAAGCAGCAGGAAAACCAGGCCTGCGATCGTGTAGAGGCGCCGGCGAGCGGCGAGGTCGCGCCAGTGCTGCTCGACCAAGGCTCCTTCCGTGGAGAGCGCAGGCGCGCGGTAAACGTCGGTAGCACTCATCGATAGGTTCCCAGCCCGTGACGCGGCAACGCCGCCGGCGGCATTCTAGCCCCGGCGGCGTCGTGCCTTTAGGCTTACGAGCCGATCTTCGCCTTACGAGCGTCGATGATCGCCTGATAAAATTCCGGAGTGACCGGCGAATAGCCCTTGAAGTCACCGCCTTGAACCGCCGAGAAACAGGCCGGATCGGTCTGCGGAAGCTTGGTCAGGAAATCGGTGATCTTCTGCTTGGCAGCGGCGTCGAGCGAGGTGCGTATGACCAGCGGGCCGTTCGGGATCAGCGGCGACTGCCACAATTCGACGAGGTCGTCCATCTTGAGGACGCCCTTGTCGACCATCTTGCGCAGATTGCCCGAGCTGTAGCCGTCCTTGAAGTCGCCGACGCCGGAGGCCCAGGTGGTGCCGGCATCAAAGGTGCCCTTCAGAACTTCAAGGACAAGCTGTTCATGGCCGCCGCCGAAACCGGTCGACGCGAAATAGCTCTTCACATCCATGCCAATGTCCTTGGGCAGCGACGTGACCGGGATCAGGTAGCCAGAAGTCGAATCGGGATCGGCGAAACCGAGCTTCTTGCCCTTCATGTCGGCGAGTGTCTTGATGCCGGAATCCGCACGTGCGACCATGACCGAATGGTAGCCGGTCGAACCGTCGGTCTGCACCGTCGTCAGGATCGGCTGAACCGCGTCCTTGTTTTCGATATAGACCTTGGCATAGGCGGAAGCTCCGAGCTCGGCATAGTCAAGTGTGCCGCCAAGGAGGCCCTGGATGACGCCGTCGTAGTCGGCGGCCGGGAACAGCGAAACCTTCTCGACACCGAGGACTTCCTTGATGTGATCGGCGAAGCACTGGTAGTTGCGTAGACGGTCGGCCTCGTTCTCACCGCCGAGAATGCCGATGCGGAATTCCTTCAGGTCCTGTGCCTGGACAGCGCCCATCGCCATGGCAAGGATGGAAACGGCACCGAAGAGTATCTTCCTAAACATCTCGAGTCTCTCCTGTTGAGTCCGGCATCGCGCCGGCTGCGTTCGAATTTTGACGGTGCCTGTGACGCGGGCTGGCGATCCAGATTGCGCTTTTGCTTGTCCATGATCTTTCCCGCAAACCGGCGTCCACCTTGCGGGATCATGGATCAGTATCCCGGGAATGCGGGCTCGAGCGGTCCAGTGGATGCGGTGATTCTTTGCTTGATGGTGACGCTGGTCGAGGTGATGGTCTCGGAGATTTCGCCACCGTTGCTGTCGGCGCCATAGACCATGCGCACAGCCTCGCGGTTGAGGTCTTCGGGCGGTCCGTCGAACACAACCTTGCCGGCGGCCATACCGATGATGCGGTTGCAATAGGAGCGGGCCGTGTCCAGCGTGTGCAGATTGGTGATGACGGTGATGCCGTCGCGCAAATTGATATCCTGCAGCGAATCCATCACCACCTTGGCGTTGAGTGGGTCGAGCGAGGCAATCGGCTCATCGGCAAGAATGATTTTCGGCTGTTGCATCATTGCGCGGGCGATGGCGACGCGCTGCTGCTGTCCGCCGGACAAGGTGCCGGCCGGCTGCAGCGCGGTGCGGGCGATGTCGAGACGCTCGAGTGCTGCTATCGCCTCGGCTCGTTCCTCACGCGAGAAGATACCGAGCAGATTGGCAATGGTAGCACGATGATTCAACCGGCCGAGCAGCACATTGGTCAGCACGTCGAGGCGCGGCACCAGGTTGAACTGCTGGAAGATCATGGCGCAGTCGCGCTGCCAGCGGCGCAGCGGCGAGCCCTGCAGGCGCGAGACTTCGGCGCCGTCAAAAAAAATCGACCCCTGGCTGGGATCGATGAGACGGTTGATCATGCGAAGAAGAGTGGATTTTCCGGCACCGGAGCGGCCGATGATACCGACCATCTGGCCTTGCGGGATCGACAGGTCGACGGCGCTGACGGCGGTGTTCTTGCCGAATCGTCGGGAAACACCGCGGATTTCGAGCGTGGCAGAGGTTGCTGACATGGGGCAGGGCTCCAGTCCAGTCGCGATTGCAGGTCTGTTAACCTTGGCTAGCGCAGCCGCATGAACCTGCGGTGTCGGATTGATGTCAGTTTTGTTACCGCCCACAGGCCTGTGGCGATCCTTCGCTTTGTGCATGTCGTTGCCCCAAAACCGCGGCGGGCCTTTGGGCGACATGCACGGGATCAACCCAGAACCAGAAGCTCTTCGAAATGGTTCATGTCGCGGAAGCTGCAGAAGGCCGGCGGCCTAATCTCGATCACCGGCGCCTCGCGCTCGAACAGCGACAGGCAGTCCGCGAACAACTCCTGCCATGCGGCTGCGCGGTCGTCGGCAAGCCGGCGGATCTGGTAAGCGAAGGTGATGTGGAAGACGTAAGTTTCGTGGTCGGGATGCCGGTAGCCGAACGGCACCGACAGGGCATCACGCCATGCACTCATGATGGCCCTGTCGTCGTCCGAGGCGCCGGCAACAGTCAGCCCTGTCGGCACGACATCGATGACCTTGACCTTGAATGCGCCCTGGTCTTCGAAGCCCTTCAGGCGTTCCAGGTAAAGACGGGTCATAGCGTCGATGCTGGTGTCTAAAGGCACATCCTGCGGCCAGTAGGGCAGCCGGCGGCGATACTCGATGATGCCCTGGAACAGCGTTATGTGCAGGCTGGAGATCGGCGTGAAGGCCAGCCGGTCGGCGTCGGGCATGGTGCGCATGCGTTCGCGCACCTCGATGACCACCGCTTCGGAAGGCGAGCCGCTGACGAGATGGCTGACGACGGTGTTGCCGGGCTCGAACAGAAAATTGCCTGATCTGTCATAGCGCGTGCCGAGATGCACGGGAGGCGTCGGGTTGGTGCCTTCGAAGAAGCCGGCGAGCGAGGGTCTTGGCTTGTCGAGCATTGCTGTCTCCGGGGAAAGACCGTGTCCTGTCCGAGTCCTGTGTCAGGGATGTGAATGGTGAATTGTGAATGGGAAAGGCTTCACTGGGGTCGAGCCCAATTGGTCGCCCCTATTCGCCATTCACCATTGACCATTCACTAGCCGCCATACATCTCCAGAAACGCTTCCGCCTCCAGCTCGCGGAAATCGTCGAGCGCAGCGCGCAGGTCGGCATGGTCCCAATCCCACCAGGCAAGCGCCTGGTAGCGCTCGGCGGTGCGGCGGTCGAAGCGCTCGCGGATTGGCTTGGCCGGCACGCCGGCGACGATGGTGTAGGGCGCGACGTCCTTCGACACCACCGCGCCGGCGCCGACCGCAGCGCCATCGCCGACGGTGACGCCGGGCAGGATGGTCGAGCCATGGCCGAGCCAGGTGTCGTGGCCGATGGTGACGCGTTTGGCGCGGCGCTGGGCGAAGAACTCGCTTTCGTGCTCGGCGTCGTCCCAATAATCGGAAGCGCGGTAGGTGAAGTGGTGCAGCGTCGGCCGCCATGTCGGGTGGTTGGTGGCGTTGATGCGCACGCTTGCCGCGATGTTGGAGAACTTGCCGATCGTCGCGCACCAGACGGAGCAGTCCTGCATCATGTAGGAATAGTCACCGAGGATGCTCTCCGAAACCCGGCTGCGGTCGGCGATCTCGGTCCAGCGGCCGAGCGTGGAATTCTCGACCTGCGCCGTCGCGTGGACGAGCGGCGCTTCCGACAGTTTCCTGCTCATGCGGCACGCTTCCCTGCGGCGAAGGTGGTGACGTCGATGATGCGGTCGGCCACTGCCTCGCGCACGTCGTGGTCGTGGAAGATACCGAGCAAAGCGACGCCCGCCGCTTTCTTTTCCGCGATCAGCGCGATGACCACGTCGCGGTTCCTGGCGTCGAGCGAAGCGGTCGGTTCGTCGAGCAAGAGGACCGGGTGATGGGTGATGAAGCCGCGCGCGATGTTGACGCGCTGCTGCTCGCCGCCGGAAAACGTCGCCGGCGGCAGTGCCCAGAGTTTTTCCGGCAGGTTGAGCCGCGCCAGCAGGGCGCGCGCCTTCGCCCGCGCGCCTTCCCGGTCCTCGCCGCGCTCGACCAGCGGTTCGGCGACGACATCGAGCGCCGAGACGCGCGGCACGGTGCGCAGGAACTGGCTGACATAGCCGATCGTTTGCCGGCGCACGGCAAGCACGGTACGGGGGCTGGCGGTGGCCAGATCGATCAGGCCGTCCGCGTGCTGGACGATGATCTGGCCTTCGTCGACGGCGTAGTTGCCGTAGAGCATCTTCAAAATGGAGCTCTTGCCGGCGCCGGAGGGACCGCCGAGCACGGCGCATTCTCCGGCCCGGATCGAGAACGAGACGCCGGCAACGACTGGCAAGGTGACGCCGTCGCGCAGATGCATGGTGAAGCTTTTTGCAACATCGGAGACAACGAGCGGGGTGGGCATGGTCACACCTGCAAAATGGAAGAAACGAGAAGCTGGGTGTAAGGCGCGCGCGGGTCGTCGAGCACACGGTCGGTGAGGCCGCTTTCGACGACGTGGCCGTCCTTCATCACCATCATGCGCTGTGACAGCAGACGCGCCACGGCGAGGTCGTGGGTGACGACGATCGCCGCCAGGCCGAGGTCGGTGACGAGGCCGCGCAACAGGTCAAGCAGGCGCGCCTGCACCGAGACGTCGAGACCGCCGGTAGGCTCGTCCATGAACACAAGCCGCGGCCCGGTAACGAGGTTGCGGGCGATCTGCAGGCGCTGGCGCATGCCGCCGGAGAAGGCGCGCGGCTCGTCGTCGATGCGGTCCTCGTCGATCTCGACGCGCGACAACCAGTCGACGGCGGTGGCGCGGATCTTGCCGTAGTGCCGGTCGCCGACCGCCATAAGCCGCTCGCCGACATTGGCGCCGGCCGATACCGTCATGCGCAGGCCGTCCGCCGGGTTCTGATGGACAAAGCCCCAGTCGGTACGCATCAGGAAGCGGCGTTCGGCCTCGCTCATGCGGTAGAGCTCGCGGAACTGGCCGTCGCGCATGCGGTAGCTGGCGGTGCCGGAGCTTGGCAGCAGCCTGGTCGACAGGCAGTTGAGCAACGTCGTCTTGCCGGAGCCGGATTCGCCGACCACGGCCAGAACCTCGCCCGGCCAGAGGTCGAAGCTGACATTCTCGCAGCCGACGCGCGAACCGTAGAATTTGGACAGCGCCGAGCCGCGCAGCAGCGGTTCGTCGGTCATTGCGCCGGCTCCATTTTTTCCGAGGCAAGATGGGTTTCAGGCGCGAGGTGGCCACGATGGCCGTCGGCGCGGCGTTTCTCGCAATGGTCGGTGTCGGAGCAGACGAACATGTGGCCGCCATGGTCGTCGAGGATGACCTCGTCGAGATAGACGTTCTCGGCCGCGCACAGCGCGCAGGGCTGGTCGAAGGTCTGCACCTCGAAGGGATGGTCCTCGAAGTCGAGGCTGACCACGTCGGTGAAGGGCGGCACCGCGTAGATGCGCTTCTCGCGGCCGGCGCCGAACAATTGCAAAGCCGGCGAACGGTGCATCTTCGGATTGTCGAACTTCGGCGTTGGCGACGGGTCCATCACATAGCGGCCCTCGACCTTGACCGGATAGGCATAGGTGGTGGCGATGCGGCCGTGCCTGGCGATGTCCTCGTAGAGCTTGACATGCATGAGGCCGTATTCCTCCAGCGCATGCATTTTACGCGTTTCGGTCTCGCGCGGCTCGAGAAAGCGAAGCGGTTCCGGGATAGGCACCTGATAGACCAGCACCTGGCCCGCCGTCAGCGGATGCTCAGGGACGCGGTGGCGGGTCTGGATGATGCTTGCCTTGGCCGTCTCGGTGGTCACCGCGACTTTGGCGACTTTTTTAAAGAAGGCGCGGATCGAGACCGCATTGGTGGTGTCGTCGGCGCCCTGGTCGATGACCTTGAGCACGTCATCCGGGCCGATGATCGAGGCGGTGACCTGGACGCCGCCAGTGCCCCAGCCATAGGGCATCGGCATTTCGCGCGAGGCAAACGGCACCTGGTAGCCGGGGATGGCGATGCCCTTGAGGATCGCGCGGCGGATCATCCGCTTGGTCTGTTCGTCGAGATAGGCGAAGTTGTAGGTGGCGATGTCGGTCACTGCGCGGCCTCCAGTCCTTTGGCGTAGCGCGCCAGCCGCTCACTGAGCGTTCCGGTGTGCAGTTCGAACATGTGGTTGTCGTCGTCGTAGAAATAGATCGAGCGGCCTTCGCCGTCGACGCGCAGGCGCGGCGGCCGCATGTCGAGGCCGAGTTTGCTTACGCGCTCGGCGTAGCGGCCGAGATCGGCGTCGTCGATCTTGAAGGCGATGTGGTTGTAGCTGCGCTGCGGCAGCGGCTCGCCCTCCATGATGGCGATCCAGAGATCGCCGATCAGGAAGAATTTTTCGCGCGACAGAGAGAACTGTTCGGCATCGCTGGCATAAACTTCGCGCGCATCGAAGATGCCGGTCAGGATCGCGCTCATGCGGTCGAGATCGCGGACGATGAAGGTCATGTGGGACAGGCCTTCGATCATTCCGCGGCCTCCCGCTTTTCCTCGACCTTCGCAGGGTTTTCGCGGGCCTCGTGTTCGGCGCGCATGCGGCGCACGAGGTCAAGCTCGGCCTGGAAGTCGACATAGTGCGGCAGCTTCAAATGCTCGACGAAGCCGGTCGCCTGGACATTGTCGGAATGCGAAATGACGAACTCCTCGTCCTGCGCCGCAGCGACGACGTCCTCGCCGAGTTCGCTTGCACGAAGCGCGCGGTCGCAGAGCGCCATCGCCATCGCCTTGCGCTCGCTCTGGCCGAAGACGAGGCCGTAGCCGCGGGTGAATTGCGGCGGCGCCTTGGCCGAGCCCTTGAACTGGTTGACCATCTGGCATTCGGTGACGCGCACTGTGCCGAGCGGCACGGCGAAGGGCAGTTCCGGCACTTCCAGTTCCAGGTCGACCTCGCCGATGCGGACCTCGCCGACGAACGGGTGGTTGCGGGCATAGCCGCGCTGGGTGGAATAGCCGAGCGCCAGCAAAAAGCCCTCGTCGCCGCGTGACAGCGCCTGCAGGCGGATGTCGCGCGCCATCGGGAATTCAAGCGGCTCGCGGGTGATGTCGCCGGGGATGTGGTCCTGCGGCATCTCGCCGTCCGGTTCGATCAGGCCTTCGCGGGCGAGGATCGCCGAAACGCGCGGCATGGCTTCCGCCTCGCTCTCGCGCTGCAAAGGCTCGGCGACGTCGCCGCCTGCGGCAAGCTCGGGATCGAGCAGCCGGTGGGTGTAGTCGAAGGTCGGACCGAGCACCTGGCCGCCGGGCAGGTCCTTGTAGGTCGCCGAAACGCGCCGCTCGACCAGCATCGTGCCGGTGTCGACCGCCTTGGTGTAGCCGAAGCGCGGCAGCGTGGTGCGGTAGGCGCGCACCAGGAAGATCGCCTCGATCATGTCGCCGCGCGCCTGGACGATGGCGAGTGCCGCCAGTTCGCGGTCGTAGAGCGAGCCTTCGCTCATCACCCGGTCGACGCCGAGCGCCAGCTGCTCGACGATCTGGTCGAGGCGAAGTGTCGGTACCGAACGGTCGCCGCGCCGGCGATCGGCGAGCAGTCGGTGGGCGTTGGCGATTGCGGCTTCGCCACCTTTTACCGCAACGTACATCTTACGCCTCCATCGTCTTGATGCGCGTCGTGCGCGGCAGGCAGGCGAGGCTGTCGGCGGTGGCCAGGATGATGTCGACGCCACGCGGAAAGCGCTGGCCGTTCTGCTTCCACTGTTCGATGAAATGACGCGGCATCTGAGCCGGCGCGATGGTCGCGCTGGTTTCGATGCCGGGGCCTTCGAGCAACAGCGGCGCGCCGGAGACAAGATCGGTGACTTGCAGGATAAGCGTCGTAGAGCGATCGGGATAATCCTGGGTGCCTTGCGAAAAGCCGTCGAGCGCCATCATTTCCGCCGGGTTGGCTACAATCGCGAAATGCGCATCAGCCGGGGTGTTGGCCAAGGGCGCGCCGGTGTGGAAACCGAGCCAGGATTTGACGGCGGGCGCTGCCTGTAAGGTGAGATCGAGCCAGAGCGGCGTGTCGTTGTCGCAGAGCGAAAGCGCAATGGCGCCAGCCGTCGCCGAGAGCGGCGCCGGCGGGCGGGCAAAGGCCGGCAGGGCTTGCACGCTGCCCGGCCGCGCCATCGCATCCATGACGGCGCGAAAGACCGTCTGGGCGTTGAACACCGGATCGGCGAAGCCGCCCTCGATCGATTGAGCCGCAATCTCCATCAGTCCTCTCCGCGCACCATGGTGAAGAAATCCACTTTCGTTGCCGCGGTCTCGGCACGCCGCCGGTCGCGCGCCTCGACCAGGGCCGCCCGCAGCGGTGCGACCAGCCTGGTCTCGACCGTCTCGCGATGGGCGGGCTCCTGCCACAGCGCGTCGGCGATCGCCGCCAGCCTTGCCTTCCGCTTGTCGCGGCCAAGCGCGTAGCAATGACCGACCTGTCCGGACGGCAGCCGGACCGTGGCGCGGGTGACGGTCGCCTCGCCGACATTGAAGGGTGCGCCGCCGCCGCCGATGCGGCCGCGTACGGTGACCAGGCCGGTTTCGGGACCGCGCAGCAGTTCGGCTTCCGAAGGCAGGCCGGCTTCGCTCCAAAGACGGGCGATGTCGTCGACGGACGACTGTGCCAGCGTCGCCATGATCGCCTTGCGTTCGGCCTGATCGCGGGCTTCCTGTCCTCGCATGGCGTGCTCCTTGCGTTGCGGCTAATTTGTATATTGATATAGACAACCATACAAATTATACCTGTTAGCTAGCGCGAGTCCATGACGGGTGCATGACATCGCGTGAAAACATCGGGGCGATTGACGATTGGGGTGGACATGATTGGGCAGCAAGCGGCCAGCATCGAGCGACGCAGTGGCGTCTCGCTATGGCGGCAGATCGCCGACCAGATCCTGCACGCGATCGCGATCGGCGATTTCGCCGAGAATGCCGCGCTGCCGCCGGAAATGGTGCTGGCCGAGCGCTATGGCGTCAACCGCCACACGGTGCGCAGCGCCATCGCCGCCCTTGTGCAGGACGGGGTGCTGAGGGCCGAGCAAGGGCGCGGCACCTTCGTGCTGTCACGCAAGCGGCTGTCCTACCCGATCGGCGCCCGCACGCGCTTTTCGACCGGCCTGCAAGGGCAGACGTCCGAACGGCATATCGTGCTCCTCGCGTCGTCGGTCGAGCCGGCCAGCCGTCGCGTCGCCGAGGGCCTGGATCTTGCCAGAGGATCCACCGTGCTTCGGCTGGAGACGCGCGGGGAAGCCGACGGGCATCCGGTGTCGCGCGCGACCGCCTGGTTCGATGCCCAGCGCTTCGCCGGTATCGACGCCGCCATGGCGGAAACCGGATCGGTCACTGCTTCGCTCAAGCGCTTTGGGATCAACGATTATCTGAGGCAATCGACGGTGCTGTCGGCGCGCCACGCCGATGCCGCCGATCTGGTCGATCTCGACCTGCAGCCCGGCGCCATCGTGCTGGTGACGATTGCGGTCAATGTGACGCTCGACGGTCAGCCGATCCAGTTTTCCGAGTCGCGGTTTCCGGCGGAACGGGTGGAGCTCAGATTGTCGGCTAACGATCAGGCAATGCCATAGAAACGCGCGGCATTGCCGCCGAAGACGGCATCCTGCTCGGCCGGCGACAGGCCAGCCAGAAGCTCCTTCGCGGCAGCCAGCCAGTTCTCGTAGGTGGCGGCCAGTTCGCACACCGGCCAGTCGCTGCCGAACATCAGCCGCTCCGGGCCGAAGCAGGCGAGAAGGTGGTCGGCATAGGGTTTCAGGCCGGCGATCGACCAGTTCGCCCCGGCTTCGGTGACCAGACCGGAAAACTTGCACAGCACCGAAGGTCTCTTGGCGAGCGCCGCCATGTCGCTAGCCCAAGGCTCGACAATACCCTTGGCGATGAACGGCTTGGCGGCGTGGTCGACGACGATGGCAAGCTCCGGGATATGGTCGGCGAGCGCCGCGACCACCGGCAGGTGACGCGGCTGCGCCAATGCGTCGAAGCGCAAGTTCAGTTCGGGCAGGAGCCTGAGCGCCGCGAGGTGCTTCGGCTTCAAAATGTCGAACGTGTCCTCGATGTCCTGCAGCATCGGCCGGATGCCGCGGAATTTTGGCCGTGTCGCCAGCCGCCGCAACGTCGCCTCGACGTCGTCGGCGCCGAGATCGACCCAGCCGACCACCGCGGCGATGCTCGGCTCGGTCTCGGCAAGGTCGAGCATGAATTCGGTCTCGGCGACCGTTGCCGCTGCTTGCACCACGACGGTGCGTTCGATGCCGGCGGCGCTGAGATGCGGCTTCAGATCGGCCGGAAAGACATCGCGAACGATCGGCGCGACATTCGGCCCCATCCAGAAATAGTCGCCGCGGGCGATCTGCCAGTAATGCTGGTGCGCATCTATCCGCATCTGCTCATCCGACCTCGATGACGGCCTTGATCAGCCCGGATTTCTCATGCGCCCAACGAGCGAGGTCAAGAGGGGTAGCGGCAAGGGTCGTGCGATGGGTGACGAGTTTTGCCAGCGGCACCGCGCCGTTGCGAATCGAGGCGGCGACATGGTCGAAATCGGCGCCAAGCGCGTTGCGGCTGCCGATCAGCGTCATCTCGCGCTTGTGGAACTCCGGATCGGAAAAGACGATGTCGTCCTTGACGACACTGACCAGGACCAGGGTTCCGCCATGCGCGACATGGGCGAAGGCCGACTGCACCGACTGCGTGTTGCCGGTGGCGTCGAAGACAACGTCGAAACCCTCGCCGCCGGTCGCGCCGCGAACCAGATCGGCCGCAGTGGCGCGGGAGCCGTCGAGCGTCGCGAAGCCGAGCTCGCTCTCGGCGAAGCCAAGCCTCTCGCTGCTCATATCGAGCAGGCTCACATCGAGCCCGGCGATGCGGGCAAACAGCGCCGTGCCGAGCCCGATCGGCCCGGCGCCGATGACCAGCGTGCGGGCGCCTGGATCAGCGCGCGCGCGACGTACGGCGTGCGCGCCGATAGCCAGGAATTCGATGGCGGCGGCATCGGCCAGCGACAGGCCGTTTGCCGGATAGAGGTTTTGCGCCGGTACCAGGATCTGTTCGCACATGGCGCCGTCGCGATGGACACCGAGCACTTCGATCTTGACGCAGCAATTCGGCTTGCCGTGCCGGCAGGCGATGCATTTGCCGCAGGCGAGATAGGGATTGATGATGACGGCTTCGCCAACGTTGAGCGTGACGCCGTCGCCCTTGTCGACGACCGTGCCAGAGACCTCGTGGCCCATGATGCGCGGGTAGGCGAGGAACGGGTGCTTGCCTTCGAAGATATGATAGTCGGTGCCGCAGATGCCGACATGGCTGACGGCCACCAATGCCCATCCCGGCGGCGGCGCGCCGGGCGCCGGGCGGACCTCCAGGACAAGATCACCGGGCGAGCGGCAAACGACTGCTTTCATGCTTCAATCCAATTCACGATACCGCCGGCCCTCGCTTTCGCGGGGCCGGCGGCTCCTGGGAGGAATTTACTTGCCGCGGCGGCGCAGGCCGTCGAAATAGACGATGACGATGATCAGCACGCCGGTGATGATGCGCTGCCAGAAGGCGTTGACGTTCAAGAGATTGGCGCCGTTGTTGATGGTGGCGAGGATGAAGGCGCCGAGCAGCGGTCCGTGCACGGAGCCGACGGCGCCGAACAACGAGGTGCCGCCGATCACCGAGGAGGCGATCGCCTGCAGTTCCCAGCCCTCGGCCTGGGTCGGGTTGCCGATGCCGATGCGCGAGGCCAGCAGCACGCCGACGAAGGCGGCGCACAGGCCGGACAGCGTGTAGGCCATGTAGATGGTGCGCTGGACATTGACGCCCGACAGGCGCGAGGCCTCGGCATTGGAGCCGACCGAGAACAGATAGCGGCCCCAGCGGCTGTGATGCAGGAAGATGTAGGCGGGAATGCCGACCAGGATCACCATCCAGAACAGATTGGGGACGCCGACAAAGGAGCTGCGCGAGAACTCCTGGAAGGCATCGTTGTTGATCGAGATCGAGTTGCCGTTGGTCATCAGCAGGCCGATGCCGCGCAGCGAGGTTAGCGTCGCCAATGTGATGATGAAGGGCGGCAGGCCCATCTTGACGATGCCGAAGCCGTGGAACAGGCCGATGGCAACGCCGACCAGAAGCGTGATCAGGATGGCGAGGAAGACCGGCACACCGGCATTGATCAGCATGGCGGCGATGACGGTGGCGAAGCCGACGACCGCGCCGACGGAGAGGTCGATGCCGCCGGTGATGATGACGAAGGTCTGGCCGACCGCCAGGATGGCGATCATCGAGCCCTGGCGGAGCAGGTTCGAAATGTTGTTGCCCGAGGCGAAGCTTTGCGTCGCCACCGACAGGATGACCCACAACAGAACCAGCAGCGCCAGCAGCGTCAGCCCGAACAAGGCGTTGTAGTTGCGCTTCGGTTTTTCGGCGGCAATGGCCTCGGTGCTCATTTCTGTCCTCCCAGTTTTTCTTGTTTCTCGGCGAGCGCCTGCGTGAGAATGTCCTCGTGATTGGCGGTACGGAACCCGTGCGTGGCCACCAGCTTGCCGCGCCGGAACACGTGCAGCGTGTCGGCCAGCTCATAGACCTCCGGCAAATAGGACGAGATCAGGATGATGCCGGCGCCCTTGGACAGCAGCGCACCGAACAGGCGGTAGATCTCGGCCTTGGTGCCGACATCGACGCCGACCGTCGGCTCGTCGAAGATGAACAGCTTGGCGCCGTGCGCCAGCCATTTGCCGATGACGATCTTCTGCTGGTTGCCGCCGGACAGGCTGGAGGCGAGCGCGCTGCGCGTCGGCGTCTTGATCCTGAGGCCGGCGATCTGGCGATCGGCCTCGGCCTTCTCCTTTGCGCCCGAGATCAGCATGTTGCTGGAGATGCGCTTGTAGATCGGCAAATTGAGATTGAGGCCGACCGGCAGATTGAGGCACAGGCCCTGGTCGCGGCGGCTTTCCGGGGCCAGCGCCATGCCAAGCCTGATCGCGTCGTGCTCGGAATTGACCTGGACCGGCTTGCCTTCCCACAGGATCTGGCCGGCCGATTTGCGGTGGCGGCCGTAAAGCGTGGTGACGAACTCGCTGCGACCGGCGCCGATCAGGCCATAAAGGCCGACGATCTCGCCGGCGCGCACCGAGAGCGAAACGTTCTCGAAGCCCTTGCCGGACAGGTTCTTGGCTTCGACGATCATCGCGCCCGGCGTAAAATGCTCCTTGTGGTAAACCTGCTCGATCGAGCGGTTGATCATCATCTTGACCAGCTCGGCGTCGTTGGTCTCGGCAATGTTCCTGGTGCCGACCAGCGTGCCGTCGCGCAGCACCGAGACGCGGTCGGCGAGCTCGAACACCTCTTCCATGCGATGGCTGATGTAGATGATGGTGACGCCTTCGCCCTTCAGCCGGCGGATCAGCTTGAACAGCTGGTCGGCCTCCTTGCGGGTGAGATAGGCGGTCGGCTCGTCGAAGATGAGGAATTTGGTGCCGCGCACGGTCGCGCGGGCGGCGGCGATCAGCTGCTGCTGGCCGATGGTGAGGTCGCCGAGCACGACATGCGCCGGCAGGTCGAAGCCGAGATCGTCGATGATCTTCTGCGCATCCTTGACCATGGCGCGCTGCTGCAGGATGCCATAGCGCGAGTTCTCCTCGCCGAGGAACATGTTGGCGGCGACCGTCAGGTGGCGGCAGAGCACGACCTCCTGGTGGACGGCATTGATGCCGAGCGCCATCGCCTCGTGCGGGGTCGCTAGCGCTTCGGGCTTGCCCTCCCAGATGACGTCGCCGGAGGTGCGCGGCATGACGCCGGTCAGAAGCTTGATCAAAGTGGACTTGCCGGCGCCGTTCTCACCGACGATGGCGTGAATCTCGCCGGACTTGAAGGCGAGGTTCACCGGCTTCAGCGCGTGGGTGCCGGGGTATCGCTTCTCCAGCCCCTTGAGTTCGAGGATCGTCCTGCCGGGCTCTAGAGTCGGGGCCGGGTGCAGTTCCTGCGCCGTGGACGTCATGACAATCCTCCCAGATTGGTCCTGCGATTGGGCACGTAGAGTAGGTCTCGCCGGCCGATTTCCAGGCCATGCAGTGTGTTTCCGGGGCAGCGAGGCCCCGGAAACTATGAGCCTATGCTGATGCTCAGTCGAGCTTCGGATTGAGCAGCGCGTCGATCTTCGGCTCTTTCATGTTGGCCTTGGTGACCAGGTTGGCGCCGGTGTCGACATTGGCTTCAACCTTCTCGTTCTTCGAGGCGGCGAGCGCGGTCTTGATGCCGTCATAGCCCATCCGGTACGGGTCCTGGACGACGAGGCCGGAAATGACGCCGTCATTGAGGAACTTGATCAGCTTCTCGTCGCTGTCGAAACCGATCAGGCCGACCTTGCCGGCAAGGTTGTTCTCGGCGATCGCCTGGCCGACGCCCTGCGCCATGATCAGGTTGGAGGCAAAGATGCCCTTCAGGTCAGGGTTGGCGGTGATCAGGTCGGTCGCGATGTTGAGGCCGGTCGTGGCCTGGCCGTCGGCATATTTGTCGGCGATCAGTTCGAGGCCCGGATATTTCGCCTTGAGCTGTTCCTTGAAGCCCTGTGCGCGCTGCTCGAGCGAGCCGGCGCCGGGAAGCGCGGTGATGAGCGCAACCTTGCCCTCGACCTTGCCGCCATTGGCCTCGCCGATGGCCGCGGCGAGACCGTCAGCGGCGACGCGGCCGCCCTGGACGTTGTCGGTGGTCAGGAACGAGGTGAAGGCCTTGGAGTCGGCGCCGGAGTCGATGCCGATGACCTTGACCTTGGATGCGGCTTCATCGATCGGCTTGCCGAGCGCCTTGGCTTCAGTCGGCGCGATGACGACGGCGGCCGGGTTGCCGGCGACGGCGTTCTCGAGGATCGAGATCTGGCCGTTGACGTCGGTTTCGGCCTGAGCGCCGAGTTCCGGCACATTGACGCCGAGGTCCTTGCCGGCCTTGCGGGCGCCGGCCAGCACGATCTGCCAGTAGAAGGAGGTTGTGTCCTTGACGATGATCGGGATGGTCACGTCCGCCGCCGAAGCCGGCGCCGAGTGCATGGCGCCTGCAAGCATCGAGGCGGCCGCGAGTGCCACAAGTGAGCGGCGGTTGAGAATGCTGGTCACGAATTTCATGAGGGTTCCTCCCTAGATCGCCCGGTGAAGGTTACGGAAGCTCCATTCGGATAGGCGCGGCCCAAACAGAACTTTATCAATAAAAAACATTTGCCGCTTTTTGATAGTGCATCGATCCGGCCGACGCAAGCGGTGTTTCGTATCGTCTCCGAGTGGCCTCGACAGGAGGCAAGCCTCCTTTCGCCGATCCTCTTTGCCACGTTCGGATGCTTCCGATCCTCTCTGATCGAGATGGAATATTAATTCCATCGTTATGTCAAGATGGAATATTCATTCTCTCGCGATCGTGAAGCCGTTCATGGGACCTTGGCCGGACAATAGGCTCGTTGCCTCAGCCTAGCGCCTGCACCACCGTATAGGGATCGTATCTGGCGAACTCTGCTGGCGGCACAGGAGTTTCGAGCAGTTCCAGATTGCGCGTCAGATTGGCCGGCTTGGCCGTGCCGGTCAGCACGGACGCGACAACCGGCTCATGCAACGGGAACTGGAAGGCCGCCGCCGCGAGCGGGTAGCCGCCCTCGGCGGCGATCTTCTCCATCGCATCGACGCGTTCGAGAATGTCCTTGCCGGCCGGCTGGTAGTCGAAATGCGCGCCCTGCACCGGGCCGGTTGCCAGAATGCCCGAGTTGAACACGCCGCCGATGATCAGCGAGGTCTGCCGTTGCCGGCAAAGCGGCAGCAATTCGGCTTCGGCGCTGCGGTCGAGCAGCGAGTAGCGGCTGGCGAGCAGGATGCAGTCGAGCGGCGCACGGTTGAGCACGTCGAGGCAGATCTGCACTTCATTGACACCGAGGCCATAGGCGGAAATCGTGCCTGATGTCTTAAGCTCGTCGAGCGCCTTCAGCCCGCCATCCATCAGCTGGCGAAAATGCAGCTTCGTCTTCTCGACGCCGTGCGTGTAGGTGCCGATGTCGTGGACAAACAGGATGTCCATCCTGTTTAGGCCGAGCCGGGCATAGGAGAATTCCACCGAGCGCATGATGCCGTCATAGGAATAATCGTAGTCGAGCGCGAAGGGCAGCGGATCGACATAGGAGTGATCGGGCACCTGATCCTGCGGCACGGGGTGGAACAGCCGGCCGACCTTGGTCGAAAGCACATAGGAGTCGCGCGGCTTATAGCGCAGGAAGTCGCCGAAGCGGCGTTCCGACAGGCCGAAGCCGTAGAAGGGCGCGGTATCGAAATAGCGCAGGCCGGCGTCCCAGGCGGTCTGCAGCGTTTCCATCGCCACATCGCGCGAACAGGCCCGGTAGAGCCCGCCGATCGCCGCGCCGCCGAAGCTTATCTCGGTGACGTCGAGCGCAGTTGTGCCGATGCGGCGCTTGTTCATTGCAAAGCCTCCCCTTCCGGCCGCTGGCCGGTTAAACATGTCTGGTTGGTCGTGGCTGGTCTACAGCGTCGCTCCGAGATGCCAGGGCACGAACTCGTTGTCGCCGTAGCCGAACGCCTCGCTCTTGGTCTTGCGGCCCGAAGCCGTCTCGACGATCAGTTCGAAGATCTCGCGACCCATGCCGGCGATGGTCTTCTCACCCGAAGCGATGACGCCGCAGTTGACGTCCATGTCCTCTTCCATGGTGTGATACATGGTCGAGTTGCTGGCGACCTTGATCGACGGCGTCGGCCGGCAGCCGAAGCAGGAGCCGCGGCCGGTGGTGAAGACGATGACATTGGCGCCGCCCGCCACCTGGCCGGTGGCCGAGACCGGGTCGTAGCCGGGCGTATCCATGAACACCAGGCCGTGTCCGGTGACCTTTTCTGCATAACCGAAGACACCGTTGAGCGGCGTCTGGCCGCCCTTGGCGACGGCGCCCAGCGATTTCTCCAGGATGGTGGTCAGGCCGCCGCGCTTGTTGCCGGGCGAAGGGTTGTTGTCGATCGAGGCGCCATGCTTGGCGACATGATCCTCCCACCATTTGATATAACCGTCGAGCCTGGCGGCGATTTCCGGGCTCGCCGCACGATAGGCGAGCAGATGCTCGGCGCCATAGATTTCCGTCGTCTCGGACAGGATGCCGATGCCGCCGACGTCGGCGAGGATGTCTACGGCAGCACCCAGCGCCGGATTGGCGGTGATGCCGGACATGCCGTCGGAGCCGCCGCATTGCAGGCCGACGACGATCTCGCTGACCGGGATCGGCTCACGCTTCAGCTTACCGACCTCCTCGGCGATCTCGGCCAGCACGCCCATCGCCTTCTCGACCGATTTGCGCGAGCCGCCTGCCTCCTGGATGTTGAAATGGCGTTTGCCGGCCGCGACGCCCTTCTGGCCGTAAAGGGTAAGCTGGTTGACCTCGCAGCCCAGGCCCACCATCAGCACGCCGCCGAAATTCGGATGGCGGGCATAGCCGGCCAGCGTGCGGTGCAGAACCATCATGCCGTCGCCGGTGCCGCTCATGCCGCAGCCCTGGCCGTGGACGATCGGCACGAAGCCGTCGATCCCCGGATATTTCGGCAGCAGCTCGCGGTTGGCCTGGTCGGCGATGGCGTGGCAGACGGTGGCCGAGCAATTGACGCTTGCGACGATGCCGATGAAGTTGCGCGTCCCGGCGCGGCCGTCGGCACGGCGGTAGCCCATGAAAGTGCGGGCGCGGTCGGCCTCGGTGGCGTGCTCGGCCTCGCTCGGCGGCACCACGGGCAGGCGGCCAGACTCGAAGACCAGATTGTGCGAATGGACATGTTCACCCGCCGCGATGTCCTGCGTGGCGCGGCCAATCGCCTGGGCATACTTTACCACAGCCTCGCCGGCCGCTATCGGCTTGATCGCCACCTTGTGGCCGGGCTCGATCAGCGCGGCGGCAACGGCGCCGCCCGGCAGCACCGTGCCGATCTCGATGCGGCCGTTGGCGACCGCGACATTGTCGGCCGGGGAAAGAAGAATGCTGTTTGCGGCGTTCACGGACAGTTTCCTGGGGGTTCCTGGGATGCGCTGGCGGATTGACATCAGCCTGTTTGCAGATAATGTCTTTTATCGTGAAAAAACATTTTTACGTCAATTGTTTTTTCGAAAGGTCGTGCGCCCGGTGGATGCATGGAGGATAGGGAGCCGCGCCTGACACGGAAAGCGATTCCGCTTTTCCTGGGCATGCGCTAGGAACATCTGTCATAGCGCGCTTCAAGCCGGCCACAACAAGCGCCGGCGCGCAACGGGGCAGGGGATGTCGAAGAGCAACAACGTCTACAAGGACGCCTACAACCGCTGTTTGCGGCTGCTCGATGAAACGAAGAGCCTGCCATCGGAGCCGGAGCTCGGCACGCTGCTCGGCGTCAGCCGCACGACGGTGCGCAGCATCCTGGCGCGCATGGAAGAGACCGGGCTGATCGCCTGGAACAAGCGCAGCAAGACGGTTCTGCGCACGCCGCGGCCGGACGATTTCTTTCCCGAGGAAGAAACCGACACGCTGGCCGAGATCATCGAGCGCTCCTTCATGCGGAGGCTGCTCGCCGGCGGCGCGGAAGCCGGCATGCAGATCAACGAGCTCGAGCTGGCGCGCGAGATCGGCGTCGGCACCACCAGCGTGCGCGAGTTCCTGATCCGCTTTTCCCGCTTCGGCCTGATCGAGAAGCGGCGCAACAGCCACTGGGTGCTGAAGGGTTTTACGCGAGCCTTCGCGCTCGAACTGACCGAAATCCGCGAGATGTTCGAACTGCGCTCGGCGGCAGCGTTTGCCGCCTTGCCGGAAGAAAGCCCGGTCTGGGCCGATCTCGACCGGCTGGAGGACGAGCATCGTCTGCTGGCGCGCGAGATCGCCTCCCGCTTCAACGAGTTTTCCGAGCTGGACGAGCGCTTCCACCGGCTGATCCACCGCGCCTCGCACAACCGCTTCATCGTCGATTTCTATGACGTCATCGCCATGATCTTCCACTACCACTACCAGTGGAACAAGGCGCAGGAGCGCGAGCGCAACGAAGTCGCTGTCGCCGAGCATCTGGTCTATATCGCGGCGCTCAAATCGCGCGATCTCGGCAAGGTCGATGCCGCCTGCCGCAAGCATCTGAAGTCGGCGCGCAACACGCTCTTGACCTCCATCCCCGAGGCCGGCAGCCGCAACGTGCCTGATGCGCGCCGTGCCTGACCGGATCGATGCGACGCGCTTCTCTGCATGTCGTTGTCCCAAAACCCCTGCACAGTTTTGGGCGACATGCATTGGTCGCGCCGCGTTGCCGCAGCAATGATTTGACGATTTTCGCCCGGTCGGCCGCGTGCTAGGTATCTGCCGTTGCTGATCAAAGAGGCGGGTCCTTGAACATCCGGCGGAGACGATGGAGCATGCCGGCCGCGCTTGTAGCGGCCTATCTGCTGCTCATCCAGACGACGCTAGGCGCGTTCGCTTTCGCCACGGCGCAGGATGCTGCGCTGCTCGACGCCTTCGGCAACGTCATCTGTACCCATGAGGGTGCTGCCCAGCCTTCCGGCGGCGATCCGCAGCATATGCCGGCCTGCTGCATGCTCGGCTGCAGCATGGCTTCCGCGGCTCATGCGCCGCCGCCCGATGCCGGCGCATTGGCCACAAGTCTCTCCTTCGAGGCCGTCGCCTTCGTGCTGCCGGCCTTCAGGCATCTCGATTTCGCCCGTGATCGCTCTCCATCGAATCCGCGTGCGCCACCGGCGTCCTGAGCCAGCGCGGCCTCGCGGAACCTTTCGCGGGAGCACTCATCCAACGCTGAACTGATCGCGACCGGCCAACGGCGCGATATCGTATCCATGGAGCCATCATGTCTCAGTTTTTCCGTGCCGCCTCGCTTGCGCGGGCGCCCGGCCATAGAAACACCCTCCTGCCCGAGCAACGCCTCGGTATCCTTGTCTTCGCTCTCGCCTTGCTGTTCGTCGGCGCCCAGTCGGCCTTCGCGCATGAATTCAAGGTCGGTGATCTCGAGATCGAACATCCCTGGTCGCGGGCAACGCCTGCCGGCGCCGAGGTGGCGGGCGGCTATTTCACCGTCACCAACAAAGGCAGCGCGCCGGACCGGCTGTTGTCGATTGTTTCCGATGTGTCGGACAAGGCCGAACTGCATGAGATGGGCGTCAAGGACGGCGTCATGACCATGCGGCCGGTCAGCGCCGGCCTCGAAATCCCTGCCGGCGGCAAGGTCGCGCTGAAGCCCGGCGCCTATCATCTGATGTTCATGGGCCTGAAGCGCCAGCCCAAGCAAGGCGAGAAGTTCTCCGCCACGCTGACCTTCGAGAAGGCCGGCAGCGTCACCGTCGAGTTCGCCGTCGAAGGCATGGGCGAAACGGGTGGCATGGACGATCACGCCAATTGAGCCGACCAGTTTCCGCAAATTTTGAGAATCAGAGAGACCATCATGAACAAATATCTTTTGTCCGCCGGGGCGTTTTTCATCGGGACAAGTGCTGCCTTCGCCCACATCACGCTTGAAACCCAGGAAGCGCCCGTCGGTTCGACCTACAAGGCAGTCCTGCGCGTCCCGCATGGCTGCGAGGGCAAGGCGACGACCGCCGTGCGGGTGCAGATCCCGGAAGGGGCGATTTCGGTCAAGCCGATGCCCAAGCCTGGCTGGACGCTGCAGACCAAGAAAGGCAGGTACGAAAAATCCTACCAGCTCTATGGCGAGGCGGTGACGTCAGGCGTCAAGGAAGTCGACTGGAGTGGCGGCAGCTTGCCGGACGAGTTCTACGACGAGTTCGTCTTCCGCGGCACGCTGGCGGCGGACCTGCCGGCCGGCGAGACGCTGTATTTCCCGGTGGTGCAGGAGTGCGAGGGGGCTGCCGAACGCTGGATCGAGATTCCGGCGGCCGGGCAGGACGAGGACGCGCTGGAAAACCCGGCGCCCGGCCTCAAGCTGCTGCCGAAAAAATGATCTGTTCGGGCGGCGCGTTCGAAAGAGCGCGCCGCCGTCTTCCTGGCGGTTACATGAACGCGGCATACTTCGGCAGGACGATGTGCATATCCGACAAGCGTGCCGGCCGGCTTGTCATTGGGCTTCTGGCCGTCTTCGCGCTGCTCGCGGTTCTCGGCCTGCCGGGCCGTGCGTTCGCGCATGCGGCGCTGATCAAAACGGATCCGGTTGACGGCGCGGTGCTGGCGCAAGGCCCGGGGCAATTTTCGCTGACCTTCAGCGAGCCGGTGTCGCCGCTCGTGCTCACCCTTGTGCGGCCCGACGGCACTTCGGTCGCGCTGACCTCCTTTCGCCTCAGTGACCAGACCGTCACCATCGACAATCCACAGAAGCTGAAGTCCGGCACGCATGTGCTGAGTTGGCGGGTGATTTCCACCGACGGCCATCCGGTCGGCGGTTCGGTGCTATTTTCCATCGGCGCGCCGAGCACTCCGCCAGTGGCGGCCGAGCCGGTCGACTGGGATTTGCGCTCGGCGATCTGGCTGGGCAAGGTTTTTCTCTCCATTGGCCTGTTTCTCGGCGTCGGTGGTGCCTTCGCGCTTGCCTGGCTGGCCGAGAGCGAGCGGTGCGGCCGGCGCTTCGTCATCGCCGCGCTCCTCGCCGGCCTGGTCGCCGCGCCGGTTTCGCTCGGCTTGCAGGGGCTGGACGCGCTCGGCGCGCCGCTCGCCGGGCTGGCGCAGCCGGTGGTCTGGCGCACGGCATTCGGCACCAGCTTCGGCTGGACGGTGCTGATCGGCCTGATGGCGCTGGGGCTCGCCCTGCTGTCGCTGGCCGGGCCGCGCATCGGCGCAAAACCGTTCGCTCTTGCCGGGCTGGCCGGCGTCGGTGCCGCGCTCGCCGCCAGCGGCCATGCCAGTGCCGCCGAACCGCAATGGCTGACGCGGCCGATGGTGTTCCTGCACGGCGTTGGCATCGCCTTCTGGGCCGGCGCGCTGGCGCCGCTCGGCCTTGCGGTGCGGCGGCAATCGGGAGAGGCCGGGCCGTTCCTGCGGCGATTTTCCCGCGCGATCCTGCCGGTCGTTGCCGTGCTCGCCGCCGCCGGCATCGTACTTGCCGTCATCCAGGTGCAGACGCCCGCGGCGCTGGTCAACACCGGCTATGGCCGGCTTTTGCTGGTCAAGCTGGTGTTGCTGCTCTTTCTGTTCACGCTCGCCACCGTCAACCGCTGGACGCTCACCGCGCCCGCCGAAGCCGGCGCGACCGAGGTGCAGCGACGGCTGGTCCGCTCGATCGGCGCCGAAGTGCTGATCGTGCTCGCCATCTTCGCCGTCGCCGCCGGCTGGCGTTTCACGCCGCCGCCGCGCGCGCTGGCGATCGCCGCCGCGCAGCCGGCGTCGGTGCATATCCACACGCTGAACGCGATGGCAGACCTTAGCATCACGCCCGGCCATGCCGGGCCGGTCATCGCCTCGATGGTGATCATGACCGGCGATTTCGGCCCGCTCGACGCCAAGCAGGTGACGCTGGTGCTGTCGAAGCCCGATTCCGGCATCGAACCGATCAAGCGGCCGGCGACCAAGCCGGGCGACGGCAGCTGGCGTGTCGATGATCTCGTCATTCCCGTCCCCGGTCGATGGACAGCGCGGCTCGACATCCTCGTTTCGGACTTCGAGATGGTGAAGATCGAAGCGCTGATCGATATCAGAGCGGACTAAGCGGTCTGGTGGACACAATTCGGCGAGGCGGTTGACGCCGCCGCGAAGGCCCGTCATTCATCACGGGAATAGGGGCATCCCCCCAAAATCGCGGCCTCAACAAAAGATCCGAAAGCAGGGAAGAAACGATGGAAAAAGCCGAAATCGGCCTGATCGGCCTTGGCACGATGGGCTCCAACCTGGCGCTCAACATCGCCGAGCATGGGCACCGCATCGCGGTCTACAACCGCACCGCGGCGCGCACCGACGCCTTTGTCGAGAGTGCCGGCGCGCTGAAGGACATGGTGGTGCCCTGTTACAGTCTGGAGGAGCTGGCCGCCGCGATCCGGCCGCCGCGGCCGATCATCATCATGGTGCTGGCCGGCAAGCCGGTCGACGAACAGATCGCGGCACTGCGCGGCGTGCTGTCCGACAACGACATCGTCATCGATGCCGGCAACGCCAATTTCCGCGACACGATGCGGCGCTTCTCCGAGCTCAACGGCTCCGGCCTCACCTTCATCGGCATGGGTGTGTCCGGTGGCGAGGAGGGCGCACGGCACGGGCCATCGATCATGGTCGGCGGCACCGAGGAGAGCTGGAAGCGCGTCAAAAAGGTGCTGGTCGCAATTTCCGCCAAGTTCAAGGACGAACCCTGTGCCGCCTGGCTCGGCACCGACGGCGCCGGCCATTTCGTCAAGACCATCCACAATGGCATCGAGTATGCCGACATGCAGATGATCGCCGAGATCTACGGCATATTGCGCGACGGCCTCGGCATGGGGCCGAAGGAGATCGGCACTGTCTTCGCCGACTGGAACAAGGGCCGGCTCAACTCCTATTTGATCGAAATCACCGCCAAGGTGCTGGCCGCCAACGATCCGAAGACCGGCAAGCCGGTGGTCGACATCATCCTCGACCGCGCCGGCCAGAAGGGCACCGGCAAATGGTCGGTGATCGAAGCGCAGCAACTCGGCATTCCGGCCACCGCAATCGAGGCTGCGGTGGCGGCGCGCGTGCTGTCGTCGATCAAGGACGAGCGGCAGGCGGCGGAAAAAGCCTATGGCAATGCCGGCGTGACGAAGATTTCCGGCGACAAGGCCGCGCTTCTCAAGGACCTTGAACTGGCGCTGTTCGCCGGAAAGATCGCCGCCTATGCGCAAGGCTTCGCGGTGATGAGCGGCGCCTCGAAAGAGTTCAACTGGAACCTGCCGATGCCGACCATCGCCAAGATCTGGCGGGCCGGCTGCATCATCCGCTCGCAAATGCTGGATACGATGGCGGAGGCTTTCGGCTCCGGCGGCGCTTCCACCAACCTTTTGATGGCGCCGGCCTTCATCGCCATGATGCAGGAGGCGCATCCGTCGCTCAGGCGCATTGTTGCGCGAGCATCCGAGGCTGGCGCGCCAGTGCCGGCGCTGTCTTCGGCGCTCGCCTATTTCGACAGCTACCGCCAAGGCCGCGGCACCTCGAACCTGATCCAGGCGCAGCGCGACTTCTTCGGCGCGCATGGCTTCGAGCGCATCGGCGAGCAGGGCGCCTTCCATGGCCCGTGGGGCAGCGGCGCTGCCGGCTAAAGTCAGGTGAGGCCGGCCTGCAAATGGCGGCTTCCTGCGCTTCCGGTGCTCACGTACCTTAAGTACGCTCCGCTCCGGTTCTCGGAAGCCACCATTTTCGACTCGGCCTGACCTGACTCTCAGGTCGCTCAACCACGATAGGCCACAACCTCACCAGGCAGGCTCATGCTCTGCAAGGAACCGGGGGCGGCGCCGCCGATCAAGCCGAGCACCGAGCGGGCAAGCTCGGAGCCGGCCAAGCGGAAGTTCTCGTTGACGACCAGCAATTCGCGCCGGAACAGATGCAGCAGGTCCGACGACTGTTTCGACACGACATCGACGTCGCGACCTAGTTTCAGGCCGGCGTCCTCGATGCCGGCGACGACGGCCAGTGTCGCGGCCGCGGCGCTGCTGACGAAGCCGTCCGGCCTGTCGTCGCGGCGCATCAGCTGCGCGGTGCGCATCCTGATCTGCTCGATCGAATGATCGATCGAAACGGTGTTGAACGGCACCTCGCTGGCGCCGACCTCGCTCAGTGCATCGGCAAAACCGTTCACCGTGTGGCCGTGATAGGTCAGGCCGACGGGCGGCGTCAGAAGAGCGAGCCTGCGGCGGCCGATGCCGGCCAGATGACGCACCGCCTCGGCCGCGAAGGCGTAATTGTCGAAGTCGTGGTAGGGGTGGATCAGCCCCATGTCGGTGCGGCCATGCGTGGCAAAGGGGATGCCGCGCTCCAGCATGTAGCGGGCCCTCGGATCGTTGGGCTGCGTGCGCGAAATGATGACGCCGTCGGCGGAGCCGGTCTCCACCAGATAGCGGATCGGATCCAGCGGATCCTGTGAGCGCGAGTAGGGCGTGACAATCAGGTGGTAGGGCGTGTCGGCGATGACTTCCGAGACGCCGTAGATGATATCCGAGACAAAACTCATGATCTCGCGCTCGGTGTTGAGCACGAGGCTGATGACATTGGTCTTGCCGGTTCTGAGACGCACCCCGGCGCGGTTCGGCCGGTAGCCGATCTGCCTGGCGACGAGCTGGACGCGACGCCTGGTCTCGGCACCGATCTCGGGTGCGTCCTTGAGCGCCCGCGACACGGTGGTGACGCCAAGCCCGGTCATGAAGGCAAGCGTCTTCAGCGTCGGGCGCTCGTGCGCCGACGCCTCGTCGTCCTTGTCTGTCTGATCTCTGTCCATTCGACCCGCCCGTCAGGCGCATAGCAGTTGCCGGGCAGACCGGCAATCGCCGGGCCGCGATAGCGCGACTTCCACCTGGCGAAACCTCAATACACTGAAACGTTACAGATTGTCACGAGCGACACGTGCGCGGTCGTGGCAGGCCAGCTTAGGTCTGCTGTGCTGCCGGCACAGAAAACCATTGGAATTCAGCGGAGAAGGCCCTTCAGGCGAATTCTTTGCCAGCCTTCCTTGGTTTGCGGTGCAACTTTGCGTGCTGCGGTGCACAATGTGGTGTTGGCGGAAGGATTTTGTTCGCAGCTCGAAAAAATATCCGGATGGCTTTTGCGCGAGGGGTTGCGCACGTCACACAATTGCCGTATCGAAAATCTGTAACGTTTCAGATTCTGGGAGGAACCGAAATGCGATATAAACTCTTGACTGCCGCGCTGGCGGCGACGGCGGCGCTGCAGTTCGCCGGTCCGGCGGCCGCGGCCGATCTGGAAGTGATTCACTGGTGGACGTCGAAGGGCGAGTCGGCGGCGGTCTCGCAGTTTGCAAAGGCCTTTGACAATGACGGCCACGGCGACAAGTGGGTGGACAGCGCCGTCGCACTCGGCGAAACCGCCCGCTCGACCGTCATGCAGCGCGTGCTCGGCGGCGATCCGCCCGGTGCGGCTCAGTTCAATCCCGGCCGGCAGTACGAGGAACTGATTTCGGGCGGCAAGCTGCTCGACCTCACGGACGTCGCGACCGCCGGCAAGTGGGATGAGGTCATTCGCCCGAAGGCGATCGGCAGCGCCTGCCTCGTCGACGGTCACTGGTGGTGCGTTCCGGTCAACATCCATTCGAATTACTGGGCCTGGTACTCCAAGCCGGTCTTCGAGAAAGCGGGCGTGCCGGAGCCGAAGAGCCTGGCCGATTTCATTGCGGCCGCGCCGAAGATCAAGGAGGCGGGTCTCATTCCCTTCGCCATCGGCGGCGACGGAAACGGCTGGCAGATCCAGTTGCTGTTCCAGGACATGGTCACCGAGGCTCTCGGCGTCGCCAAACGTGACGAGATGTACACCAAGAAGAGCGCCGAAATTGCCGGCGGCCCCGAGATGAAAGGCGTCTTCACCCAGTTGCGGACCCTGAAGCAGTTCACCGACAACGGCTATGCCAACCGCAACTGGAACGACACCACCAACCTCGTGATCACCGGCAAGGCCGGACTGCAGGTGATGGGCGACTGGGCTCGCGGCGAATTCGCAGCCGCCGGCATGACCGGCGTCAAGGATTTCGGCTGCATGATCGGCCTGAACGAGGACAAGCCGGTGATCAGCACCGACGGCGACATCATCGTCTTCTTCAAGCAGGACAATCCGGACGTCGAAGCAGCGCAGAAGCGTCTTGCAGCGCTCCTCATCAGCCCGGAGGTTCAGGTCGCCTTCAACAACGCCAAGGGTTCCATGCCCGTGCGCGGCGATGTCGACATGTCGACGGCCGACCCGTGCATGCAGAAGTCCCTGAAAGCGGTGGAAAACCCGTCCAACATCGTCACTGCCACGAACCGCTTCATCACCGAGAACACCAATCAGCAGATCAATGAGCTCGTCTCGCAATATTTCGCGGACGACTCCATGACCGCTGACGACGCTACTGCGAAGTTTTCTACCATCATCGGTAACTCCGACTAGGAACCGATCAGCACCCAGAGGCGCCGCCCTTGCGGCGGCGCCTCTGTCGCGTCCCGACCCGAGCCTTTTCTCGGCGACGGGCTGACAATCGCAGAAGTCGCGGCGGTTCGGAGCCCGGTCGTTCGGACAAACGCTGACTTTCACGTCGGCAGACTGCCCCAGAGTGTCGGTGGAAGCGGAGAAAGACGGACGATGCAGAAAAGCTGGAGGCGCAGATTTCACCTGCCCGCCGTCATCGGGACGATACCGATGATCCTCGTCGCCGTCGGCGTGTTCGTGATCGGCATCGGCTTCTCGGTGCTATGGTCTTTCACCAGTTCGAAGCTGTTTCCCACCTATGATTTCGTCGGCCTGGCGCAATACAGGCGCCTTTGGGCCGATAGCCGCTGGCTCGTCTCGGTCAACAACATCTGGTTCTTCGGCCTGATGTCCATCACCTGCAACATGGTGTTCGGTTACCTGCTTGCCGTTTTCATGGATCAGCGCATCCGCCAGGAGGACCTGTTCCGCTCGATCTTCCTGTATCCTTTCGCCATGTCGCTGATCGTCACCGGACTTGTGTGGCAATGGGTGCTCGACCCCAACCTCGGCCTGCAGGCGGCGCTCCGCAATTTGGGCTGGTCGAGCTTCAGCTTCGCCCCGCTGGTCGATGCCGACACGGCGCTGTACGCGCTGGTCGTGGCGGGCATCTGGCAGGGTTCGGGCGTGACGATGGCGATCCTGCTTGCCGGCCTGCGCGGCGTTGACGAGGAGATCTGGAAAGCGGCGAGGGTCGACGGCATCCCCACGTGGCGCACGCACATGTCCATCGTGGCGCCAATGATGAAGGGTGCCTTCGCCACCGCCTTCGTTCTCCAGTGCGTAAGCGTGGTGCGCGTCTACGACCTGGTTATCGCCATGACCGGCGGCGGTCCCGGCATCGCCACGTCGATGCCGGCAGTCTACGTCATCCAGCTCATCACAGTCCGCCAGAACGTCGGCCAGGGTATGGCCGCGGCAACGATGATGCTGCTGCCGGTCCTGGTCGTGCTGGCTTTCGGCGGCATTCTGCTGTGGCGGCGAAATCGGGAAGCGAGCGCATGACCGCCGGCCAGATCACCGCAATTCAGCCTGTCCAGGAAGGACAGGATCAGGCCGGCGCGGGGCCCTTCGGGCCGAAACCGCGTCGGATATCGGCCGGCCGCATCGGCCTTTATGCTTTCCTGGTCGTCGCGGCTCTCTTCTTCCTCATCCCGGTCTACATCATGATCGTCACATCGCTGAAGGGGATGCCGGAGATCAGGCTTGGACATCTTTTCAACCTTCCAGGCGAGCCGACCTTCCAGCCCTGGGCCGACGCCTGGCTCCATGCCTGCACCGGTCGCGACTGCAACGGCCTCAGTCCAGGGTTTTACAATTCGGTGAAGATCACCTTGCCCAGCGTGGTCATCTCGATCATCTGCGCGTCGGTCAACGGCTACGCGCTGACCTTCTGGCCGTACAGGGGCGCCAATTTGCTCTTCGGGTTGCTCGTGTTTGGCGCCTTCGTACCCTACCAGGTGGTGATCTATCCATTGATCATCGGACTGAGCTCGGTCGGGCTGTTCGCATCCCTGCCTGGCATCATCATCGTGCACACGATCTTCGGAATGCCCATCCTGACGCTGCTGTTCCGCAATTTCTACGCGGCAATACCGGTCGAGCTGTTCAAGGCAGCGCGTGTCGACGGCGCGGGTTTCTGGCGCATCTTTTTCCACATCATGCTGCCGATGTCAGTGCCGATCACGGTCGTTGCCGTCATCCTGCAGGTTACCGGTATCTGGAACGACTTCCTGTTCGGCATCGTGTTTGCAGGGCGGCCCAACTGGCCGATGACGGTGCAGCTCAACAACATCGTCAACACCACGACCGGCGTGAGGGAGTACAATGTCAACATGGCGGCCACCATTCTGACGGCTGCGGTACCCCTGATTATCTACTTCGTCTCCGGAAGATGGTTCGTGCGCGGCATCGCCGCCGGCGCGGTGAAAGGCTAGTGGATATGGCGCAGAACGGTACCAGCGTTTCGATCCAGGATCTGTCGCTGAGTTTCGGCGCCATCTCGGTGCTGCACACGCTCAATCTCGATGTCGCCGAGGGCGAGTTCATCGTGCTGCTCGGGCCGTCGGGCTGCGGCAAGTCGACCTTGCTCAACTGCATCGCCGGCTTGCTCGACATTTCCGAAGGCCGCATCTTCATCAAGGGCAAGAACGTCACCTGGGAGGAGCCCAAGGACCGCGGCATCGGCATGGTGTTCCAATCCTATGCGCTCTATCCGCAAATGACGGTGGAGCGGAATCTGTCCTTTGGCCTGCGCGTCGCCGGTCTGCCCAAGGAGGAGATCGACAAGCGCATCGCGCGTGCCGCCGAGATCCTGCAGATCGAGCCGCTTTTGCAGCGCAAGCCTTCGGCGCTCTCGGGCGGCCAGCGCCAGCGCGTGGCGATCGGACGGGCGCTGGTGCGTGACGTCGACGTCTTCCTGTTCGACGAGCCGCTTTCCAACCTCGACGCCAAGTTGCGAGCGGAACTGCGCGTCGAGATCAAGCTGCTGCATCGCAAGCTGCAGAACACCATGATCTACGTCACCCACGACCAGATCGAGGCGATGACGCTGGCCGACCGCATCGCGGTGATGAAGGGCGGCGTCATCCAGCAGCTCGACGCGCCGCAGACCATCTACAACCGCCCGGTCAATCGCTTCGTCGCCGGCTTTCTCGGCTCGCCGGCGATGAACTTCATCGATGGCAGGCTGGAGAAGGTGGGCAGCGACTGGCAGTTCGCCTTCGAGGACGTGCGCATCCCGCTCGCGACCTACGCCTTCGAGAAGGAACCGACGCCGGGGCCGGCCGTGTTCGGCATGCGCCCCGAGCATGTCGCCTTCAACAGCGGCGCAGGCTGGCCGTTCACGACGACGGCAAATGTCGAGGTCGTCGAGCCGATGGGCTCCGATACGCTGGTCTGGCTGAAGCTTGGCAAGCAGAACTTCACCGTCAGGGTGACCTCGGAGCGCACGCCGAACAATGCGGACACGGTCAGCATCGGTTTCGATCCGATGCGGGCCTCGCTCTTCGACGCCCAAACCGGCAACCGCCTTTAGACTTCTCCCAAGATCCATCCCCCAAGAGAAAACGGACAAGACGATGAACTGGTCATTCCAACTTTACAGCGCCCGCAATTTCCAGCCTTGGGAGGGCGTGCTGAAGACGCTCGGCGAACTCGGCTACAAGCAAGTTGAAGGGTTCGGCGGCGTCTATGACGATCCCAAGGCCTTCCGCGCCGAGCTCGACAAGAACGGGCTTTCGATGCCGACCGGGCATTTCTCGATCGACGCGCTGGAGAACGATTTCGACGGCGTGCGCAGAACAGCCGATGCGCTCGGCATCACGCTGGTCATCTGTCCCTATCTGCTCGCCGAGCAGAGGCCGGCCGATGCCGCCGGCTGGCGCGGCTTCGGCGAGCGGCTGGCCAAGGTTGGCGAGACGGCGCAAAAGGCCGGCTACGGCTTTGCCTGGCATAATCATGATTTTGAATTCAAGACGCTTGCCGACGGCTCGGTGCCGCAGGACCATATCCTGACCTCGGCGCCCGACATCGGCTGGGAGATGGACGTCGCCTGGGTGGTGCGCGGCGGCGTCGATCCGCTGCCCTGGATCGAAAAGCACGGCAAGCGCATCAGCGCCATCCATGTCAAGGACATGGCCAAGCCAGGCGAGGGGCTGGACGAGGACGGCTGGTCGGATGTCGGCCACGGCACCATCGACTGGGCCGGGCTGATCAAGGCCTTGCGCGCCAAGAGCGTCGCCAAGTACTACGTCATGGAACAGGACAACCCCAACGACATCGAACGCTTCGCCCGCCGTTCACTCGCATCCGTCAAGGCTTACTAGGAACAATCATCATGGCAAAGAAACTGGGTATCGGCGTCATCGGCTGCGGCAACATCTCGAAGGCATATTTCTCGCTGGCGCCGCTGTTTCGCGGCATCGAGATGCGTGCTTGCGCCGACATCAATATGGACGCGGCGAAGGCGCGGGCGAAGGAGTTCAAGCTGCGCGCCGAGACCGTCGAAGATCTGCTCAAAGCCGACGACATCGACATCATCGTCAACCTCACCATTCCGGCGGTGCATTACGCGGTGTCGAAGCAGATCCTCGACGCGGGCAAGCACGTCTATTCGGAAAAGCCGTTCGTGCTGTCGATCAAGGAAGGGCTCGACCTGAAGAGCCGGGCGGAGAAGAAGGGGCTGCGCATCGGCTCGGCACCCGACACTTTCCTCGGCGGCGCGCACCAGCTGGTGCGCAACCTGATCGACACCGGCGCGCTCGGCAAGATCACCAGCGGCACCTGCCATGTGATGGGCCACGGCATGGAGCACTGGCATCCCAATCCGGACTTCTTTTTCCAGCCGGGCGCCGGTCCGGTGCTCGATATCGGACCCTACTACATCACCAATCTGATCCAGCTGATCGGGCCGGTGAAGCAGGTGGCGGCGTTCGCTTCGATCCCCGCGACGGAGCGGACGATTTCGTCGAAGCCGCGCGCGGGCGAAAAAATCCCGGTCAACACGCCGACGACCATCCATGGCCTGCTGGAGTTCGAGAATGGCGCCGTCATCACGCTCAACACCAGCTGGGACGTCTGGAGCCATGGCCACGCGCCGATGGAACTCTATGGCGAGGCGGGCACGGTGTTCGTGCCGGATCCGAACTTCTTCGGCGGCGACGTGCGTCTCACCGAAGCGGCCAAGCCGGTCAAGAAACTGCCGAAATGGAAGCATCCGTTCGGCGTTCCCAATGAAATGCACGGACAGGGCATGATGGCCAACTATCGCACCGCCGGCCTTGCCGACATGGCGATCGCAATTGCCGAAGGTCGGCCGCACCGCTGCTCGATGGAGCTGGCGCTGCATGCCGTCGACGTGATGACCGGCATATTGCGCTCGGGCGAAACCGGCAAGTTCGTCGCCATGCAGACCACCTGCGAGCGGCCGGCGGCTCTCGGCGTCAAGGAGGCGAAGGAACTGATGGCCAAGAAGAAGTAGGCCGCAGCGATTATCGATAATTTTGACTTTGCCCCTCTCCCCCTTCTCCCGGGGAGAGGTTAAAGGGTGGGGTGCGGGGCCTGCTCATCGCGCATGCGATGGCCGTGCCCGGTCCGTTTCAGATATCGAGGATATTCCCCATGCCCTATGTCGCCGCCGAAAACCGCTATGAGAAAATGATCTACAACCGCTGTGGGCGGTCCGGCCTGAAGCTGCCGGCCATCTCGCTCGGGCTGTGGCACAATTTCGGTAACGACACGCCGCACAAGACCAAGCAGGCCATCGTGCGCCGCGCATTCGACCTGGGCATCACGCATTTCGACCTCGCCAACAATTACGGTCCGCCGCCCGGCTCGGCGGAGACCGCCTTCGGTGAAATCCTGCGCACCGACTTTGCCGCCTATCGCGACGAGATGATCATCTCGACCAAGGCCGGCTACGAGATGTGGGCAGGTCCCTACGGCGAATGGGGTGGCCGCAAATATGTGCTGGCCAGCCTCGACCAGAGCCTGAAGCGGACGGGGCTCGACTATGTCGATATCTTCTATTCGCATCGTTTCGACCCCGATACGCCGCTGGAGGAGACGATGGGCGCGCTCGACCATGCGGTGCGCTCGGGCAAGGCGCTGTACGCTGGCATCTCGTCCTACAATTCGCAGCGCACGCGCGAGGCGGCCGACATATTGAAGCAGCTCGGCACGCCCTGCCTCATCCATCAGCCGAGTTATTCGATGCTCAACCGCTGGGTCGAGGAGGACGGGCTGCTCGACACGCTGGAAGGGCTTGGTGTCGGCTCGATCGTGTTCTCGCCGCTGGCGCAAGGCATGCTGACCGATAAGTACCTCGGAGGCATCCCTGACGGCAGCCGGGCTAGCCAGGGCAAGTCGCTGCGGCCCGCTTTCATCAACGACAAGAGCGTCGCCAACATCCAGGCGCTGAACGCGATTGCCGGCCGCCGCGGCCAGACGCTGGCGCAGATGGCGCTGGCCTGGGTGCTGCGCAGGGGCCGGGTGACCTCGGCGCTGATCGGCGCCAGCCGGCCGGAACAGGTCGAGGATTGCGTCGGCGCCTTGAAGGCGCTCGACTTCAGTGACGCGGAACTCGCGGAAATCGATACCTATGCGCGCGAGGCCGACATCAATCTGTGGGCGGCTTCGGCGGAGCGCAAGGGCCCGCCGAGGAAGTAGCAAGCGCCGGAATACAAAGCCAGCTAAATATAAAAACGGCGGGAACATTCCCGCCGTCTTCATATGCGCTTGTTCTCAGGGCTTCTTCGCAGTGCCGGCACCAGGCTTGGGCGCAGCAGGGGCCGCCGCGGGGCCATTCATCTTTTCCTCGATCCAGCCCGTGTAGTTGGCCAGCCGCGTGTAGATGCCGTAGGCGTTCTTGTGGCCGCAGGCAGTGGTGCCGTCCGCCGGACCTTCGCCCCAGGAGACGACGCCGACCTGGACCGGACCGTCGGCGCCGGTCATGAACAGCGGGCCGCCGCTGTCGCCGTTGCAGGCGTCGCGTTCGCCGCTGGCGGTGCCGGCGCAGATCATGTTGCCGGTCAAAGGATCGGACATGTCGGCGGCAATGGCATTTGCGGCCGCGTCGATGCCCCTCGCCGAATAGCGCATGCGGCGGGCGAGATCGCTGAGCGCCGCTTTCAGGTCGCGCGCATAGATGTCCTTGATGCCGGTGTTGCAGGTCGTGTTCGGCTCGAGATCGAGGTCGGCCACCATCAGCGCCGTCGGGAACGTTCCGTCCTGCATCTTGCCCCAGCCGATGACCGTGGTCTTGCCGGACTCGGGCGTTGCCTCGCGCGCGAGTTTGATGGTCGGCGCGTCGGCCGGCTCGGCCAGCCGGATCAGGCCGATGTCACTGTCCATCGTCTGCTCGCTATAGCCTTCGTTGACGATGACTTCCGCCGCCTTGTGGCGCTTGCCTTCGCTGAGTTCGGTGGCTCCGGTCAGCACGGTGATCGCGCTTGCCGAGATCGGCTGGCCGTTGTCGACCAGGCAATGCGCCGCCGTCAGAACCCATTGCGGGGCGATCAGGCTGCCGCCGCAAAATTGCGCGTCCGGCTGCGAGGCCGGGCTATCGTCGAGCCTGTCGGTGGTCAGCAGCGCCACCTGGAACGGGTAGGCGCCTTTCTCGGCCTCCTTGCCGCCATAGACGCGATCGGCGCCGTCGGGGTTCTCGGCCTTGGCCTTGGCCCGGGCTTCCGCCACGCGCTTCATCGGCGAAACCGCAGCTTCCGGCCGGGCGGTTGCGTCGGCCGCATGAATGGCATTGACCGTCGCAAGCATTGCCATGCCGGCCAGCAATGTTGCGGCGAGCGGCCTGACGCGATGGATGATGTTCAACTGGACCTCCTGAGACGTGCGTTCCCGAACGGGCCGGCCGGGTACATGATCCGCCGCCGGGGAACCGGTTCGACGATCGGTCGTGCGCCAATCCAGATCGGCGCGTGACCGGTCATAAAGCCGAATGCCGCGTCTGCTAGTCGTGCCCGGAGCAAAGCCCGCTCAAACCCTATAGCCCCCCACGGGCTACGTGGAAGCGATTTGTCGTTGCCAATGTTGGAATATTTTAGGCAGTATATCGAAGCGGTGATTTTGGCGGGGGCCTCAATTGACCGCACGGGGCAATAGTCTGGTGTGCGCTGCCGAAGCTCGGTTTTGGCGCCACCACGATCTCGACAATATTGCTCTATCTTGATCCAGTCCTTGCTGACTTTTGGGAGAGTCTTACCGTGACAAAACTGACAAACACCATCATTGCGTCCGCATTGCTTTCCACAGCAATGTGGGCGATGCCCGCCTTGGCCGCCGATCCCGGTTCGGCGAATGAAGGCAACGGCGAAAGCATGCGCGATGCAACTTCGGGCGACTACAAGCCGGGCCGGGCCAAGCCGATCGCTACGCCGAAACTGACCGAGGACGAGGCCAGTCGCGCCGCGCCGCTCGCCGACGAGGCAATTGCGGTCAAATCCTATGGCATCGTCGGACGTTCCGCCGACGGCAAGGACATCAAGATCGATGCGAACGAGGCGCTGCGGGACCTGGTCATCAAGGAACTGAATGCGCCGGCCGACGGGCAGAAATCCGACGCGACGCCGGGTCCCCAAAATACCGCGGATCCTGGCTTGCCGGAAGGCGAGGCCGGCCGTCAGGTCTTCGGCCCGGACGATCGTGAGCAGGTCAAGAACACCAAGACCTATCCGTTCTCGGCTATCGGCTATCTCGAAGCGAAGTCGCCGAAGACCGGCAGTTTCGGCAGTTGCTCGGCGACCCTGATCGGTCCGCGCACGGTGCTCACCGGGGCGCACTGCCTCTACAGCCACGAGGATGGCGGCTGGCTCGACGAGTATCTTTTCGTGCCGGGCCTCAACGGCAGCACCGCCGACGATGCGCCGTTCGGCGCCTTCGCCTATGAGAGCGCCTATATTCTCCAGGGTTACATCGACAACTATCAGGGCTATTACGGTTCGGTGATCCCGTGGGATCTCGGCATCGTCACGCTGAAGCAGGATGTCGGCACCAATCTCGGCTGGCTGGGCTATGCCAATTATGACGATCTTGGCGACTTCACCGCCAATATCGTCGGCTATCCCGGCGACAAGCCGATGGGCACAATGTGGAAAGCAAGCTGCGAAGTGCACGCCGAAAACATCGGTACCGAGTATTTCCAGTATGATTGCGACACGTTTCCGGGGTCGAGCGGAAGCTCGGTCTATGCCTATGACAGCGGCGCAAAGCAGCGTGTCATCACCGGCGTGAACGTGGCCGAAAGCCCGGATGCGAACACCGCCGTGCGCCTGAACGCCGCCAACGTGCAATGGATCAACAGCCTGTACAAATAAGCCTCTACGGTCTGCCGCGAAACACCGGCGAGATCCATCAGAAGACCGGCGATGGGAGCGATCCCTCCGCCGGTTTTTTATGACCGGACCATGGCTGGCTAAGGCTGCTTACTTGCGTCGGCTTGCGTCGCCGATTACGCTCGGTATCATCCAAGGGGTTGGGGATATGGCGCGGGCAAGGACGATCTTCGGGATCAGGGCGATCGTGGCCGCTTCGATGCTGGCCGCGCTGACGGGCTCGGCGGTCTTTGCCGATAGCGCCGGTGCGCCGCAGGCCGGCGCCTGGGCGGAACGGGTGCAAATCCTCTACCAGAGCGACACGCGTTCGGTGCTGCGCAGGAGCGTGCGGGTCTGGGATTTCAATCCGGAAAGGAACCTCGACTTCGTCTGGGAGCCTGCGGCCGGGCAGTCGCCCGATCGGACGATCGCCGACGACGGCACCGTCAACGGCAGGGGCAGGCTGACCTGGCGGGTGCGCGGCTCGGCGAGCTACGACCCCAAGACCATCTATTCGAGCTATTTTGGCGAGGTCAGCAATGGCCGACCGGACGGGCAGGGCCGGCTGGAACTGCGCTCCGGCGAAGTGTTCGAGGGCCACTGGGTTGCCGGCAAGCTCGACGGCCAGGGTATCCATGTCGATGCCGACGGCAACCGCTACGAGGGCGCGCTCGCCGCCGGCGTGCCGAACGGCCAGGGACGCCTGCTGTCGAGCACAGGCGAAATCTTTGCCGGCTTGTTTGTCGACGGGCTGAAGAACGGCAAGGGCCGCACGCGGCTGCCGGGCGGTACCGTCTATGACTCCGACTGGGTCATGGGCAAGGAGTCCGGCGGCGCACGCCCCGACGTGCTGGCCGACGCCAGGTTGGGCGGGCTGCTCAAGGCGCAGGCCGGCGGTGGTGCCGCCGACAAGGTCGAAATCGGCGTCGCCGTCGACCAGCGCATGACCCAGCAGGCCGACATGCAGTACCAGCATCTGGTGCGCGACGAAGACATCGCGATCTACCCAGTCTCGGATGAGTACAACGACGCCTGGAACGGCACCGGGCAGATCCGTACCGGCAATGTCTACGAGGGCATGGACTGGGAGCAGGCGCCGGCCTTTGCCGAGGTCGATCTCAAGACGACCGACCAGTCCAAGGTCAAGCTCGACAGTCTCGAAATGAAGGTCGCCGCCAGCGAGGCCTACCGTAAACCGATGCTGTCGATCAGCGAGCATTTTGGCTGCGTCGGCTTCCGGCCGGATTTCTCGATCATCAACAATGGCTGGGGCGACGTGAAGGGCATGAAGATGTCGATCCAGTTCACCAGGATCGACGAAGAGTACAACCCGACCGGTGAGCCCAGCCGCGTGTTCACCAAGGACATCGGTGATTTCGCCGACGGCGCCGATGTGTCGATCAAGAGCGTCCTTGGCGAGGCCGGTGTCGACACCGCCAGCCTTGAGACGGGACGGTTCCCATGCGCGTCGGTGGATGGTCTCAATGTCTGCCGCGCCCAGCTCACCAACAAGATCAGGTTCGGCGAGGCGCTGGACTACCTCGGCACGTTCAACCAGGCGATGACGCTGAACGCGATCGGCAAGTTCGACTATTCCTGGACGGACGATCAGGGCAACGTCGTCCAGCAGAGCGAGGCGTTTCGCACGTCCATGACCATGGCCGTGTTCGAAGTTCCCGAATCGATGGCGGAATGTGGCGACGGCGGCGGCGGTTCGCCGGAAGCCATGCGCTACCAGAACGTCGAATTTCCGATCGGCAAGCACGACTACACCATTGCCATGCCGATGCGGGGCAACAAGAAGCTGAGTTCCTATACGGCGCGGCTGAAGATGTGGTCGGCGATGTCGTCGATCCACAGGTTCAGCATTGCAGCGCACTTCGCCGACGGCTCGACGCGCGAGAGCAAGCCGGTGACGTTCTTCTATTTCCGGCCGAAGGAATCGCTGTTCGAAACCAGGACCGCGCCGGCGGCCTGCTACCTGCCTGCCGATATGCAGGGGTGTTGAGTCATTTCCGCCCCATTTCAAAATAGTTCGGCAGCGGAATGAGCCTGGGAAAGATCGTGCCCTGTCCGAAGACACGCAGTTCCAGCATCGAACCCGACGACCGCTCGGCCTTCTGGTCGAACAGGAAATTACCGAGCGAATAGACCTCGGCGACGTCGCCTCCGGCAAGCGGCACGATGGCCTCGCTCGATACATGCGGGTGGCCGCCGACGATGGCCGAGACGCCTCTCAGCCGCATCTGGTCGGCGAGCAATTCCTCGCGCGCGGACGGCTCAGTCTTGTATTCGCGGCCCCAGTGGACGAAGGCGACCAGCGGACGGCTGGCGTTCGTGCTGACCAGGCGGTCGAGCAGGGCTGGGGTCAGAAGGTCGATGTTCTTCGAGCCGTTGGTGTCGATGTCGGTCAGGCCGATAAGGTCGAGATCGGCCAGCGCCAGCGCCTCGCCCTGGCCGAAATGGGGGATGCCGGCGGCAGTGAGCGCGCGAACCGTCTCGGCATAGCCCGACGGTCCGAGATCATAGGCATGGTTGTTGGCGAGGCTGACGCCGGCAACGTGCAGCCGCTTCAGCATGCTGACCGCGAGATCGGCGGGCATAGCCAGCGTCATGTCGTCGATGGCTTCCGGCACGTTGGGCAACATCACGCCTTCGAGGTTGACGATCAGCGGCCGCGATCCGGTCAAGGCGAGCACGTTGTCGACAATGCGGTCGGCGATGCCGTCGCGCAGCAGCACCTTCTTCATGGCGCGGCCGAAATTCACATCGCCGGCAAAATAATAGATCCTGTCCCTTGTCCGGGCCGGATTGTTGAAGCCGGGTCCGAAGGTGCCAAATAGGGCGACAATGTAGCTGGTGGTACGGTCGACATAGTCGGTCGTCGTTTCCTGCGAATTCTCGTTGGCGACGACCAGTGGCGCCGCGCCGAACAACGCACGTTGCAGCTTGGTCTGGACATAGAGCGCGCCGACCGAGTCGGCGTGATCTGGCTGGCGCAGCGCCGCGATACCGTCGAGCGATCCGGCAGCCAAGACATTCAGCGTCTGCTGGTCGAAGCGGCGGGCGTCGTGCTGCGGCAGATAGTGCGAAAAGTCGGTCGACTCGACGATCAGCGTGTTGTCGTCGACGATCGTCTTGAGCGCTTCCGCGAGCTTGTCCCAGTCGGCACGGCGCGCCTTGACCGACATCGCCACCGGTACAATTTTCGCCTCGGGGAAATAGTGACGCAGGAAGGGCAGCATGGCCATCACCCCATGCTCTTTGGCGAACAGGCAGGACTCCTCGACCATGTCGCCATTCGCCTCTAGCCGCTGGGTCGCCTCGGAATCGATTGCCACTGGTCCAAGCATGGTGTCGAAGCCGCGTGTCGTCGTGGCGAACAGCTTGCGCGTCTTGTGGAAATGGTCCGGCGACAGGATGACGATGCGCTTGTAGCGAAAGCCGGATGCGGCGTGAAAACCGAGCGCGACGAGATCGGCGGCCAGCAGATGATGCGGCACGGTGATGCCGGTCAGCCGCTGGTTCGAAGGTTCGACATCGGCGGCCTTGGCGATGGCATCGCGGAACAGGGTTGCGTCGTCGTAGAAGGACGGGAAGTTTGTCTCGTCGGGTGGGCAGGGCACGGGCTGCGCACGTGCAGCGCCGACCGCGGTTAGCAACAGGGCAGCAATCGCCAGCAGGCGCATACTCATGGCCCGGCCAGCACGATGTTCTCCACGCCGCCGACATAGTAAAACGGCTTCTGCCGCGACGCAGTCAGCCGCACGACCTCGCGGGATACGAAGTCGGCGAGGCCGAACAGCGTCACGCCGCTGTCGGAGGTTCTGGCCTGGCCGCGCAGGCCTGCGAGTATCGAATAGGTGAAGACGCCATGGCCGAGCTCGGGCAGTTCGGCGGCGGTGTTGTTGGCGGCGGTGGCCGAGAAGACGACGATACGCGCGTCCTGCGCGTCCTTTTCCAGGCGCGGGTTAAAGGCGTTGGCGGCGTGGCAGGTGTCGAGCAGCATGAAGCGCATGCCCTTGGCCCGTTCGACCGATTTCTGGATGTCCGCCCAGTCGACGAGCGAGGAGCGCTTCCAGCGCTCGGCGTCCTGTTTGCGGCCGTCGGTGGGGATGAAATAGTAGTCCTCGTCGATGTTGATGCCGTGGCCGGCGACAAAGACGATGGTGGTGTCGTTCTCGCCGGGTCTGTCGAGGAAGTCGGCGAGCTGGTCGTCGATTGTGTCGGCGTCGGGTTCCAGAATCTGGTCGGCGCTGGCGACCTGGTATACGCCTTCGGTGCTGCCGGGTGCTTCGTCCAGAGCTTCGCGGTTGACCATCACCAGCGTTTCCATGGACGAGAACAGCGGCGCGGATTTCTGCGCGATCACCTTGAGGAATTCCGTCGCATCGTCGACGGGGTAGCGCAGGTCGCAGGCGCGGCCGGCACAGGCGTCCGTGAGGAAGGGATATTTGTCGACGCCGATGACGGCGACATAGAGCTTGCCCTTGTTCGCTTTCTTCTCGGCCTTCCTGGCCAGCGCTGTCACACTGCGCTCGGTCAGATAGCCGAATTCATTGGTGCCGGTGATGCGGATGGTGTTCTCGCCATCCTCGACCGGCACCTCGACAATGGTGCTCTTGCCGCCATCGACCGAGCGCGTGGTGACGTCGCCGACATTGCGGCTGTTCGACAGGATCGAGAAACCGGCGATTTCGGCGCCTGCCTCGCTGGCGCCGGTGATCTCGACGGCGACGTAGCCGTCGCGGACATTGCCCTGGTCGGCGGCGAGACGGATGCCGAATTCTGGTGGCTTGCGCCGCAGCAGCTTTTCCAGCTCGCGGTCGACGCCCGGCCGCATCTCCTCGACCGCCTGCTCGGCGCTGCGCAAGATGATAGCGCGGCGCACCATCTCCGGGCTCCAGAGATATTTCTTCAACTGACCGGCGCTGATGAAGCGGCCTTCATGGTCGCGACCCTGGTTGACCTGCCAGCCGATCAGCCTGTCGCCGTCGCCGGACGAATAGTAGTAGCCCTGCGGCATCCAGACGATCCACTCGGAGCCGGCAAAGAACATCGAGACGATCAGCCTGTGCGTCTTCAGGTTCCATAGGCGCAAGGTCTGGTCGGCGCTGCCGGTGACCAGCAGGCCAGCGTCCTCCGAGACAGCCATGGCGTTGATCTCGCCGGCATGCCCGGTGAATTCGCCTGACACACGCGCGGTGGCGGTCTTGTATTCGAGCAGCGTGCCGTCATTGCCGCCGGTGATCAGGCCAAGCCCGTTGTCGATCAGGGTATAGGCCGAATGGACAAAGCCGTTGGTGGCGTCGTTCTCGATCGTGCGCACAATCTTGCCGGCATTGGCGATCTCCAGCACGGCATTTTCCAAATCGTCCTTGCCGCCCGGTGCGGTGCGCAGCGACCATTGGCCATCGGTCAAAGCCGCGCGGGTATAGGTTCCCGGATCCGTCAGCGCTTGCGGGTCGTCGAAGAAGCGCTCCGCTGTCGGCAGCGCCAGCGATTCGTCGAGCCTGCCATTGAGTTCCGGACAGGAGACGCGCTCGGGGCAGGGATTGGCATTACCCCAGGCAACAACGCCGTTGGCAGTATCGATGCCGACCGCCATAACCGGCTTGCCGACGCCTTGCAGCAGCACCTTGTGCTCACCGGTCATCGGGTTCCAGACCTGGATAGCGTTGCGGCTGCCGCCAGCTGTCGCCACCAGCGAGCCGTCGGCATAGGCCGTGCTGGCAAAGACGGTGCCGTCGTGCCCGCTGTACTGGAGCACCTCGACGCCGGTCTCGGCATTCCAGATGAGCGTGCGATGCCTGTCGGCGCAGCGATAGCCGCAGGACGCGACCAGAAGCGATCCCGAAGCGAAGGTCAGCGCGCCGATCTGGAAATCCTGCTTCGGCATGGCGCGGACAAACTTGCCGTCGCTTGCCTGCCAGAGCTGGACCAGCCCATCCTTCCCGCCGGTGGCGAACAATTTGCCATCCAGCGACACGGCAAGCGCGGTGACGCTTGTTTCCCTGAGCGGCTCGGCCTCGCTGGAAAGGGCGACCTCTTCGGCCTTCGCCACATCCCAGAGTCGGATGCCGTTGTCCGTAGTGACCGCGGCAATGCGCGTTCCCGAGGCGGCGAAGGCGAGCTTGTCGATATGCCAGGAATCGGCGTCGAGCTTGTCGCCCAGCGTCCAGCCGGTCGCGGACTTGTCGTCCAGCCGCCACAGATAGACGACCCCATCAGCGCCGCCGGCGGCGAGCGTACCGCCATCCGGTGAGAAGGCGATGTCGTAGATCGCATAGTCCGCGGCCTTCAGCACGGCCTTCATCTTGCCGGTCGGTACATCGAACAGCCTGATGTCGCCGTAAGGTGGTTTGTCGCCGAGGCTGGCGCCGAAATACCCGGCGGCGGCGATCGTCTTGCCGTCGGGTGAAACCGCGACCGCGAACACCTTGCCGTCACTGCCCTGGCCGAGATAGCCGCGGATGATGCGCAGCGTCACCCCGCTCTGCCAGTCCCAGACGCGAATGGTCTTGTCGTTCGAGGCCGAGACCAGCTTCTGGCCGTCCGGTGTGAAGGCAAGGTCGTTGACTTGCGCGCTATGCCCGCCGGTGTTGAGGTCGAGATGGAAATCCAGCGCCTCCTCTGCCCGCACGACAGATGCCATGACCAGGGCGCCGGTGACGGTCAACCAGCGGAGGCCACGCAGGAGCAATGAGCGGCCCGCCATGATGTCCTGCTTCTATTGAGCTGGAGCCGAGGGCGGCTGCCCAAGGCGCACATAGGTCTCGATCGGCAAGGCGAAGGTTGAGGAGCCGGCCTTGCGCTGCTTGTCTACATAGCCGGCAAAGTAACTCCAGAAGGAAACGGCATAGTCGCGGAAATAGGCGTCGGCCACTTTTTGCGAACAGAGCTTGCCTTCGACGCAGAAGGACAGGCGGTTGAGGAAATAGACGACGCGGTCGAAGTGATCGCTGAAGTCGGCCAGCGGCATGTCGCCGCCTTCCGCAGTCATCGCCTCGATGCCGATGCGCTGCCTGAACACCTGTTCCTCGGTCGGCGTCGGATTGGCGCTGAGCAGCTTGTCGTATTTGGCGTTGAGCGCCGCCAGGCGGTCCTTCAGCGCGCGCTGCGCCTGCTGGTAATCCTTGGTCTCCCAAAGCTCGACGAGCGCCATCGTCTGCTCGACGCGTTTCTGGTCCTGGTTGGCCAGGAACTGGTAGATCGAGAACATCAGCGTGAAGATGATCGCGAGGCGCACCAGCAATCCGGACCAGGCATAGACCAGCATGCGCCAGTCGCGATCGGTGAAGGGGTTCGCCTCCTTCTTGATCTCGTGACTGCTCGGCCAGGGGAAACCCTCCGTCGTCTCCGGCAGCGTGGCCGCCTTCCCGGCTGCTGCCGGCACCGGTGCCGGTGCCATCTGTTGTATCGTCTTGCCCCCCGGCTTTTTCATCGGCAGCTGTCCAGGTCGATGGTGGCCGACGGGTCGAGCACGATGCCCGGCGCCTCGAGCTTCTCCTTCAGGCAGTCGAGCTGCAGGCGCGAAATCAGGAACTGCACGTCCGGCTCGGCGGGCGCCTTGTTGGGCGACGGCAGGGCCTCGACCACGCCGCGCGAGCCGCAATTCGAGAGATCGACGACGATGGCTTCGCTGCTTGTCTTGGCGAACTGGTCGTACTGGTCGAGAAAGCAGCCTGCCAGCTCGGAATTGGTGACGATCTGCTTGGCACAAAGGCCGCAGGCCTCGTCCGCCGAGGCGTGGCCAAGCAACAGTCCGGCTAGGAAAAGCCCGGCTACGGCGCCACGCCAGGAAAGCATCATGATATTCACGAACGTCCTCATCCTTCTCGTCCGGCCGCGCCAGAATGTTCACATACCAGGCCGACGGCAAGAGGCCAGGCAACGATGCCGGCAAGACTCTTGCAGCGGCTACCGGTCAAGTGTGCGGCACCGTCTCCATCGGGAAGATCATCACCGCGCCCTTCGGTCCGCTCTTGTCGCCAAGTTTCATTACCGAGCGTGTCGCCGGCGCCGTGCCGATGTCGGCCAGCATGTCGGAGAAGCCCGACCCGCCGACCGCGCGCGTCGCCGAAGGAACGCCGTCCTGCGCCAGGAAGGCCAGATCCTCCTTCTCGCTCTGCGGCGGCGCTTCGGTCAGCACCGCGATCATCCGCTCCATGCCGAAGCTGGTGTCGGTGAAGGCAAGCAGGCCTTCCTTCAGCCCGGCGTCGGGCGAGCCGTTGGCGGGCGCCAGCCGCTCGGCGACGATATGGGTGATCGAATAGTCGCTGCCAACATATAGCACGTTGATGTCGACATATTTGTCGGAATCGTTCCTGGCCTTGATATGCACCTCGTCGCCGGGTGAGACACGCGGCACCGTCGAGGCCTGCAGAGGTTCCAGCGCGTCGCCGTCGCGGCGCCTGATCTGGAATTCGACGCTGACTTCTTCCGGCCGGTAGTCGGAAGCGGCCGCCAGCCGCGACAGCCCGGTGGCGCGGAAGATCGTCGTCAGGTTCTTTGCCGTCGCCTCAGCCAGCTTTGCCTGCTCGTCGGGATGGATGATGATTAGTGGCGGCCTGCCGCCATCCGTCAGCGTCACGTCGCCGGAAGCCGGCAGGAACCACAGAGCCGGCTTGTCGCTGGCATCGGCCGCAGCCCCGGCGATGGCGTTCTCGCGTAGCACGGCGAGCCTCAGATCGGCGCTCTTGCCGGGCTCGACCAGCTCTACATGGAAGCCCGATTTGTCCCGGGCCGCCAGTTCGTCCAGAACCGCATTGACCAGCGCGGTCTCCTTGTCGAGGCCCGCGATCGCTGCCGGTCGCGCCACCACCAATCTGTAGTCGACGGCGAGTTCAGCGAGGCGCGCATAGGCGTTGGCGGGGATGTCGGCCAGCTTCAGCGCCGGCTTGCCGTCGAACTCGACCGGCTTGATGCGGCTCTCCAGGTTCTTGGCCGATTGCACCTCGACATAGCCGAGCGCGTCGGAAAGCTGCGACAGCGCCGAAGGCAAGATGGCGAGCTTGCTGCCGGGAGTAAGGCGCTGCAGCAGCCCGGCGCCAATCGTCGCCTGATCGTCCTTGACGACCAGAGGCCATTGCATGACGGCGTCAGTCTTGTCGGTGCCGAAGACGCGGGCGTCGAGCTCGCCTTCGAACAGCGGTGTCGGCCGGGTGCGGCTGTCGGCCGAATATTGCTGCAGCACGGCCTGGCCGAGCTGGCGGTAGGTGACGTTGGGGTTCTCCGCCAGCTTGGACAGGATGGTGAAGGTGAACAGCCCAAAGCGCGGTGCATCCGCGGTGCCCTTGGGCAGCGGCATCTCCGGCGTCGTCTCGACGGTTTGCGCGGCATAGAAGGCGACCAGCTTGCCCTTGGTGACCGGCTCGCCGCCGGTCGGCTTCAGGTTGAAGGCGGGTTTGCGCTGGCCGTTCTCGTCGAGACCGCGCGAGGCCGTCGCCGTGATGTCGTCATAGAGCTTCACGGCTGCCGTCCTGTCGGCCTCGCTGCCGCCGACCAGATCGGCGAACTCGACCTTGCGTTCCAGCTCGTCATCGACCTCAGCGGCCCGGGTAGCCGTGCCGGAATGGCAGCAATCGAAGACCACCCAGACGAAGGCGCCCTTGTCGCGGATGGCGTCGAGTGCCGTGCCGATCTCGTTGTCGATCAGCGCATTGGGCACGCCGGCATCGCGGTTGACCCATTTGTCTATGTCGACGGGAAGGAAGATCTCGTCGAGGCCGTCGGTCTCGTTGCCCTTCTTCGCCTCGGGCTGCTGCGCGCCATGGCCGGACAGATGCAGGTAGACAAAATCGTCGCGCTGCACCCTGGCGGCAAGGTCGGCAAGTGCCGCCTTGATCGCCGCATGCGTCGGCAGGCCGTTGGCGCCGTCGACATCCTTGCCCAGCAGCGTGATGTTTTCCGGGGCGAACTTCACCGGAGCGAGCGTGTTCTTCAACAGATAGTCGCGCACCAGGCCGGCATCGTTCTTCGGCCCGATCAGCCAGTGCTTCTTCGGCAGGTTTGGATAGTCGGTGCAAGCGACCAGCAGCGCATGGTAGGTGCGTCCGGCGGCAAGGGTGCGGAACGACAGCGTACCGGCAAGTGTCAGCGCGGACGCGCCGACAAGCAGCGTCCTGCGTGTCAAGCTGATCATCAATGCTTCCCCAAGCCCGATCGTATTTCCAAGCGCGGCAATCCTCGTCGAGGATCTTGTCAGTATTTTGAATGCTGCCGGGGCAGTCAACCGGCGATTGCGAGTGCAGCGGCCTGGACCATCTCGTGCAATCGGGCGATCCGGCAGTCATGGCCTTGATGGAGATGACGGAAACAGTGGCAAAAAGGCCGATTCGTCGCTATCTCAGTGGAATTGAGACCGCCCGCATGCGGAAATGACGTGCGAGCGGCAAGGAATGATTGGAAGCAGGACCATGGCGGCAAGGGATGTGCTGACGAAGAACCAGCTGTGCGTGCTCGAAAAACTCGAGGCCGCCAGCGGGCCGCTCAGCGCCTATACGCTGCTCGACCAGCTTCGCGAGCGCGGTTTTCGCGCGCCGCTGCAGGTCTACCGGGCGCTCGACACGCTGGTGAAGTCCGGTTTCGTGCACAGGCTGGAAAGCCTCAACTCCTTCGTCGCCTGCGCCGAGCCGCACGACCACAGCCATTCGATGACCGCTTTCGCTATCTGCGACACATGCGGCCAGGTGACCGAAATGTCCGACCACGATGTCGACCATCGGCTCGACGAATGGGTGCGCTCGACCGGCTTCGCCGCCAAGAAGGCGGTAATCGAGTTCCGTGGGACGTGTGCCAAGTGCTTGGCCGAAGCGGCTTAGCGGGCAGTCGACCAAGCGAACCAGAATGCTACCAGCGCCAGCAGGGCGGAAAGCAGCCGTCGGCTGAAACGCTCCCGCCGGGGGGCGTTGAGGAACGGCTCCAGCGATCCCGCCAGCACAACAATCATTCCATGTATTCCAGTCGCGATAGCCACATAGACCGTGGTGAGCAGGACAGTCTGGGCGAGGATCGGCCGCCCGGCGTCGACGAAGGTCGGTAGCACGGCGACATAGAAGATCGCTGCCTTGGGATTGAGAAGGTTGGTGACGAGACCGCGGGTGAAATATCGACCATTCGCGCCGCCGCCAGCTGAAGCCACGTCTGTCCCGGCGGTCCAGCCTTCCCAGGCAAGGTAGAGCAGGAACAACACTCCAGCCCAGCGAAGCCCTTCATAGAGGAACCGGGACGCCTGGATCAGTTCGGCGACGCCGAAAGCGGCAATCCCGCCGATGACGGCAAGGCCCAAGGCAATGCCCGCGACCGTAGCGAAGCCGGCGCGCCGACCGTCGCTGGCGGAAACCAGCGCCAAATAGGTCATGTTCGGTCCGGGCGTCAATTCGATCAGCAGGCATGCGAGCGCAAAGGAAAGGAACGTGCCCGTCGAAAGCGGCAGGACGCCGCTCACCTTAATGCGCCTCGTCCCAGTTGTTGGCGGCCCGCGCATCGACATGCAGCGGCACCGACATCGAGACCGCCGGCATCGGCGCGTTCTCCATCACCCGGCGCACGACCGGGATCGTCGCCTCGACTTCCGCCTCCACCGTCTCGAAGATCAGTTCGTCATGCACCTGCAGCAGCATGCGGGCGGAAAGCCCTGCCTTCTCCACCGCCTCGTCCATATGCACCATGGCGCGGCGGATGATATCGGCGGCGGTGCCCTGCAACCTGGCATTGATCGAGGCGCGCTCGTTGAAGGCGCGGATCGAAGGATTCGACGATCGGATCTCCGGGTAATGGATGCGGCGGCCGAAGATGGTTTCGACGAAACCATGTTCGCGGGCATAGGCCTTGGTCGCCTCGATGTAGTCGCGGATGCCGGGGAAGCGCTCGAAATACTTCTTGATGTAGGCGCCGGCTTCCTCGCGCGGGATCGACAGCTGGTTGGCCAAACCAAAGGCCGAAATGCCGTAGATGATGCCGAAATTGATCGCCTTGGCGCGGCGGCGCACTTCCGAAGGCATGCCTTCCACCGGCACATTGAACATTTCCGAGGCGGTGATGGCGTGGATGTCGGCGCCGTCGGCGAAGGCCTGCGTCAGTTGCGGGATCTCGGCGACATGGGCAAGCACGCGCAGCTCGATCTGGCTGTAGTCGGCCGAGACCAGCTTGTGGCCCTTGTCGGCGATGAAGGCGGTCCTGATCTTGCGCCCCTCGGCGGTGCGCACCGGTATGTTCTGCAGATTGGGGTCGGAGGAGGACAGCCGGCCTGTGGTCGTCGCGGCGAGCGCGTAGGAGGTGTGCACGCGCCTTGTATCGGGATGGATGAAGCCGGGCAACGCGTCGGTGTAGGTCGACTTCAGCTTGGTGAGCTGGCGCCAGTCGACGATCTTGCGCGGCAATTCGTGGCCTTCGGCGGCGAGGTCTTCCAGCAATTGCGCCGAGGTCGACCATTGGCCGGTCTTGGTCTTCGAGCCGCCGGGCAGCCCCATGCGTCCGAACAATATGTCGCCCAGCTGTTTCGGCGAACCGATGTTGATGCGCTCGCCGACGAGGCCGTAGATTTCCTCCTCCAGTCGTGCCGCACCCTGCGCCAGCTCACCGGAGAGCCGCGACAGGATCTGGCGGTCGACCGAGATGCCGCGCTGTTCCATCCTGGCCAGCACCGGCACCAGCGGCCGCTCCAGCCGTTCATACACCGAAACCAGCCCCTTGGCGGCGAGCCGAGGCTTCAGCACCTGCCACAGCCGAAACGCGACATCGGCGTGGCCGGCGGCGTAGGCCGTCGCCCTGTCTATGTCGACCTGCTCGAAGCCGACCGAGCTTCTTCCGGAACCTGCGAGATCCTTGAGCGGGGTCGTTGCGTGGCCGAGCCATTTGTCGGAAAGAGCCGACAGAGTGTGGTGGCCGGTGCCGGCGTCGAGCACGTAGGAAATCAGCATGGTGTCGTCGAAGGGCGCGACGTCGACGCCATGGCGGCTCATGACGACGATGTCGTATTTCACGTCCTGCACGATCTTGAGGACCGATCGGTCCTCAAGCAGGGGTTTCAGCAGCGCCAGCGCCTCGCGGATGGGGACCTGGTTATCCAGCATTCCGCCGCCGAGCAGGTCGCCGGCTCCGCTCTTGTGGGCGAGCGGCACATAGGCGGCGCGGCCAGGTGCAATTGCCATCGAAAAACCGATGAGATCGGCGAGCATCGGGTCGGACGAGGTCGTCTCGGTGTCGAAGGCGACGATGCCGGTCTCTCTCGCCTCAGCCAGCCAGGCCTTCAGTGTCGCGATATCGCGGATCGTGACATAGGCCCCGGCGTCGATCTTCGCGGCAGAAGCCGATTCGAGGCGAAGGGCGGCAAGCAGGGAAGGGGTATCGCCTGCCTTGGCCGCTTCCGCCTTAGCTGCAGCAGCCCCGGCTTCGTTCGTCGCGGTGCTGGCCGCGCTTGGGGCAGTTGCCGGTGCGCCGGCGCCGACATCGGGACCATGCGCGGTATCGGCGCGCTCGACGGTGACGGCGACGGCCTGGACATCGCCGGCCTCGGTGCCGGTCGCTTCAGCCACGCGGCGGGTCAGCGAGGTGAATTCCATCGTCTTGAGGAAGCCGATCAGCTTCGGCCCGTCGGGCGCATGCAGCACGAAATCGTCGAGCCCTTCGGCCACCGGCACGTCGTTCTTCAGCGTCACCAGCTGGCGCGAAATGCGCGCCTTGTCGGCGTTGGCGATGATGGATTCCCGCCTTTTGTCCTGCTTGATCTCGCCGGCGCGCTCGAGCAGCCCGTCGAGGTTGCCGAACTGTTCCAGCAATTGCGCGGCCGTCTTCGGTCCGATGCCGGGCACGCCCGGCACGTTGTCGACAGAGTCGCCGGTCAAGGCCTGCAGATCGATCATCTTTTCCGGCGGCACGCCCCATTTCTCGATCACCTCGGGAATGCCGATCTGGCGGTCCTTCATCGGGTCGTACATGCCGACCGTGTCGCCAACCAGCTGCATCAGATCCTTGTCGGAGGAGATGATCGTGGTGTCGCCGCCGGCCTCACAGGCAAGCTTGCAATAGGTGGCGATGAGGTCGTCGGCCTCAAAACCTTCCATCTCGATGCAAGGCAGGTTGAAGGCCTTGGTCGCCTGGCGGATGAGGCCGAATTGCGGGATCAGGTCTTCGGGCGGGGCCGAGCGGTTGGCCTTGTATTCAGGGTAGAGCTCATTGCGGAAGGTTTTTGACGAATAGTCGAAGATGACGGCGAAATGCGTCGGCACCACACCGACATCGGTGTTGCGGGCGTCCTGCATCAGCTTCCACAGCATGTTGCAGAAGCCGGAAACGGCGCCGACCGGCAGACCGTCCGATTTGCGGGTCAGCGGCGGCAGCGCGTGATAGGCGCGAAAAATGTAGCCGGAGCCGTCGATAAGGAAGAGATGATCGCCTTTTTTCATGCCGGCAGGGATAGCGCGGCGCGGCTGCGCGGTCCATGCCAAAGGCGGCTTCTGTCAACGGTTCCGGCAATACCCTGACAGAACCCGGCACTGATGGGCCGGGCGCTCACAAGTATGTTACAAAAGTGTAATTTTGGTGCCCTTGAATCGCCACGTTCAAGGACCCAAATACACGTCATCGGCAGTTTTCGCCGAAGTCCGGAGCAAGGCCCGTCCCCCGCCTATCCCGGACACCTGCGGCAGCCTATCCCCCCTCTCCGGGCTGCCGCAACGTTTCGAGTAAAAGGCCGCCGTGGTTCCCCCTCCACCACGGCGGCTCTTTTTTGCCTTCCGGCTTTTGTCGTCCATCTTGGCATTTTCAACGGCAAAGGCGCTGGTCCAACGTTCCCGGCTTTTCGTTTTCGGCTCGTCGCTTTAGGGTCGGCGCAAAATCGAAAGGCCCAAGAATGTCCAGAATTTCTCCCGTCCTTGACCGTCTCGACAGCAATCTCGACCGGAGCCTGGAGCGGCTGTTCGGCCTGCTCAGCATCAAGTCGATCTCCACCGACCCAAGTTACGCCGCCGACTGCCGCAAGGCGGCGGAATGGCTGGTGGCCGAGCTCAAGCTCATCGGCTTCGACGCCAGCGTGCGCGACACGCCTGGACATCCGATGGTGGTGGCGCATCATGAAGGACCGGCAGGGGCGCCGCATGTGCTGTTCTACGGCCATTACGACGTGCAGCCGGTCGATCCGATCGAGCTTTGGGAGAACGATCCGTTCGCGCCGGCGGTGAAGGAGATTGCGCCCGGCCACAAGGTGATCACCGGCCGCGGCTCGGCCGACGACAAGGGCCAGTTGATGACCTTCGTCGAGGCCTGCCGCGCCTGGAAGCAGGTGCATGGCAGCCTGCCTTGCCGCATCACCATCCTGTTCGAGGGCGAGGAGGAATCCGGCTCGCCGTCGCTGAAGCCGTTCCTCGACGCCAACAAGGCCGAACTCAAGACCGACTTCGCGCTGGTCTGCGACACCGGCATGTGGGATCGCGAGACGCCTTCCATCTGCGTTTCGCTGCGCGGCATGGTGGGCGAAGAGGTTACCGTCAAAGCTGCCGACCGCGACCTGCATTCGGGCCTCTATGGCGGTGCTGCCGCCAATCCGATCCGCATCCTCGCGAATATCCTGGCCGACATCCACGACAAGGAAGGCCACATCACCATTCCGGGCTTCTACGACGGCGTCGAGCAGACGCCCTCGCAGGTATTGAAGTCCTGGGAGACGCTCGGCGAGACGGCGGAGACTTTCCTCAGCCCGGTCGGCCTGTCGATCCCGTCAGGCGAAAAGGGCCGTTCGGTGCTCGAGCTGACCTGGGCGCGGCCGACGGCCGAGTTCAACGGCATCATTGGCGGCTATACGGGAAAAGGCTTCAAGACGGTGATCGCCGCTGAAGCTTCGGCAAAGGTGTCGTTCCGCCTGGTGCACAAGCAGGACCCGAAGAAGATCCGCGCTGCTTTCCAGGCTTTCGTCAAGGAACGCATTCCGGCCGATTGCTCGGTCGAATTCCATCCGCATGGCGGCTCGCCGGCGATCCAGCTCTCCTATGACTCGCCGTTCCTGGCCAAGGCCAAGGACGCGCTGTCCGACGAATGGGCGAAACAGGCGGTGACGACGGGCAGCGGCGGCTCGATCCCGGTGGTCGGCGATTTCCAGACCTATCTCGGCATCGAGTCGCTGCTGGTCGGCTTCGGCCTCGACGACGACCGCATCCATTCGCCCAACGAGAAATACGAGCTCACTTCCTTCCATAAAGGCCAGCGCTCCTGGGCCCGCATTCTCGACGCGCTGACGCGCTGACGCGGGAAACACGCATGGCGTGAATTCAACTTTCTGTTGATTTTTCTGCGGATCGCGGCGAGGACGATGCACGCCGCGATCCGGAGAAGACCATGAGCGACATACGCTTCCACAAAAATGACCTGCCCGACCTTTCGCACTACAATGTCGGGGCGGTGGCCATCGACACCGAGACGCTCGGGCTGAACCCGCATCGCGACCGGCTCTGCGTGGTGCAGATTTCGCCCGGCGACGGCTCGGCCGACGTCATCCAGATCGCGCCCGGCCAGAAGAAGGCGCCGAACCTCGTCAGCCTGCTCAGGAACAGGGGCATCACCAAGCTGTTCCATTTCGGCCGCTTCGATCTCGCCGTGCTCTACAATGCCTTTGGTGTCATGCCGGAGCCGGTGTTCTGCACCAAGATCGCCTCGCGGCTGACCCGCACCTATACCGACCGGCATGGGCTGAAGGACATCTGCAACGAGCTGCTCGGCATCGGCCTGTCGAAGGCGCAGCAGTCGTCGGACTGGGCAGCCGAGACGCTGTCGCCGGAACAGCTCGAATACGCCGCCTCCGACGTGCTCTATCTGCACCGGCTGCGCGATGTGCTGGCTGCCCGGCTGGCGCGCGAGAACAGGACGAGGGAGGCCGATGCCTGCTTCCGCTTCCTGCCGACGCGTGCCAAGCTCGACCTGATGGGCTGGGCCGAAGAGGACATCTTCGCCCATAGCTGATGGCTTCGGAACCCGGGCGCCGCTGGCCGCGTTCCTTCGGCTCAAAGAGGGATGACCTCGAAGAGGGAAGACATGGCAGACCGCAAGCCTATATCGACCGCGCCGACGGACGGTTCCAGGGTTACCGTCTACTGGAAAGACGCCAACAGCGTGATCAACGAATCCATCGCGCAGTATCGCGACGGTGCCTGGTGGACCTATATCGACAGTGATACGCAAAAGCGGGTCGAACCGACGAGCTGGCGGCCCACCTTCGAGGAGAGTGACGACGACTGACGCTGCCGCTGGCGGGGCCGGCTGCTTTCGCATAGCCTGAAGTCGTTGATATCGAGGCCGATTCGGGGCTTTCGCTCCGCCGTCGCCCTTTGCTCGGAGGAATTAATGGGTATCGAAAGCCTTATCATCTTCATCATCATTGGCGCCATCGCCGGCTGGCTCGCCGGCCTCGTCGTCTCAGGCTTCGGCTTCGGCCTGGTTGGCAACATCATCGTCGGCATTATCGGCGCCTTCATCGCCGGCTGGCTTTTCCCAAGACTTGGCTTTGCCATTGGCGGCGGCATTCTCGCCGCCATCATCAATGCCACGATCGGCGCCATCATCCTGTTGCTGGTGGTCAAGGTCTTGAAACGAGCCTGACGCACGACAGCAAAAGGGCGCGCCATGAAACAGAACATGCTCTATTTGATCATCGGCGCGCTCGTCGTGGTCGTCATCGCCCTTGGCGTCTATGTCTATCGCGAGCAGGCCAAGCCGAAGGGCGTGGAGCTGAAGATCGACGACAAGGGCATTTCGATCCAGCAGAATTGATCACGCCGGATTGACGCCTCCAGTTGGCCCACCGCTTGACCGGACAGGCGCGGACAAGGTTCTATGACCGCGTCTCAAGCCAAGGCGGGGCAGCGGGCAGCTTCCAATTCTTCCTCTCTTCAGGTCAGGCCTCAGGTGATACCCCGGATCGACTTCAGGGCCAGCGATGCTGTCCGAGCCGTGCTTTCGGCAATCGGGCGCACGGAAGATGTACGCTTTTCGCCCGACAACCGGCTCTTGGCCGTCGCCGGCTTTGGGCGAAAGCGCTGCCTGATCCTGCGGATCGAGGTCGAGCCAGCCCCCGCTGGACCCGAGGTCACGATCCACGATTACATGGAACTGACATCCGACTGCATCGGCGAGGTTCACGGCCTCGATTTCATCGACGATCGGACCCTGGCTGTCGCCAATCGCGACGGGCGGGTTGGCATATTTTCGCTGCCTTCGGGAGAGCCTGCCGGCAGAAGCCTTGAAATCTCGCCGCGCCGCCAGATCAAGAGCGGGCTGTTCTGCAAGTTGAGGACGCCCGGTTCGATCGCGGTCAGGCGGGAGTCACCCAGCCGGACCAGCCTGCTGGTCTGCAACAACTATACGCACCAGGTCACCCGTCATGTCGTCGACCGGCGGCTGGGATATCGCGCGCTGAGGAACCAGGTGCTGCTGAAACGGGGCCTCGATATTCCCGACGGCATCGCGCTCAGCCATGACGGCCAGTGGGTCGCCATCAGCAGCCATGGCACCAGGGATGTGAAAGTCTACAGCCTGTCGGGACCGCTCGGACCCGACACCGAGCCGGCCGGGATTCTCGAGAACGCCAACTACCCGCACGGCCTGCGCTTCACCGCTGACGACCGGCATGTTCTTGTCGCCGACGCCGGCAGTCCAAGGCTGCACGTCTATGACAGAGAGGGCGGCTGGAGCGGACGCCGCACACCGTCGCGCTCGCTTGTCGTCCTCGACGACGAGACCTTCCTGCGCGGCAGGAACAGCGACGAGGAAGGCGGTCCGAAGGGTCTCGACATCGACCGCTCGAACAATGTCGTGGCGTTGACCTGCGAAGAGCAGACGCTGGCGTTTTATTCGCTGGCGTCGATCGTCGGGCAGAACGTGCGGCGGCTCGAGCCGGAGTTGACGCGCGCCTAAAGCGCGTCGCGCCTGAACGGCCTCATGCGAGGCGCTTTAGGTTCTTGTTTTTTATGCATGTCGTTATCCCAAAACCGCTGCACACTTTTGGGCGACATGCATTAGAGCGGCTCATCGTTTCACGGAAATGCCGCACCGCGCTATCCCTTTGTTCTTGAAGCAATTCCGGACGGAAAACCGTTTCACAGTTTTCCTGGAATTGCTCGATGGGTTAAATGATCGGGACAGGTACCGCCCCGACAGCCTGAATACCAGCAACGCCAACTTTCGGTTGGTCATGAGGGGTTGAGCCTGGCGCCGAGTTCGACGCCCACCGGACTATCTCCTGGAGGCGAGCAACCACGACATCAAGAGGTATATCCTCGGTTTTCCTCGACCCGAACTCGCGCGCTTCCACTACCCAATGATGCGGGGTGAGCGGGCGCCAGAGGCGGGCTTTCGACGGGCCTGCCAATGTAAGCAGTGCACCTTGCCGAGTGGCCACCAGATGTCCAAGCCCGCTCTCCGCGGCAACAATGCAGATCGCACGATCGGCGAGGGCGTGGAACAGCCAAGGAAGCAACGCCGAATCCTGGACCGAACCGACATCGACAACCTTCGACACGCCGTCCTTTTCAATCCAGTTGCGCTGCTCGGTTTCTTGAGGCCCGAGCAGGAAAACAGGAAGGATGCCATCGCTGGCAATGTGTTTGGCGAGGTCCGTCCATTTCTGCCGATGCCAGAATTTGTTCATGGTCGGGCCGGGAGACAGGCCTATGAAGCGCTCGCCCGATGGAATGAGACGCAAAGCCTCGTCGCGTGCCTTTTCGAACACGGGCAATTTGGCGTCGAAAGGCAAAAGGCGGTCAGTGGCCAGTTCGACCATTCGATGCCATCGCAGGGCGTTGGTAGGGGGGCGGGGCTCGAAAAAGCCGGCAATATTGCGTCGCAGAGCGAAGCCTACCGAATTGGCAATGTAGCGCGCAGGCAGTCCTGCCGCTGCAACATAGCTCCGGGGTGTTTCCTTGCTTGAGCGAAGATCCAACACGAGGTCCACCGTGCCAAGTCGGCGCATCAGCGCACGTATCTGCGAAATGCTGGACAGGCGCTGATCGACCAGAATTTCATCGATAAGCTCGGGTCGAACGGGGGCCAATGTTGTGCGCCACACCGTGTCCAAATCAGATGCGCAGACGATCCGATGAGTGGGCAAAGCCAGCCTCAGCGCGCGGTAGACTGGAACCCGCAAAATCGCGTCCCCAAGCTTTTCATTGCGCGTCAGCACCAGGACTACTGGCTTTTCTGAAATCTTCATGTTCGCAGCGCCAAGCCCCCGAAAATCTTCGCGCTAATGCAAGATGATGCCGAAGGCAAGCAGTGACCGAGCCACAGGCCAGCTATGCAGCGAATACTTTTTCCCGCGCGAGTTCACATTGCGCGGCCAAGGGAAACCCCAAGGAATAACCTCGATCAGGATTTGACCGCGCCGCGCAAACCAGGGCGAAAGGCTTATCTAGGCATGAAAGAACCTGTTTCGCGCGGGAAAGCATCGGTAACGGCGGCGACAACGGGCAGCAGCGCGTTTCGAAATTTCCAAGGCAATTCAACGGGCTGCGAATCCGCCGCTTTAACGCGCCCTTAAATCGCCGCATCTACTCTGCAACCGGAGCGCCATAGGCACGGGACAAATAGCACAGCGCATGGCGAACCGCAGAGACAGTCGCATCGAACCCAGCTTCGAGGGCCCGTCACAGGCAAAAGCCTCGGCCGGGTTTTCGGTGAGCGAGGAGGACCGCGTCGTGCCGGGCAATCGCAGAACCTCCGCTGGCCGCAAAACCGCAAAGGCAAAATCATCGCGCCGTGGACGCGGCCGCAGCCGACGCGGCCTGTTCGGCGTGCTTGGCCGCCTGGTCTACTGGTGCTTCGTGCTCTGCATCTGGGGCGGCATCGCGGCGGCCGGTATCGTCGTCTATTATGGCGCGAAGATGCCGGCGGCCACGACCTGGTCGATCCCCGACCGCGCGCCCAACATCAAGATCGTCTCGGCCGACGGACAATTGCTCGCCAATCGTGGCATGAGCGGCGGCGAGGCGGTCGGCCTGCACGAAATGTCGCCCTATATTCCCGAGGCTGTCATCGCCATCGAGGATCGCCGTTTCTATTCGCATTTCGGCATCGACCCGATCGGCCTGTCGCGCGCCATGGTCACCAACGTGCTTGGCGGACATTTCTCGCAAGGCGGCTCGACGCTGACCCAGCAGCTCGCCAAGAACCTGTTCCTGACGCCGGACCGCACACTCGAGCGCAAGGTGCAGGAAGTGCTGCTGGCGTTGTGGCTGGAGCACAAGCACACCAAGGACCAGATCCTCGAAATGTACCTCAACCGGGTCTATTTCGGTTCCGGCGCCTATGGCGTGGAGGCGGCTTCGCGGCGCTATTTCGGCAAGAGTGCGCGCGACGTCACTCTGTCCGAGGCAGCGCTTCTGGCCGGCCTGTTGAAAGCGCCGTCGCGACTGTCGCCGGCGCGCGACCCGAAGGCGGCCGAGGACCGGGCGCAACTGGTGCTCGCCGCCATGCGCGACGAAGGCAAGATCAGCGCCAAGGAGCTGACCTCGGCGATGAGTGCGCCGGCGACGCGTGCGCCGTCCTACTGGACCGGCTCGGAAAACTATGTCGCCGACACCATCATGGAAGAATTGCCCGACCTGATCGGCGACGTGCGCGGCGACATCGTCATCGACAGCACGGTCGACCTGACGCTGCAGAAGCTCGCCGAACAGTCGATCCGGCGGCTGATCGACGAGAGCGGCAAGAAGCTCAATGTCAGCCAGGGCGCCCTGGTGTCGATCGACGATTCCGGCGCCGTGCGCGCCATGGTCGGCGGCTACGACTATTCGACCAGCCAGTTCGACCGCGCCTCCGAAGCACGCCGGCAGCCCGGCTCTGCCTTCAAGCCGTTCGTCTACATGGCTGCACTTGAGGCCGGACGCACGCCGGACAGCGTGCGCAACGATGCGCCGATCAAGATCGGCAAATGGACGCCGGACAATTACGGCGGCAAGTATTTCGGCAAGGTGACGCTGGCGATGGCACTGGCGAAGTCGCTGAACTCGGTCGCGGCACAGCTGACCATGGAGGTCGGGCCCGACGCGGTGGTCGAGGCGGCGCACCGCATGGGCATCCAGTCCGAGCTGCAAGCCAACACTTCGATCGCGCTTGGCACTTCCGAAGTGACGCCGCTCGAGCTGACCTCGGCCTATGTTCCCTTCGCCAATGGCGGCTACAAGCCGGACATCCATTTTATCCGCCGCATCACCACGACCGAGGGCAAGGTGCTCTATGACGCCAGTGGCGGCGGTGCGCCGCGCGTCGTCAAACCAGAAATCGTCGGCATGATGAACTCGATGATGACCGGCACGGTCGAGATCGGCACCGCCAAGAAGGCAGCCTTCGCCTGGCCGTCGGCCGGCAAGACCGGTACCAGCCAGAATTCGCGCGACGCCTGGTTCGTCGGCTACACCGCCAACCTGACCACCGGCGTGTGGTTCGGCAATGATGACGGCAGCGCAATGAAGAAGGTCACCGGCGGCGCGCTGCCGGCGCAGGCCTGGCACGAATTCATGGTCGCGGCGCATGAAGGCGTGCCGGTGCGGCCATTGCCCGGAACCTGGAAGTCGACGCCATCGGACACGATCGTGCCGGACGACATACCGTCGGCCGATGTCGGACCGGCGCCGGTGCCGCAGGCTTCGGTCGGCCAGTCCCAGCCTGCTGCCCAGGCGCCCACGCCCGGTCGCCCGGCACGGCCCGCCCAAACGGTCGATGCCGACGGTTTCGATATGCCGGGCGACGGTGGGACCACCGCTTCGGTCGGGCATCCCGTGCCGCCCGGCAATGTCGGCGGCCCGACGAAGAAGCGGCAGACCTCGATCCTCGACATCCTCACCGGGGGGTAGAGCCCGATCCATCCCGATGGAATCGGGATGGGGATCTACCCCTTTGTTTGCCCATGATCTTTTCCGAAAACCGGATTCCACTTTTCGGGATCATGGTCTAAGCGCCAACTCGCCCCTCGCCACGGCATCGGCGTTCCGCTAAATGTCCGGCTGGAGATCGCGACATGGCTGAACTCGACACCAGAAAGACCATCGTGCTGACCGGCGCCAGCCGCGGCATCGGTCACGCCACTGTTAAGCGCTTTTCACGCGAGGGCTGGCGCGTCATCACCTGCTCGCGCCAGGCTTTTGCCGAGGACTGTCCGTGGCCGGCGGGGCCTGAGGACCACATCAAGGTCGATCTCGCCGACCAGGAGGATGTCGGCATCGCCGTCTCTGAAATCCGTCACCGGCTGGAGGCGCATGGCGGACACCTCAATGCGCTGGTCAACAACGCCGGCATTTCGCCGAAGCTCAGCGACGGCAACAGCCGTATGAACTCGATCGACACGCCGATGCATGTCTGGCGCGACGTGTTCCAGGTCAATTTCTTCGCGCCGATCATGCTGGCCAGAGGCCTGTTCAAGGAGCTGGCATCGGCGAAAGGTTCGATCGTCAACGTCACTTCGATCGCCGGCACCCGCGTTCATCCTTTCGCCGGTACAGCCTATGCGACGTCGAAGGCTGCGCTCGGTTCGCTGACGCGCGAGATGGCGCATGATTTCGGCCCGCACGGCATCCGCGTCAACGCGATCGCGCCAGGCGAGATCGACACGGCGATCCTGTCGCCGGGCACCGACAAGATCGTCGAGACCATTCCGCTGAGAAGGCTCGGCGCCACGGCCGAGGTCGCCGACATCATCTTCTTCCTGTGCTCGCAGCAGGCGTCCTACGTGACGGGCTCGGAAATCCACATCAACGGTGGCCAGCACGTCTGAGGCTTCGGGCTCTCATCCGGCGATGGTGAGAACGGCCTTGCCGCTGAAGCTGCGCTGCCGCAGTGCGTCCAGGGCTTGGGCAATGTCTGTCCACGGCACGGTCAAGGCCACGCGGGGTTCCAGCCGGCCAGCCGCCACCAGAGCGAGCAGCGAGGCGATGTCCGCGCCAATGCCCGAGCCGGAAGTGTAGTACGCGAAGGTCTGCAGCCTCGCCCCCTCGTGACCCGGAACGAACTGGCGGAAGCCGACCGGCGTGAGTTCGCCACTGCTCGAACCGAACATGACGATGATCCCGCCAGGTGCGACGCGTTCGATCGCGTGTGCGAGGCTTTCCCCGCCGACCGACTCGGTGATCAGCGAAAACAGCCCCTCGGCCCGCTCGATTGTTTCGACAACCTGGTCGGCTCCCAGGTGGCGAAGATCATCGTGGTGCCGAGACGTGGCGATCGCTGTCACCGAAGCGCCTTGCTCGCGGGCGATCTGGATCTGGAAACGGCCGACCGCACCGCTTGCGCCAGTGATGAGGACCCGCTGACCGGCGAGGTCGCCGCCATGGCGTAAAGTCCTCAGCGCCGTCGCGCCCGCGACCGGAAGCGTGGCCGCGGAAACGAAACTGACGTCATCCGGCAGGACGGCGAGACGGTCGGTTGGAACGGCGACACGTTCGGCCCAGCCGGCCTGGTCGACCAGAGCCGCAACGCTTGTGCCTACGGCTGGCCCGGAGCCATCGGCCGCCGCCCGTTCGACAACCCCAACGATGTCCTGGCCGGGTACCCAGCCGGCCGGACGTATGGTGAGCAGGCGCAGTTCGCCGCGGTTCAACGAGGTTGCGTGGACCGCCACCAATGCTTCATTCGGACAAAGGTTTGGCTCGTCGATCTCGGCTAGCTTCAGCCTGTTGGGGCTGTCGGGAGAGATAGCAAGGGCAAGCATTGGCCACCTTTGAGAATTGACGGTTGGGGTCGCGATCGGGATTGCGACGATAACGGCCTGAGCCTATCGACTTTTGGGGTTGAAAAATTTAGATATAAAGCCAAATGATCGCTAAAAGCAGTCAAGTATGAGACAGCCGCTCCGCTGGCCCTGGCTGGATTTCGACGTCGATGACGTGCTCACGCCAGCGATCGCCGTTCGCGTAGACGTGACCGAGACCAAGGCCGAGGTGCCCGAGCACTGGCATCGCAAAGGGCAACTCGTCTTTGCGCTCGGAGGCGGCGTCACCTGTCGTGTTCCGAGCGGCCTTTGGATGGTGCCGCCGCATTGTGGCGTGTGGGTGCCCAGCAAGATGGAGCACAGTAACATCGCGACCGCCAATGCGCGGATTTTCTTCGTCTACATCGAGCCCGGAGCTGCCGAGCTGCCGGACCGGTGCTGCACGCTCTCGATCTCGCCTCTGCTGCGCGAGCTCATCATCGAACTGTCGGATTGCGCGCCGGACGAACCAAGAGGCGACCGCCTGGCGGGGATGCTGCTCGCCGAACTGCCGCTTATGCCTGTGCAGCAATTGCACCTGCCGATCTCAGCTGAGCCGCGCCTGCGGCGGATCGCCGAGGCGTTGGCGGATGATCCCGCCGATCGCAGCACACTGGCGGAATGGGCAAACCGCGTTGCGCTCAGCGAGAGCAGCCTCGCCCGCCTCGTGGTCAAGGAGACAGGGCTGAGCTTCGGGCACTGGCGCCAGCAATTGCACTTGATCGTCGCCATTCGAGAACTGGCCTCCGGTGCCAGCGTGCAGCAGGTTTCGGGCGACCTCGGCTATGGTTCCGTCACGGCCTTCATCACCATGTTCAAGAAGGCGCTTGGGATGCCGCCGGCAAGATACCTCAGCAGTGTCGCGCAAAACGGCGGCTCTGCATTCGTCGCCTGATCCGATTGCGAACGCAGTCGAGACGATTGCATTGACAGCGCATGACGGCCTTGGCTTGGTCAGGCCGCGGACGGGTCAGCCGCTTCCGGCTTGTGGCCCAGAACCTCTTCCACGATGCCACGCGCGATCTCGCGCTCGCCCATGATGACGGTGTCGGCGCCGAGCCCCTTGAGATGCTCGACCTCGGCGTCTGAATGGGCCCGGGCGATGACGCTTATCCCGGGATTGGCGGCGCGGGCGCGCAGCACGACCTGTCCCGCTTCGAAGGCATTGGGAATGGCGAGGATCAATCGCTTTGCGCCTTCCGGATTGGCGGCGGCAAACACTTCGGCGTTGGCCGCATTGCCAGCGACGGTTTCGATTCCGTCGGCCCTGAGCTTCGCCAGCGTCTTGTCGGCGTCCTCGATGACGAGGAAGGGCATGGCAGCATCTTTCAGCGCTGCGCCGACGAGGCTGCCGACGCGGCCGTAGCCGATCAGGATGGCGTGGCCGGTGAGCTTTGTCTTCGGCGGCGGCCCATCTTCCCTTTCCGGCGCGACTGACGCCACTTCTCCGGGTGCGGTCGCCGGGCCGATCGGCTTTGCCTCGACCGGTGGCGCTGCCTTGGCGGCCCGCGCCTCCAGCCATGGCTTCATCCAGTCGATGGCGAGGAACATCAGCGGGTTGAGCACGATCGACAGGATGGCGCCGGCCAGGATCAGGTCGCGCCCCTGCTCGGGCAGCAGGCCCAGCCCGACACCGAGCTCGGCCAGGATGAAGGAGAACTCGCCGATCTGCGCAAGGCTGGCCGAAATCATCAGTGCGGTGGCAATCGGATAGCCGAAGGCGACGACGATGACGAACGCCGCCAGCGATTTGCCAAGCACGATGATGGCCAGCGTGGCCAGGATCGGCAGACCATTGCTCATCAGGCTGAACGGGTCGAACAGCATGCCGACCGAAACGAAGAACAGCACCGAGAAAGCATCGCGCAGCGGCAGCGATTCCTCGGCCGCGCGGTGGCTGAGTTCCGACTCGCTCATGATCATGCCGGCAAAGAAGGCGCCCAGCGCCAGCGAGACGCCGAACAGCTTTGCCGCCCCGAAGGCAACGCCAAGTGCTATGGCCAGCACTGCCAGCCGGAACAGTTCGCGTGAGCCGGTATGAGCGACATAGTGCAGGATCCAGGGGATGACCCGGCGACCGACCACCAGCATGACGACGACGAAGGCGGCGACCTTGGCAAGGGTGATGCCGACGACGCCCCAGATGCCGTAGCTGGCGGGCAGCGCCAGCAGACCGCTGGCGTGGTTGTCCACCTGCGGCTGGCCGCCGAGCACGCCGGCCAGCGCCGGCAACAACACCAGCGCGAGCACCATGGCGAGGTCCTCGACGATCAGCCAGCCGACAGCGATGCGGCCGCGCTCGGTCTCGATCAGCCTCCGCTCCTGCAAAGCACGCAGCAGCACCACGGTGGAGGCGACGGAAAGCGCCAGGCCGAAGACCAGCCCGGCGCCCATCGACCAGCCGAGCAGCCAGGCAAGGCCGGCGCCGAGCGCGGTGGCAAAGCCGATCTGCACGACGGCGCCGGGTATGGCGATGGCGCGGACCGACAAAAGGTCCTTCAGCGAAAAATGCAGGCCGACGCCGAACATCAAGAGGATGACGCCGATTTCGGCGAGCTCGTTGGCGAGGCCGGCATCGGCGACGAAGCCGGGCGTGTTCGGCCCGACCAGCACGCCGGCAATCAAGTAGCCGACCAGCGGCGGCACGCGAAAACGGTTGGCGAGGGCGCCGAAGACGAAAGCCAGCCCCAGACCGGCGACGATGGTGGCGATAAGGGGCGTGTCATGCGGCATTGTCTATGGAGCGCCTTTCGAAAATCACGATGTCGGATAGGCGCCGCCCGAAGCCGCCGCCTCTTGCAATATGGGGGCTGTTATAGGCGCGAGGCAACCCGCATTGCCGCGAAATGGTCGGCAGTGCGGACAAGAGCGAATAGAGGCCGAAGTGCGCGCGGGTCAGGCGGCCTGTAGCAGGCTCTCGATCTCGAAGATGGTGTGGTTGGTCAGCGTCTTCGGAATTTCCGCCTGCACCCTGCCGCCGACTTCCTTGTGCAGCTTCCGGCGCATCTCGCCCAGCACTTGGGGCGGCGCGATCAGCACAATCTCCTCGAACGCGCCGCGATGCGCCAGCCCGTAGAGCCGCTCGGCGATATCGTCGGCGAAGCGCTCCTTGCCGATACGATGCCAATCGGTGTCCTGAACCGCACTGCGATGGACCGAGGGGCCGTCATTGTAGCGGCCCGGGCGGTCGCTGCCTTGTTCGCGGGTGGCGGGATTCTCCTGCTCCATCTCCTGCACCACTTGCAGGTCGGGGAATCGCGTGTCGCCCCGGTTGCGCAGGAACAGCGCCTTCTCACCGTCGGCGACCAGAACCCACAGCCCATGCTTCAGCTTGATGTCGCTCATATCGGCTCCTCCATTTCCTGACCGACCCCGGATGAGGCCGCATGGCCCGATGCCCTGCAGCCTGGGGTTTGAATGGCAAACGCCGGCTCCGCCAAATTCGTTCCGAGTGATGGCTCATCGCCGGTCCAAGACCGCAGTCAACGCCCTGCAGCATTAATCTACTAATTTGGTAGAATTTAGAAAAAACTGTTTTGCGGCGCCGAGCGCAAGCGACTAAAAGGACCGCAGATCGGGGCCTGCAACAGCATCTTGAATCCACCCGACTCCTGGGTGTGGAATAATTTTCTCCTGCCCTTCGCAGTTGCGAAAAAGCGATTGCCTGCCATCGCCGGATGCGCGAGTGCTTTCCTTCTGGTTTTTCGCGCCGCCGCGTAAAACTGGCAGACTGTTCCAGGATTCCTTGTCGTCATGTCTGAGGCCAATGCCAAACTCAACGCCTTTCCCGTTTTCATGCGGGTCGAGGGCGAAGCCGTGGCCATCGTCGGTGGCGGCGAGGAGGCACTGGCCAAGGCCCGGCTGCTCGACCAGTCAAGCGCGGTGCTGCGCATCATCACCGATGCCGCCGAAGCCGAGTTGCTGAACTTCATCGCTGCTACCGGCGCCGTCCACATCGATGCCGCCTACGATGCCGCGCATCTGGAAGGCGCGACCCTGGTGTTTGCCGCCAGCGGCGAGGAAGCGCTCGACCGCCGCGTCGCCGCGGACGCACGCCGGCTGGGCATTCCGGTCAATGCGGTCGACCGGCCCGAGCTCTGCGATTTCTTTACACCTGCGCTGGTCAACCGCGCCCCGGTGGCGATCGCCATCGGCACCGAAGGGGCAGGCCCGGTGCTGGCCCAGATCCTGCGCAGCCGTATCGACCGCATGCTGTCGCCGTCGCTCGGTGCTCTGGCGACGCTCGCCGCTTCGTTCCGAGGTGCTGCCGAGCGGCTGCCGAAGGGCAATGGCCGCCGCCGCTTCTGGAGCGATTTCTTTGCCGGCGCGCCGGCGCGCGCCGTAGAGGCCGGAGAGCTCTCGCAGGCGCATGATGCAGCACTCGACCTGCTTGTCTCCAACGCGCCGGCCGCAGGCCACATCGCGCTGGTCGGCGCTGGGCCGGGCGCGGAAGACCTTTTGACGCTGCGGGCGCATCGGTTTTTGATGGAAGCCGACGTCATCGTCTATGACGCGCTGGTGCCGGAGGCGATTGTCGCCATGGGTCGCCGCGACGCCGAGCGCCTGCCGGTCGGCAAGCGCAAGGGCTGCCATTCGAAGAGCCAGACCGAGATCAATGCGCTGCTGGTCGAACTCGGCCATGCCGGCAAGCGCGTCGTGCGGCTGAAGTCGGGCGACCCCTTGGTGTTCGGCCGGGCTGGCGAGGAGATGGCGGCACTTCGCGACGCCGGCATCGCCTATGAAGTGGTTCCCGGCGTCACCGCGGCCTTTGCCGCAGCCGCCGATTTCGAACTGCCGCTGACGCTGCGCGGCGTCTCTTCGTCGATGGTGTTCACGACCGGCCACGATCTTAAGGGCAATTCGCTGCCGGACTGGGCCAAGCTCGCCATCTCCGGCGCAACGGTCGCCGTCTATATGGGCCGCTCGGTCGCGGCCGAGGTCGCCGGCCGCCTGATCGAAGCCGGCCTGTCGCCGGACACGGCGGTCGCCGTGGTCGAGAATGCCAGTCTCGGCAATCGCCGGCGCTTCCACGGCACGCTGGCCGATTTGCCGTCGCTGGAGGCGCGCGCCGACCTGACCGGCCCGGTGATGACCATCATCGGCGATGCGGTCGCCGGCGCCAATTTTGAACGTTCCGAGCCGCTCGCGGCACACAGGCATGAGGGCGCTGCCAGCACGGCCGCCGAAGGAGTCGAGCAATGAAGGTTCTGACCGCAAACAGGCTCACCGACGGCATCGCCGTCTGGTACGCCGATGGCGGCTGGGCCGAGACGATCGGCAATGCCGACCTCGCCCATGACAAGGCGGCCGAGGACCGGCTGGAGGCGATCGGTGCCGCGGCCTACGCCAACAATGAGGTTGTCGACGTCAATCTGATCGACGTCACCGTGGTCGACGGCGTGGTCGAAGCGGTGCGGCTGCGCGAAAAGATCCGCGCCGCTGGCCCGACCATCCGTGGCGACCTCGGCAAACAGGCCCATCCGGAAACGATCCGGGCATAATGTGAAAGCGGGCGGACGCGCCCTGAAAGACGAAGCATGTACCGTTACGATGAGTTCGACCAAGATTTCGTGCAGGCCCGTGTCGCCGAGTTCAGCGACCAGGTGCAGCGGCGGCTTGCCGGCGAGATCACCGAGGATCAGTTCCGGCCGCTGAGGCTGATGAACGGTGTCTATTTGCAGCTGCACGCCTATATGCTGCGCATAGCGGTGCCCTATGGCACGCTGAACAGCCAGCAGCTGCGCATGCTCGGCCATATCGCCCGCAAATACGACAAGGGCTACGGCCATTTCACGACGCGGCAGAACATCCAGTTCAACTGGCCGGCGCTGTCGGACATCCCGGCGATCCTGGCCGATCTCGCGAGTGTCGAGATGCACGCCATCCAGACCAGCGGCAACTGCATACGCAACGTCACCGCCGATCATTTCGCCGGTGCCGCCGCCGACGAGGTCGCCGATCCGCGCCCCTATGCGGAGATCCTGCGTCAGTGGTCGTCGGTGCATCCGGAGTTTTCGTTCCTGCCGCGCAAGTTCAAGATCGCGGTGACGGGTGCGGAGCGCGACCGCGCCGCTATCCAGACGCACGACATCGGCTTGCATTTGAAGAAGAACGCGGCCGGCGAACTCGGCTTCGCCGTCTATGTCGGCGGCGGCCAGGGCCGCACGCCGATGGTCGCCAAGAAGATCCGCGACTTCCTGCCGGAAGCCGATCTTCTGTCCTACTGCACGGCGATCCTGCGCGTTTACAACCTCTATGGCCGCCGCGACAACAAGTACAAGGCGCGCATCAAGATTCTCGTCCACGAGACCGGGGTCGAGGAGATCACCCGCCAGATCGAGGCCGAATGGCAGGAACTGAAGGACGCCGAGCTGAAGCTGCCGGAAGCCGACATCCGCGCCATCGACGCCTATTTCGCTCCGCCCCGGCTGACCGCGCGGCCGGAAGGCGACGCGGCGGTGAAGCTGGCACGGCTCGATTCCAAAAGCTTCTCCGAATGGCTCGACCAGAATGTGGTGACCCACCGCCATCCCGACTATGCGGCGGTGACGATCTCGCTCAAGGGCATCGGCGAGGTGCCGGGCGACGCTTCCGACAGCCAGATGGAAGCGGTTGCCGACATCGCCGAGAAATACGCTTTCGACGAATTGCGCGTCAGCCACGAGCAGAACCTGATCCTGCCGCATGTCGCGCGCGCCGACCTCAAGGCTGTCTATGACGCGCTGGTCGACATCGGCCTGGCCACGGCCAACTCCAACCTGATCAGCGACATCATCTCGTGCCCCGGCCTCGACTATTGCGCGCTGGCCACGGCGCGCTCCATTCCGGTGGCGCAGGAGATATCGCAGCGCTTCGCCTCGCTCGAGCGGCAGCGCGAGATCGGCGAGCTGAAGCTGAAGATTTCCGGCTGCATCAACGCCTGCGGCCACCACCATGTCGGCCACATCGGCATCCTCGGCGTCGAGAAGAAGGGCGCCGAACTCTACCAGGTCACGCTCGGCGGCTCGGCCGACGAGAACACCTCGGTTGGCGAGATCATCGGCCGCGGCTTCTCGTCGGAAGAGATCACCGACGCCATCGAGCAGATCGTCGAAACCTATCTCGGCCTTCGCCTCGATCCCTCAGAACGATTCATCGACGCCTACCGCAGAGTCGGTCCCGCGCCGTTCAAGGAGGCGCTCTATGCTGGCGAAACCAAGGCCGCTTGACCGTATCGTCGACGTCGAGGCCGGCATCGCCGCCGAGGCGGCTGGGCTCGACGCGCTCTATGGTCACCTCAATCCGCTGCAGATCATCGAGCGCTCGACGCGCGAGATCTTTCGCGGCGGCATCGCCGCCGTGTCCTCGTTCGGCGCCGATTCAGCCGTGCTCCTGCATATGATCGCCGAGATCGACCGCACGCTGCCGGTGATCTTCCTCGATACCGGCAAGCATTTCGAGGAGACGCTCGGTTATCGCGACGCGCTGGCCGCCGATTTCGGCCTGACCGATATCAGGGTGATCAAGCCCGAAGAGGCCGCGCTCGAAAGGGTCGATCCGACCGGCAACCTCAACGAGACCAACACCGACGCCTGCTGCAATGTGCGCAAGGTCGAGCCGCTGGCGCGCGGCGTCGAGCCGTTCCGCGCCTGGTTCACCGGACGCAAGCGCTTCCAGGCCTCGACGCGCGCGGCGCTTCCCGTCTTCGAGGCGGTCGGTTCGCGCATCCGCATCAACCCGCTGGCGCATTGGACGACGTCGGACCAGGCCGCCTACATGCGCGCGCATGCGCTGCGCGAAAATCCGCTGGTCGCCTATGGCTATCTGTCGATCGGTTGCTTCCCATGCACGCAGCCGGTACAGCCGGGCGAGGATGCGCGCAGCGGCCGCTGGGCTGGGCACGCCAAGACCGAGTGCGGCATCCACCTCTCCGGGCTGGAGAAGTCGCTGACCGACGCATCGCTTTAAGGTATGTTGGTGCTCAGCCGGCCTGCAAACGGCGGTTCCTGCGCTTCCGTACCAAAGTCGCTGACCGGCGCGCCGCTCCAGAAATTTTGAGCTTTAGGACTTCTTGATGACTGAATTGACGACGGAGACCCGCCTCTGGACCCCGACGGGTTTCCGCGAGGACGAGTGGGTTCATGCCGAAAGCGCCGATGCACTTACCGGCAACGGACGCTTTATCCTGCCGCTGCAGGCGTTTCTGGGGCTCGACGCGGACGTGCGCCGATCGGCGAAGGAGCGCCTTGGTGTGCTGCTTCTGCCGGGCGACGAACTGGACAAGATCGCCGGGCTGCTCGACCAGCTGTCGCTGGTGGCGCTGGCCTTTCCTGCGTTCAATGACGGGCGGTCCTTCTCCAAGGGCGAATTGCTGCGTGCGCGCTATCATTTTCAGGGTGCCGTGCGCGCCACCGGCCAGGTTCTGGTCGACCAGCTGCCGCATATGCTGCGGCTCGGCTTCGACGAGTTCGAAGTGACGAATCCGGTGCTTCTGAAGCGGCTCGAGGAAGGCCGCACCGGCGGCCTGCCGCTCTACTATCAGCCGGCCGCCGAGCCGGAGGCCAAGGGACCGAAATATTCCTGGCGGCGCAAACGCACGGGCTGACCCTGCGGTAACGCGCCGACGTCTTTACAATGCTCGCAAGCAAGCCTTCTCTTGCGCATCCGGACGGAAACATCCGCCGGATGATCGGGAGGAGACTATGCGCTACGACTATGTCATCGCCGGTGGCGGTTCCGCCGGCTGCACGCTGGCGGCAAGGCTCTCCGAAGATCCCTCCAAAACGGTGTGCCTGATCGAAGCCGGCGGCGCCGGCAAGGATTTGTTCATCCGCGCGCCGGCGGGCGTCATCGCGCTGCTGCCGGGCCGGCCGAAGCTCAACAACTGGGCCTTCGAGACGGTGCCGCAGCCAGGACTTGGCGGCCGCAAGGGCTACCAGCCGCGCGGCAAGACGCTCGGCGGCTCCAGCGCCATCAACGCCATGCTCTACATTCGCGGGCATCGCAGCGACTATGACGGATGGGCCGACCTCGGCTGCGATGGCTGGTCGTGGGACGAGGTACTGCCCTATTTTCGGCGCGCCGAAGGCAATCAGCGCGGCACTGACGCGCTGCATGGCGGCGACGGGCCGTTGCGGGTCGGCGAGCAGCAGGAGCCGCGTCCCGTCGCCCGCGCCTTTGTCGAGGCCTGCGGCGAAAACCAGATCAGGCGCAACGATGATTTCAACGGAGCCGAGCAGGAAGGGGCGGGGCTCTACCAGGTAACGCAGTTCTGGGGCGAGCGCCGCAATGGCGAGCGCTGCTCGGCTGCGGCCGCCTACCTGCATCCGGCCATGGACCGGCCGAACCTGACCGTTGTCACCGGGGCGCACGCGACACGGATAGTCCTCGACGGTAAGCGCGCCACGGGCCTGCGCTACCGTGCCGGCAAAACCGAGACCGTCGCGGAGGCAAAGCGCGAGGTCATCGTCTGCGGCGGCGCCTTTGGCTCACCGCAGCTGCTGTTGTTGTCCGGCATCGGCCCGGCGGCCGAACTGGCGATGCACGGCATTCCGGTCGTCCATGAGGTGCCTGGGGTCGGCAAGAACCTGCAGGACCATCTCGATTTCATCATGGCCTGGACGTCGGCGGATGCCGACATGATGGGCATCGGCCTGCGCGGCACGCCTGGATTGCTCAGGCATATGCTGCGCTGGCGCAAGGACGGCACAGGCATGATCGCCACTCCGTACGCCGAGGCCGGCGCTTTCCTCAAATCCGATCCGGTGATCGATCGGCCCGACCTGCAGCTGCATTTCTGCATCGCCATCGTCGACGATCACGGCCGCAAGCTGCATATGGGCTACGGCTTTTCCTGCCATGTCTGCGTGCTGCGGCCTTATTCGCGCGGCGAGGTCGGGCTGTCGACGCCGGACCCGCTGGCGCCGCCGCGCATCGACCCGCGCTTTCTCGAGGACGAACGCGATGCCGCCCTTCTGCTCAAGGGGGTCAAGACGATGCGCGGCATATTGGAGGCGCCGGCGCTAGCGAAATACCGCCGCAAGGAAATCTACACCGCCGGTGTTTCAAGCGATGCCGACCTGATGGCGCATATCAGGGCCCGCGCCGACACGATCTATCACCCGGCCGGCACCTGCAGGATGGGCGTCGACGACATGGCCGTCGTCGATCCGCAACTCAAGGTGCACGGGATGCAGGGGCTGCGCGTGGTCGATGCTTCGGTGATGCCGACACTGATCGGCGGCAACACCAATGCGCCGACGATCATGATCGCCGAAAAGGCTGCGGATATGATCCGCGCCGCAGCCTGAATGGGCGTTATTGGTCGGACCAGGATTGCCATGCGGAAGCCGAGGGCGAGGGTCTGGCCGGCGTTTTAGCAAGTGCAAATCAATCTGGTCTGACCAATTGTGCGATTTACGCTTTTCCTTTCGACGTCTTGCCCTTAGGATAGGTCTATTATTTCGCGACCCGAAATAAATAGCCAGCAAGGGAGGAACCAGAAATGGCAGGCAAGAAGATACTGATGCTCGTTGGCGAGTTCAGCGAGGAATACGAGATTTTCGTCTTCGAACAGGCCATGCATGCGGTTGGCCATACGGTCCATGTCGTGTGCCCCGACAAGAAGGCCGGCGACATATTGAAGACGTCGTTGCACGATTTCGAAGGCCACCAGACCTATACGGAAAAGCTCGGCCACGACTACATCCTCAACAAGACCTTCGCCGAGGTGAACCCGGCCGAATACGACGCCGTCTATGCGGCGGGCGGGCGCGGGCCGGAATACATCCGCATCGACAAGCGGGTGCAGGCGCTGGTCAGGCATTTCCATGAGACCGGCAAGCCGATCTTCACCATCTGCCACGGCGTGCAGATCCTGATCGCGGTCGATGGCGTGGTGCGCGGCAGGGAAGTCGCGGCGCTGCAATATTGCGAACCGGAGGTCACGCTGGCCGGCGGCATCTACATCGACGTCGCGCCGACCGGCGCCCATGTCGACGGCAATCTGGTGTCGGCCAAGGGCTGGCCGGGCCTTGCAGCCTTCATGCGCGAATGCCTCAAGGTGCTCGGCACCGAGATCCGTGACGGCAAGGCGCTGATGCGCGACGAGCGCAAGGCGGCCTGAACGGGGCATAGCCTAGGGAGAAAGCCGCCGCACTGCCGGTGCGGCGGTCTGTTCTACGCGGCCAAGCGCGCTTCGCGGAAGGACACAAGTTTCCTGCGGCTTTCGTCCCATAGCGCCAGCTTGACGCAGCGCAGGCTGTCGAGAAGTGTGACGCGGCCGATGTCGCGCAGTTCCGGAAAATCGCGCAGCACTTCCGGAAGCCGGTAGCACGGCACCTTGGCCGAGAGATGGTGGACGTGATGGACGCCGATATTGCCGGTGAACCAGTTCAGCACGGCCGGCAGGTCGTAATAGGACGATCCATGCAGCGCGGCGTGCTGGAATTCCCATTCGGAATCCTTTGCCCATTCCGTCTCTTCGAACTGGTGCTGGACATAGAACAGCCAGACGCCGGCCGAACCGGCGAGGATGACGATCGGCAAGTGGACGACCAGGAACGCGCCTAGCCCGACGAACCAGATGAGGATCGCGGCGGCAAGCGCGATGCCGAGATTGGTCGCCATGGACGACACCCAGGGCGTCAGGCCGCCCCGCATCATGCCGACCGGCAGCCTTTGCTCGAAGATGAAAAGCCAGATCGGCCCGAGGCCGAACATGACCAGCGGATGGCGATAGAGCCGGTAGGCCAGCCGGCCCCGCCATGACATCTGCCGGTATTCGGCGACGGTCAGGGTCTTGATGTCGCCCATGCCGCGCTCGTCGAGATTGCCGGCGCTGGCGTGATGGGTGGCGTGGGCACGCCGCCAGCAATCATAGGGGGTCAGCGTCAGGACGCCGAGCGCGCGGCCGATCCAGTCGTCCGCATAGCGGTTGGCGAAGAAGGACCCATGTCCGCAATCGTGCTGGATCATGAAGATGCGCACCAGAAACCCGGCCGCGGGAAGAATGAGGATCAAACCCCACCAATGGCCGTAGGAATAGGCGGCCGAAGAGAGCGCCCAGAGGGTGACGAAGGGAATGAGGGTGATGGCGAGTTCGAGGGCGCTGCGCCGCCGGTCAGGCTTCTTGTAGCGCGCCAGAATCTTCAGCCAGGCGCGCTTGCTGTTGGCAACCGCCTCGGGGGAAATCATGTTCATCAGGAAGCATAAGCAACAGGCTCCGCCGCCGCAAGGCAAAGCTCACGCAAAATTACTGCGCGTAATTGTCGCGCGATGGCAGGCCATGACGGCTGCGACTGTTGTTCCATCCGTCTTCCGGAACAAGTGCCTAGTGGCGCTCGCTGGCGGCCACACTGGCCTCCGCCCCGTCGAGACGGTCGAGCAGTTCCCTGAGATGCTCGGGCAGTTCGGCCTGCAAATGGAATGCCGGCAGCGTGCGCAGGAACCGCTTGGTCGCCTCGGTGCCCATCTGGCGCTTGATATCGGCGGCGAGTTCCTCGCGCCTGTCGCGCTTATTGCCTGTCATTGTCCCAAAATCCTGTGTTGGCTTCGAAACTCCTCCGGGCCGGTAATGGTTCCCGCATTGCAGGGGCCTTGCAAGAAAAGCCGGCCGTTACGGTAAAATTTGAATTAATATCGAAAGATCGCCGGCAGCCTCCAATATGGCTTGCCCCTTGATTTTTGGCCGCCAAACCTCGATATCGGGCGCAAATCCAGACCATTCGAAAATGACGGGAAACGGCGATGAGCGACCAGGCAAAAGACGAACGCGCGCCCGAGGAAATTGAAGCCACTGAGGCGGCGGCGGGCGAACGTACCGAAGGCAGCGTCGACGGTGACTACGAGGCGCTTGTGCGGCTGCTGAAGGAAAACGAGGAACTGAAGGATCGCGCCCTTCGCGTTGCCGCCGAGATGGAGAATTTGCGCCGCCGCACCGCGCGCGACGTGCATGACGCGCGCACCTACGCGGTCGCCAATTTCGCCCGCGACATGCTGTCGGTGTCGGACAATCTGCGCCGCGCGCTCGATGCCGTCCCGGACGAGGCCAAGGCCGCGGGCGACGCCGGTTTCAAGGCGCTGATCGAGGGCGTCGACCTCACCGAACGCGCCATGCTGTCGGCACTGGAGCGGCATGGCGTGAAAAAGCTCGCGCCGGAAGGTGAGAAGTTCGACCCGAACTTCCATCAGGCGATGTTCGAGGTACCCAATCCCGAGGTTCCCGCCGGCACCGTCGTCCAGGTGGTGCAGCCGGGCTATTCGATCGGCGAGCGCGTGCTCAGGCCGGCGATGGTCGGCGTCGCCAAGGGCGGCCCCAAGCAGGCGGCGGCCGAAGCGCCGGTCGAGCCGGGACCGGTGAATGAGCAGGCCGAGAAAGATGCGTGAGGTAGGGAATAGGCAGTAGGCAGTAGGCAGTAGGCAGTAGGCAGTAGGGGAATCAAGGCGGTCGTATTGCGCGGCTTCGTGTTATTCATACTCCCCAGTTCCTAATCCCCTACTGCCTGATCCCTACTGCCTCATGTCCTTGAACCCGATCGACCTCCTCGACTACGCCGGTGTCGCCGTCTTCGCGGCGAGCGGGGCACTTGCGGCCTCGCGCAAGCAGCTCGACATTATCGGCTTCCTGTTCCTGGCCAGCGTCACCGCCATCGGCGGCGGCACGTTTCGCGACGTGATCCTCAACCTGCCGGTGTTCTGGGTCGGCAACTCCAGCTATGTGCTGATCTGCGCGGTGGTCGCGGTGCTTGTCTTCTTCAGCGCGCACCGGGTCGAGTCGCGCTGGAAATTGCTGCTTTGGCTCGACGCCATCGGCCTTGCCGCCTTTTCGGTGATGGGCGCGGCCAAGGGTCTGGCGATTACCGGGTCGCCGGTCGTCTCCGTTGTCACCGGCGTGCTGACGGCCACGTTCGGCGGCATCCTGCGCGATCTGCTGGCTGGCGAGCCGTCGGTGCTCCTGAGGCCGGAGATCTACGTCACGGCCGCCCTTGCGGGTGCTACGCTGTTTACACTCGGCGATCTTGCCGGACTGCCGCCGCTGGCATCCGGCCTGGCGGGCTTTGCCGCGGCATTCCTGGTGCGCGGCGGCGCGCTCAAATTCGGCTGGGCCTTTCCGTCCTACAAGAGCCGGCCCGGCCGGAGGCCGGAAGATATTCCGTGAAAGAGTAGGTAGTGAGTAGTGAGCATTGAGTGATTGGTGCGTTCTACCGACTACTCACTATTCGCTACTCACTACTCTTAGGCGGCGAAGCGCTGGGCTTCCCCGCCATAGTAGTTGACGTAGCGGGCGCCGATCTCCTTGACCGGCATGACCACGAACACGTCGACGGTCGAGAATTCGTGATCGATGACGCAGCCGTCGCCGATGCGGGCGCCGACGCGCAAATAGCCCTTGACCAGCGGCGGCATCGCCGCGATCGCCGCCTTGGCGTTGACTGCCTCGATCGGCATCAGGTCCATCGAGCAGTAGCGGCCGGCGACTGCCCGGACATCCCAGGCCGAGTCGGTGCGGCAGTGATGGGCAAGATAGGTGAGCGCCTCGGCATGCGCCGCCGGCACGACGCCATGGAACGAGGCGCAGCCGGTCATCACGCCGATGCCGTAATGGTTGATATACGCCCAGATGCCTTGCCACAGCGCCTCGATGGTGCGCTTGGAGCGATACTGCGGCAGGACGCAGGAGCGGCCGAGTTCGAGGAAGCGCTGGCCGGGGTGGCGGGCGATCAGCTTGGTCAGTTCGAACTCGCCTTCGGAATAGAAGCCGCCGGCCGTCGCCGCGATTTCCTGCCGCAGCAGCCGGTAGGTGCCGACGATGCGGCGGTGCTCGGGGCCGGCAAGCGAAGTGTCGAGGACAAGCAGATGATCGCAGAGCGGGTCGAAGCGATCGGCGTCGCGACGATCCTGCGCCTGGAACAGATCCTTCCTGGCGCCAAGCTCGTCATAGAATACCCGGTAGCGCACTTCCTGCGCGGCGGCGATTTCGGCCGCATTGCGGGCGAGCCGCACTTCGAGATTGCCGATACGACCCAGAGGTGCCCCAGTTGCGACGGCATCGGCGGTCCGCGCGGCGAGCATGGCGCCGCCGGCGTTCGGCCGAGTGTCACATTCAGGCATAACTGTATGCACGAGTGATTCTCCTTCGAGCCATCCCTCTTGGCACGGGGATACGGTGTAGGTGCAACAGGATTGTGACAGTACCGTGATACGGCGCGACGGGCAATACTTCGTCGGCTGGCGAATACGCTCAACCGGCTACGTTTACGTGATGAGAGACGGCCGACGCGGGCGTCAGGCCGCGACCTGACCCTCGACGGCATGGACCAGGGCGTCGGGGTCAAGAGGCTTGGTGACGAAGCCGCTGGCGCCGTGGGCGAGCACCGCGTGACGGGTCTTTTCCTGGCTATCGGCCGACAGCACCATGATCGGAACCGGCGGCACGGCCATCTCTTCTTCATGGCGGCGGATGGCGGCTATCGCGTCCAGCCCGTCCATGACCGGCATATGCAGGTCCATCAGCACCACGTCGAAGCGGTGCTTGAGCCCGGCATCGGTGATGGCCTCGACGGCGGCCTTGCCGTTACCGACCACCTTGACGCGGTGCCCGGCCTTGAGAAGCGTGGCGCGGGCAAGCATGGCGTTGATGTCGTTGTCTTCGGCGATCAGCACCGACAGGCCGTGCTCGCGGCGACCCGCGCCGGCGCGCACGGGCGGGGCGCCGTGCTTGTCCGATTTCGGCTGGGGCAGGACCGGCGCATGGCTGGTCAACAGCACGCGCAGCAGCGTCTCGCCGCGCACCGGCCTGGCCAGGAAGGTGGCATAGCCATTGGCGCGGAACTCGCCAAGCATGCCGCGATCGGTCGGCGCGATCAGCGTGATCGCCTCGCAATCGGCAAAGCCGTTCTGACGCAAGCGCTTGAGCAGGCGTCCATCGCTGTTTTCCATCGCCGCATCGACCAGCAGCACGTCGCAGCCGGCGGCGAAAGGTGTCGCCTGGGCAAGCGTCGTCGCCAGATCGACCGCGCCGCCGTGGGCGCGGATGGTGCGGGCGATGGCGTCCGCCTCGATCGCGTTCTTCGAAACGATCACGGCACGGCGGCCGGCCAGGATGCTTTGCCGGTTCTGCGGCGGCTCAGTTGCCGCAGTGGCGGGGAGCTCGAAGACGAATTCGGATCCCTCGCCAAGCCGGCTCGACACCGAGATCGAGCCACCCATGGCTTTGGCCAGGCGCCTTGAGATGGCGAGGCCGAGGCCGGCGCCGCCATGCACCCGGGTCGAGGTGCCGTCGGACTGCTCGAACTCCTCGAAGATACGTTCCATGTCCTCCTCGCGCAGGCCGGGACCTGTGTCGGTGACGGTGAAACAGATACGGTCGGTGGTCTCGGTGCGCGCCCGCGCTACGCTCACCAGCACGCCGCCGGTGTCGGTGAACTTGATGGCGTTGCCGATGAGGTTGAGCAGCACCTGGCGTACCCGGCCGGGATCGGCGGTGATCATCTGCGGCACGTCGAGCTCGACATGGCAGCCAAGCCCGATGTTCTTGCCGAAGGCGCGCGCCGCCATGAGTTCGATGATGTTGTCGGCGATCTCGCGCAGCGATGTCGGCTGCGGTTCCGGGTCGAAACGGCCGGCCTCGATCTTGGAATAGTCGAGCAGGTCCTCGATCAGCGCCAGCAGGGCGCTGGCCGAGGTCGAGACGGCGCCGACATAGGTCCGCTGCTCGGGCGACAGGTCGGTGTCGACCAGGAGCTTGGCCATGCCCATGATGCCGTTCATCGGCGTGCGGATCTCATGACTGACGGTGGCCAGGAAGCGCGACTTCGCCTGGCTGGCATATTCGGCCCGCTCGCGGGCGGTGATCAGCGAGGATTCGGCGCGCTTGCGTGCGGTGATGTCGCGGGCGATCGCGCGATGCGAGACGGCGCCGTTGTCCTTGTCGCGTACCGACAGCTCGATCCATGAAAACCAGCGCGGGCCACTCGGCGTGCGAATTGCGACGTCGGTGGAACTCAGGCAGTCGTGATCCGAGAAGGCGGCGTCGGGAACGATGCCGACATCGATGCCAAGCTCGGACAAGGTCTTGCCGGCAAGGTGGCGCTGGTCGATCTCGACGAGATCGGCGAAAACCTTGTTGGCATAGACGATGTTGCCGTCGCGATCGCGATGGACAACGAGATCGCCGAGTGCGTCGATCAGCCCGCGGAAGCGCTCCTCGCTCTCCTGCATCTCCCACATGCGGTCGGCCAGCGTCTCGATCTCGGCGCGGCTGCGGGCGGCGGTCTCGTCGAGCAGGGCCGCCGTGCGGCGTTCATTGCGCTTGGCTCGCAGGTGCATGCCGAGACCGGCCAGGCCGGTCGCCAGCAAACCGATGGTGACGAAGATCGGTGCGCCGGTCAGGTGAGCCAGTCCAGCCAACACGGCGGTGGCGACGATGGTCAGGAAGGGTAGGCCTTCGGGGTTGGCCGGCGGCGATGCGGGTGCCAGCGGCGGCGGTGCGACAAGCAGCCGCTTTGGCGCCTCGGGGCCTGGCCCGTCGACGCCTTCGGCACTGCCCGGAGCTCTGATGCCGGATTCCGCGATCATGCGGAAAGCCTTGCCATAGAGAGATTATGGAAGATTGCGGCGGATCATTCGAATTTTAGCGGTCGCGCCGATTTGCCTTGTCAGCGCTGCATATCGACCACGACGCGGCCCCTGATCTTGCCGTCGACGATGTCGCGCGCGGCCGCGACAATACCGTCGAAACCGATGGTCGTGGACAGCGTGGCGAGCTTCTTATGGTCGAGATCGGTGCCGATACGGCGCCATGCCTCGAGTCGGACCGGCTTAGGCGCCATGACCGAATCGATGCCGAGCAATGAGACGCCGCGCAGGATGAAGGGTGCGACGCTCGCCGGCAGGTCCATGCCGCCGGCCAGCCCGCAGGCGGCAACCGCGCCGCCATAGGACGTCATCGACAGAACATTGGCCAGCGTGTGGCTGCCGACCGCGTCGACGCCGCCGGCCCAGCGCTCCTTGGCCAGCGGCTTTGCCGGCTGGGCAAGCTCGTCGCGCGAGATCACTTCGGCAGCCCCGAGATCGATCAGATAGGGGCTTTCGGCATTGCGGCCGGTCGAGGCGATGACATGGTAGCCGAGGCTGGACAGGAGCGAGACCGCGACCGAGCCGACGCCGCCGGCAGCACCCGTCACCACCACCGGGCCGCGATCGGGCACGATGCCGTGCCTTTCGAGCGCGATGACGCAAAGCATGGCGGTATAGCCTGCCGTGCCGACCGCCATCGCATCATGCGGGCTCATGCCCTCAGGCAGCGGCACCAGCCAGTCGCCGTTGACGCGGGCGCGACCGGCGTAGGCGCCGAAATGCGTCTCGCCGACGCCCCAGCCGTTCAGGATGACCTTGTCGCCCTTGCGCCAGTCGGCATGGGACGAGGAGACGACGGTGCCGGCGAAATCGATGCCCGGCACCAGCGGCCAGCGGCGGATGACCGGCGCCTTGCCGGTGATGGCCAGCCCATCCTTGAAGTTGACCGTCGTCGCTTCGACCGCGACGGTGACGTCGCCTTCCATCAGCTCGGTCTCGGTCAGGTCGGTCACCGCCACCGACTGCTTTTTCTCTGCGTCGCGCGAAACGAGGATGGCTTTGAAGGTTTCGGACACTTTTTTCTCCTCGGAATTGCGATGCGCGGACTGTGCGGCGACGGCCCGGCGAGGTCAATCTTTCAAGCGAGTCGGGCGTTCAGGCGTCCGGCCCCTGGGGCTCGGCTTCGCGCCGCCAGCCGATCAGTTCGTCGAAGACGACCAGTGCCGCGCCGACCGAGATGAAGGCGTCGGCGAGGTTGAAGACGGCGAAGGACCACACCGGCGTGTGGAACAATATGTAGTCGATGACGTGGCCATAGACGGCGCGGTCGATCAGATTGCCGAGCGCGCCGCCGATGATCAGGGCAAAGCCGGTGCGCGAAAGGACATGGCCGGCCGGCGTGCGCGTCGCGAGATAGAGCACGAAGGCGACGACGAGGGCGGCAATGACCACCAGGCCGGTGTCGCCGAAGGACGAGAACATCGAGAAGGCGATACCGGTGTTGTAGGTGCGAAAGAGCGCCAGGAACGGTACCAGGTCGACCTTCTCCTGAAAGGCGAGGCCGGTCTCGACCAGTTGTTTTATCCACTGGTCGAGACCGATGGCGACGACGACCAGCACGGCATAGGGGGACCATGACTTCACGATTTGGTGTTCTCCGGCCCAAGCTTCAGCGCGCCGCGCCGGATCTCGAACAGCATGACGCCTGTCGCCACTGCGAGGTTGAGCGAATCGGCGCGGCCGGCCTGCGGGATCCTGAGCAACCGGTCGCAGCTTTCGGCCAGGCTGTCGGGCAGGCCCTGCTGCTCGTTACCCATCAACAGCAGCACCGGGCTCCTGGAGAAATCGACCGAGCGGTAGTCGACCGCGCCCTTCAGATGCGTTCCGGCGACGAGGCCGGAAAAGCTCTTTCGCCAGGCCAGGAAGGCTTCGGGCGTCGCCTTGGCCACAGGCACGGCGAAGATCGAGCCCATGGTAGCGCGCACCGTCTCGACGGAGAACGGATCGGTGGTTTCGCCGACCAGGATGACGCCCTTGGCGCCGACGGCATCGACGGTGCGGATGACGGTGCCGAGATTACCGGGGTCGCGCACCCGGTCGAGCGCCACCCAGACATCGCCGTCCCTGGCGCGGATGTCCTTCAGCGGCAGGAGTTTCTGGGCAAAGACGCCGACCACCATTTGCGGATTGTCGCGGCGGGTAATCGCCGTCAGCACCTTTTCGGAAACTTCGAGCACGGTGCCGCCGGCGGCGACGGTGCGCGCCGCGACCTTTTCGACCACCGCATTGCCGCGCCCTGCCTTGGCGAAGATCAGCGTCTTGATCGACCAGCCGAGGTCGAGCGCGTCGATGACCAGCTTGAGGCCCTCGGCCATGAAGGCATTCTGCTGGTCGCGGAATTTCTTCAAGGCGAGCGCTTTGATGTCCTTGACCAGCGGATTGGCGAGGCTGGTGACTTCCTTGACCTGCCCTGGCGCGCCTGCGTGCCGCTCGCTCATTCAGGCCACCCAGCGCGAAAACAGCGAGGTCGACAGCGCCCGGCCGGCGGATTTCTCGCGGATGATCAATTCGCCCGACTCCACCGTGCCGCCCATGCCGGCAAAAGTGTCGCGCATCAAGGCATGGATCGCGAAGAAGGAGGCGCGGATCGAATAGGCGGTCAGCACCACGGCCAGCGGTCTGGGCGTCAGGATCGCGCGGCAGAGATCGGTCAACCCAGGCAGATCCTCGAACAATTGCCAGACCTCGCCCTTGGGCCCGCGGCCATAGGCGGGCGGGTCGAACAGGACGATGTCGTAGCGGCTGCCGCGGCGCTCCTCGCGCTCGGCGAACTTCACTGCGTCGTCGACGATCCAGCGGATCGGCTTGTTGCCCAGCCCGGCCATCTCCTGGTTCTCGCGCGCCCAGCCGATCGCCTTCTTGGAGGCATCGACATGGGTGACCTCGGCCCCGGCGCGGGCCGCCACCAGGGAGGCAAGCCCGGTGTAGCCGAACAGGTTCAGCACCTTGACCGGCCGCTTCGCCGCCGCGATCAGGCCGGCCATATGATCCCAGTGCGAAGCCTGCTCGGGAAAGACGCCGACATGGCGAAACGAGGTGAAGCGGCCGAGATAGTCGATGCCGTCATGCTTCATCGGCCAGGTCTCGCCGAGCGGCGTCCGCGGGAAGCGCCAGCGGCCGATGCCTTCCTCGTCGGTATCGCCGGTGAAGATGGCGTCGGCACGGTCCCAGTCCTTCGCGGGCAGCGCTTTCTGCCAGATCGCCTGGCCCTCGGGCCGCACGATGCGATAGGGGCCATATTGCTCGAGTTTTTGGCCGGCGCCGCTGTCGAGCAGCGCATAATCGGTATTGGGCGCAACTTCGAGGATCAGCGGCAGCCGTTCGGCGGGCAAGACGCCGTCGCGGCGGGCAAGGATGCGCGGTGTGGGCTTCGGTTCGGACCGGTCCTGCGCTCGTATCTCGTTTCTTTCGTCAGGCTTTGGCGCCGGCTTGACCGGATGACCGCCGTCGCGTGGGCGTGACTGCTCCGTCCCGGATCTCGCAGGCTGGCGCGGGCGGTTGTCGCGGTTTCGGTCGCGAAAGGATTTCAAGAAAGGTCTCCGGAACGGCAGGCCGCTTTTGACATAGGGCCACCGGCTTCGCAACAAAATGGTCCGGCGATGCGATGGACCTCGCTCGAGGAAGCAGGCAAATCTGGGATCATGTCCCGCTCCGCACGCCTGCTCGACCTGATCCAGCTCCTGCGCCGGCATCGCCGGCCAGTGAGCGGGCGCACGCTTGCCGGCGAGATGGGCATCTCGATCCGCACGCTCTACCGCGACATCGCGACGCTGCAGGGTCAGGGCGCGCCAATCGAGGGCGAGGCGGGGCTTGGCTATGTGCTCAGGCCCGGCTTCATGCTGCCGCCGCTGATGTTCACCGATGAAGAGATCGAGGCCATCGTGCTCGGCTCGCGCTGGGTGGCCAAGCAGCCGGATTCGCGGCTGTCGGCCGCCGCCACAGACGCGCTGGCCAAGATCGCCGCGGTGCTGCCGGACGATCTGCGCGAGGAACTCGATGCCAGCACGCTGCTGGTCGGACCGGCCGCTGGCGCCGTCGAAGGCATAGATCTCAGCCTGGTGCGGCAGGCCATCCGCAATGAGCGCAAGCTCGGCTTCCTCTACCGTGACGCCGGCGGTGCGGCCTCCGAGCGCATGGTCTGGCCGTTTGCACTCGGCTTCTTCGACAAGGTGCGGGTCGTGGTGGCCTGGTGCGAGGCGCGGCAGGATTTTCGTCATTTTCGCGCCGATCGCATCTCCGGACTCAACGCCACCGATGTCCGCTACCCGCGCCGGCGGCAGGCCTTGCTCAGGGAATGGCGAACGACGCTGGATACGCCGCGGTCCCCGCCTGGCGGCTGATCCCGTCCGAACTTTTCGTGTTCTTCCAATCGGCTGCTGCCAGAATCTGACAGTGGGACTGCCTATGCTCCTCCAATCGAAACACTTTGGAGAGCAGACATGAACACCCCCAATTTCGTCATCCTCTATGTCGACAGCCCGGAGCGGAGTGGCGCCTTCTATGGCGCGTTGCTCGGACGCCAGCCGGTCGAGGCGTCGCCGACCTTCGTGCTGTTCGTGCTCGACGGCGGCTTCAAGCTTGGCCTGTGGTCGCGCCACACGGTGGAGCCGGCGGCCGCGGCGGCGGGTGGCGGCGCCGAGCTGGTCTTTGCGCTGCATACGCCTGATGCGGTCGACGCCGCCCATGAGAACTGGGCCGGGCGCGGCCTGAACATCCTGCAAAGGCCGACCGACATGGATTTCGGCCGCACCTTCGTCGCGCTCGACCCCGACAATCACCGGTTGCGGGTCTATTGGCTGAACGAGATAGGCCAGTAGGCAGTAGGGTTGGTGTTCGCCTATTGCCTATTGCCCACTGCCTAATCCTTGAGCGCTTTGTAGACCGCGATGCCGGCGGCGAGATCCTCGAGGGCTGCGCCGACCGATTTGAATAGCGTGATCTCGTCGACGCTCTGCCGGCCCTGCTTTTCACCGCGGGCCAGTTCATGCAGATCGGCGACGATGGCTTCCGGTTTCAGCACGCCGGAGGCCAGCGGCTGGACGATATCGCCGGCTTCCTTGGTGGCGCCGGCGCGGGTGTCGACATAGACGCGGGCGCGCTGAATGGCGTCGTCGTCGCTTTCGCGCATCGTCGGCGTGAAGCCGCCGACCAGGTCGACATGTGCGCCTGGTTTCAGCAGTGCGCCCCTGATCAGCGGCGCCGTCGTGATGGTCGCCGACGAGACAATGTCGGCCTCGCCGAGTTCGGCGTCGAGATCGCCGGCGGCGCTGGCCGGGAAACCCTCCGCGCGCAATTCAGCCGCGACCTTTTCGGCATTGGCCGGCGTGCGGTTCCAGATGCGGATGGTCTTGATCGGCCGCACCGCCGAGTGCGCCTTGGCGAGGAACGGCGACAGCGCGCCGGCGCCGACCACCAGTAGCCGCGAGGCATCCTCGCGGGCGAGGTAGGACGCGGCCAGCGCCGAGGCGCAGGCGGTGCGCCACTGCGTCAGCCGCTGGCCGTCGATCATGGCCTCGGGCTCGCCGGTCGCGCCATCGAGCAGGAGATAAAGCCCCATCACCGCGGGTTTGCCGATGGCATTGTTGTCGGGCGATACGGTGACGATCTTGACGCCGATATGGCCGCCCGCCGAGGTGCCGGCAGCGTTGAAATCGGTCCAGGCCGGCATCAGCAGCAACGTAGAGGCCGCACCATCGGGCCGTTCGATGGTGTGATGGTGACGGACCGGCTGCACGGCGCCGTCGCGAAAGGCACTGCGCAACGTCTCGACCAGTCCCTTGAAGCTCAGGGCATGGTCGACCTCGGCGGCCGAAATGGTCAGCATGAAAAACTCCGTGGAGCGAAAGGCACCAAACCGTGCTTCAGGCCGTCGGCTTCGGCAAAGCTGTCCCCTGGGCCGGCCCTTGCGGCGGCGCAGGGGCGCGGCTGACCGCCTGGCGCAGGTTCTCGGCCTCGACCCCGCGCTGGCGCGCCAGCTTGCGGTAGCGGCCCTGCTTAACCCAAGTCGCCAGGCTGCCGACGACCATGCCGACGGCGAGAGCCAGGAACAGAAAGATGAAGAGGGGCAGCGTGAGCGTCAGCGCCGGGTTGCCGGGATTGAACGGATCCAGCGTGAAGGCGACCAGTTCGCGGTTGGCGACGGCCAGCGCGATCAGGATGACGGCCAGCGGCACGAAGACCACGATGAGCATGAAGCGATTGAACATAAGGTTTCCTGTCGAAAGGCCGGGTTGACCCCGCGCGGCGCCTATTTGCCGCCGTTCAGCCTTTCACGCAACTCCTTGCCGGTCTTGAAGAACGGCACCCACTTCTCCTCGACCTCGACGGATTCGCCGGTGCGTGGGTTGCGGCCGGTGCGGGCGGGGCGGTTTTTCACCGAAAAAGCGCCGAAACCGCGCAGTTCGACCCGGTTGCCTTCGGCAAGGGCGTCGGTGATCTCGTCGAAAATGGCGCCGACGATGTTTTCGACGTCGCGCAGGAAAAGATGCGGATTGCGCGTGGCAATGATCTGCACAAGTTCGGATTTGATCATGAGAACGGTCCCCGTGAAAGCACTGCGGTCAAATTATGAGGATGATTTTATTTGCTTTTTCATCCGTCCCAAACGGCCCGTCAAGGGTGCCAGACCGAAACGAGACCGTCAAGAAACAAGCGATCCGCTCCAATTTCGTGGATCACGTCACCGCCGGCGTCGGGAAGGCCGAGCGCGCCGGCAATCGTCCTGGCCATTGTCTTGGAGAACAGGAAACTGCCACGCCCTTGCGTGTCCTTCCATTCCACCACCTTGAGCTTGGCGTCGACGCCCTTGGTCGCCAGCCAGTCGATCGCCTCGGTTTCGCCGCCGACGGCGTCGATCAGGTGGTTGGCAAGCGCCTGGCGGCCGGTGAAGATCGAGCCGTCGGCAAGTGCCAGCGCCTGCTCGCGGGTCATCTTGCGCCGTTCGGCGACGATGCCGACGAACCAGTCGTAGCTGTCGAGGATGAGCTTGCGGACCATGGCGCGCTCGTCGTCATTGGTCGGCTTGAAGGGCGAGGGCGAGGCCTTCAGCGGCGAGGACTTCACTTCCTCCAGCTTGATGCCGAGCTTGTCCATCAAGCCGCTGACGTCGGGATATTGGATCAGCACGCCGATCGAACCGACGATGGAGGATTTGCGGGCGACGATGTGGTCGGCGGCACTTGCGATCATGTAGCCGGCGGATGCGGCGAGCGTGCCGACCTCCGCCACCACGGGCTTGTCGGCGGCGAGCTTGCGCACCTCTTCGAAGATCGATTCGCCGCCGACCGTGGTGCCGCCGGGGGAATCGATCGACAGGATGACGCCTTTCACCTTCGCGGACTGGCGGATGGTTTCCAGCCGTTTGATCAGATCCTCGTCCTCGGTGATGGTGCCTTCGATCCTGACCTTGGCGATGTGGTCGACCGCCGAACCGGTGAAGTCGTCGCTGTAGACCCACGCCGACAGCGCGATCAGTGCGGCCGCCGCGACGCCGAGCGCGGCAACGCGCCAGAATGTCAGCTTGCGGCGCAAACGGCGGCGGTCGATCAGGTCGTCGGCTCTCAGTGCCATGGTCAGCCTCGCGGTCGGTGGGAAGAGATGCTTTTAAAGCAAGCGCCAACGCCCGGCTACCGTTTCCTGCGGTTTGCGCAGGACACAAGATTGTCTGCGGCTGCGAAGCAGCGTTTCACGAAAAATTAACGCTGCGTGTCCGTATCTGCTATGAAGTGCGGAAATTGTGTCGCCTTCATTTCCGTTTGTAAGACAGCGGCCGTCATATTTTTGCGGTTTTCCTCGGCTTGTGCTTGCTTGCGGGGACCGGCATCCCACCTATAGGCGGTGGTTTGGCGGGCAAGGGTTTATTAGAAAATAGTCATGCTAGCGCGATCGAACGAACAGACCAATGCCGAGACGGCTTTGGCGCCTGCGGCGCCAGCCGGCACGCGTGGTGACGCCTTCGACCTCGCGCAGCGGCATTCGCGCCGGGTGCGGGTGCTAAAATTCGCGGTACCGCTGCTTGCAGCCATCATCGCCGTTGCCTTTCCGGTCTACTCCTATCTCGCCGCGCCCGAGTCGATCTCGGTGCAGGCCGACGGCAGCGCCTTCTCCGACGGCAAGCTGGTGATGGCCAATCCCAAGCTCAACGGCTTCACCAAGCAGAAGCTGCCCTATTCGCTGACGGCGCTGCGGGCCATCCAGGACGTCGGCAAACAAGGCATCATCGATCTGGAAGGCATCAATGCCAAATTGCCGCTGGCGCCCGACAACGTGGCGACCGTCAACGCGACGCGCGGCATCTACGATCGCGCCGGTAACACGATGAACCTGACCAGCGACATCACGGTGACGACAACCGATGGCATCGAGGCCAAGCTCAAATCCATCTTCCTCGACATGGGCAAAGGCACTATGAAGACGAATGATCCGGTCGATGTCAGCCGCGGCGGCTCGCGGATCACGGCGGACACGATGTCGATCCAGGACAATGGCAAGGTTCTGGTTTTCGAAAACAGAGTGCGCGTCAACATCGACGCCGCCAGCCTGAAGGCGGCGGAGGCAAAGAGCGGAGAATCGAATGCGTCCCAGTAGTTCGGCACGGCTTGTGGGCGCGGCATCGGCGCTGCTGCTGCTCGGCCTGGTGCCTTCGCTTGCCCAGTCCGGCGCGACCAGTCAGTCCGGCCTCAAACTGTCGGGCGACCAGCCGATCCAGATCGAGAGCGACAAGCTGGAAGTCCGCCAGGCGGATAGTGTCGCCGTGTTCAGCGGCAACGTTACCGTCACGCAGGGGCCGACCATGCTCAAGGCCGGCAAGATGACGGTGTACTATGTCAAGGATCCCAATGCCGCAAAGGGCGCGGCCGCAGGAGCCTCGGCGATGACCGGCTCGGCCAACATCGACCATCTGGTAGTCGAGAACAAAGTCTATATGAAGTCGGATGACCAGATCGCCACCGGCGACAACGGCACTTTCGACATGAAGACGCAGGTGCTCGTTCTGTCCGGCAAGGAAGTGGTGCTGTCGCAAGGCCCCAACGTGCTGAAGGGCTGCAAGCTCACCGTGCAGATGAAGACCGGCCTTGCCAATGTCGACGGCTGCGGCGGGCGCGTCATCATGTCGATGACACCGCCACCGAAGCAGGGAGCGCCGAAGAACTAATGGCCGGCGTAGCGTCGCTGCTGGCCCGCCTTCCGGGGCGGGCCGCCGGCAAATTGGGGACACCGGCCACGGCCAACGTCGATTCCGCGAAGTTCAAGGGCACCTTGATCGCCAAGGGCCTGACCAAGAGCTACAAGGGCCGCAAGGTCGTCAGCGGCGTGACCATCGGCGTGCGCGCCGGCGAGGCGGTCGGGCTGCTCGGCCCCAACGGCGCCGGCAAGACCACCTGTTTCTACATGGTCACCGGCCTGGTGCCGGTGGATGAAGGCACGATCGAGATCGACGGCTTCGACGTCACCTCGATGCCGATGTATCGCCGTGCCCGGCTCGGCATCGGCTACCTTCCGCAGGAAGCATCGATCTTCCGTGGTCTGAGCGTCGAACAGAACATCCGCGCCGTACTCGAAGTGGTCGAGAAGAGCCGCAAGGAGCGCGAACGCAGCCTCGACGAACTGCTCGAGGAGTTCCACATCAGCCATCTGCGCAAGGCGCCGTCGCTCTCGCTTTCCGGCGGCGAACGGCGTCGCCTCGAGATCGCCCGCGCCCTGGCGACGCGCCCGGCCTACATGCTGCTCGACGAGCCTTTCGCCGGCATCGACCCGATTGCCGTCGCCGACATCCAGCAGCTTGTGCGCCATTTGACGGCGCGCGGCATCGGTGTGCTGATCACCGACCACAATGTGCGCGAGACGCTCGGCCTCATCGACCGCGCCTACATCATCCATGCCGGCCAGGTGCTGACGCATGGCCGCGCCGACGAGGTGGTCGCCAATGCGGATGTGCGGCGTCTCTATCTCGGCGAGGGTTTTACGCTCTGAGCGTAAAATACGTTTCCCCGCAGTGAATTTGGGGCAATTCCCGGTTGTTTTTTGCTATCTTTCGTCCGGATAACGCTCCGGTAAGCGACTCTTGCTAGCGTTTCGCTTGACAAGCAAAAGCCGGGCCAGTCTCTATGCCCGGTCGGAAAATCTGTTCCGGCTGTTCCGATGCGTAGACTTCCCAGTGGGTAGAGAAGGCGTTTGAAACCGAACCATGGCTCTGGCGGCAAAGCTACAGCTACGACAGTCCCAGTCGCTGGTGATGACGCCGCAGCTGATGCAGTCGATTCGGCTGCTGCAGCTTACTCACATCGAGCTGGACCGCTTCATCGACGACGAGATCGAACGCAATCCGCTGCTTGAGCGCGCCGAGCCGCAGGACGATGCGGCGAGCGACCAGGCGCAGAAGAACGACGCCGCGCCTGAGCCCGCTTCAGACGGGGACTGGTTCGAAGCCGAGACGCAATGGAGCGCCGAGGCGATCTCGGACAAGCTCGACTCCTCGCTGGAGAACCTTTTTCCGGACGATCCCGGCACCAGCGAACGGCTCGGGCCCGACCTTACGGCGCAATGGAAATCGGCCTCCGGCGGCAACGCCGGCGGATCGTCGTCCGAGGGCTTCGACGTCGGCGACATGGCGGCCACGGCAATCACGCTGCGCGAACATGTCGGCGAGCAGATCGCCCTTGCCTTCGCCGATCCGGCGGCGCGGCTGATCGCCGGCGAGCTTGCCGACGGCCTCGACGAGGCCGGCTACCTGCGCGCCGACACCGCCGAAATCGCCGTCCGTCTCGGCGCGAACGCGGCGGCGGTGGCCAAGGTGCTTGACGTTTGCCAGACATTCGAGCCCGCCGGCCTGTTTGCCCGCGACCTTGCGGAATGCCTGTCGCTGCAGCTAGCCGTGCGTGACCGGCTCGATCCGGCGATGAAGGCGCTGGTCGCCAATCTGGAGCTGTTGGCGCGGCGCGATTTCCAGACGCTGAAACGCATCTGCGGTGTCGACGAGGAGGATCTTCTCGACATGCTGGCCGAAATCCGGGCGCTCGACCCGCGGCCCGGCACGGCATTCCTGGGCGGCGCCAGTGACGCGATCGTCGCCGACGTCGAGGTGCGGGCGGCCAATGATGGCAGCTGGACGGTAGAGCTCAATGCCGAGACGCTGCCGCGCGTGCTGGTCGACCATATCTATTTCGCGCGGGTTTCCGGCCACGCGAAAAACCAGACGGAAAAGGACTTCCTGGCCGAGTGCCTGCAGAACGCCAACTGGCTGACGCGCAGCCTTGACCAGCGGGCGAAGACCATCCTCAAAGTGGCGTCGGAAATCGTGCGCCAGCAGGACGCGTTTCTGGTCCATGGCGTGCGTCAGTTGAAGCCGCTCAATTTGCGCACGGTGGCCGATGCCATCGGCATGCACGAATCGACCGTCAGCCGGGTCACGGCGAACAAATACATGCTGACGCCGCGCGGCGTGTTCGAGTTGCGTTATTTCTTCACCGCCTCGATCGCTTCGGCGGGAGGCGGCGATGCTCATTCCTCGGAAGCGGTGCGCGACCGCATCAAGCAGCTGATCGACGAGGAAAAGCCCGTCGATGTGCTTTCCGACGACGCCATTGTCGATATGCTGAGAGAAAGCGGCGTCGACATCGCCCGGCGCACCGTCGCCAAGTACCGGGAAGGCATGAACATTCCCTCGTCGGTGCAGCGGCGGCGCGAAAAACGGGCCCTGGCCAGCGTCGGGCGTTGATACGGTCCCAAATGGGCCCTGCGAGACGGGCCGGATTTCCACAGTTTTCGTGCTTCATTGACAAGCCGCAATGAAGTGGCTAGAAGCCCGCCCGCATGAGACGGGCTCGAAGCCCGCATGCGAATGGTCCGTCACGGTGAAGGCCACGGGACGGCCAAGAAGGCGGCTTGTGATCAATCGGAAAGTCCGGATTTAAAAACAGCGGGAGTGCCGCCGCAAAGCTTGTGCGCACGGACCACGAGTATAAACTCGGGGCAGTTTGAAGCCTGAGCAGGGAAGGTCAGTTTTCAGATGAAACTGCGCATATCGGGAAAACACATGGATATCGGCGATGCGTTTCGTACGCGCATCAACGACCGTGTCGGCGAGGCGATCGGAAAATATTTCGACCGCGGTTTCTCAGGGCATGTCACGGTCATCAAATCAGGGTCGCGCTATTCCGCCGACTGCATGATCCGGCTCGATTCCGGCGCATCGCTGCAGGCGACCGGCGACGCCCAGGATCCAACGCTGGCCTTCGAGGCCGCGGCAGACCGCCTGGAGACGCGGCTTCGGCGCTACAAGCGCCGGCTGAAGTCACACAATTCCGGCAATGGAAACGGCGAACCCACCGACATCGCTTATACGGTGATGGCCCCGCTTGCCGACGACGACGAGGAGATACCGGACAATTTCGCGCCGGCCATCGTCGCCGAATCGACCATGACGCTGCGCACCATGTCGGTGGCGTCGGCCGTCATCGAGCTCGACACCAAGGACAGCCCGGTTTTCGTCTTCCGCAATGCCGGGAACGATCATCTCAACATCGTCTATCGCCGGCCGGATGGGAACATCGGCTGGATCGATCCGTCCACGACCAAAGTCGCACAGGGATAAGAAGCCAGCCGCGCGAGGGGGCGAGGACTGGCGGGCGGCGGGCGAACAAGGGAATTTCAAGCATGGATCTGAGCGATCTGATCAACGTTCCGGCGATCATGCCGGCGTTGAAGGCGAACTCAAAGAAGCAGCTGCTGCAATTGCTGTCCGAAAGGGCGGCGGCGATTTCCGGCATTCCGGAGCGGGAGGTGTTCGACACCATCCTGCAGCGCGAGCGGTTGGGTTCCACCGGCGTCGGCAACGGCATTGCCATTCCGCATGGCAAGCTGGCCGGGGTGAAGCGCATTGCGGGCGTCTTTGCCCGGTTGGAGACACCGGTCGATTTCGAGGCGCTGGACGATCAGCCGGTCGATCTGGTGTTCCTGCTCTTGGCGCCGGAAGGTGCGGGCGCCGACCACCTCAAGGCGTTGTCGCGCATCGCGCGCGTGCTGCGCGATGCCGACACGGTGGCCAAGATCAGGGGCACGCGCGATGCGGTCGCGATCCATGCGCTTTTGTCGGACACACAGGCCTCGCACGCGGCCTGAAGTTTCTTTGGGATAAATCTTCCAAGGGCCGCCGCGGGCGGCCCTGTCCATTTCAGTGGCCAGCAGTCGCTTTAGTGGATAGCGACGGTGGTCAGGTCGTTCTCAAGCGCGCCCGCCAGAGCCCGGTCACGGGCATCCGAAAGCAGGATCGGCTGGCCGTTGGCGGCAAACAGCGCCCACAGCTCCATGCCGGGCGCGATTTCGCCGAGGCCGGGGAAGCGCCCGCGCAGATCGTCGCTCGACACTTTCCTCAGATAGGCGACCGTACCTTCGCCGAGATGGGCGAATTCGCCGCTGGACATGGTGAGATTTTCGGCAGTTCTGGTCATTTCAAGCCTCCTTGGCGCGAGGACGCCGCTCAAGGCCGCCTCGCATGAGAGCCATCGGTGAGGATCAGTCTTTCACCGATATGTTTATTTTCCGTACCAGCCGCTCGGCCTCCGGGCGGTCGAGATCGATCGACAGCAGGCCGTTCTTCAGCTCCGCCGCAATCACCCGCATGCCGTCGGCCAGCACGAAACACCGCTGGAACTGGCGCGCGGCGATGCCGCGGTGGAGGAATTCGCGCTCGGTGTCGTCATTTTGACGGCCGCGCACGATGAGCTGGTTCTCCTCCGTGGTGACATCGAGATCGCTTTCGGCGAAGCCTGCGACGGCAAGCGTGATGCGCAGCCTTTCGGCATTGCCGTCAGCACCGCTGAGGCGCTCGATGTTGTACGGGGGGTAGCTGTCGCCGGACTTCGCCAGGCGTTCGAGCGTCTTTTCCATGGAGTCGAACCCCAGGAGAAGCGGACTCGAAAAGGGCGTCATTCGGCTCATGTTACAGTGTCCTCTCAAGAGCGACATAAACTGGAAAAACCCAGATGGCATTTTTCCCGATGGTCTTGATATGGTCTGCCCCCTGGCCAAGTTCAAGCCATCAAAAAACCCCGCCCAAAAAGACTCCCCAGACAAGGAATTGAAATGCCCCATACCCGCAAGATCATCATCGACACGGATCCCGGCCAGGATGATGCCGTCGCCATATTGCTGGCGCTCGGCAGCGCCGAACTGGACATCGTCGGCATATCAGCTGTTGCCGGCAACGTGCCGTTGAACCTTACCGAAAAGAATGCACGCAAGATCTGCGAGCTGGCCGGACGGCCCGATATCAAGGTCTATGCCGGCGCCATCCGGCCGCTGGCACGCGAACTGGTCACCGCCGAGGAAGTGCATGGCAAGACCGGCCTCAACGGGCCGCAGTTGCCCGACCCGACGATGAAGCTGCAGGACCAGTATGGGGTCGATTTCATCGTCGAGACGCTGATGAACGAGCCGAGCGGCACGATCACGCTTTGCGCGCTCGGGCCGCTCACCAACGTCGCGCTGGCGCTGATTCGCGAGCCGAGGATCGCGCCTCGCATCAAGGAGATCGTATTGATGGGCGGCGGCTTCTTCGAGGGCGGCAATGTCACCCCGACCGCCGAATTCAACATCTATGTCGACCCGCATGCCGCCGATATCGTGTTCAAAGCCGGCATTCCGATCGTCATGATGCCGCTCGACGTCACCCACAAGGCGCTGACCACCGCCAAGCGCACGCAGGCCTTCCGCAAACTCGGAACCAGGGTCGGCACGGCGACGGCGGAGATGCTGGAGTTCTTCGAGCGTTTCGACGAGGAGAAATACGGCACCGACGGCGGACCGCTGCATGACCCCTGCGTCATCGCCTATCTGCTGAAGCCGGAGCTGTTCGAGGGCCGCAACTGCAATGTGACGGTCGAAACCTCGTCCGAGCTCACCATGGGCATGACCGTTATCGATTGGTGGGGCGTGACCAAGCGGCCGCAGAACGCCATGGTGATGCGTGACATCGACCACGACGCGTTTTTCGCGCTGCTTCTGGAGAGGCTGGGGCGGCTTTAGAACTGTATGGATTGATGCATATTGTTCGCCCAGAAGCGTAGAGCTTCTGGGCGATGCCTGGCCGCCTATTTGCGGAGCAGGCTATAGGTTTCGGTGTCGTTGCGGCGATGCTGCCGCTCGATTGAGACCTTCGAGCCGATGGCTCGCGGCGACGCCGTGTCGTCATAGACGAACACAAGGCGGTCATTTTCATCGAGGCGAATCCCATACAAATAGCGGAACCCGCTGCCGATCGCGACTTCGGGACTTGCAGGAGCGTTGAGAACGTTGACCACAGTACCGGTCAGGCGCTCGACATTGACGATCGGGCTGCTTTGCCTCGCAATCGGGATGCCGATCGCCAGCGCGCACGCGCCCACGACAAGGATGGTGAGGATGCCCCTGAGGTTCTCCCGCAGGGTTATCCAGGCAAGGGAATGCCGAACCTTGGCCATACGTATCACCTGACAGCAGGGACCCTGTGTTTCATCGGTATCGTGACCGGCGGTCGTTCAATTTGCGAACCTGTAGAAGGTCGAGCCATTCTCGCGCGTGACGAGTTCAATGTTTGCGTGAGCGCCGATCAGATGCGGGCGTTCGTCTTCGACAAGAAAAGACGAGCCATCCTCGACAGACACCAGATAGATGCCACGGCCGTGATCCAATTGGACACTTTTGACCGTTGCATTGATTGGCTGGACCGAGCGGATCGGGCTGGCGTCATTCGCCCATTTGTGCGGATCCATGGCAAAAACCGCCGCAAACACGGCAATGATCAGGATCACGCCGGGCGCGTTCCTTTTCACGTCAGCAAAAGTCCATGACACCGGCATGAATCCCCACTTGCCGATTCATGTGGTGGAGAGAAGGCCGACTTTCAATCGGCCCCCTGTTCCAAGAGATTACTGTTCGCGGCCCGGCTACCGGCTACCGGCCGCCGTCACTTCGCCTTGGAAAAAGCCAGCCACAGGCCGCCGCCGACCAGGAAGCTGCCGCTGATCCTCGACAGCAGCTTGACCCGGCTGGCCGACAGCAGGCGTCCGGCGCGGGCGGAGGCGAGTGCGTAGGTCGAATCCGACACGGCGGCGAAGATCATCGCGGTGAGGCCCATGACCGTGATCTGCAGCGCATAGTTGCCTTCCGGGGAAATAAATTGCGGGAAGAAGGCGCCGAAGAACACCAGCGTCTTCGGGTTGCTCAGCGCCACCAGCAGGCCCTGCAGGAAGAAGCCGCCACGCGGCTTCCGCGCCGTCCCGTCGGCGTTCAGCGTGCCCTTCGAGCGGAACATCTGCACGCCCATCCAGATCAGATAGGCGGCGCCGATCAGCCTCACCCATTCGAACCAGTGGCCCATGCCCGCGATCAGCGAGGTCAGGCCGATGCCGACAATGGCGATCATGATGGCAAGCCCAGCCTGCGTGCCGGCGACATTGGCAAGGCCGGCGCGCGAACCGTGGCGGATGCTGTTGGCGATGATCAGCGTCACCGTCGGTCCGGGCACCAGGATGATGACGAGACAGGCAAGCAGATAGGCGGCGTAGAGTTCCAGCGACATGGGGTTTCCTCGACAGAATGCCGCTATGCGACGCGGCCATGTCAAATCAATGCATGGGATCGCCGCGGGCGCAAGCCGCCGGAACTGTCACCGATAGAACCAGGCTGGCCTCAGGAGGCGCCGGCCTGCCACGGCAGCGTCGCCTCATAGGCCGCTCCCGCTCTCAGCACGGCAAGGTCGGAGCGCGGCGGACCGATCAATTGCATGCCCATCGCCCTGCCCTTGGCGTCGAAGCCGACCGGTACGTTGAGTGCCGGACAGCCGCCCAGCGTGGCGAAGGCAGAAACCTGCATCCAGCGGTGATAGCTGTCCATGGCGCGCCCGGCCACCTGGTTCGGCCAGTGGGTGGAGACCGCGAAGGGAAAGACCTGCGCGGTCGGCAGCGCGACGAGGTCGAAGCGCTCGAACAGCGATAGCAGCACCTTATGCCAGGACGTGCGGACAACCGAGGCCGCGCGGATCTGCGGCGCCGTCAGCCGTATGGCTTTCTCCACCTCCCAGACGGCTTCCGGCTTCAGCAGGCCGCGTTTGTGCGGATCGTCATAGTGGATTTTGAGCGCGGAGCCGCTGCTCGCCTGGCGCAGGGTCACGAAGGCCTGCCACAGCGCTTCGAAATCGAAATCCGGCAGCAGTGGTTCGGTCAGGAAGGATGCATCCGCGAACCGGCCGAGGGCTGCTTCGCACAGATCGAGGATGCCGGCTTCGAGCGGCAGATGACCGCCGAGATCGCCGAGCCAGGCGACGCGACCGCCGCTTGCCGGCGTTGCCAGCCCTTCGAGGAACGAGCCTGGTTTCTCCCAGGACAATGGCGCGTGTGGATGATAGCCCGCCTGCACATCGAGCAGAAGCGCCATGTCGCTGATGTTGCGGCCCATCGGTCCGTCGACTCCCATCTGCGCATGAAAGACCTCAAGGTCCGGTCCGCCGGGCACAAGGCCCTGCGACGGGCGGAAACCATAGACATTGTTCCAGCCGGCCGGATTGCGCAGCGAGCCGCCGAAATCGCTGCCGTCGGCCACGGGGAGCATGTCGAGCGCAAGGGCTACGGCCGCACCACCGCTCGAGCCGCCGGCGGTCAGGGCCGGGTCGAAGGCATTGAGCGTCGAGCCGAACACGCTGTTGTAGGTGTTCGAACCCAATCCGAATTCGGGAACATTGGTCTTGCCGATGATGATGGCGCCTGCCTTGCGCACGCGTTCGACGAAGAAATCATCTTCTTGCGGGACGAAATCGGCGAAGATCGGCGAGCCGAAGGTGGTTCTGAGCCCCTTGGTCAGCGCAAGGTCCTTGATGGCGATCGGTAGGCCGAACAGGGTCCCCGCCTCCCCACCGCCCGCCAGATGGGCGTCGGCCGTGGCGGCTTCAGCCAGGATGTCGCTACGCTCGCGCAGCGAGACAATGGCGTTGACCTGCGGGTTCACCGCCTCGATGCGGTCGAGGAAGGCCGCGACCACCTCGCGCACGGAAAGCTGCCGGCGTCTGATACGATCAGCCAGTTCCACCGCGGACAGGCGGCAGATCTCGCCGGCCGCCGGCAAGGCATGTTTGGTGGCCGGGCGCGGGCCTGTCATCGCGCACCGGTCAGGGCGGCGTCGACATCTTTTGCCAGCGGGATCGCCGGCTGGGCGCCGGGCTTCAGGCAAGCAAGCGAGCCGGCGGCGGCGGCGCGGACGAGCGCCTGTTCGAGCGGCAGGCCGGACGACAGGCCGGCGCCGAAATAGCCGCAGAAGGTGTCGCCGGCGCCGACGGTGTCGACCGGGGTGATCTTCAGCGCCGGCACCGTCAGGAAATCGTCCGGCGTCGCGGCCAGCACGCCGTCGCCGCCGAGCGTGACGACGATGGTGCGGCCGGTCTTGCCGGCATAGTCGCGCATCCGCGCCGGGCGGTCGCGGCCGGCGAGCGACAACGCCTCGCCATAGAGGTCGAATTCGGTTTCGTTGGCGACGGCGTAGTCCGCCTTGGCAAGCAGGTCGGACGCCTCGCCGCGAAACGGCGCGGTGTTGAGCACGCTGACCGCGCCGGCCGCCCGGGTCGCGTCGAGCGCGGCCTCGACGGTCTGCAGCGGGATCTCATGCTGGAGAAGCACGACATCGTTCTTCTTCAGCAGGGCTTTGGCAATGTCGGCCGGCAGCACCGAATCGTTGGCGCCCGGCACCACGGCGATGACGTTCTCGCCGTCGGCGCCGACCAGGATCAGCGCCGTGCCAGTCGAGGCGAAGCTCTCTCCGACGCCGGACAGATCGACTTTCCCGTCCCTGAGCAATGCGGTTGCCTCGGCGGCGAAACTATCCTTGCCGACCGCGCCCACCATTCGGACCTTGGCGCCGGCGCGCGCGGCAGCCAATGCCTGGTTGGCGCCCTTGCCGCCGGGCGCCGTCGTGAAATTGGAGCCGCGCACCGTCTCGCCAGGTGCCGGCAAGCGGTCGACATTGGCGATGAGGTCGAGGTTGATCGAGCCGACAACGATAATCAAGAAATGCCTCCTGCTGAATGCGCGGGAAGCTAACCCGTAAGGCGATCCGTTGCCAGAGCATGCTTGTGCGTGTGGTTTGGCTCATTGCCTCATTCGCAGCGCACCGTGACTGTGCCCTGATAGTTGCCGGCCGGAAAGATACCCGGTGATTTTGTGGCGGTGAGGTCGACCTGGATGGTGTGGGTGCCGTTGGTGAGGCGCTGCGGCGAACTGCCCGGGATGTCGGTGCCCGAGCCGTCGATGCGGAAGACTGTGGCGAAGGTAGTGTTGGTGTCGCCGCCGCTTGGCGCGGAGGTGAAGGCGATAGGTGGCGGCGCTGAAACCGAAAAGCAATCGAGCAAATTGAGTATGGAGCAGAGCAGGGAGCTTGCGGTGATGGTGGCGCCTGCGCTCGACCCGCCGGCCTGCTTGGAGCCGAATATGTTGATCGCCGGGTTCGGCGTCATCGTTCCCGAGGCGCCGATCATGATCGTGCAGGTGCCGATGATCGCCGCATGCGCCGGAAGGTCGGACAGGGCCAAAGCAGCGACTGTGAGCAGCGCGAGGCTATTTCTTCTTCTTCTTGCCATCGCCGTTTCCGGTTCTGATGCTCCAGCCTTCGTTGGCCCATCCGGTTGATGCGGCCGCAGGAGCGGTGGCGGCCGTGGGAGCGGCGGCAGCCACGCTCCCCGTCGTCTGGCCGTCGGCGCCAAGGCCCATCTTCAGCAGCTTCAGTTCAAGCTGCAGACGCTCGACCTCGAGCTCGTAGAGGCGGCTGCAATCGACGCGCTTCGGCTTCCGCCCGATCGGGACCACCACGCGGCCGTAAGTGGCGAGGTCGCTGTTCGACTGGCTGTTGCTGTTGCCTCTGATGACGCCGACGTCGAGATAGGCGCCGCTGCCGGAAACGGCGGAGCGGCAGGTCGTGCCGTCGGACGCATGAACCTCGTCCTGGCCCTGAGGCAAGGTGACGCCGGGCAGGGTGAAACCCGTCTGGTTCTGGTTCAGGTTCAGGATATCCTCGGCAAACCCCTGATTTACGACCGCCCAAACGGGCAGCAAGGAAAGGGTCAGAACCTGCGATGCCCGAAAAACTTTCCGCATATCTGTGCCCTTATTTGCGTCTGCTCGCTTGGAAAGGGGATACTCTCGGTACAGATACGCACTTTACGCTCGGTCGCGCCGTCGAACGGCACGACCACCAGAACCGGGCGCGATGCCTGGCCAGCCAGCAGGAAGGCGTTCGGCGTGATCCTGGCATCGACGGGTTGGAAATTCTGGTCATAGACATGGATTTCGACGCGTATGCGCTGGTCATACGGGTTGCCCGGGAAGACCCGCACGGCGAAGGCGTCGGTAAAGGACCTGACCTCGCCGCGCATCGGCGTCATCGACTGGCCCGACGCGGCAATGGGAACGAGGGCGACAGCCAGTGCCGCCGCCAGAATTCGAACATATGTCAAAGCTCGCTCCTTTCGCGAGGGTGTCATTCGCAGCGAAGCGTGACCGTTGCCTGATAGTTGCCGGCGGAGAAGCGGTTGCTGCCGCCCTTGGTGCCGGCGAGATTGACCGCGACGGTCGAAGTGCCGGGCGCGGCAAGCGCGGTCGTGGTGCCGGTTTCCGCAATGGTGTGGGCACCGGTGGAGGCGAAGGTCGGCGTCCAGGTGGTGGCCGTGACATCAGAGGCAGGCACGGTGGTGGATGTGACCGGATCGACGCTGAGCGAGACACCGCCCGTGGTGTCCACCTGGACGCTGCCGGCCGAACCGCCGGCATTGTGGGAGCTCAGCGACTGAAGGTTGGTGCTGACGGTCATCGTGCCGTTGGAATTCACCGTCAGCGTGCAGGTCGCGGTTATGGTGCCGTTGAACAGGACGTTTCCGGTTGCGGCCGATGCGGTCTGGCCGATACAGGTAACCAGAACAGCTGCACCGATGGCGGTGCGGAAGAACTTCATCGAGACCTCCTATCAAGCCGGACAGTCCGACCTAACCCAAAGGTATCCTCGCTTTATCGTGGTTAATTTAGGGTAAACTTAAATAGAATTGCCTCGGCGTAACTAAGAAATCCGGCGAAACCACAGGTTGTCGCCGGTTGTATCGTCGATAACAGTCAGAGAATAATTATAGGAATACTTATTGATACTGCTATCTGCGCTTTTGTGCAACAAAAACATAAAAAATCGAGGTTTCAGGACGCGACCTGCCCTGCTTCCCAGCCGAGGATGGCGCGCTTGCGTGTCAGGCCCCAGTGATAGCCGGTAAGCGCTCCGGATTTGCCAAGCGCGCGATGGCAGGGCACGACGAAAGACATCGGGTTGGCGCCGACCGCCGCACCCACCGCCCGACTGGCGTTCGGTGCGCCGATCCTTTCGGCGATCGAGGAGTAGGTGCAGGCCTTGCCCATCGGGATGCGCAACAGGGCCTCCCAGACGCGCAGCTGGAAATCGGTACCGATCATCACCACGCGCAGCGGCTGGTCGGCGCGCCACAGCGTCGGATCGAAGATGCGCGCCGCATAGGGCGCGGTGGCGCTCATGTCCTCGACATAGTTGGCGTTCGGCCAGCGGCTGGACATGTCGGCGAAGGCCGCCCGCTCGCCGCCTGGATCGTTGAAGGCGAGACCGGCCAACCCACGGTCGGTGACCATGATCAAGGCGATGCCGAAGGGCGAGATGTGGTAGCCGTAGCGGATGGTGAGGCCCGCGCCACGCGTCTTGTAGTCGCCTGGCGACATCGCTTCGTGGGTGACGAAGAGATCGTGCAGCCGGCCAGGTCCTGACATGCCAAGCTCGAACGAGGTTTCGAGCAGCGGCATACCTGAATCGAGCAGCTTGCGCGCATGGTCGAGCGTTACCGCCTGCAGGAAGGCCTTGGGCGACAGACCGGCCCAGCGGGTGAACAGTTTCTGCAGGCCGGTCGGGGTCTCGCCGACCTCCTCGGCCAGAACCTCCAGCGAGGGCTGGTCGCGATAGTCGAGACTGATCTTCTCGATGGCGCGGCGGACCACCTCATAGTCGCTGCCTTCGGGCGTGATGTCGTTCTCAAGGATCGCGGTTGGTTTCATGCGGGTATTCATGGTCATCTGGGCGTTCATGGCAATATCTCCTTGACCGCGAATATCGTTCTTCCCGCCCTTTGCCACCACCCGAAACTTGCGGAGAAAATCGCTTCGGGTTGTGTTATTGGACGTTGGCGCTGCCCCTCATCGCCCTGCCGGGCACTTCTCCCCGTATAGCGACGGGGAGAAGTGGCTGGCCGCGACGCCGGCGCCCCTCTTGCAACATTGGCGATTGGCGAAACCGGTGGATGAGAGCGCCCCTCTCCCCGTCACTATACGGGGAGAGGATGCCGGCAGGCAGGTGAGGGGCAGCGCAAACACTCGGAAAAGGTGGTGGCGGCAGAAGATCGTCAGCGCGCCTTGGCGGTTGCCAGCGCGCGTGAAAAGGCCGTGGCAAAGCTTTCGCGGTCGTCGGGATTGAGGAAGGTGCCGATCGAAACGGTCTTCCCTTGAGCCTCCACCGCCATCCTGGTGATGCCGATCTCGGCATGGCGGGCGATCGAGAAGCGCGACCAGAACGGATTGAAGCGATGCGCTTCCGATTTGCCTGACGGCGCCGTCTTGCGGATGTCGAGGCTGGTTCGGGACACCGACACCTCTTCGCGGGCGCGGGCGGCGCGGTAGTTGGCGCGGAAGGCGATGTAGACGCCGAGCACGTCGAGGCCGAAGAAACCGAACACCGGCCATGCGCCGCGCGACAGGAAGAACGCCCCGGTCACCAGCCAGCCGAACAGCAGCATGCCCATCAGCACGAAAAAGCCGGTGCGGCCGAGCGAACGGTGCGGTGTCAGCAAAGCGTGGAAGAAGGGCTCGTCGGCTTGGAAAGAGGCGTTTGTGTCGCTCATGCCGGGATATTATAGGAAGGGTATGGCGAGCCCCAAGTCCAAAAAATCCTCGATGCCCAAAAATTCCCCGATGCCCAACAAGGAGTTGCCGCCCGGCCGGCGCGACGGCTCGAACGCCAAGCCGCGACCGAGGCCGGTCAGATCACGGTCGCTCTACAGCGCGGCCGAAGTGCATGAGGTCTTCCGGCGCTTTTCCGTGCAGCGGCCGGAGCCGAAGGGCGAGCTCGAGCATGTCAACGCCTTCACGCTGCTGGTGGCGGTCGTGCTTTCGGCTCAAGCCACCGATGCCGGCGTCAACAAGGCGACGCGGGCGCTGTTCAAGGTCGCCGATACGCCGCAGAAGATGCTGGTGCTGGGCGAGGCAAAGGTCGGCGACTACATCCGCACGATCGGGCTCTGGCGCAACAAGGCCAGGAACGTCATTGCGCTGTCGCAGGCGCTGATCGCCGACCATGGCGGCGAGGTGCCCGACGACCGCGAGCAACTGGTCAAGCTGCCGGGGGTCGGGCGCAAGACCGCCAACGTCGTGCTCAACATGGCCTTCGGCCAGCACACGATGGCGGTCGACACGCATATACTGCGCATCGGCAACCGGCTCGGCCTGGCGCCCGGCAAGACGCCGGAGCAGGTCGAGCAAGGGCTGCTGACGGTCATACCCGACGAATACATGCGCCACGCGCATCACTGGCTGATCCTGCATGGCCGCTATGTCTGCAAGGCGCGCAAGCCGGATTGTCCGGCCTGCGTCATCGCCGACATCTGCAAGGCGGCGGAGAAGACGACCGATGTGCCGGCGCCGCTGGTGCCGATCGGGCCGCTCGGCGCGGCGGACGAAGTGGCCTAATTCTCCTCCACAAACACCTCTTCGCGCTTCTTCTTGACTGCGGGCAGGAAGACGATGACGAGCACGGCGAGCGCAATGAAAAGCAGGCCGGCACTGATCGGTCTCGTCACGAAGGTGCTCGGGTCGCCGCGCGAGAGAATCATGGCGCGGCGCAGGTTTTCCTCTAGCAGCGGGCCAAGCACGAAGCCGAGCAGCAATGGCGCGGGTTCGCAGCGCAGCTTGGTCAGGACGTAGCCGAGGACGCCGAAGAAGGCGACGGCGTAGAGGTCGAAGACGTTGGTGCTGACGCTGTAAACGCCGATCGAGCAGAACGCCATGATGATCGGGAAGAGCACGTAGTAAGGGATCGTGAGGAGCTTCACCCAAAGCCCGATCAGCGGGAGATTCAGGACGATCAGCATCAGATTGCCGATCCACATCGAGGCGATGATGCCCCAAAACAGCGCCGGCTGTTCGGTCGCGACATTGGGGCCGGGTACGATGCCCTGGATGATCATCGCGCCGATCATCAGCGCCATCACCGGGTTGGCCGGAATGCCGAGCGTCAGCATCGGGATGAAGGAGGTCTGGGCGCCGGCATTGTTGGCCGATTCCGGTCCTGCGACGCCTTCGATGGCGCCCTTGCCGAATTCCCCCCGATTTTTCGATACGCGCTTTTCGACCGTGTAGGAGGCAAAGGCGGCAAGGATCGCGCCGCCTCCCGGCAGGATGCCGAGCGCCGAACCGATGATCGTTCCGCGCACAATGGGCGCCGCCATGCGCCGAAAATCCTCGCGGGTCGGCATGAGGCCGGAGACCTTGCGGATCAGCACGGAGCGCTCATGCTCGTTCTCGAGGTTGCGCAGGATCTCGGCGACGCCGAAGACGCCGACCGCCACCGCGACGAAATTCAGCCCGTCCGCATATTCGGTGATGCCGAGCGTGAAGCGCGGCGTGCCGGTGTAGATGTCGGTGCCGACAATGCCGAGCAGCAGGCCGAGCACGACCATCGCCAGCGCCTTGACGATCGAGCCGTGGGCAAGCGCGACGGACGAGACGAGGCCGACGATCATCAGCGAAAAATACTCGGCCGCGCCGAATTCCAGCGCGATTGCCGTCAGCGGCGGGGCGAAGACGGCGACGAGGAAGGTCGACACCGTTCCGGCAAAGAACGAGCCTATCGCCGCGATCGCGAGTGCCGCCCCGGCGCGGCCATTTTTGGCCATCTGATAGCCGTCGATTGCGGTGACTGCCGACGAGGATTCGCCGGGCATATTGATGAGAATGGCGGTGGTGGAGCCGCCATATTGCGCACCGTAATAGATGCCGGCGAGCATGATGAGGGAGGAGACCGGGTCACCGATCTGGAAGGTGATCGGCAAGAGCATGGCGATGGTTGCGGTGGCGCCGATGCCGGGCAGGACGCCGATCAGCGTGCCGAGAAGGACGCCGATCAGGCAGAAACCAAGATTTGTCAGCGATGTGGCCGTCGAAAAGCCGAGCGCCAGATTGTCGAGGAGTTCCATGGTCATCTCCTCACGATGGCAGCCACGGGCCGAAGCGCCGGAACGGCAGGCCAAGTGCGTAACTGAAGACGAGGAACGCAAACAGCGTCAGGCCGGCCGATAGTACCAGCGCGGTCAGTGGCTTCATGCGGCCGCTGGCAAATGATGCGATCAGCGCCGTCAGGAAGATCGACGGGATGAAGCCGAGGCCGCGCACCGTCAGGCCGAAGAAGATCGGAGCGGGGAGGATGAACAACATGCCGCGCCAAGCAATGTGGCCGATCGGCTCGCTCTCGAAGCGCACCGCCTGTACGAGGATGACGATGCCAAGCAGGATCAGCACCACCGCTAGGGCCAATGGGAAATAGCCTGGCCCCATGCGGAAGGCGGTGCCGATTTCGAGGCCGAGCGACTGAGCGGCGAAAAATGCGCCGAAAGCGATGAACAGCGCGGCGCATAGGCCATTGGTCCTGTCGATTGCGAAAGGTTTCATGACGTTCCTCCCAGGCCCGCGTCTGGAGCGCGAGACGCTGCATGCGAAAACGGAGCTGAAGCGAAAACGGGGCGCTGGTGGCGCCCCGTTCGAAAATCTCAGTCGGCGTACTGGCCGGCGGCTTCGATGATCGGCTTCCAGCGCCCGATCTCGCCTTCCAGCTTGGCCTTCAGCGCGGCCGGCGTCGCGTCGGCCTCTGGTGACGGCTTGGTGCCGAGTTCGGCGAAACGGGCCGCGACGTTCTGGTCCTTCAATGCGACCTGCAGCGATTTCGACAGCCGTTCGGTGATTTCGGCCGGCGTGCCCTTGGGGGCATAGATGGCGTGCCAGATGCCGACCTGCACCTCGGGAAGGCCGCCTTCCGTCGTCGTGGGGACGTCCGGCAGCACGTCGAGGCGTTCCGGCGAGGTCACGGCGTAGGCCTTGATCGTGCCGCCCTTGATCTGCTTCGTGGTATTGGTCGTCTGGTCGCACATGATGTCGACCTGGCCGCCGAGAAGGTCGGTCATCGCCGGGCCAGTGCCCTTGTATGGCACGGTAACCAGCGGCGTCTTGATGCCGCTCATGAACAGCATGCCACACAGATGCGAGGCCGCACCTATGCCGGCATTGGCCACGGTGATGCTGTCCTTGTTGGCCTTGGCGTACTCGACCAGCCCCTTCAAGTCGGTCGGCTCGAGGTCCTTGCGGCCAACAATGGTCATCGGCACCTCGGTGACGAGGCCGACATATTCGAAGGCGTTCAGCGTGTCGTATGCGAGCTTCCTGTATAGCGTCGCGCTGGTCGCCATGCCGATATGATGCAGGAGCAGCGTATAGCCGTCCGGCTCCGCCTTCGCGACGCGACCGGCGCCCAGCGTGCCGCCGGCACCGCCGACATTCTCGACTATGACCTGCTGGCCGAGATCCTTCGACATGGCTTCCGCGACGAGGCGCGTCACCGTGTCGGTCGGGCCACCGGCCGCAAACGGCACCACGACAGTGATGGTGCGTTCGGGATAGGTCTGGGCGCCTGCGGCGAACGGATAAAGGGTGGCAGCAGCGGCGGCTGCGAGAGCGGCGACAAATTTTCTCATAGTGGTTCCTCCCAGAAATTCTGATCTGCAACCACAGCGCGGAGTTCCTCTCAACACCGGCTGTGGATAGAGCAATAATTAGCGCAAGCTAGCAGATTGCAATCGAACTGAAACGGCAAACTGCTGATATCCGCAACTGTCCGCACCCAATGGGTGAAAGGGGATGTGCAATCTAATAGCCGTAGCCGCGTGCCATCGCTGCCGCGAAGACCGGGATCAGCAGGAAGATGAACGCTTCGGCGCGCACATAGCCGCGCACGGATGCAAGTTCCGCCGCCGGCACCTGGAAGCCGGGGCTGGCGGCGGCCTGCCTGTTCCAGGAAATGAAGCGGATGGTCGGAATGATCGACAGCAGGCCGACGATGGCGAAGGCCGCCATCTTGGCCCAGAACATCCAGTTGTAGACATAGAATTCCCAACCCTTCAGGCCATAGAAGACACGGCCGATGCCGACGATGATGATCAGCGTGGCAATGATGCCGTAATGACGATCGATGCCGGCAAGCCGCTTGAGCGTCGCGGCAGGCAAGTTGCCGCGGATCAGCACAAATTCGGCGCCGAGAATGCCGGCCAGCGAAAACACCAGCAGATGATGGACGATGGCCAGCACAAGGTCGGTGGTATCCATGCTTCTCTCTTCGATCGGACGGCGCGGCAAGGAGCGCCTGAATCGGCACCGGGCGGAGAGTAGCATCGCCGGGCGAAATTCCCAGATACGCCGGTGGTGGGCACCTGACCGTCGGCGCTATTGACGCCATCTGCTGACAGTCCGGTCGTCCTGGAGGATGATCCATGCTGTCGTGGCCCTTGCCCCACGCAAGCCATTTGCTAGGCGCGGGACAACTCAACAGAGGCAAATTCCATGGTCAGTCCAAAGCCAGCCGGCGTACCTGTCATCGAAACGGCGCGCACCATTCTCAGGGCGCACCGGCTGGATGATTTCGACGCCTATGTCGCCATGTGGGCCGATCCCGGCGTCACCCGTTTCATCGGCGGCAAGCCGCGCACGCGCGAGGAAAGCTGGATGCGCTTCCTGCGCCATGCCGGCCTGTGGTCGCTTCTGGGCTACGGCTTCTGGGCGATCGAGGACAAGGCCACCGGCCGCTTCATCGGCGAGGCCGGCTTCCACGACCTCAAGCGCGACATCAAGCCGTCGATCGAGGGCGTGCCGGAGGCCGGCTGGGCGCTGGCGCCGCAGGCGCACGGCCGGGGCCTGGCCAGTGAAGTCGTGAGACGGGTTCTCGCCTGGGGCGACGAGACGTTCCAGGGCGCAAGAACCGTCTGCATCATCGATCCCGAAAACACCGCTTCGCTGAATGTCGCGGCAAAGTGCGGCTACCAGGAAGTGCTCAGGACCACCTATCACGATGGTGCCACGATCCTCCTGGAGCGGCAGGCTTAGACGGGCCGACACGGGCATGCCGGTCATTCCGGGCCGCGGCCGTGGTGAAGCCTATTCTTGCTGGTCAATGCGCTGCAGGATCGCGCGATAACGGCTGCACACGGCGGGATCCTCATAGAAGTCCACTTCCGTATCAACGATCTCGTCAAGTCGTAGTCCGAGATAGTGCGCCTTGACCTTTGCCAGGAGGTCTTGCGCTTGCTCAATTTCGCCGAGTTCGGAATGGCAGACGATCAGACGAACCAGCGACCACGGTGGTACAGTTGCCATTTTCGCGTAGCAGGCCGTTGCCTCGCGATATCGTCCAGCCGTGGTCAGGATGATGCCGCGAAAGTCTTCATACCATCCCACAGCGTATGGGTCGCGGCGCTGGGCTTCGTTTATTTCAACAAGCGCCTCATCCGGCCTGTCCGTGTAGTTCAGGTGAAGCGCACGGATACTAAGAATGAACGGATCATTCGGATTGAGCGCAACCGCCCGGTCAAGGCTGATTTCAGCTTGCCTGAATTGGCGCAAGTACAAGTGAGCGAAACCGGTGGCGAGATGCCCATAGGCCTCGTCGGGGTCAAGCTGCAGTGCAGTTCTTGCGATCTCCAGTCCTGAGTGCAAAACGTCGGGATTGTAGTAGATCCAGAAGAACTTGAGGGTCTCGACAAAGCTGAGCAAGGCGTGGGCAGCAGCAAACCGCGGATCGAGCTTTACGGCCTGGCGCAGAAAAGGTTCAGCTTCGCGCACCGTGTCATAGTCATAGGTGGCTGCCAGCTGCAGTGCCCGCAGGTAAAACTCATAGGCCGACATGTTGTCGGTCGGCCGGGCTCTGGCGCGCGATGCAATCGCGGTTCTGGCCTGCCGGGCCAGGCGGGCCGCAATCATCTGGGTGATTTCGTCTTGGATGGCAAAAATGTCATCAAGTTCGCGGTCGTAGTGCTCGCCCCAGATATGGGCTGTTGAGGACGCATCGATCAGCTGCACGGTCACCCTGACCCGGTTGGCGATCTTCCGCACGCTGCCTTCGACGACATACTGGACGCCAAGCTTGTTCGCCACCTCGGCCACGTCATTCGCCTTGCCGCGGAACTGGAAGGAGGAGTTCCGCGCAATGACCAGGAACTCCCTGAACTTGCCGAGCTCGGCGATGATGTCTTCGGTAATCCCGTCGCTGAAATAGTCCTGCTCAGGGTCGCCGCTCATGTTGTCGAAGGGAAGAACGGCGATGGAGGGTCTGGGCGGCGCCGGAGCTTCTGTTGCAGCCACGAAGGGCTTGGGGCCGGCATATTTATAGCCGCGACCATGCACGGTTACGATCATCTCGGCGGGCAGCAGTTTTCGCAACGCCGAAATGTGGACCTGCAGCGTGTTCTCCTCCACCACCAGGCTGGGCCAGACCGCATCGAAGAGTTCGGTCTTGCCGATCACCTCGTCCGGCCTCTCTAGCAACATCACGAGGATGTCGAAGGATCGCGCCGAAAGCACCATCGGCCCGTTGGGCCCGAGCAGCAGCCGTTCGGCGCGTTTCAGGCGATAGTTCCCAAACTCCAAGTCCATTGCCAAGAACCCGTCCCTCGTGGGCTAGGATAACCCAAGAGGGTCTTGAAGGCGAACTTCAGGACTGTTCAGGATTATTCAGGTCCGAGCCAAGGACCTGAGTGGGAAGCGGTGTCATTCTCGCCGTCACAGGAGGACACCATGACCGACATCTCCACCGCCGCCCCGACCACCGTCCGCCGCCTTAACCTGCCACGGCTAAGCTTTCCGAGGCTCGAAATCGGCGCATCGCTTGCCGCCATGGGCGATGCACTCAACATGGCTTACGTGGCCCCCTATACCAGTCTCCGTCGCCAGCCGCAGGTCTTGCCGGACGACGATCTCGAAGGCCGGGATCCCACCTGGTGAGGGCGCGGCGGCGCCGTTATCCGAGCTTGCGCAACTTGCGCGCGACGTCGCTCCAAGGGTCATCGTCGATGCCCGGTCCTGCACCAGGTTTCAGCAGGGGCGTCGAAGCGTCGAAAGGTTGCGGCCGGGCGATCGCATAGCCTTGCGCATAGTCGACGCCGATCGTCTTCAAAGCCTCGACGATGCCGTCGTTTTCGACGAACTCGGCGATGGTTCGCTTGCCCATCACCTTGCCGATATGATGGATCATCTCGACCATGGCACGATCGATCCGGTCCTCCAGCATGTCCTTGACGAAGCTGCCGTCGATTTTCAGATAATCGACGGGCAGGTGCTTCAGATAGGCGAAGGACGACATGCCGGAGCCAAAGTCGTCGAGGGCGAAGCGGCAGCCCAGTTCGCGCAGGTCGGCTATGAAACGCATGGCGTTGGTGAGGTCGGCAATCGCGCTGGTTTCCGTGATCTCCAGGCAGATCATGCCGGGCGGAATGCCATGGACGTCGAACTGTTCGCGCAGGAAGCCGAGGAAGGTGTCGTCGCCGAAACTTGCGCCGGATAGGTTGATCGCGCAGGTGGCGATGGGGGCGGCCTGCGGGTTGGCAAGGCGTGCGACCAGAACGCTGAAAGTGTTGCGCACGACCCAGCGGTCGATCGACGGCATCAGGCCATAGCGCTCGGCTGCCGGAATGAAGCTGGCCGGCGAAACGATGAGGCCATCCTCGTCGGTCAACCGCAGCAGTATTTCTATATGGGCGCCGGCCTCGGCCGCGGCGGCGTTGAGCGGCCAGATCTCCTGGGCGTGAAGCTTGAAGCGGTCTTCTTCCAGCGCGGCATGCAGGCGCTGGACCCAGGCCATTTCGCTGAAACGTTCGCGCAAGGCCGTGTCGCTGTCGCTATGCAGCTGGACGCGGTTGCGGCCCTTCTCCTTGGCGATGTAGCAGGCGACATCGGCTGCCTGCAGGGTATCCTTGAGCGTGATTTCTGCATCGGTGATCTCGACCATGCCGATGCTGACGCTGATGTTGAAAGGCCTGCCGCTCCAAGCAAAATGCAGGTCCTGAACGGTCGCGCGCAGCCGTTCGGCGATCTCGGACGCGAGATCCGGATCGCAATCGAAGAGCAGGACGCCGAACTCGTCGCCGCCCAGCCGAGCCAGTATGTCGTCGGGCCGCAGCTCATTGCCGAGCAGCATGGAAACCTGCCGCAAGAGCTGGTCGCCCGCCGCATGACCACAGGTGTCGTTGACGAGCTTGAACTGGTCGAGGTCCAGGTACATCAATGCGTGCTGGCGCGGCCAATGGTGCAGGTCCGCGATCGCCTTTTGCAGGCTGCTCTCGAAGGTGCGTCGGTTGGTGAGCCCGGTCAGCCCGTCATGCGATGCCTGCCATGACAGCCGCTCGATATAATCCTGTTCGCGCGTCATGTCGTGGAAGGCCAGCACGGCGCCGACGATCTGGCCGGAAACCAGTAGCGGCGCGCCTGTCAGCGCGACAGGAACGACGGAGCCATCGGCGCGTCGCAATAATTGCGGCCGTTCATTGGAGTGCAGTGGCTCGCCTGCCAGCAGGCGTTCCATCAGCCGGTGCTCCTCGATGCCGCTGTCCCTGTCGACCAGCCTGAACAGCGACGCGATCGGTTGGCCTCTTGCTTGGCTGAACGGCCGCTCCAGTAGACGTTCCGCGACTGCGTTCATGTAGTCCAGCCGCCCGTCCGCACCGGTGCTGATGACGGCCTGGCCAATCGAGGCCAACGTGATCTGGGCGCGCTCGCGTTCAGCGTTGAGGGCGATCCGGAAAGCCTGGCGCTGCGCCAGGAGTTTGCGGGTACGCCACACGGCAAGCAGGATGAGCAAGGCGGCGGTGGCAAGATTCGCCAGCGTCAGCGCCATCTTGATGAAGCGGGATCCTTCGCCGAGGCTGTCGGAAAAAGACTTCGACAGCGGTCCGATCTGATGGTTGAGGCCGTGAATTTCCGCCTTCCAGGCAGCGATCTGCGCCGCCGTTGGCGGACCTTCCTCAAACTTCTGGTTGATCTCGGTGCCGAGCCGGTCGAGCGCGAGGATCATGCCGTCGGCCGCGGTCCAGTGCTGGATGGCGATGTCGAGGTAGCTCACTTGGCGGAAGTTCTGGAACAGCCAGATCATCCCCGGCACGTCGTCGGGATGATTTCTGCCCTGCAGGAAGCCGGCGCGGGCGGCGTCGGTGTCGGGTTCGGTCTGCTCGAGGGCAAGCCGCGCCGAATGATCGGCGAGCGGAACCGCTATGGCTCCGCGGTATTCATCGAAGAACTCCTGCCTGCCGGTGTCGGCATAGAGGTTGAGAAAATAGATGGCCTGCTTCTGCCCCTTCGACCAGTGGCTCTCGCCGCCGACATAGGCGCGAACCGCCGACAGGGTGTAGAGGCTGCCGCTGGCAAGCAGGGCCTGGACAAGAATCACGAGGACGAAAGGCCAGACCAGCCCGAGCAGTCGGGGGCTGGTATCTGCCGGTGACAGCCTCATCAAGCTTCCATGGGAATAGCCATGGCCCCCCGTTGATTTGCCCTGCCGGCTGATCCAGATGCCGGCCAGGTGTCGCGTTCTCCCCACGTCGCGCTGCAGTCGGCGACAGCAGTTCGAGTAGCATATTGGCCTTAACAGCCGATAAATTCTTCGGTTATTTTGCTTCGAGTGCCGCGTACTGCGGCAGAAACAGATTACGTGGCGTTATGCTTATGATTTTCTGACAAGTTTCATTGCATTCGATTGGTTCCGAATCCTCGTTCACTGTCCGTGTCTGCGAGGCGGAAGTGCAGGCAATGACGAGAACCCGTGGACACGCCAGCGCTTTACGGGTGGGGATCGGCTTTCGATAGGGCATGTTCGAGCATCGATGCGTCTTCCCCGAAAGCGCGCGTGGCGCGGGCTGCCGCCGCCAACAGGGATGGCGTCATGCGCCGCAGGAAGGCCGCATCGACACGCGTGCTCGGGCCGGCCAGCGTCAGCACGCCGAGCAGGGTGCGCCCCGGGCCGAACACCGGCGCGGACACGCCCGCCGTCTCGGGGTCGCGGTCGCCCACCGACAGATAATGATAGGTCGCGCGGATGGTTTCGTAGGGCTCGCCCGGCTCGCCGGAGAACGCCGCCAGCACGCGGCCTCCCGAACCCAGCAGCAGCGGCAGCACGTCGCCTTCCCTGATCGTGTAGCGGATCGGATGCTTGGATTCGACGCGGTAGAGACAGCTGCGGACATCGCCCGAGCGGACGTAGAAGGCGACGCTCTCCCAGCTCTGCTCGGCCAGATCCCGCATGATCGGCAGCAGGATGTCGGCCGCCGCCACCGAACGCTGGTAGATCGCGCCGAGCCGGAAGGTCGCCGGGCCGACACGGTAGCGGCCGTCATCCAGGCGTTCCAGCAATTGGCCGCGCAGCAGCGAGCCCGCCAGCCTCAGGATCGTGCTCTTGTAGAGACCGGTGCGTGCGGCGATTTCGGCAAGGCTGAGCGACTTGTCAACCGAGGCGAAGGCGTCGAGAATGGCGATGGCGCGATCGAGTGCGGCAACGCCGTCCGCCGATGCGGATCTGGACCGTATGTCATTCATCTGCTTGACGATTTCGTTTCGGTTCCCGGTTCGGACGAAGACCCCAACCGGCCAAACTATGCCGGATGCCGTGCATTCTGTCTAGTAGAATGCTGTTCCTGTTGACAGAACGCGGTAACATCTGCTTGAACTTGATGGCGGGTCTGAATTCAGGCCACGTTTCTGGCAGGCACCGGAGGAGGTGTCGCGATTTGGAGGAATCCCATGCTGAACAGACGCAAATTCCTGACGAGCACCGCCGCGGCAGGCGCCGCCGGTTTCGCCGCACTGCACTTCACATCCGCCTTCGCACAGGACGCACCGCAGATCCAGATCTTCGTGCCGGCGGCGCCCGGTGGCGGCTGGGACCAGACGGCGCGCACCATCGACCAGGTGCTGCGTTCTGAAAAATTGATTTCCGGCTCGCAGATCACCAATGTCGGCGGCGCCGGCGGCACGGTCGGCCTGCCGCAGTTCGTCAACCAGTGGAACGGCAAGGGCAATTCGCTGATGGTGGCCGGCATGGTCATGGTCGGTGCCATCATCGCCAACAAGTCGGCCAACAACCTCACCGAGGTGACGCCGATCGCGCGCCTGACCGGCGAATTCGAGGCGCTGGTGGTGCCGGCCGCCTCGCCGTTCAAGACGGCCGCCGATTTCGTCGCCGCGCTGAAGGCGGACCCGACCAAGGTGCCGGTGGCCGGCGGTTCCGCCGGCGGCTCGGACCATATCCTGTTCGGCCTGATCGCCAAGACGGCCGGCGTGCCGGCGACCAACCTTTCCTACGTGCCGTTCGCCGGCGGTGGCGAGGCCCTTTCGGCTCTGCTCGGCAACCAGGTCGCTGCCGGCATTTCCGGCTATGGCGAGTTCGCCGAACAGGTCAAGGCGGGCGCGCTGCGGCTGCTCGCGATCTCGGCCGACAAGCGCCAGGATGGCATCGACGCGCCGACGCTGAAGGAAGCCGGCATCGATGTCGAACTGTTCAACTGGCGCGGCGTCTTTGCACCGCCCGGTGTCTCCGACGCCGACAAGGCCGCCATGGTCACGCTGATCGAGACCATGGCCAAGAGCGAGGCCTGGGCAACGGAGTGCAAGAACCGCAACTGGACGCAGATCCTGCTCACCGGTGACGACTATGCCAGGTTCCTCACCGAGGACACTGCCCGTATCACTGCGATCCTCAAGGATCTCGGCCTCGCCTGATGCTTCCCGAGGGGGCGGCCCGCGCCGCCCCCTTCTGGAGGCTCCGCAACCGCATGGACATGTGATCCGTCGCGGGTAAGACTGCGGTCAGGGCCAGCCGTGGGAGGCTGGCCATCTTGGGAGGACATTCATGAGCACCAGCGACCAGCAGGCGCCGCCGCGACGCCTTGCAATGCCCGAATTGTTGATCGGCATTGGGCTTCTCGCCTGCGCCGCGGCCGTGGCCTGGCAGACGCTGGCGATCCCGGTATCGCCGCTCTACTCCAAGGTCGGCCCGACCGTCTTTCCCTATCTCACAATGACAGGCATGCTGGTGCTTTCCCTGCTCCTCATCGTCGCCGCGCTGAGGGGCGGCTGGCAGCCGGAGGAGGAAAAGGAAACGCCGACCGACTGGAAGGCGATGGGCTTCGTGGCCGCTGGACTGGTTGCCAACCTGCTGCTGATCCATCCGTTGGGCTTCACCGCCGCCTCGGTGATCATGTTCGTTCTCATCTGCTACGGGTTCGGCAGCAAGCATCCGTTGCGCGATGCACTGCTTGGACTGATCCTGGCGCTCGCGGCCTATTTCGGTTTCGCCAGAGCGCTTGGTGTTAACATCGGCGCCGGCTTCATCGAGAACCAGCTGAACTCGGTCATCGACGCGATCATCGGCATGGCGAGGGGCTGAAGCGATGGAAACTCTCAATCAGCTCGCCCATGGATTTTCGGTCGCCTTCACGCCGGTCAACCTCATGTGGTGCCTGCTCGGCACGACATTGGGAACGGCGATCGGCGTGCTGCCCGGCCTCGGGCCGGCGCTGACCATCGCCTTGCTTTTGCCGATCACCTACCAGGTGGCGCCGGAGGCCTCCTTCATCCTGTTCGCCGGTATCTATTACGGCGCCATGTATGGCGGCTCGACGACGTCGATCTTGCTCAACACGCCCGGCGAAAGCGCCACCATCGTTACGGCGCTGGAAGGCAACCGGATGGCCCGCTCCGGCCGCGGCGGAGCGGCATTGGCGACGTCGGCGATCGGCTCCTTTGTCGCCGGCACCATCGGCACTCTGGGCGTCGCCTTCCTGGCGCCGATCGTGGTCAAATTCGCGCTGGCATTCGGGCCGGCCGAGTACTTCTCGCTGATGGTGCTGGCCTTCATCACCGTGTCGGCGGTGCTCGGCTCGTCGTCGGTGCGGGGGCTCACCAGCCTGTTCGCCGGCTTCGTCATTGGCATGATCGGCGTCGACCTGCAGACGGGCCAGCCACGCTTCACTTTCGGCATGGGCGAACTGCTCGACGGTGTGGACGTCATCATCGTTGCGGTCGGCCTGTTCGCGGTTGGCGAGACGCTCTACATGGCGTCGCGCCGCTACGCCGGCAAGGACGAGATCGTGCCGCTGAAAGGCTCGCTCTACATGACCGCGGCCGAATGGGGACGCTCGTGGAAGGCGTGGCTGCGCGGTGCGGCGATCGGCTTTCCGATCGGCGCCATGCCGGCCGGCGGCGCCGAAATCCCGACCTTCCTGTCCTACGCCATCGAGAAGAAGCTTTCGAAACACAAGGAGGAGTTCGGTACGGTCGGCGCCATCGAAGGCGTTGCCGGTCCGGAAGCCGCCAACAATGCCTCGGCCGCCGGCGTGCTGGTGCCGATGCTGACGCTCGGCCTGCCGACCTCGGCGACCGCGGCGATCATGCTGTCGGCCTTCCAGAGCTACGGCATCAATCCAGGGCCGCTGCTCTTGACGACGCAGGCCAACCTCGTCTGGGGCCTGATCGCCAGCCTGTTCATCGCCAACGTCATCCTGGTCATCCTCAACCTGCCGCTGATCGGGCTCTGGGTGCGGCTGTTGAAAATCCCGGCGCCACAGCTCTATGCGGGCATCCTGGTCTTTGCCACCGTCGGCACCTACGGCATCTCGCAGTCGCCGATCGATCTGGTGATCCTGTATCTGCTGGGTGCTGCCGGGTTCCTGATGCGGCGCTTCGATTTCCCGACCGCGCCTGTGATCATCGGCATGATCCTCGGGCCACTCGCCGAGACGCAGTTCCGCCGGGCGATGACCATCTCGAACGGCGACTGGTCGGTATTCTACACGCACAAGCTGTCGCTGACGCTGCTGGTGCTGGCCTTCATCGGCCTGGCGGGGCCGCATATCTGGGCCTTTATAGAGCATCGCCGGCGGCGCGGGCCGGAGCATGTGCCCGGCGATGCCTGACCTGTCTGGAGCATCATGACCGACCTGCTTTCCGGCATCCGCGTCCTCGATCTGACCAACGTGCTGGCCGGCCCGTACTGCGCCTACCAGCTGGCACTGCTCGGCGCCGACGTGATCAAGGTCGAGGCGCCGCAAGGCGGGGATCTGGCGCGTCAGCTCGGTGCCTCGCCGCAACTTAACCAGGCCGGCATGGGCGCCTCGTTCCTGGCGCAGAACGCCGGCAAACGATCGGTGGTGCTCGATCTCAAGAAAGACGCCGATCGCGAGCGCTTCCTCGATCTGGTCGCCTCCGCCGACGCACTGGTCGAGAATTTCCGGCCGGGGGTCCTGGACCGGCTGGGCCTCGGCTATGAGCGGCTGAAAGAGGTCCGCCCCGGCCTTGTCTATTGCGCCATATCGGGGTTCGGCCAGACCGGGCCGATGCGCGACAATCCAGCCTATGACCAGATCATCCAGGGCCTTTCCGGCATCATGAGCATCACCGGCACGCCGGAGACGGCGCCATTGCGCGTCGGCTACCCGGTCGCCGACACACTGGGCGGGCTGGTCGGGGCTTTTGCGATCGCCGCGGCACTGGTGAAGCAGAAAGTGTCCGGCGAGGGCGCCTTCCTGGACGTGTCGATGCTCGAATGCACGCTCTCGGCATTGGGCTGGCCGGTGTCCAACTATCTGACGGCCGGCGTCGAGCCGCAGCCGATGGGCAACGAGAACATGACGGCGGCTCCTTCCGGCGCGTTCCGCACCGGCGACGGTCTGCTCAACATCGCCGCCAACAAGCAGGAGCAGTTCGTCACGCTGTGCCAGTTGATCGGGCGGCCGGAGCTGGCGTCGGATCCGCGCTTTGCCGAGCGCGAGACGCGCAAGAGCAACCGCGTCGCGCTGAAAGGGCTGATCGAGGAAGCCCTGGCGGATGCCTCGGCGGCCGTCTGGGAAGAGAAGCTGAACCGCGCCGGCGTGCCGGCGGGGCGGGTGCTGACGATCCCGCAAGTGCTCGACGAAAAGCAAGTCATCGAACGCGATATGACCATGCGCTTCGACGGCCTGCCCGGCATGGGCAAGCCGCTGACCGTCGTGCGCGGCGGTTTCATGGTCGACGGCGCGGCCCCCTTGCCGACCAGGGCGCCACCGGTGCTGGGCGAGCACATGGACGAGATTTTCGCCGACCTGCCGCCGCGCGCCAAGACAAGGGCGCGGGCATGAGCGGTCAGGAGAAAAAGACCGGCCGCGAGCGCGGCGAGGAGTGGTGGCAGACCGATATCATCGAAATGCGGCCAGGCGTGATCCGGCTGCGCGGCTATGAAATCCAGGACCTGATCGGCCGCGTCAGCTTTCCGGCGACGATCTGGTTGATGCTGCGCGGCGAACTGCCAGGCGAGGAGCAGGCGGCGCTGCTTGGCATCGCGCTGGGCGCGGCCGTCGATCACGGTCCGCAGGCGCCATCGATCGCCATTGCCCGCATGGCAGCTACCTGCGGCGTCGGCATCAACAGCGCCATGGCCTCGGCCATCAATGTGCTCGGCGACGTGCATGGTGGCGCCGGCGAACAGGCGCTTTCCTTCTATGGCGATGTTGCCGCGGCGATGGATCAAGGCACGGCGCTGGCCGATGCCGTGACGGCGCGGCTTGATCGGTTCCTCGCCGAGGAAAAGGGCTATGTGCCGGGTTTCGGCCATCGCTTCCATCCCGTCGATCCACGCGCCCCGCGCCTCATCGAAGTGACCCGCGATTTTGCCGCGCGGGGCATCATCGGCGGGCGCTTCGCCGACATCGCCGAAGCGATCGAGGTCGAGCTTGCGCAGCGCAAGGGCAAGACTATCCCGCTCAACATCGATGGCGCTACCGCCGTGATCTATGGCGAGCTCGGCTTTCCGCCGGCGCTGACGCGCGGCTTGTTCGTGCTGTCGCGCTCGGTCGGCATCCTGGCGCATGCGTGGGAGCAATCGCAGCAGAGCGACCGCAACAAGGGGCCGCTGCCACGGGAATGGCTGTGGGCCTATACAGGCACGCCTGTGCGGCCATTTCCCGGGCGCGACGAGGAAAGCAACTGAGGCGACGCGTCAGAGCCCGCCGGCGGACTCAGCCTGGGGGAGCTTCAAATCCCTGAGCAGCGTGGAAAGATCCGGCTCGTCGATGAGCAGCGCCGCGTCCTCCGGCGCCAGCCATGCCCGCTGCCGGCTTTCGGCCTCCTGCCAGTTCGACAGTTCCTTGGTCACCTCCAGCAGGTAGACAATGACGTCGACACGGATGAAGCCGTTCTCCAGCCTTTTCCAGTAGGAATAGGTGCCGGCCGGTTCTTTCAATGTCTTGCCGAGAACGCCGGCCTCTTCCCGCGCCTCGATCATGGCTGCCCTGCGGCCGCTCTTGCCCTTCATCGGCCAGCCCTTGGGCACGATGAAGCGCCTGGTCGTGCGCGACGTGACCAGCATGACCTCGAAATCGCCAGCCGCGCCCAGCCGGAACGGAATGGCCGCGACCTGGCGGATCCGTTCACCATTCTTTGCCTTGCGTACCGCTTTCTTCTTGGTCGGCGCCATTTGCCCAAAACCCAGTCGAGACAGCGTCTCCGTTGCGCGAGAGAGCTGCCGTCGTGCAAACCCCAAACCCGCCCTCGATGCAATGTGACATTTCCGGCAGATAAGTCGGCTAAATAAATCGAAAATGCCGGCTTGTCAGCGGCAACCCGTCAGAATTGCGTTGCCCAGCACCTGGCAAGGTGGCTTGACCACCGGCACCTGCTGTCGAGGTTGCGGCACGATTTGACGATCCTGGGCGCGATATTGCTGCTGCTGTTGCTGGAATTGCCGCCGCTGTATCCTGTTTTGCAAGGCCTGCAAGTCGTTCTGCTGGATCAGAATATTGCGATTTGTTGGAGTAACGGCTTGCGCCAAGGCATACGGGGCTGCAACCGGCAGCATGACTGTTGCCAGCACGGCCGACATGAAGACAGTCGATAGACGAAGCTGCGGCATCGATCCGCTCCCGCGTGAAGAACCTGCCATTTATATAGGGCATTTGACCGGCGCTGCCATGGGCAATGGGGGCCTGGCGTTCAACGCCGACATCATGCCACTGCTGCAGAACGGCCCCACCTTGAAGATCAATGCGGTCGCGGTGGATTCGGGACAACCGATCAGCTTCTCGCTCAACGGCTTCGGCGGCGCGCTGGCCAGGACTGCCGAACTCTCGGCCGACTGAAGTTGATTGTCGTTCGGGACGATCGGCGATGCCGATCGCCCATAACAGGCCGGGACGATCGGCGAATGCCGATCGCCCGTATCAGTCGACCTCGCGCAGGCGATATCCGACGCCGGTCTCGGTGGTGATGTAGCGCGGCTGGTCGGGTGTCTTCTCGATCTTCTGCCTGAGCTGGCGGACATAGACCCTGAGATATTGCACATCGGTGGAATCGCCCCAGACCTGCTTCAGCAGGAAATGGTGGGTCAGCACCTTGCCGGCGTGCTGCACCAGGATGCGCAATATGTCGTATTCCTTCGGCGAGAGTTTTACCTCCTTGCCTTCGACCTTGACGATGCGCTTGACCAGGTCGACCATGAGGTCGCCGGTGTGGAACACCGGCTTCTCGCCCTGCTGCTGGAACTTGTGTCGCAGCGCCACGCGGATGCGCGCGATGAGCTCGTTCATGCCGAACGGCTTGGTGACATAATCATCAGCGCCGAGCTCGAGCGCCTGGACGATACCGGTCTCGTCGGTGCGGCTGGACAGGATGACCACCGGAATGTTGAGGCCGTCGTCGCGCCACTTGCCGAGCAGCTCGTGGCCGGTCATGCCGGGCAGGCCGAGGTCAAGCAGGATCAGGTCAGGCTGCTCGGTCTCCACGAGTTCGATCGCCGCCTTTGCGTTTGGCGCCTCCGAGACCGCATAGCCCTGGCTGCCGAGGCCGACGCGAAGCAGTTTGCGGATAGGCGGTTCGTCGTCGACGACCAATATGGTGACGTTCTGATGCGTCATGCCAAGTCACCGACAGTCTGGTCGTTCGTTTTGGGTTCGTTCACTTCAGGCAGCTCCGTCGGCACCGGCATGCGGATGGTGAAGATCGCGCCCGGGCGGTCCGTCCGGTTTGCCGCCGAGATGGTGCCTCCCATCGCCTCGATGAAACCACGGCAGATCGACAGGCCAAGGCCGGTGCCGGCGCGCACCTGATCGCGCTTGCGCACCCGATAGAAGCTGTCGAAAATCCGCTCCAGGTCGGCAGGTGGAATGCCCGGACCCTCGTCCATGATCTGCAGGATGGCGAAGCCATTGTCGACCCAGCCCTGCAGCCGGATCGTCGATCCGGGCGGCGCATATTTCGCGGCGTTGTCTAGGAGATTGAACAACGCCTGTTCGAACAGGACCGGGTCGAGCCGCAGCATCGGCAGATCGGAGGGGATGTCTATCTCGGTCTTGTGTTCCTCGATGATCTTGTGCGCCCGGCTCAAGGCCGAACCGACGATGTCGCCGACAAAATGGAAGGCGTAGTTCGGCTCCATGGCGCCGGATTCGATCTTGGTCATGTCGAGCAAATTGGCAATGAAGCGGTTCAGCCGCTCGGATTCATCGAGCACGGTCGACAACAGCACGGCCCGGTCTTTCTCGGGCAGCGCCGGCGCGAATTCGCGGAGCGTCCCGGCGGCGCCCATGATGGCGGCGAGCGGCGTCTTCAGGTCATGCGAGATCGAGGTCAGCAGCGCCGAGCGCAAACGGTCGGCCTCGGCCGCGAGCTTGGCGCGGTCGACGTCGGCGACTAGCTGGATGCGTTCGATGGCGACGGCTGCCTGGTCGGCCAGCGCGTCGAGCAGACGCTGCTGCTCCGGCGTCAGCAGCGGCCCCTGCTTGTCATTGTCGAGGCCGACGACGCCGACGGCCGTGCGTCCGGTGCGCAAGGGAAGGTAGAGGCGTTTTGCGCCGGGCAGCGTGTCGGCGCCGCGGCCGGCGGCGCGGTCGTGCTCCCAGGCCCAGCGGGCGGCCGCGATGTCGGCCTCGGCCAGCGTGTCGTCGGGCGGATAGCCGGCCTTGACGGTGATCGAGCCGTTTTCGGGCAGGAGCAGCACGACCCGCAGCTTCAGCATCGAGGCGATCTGGAAGGCGGTCGCCCACAGAACGTCGTCCAGCGTGCCGGCGCCGGCGAGCTTCTTTGAAAAGAGATAGATATCCTCCGTCGCCCGTGCGCGGGAGCGGGCGGCGATCGCCTGGCGCTGCACGCGCGCCGTCAGGTTGCTGGCGATGACGGCGACAACGAGGAAGACGGCAAGCGCGACAATGCTTTCCGGGTCCCGGATCGTCAGCGTGTAGCGCGGCTCCAGGAAAAAGAAGTTGAAGGCAAGGGCGCTGACGAGACAGGCGTACAGCGCCGGCCAGAGGCCGCCGGTCACCGCCGATGTCAACACCCCGATGAGGAAGATGATCGCGAGGTTGCGGACGTCGAGAAACTGGTCGAGAAGCACGGCAAAGGCGAGCGAGCCGGTGACGAAGGCCGTGGCCTTGAGATAGGGCCAGATCTCGAACTGCCACTGCTCGTCCGCCGCCTTGACGTTCCTCGACGTCGCTTCATTGCCCCGCTCGGTTCCCGAAATGACGTGGACACTGATGTCGCCGGCATTGCGGATGAGATCATAGGTGAGCGAGCCCTCGATCAGTTCGCGCCAGCGCGATCGGGTCGGCCTGCCGATGACGATATGGGTGAAATTGTTCGCCGTCGCGTGGCGCACGATGTCCTGCGCTACGTACTGACCAGGAATCGTCGTCACCTCGGCGCCGAGTTGCTCGGCAAGGCGCAGCAATGTCGCCAGCCGATCCTTGTCTTCTTCGGACATGACAGCCGAACGAGGGGTGTCGACATGGAGCGCCGTCCAGGGCGCGCGAAGCCGATCGGCCAGCCTGCGCGCATAGCGGACGCGAGCCGCCCCGCCCGGACGCGCGTCGACGCAGACGAGGACTCTTTCGCCTGCCGCCCATGGCCCCGGAATGGCGTGCGCCTGCATGTGGTTGAGCAACTGCTCGTCGACGCGCTGGGCCGTGCGCCGCAGCGCCAGTTCCCGAAGCGCGGTCAGATTGCCCGGCGAGAAATAGTTCTCGATGGCGCGCTGGGCGGTGTTGGGGAAATAGACCTTGCCTTCCTTCAGTCGCTGGATCAGGTCGTCGGGGGTGAGATCGATGATCTCGATGTCGTCGGCCTGGTCGATGATGGAGTCGGGAACCGTCTCGCGCACCCTGACATGAGTGATCTGTGCCACGACATCGTTCAGGCTCTCGACATGCTGGATGTTGAGAGTCGTGTAGACGTCGATGCCGTTCGCCAGGATTTCCTGGACATCGAGATAGCGCTTGGGATGGCGGCTGCCCGGCGCGTTGGTGTGGGCGAGCTCGTCGACGAGAACCAGCTTCGGGCGGCGGGCAAGGATGGCATCGATGTCCATCTCGTCCAGCACACGCCCCTTGTAGCCGACCTTCTGGCGCGGGATGACCTCGTAGCCTGCCACCAGCGCCAGGGTTTCCTTGCGGCCGTGCGTCTCGACGACGCCGATCACCACGTCCATGCCGTCGGCCAGCCTGGCGCGGCCCGCCATCAGCATCTCGTAGGTCTTGCCGACGCCGGGTGCGGCGCCAAGGAATATCCTCAGGCGGCCGCGCTCCTCCCGCTCCGCATGCTCCAGCAGTGCGTCCGGAGAGGGTCTGGTGTCGTTGCTTCTGTCCTCAGGCATTTGACCCTGGAGCGGTTCAACGTTTCACGGAAACGCAGAACCGCTCTATCTCTTTGTTTTCACGCAATTCCGGACGGAAAACCGCTGCGCACTTTTCCTGGAATTGCTCTAGATATGGACGGCGCCGGGGAGGCTGTCGACCCCGGCCGCTGCCGTTCAATGCTTCGTGGCCACATCCAGCGCAAGGTTGAGGGCCAGCACATTGACCACGGGCTCGCCCATGAAGCCGAGTTCGCGGGCCTCGACATGGCTGTCTACAAGCGCCTTGATCTTGGCTTCGTCGACGCCCCTGGCCTTGGCCACCCTGGGTACCTGGAAGTAGGCCGCTTCCGGGCTGATATGCGGGTCGAGGCCGCTGCCGGAGGTCGTCACCAGATCCATCGGAACCGGCTGGTTCGGGTTTTCCGCCTTCAGCTTCTCGGCGTCGCCCTTGATGCGGTCGATCAGCTTCTGGTTGGTCGGGCCGAGATTCGAGCCGCTGGAGGAGGTCGCGTTGTAGCCGTCGCCGGCGGCCGACGGGCGGCCGTGGAAATAATGGTCGCTGGCGAAGGCCTGGCCGATCAGTTCGGAACCGACGACCTTGCCGTCCCTCTCGATCATGCTGCCATTGGCCTGGCGCGGAAACAGCGCCTGGGCAATGCCGGTCATGCCGATCGGGTAGATGAGGCCGGTCAGCACAGTGAAGGAGACGATCATGATGATCGCGGGTCTGATTTGCGTGAGCATGGACGTGGTTCCTTAGGCGAGGCCGATGGCGGTGATGATCATGTCGATCGCCTTGATGCCGACGAACGGAACGATGATGCCGCCGAGGCCGTAGACGAGCAGGTTACGGCTGAGCAGCGCGCCGGCGCCGATGGCGCGGTATTTCACGCCCTTCAGCGACAGCGGGATCAGCGCGATGATGATCAGCGCGTTGAAGATGATGGCCGACAGGATGGCGCTTTGCGGCGTCGCCAAATGCATGATGTTGAGCGCCTGCAGCGGCCCGGTGGTCTGTCCCGGTGCGATGTAGAAGACAGCGAACATAGCCGGGATGATGGCGAAGTATTTGGCGACGTCGTTGGCAATCGAGAAGGTCGTCAGCGAACCGCGCGTCATCAGCAGCGCCTTGCCGATCTCGACGATCTCGATCAGCTTGGTCGGGTCGCTGTCGAGGTCGACCATGTTGCCGGCTTCGCGCGCGGCGACCGTGCCGGTGTTCATGGCGACGCCGACATCGGCCTGGGCAAGGGCGGGTGCGTCGTTGGTGCCGTCGCCGCACATGGCGACCAGCTTGCCCTTGGCCTGTTCGTCGCGGATCAGCTTCAGCTTGTCCTCGGGCGTGGCCTGGGCGAGGAAGTCGTCGACGCCGGCTTCCGCCGCGATCGCCGCTGCCGTCATCGGATTGTCGCCGGTGATCATCACGGTGCGAATGCCCATCTTGCGCAGTTCGGCAAAGCGCTCGCGGATACCGCCCTTGACGATGTCCTTGAGGTGGACGATGCCGAGCAGGCGCCCGTCGCGCTCCACCGCCAATGGCGTGCCGCCCGACTTGGCGACCTCATCGGCGATCGCCTGCAGGTCGCGGACGGCCTCGCTGCCGGGCCGCGTGCCGCTGCTGGCGAGCGTCGACTGATTGACATGGGCGAGCACCGAATCGACCGCGCCCTTGCGGATCGATGAGCCGTCTATATCGACGCCGCTCATGCGGGTCTGCGCGGTGAAGGGCACGAAGGTAGCGTGCAGGGTCCCCATATCACGAGCACGGATGGCATATTTCTCCTTGGCCAGCACGACGATCGAACGGCCTTCCGGCGTTTCGTCGGCAAGCGAGGCGAGCTGTGCGGCATCGGCCAGTTCCTGCTCGGTGACGCCCTTGACCGGGCGGAACTCGGTGGCCTGGCGGTTGCCGAGCGTGATGGTGCCGGTCTTGTCGAGCAGCAGCGTATCGACGTCGCCGGCCGCTTCGACAGCACGGCCCGACATGGCCAGAACGTTGAAGCGCACCAGGCGGTCCATGCCGGCGATGCCGATGGCCGACAGCAGTGCGCCGATTGTGGTCGGGATCAAAGTTACGAACAGCGCGACGAGAACGGTCACCGAGATATAGCCGCCCGAATAGGAGGCGAAGCTCGGGATGGTTGCGGTGGCCAGCACGAAAATCAGCGTCATGCCGACGAGCAGGATGTTGAGCGCGATCTCGCTGGGCGTCTTCTGGCGCGCAGCACCCTCGACCAGCGAGATCATGCGGTCGAGGAAGGTGTGGCCGGAAGCGGCGGTGATGCGCACGCGGATCCAGTCGGACAAGACCTGCGTGCCGCCGGTAACAGCCGAACGGTCGCCGCCGGATTCGCGGATGACCGGCGCGGATTCACCGGTGATCGCAGCCTCGTTGACGGAGGCGACGCCCTCGATCACCTCGCCGTCGGACGGGATGATGTCGCCGGCCTCGACAAGCACGATGTCGCCGACCTTCAGGGCGGTGCCGGGCACCAGCTTGAACTTGGTGCGGCCCTCGCCGTTCAAGAGCTTAGCCTGGGTCTCGGTGCGCGCCTTGCGCAGCGAGTCGGCCTGCGCCTTGCCGCGCCCCTCGGCGACGGCTTCGGCGAAGTTGGCGAACAGCACGGTGAACCACAGCCAAATGATGATCTGCAGCGTGAAGCCGAAGTCGCCGCCGCCGGTCACCAGGTCCCTGAGGAAGAGGACCGAGGTGAGCAGCGACACAATGGCGACGACGAACATCACCGGGTTCTTGATCAGGGTGCGCGGGTTCAGTTTTTTGAAGGCGCCGCCGATGGCGGGCCACAGGATGCGGGCATCCACGATAACAGCGGATTTGGACTGGCTCATTTGGTGGCTCCAGTATCGATGTTGTTGGCAGGCACCGATCGATCGGATGCCGAAGGAAGATGCGGCGGCCCGTAGGCCAGCAGCCAGATGACGATCATGACTGCCGCGATGCCGAAGAATGTGGACAAGGTCGGGAAGGGAGGGGGAGTTGCCTCCCCCTCATTGTCGGCCCGGGGCCGAGCCTTCCGACGCATGATGTTGAACCAGGACATGACGGTATCAGAATGTTTGCCCATGGATCATCGCCAGATGCTCGACGATCGGTCCGATCGCCAGCGCCGGGAAGAAGGTCAGGCCGACGACGATCAGGATGACGCCGACCAGCAGGCCGACGAACAGGGGACCGTCTGTCGGGAACGTTCCGGCGGAAGCCGGAACCGTCTTCTTCGTCGCCAGCGAGCCGGCGATGGCAAGCGCTGGAATGATGACGAAGAAGCGACCCACCCACATGGTGATGCCAAGCGTCAGGTTATACCAGAGCGTGTTGCCGGTAAGACCACCAAAGGCCGAGCCGTTGTTCGCGGCCGCCGAAGTGTAGGCATAGAGAACTTCGGAGAAGCCGTGCGGACCGCCATTGGCCATCGAGGCCACGGCGCTTGGCAGCACGACCGCGATGGCCGTGAAGACCAGCATGACCAGAGGCAGGGCGAGGATGGCGAGCATTGCCATCTTGACCTCCTTGGCCTCGATCTTCTTGCCGAGATATTCGGGCGTGCGGCCGACCATCAGGCCGGCAACGAAGACGGCGACGATGATGAACATCACGATGCCGTAGAGGCCGGCGCCGACGCCGCCGACGATGACCTCGCCGAGCTGCATGTTGATCATCGGGATCAGGCCGCCGATGGCGGTGAAGCTGTCATGCATGGCGTTCACCGCGCCGCAGGACGCGGCCGTGGTGATGACGGCGAACAGGGCCGAGAGAGCGATGCCGAAGCGGGTCTCCTTGCCTTCCATGTTGCCGCCGTCGATGCCCAGTGCATGGACAAGCGGATTGCCGGCGGCTTCCGCCCAGTAGCAGACGGCGACGCCGGCGACGAACAGAACGCCCATCGAGGCCAGGATCGCCCAGCCCTGACGCTGGTTGCCGACCATGCGGCCGAAGACGTTGGTGAGTGCCGCACCCAGGGCAAAGATCGTCACCATCTGGATCAGGTTGGAGATCGCGTCGGGGTTTTCGAACGGATGCGCGGCGTTGGCGTTGAAGAAGCCGCCGCCATTGGTGCCGAGCATCTTGATGGCGATCTGCGAGGCGACCGGGCCGAGTGCTATCGTCTGCTTGGCGCCTTCAAGCGTGGTGGCGTCGACGTAAGGCCCGAGCGTCTGCGGCATGCCCAGCCAGACGTAGACAAGGGTGAGCACGATGCAGAGCGGCAACAGGATGTAGAGGGTGCAGCGGGTCATATCGACCCAGAAATTGCCGATCGATTTGACGGAATGCCGGGCGAAGCCGCGGATCAGCGCCACCGCTATGGCAATGCCGACCGCTGCCGACATGAAGTTCTGCACGGTGAGGCCGGCCATCTGCACGAGATAAGACATCGTGCTTTCGCCGCCGTAATTCTGCCAGTTGGTGTTGGTCACGAAGCTGACGGCGGTGTTGAAGGCGAGGTTCTGCTCAACCGCGGTCATCCCAGCCGGATTGTAGGGCAGGGCGCCTTGCAGGCGTTGCAGAAAGTAAAGCACCAGGAAGCTGGCAAGGCTGAAGAAGATGATGCCGGCAGCATAGGCGGTCCAGTGCTGCTCCTCGCGTTCGCTGGTTCCCGAGATTCGATAGAGGCCGCGTTCAACCGGGCCGAGCAGGGGCGACAGGAATGTGCGATCGCCGTTGAAGACGCGGTACATGTAGCCGCCGAGCGGCTTCACGAGCAAAACGACGATCCCGCAATAGACGAGGATCTGTATCCATCCGTTGAGTGTCATGGCTTTCCGTGCCTTGCGTCAGAAGCGTTCTGGGCGAACGAGGGCGTATGTCAGGTAGACGAGCAGGAACAAGGTCACGCCGCCACCGAGGATGTAATCGACAAGCATGGTGCGATCCTTCCGCTTAAAGATTGTCGCAGGCTTTGATGTAGGCAAGGGAAAGGGCGAAAAACAAAACCTCGATCCCGATGACGACAATGTCCATTGTGTTGTTCCTTGCTCCTGTTTGTACTTGGCGCCGAAGGCTGGCGAGCCAGAAATTCCACGAAAACAGCCCGCCGTACCCTAGAGGATCACGGCGTCCTGAGTGTTTTGCTTGCGATGGAATATGGACCCGATCGCCATAAAGGTTCGAGACGGGGCGGGGAGGAAAGAAATAGGAATCTTATAAAGGTTTTGGTGCCCTGATTTCGGGGCTGGTGTCGAAAATCGCCACGCGCCGCTTCGCTGCCCGAATGGGATTGTCGTCCTGTCGGTCGACCATGAACGTGATCAGAGCTGCAGCGTGACAGGTCGGCTCCAATTATCCTACCTTGCGACGACGCGGCGACCGAGCATCCTGTCGGCGCATCGGGAACTGACGAAGGAAGACAGATGCTCGACATCGCACCATCGCAACAGGCTGCCACCTGGCTCGGCTCCTTTGGCCGGGCACTCGAAGCGGGCGATGTCGACGCTGCGACCAACCTTTTCGCCGAAGATTGCTACTGGCGGGATCTTTTGACCTTCACCTGGAACATCAAGACCATGGAAGGCCAGGCGGCGATCCGCGAGATGCTGGAGGCGACGCTGGCGACCGCGAAGCCGTCTCACTGGCGCCTGTCCGGTGAGGCGAGCGCGGACGAGGGCATTGTCGAGGCCTGGTTCACGTTCGAAACGGTCGTGGCGCGAGGCGAGGGCATTCTACGCCTCCAGGACGGCCGCTGCCGGACGCTGTTCACCGCGATGAGCGAATTGAAGGGCTTCGAGGAGCAGAAGGGTCCGGCGCGGCCGCTCGGCATCCGCCACAAGGCTGATCCCGGTCGCGAGACCTGGGCGGAAGCGCGGGCGCGCGAGGCGCGCGACCTCGGCGTGCGCGAGCAGCCCTATTGCCTGGTCATCGGCGGCGGCCAGGGCGGCATCATGCTGGGCGCGCGGCTGAGGCAGCTCGGCGTGCCCTCCCTCATCATCGAGAGGAATGCGCGGCCCGGCGATTCCTGGCGCAACCGCTACCGATCGCTCGTGCTGCACGACCCGGTCTGGTACGACCATCTGCCCTACATACCCTTCCCCGAGAACTGGCCGGTGTTCACGCCCAAGGACAAGATGGGCGACTGGCTGGAGATGTACACGCGGGTCATGGAGCTCAACTACTGGGTTGCCACCAAATGCGTCAGCGCCAGCTATGACGAAGCCGGGAAGATCTGGACGGTCGTGGTCGATCGTGTCGGCCAGCGCATTACGTTGAAGCCGAAGCATATCGTCTTCGCCACCGGCGCCTATGGTCCGCCCCGGCAGATTGCGCTGCCGGGCGCCGAGACCTTCAAGGGCGAGCTCTTGCATTCCAGCCAGTATTCCAGCGGTGAGAAATTCCGCGGCAAGCAGGTCGCGGTCATCGGCGCGGCAAGTTCCGGGCATGATGTAAGCGTCGACCTCTGGGAGAGCGGCGCCGAGGTGACCATGGTCCAGCGCTCGCCGACGACTGTGGTCAAATCCGATACGCTGATGGAGGTCGGCTTCGAGATCTTTTCGGAGAAGGCGCTGACGCGCGGCATCTCCACCGACAAGGCCGACATGATCGTCGCCTCGACGCCGTTCGCACTGGTGCCGAAGGGCCAGCGGGCGCTCTACGACGTCATCAGGGCACGCGACGCGGCGTTCTACGACCGCTTGCGAGCCACGGGCTTCGCCATCGATTTCGGCGAGGACGAGACCGGGCTTCTGATGAAGGCCTATCGCACCGGCTCGGGCTTCTATATCGATGTCGGCGCCTGCGAGTTGATCATCAATGGCGAGGTCGGAGTGCGCAGCGGTGTCGGGATCAAGTCGCTGACGCCGAGCGGCATCCTGTTCGACGATGGCAGCGAACTTGCCGCCGACGCGATCATCTCCTGCACCGGCTACCAGTCGATGAACGAGACGGTTGCGGCTATCGTCTCGCGCGAGGTTGCCGACAAGGTCGGTCCGTGCTGGGGCCTGGGTTCCGGCGTGAAGGGCGATCCCGGACCGTGGCAAGGCGAATTGCGCAACATGTGGAAGCCCACCGCGCAGGAAGCACTGTGGTTCCACGGCGGCAATCTGGCGCTGTCGCGGTTCTATTCGAAATATGTGGCGCTGCAGATCAAGGCGCGGATGGAAGGGATTGCAACGCCGGTTTATGGGGCGCCGAGTAACTTCGGCCCCTGACGCGCCTGGCTCCGAGCGTTACTCGCGGCTGTGGCCGAAATGCCTGGCCGCGAGGTCGACATGGGTGTGGTGGCTATGCACCTCGAAACGCTCGGTCTCGCTGACATCGCCGGCTGCCTCGTTCGGCCACCATTTGCCGCCGATGACGATGCCATCCGAGACCAGCCGCTGCTCGGCGACCAGCGAGGCGCCGACGGCGTCGACGAAGGTGAAGCGGCCTGAAACCAGCCGCAGCACCGCGACGTCGCCGATGCCGCCGACTTTCAGCGTGCCGAGATCAGGCCTGGCGATCGCTTCGGCCGGCCGCTGTGTGGCGGCGCGCAGCACCTCGACCAGCGGCATGCCCAGCGTCAGAAGTTTCGACATGCAGACCAGAATGTCGAAGGCGGGACCGTCGACGCAGTAGAGATGTACGTCGCTGCTGATCACGTCGGGCGCCAGCCCGTCCCTCAGCATCGCCTTGGCAACCTCGAAGTCGAACGAGCCCATGCCGTGGCCGATGTCGAAGATGACGCCACGTTCGCGGGCGAGGCGCATGTCGGGGCGCACTGCACCGGAGGCGAAGACCGGCGCGTTGGGAAACGGCCGGAAGCAATGGGTGAGGATGTCGCCCTTGCGCAGGCGCGGCAGCACTTCGGAGCGGCCGGGCGGCGGCTCGTCGATATGCGCCATCAGGGGCATGCCTGATTTGTCGGCGGCCTCGAGCGCGAGATCGACCGGGGCGATGCCGCTGGTGCCGCCGGCATGGCGGCCGGAGCGGACCTTGACGCCGACGACCACGTCTGCGTGCTCGCGCACCGCGGCCACGACCTCGCGCGGCTCGCAGAGCCTGAGGTCGCTGCATTCGCCGACGGAAACCGTCTGCGAAAAGCCGAATATGCCGGCGAAGGAGATGTTGACGTAGGCGAGGATGCGGACTTTCGAGCGCTCGATGACGTGGCGGCGAAAGCCCAAGAAATTGCCGGCGCCGGCGCTGCCAGCGTCGACGAAGGTGGTGGTGCCGCTCTTGGCGGCAAGGCGGTCGGCGTCGACGCCGAGCGAGGTGCCGCCCCAGTAGACATGGCTGTGCAGGTCGATGAGGCCGGGGGTGACGATGCAATCCCTGGCATCGATGACTCGAGCGGCGTGTTCGGCATCGATGGCGGCATCGATCGCAGCGATCCTGCCATCGGCGATGGCAATATCGCGCGGCGCATCAAGGCCGGAGGCCGGATCGATGAGGCGGCCGCCTTTTATCAGGAGATCGAATTGCATCGGCCAGCCTCGTTCGCGTTGCAGTGCCCGGTCAGAGCGGCCGATAGGCGACGGCTTCGACCTCGATCTTGATGTCGATCATCAGCCGCGATTCGACCGTGGTGCGGGCCGGTGGATCCTTCGGAAAATGCCGGGCATAGACGGTGTTGAAGGCGCCGAAATCGCGCGCATCCTCGAGCCAGACCGTGGTCTTGACGACGTCGTCCATGGTGCAGCCAGCCAGCGCCAGTGCCGACCTGATGTTCGAAAGCACCTGCTCGGTCTGCTCGGTGATGCCGCCTGTGACCACTACGCCGTCGCTGCCGACCGGCACCTGGCCCGAGACATAGACGAAATCGCCGGCGCGCACGGCAGGCGAGAGCGGCACATGGGATGTTCCAAAACACTGCTTGGGCAAGAAAAGGCTCCTGTTCAGACAAGGCAGGACTGTTCGTGGTCCCACCGTTGCCGACCCTCTACGCCTATCGGCGCGATCCTCATAGAGGCCCGATTGGAAAGCAAGATTTTCGAAATCCCATGTTGCTTTGCTGCAGGCGGCCCAGCATCTTGCGCCGCCGCTGCCGATTGCGATCGCCTTGGTGAAACAGGTCGGTGCGTGCAGAGGCGTTTTCCCAGCCAGGAGAAGAAAAATGACTCTCGACAAGAACCCGTTTCCGGCCGGCGACGCCGATCGCCACGCGCTGTGGGAGATGCTGGTGCGACGCGACATCGACGCGTTTCTCGGACAGGACTGGTCGATGGTCGAGGACGATTTCGTCGCCGAGAGCTTCTTCGGCATGCATGCGCATTTCCTCAGCGATGCCGACGCCTGGCGGCTCCAGTTCCCGACGCTCATCGCCTATCGCGACGAGTGGCTGCGTCAGGCAAGGGAGACCGCGGCGACGAAGTTCGCCGAGCCGCTGCGCGAGGCGCTGTTTCGCGTTACCAACATGCGCGACATCGATGTCGACGGCGACCGCGCGGTGCTGCACAAGAAATTCAACGGCTCGGTCGCCAAGGCCGACGGCAGCGTCGACCGGCTGAAATGGCAGACCCTCTATTTCTGCACCAAAGTCAGCGGCCGCTGGAGGATAGCGGGCTTTGTCGGCTATATGCCGCATCCGTTAGGCAGCTAGACTCTTTGTTTGACGCAATTCCGCACGGAAAACCGTTTCACACTTTTCCTGGAGTTGCTCTGCAGGTCGCCGCCGATCAGCCCTACGATCCCTTGATGCTCTCCGCCAATTCGTGCAGCACCTTGCGATCGGTGCCGTGCCGTTTGATGAGTGTCCGGGCCTGCTCCGGCGTGATGCCCGCCTCCTCGGCGAAATGCCGGACCTCGTAGTCATCGTCGCGGGCCACTTGCGAGCGGTCGCGGTTGTCGGTCTTGGTCTTGTCATCGGCCATGACTGCGTCCCTCGTTTCAACCGAGAGCATAACGAGCAAGATTTCCAGGAGTTCCCAGGCGCGATCCGAGCCAGCTAGTGTCGGTCTTCGCCGACGAAGACATGCGCCTCCCTGGCGGCGGCGGTGAATGCCCGCCGCGCGGTGCCAACCGCCCGCCGCTGCTCCATTGCATCCATCATCGCTTTCAAGGCCGAGCGGTATTTCGGCCCGCGCTTTGCCTGCGGCCATTTGTCGACCAGCAGCGAGGCGGCCTGGACCGTGCCGGTTACCGTCAGGAGCTGTCCCGTTCGTCCGCTTTCGATCACGACAGGAACGTCGAATTGTTCATCACGCATTGACGCCACTCTTCGATTCCAACGAATCGAACGGCGCAACGAGCTATTCGTTCCAAATGCGGTTGGACTTTCGCTAGTGGCTTCGGTGATCGAACACCACCCCCATGGTCTTACCAATTGCCGCCATCACGATCAGTTCGACGAGATCGTCGTCGCTGTCTTCACAGGCCGGGCTGATCCGGCGGATCGCCTCGATTGCCGCCCTGGTCGAAATGGTGTCGCCGGCGCGGAATTTTGAAAGCGCAGAAGAAACAAGTTCTTGCGTTGTCATGTCGATGACAGGCACGTTCAGCACGACGTTCATTGGCCTCCTCCTGCCATGAACCCTCCCGAAAAGGATGATACGCCGAACGGTAATTTCCACCAGCGAAATGGTGGTCCGACCAGTTGGCAAGGCACGTTGTCATCGACGCCTGGTGCGACCCCTTCAAGGGGCTGGATGCGTCGCCATTGGCGCCGGTCAAGCCTGCGTGAGGCGGTGTCGAAGAGGCCAGGCAGGCCGGCTCCGGGGTCTGCTGCCCATCTAGGCTGATGGCGATCGCCCAGCTTGTGCGCAACACGGAGCGGCCGGCTCTGCGCGCTCGACGGGCTGCCATGCGGTTGATAAGCCCGTCTGCGAAGGAGAGCCTTGAGTCGACATGACTGTTGCGATCGAGATGGGACACACGATTGCGGGCGCGCCGGCGGCGCTCGACCTTGAGGAGCTGCTGGCGACCCGCCTGCTGGTGCAGGGCAATTCGGGGTCCGGCAAGTCGCATCTCTTGCGGCGGTTGCTGGAGCAGAGTGCGCCCTGGGTGCAGCAGACCATCATCGACCCGGAAGGCGATTTCGTGTCGCTGGGCGAGCGTTTCGGCCATCTGGTGATCGATGCCGAGGAGCATACCGAGCGCGGCCTGCAGGCTGCTGGCGAGCGGGCGCGCATCCATCGCGTCTCCACGGTGCTCAATCTCGAAGGGCTCGACGCCGAGAACCAGATGCGGCGCGCCGCCGCCTTCCTCGGCGGGCTGTTCGAGGTCGCCCGCGACCACTGGTATCCAATGCTGGTGGTGGTGGACGAGGCGCAGCTGTTCGCGCCGGCGGTGGCCGGCGAGGTTTCCGACGAGGCGCGCAAACTCTCGCTCGGCGCCATGACCAATTTGATGTGCCGAGGCCGCAAGCGCGGGCTTGCCGGCATCATCGCCACGCAGCGGCTGGCCAAGCTCGCCAAGAACGTCGCGGCCGAGGCTTCCAATTTCCTCATGGGCCGCACCTTCCTCGATATCGACATGGCGCGCGCCGCCGATCTTCTGGGCATGGAGCGGCGGCAGGCCGAGGCGTTTCGCGACCTGGAGCGCGGGCAGTTCATGGCGCTCGGCCCGGCACTGTCGCGCCGTCCGCTGGGCTTGCGCATCGGCCCGACCGATACAAGTCCGCGCAATGGCACCCCGCGGCTGATGGCGATGCCGGAAGCAGCCCTCGAGGACGCCCGCGCGATCATCCTGGCCGCCCCGCCGCCAGAGCCTGTGCGGCCGCAGCGCCGGGCGGCGTCGCCTGATCTGCTCGATCAATTGATGGCAGCGAAGTCGGCGGCGCTGGACATCCGTCCCGAACCGGTGGAGCCGCCGATCAGCGCCGAGGATTTGGCGCAGCGCCGCGAGCGCGTGGACCGTGTCCTGCGCGCCGTGCTGGCCGAGCCCGATGCGGGCTTTCGCGTCATCGGCGTGCTTTATCAGGAGTTCGTCGTCCGATGCCGCATCGAGGGCCTTGCCTCGGTCGTGCCCGACCTTCCGGCGTTCCGCCGCATGCTGACACGCGCCCGCGCCGGGCTCGGTTCGGATGTGGCGCAGGATGACGCCTGGCAGGACGTCTCGGTACGCGCCTCGCTGCTGCCCGAGGATATGCAGGGCGTCTTCATGATGATCGCGCGTGCGGCGAAGGAGGGCTGGCCTTGTCCCAGCGATGCCGCGATCGCCCGCGCCTATGGCTCGCACTCGCTGCGCCGCGCGCGGCGGCTGCTGACCTATATCGAGGAACAAGGCCTCATCGTCTGCCAGCTCGACGGCACCGGCCGGCGCACGGTGACGCTGGTCGAACTCGCCTGGGCGACGGCGCCGGGCGACCCCAATGCCGAGGAGGCGGAGCAGGGGAGCCTGGCGCTGTGATAGGTGACGTGCGCTAAACCAGAAGTGTTTCGCCGATTGGCGCGAGGCCTTTTATGCTAACGCCGCGGTGATTCGCAAAACGGCTTTGGCAGGAGAAGTCCGGTGCGGTTGAGATCTGTTCCGCTGGGTGTCGTCAGTATCCTCGGCCTCCTCGTCGCCGTCATCGCCTTGACGACGTCGGTCCGATCTTTCGCCGCACGATCCGATATCCCTGCCTGGCTGCAGGCCCATGTCGGCGACGGCGACGGGCAAATCGCGCAAGTGGTGCTGGAGAGGGCGCGCGCGCTCTACCTGAAGAAAGTGGGCCAGGGCGCCGTCAAGAACCCCTGTTACTTTGCCATGGACGCGACGCGCCCCGGCGATATGGGCAACGGCGTGCTGGGGCGCCGGTACTACGTCATCTGCGAGGCCGAGCAGTCGTTTCGTGCGATTTCGTCGGGTCACGGCAGCGGCCGCAATTTGAAAGGCGTCGTCGATTTCTCCAACGGACGACGCTGCGCGAAAAACTTCGGCAATGCGTTGGATTCGTCACTGACGACCGGCGGCGCCTATATGACCGGCGAGGCGAAAACCTCGTTCAAAGGCTATTACCGCACCGGCGCGAAACAGGACGCGGCGTTCCTGCGCACCTTCATACAGTTCGACGGCGAAGGCGAAGCCGCCAACGCCAGGCAGCGGGTGATCGGCGGGCATGCGGCGCAGGTGCTGAAGGGAATGTGCCTTCGCAAAAGCCCGAAAAGCTCCTACGCCGACCATGACGGCTACGTGCCGTTCGGCAAGCTGGTGGATTATGCCGGCGGGCGCAGCAATGGCTGCACCAGCTGGTCGTCGGCGGATGCCCGGCAGATGATCGCGATGGTGAAGAACAACCCGACGACGCTCTACATCTATCCGGAATCGCGCGACATCGCCGCCGTCGCGAAAACAGGCGCCTATTGGAATGCATCCTGCCTCAAGGAAATCGGCGCGCCGAAATTCTGGCCGCGGAAAACCCTCGAGCCGATCATCGCCCAATACAGCAAGGATCATCCGGCACCGCCGCCACAGCCGCTGCCGATCTGCAAGGGGTCGTGATTTTTTGCCGCTCGCCTGCCGGCATGGCCGACAGGCGGACGCCGCTGTCCTCCTGGTTCGAAATTGCAGTTGATGACGTCGTGTTCCAACGCGCAGTAAACTTGCGCGTGCTATGGAGACGGCGGCGCTGGAGCGGAATCGCCGACCCGCTCTAAGTATTTGTTTTGAAGCAATTCCGGACGGAAAACCGCTACGCACTTTTCCTGGAATTGCTCCAAGCGGAGCAGGAAGAAAATGACCCTGACCAATCGAGACATTGTCGAGCTGACGGCATGGCGCCGCAAGCTGCACCAGCATCCGGAAATCTCGAACGAGGAAGAGAAGACCGCGAGCGAGGTTGTCGACTTCCTCGCCGACACGGGGCCGGACCTGATGTTGACCGGATTGGGTGGCCACGGTGTGGCGGCGGTCTATGAAAGCGGCAAAGCCGGACCGACGGTCCTGTTCCGGTCGGAACTCGATGCGTTGCCGATCTACGAGCTTTCAGGCGTTTCTCATGCATCGCTGGTGCCGGGAAAGTCGCATATGTGCGGCCATGACGGGCACACCGCGATCCTCGCCGCACTTGGCCGCCAGTTCGGGCGCGAAAGACCTGCCCGCGGCCGCGTCGTGCTGATGTTCCAGCCGGCGGAGGAAACCGGCAATGGCGCGGCTGGCGTCGTCGCCGATCCGCGCTTTTCCGAGATCGCGCCGGATTTCGCCTTCTCGCTGCACAATCTGCCCGGCGTGCCGTTCGGCGAGGTGCGTATCAAACCCGGCGTCGTGAACTGTGCTTCACGCGGCATGCGGATCGTGCTGGAAGGCAAGACCGCGCATTCGTCGATGCCCGAAACGGGCGTCTCGCCAATGCTGGCGGTCAGCCAACTGATGCCGGCGCTGCCCGCGCTCGGGCACGGAACCTTTGCCGACGACGACTTCAGCATGGTGACCGTCACCCATGCCACGATGGGTGAAGCCGTGTTCGGCATCGCGCCGGGACATGCGGAAGTGTGGGCGACGCTGCGCACAAGGCGCGACGAGCGCATGGCGGACCTGTGCGCCGCCGCGCAAGCGCTGGCCGCAAGGATCGCGGAAGAGCATCGCCTTTCCGCCCGCTACGACTATCACGAGATCTTCGTTGCCAGCGTCAACGCGCCGGATGCCGTGGACCATCTGCAGCGCGCGCTCGACGAAGAGGGCGTGCCACGCACGGAGGAAGCCCTGCCGATGCGCGCCTCGGAAGATTTCGGCATCTTTGGCCACAAGGCCAAGTCGGCAATGTTCTTCCTCGGTGCCGGCGAGCGCTATCCGGCGCTGCACAATCCCGACTATGACTTTCCAGACGATTTGATCCCGATCGGATCCAGAATCTTCATGCGCACGGCGCGCAACCTTCTGGGCTGATTGGCTCTCGGGCTGGCTGCCAATTACGAGATGCGGGCGTGACTCGCCTTAGGTTTGAGCACAGTGGCGATCACGATTCCCGCCACGATAAAGGCAGCGCCAATCAGATCGTAATCGTGCAAGCTCTCTCCGAGCAACAGATAGGCGAGTATGGCGACGAACATGGTTTGCAGATAGAGCAGCATGCTGGCCCTGCTCGCGCCAAGCGTTTCCACGCTTCGGTTGTAGAGGTAGTACATCAAGGCGCCGCCTGGGCCTGCCATATAGGCGAGCGCGAGCAAGCCATTGATGTTCATGGCGGAGCGTTCGTCGTTGAACAGTTCCCACAGGTGGAAAGGCAAGGCGACCAGCGCGCCGGCTCCGAGCAGGAGCACAACCAGGGGCAGGAGTTCGAGGCCGAATTTGGAACGGCGCAAAAGCACGGTGTACAGACCCCAGCAGAAGGCGCTTCCGACAATCCACAACTCGCCGGGATTGAACCGGAGTTGAAGGAGCGCCGTCAGGTTCCCGTGCGCGACGATGACCAGCATCCCGGCCAAAGCGATCAGCGCTCCAAGAGACTTCCAAAGCCCGAGCGGTTCGCCAAGAACAAAACGCGCAAGCACCATCGTCATCACAGGGGACAGCGCCATGATGATGCCGGCCGTGGTTGCGTCGGTGTCACTGAGGCCGTGGTAGATCATGCCCTGGCACAGCGTGAGGCCGATCGCTCCGACGGCGACGATTTCCACGGCCCGGGATCGTACAAGCCCTATCATCGCGTCGTGATGACGGTGCACGATCGGCAGCAGGATGGCGCAGGCTAGGGTCAGCCGCCAGAAGCAGAGGCCCCAGGGCGGCATTTCAGGCGCAACCCATTTGGCCGCGATATACACACCAGCCGAAAGAAGCCAGCATAGGACGGCGGCCGGATAACCGGTCATAGAGGACATGGGGCCAGCGGCAGCTTGCTCCGTGCGATGTGCTATCGGCATTGCCTGCATGTCATGCCCCTCCCTTCAGTGAACGGTGCCCAAGGACGTGCCCGCAATATCCCCGTGTTTGGATACATCCGGTTCTGAAAATAGTGAGGCCGGAAGAAGAACCCGCTGATGCCGGCTCAGCGTTCCCCTACCGCTCCTCCACAATCCGCAAATACGCCGCCGTCACAAACAGCACGATCAGCCCAAACAAAATCCGCCTTGCCCCCTCCGGCATCTGCAGGATGGTCAGCAGCGTCGTCAGCACCGTCAGGATCAGCGCGCCGATGATGGTGCCGGTGTAGCCGCCGCGGCCGCCGAAGATCGAGGTGCCGCCGATCACGGCCGCCGCCACCGAAGGCAGCACCAGGGGTTCGGCCAGCGACAGCGACGGCGCCTTGATCAGGCCGATATAGAGCAGGCCGGTGATGCCGGCGAGCAGGCTGGAGATGACGTAGAGCGCGGTGATCACCTGCCAGTAGCGGACGCCCGACAAGCGCGCCGCGCGTTCATTGTCGCCGACGGCGTAGAGCAGGCGGCCGAAGCCGGTGCGGCGCAGCGTGAAGACGATCAGCACCGCCAGCGGCACGAACAAAAGCAGCGCGTTGGGGAAGCCGTAGGTCAGGCCGGTGCCCAACCAGTTCAGGAAATCCGGGATCTTGGCGCCGGAAGCGATCACCGTGCGCTGGTAGACCTGCAGGCAGCCGGTGCCGATCAGGCTGGTGCCAAGCGTCATGATCAGCGGATGGACGCGGAAGACGCCGACGCCGATGCCGTTGATCAGGCCGATCAGCACCGCCGGCATCATTGCCAGCAGGAAGGCCACAACCGGGTCCTGGCTGACGATTTGGGTCGCCATGATGAAGGCGCTCATCGTCGCCACCGTGCCGACCGAGAGATCGATGCCGCCGGTCAGCATGGTCATGGTCTGGCAGCCGGCGAGGATCGCCAGCGGTATGGCGAATTTTATCGTGTTGGCGATCCAGCGCTCGTTGACGATGCCGGGCCGCAGGATCTGCAGGATCACCACCAGGAGGATCAACAGAATGATCAGCGGCACCAGCGGCCGGTCGGCCATGAAGCGTTTTACGCGGCGGCCGAAGGATACCGGCTGGGGCATGGTCGCGCTGCTGCTCATGGCATTGCTCCTGCCGGGCGGCCTCTTATGGTGATGAAGGCGCCGAACATCACCACGGCCACCATGATGGCGCCTTCGATGATGGCGGTGACGTTCGGGTCGATGGCGAGCAGGGTGAGATCGGTGCGCACCAGCCGCAGCACGAAGACGGCAACGATCGGGCCGAGCAGGCCGCCCTTGCCGCCGCCGAGGGCGACGCCGCCCAGCACCACCGCGGCGACGCTGGCCAGCAGATAGGGGCCTGGGATGGGGGCGCCGATGCCGGTGCTCATCGTCAGCGCCAACCCGCCCATGGCAGCGAACAGGCCGGACAGTGCATAGGCGATGATGCGGGTGCGCGCGACCGGCACGCCGCTGCGGAACGCCGCCAGCTCGCTCGAGCCGATGGCGTAGATGGAGAGGCCGAGCTTCGAGCGCCTGAGCGGTATCCAGATGATGCAGAGACAGACGACCAGCAGCACCAGCGCCTTCGGCACCCAGGCATCGATGCTGTCGGGCAGGCCGGGGATCGGCAGCGTGCCGACGATACTGGCCTTCAGCCATTCGGCGGCTGCACCACCCGGCGCACCGAGCACCAGCAGTGCCGCGCCCTGCAGGACGAACAGCGTCGCCAAGGTGACGACGATGTCGGGCACGCGGGTGACGACGATCAGGATGCCGTTGAGTGCGCCGAGCACGAGCCCCATGGCGAGCACGAAGGGGACCACGAACAGTGCGTATTCCTCGCTGGCGCCGTTCATCATCGAGGCGGCGGTGACGCTGGTCAGCGCCATCATGGCGGCGACCGAGAGGTCGATGCCGCCGGCGATGACGACGACGGTCTGGGCCGCCACAGCGAAGGCGTAGGGCAGCACGGCTCGCACCAGCGAGCCGAAATCGCCGCTGCCATAGCCCGGCTGGATCAGCTTGGTGAGCACGAACAGAGCCAAGAAGAGGGCGAACAGACCGGCGACCCAGCCCTGGTTGCGGAAGAAGCGGGTCAAGGAGCCGCCTCCGGGGTCTGTGACGGATGCGACGTCGGGTCGGCCAGGATGCCGACATCGGCGGTGACGCCGCGCGGCAGGCCATAGGCGGCGCGCATCAGCGCCGGCTCGTCGGCCTCCTCGACCGGGAAGATGTCGACGACCTGGCCGCCGAAGATGACGATGACGCGGTCGCAGACACGCTGCACCTCTTCCAGCTCCGAGGTGTAGAACAGCACCGACTTGTCCAGGCCGGCGAGCTCGCGCAGCAATTTGTAGATCTCCTGCTTGGTGCCGACATCGATGCCGCGCGTCGGGTCGAAGCACAGGATGGTGCGGGCGTTGGCGGCGATCCAGCGGGCGATCGTTACCTTCTGCTGGTTGCCACCCGAGAGGCGCTGCACCTCGCCTTGCGCGCGGGTGTCGATCTGCAGACGGGCGATGGCGCTGGCGACCACCGTACGCTCCTTGTGTACCCGGATCGGTCCCCACTTGCGCAGTGCCGCGCTGAAGGGCAGCGCAATATTCTCGTGCACCGAGCGCTGCATGGCGAGCGCCTCGGTGCGGTCGCCCGGTACATAGGCGATCCCAGCGCGAATGGCGTCGCTCGGGTGGGTAAATTTTACGCCCTGGCCGTCCACTTCGATCGTGCCGCCCGAGGGGCGGATCGAGCCGGCCAGCGCGGCAAAGAGTTCGTCCTGGCCCTGGCCCTCGAGCGCGACGACGCCGACGACTTCGCCATTGGCGAGGTCGAAGGAGACGTCGTTGAGCTTAGTGCCGACGCGCAGATTGCGCACGCTCAGCCGCGGACGGCTTGCCGCGGTCGACGCGGCCTGACCGGTGGGGCGCGCGGCCATTTTGGTCTTGACGATCCTGGCGCCGAGCATCAGCTCGACGATCTTCTCCTCGACGCCCGGTACGATGTCGACGACCCCGACCGTCTCGCCGTCGCGCAGCACAGTGGCGCGGTCGCACAGCGCCGAGATCTCGACGAAACGGTGCGAAATGAAGATCACCGAGCGGCCGCTGTCGCCTTGCCGGCGCACCACCTCGAGCACCTTCTCGGCGAGGTTGGCGGGCAGCGCCGCCGTCATCTCGTCGAGCAGCAGCACATCGGGCTCGACGGCCAGCGCGCGCGCCAGGTCGAGCACACGCAAAACGGCGAGCGGGATGTCGCGTGCGGTGTCGCGCAGGTCGAGGTCGGGAATGCCGAGCTCGCGCACCCAGGCGCGGAACGGCTCGACCGGAGTGCCGGTCAGGCGCAGATTGGAAAGAACGTCGAGATCGGGGATCAGCGACGGCTCCTGGTAGACAGGAAGCAGGCCGGCGCGGCGCGCGGCGGCGGGCGAGCGTATGTCGCGCGTCTCGCCGCGGATCAGGACGCGGCCGGCGTCCGCGTGGATAGCGCCGGTCAGGATCTTCACCAGCGTCGACTTGCCGGCGCCGTTGGCGCCCATCAGCGCATGGACCTCGCCCGGCAGCACCGACAGCGAAGCGTTGCGAAGTGCTGCAACCGCACCGTAATTCTTGGCGACGCCGGTGGCGTCAAGGAGCGGGCTGGTGGTCAAATCGCTGTCCGCATCAGAAATTCTCTTGCCGTAGAGCGCTAATCCATCAAACCTCGCATAGCGAGGACGGCAGCCTGCCATCCTCGCTATGCAATTCGCATCAGCGCCTACTCGCCCGGACCCTTGCAGGCCACGATCTGCTCTTTCGTGTACGTGGTCCAGTCCGGGATCGAGATCGAGACCGGCCATTCCGGGCTGAGCGAGGGATCGGCGGCGGCCTTGAGCTTGGCCTTGCCTTCCTCGGTGGCGTTCTCCCAGAGTTGCGGCTCGACCAGCACGGTCTGCTGTGCCGGCTTCTTGCCGTTGAGGATCTGCAGGGCCAGCGTGACACCGGCGCCGCCGATCGAGCCGGGGTTGGTGACCGCGGCACCAACGAGGCCCTTGACCGAGCTGAGCTGGCCAACGAATCCGGCATTGTCGGCGCCGACCACCGGCACCAGCGGTGCCTGCGATTCGACCAGTGCGTCGACGATGACGTTGTCGATGCCTGAGGTCCAGATGCCGTTGAAGGGTGCGCCCGTGGCAAGGAAGGAGAGGATCTGCTGCTTGCCCTGATCCTGCTGCCAGCCGGTGAAGACCTCCTGCGCGACCTTTACATCGGGGAATTCGGCAAGCGCCTTCTTGAAACCCTTGTCCCGGTCGCTGTCGGCCGAGGCACCTGCGGCACCGCGCATGTAAAACACCTCGCCCTTGCCGCCCATCTGCTGGAACAGCCATTTGGCGCCGAGATAGGCATATTGCTCCTGGTTGTTGGAGATAATGTAGGCGGACGGCTCGGTGACCGCCTGGTCGACGGCGACAACGACGATGCCGGCCTTGGTAGCCTCCTCCAGGCCAGCCTTGATGCCGGCCGGGTCGGCCGGGTTGACGACGATGGCGTTGACCTTGGCGCTGATCAGGTTGCGGATGTCTTCCAGCTGTCCGGCGGCGTCGGTGTTGCGGTGGGCGATGTTGAGCTTCGTCACCTCGCCGGAGGCGAGCGCCTGCGCCTTCATCGCGCAGATCATCTCCTCGCGCCAGCCATTGCCCTGCACGGTGTTGGAGATGCCGATCGTGTATTTGCCTTCGGCCGACGATACACCCACCGAGGCAAGGAAGGCCGCGCCGGCAAGTAGCGGGACCATGGTCAGGTATTTTTTCATTTCAGTACTCCTCCACATTGATCTTTGGTTCAGTCTTAAAGCCGTTTGTCCCTCACTTCACGAAGGGGCGCAGCACGTCGCGCGCAAGAAGGAACCCTCGCTTGATGTTGTCGTCGCTCCCCTCGAACCGCCGGTCCTCGTGCTCGATGATGACGGATCCATCGTAGCCGGCCCGGTAGAGGCCGGAGAAGATGATGTTCCAGTCTACATCGCCGAGCCCCGGCATGCGCGGCACCTGCCAGCCTATGCCGGCCGAGAGGATTCCGCGCTCATAGAGTCCATCATGATCGATCATCAGGTCCTTGGCATGGACATGCAGCATGTAGGGGCCGAATTCGCGGATGAAGCGGGCCTGGTCGATCATCTGCCAGACCAGGTGCGACGGATCGAAGTTCATGCCGATATCGCCGCCGAAGGCTTCCAGGATGCGGCGCCAGATCTGCGGCGAATAGGCGATGTTGTGGCCGCCCGGCCATTCGTCGTAGCTGAAGATCATCGGGCAGTTCTCGAAGGCGAGCCTGACACCGTGGTCACGCGCATGGGCGATGATGGCGGGCCAGACCTTGAGCGCGGCTTCCCAATTGACGTCGACGGGCTTGGAGGCATCACCGCCGCAGAAGGTGTTGACCAAAGAGACGCCCATCCGCCCGGCCAGCACGATCACCTTCTTCAGATGATCGATCACAGCCTCGCGGTGCGCCGCATCGGGATGCAACGGGTTGGGATAGTAGCCGAGCGCCGAGATCGACAGCTTCTTTTCGGCGAGCGCGGCGGCGATCTCCTTGGCCTGCGAGGCCGAGGTCGCGGCGGCGTCGACATGGCTGGTGCCGGCATAGCGGCGGCTGTCGCCCGAGGATTTCGGCCAGCAGGCAATCTCCAGCGCCTCGAAGCCGACCGAGCTTGCCCAGTCGGCGACCTCGGCGAGTGGAGTATCCGGAAATGGCGCTGTGAGCAGTCCAAGCTTCATGATGCCTCCCGTGGTCGTGAACTTCACGACCTATCGTACTATGCAGATCGTGTTGGTCGCTTCAACCGCGCATCTATTGGCTCAGTGCAGGCATGTCTTACAAAGGCCAGCGGATTCTCTGACAGCAGACCATCGAGCCCGGCGATGACATTTGTACGGAATATCGTGTTGGTGGCCAGTGACGGATCGAAGATCGCGTCTATCGCAAGAATGGCGTCGGCGAGCCCCTTGGCGTCGGCGCCGATGCGGTCGGCGAGGGCCGAGATCCTTCCGGCAAAGGGGTCGGACACCTGCCAGCACTTGCCGAAGCGCGGGGCGGCCTTGATCAGATAGGCCATCCAGCCGGCGACGGGGACCGACAGCAGCGCGATGCTCCCACCCTGCCGCAACCGGTCGCGGATCGGGTTGAGCAGACGCTGCACGATCTTCTGCGAGCCGTCGGTGGCGATCTGGTGGTTGCGATGGCGGATCGCCGTGTTGGTGAGACGCGCCAGGCTTCGCTCGATATAGGCAGGCGCGGAAAAGCCAGGCACCGCCCTGAGCGTTGGCAGGGTCTCTTCGGTCAGCATGCGGCGGACGAACGTGGCGAGCAGCGGATCGGCGATGGCATCCGACGTGTGCTCGAAGCCGCAGAGCACGCCAAGATGGGCAAGCGTCGTCTGCGCACCGTTCAGCACCCGCATCTTGAGATGCTCGAAGGGTGTGACGTCGTCGACGAAGCTCGCCCCGACAAGATCCCAGCACGGCACGCGCCCGGCGAATTTTTGCTCGATCACCCACTGCCGGAACGGTTCGCCGACGACGACGGCAGCGTCGCGATAGCCGAAGAGCTGCTCGACGGTGTCGAGGTCGGCCTGTGTAGTCGCCGGTGCGATGCGGTCGACCATGGCCGAAGGAAAGGCGACATTGGCGGCGATCCAGTCCGCAAGGCCGTTGCCGCGCCGGCTGGCAATCGTCCGCACGACATTGCCTAGGATGACGCCGTTGGTCGGGATGTTGTCGCAGGAGAGCAGCGTCACCGGCCGCCCATGCGAGGTCCTGCGCAGTTCCAGCGCCCGCGCCAGGATACCGGGCACGCTGCGCGGTGCATGCGGGTTGGCGAGGTCGTGGACAATGTCAGGGTGGTCGAGATCGAGTGCGCCGGTCGACGGGATATGGCAATAGCCTTTTTCGGTGACCGTCATAGTGACCATCTCGATGTCGGCCGAGGCCAGCACTTCCAACGCCGGCACGGCGCTATCCTGGCTGTCGACAACGCGGATGATGCTGCCGATGATGCGCGCCCCGACATGATTGTCCTGGCGGATCAGGCGCGTGTACAGGCCGCCCTGCCGGCCCAGCGTTTCGGCGAGGTGGGGCGGGCGGATGTTGATGCCGATGACACCCCAGCGGTCGAAATGACGGGACAACAGATCGTCGGTGTATTCGGCCTGGTGGCAGCGGTGGAAGGCGCCGACGCCGATATGGGCCATGCCAGGCATGAGGGCCGCACGGTCATAGGATGGCCGTTGGACGGCGGTTGGAAGCCGGCTAAGCAGCTCCGGGCCAAGCATTTCGGGTGCCGCAGCGGCGCTCACCGGTTCGCCCCGATCACCGACTGTTCCTGGTCGATCACCGCGCCGGTCATCGGCCCGGCCGCATCGGAAAGCAGGAAGACGGCGAGGTTGGCGATATCGTTCGGCGTCAGCAGGCGGCCGAAAGGCTGCGCGGCATTGGCGGCGTCGAGCCAGCCCGGACCATGGCCGAGTGTCTGCGCCTGCATGATGCGTTCGGCGGGCGTGTCGGTCCAGCCGACATTGATGCCGTTGACGCGGATGCGGTCGAAGCGGTGGGCGTTGGCCGCATTCCTGGTCAGCGTCGCCAGCGCGCCCTTGGTTGCGGAATAGACGGCAAGCTCGGGCGAGCCGCAATGCGCGTTGATCGACAGGATGTTGACGATGGCGCCGCCCTGTCCGCGCTTGACCATATCGGCGATGGCTGCCTGCATCAGGAAGAAGGGTGCGCGGGCGTTGACGGCAAACAGCGCTTCCCAGTCGTCGAGGTCGGCGTCGAGGAAAGAGGCGCGGTCGGTCAAGCCGGCGGCGTTGACCAGTCCGTCGATACGCTCGAAACGGGAAAGGCATGCCGCGACCAGTTGGGCCGGCGCCTCGGGGTCCGCGAGATCGGCGGCGACGAATTCCGTCGGCGTGCCCATTTCGCAGAGTGATGCCGCCGCGGCCTTGCCGCGCGTAGGCTCACGGCCCGTGATCAGCAGACCTTCGGCGCCGGAGCGCGCAAGCATCTCGGCGATCGCCAAGCCTATGCCCTGCGTCGCACCTGTGACCAACACTACCTTGCCGTCGAGCCGAACCTCCATTCCTCCTCCATGGAATAAGGTTTCTATTTTTTCAAATATGGAACGACAGTTCTCCTCAGTCAATCATTTCCGGTCATTCTGTCCGGCGTGCGACGACGCCGTGGACCAATGCCATGCCGACCGCCAGCGAAGCGGCCAGCGAGCGGAAGCCGGCGAAGTCTGACTCGACGACTTCCAGCCAAATGTCCGACAGCTTGACCAGCGGCGAGAAGGTGCTGTCGGTGATGGTGACGATGCGCACCTTGCGCTCATGCGCAACAGCGACGAGGTCCGGCGTGATCGAATTATAAGGGCTGAAACTCACCGCCAGCACCGCATCGTGCTTGCCGATGCAGCCGACCTGGTCGAGCGCGGTGGAACCGACATTGTCGACCAGCACGTTGCGCACGCCCTGCTGCGAGAGTGTCAGCGAAAGATAGGTTGTGACCGGAAAGGCGCGTTTGCTGCCGATGACATAGATCAGCTCGGCCTCGGTGAGCAGCGCGACCATCTTCTCCAAGCTCTCGATGTCGAAGCTATTGTCGATGCGGCCGAGCGAGGTCTGCGAGGCGCCGACCATGCCGTTGAGAAAATGCAGATTGGCGTTGGGCTCGGCCGTGCGTTCGGCGCCCGCACGCTCCGGCCAGGAGCCTTTCATATGGTCCTTGAACAGTCCCTGGAAATCGGAAAAGCCGGCATAGCCGAAGATCTGCGCGAAGCGGACCAGGGTCGAAGGTTGCACGCCGGCCTGCTCGGCGACCTGCGCGATGGTGCCCAGCGCGACATCGCTCGGGTGCTGCCACAGGAAGATCGCGACCTGGCGCAGCCGCTTGGGGAAATGCACGGTGCCGGAGGAGAGCACGGCGCGCAACTCCTCGTAGGTCTGCGGCTTGGTGTAGCCGAGCGCCGCCAGCGAGCGTCCCCGTTTCCTGGTCGCGGCCTCGTCGATACTGGACCGTTCCGATGATTTTTGCGCTCCGCTCATGCCTTTACGCTAGCGCGGTACGATCGTTTTACAAAATGGAAATTGGAAATCGTGTTCGAAAATGCTAGCGGCACTTCAGGCTATGCACGCTATCGAAAATCCGGGAGGAGTTTGAAAGATCATGGTCTATGCAACATCGGACGGATCGACGCGCCAACGCCTTAGGGTCGGGATGGTGGGCGGCGGCCGCAATGCCTTCATCGGCGCGGTGCATCGCCTCGCCATGCGCCTCGACGACCAGATCGCGCTGGTTGCCGGCGCGCTGTCCTCGGATCCCGAGAATGCAGCAGCGTCCGCGACAGAGATCGGCATCCCAGCGGAGCGGAGCTATGCCGATTATCATGCCATGGCCAAGGCGGAAGCAGAGCGGCCGGACGGCATCGAGGCCGTCGTCATCGTCACCCCCAACCATCTGCATGCGCCGATCGCCACCGCTTTCCTCGCGGCCGGCATCGACGTCATCTGCGACAAGCCGTTGTCGACGACGCTGGCCGACGCCGAAGCGCTTGTGGCGCTGGCGCGGGCGAAAAACCGCCGCTTCGTCGTCACTCTCAACAACACCGGCTACGCCATGGTCCGCCAGGCGCGCGAGATGGTGGCGGCGGGCGAGCTTGGCCGAATCGTGTCCGTGCATGGCGCCTATATCCAGGACTGGCTGACGCAGCCGATCGACGCGCAGGGCCAGAAGCAGGCCGAATGGCGCACCGATCCGGCACGCGCCGGGCAATCGGCAGTGCTCGCCGATATCGGCGTCCATGCCTTCAACCTGGCGAGCTTCATTTCCGGCTGTGAGGCCGAGGCGGTTTCGGCCGATCTGTTCACCGCCGTGCCTGGGCGACGGCTCGACGACAATGCGCATGTGCTGGTGCACTGGACGGGTGGCGCGCGCGGCACGATCCTGGCCAGCCAGACCTCGCCCGGCCACTACAACGACCTTTCCGTGCGCATCTACGGCGACAAGGCCGGGCTCGAATGGTCGGGCACGCGGCCGGAGGAGCTGCGCTTCTCGCGCTATGGCGAAGAGACGCGTACGCTGGTGCGCGGCGGCCATGGCTCGACCGAGGAAAGCCGGCGGGTGTCGCGCATGCCGGCCGCCCACCCGGAAGGCTATATCGAGGCCTTCGCCAACTTCTACCGCGATGCCGCCGACATCATTCGCTCCCACCGTTCGGGTGCCGCTGTCGATGCGGCGCGGGCAGCGCAGGTGCCCGATGTCGTCGATGGTGCGCGTGGCGTGAAGTTCGTCGCGGCGGCCGTTGAATCGAACGCTGGCGGCGGGGCGTGGACGCCAGCGCGGTTTGGGTAAATCTGTCCCTTGATCGCCATGTTTCGAAGGCCTCGGCTGCACGGTTCCATGGCCTGATCCGAGGATATTTTTGCACTGCGCATGCCGGGTCTTGCCGACCTCGCGGAGTGCCATAATTCCATTCTGGGGTTGGGGTGAATCACCTGCTGGTAGGAGGCGGCCGTGAAACACCAAACACTTGACCAACTGCAAAGCGTTGCCGACGTTCACGCCGAAGCGACGCTTCTGATTGCCACTCGGGGCCAGCGCCTCGAGCGCTGGGCGCAACTTCTGGAGCAAAATCCCGATCGGTGCCTTGGGGCGCTTGCGGGCACCGAATACATAAGCGCGGAGGTTCGCGACAGAATGCGTTCCGCGGGCTCACCCATCACCGTGGCATTCGAGGATCCGATCTTTCGCGCGCAAGGCCTGAAGGAGGATACTTACGGTGAAGCCAAGCGCTTCTTCGAACTGACCGATTGGCAGTTGCACGAAATCGTCTGCCATTGCCATGTCGGCGCGACGATGCCGGCTCGATGGGCGGCGACGCGCGTCCGCGCGGCAGTGTCCGGGAAGTTCGGTTTCTTCGCCTGGCTGCGGGGAGTTTTCATGCTTTGACGAACAGGTTCTTGCGCAGCGGCAAGGGGTCATATCCGTGAGGCGATGGATACAGTTCACCGCCTCACGGGGCAGATGAGCGCAATCGTCAAGGAATATCCGGCACCATCAAGTTCGCATCGGCGCGAATCCCGGCTGTTTGCACAGTGGCCGGCGTGCCGCCGACAGACGCAGGCGATCGAGGCAGAGATAGACGACCGGCGTCGTGTAGAGCGTCAGCATCTGGGCGACGATCAGGCCACCGACGATTGCCGTGCCGAGCGGCTGCCTGATCTCCGCGCCGGTACCGGTTTCGAGCGCCAGCGGCAGCGCGCCGAGGAGGGCGGCGAAGGTCGTCATCATGATCGGCCGGAAACGCGTCAGACACGCCCTGTAGATGGCTTCGCGCGGTGCGGCACCCTCCTTGCGCTCGGTCTGCAGCGCGACATCGATCATCATGATGGCGTTCTTCTTGACGATGCCGATCAAAAGGATGATGCCGATCAGCGACATGACGCTGAAATCCATCCCGGTGAGTTCAAGCGCAAGCAGCGCGCCAAGTCCGGCCGAGGGCAGCGTCGACAGGATCGTGATCGGATGGATGTAGCTTTCGTAGAGCATGCCGAGCACGATGTAGATGGTGGCTAAAGCGGCGGCGACCAGCAGCAGCTCGTTGGTCAGCGCCGAGCGGAAGGCCAGCGCGGTTCCGGCAAGCGCGCCATGGATGGATTCCGGCATTTTGAGGGTCGCCATCGCCCGGTCGATCGCCGCGGTGGCATCGCCCAGCGAAGCGCCTTCGGCCAGGTTGAAGGAAATCGTCGTGGTGACGAAATGGCCCTGGTGGCTGATCGACAGCGGCATGGTGGCGGGTGCGTAGTGGCTGAAGGCCGACAGCGGCACCATGTGCTCCTGCGCGGTGCTGACCGCCGCACCGCTCGAGGCACTGGAATGGCCGATGGCGGCGATGGCGTTGATGGCCTGGTTGCGGACGGATGCGCTGGCGGCAAGTGATGCGGCGGAAGCCGGCGTGTTGGCGGCGGCCGTCACCATGCCGGCCAGCGCATTGGTGCGCTGGGTGCCGCTGGCGGCGGCACCCGAGGTGCTGACATAGATGCGCGACAGCGCCGACGGATCCTGCAGATAGCGCGGCGCCAGCTCCATGACGACTTCGTACTGGTTGAGCGGATTGAAGATCGTCGACACCTGGCGCTGGCCGAACGCGTCGTAGAGCGTGTTGTCGATGGCCGAGGTGCTGACACCGAGCCGGGCGGCACTTTCGCGGTCGATCGACAAATTGGTCTCCAGGCCTGCCTCGTCGCGGTCGGAATTGACGTCGGCGAGCTCCGGCGCCTGCTTCAGCGCGTCGAGCAGTTTGGGCGCCCACGCGTCGAGTTCGGCGATCGAGTCCGCCTGCAGCGAATACTGATAGGTGGCGAGGCTCTGGCGCGCGCCGACCCTTATCTCCTGCCGCGGGAACAGGAACAGCTGGGCGCCCGGCACCTGCTGGAGTGCTGCGCGCAGACGCGTCACCACGGCCTGCAGCGGAGCCCGCTCGGCCTGGGGCTTCAAGGTGACGTAGACGAAGCCGGAATTGGTCTGCCGGCCGCCGATGAAGCCCACCACATTGGCCACCGCCGGATCGCTCCGGACGATCGACTGCAGTTCGGTCAGTTTCTGCCGCATCAGCTGGAAGGAAATGCTCTGGTCGGCGCGGATGCCGCCGACCAGTTCGCCGGTGTCTTCCTGCGGGAAGAAGCCCTTCGGCACCACGACGTAGAGATAGACGTTGAGGGCGATCGCACCGATGAGAATGACCAGCACGATCGCGGCATTGTCGAGCGCCCAGGCAAGCGAGCGTCCATAGCCACGGCGCAGTTGCTCGAACGCGCCCTCGCCGAAGCGGGCGAGCAGCGACCGGCGTGTCTGCGGCGGGCGCAGGAAATGCGCGCACATCATCGGTGTGGTGGTGAGCGAGAGCACGAGCGAGATGACGATCGCCAGCGACAGCGTCACCGCGAATTCCTGGAACAGCCGGCCGAGGATGCCGCCCATCAAGAGGATCGGCAGGAAGACGGCGATCAGCGACACGCTCATCGACAGCACCGTGAAGCTGACCTCGCGGGCGCCGAGCAGCGCCGCCTGCCGGCGCGGCATGCCGTCTTCGACATGGCGCATGATGTTTTCGAGGACGACGATGGCGTCGTCGACGACGAAGCCGGTGGCGATGGTCAGGGCCATCAGTGACAGATTGTCGAGCGTATAGCCCAGCAGGTACATGGCGCCGAAAGTGCCGAGCAGCGAGAAGGGCACCGCGACGCTCGGGATGAGCGCCGCCCGCCAGTCGCGCAGGAAACAGAACACGACGAGCACGACCAGGACGATGGCGAGCGCCAGGGTCATGCCGGTGTCGGACAGCGACGCACGGATCGTCGTGCTGCTGTCGCTGCTTACCGACAGATGCGCGTCGGCCGGAATGGACGCCTCGAGCTGCGGAATGACCGCGCGCACCCGGTCGACGGTGTCGATGATGTTGGCGTTCGGTTCGCGGTAGAGCACGAGAAGCACCGCGGGCACGCCATTGGCGAGGCCGAGATTACGGACATCCTCGACCGAATCCTCGACATCGGCGAGATCGCGCAGCCGCACGGCGGCGCCGTTGCGCCAGGCGATCACCAGGTCGCGATAGTCGGCGGCGTGGCTCGCCTGGTCGTTGGTGTAAAGCTGGTAGCGCCGCGCGCCGTCGTCGATGTCGCCCTTCGGGCTGTGCGCGTTGGCCGAAGCGATGGCGGCGCGCACGTCTTCCAGACCGATGCCGTAATTGAACAGCGCGCCCGGGTTGAGCTCGATGCGCACGGCCGGCAGCGAGCTGCCGCCGAGATCGACATTGCCGACGCCTTCGACCTGCGACAGCTTCTGCTGCAGCACCGTGGCTGCGGTGTCGTAGAGCTGGCCGGGTGTCAGCGTGCGCGAGGTGAGCGCCAGGATCATGATCGGCGCATCGGCCGGATTGTACTTGCGGTAGCGCGGATTGCTGTGCAGGTCCGACGGCAGGTCGGCGCGCGCCGCGTTGATGGCGGCCTGGACGTCGCGGGCGGCGCCGTCGATGTCGCGGTCGAGGCTGAATTGCAGCACGATGTTGGTGGTGCCGGTGCTGCTGCGCGAGGTCATTTCGGTCACGTCGGCGATCTGCCCGAGATGGCGTTCGAGCGGCGAGGCGACGTCGGCGGCCATCGCCTCCGGACTGGCGCCGGCCATCGAGGCCTGCACCGAGATGGTCGGGAAATCGACCTGCGGCAGCGGCGAGACCGGCAGATGGAAGTAAGCCAGCAGGCCCGCGGCGGCGAGGCCGAGCGTCAGCAAGGTGGTCGCCACCGGACGGGCGATGAACGGCGCCGAGAAATTCACGATGCCGACCGGCCGGGTTCCAACTCGGCGATTGCGCCGGTCGGGCCGAAACGTTGCGCCAGCCGGTCGAAGGCGAGATAGATGACCGGCGTCGTGAACAATGTCAGCACCTGGCTGACGATCAGCCCGCCGACGATGGTGATGCCGAGCGGCCGATGCAGTTCAGAGCCGGCGACGCCGCCCAGCATCAGCGGCAGGGCGCCGAACAGCGCGGCCATGGTGGTCATCAGGATGGGGCGCAGCCGCAGCAGGCTCGCCTCGTAGATCGCCTCGCGCGGACTGCGGCCCTCGCTGCGCTCGGCCTGCAGCGCGAAGTCGATCATCATGATGGCGTTCTTCTTCACGATGCCGACGAGGAGCACGATGCCGACGATGCCGATAATGTCGAGGTCATGTCCGGCGATCATCAGGGCGACAAGGGCGCCGACCGTCGCCGATGGCAGGGTCGACAGGATGGTGATCGGATGGATGAAGCTCTCATAGAGTACGCCTAGCACGATGTAGACGGTCACGACTGCCGCCAGCACGAGCAGCAGCTCGTTGCGCAAGGAGCTCTGCAAGGCCAGAGCCGCGCCCTGGAAGCCGGTGACCAGGCTGGGCGGCGGGCCGAGCGCGTGCTCGGCGGCGCTAATCGCCTCGGTCGCCTGGCCGAGCGAGACGCCGGGCGCCAGGTTGAACGAGATGGTGGAGGAGGGGAACTGCGCCAGATGGCTGACCAGCAGCGGCGACTGTTTGACCGTGACGCTGACGATCGTCGACAGCGGCACCTGTCCGGAACCGGCCGACGGCAAATAGATCGAATTCAGCGAGGCAAGCGTCTCCTTGACCGAGGGGTCGGCTTCGAGAATGACGCGGTATTCGTTGGACTGGGTGAAGATGGTCGAGATGATGCGCTGGCCGAAGGCGTCGTAGAGCGCATTGTCGACGGTCGCCGGCGTGATGCCGAAACGCGCCGCGGTGGCGCGGTCTATGGTGATGTCGGCGGCGAGGCCGTTCTGCTGCATGTCGCTGGCGACGTCGGCCAGCTCGGGCAGGCGGGCGAAGCTGGCAGTGAGCCGCGACGCCCAGTCGGCGAGCTCGGCGGGATCGGCGTCCTGCAGCACGAACTGGTACTGCGTCGGGCTCACCGCCGTATCGACCGTGAGGTCCTGCACCGGTTGCATGTAGAGCGAGATGCCGGTGACGCCTGAAGTCTCCTGGCCCAGCCGGCGGATGATGGCGCTGGCGTCGAGCGTGCGGGTGTCGCGCGGCTTGAGGTTGATCAGCATGCGGCCGCTGTTCAGCGTCAGGTTCTGGCCGTCGACACCGATGAAGGACGACAGGCTGGCCACATCCGGGTCCTTCAGGATCGCCGCCGCCAGCGCCTGCTGATGCGCCGCCATGTCGGCATAGGAGACCGAACCGGCGGCTTCGGTGACCGCCTCGATGGCGCCGGTGTCCTGGACCGGGAAGAAACCCTTGGGGATGACGATGTAGAGATAGGCGGTGAGCGCCAGCGTCGCCGCCGCTACGACCAGCATCGATGTCTGGTGGTCCAGCACCCAGCGGAGTGCCGCCGCATAGCCCGAGGTGACGGCGTCGAACGCGGCCTGGCTCTTGCGCGCCACCCAGCCTTGCCGCCGCTCCGGCCGGTGCCGCAGAAGCCGCGCGCACATCATCGGCACCAGGGTCAGCGAAACGATCGCCGAGATGACGATGGCGATGGCCAGCGGGATGGCGAATTCGTGGAACAGCCTGCCCACCACGTCGCCCATGAAGAGCAGTGGGATCAGCACGGCGATCAGCGAAACCGTCAGCGAGATGATGGTGAAGCCGATCTGCGAGGAACCGCGCAAGGCCGCCTCGAGCGGGGGTTCGCCGCCTTCAATGAAACGGGAGATGTTCTCGATCATCACGATAGCGTCGTCGACGACGAAGCCGGAGGCGATGGTCAGCGACATCAGCGACAGATTGTCGAGGCTGAAGCCCCAAAGATACATAACTGCGAAGGTGCCGATCAGCGACAGGGGCACCGAGAGGCTGGGGATGACCGTCGCCGGCAAATTGCGCAGGAACAGGAAGATCACCAGCACCACCAGAAGCACGGCAAGCCCGAGCTCGAACTCGACGTCATGGACCGAAGCGCGGATCGTATCGGTCCGGTCGGTCAGCAGGCTCAATTGAACCGACGGCGGCAGGCCGGCGCGCAGCTGCGGCAGCAGCGCCTTGATGGAGTCGGCGACCTGGATCACGTTGGCGCCCGGCTGGCGCTGCACGTTGAGGATGATTGCCGGCGTATCGTTCATCCAGGCGCCCAGCCTGGAATTCTCGGCGCCCTGCACGATGTCGGCCACTGCGGAGAGCCGCACCGGGGCGCCGTCGCGGTAGGCGATGACGGCGTCGGCATAGGCTTTCGGATCGCTGATCTGGTCATTGGCATTGACGGTGTAGGAGCGACTCGGCCCGTCGAAGCTGCCCTTCGGCGTGTTGACGTTGAGATTGCCGATCGTGGTGCGCAAGTCGTCCATGTTGAGACCCATCGCCGACAGCGCCTTGAGGTTGACGCGCACCTGAACGGCCGGCCGCTCGCCGCCGCTCAGGCTGACGAGGCCGACACCTGGAACCTGGGAGATTTTTTGCGCGAGGCGGGTTTCGGCATAGTTCTCGACCTGCGTCAGCGGCAAGGTGCCGGACATCACCGCCAGGGTCAGGATCGGCGCGTCGGCGGGATTGACCTTGGCGTAGATCGGCGGCGCCGGCAGGTCGGCGGGCAGCAGGTTGCCGGCCGCGTTTATCGCCGCCTGCACCTCCTGCTCGGCGATGTCGAGGCTGAGATCGAGGCTGAAGCGCAGCGTGATCACCGAGGCACCGGCCGAGCTTTTCGAAGACATCTGGTCGAGGCCCGGCATCTGGCCGAACTGGCGCTCCAGCGGCGCGGTGACCGACGAGGTCATCACGTCGGGACTGGCGCCGGGATAGAGGGTCTGCACCTGGATCGTCGGGTAATCCACCTCCGGCAGGGCCGACAGCGGCAGGAAGAGGTAGGCGATCATGCCGACGAGCAGGATGCTGACCATCAGCAGCGTCGTCGTCACCGGTCGCAGAATGAACGGCCGCGAGGGGCTGAGGCCGTCGTCCGGGCCGGCGTCCCGATCCTCATCCATTGTCGCCGCCCGCATCGCCCGAACCGCCTGCGCCGGTGCCGCCGCCCGCGCCGTTTTTCCGGTGGCGGTGGTGGCGCTGCTGGGCGCCCGGGGCATTGGTGGCTGCAGGAGGCGCGCCTTGTGCCGGCGGCTGGCCAGCGGTGGGCGCCGCCGGTGCCTGCCCGGCAACTGGTGCCTGGCCCGCAGCCGGCGCCGTCGCTGATGGGGCGATCGCCGGGGTGGCGGCATCCGGGACCGTGACCTTTGCGCCGTCCTTCAGCCGGTCGACCCCGTCGACGACCACCTTGTCGCCGAGCGAGAGCCCGGACAGAACTTGCGTGGCAGTGGCATCTCCAGGCCCGGTGGCGATCGGCCGGACGGAAACCGTATCGTCGGCGCCGACCACATAGACGAAGGTTCCAGGCGCGCCATGCTGGATCGCCGCGTTCGGCACCACCATGACGTTGCTCAGCGTGCGTACAAGGAGGTGGGCATTGACGAACTGGTTCGGAAACAGCGCCTGGTCCGTGTTGGCGAAGATGGCGCGCATCTTCACCGTGCCTGTCGTCGGGTCGATCTGGTTGTCGACCGTCTGCAACGTGCCCGACGCGATCTGCTGAACGTCATCGCGATCGAACAGCGTCACCGGCAGCGTCGCGCCGTTTCGCATCTCCTCCGTCACCGCCGCAAGGTTGTCCTCCGGCAGCGAGAACATCACCGAGATCGGCTGCATCTGCGTGATCACCACGATGCCGTTGGCGTCGCCCGGCGTGACGTAGTTGCCGGTATCGACCTGGCGCAGGCCGAGGCGGCCGTCAGCGGGGGCGACGATATGGCTATTGGAGATGTTGAGCTGGACGGCCTCGATCTGCGCCTGGTCGGAAGCGACGGTGCCCTCATCGGCCTCGACGGTGGCGCGCTGAAGGTCGACGGCCTGGATGGTGATGGCGTTCGTTGTCAGCTTTTCGTCGCGGTTCAGATCCAGTCGCGCATCATCGAGCAACGCCTGGTCGTGCTTGAGTTGGCCGGTCAGCTGGTGCAGCGAGGCGACGAAGTTGCGGTCGTCGATCTGGGCCAGGAAGTCGCCTTTCCTGACCATCTGTCCTTCGGTGAGCGCGATCTGGGTGATCTGGCCGCTGACCTGCGGCCGCACGGTCACGGTGGACAGCGAGGTCACCGTGCCAAGCGCGTCGAAGACGATGGGAATGCTGCCCGTTGCAACGGGAGCGACCGCCACCGGCTGCGGAGTGAGCCTGCTGCGGCCGGAACGGCCGCCGCGGCCTTCCTCGGCCGTCTGCTGCGGTCGCGAAAACGGATGCAGCCAGACGGCAAGCCCGCCGGCGGCGGCCAGCAGCAGGAGCATGACGATCCAGCCGCGTCGCCGGCGGGGTTTTACGCGCTGCGTTGCCTCAACGCTCGGGAGCGGGAGCCGCTTGTCGATCTCATCGTCCACGATAGTTCGTCTCCGTGGAGGATGCCGCGACATTGGCGAGCGTCGCGGCGGAGAAGCACGGCGCCTCTTCTGTCCTGCGCGCCATAGCCGGCCGGGCACGAGCCCACAGAGGCAGCGGGATACACCCTGTCAGAGACGGCCTCATCGAAGTCCTGCTCGCAATCCTATGGGCTCCGCGCCACCCGCAGGAAACCGTACGCTCTCGAATTTTACTACGCAATTGCGTACTAAATTAAATTCCCGTAAGGTATTGGCCTCCGCCAGCCGCGCAAATGGTGGGCTTTTGCTGCGTGGTTTCTGCAGAAACGGTCTGGTGCTGAGTACTACATGCGCATGTGCGTATCAGTTGGTAGGAGGCGCACTGTGCGAGACCTGCTGGCAGAGGGCGGCAAGGTCGGCACGCGCCAACGCGAAAGGAGCGGGAGGCATCACATGGACGGGCACGACGATCCGGCGCTGGAGACGGCCGATGCCGTGCGGCGTAGCGTTCTTGGCCTTGGGCGGCAATTGCGGCTGATGCGGTCTGCCCATGGCGTCAGCGCGGCCAAGCTCGGCCTGCTGCGGCGGCTCGAGCGGACCGGCGGCTCGATGACGGCTTCCGATCTCGCCTCCCTGGAACGCCTGCAGCCGCAGTCGCTCACGCGGCTCATCGCCGACCTCGACGAGCGCGGACTGATCCGGCGCACGCAGGACCAGATCGACCGGCGCCAGTTCCTGATCGAAATCACCAAGGACGGGCACGATCTGCTGGCGCGCGACGCCGACCGCCAGAACACCTGGCTATCGGAAAGCATGAGCAAGGCCCTGACCCCCTCCGAAAGGGAGATACTGCGCGTTGCGGCCCTGCTGCTCGACCAGTTGGTCGAAGCCGGGGTCGAACCGCCGGCTGACGCGGCGTCACAAGATACCGGGAGGGAGCGGGTCCTTCAGGCATTGAACCTCTCGCCATGGGAAAGCGCGTAGCGCACGGAGGTGTAACGGTCGATGTCCGAGCGGCTGATGCCGAGATCCTTGAGCATATAGTCCGGCATCTCATGCAGCGCGGCGCGCTCGCTGCGCATCTTCATGGCATGATAGGCCAGGCCCAGAGCGCGGCCGGCAAAGCCGAGAAGGTCGAACTTCCTCCGGCCGGTTTCGTAATTTCCATGATCCATCGTCGTCATTGTCGTCTCCATCCCTTGCGACGCGACCATTCGCGCCGTCGATGGGAGGACAATGAAGGACGACCGAGGGGCCGAGCGTTGGAGCCCGCGTCGGAACCGGCGTGGAATTCGTGGTGTTTCGATTGAACGCGGTCGAGATGTTGCAGATGTCAGCGTGCGCTCAACGGATTTGATCCGTCAAGACTACGATATCGTGGTTCGCCGAAGTCTGGCGGAGAGAGCGGGAAACGCATAGGGCATATTAACACCTTTAATTTCAATGGGTTATCGCATGTTGGTGGCTCGATTTTGTAGCGCGCAACAGGCCAATTTTTGTAGCGAGGGATTGTGGGCTTCGCACATTATTGGCACGGCCACATTTCGTGGAGAGACTGGCTTACGCCAGCGAACATTGGCGAATTCCATTTCTCAGGATGCTTCTGCGCCCAGTTTACAAACACCTGTCTATAGGCGCCATAGGTTGGCGTGGGAGTTCCCGGACACGTCTTGTATCTTTGGGCGTCCTCGCCGACCGGCTGAATCATTGTGTCGGCCACGCCTGCGATATAGCCTAGGCACAACGCCGCAGCGACCGATCCCGGTTTGGTGTTGCATTGGTCTAGAAGTCCCTGTGTAGTAAATCCCTGCTCCTCTGCCGAAGCGTGAGATGGAAACAGCCCAGCGGCGATCAACGCTATTGCGGCAATTCGGTTCATGTTCCCCCACCTAGTGCCAAGCTCGCGGGCAGACTAGCCTCCGGCGTCCACGATCGACAAGATCATGCGAATGATCCACGGACCAGCGCCGTAAGCAGCCGCCTACGGCGAACACGCCAGCAGGAATCGTATTGCAAGGCCAGACAGCGAATACGCCGGCTGAATTGTCGAGTTTCGCTGAATCATCGGCCAATTGGGACGGACGATTGTGACAAGGCTTTGAAGCGTGCTTTTCTTCTCGATGGCGGCGCCCGCCTGATCGTTCATCGCTCGTAGATATGCACGCAACCGCCTATCGTCGGCGACAAGTTCATTCTCGTTCCTGGGTTTTTTCTGGATGCCGACCTGGATAAGATTTTCAGGGATCGTGTATTCCGGAGGGTAAATCAATCCCATTCTAAGCAAATTGCTTATCGAGTAGGAAATGTTTTCTTCACTAAATGCATTGAACCGGCTTTGAAGCTCATTAGCTGCCCACTCTGAGAACGACTTGTCATTTTCGTCAATCATTTGATGGAAGCTTTTATCGCTCTTGCTCTGTCTATCAGTTTGCGCTTTGTTCAATATTTCTCTTTGCGTTGCGGCTAAGTCGTCATTTTTTCTGGTATAGTCATTTATATACTTTAGTATCGCCGCATCTAGTCCACTCAAATTTCCCAGAATCCTAGAGAATGATGGATCAATATACTTGTCATTGGTCGGGTTCATAGCGTTTGCCAACAAAGCCGACCACATTTCTGTGAGGGAGATGTCCTCTTGCTTAGAGCACCCCTCGAAGATCGCATAAAGCTCGCCCATAGGTAGGGACTTTGCATTCTCGATCGGGATTCCGGCCGCCTCCAGATGATCCTTGGTCTTAATCAGTGTATCTATGAGCCTTCGCGTTCGCCATTGCTTTAGGCCGTCACCAAACAACCCCCCGAACAGATCACCAACGACGCCCGACACGCCGTCTATCGTCGTGTTCATCGCCCGTTCCGCCACACGGGCGGCTGCGGCTTCCATCTCGCTTTTTAGAATCGTCACTTCTGGAGCTGGAGTTAAATCGGTCCCCATCCACGCCACCCTCTCCCTTTAGTCCCACTGGAAACATAGGATTGCTCCCGACGCTCGCAAGATAAAAAGTAACTGAGACGGGGGCGGCGACCCTTTTTACACCGCCGGAGAGGCCGAAGCCCTACAGGGGCGGTGGACCACTCTATGTGCGTCCGGCCGGCAACGTAGACCCTAAGCTTATTTAAACTCGCCGTTTCGGCTATAGGAATCAGCCAGCGTGAACATTTCCTTTGGCTTCACCTGTTCCGAAAAATCGCGAAATTGATCGCGATAGCCCTTAACGTAGTCGTTCGGAGGCATGTGCTGCTTTTGAGGTTCATTGATGCTAAATTTTAGAACCTTTACCCCCTTATATTCGTGCTTCGCGTAGCTGTCGACTTGCTCGGCGAGAAGCTGATTAAAAAATAACCCAATGTCGTTCTGCATGATTACATTATCACTTTGAGACAATATCATTGTGTAATAGTATATAATCGCCGCCGCGTTCAATCCTTGAATATTCTGCATTGCGTGCTGCTGAAGCAGCATATTTCTTTCATCTAGGGTTGAATTTAAATTATCTATCGACGCAGATGACTGATGCACGAGACCAATCAACATTGGTATTTCGTCTATAAGAGAAAGAAGCTCGGCCTGTTGCGGTAGCTCGGACTTCGGGATTTTGGTAAGGCCTTGGAACATAGCAGGCAAATTGGAACTTGATTCGATGATTTGATGTATATCTCGGGATATCACAGGCGGCCGAAGGGTCTCCGCATCCTGAGCGAGCGGAACTGACATCTGTATCTTAAAATTTATTAGAGTTTCGATATTCGCTGCGCACGACGCCATGATATGCTTTGCACACGCAAGCCGTCGCATACGATCAGTATTTTGCTCTTTGCGTTCGTCGTATCGGATCTCAAGTCTGTGGATCAAAATTGAGAGCCCGAAACCAATGACAACGCCGATGACAGTAGATCCCACGTCCGAGATGAATTGCCACCAGTCGAAGCTCGAAGCTGCGTTCATAAAAGGCCCTGCTGTTGCGCGGTGATATTGCTTGAACGGCAGGAGGAAAGGAAGGGCGCAGACGGGATAAACAAATGAAGAGAGCGCCCCGTATGGGCGCTCCTTTGTTTACGACGGGTCCGATCTCAAGCTGCGTCGCGCCTGATCTCCTGGTCGTCAGACCATTCGACAAAGATCGCTTCGTTGTTGGTAGTGCGCCTTGGCCGCGCTGGTGATGGTCGGTCTGGTCGCGGCGAACTTTGCATGGGCGTCATCGATCGTCGCCAGAAAGCCATTGATGATGCAGAGCGCCGCCCGTTGTGCCGATCGCTTGTCGGCGTCGAGCGGTGCGACCAGTTCGCGCTTGCCGATGATCCCACGAAGTTCGAGCGGCACCGTGACGCGGACGACATATCGGCCGCGTTGGAAATGGACGTATTTCATGGTGCTGGTGAACCCCGTTTGTAGCAGGCGTTGTAGCACCATTTGGGGCTGAAGTCCTTGCAACACAAGGGTTTTCTTGGGGAATCAAAGCCTTAAGGCAAGGCTGGCGGAGAGAGCGTCCGTCCGCCGCACTCTCGCCCAGTTCCGCCGAGTTCCGAAAGCTCAATAAAACCATCACGATAGCAGCCCGGATCGTTCCGAATAGGTCTGCCCAATTCCGGCCAAATCCAATGCTTGTTTGTGGGTTGGATTGTAGGTACATTCCGTCATGTGGAAGCGCATGTTGCTGGGGTGGACCTGATGCCGAGGACAATCAACAAACTGAGCGCCATCGAGGTGGCGAAGAAAACCAAGCCGGGCACGTATGGTGATGGGGGCGGGCTATATCTGCAAGTCGCCAAGAGCACTTCGAAGGTGGCCGAGGAAGGGGACGTCACCAAGTCCTGGCTGTTCCGCTTCATGCTCGCCGGCAAGGCCCGATACATGGGGCTGGGTGACGTCCAGACCTTCAACCTGAAAGAGGCGCGGGAAAGGGCGAGGGCCGCACGGCAACTGGTTACGGACGGCAAAGACCCAATCGAGGACCGTCGCGAGCGCACCGCTGCTCTCCGAGCGGACGATGCTAAGCGTGTCACGTTCAAGCAGGCATCCGAGCGCTACATCGCGGCCCACTCGGCGGGGTGGAAGAATGCGAAGCATGCGGAGCAGTGGAAGAACACACTTGAGACCTACGCTTGGCCGGTCATCGGCGATCTGCCGGTGGCGAAGGTCGAGACCGCTCACATCACGCAAATTCTTGAGCCGATCTGGACAACGAAGACGGAGACGGCCAGCCGAGTCCGGGGCCGCGTCGAGATGGTGTTGGATTGGGCGAAGGCCCGCCACTATCGCAGCGGCGACAATCCGGCCCGGTGGCGCGGCCACCTCGACAAGCTCCTACCGGCCCGGTCGAAGGTTGCAAAGGTCGAACATCACGCGGCGATGCCCTACGCCGAGTTGCCCGCGTTCATGAAGCGGCTCCGGGCGATGGACAGCATCTCAGCCCGCGCGCTTGAGTTCACGATCCTGACCGCCGTGCGGACGGGCGAGGCTATCGGTGCGACCGAGGGCGAGTTCGATTTCGAGAAGAAACTCTGGACCATCCCTGCCGAGCGCATGAAGGCAGACCGTGCGCACCGCGTACCGCTGTCAGATCGCTCGATCGCCATTCTGAAGGCGCTGCCGCGAGAGGCCGGCAGCCCTTACATGTTCGCGGGCGCACGACCCAAGAAGCCGCTCAGCAACATGGCGATGCTGGAACTGCTGCGCGGCATGAAGGGGATAGAGGGCCTGACCGTTCACGGCTTCCGCTCCACATTCCGCGATTGGGCAGCGGAACGTTCAAACTTCCCTCGCGAAATCGCGGAGGCCGCATTGGCTCACGTGCTGTCGGATAAAACCGAGGCCGCGTATCAGCGCGGCGATATGCTCGACAAGCGTCGTCGGCTGATGACCGCATGGGCAGGATATTGCGGCACGGCGCCAACACCGAACCGAGTCAGCGCATAAGTTTGCGATAATTGATATACGTGCTTGATCCCGCGCGTTGGTTCTTATCGACCATTGTGCCGCGAATGGTATGATGATTGGGTGCTCCTCGGTGAGGGAGGGGCGCGCCTGTGCGGATCGATCGTTTTCAGCTTTCTAACTACAGCAGCTTTTCAGATACTGGTCCGGTCGATTTGAAACCGGGGATCAACATTATTGTCGGTGAGAACAACGCCGGCAAGAGCGCCATTCTCCGTTCGCTATTCCAACTCGGCAATTCTCCTCATAGGAGCCCGCGCGAATTTCGACCTGAACGGCTAGGTTATTCGCATCTTGAGTTAGATGTATCAATTGGTGGGGAAGACATAAAGAGCTCATGGCTTAAGCATCTTTCGAGCGTATATTGGGAAATCGCGTCCGCTGACGTTTCATCTGCACAAAGAATGATGGACGAATTTCTATCTTCACCGTCAAATAATTTGAAAATTCAAAAGCAAGGAAATGCACAGCCAATATGGAACCTCCCGTTCAAGTTTAAGCCGAATTCAACTGAGACGAGAGTTTTATTTGGTACGAACTCTGGAAGAATAAGTTATATACCTGGTCGAATTAGTGCTGACAATACACACGATCTGGTAAATTCAGTTTGGCAAGACTACGTTTTTATGTTCGACGCTCAGCGTTTTGGCTTAGGGCGCTCGGAGTTTGGCTATCCGGATCGTCTCAATAGCTCGGCGGATAATTTGCCGGCGGTGCTCAATCGAATTCAGGGCGAGCGTGCGGCAGTTTTCGCAAGGCTGGTAGCCCACATCCGAGAGATCTTCTCTACGATCCGCAACCTGAGCGTCCGCCCAACAGAGCAGAACGATCTAGAAATCTTGGTATGGCCAATAGACGAGCAGGAGCATCCAGAATTAAGCGTTGGTCTGAACAATTCCGGCACCGGAGTCGCCCAAGCCATTGCCATCCTAACAGTCGCGATGACCCTCGACGAGGCAGTTATCATTATCGACGAGATAAGCAGCTTCTTACATCCTGCTGCGGCTAAAACTCTCTTACGAATTCTTCAGACAAACTATCCGCAACATCAATATATTATTTCCACTCACTCGCCCGAGGTTCTAAGCGCGAGTTCACCATCGACTGTTCATTTTGTTCGAAAGTCAGGTTTTGAATCCTCGATCTCACCGGTCGATCTCGGCAGGTTGGAGGATTTACGCCAGGTGACGGGCCAGCTTGGAATCTCGATGACCGACGTTTTCGCAGTCGATCGAATTATCTGGATCGAAGGTCCGACCGAGGAACTATGTTTTCCCTACATTTATACAAATTCCGTTGGCCCAATGCCGCGCTCAACAATGTTCGTGCCGGTGATTGCCACCGGAGATTTTAGCCAAACAGGAACACGACTGGAGTTGGTACTGGAAATATATAATCGCCTTAGCAGCGCAGCTGCGCCTCTGGTCAAATCCGTGACCTTCGGCTTCGATTCCGAGGACCTGTCAGAGCGCAATAAAGAGGATTTGTTGCGGCGATCAGGTGGGCATGTCCATTTGCTCCCGCGCCGGCACTTCGAGTGCTATCTAATAGAATCGGCTGCAATCGCCACGCTGGTGGTTGCGCACGTTCCGGGCCTACAGTTTGACGAGTTGCACAAGCGGATTGAAGAACGCCTCGTCGCGCTGGGCGGCGAAAAAGAATTCAAAGCTGCCGACATTTTCAAGGGCAATTTGTCCGATCCGCAGTGGCTTGCCAAAGTCGACGCGGCCAAACTTATCAAGCGGGTGTGTTCAGAAGTAAGCGAACAACGCTTCGAATTTGCGAAGAAGGTTCACTCTCTTGAATTGCTGAAAACCCGAATGGCTAGCGTGACAGGCAAGGAGGACCTTGCGGAGTTGATTGCCTACGTCAGCGTCCTAGTCGACGGCTCTAAGGATCGGCCTGCTGTTTAATCGGATGTACTAGAAATTCGCACAAAATTTGCGAGGGACATGGTGCGGGGGATGCCGGGGGGCGGCATCAGCGAAACCCCTCCGCGCGGCGAAAAGAACGAGGGGGGTGGGGGGTCAAAAGCCATACGTATTCAATCGCCCGCAAATGCCCGACAACGCGCGCCCGGATTGGGCCGGTTATCCGGTGCGCCATGACGTGAACGCGCGTCCACGGCCCGCCCCACGGCCACGTCGCACACGGTCGCCCGGTCCGCCATCCACCACGATCCGCGCCCGCCCGCGATGGGCCATATCCCAGGCCTCCGATCCGCTACGCAGCCGCACTTTGCGTGTTCAAAAAACCCCTCCGAAATGCCCGCGTCGGAAGCCCGGAAATCCGGGCGTTTCCGCAGCCCAATTTTGCGTTCAAAAACCATTTGTTTTTCGCACAAAAGCGCTTGACTGCCACACACCAGTGGAGCGACATTCATTGAGTAAATTCAGTCACTTAACGCGGTTCAGCCGCACCATCGAACGGAGATACACCTATGCAAGTCATGCGCACGTTTTCACATCGCGAGTTTGGCCATCTGGGCGAGGCAACCTTGGCCGTCGAAAAAGGTAAATGGACGCTCGACGGCCAAGCCCTTCCAGACGCCTCGGTTGAGTACCTCATGGGCTTCGCGCTCCAGTCCCTTCAGGACGCATACGCGGGCGCGAAAAGCCAGGAGGCGGCCAGCGCCGCTTTCGACGCCAAACGCAAACGGCTGATCGAGGGGGCCATTGGGCGAACGGCTGGCCCAGCCGAAGAACCGCACGTTCGGTTTATCCGCCAGATGGTCCGCAATGCGCTCAGCCCCGACAATAAGGCCCGGTATGAGCAGACCGACGCGAAAGACCGGAACAAGTTCCTCATGGGGCTTTTCACAGGGCTTCCCACCACGAGACGCGACCGTCTCGACGCCCAAGCCCGGACTGCCCATGAGGCATCGCTTGCCGCGAAAGCCGCGACCGAGTTCGAACTGACCATCTAACGGCGCATCGCCAACGTTCTGCTGGGCGGCTCGCGAAAAGCGCGCCGTCTAGTTGAACGCTAGGCTCATGTCGAAAGGGCGAACGCTATGAGGGCCGCACTCTACCTTCGCGTATCCACAGACCAGCAAACCACCGACCGACAAGAGCGCGAACTGCGGGAGGTCGCGGGCCGCACCGGCTGGAGCATTGTCGAGGTCTACCGCGACCACGGCGTTAGCGGGGCGAAGGGGCGGGACAAGCGCCCCGCCTTCGACGCCCTCTGCAAAGACGCCGCCCGCCGGCGCTTCGACGTCGTGATGACGTGGAGCGTCGACCGGCTGGGCCGCTCCCTCCAGGGCCTCGTTGCCTTTCTCTCGGACCTTCACGCCCTCCGCGTCGACCTTTTCCTCCACCAGCAGGGCATCGACACGACCACCCCGGCTGGGAAGGCCATGTTTCAGATGATGGGTGTTTTCGCTGAATTCGAGCGCGCGATGATCAGCGAGCGCGTCAAATCGGGGCTCAACACGGCCCGAGCGAAGGGCAAGAAGCTGGGCCGACCTCGCGTCTCCAAGGCGACGGAGGAGGCGATTGCCCGCGACCACGGAAGCGTCCGCGCCTTGGCGGCTAAGCATCGCGTGAGCGTCGGCACTATCCAGCGGATCAAGCACCAAGCCAGGGGCGAACCCTCGCCATGACAAGCAGGCTATTTCACCCGCGCTGCTAGTACGCTACAAAACAAGCGGGAGGGGTGAAGGATGAAGATATTTGCCAGTTGGTCCGGGGAACAAAGTCGGCTGGTAGCCGGCGCGCTCAAGGCTTGGCTGCCCAATGTTTTACAAGCCGCAGATGTTTTCATGTCGTCCCACGATATTGCGTCTGGAGATCGTGGCCTCAACGCCCTGGCCTCCAACCTGAGTGAGCGCGGATTTGGCATCGTCGTCTTGACGGAGACCAACTTCAAAGCGCCGTGGGTTCTTTTCGAGGCCGGAGCGCTGTCAAACACTCTGCCTGGAAGAGTTGCGCCTATACTCTGCGATATGCCGGCCTTGGCTCTCGTTCAAAGCCCTCTCAATCAATTTCAGCACAATAAGTTCGACCGAAGCGGCATCCTGAAATTGGTCAAAGACATAAATGCTGCATCGCCAACACCTATCGATGAAGGGCGGTTGAGCGGAGCCTTCGAAAAATGGTGGCCCGATCTTGAATCAGAGTATCGGAAAATCCCTGTTGATAAGCAGGCGGAGCCAAAAGCCAATGGTCCACGAGCCGAGGAAAAGGACAACATTCAGGCCGCTCTGGCGCAAATTATGATTGCTCAATCGCAGCAATCACGGGCGCAGAATGATCTCCGGGCGATGTTGGTAAAAGCCCTCAACATTGATGATGCCCATTTCAGGTTTGGCAGCTCTGGCAACCCGCCGCTCAATTTGATGGCCCTTGCCGAAGAACTTACACGGCAATCGGGGCTGCAGCCTAGTGCAAATGATCCAGCCTCTACGGATGGTAGCGTGCCTCGTTCTCCTATCGTTGAGCCTCGACGGGCAAAATTTTGAAGGCCGCATTTCGCGGCCTCCGCTCGGGCCCAAACCCCATACGTCAATCACTCTGCGTCAGGCTGCTTTGTAGGTCCGAAGAACGACATGGTTCTCTAAGGCATCGCCGAAGGCTCGCATTAGCGCGATTGTGTGGTTGGTGATTTCGGCAAGATCTGGGAGGGCTACAAGGGTGTCCTCTCCATGAGCGATTGCATTCCGGCGCCTGAGAAGGACGACGTCAATGAACGTAGCCTGCTCAGAGAACGGCTGCGCGTGTACGCCGCACACTAGACAGATGTCGGTGAAGACGTCGAAGTTCAGATTGGCCTTGGTATTGATCAAATCCTCGTTGACTCGGCTGAAACGGCGGTCTGAAGAGTTGAGTATCTCGTCAATCAGGTCGCAGCGCTCAGCGATGCTGACTTTTGAAATCGTCAGCGCAGCCAGCCGGGGCAGAAAGTAGTTCCGAAAGAACTGCCTGTCGAGCTCGCCGTACTGAAAGCGTCTCAGCGCGACGTGTTCGAGATATTTCCTTGCCGAAAACCTGACATAGCCCTCCCAATGCGCATAGCAAATCGTGACCAACGCGCGCAGGAGAACCCGCTGGAGATTGTTGTCCCCGCGCGTGATCGCGGCCTTCAGGTCTGAGATCTCTTTAATGCGCCAGTTGCGGTCCTCCGTGATTTGCGCTGAGAAGTCGGCCACCGTGTACGGCTTGCTCATGGACGGAACCACGCCTCACCGAATGGGACGGTCCGCTGAATGCGGATAGTGCCTCGCAGGCCGGGGGAAGTGAAGTTTGCACTCTGCGGCTGCGACCAAAACTCCTGCATCCTCGTCCGTACGAACGCCTGGGCCTCCTCCGGGCCGAGCGCCTGGATAGCGTCGAGGTTCTTCGCGACACCAACCGCGATCCCTTCAAGTCCTACAAGACCAACTTTCCCCACATAGCCGCCGTTCTGGAACCTGCGGAGGGCATTTCCGCCTGCGATCTCGTCAAGCAGCTGGAAAGTCCGGCTGATCTGGTCAGTCGCGAGTGCGTGGTTTCCAGCCTGCGCGAGGCTTACGATGCCTTCGTCGATGTACTCCTCCACGTCGAGCCGACCGTCATATGGAACGTTCGTGTGGACAAGGAAGCGAACGGCCATTTCCATGTGGCGCTGTCTCTCTGCCTGATCCTCACTGACTGATGTCACAGTGCGGAACGGCAGTTGTTCGGCGGCAGCCTTCACTGCTCGGAAGTAGTCGCCGTTGATCATCAGCATGATGCAGTTGCGAAGCTCCTGAGAGTTCGCCTGAGTGCCTCCGGCATTCAGCCGCTGGAAAAGGTCGTACTTAGTCTGGTCGTCGCTGGGGCGCTTCAGAATTTCGACCCCGAGCCTTCCGCGGCGAATGGCAAGCTGCTGAGCTCGATCAACAGGGCGCTGCTCGTCTAACGGGACCTCTGGAATGCGGTCGGACGGCTCCCAGACCGCATTGTGGAGCGAGGGCAAGTACTTCGTGGCTTCGAGGACGGACGGAGAATGCTGGCCTCCTTCTGGGTTGCGGAGGCGTCCCATAAACTCAAGGATTGTCGAGATGCGCTGAAGCCCGTCGATCAGTTCCCAACTGCCGTCTTCTTTCTCGAACACAAAGATTGAAGGCAAAGGGATACCGAGAAGCAAAGACTCGATCAGCTTGGACTTCTGCCCGATGTCCCATCGGAACAGCCGCTGGAATTCCGGGTCGATGATGATCTCCCGGGTTTCATACATGCTGACGATTTCGCCAATCGACATCTGGTAGGCGTCCGTGCGGACGAGGCGCTGTGCCTTTTCAATTTCTTCAGAAAGCATTTCCTTGCATCCTTTTGGCTGATTTTGCCTCTACCACGATGTTCACCCTTCAACGACTATACTTCGTCCTCGCCCGCTACAATTTGCACACGATTCGATTTTTGGCGGCTGGGCGAGATTCGATGGGAGAGAAGCGTGGTGTGGCGAGATGGATAGATCGCTACCAGTGCGCCGATATTGTCAGCCGGACTGGTCGGGGCTGCCCTTCTTCGAAAGGTCCGGCAGGCGCATTTTGTGCTTGGCGAGATCTTCCTGGTCGATCCAGCTAACGACCACTTCGTCGCCCTCGAAAGTTATGAACGCTCGGCCAAGCGGTTTTTGGCCGGCCTTCAGCTGCTCGTTCATCGCGCGTGACAATTCAGCTGCATTGACTGCAAAGCGCGAAAGGTCGATCGCGATCTTTTCGGTGTCAGGCTCACGGATGACGAGGGCCGTTCCCCAATGCGAATCTGGAACGGCAATTCCTACGACGAGTGAAGCGCGTGGACCGGCTTGGTTAAGGGCCCTTGCCAATGCCTCACTTACGTTCGCAACGGGAGCCGCCTCCTTTCGCTTCAGTGCCGACTTTGCGAGTTCATAAATATCGTCCGCGACGCGTTTTCCGGTGGTCGTACCGAGGGACACCAGAAAGGCAGTTGCCGCTGTGCCAAACGCCCACCAGAGGGGAGCGTTTCCAATGAGCTGGATGACCTTCTCCGGGTCAAGCGACTTTGTGAAGAAGTACTGCGGCGGCCCGATATTCAGATACGGGCGCAGTTGCGCTTGCAGTTCGGAGGCATCATGCGAGTTGAAACTGGACGGCAGCGTTAGACCGATTTCTTCAGCCTCCTCGGATTTCATTGAGACTGACGCCTTCCCAGCAGCTGCAAAAGTTCGATGTGCTGTGGTTCAAGCCGGACCACCCATGTGTTCCCTTGCTGTTTGTCTAAGTGGAAGTGCCAATTTCCCTGACCTGGGGAAGGCCCGCTCACCGCGATTGTATCACCGTCATTCTCCAACACGTGAAGGACGATTTCGCCGCTGGTCATTTCGACAACAAGCATGTCAGTTTCAAAGAGCGGCGTAAGTGACTTCTCGAAGACAATCGTCATACCGTCTTGGAGCGACTTAGCGTCCGTTTCACCGTGAATGATCCGCCCTATACGAAGGATTTCCGACATCAGAGTTCCCCTGCAAGCTCTTCATGCGTGGCCATCACTGATTATCAGACTTCCGCCCACTTCGGCCAACTCTTAGTCGGCAATGCTCGAATTGTGTATAGCCCTTGCTTTTTCCAACCGCGCCCCAAACCCATCCACCTCAACCGGCCCGCAACAGAAACTGCGCCTAGTTCACCGCCTTCCGCTTCGCCTCCGCCCTCACCCGCGCCGCTTCCAATCGCAGGCCGAGCCCCTCCATTGGGTCCGCCCCCTTCGTCGTCCCCGGCGATACACGCCGCGCCTCGACCTTGCGAATGAGTTCAAGGGCCTTCAACTGCAAGCCGACGTCCGAGTTGGGGTCTTCGGCCACGCCCATGAGAAACCGGTAGGTGAGGTCGAAGACTTCGGGAGGCGCTTCGTATTCGATGATCGCTCGCGCAGCAGCGATGGACCGCGCCACGGGCACCTCCGGTGAGGTCATGATGTCCAGCAGCTTTCGCAGCGCCGGGCTGATTTCGGGTTCAGTCATTTCTTCCTCGTTTTGGGCGACCTGCCTCCGCCAAGCGGTAGATGTGGTAGCGGGGCGGTAGCGACTTAAATTGTTGTTTTTGAACGACTTCTACCGCTTCTACCGGTTCTACCGGTCCATTTACCATTGTTGGGTTGTGATATATCACGCCGGAAAGTCTATAGGCGCTACCGGTAGCGACCGGTTACACCGGTAGCGCGCGCAAGAGCCATATCACCCGCTCAACTTCAGAGCCGCTTTCCAAGCCCTTCACGTTAGCGCCATCGAGCCGGAGGACCTTCGGCCCGCTCCAGCCAAGCTTACGCATGCAATCGCCCAGGCGCCGGTAGTCGGCCATCCGCGCTTGGCGCATATCTATGTTCATGATCTTCTCGAAGACCGTTTGAGTGGATATCCGAAGCTCGCCTTCCGCAACTTTCGCATACGCGGGCAAGGCGCTCAGCAGCACGTCCTCCCACGGGTCGCCCGCCACCCTCTCAGCCTGTCGTTCCTCAGCAGCAGCCCAAAGCCTTTCCGGGATCGAAATCGGATCGGGGGCCTCGCGTTCCGCCATCGCAGCCTCGGCCCAAAGCTGGGGCATGTCTTCAGCCAGCCCCTTCAGATCAATCTTGCCCACCGTCACCGGCCAGAACCTCCGGTTCCCGGTCACATCGCGGAGGTACTGAGAGTCATTTGTCGTGCCCACGAAAATACACCGGCGGGGCATCTCTTCCACCGAGCGCTGGAACGCCCCCCGCGCTCGGTCGTACTGCTTCGATACGAACTGTTTTACTCCCCTAATCTCCGCGCGGGCTAGCCCGGCCAGTTCCGGCAGTTCCACAATCCACTTCCCTTGGAGCAGTTCTTGCTGCTCCTTGTAGCTCACGCCGATAACGATCTCGTCCGAGAAGAAATCTTCGCCCCCGGCCATGATCTTAAGTACGCTCGACTTACCGCGCCCCTGCGGTCCCTCAAGCACCAGCACGCAGTCGAACTTGCATCCGGGGCGGCGCGCCCTCCGAACGCCCGCGATCAAGACCGCTCGCCCAAACGCCCGGTTCAGCTCGTTGTCTTCCGCTCCGAGATACACGCTCACCCATGTGTCGATCCTCGACACCCCATCCCACTGCGGAGCATCGATGTAGTCGAGCACCGGGTTGAAGGAGTTCTCTTGTGCCAGAAGGCGGATCGCATCCCGCGTGTGTGTGGGCTCTGGATCGAACCCAAGCGTCTGGATCACCGCCCTCCGAACATGCAGAACGATGTCCTCCATCGTCACGCCGAGCCGCCCTTCCAAGCCCTCGCAGATGACCTTTTGCCGGAACTCATCAAACCGAAACACGACCCCGAGTTTCCGTATCGCCATCACCGCATTATCCAGCGAAGCCACAATCCCACTGGGATTTCTCACCCGGCTAAGTTCCGCCGAGCCTTCCTCCGTCTTGGCCGGGGCGGGGACTGCGGACGCCTGCTGCTTCCGGGTCAGTTGCTCCGCGAACATCTTCACCAGCGGCCCGTTGCCGCCCCCCGTCGGCTTTTCTTGCCCGCGCTCAAACGCGCTCCACTCCGCCTCGGCCTCCGCCGTCAGCGCCGCCATATCCTCCTCCGTGAGCGGCCCCACCACTTCCCAATCCAAAGTCTCCGCTTTCATCACTTCGCGCACTGGCCCAATCTCCTCTGTTCCCTTTCAAGCATCACGCCCAATCCCCGCAGAAGCAGTTCCCGCGCTCGCTCCGTCCTCGGCAATTGAATGGTCTCCACGAGTTCCAGCGCCTCGAAGATCGCCTCCCACGCTGTCACGAACGCCGGATCAACCAGCGGATCGGGCGGTCTGCGCTGCTTAGCTCGCGCCTTTTCAAATGAAATCACATCACCCATTTCCGAACTCCGTCAGGTTGCCAGCACGATCCAGAAAATTACGATCAGGGGAAAAAGCGAACGCCCCGCGCGGAGCTGATATGGCTTTTCGATTAAATCGATTCGCCATACCCTTCGGCTGTCGGTTGCGGTGCGGGGCGCTCCCATCTCAATGGACTCGGGGAATGAGATGGCCCATCCCTCGACGCTCCAATTCTCGCGCAGCCAGAAATCTTATGCGGGCTTCCGTCGCTAAGAGTTCGGGGCTCGGCTCGATGCCCATGGCCCGCATCGAGGTGCTGGACGCCCGCCATCGTTCGAACTCTGGCATTTGCATCATCTCGGCCACCCACTCCCGGCAGCGCGCAGTGATGAACTGGCGGAACTTCATCTCGACATCGGGGTGATAATCGGAAAGCAGCATGAGTGCTCTCATGATCACCACCAGATTGTCTGGGCGGAGATGAGCCATGACTTGATCTGCGAAGTCGTGCCTGCCGTCAGGGGAGAACTTCAGGTCACGGAGGATCGCTTGAACCTCCGCGACCTTGTTCCGCCGACGCTTTGTCTTAGGGCGTGGCATCGTGCTTCCTCGCTTTGACGAAGACCGGCAGCAGGTATGCCGCAAGCCACGGATAGGATCGGACGAGGGGGGCGAACTCGTCGGGCGCATCCGGCGCGAGCGCCAGAAGTTCCCCCGCCACCCTTTCGGCTTCGGTCTGCCGCCGCTGATCCCGCTCATGGGCTTGCTGCTGCTCGCTTCGCCACGGTTCTTTGGCGAACGACGCGATTTCGTTCCTGTTCTGCGCGCCCTCATGCAAATCCTTGTCTGAGACGAAGTCGACAAAGGACTCGTAGTATTTGCTGCGCGGAGGCGGCGGGGGCGTCGGGGCCTGCGTCGCAGGGGCGATGCCCTTCTTGAGGGCGGTGAAGGATGTTTCGTCCATGTTCGTTTCTCCTTACGCTGCTGCGGTGTCGCGTTCCGCGATTTTGCGTTCCTGCCATCGCTGAATCTCATCGGCATCCCAGGCTACGGCGGTCAGGCCGATCTTCAGCGGCTTCGGGAACCGGCCAGCTTTGATCAACTCATAAAGTGTTGACACGCTGAGGCCGGTTCGTGTAAGAACTTCTGGTCTCCTGATAAATGTAGTCATTGTCGTCTCCGTGCGGACCCCATGTCCGGACGGATGATTGTGCGTCCGTGTCCCATCGTAGTCAATGGAAATCGAAAAGCCATACTTTGGATGCTTGGAAGTATATTTTCTGATAGCTAGGTGAAAGCCGTATATTGAACCTTGCGCAATAGACATACTTAAAACTGATCGAAAAATACTCTAGACAGGAGTCGACTAGTAGAATTTGCAAGCCGGGAGTCGCGCGGTGCTATTCGACACTCTTACGAGTTGGTGCGCGGGAAGGAGTCGCGAGGGACGGGTTTGGTCGGGAGTCAGTGTGTCCGTCACTGGCGAGCGCGTGACCGGATTGCTGTCGAGAACGTTCGCCGCGCGTTGAGCACCGGGGGCCAATCGGCCCGCATCTTCGGCTGTGGCAACGGCCGCACCGGCAGCTGTTGGTATGGCTGTTACACGTTGTGTATTAGCCATACTTTGAACTACCGCCGCTTCTTCCCCCGGCAGCAATGCGGCATGGGCGCCACCCAAAAATCCACCTAGGACTGTTCTAAGGAGGGCTTTAGCCCTGGCCCACCGAGTCCGCCGCCCGATGGCCTGGGGTGCATAAGATAGGAAAATAATCCCATGTGGGTAGAAATGTGGGTCGAAACAACCATTTCCGGTTAAAGTGTTGATTTTATTGTGTTAATTGACATAAATGGCGGAGAGAGCGGGATTCGAACCCGCGTTACGGTCTCCCGTAAACACACTTTCCAGGCGTGCGCCTTCAACCACTCGGCCACCTCTCCGTCCTTGCATGGCGCGCCGGCCGGTTTTGCCGCGCGGGTTGGGGACATGCATTCCCTTGGGGGCGGAACCTCCGCGTCGTGGGCGCCGTCAACCGCGGGCAACCCTTCCCTGCACCTGAAGCCGTCGAAGCAACAGGCGCGGGGCTCATCTAGTCGATCCCGCGGCGAATGCCAAGCCATAATGGCGCTTCGCCGGCTTTGCCGCGCACGGATCGTCGGCGATGCCGCCGGCGCGGTGCTTTTCGGCACGGCGGCGGGCGAATAATGTGCACAGGCAGCGCGGCACAGCCTGTCGTTGCTTGACTTCGCCAGCCGTCCCCTGTCGAGTGGATTTAAGGCTTTGCGGGGGCATTGTCGGCACATGACATCCATCAACCAGGAGCCGGCCAGGCGGCCGGACAGCGGCTTGGCCTACGTGCCGGTGGCGTGGCTTTGCATCACCATGGCGCTTTCGGCCTATGGCCTGATCTCGTCATGGCGGGTGATCGGCGGCTACGACCTGCCGGACAGCGTCGCATACTTCATCTACAGCGGTCTTGCCGGCGGTATCGTCACCATTCTGTGGGGTCTTTACCTGCTCGGCCTTGCCTTCAACCGCTCGGCGCGCTTTCCGCGTCATTTCATCATCTGGCAAGTCGTCACCATCGTTTGGCTGGCGGCGAGGCTGGCCTATGTGCTGCTCGCGCCGGATTTCGGATTTTCAGCGCAAGGGCTTGTCTTCAGCCTGGGCGAAATCGCCATCGGCGTGCTCTGCATCTATCTTTTGCGGCGCGGCTCGGGCTCCGAGACGGTCTATGCCAAGCCGGAAGCCGAAAGCCCGTCGGTTCTGGTTTCGGTCGTTGCCGCTTTGCTCGGCATCCTCCTCGGCGCGGTGCTCGGCGCCGGCGTCGGATTTGCCGCCGGCTCGCTGATCGCCGAAATCACGGACATGAGCTGTTTCGAAGGCGCCTGCGGCTATTTCGCCGTGTTCATCGGCCTGGCCGGGCTGGTTGTCGGCGCCATCGCCGGCGGGCTGTTTGCCGTCTGGCGCGTGAATCGGCGAAGAGCCAGGCCGGTCGCGTAATTTCAAATTCGCGTGTCACGATTGCCGTCCGGGCAGGCGCGTTCTATCTCTCTGACGGGAAGGGACGTAACCGGGCCCAAGGGAGGGGCCAGGGAAATCCTGGGGAGGAAGTCTGGATGTTCCGTTTCATCTTTCGTCTCGCGGCGATGGTCGCGCTTTCGATTTCCGTCATCATGGCGGTGGTCGATGCGACGCGCTCGGTGGCGGCCTCGGCGCTTGTCATGACGCCGCTCAACGCAAGCTGGCTGGCGGTCTCCCCCGACACCCGCGCGGCCTTCGAAAGCTACGTGCGCGAAAAGGCCAGCCCGCTGCTGTGGGACGGCGCCATCGCCTTTGTGCTCGGCCAGCCCGGCTTTGCCGTGTTCGCGGTGCTGGCCTTCCTGCTCTATGCCGTCGGCTACCGGCGGCAGCGGCGCAATGAATTCGCCGCGACCTGACGTTTGCGGACCACCAGCACGAACAACCTTACGGCGGCTTGGCGAACGGAATGGTGGGCGCCGCAACCCGCCCGCGGCATGCTTTTCCAAAAGGTCAAAATTCCGCGTGAATTTTGTTTCGGGCCGTGCCAGATTGGCCCGGAGCGGGAGGGGAGTACACTCCTGCCTGACGTCGCGTGCCTGCCGGAGAACCGGGCAGGACGCGGTGTACAACGGAAAAATAACCGACAGGGTGTGGATCACATGAAACGTATTGTTCTCGGCCTCCTGGCCGCAACCGCAATGGTTCTTCCGGCCTTCGCCGCCGATATCCAGCCAGCCATTCTCTATGATCTTGGCGGCAAGTTCGACAAATCCTTCAACGAGGCGTCCTACAACGGCGCTGAAAAATTCAAGACCGAGACCGGCATTGCCTATGTCGAATTCGAGGTCTCCAACGCCACCCAGCGCGAGCAGGCGCTGCGCCGCTTCGCCGAGGACGGCCGCAATCCGATCGTCATGGCGGGCTTCTCCTGGGCTGACGCGCTGGACAAGATCGCCGCTGAATTCCCTGACACCAAGTTCGCCATCATCGACATGGTCGTCGACAAGCCCAATGTCCGCTCCGTCGTCTACAAGGAGCAAGAAGGCTCCTATCTGGTCGGCGTGATGGCGGCGATGGCCTCGAAGTCCAAGAAGGTCGGCTTCATCGGCGGCATGGACATTCCGCTGATCCGCAAGTTCGGCTGCGGTTATGTCGGCGGCGCCAAGTCGGCAGGGGCGACCGACGTCATCCAGAACATGACGGGTGACACGCCCGCCGCCTGGAACGACCCGGCCAAGGGCGGCGAGATCGCCAAGACGCAGATCGACCAGGGCGCGGATGTGATCTACGCCGCGGCCGGCGGCACCGGCGTCGGCGTGCTGCAGGCAGCGGCCGATTCCGGCAAGCTCGGCATCGGCGTCGATTCCAACCAGAACGGCCTGCAGCCCGGCAAGGTGCTGACCTCGATGGTCAAGCGCGTCGACGTCGCCGTCTACAACACCTTCATGGACGCCAAGAACGACAAGTTCACCGGCGGCATCAACGACCTCGGCCTCAAGGAAGGCGGCGTCGACTACGCCATGGACGACAACAACAAGGCGCTTGTCGACGACGCGATGAAGACGGCCGTCGAGAAGGCCAAGGCCGACATCATCGCCGGCACCGTCAAGGTGCACGACTACATGTCGGACAACGCCTGCCCGTATTGATCGGCCAGTATCGGTTGCAAACCGCCGGGCATCGTCCCGGCGGTTTTTGTTTTGACTGGACGGTCGACAGAGCAGCGTCAGCCACGGGAGAAACGATGCGGCCGACAATCGAACTCATGGAAGCTCGCGATGTCGAGGTTCTTGCACGGATGCGCCTTGACGCCTTCTTCGAGGGAACGGGAAGGACACTCGAGAAAGACATCGCCGACCTCAACAGGCTTTCGGCAGGAGACAGCTTCGAAGCCGCTTTCGTGGCTCGTGACGGGGATGTCGCGATCGGGACCTGTCTGCTCGTCCGCAACGAACTGGAACCGGCGCATGAATTGACGCCCTGGCTCGCCGGGCTTGTCGTCGATGCCGGGCATCGCGGCCGCGGGATCGGCACGGCGCTGGTCGGCGCGGTCGAGGCGCGTGCCGCGTCGATCGGCGTCGATGTGCTCTATCTCTACACCTGGGAAGCGCGCGATTTCTACGCCAGGCTTGGCTGGGCTGCGGTCGAGACGTTCGAACAGGACAGCGGGCCGATGCAGTTGATGTCGCGCAAGCTCCGCCTATAGCTGTCCGGCCAGATAGCCGAGCGCGAAGGCTGTGGCCAAGGCAATGGCGATGACGGTTCCGCGCCGCCGGCCGAGGGAATGCACGCCGACGCCATAGGCTGGGCGCTCCAGCCTGTGGATCACGACGGGCGGCTTGGCTTCAGCCTCGCCAAGGGCGGCCAGCCGCATCTGCGGCAGGTCGGCGATGCGCTGCGAGACCAGTTTCCAGCGATTGTCGGACGCTGCGTCCACTGGTGCGGCGTCGTCGAAGACGCGCATCCGTTCGGCGAGCCGCAGCACCGTGTCGCGGAAAGCAGGGTCGATCTCCAGGTCGCGCTCGGCGCGCTGGCGGTCCCTGTCGTTCATCAGGCCAAGCACATAATCGCCGGCGCGGGCAATGCGGTCGCTTTCACTGGCCATGACACTTGCTCCTCCCTCACCAGTGCGGCGGCTTGGTCACCGGCACGTCGGGCGCGGACTGCTCCTCCAATGCCAGGAACCGGTCGGTCAGCGCGTCGAGCTTGCGCTGCATGCGTTCGATCACCTTCCATTGCTCGGCGATCTGGCCGGACAGTTCCTCGATCGTCTTTTCCTGCTCGGCGGCGCGGATTTCCAGCGTCGTCAGCCGGTCGGCAGGCATGATCATTCAAAACCCCGGTCCGTTGCGCGGCTCCCAGGCCGCGTGTCCATATTAGCGAATGTGAAGGTCCCGGGCACGTTCGAAATTGACAAGCGCGCGGGGATTTGTCGAGAGTGGACAGCACTCCGCCAATTGGCACGGGCGGGGTGTCATGCTAGGCGTTTTGACCAAGCGATAAAAATAAGAGTGGGACATGGCGCAAGCCGCAATCGAGCTGATCGGCATCAACAAGAGTTTTGGCGCCGTGCGCGCCAATCGCGACATCAATCTGGAAATCGTTCGCGGCACCATCCACGGCATCGTCGGCGAGAACGGCGCCGGCAAGTCGACGCTGATGTCGATCCTCTATGGTTTCTACCAGGCCGACAGCGGCGAGATCCGCGTCGGTGGCCAGCCGGCATCGATCAAGACACCCAATGATGCGATCGCGCTGGGCATCGGCATGGTGCACCAGCACTTCATGCTGGTCGATAATTTCTCGGTGCTGGAAAATGTCATTCTCGGTGCAGAAAGCGACGCGCTGTTGAAGAAGAGCATCGCCAAGGCGCGTTCCGAGTTGGAACGGCTCGAGCGCGAATACGGGTTGGAAGTCGATCCCGATGCGATCATCGAGGAATTGCCGGTCGGCCTGCAGCAGCGGGTCGAGATCCTCAAGGCGCTCTATCGCGGCGCCGAGATCCTGATCCTCGACGAGCCGACGGGCGTTTTGACGCCGGCCGAGGCCGACCACCTGTTCCGTATCCTCAAGCAATTGAAGGAACAGGGAAAAACGGTGGTGCTGATCACCCATAAATTGCGCGAGATCATGGCCATCACCGACACTGTCTCGGTAATGCGCCAGGGTACAATGGTGGCAACCAGGGAAACCAAGAAGACGACGGTCGAGGAACTGGCCGAGCTGATGGTCGGGCGGCGTGTGCTGCTGAGGGTCGAGAAAGGCGAGGCGGAAGCCGGCGGCGTCAAGCTCGCGGTCAAGAATTTGACGGTGAAGGATTCTCGCGGCGTCACCATGGTCGACGACGTTTCCTTCGACCTGCGCGCCGGCGAGATCGTCGGCATCGCCGGTGTCGCCGGCAACGGCCAGTCCGAACTATTGGAGGCGATATCCGGCATCAGGCACGCCGTCTCCGGCTCCGTCATGCTCGACGGCAAGCCGATCGACCTTACCGGCAAGGCAGATCCGGGTGAGCTGCGCGACCGCGGCCTCGCCCATGTGCCGGAGGACCGCCATCATGTCGGCCTGGTGCTGGCCTTCGAGGAGAACGAGAACTCGATCCTCGGCTATCACGATGATCCTCGCTACCTGAAGGGGCCGCTGCTCGACATTGACGCCATCCGCAACGATGCCAAGGACAAGATCACCAAATACGACATCCGCCCGGCGGACTGCCGGCTCAAGACCGCCAATTTCTCCGGCGGCAACCAGCAGAAGATCGTGCTGGCGCGGGAGATGGAACAGGATCCGGGCGTGCTGATCGTCGGCCAGCCGACGCGCGGCGTCGATGTCGGCGCCATCGAGTTCATCCACAAGCGCCTGATCGCGATGCGCGACCAGGGCAAGGCCGTGCTGGTGGTGTCGGTCGAACTCGACGAAATCCGCTCGCTCTCCGACCGCATCCTGGTGATGTTCGCCGGCCGCATCGTCGGCGAGCGCGGCCCCGAGGCGAGCGAGGGCGAACTCGGCCTGCTGATGGCCGGTGTCGAGCAGCGGGAGGCCGCGGAATGAGCACGCCTTACGCCAAACTGCCAGCCTGGGCCGATTATGGCCTGATCCCGGTGATCAATCTGTTCGTCGCCTTCGTCGTCGCCGGCTTCGTGGTGCTTCTGGTCGGAGAAAATCCGTTCCGCGCCGCGGTCATCCTGGTCGAAGGTGCCTTCGGCAGGGGCACGGGCATTGCGTTTACGCTTTTCTACGCCACCACCTTCATCTTCAGCGGGCTTTCGGTGGCGGTCGCGGCGCATTGCGGCCTGTTCAACATCGGCGGCGAGGGCCAAGGCTACATTGCAGGACTCGGCATCGGTGTCGTCTGCCTGGCCTTCGATAGCGTGCTGCCGTGGTGGCTGACATTCCCGCTGGCAATCATTGCATCCGCGGCGATGGGCGCGCTGTGGGCGCTGATCCCGGCCTATCTGCAGGCCAAGCGCGGCTCGCACATCGTCATCACCACCATCATGTTCAACTTCATCGCCGCCAGCGTCATGGTCTATGCACTGGTCGGCTTCCTGAAGCCGGCCATTTCGATGGCGCCGCAGACGCGCACCTTCCTCGATGGCGCGCAACTGCCGAAGCTCAACTGGGTCATCGAACTGTTCGGCGCCAAGATCCGCTCGGCGCCGCTCAATGTCAGCTTCCTGCTGGCGCTGGTCATGGCCTATCTGGTCTGGCTGCTGATCTGGCGAACCAGGCTCGGCTACGAGATGCGTACCTACGGCCACAGCCCGAAGGCGGCACGCTATGCCGGCATTTCGGAGATCCGCATCGTCATTGTCGCCATGATGATCTCGGGTGCGCTGGCCGGCATGATGGCGCTCAACCCGACGATGGGCGACCAGCACAATGTCGCGCTCGATTTCGTCTCCGGCGCCGGTTTCGTCGGCATCGCGGTGGCGCTGATGGGACGACTGCACCCGGTCGGCATCGTGCTGGCGGCGATCCTGTTCGGCATGCTCTACCAGGGCGGCGCCGAACTCGCCTTCGAGATGCCGGCGATTTCCCGCGACATGATCGTCATCATCCAGGGCCTGGTCATCCTGTTCGCCGGCGCGCTCGAACACATGTTCCGGCCCTACATCCAGGCGCTGTTCGCTTCGATCAGCCCGAAAGCGGTTGGCATCGAAGCGGTCAAGGGGAAGGGCGCCTGAGATGGATATCTTCACCGCCATCGTGCAGATACTCGACTCGACCATCCGCCTGTCGGTGCCGCTGCTGCTGGCCTGCCTCGCCGGCCTCTATTCGGAGCGGGCAGGCGTCTTCGACATCGGGCTCGAGGGCAAGATGCTGGTCGGCGCCTTCGCCGGCGCCGCGGCCGCTTCGGTCCTGCACTCGGCCCTGCTCGGCCTCGGCACGGCGATCCTGATTTCGGTCGCTTTCGCGCTGATCCACGGCTTCGCCTCGATCACTCATCGCGGCAACCAGATCGTCTCCGGCGTGGCGATCAATTTCATCGCCGCCGGTTCGACCATCATGCTCGGCCAGCACTGGTTCCAGCAGGGCGGGCGCACGCCGGCACTGGCGCCGGGCGAACGCTTCGAGGCGATCACCTGGCCCGGCGTCGACGCGGTGCGGGGCGTGCCGATCATCGGGCCGATCTATTCGGAGCTGATCTCCGGCCACTCGATCCTGGTCTACATCGCCTTCCTGATGGTGCCGTTCACTTGGTGGGTGCTGTTCCGCACCCGCTTCGGGCTCAGGCTGCGCGCCGTCGGCGAAAACCCGGCGGCCGTCGACACGGCCGGCATCTCGGTCGCCTGGCTGCGCTACCGGGCGCTGATCTGCACCGGCATCCTGACGGGCGTCGCCGGCGCCTATCTGTCGATGGTGCAGAATGGCGGCTTCGTGAAGGACATGACCGCCGGCAAGGGCTATATCGCGCTGGCGGCGCTGATCTTCGCCAAATGGAAGCCGGTCAACGCCATGTTTGCCTGCCTTTTGTTCGGCTTCCTCGACGCGCTGTCGATCCGCCTGCAAGGCACGCCGCTGCCTGTCATCGGCAAGGTGCCGGTGCAGTTCATGCAGGCGCTGCCCTATGTGCTGACCGTGATCCTGCTTGCCGGCTTCATCGGCAAAGCGATCCCGCCGCGCGCCGGCGGCGTGCCCTATGTCAAGGAACGCTGAGCGATCGCGAAGCGGCATCTGCCAACGGATACCGGCTTTTGAACAAGATCATGGGAGAGAACACCTGAATGTCGCATGACCTGTTCGAAGCGGCCAAAGCGGCGATGGCCAAGGCCTATGCACCCTATTCGAAATTCCCGGTGGGCGCGGCGCTGCGTACAGAGGATGGCCGGGTTTTTGCCGGCGCCAACATCGAGGTGGCGTCCTATCCCGAGGGCTGGTGCGCCGAGACCACGGCGCTCGGTCATTACATCATGGGCGGTGGCGGCAAGATCACCGAAATCGCGGTCATCGCCGAGCGGATGGCGAAATGCTCGCCCTGCGGCGGCTGCCGGCAGAGGCTGGCGGAATTCTGCCGGCCGGAGACGAAACTCTACCTTTGCGACAATGGCGGAGTGGTCGAGACCGTGACGATGGGCGAGATGCTGCCCTACGGCTTCAAGGGCGATATTTTGAAATGAAGAGTTGGTTGAAATGAAGAGCTGGCTGAAATGATTGAAAAAGCTCTGGATCATCTCGTCGAAAGGCTGGACGGGCTGGCACCGACAGTCGCGCTGGTGCTGGGTTCGGGCCTTGGCGGCCTCGTCGATCAGGTCGAGGACGCCCGGCGCATCTCCTATGCCGAGCTGCCGGGTTTCCCGAGAAGCGGCGTCAGCGGCCATGCCGGCGAGGTGGTGGCAGGGCATTTTGCCGGTACGCCGGTGCTGATGCTGTCCGGCCGCGCCCATTATTACGAGCACGGCAACGCGGCTGCGATGCGTCCGGCGCTGGAGGTGCTGGCCGGCATCGGCATCACGCAATTGATCCTCACCAACGCCGCCGGCTCGGTCGATCCGGAGATGGGGCCGGGCTCGGTGATGCTTATCACCGACCACATCAATTTCTCGGGCTCCAATCCGCTGATCGGCGAACCCAGCGACCGCCGCTTCGTCGGCCTCACCGAAGCCTATGATGCGGGCCTGCGCAAGGCGATCGAGAAGGCGGCCAAGGCGACCGGCACAGACCTGCATGAGGGCGTCTACATGTGGTTCTCCGGACCCTGTTTCGAAACGCCGGCCGAAATCCGCATGGCGCGCATCATGGGCGCCAATGCCGTCGGCATGTCGACGGTGCCGGAAGTCATTCTCGCCCGCTTCCTCGGTTTGCGCGTCGCCGCCTGCTCGGTCATCACCAACCTCGCCGCCGGAATGACCGGGGCTGAGCTTTCGCATCAGGAAACCAAGGACATGGCGCCGCTCGGCGGCGCGCGGCTGGCGACAATCCTCAAGCGCGTGTTCCAGGACGGGCTGCCGGAGAGTAAGGTCTAGGCCGGATGCTTCCCCAGGAAATCATTCGCCGCAAGCGCGACGGCCACAGACTGTCCGCGCCCGAGATCACCAGCTTCGTCGACGGACTCACCGCCGGCGGCGTCACCGAAGGACAGGTCGGCGCTTTCGCCATGGCGGTGTTCTTCAACGGCATGAGCCGCGAGGAGGCGGTGGCGCTGACGATTGCCATGCGCGATTCCGGCGACGTGCTCGACTGGTCGGATCTGCCCGGTCCGGTCACCGACAAGCATTCGACGGGCGGGGTCGGCGACAATGTCTCGCTGATGCTGGCGCCGATCGTCGCGGCCTGTGGCGCCTATGTGCCGATGATCTCCGGTCGCGGCCTTGGTCATACCGGCGGCACGCTGGACAAGATGGATGCCATCCCCGGCTACGTAAGCCAGCCCGACGTGGCGCGCTTGCGCAAGACGGTACTCGAAACCGGCTGCGCCATCATCGGCCAGACCGCCGATCTGGCGCCCGCCGACCGCCGGCTCTATGCGGTCCGCGACGTCACCGGGACGGTGGAATCGGTGCCGCTGATCACCGCCTCGATCCTGTCGAAGAAGCTTGCCGCGGGCCTCGGCTCGCTGGTGCTCGACGTCAAGGTCGGCAACGGCGCCTTCATGGAGAAGTCGCGCGACGCCACCGCACTGGCCAACAGCCTGGTCGAGGTCGCCAATGGTGCGGGCTTGAAGGCTTCGGCTTTGGTCACCGGCATGAACGAGCCGCTGGCGTCCGCCGCCGGCAACGCGGTCGAGGTGCGCAACGCCGTCGATTTCCTTACCGGCCGTTTTCGCGACAAGCGGCTGGAGGATGTGACGCTGGCGCTGGCCGCCGAAATGCTGCAATCGGCCGGGCTGGCTGCGTCCAATCAGGACGGCATCAGGCGCGCCGCCGAGACGCTTGCCGGCGGCCGCGCGGCCGCCGCCTTCCAGCGCATGGTGGCGGCACTCGGCGGTCCCGCCGATTTCGTCGACAGACCGGAAAAATATCTGCCCAAGGCACCGGTGGAACTGGCCGTGAAGGCGCCAGAAAACGGTTTTGTCACCGGCATTGCGACGCGCGACATCGGGCTTGCCGTCGTCGGCCTCGGTGGCGGGCGCACCCGGCCCGACGACAGGATCGACCATGCGGTCGGCATCACAAGGCTGGCGCCGGTCGGGGCGGAGGTGCCGGCCGGCGAGGCGCTGGCGCTGGTTCATGCCCGTTCAGAGTCGGATGCGGAAGCGGCTGCGGCCGCCGTGCTCGCGGCCTATACGATCGGCGCCTCGAAGCCGGCGGCTGAAAAGACCGTCATGCGGCGGATCCTGCCGCGCGGATAGGGCGTCGTTGTCCTACTGGACAAGCAGCAGCGCGCCGTTTTCGACCTCATATTTCTGCAGCTTCTGCAGAAAGCTCATGCCGATCAGGTTGGTGCGCAGCGCCTTGTCGTCGAGCACGACCGCCTGGATGTTGTCGACCGAGATCCTGCCGATCTGCAGACGGTCAAGAGTGACCACCGCCGCCTTGATGGCGCCGTTGGCGGTGTTGACCTGATGGATGAAATCCGACGGATTGAGCGAGATGCCGATGCGGCGCGCCGTGGAGGTGTTGATGGCGACCAATGTGGCGCCGGTGTCGATCATGCCGTCGACCTGACGGCCGTTGAACTTGAAGGCCGAAGTGAAGTGGCCGCGCGCGTCGGCGTTGACCACCACCTTGCGGCCGAGCGGCAGGGGGGCGACCGGCTTGTCCGGCACCGACGCAAGGTTCACCTCCGGCTGCGCCTCTTCCGCCGGCTTGGAGGCGACCGCCGGCTTCAGCAGGCCGTCCAGCATCTCAGGGTTCGACTGGTAGAGGATCGGGATCGATGCCGAGGTTCCGGCAAAGACGCCAAGGAAGAGAAGCTTGCGCAGCATGGGAGGGACCTTCGTGAAGGCCCCATTGCTACGCCGACATGGTGTTTTCAGCTTTAACGCGCGCGGGAACCGCGCCTTTGCGTAAACGATTGGTAAACGACCCGGCAGCTGTCGGCGGAAGGCTCAGGTCGCCGTCACTTCGTCCCGTACATGCGGTCGCCAGCGTCACCAAGGCCGGGCATGATATAGCCCTTGTCGTTGAGCTGGCGATCGATGGAGGCGGTGAAGACCGGGACGTCCGGATGCGCCTTGATGAAGCGCTCGATGCCTTCGGGAGCCGCCAGAAGGCACAAGAAGCGGATGTTGGTGGCGCCGCGGCCCTTCAGCTTGTCGATCGCCGCAATCGCCGAATTGGCGGTCGCCAGCATTGGGTCGACGACGATCACCAGCCGGTCGGCGAGATCGCTTGGCGCCTTGAAGAAATATTCCACCGCCTCAAGCGTTTCATGGTCGCGGTAAAGCCCGATATGGGCGACGCGCGCCGCCGGCACCAGATCGAGCAGGCCTTCGAGCAGGCCGTTGCCGGCGCGCAGCACCGAGGCGAAGACCAGCTTCTTGCCCTCGAGCGTCGGCGCTTCCATGGTCTCGATCGGCGTCTCGATCTCGGTCGTCGTCAATTCGAGATTGCGGGTCACCTCGTAGCCCAGAAGCAGCGAGATCTCGCGCAACAGCCGCCGGAAGCCGGCTGTCGAGGTCTCCTTCTTGCGCATGATGGTCAGCTTGTGCTGGACAAGCGGGTGGTCGACGACGGTGACGCCCTGCATGGTGCTCTCCTGGAATTTCGGCAATTCGAAAGACCCTAGCGGCAATGCGGCGGGCAAGGAACCGCCTGGCCGCCACCGACCACAGTTTTTGCCGGAAATTTGCCGGTGAAAGATCAGCGCGAAGCGCCGTTGAGCCGGGCGAGAAGCGCTGTCTTCGTCTTCCTATCGACGAATGCCGCCTCGATTGCCGTCCTGGTGACAGCCGTGAGCGCCTTGTCGTTCATGGCGAAATGCTCGGCGGCGATGTCGTATTCGCGCTTCAGCGAGGTCCAGAAATAGGGCGGGTCATCGGAGTTGAGCGTCACCTTGCAGCCTGCCGCCTTGAGCGCCGGAAAGGGATGGTCGGCAAAGCTGTCGAAGACTTTCAGCGCGATGTTCGAGCCCGGGCAGCACTCGAGCACCACGCCCTCGTCGGCGATGCGGCGGACAAGGTCGGGATTCTCGATGGCGCGCACGCCGTGGCCGATGCGGGAGGGGCGGATATGGTCGAGCGCTGCCTTGACGCTCTCCCAGCCCATCAGTTCGCCGGCATGGATGGTGATGCCGAGCCCTGCCTCGCGGGCGATCTCGAAGGCGCGAACATAGTCCTCGAAATCTCCCATGCGCTCGTCGCCGGCTACGCCGAAGCCGGTCACCAGCGGATGCCCGCAGCGGGCGGCAAAGCGTGCCGCCTGCTCGATCGATTCGACGCCGACATGGCGCACGCCGGTGACGATCATGCGGCCCTCGATGCCGGTCTTGGCCTTGGCGCGGGCCATGCCTTCGCCGAGCGCGTCCGTATATGCCTTGGCCGACAGGCCGGCCTTTTTGGCGTGATCCGGTGAAGTGAAGACCTCGGAATAGATGGCGCCGTCACGGGCAAGGCTGGTCAGGTAATGGTCGGCGAGGCGCGCATAGTCCTCTTCGGTGCGGAACAGGTCGGACGAGAAATCGTAGGCGGCCAGAAAGGAAGTGAAATCGTGCCAGACGAAGGAGCCGTTCTGGATATAGGGCGACGTGTCCTTGCCGTATTTGCGCGCCTGGCTGACGACGAGTTCGGGCGCCGCTGCCCCTTCTATGTGGCAGTGCAGTTCCGCTTTCAAAGGCATTCAATCATCCCGTCACGTCGGTCCAGGTCGCATAGGCCCACCACCTGGAAGCGCGGCCGAACACCGCGCCTTAAACAATAGCGCCCGCACAACCGATCGGCTATGGTCCCGCCGGTTTTATGACGGATCAAAATAATGTCAGTTGAGAGAACCACGGCCGCGGGCGGCATGGAAACCTCCTATGGTTTCAAGCGGGTAGGGGCAGACGACAAGCAGTCGCTGGTCAACGACGTTTTCCACAAGGTGGCGAACCGCTACGACCTGATGAACGACCTGATGTCGGCCGGGCTGCACCGGCTGTGGAAGGAAGCCATGGTGACATGGCTCAATCCGCCGAAACGGCCTGGCTGGAAGGTGCTCGATGTTGCCGGCGGCACCGGTGACATCGCCTTCCGCATCGTCGAGGCCAGCCACGGCAACGCGCACGCGACGGTGCTCGACATCAACGGCTCGATGCTTGCCGTCGGCCGTGACCGGGCCGAGAAAAAGGGCCTGTCCGACAATACCGATTTCGTCGAAGCCAATGCCGAGGAACTGCCTTTCCCCGATGCCACATTCGATGCCTATTCGATCGCCTTCGGCATCCGCAACGTGCCGCGCATCGACGTGGCGCTGACGGAGGCCTATCGCGTGCTGAAGCCCGGCGGGCGCCTGCTGTGCCTGGAATTTTCCGAGGTCGAGATGCCGCTGCTCGACAAGGTCTACGAGGCCTGGTCGTTCAACGCCATCCCGAAGATCGGCCAGGCGGTTACCGGCGACGGCGAGCCCTATTCCTACCTGGTCGAGTCGATCCGCAAATTCCCCAACCAGGTCAATTTTGCCGCTATGATCACCCGCGCGGGCTTCGATCGCGTCACGTTCCGCAACTATTCCGGCGGCATTGCCGCGCTGCATTCGGGCTGGAAGCTTTGAGGCGAGTGCAGCGATGAGCACAGTCGGCGCCGCTTTCAGGCTCGCACGGGCCGGCTGGGTGCTGGTCCGCGAGGGCGTCGTCTCGGCGCTGCCGGGCGAGGAGCTTTCCGGCCTGCCGAAATTCGGCTGGCGCATGGCCAGGCTGTTCACCCGCCGCCGCGCGCTTGCCTACAAGCGCGGCGACCGTCTGGCCAAGGCGGTGGTGCGGCTGGGGCCATCCTACGTCAAGCTCGGCCAGTTCCTGGCGACGCGGCCGGATGTCGTCGGCAACGACATGGCGCTCGATCTGGCCCTGCTGCAGGACAAGATGCATACGTTCCCGCAGGCCGAGGCGATCGCAGCCATCGAGGCCTCGCTGGGTCGCAAGATCGGCGAACTCTACGCCAGCTTCGACGGCGCCGTCGCCGCCGCGTCGATCGCCCAGGTGCACAGCGCCGAGACCGTCCATGAGGGCGTTGCGTCCAGGGTGGCGGTGAAGGTCATCCGGCCGGGCGTGCGCCGCCGTTTCTTCCACGACCTCGAGAGCTATTTCCTCGCCGCGCGCCTGCAGGAAAAGTACATCCCGTCGTCGCGCCGGCTGCGGCCGGTCGAGGTGACCGAGACGCTGGCGCAGACTACCAAGATCGAGATGGATCTCAGGCTCGAGGCGGCAGCGCTTTCGGAGCTCGGCGAGAACACCAAGGACGATCCGGGCTTCCGCGTGCCGTCGGTCGACTGGGAACGCACCGGCCGCGACGTGCTGACCATGGAATGGGTCGACGGCGTCAAGATGAACGACATTGCCGGTCTCGCCGAGGCCGGTCACGATCTCAAGGCGATTGCCGCCAACCTCATCCAGTCGTTCCTGCGCCATACGCTGCGCGACGGCTTCTTCCATGCCGACATGCATCCGGGAAACCTGTTCGTGGAGGCCGATGGCACCATTGTTGCCGTCGATCTCGGTATTGCCGGCCGGCTTGGCAAGAAGGAGCGCCGCTTCCTTGCCGAAATCCTCTACGGCTTCATCACCCGCGACTATCTGCGCGTCGCCGAGGTGCATTTCGAGGCCGGCTATGTGCCGCGCCAGCACAATGTCTCGGCCTTCGCGCAAGCGATCCGCGCCATCGGCGAGCCGATCCATGGCCAGCCGGCCGAGACCATATCGATGGCCAAGCTGCTGACACTTTTGTTCGAGGTCACCGAGCTTTTCGACATGGCGACGCGGCCGGAACTGATCCTGCTGCAGAAAACCATGGTGGTGGTCGAAGGCGTCGCCCGCACGCTCGACCCGGCCTTCAACATGTGGAAGACGGCCGAGCCGGTGGTCGGTGACTGGATCGCCGGCAATCTCGGTCCGCGCGGCCTGCTGGTCGATGCGCGCGACGGCGCAAAGGCGATGCTGGCGCTGGCCCGCCAGGCGCCGGACCTTGCCGTCCGCACCGAGCGGCTGTCGCGCGAGATCGACCTGATGGCCGAGCACGGCTTGCGCTTCGACGAGACGACGGCGCGCGCCATCGGCAAGGCCGAAGCGCGCTACACCCGCTCGGGCCGGTTGGCACTATGGGTCATCGCGCTGACGCTGCTCTACATTGCGTGGCGGATTTTCTAGAGCTTGCCGTAGAATGATTGCATTGCTATCATTGATTTCGACAATATCGAGCAAAGTGCAATCATATGGCCAGCATCACCATTCGCAACCTCGATGACGAGGTCAAGGACCTGCTGCGCAAACTGGCGGCGGAGAACGACCGCTCGATGGAGGAACAGGCGCGGGTTATGATCCGCGCCGCGGTCGAAGGCCAGCTTGGTCCTTCCGGCCGCATCGACCAGATCGAAAGAACCCTCCGCGAACTGACGAGCGCACGAAGCCCGGCGGCTCCAGTTGCCGGGATGGGGAAGATCCCGCGCGGCCTCTCCGGCAAGCGCATCCTGCTCATCATCGGCGGCGGCATCGCCGCCTACAAGGCGCTCGACTTGATCCGCCGGCTGCGCGAGCGAGGGGCCGCGGTGCGCGTGGTGATGACATCTGCCGCGCAGGAGTTCGTCACCACGCTTTCGGTCGGCGCGCTCTCTGCCGACCATGTCTTCACCGATTTGTTCGACCGCAATGACGAGCACGATGTCGGCCATATTCGCCTGTCGCGCGAGGCCGACCTCTTGGTCGTGGTGCCTGCCACCGCCGATTTGATGGCGAAACTCGCCAACGGCCATGCCAATGATCTGGCGTCCACCGTACTTCTCGCCACCGACAAACCTGTACTGATGGCGCCAGCCATGAACCCAAGAATGTGGTCGCATCCGGCGACGCGCCGCAATCGCGCGATACTGGGCAAGGATGGCATTGCCTTCATCGGACCGGCGAAGGGCGAGATGGCCGAGAGCAACGAGGCGGGCGAGGGCCGCATGGCCGAGCCGCTGGAGATCGTTGCCGCCATCGAGGCGCTGCTCGACACCAGGCCGAAGCCACTTGCCGGCCGCAGGATCATCGTCACCTCCGGGCCGACGCATGAGCCGATCGATCCGGTGCGCTACATCGCCAACCGCTCGTCCGGCAAGCAAGGCCACGCCATCGCGGCTGCGTTGGCAAGGCTCGGCGCCGATGTCCGCCTGGTCTCCGGACCGGTCAATATCGCCGATCCGGCCGGGGTCACGACGGTGCATGTCGAGACCGCTGCCGAGATGAAGGAGGCGGTCGAGCAGCTTTTGCCGGCCGACGCTGGAGTGTTCGTTGCCGCGGTCGCCGATTGGCGCACCGCCACAGCCGCCGGCGAGAAGATCAAGAAGGTGGCGGGTGAGGGACCGCCGGCCCTGCAGATGATCGAAAATCCTGACATCCTTGCCGGCGTCGGCCATCACAAACAGCGGCCGGGGCTTGTCGTCGGCTTCGCGGCCGAGACGCAGGACCTCGTCAGCAACGCCGAGGCCAAGCTCCGGAAGAAGGGCGCCGATTTCATCGTCGCCAACGACGTCTCGCATGAAAGCGGCGTCGGCCCTTCGGGGGTGATGGGTGGCGACCGCAACAAGGTGCGCATCGTCTCCAAAACCGGCGTCGAGGAGTGGCCTGAGATGGATAAGGACGAGGTGGCGGCAGGGCTCGCCGCCTTGATCGCCGAACGCCTCAAAACCATTGTGGTCTGAGGTCTCGATCAGCCGGCAGTCTTCTCCAGAGGTGTCTCCGGTACCGCAATCCGCAAGGCCGCCACGCATCCGACAATGCCGAGCGGCACGAAGGCGAGGAACAGCCAGCTGGCGACACTGGCCGCCGCCTCACGGTTCAACCCTTCCGAAAAGCCGCTGGCGTTGGCGATGATGCCGGCCAGGGCAGCGCCCACCGCATAGCCGATGCGCTGCATGGTCGGCACCGCGGCCGACGCGATGGTCTGCTCGTCGTCGCGGGCCGAGGCGACGATGACGCGGGTCAGGAACGGCCAGGCGACACCGAAGCCGCCGCCTTGCAGCAGGGCGCACATCAGGATCAACGGAATGGAACCAGCCGGGATCGTATAGGCGAAGCCGGCAATGCCGCAGGCGATCATCAGCGCGCCGACGACGATGATCGGCCGTTCGCGTTCCTGCGGTGCGTTGGCGACGACGATCGACAGGATAGACCAGGAGATCGACTCGGCGGCGATGATATAGCCTGTGGTCAGGATCGGTATGTCGTGCAGGCTGGTCAGGAGCAGCGGTCCGTAGACGCCAAAGGAGATGGTGGCCACCGAAAAGGCGGCGACCATGGTCATGCCGCTGCCGACCGGCGAGCGCCATGAGAACAGCCTGGCCGGGAACAGCCGCGATTGCGGCTTCAGCCCGTCGACGCGGAAGAACAGCGCGAGGCCGATCAGGCCGAAGCCAAGCAGCAGGGACGAGCGCAGCAGGGCAATGTCGACGCCCGCCATGGCGATCAGCACGACACTGACGGCGAGGCAACCGAGCGCGACATAGGGGAAGGGCGGGGCCCTGCCGCCGGATGCCTGCAGCCGGGTAGCCTCTGGTGTGTTGAGTACGATGAGGCTCGCGAGCGCGAGCGCGATCCCGCCCAGGGTGAAGATGCCGACGGCCCAGCGCCAGGACAAAAGCTCGGTCATGATCGCGCCGATCATCGGCCCGCTGAAGGCGGCGATACCCCAGATCGCCGACAGGATGCCAAAAAGCTGCGGCCAGATGTTGCGTGGGAACAACCGCTCGACCGACACGAAGGCCAGCGACACGAGCGCGCCGCCGCCCAATCCTTCGATCAGCCGCCCGGCGAGAAACTGGGGCATGGATGGGGCGATGGCGCTGACCAGGGCGCCCGTCGCGTAGAGCAAGGCGGCGATCACCATGTTGGTGCGCAGCGGGACATAGCTGACGAGCCGGCCGGCGGCGGCTCCGGCGACGATGGCGCCAAGCTCGTAGATCGCCAGCGACCAGCCGACCAGCTGCACGCCGTCCAGTTCGCCGACCATGGCCGGCATCACCGTCGCCACCATCGTCTCGTTGGTGGCGTAGAGCAGGATGCCGAGGTTGATGAAGCAGAAACGCGCCAGATCGCCGCTCGCCCACAGCGCCTGCCAATCGACCCTGTTGCTGGTTTCACTGCTCACGTCATTCTCCCGACTTGCCGGCCATTGAAAGGGTCGCAGCATGCGTCGAAAACGATGCGCCGCCCGTCGGGAAGCGCTTGTAGAACCTCAACAGCGGTTGAGCTCAAGCGGTTTTTGCGACGCTTGCGCGCAGCCAAGCTGCGGACGGTCAGTTCGCGGTACTGCGCAGCTGGAACTGGCTGACGCCGATGGCGATGTTGATGCCGGTCTGCGTCTGCAGACTGAGCGGCTGCAGCGTGAAGGCCTGCGAGGAGCCGCCGACGAGGAGATTGGCGCCGGCGCCGACCGTCGCTGTCACTTCGGCGCTGGCGCCGATGTAATCGCCGGCCAGCGCGCCGGGCGCATAGATGTTCTTCAGCGGCGTCAGCACCAGCCACTGCATCACGCTCTGTTTGGTGGTGCCGATGTCCAGCCCGTATTTGTTGACGGCGCCGAAATAGGCTTCCGGCGCGAAGCTCTTGTCGGCGGGGGTGAAGGTGCAGCTCAGATCCTTGCTCGAGCCGAAAATGAAGCCGGTGCCGCCGCCAATAGCGCATTCCAGTGTGCCGAGTTCGATGCCTTGGTCCCGGGCGTGAGCCTGTCCTGCAAGCGCGGCCGCGCTCACGGCGACGGCGATGATGGTTTTGTGCAAGGCGATCCCCCAAAAAGCATGCGGCGCGGCAACAGTATCCTGTTCCGCGCCGCGCGTAGAGGGATCAAATGCGCTTATTTGAACGAGTGGATCAGCTGGAGCGAGGCCACGGCTACCGCCAGATTGACGCCGGTCTGTGCCTGGACGCTGAGCGGCTCCAGCATGAAGGCGCCGTCCAGCCCGCCGACCAGGAGATTGGCGCCGCCGCCGGTCACGACGCTGGCCTCGGCATTGACGCCGTAATAGCTGCCGGCGAGGTCGCCCTGGTCATGGCTGCGGGTGGCTGCCAGAACCGCCCATGCCAACTGGCCCTGATGCGTCTGGCCGATATCGACGCCGAGCTTCGAGATCATCCCGGTGTACTGCTCGGACGGCCCGTGATCATAGGGACGGAAGGTACAGGACACGCCCTTGTTTGACGTGATGACATAGCCGACGCCGCCGTCGATGGTGCAATCGAGCGTGCCGAGCCGGAGCGCGCCGGCGCTGACGGGAGAGGCGAGGACCGTGGCGGCCAGCGCTGAGGCACAAACAAGTATCTTGATCATCGGGAAGGTCCCTTTCGCAAACTTCGCAAGCCTCGATTAACGATCGAGGTGCGCGGAGCGTTCCGCCGAAAACTTGGCGCGAACATGGCAAGAGTTAATGTGCCGCTATCGGGGCGATGGCGACGCGTGGCGAAACGCTGCCTTGAGCCCGTACGAGCTCAAGGTCGGACGCTGATTGTTGCCGGCTAGCTGGCGGTGGCGCTTGAGGTGCGGGACAGACCGTCCTTGGCCGGCTGGTAGGTCGGATCGAGATGGACCGCCTCGCGGTAGGACTTGGAGGCTCTCACCTTGTCGCCGCGCCGCTCGTAGATCAGCGCCTGGTTGGCCCAGGCCTCGGCGTTCTTGCCGTCGAGCTTGATGGCCATGTTGAAGTCGGAGAAGGCGTTGTCCTCGTCATTCATGGCGAGGTAGGAAAGGCCGCGGCCGTTATAGGGCTCGGCGGCGTCCGGGGCCAGCGAGATGGCGGTCGAGAAGTCCTCGATGGCGAATTTGTGCTGGCCCTGGCTCTGATAGATCAGGCCGCGATTGTGATAGGCGCGCGCATCGGTCGTATCGAGCTGGATCGCCTTCTGGAAATCGTTGAAGGCCTCGGTGGTGCGGCCCGCCTTGCGATAGAGGTTGCCGCGGCCGATATAGGCGGCGTCATAGTTCGAATTGATCTGGATCGAACGGTTGTAGTCGGCGAGCGCGGCTTCCTGGTTGCCGAGGAAGCGCTGGATCAAGGCGCGGTTCGAATAGGCCTGGTAGAAATTCGGATTGAGCTGGATGGCGGTGTCGAAATCCTTCAGCGCCGCCTGATACTGGCCGCCACGGCCATAGGCCGAGCCGCGCACATTGTAGGCTTCCGGATCCTGGGGATTGCGCTGGATCACGGCCGAGAGCGAGGAGATGTTCTCGGTCGAGCCTTGCGCCTTGTCGATGTTGTTGAATTCGCCGGTCGGGGCCGTCTGGCAGCCGGCAAGCGCCAAGCCGGAAAGCAGGGCTGCCGTCAGGGCAAAGCCGCGCAATGCGGTTCTGCGCTCCACGGAAATTGCGTTCATGTCTGCTCTGTCCTCACTGCCCGCCGCGCCGTCAGGTCCGTTCCCTCTCCGAACCGGGTCGAAAATTGTCGCAAGTGTTAGAGCGAACTTTGTGCGTCCAGGTGGACGCACGTCACTCTAAACAAAAAGGTGGCGGCGATTCCGCATCGCGCCACCTTGGATATCCTTCGAAAAGGACGAAAAATTGGCGATATCAGCGCGGCGGACGCGCTGCACCGGCAGCACCGGCCGCAACCGGGCGCGGCGTCATCGGCAGCAGGCCTTCGCGCTGGGCGCGCTTGCGGGCCAGCTTGCGGGCGCGGCGCACGGCCTCGGCCTTTTCACGGGCGCGCTTCTCGGAAGGCTTCTCGTAATGTCCGCGCATCTTCATTTCGCGGAAAATGCCTTCGCGCTGCATCTTTTTCTTCAGCGCGCGAAGCGCCTGATCAACATTGTTGTCGCGGACGAGTACCTGCACGGGCAATCCTGTCTTTCGGGTTTGATATCAACAGGCAAGCGGCCATAGCCACGAGCCTCCGCGGCGAGTTACACCACGAATTGTGGCGGCTGATAGCAGAATCAGGCCGCGCTGTCCACAGCCGAAATGAGGCTGAGCGGCCAAACCGCGGCCGGTCGCCGTCGGATTGGGTTTTCAACCTAGGCTGTGGCCAGATGGAGTTGCTCGAAACCTTCGAAGAACTCGCCGTAGTCGCAGGTTATCTCCTCGCCGGCGGCGATGTCGCGGGTCGCGGTCGCGCCGCCATAGCGCGAGAAATCCGTGTTGGGCCTTTCGGCGTGGTTCATGAAACGGCCGTTGTCGACTTCATAGACCATGAAGCCCGGACGGTCGGGGCTTGGATAGGCATAGCGGTCGAGCAATTCCTTGAGGTGCGCGGGTGCCGCCTCGTATTTCTCCACCGGGATCAGCCGGTCGAAATCCGGATCGAGGCGCCATATCGAGGCGCCCCTGCGGATCGGCTCGGCGGCGAACACGCCGACGCCTTCGATTGCGCTCTGGGCGACATAGGTTCTGATCAGCAGCATGGGTCCCTGCCTGTTTTCGACAGGGAAACGGAATCGCCAAATCGTGCCGAAAAAGCAAGACCGGCGGCCTGCGCCAAGGCGACGAATATGCCTGTTCGCCGGGAAAACCCTTCACGTCCGGTTGATCGAGACGCCGCCATCGGCAAACAGTGCGGTTCCGGTGGTGAAGCTCGACGCGTTGGAGGCCAGATAGAGCGCCGAGCGGGCGATCTCTTCAGGCTCGGCGACGCGCTTCAACGCATGCAGGTTTTCGACGAATGCCCGCGATTCCGGCGTCTTGAACGTCGCCGCGGGCGTATCGGTGCCGCCCGGCAGGAGCGCATTGACGCGAATGGCTTTCGGGCCGTATTCGGCGGCAAGCACCTGCGTCAAACCGATCAGGCCGGCCTTGCTTGCCGCATAGCTGGTCATGCCGGGCATGCCGACGGTATGGCCGACAAAGGTCGAGGTGAAGATCAGCGAACCGCCGCCGCGCTCGACCATCGCCGGCACCTGGTATTTCGCGCCGAGAAACGCGCTGGTGAGGTTGGTATCGAGCGTCTCGCGCCATCCTTCCAGCGATAGGTCGGAAATCGACCCCATCTGGCCGACGGCGCCGACATTGTTGAAGGCGATGTCGAGACCACCGAAGCTTTCCACCGCCAGTTCGACAAGCGCTTTCGCGTAGGCCTCGTCCCGGACATCGCCGGCAAGCGCCACGGCCGTTCCGCCGGCATCCTCGATCTCGGCGACCAAGGCATCGAGCTCCGCCTGACGGCGGGCCGCGACCACCATTTTGGCACCCTGTTCGGCAAACAGTTTTGCCGTGGCGCGGCCGATGCCGGAACTGGCGCCGGTGACGATGGCGACCTTGTTGGTGAGTGCGAACATCTTTTGCATCCTTTTTTTGCGCCGGCCTTGCCGGCAATCGGATGCTTGGTCGCAAATGCGGCTGGTCGGAGCCACCCGAAAGCTGCAATGGGCTCAGCGCAACGCGGGCTGATCGGTCGTATTAGAAGCGTCTTTTCCGCCATGGCGCAAAACGGCAAGTGCCGTCGCAAACAGTGCAAGGGTGGCAACGCCTTTTCGCTAGTGATACACCTCGCTCGTCCGGCCGATTGCTGGCCCGGCCGTCCCATCCGCGAGGCTAGAACGTGAAGAAATATTCGGTATTCGCCATCGCCCGTGAGGCCATGCGCGGCCATAAGGGCTGGGAAGAGCAATGGTCTTCGCCCGAGCCGAAGAAGGAATACGACGTCATCATCGTCGGCGCCGGCGGTCATGGCCTGGCCACCGCCTACTATCTCGCCACCGTGCACGGCATCACCAATGTCGCGGTGCTGGAAAAGGGCTGGCTCGGCGGCGGCAACACCGGCCGCAACACCACCATCATCCGCTCCAACTACCTCTATGACGAAAGCGCCGGCATCTACGACCATGCGCTGAAGCTGTGGGATGGGCTGAGCCAGGAGCTCAACTACAACGTCATGTATTCGGCGCGCGGCGTCATGATGCTGGCGCACAATGTGCACGACATCCAGGTGCTGAAGCGCCATGTCCATGCCAACAGGCTGAACGGCATCGACAATGAATGGCTGACGCCGGAGCAGGCGAAGGAATTCTGCCCGCCGCTCAACATCTCCAAGCAGGCGCGTTATCCGGTGGTGGGTGCCGCCTTGCAGCGGCGCGGCGGCACGGCGCGCCACGATGCGGTCGCCTGGGGCTATGCGCGCGGCGCTTCGGCGCGCGGCGTCCACATCATCCAGAATTGCGAAGTCACTGGCGTCAAGCGCGCACCGAACGGCGCCGTCACCGGCGTTGACACGACGCGCGGCTTCATCGGCGCGAAGAAGGTCGGCGTGGTGGCGGCGGGTCATTCGTCGGTGATCATGAACATGGCCGGCGTGCGCATGCCGCTGGAAAGCTATCCGCTGCAGGCGCTGGTCTCGGAGCCGGTCAAACCGGTGGTGCCGTGCGTAATCATGTCGAACACGGTGCACGCCTATATCTCGCAATCCGACAAGGGCGAACTGGTGATCGGCGCCGGCACCGACCAGTATGTCTCCTATTCGCAGACCGGCGGCCTGCACATATTGCAGCACACGCTCGATGCCATCTGCGAGATGTTCCCGATCTTCACGCGCATGAAGATGCTGCGTTCGTGGGGCGGCATTGTCGATGTGACGCCGGATCGCTCACCAATCCTGGCCAAGACGCCGGTGCCCGGCCTCTATGTCAATTGCGGTTGGGGTACGGGCGGCTTCAAGGCGACTCCGGGTTCGGGCCATGTCTTTGCCCACACCATCGCCAAGGACGATCCGCACCCGATCAACGCCCCCTTCACCATCGAGCGCTTCCGCACCGGCCGTCTGATCGACGAGGCGGCGGCGGCGGCGGTGGCGCACTGATGATGACCGAGATGGCCGTCGCGGTGCCGCTTGTGCTCGCTAGCGAGCAGGGGATGTTTCATTTTCCGTCGGCTGAAGAGGTGCGCCTGCAGCCGATCAGCCGCGCCGAAAACGAGACCGGATGGCCGTTTTCCGTCGATGCGGGCGTGCTGGCCTGCGTCTGGAGCGGTGGCCAGAAAGTGGTCAGCTTCCTGGAAAACAGGCCGGCCGATCTCGAGGACGGTGAGTCATTCCAGCCGCGCCACGTCATCGTGACGACCGATCCGGTGCTGCTCACTTTCGGCAATATGGCCGATCGCGAGCTGTTCCGTCCGGCGGCGAGCATCGAGGAACGCATCCGGCAGGTCGCGCCCTTCGCGACCCTGGGCCAGAAGCTTTGCGATCAACCGGCCGGCGCTCATGTCGGCCACGGCGAATTGTAGGAACCAAGCACAATGCTTCTCATCCGCTGCCCCTATTGCGAGGAAGAGCGCCCGGAACTCGAGTTCCGCAACGCCGGCGAGGCGCATATTGCGCGCTCGACCAATATGGCCGGCGAAAGCGACGACGATTTCGAGAAGTTCTTCTTCATCCGCTCGAATCCCAAGGGCGTCATCTACGAGCGCTGGCGGCACATGCATGGCTGCGCGCGCTTCTTCAACGCCGTGCGTGACACCGTGACCGACAAGTTCATCATGACCTACAAGGCCGGCGAGCCGAAGCCGTCGAAGCTGCCCAAAAACTCCAACGAAGTGGTTGCCAAATGAGCGGCGCGTTCCGCATTCCCGGTGCCGGGCGCCTCAAGCAGGCGAAGGCGGCCCGCTTCAGCTTCGACGGTCAGGCTTACGCCGGCGTCGAGGGCGACACGCTGGCCTCGGCCTTGCTTGCCAACGGCGTCCATCTCGTCGGCCGCTCGTTCAAATACCATCGCCCGCGCGGCTTCCTGTCCGCCGGCGCGGAAGAGCCCAATGCGCTGGTCCAGGTGACGCGCGACGCGGCGCGCAAGACGCCGAATGTGCGGGCAACCGTGCAGGAGCTCTATGATGGGCTCGCCGCGCAGTCGCAGAACCGCTGGCCGTCGCTCGCCTTCGACGTTGGCGCGGTCAACGACATCGCCTCGCCATTCTTTTCGGCCGGCTTCTACTACAAGACCTTCATGTGGCCGAAGGCCGCGTGGAAAAACCTCTACGAACCGAAGATCCGCGCCGCGGCCGGCCTCGGCGTGTCGCCGGACCAGCCTGATCCCGACCACTATGCGGCGCGCTTCGCGCATTGCGACGTGCTGGTGCTGGGTGGCGGTGCCGCCGGCATTGCCGCGGCCCTTGCGGCAGCCGAATCCGGCGCCAGCGTCATGCTCGCCGACGAGCAGGCGGAGTTCGGCGGCAGCCTGCGCTTCGAGACCGGTGCCAGGATCGATGGCCAGGATGGCTTTGCCTGGGCTCAAGGTGCGATCGCCAAGCTGAAGGCCATGTCCAACGTCCGCGTGCTCTCGCGCACGACGGCGTTCGGCTACTACGCGCAGAATTTCGTCGGGCTGGTCGAGCGCGTCAGCGACCATCTGCAAAACCCGGGTCGCGACCTGGCCCGCGAGCGGCTGTGGCAGGTCCGCGCCAAACGCGTCGTGCTGGCGACCGGCGCCATCGAGCGCCACATGGTGTTTGCCGACAATGACCGTCCCGGCATCATGCTGGCTTCCGCCGCACGCACCTACCTGAACCATTACGGCGTTGCCGTCGGCAAGAATGTCGGCGTCTATACGGCCAATGATTCCGCCTATGCGGCGGCGATCGACCTCAAGAAGGCCGGCGTCAATATCGCGGCCATCGTCGACCTGCGCGACAACCCGACCGGGCCGGTGATCGACGAGGCGAGGGCGCTCGGCATCGAGATCAATTTCGGCCGCGCGGTGGTCCGCGCCGGCGGTAAATTGCGGGTGACCTCGATGACCGTGCAGCCGAAGAATGGCGGCGGCGAGCGCACCATCCCGGTCGACGCGATCCTGATGTCGGCCGGCTGGACGCCGTCGGTGCATTTGTTTTCGCAGTCGCGCGGCAAGGTCGCCTTCAACGATGAGACCAAGCGCTTCGTGCCCGGCACCTATGCGCAGGACTGCGTTTCGGTCGGCGCCTGCAACGGCACCGACGGACTGTCGGCGACGATCGACGAGGCCTATGCGGCCGGCGCCAAGGCGGCGAGGGACGCAGGCGCCAAAGCCGCCAAGGGTACGAAACCGAAAGTCGATGCCGGCGAAAGCTGGTCGCGCGGCATGTTGGGCGCAGCACCCGGCGCCGGGCCGGACACGACGGTGAAGGCCTTCGTCGATTTCCAGAACGACGTCACCGCCAAGGACATCCGCCAGGCTGTGCATGAAGGCATGCACTCGATCGAGCACGTCAAGCGCTTCACCACCAACGGCATGGCGACCGACCAGGGCAAGACCTCCAACATGCATGGGCTGGCGATTGCCGCCGAGACGCTGGGCAAGCCGATCCCGCAGGTCGGCCTCACCACATTCCGCGCGCCCTATACGCCGGTCACCTTCGGCTCGATCGTCGGACACGCGCGGGGTCCGCTTTTCGATCCGACCCGCAAGACCGCGATCCATCCCTGGGCCGAGGCCCAAGGTGCCGTGTTCGAGGATGTCGGCCAGTGGAAGCGCGCCTGGTATTTCCCGAAGGGCGGCGAGGACATGCATGCCGCCGTCGACCGCGAATGCGTCGGCGTGCGCAAGACAGCCGGCCTGTTCGATGCCTCGACACTCGGCAAGATCGAGGTGGTCGGGCCGGATGCGGCCAAGTTCATGGAGCTGCTCTACACCAATCCGTGGGAGAAGCTGGAACCCGGCCGCTGCCGCTATGGCATCATGCTGCGCGAGGACGGTTTCATCTATGATGACGGCGTCGTCGGCAGGCTGGCGCCGGACCGTTTCCACGTGACGACGACGACCGGCGGCGCGCCGCGCGTCATGAACCATATGGAAGACTATCTCCAGACCGAGTTCCCGCATCTCAATGTCTGGCTGAGCTCGATCACCGAGCAATGGGCGGTCATCGCCGTGCAGGGGCCGAAGTCGCGCGACATCATCGCGCCGCTGGTCGAGGGCATCGACATGTCGGACGAGGCGCTGCCGCATATGTCGGTACGCGAGGGCAAGATCTGCGGCGTGCCGACCAGGCTGTTCCGCATGTCTTTCACCGGCGAGCGCGGCTTCGAGGTCAATGTGCCGGCCGATTACGGCCAGGCCGTATGGGAAGTGCTGTGGGCCGAGGGCCAGAAGCATGGCGCCGTCGCCTACGGCACCGAGACCATGCACGTGCTGCGCGCCGAAAAGGGCTACATCATCGTCGGCCAGGACACCGACGGCACGGTGACGCCGAACGATGCCGGCCTCGACTGGGCGGTCGGCAAGAAGAAGGCCGACTTCGTCGGGATTCGTGGCTTGGCGCGGCCGGATCTGGTCGCCAAGGGCCGCAAGCAGCTTGTCGGCCTGAAAACCAAGGATCCGAAAGTGGTGCTGGAAGAAGGCGCGCAGATCGTCGCCGACCCGAAGCAGGCGATCCCGATGAAGATGATCGGCCACGTCACCTCGAGCTACTGGTCGGAGAATTGCGGCCGCTCGATCGCCCTGGCGCTGGTCGCCGGCGGTCGCGACCGCATGGGCGAGACGCTCTACGTGCCGATGCCGAACGGGGTGATCGAAGTGGAGGTCACCGGCATGGTGTTCTTCGACGAGAAGGGGGAGCGCCTCAATGGCTAAGGCTGCCGCAAAAACCAATGCATCCGCAATGCCGTCCACGGCGGAGCGCCGCCCGGCGCTCGCCGGGCGCAGCGTGTCGGCAACGGGCGTCAAGCTCGAAATTACGCCGCCGGCCGAGCGCATCTCGCTGCGCGCGCCGGAGGCTTCCTTGGCTGCGCTTTCGAAGGCGCTGGGCGTGACCTTGCCGACAAAGCCGAAGACTTCGGCGACAAAGGCCGGCCGCACGGCGCTGTGGCTCGGACCGGACGAATGGCTGATCATCGACGAGGCCGGAAAGGATCCGCTCGCCGATTGCGCCAAGGTTGCCGCGCTGCACTCGGCGGTCGGCATCTCGCACCGCAACGTTGCCTTTTCCGTCACCGGTCCGGCCGCCGCCGCGGCGATCAATGGCGGCTGCCCGCAGGATCTGTCGCTTGAAGTCTTTCCGGTGGGTGCTGCTTCGCGCACCATCCTGGGCAAGTCCGAGATCGTGCTGCTCCGCAGCGGACCAGACGCCTTCCGGGTCGAATGCTGGCGTTCGTTCTCGGACTATGTCTTTACTTTGCTATCGGAAGCAGCGAGCGACGCGGCAGCGTAGCGCGAGTCAGGAACGTTTGTCGCGCAGGCTCGTTCTGCTTCCGCAGGCCGAGGGAGAATGCCGATGCCGCCGAAATCCGCGCCGAAGCCGGCCAGGAAGACTGCTGCCGTCCGTTCGCTCGAACGCGAACGAGATCACGAGGTGAGTGCGGAAGAGGAACTCGAGGAAGGCCTCGAGGACACGTTCCCAGCCAGCGATCCGATATCGATCACCTCGACCTCCATCTCCGGCGCTCCCGCAAGGCCCGGCAAGGCCAAGACTGTGGCCGGGCGAAAACAGCGCAAGAAGTAATTCGGCAGGGCAGCGCCCTGACATGAAAACGGGCGGTCAGGATTTCCTGCCGCCTTTTTCTTCATCCGCATATTTGAGCCGCCACGGCGTCGTCGACCTTGGGGGGAGAGCGCCGCCGCAGCGGTATCAAACCTCAGAACGTGCTGGGCACGATCCAGGGGTTGATCTCGATGCCGAGACGCGGGCCCTTGGCTGCGTCGGTCTTGGTCGCGCCGGTCTTTTCGACCGAGCCGGTCGTGCCGCAATCGAGCTTCACATTGGTCTTGGTATGGACGCAGGCCGTAGCCGGCGCTTGCTTAGTCGGCTGGGTGGAGCCGGCGAAGGCCACACCTGAAAACGCCAGCACCGCTGCGAGGGTGAGGATTGTCTTTTTCATGGTTTGTCTCCGGTTCAATTTCTTCGTACATGTACGATACGACGTACATATACGTCTCGGAGATCGGAACTTCAAGTCAGAAATCGTACACGTACGATCAAATTTTCCTAAAAAGCCAAAATGCCGCATGGCGCGGCAAAAGCCTGTTCCATCCGGATGAAATCGGGATGGGCTCTGTTTGAGCTTGAGCTTTTCCGAGCCGAAGATTATCGCCGCAAAACCGAATTCCACTCTTCTGGATCATCCTCCAGATGCAGGCTGGATCAACAGAATGGGAATGCAGGCCTATCAGCAGTTGACCGGAGTCTCGGTCAGCGGCGGCACGTCTTGGGTCGACAGCGTGGCAAGGGTGAAATCGCACATCCGCTTCACGAAAGCCTGCGGGTCGCCGAAGGGGTAGAATGGAAAGGTGATCAGGAGCGAGATCGTGCCGTGGCCCACCGCCCACAGCATGGTGGCGATGGCGCGCGGATCGCCCTTGAGCTTGCCGGCCGCGACGCAGGCTTCGACCCTGCTGATCAGCGCCTTCATCGCCGGGTTGCTCTCTTCCATCTCCTCGTAGGACCTGCCTTCCGGCGGCTTGGTCTTTTCGGTCATGAAGACGGTGCGGTATTCGTTGGGATTGCCGAGCCCGAAGGCGGCGTATTCGGTCATGACCGCTTGCAATGCCTCGATCGGATCGTCGGACGGATGCTCCTCGATCCGGCGGGCAAGCGTCTCGAACGCATCCTCGGCCAACGCGAAGAGGATGTCCTGCTTGTCGGCAAAATAGGAATAGACCGACATCGGCGCATAGCCGACGCGCTTGGCCAGCTTGCGGATGGTCAGGCCTTCATAGCCTTCTTCCTGCACAAGCTTGTGTGCCGCCTCGACCAGTTCGGAGCGCAACTCGGCTTTCTGTCTTTCGCGGCGGTTCTGGACGCTAAGCGGCAATTCCTGCCTGCCTTTGTTGTTGGTTGCCTGACTAAATTATATACGCTGTACGGAAACCGACAAGGGCGGGTTTGGTTCCCAGGCGTTACGTCAGATCGCGCCAATGCCGCCATCGACGGCGAGCGTATGGCCGGTCATGAACGAGTTGGTCGGGTCGGCGGCGAACAGGATGGCGGTGATGACCTCATCCACCTCGGCGACCCGTTTCATCGGCACGCCGCGCGTCAGCTCTGCCAGCGCCTCGGCCTCCGGCGCGCCGCTGCCGCGGACAAAACCGTCGACCATCGCCGTTCGCGTATGGGCCGGGCAGATGGCGTTGATGCGTATGCCCTTGGTGGCGTATTCGGCAGCCGCAGACCTGGTCAGTCCGACGACGCCATGCTTGGCGGCGGCATAGACCGACAGCTTTGGCGCGCCGCCAAGCCCGGCGACCGAGGCAATGTTGACGATCGTGCCGCCCTTGCCGCTCGCCTTGAATTGCCGCTCCATCAGCGGGATCTGATGCTTCATCGCAAAGAAGACGCCCAAAAGGTCGACCTCGAGCACCCGGCGCGCTTCGTCGGATGCCACCTGCGGCAGGCGCACGAAGCTGTGGACGATGCCGGCATTGTTGACGGCGACATCCAGCCGGCCGAACCGTTCCGTCGCCAGCGTCACCAGATCTTCCGACAGTTTTTCGTCGGCGATGTTGCCGGCAAGGATCGCCGTCTCGGCCTCCAACGTTTCGGCAAAGGCGGCCAACGTCTTCTCGTCCAGATCCGACAATACCAGCCGCGCACCCTCGGCGGCAAAGCCCTTGGCCGCGCCGCGGCCGAGGCCGCCGGTTGCACCGGTGATCAGCACCATCGCTCCGTCAAAACGACCCATCGCCCAGCTCTCCCAATTTTCAAGTCTTCTTGTCGACCAGTTTCACCGCCAGGTCGGCGAGCAGCTTGACCGCGTCGCCATAGGTTCTCGCCTTTTCCGGATTGGAGGCGTTGCCGTCCAGCGCGCGCCGGTAGACGCCCTGGCAGATTGCCGCCAGCCGGAAAAAGGAGAAGGCGAGGAAGAATGTCCAGTTGCCGATGCCGGCGAGTCCACGCCGCCGGCAATAGGCGGCGACATAGGCTTCTTCGGACGGCAGGCCGAGCGTCGCGCGGTCGATGCCGCCGAGGCCGCGAAAGCCCGAGGCGTGCGGCAGCCGCCACTGCATGCACTGATAGGCGAGGTCGGCGAAGGGGTGGCCGAGCGTCGACAGTTCCCAGTCGAGCACCGCCAGCACCTTGGGCTCGTCGGCTGCGAAGATCATGTTGTCCAGCCGATAGTCGCCATGCACCAGAGAGACACGGCCGTCATCGGCCGGCATATGCGTCTCCAGCCAGGCGATCAACCGGTCCATGTCGGCCACGGTGCCGGTTTCGGAGGCGCGGTACTGGCTGGTCCAGCGAGCGAACTGGCGTTCGAAATAATTGCCGGGTTTGCCGAAGTCGCCGAGCCCGGCCGCTTCAACATCGACGCCGTGCAGTGCGGCAAGTGTCGCGTTCATGGCGTCGTAGATCGCCGCGCGCTCCTCGTCGCCAGAGGCTTCCGGCAAGGACGGATCCCAGAAGATGCGGCCGTCCAGGAACTCCATGACATAGAACATGCGGCCGATCGGGGAGCCCTCACCGGACAGATGCAGCATGGCGGGCACCGGAACGGCTGTTCCGGCAAGCGCCTGCATCACCCGGAATTCGCGGTCGACCTGATGCGCGGATTTCAGCAATTGGCCAGGCGGCTTGGCGCGCAGCACATAGCGGCCGCTTGCCGCCGTCAAAAGATAAGTCGGGTTCGATTGTCCGGACTTGAACTTTTCGATCGCACCCAACCCGGCGAAGCCCTGAATATGCGCTTCGAGGTAAGGTGCAAGCGTTGCCTGGTCGATCGCAAGCGCCGACTTGTCGATCGCAAGCGCCGACTTGTCGTGCGCGTTGGCGTCGCCGCTCATGCGGTCTCTGGCTGGCGCTCGATCAGCGTCAGGGTCAGCCAGCGGGCGGTCAGCGCCGGCTTCTTCGAGCCCTCGATCTCGATGGTCACGTCATGCGCCGTCTGCACCCAGCCCGAGGGCCGGACCTTGACGTCAGCCAGCACGAACCGGGTGCGGATGCGCGCGCCAGTCTTCACCGGCGCCAGGAAGCGCAGCGAATCGAAACCGTGGTTGACGCCCATCTTGCTGTTTTCGAGCGGTGGCATGGTCTCGAAGGTCATCGCCGAGAGCAGCGACAGCGACAGGAAGCCGTGCGCGATGGTGCCGCCGAACGGCGTCTCCAGCCTGGCACGCTCGGGGTCGCAATGGATGAACTGATGGTCGTCGGTGGCGTCGGCGAACTGGTCGATCATGCGCTGCGTGACGACGCGCCATGGCGACACGCCGACTTCCTTGCCGACGCTGGCCAGAAGCACATCGAGACTGATCGGTTCCACGCTGATGTCCTCCACTCGCCCGCCGGCTTCTCCGGCCGACATGTCATTCCTTGAACAGTTTCAGCCCATGCTGCACCGACTGTCCGCCGTCGATCGGCAGGATGGCACCGGTAACATAGCTGCCGGCACGGCTGCACAAATAGAGGGTTGCGCCAGCAATGTCATCCGGGGTGCCGATACGACCGATCGGAACATGGTTGCCGACATGTTTCGCCTGTTCCTCGGTTCCAGTGGCGAAAGCGGTCATCCGGCTCTGGAACGGGCCTGGGGCAAAGGCATTGACGGTGATGCGGCGACCGGCGAGCTCGATCGCCAGCGTGCGCGTAAGATGGTGAACCGCGGCTTTTGAGGCGGTGTAGGAATAGGCGTCGTCGGCCAGCGGCTGGGTGCCCATCACCGAACCCAGATTGATCACCCTTGCCGGATCGTCGTCGCTGGCCGCGGCGTCGAGCAGCGGCAGCAGTTCGCGCGTCAGGTGGAAGACGGCGGTGACGTTGACGCCGAGCACCTTGGCCCAGGCCGAATAAGGAAAACTTTCCAGCGGCGCGCCCCAGGAGACGCCGGCATTGTTGACCAGGATGTGCAGTTTTTCCGTACGCGCCTTCACCTCGGCGACCAAAGCCGCAATGCCTGCTTCGCTGGAGACATCGCCGGCAAAGCCCTCGGCGCGGCCCGATGCGCCGAGACCGTTCAGTTCGGCGGCGACCTTGACGCAGTCCTCGCCCTTGCGCGAGGCGATCATGACGCTGGCGCCGGCCTTGACCAGGGCGGTTGCCGCCATGCGGCCGATGCCGGTCGCGGCGCCGGTGACCAGCGCGGTCTTGCCGGCGACCGAAAACAGCTCATCCAGATAGCTCATTGCATTTCCTCCGCCTTGCCCCTGTCTCGCGGCCGGGCGAAAGGGCTCGCGTTGACAAGGCTACCCGAAGTACGGTCATCCTTGCCACGGGTAAAGGGCCTGGATGCGCGTTGGAGGGCCGGAGATCGATGGCGGACATGAATCTGGGCATGACCGAGCGGCTGAAGCCGATCCACGCGCGCGTCGCGGCGATGGTGCGCGACGAGATCATGCCGCTCGGCGAGCAGTTTTTGGCCGAGATCGGCAAGGGCGGCGACCGCTGGGTCTACACCGACCGCCAGACGGAAATCCTCGAAGAGCTGAAAGGGACCGCCAAAGAGCGCGGCCTGTGGAATTTCTGGCTGACCGGTTCGGAACGCGGTTACGGGCTTTCCACGGTCGAATATGCCTATCTCGCCGAAGAAATGGGCAAGGCGCATCTCGGCGCCGAGACCTTCAACTGCTCGGCGCCCGATACCGGCAATATGGAGGTGCTGGAGCGTTACGGCTCGGCCGAGCACAAGCAGCAATGGCTGGAGCCGCTGCTCGAGGGAAAAATCCGCTCGGCATATCTGATGACCGAGCCGGATGTCGCGTCCTCGGACGCCACCAACATATCGATGCGCTGCGAGCGGCAGGGCGGCGACTATGTCCTGAACGGCGAGAAGTGGTGGGCATCGGGCGCCGGCGATCCGCGCTGCGCCATCTATATCGTCATGGTCAGGACCGGCGGCGACGGCGAGCCGCAGCATCGCCGGCATTCGATGATCCTGGTGCCGTCGGGGGCGAAAGGCGTGACCAAGGTGCGGCCCATGCAGGTCTATGGCGACGATGATGCGCCGCACGGCCACATGCATCTCAGATTCGACAACGTGCGCGTACCGGCATCGAATCTGATCCTCGGCGAGAGCAGGGGCTTCGAAATCGCGCAGGGGCGGCTGGGGCCTGGCCGCATCCACCACTGCATGCGTGCCATCGGCCAGGCCGAGATGGCGCTGGAGATGCTGTGCCAGCGTTCGGTGCGGCGCGAGGCCTTCGGCCAGCCTCTGGCCAGGCTCGGCGCCAATTTCGACATCATCGCCGAATGCCGCATGGAGATCGAGATGGCGAGGCTACTCTGCCTCAAGGCGGCGTGGATGATCGACCAGGGCGATGCGCGCGCCGCCGCGCCCTGGATCAGCCAGATCAAGGTGGTAGCACCTCGTGTCGCGCTCAAGGTCACCGACGAGGCGGTGCAGATGTTCGGCGCGCAAGGCATCAGCCAGGACACGCCGCTGGCGCGCTCGTGGACGCATCTGAGGACGTTGCGGCTGGCCGACGGGCCGGACGCCGTGCATCGCCGGCAGGTGGCGCGGACCGAATTGAAGAAGTACACGCAGGAAAAGGTCTGAGCAGCGGCTCGGCCAACCACCACTGAAATCCGCCGGCAAGCAAGGAGTTTCCCGATGGCCATCCCGTCCGAGATGAAGGCACTGCTGCTTGTCGGCGACGGCTACACCAGGACGCCTTCCGGCTTCGCGCTGGAAGCGATGGAGCCTTATCTCGAGCCGGGCGATATCTCGGTGCCGGCGCCCGGGCCGACGCAGGTGCTGATCAAGGTCAGCCTCGCCTCGATCAACCCGTCCGACATCGCTTTCATCAAGGGCCAGTACGGCCAGCCGCGCGTCAAGGGACAGCCTGCCGGCTTCGAGGGCGTAGGCACTGTCGTCGCCGGCGGTGACGGGCCTTACCCCAAAAGCCTGGTCGGCAAGCGCGTCGCCTTCGCCACCGGCGTCACCAATTGGGGCTCCTGGGCGGACTATGCCGTCGCCGAGGCGGTCGTCTGCATTCCGCTGCTCGACACGGTTCGCGACGAGGATGGTGCGGCGATGATCGTCAACCCGCTCACCGCGCTCGCCATGTTCGATATCGTCAAAGAGGCGGGCGAAAAAGCCTTCATCATGACCGCCGGCGCCTCCCAACTCTGCAAGCTGATCGCAGGGCTTGCCAAGGAGGAGGGATACAGACCGATCGCCACCGTGCGCCGCGACGAGCAGATCCCGCTGTTGAAGGAAATCGGCGCGGCTCATGTGCTCAACGAGAAGGCGGCGGATTTCAAGGCTGCGCTGCGCGAGGTGATTAAGGCCGAGCAGCCGCGCATCTTCCTCGATGCGGTGACCGGGCCACTGGCCTCGACCATCTTCGACGCCATGCCGAAGCGCTCGCGCTGGATCATCTACGGGCGGCTCGATGGCGAGGCGACGGTCATTCGCGAGCCCGGCCAGTTGATCTTCCAGCACAAGCATGTCGAAGGCTTCTGGCTGAGCGAATGGATGCGCCAGTTCCGCGACAAGCGCGGCCCGGCGATCCTGGAGGCACAGAAGCGCTTTTCCGACGGGCGCTGGTCGACCGATGTGACGGCGGTGGTGCCATTGGCCGAGGCGATGGCGAAGGTTCCGGCGGAGCTGGCCAAGCCGAACGGCAAGGTGTTTATCAAGCCGTAGGTTATTCCGCTGGCTCGATATTGGTGTAGGCGGCTTCCTCGAGCTCGCGCTTCAGCCTTGCTTCCTCATGCGTCTTCGGCGTGACGAAGCGGCCGAGCAGGAGATAGGCGACCGGGGTCAGCAACAGGGTGGAGACGGTGGCGAGGCCGAGGCCGCCGACGATCACCCAGCCGAGCGCGATGCGCGCCTCCGCACCGGCGCCCGCGGCCAGCACCAGCGGCACGCCGCCGAGCACGGTGCAGATCATCGTCATCATCACCGGGCGCAGGCGGATGATCGAAGCCTGCTCGATCGCCTCGCGCACGCCGAACCCGCGGTCGCGCAGCTGGTTGGCGAACTCGACGATCAGGATGCCGTTCTTGGCCATGACGCCGACCAGCAGGACCAAGCCGATCTGGCTGTAGGCGTTGAGGCTGGTGCCTGAGAGCAATAGCGCGAAGATGGCGCAGGCAAGGCCAAGCGGTACCGTCGCCATGATGATGATGGCGCTGACGAAGCTTTCGAACTGGGCGGCCAGCACCAAAAGGATGATGACCAGCGCGAAGCCGAAGATGGTGATCATGGCGCTGTTGGTTTCGCCCAGCGTCGCTGCTTCGGCCAGCGGCAGGATGCGGCTGCCGGGCGGCAGCAGCGGCGTGGCAATCTCCTCGGCGCGGCTCAGCGCGTCGCCGAGCGCGAAATTGCCGCCGAGGTTTGAAGTGATTGCCACCGACGGCTGCTGCTGCTCGCGCGTCAGCGATGGCGGCACGGCGCGTTCGGTCAGCGTGGCGATGGTCGACATCGGCACGAAGCGGCCGTCGGCCGTCTTCAGGAAGATGTTCTCCAGATCGGTCGGGTCGTTGATCGGATTAGTGGTCGAGACCAGCTTCACCCCGTAGCTGCGGTCGGCGATGTAGACGTCGACGACATCATTGCCGTCGAGCATCGCCTGCAAGGTGTTGGCCAGCCCGGTGATGTCGATGCCGAGGTCGGAGGCGCGCTCGCGGTCGATGGCGACCGCAAGCTGTGGCTGTGTCGGGTCGACGGAGAGCCGCGGCGACTGGAAGCCCGGATCCTTGCGCATTTCGTCGATGACCTTGACCGCCGCCTCGCCCAGCGCCTTGCGGTCATTGCCGACCAGCGCGAACTGCAGGCCGTTGCCGGCGCCGCGAATGCCCAGGCTGTTGGGCTGCACCGGGAAGACGCGCACGCTCGGCACCTGCCGGGTCAGCTGGCTGATCTCGGCCATGATCTCGCGCTGGCTGCGCGTGCGCTCGTTCCACGGCGCCAGCGTCATCACCATGAAGCCGTTGTTGTAGGCACCGTTCTGGCCGGCATTCTCGAAGGTGGCGCGGATCTCGCCGGAATCGCGCAGCGGCTGGATCAGTTTCTCGATCTTCTGCATCTGCTGCGTCGTGTAATCGAGGCTGACGCCTTGCGGCGCGCTGATGCGCAACAGCACGACGGCGCGGTCCTCGCTCGGCGTCAGCTCCTGGCGGATGGTGCCGAACAGGCTGAAGGCGGTGCCGGCGAACAACAGCGCCACCAGCACGACGATCCACGGCGCGCCGAGGCAGGCATGCAGGCAGCGCCGGTAGGCCGTGTTCAGCGCGCCTCCGATGCGGGCACCGATGCCGTTGCCGCCCTCATGGTGGAGCGCTGCGCTGGACAGCATGCGCGAGGCGAGCATCGGGCAGAGCGTGAGCGCCACCACGCAGGACAGAAGCACCGACATGGCGAGCACGAAGCCGAATTCGCGGAACAGGCCGCCGGTCTGGCCGGGCAGGAAGGAGATCGGCACGAAGACGGCGACCAGCGTCAGCGTGGTGGCGATGACGGCGAAGAACACCTCCTGCGCGCCGAGCACGGCGGCGGCACGCGGGCCCATGCCTTCGTTGCGCCGTCGCACGATGTTTTCGAGCACGACGATGGCGTCGTCGACGACAAGGCCGGTGGCCAGCACCAGAGCGAGCAAGGTCAGGATGTTGACCGAGAAGCCGGCGAGATAGATCGCGGCGATGGTGCCGATCATGGCGACCGGCATCGACAGGCCCGGAATGAGCGTCGCGCGCCAGTCGAGCAGGAAGGCGTAGATGACGACCAACACGATCGAGACCGACAGGGCCAGCGCGATCTCGACCTCATGCACGGCGCCGTTGACGAAGACGGCGTCGTCGCTGGTGACCTTGATCGCCATGCCCTGAGGCAGGTTCTCCTGCAGCTTGGCGACCGCCGCCCTGACGCCGGTCGAGATGTCCAGCGTGTTCGATTCCGCCTGGCGGATGATGCCGAGACCGATGCCGGTCTTGCCGTCCGAGCGCAAGGTGGTCTGGCCGATGTCGGGGCCGAGCGTGACGGTGGCGACGTCGCGGATGCGCGTCTTGCCGCCGATGATGATGTTCTCGAACTCGTCGGGCGTGGTCACGTCCGCCGTCGTGCGCACGATCAGATCCTGGTTGGTGGTGGTGATCGAGCCGGCCGGCGAATCGAAGGCGACCGAGGCCAATGCTGTTCTGAGATCGGCGACGGTGAAGCCGTGGCTGGCCAGCTTGTTCTGGTCGACGTCGATGCGGAAGATCTTGTCACGGTCGCCGGAGACCTGGACGTCGGCGACGCCCGGCACCGCGGCAAGCTCGTCCTCGATCTGGTCCTGGACGATCACCGTCATGTCCTGCACCGACATGGTGTCGGAGGTGACGGCCAGCCGCATCACCGGTTCGGAATTGGCGTCGGCCTTGACGATGCGCGGCGGATCGGCGGTGTCCGGCATCTGGTTGGCGACACGGCCGACGGCGTCGCGTACGTCGGAGGCGGCGACATTGAGGTCGACGCCGTCGTTGAACTCGATGGTGACGCGGCTCGAGCCGAAGGACGAGGTCGACGAGATCGACTTGACGCCGGAGACGCGGGCGACCGCGCCTTCGATCGTATCGGTCAGCTCGCGGTCGACGGTTTCGGCGGCCGCACCCTCGAAGACCGTGCTGACGGTGATGACGGGGCGGTCGACATCCGGCAATTCACGGATCTCGACGCCGTAGAAGGCGGCAAGGCCGGCGACCGCGATCAGCGTGTTCAACACCAGGGCCATGACAGGCCGGCGGATGAACAGTGCGGTAAAGCCGGTTTCGCGTGCGGCGTTGACGGTGCCGGTCATGAGCCGTCAGCGTCGGCGGCGCGCTGTTCCTCGCCGGCGATGTGGACCTCACCGCCGTCGCTGACGCTCTGGGTGCCCTCGGTCACCACCATGTCGCCGCTGACGATCGGCGCGTCGATCAGCACCGTCTCGGTGTTGCGCTGGATGATGCGCACGGCAACGCGTTTCGCCTTGCCGTTCTGCACTGCCCAGACATAGGCCCCGTCCGAGCCCCACAGGATGGCCAGCGGGCTGACGGCCGGATAGGAGTCGCCGGGGAATTTCATACTGATCTGGAAGGACATGCCGGCGCGCAGCGAGTCGGCCGGATTGGCGATCGTTGCCTTGACCAGCAGCGTGCGGCTGTTCTCGTCGATGTGGTTGTCGATGGCCGAAACCGTTCCGGTGTAGGCCTGGGCCGGGTTGGCGATCGGCGTCGCCGACAGATGCGCGCCGACTTTGACGGCGGCGGCGAAGCGCTCCGGCACGAGGAAGTCGACCAGTATCGAGGAGCGGTCGTCCAACGTGGCGATGGCCGACTGGCTGGTCACATAGTTGCCGGCGGCGATCGGCAGGATGCCGACGGTGCCGGCGATCGGCGCGGCGATCGAGCGGCGCTGCAGGGCGAGCTCGGCATCGCGAAGTACCAGTTTGGCGACCGCCAGCACCACTTCGGCATCGGCGACGGCGACCGGTGTCGCGGCGTTGGAAGCCTGCAGCGATTTCACCCGGTCGAGCTTATTCTGCGAGTCCTGCAAAACGAGCTTGGCACGATCCTGCGCGATCACCTCGGTCTCGGAATCGAGGGTAGCGATGATTTGGCCCTTTTCGACACGGGTGCCGGATTCGACCAGAAATCCGGTGAGGCGACCGGAACTGTAGGGATTGACCGTCACAGAAGCGTTGGCGCGGCCGGTGCCGATCGCCTGCAGGCGGTCGTTGATGGTGGCTGTGCCAGCCGGCAACGCGATAACGGTGGCGCGCTGGCCGGCGCCGTTGCTACCGGTTGTCTGCCTTGTCGTGTCGACCGCGCCTGTCGTCACATTGGGCGCCGCGGCGTAAGCCCAGTCGATCCCCCAGCGCGCCAGTACCTCCGGCGCGCCCGGAAAGAAGCGAACCCAGGCGGCAGCCGCGGCCACCAGGACCACAAGCGCAAAAACGATCTGTTTCCAGGCGGCCATCGGCACTCCGGTTGGCAAACGTCTACCGGTTTCCCCAAGCATAAAACGCAGCAACGCACCCGGTCTGTGCGAAGCCACGAAAATATCATGGCTTTATGGCAATTCTGCCGCTGCCATGCACATTAAATCTGCGTAACCTTGGCGGGCTCGCCGCCAGGAATGCCGGGATCAGCGCAGGCTTTCCAACTCGCGGATGCGCTTGGCGCCATCTGTCTCGAGCTGTCTCGTCACCGCGCCGATCAGCGTTTCGGCGACGACGAAAAGCGCCGCCGAGGAATCCCAGGCCGAAGGCACGGCGGTGCGGCCGGCGATCACATGCCGGGCAAAGCGGGCGATCGGCGACAGCCACTGGTCGGTGAACAGCACGATGTGCACGCCGCGCTGATGCGCGGTTTCGGCGAAGCGCACCAGGCTGTCCTGGTAGCGCCTGATGTCGAAGATCACCAGCACGTCACGCTTGCCCATGTCGATCAGCCGGTCGCGCCAGATGCCTTCCTGGCCGGCGAGGTGGTGGACGTCGGGCTGGACGATGGCGAGGTGAGCGGCCATGTAGCGCGCCAGCGGATCGGTGAAGCGGCCGCCGATCAGGAAGGTCTTGCCGCGGCGATTTGCAAGTGTCGCGGCAATGTCGGCAAGCTGTCTTTCGGACAGATGCCTGAATGTCTCGCGCATATTGTCGAGGGTCGCCTCCAGCATCGGCGACACCGCGCCGCCGCCCGATGAGGCCGGGTTGAGCGTCCGCGTCGCCGGCGACTGCAATTGCGCTGCCAGTTCGTCCTGCAGCGCCGACTGGAATTCGGGATAGTTCTGGAAACCCAGCCGGGCGACGAAACGCAGGATCGTCGGCGAGGACACGCCTGCCGCTGTAGAGAACTCGGCGACCGTCTTCAGGCCGATCAGCGGGTAGTTGGCGATCAGCGTCTGTGCGGCGCGGCGCTCGCCTGCGGGCATCGCGCCTATGCGGTCCGAGATCAGTTCGGCAATGCTGGAAATCATGTTTTCCCCCGCCTTTGGCTCAGTCGAAACCGCTTTCTCGAAATCGCGTTTGACAAAGCCGGACAAACTGTATGAAATCATCCACAGGGACGCAATGACACAAAATACGTAACATACGATACAGCGCTCCCCTTGGGGACGTAGGCTATGGAGACAGCACGGCCCGCCAGCCTTGCATCGCCTGAAACCGTCAGGGTGACCAACCCCGGCGGATCAAGTCCGTTCGTGTTCACCTGCGACCACGCCTCCAATTTTCTGCCCGCCGAATTCGGCACGCTCGGCCTGCCTGCCGAGGACCTTTCTCGCCACATCGCCTGGGATCCCGGTGCGCTGCCGGTCGCCCGCCGCATGGCCGAGGCGCTCGACGCTACGCTGGTCGAGACCGGCATCTCGCGCCTCGTCATCGACTGCAACCGTCCGCTCGACGCACCGGACCTTGTGCCGCCGGTCAGCGAGACCACGATCATCCCCGGCAATGCCGGCCTGTCGGACAAGCAGCGCGCGGAGCGTGTCGCTTTGTCGTGGCAGCCCTTCCATGACACGATCGCAGAGATCGTCGACAAAAGGCTGGCGCGCGGGCAGGAGACGCGGCTGGTATCGGTGCATTCCTTCACGCCCGTCTACAAGGGCAAGAGCCGGCCCTGGCATATCGGCATCATCCATGATGAGGACCGCCGGCTGGCGGCGCCTCTGATATCAGCGCTGCAGCGGCTGACCGGCGTCACCGTCGGCGTCAACGAACCCTATTCGCCGGCCGACCGCGTCTATTTCACGCTGGAACGCCATGCGCGTTCGCGCGGCCTTGCCTGCGCGATGATCGAAATCCGCAACGACGAAATTTCCGGCGAGGCCGGGCAGCGGAAATGGGCGGATATGCTCACCGGTATTTTTACGAATCTGGAGCCCGAGGAGGCCAAGGGCTCCCGACAGCGTGCAGTGGGAAAGTCAGTTCAATCGGCCAGCTAAGAACTTAAAAGGGGACTTCAAATGGCAGCACCGGGTTATACCGAAGTTGATAAGGCGGAGGACGTAAAACACCTCCACAGCATGGGCTACGCCCAGGAACTGGAGCGGCGGCTCAGCCGCTTTTCGAACTTCGCGGTTTCCTTCTCGATTATCTGCATCCTGTCGGGCGGTATCAATTCGCTGGCGCAGGCAACCTCGGGCTCCGGTGGCATCGGCATCGGCATCGGCTGGCTGGTCGGCTGCTTCGTCTCGCTGACCTTCGCGGTCGCCATGTCGCAGATCAGCTCGGCCTATCCGACCGCCGGTGGCCTGTATCACTGGGGTTCGATCCTCGGTAACCGCGGCACCGGTTGGGTAACGGCCTGGCTCAACCTGCTTGGCCTGATAACCGTGCTCGGCGCCATCAATGTCGGCACCTGGACGTTCTTCCTTGGCGCATTCGGTCCGACGCTCGGGATCGAGGGCACGCTGACCAACCAGATGATCTTCCTGGTCATCATCACCGGCGCCCAGGCGCTGATCAACCATCTCGGCATCAAGCTGACGGCCAAGCTCACCGACTTTTCGGGTTATCTGATCTTCTTCGGCTCGATCCTGATCGCGATCGTCTGTCTTGCTGCCGCCGAGACCTGGGATTTCAGCCGCCTCTTCACCTTCCACAACTATTCGGGTGATGCCGGCGCCGGCGTCTGGCCGTCGGTGTCGAATGCCTGGGTGTTCGCGCTCGGCCTGCTGCTGCCGATCTACACGATTACCGGCTACGACGCCTCGGCGCACACGTCGGAGGAAACCATCAAGGCAGCCTCCTCGGTGCCGCGCGCGATGGTCATGTCGGTGATCTGGTCGGCGGTCTTCGGCTACCTGTTCCTGGCAGCCTTCATCCTGATGATCCCGAACATGGACGACGCCGCCAAGCAGGGCTGGAACGTGTTCTTCTGGGCCTTCGACCAGCGCGTCAGCCCCGGCATCAAGGAGGTCGTCTACCTCGTCGTGTTCATTGCGCAGCTGCTTTGCGGCCTCGCAACCGTCACCTCAGCATCGCGCATGATCTTCGCCTTCTCGCGTGACGGCGGCCTGCCGGGTTCGTCGGCGCTGGCCAAGGTCAGCCCGACCTATCGCACGCCGGTGGCGGCGATCTGGACCGCATGCATCCTGTCAGTGCTGTTCGTCTGGGGTTCGACGCTGGTTTCGGTCGCCGGCACCTCGGCCTACACCATCGTCGTGTCCTGCACCGTCATCTTCCTGTTCCTGTCCTTCACCGTGCCGATCGTGCTCGGCATGCTGGCCTGGGGAACGCCGAAGTGGGACAAGATGGGCCCATGGAACATGGGGCGCGGCATCTTCATGCTGTTTGCCGTGCTGTCGATCCTGTCGATGATCCTGATCTTCATCATCGGCATCCAGCCGCCGAACGACTGGGCGCTCTACATCACCGTCGGCTTCTTCATCCTGACGGCGATCGTCTGGTTCGCCTTCGAGCGCAACCGCTTCCAGGGGCCGCCGCTCGGCGACATCATCGCTGCGCGCCAGGCGGCGATCAAGGCAGCGGAACAGGCAGTCGGCGAAACCGGCCACTGATCAACCCTAATGACCATGGCCGGCATCGTGCCGGCCATGCTTTCCTTTACCCTCTCAATCGACAAGCGCTGGAGTGCCACAAGAATGGCCGGAAATTTCTCGTTCGATCAGTTGAAGAAGGCGGTCTCCAGCGGCGAGATCGACACGGTGCTGGCCTGCATCGTCGATCTGCAGGGCCGGCTCGCGGGGAAACGTTTCCTGGCGCAATATTTCGTCGATTCCGCCCATGACGAGACGCATGGCTGCAACTATCTCTTGGCCGCCGACATCGATATGGAGCCGGTGCCGGGCTATAAGGCAGCGAGCTGGTCGAAGGGCTATGGCGATTTCGTCATGAAGCCGGACCTGGCGACGTTGCGGCGCATTCCATGGCTGGAGAAGACCGCGCTGGTGATCTGCGACGTGCTCGACCACCACACCCATGACGACCTGCCGCATTCGCCGCGCGCCATCCTGAGGAAGCAGGTCAAGCGGCTGAAGGAGCGCGGCTATATCGGCTATTTCGCCTCCGAGCTCGAATTTTATCTGTTCAACGAGACCTACGATTCCGCCCGCAAGAAGCACTGGCAGGGCCTCGACACCGCATCGCCCTATATCGGCGACTACCAGATCGGCATCACCACCAAGGAAGAAGGCGTCATGCGCCGGCTTCGCAACGAGATGGATGCGGCCGGCATCCCGATCGAGAACTCCAAGGGCGAGTGGGGTCCGGGCCAGGAAGAGATCAATGTGCGCTATGCCGAGGCGCTCGAGATGGCCGACCGCCACGTCATCCTGAAGAACGGCGCCAAGGAGATCGCCGAATCCGAAGGCAAGGCGATCTCGTTCATGTCCAAGTACAATTACGGGCTCGCCGGCAACTCCAGCCACATCCACAATTCGCTGTGGAGCGCCGACGGCAAGACGCCGCTGTTCTTCGACAAGAAGGCCGACTGGACGCTGTCGACTCTCGGCCAGCAATGGGCCGCGGGCCAGCTTAAATACGCCAAGGAGTTCACCTGGTTCCTGGCGCCCTACATCAATTCCTACAAGCGCTTCCAGGCCGGCACCTTCGCGCCGACCAAGATCATGTGGAGCGAGGACAACCGCACCGCCGGCTTCCGCTTGTGCGGCGAGGGCACCAAGGGCATCCGCATGGAATGCCGCATCGGTGGCGCCGACCTCAACCCCTATCTCGCCTTCGCAGCACTGATCGCGGCCGGCCTTGCCGGCATCGACGAGAAGCTGGAGCTGCAGAAGCCGTTTGTCGGCGACGCCTACCAGGCCTCGCGCCTGCCGGAGATCCCGAAGACGCTGCGCGATGCGACCGAGACGCTGGCCAAGTCGAAGATGCTGAAGCAGGCGCTCGGCGAGGACGTGCTCGAACACTATGTCCACACCGCGAAGTGGGAGCAGTTCGAATACGACCGCCGGATTACGGATTGGGAACTGCACAGAGGGTTCGAGCGGTACTAACGTAGCCGGGAACGCCGGCGCTGCCCTCACCCTTACCCTCTCCCGTGAAGAACGGGGAGGGGGCGTCAGCGCCGGAGCTTCGTCCCTCCCCGTAACCATACGGGGATAAGGTGCCGGCGGGCGGATGAGGGGCAACCAACAGAATTTTCGATTGTTAGAAAGTGCGAGGACTACAAAATGACCGAAACGGTCAAACTCAAATCACCCGTCGACGGCTCGATCTATGCCGAGCGTCCGATCGCCACGGACCAGGCCATCAACGCCGCTGTCGAGCGCGCCAAGGCGGCGCAGGAGAAATGGGCTGAGACGCCGATCGTCGAGCGCGGCAAGTACATGCTTGCCATGCTGGAAGCGCTGGTCGCCATGAGCGACGAGATCGTGCCGGAGATCGCCTGGCAGATGGGGCGGCCTGTGCGCTACGGCGGCGAGTTCGGCGGCGTCAAGGACCGCACCAACTACATGGTCGAGATCGCCGAGGCGGCGCTGAAGCCGGTCATGGCCTCCAACCCGAAAGACGGCTTCCGCCGCTATGTAAAGAAGGTTCCGCTCGGCGTCGTCATGGTGATCGCGCCGTGGAACTATCCCTATCTGACCGCCGTCAACACCATCGTGCCGGCGCTGATGGCGGGCAGCGCGGTCATCCTCAAGCACGCGGCGCAGACGCTGCTGGTCGGCGAACGCTTCCAGCAGGCGTTCGACAAGGCCGGTCTGCCCAAGGGCCTGTTCCAGAACGTCGTGCTGAACCACGCCCAGACCGAGAAACTGCTCGGCTCGGGCAAGATCGACCATGTCAACTTCACTGGTTCGGTCGGCGGCGGCCGCGCCATCGAGAAGGCGGCGGCAGGCACCTTCATGACGCTCGGCCTCGAGCTCGGCGGCAAGGATCCGGCCTATGTGCTGCCGGATGCCAAGATGGATCACGCCGTCGCCAACCTGGTCGACGGCGCCTTCTACAATTCCGGCCAGTGCTGCTGCGGCATCGAACGCGTCTATGTGCATGAGAAGGTCTATGACGAATTCGTCGAAGGCTTCATCGCCGAGACGAAGAACTATGTCGTCGGCAATCCGCTGGAGCAGGCGACGACGATGGGGCCGATGGCGCAGGCGCGGTTCGCCGACCTGATCCGCGAGCAGAAGGCCGAGGCGCTGCGCAAGGGTGCTACAGCGCACATCAACATGAAGGTGGCCGACGACAAAGCCGGCTCGCCCTATCTGGCGCCGGAAGTGCTGACCGGGGTTGACCACCAGATGAGCGTCATGCGCGAGGAAAGCTTTGGACCGATCGTCGGCATCATGAAGGTGCGCAACGACGAGGAGGCGATCGCGCTCATGAACGACAGCCCCTATGGGCTGACCGCCTCGATCTGGACCGGTGACATCGAGCATGCGGTGGCGATCGGCGACCGCGTCGAGACCGGCACGGTGTTCATGAACCGCTGCGACTATCTCGATCCGGCGCTGGTCTGGACCGGGGTCAAGGACACCGGCAAGGGCGCCGCACTCTCGGCGATCGGCTACGACAATCTGACCCGGCCGAAATCCTATCATCTGCGCGAAGCCATCTGAATTTTCGAAAGACAAAAATGTCCAAGCTCATCTCCAAATGGAACTACCCGACAACCGTCCGCTTCGGCGCCGGGCGCATCAAGGAATTGCCCGATGTGCTCGCGGCCACAGGCATCAAGCGGCCGCTCTTCGTCACCGATCCGGGGCTGGCCAAGCTGCCGGTCGTCGCCTCGACGCTAAAGATCCTCGACGATGCCAAGGTGCCTTACGGCGTGTTTTCCGAGGTGAAGCCGAACCCGGTCGATTCCAACCTGACCGCCGGGATTGCCGTGTTCAAGAAGGGCAAGCATGATGGCGTCATCGCTTTCGGCGGCGGCTCGGCACTCGACCTCGGCAAACTGATCGCCTTCCAGGCCGGCCAGACGCGCCCGGTCTGGGACTTCGAGGATGTCGGCGACTGGTGGACCAGAGCCGATTCGGATGCGATCGCGCCGATCATCGCGGTGCCGACCACTGCCGGCACCGGCTCGGAAGTCGGCCGCGCCGGCGTCATCACCAACGAGGCGACGCACACCAAGAAGGTCATCTTCCATCCGAAACTTTTGCCGGCAATCGTCATTGCCGATCCGGAACTGTCGGTCGGCATGCCGGGCTTCATCACCGCCGGCACCGGCATGGATGCGCTGGCCCACTGCCTCGAGGCCTATTGCGCGCCGGGTTATCACCCGATGGCCGACGGCATCGCGGTGGAAGGCATAAGGCTGGTCTTCGAGAACCTGCCGAAGGCCTATGCCAACGGCAAGGATCTCGTGGCGCGGGCCCATATGATGAGCGCGGCTGCCATGGGCGCGGCCGCCTTCCAGAAGGGGTTAGGGGCCATCCACTCGCTGTCGCATCCGATCGGTGCGCTCTACGACACCCATCACGGCATGACCAACGCCGTGTTCATGCCCTATGTGCTGGCCTTCAACCGCGACGCCATCGATGAGCGCATCGCCCGGCTCGCAGCGTATTGCGGCATCAAGGGCGGCTTCGATGGTTTTGCCAAGGCGATCATCAAGCTGCGCAAGGAGCTCAAGGTGCCGCATGCGCTGCCGGGCCTGATCAAGGGGCTCGACATGGACAAGAAGCGCAAGGGGCTGATTGCCGACATGGCGGTGGTCGATCCGACCGCCGGCGGCAACCCGGTCAAGCTGACCAAAAAGGCAGCGCTGACGCTGCTCGAAAACGCCATCGCCGGCACGGTATGACGCGGATTTTCGTGCCGGAAGTGATCTGGAAAACGAGGGGAAAGGAAAGGGGAAAGGGCTACAAGCAGGGCAGAAACTAGTTAGCCGGAAAAATAATCGCGGAGCGATTGCTACAACCGGTTAAAAAGAGTTTACTTTTTCGTACTGCGGGGCGCCGGTTTCACAAAGCTTTCATCTGGCTGTCACACGAAAACGATACCGCATCGCAGGCGTCCAACGGCGTCAGTTCAACGGAGAGAACACATGTTCAAATTCACGGGGAAAGTGCTTTCCCTTTCGGCCGCGGCGCTTTTCGCGTCGACGGTGATTTCGTCCGCGGATGCGATGGACGATCTCGTCAAGGCCGCCAAGGCCGAGGGCCAGCTCACGACCATCGCGCTGCCGCATGACTGGTGCGGCTATGGCGCCGTCATCGACGGCTTCAAGGCGAAGTATCCGGAAATCAAGATCAACGAACTCAATCCCGATGCCGGTTCCGGCGACGAGATCGAGGCGATCAAGGCGAACAAGGACAACAAGGGCCCGCAGGCGCCCGACGTGATCGACGTCGGCCTGTCCTTCGGCCCGACCGCCAAGGCCGATGGCCTGTTGATGCCCTACAAAGTGTCGACCTGGGACTCGATCCCGGATAGTGCCAAGGATGCTGATGGCGCTTGGTATGGCGACTATTACGGCGTTCTGTCGATGATGGTGAACAAGGATCTGGTCAAGGAATCGCCGGCCGATTGGGCCGACCTGCTGAAGCCGGAATTCGCCAACTCGGTCGCCCTTGCCGGCGACCCGCGTGCCTCGAACCAGGCCATCCAGGCGGTCTACGCCGCTGGTCTTTCGTCGGGTGCCGCCGCTGGTGAAGCCGCCGGCACCGCTGGTCTCGACTTCTTCAAGAAGCTCAACGCCGCCGGCAATTTCGTTCCGGTCGTCGGCAAGCCTGCGACGCTCGCCCAAGGCCAGACCCCGATCCTGATCAACTGGGACTACAATGCGCTCGCCGGCCGCGATACGCTGAAGGGCAATCCGCCCGTCGACGTCATCGTGCCGAAGACCGGCGTTGTCGCCGGTGTCTACGTCCAGGCGATCAGTGCCTACGCACCGCATCCGAACGCCGCCAAGCTGTGGATGGAATACCTTTATTCCGACGAAGGCCAGATCGGCTGGCTGAAGGGCTATTGCCACCCGATCCGCTTCAACGATCTCGCCAAGAACGGCAAGATTCCGGCGGACGTTCTTGCCAAGCTGCCTCCGGCGGAATCCTATGCCGCGGCAGTGTTCCCGACGCTCGACGAGCAGGGCAAGGCCAAGGAAGCCATCAGCAAGAACTGGGACGCCGTGGTCGGCGCCAACGTCAAGTAAGGCTTAAAATCCACCGGGCGGCCGCGAGGCCGCCCGGCCTTTCCTCGAAGACGGTAGCCGGCGCATGACCGATCTCTCGCTTTCCAACCAGACCATTGCGGGGAAGGCCGCGCCTCCCGCCGAAGCACGCAGCCTCAGGCTGCCGACGCAATGGCTCGGCGTGGCGCCGTTCTTCATCTTCGCCATCATGTTCCTGATCCTGCCCACGCTCTATCTGATGCTGGGCGCATTCCAGAACGATGCCGGCGAATTCACGTTCGAGAACATCGTGGCATTGGGGCAACCGTCCATCGTTGCCGCCTACTGGATCTCGATCAAGGTCAGCCTTGCCTCGGCGCTGATCGGCGCCTTTGCAGGTCTGGCGATCGCCATTGCGATCGTGCGCGGCGGCCTGCCGAACTGGATACGTTCGGCGACACTGACCTTTTCCGGCGTTGCCTCCAATTTCGCCGGCGTGCCGCTGGCCTTCGCTTTCCTCGCCACGCTCGGCCGGCTCGGCCTCGCGACGGTGATCCTGAACACCGTGTTCGGTCTCAACATCTACGCGCACGGCTTCAACATCCTGTCGTTCTGGGGCCTGACGCTGACCTATGTCTATTTCCAGATCCCGCTGATGGTGGTCATCATCACGCCGGCAATCGACGGGCTGAAGAAGGAATGGGGCGAGGCTGCCGCGACGCTCGGCGCCACCACGGCGCAATACTGGCGCATGGTCGTCATTCCGGTGATCTGGCCGAGTTTTCTCGGCACCGTCATCCTGCTGTTCGCCAACGCCTTCGGCGCCATCGCCACCGCCTATGCGCTAACCGGCTCGTCGCTCAACATCGTGCCGATACTGCTCTATGCGCAGATCCGTGGCGACGTGCTGCACAATCCCCATCTTGGCTATGCGATCGCCTTCGGCATGATCGTCATCACCGGCCTCGCCAACGTCTTCTACATCTGGTTCCGGACCCGTTCCGAGAGGTGGCTCAAATGAAGGGCGGCAGATTCTGGGCCTGGGTCGTCTTCATCCTCGGTGCGGCCTATTTCTTCATTCCGCTGATCGCGACCGTTGAATTCTCCATGCGCATGCGGCGCGGCGTCTATTCCTTCGACGCCTACCAGATCGTGCTGGGTGACCCGCGCTTCCAGGCGACCTTCATGTATTCGGTGATCGCAGCGATCTTCACCATCATTCTCGGCGTGCTGATCGTGGTGCCCGCCGCCTACTGGATCCGGCTGCGCCTGCCGCAGTTGAGGCCGGTCGTCGAGTTCATCACGCTGCTGCCGCTGGTCATTCCGGCCATCGTCATCGTCTTCGGCTATATCAGAATGTATGGCTCGAATTCGCCGCTGCCGTTCCTGGCCAGCGATATGGGCACCAATGCCTTGCTGGTCATCGGCTATGCGATGCTGGCGCTGCCCTACATGTACCGTGCCGTCGACACCGGCCTTCGCACCATCGATGTGCGCACGCTGACAGAGGCAGCGCAGATCCTGGGCGCCGGCTGGGGGACGATCATCGGCCGTGTGATCCTGCCAAACGTTTTGATCGCAGTGTTGTCGGGTGCGTTCCTCACCTTCGCCATCGTCATCGGTGAATTCACCATGGCCAGCCTGCTCAACCGACCGGCCTTCGGCCCCTATCTGCAGAACATCGGCGCCAACCGCGCCTATGAGCCGGCAGCCCTTGCCATCATCGCCTTCGTCATCACCTGGGGCTGCATGTCGGTTATTCAGGTCCTGTCACGCTTTGCGCCGAAATCGGCCAATCGTCCGAACTGATCGAAAGAAAAAGCCATGGCCGAGCCGTTCCTCTCAATCCAGCATGTGCGAAAATCCTTCGGTGCCACCACTGTTGTCGAGGATTTCAATCTTGACGTGGAGCCCGGCGAGTTCGTCTCCTTCCTCGGCCCGTCGGGTTGCGGCAAGACGACGGTGCTGCGCATGGTCGCCGGCTTCGAGGAGCCCTCGGCTGGCAAGATCGTCGTCGCCGGCAAGGACATCACGAGGCTGAAGCCCAACCAGCGCAATGTCGGCATGGTGTTCCAGGCCTATGCGCTGTTCCCCAACCTGACGGTGGCGCAGAACATCGCCTTCGGGCTGAAGGTCGCCGGCATGCCGAAGGCAGATGCGGACAGGCGCGTCGCCGAGATGCTCGACATCATCAAGCTGCCGCAGATGGGCGACCGCTATCCCTACCAGCTTTCCGGCGGCCAGCAGCAGCGCATCGCGCTGGCGCGCGCGATCGCGCCGAAGCCGAAGCTGCTTCTGCTCGACGAGCCGCTGTCGGCGCTCGACGCCAAGGTGCGCGTGTCGCTGCGCGAGGAAATCCGCTCGATCCAGAAGAAGCTCGGCATCACCACCATCTTCGTCACGCATGACCAGGAAGAGGCGCTGTCGATCTCCGACCGCATCGCCGTCATGTATGGCGGCAAGGCCGAGCAGGTCGGCACGCCGTTCGAGATCTACAACCGGCCGGCAACCAAATTCGTCGCCAATTTCGTCGGCACGCTGAATGTACTCGAAGGCACGGTGACCGACGCCGCTTCGGGCACGGTGCGCGTCAATTCGCAAGAGGTCGCGCTCAAGGGCAAGCTCAACGGTTCCAAGTCCGGCGACACGCTGTCGCTGGCGTTGCGGCCCGAGGCGATTTCGCTCGGCCGCCAGCCCGGTCGCGATTCCAGCCTTTCGGGTGAGATCGCCGAAGTGCATTTCCTAGGCTCGGTCATCCGGGTTCGCGTCGGCATCGGCGGCAGCACCGTCTCTCTCGACACGTTCAACAGCCCGGCGACACCCCCGCCAGCGGTTGGCGAAAAGGCCGAGATTTCGTTCGCCTCAAGCGACATGCTGGTGCTGCACTGATCCGGTGAGAAGCCGGCAGGGCCGAAGCGTTCAAGCCGGCGGGATGAAGGGCTGGAAGATCGCCTGAAAGACGGGCAATGCCTCCAACCGCGCGGCGTGAGCCTCGAGCGCCGGGAAGCCGGCCAGCGGAACCAGGCCCGGATGCGCTTCGCCGAGGAAACGCAGCACGGCGGCAACCGCCACATCGGCATGGCCGATACGATCACCGAACCAGTAGGCACCGGGTCTCGCGGCGCGGTCCGCGTCCAATGCGGCAAGGACGCTCTCGATCTGCGTTCGGCAGCGGCCGACCCAGAGGTCGGAGGCGTTCTCGTGCAGGCGCTTTTCGTAAAACAGGCTGACGCTTTTGTCGCCAAGCCCGGTGGCCAGGGCCGCAATCCTGAGCGCCTGATGGCGGGCGGGCTCGCCTGTCGGAAACATCCTTCGATCGGCCGCTACCAGGCTGTCGAGATAATCGAGCATCAGATGGCTTTCCGTCAGCACTTCGCCATCGTCCAGCACCAGCGTCGGGACGCGTGTCAGCGGGTTATAGGGACGGATCTTGTCGGCATCGCCGAAGGCCGACCATGGCCGATGCTCGAAGGCCAGGCCGTAGAGCATCAGCGCGATGCCGACGCGGCGAACGAAGGGCGAGTCATACTGGCCGATGAGGATCATGGCTGTATCCATACCCCGGCGACCTGTCCGGCGTATACGGCAGGCAGACCGGGCCGGCTGGACAATCAACAGCATCTGGTCATCTTGTCAGTGCCGATAACTCTGGTTCGTGGCTACGGTAGGATATGGCGCTTTTCGAACTGACCCTCGTCCTGCTCCTGATCGCTGTTGCGCTGACTGCGGTGTCGCGACGTCTGGAGATCCCCTATCCCTCCCTGCTGGCGCTGGCCGGGGTTGGGATTGCCTTCGTGCCCGGCGCGCCGACGATCGAGATCGACCCGGAGCTGGCGCTTGCCCTATTCATCGCGCCGGTGCTGCTCGACGCCGCCTATGACACCTCGCTGCGCGACCTGAAGCGCTACCGGTTGTCGCTGGTGGCTCTGGCGCTTGGCGCCGTTGTCTTCACCACTGTGGTGGTTGCTTTCGTCGGTTGGAAAATGGCCGGTCTGCCGATCGCGGCAGCGATCGCGCTCGGCGCCATCGTCGCGCCGCCGGATGCGGTGGCGGCGAGCGCCGTGCTCGGCCAGTTCAAGGTGCCGCACCGCATCACCGCCATCCTGCAGGGTGAGAGCCTGCTCAACGATGCCACAGCACTGCTGATCTACCGGATCGCGGTTTCCGCTGCCATCGGCTCGGTCATGCTGAAGGACGCTGTACCTGTCATCCTGCTGTCAACGGTTGGCAGCGTTGTCGCCGGCTATCTGTTCGGCCGCTTCTCGCTGCTGACGCTCACCCGCATCGAGGACGCGGCAAGCAGCACAGTGGTGCAGTTTGCTGGGACATTTGGCGTCTGGATCCTGGCCGACAGGCTGGGGCTTTCCGCCATCATCACCATCGTCGTCTACGCCATCACCATTGCGCGCAGGGCGCCACGTCGAATGTCGGCCAGAAGGCGAGTCAGCACCTATTCGGTTTGGGAGTCGGCGGTGTTCGTGCTCAACGTGCTGGCCTTCGTGTTGATGGGTCTGCAGGCACGATCGATCGTCGGCCGGCTCTCCGGCGAAGGGCAAGGCGATGCCTTTCTCTTCGCCGCAGCGGTGCTGGCCGTCGTCATCGTGGCACGCCTCGTCTGGGTGGTGAGTTACGTCGCGATCATGCGATGGCTTGCCCGCTTCGACAGCGAAGACAAAAGGCAAGATGCGCCGACGTTTCGCGGCGCAGTGCTCGTCGGTTGGTGCGGCATGCGGGGGCTGGTGACGCTGGTGGTGGCCATTGCCCTGCCGGCCGGCTTCCCCGGCCGCGACCCGATCGTGCTTGCCGCCTTCGCGGTGGTTCTGGGCACGCTGGTGCTGCAAGGCATGAGTTTGAAGCCGCTGCTGCGGATACTCAACTTCGACCCCGACAGAACGGTCGACAACGAGGTGGCGCAGGCGCGTGTCGCCATCATGCAGGCCGCGCTCAACGTGTTGAGCGGCAAGACCTCGACTGCCGCTGCCGCGGTGCGCGAGCAATATACGGCCCAGCGCACGATCGCCGAAAACCCCGACGATGCACAGGCGGCGACGGAGTATGACCGGCTGCGCCTCTACGCCATCCACAGCCAGCGCAATGCGCTGGAGGAACTGCGCCGCAATGGTACGATAGGCGACGAGGCCTATCACCGTCTGGAGGAGGAGATCGACTGGTCCGAACTGGCGGCCTCTCCGGCCGGACGGTTCCAGCCGCTGACAACCTAGATCGGGAAAGAGAAAGCGGAACACTAGTCACATCTGGCCCAGCCCCGGCGTCGGTGCGGTCCATTGCCAGGCCTTCGCCGAACCGCTACTGCCATCACGAAATTGAGCCGGATAAGCAATGAAGCTCGTCAGCTACAACATCCAGTACGGCTTCGGCGGCGATGGCCGCTACGACCTCGCGCGCTGTGCCAAGGTCGTTGCCGGCGCCGACATCATTGCCCTGCAGGAGGTGGAGCGGCACTGGCAGCGCACAAACGAGGACGATCAGCCGGAACTTCTTTCCCGGTTGCTGCCCGACTATCACTGGGTCTATGGCCCGGCCTTCGACATGGATGCGAGCCAGGAACGCGATGGCCGCATGGTCATCCGTCGCCGGCAGTTCGGCACCATGCTGCTGTCCAGGCTGCCGATCGTCTGGTCGCGCCTGCACACGCTGCCGTTGCGCCGCACGCTGCGGCCGCTCAACACGCGCAATGCGGCGCTCGAATGCATGATCCGCACCCCCGCAGGTCCGGTGCGGGTGCTGTCGCTGCATCTTGCCCATATCGCTGCCGAGGAGCGGCTGGAGCAGATCGACCATTTGCTCAACGAACATCGCCGGGCGCCTTCCGAAGGCGGGCCATGGAGCGGCGCCGACGATGAGCCCGAGCGCAACTGGAGCAACGGCGAGCCGGAGCCGGAAAACCCGCTGGCGGCGATCTGGCTGGGCGACTTCAACATGGAGCCCGGGAGCGCCGAATACCGGCGCATCGTCGGCAGCACGCCGTATCATCGGGGTGCCGCGTATCTCGACGGCTTTGTCGATGCCACCGCCATTGCCGCCGAGCCGGTGGCGGATTTCCATACGCATGTGAAGACGATCGACGGCAAAGTGACCAAGCGCCGGCTCGACCATTGCTTTGTCGGCGGCATTTTTGCGGATCGCGTGCGCTCGGTCAGGTCCGACATCGGGGAGGTCGCCTCGGACCATTTTCCGCTGCGTGTCGACATCGACCTGGAGACGCCGCTCGCCGCTGCGACAGCCGGAGGCGGATGAGGCAGCGATGACCTTGTTCGTCTTCTTCGCGGTGCTTGCCGCCGCAGCCATGCACGCGATCTGGAATGCGCTGGTCAAGGTGCATCTCGACCGCTTCCTGTCGATCACGCTGATGACGCTCGGCATGGGCGTGGCAGGACTGGTGGTGCTGCCTTTCGTCGAGGTGCCCAGGGCCGAAGTGTGGCCCTACATCATCGCCTCGGTAATCTTCCACATGGGCTATCGAACCTTCCTCATCGGCGCCTACAGGGCCGGCGATTTCGCCCAGACCTATCCGCTGGCGCGCGGCACCGCGCCGCTGCTCGCCGCACTCGGCGGCATGGTGGTGGTCAAGGAGGTGCCGGCACCGCTTGCCATCCTCGGCATTCTGCTGTTGTCGGCCGGCACTGTGGTGATGTCGTTTCGCGGCGGCGCGCATCTGGAGCGCCTCAATCTGCGCGCGGTCGGTTTTGCGCTCGGCACCTCGATCTTCATCGCCAGCTATACGCTGTCCGACGGCAGCGGCGCGCGGCTCGCCGCCACCGCGCAGAGCTATGCCGCCTGGCTCTTCATCTGCGATGCCGTCGGAGCGCTGGTGCTGTGCCTCATCTTGCGCGGACGCCAAGCGCTGCCGGTGCTGGCGCGCGACTGGAAGGCTGGTCTGTTCACCGGCGTGCTCAGCGGTGCCGCCTACTGGATCGTGATGTGGGCGATGACCAAGGCGCCGATCGCCTCGGTCGCCTCGCTGCGCGAGACCTCCATCCTGTTCGCCATGCTGATCTCGGTCTTCGCACTGGGCGAAAAGATGACGGGCTGGCGTGGTGCCGCCGCGCTCAGCATCGTCGCCGGCGTCGTGGCGCTCAGGCTGGGTTAGCCAAGCACCGTCATCACCTGGCCGCGCCGTTCCGGACTGAAGCGGATGACGACGATGATGCAGACCGCGACCACGCCCGCGAAAAGCGCCAGCGCGTAGCCGTAGCTGCCGCCCGGAGCCTCTGCGATGCCTGCCTGGTAAGGACCGCCATAGGAGGCCGCGAGATTGCCGGCCTGGTAGATGAAGCCGGGCAAGGTCGCGCGCACGGCGCCGGGCGAAAGCTCGTTGAGGTGCACCGGAATGACGCCCCAGGCGCCCTGGACCGCGACCTGCATGATGAAGGCGCCAATGGCCAGCATGAAGGGCGTGGTCGAGTAGGCCCACAGCGGAATCGACGGCAAGGCGATCAAGCAGGCTATGGTGATCGCATTGATGCGGCCGATCTTCTCGGAAAGCGCGCCGAACGCCAGGCCGCCGACGATGGCGCCGATATTGGCGACGATGGTGATCCAGCTCACCGTATGCGGGTCGAAGCCGTGCTGCTTCTTCAGGAAGGTTGGGTAGAGGTCCTGGGTGCCATGGCTGAAGAAGTTGAAGAACATCATCAGCACGACCGCATAGAGAGCAACGCCCCAGTGCTTTTGCAGCGTTTCCAGGAGCCCCGGCCTGGCCGTTTTCTGTGCATCGACGAAAGCAGGTGATTCCGGCACGTGGGAGCGGATGAACAGGACGATTAGTGCCGGCAGGAAGCTGAGCAGGAACATGGCCCGCCAGCCGATCGTATAGCCGCCGATCGTCTGCTGATAGAGCAAGCCATAGACCACCGCCGCCAGCAGGTAGCCGGCCGGATAGCCGCACTGCAGGATGCCCGAGACCATGCCGCGTGCGCTGGGCGGGATGGACTCCATGGCAAGCGAACTGCCCAGCCCCCATTCGCCACCCATGGCGATGCCGAACAAGGCACGCAACGCCAGGAAGATGCCGAGATTGGGGGAGAAGGCAGCCAGTGCGCCGATCACCGAATAGCTGACGATGTTGAGCATCAGGATCGGCTTGCGGCCGTATTTGTCGGCGAGCATGCCGAAGAAGAATGCGCCGATGAAGCGCGTCGCCAGTGTCAGGAACAGCGCCTTGGAGACGGCCGGCACATCAGCGTGGAATTCAGTTGCAATATCCGTGAGCAGGAATGTCAGAAGGAAGAAATCAAAGGCGTCCAGGGTCCAGCCCAGAAATGACGCCAGTACGGTTTTCTTCTGCTGCGAATTAAGGGGCAAATTGTTCCTCCTTCCATCTTCACGGATGCGAGGAACTATCGGCCAGTTTGCGTAGGGCCGGTGGTCACTTTTTCGCGCGGCTCACGTGATCGAACGCCGCCCGGAATGACAGTTCCGGGACGCAGCTCGAGGGTTGGTTCTAGATCTCCAGATCGAAGACCATCAGGCCATCCGTGCCGCCCTCAAGCGCCGCGACCAGGCGAGCGCCGGCGCGCTGATGCGCTTCGTGCACCAGATAGGCGTCGCGGCAGGCGGCGTCACGGAAGTCGATGGTGAAGCCATGCGTGAAGCCGCGTGCAAAAGGTTCGGGGCTGACATTGGCACCGAATTTTACCACGTCCATGCCATCGATCGCCCAGCGCAGCGCTTCGAGATCGGCGTGGATCGCCGCACGCTCCGCGTCGGCAACATCGCTGCGGAAGCGGACGAAGACACAGTGCCTGATCATCTCTTTTGCCTCCGACTACGCCGCGCGGTTTCCAGAGAAAACAGCCGGCGCCAAGGGCTCGCGGCCGAGGATCAGGTCGGCGCCTTTTTCGCCAACCATGATGGTCGGCGCGTTGGTGTTGGAGGAGGGAACGCGCGGCATCACCGAAGCATCGCAGACGCGCAGGCCGTGGATGCCGCGCAGCCTGAGGTCCGGTGTCACCACGGCCATGTCGTCATGGCCCATGCGGCAGGTGCCGACCGGATGATGATCCGTCTTGGAACTGCGGCAGGCATAGTCGAACAGTTCGTCGTCGCTCTGCAGGGCAGGGCCGGGCAGCACCTCGCGCAGCACGTAGGGTTGAAGCGCCTTCTGGCGCATGATCTCGCGCGCCAGTCGCAGCCCCTTGATCGACATGTCGCGGTCATAGGGATCGGACCAGTAGTTCGGGTCGATCAGCGGATGGTCGGCCGGGTCGGCGCTTTTCAGCCGCACCGTGCCGCGCGAGCGTGGGCGCAGGAAGGCCGAGTTCAGCGTCACGCCAGGATTCCTGAGTTTCTCGACGCCGGCCTCGATGCCGGAGCCGAGCCCGAGATGGAACTGGATGTCGGGCGAGGCGGCGGTCGGGTCGGCGTACCAGAAGCCGCCGGTCTCGAACAGGCTGGAAGCCACCGGTCCCTTCTTCAGCAGCAGATATTGCAGGCCGGCCCAGGCCGTGCGGTGCAGCTTGGCGTAGTTGTCATAGGTGTGGTCGCCGGTGCATTCGGCGATGACGAACAGGTCGAGATGGTCCTGCATATTGGAGCCGACACCAGGCAGGTCGTGGACCGGCGTGACGCCGACCGATTTCAGGTGATCGGCAGGGCCGATGCCCGACTGCATCAAGAGCTTCGGCGAGCCGATGGCGCCGGATGAGACGATCACCTCGCGCTCGGCGCGCAGGATGTTTGTCTCGCGGCCGGGTTTGTCGACGATCTCGACGCCGATGGCGCGGCCATTTTCGACGACGATGCGGGTGACCAGCACGTCGGTCCTGACGGCCAGGTTCTTGCGGGTGCGGATCGGCTTGAGATAGGCGACCGAGGCGGATGAGCGTCGCGCGTCCTTCTGGGTGAGCTGGTAGTAGCCGACGCCTTCCTGGCTGGCTCCGTTGAAGTCGGGATTGAAGGGAATGCCCATCTCCTGGCCGGCGCGGAAATAGGCCTCGCAGATCGGTAGCGGCGAAATCGGGTTGGAGACGCCGAGCGGGCCCTGGTCGCCATGAAAGTCGTTGGCGTAGCGCTGGTTGTTCTCGGCCCGCTTGAAATAGGGCAGCACGTCGCGATAGCCCCAGCCCGCAAGGCCTTCCTCCTTCTCCCAGGCGTCGTAGTCGCGGGCATTGCCGCGCGTGTAGATCTGGGCGTTGATGGAGGAGCCGCCGCCGACCACCTTGGCCTGCGTGTACCAGAAGACGCGGTCCTTCATGTTTTTCTGCGGCACGGTCGACCAGCCCCAGGAGGCGATGCCCTTGGTCATCTTGGCGAAGCCCGCCGGCATGTGGATCAGTGGGTGCCAGTCCTTGCCGCCGGCTTCGAGCAGCAGAACCGAATTCGAGGCATCCTCGCTCAGCCGGTTGGCGAGAACGCAGCCGGCCGGGCCGGCGCCAACGATTATGTAGTCGGTCATGATCTCATCCGTTCAGAGCCTCGGCACCGAGAGCGCGCCGTCGACATTGATGATCGAGCCGGTCGAAAAGCCGAGCTTGCCACCGGCAAGGGCGGCCACCATGGCGCCGATATCGGCGGCTTCGCCCCAGCGTTTTGCCGGCACCAGACCGCCGTCGATCAGCGCGTCGTATTTGGCGGTCACGCCTGCTGTCATGTCGGTGCGGATAATGCCCGGACGCAGCTCGAACACGCCGATGTTCTCGGCGGCGAGCCTTAGCGCCAGATTCTTCACCCACATCGACAGCCCTGCCTTGGAAATGCAGTAGTCGGAACGTTCCGGCGAGGCCATCTCGGCGCTGACCGAGGTGATGGTGATGATCGATTTGGGATGGCCGCCAGGTGCTGCCAGCATTGCCTTGGCGACGGCCTGGCTGAGGAAGACGGTGCCGCGCAGATTTATGCCGAGCGCGCGGTCGAAATTCTCCGGCTTCAGCTCCAGCAGGTCGCCGCGCACGACGGCGCCGATACCGGCATTGTTGACCAGGCAGTCGATGCGGCCGAAGGCGCGCTTCGCCGCATCGACGACCGTGGCGTGAGCAGAAAGGTCGGCGATGTCGCAGTGGACGTAGGCGAACGCTGGCCCACGCGATGTGATGTTCTTTATAAGCGGCTTTGCGGGGTTTTCGGCAAGGTCGGCGACCAGGATGTCGAAGCCGGCGTTGGCCAGCGCCTCGGCGCAGGCGAGGCCAATGCCGCGCGCACCGCCGGTGACGATGGCCGCCGGGCGGGTCATGTCAGTATGTCCCTTTGGGCGTCAGCGCCGCCCCTCATCCGCCTGCCGGCACCTTCTCCCCGTATAGTGACGGGGAGAAGGGGGATGGCCGCAACGCCGGCGACCCCCTCTCCCCGTTCTTCACGGGGAGAGGGTAAGGGTGAGGGGCAGCGCCGACCGATCATGCCGCAAGCTCCACCTTGCGGATGTGGTCGGCGACGCGCAGCGCCTGCGCCGCGATCGACAGCGCCGGATTGACTGCGGCGGATGTCGGCAAAAAACTGCCGTCGACGACGAACAGATTCCGGTGGTCGAAGGCGCGGCAGAACGGGTCGAGCGGCGACGTCGCCGGGTTATCACCCATCTTCACCGTGCCGCACTGGTGCGACGGCGTGCGCTTGTCGAAAGGGCGCGACAGCACGATCGGATAGCCGCAGGCGCGGAAGTTTTCGCGCATAACCTTGGTCAGGCCTTCCAGCGACTGCATGTTGGAGCGCCGCCACTGCATGACGATGTCCTTGCCGTCGACCATGATGCGGCTTTCGGGATCAGGCAGGTCCTCGCACATCAGGTACCAGTCGACAGCGTGGGCGGCCATGAAATCGAGCGCGAATTTCGGCGCCAGTTTCACGTTCGCCCTGAGCATGTTGCCGTCGATCTTGCCGAGAAGCTGAACGTTGCCGAGCGGCTTGCCGCCCTTGCCGTCGGACAGATAGTAGTCGTTCAGCATCAGCGTCTTCTGGTAGACGGCGTCGTTCCTGCGGCGCGGATCGATCGCCAGCATGGCGCTCGAATTGTGGTTCATGAAATTGCGGCCGACCTGGTCGGAACGGTTGGCGAGACCCTTGCCGCCTCCCTTGCTATTGGGAGAAGGCGACCGCAGCAGGATGACGGCGGAATTGACAGCGCCCGCCGACAGAATGACCAGCTTCGGCGAGACTTTCTTCAGCGTCCCGTTCTGGCGGAAGTGGACAGCGGCGATGATTTTGCCGTCGGCCGAGGCTTCGAGATGCTCGACGTAAGCGCCGGTCTCGAGCCGGATGTTCTCGTCCGTCAGCGCCGCCACCAGCGGTCCCGATTGCGCGTCGATCTTGCCCTGACCGGTGTTGGGGAAAGCATCCCAGCCTGTCTTGCCGTCCTTCAGCCAGGCGTCGATGTCGACGCCGAGCGGCAGCGAAGCGGGATGAAGGCCGAGGCCTTTCAGTTCGTCGCGGGCTCGCGCGATCGGTGCCTCGTCGGGTACCGGCTTGAAAGCGTAAGGGATCGAATGGAACGGCTCGGTCGGATCCTCGCCGAGCGTGCCGCGCACGCGAAACAGCTGTTCGGCTTTCGAATACCAGGGCTCGAACTCGTCATAGGAGAACGGCCAGGCCGGCGACACGCCGCCGAAATGCTCCATGGTCGAAAAGTCTTCCTTGCGGTAGCGGATCAGCACCGCGCCATAGAATTTCGAATTACCGCCGACATAGTAGTAGTTGCCCGGATTGAAGGCTGCACCGCCGGCCTCGCGCCACATCTCTTTCGGCCGGTAATGGCCGTCGACGAAGATGGCGCGGGTGTCGCGCGTCTCGGGCGTCGCCGGCAGCGCCTCGCCGCGCTCCAGCATCAGGATCGAAGCACCGCTGCCGGCAAGGCCGGAGGCGAGCGTGGCGCCGCCGATGCCGGAGCCGATGATGACGATATCGGGGTTTGCCATCGCCGTCAGAGAATGCGCTTCTCGGTCGCCGGGTCGAAGAACACTGCCTTGGTCAGGTTGAAGGCGAGCGGCGTGATGGTGCCCGGCTGGATCTTGGCATCGGCGCGCAGCCGCGCCACCACGGCCTTGCCGCCAAGATTGGTGACCGCGAACGTGTCTGAGCCGGCCGGCTCGATCACTTCGATGTGGCAATCGGCGGTGGCTATGTTCGACGCGTTGCGCTCGGCGCCTTCCGGATCGGTCAGAGCTTCAGGGCGGACGCCGAAGATGATCTGCTTGTCCTTGAACGCCGACAGGCCAGTTGGTGCACCGGCCAGCGGCAGCGAGATCGGCTCACGTCCGTCGCGCTGCAGCACCACAGAAAGCCCGCTGCCATTGCCGCCAATCGTCGCCGGGACCAGGTTCATGGCCGGCGAGCCCATGAAGTCGGCGACGAAGATGTTGGTCGGGTTGTTGTAGATCTCGGCGGGCGTGCCGAATTGCTGCACCTCGCCGTCGCGCATGACAGCGATCTTGGTCGCCAGCGTCATCGCCTCGATCTGGTCGTGGGTGACGTAGACGATCGTCGTGCCGGTCGTGGCGTGCAGGCGCTTGATCTCGATGCGCATGTCGACGCGCAGCTTGGCGTCGAGGTTGGAGAGCGGCTCGTCGAACAGGAACAGTTTCGGGTCGCGCACCAGCGCCCGGCCCATGGCGACGCGCTGGCGCTGGCCGCCGGAAAGCTGGCTCGGCTTGCGCTGCAGCAGGTGGCCGATCTGCAAGACCTTCGCCACCTTGTCGATCGCCTTCTGGCGCTCTTCGGCTGGCACACCGCGCATCTCCATGCCGAAGGAGATGTTTCCGGCCACGGTCATGTTCGGATAGAGCGCATAGCTCTGGAACACCATGGCGATGTCGCGCTTGGACGGGTGGAGATCGTTGATCGCCCGGCCGTCGACGCGGATCTCGCCCTCGGTGATGTTTTCCAGCCCGGCGATCGTGTTGAGCAGCGTGGACTTGCCGCAGCCCGACGGGCCGACCAGCACCAGGAAGCCGCCTTTTTCGAGCTCGACATCGATGCCCTTCAGGATTTCGACCGTCCCGAAGCGCTTCCTCAGCCCATCAATTTCCAGAAAAGCCATCAGATTATCCTTTGACCGCGCCGGCCATCAGCCCGCGCACGAAGTAGCGGCCGGCGACGACGTAGACGAGAAGGGTGGGCAGTGCGGCGATCATCGCCGCCGCCATGTTGACATTGTATTCGACGACGCCGGTCGAGGTGTTGACGACGTTGTTCAGCGCCACCGTCATCGGCATCGCGTCGCCGGTGCCGGCATAGGCGGAGGCGAACAGGAAGTCGTTCCAGATGTTGGTGAACTGGTAGATGACGGTGACGACAAAGATCGGCATCGAGTTCGGCAGCATGATGCGCCGGAAGATCTGGAAGAAGGAGGCGCCGTCGACCTGCGCCGCCTTGATCAGTTCGGTCGGAAAAGCCTCGTAATAGTTGCGGAAGAACAGCGTGGTGAAACCGAGGCCATAGACGACGTGGACGAAGACGAGGTTGACGGTCGGATTGCCCAGGCCGAAGGAGAAACCGGTCGAATTCTGCAACGTCACGCCGAAACGACCTAGGCTGCCAAGAATGGTCGCCATCGGCAGCAGCACCGACTGGAACGGGATGAAGCAGGCGAACAGCATCAGCCCGAAAACCAGCGTGTGGCCGCGAAAGCGCCACTTGGTCAGCACATAGCCGTTGAGCGCGCCGAGCAGGGTCGAGATCAGCACCGCCGGGACCACCATCTTGATGGAGTTCCAGAAGTAACCTTTGATGCCGGCGCAGGTCAGGCCGACGCAGGTCTCGCCCCAGGCCTTGAACCATGGTTCGAGGGTCGGCGATTGCGGCAGCGCCAGCATGTTGCCGTTCTGGATCTCGTCCATGGTCTTGAACGAGGTGACCAGCATGACGAACAGCGGCATCAGGTAGAACAGCGCGAACAGCGCCAGCAGGCCGTAGATGACGATGCGGTTGACGGTCCTGGCGCTGATGCCGGTGCTGGCCTCGCGGGCAGGTGAGGTGACGGCGCTCATCGCGGTCTCTCCCTGAGTTCGGAATAGAGATAGGGCACGATGATCGCGGTGATGGTCATCAGCATGATCACGGCGCTGGCCGAACCGACCGCCATCTCGTTGCGTTTGAAGGTGAACTCATACATGAAGTTCGACGGTAGCCAGGCCGAGCCGCCCGGCCCGCCGCTGGTCAGCGCCACCACAAGATCGTAGGACTTGATGGCGAGGTGCGCGAGCACGATGAAGGCCGACAGGAACACCGGCCTGAGCAGCGGAATGACGATGCGGCGATAGAGCTGGAAGGTGGTGGCGCCGTCGATCTGCGCCGCCTTCATGATCTCGCCGTCGATGCCGCGCAGGCCGGCCAGGAACATCGCCATGATGAAGCCGGAAGCCTGCCAGACGCCGGCGATGACCACCGTGTAGATGACGAAATCCTTGTTCTTGATCCAGTCGAAATGGAAGCTCGTCCAGCCCCATTGATGCAGCGTCTGCTCGAGGCCGAGGCCGGGATCGAGGAACCATTTCCAGGCGACTCCGGTGACGATGAAGGACAGCGCCATTGGGTAAAGATAGATCGGCCTCAGTACGCCTTCGCCGCGGATCTTCTGGTCGAGCAGGATGGCAAGGAACAGGCCGAGCGCCAGGCAGATGAAGATGTAGAGGAAACCGAAAATGCCCATATTGGTGATCGAGGTGTACCAGCTCGACGGCGGGTCGCTCTCGAAGGTCCAGCGCCACAGCCGCTGATAGGCGCGCGGTCCGGTGATGGCGTAGGACGGGAAGGTCTTGGAATTGGTGAAGGACAGATAGATCGTCCACAGGATGAAGCCGTAGACGAAGATGACGGTTGCGGCGAAGCTCGGCGCCAGCACGATCTTCGGCAAAGCGTCCTGCAGCCGCGAGCGCACCGAGGCGCTCGGACGTGCGTTGTGCTCCGGTGTCAGCTTGATCTTGGTTTCGGCGACCGTGCTCATTGGCTCATCCAGTACCGGTTCGTGCGGAGGCTCGCCGGCGCCCGAATGCACCGATCAAAGCAGCCTCAAACCCTGCATCAAGGTGGACCTTCCCCGCTTGCGCGGGGAAGGTGCTTTCAGGTGACGAACGCCTTACTTCGCGTCGTCGATCGCCTTGACCAGCTCGGTCACGGCCTCGTCCGAGGTCTTGATCTGACCGTGGACGAATTTCGAGACGACGTCCTTGTAGGCATTGGCGACTGCAGGCGGGGCGCCATAGCCCTGGGCCAGCGAGCCGAACAGCGTGCCGCCCTCGTTGGCGGCCTTCAGGTCGGCGATGCCCTTCTTGCCGCAAGCGTCGAAGTCGGTGTCAGGCACGTCGGTGCGGGCCGGAACCGAACCCTTGACGACGTTGAAGGCCGACTGGAAGCTCTTCGACAGCGTGGCGGTGGCCAACGCGACCTGGGCGGCCTTGCGGTCATCCGGAACGTTGAACATGCCGAACATGTCGGAGTTGTAGATCACGCTGCCGTCGGTGCCCGGGAAGCGATAGCACAGGAAGTCGGTGCCCGGGGTCTTCTTGGCGGCGTTGAACTCGCCCTTGGCCCAGTCGCCCATGACCTGAACCAGCGCATCGCCCTTGATGACCATGGCGGTGGCGAGGTTCCAGTCACGGCCCGAGAAGTTCGGGTCGACATAGGTGACCAGCTTGGCGAGGTTGTCGAACGACTTCTTCATCGTGTCGGACTTCAGCGATTCCTCATCGAGGTCGTTGAAGGCCTTCTTGTAGAACTCCGGTCCGCCGGTCGACAGTACGACCGAGTCGAACATGGTGGCTTCCTGCCAGTTCTGGCCGCCGAGCGCGAGCGGGATGACGCCGCCTGCCTTGGCCTTGTCGAGCAGGGCCACGAAGTCGTCGAAGGTCTTCGGCTCGGTGCCGCCGATCTTGTCCATCACCGCCTTGTTGATCCACAACCAGTTGACCGAATGGACATTGACCGGAGCCGCGACCCATTTGCCGTCATAGACCGAGAATTTCTGCAGGGCCGCCGGAACGGACTTGTCCCAGCCTTCCTTCTTCGCGGTCTCGGTCAGGTCGCCCATGACGCCGGCGGCAGCATAGTCGAGCACGGTGTAGCCGAGCATCTGCGAGGCGGTCGGGTAATTGCCGGCCGCGACCATGGCCTTCAGCGCGGTCATGGCAGCGTCGCCGCCACCACCGGCCACCGGCACGTCCTTCCAGGCAAAGCCTTCCTTGGATAGATCCTCCTTGAGGACGTTCAGAGCAGCCGCTTCGCCGCCCGACGTCCACCAATGCAGCATCTGCACTTCCTTGACGTCCTCGGCATGCGCCGAGAACACAAAGCTCGACGCTAGAGCCGTTCCGATAAGCAGTTTGCGCAACATGTACTTCCTCCCTTGTTGCATGCACATAACCGGCGGATGTCCGCCGGGGTCTCCCAACTCAGCCGACCCACCATCCGGTGCGCTGGCCGCGATGAAACTGGATTGTCTTTTCCTCGGTATAGTCCTCGACGGCACGTTTGCCGAGTTCGCGTCCGAGACCGGACTGCTTGTAGCCGCCGAAAGGCAGTTCGGGATAACCTTCCATGAACGTGTTCACCCAAACGGTCCCCGAACGCACATTCCGCGCCACCAACATGCAGGTGTCGATGCTGGCACTCCACACGCCTGCCGACAAACCATAGGGCGTGTTGTTGGCGATGTGCAACGCCTTTTCAATCGATTCAAAAGTCAGCACGGAAAGCACCGGGCCGAACACTTCCTCGCGCGCGATCGCCATGTCCTCGGTCACGTCGCGAATGATGGTTGGGTCAAGGTATTGGCCGGCATTGGACGCCAGCTGCTTGCCGCCGCTGTAGACGCTGCTGCCGTCGCTTGCCGCCGCCGTTACATAGCCGGCTACCTTGGTGAGATGGTCGGACGAGATCATGGCGCCGACCTTGGTGCGGTCATCGAGCGGATCGCCAACGGTCACCTTGGCGGTGAGCGCCTTGACCGCCAAGAGGAAGTCGTCGGCGATCGCTTTATGGACGATCAACCGGCTACCCGCGTTGCAGCATTCGCCAGCGTTGAAGAAGCCGCCGAATACGGCTGCGTCGGCGGCAGCTGTGAGGTCGGCATCGGGGAAGACGATCTGGCCGTTCTTGCCGCCTAGTTCCATCGACACTTTCTTCAGCGAACTGGCGGCCGAGGCCATGGTCATCTTGCCGACGCGGGTGGAGCCGGTGAAGGAGACCATCTCGACCAATGGATGGCTGACCATCGGCGCGCCGACATCGCCGCCGAGACCGGCAAGGATGTTGACGACACCATTTGGCAGGCCCGCCTGCATCAGGATATCGCCGAGAACGAAGGTCGAGGCCGAGGTCATCTCGCTCGGCTTGACCACCGCCGTACAGCCGGCGGCGAGCGCGAAGGGCAGTTTCTGGCTGACGATGAGGAAGGGGAAATTCCATGGCGTGATGATCGAGACGACGCCAATCGGCTCGCGCAGCACCACACCCAGCATGGCGTCACCGAGATTGGCGTAGCTCTCGCCGTGCAGCGTGCGGGCAAGCGCGGCGGCATAGCGCCAGATGTCGACGGCGCCGCCGATCTCGCCGCGCGCCTGGGCGATCGGCTTGCCGGATTCCAGCGCATCGAGCCGGGCGATGTCCTCCAGCTGTGCCTCGATCAGGTCGGCGGCCTTGAGCAGGATCGCGGCGCGCTCGGTTGCCTTCATGCGCGGCCATGGGCCGGTCTCGAAGGCGTTGTGCGCGGCCTGGACCGCCGCCTCGACTTCCGCCTCGCCGGCCTGCGCATAGCGCGAAACGGTGAAGCCGTGGCCGGGGCTGCTGCGCTCAAGCGTGCGCCCGTCGCGGGATTCGACATGCTTGCCGTCGATCAGCAGCTGGTAGGTTTTTGGCGCTGCGGAAGCCTCGACGGGCATGGCGATGTTGAGGGGCGCGTTCATAGGATTTCCACTCTTGTCTAGGATCGCGAAAAGGCTGGCTTCTGCTTGGTCTTGAAGGCGCCGACGCCGGCCTTGAGGTCGCCCGTCAAGGCGATGAAGCCGCTGGCCAGCGCTTCTGTCGCGGCAGCGCTTTCCTCGCCCTCGGCTACCGCGATCATCAGCTTGGCGGCCTCAGTCGCCAACGGCCCGCGCTCGGCGATCTTTTCCGCCCAGGCCTTGGCCTCATCGAACGCCTTGCCAGTCTCGACAACTCTATCGACAATGCCCAAAGCGAGTGCGTCAGAGGCGAGAAAAACCTCGCCGCCGAGCGCCATGCGCCGCACCGTCTGCGCGCCGAAGCGGCGCACGGCGCGCTGCGTGCCGGACCAGCCGGGAACGACGCCGATCGAAGTCTCAGGGAAGCCAAGCTTCACCTGCGTTTCCGCGACGCGGAAGTCGCAGGCGACCGCCAGTTCCAGCCCACCGCCCAGCGCATGGCCGGACAGCACCGCGATGGTCGGCTGCCGCAGCCGCGCCAGCCGGTCGAAGACGCGGTGGCCGTAGCGGACCCATTGCACCTGGAAATCGGCGGCGCTCATTTGCGCCCAGGCCTCGACATCGCCGCCGGCACAAAAGCCCTTGCCTTCGCCACGGACGAGTACGACACGCACACCCTCGGCTATCTCAGCCTCGTCGAGCGCCGTTTCCAGCGCCCGCAGCATCGGGATATCGAGCGCGTTGAATTTCTCCGGCCGGCGCAGCGTGACGATGCCGATGGCGCCGTCCTGCTCGAAGGTGACAAGATGCTCAGCCATGCGTGCCTCCGAGCGAGGCGCCGCCATTAAGCGACAGGCCGATCGGCCGATCCTGATAGAGTGCGGACGGTATCACCTTGAGGTCGTTGGCGATGCCGAGCGGGATCTCGGCCTGCGCCAGCACATCGCGTTCCAGGTCGATGCCGGGTGCAAGTTCCGTCACCATCAACCCGTCCGGTGTCAGCTTCATCACGCAGCGTTCGGTGACATAGGTGATGTCCTGTCCCTGCGCGACCGCGCGCTTTCCCGAGAACGAGATGTGCTCGACCTCGTCGACCACCTTCTTGACCTTGCCCTCCTGGTCGATGCGGATGCCGCCATCGGCCAGCGAGAGTTTGGCCCCGGCATTGAAAAAGCCGGAGAAGACGATCTTTTTCGCGCGGGCAGTAATGTCCACAAAACCGCCGGCGCCGGCGGTGACATGCGGCCTTGCCGAAAGCTTCGAGACGTTGACCGAGCCATGGCGGTCGATCTGCAGGAAGGACAGCAGCGAGGCATCGAAACCACCGGCCTGGAAATAGATGAACTGATGCGGCGAGGGCATGATCGCTTCGGCATTGGATGCGCAGCCGAACTTGAAGTCCAGCAGCGGCACGCCGCCGACCGCACCCTGTTCGATCACCCAGGTGACCTTGCCGTGCTGGCCTTCCTCCAGAAGGATGCGCGGCACATTGGCCGAGATGCCGAAGCCGATGTTGACGGCCATGCCGTCACGCAATTCCATGGCGACGCGCCGCGCGATCACCTTCTGGACGTTCATCTCGGCATTGCGGAAGGTCGACAGCGGTCGGAAGATCTCACCCGAGATTGCCGGGTCGTAAGGCGTCAGCGTCGTCTGCAACTGGTCGGGCGCAACGACGATGTGGTCGACCAGCACGCCGGGCACGCGCACATCATGCGGCTTCAGCGTGCCGTTCTCGACGACGCGCTTGACCTGCGCGATGACGATGCCGCCATTGTTGCGGGCGGCCAAAGCCTGCTCGAGGCCGCCGAGATAGGCGCCCTCATGCTCATAGGTGAGGTTGCCGCGCTCGTCGGCGGTCGTGGCCCGGATGATCGAAACATGCGGAACGATCGCGCGGAAATAGAGCCATTCCTCGCCGTCGAATTGCTCGACCGAAACGATCGGCTCGCTGGCGGCGGCGTTCATGGCGCAGCCCTGGTGGCGCGGGTCGGTGAAGGTGTCGAGACCGACCTTGGTCAGCACGCCCGGGCGCTTGGCCGCGGCCTCGCGGTGCATGTCGAAGAGGATGCCGGAGGGCACATTGTAGGCAGCGACCGAATTGTCGCCGATCATCTTCCAGATCTGCGGCGGCTCGGAGGACGACGGTCCTGACGGGTAGGAGCCGCACAAGGTGCGCTTCAACAGGCCGGGCTTGGCGAGATGGTCGATGCCCTTGATGCCGTACATGTCGCCGGCGGCGATCGGATGCAGCGTGGTGATGTTCTGCGGATGGCCCTCAGTTTCGAAGCGCTCGCCGATCGCGGCAAGCACCGCGTCCGGGCAGCCAAGGCCGCTCGATGACGAGACAGAGACGACCATGCCGTCCTTGATCAGGCTGGCGGCCTGCGCGGCGGAAACGACCTTGCTCACGCGGCGCTCCCAAGTTTCGGGTCGATTGCGACCGCCTTGCCTGATTTCGCGGACTGCAAGGCTGCCTCGGCCGATGCCAGCGACCAGACGCCGTCTTCACCCGTCGCGGATGGCTGGCCGTCGCCGTGGATGGCGGCATGGAACTGGCGCAGCGACCTCGTGTAGAGATCCTCGCGGTCGAAGCTCAATTCTTCTTCGCCCTTTGCGGTGCGCAGCAGCACCGAGCCGACCGGCTTCTGGGTCATGACGTTGCTGGCGAAGAGCGAGCCTTCCGAACCGTGCACCTCGAAGCCGGTGCCGGCGAACTTGGTCGTGAAGCCTTCATGCGACTGGGCAATGACGCCGGACTTGAAGCGCCAGATGCACATGGCTCCGTCCTCCAGACCGCCATTGGCCATGCCCGCCGATTGCGTGAAGGCGGAAATCTCGACCGGATCGTCGCCGAGCACGAAGCGCAGCGTGTCGGCGTCGTGTACGGTGATATCGAGCACCACGCCGCCGCCCGCCTCGGGCCTGGTGATGCGCCATCCCTGCAGGTTCTCGGGCAGATAGACCGAGTGAAAAACGCGCGCGGCGACCGGCTTGCCGATGCGGCCAGAGGCGATCGCTTCGCGCATGGCGCGGTGCGAGCCGGCATTGCGCAGATGATGGTTGGTGCCGAGCACGACGCCAGCCGCCTTGGCGGCGTCGACCATCTTGCGCGCATCGGCGCTGCTCAGCGCCAGCGGCTTCTCGCACAGCACATGCTTGCCCGCCTTGATCGCTGCCAGCGCCTGTTCGAGGTGCAATTCATTGGTGGTCGAGATGTAGACGGCGTCGATGTCGGCATTGAGCAGTGCGTCGAGTGTCGACACCGCGACCGGAATTCCATTTTCGCCAGCATAGGCCGCGGCGCGCTCCTGGCTGGAGCTCATCACCGCAACGATCTCGCCATCGACCTGTGCACGGATGGCATCGATCATGAATTGCCTGGCGATCGTGCTGGCGCCGATCAGACCCCATCTGACGCTCATGCCGCATCTCCCATTCCTGCGCGGCGATCGGGACCGCAGCTGTCCCTGACGACGAGATTGACCGCGCCGATATGATCCTCGGCGCGCGTGGTGCGCGACTGGATCATCTTCAGCATGACATGGGCGGCGCGCTCGCCGAGGCCTGCCGAGTCCACCGCGACGCTGGTCAGCGCCGGCATGTAATGCTCGGCCTCGGCCACGTCGTCGAAGCCGACGACGGCAAAATCCGCACCCGGCTCAAGACCGCGCTTGCGCAGCGCCAGCATGGCGCCGAAGGCGACTGCGTCGTTGAAGCACAGCGCCGCCGTCGGCGGCGCGGCCATGGCGAGCGCTGTCTCCATGCAGGCGATGCCGCCCTTGCGACTGGTCTCGCCTTCGAAGATCAGCCTGTCACCAGCGGCGATGCCCAGCGTTTCACAGGCCTCGCGGAAACCGCCCAATCGTTCGTGATAGACCACCAGATCGGAGGAGCCGCCGAAGAAGGCCAGCCGGCGATGGCCCTTGCCGATCAGATGGGCGGTGGCGAGCCAGGCACCGCGATGATTGTCGGGCGCGATCACCGGGATGCGGCTTTCGGGCAAGCGGCGCATGGCGAAGACGACCGGCAGGCCTGCCGTCTCCAGGCGGCGGAAAGCGCCCGGCGTGGTGCCGCGCGCCGGCGACACGATCAGCCCGGCGACGCCCTGTTCCATCAGCGACTTCAGCACCTCCTCCTGGCGCACCGGGTTCTCCGCCGTGTTGGCGATGAAGGGCACGATTCCGGCCGACTGGAAGACACGTTCCATGCCGACCGCCAGTTCGGCGAAGAAGGGGTTGGTGAGATCGTTGATGACCATGCCGATGACATTGGAGTGGGCCTTGCGCAGATTGGCGGCGCCGCGGTTGTAGACATAGCCGACATCCTCGATCGCCTTGCGCACCTTGACCGCGGTTTCAGGCCGGATCAGCCCGCTGCCCTGGAGCACGAGCGATACCGTCGATTTGGACACGCCCGCCTCCCGGGCAATGTCGAGTATCGTCGCCTTGGCCCGGCTGGCCATCCAGATGCGTCCTCCCGATATTTCTGGTCGAATTTATTGGAACGTTCTAATCACCATCAAGAATGGGAGTCAATCCGGATTTTTCTCGCTTGCGAAAAATTGATCGATCCGCGTCTAAAATTCATCCCCGGCAAGGGTTCCTGTGTTGCGATGCAGCATCCAGTTGCGCCGCGCAAGAGAATCATAAAGGTTCTTGATTTATTGGAACGTTCCATTTATAGGCGCGACAAAGGGAGAGCTTCATGGACATCACCTTGCCCATAGAGGGCGGTCGTCGCGCCACCTACCGGCTGGTCGGCCAGCCGGTGCAACCGGTGGCCGGCGCGCGGTTTTCGCGCATCGCCTATGCCGCCGCCCATGTCGTTGCAGATCCTCTGGCGATGACCGATCCGTGGTCGCAACCCGTCGTCGACTGGGACAGAACGATGGCGTTTCGCCATCATCTGTGGGCGCTTGGCTTCCGCATCGCCGAGGCGATGGATACTTCGCAGCGCGGCATGGGTTTCGACTGGGCGAGCGCGAAGGAATTGATCCGGCGTTCGATCGCCGAGGCGCGCACGGTGCCGGGTGCCGACCTCGCTTCGGGCGCCGGCACCGACCATCTGGCACCTGCAGCCGCAAAGACGCTCGACGATGTAATTCGCGCCTATGAGGAGCAGTTCGCCTTCATCGAAGGCGAGGGCGGCAAGGCCATCATGATGGCCAGCCGCGCGCTGGCGGCCGTCGCCAACGGACCGGACGACTATGCCCGCGTCTACGACCGCATCCTCTCACAGGCCTCCGGCAAGGTCATCCTGCACTGGCTGGGCGATATGTTCGATCCGGCACTGAAAGGCTATTGGGGCAGCAACGATTTCGAGGCGGCGCTCAACACGGTCGTCGCCATCATCGAGCGGCATGCCGGCAAGGTCGAGGGCATAAAAATATCGCTGCTCGATGCCAGCAAGGAGGTGTTGCTCCGCGACCGGCTGCCGGAAGGCGTCGTGATGTTCACCGGCGACGATTTCAACTATCCAGAGCTGATCGCCGGCGACGGCAGGAGACATTCACACGCGCTGCTCGGCATCTTCGACGCCATCGCGCCGGTCGCCAATGCCGCGCTGGCGAAGCTCGCCAAAGGCGATCATACCGGCTACGACGCGCTGATGGCGCCGACCGTGCCGCTGTCGCGAAAAATCTTCGAAGCACCGACCGAATATTACAAGGCCGGCATCGTCTTCATGGCCTGGCTGAACGGCCACCAGGGCCATTTCTCGATGGTCGGCGGCATGCAATCGGCGCGCGGTATCCGCCACTATGCCGATGTCTTTCGGCTCGCCGATCAAGCCGGGTTGCTGGCCGACCCGGAACTTGCCGTCGCCAGGATGAAACACCTCTGCGCGGTCGCCGGCGCCTGAGCAAGGAGGCTTTGTCTCCACCTCGGGCCGATGTTCGGATTTGCCTTGCCTGGGCAAATCTGTATTCGGTATGGCCTATGGGAGGGACGAGCAGGGCATGACCGACAAGGTAGCTTTGATCACCGGCGTGACCGGCCAGGACGGCGCCTATCTGGCACAGTTGCTGCTGCAGAAGGGCTATGTCGTGCATGGCGTCAAACGCCGTTCTTCTTCCTTCAACACCGAGCGCGTCGACGACATCTATGTCGATCCGCATGAGCGCGGCGCCCGTTTCTTTCTGCACTATGGCGATCTGACCGACTCGACCAATTTGATCCGCCTGGTGCAGGAGACGAAGCCGAGCGAAATCTACAATCTCGGCGCCCAGAGCCATGTCCAGGTGAGCTTCGAGACACCTGAATACACCGGCAATGCCGATGCGCTCGGCACGCTCAGGCTGCTGGAGGCAATCCGCATCCTTGGCCTCGAAAAGTCGGTGCGTTTCTATCAGGCGTCGACATCGGAGCTTTACGGAAAGGTTGCTGAAACCCCGCAAAGCGAGACCACGCCCTTCTATCCGCGCTCGCCCTATGCGGCGGCCAAGCTCTACGCCTACTGGATCACGGTCAACTACCGCGAAGCCTACGGCATGTTTGCCGCCAACGGCATCCTGTTCAACCATGAGAGCCCGACACGCGGCGAAACCTTCGTCACCCGCAAGATCACGCGCGCCGTCGCGGCGATCCATCGCGGGCTGCAGGACACGCTCTATCTCGGCAATATCGACGCCAGGCGCGACTGGGGCCATGCGCGCGACTATGTCGAAGGCATGTGGCGCATCCTGCAGCATAGCGAGGCCGATGATTTCGTGCTGGCGACGGGCGAGATGCACTCCGTGCGCGAGTTCGTCGAACTGGCTTTTTCCGAGACCGGACGCACCATTCGCTGGCAAGGCCAAGGCGTCGATGAAGTCGGTATGGATGCCGGTTCGGGCGCCGTGCTGATACGCATCGACCCGCGCTATTTCAGGCCGACGGAGGTCGAGATGCTTGTCGGCGACGCATCCAAGGCGCGAGCCAGGCTTGGCTGGTCGCACACGATTGGCTTCAAGGAGTTGGTCGCGGAAATGGTGCAGGCCGACCTGGTGCGCGCCGTCGACGACATCCGACGCAACGGTCAGCAGTCATAGGACGCAGCGATGACTTTCCAGCTTCGGGGCAAGCGGGTTTTTGTTGCCGGGCATCGCGGCATGGTCGGCTCGGCAATCGTGCGCCGGCTGGTGGGCGAGGATTGCGAGATCCTGACCGCGCCGCGTGAGCAGCTTGATCTTCTCGACCAGGCCGGCGTGCGGCGCTGGATGGCCGAGTGCAGGCCGGACGCGGTGGTGATGGCGGCGGCCAAGGTCGGCGGCATCCTGGCCAATGACAGGTTCCCGGTCGATTTCCTGCATGAAAATCTCGTCCTGCAGACCAACGTCATCGAGGCCGCCTTTCGCAATGGAGTGGAGAAACTCCTGTTTCTTGGCTCGTCCTGCATCTATCCGAAGCTCGCGCCGCAGCCGATCCCCGAAGACGCGCTGCTGACCGGCCCGCTCGAGCCGACCAATGAATGGTATGCGGTCGCCAAGATCGCCGGGCTGAAACTCGCCCAGGCCTACCGTCGCCAGTATGGCGTCGATTACATTTCGGCGATGCCGGCCAATCTTTATGGTCCGGGCGACAATTTCGACCTCTCGACCAGCCACGTCGTGCCGGCGCTGATGCGCAAGGCGCATGAGGCCAGGCGCACAGGCGGCAAGACCCTGGAGGTCTGGGGATCGGGCACGCCGATGCGCGAGTTCCTGCATGTCGACGACGCCGCCGACGCCCTGGTCTGGCTTCTGAAAAATTATGCCGGAGACAGCCATGTCAATGTCGGCTCGGGAGAGGACATCAGCATTGCGGATCTGGCCCGCACCATCGTATCCGTCGTCGGCGCGGAAGCAGCGATCGCATTCGATCCGACGAAGCCGGATGGCACGCCGCGCAAGCTGTTGGATGTGTCGCGCCTGTTTGCCACGGGATGGCGTCCGGGCTACTCGCTTCGCAGTGGATTGGAACAGACCTATGCGTGGTTTCTCCAGCATGTTGAGAAGGGTGATGTCCGCCTCGGCGCGGTCTGAACCCCGATCGACGCTGATTGCAGCCACGAGAGATGACGGTCTGGGCGGCCGTCTCCTCTCGAAGCTGCGGTCACGGCTCTGGAAAGCAGATCTGAGAATCTGACTGTTTGTTTTGCGCAATTCCGGACGGAACAGCTACGCACTTTTCCTGGAATTGCTTAGGCCCTTCTCCACATCCAGAACGGAGCGATGCCTTCGTCCGGGTGGAAGACGGGCGTGACGGTCTGCGCCTCGGCGTTGGGGATCGCTGCTTCGGGATCGTGGTGCGCAAGATCGAGCAATAGCGGCCAAAGCCGGTGCGGATCGATCGCATCCATCGGCGTGGTGTGATGGCTGTCGATATTCGCCGCCAGCCAGCGCAAGGCACGGACCAGCCCCGGTCCTCCGCCGGCACGATGCTGCCAAATATCGTCGCCGACCGAGGACTGGACGCGCGCCAGCGTCGTCCAGCCCTGCAAGGTAAACAGCGTGTAGTGTCTGGGGCGGGTGCGCGACAATTCCCTCGGCAGCGATCCGTCGGGCGCGATCTGATCCGTCAGTCTCTCCCTGGCGCGACGGCCGATGCCGGCCAGCGTTGCGCTTTCCCCCAGGAATGCGGCGATCGACGCCCGCTGCAGGTCAAAGAACACACCGTGGTTGTTGAGGCGCTTGGACGCCGCCACCGCGGCCGGCGCCGTGTCCAGCCATTGGCGGTATGAACCAAGCCAGGATCTGAATGCTTCCCCTTCACTTGCGTCCAATACGCCGGCGCGTTCGATCAGACGAACCGCGTCGAGGAAGAAATAGAGATCCTTGAGCTCGATGATACCTTGCCCGTTCCCTTCGTTGTCGTCGTGACCGAACCGCACCTGCGCGTAGCGCATATGCGGGTTCATTCTTGTCGCGGGATCGATGAACCATGTGCGGACGAGCCCGGCGGCGTGGCCGGCATAGTGCCGTTCGCCAAGCACGGTCGCCGCCAGGGCAAGCACGGTGGTATCGTCCAGCAATCGCTGCAGGCGCGTACGATCGTAGGCTTCGCTGCCCGCTTCATACATTGTGGTGCCGGGTGCGCGTTGGCCGTCGCGCCAGACAAAGGGAAGTCCGCCAGGCTTGTGTGGATCAGGCCACCAATAGGGCGCCGGCTGGAAATAGTCGTGCGGATCGCCGCTTGGTGCGGTGCCGGTCTTGTCCGTCACGCTGAACGGACCGCGGGTCAGCGCCTGGTCGGCGCAGATCCGCAAATGCCGCTGAAGATCGGCGTCCTTTCTGGAGGCGGCGGTGAGCGCGTCTTCGTCGTAGAAGGCCAGGCGCGACGGATCGAGCCTGGCAGAGACCGCCCTCGCGTCACAGCGGTCGAGCATGTCGATGATCGCCTCGTCGCGGCTGCTCCAGCGGGCGAGGAAGCCCGCCTTGCCGATTTCAAGATGCGAGCGCCCTGAATCCAGGCGCGCGACCCAGCCGGCATTCTGGAAAAGTCCAGCGGTGGGCGAGAGGGGCCGACGCGGGAAATCCCACCGGTCGTCGCGGAACCGGTCCCACTGCCCGGGAACGCCAAGCCGCCACAGCATTTCGACCTTCGGCCGGCGTCCATAGGGATAGTTTTCGTCGAACAGTTCGGTCGTATCGGTTCGAAATATGATTTGCGGCTCTTCGCTTGCCTGCGGCTTGAAGGCCGCGTCGAGCAGAAGTGCGTTGTCGACGATGCGCGCCATCGGTACCACGACATAGTGGAAATGCGGGTTTTCTCCGATTGCCGCCCGGATCTGCTGGTAGGCCGACAGCGTCAGGTAGCTGTTGCCGTCCCACGGCATCAGCCACTTCGCCCGCCCGCGGGCGATCTCAAGAGCCGTGTTGCGCGCGCCGTTGTTGTTCATCACATAGAGGTTCTTGCCGCGCCGGATGTGCGTTTCATAACGCGCGGCATTCGGCTCGGCCATTCGGACGCTGTCCGAAGACCTGAACAGGCCCGTGGCCAGTTCGTCCATGTTCCAGGGAATTTGGCGATAGGCATCGAGGTCGAAAGGGATCCTGTGGAAGTCCTGGTTCCGGCTTTCCAGCAGGCCGATGATGCGGGCCTCTTCCTCGGGGTCCGTTATCCGGTTGACGATCCAGAATTTCTCGCAGTCCGGGAAGGCGGGTTCGTTGTCCAGGATGAACCGGGCGTTGTCGTATGATTGGCCCTTGCGGTGTCGCGGCTCGAGGTCATTGCCGATGATGCGGACAAGCATGAAGCTGTCCTTCAGGCGCGAAATCGGCGACGCCGCGTAGCCGTCACGCGCCGCCTTTATACGCAGCCTCACCGTATGCCGGTGTTCGAGCTTGCGTTTCGCTGAAACCAGCACCCCGCCAAGGCTCGTGAGCGGCGACTTGAGATGCTTTTTCGACCGCTCGAGCTCGAGGAGTATTCGTTGCCAGGTGGACCGCCGCTCGGCCGGAACTGGGGTCATGGCTGTCCGCCAGGGAGCACGCGGGGGCGGTCACATGTCATCACGGACCATCCGATTGTCGCATCTCCGCGTCTTCCCCCGACCCCTTGGTCGTCTCCTAGCCTTTTGCACGTCGTGCGTCACGGCTCAATGCGGCCCGGGTGGCATCGGTGCGTTTGTGGTTCGCACTTCGGGAAAGTTTCTCGAGTTATTTTTCGGTTCCTTTGAACCAATCCATCGCGCGACGCGACCAAGCGCTGCGTAACAACGTGGTTCATCAAGGAGAACATCCATGTTTATTCGATCAAGAAACGTCGTGCTTGCCGCCATTGCCGTCTCGGTGCTGGCGGGCTGTCAGACGACGGCGCCAAGAGATTGCGACAAGACAAAGCCTGGTGTCACCCACAATGCCAAATGCTGCGGCATCGGCGACGCGCCGTGCCGGGAAGGCAAGAACGGCGACAAGCACGACAACAGGCCCGATCCGCGACCGCAGTGAAGTAGGGCGATCCGGGAGTAAGGGAGGACGAGCGGCACCAATTGCCTACGGGCCCTATTGCCTTACTCCCCACCGGGACGGGCCTCAGGTGTGGCGAGATGCGATACGGCTTGTCTGGATGGTGGGCGTGACAGGGATTGAACCTGTGACCCCTGCAATGTCAATGCAGTGCTCTCCCGCCTTCATGGCGAACTGACGACGACGAAAGACGTAAGAGTTATAGGTACTTAGCTCTCGTCTGACTTCCCCGAAGAGACCTCGATTCTGCTGCTGGCACACTCTTGGCACAGGAAGGGTCTAAAATGGCTAGCATACGCAAACGGGGACAGAGATATCACGTCCAAGTCAGAAGGATTGGTTTCGCGACTAGGACGAAGTCATTCACCAAGCGCTCAGACGCGACGGAATGGGCAAGGCTGATCGAGGGACAGATAGACAGGCAAGAGCTTGCTCCCTGCCGGAAGACGCTGAAAGACATCACTCTGGCTGATCTTGTCACCCGATACCGTGACGAAGTCGTACCGACAAAGAGGGGAGGAGATGTCGAGACAATCGTCCTGAACAGTTTCCTCCGTCATTCGATTTGTCGAAAAGTGCTGTCCGAGCTTCGACCAAGTGACTTCGCGGCCTATCGCGACGAAAGGCTGAAGGATCGAAAGGCTGACGGATCACCCAAGATCACAGCGAAATCTCTGAAGCGGCAACTCGCTCCGGTAAACAACATGTTCCGTCATGCGGCTGTCGAATGGGAGATTCCGCTTCGTGGGAACCCTATGGATGGTTTGAAGCTCCGTGTCGTCGACCAAAGGCGGGAGCGACGGCTTAGGGATGGTGAAGGAGCGAGGTTGGTCACAGCGGCCAAGAAGACCAGAAATCGATACGTCCTACCTATCATCCTGTTCGCCATAGAGACGGCCATGAGACGGGGAGAAATCCTTTCCCTTCGTTGGCGTGACATCGATCTTGAAAGGGGCTCAGCGACGATCCTAGAGACGAAGAACGGCTACAAACGGGTGATCCCCCTGACTGACGATGCGATGTCAATCCTCACAACAATCCGACCAGACGATGCCAAGCCAATCGATCTCGCCTTTCCTATCACGCCAGTCGCTCTAAGGCAGAGTTGGGACAGGCTTACCGAGAGGGCAAAGCTTCAGGACCTCCATTTCCATGACCTCCGTCACGAAGCTGTTTCGAGGCTGTTTGAACTCGGTCTTACGGTCCCCGAAGTCGCGTCGATCTCAGGCCACAGGACGCTTGCTCAGCTAATGCGGTACTCCCATGCCAATCAGGATACCGTCAGAGCGAAGCTTTCTGGTGGGTCGCGGACGAAGCTGACGGGAGGTCAAGAGATCACACGGATTGACGCGCCACCCAGAAGAGAGCTAACTGATTGAAATTTATACGTTTCTTACTCTGCAAGGCCATTCGAAGTAACACTCGACTTCGCCAGACCCTTGCACCAGTCTTCGGCCGCTTCTTCACCTTGCACCATAGATGCTATACGTCACCTCGCTTCGCCGACCAGCCTGCGGACCGACCGACCCGGATGTATGACGTGTCACGCTCTGCCCCAGAGAACGTGTGTATCGCCGCTACCTTCCGGTCTATCCGTTCGAACAACGACGTGCATTCCTCAAAATCGCAATTCGTATAGGGCTCCATCATTAGGATGCCCGTCCGGGTCTTTGCATCGTATGACAGGCTTCGCACGTACTTTGGCAGAATCGAACTGGCAGCCATCCAAATCTCCCTTGTTTTTCCAACGCCAAAATATACAGAAACGAGGCACTACCACAAAGAGCCGAAAAGACTCCTCAATCTCTGAATGAACAAGTAGGGTCTCCCTTAGATTAGGAGGCTATTTTATGGTTGTCGCAGAGACGATTGCTGGCGTTGGCGCTTTCAAAACAATGTTCGACATGGCGAAGGCGCTCAAGGAGATGGACGCCGCGAACACACGAAATATGGCTGTCATGGATTTGCAAGATAGAATCTTGGCGGCTCAAGCGGCGTATTCGACGCTGACTCATCGCATAAGCGAGTTAGAAGCACAGGTTAAAAGCTTCGAGACTTGGGAGGCAGAGAAGAAGCGCTACGAGCTTCGGAAATTTCCCCCTGGCATCCTCATATATCGCCTGAAGCCCGGCATGGAGAATGGCGAACCGCCCCACGAGATATGCGCAGACTGCTATCAGAAGGGCACTAAATCTCTGCTGCACAACCTCGGCGAATCCGAGGGCCTGACTTACTGGAAGTGTCACACCTGCGGTTTTGACAAATCTACAGGTCATTACCTCGCCGTCACATGTCGACCGGAATGAATGGCCATAACCCGCCCTCTCGGACACACCCCTTAGAATCTCCGACGCGATTCGGACCTTGCGGTCCTTTAAGGCTTTTCAGACGATAGCCCCTGCTTAGGTCTCCTTGGCACCTTACAGGGGTTTTCTTTGTTCCGTGCCACATTCTACCTCCCGACCCCTCCGTCACGCTGTAGACCCCCTCCCGTACTGGAAAGAAGGCTATCGAGGGGAACTGGGAGATTCAGGTCCTACGGAACAGGGCTCTAAGAGATTCAGTTGCTAAGAGAACCTCTTGGTACCAAAGCAATTAGAAAAACCTCTAGGTACCAAGAGAACCTCTTAGCTAAGAGAATCTCTTACGCGCACGCGCGAGAGACCTTGCTCGGGCTGCGCCCTTCGTAGTCCTCCGGACCTATCATTTTTGTTGTCGAGCCTAAGGCACAGAGGTCCCGCCTGACACTAGGCTTCTGCCCTTTGGCGTCGTATTCAAAACGCCTATCTTGATCTTCGTCTTTGGGGGCTGACATGGTTCACGATGTCACTCGATCGTACGTTCAAAACCGATCCAAGAAATTCCGGGTCCACGCAAACCGTCTAGGGAAACTCTGCGTCCTTTGGAGCAGCCTGGAATTTGGACGTGACGTTGCTGCTCAACACGTTGACTGGCATCGCTGATCCCACGACCAAAAACACTTTGCTGGGCCTGATGGAATTCAGGGAGAAGGTTCGGGCATTGCTGGCGATAGGGTTCAAACACAAGCCGAGCGACGACTGGTATGACCGCCTTCAACAGACTCTACGTGAGATCGATGAAGGTATTCGCCCCGAACGGAATCGTATGATCCACGATTTTTGGACTGATTTACCTCAAGACGGGTCAGTCCGCCGGATGCAAATAACTCCCAAGATTGTGAATGTGCAGTCGAGACAAAAGCAATTGATTTTGTCGATCACAAAAGCCGTGACCCCAAAAGATATTTCCGACTTGTCTAAGAGGATCGAGCGTGCCAGCGAAGCCGTTATAAAGCTTGATCGGGAGTATGAACTGACAAAGCAAAAGTGAACAATTTCAATGGGCGTGACAAACATTCCGCATAAATTCCAATAGCTTATCCGAGGTCGTGGTTTATTCTGGAGATTATACTTTATTATTGTGGCATACATCCTATGATTTTTAACTGTACTGAAAATAAATTAAGTAATGATTGCAATAACTTATAGTAGATATGTAAAATATGCTTGATCTTGCTCTTGACTTTTACCATGATTCGTGAGAAGATATAGTTGAGGATAGGGTATTTTTATTCGACCTCATTTTGCCATCTGACCCCGTGGCCTTCATTGTCTGACCGCAGACTTTGATCCTTCATTTCAGAAGGGGTCAACTCAAAGGCTAGAGCGAAGCGTGCGGGACGTACCTCAGATGATCCCCGACATCTTGCCCGTTATAAGCGTCTGGAGCGTCAGAGAAGCCGTGTAAACGTGGCTGATTTTAGCGTCCCAGAGGCCACAGAGGGGGGTAGTGCCGGGAAGCCGTGCAAGCATCAAAAATTATCTAATGAAAACAATACATTACCCGAGGTAAAAACGGGGTCTAGCCTCCTTAAAAAGACAGATTTTCCGGTTGATCTTATGGGAGGTCGCTTTCGTCCGTCAGGACAGCGTCAGCCGTTCGATACGAAGCTCCTTCGGAAAGTAATTAACGCAGAGGTGGCAGCATGAGCCAGTCCTCTGTCGAAGTGAAGATTGATGAAGTCTGGTCTGTCGTGCTGCGGAGGATCGTCTGGCTTGAGGGTGCATCTCAGAGAGGATCAGCCGACATGAGGGTGCCTGTCGTTGAGCCTAGAAGTTACCGGTATGTCCTTCGCAAGAGGGGGCGGGACTTCAGGTCTTACGAGACGTTCAAGGAGCTTGTCGAGGGTGCTAGATTCCTGGCTGGCAAGAACTGGGACAAGGTGGCGCTTCGAGTGGTTTCCCTCATCAGGGATCGACAGCCGGATGAACTAGCTGAGCCGTATGATCGCTTCGACAAGCGAAGCTTGGAAGAACTGAAGGGAATACCGCATTGGCTATAACTCTAACGACTTCATTCAGCAGCGTGGCTGACATGTTGGGGGTGCCTGGAGAGCCCAAGGGCTCTGTCCCTGATGGGACCTCCGAGGAAGGCTCGTTCAATGCCCTTGCGGCGTTGCTGGAGGATGGGACCTCTGGGCCGCTGGCGAGCCGTGCAATCAAGACGGCACGGGAGAAATTCTCCTCCCCCGAATTCGACCATTCGCCGTCTGACGAACATTGGCTGGGGCTGAAAGAAATTGCGGACCTCTTTGAAGCGATGGCCGAGGAGGCAGATATCCCCAAACGGTTTATGTCGTCACTTTCTCCGGGGATGGGCAAGACCACAATTGCCATTGAAGCGACGAAGGCATTTCTCGCTGATGAAAGGTTCAAAGGCGATGGCGTGATCTACTTCTTGTCTCGGCTGGAGGAGATCAAGGCGCTGATTGAGGCGATGGGGCTTGATAAGAAAGACGTCGGGGTCCTGACGTCGGACGAAGGAATAAACGCACTCGGCAATCCAACACCGGAAGATGCCCGAGTCCTATTCACGACACAGAACCGCCTTGAGGGCTATTCGAAGAACGGGACGCTCTTTGCCGGAATGAAGCAGCTCCATTACAAGGGCAAGGTCCGGAAGGTCAAAGTCTGGGACGAAGCCATTCTCCCGTCGACAGCGCTGACGCTCGACAAAGATTCGCTCCTTGGAATTTTGAGGGACCTTCGACCCAAGAAGCCTGAGTTGGCAGCCTCGATTGAAGAGTTCGCTATCTCGCTTGGCAAACATGACGGTGACCGGATCACTATGCCGGATATCGACCGTGAGAATCTCAGCCATGACGACTTCAGGGGCTATTTCACCGGTCGGGACAAGGATACCGCTGAAGCGCTCCATTCTCTCTCAGGACGTGTCGTCCGGGTTAGAAAGGACAATCTGAACGGGGCGGTTGGTCTCGATTACGAAGACATTCTGCCGCCTGACATGACTCCGCTGCTCATCCTCGATGCGTCCGGAGGACTTCGAAAGACGTATGGATTTTGGGAGGAACACAGGGGCGGATTGCAGAAGCTCTACTCGCCTCCCAAATCATATCAGGGGCTGACGATCCACCATTGGGACCAAGGTGCAGGGAAGACGGCATATCGCAACCGTGAGCGTCCATTCCCTTGCTGACGGGATAGCGGAGGTCATCAAGTCGCTGCCGGATGATGAAGGCGTCCTAGTCGTCTATCACAAGCCGAAGACATACACCCATCGTGGAGCCGAGAAGCTTTGCCGTGGTGAGTCCGACATGATTGCTGAAGTGTCGGAGCGTGTCGGGCCGGATAGAGGGGTCCAGTTCGTCAATTGGGGACGGCATACGGCGACGAACGAGTTCAAGGATTGCAAGCACGTCATCCTGGCCGGGATACTCCAATACAACGTGGCTCAATATGAAGCGACCGGCAGGGGAGCGAAGAAGGCTTCTGTCGAGGATGATTTCTCGGACGATGATTTCAGGGCAACTCGGATCGGGGAGATTTCACACCATATCTTTCAGGCCGCTTGTCGTGGATCGATACGCAAGACGGTCAACGGTGGATGTCCCGAAGGGTGCAAGCTTTATGTCGTCTTCTCGACAGACCGGGGGAACGGATTCCCGAGGGAACAGCTTTCGGTGATCTTCCCCGATTCGGAGGTTATCGATTGGGTGCCTTCCCATGCCGAGAAACAGTTAGGCGGCAAGGTCGGCCAGACGATTGAGCTACTGAAAAGAGCCGAGCAAGACGGGAGAACCGAGATTGACGCTTCAGAGGTCATGGAGGAGATCGGGGTCAGTCGGCCTAATTTCCTGAAAGACATCGTCGGCCACAAGGGCTTCCAGATTGCGCTGAAGCATATCGGTTGGGAGTACGTATCGACGCGAGGTCGTGGCGGTGGCAGCCGGTTCATAAGACGCCTACCGATAAATGTATGACCGCAGCGGTAATTCCCTTGGTTCCTTCGAGGCCAGACAAAATAACAATTAAATGTATGATCAACTCATATAGGGTTCCTTTATAGGTTCTTCATACAATTAAATTCCCTACTATTGGAACCAAAGCTATTGGAATTCGACATAATATATTGGTCATATCCCTTATGGTCTCTCCAATGACTCCTGCTCAATAACTCTGGACATTGGACTCACCTTATCAAACTGTTGTCACCCGCCACCGGCGGGCTACGCTTGATCGAACCGACTGGCGGAGTCCGACAAGTGAATCAATAGCCCAGACGCATTGGGCAAGAGCTATCGACCAAAGCAATTAGACAAGTCCGAAAGCCAAACCGATATTCCGGATTCCAATAGTAGGGACCGCCCTTGGCTTTTTTGTTTGTCGATAGCCCAGAGAATTCCCCCCGGTGAAACTCCCAGAATTTCTGTGAGAAAATTTCAGATGGCCATACCTAATGCTCGGGACCGGGTGCGTCCCCCCTGTACCCCTAGGTGGGGGTGCCTGTGGGAGCGTTCGAAGGCGGTTGGCACACTGCTGGCACAGTTCATTGCCCCTGCCTGTCGTCTCCTTTGGTGTCGTGTCTGACTGTCTATGCGCGGCTTCGGATGGCTTGTGTAGCTCTAGAAAAGATCATAGACTGCGTAAGCAGCTGAATTTATTCAGTCTTTTCGGGAGTGCGGAGCGCAGTGAAGCACGACAAGGGAAGCACGTAGGCTTGTCTGGATGGTGGGCGTGACAGGGATTGAACCTGTGACCCCTGCAATGTCAATGCAGTGCTCTCCCGCTGAGCTACACGCCCATCCGAAGCCGCGCATACACCACTTTTGATCCAGCGCGTCAATAGGTCGAAAAGGGAAAGAAAGGCTCGTTTTGTCGCGCCGCCGAGGAGGCGCCGGGATCGAGCCGGAAGTGCTTCAGGCGGCCTGCAGCATCTTTTCGACCTCATTGACGAGGTCGCGCAGGTGGAACGGCTTCGACAGGACCTTGGCGTCCTTCGGGGCCTTTGAATCCGGATTGAGCGCAACGGCGGCGAAACCGGTGATGAACATGACCTTGAGGTCGGGATCGATCTCCGTTGCGCGGCGGGCAAGCTCGATGCCGTCCATCTCGGGCATGACGATATCGGTCAGCAGTAGCGAGAAAGGCTCCTCGCGCAGCCGCTCATAGGCACTGGCGCCATTGTCGAAATCGCTCACCTGGTAGCCGGCTCGCTCCAGCGCCTTGACGAGGAACCGGCGCATATCGTCGTCGTCTTCCGCCAGCAGAATGCGTGCCATCATATCCCGTCCGAATCACCCGCCCCGACATTGGCGCCGGGCAAGCCCGTTAACCATCCTGTATATGAGGAGGTGACGGTAAACATCAAGTGAACGATGGCAGCATTATCCCGACTTTGGCTGAGCCGTCAGGGTGCTGAAATGCTGGACATGCGGCCGGCGAGATGGCACTTTCAAATCATGATGCAGTGCTGTTTCCGGGTTCGCACAAATTGAAGACGGCAGCCGAGGATTTTTCGGTCGTTCCACCCTTCGAAATCCGATCGGGCGCCGAGCAGCGCGTTCCCTTCCTCTTCAACTCGCCGCATAGCGGCCGCTACTATCCCGACCGCTTCCTGGCCATGGCGCGGCTCGACCGCAACGCCATCCGCCGGTCCGAGGATTGCTATGTCGAGGAACTGTTCGGCGGCGCCGTAGCGCTTGGCGCGCCGATGCTGGCGGCGAATTTCCCGCGCGCCTATCTCGACGTCAATCGAGAGCCCTGGGAACTTGACCCGCGCATGTTCGCCGAACCGGTGCCGTCCTTCTGCAACATCCGCTCGGCGCGGGTGGCGGGCGGACTTGGCACCGTGCCGAAGCTGGTGGGGGAGGGGCTCGACATCTATTCCGGCCGCCTGCCGCTGGCCGAGGCCGTGGCGCGTATCGAGACCGTGTACAAACCCTATCACGAGACGCTGAAGCGGCTTCTGACCAAGACCCATGCGCGGTTCGGCTATGCCGTGCTGATCGACTGCCACTCAATGCCCGCCAGCATCAGGGTCGGCGACAATGGGGTGCGGCCGGACTTTATCGTAGGCGACCGGTTCGGCATCTCCGCCACGGCCGCCTTGACCGAGACGGCGATCGGCCTGCTCACCGGCATGGGCTATACCGTCGCCCACAACAAGCCCTATGCTGGCGGCTTCATCACCGAGCATTACGGCCGGCCTGCGCGCCATCTCCACGCGCTGCAGATCGAGGTCAATCGCGGGCTTTACATGAATGAGCGGACGTTCCAGAAATCCGCCGGCTTCGATGCGCTTGCCGACGATCTGGCGCGGTTCTCGGCCGACCTGATGGCGATGCCAGATCACCATTTCATCGACCTGCCGCTGGCCGCCGAATAGGTTTGGCGCCAGGCAGCACAGGTCAACGCCGCGCGCCGGTGTCGCGGCCAAAAAAAGACCGCATCGTTTGCACGACACGGTCGAAGTCTAGGGAGGAAACGCCCAAGGAGGGCATGGACAGGAAGACCTGTCCGAGAACAAATCTATTGTGCGCTGCACAAATGTCAACCGACTTACGGCTTTTTTAATTCACTATGAAGTGGAAATTGCGTTTCGATGACGCTTGCGTGACATTCGGGCAACAGTGTTCGTGACGCCGGAGGGCTCCCAAGCCCTTGCTCCGGCGCGAAATCACCGGCAATGACGACATGCTGCAACGCGGGAGAATCAGTTGGACATCAGCATCGATTTCATGCGGCGCGTCGCGGATGCCGCCGCCGCCGAGACGTTGCCGCGCTTTCGTAGCCGAGGCGCCGTCGCCAACAAGGAGGCGGGCGGCTTCGACCCGGTCACCGAGGCCGACCGCGAGGCCGAGCGGGTGATCCGGGCGCTGATATCGGCGGAATATCCCGATCATGGCATTTTGGGCGAGGAGCATGGCAGCGAGAACATCTCCAGCAGGCATGTCTGGGTGATCGATCCGATCGATGGCACGCGCGCCTTCATCTCCGGCCTGCCGGTCTGGGGAACGCTGGTCGGGTTCACGGTCGACGGCGATGCCGTCGCCGGCCTGATGTCGCAGCCCTTCACCGGCGAGCTGTTCTACGCCAACGCCTCCGGCTCCCACTATGAGGGGCCGGGCGGGCCGCGCAAGCTTGCGACGCGCAGGACGACGGAGCTCAGCAAAGCGACGCTGTTCACCACCACGCCGGCACTGTTCAAGGGCGAGGCGCGCACCCGCTACGACCAGTTCGAAAAGCAGGTCCAACTCGCCCGCTACGGCACCGATTGCTATGCCTTCGCCATGGTCGCGGCGGGAAGCGTCGACATCGTCGCCGATCCCGGGCTGAAGCCCTACGACATCGTGGCGCTGATCCCGATCATCGAAAAGGCCGGCGGCATAGTCACCACCTTCGACGGCGGACCGGCGGAAAAGGGCGGCGACATACTGGCAGCGGCGACGCCGGAACTGCATGCCGCGGCGATGGCAGCACTGCGCGGCTAGGGTCCGTCGATATTCAGGTGATGCCGGCCTGACCTGAATCTCGACGAACCCTTGGCGCGGCGACCAAACAGGCAGCCGCCAAATCCAATTGCGCAATCCTCCTGACAGGCAGGTGTCAGTATCCTTCCGCTATAGAAGGGTCTCACTTGAGGGAGGATCGCACATGCAGACGCAGTCAACAGCCAGCCGTCCAGACAAGAAGCCGGCGGACGGCCGAACCGATTTCGATTTCTTCCACGGACGCTGGGCGGTCAGCCATCGACGGCTGCGCACGCGGCTGGCTGATGATACCAACTGGGACATGTTTGGCGGAACGTGTGACGTGCGCCCGATCCTCGGCGGGCTCGGCAATGTCGACGACAATGTAATTGAATTGCCCGGCGGCGCCTACCGTGCCGCCACGGTACGGACCTTCGATCCGGCGACGAAGCAGTGGTCGATCTGGTGGATCGACGGCCGCAATCCACTGACCATCGACGTGCCGATGCGCGGGTCGTTCGAGGACGGCGTCGGCACGTTCCTGTGCGACGACGTCTTCGAAGGGCGTCCGATCCGAGTCCGCTTCCTCTGGTCGGGGATCACCGAAAAGTCTGCGCGCTGGGAGCAGGCCTTTTCGCCGGATGGCGGCAAGACCTGGGAAACCAACTGGATCATGGAATTCGCGCGCCAGGCCTGATCTCCAACGGACCGCGCCTGCAGATTGCTAGCGCTCAGACGTCGTCGCCGGTGCCTGGGATGAAGGCATCGAAGGCGGCGAGGAATTGCTCGCGGTACATGTCTGCCTCCTGCAGGATTTCATGCTGCGCGCCGTCGATCATCAGCAGCGAGCCGAGGCGCAGACGCCTGGCGTAGGCCTCCACCGCCTTGGTCGAAACGACTTTGTCGGCGCCGGCGGCGATCACCAGCATGGGGACCTGGATCGCGGCGACAAAATCCGGATCGCTTACGGCTTCGGAAGCTTCGGCGGCGGCTTTCAGCCAGCGGATCGTCGGGCCGCCAAGCGACAATTGCGGATGGGCTTCGTAGATCCCCGTGTTGCGGCGGTAGCGTTCCGGATCCGATGTCACCTTGTTGACAGAGAAGGGGGTGGTCTGCTTCGGCCGCGGTCCCCATGCGGCATAAAGCCGGCCGAGGCCCAGAAGGCAAAACAGTGTGCAGACGCGGCGAACCGTCGTTATCGACACCGGGAGGTCCGGCAAGGTCAGAAAAGGGGCGATCAGCACCATGCGCCGCACCCGGTTGACCATCGAGGGCGAGGCAAGCAGGGCGACCACCGCACCGGCTGAATGGGCCAGGATATAATAAGGCCCGCGGCAATCGGGCAGCACGATCTCTTCGAAGAACTGTTCCAGGTCGCTGGCGTATTCTCGAAAGCTGCGGACATAGCCGCGCTGCCGGTCGCGGATCAGCCGGTCGGAGCCACCCTGGCCGCGCCAGTCGAAGGTGGCAACGCCAAAGCCTCTTTCGGTAAGGTTGCGAATGGTCTCGAAATATTTCTCGGTGCACTCGTTGCGACCGGTCAGCACCACCACCGTTCCCTTGATCGGGCGGGTTACAGCGCCAAAGAGGCCATAGCGGATCCGCTTGCGGTCGCGGGTGGTGAAGTAACCGCCTGCCGCGTTTACCGGTGACGGATTGCCAGGAAATTCGTGGAAGAGGTCCGTCATTCGGCGTTTCGTTTTTCGTGTCGCGCCAGCGAGGCGTGGCACGGTGATAGACGCCAATGTGGCAAAAGCAAAGGGCCTCCGCTTGGAGGGAAGGCAGGACCTTCCGGCAACGAATGAGGCCGGAAGCAGCCTGCGGCGTGCTTCCGGCCTCTGTCGATCCGGGAGGAAGGGACGTTACACCCGGTTCGGCCTCGTCGCGGCGCTTTATCGGTGCCGCCTGTTCTTGATCCTGGCCGCACTCTAGCGCCGCCTGGCTGAACGGTCGCCGAAGCGGCGGTTCATCTGCCGTTCATCGAAGCGCGAATTCGCCGTCCGGCAAAAATCTTGAAATGGGCTTTTGCGCTCCCCAAATGTTGGATGCGGTCGCCAATGTCGGGACCGCTGGCCCATCCGGAACGCCGCTCAAGGGTTTCGCACCGGCCAAACGCAAACCATGTTGCTCAACAGGAGAACACCTCATGCGTCACGTTGATTTTTCCCCGCTTTATCGCTCGACCGTCGGCTTCGACCGTCTCTTCACCATACTGGATTCGCTTGCCCAGCCTGAGAGCGCGCAGACCTACCCGCCCTACAACATCGAACGCACCGGCGAGGACGCCTATCGCATCTCGATGGCGGTTGCCGGCTTCTCGGAGGACGAGATCTCCATCGAGGCCCACCGCAATGTGCTGACCGTGAAGGGTGAGCGCAAGGAAGAGGGCAATGGCGAAGGTTCCGAGCTGCTCTATCGCGGTATCGCCTCGAGGGCCTTCGAGCGCCGCTTCCAGCTTGCCGACCATGTCGATGTCATCGGCGCCACGCTGAAGAACGGCCTGCTCTTCGTCGACCTCAAGCGCAACATCCCCGAGGAGCTGAAGCCGCGCAAGATCGCGATCACCGCGTCTTCGGCCAAGGCCAGGCAGATCGAGGCCAAGACCGCCGCGTAATCGCGGATATCTCGAACGACAAGTCCGTCTCCTCCCGAGACGAAAGCGGCGCCGAAAGGCGCCGCTTTTTGTTTGCCCTGATGTCCGTGCCATCCCCAACCAAGGATACTGGCCCTTTCGCGGCAAGCCCCGCTGAACGAGGTTTTCGTCCTGCGAATGGATCGACGGCATGTCTGATTTTTCCCTGGCACTGACGGGCACAATCGCCATCACCTTCCTGCTGGCCGGCATCGTCAAGGGTGTCACCGGCATGGGCTTGCCGACGCTGGCGATGGGGCTTCTCGGCACCGTCATGCTGCCGGTCACGGCGGCGTCGCTGCTGATCGTCCCGTCCTTCGTCACCAATGTATGGCAGCTGTTCGCGGGCCCGAGCTTTGTATCGATCCTGCGCCGGCTGTGGCTGATGATGGCCGGCATCCTTATTGGCACCGTTGTCGGGGCAAGGCTGCTGGCCAGCGACAACGTCAAATGGACGACCGCCGGCCTTGGTGCCGCTCTGGTGCTCTACGCCGCCTACACGCTGCTGGCGCGGCAGCTCAGCATTCCCAGCAAGGCGGAGCGCTGGTGGTCGCCGGCCATCGGCTTCCTAACCGGCCTTGTCACCGGCGGCACAGGCGTGTTCGTGGTGCCGGCGGTGCCTTACATCCAGGCGCTGGGGCTGAGCCGGGACGACCTGATCCAGGCGCTGGGTCTTTCCTTCACAGTGTCGACCATTGCGCTGGCAGTCGGCCTCGCCTCGCATGGCGCATTCGAGATCAAGCATATCGCGACGTCGGCGCTGGCCGTGGCGCCGGCCTTGCTCGGCATGTGGCTCGGCCAGCTGCTCAGGCAGCGGATCAGCCCGGCGACCTTCCGGCGCTGGTTCCTCATCTTCCTGACCCTGCTTGGACTGGAACTGCTGGTGCGGCCCTTTCTGGCCTAGCCGTTTCCTGGCCCGATAAGCAAATGACCGATGTGGTCGACCTCTTCGGTTGTGGTCGCGAAGCTGGCGACGAAACGGTAGATCGCTTCATTGTCGCCGAGGTGGCCGTCGAAGCCCTGGGGTACGCCCCATTCGTAGAATTTGGCGCCGGCCGCCTGCAGCTTTTCGGCACTGGCGCGGTCAAGGATGGCGAAAACCTCGTTGGCCTGCGGCAGCCAGGCCAGTCGGCCGGCCGGCGCGTCTTCGATCGTCTCGGCCAGCCGCGCGGCCATGGCGTTGGCGTGGCGCGCCATCCTCAGCCAGAGATCGTCGGTGAAATAGGCTTCGAACTGGGCCGAGATGAAGCGCGCCTTCGAGAAGGTCTGTCCGGCGCGCTGGCGCAGCAGGCGCAGATCATGCCCGATGTCGGGGTTCAGGACCACGATCGCGTCGGCCATCCAGCAGCCGTTCTTGGTGCCGCCGAAGGAGATGATATCGACGCCGCTCTTCCAGGTCATTTCCGCAGGCGAAATGTCGGTCGCAGCAACGGCGTTGGCGAAGCGCGCGCCGTCCATGTGCAGAGGCAGCTTGTGGCGGCGAGCGACCTCAGACACGGCTTTGACATCCTCTACGGTGTAGACCGTGCCGACCTCGGTCGCCTGGGTGATCGTCACCGCCATCGGCTGGCCGGCGGGGGCGAGGTCTTGCGAGTAGCGTGTGATGGCGCGGTCAAGAGCCTGCGGATTGATGCGCCCCAACGGTCCGGGGACCGGCGACATGCGCGCTCCACCGGTGTAAAAACCCGCGGCGCCGAATTCATCGACGTTCATATGCGCCTCGGAATGGCAGAAGGCGACGCCGCCGATACGATTGCATGTCGCCATGGAGAGCGCGTTGGCCGCCGTGCCGGTGGCGACGAAGAACACCGCGACCTCCCGTTCGAAGATCTCGCTGAAGCGCCGGTAGACGGCGCGGTCGAGTTCGCCGTCGCCATAGGCGGTCGCGATGCCCGTGGCGTGCCGGGACAGATTGGCCGAGATGTCGGGATGGACGCCCGCCCAGTTGTCGGATGCAAAGAACATTGAGAGGTCCGTATCTGGTTTGAAAAACGGGCGGACCATGGCTGCTTTGGGGTTTGACGCGCAAGGGCCAAGCGCTGGAAAAGCGGTAAAGCCAGCCAAGCCAGGCGGTGGGGGTGGCGACTGAAGGTTACGTTTCTACCCAACCCGCGCGAAATTTTATGTCGCGAATTGACCAACATTTTTGTGAATCGGTCTTGTGTGGGTCTGGGATTTCTGTCATAAAAATTTAGGACAGTAGTGCTGTCTTATTTTGTCGCACAAATCAGGCTGGATTGGCGTATCATTTGGGCCACTCCGGCCGTTGCCGCGAGCGACGGGTAGACGGCTCGGCTCTGGCCTGTACGATACCGGATACGAACCGGGCGGTAAGCCGCATGGTTCGGCAAGGATTTCGCAAGACGTGCAGCAATGATGAAGGGGAAGCTATGCGCTTCCCGAGGCAAACCAGCGCCTGAAGGGCTGGGAACGGAGGACAGGACGATGACGGAATTGACGCTATCTGCGATCAACGGCCAGGCCGCGCAGACGAAAGCGGCTACCGTCAAAAATACGTCCCTGACCAACGTAGGGCACACCGCCAACGGTTTCGCCGCGCAGGGCCTCTACGATCCGCGCAACGAGCACGATGCCTGCGGCGTCGGCTTCATCGTCAACATGAAGGGCGTGAAGTCGCACGGGATCGTCAAGGACGGCCTTGCGATGCTCGAGAACCTGACGCATCGCGGCGCGGTCGGCGCCGATCCGCTGGTGGGCGACGGCGCCGGCGTTCTGGTGCAGATTCCAGATCGTTTCTTCCGCGAGGAGATGGCCGCGCAGGGCATCGACCTGCCGCCGACGGGTCAGTACGGCGTCGGGCACTGGTTCATGCCGCAGGACGCAGCATTGCGCGCCCATATCGAGGACATCATCGCCGAATCGGCGCAGTCCGAGGGCCTGCCGCTGATCGGGTTCCGTGACGTGCCTGTCCACAACTCGTCCCTGTCGAAGGCTCCCAACATCGTGGCATCCGAGCCGTTCCATCGGCAGGTCTTCATCGGCCGCACAGCCGACATTACCGACGACGAGGAGTACGAGGCCAGGCTCTATCTGCTGCGCAAGGTCATATCGGGCCGCATCTACGCCGAGAACGACAACAAGGACATCGGTTCCTATTGCGTGTCGCTGTCGGCGCGCACCATCGTCTACAAGGGCATGTTCCTGGCCTATCAGGTCGGGGCCTATTACAAGGATCTCATCGATCCGCGTTTTGAGACCGCGCTGATCCTCGTCCACCAGCGCTTCTCGACCAACACCTTTCCGTCGTGGAAGCTGGCGCATCCCTACCGCATGGTCGCGCACAATGGCGAGATCAACACCGTGCGCGGCAACAACAACTGGATGGCGGCGCGCCAGGCGTCGGTCGATTCCGAGCTGTTCGGCAACAACATCTCGAAGCTTTGGCCGATCTCCTACGAAGGCCAGTCCGACACCGCATGCTTCGACAATGCGCTCGAATTCCTGTTCCAGGGCGGCTACAGCCTCAGCCACGCCATGATGATGCTGATCCCGGAAGCCTGGGCCGGCAACAAGCTGATGGATCAAGACCGCAAGGCCTTCTATGAATACCACGCCGCGCTGATGGAACCGTGGGACGGGCCGGCGGCGGTCGTGTTCACCGATGGCCGTCAGATCGGCGCCACGCTGGACCGCAATGGCTTGCGCCCGGCGCGCTACATCGTCACCGATGATGACCGTGTCATCATGGCTTCCGAAGCCGGCGTGCTGCCGGTGCCGGAGGAGCGGATCGTCAAGAAGTGGCGGCTGCAGCCCGGTCGCATGCTTTTGATCGACCTGGAAAAGGGCCGCATCATCTCCGACGAGGAGATCAAGTCGGAGATCGCGACCAAGCACCCCTACAAGAGCTGGCTCGCCAACACGCAGCTCATCCTGGAAGATCTGAAGCCGGTCGAGCCGCGTGCGCTGCGCAAGGATGTCAGCCTGCTCGATCGCCAGCAGGCGTTTGGCTACAGCCAGGAAGACACCAAGCTTTTGATGTCGCCAATGGCCACCACCGGCCAGGAAGCGGTAGGTTCGATGGGCACCGACACGCCGATCTCGGCGATGTCGGACAAGTCGAAGCTGCTCTACACCTATTTCAAGCAGAACTTCGCCCAGGTCACCAATCCACCGATCGATCCGATCCGCGAGGAGCTGGTGATGAGCCTGGTCTCGTTCATCGGTCCGCGGCCGAACATCTTCGACCTGGTCGGCAATTCGCGCCGCAAGCGGCTCGAGGTGCGCCAGCCGATCCTGACCAATGGCGATCTGGAAAAGATCCGCTCCATCGGCCACACCGAGGACCGCTTCGACACCAAGACGATCGACATCACCTACGGGTCGAACGAGGGCGCGGCCGGCATGCAGGGCGCAGTCGAACGCCTGTGCGAGCGCTCGGAAGCCGCAGTCGCCGGCGGCTACAACATCATCATCCTGTCCGATCGCCAGGTCGGACCGGACCGTATAGCCATCCCCGCGCTTCTCGCAACGGCCGCGGTGCATCATCACCTGATCCGCAAGGGATTGCGCACGTCGGTCGGTCTCGTCGTGGAATCCGGGGAGCCGCGCGAGGTGCATCATTTCTGCTGTCTCGCCGGCTACGGTGCCGAAGCGATCAATCCCTATCTCGCCTTCGACACGCTGCTCGACATGCACAAGCGCGGCGAACTGCCGGCCGAGGTCGACGCCTATGAAGTCGTCTCCCGCTACATCAAGTCGATCGGCAAGGGCATCCTCAAGGTGATGTCCAAGATGGGCATCTCGACCTACCAGTCCTATTGCGGCGCGCAGATCTTTGACGCCATCGGGCTGAAGTCTGACTTCGTCGAGAAGTATTTCACCGGCACGGCGACGCTGATCGAAGGCGTCGGGCTGGATGAGGTTGCCGGCGAGACTGTCAGCCGTCACACTGACGGGTTCGGCAACGATCCGGTGCTGCGCAACAGCCTCGAGGTTGGCGGCGAATATCTCTTCCGCATGCGCGGCGAGGCCCACATGTGGTCACCCGACGCGGTCGCCACCTTGCAGCATGCCGTGCGCCAGGGCTCGTGGGAGACGTTCAAGGACTATTCGGCGCAGATCGACAGCGAGACCGCGCGGGCGCAAGCCATCCGCGGCCTGTTCAAGATCAAGCTGGCGGAAGAGAGCGGTCGCAAGAAGGTCGCGCTGGAAGACGTCATGCCGGCGGCCGACATCGTCAAGCGCTTCTCGACCGGGGCGATGTCGTTCGGCTCGATCTCTCGCGAAGCGCACACCACGCTGGCGCGCGCCATGAACGCCATCGGCGGTAAGTCGAACACCGGCGAGGGTGGCGAAGAGTCCGACCGCTATCTGCCGCTGCCCGGCGGCGGCAAGAACCCCGAACGCTCGGCGATCAAGCAGGTCGCCTCCGGGCGGTTCGGCGTCACGGCGGAGTACCTTGTCAACTCCGACATGATGCAGATCAAGGTCGCGCAGGGCGCCAAGCCCGGCGAGGGCGGCCAACTGCCCGGCCACAAGGTCGACGCGACCATCGCCAAGGTCCGGCATTCGACGCCGGGCGTCGGCCTGATCTCGCCGCCGCCGCATCACGACATCTATTCGATCGAGGATCTGGCGCAGCTGATCTACGATCTGAAGAACGTCAATCCGGCGGCAGACGTTTCGGTCAAGCTGGTCTCCGAGGTTGGTGTCGGCACGGTTGCAGCCGGCGTTGCCAAGGCGCGCGCCGACCACATCACCATCTCCGGCTATGACGGCGGCACCGGTGCATCGCCGCTGACCTCGCTGAAGCACGCCGGCAGCCCGTGGGAAATGGGTCTTGCCGAAACGCACCAGACGCTGGTGCTGAACGGTCTGCGGTCGCGCGTGGCACTGCAGGTCGATGGCGGCCTGCGCACCGGCCGCGACGTCATCATCGGCGCGCTGCTCGGCGCCGACGAGTTCGGCTTCTCGACCGCGCCGCTGATCGCGGCCGGCTGCATCATGATGCGCAAGTGCCACCTCAACACCTGCCCGGTCGGCGTCGCGACGCAGGACCCGGTGCTGCGCAAGCGCTTCAAGGGCACGCCCGAGCACGTCATCAACTTCTTCTTCTATGTTGCCGAGGAAGTGCGCGGGCTGCTCGCCGAAATGGGCTTCACCCATCTCGACCAGATCATCGGCGATACCGACCTTCTGGAGAAGCGCGACGTGATCCAGCACTGGAAGGCGCGCGGGCTCGATTTCGGCAGGATGTTCTTCAAGCCGGACGCCCCGCATGAGGCCGTGCACTGGACCGAGCGGCAGAAGCATCCGATCGACGACGTGCTCGACCGCAAGCTGATCGAACTGGCGAAGCCGGCGTTGGAGGCGAAGCTGCCGGTGACGATCGAGCTGCCGATCCGCAATGTCGACCGTTCGGCGGGCGCGATGCTGTCGGGCGAAGTAGCCAAGCGCTTCAAGCACAAGGGCCTGCGCGAGGACACGATCTCGGTCAAGCTCACCGGCACCGCCGGCCAGTCCTTCGGCGCCTTCCTGGCGCGCGGCATCTCGTTCGAGCTGGTCGGCGCCGGCAACGACTATGTCGGCAAGGGCCTGTCGGGTGGCCGCATCGTCATCCGTCCGCCGGATGAGGCCAAGATTGTCGCGGCCGAGTCCATCATCGTCGGCAACACAGTGCTCTACGGTGCGACCGAGGGCGAGGCCTATTTCGCCGGCGTCGCCGGCGAGCGGTTCGCGGTGCGCAATTCGGGCGTTGCCGCCGTCGTCGAGGGCGTCGGCGACCATGGCTGCGAATATATGACCGGCGGCATCGTCGTCGTCATCGGCAAGACCGGCCGCAACTTCGCCGCCGGCATGTCGGGCGGCGTCGCCTATGTTCTGGACGAGGAAGGCGACTTCGCCGAGCGCTGCAACATGGCGATGGTCGAGCTTGAGCCAGTGCCGGAGGAAGACGATCTTATGGAGAAGCTGCTCCATCATGGCGGCGACCTCGACCACAAGGGCCGCGTCGACGTCTCCGGCGACATGACCAGCCACGACGAGGAGCGGCTCTATCAGCTGATCTCGAACCACGTCCACTTTACGGGTTCGGTGCGCGGTCGCGAAATCCTCGACAACTGGACGGCTTTCCGGCCGAAATTCCGGAAAATCATGCCGGTCGAGTATCGCCGCGCGCTGATAGAGATGGAGCGCATGCGCATGAGCGTGGCGGCGGAATAGGCTTTGGGCGTTGCCGGGGAGCAAGGCTTCCCGGCCGACACCTCATCAACAATCCTGACCTCGGACTGAAGGTTGCCATGGCTGCCTTATGAGGTTAACGGGTGCGCCAACGAGCGTGCCTTCGGACAGCAGGGACTGGACTATGGGCAAGGTAACAGGCTTTCTCGAGATCGACCGGCAGGTGCACAAGTACCAGCCGGCCTCCGACCGCATCCGGCATTTCCGCGAATTCACGCTGCCGATGTCGGACAAGGAGGTCGAGAAACAGGCTGCGCGCTGTATGGATTGCGGCATTCCGTTCTGCCACGGGCCGACCGGCTGTCCGATCCACAACCAGATCCCGGACTGGAACGACCTCGTCTACAATGGCGACTGGGACAATGCGATCCGCAACCTGCATTCGACCAACAATTTCCCGGAGTTCACCGGCCGCATCTGTCCGGCACCCTGCGAGGAAGCCTGCACGCTGAACCTCGAGGACATTCCGGTCGCCATCAAGACCGTCGAGCAGGCGATCGCCGACAAGGCCTACGAGACCGGTCACATCCGGCCCTATCCGCCGGAGAAGAAGACCGGCAAGCACGTCGCCGTCATCGGCTCGGGGCCGGCCGGCATGGCGGCCGCGCAGCAGCTCGGCCGCGCCGGTCACGACGTGCATGTCTATGAGCGCGAAAGCCGCCCGGGCGGGCTGATGCGCTACGGCATTCCCGACTTCAAGATCGAGAAGCACTATATCGACCGGCGCATCGAGCAGATGCAGGGGGAGGGCGTGACCTTCCATTGCGGCGTCAATGTCGGCGTCGACAAGCCCGTGGCCGAACTGCTCGCCGAGTACGATGCGGTACTCTATTGCGGCGGTTCGGAAACGCCGCGCGCCGCCAGCATCCCCGGCGACGATCTCGGCGGCGTCTACGATGCGATGCCTTACCTGGTGCAGCAGAACAAGCGCGTCGGCGGCGAGCCGATCCAGTCGGTGGCCTGGCCTTCGCATCCGATCATCGCCAGCGGCCAGCATGTCGTGGTCGTCGGCGGCGGCGACACCGCCTCCGACTGCGTCGGCACCGCTTTTCGGCAGGGCGCGGTCCGCGTCACCCAGCTCGACATCCGGCCGCAGCCGCCGGAGAAGGAAGACAAGCTCGCGGTCTGGCCCTATTGGGCGACCAAGATGCGGACCTCGTCGTCCCAGGCCGAGGGTGCGGAGCGCGAATTCCAGGTGGCGACACTCGAATTCATCGGCGAAGAGGGTCAGCTGACCGGCGTCAGGTGCTGCGAGGTCGACGACAAGCGCAAGCCGATCGCCGGCACCGAATTCGTCATCCGTGCCGACCTCGCCTTCATCGCCATCGGCTTTGCCGGGCCTGCAGCCGCTGGCGTGGTCACGGAACTCGACGGGCAGATGAAGATCGCCACCGACAGCAGGCGTTCCAGGAATGTCGAGGCCAATGACCTCGATTACAGGACCAGCGTCGACAGGCTCTACGCAGCGGGCGATGTGCGCCGTGGCCAGTCACTGGTGGTCTGGGCTATTCGCGAAGGCCGCCAGGCGGCGCGTTCGATCGACGAGGCGCTCATGGGATCGAGCGTTCTGCCCCGCTAAGGAGTGATTGCCGTCGTCTTGTCGGTCACGGCGGCAGTGGCGGGCTGGGTTTTCGGCGGCGAGGAGAAATCATCGGCGCGGCCAGGCGAAGCATCGTGCGCCTTGCCTTCGATGACGAGTTTTTCGCCGGGCAAATTCGGGTTGCCCTTTACAGGCGGCGCGGCGCCGAGAAGTTCGGAGCCGCCGTCGAGCGCCGGATCGCCAAGCAGCATTGGCGGGGTGCGGTCGACCACGATCGGAGCGGCAGCCGGCGCCGGTGCTTCCACCGGTGCGCCAGCGGGGGCGGAGGCTGTCACCGCGCCTCCCGGCGTGGTGATGCCAAGGATCTTCATCAGCGGCTTTTCCGTATAGAAGGCGAGCTTGCGCTTGCCGGCCTTCGACACGTTGATGCCGTCGTCGGAGCGCAGGCGCACCGGCTGGCCGTTGATGTCGGGGCCGCTGGTGACGAAGGCGCCGTTCTCGTCGACGAAGCCGTCCCAGACATCGACGAATTCGCCGCCATGCTTTTGCGCCGCCGAGTGGTAGATGTCGTTGAAGGCCAGCATGTCGGAGGTCATTTTCGAGACCCGGAACGCCGGCATGCCGACCCACAGGAACGGCACCTTGGCGGCGGCGATGGCGCTGCCGAATGCATCGGTCCGGCGTTCATATTCCTTGGTCCAGTTCTCCGATCGCGGCTGCTCGCGCACGTCGGCGACCTTCATCTGCTGGCGATCGTTGGAGCCGAGCATGACGACCACGGCCACGGGCCTTTCGGTCTCGATCAGCGATTTGATCTGTTCCGGCCAATTGTAGAAATCGTCGCGCACGAAACCGGATGAGCCGTTGCTGCGCGCGACAATCCTGACGCCGGGATTCTCGGCAAAGGCGGTATCCAGACCTTCGGCGAGACCCGCCGCCATGAAATCGCCGACCACCAGGACGACGCGGGCATCCGGCGTCTTTTCCACGATCGGCGTCGCCGGTTCGGCCGGAAGGCGGGGCCGGGATTTTTTCGCCTTGGACTTCGGCCTTGCCTTCTGGATGTCGAGCGGTGGTTCGACCCGCTCGCTGCGGCGCGGAAACAGGAGATCGCGCAGAGACCAGCCGCGATTTTGCTGTTCCTGCGCCAGGGCCGGCGTGTGAAAGGCACTGGCCGCCGCGACAGCCAGGACGGCGATCGCCAGAATCAGGATCGGCATGCGGCGAAGGATCACCCGGATACGCGCAACCGAAACCAAGTATTCCCCCCGTTTCTAAGTCAGCTCTACTTTTGCCGGAGCGATTTGAGCACTTCCATGCTTGGATAGCCGTCCTGGGTCAAGCCGGTCTTTGCCTGGAAGGCCAGGATGGCAGCTTTCGATCCGTCACCGATCTTGCCGTCGAACTTACCGTTATAGTAGCCATGCTCGGAAAGCCGTTGCTGAAGCTCCTGCCTTTCCTCGAAGGTGAGCTTGGTGAAAGGCCGTTTCCAATCCTGCACCAAACCGCCATAGCCGGCGATTTCGTCGGCAAGAAGGCCGACGGCGAGCGCGTACTTGTCGGCGTTGTTGTAGGCCTTGATGACCGAGAAATTCTTGACCATCAGGAAGGCTGGCCCGCCACGGCCATCCGGCACCTTCAAAGTCGCCTTGTCGGAGCCGTTCTTGAAAGGCTTGCCGCTGGCCCTGACAACGCCGAGCGCCTGCCATTGCGCCAGCGTCTTGGAGCCGCCGGGAAGTTTGCCGGCCGGCAAGGTGACCTCATAGCCCCAGGTTTTGCCGGCCTGCCAGCCGTTCTTCCTGAGCAGGTTGGCGGCGGTCGCCAGAGCGTCTGGAATCGAATTCCAGATGTCGCGCTTGCCATTGCCGTCCATGTCGACCGCATAGGCCTGATAGCTGGTCGGGATGAACTGGGTGTGGCCCATCGCGCCGGCCCAGGAGCCGCTGAGATGGCTTTCGTCGATATCGCCCCTCTGCAGGATCTTCAGTGCCGCGATCAGCTGGGTGCGGGCGAACTTCGATCGCCTCGGGTCGGCATAGCCGAGCGTCGCCAGCGACCGGATGACATTGCGCATGATGTCGTCGCGCTTGAGGATCTCGCCATAATTCGATTCCATCGACCAGATGGCGAGCAAAATGTTGCGGTCGACGCCAAATCTGGCCTCGATCCTGTCCAGCCAAGGCTTCCATTTCCTGGCCATCTGCTGGCCGACGGCGACCGACTGGTCATGGACGCGGTTGTCGAAATAGTCCCAGGCGGGAGCGGTGAATTCGGGCTGGGTGCGGGCCTTCTCCAGCACCACCGAGTCGATATCGTTGATGTTCTTGAAGGCCTGGTCGTAAAGCGCCCCGGAAACGCCGCTCTGCACCGCCGTGGCGCGGAAGCTGGCAACCCATTGCCGAAACCCGGCATCGGCGAAAGCGGGCCCAGCGGGCATCAGCAGGGCAAGCGAGAGGCTGGCCGCCGTCACGGCGCTTGCCAGGCGCTTTGCGGTGCTGCGAACGGACATCTTTTCCTCCTTCGTCATATCAGGAAGATCATTCATCGCCGAACCCGGTTAGCATTTAGTTTACCATAGGTGGGGTCGGGAACGAAAAGACGCCTCGATGCTTTACGCACTGCAATGTTTGGTCCTGCTCTTGTATGCGTCTCGATTCCGGCGCGAAAATGTCTCAGAACGGGATTGCGGAGCGGGCCCTCAAACGGATAATTGACAGCATGAAGAGAGTTCGCAAGGCAGTCTTCCCGGTCGCCGGCCTCGGCACGCGGTTCCTCCCGGCCACCAAGGCCATCCCGAAGGAAATGCTGACGGTCGTCGACAGGCCGGTCATCCAGTATGTCGTGGACGAGGCGCGCGATGCGGGGATCGAGCACTTCATCTTCGTCACCGGCCGCAACAAGGCGGTCATCGAGGATCATTTCGACGTCCAGTTCGAGCTCTACGACACGCTTGCGCAGCGCGGCAAGGACGACCAGCTCGCCCGCCTGCAGCGGCTGCAGCCGGCGCCCGGCCAGACCAGCTTCACCCGCCAGCAGGTGCCGATGGGGCTTGGCCATGCCGTCTGGTGCGCGCGTGAGCTGGTCGGCGACGAGCCCTTCGCGCTGCTTTTGCCCGACATGATCATGCAGTCGGAAAAGAGCTGCATGAAGGACATGGTCGAACTCTATGCCGAGACCGGCAACAACATCATCGCGGTGCAGGAATGCGATCCGGCCGAGGCGCACAAATACGGCATCGTCGGCCGCGGCGAGGATACGCATCACGGCTTCCGCATCACCGGCATGGTCGAGAAGCCGAAGACGGGCACCGCGCCGTCCAACCTGTTCATCAACGGCCGCTATATCCTGCAGCCGGAGATATTCGGAATCCTCGAAAGCCAGGAGCGCGGCGCCGGCAACGAGATCCAGCTTACCGACGGGATGCTGAAGCTTGAAAAGCAGCAACCCTTCTACGGCTACCACTATCAGGGCCGCACCTTCGATTGCGGTTCGCCGGAAGGCTTCGTCGAAGCCAATGTCGCGTTCGCCCTGTGGCGTAACGACATGAACGAAAACATGCGCGGTGTCATACGCACGCTGCTCGATGAGATGAAGCCCTCCGAGCGCCGCGGCGCCGCCCTCTAGCGCATGCAGGTGTTCAAGTGATGCCGCCTGCGAACGGCCGGCTTCCCAGCCATTTCTGGCGCTACCGCTGCACCTTCACGCCAAGGAAGATGCTGTTGGCGGTGTAGTCGCGGCCGGGCAGGTTGCTGGTCAGTTTCTCAGTCCTGACCCGGGTGGTGAGGCCGGCATAGCGGTTCAGCCACCATGTCAGGCTGCTCTCGGCGCTCAGCACCAGGTCATGACCATCGATGCCGACATAGTCGCGCCAGTCGACGCCGAGTGCCGCGTTCGCCGTCAGATTGGCTCGGATCTGCCGCTCGCCGGTGAGCCGGCCGGAATAGAGGATGTCGCCGCTTTGGGCGGCGGTCGTGGTGTCCTCGATGGTGGTCTGGCCGGTCAGTCCGATCGTGGTGCCGCGCTCGGGCGACCATTTGAGATCGGCATTCACTGTCGGGCCTGAAATCGCTTCCAGGCTATTGTCGTCGATCGCCTCCCGCAGCCAGCCCGCCGAGAATTCGCCGGCAAGCTTGTCTCCCATGTCGATCTCAAGGCCGGCGCGCGCGCCAAGCCGCGTCGAGGAGCGTTCGAACCCATTGCTGTCTGAGCGCAGATCATAGTCCCTGCGCCCGACCTCGACCTCAGTGAACGGGATGAGCGCCGGAGAGATTTCGTAACCGGTGCGCAAGGTCGCGGTGTAGAGGGTGGAGTCGCGGTCCTTCTGCGACAGCGATGTGCCGTCTGAAAGATCGGCGTCGCCGTAGAAGTCGTGCGTCACCGCGCCGGTCAGCGTGTAGCGCATCTTGCCGACATCCTTCTCGATACCGAGGCTGCCGTTGACGGTCTGGCGCAGCGGCTGCGAGGAGACCCCGGCAATGGCGTCCGGCGAGGAGGCCGATTCCGGCACGGCTTCGTAACCGAGCTTGGCGATGGCGCGCAGCTCGTTGTCGAGATCGACGTTTAGCGTTCCCTCGATCCGCCCTTGCGCGTCGGAGATCTCGTCGCCGGACACGGTCTTGCGAAAGATGCCATAGCCGTTGATGAAGGCCGAATTCTCGCGCCAGTCGGAGGCGGCGGAAAAACGCAGCGCAGTTTCCGAAAGCAGCGCCGGCGTGCCGCCGCTGCTGGAATCGGCGTTGGACGACGACGTCAGGCCCTGCTCCAGCGTTGGCCTGAAGAGGAAGGAACCGACCTTGATGCCGGTCGCGGCGAAGGGGTCGTCCTCGGGTTTCTTGTCCTGTCCTTCGATGGAACCGGTGCGTTCGGCGCCGGGATCGAGCTTCTGCCTGTCGGCGCTGTCGACGGTGACGGCGCGGCGGTTGGCCGTGTCCTGGTCGGCGTCGGTGGTCTCGGTGTCGTCCGTGCCGGCTGCGCTTGCAGTCGCGTCGGTGGTCTTTTTCGCCTTCTTCTTGTCGGCGGCCTTGGCCTTGGCGTCCTTGGCCTTGTCCTGGTCGGCGGCACGCTGTCTTGCGGTCGAGAGCCGGCGGGGCCTGACCGGAGCCGCCTCGTCGGCCGATGTGTCGTCGGTGGCAGCGGGCTGATCGAAAATGCTGGTTGCGCCTGTCGCGTCGGTGTCGTCGGGCACCGCGCCGGGGCTGGCCGGCTGGTAGGTGTCCGCCGGCGCGTCGTCCGTTGCGGCTGCGTTCGTCGGTGCCTGCTGGTCCTGGGAGCTGGCCATACCCAACTGCCTGGCCCTGCGCTGCTGGTCGGCCAGGATCGCCGATTCCGAAACCTCGCCGCGCAGCTCGGTTTCCTGAGCGTAAAGCGGTATCGGACGCAGCAAAGCCAGGACACTGGCCGCCAGCAGCAAGGTGCTGACGGTTTTGTCCCTGAGACCTCGTTTCGTTTCAGGCTGGGCCCGCGACATCGTCACCACTGCTTGCGCGGCGCATGCGCGCGCCATACTTACCGAACCGTAAATGGGGATGGTTAACGGAGGGTTGAGGCGGTGGCGTCCAGCACGGTCTGGTGGCACGATTTCGAAGTCCGCGCGGTCCGATACCCGGACGCTAACAGCCATTTCTGTTGGACAGGCGTGCGGCAAAGCGCTAATCGCATCGGCATGCATGCGGGGTCCCCAGAAAAGAAGCAGCCGGACAGGCAGGCCGCGATCGATTCGGCGCTGAGAACGGTGGCGACCGAGCAGGCCGGTGTCGCGGCACTTGCCGCGGCGCTCGAAGACGGACTGGCCGAGCCGTTCGCGCGGGCCGTCGCCATCGTCTCGCGGATCGATGGCCGCGTCATCGTCACCGGCGTCGGCAAGAGCGGTCATATCGGTTCGAAGATCGCCGCGACGCTTGCCTCGACCGGCACGCCCGCCTTCTTCGTCCATCCGGCCGAGGCCAATCATGGCGATCTCGGCATGATCGCCAAGGACGATGCCATCATCGCCATGTCATGGTCCGGCGAGAGTAAGGAATTGATGGGGATCGTCGCCTATTCCCGGCGCTTTTCGATCCCGCTGATCGCCATCACCTCCGGCGCCACCTCAGCGCTGGCGCGCGCGGCCGATGTGGTGCTGATTTTGCCGCCGGCGCCGGAAGCCTGTCCGCACGGTCTTGCGCCGACGACGTCTACGCTGCTTCAGCTGATCATGGGCGATGCGCTGGCCATCGCGCTGCTCGAGGCGCGCGGCTTCACGCCGGATCATTTCCGCACCTTCCATCCCGGCGGCCAGCTCGGCGCCAACCTGACGCAGATCCGCGAGATCATGCATGTCGGCGACAGGCTGCCTCTGGTGCCGACGGGGACCGGAATGCAGGATGCGATCCTCGAATTGTCGCGCAAGGGGTTTGGCTGCGTGGCGATTACGGCCGTGGATGGCGCGCTGATAGGCATCATCACCGACGGCGATATCCGCCGCCATATCGCCAACGACCTTTTGGCGATGAGCGTCGACCAGGTGATGACCAGGCAGCCAAAAACGGCGAGCCCGGACACGCTGGTGGCGACGGCGCTGCAGACCATCAACACTTCGGCCATCACCAGCCTGATGGTGGTCGAGGGCGGGCGTCCGGTGGGACTGGTCCATCTCCACGATCTGCTGCGCATCGGCGCAGCCTGAAAGAATTCAAGGAGCGTCACGTTCGGGAAGCCCTACGCGACGCGCCCTGATTTTCTGTTCCGAAAGCGCTGCGCGCTTTCGGGCGATCAGACAGCCTCGACCGTCAGTTCCAGATCGGTGTCGGCCGAACTGACGACGCGCACCTGTGTGCCGGCCGGCAGGTCGGGACCCGAGACGCGCCACAGCGTGTCGCCGAGCTTGATGCGGCCGCGCCCGTCCTTGATCGGTTCGGCAAGGGTAGCCATCTTGCCGACCATCTGCGCGCCGCGGCGGTTGAGCAGTGGCTGGTCGGTCGAGTCATGACGCCCGCCAACCAGCTTCTTGCCGACGAAGGCCGAGACCAGCGACAGCGCCAGGAAGGCGAGGACCTGGACTTCCCAGGTCCAGAAGCTTGCATCCCAGATGAGCAGGGAAACCAGGCCGATCAGCAGCGCGGCGATGCCGATCCACAGCATGAAGATGCCTGGCGCGATGACCTCCATCACCAGGAGGACGAAGCCCAGAACCATCCAGTTCCACGGACCAAGTTCAGAAATGATGCGTTCGAACATGGGAGTATGCTCCTATGATCTCAGTTGTCGCCTGATCTCAGTTATCGCTTGGGCGAACCACCGGAGGCCGGGCAGCCTGCCGCGCAGCGCCGGCAGTGCCTTCGCTGCGAAACACCTCTTTGGCGATTTCGCCAATGCCGCCCAGCGAGCCGATCAGCGACGAGGCTTCCATCGGCATCAGCACGACCTTGCTGTTGGTGGCGGTGCCGATCTTGCCCATCGCCTCGGTGTATTTCAGCGCTACGAAGTAGTTGAGCGCCTGTACGTCACCCTTGGAGATGGCCTCGGAGACGACCTGCGTAGCGCGCGCTTCGGCCTCGGCCGAGCGTTCGCGCGCCTCGGCGTCGCGGAAGGCGGCTTCCTTGCGGCCTTCGGCTTCGAGGATTTGCGACTGCTTGAGGCCTTCGGCGGCCAGAATCTGAGCGCGCTTGTTGCGCTCGGCGGTCATCTGCCGACCCATCGATTCGATGAGGTTGGCCGGCGGATTGATGTCCTTGATCTCGACGCGGGTGATCTTGATGCCCCACGGATGCGCCGCCTCGTCGACGACGCGCAGCAGGCGCTCGTTGATGGCGTCGCGGTTCGACAGCAATTCGTCGAGGTCCATCGAACCCATGACGGTACGGATGTTGGTCATCGTCAGGTTCAGGATGGCATTTTCAAGTCCAGAGACTTGGTAGGCGGCCTGCGCCGCATTGAGGATTTGGTAGAAGGCGATGCCGTCGACGCCAACGATGGCGTTGTCGCGGGTGATGATTTCCTGGCTCGGAACGTCGAGCACCTGCTCCATCATGTTCATCTTGGCGCCGATGCGGTCGACGAACGGGACGATCAGGTTAAGGCCGGGGCTCAGTGTCTTGGTGTAACGGCCAAAACGCTCCACCGTATAATTGTAGCCTTGCGGGATTGTCCTGATGCCTTTGATAAGAAGCACCAACACCAGAAAGGCAAGCGCACCAATCGCAATACCGAAACCACTGAAGTCCATTTAAATCTCCCTCAGATGCCGGCCATGGCGTTGATTCCATGCAACCGACTTCACCAAAGACTTATGTATGTTTCAATAACGTTACAATCAGGTGATCGCGGATTATTAGTGCATAGACTTTTTCATAGCGGCCGACGGGCCACTTCAGACCCAACCCGCCAGCTCGCGCCGCACCATCGCCTCGATCACGGCCATGCCCTCAGCGCTGTCGTTGAGACAGGGGATGTGGGCGAATTTCTCGCCACCGGCGTGATGGAAGGTTTCGGCGGCCTCGCGGCCGATCTCGTCCAGCGTCTCGATGCAGTCGACGGAAAAGCCCGGATTGACGATGGCGATCGACTTCACGCCGTCATGCCCGAGTTTCTCCACCGTCTTGTCGGTGTAGGGCTGCAGCCATTCCTGCGCGCCGAAGCGCGACTGGAAGGTGGTGATCAGTCTGTCGTCGCTCCAGCCGAGCTTTTGGCGCAGCAGCCGTGTCGTCTCCAGGCAATGGGCCTGATAGGGATCGCCCTTGTCTGAATAGGGCTTCGGGATGCCGTGATAGGAGGTGATGACCACCTCCGGCTCGAAGTCGAGGGTCGCCAGATGCCGTTCGATCGAACGGGCGAGCGCGTCGATATAGACAGGTTCGGCATAGTAGGGCGGCACGCTGCGGATCGCGGGTGCCGCGCGCATCTTCATCAGGGCGCGAAACAGCTGGTCGTTGGCGGTCGCCGTCGTCGTTGCCGAATATTGCGGATAGAGCGGGAAGGACAGGATGCGGTCGCAGCCTTGCTCGACTAACCTTTGGGCGACGCTCGCCGTCGAGGGATTGCCGTAGCGCATCGCCCAGTCGACGACGATTTCGGGCAGGTCACCGAGCGCTTGGCCAAGCTTCTCAGCCTGGGCGCGGGTGTAGGTGCGCAGCGGCGACTCGTTCTTCTCCCGGTTCCAGATCCTGGCGTAATTGGCGCCCGATTTCTTCGGCCTGGTGGTGAGGACCAGACCATAGAGGATCGGGTACCAGATCGCCTTATTCAACTCGATCACCCGCGGATCGGAGAGGAATTCCCTCAAATAGCGCCACATCGGCTTGAAGTCGGTGCCGTCGGGCGTGCCGAGATTGATCAGCATGACCCCGATCTTTCCCGCCTTGAGCGGCGCATGATCCGCCGGCGGCGGGCCAAGCGCCTTCGCGGCTTTAGGATCGGCGGGGCTGGAAAGCGTCATAGATGTCTCCGGACACTGTGCCAGACCGGCGGTGTCGCGGCGAAACTAACGATGCCGCGCCGGTTTTCAATGCTGCGTCTGGCCGCACCTTAGCTTGTTCCCGCCTGAAAGCAGAACACCCGCCTGGTGTCCCAGGCGGGTGTTGTGCGTTTCTGCGAAAGGACTACTTCGCCGCAGGCGGAATGGTCAGGGTCGCACCGAGCGGCAGCCGGCGTGGCTCGTAGCCCTTGTTGGCTTCGGAAATCGCCTTCCACTTGGTGCCGTCGCCATAGGCTTTCTTGGCCAGGTCCCAGTAGGTGTCGCCGGCAACGATGACATGGCCGGCTTCGGCTGGCGCGGCTGCCTCTGCCGGTTTGGCAGGTTCCGTGCCCGGGGCCGGTGTCGCGGGTGCGGCTTCGGCGGGTTTGGCAGGCTCCGCCGGTGCGGGCGCCGCAGGAGCAGTTTCGGCCGGAACCGTCGGCGGGGTCGTGGCGATGTCGCCAGAGTTGTCCGGCAAGGCTGGCATCGCCGGCTCGGCGGGAGCTGCTTCTGCGGGCTTTGCCGGTTCCGCTGCCGGAGCCGGTGCGGCTGGCTTGGCAGGCTCTGCCGCGGGAGCCGCCGCAACGGTCGCGGCGATCTCGGTGATGCGGCCGTCGAGCTTGGGCGTATAGGGCCGGTGCGCGCCAAGATAGTCGGCCACCACCTGCTCCAGGCCCGGACCGTAGTCATAGGCGTTCTGGGCCTTTTCGGCGAACACCTTGTAACCGTCACCGCCCTGGCGGACATAGTTGTTGGTGGCGACCAGATAGTCCTTGTCGGGATTGAGCGGCGTCCAGGCGCCACCTTCCATCACCTCGACCGACTTGACGCGTCCGGCATTGGGCGCGACCGACTTGTCGAAGGAATATTTCAGACCGGCGACCTGCGGGAAGCGCCCGGCGCCGTCCTCGATCTGGCTGAGACCGCTTTCCAGCCCGGCCACGAGATCCTTGCCCGAGATCTTGAATGTCGCCAGCGTGTTCTGGAACGGCAGCACGGTCAGCACTTCGCCCATGGTCACGGTGCCCTGGTCGATCGAGGCGCGCAGGCCGCCGCCGTTCGAGATGACGATCTCGACGCCCTGGCTCTTGACGCGGTCGAGGATGGCGTCGGAGACGAGATTGCCCATCTCGCACTCGCGGGTGCGGCAGTTCTCGCGGCTGCCGTCGATCGGCTTGGTGGTCTCGGCCACCTCCTTGTTCTTCAGTTCCTCGATCGGCGCGCCGAGCTCCTTGATGCGGGCGAGCACGGCGGGATCGGGCGTGATCGACTTGTCGAGAAAGATCGGATCGCCGCTGGCTTCCTTGACGACGCCATTGTCGTCGAACACGACCTTGAACTCGCCGAGATATTTCGAATAGGACGCTGCCTGCACGACCGGCACCTTATAGCCGTCGGGGTTGTCGACCATCGTCGGATAGGGGCCTGCCGCCTTCGGATCGGTGTTCGACAAAAGCGTATGGCTGTGGCCGCCGACCACCACGTCGATGCCGGGGATCTTGGCGATGACGTCGCGCTCGCGGTTGTAGCCGATATGGGTCACCGCGATGATCTTGTTGACGCCTTCGCCCTTCAGCTTCTCGACCTCTGCCGTGATCGACTTGACGTCGTCCTCGATGGTGATGTTGGGGCCAGGCGTAGCCAGTTCCGGCGTGTCGTTGGTGACGGCGCCGATGATGCCGATCTTCTGGCCGCCGACTTCGACCACGATCGATGGCTTGACGCGGTCGCCGAGCTTGGATTGCGCGTTGGCCTTCACATTGGCGCCCAGCACCGGGAACTTGATCATGTCGAGGAACGGCGCCAGTGCGGCCTCGCCATCGTCGAACTCGTGATTGCCGAGCGCCATGGCGTCGAATTTCATCTCGTTGAGGAACTCGCCTTCGACCTTGCCCTTGTAGGTGGTGTAGAACAGCGAGCCCTGGAAATTGTCGCCGGCGCTGAGCAGCAGCACATTCTGGCCTTCCAGCTTCTTGCGCTCCTGCGCGATCGCGGTGATCAGGCGGCCGGCACCGCCGATGCATTCGCCCTTGGTCTCCTCTTCGGCCGAACAGGTCGACTCGTATTTGTTGTTGCCCTCGATGCGGCTGTGCCAGTCGTTGATATGCAGGATGTTCAGTGTGTAGTCGGCAAAGGATGCGCCGGCCGACAGGCCAAGCGTGGATGCCGACAGGGCGGCAATGGCGGCAAACTTCTTCATATTCGTCTCCCGGATGAACCTGACCAGAGGCATTTAACGCCCTTGCTTGACTGGGGCATAACAGCCAGCTTTTGCATCATGTTCACATCGCGTTTTCATCGATGCAAGCGGAAATCAGGACGATGTTTGCCGGCATAAAAAAGACGGCGGCTCGCGCCGCCGTCTTTTGGATGTATCGATGTCGTACCACGGCATTTCAGCCGCATTTCATACGACGCCAAGTGAATTCACCTGGCTGCAAAAATGCTTTAGGCCCGGCGCGTCAGCACGAAATTCTGCCCGGCCGCGCTGGTGCAGTTGAGCTGGCTGGTGGAGACCATCAGGCAGTTGAAGCTGACCGGCGTCTGGCGGATGAGCGAGGTGCCGTGGATCTCGACCGAGGTGGCGCCGGTCATGGTGTAGCTGCCTTCGGCGAGCTTCTGGCCGGTATCGGTCGCGACGGTGGCGAAGCTGCCGGCCGCGAAGGTCGACAAGCCGGTGCCTTTGGCATCGATCCAGGAGCCTTCGACGCCTTTCGGTTCAGACGCCATCGGCGGCGCCTCGGAGCCGCCCGTCATGCAGCCGGCAAGCATCGTCGCCAGGGCGCCCGCGGCGCCCATAGAAAGAACTTTGCGCGCAATCGTCATTTCCAAAAAACCCTCTCCTCAAGCATCGGCCCGAAAATCGATGCGATTTTCGGAAAGCACGATGCGTGCATCCAAAGTGCTAGAGCGTACTTTCCAAATGGAGGCACATCGCTCCAAGCCGCATCCCTTCAATCGCCCGATTTCCGGGCGATTGCAAGGCAGTCGGACATGCTGGTGGAACCGCTATCGCACCAGGATGTTGCGGAATTGCCACGGGTCGTTGTGGTCGAGATCCTCGGGGAAAAGCCCCGGGCGGTTATCGAGCGGCGTCCAGTCGGTGTAGTAGCCCTTGACCGGCCCGAGATAGGGCGACTGCACTTCCAGGCAGCGCTTGTAGTCCATCTCATCGGCCTCGACGATGCCGGCTTCAGGGTTTTCCAGCGCCCAGACCATGCCGCCGAGCACCGCCGACGTGACCTGCATGCCGGTGGCGTTCTGATAGGGCGCCAGCTTGCGCGCCTCGGCCAGAGACAGCTGCGAGCCATACCAGTAAGCGTTCTTGTCGTGGCCGTAGAGCAGGACGCCAAGCTCGTCGACGCCGTCGACCAGCTCGTTCTCGTCAAGCACGTGATGCACGGGTTGCGACTTGCCGGCGGCGCCGAACATCTCGTGCAGCGACAGCACGGCGTCATTGCAGGGATGATAGGCATAGTGGCAGGTCGGGCGGTACTGCACCTTGCCCTTTTTGCCGCGCACAGTGAAGAAATCGGCGATCGAGATCGCCTCGTTATGCGTCACCAGGAAGCCATATTGCGGGCCGGGCGTCGGGCACCACGAGCGCACGCGCGTGTTGGCGCCGGGTTGTTCCAGATAGATGGCGGCCTTGGAGCCGTGCTTGTGCTTCTTGCCGTTCTTCGGCATCCATTTCTCATGCGTGCCCCAGCCAAGCTCGGCGGGCTGCAAGCCTTCCGAGATGAAGCCCTCGACCGACCAGGTGTTCCAGAACACGTTCATCGGCTTCGGCTTCTTGGTGCGCTGGGTGTCGCGCTCGGCGACGTGGATGCCCTTGACACCGGCCTTCTTCATCAGCCTGGCCCAGCCTTCGCGGTCGTCCTGCGCCGGCTCGGAAAATTCGAGACCGAGATCGGTGGCGAGGTTCAGCAGTGCCTGCTTGACGAACCAGGAGACCATGCCGGGATTGGCGCCGCAGGTCGAGATTGCGGTCGCACCGCCGGGCTTGTCGTGCTTTTCCTTGATCATCGCTTCGCGCAGCGCGTAGTTGGTGCGGCTGGCATTGTCGGCCTTGGCATCGAAATAGAAACCGAGCCACGGTTCCACGACCGTGTCGATGTAGAGCACGCCGAGCTTGCGGCAGAGCCGCATCAGGTCCACCGAGCCGGTGTCGACCGACAGGTTGACGCAAAAACCCTGGCCGCCGCCATTGGTCAGAAGCGGCGTCAGCAGCTTCTTGTAATTCTTCTCGGTCACCGCCTCCTGGACGAACGCGATGCCGCGCTCGTCGAGCAGCTTGCGGTCGGTGTCGCGCGGGTCGATGACCGTCATGCGCGACTTGTCGAACTTGAAATGGCGCTCGATCAGCGGCAGCGTTCCCCGTCCGATCGAGCCGAAGCCGACCATAACGACCGGGCCGGTGATTTCACCGTAAACGGGCCAGTTTTCATTCGCCATTTTATCGAACACTCCTTCAGTACACGGGGGCAAAGCCGGGCATTTGCGCCGGACGGCCAAGCGCTACACCACAGATCATTGTCATAAACCAGTGAAAAGCGCCAACCGCCGGCCAGGCCGGCTTGCGCATTTGGTTAAGCCGCCTTGGCCATGTCGTTGAGGAAGGCGACCAACCGGTCGCGGTCGGCGGTCAGCCCCTTGTAGTCGAGCTGGGCCTGGTCAAGCTCCTCAAGCTGCGCGGCGAAAGACACAGCCAGCGCCTGCCTGTCGGGGTGGCTGGCCAGCACTTTCAGCGGATCGAGATGGATGCGGATGGTGAACAGGATGTCGCGTGACGCAGGCAGCTTGCGCAGCGTCTGCCGCTCGACGCGAATGAAGGCGTGGGCGTTGACGTCGCCGTCGGGGAAGCGCGTCGGGCGGCTGGTGGCGCGGTCGATGCGCTCGACGTTGGAGAGTGGATGGTAGAGAGCGTCGCCTGCCTGGATCGACCAGTTGTAGCGCTCGACCGCCTGACCCTGGAGGCCGTCAAACATGCGGTTGATGAGATCGGCCGGACGCGTGCCCGGTCCGAAACCCGGCACCGGCGCGTGGATCTGCTGCAGCGGCTTGCCGAATTTTTCGCAGAGCGACCATGACGAGGGAAAGCAGAGCGAGCCGGCGACGAGGCGCCAGCCGCTTTCGCCCCGCCGCATCAGGATCAGGTCTTCCTGGACGAGCAGGGACGCCGCGATGAGCGGCGCGTGTCGAAAGCCTGCATCAGGCCCGTCAAATTTCCCGGCACCAACCACCTCGATCCCGTCGCCGGAGCGCCGATAGATGTCAGGATGCTTCGTCAGCAGATGCTCGCCGAGCAGGTCGAACACTTCGCGCTGCGCGTCGCGAGTACCGTCTTCCTCGACAAAGACCCTTTCGGGGATTTCCGCATAGAGCCGGCGTTTCTCGGCGAGATGCGGCAGCAGATGCTCGTCGACCTCGATCCACCGGTCAGGATCGAGCGGCTTCAGCCCGATGGTGAAGAGTTTCGACGAGCCGTCATAGGGCGTATGGGTGGGCTGGCGAGAGGTCATACTTCGTTGAAGGCGTCCAAGCCGGCGGCGGTCATCCTCGCGGTGAATTCAGTGACGTCGTAGTCGGCGGCACCCGCCTTGGCGAACGGGTCGGCTGCCAGCCTGGCATCCAGCACATCGCGCGGACCGCGCGCGATGATGACGCCGCCAGTCCTTGGGTTCTTCGGTCCAGACGCGACAAAGATACCTTCGACGTAGCACACCTTCAGCCATTCGACATGCGCCGGCGCCAGCCGGTCGATCTCGGCGAGCGGCACCTTGTAGTTCAGCGAAACGACGAACATCGCTATCTCCCGCCTGCGTCAGGCCAATCTGGCCGGGATCAGCCCGCGCAGCGAATTGCCGACGTAGATCGCCTTGGCCGATTTCAGATCGTCAAAGCTGTAGATCGCTTCGGCGGCGCGGCCTTCGTCCAGGAACTCGCCGCGCAATACGCCAGGCAGCAGGCCGCAATCGAGGCGGGGCGTCATCAGCACGCCGTCGCCGAAGTCGGCGAAGAGATTGGTGATCGTGCCCTCGCAGAGTTCACCGCGCTCGTTGGCTAAAAGCACCTCGTCGGCCTGGGTGATGAGATATTCGGCGCGGGCATGGGTGTAGATCTGTCGCCGACTGGTTTTGTGGCGCAGCAGCGTATCGCTGGAATCGAGCCGCACCCGCGCCAGTTGCAGCCTCCAGACCTTGTCGGCCGCCAGCGGTTCGTAAGGCTGCACCGAGGCCGTCGCCTCGCCATTGCGCGCCAGGACAAGGCGGGTGCGCAATGCCGTCTCCTGTCGGCCAACCGTATTCATGAGCACTTCGCCGACCCGTTGCGGATCGCATGCAAAGCCCAGCTCAGCAGCCGAGCCATAAAGCCGTTCGAGATGGCGATCGAAGCGCAGGAAGCCCGCGCCGGGTTCCCAGCGCATGGTTTCGATCAGCTCGAAATCGGCGGCGTTCCCGTCGCGAAGCGTGCTTTCAGCAGACACTCCCGATACTCCTCCTCGGCCGTGGAATCGAAGACGACGCCACCGCCGACATTGTAGACGGCCTCGCCGCTGGAAAAGAGCGAGATGGTGCGTATCGCCACGGAAAAGCGCATCGTGCCGCCGGGCGCGATCCAGCCGATGGCGCCGCAATAGACGTCGCGCGGCACGCCTTCCAATTCGTGCAGTATCTCCATGGCGCGTATTTTCGGCGCGCCGGTGATCGAGCCGCAGGGAAACAGCGCCGCCAGGATCTGGCGGATGCTGACATCCGGCAGGAGCTTCGCCCGCACACGGCTCACCATCTGGTGCACCGTCGGATAGGTCTCGATGCGGAACAGTTCGGGCACCTCCAGCGTGCCGACCTCGCTGATCAGCGAAATGTCGTTGCGCAGGAGGTCGACGATCATCCGGTTCTCGGCCTGGTTCTTCTCGTCGTTGCGCAGGAACGCCTTGAGCTTGGCGTCCTCGGCCTTGGTCGCGCCGCGCGGCGCCGTGCCCTTCATCGGATGCGTCTCGATCATGCCGTCGGCGTCGATCTCGAAGAACAGTTCGGGCGAGCGCGACAGCACGATCGGATCGCCGAGCGCAACCAGCGCGCCGTACTTCACCGGCTGGCGCTCGGTCAGCGCATTGAAGGCGGCGAGCGGATCGCCAGACCATTGCGCGTGGACCGGAAAGGTCAGGTTGCCCTGATAGCAGTCGCCCTTGCGGATGTGGTCATGCAGCCGTGCGAAGCGTCTGGCGTAATCTTCGGCGGACCAGGCGGCTCTGGCGTCGAAGATCGGACCATTGGTGGCCGGCGCAGTGTTTTGCGGCACGGCCTGCTCGAGCGGGGCATCGAAGACGCCGAGGCAGACCAGCGGCGCGCGCCGGCCCTCGGGCAGCAGCGGCACCAATTTCGGCTCGAGCAGGTAACCCGCCTCGTAGGAGAAATAGCCGGCCAGCCACTTGCCTGCGTCACTCGCCGCCTGCGCGACTTCCAGCGCCGGCAGGAAATCGCGCGCTTCATGCGCCGTGATGATTTCGGCCGGATGGTCGAAGACGAGCTGACGCGTGCTCGCATCATTGCGGAAGATGGCGGAGGGCAGGGACATTGGGGCTCGGATGCTGCGGTCTGTGACGCCAGCGATCGCTCTATATGGGGGCTCGCCCGCGTGCAATCGAGAGAGCGGCGTCCAAGGACGCAAAGGTTGCACGGCTACAAAAACAATGGCGGCACGGGGCGCCGCCATTGTGGCCCGCAGGCTGAAGACGCTCAGGTGTTGTTGGCGGTTCCCGCGGTCGGGAAGCGTCGGGCGAATTCCTTTTCGTCGCCGGCGGCCAAAAGCTTCGCCTGGTCGATCCACTGCTCTCGCGCGATGCGGCCGTCGAAATTCAGCACGTCCTCGATCCGCTTGACATCAGCAGCCGTCCAGGCGGCGATCTGGGCGTAGGAGGTGACCCCCAGGCCCTTGAGCAGCTTTTCGTTGACCGGGCCGATGCCGATCAAGCGGCGCAGATTGTCGGGCTTGCCGGCTGCCGTCTTGGCCGAGGCAGGTGCTGCTTTCTTCGCTGCGGCCGGCTTGGACGCCGCGGGCTTCGGTGTGGCAGCCTTGGGGGCGGCGGCTTTCGCTGCCGGCTTTGGCGCGGCTGCCGACTTGGCAGCCGCGGGTTTCTTGGCCGCGGCGGCGGGCTTGGCGGCAGCGGGCTTGGCGGCGGCGGGTTTGGCCGGAGCAGACTTTGCCGTCGCGGGTGTCGAGATCAGCGCCGCCGGTGCCTGCGCGGCGGCCTTCGCCGCGCTGGATGCGGCGGGCGCTTCGCGCAGCTGGCGCTCGAGATCGGCGCGGGCGCGGCCACATGCATCGAGCTCGGCACGAAGCTTGTCACGTTCGCTGCGCGTGCGGTCCAGATCGCCGCGCAAACTGTCGAGTTCGCCGCGCAGGCGACCCCAGAGGAACCAGCCAACCAACACACCTACGACGAACGCCAGGAGCATGTAGAAAAAAGTGCCCATTGTCTCTCTCCACTCCGATCCGTCTGCCGTGGCCGGAGTGATGACCTTGGCTCAAGGACCATTCAAAGGTGGTTCCGCGGTGCACGGAACTGCCGGCTTCAATCGAGCTGTCGGCGATCGGGTTTTGCGCACCCTGGCCAACGGCCGCCATCGCATTCGCCAAGGCGCCACGACCGGCCGAGATTGTCCCCTGGCCTGAGCGGTGCGTCCGGCTGAGCTTGAGGCGGGACGCTATCATACGGCCTACGGAAAGCTAACGGAAAAATCCCACGGAGAGTTATTCAAGAACAGATATTTAGGACAAGAATGGAACGGTCCCAACATGCGCTTCGGCTAATCTATTTTGATTAAGCCGAGCGTCGAGACAGCGTGTCATTTGTCCAGCGCTTCCAGTTCGTCGATCAGGCCGCCGATCACGCTGAGTCCGATCTGCCAGAAGGCGGGATCGCTCGCGTCGAGGCCGAAGGGCGCCAGAAGCTCGGAATGATGCTTGGTGCCGCCGGCGCGCAGCATCTCGAAATACTTCTCCTGAAAGCCGCGCTCGGCATTCTGGTAGACCGCATAGAGCGAGTTCACCAGGCAATCGCCGAAGGCATAGGCATAGACGTAGAAAGGCGAATGGATGAAGTGCGGGATGTAGGTCCAGAACACTTCGTAGCCATCGCGCAGCTTGATCGCCGGTCCGAGGCTTTCGGCTTGCACCTCCAGCCAGAACTGGCCGAGCCGGTCGGAGGTCAGTTCGCCGTTCTTGCGCTCGGCATGCACCTTGCGCTCGAACTCGTAGAAGGCGATCTGGCGCACGACCGTGTTGATCATGTCTTCGACCTTCTGGGCGAGCATGGCCTTGCGCTCGCGCCTGTCGGTGGTCTGGTCGAGCAGCGAGCGGAAGGTCAGCATCTCGCCGAAGACGGATGCCGTCTCGGCAAGCGTCAGCGGCGTCGAGGCCATCAATGCGCCCTGGCCGCCGGCCAGCACCTGGTGGACGCCGTGGCCAAGTTCGTGCGCCAGCGTCATGACATCGCGCGGCTTGCCCATGTAGTTGAGCAGCACGTAGGGATGCGCCGACGGCACGGTCGGATGGGCGAAGGCGCCGGGCGACTTGCCCGGCCTGACCGGTGCGTCGATCCAGTTGCGGTCGAAGAAGGTCCGGGCGATTTCGGCCATGTCGGGCGAAAAGCGCTGATAGGCCGACAGCACCGTGTCCCTGGCGTCGTCCCAGCGGATGACCGCCTGTGGGGTCTCGGGCAAGGGCGCGTTGCGGTCCCAGTGGTTCATCACCTCCATGCCCAGCCAGCGCGCTTTCATCGCATAGTAACGGTGCGACAGGCGTGGATAGGCCTCGCGTACGGCCAAGGCCAGCGCGTCGACCACGCTGCGCTCGACGCGGTTGGCGAGATGGCGTGAATCGGCGATGTCCTCGAAGCCACGCCAGCGGTCGGAGATCTCCTTGTCCTTGGCCAGCGTGTTGGTGATCAGGGTGAAGGTGCGCAAATTCTTGCGGAAGGTGGCGGCCAGCGCTTCGGAAGCTTGGCGTCGCACCTCGCCGTCGGCGTCCTGCAGGCGGTTCAGAGCCGGCTCCAGCGCCAGCTCCTCGCCGCCGACGTCAAAGCGCAGATCCGTCATCGTCTCGTCGAACAGCCGGTTCCAGGCGCCGCGCCCGGTGATCGACTTTTCATGGAAGAGCTGCTCGACCCGGTCCTCGAGCTGGAACGGCTTGTCCTTGCGCAGGTCGAGCACCCAGGGCCGGTAATGAGCGAAGCCAGCGTCGGCTGCGAGCGCGCCCTCGATCACGGCATCGTCGATCAGGTTCAATTCGAGCGCGAAGAACAGAAGATGCGCGCTGGCGTCGGTCATCTTCTCCTGGATGTCGCCATAGAGCTTGGCGCGCTGCGGATCGGCCGTGTTGCCAGCGTAGACCAGCCCGGCATAGGAGACGATGCGGCCGATCAGTTCCTCCAGAGCCTCATAGGCGCGCAGCGCCTCGCCCAGCCTGCCGGCGCTGCCACGTTCGGCCTCGGCGGCCAGCGTTCCCTTCCAGCGGCTTTCGAAGGCGGTGGCATCGCTTGCGGCGCACGCAATGTCGCGCTTCAGTTCGGGAGCCTCCATGCCGGAGTAGAGATCGGCGAGGTTCCATTCCGGCAGATCGCCCAACTCGGACGCGCCGTGACCGATTGCTGGCGCCGCAAGCCGCCGATCGAACATCATGCGCATCAACAATACCTTCCGGAATCAAGGGGAAAGGAGAAGCCGGTCAAATCCTAAGGAATTCGTTCACCGGGTTTTTTGAAACCTTGTTTAGAACCCTGTGCCAAGATGATCCATGGGGAATTTCTCAGGCGGGCATCCAAGACAGTCATGACAGGTTCCATACTCATAGTCGATGACGATCCCGTGCAGCGCAGGCTGCTCGAGGCGGCGGTGACGAAATTCGGCCACGGCGCGATCGTCGCCGACGGCGGCGAAGCCGGTCTCGGCGTCCTCGACGGGCCCAATGCACGCGAGGTCTCGGTGGTCATCCTCGACCTGGTCATGCCGGGCCTCGACGGTATCGGCGTGCTCAAGGCGATGCGCGAGCGCGGCATCCATGTGCCGGTCATCGTGCAGACCGCGCAGGGCGGCATCGAAACCGTCGTTTCGGCGATGCGCCATGGCGCGTTCGATTTCGTGGTCAAGCCGGCCTCTCCCGACAGGCTGCAGACAGCGATCGGCAACGCGCTCAAAGTCGAGGCGGTCGAGGACGAGATGAAGCGAACGTCGCGGCGGCGCGGCGGCCATCTGACCTTCAAGGACATGATCACCCACAGCCCGGCGATGGACCGCGTGATCCGCCTCGGCCAGAAGGCGGCGGCGTCCAACATCCCGATCCTGATCGAAGGCGAATCGGGCGTCGGCAAGGAACTGGTGGCGCGCGCCATCCAGGGCAGCGGCGACCGCCGCTCGAAACCTTTCGTCACCGTCAATTGCGGTGCCATCCCCGACAATCTGGTCGAATCGATCCTGTTCGGCCACGAGAAGGGCTCGTTCACCGGCGCCACCGAAAAACACACCGGCAAGTTCGTCGAGGCGCATTCGGGCACGCTGTTCCTCGACGAGATCGGCGACCTGCCGCTCGACGTGCAGGTCAAGCTGCTGCGCGCCGTCCAGGATGGCGAGGTCGATCCGGTCGGCGGCCGCTCAACCGTCAGGGTCGACATCAGGCTGATCTCGGCGACGCACCGCAACCTCTTGCAGCAGGTCAAGGACGGCAAGTTCCGCGAGGATCTGTTCTACCGGCTGAACGTCTATCCAATCTTCGTGCCGCCGCTGCGCGACCGCCGCGACGACATTCCCTATCTGGTCAAGCACTTCATGGAGAAGGTCGCGCCGGCCGATCCGCGCCGTCGCCTGCACGGCATTTCGGCCAAGGCGCTTGCCATGCTGGAGGCCTATGACTGGCCGGGCAACATCAGACAACTGGAAAACGCCGTCTTCAGGGCCTCGGTGCTCGCCGAGGGCGATGTGCTGACGGAAGAAGAATTCCCGCAGATCCGCGCGCAACTGGAAGGCACGGTCAATCTCGATGCCGAGGTCGCGATGCCCGGTCCCGGCCCGGATTCTGACGATTCGCCACGCGCCAACGGTGTTGCGGCCTCCGATGAAGGATTTGCGGTCGGCGAACCTGATCCGCCTACCAGGCTGCAACCGCGTTTCGGTACGCTCAGGGCACTGGACGAGCGCGGCAATGTGCGCGCGCTGGCCGATGTCGAACTTGAAATGATCAAGCTGGCGATCGATCACTATAACGGCCAGATGAGCGAGGTCGCGCGCCGTCTCGGCATTGGCCGCTCGACGCTGTACAGGAAGCTCAAGGAATACGGCATCGACCCGGAAAGCGGCCGCATCGAACGGCTCGCTTCCTGACGGGAAAGGCCTTGTGCCGCAAGGTCCGGGCCAGCTTGCACCCTTAGTTGTCGCGACAAGATCGACGGTTTCGACCATGCATGGCGCGGGCCGGGCGCGGAGCGGCTCCGTTCACACATTAAGGCTGGCGGTAACAGATCGTGTTTCGATCGGAGGCGGAATCATGATCTAAACCAGCAGTTTACCAAGAAACCCCGTGCATTATTTTTGACGGGATATCGCCACGGTGTTACCGCATTTCGGCTTCAATAAGCGATGATTAACCATTAGGATCGATATTCGGATGTGATCAACCACGCATCCGTTTGGGCAAATCCGGGGACAAACGGCAGCCTGCAAGGCCTTTTGATTTGAACAAAGTCGAACGACACAAAGACGGGCGGCACTATCACATGAGCGTCTGGCCGAGATGGCTGGCAGCGGTGATCCTTGCTGTTTCGTTCCTGTCCGCAGCCGCGACCGGCGCAAGCGCCGATACACGCTCGCTGAAGCTTTATCACCTCCATACGCACGAAAAGGCCGAGATCGTCTACAAGCGAAATGGCCGCTACGTTCCGGAGGGTTTGCGAAAGATCAACATCATCCTGCGCGACTGGCGCCGCAACGAGCCGACCAAGATGGACCCGCGCCTGCTTGATCTGGTGTGGGAAGCCTATCGGCAGAGTGGTGCCACCGACTATATCCAGGTGGTCTGCGGTTACCGCTCGCCATCGACGAACTCGATGCTGCGCAGCCGCAGCCGGGGCGTTGCCGAGAAAAGCCAGCACATGCTCGGCAAGGCTATGGACTTCTACATTCCAGGTGTGCCGCTGAAGAAGCTGCGCGACATCGGCTTGAGGATGCAAGGCGGCGGCGTCGGCTATTATCCGTCGTCCGGCTCGCCCTTCGTGCACATGGATATCGGCAATGTGCGTCACTGGCCGGGCATCAGCCGCCAGGAACTCGTCAGGGTATTCCCCAACGGCAAGACGCTGCATGTGCCGAGCGATGGCAAGCCGCTGCCTGGCTATCAGCAGGCCTTGGCCTCCTACAAGGCGCGCAAGGGCTCCGGCTCTCCCGCCATCGAACTGGCCAGCGCCGGCGGCGGTTACAAGAAATCCGGTGGCTTCCTTTCTGCTTTCTTTGGTGGCGGCGACGACGAGGCCGACGACAGTGCCGATGTGGCGAGCGCGGCGCCCTCGCCCAAGCCGAAGACCGCAAAGCCGGCGGCGAGCGCCAAGCCGAGCAACTTGCCTGGCATAGCCATCGTGTCGCCGAAGGATGCGCAGCGCGCCAACATCCCGCAGCTTGCCGACGAGAATGCAGTCGAACCGGAGCAGCAGCAGGATACGCCCGAGACGATCATCGCGGCGCTGCCGGCCAAGGAGATCCCGCTGCCTGACTTCGCCCCGCGTCCGAAGGCCGACGTTGGTGCGCAGACACCTGAAAACGTTCCGTTCGGCACGGCGGAAACCACCGCCAGCACCGAGCAGGCGGTTGCAACTGCGCATGCGCCGGTCAATGTTCCGTTCGGCATGACCGACCCGGCCAATGCAACCGATGCCAATGCGACTGCCGCCGACCCGGCACAGGTTGCGGTCAACAACATTCCGCTGCCGTCCTGGCGTCCGGACCTGCCGGCCGATCTCGCACCGCAGGACAAGAACGTTCTGCTGGCACTGGCCGATACGGCACAACACAACACGACCGCGACCGACGCATTCTCAGTTCTGCCATCCGCGCGTCCGGATGAGGTCAAGCCGGATCAGGTCGGGCCGGATCAGGTCGGGCAGGATGAGGTCAAGGCGGTTCTCGAACGGGTCAGCGCAACGAGCGATGCCGCTGCCGGCGGCGACTATCAGGTCGCCTCGCTCTCCGAGCCGCGTTCGGCGTTCAACGATCCGGCCGGTGTCGATGCGGCATCGCCGCGTGATGCCATTGTTGCCCGTCCCGCCGGCACCGATCCCGCACTGGCGATCGGCGCTGGCGTGAAGACGACGCGCAAGGAAGCCAGGGCCACCGCTCGCGACCTGAAGCCCGGCCCGAAGGCGGTGGTGGTTGCAGCCGCGCCGCAGGCGGCGCGCTGGGCGCTGAACAGCAACGAATACGTCGCCACCGTTTCCAGCTCGACGACAGCGCCGCGCTATGCCTACAACATCGTGCATACGCCGCCGAGCGAGGTCTATACGGCCGGCTTCCAGCCGGACAGCGAGACGGTGGATCCCAACCGCTTCACCGGCAACGCGGTCACGTTCCTTTCGGTCGCTCGCTTCCAGACCAAGTAGCGGATCGATCAAACCAACTAAAGCCGCGCCAGGCAACCGGCGCGGCCTTCGCTTTTTCGGGGTGCGACCTGTTGTTGCAAATAGGGAGAACGCCACGGCCTCACGCTGGCTTTCGCTGCATCGAGATGCTAACCAGCAGGCACCATTCATCCCGCTTCGTCTAATGGTAGGACAGCGCCCTTTGAAGGCGTGAATCGTGGTTCGAGCCCATGAGCGGGAACCAGCCGGCAACAGCAATCACCCAGGGCTGACTGAGGCCGAACCGGCAAGATCACGGCGGACAAAACTTCTCGTGATGGCGGAACGGCACACTCTTCTCCGGGTTAGAATGCGTGCGTTCCAACCTCGGGGATACTCATGAAGAACATTCTATTCGCATCAGTGCTGGCTCTGGCTGCCGTTTCCGCGGCTGTCGCACCCACGCAGGCCGAGACGGTGATCATCAAGACCGGCAAGCATCACTGCAGGACCAAACTGGTCACGCACTGGGTGCATCACCACAAGGTCGTTGAAAAGGTCAAAGTCTGCCACTGATCCCGTTCGCGGCGGGAAACCCTGACCCCGGTGGGCGCAAGCCGGCCGGGTTTTTCCATTCTTTCGGGAGAAGAGCGTTATCGGCCGAGCTTGCTCGCCGCACGCGCAAGGGCTTCGATCTCGTCCCACTTGCCGGCCTTGACCAAATCGTCCGGCGCCACCCAGGAGCCGCCGACGCAGATGACATTGGGCAAAGCGAGATAGTCGGCGGCGTTCTTGCCGGTGATGCCGCCGGTCGGGCAGAATTTCACGTCGGTGAGCGGCGAGGCGAAGGCTTTCAGCGAGGCGATGCCGCCGGACTGTTCGGCCGGGAAGAATTTCAGGAAGCGCAAGCCGGCTTCGCGCGCGGCCATGATCTCGCCGGGCGTGATGGCTCCGGGCAACAGCGGCACGGCACTGTCCTTTGCCGCCGCCAGAAGCTGGTTCGTGATGCCGGGGCTGACGATGAATTTCGAGCCGGCGGCCGCCGCCTCGTCGAATTGTTTTGCATCCAGGATGGTGCCGGCGCCGACGACGGCCCCCTCGACTTCGCCGGCCACGCGGCGGATCGCTTCCAGTGCGTCGGCGGTCCTGAGCGTGATCTCGATCGCCGGCAGGCCGCCTGCGGTGAGTGCACGTGCCAGCGGCACGGCGTCCTTGACGTCGGCGATCTTCAGCACCGGGATGACCGGCTGGCCATTGAGGAGCGACAGGAGCTTTTCGGTCTTGCTGGGCATTCGCTTGTCTCTCCGGTATCGATGATTTCAACCGATTAGCAGAAGGCAGATTCCGAGTCCACGAAACGAGGCGTGTCGCGATGTCACGCGCACCGGCCCGCTTGCAACGCTCAAGGCTGTCCTATTCGCTCTGCCTTGAATTGGCTTTCAGCAGAGTTTAGTGGCTTGGCGATGACAAGGTCCACCCACGATCAACCTGTTCGCGTCGCCGCGCTCTACCGTTTTGCCCGGCTCGACGGCTTCGAGGCGCTGCGTGCGCCGCTCGCCGCCTTCTGCTGCGGACGCGGCATCAAGGGCACGCTGCTGCTTGCGCATGAGGGCATCAACGGCACGGTTGCCGGCAGCGAGGCCGATATCGCCGCGCTGATCGATCATCTGCAATCGATCGAAGGCCTCGCCGGCCTTGAGGTCAAATACAGCAGCTCCGCCAGTATGCCTTTCCACCGCATGAAGGTGCGGCTGAAGCGTGAGATCGTCACCATGGGCGTTGAGGATATAGACCCGGCAGCGAGTGCCGGCACCTATGTCGCGCCGGCCGACTGGAACGCGCTGATCTCGAACGCCGACACCGTCGTCATCGATACGCGCAATGCCTACGAAGTGTCGATCGGCACCTTCAAGGGCGCCGTCGATCCGGCGACATCGAGCTTTCGCGAATTCCCGGCCTGGGTGGAAAAGCATCGGGAAGAGCTGGAAGGGCGCAAGGTCGCCATGTTCTGCACCGGCGGCATACGCTGCGAGAAGGCGACGGCCTATGTGAAGTCGCTCGGCTTCGAGGACGTGTTCCACCTCAAGGGCGGCATCCTCAAATATCTCGAAGAGGTGCCAGCCGAGGAGAGCCTGTGGCAAGGCGAATGCTTCGTCTTCGACGAGCGTGTCTCGGTATCGCATGGCCTCGCCGAGGGCGAGGCTGAGCTCTGCCGCGCCTGCCGGCATCCGCTTATCGCGGAGGACCTGCTGTCGCCGAACTATGTCGCGGGCATCTCATGCCCGCATTGCTTCGATGCGCGCTCGGATGAGGATCGCGCCCGCTACGCCGAGCGCCAGCGCCAGGTCGAACTGGCTGAGGCGCGTGGTGACGGTCCGCATATCGGCGGATAGCACCTGTGTAACAACTGTTGCCGGCTTGGGCTGTATCACCACGCGACGGAGTAGCGGTCGATAACCCAAAGCCAAGTGCCATCGTCCTGCCGGCGGGCGACCTCGGTGGTTATGCTCCCGTCAGGCAGCTTGGTTGAGGTGAGCGCCAGGTTGCCATTGATCAGGGCAGGGCGCTGCTCTCCGGTGGCGAATTTCCGGCCTGTCGCGGTGATCTCCACGAAGAGCGTTCGGATTGCCTCCCGGCCACGCGTCAACTGACCTTCGCCGCTGTCGACAACGGCGTTGGGTTCGAACAGCGCCACCATCCCGTCAATGTCGCCCACCCATTGGCGGGCGATCAAAAGGCGCTCCAGATCCTGCGGATCCTGCGCCGGCGCGTGGTCTGGTTCAACGGTCACGGCAAACTCCTCCCTCGTCGACAGGCCGGAACACTAGCCGAGGCCGGGGCCGGTTTCGACACGCCGGTTTCAATTTGCGCCGCTGCCGGCATTTCAACAAAGCGACCACTCGTCATTGTAATGTCAATGTGCGGGCCCTACCTCTTCGACGTTCGAAACCTGCCCGTTCGGCCGGGCAAATTCTGGAGGCACTGATGTTCGATCCCAAGAAGCTCCTCGACGATCTGCTGGGCTCGCAAATCCCCGGCACAAGCGGCACCGTCCGCGACAAGGCGGGGCAGGCCGTGCAGATGGCCAAGGACAATCCGCTGGCAGCCGGCGCGCTGGCCGCGGTGCTGCTTGGAACCGGTGCCGGCCGGCAGGTCACCGGAACGGCCGTGAAGCTCGGCGGACTGGCCGCCATTGGCGGCCTCGCCTACAAGGCTTACCAGAACTACAAGGCCGGTAACGCGCCGGCGCAAACGCCCGCCGCCGGCGAGCCGGAATTGCTGCCGCCGCCCGCCGACACCGCTTTCCATCCGTCACAGGCGCCGCAAGGCGAGGACGAATTCACGCTGACGCTGGTGCGCGCGATGATCTCGGCGGCGAAAGCCGACGGCCATGTCGACGACGAAGAACGCCAGAAGATCGCCGGCAAGCTCAGCCTCGCCGGCATCGGCACGGAAGCGGAGCAATTCCTGATGGCGGAACTCGAAAGCCCGCTCGACCTCGATACGCTGGTCGCCGGCGCCAAGACCGATGCGCAGAAGCTCGAACTCTACACGGCCTCGCGCCTCACCATCGATCCCGACACGCGCGCCGAACGCGGTTATCTCGACCTGCTCGCCGGACGTCTCGGCCTGCCGGACGCGCTGGTCGATCATGTCGAGGCGACGGTGTCGGCGGCGAAGGTGCCGGCTGGTACTTCGCCCAATCCGCGCTGGTAGGTTCGGGCGAGCACTGCTGGCCGCCGAGGTGGGCACCATTGCGTTAGTGCCTCGTTAACCGAGCAAGCGCATCATTCTAGCAGTCGGACCGGCTTCTCCTCCTCCCAAGCCCGGTTCAGATCAGGGGCGGTCGCCAATGACCGCCCTTTTTGTTGAACCGATCACGAATGGTTCGGCTTGCCATGGGAGCCGTCATTTGCGATGGCACATGTTCTTCCAGCCATGATCAGGGAGGACGGCGATGACAGCCATCACAGAGAAAACCGCCATCGTCACCGGAGCCGGCACGGGCATCGGCAAGAGTGTTGCCACGGCACTGCTCAAGGCGGGCTGGAACACGGTGTTCTGCGGCCGCCGCAAGGCGGTGTTGGAGGAGGCGATCGCTGAGGCCGGGAAGACGGACGTCAAGGCGCTGGCGGTTGCCTGCGACATCAGCAAGGCCGACCAGGTCGATGATCTCTTCGAGACGGTGCTGGAGGCCTTCGGCCGTGTCGACCTGCTCTTCAACAATGCCGGCATGGGCTACAAGTCGACGTTGATCGACGAGATCCCGGTCGAGGTGTGGACCGATATCGTCGGCGTCAATCTCACCGGCTCGTTCCTGTGCGCGCGCGCTGCCTTCGGCGCCATGCGCCGGCAGCAGCCGATGGGTGGCCGCATCATCAACAACGGCTCGGTGTCGGCCTATGCGCCGCGGCCTGGCTCGGTGCCTTATACCGCGACCAAGCATGCCATCACCGGGCTGACCAAGACGCTGGCGCTGGACGGAAGGCCCTATGACATCGCCTGCGGCCAGATTGACATCGGCAACGCGCTGACCGACATGGCGCAAGCGATGACGGTCGGCGTGCCGCAGGCCAACGGCTCGATCGCCGCCGAAGCGGTGATGGATGTCGAGCGGGTCGCCGATGCCGTGGTCCACATGGCGAGCCTGCCGCTCGACGCCAACGTGCTGTTCATGACCGTTATGGCGACCAAGATGCCGTTCGTCGGGCGCGGGTGAGCGGCTGAAGTCCTACTTCACCAGGAACGCCTCGATCCGCTCCAGCGCGCGCAAGATGTTCTCCTCGGAGTTGGCGTAGGAGAGCCTGATGTAACCTTCGCCGAGAATGCCGAAATCGGGACCGCCGATCAGCGCCACGCCGGCATCCTCAAGCAGCGCCGAAGCGAGTTTCTTGGCCTTCCAGCCGGTCTTGGAAACGTTGGGGAAGGCGTAGAATGCACCCTTCGGCGTGATGCAGGAAACACCGGGCAAGGCATTCAGCCCTTCGACCACGACCTTCCTGCGATTGTCGAAGGCGCGCATCATCCTGTCGACATCGTCCTGCGGCCCGTCGATGGCGGCGATGCCGGCGAACTGGCTCGGCGCGTTGACGCAGGACCAGCAGTTGACCGCCAGCTTGCGCACCTTGTCATAGAGATGGGCGCCCTTGTCGCCGTTCGGCCAGATCGACCAGCCCATGCGCCAGCCGGTCATCGCCCAGGTCTTCGACCAGCCGTTCAGCACGATCAGCCGGTCACGGATTTCGGGGAAGGTGAGCAGCGAGCAATGCGTCTCGCCGTCATAGGTCATCACGTCGTAGATCTCGTCGGACAGGATGGCGACATGCGGGTGGGCTTCCAGTCCTTTCACGAGTTTCTCGATCTCGGCCCGCGGCGTCACACCGCCGGTCGGGTTGGCCGGCGAGTTGAGGATCAGGAGCCTGGTCTTGGGTGTGATCAGCGCCAGCGTCTCCTCGGCCGAGAAGGCAAAGCCGTTCTCTTCGCGGATCGGCACCGGAATGGGGGCCGCTCCGGTGAATTCGATCATCGAGCGGTAGATCGGAAAGCCGGGATCGGGATAGAGGATTTCCGTCCCCGGTTCGCCGAACATCAGGATCGCCGCGAACATGGTCGGCTTGCCGCCGGGCAGGATCATCACGCTCTCCGGAGAGACCTCTATGCCGGTGGTGGTCAGCGTGCGGCGCACCACCGCCTCGCGCGTCGCCAAGAGGCCGTTGGCCGGCGTGTAGCCATGGTGGCCGTCGCGCAGCGCCTTGATCGCCGCCTCGACGATGTGCTGCGGCGTCTTGAAGTCGGGCTGGCCGATGCCGAGATTGACGATGTCGCGGCCCTGGTGCGCCAAAGCTGTCGCCCGCGCGAGCACCGCGAATGCATTTTCCTCGCCGAGACGGTCGAAGGCCGAAATCGTGTGGAGCATTTTTCCCGTCCCTGTGGTTCTTTCACTCAGCGTGCGTTTTTGTGAGCGTCCGGTCACAAAAGTCAAACGGATTGGAGCCTGCGTGTCGGATAATCTCAAGAATTGGCAGCCGCGTCCGCGGCCCGAACGCAAGGTGCTTGAAGGCCGCACCGTCAGGCTCGAGCCGCTGAGCGCCGCAAAGCATGGCGACGGCCTCTACGAAGCGTCGTCTGTGCCTGACGTCGGCGGCCGCTTCGCCTGGCTGCCCGATTATCCGCCGGAAACCCGCGCCGCCTTCCAGCCATGGCTGGACAAGGTTGAAGCGAGTGAAGACCCCTTGTTCTTCACCGTCATCGACAAGGCCAGCGGCAAGGTCGCCGGACGCCAGACGCTGATGCGCATCGACCCGGCCTATGGCGTCATCGAGATCGGCAACATCTATTGGGGGCCAATCATCTCGCGCAAGCCGGCGGCGACCGAGGCGCAGTTCCTGTTCATGAAGTACATCTTCGACGAGCTCGGCTATCGCCGTTACGAATGGAAATGCAACAACCGCAACGAACCGTCGAAGCGCGCGGCCGAGCGTTTCGGCTTCAAGTTCGAGGGCATTTTCCGCCAGCATCTTGTCGTCAAGGGTGAAAACCGCGATACCGCGTGGTACTCGATCATCGACAAGGAATGGCCTGATCTGCGCAGAGCCTATGAGGCATGGTTGGATCCGGCAAATTTCGATGGTGACGGCCAGCAGAAGCGGAGGCTCGAGGACTTTCGCGCAGAGTTCGGCGCGTAGCAGGAGTTTCATGTATGGCCCATAGCCACGATCATGGTGCGCAGGGGCACGGCCACGGCGCTGGCCATGTGCACGGCTCGACCGACAAGAAGCGGGTGCTGATCGCCGCTTGCCTGACGGCTGGCTTCATGGTCGCGGAGGCGCTTGGCGGCCTGCTGACGGGCTCGCTGGCGCTGCTCGCCGATGCCGGCCATATGCTCGCCGATTCGATCGCGCTCGGCCTTGCCTGGTATGCCTTCCATCTCGCCGGGCGGCCGGCGACAGTCCGGCTCACCTATGGTTTCGGCCGCGTCAAGACTTTGGTCGCCTATACCAACGGCATCGCCATCTTCGCCATCGCCCTGTGGATCGTCTACGAGGCCTGGGGACGCCTGCTGACGCCGGCGCCGGTGCTTGGCGGACCGATGCTGGTGGTGGCGATCGTGGGCCTGCTGGTGAACATCGGCTCGTTCTTCGTGCTGCATGGCGGCGATCGTGACAGCCTCAACATGCGCGGCGCCATTCTGCATGTGCTGGGCGACCTGCTCGGCTCTGCGGCGGCCATCGTTGCGGCTCTGGTCATCCTTGCGACGGGCTGGACGCCCATCGATCCGATCCTGTCGGTGCTGGTCTCGCTGCTGATCCTGTCGACGGCGTGGTCGCTGATGCGCGAGGCCGCCCATGTCCTGCTCGAAGGCGTGCCGGCGAGCCTTGATCGCGATGTCATCGCCAAGGATATCGAGGGGACGGTGAAGGGCGTACGCGAAGTGCATCACATGCATGTGTGGTCGCTCGATGGCTCGGCCAACATGGCGACGCTGCACGCCTGCCTCAATGACGGGGTCGATGCCCATACCGCCGTCAGCGCCATCAAGAAACGGCTTGCGGCCGAGCACGGCATCAGCCATGCCACTGTCGAACCGGAATTCGGGCATTGCGCCGATGACGAGGATGACCACGACCATGATCATGCACATGGTACAGCGCCGCATCACGGTCACTATCACTGACGCAGGGAATCCCATGACATTGGCAACGAGCCTGATTTTCCGCCGCATCGGGCACGCGTGATGGATCGTGACACGCGCAATGCGCTGATCGCGGCGACGTGGATCATGCTGCTGTTCGGCCTCGCTGCCTATTGGCTGCCAACGGTGATGCTGGCGGTCGGCAGCGTCTCGACCGTTCTTGCAGTCGTTGTCGCGGCTGTCTTCCTGCTGGCGTTGTTCATCGTGTTCTGGCTGCGCGGCCGCAGCCAACGCAAAAAGGGTCTTTGAAAATGCGCATTCTGATAACCGGCGCGGCAGGCATGGTCGGCCGCAAACTCGTTGCCCGGCTGGCAAAGGACCGGACGCTGCGCGGGCAAAGGATCACCGCGCTCGACCTGCACGACATCGTGCCGCCGCAGGCGCCCGCCATCGAAGGCGTCGATGTTTCCATCCACACCGGCGACCTCGCAGCTCCCGGCGCGACGGCAAGCCTGGTCGCTTCGCGTCCCGACGTGGTCTTTCATCTCGCGGGTGTGGTGTCGGGCGAGGCGGAGGCCAATTTCGATCTCGGCTACCGCGTCAATCTCGACGGCACGCGGGCGCTGTTCGATGCCGTCCGGCTGGCGGCGTTCGCGCCGCGCCTTGTCTTCACCTCGTCGATCGCCGTATTCGGCGCGCCGTTTCCCGAAATCATTCCGGACGAATTCCATCCGACGCCGCTGACCTCCTACGGCACGCAGAAGCTGATGGGCGAGGCGCTGCTTGCCGACTATTCCAGGCGCGGCTTCTTCGACGGCATCGGCGTCAGGCTGCCGACCATTTGCGTGCGGCCCGGAAAGCCGAACAAGGCTGCTTCGGGATTCTTCTCCGGCATCATCCGCGAGCCGCTGAAGGGTCAGGAGGCGATCCTGCCGGTGCCGCGCTCGGTCGTGCACACCCATGCCAGCCCGCGCTCGGCGGTGAACTTCCTGATCCATGCCGCCGGAATCGACGGCAACGCCGTCGGGCCGCGCCGCAACCTGACCATGCCCGGCGTCGCTGTCACGGTCGGCGAGCAGATCGAGGCGCTCGAACGCGTCGCCGGGGCCGGCGCGGTGAAGCTGATCCGCGAGCAACCCGACGAAACGATCTGGGCGATCGTCAAGGGCTGGCCGACGCGGTTCGAGGCGCGGCGTTCGAGGGAGCTTGGCTTTACAGCCGAAAAGAGTTTCGACGAGATCATCCACGCTCATATCGAGGATGAGCTCGACGGCAAGGTCGCGAACTAAGCCTGATGGCGCCCGGGCGTCATACGCCGCCGGTCAGGCTTGCCGACAGCAGCAGCAATCCGAACAGGAAGACGAAGGCCGCGCCGCCGATCTCGACGATCGAGTGGATGCGGTTGCCCATACGGCCGTCACCGGCGAAATAGACGGCCCAGTTCTTGGCGGTGACGGCAAGCGTCGCCAGCGCTGAGACCGTGATCGCCGTGCCGAGCGACATCGCCAGGACCGATAGCAGGCCGCCGAGCCAAAGCCCGTTAAGCAGCGCGAAGCTCAGCACGATCAGCGCGCCGGAGCAGGGGCGGATGCCGACGGCGGCCACCGCCGACCATGCCGTGCGCCAGTCGAAACGATCGCCCGACAGCAGAGACGGATCGGGCGCATGCGAATGGCCGCAGGTCTCGCAGACCTCGCCCGCCGCGCGGTCGTGATGGGCATGCGCGCCATGATCGTGGTGATCGTGGGCATGCGCCCCGTGGTCGTGATCATGCGAATGGTCATGGTTGGAATGATCGTGGTCGTGACGCGCGTGGGAATGGGCCGAAGGCGCATGCGCGGCATGGGAATGGCCCGCATGCGAATGTCCGCCATGCGAATGGGCGTGAGCGGCCGAGAGACTGTAGGCCGGGCCGGCGCCGAACAGGCGCAGGACGGTCGGGCCGAGCTTGCGCCACAGCAGCCAGGCGCCGAACAGGGTGACGAAGACAAAGCTCATGATCTCCATGAGCCATGCAGCGTCGGTCATCGAGACACTGGTGCCGCGCAGCACGAAATAGGCGAGCAACATGACGGCGATCGCCGTCAACCCCTGCAGCAGGGCCGAGACGAAGGACAGCAGGATGCCGCGCTTCAGCGCCACTTCGTTGGCCACCATGTAGGATGAGATCACCGCCTTGCCGTGACCGGGACCGGCGGCGTGGAAAATGCCATAGGCGAAGGAGAGCGCAATCAGCAGCCACATCTTGCTGCCGTCCTGGCGCATCGCTTTCATCGCCGCCGCCAGCGCGCGGTAGAATTCCTGCTGTCTGAGGTTGATCCACATCAGGATGTGGGCGAACGGGCCGCTGGCGGTGGGGGCCATGCCGTCATTGGTGCCGATGCCGAGCGAGCTCTGGGCATGGGCGGAGCCGAGGAAGTGCGTCATCAGCAGAGCGGCGGCCACGAGGCCGAGCGCCATGCGCAGGGACGGTTTCATCACCGGATCTATCCTTCTGGCGGGCAGTTCAGTTCAAGCTTGGTGGCGAAGATCTTGCTCATGTCGGTGCCTGTCGGATCGTTGAAGAAGGCTTCCGTCAAGGTCTTCTGGTTCTCTGCGATGGCCTCGTCCGGATCCGGACGGACGACCTTCTTGGTGCATGTCGAAGGCAGGCCTTCGACCGTGATGTTGGAATCCTCAGTGAAGTCGATCGCCGTATAGAAGGTCGGGTCGTAGACGCCGATGTCGATCTTGCCGGACAGCTTGATCGGCTGCTTCGGCTCGGACTCGAACAGGATGATCAACTGGTCGTTCTCGAAATTGGCCATCAGGTGCGGCGGCGGCGTCATCGCCACGTCCTTGCCGTCGACGGTGACGAGCTGGAAGTAGTTGAATTCGGCGAGCGAAGCGTGGACGGTGTCGGCGACATCCTTCAGCTCCTTGTCGTCAAGCTTCAGGTCGGAGTTCTTATCGAACTCCATCATCACCGTACTCGAAAACAGGTCGTCGAAGCGCCAGAGATGGCGCAGCGCTTTCACACTTTGGTGATCCGGGCTGAGGATGACGTCGAGGCGGGCTTCGGCGAAGACGTGGGGGTGCGCAGCGGCCGCCCCGACCGCGGCAAATGTCACCGCCATGGCCGAAGCCATTATAATTGCCTGCCGTTTCAGCTGCATTCTCGGTCGCGATTCCATCGACTTCGGAGGTGGACCCGAGAGTTATCACAAAGGGGGCGAAATTGGGACCGCCGGGCACCAGGCCAGTCAAGCGGCGTCGCGCACCCTGAACCATTGCACCAGGAAATCGACGAAAACGCGGACCTTGGCGGGCAAATAGCGCCGATGCGGATAGACGGCGAAGATGCCGGCGCCAGACAGGATACGGTCGTCCAGCGCGGTCACCAATCGGCCGCTCTCGAGATCGGGCGCGGCGATGAAATCCGGCAGTATGGTGAAGCCCAGGCCCGACACGGCGGCAGCCCGTGCCGCCATCGGGCTGTTGACCTCGACCGGACCGGAGACCGAAACGCTCACCGTGTCGCTGCCGTCGCCCTTGAACTGCCAATTGTTCAGCCCGCGACCGTTGGTGTCGACGATGCAGGGAATTCGGGCAAGGTCTTGTGGCCGCGCCGGCATGCCGTGGCTGGCGATGAGCTCCGGAGAGGCGCACAGCCGCACCGAAAACGGCGCCAGACGTCTGGCGATGAGCGAGGAATTCTCCAGCCTCGAAATGCGCACCGCGAGATCGAAGCCCTCCTCGACCAGGTCGACGAAGCGGTCGTCGAGCTGGATATCGAGCACGATGTCGGGGTGCTGCTTGGCGAAGTCGATCAGCGACTGGCCGATCGGCGCGTCGGCGAAGGTGCGCGGCGCCGAAAGCTTGATGCGGCCGCGCACATCACCGGAGGATTCGCGCACCGCATCTGCCAGGCTGTCGACCTCGCGCACGATCTCCGAGGCGCGCCGGTAATAGGTATGGCCGGCCTCGGTCATCGAGAATTGCCGCGTGGTGCGGTTCAGCAGCAGCGCGCCGAGCTCGTCCTCCAGCTCGCGCACATATTTCGACAGCAGCGCCTTGGAGCGGCCGATCTTGCGCGCGGCCGCCGAAAAGCCTTCGGCCTCGACCACGTCGATGAAGGCGCGCATGCGGGTCAGCGTGTCCATGGCTCAGGCCTTTCGTGCGGCGTCGAGAAGTTTGCGGCCGAGCCGTATCAGGGCAATGTCGCTTCCGGAAGGGCCGACCAGCGAGAGGCCAAAGGGCGCACCGTCCACCGATCCGAGCGGCAGCGTGATCTGCGGAAAACCGGACAGGCCCGAAAGGCACAACAGGTGCAGCGCCCTTTCGCGATAGGCCTGGAGTTGCTCGGCCGTGCCGTTGACGAGCGGCGCCGGGCCGGGAACCGTCGGCAGCAGGAGAAAGCCATGGTTGCCAAGCAATCTGGCGAGCTCGGAGCGGAAGACCAGCCGGCGCGCCGTCTCTGCTTCAGCGGTTCTGGCGTCGACCGCGCGGCCGAAACTGAAGCGCTCGTCGACGCCGGGACCAAGGCGAGGCTCGCCAGCCGTAATCCACTCGCCATGCACCTGCCAGGCCTCGTAGGCCTGCAGCCGGCGAAAGCACCAATAGAGCTCGTCGGGGACAGAAGCGAAGCTGTAGTCGACCGGCGCCGGCTCACCGAAAACGGCTGCCGCCCGCGCCTTCATTTCAGCATATTCGGCGGCCTCGGCCGGTCCGGTGACGAAGGCGTCCAGCCAGCCGATCGAAAGCGGACGGTTGAGCGCGTGCTGATGCGGATCGCGGCCGAGCAGCAATTTGCCGACCGCCTCGTAGGTCTCGATGTCGTCGGCGAACCAGCCGAACGTGTCGAGGCTAGGCGCCAGCTTCATGGCGCCCTCAAGTGAGATGCGGCCATGCGTGGTGCGCAGCCCAATCAGCCCGCAGAAGCTGGCCGGAGCGCGAATCGAGCCGCCGGTGTCGGAACCGACAGCGATGTCTGCGAGCCCGCCCGCCACCGCGGCGGCCGAGCCGGACGAGGAACCGCCGGTGACGCGATCGGGCGCGGCCGGGTTCACCGGAAACGGGAAATGCGCATTCTGGCCCATCAGCGAGAAGGCAAGCTCGTCGGTCTGGGTCTTGCCGACGAAGCGCGCGCCGGCGTCGAGAATCACCTGCACGGCCTCGGCCGTCTGCGAGGCGGCGTGGGCCTCGGCGAATTTGCGCGGGTTGCCGCAGCCGGTGCGATAGCCGGCGACGTCGTAGATGTCCTTGACGGCCAGCCTGAGGCCGGCGAGCGGGCCCAACTGCGCATGCGCCACCGGCATTTGGCGAAGGTCGAGGAAAGCGTTGAGCGGGCCGTGCGTGCCTGTCATCGTTCAATATCCGGATACGGTGATGCGTAGATTGTTCGGTGTCGGAAATTTTACAACCGGGGGATACGATTTTTATTGATTGTGAAATCCTTCGCTCTTATATCGCGCTTGCCCAAAGTCGCACGTGCCTGTGGGTGTCCGCCGATCCTCGAATGGTGAGGGCAATCGGTAAGGTAACTGGAGCTAACCCCTCCAGTCGGTTTAGCGGCCAACCGCCAGACCGAGGACACCTTGAAGCAACGACGGTGCGGGCCTTTCTGGTGTTCTGCCGGTTGTCCAAAGACCGGGGTTACTGAAGAGGCACACCTTCATTGCCGGCAGTGCGGACGGGTCTCCCATCCAAGCCAAGGCAGACAAAGCGAACCTAGGCCGGGCAAGGCCAAGGTTCACCGCCGCGAGACGGCGCTTCATGGTTCCGGGGTCTCCACCGGCTGGTTCCATGGATTTCCGTCCCGCCTTTGTCCACCGCGTGTTCGCGAGGCCGACAGCCCGCGTCCCGCAGCCTTACTGCGCGCCGCAAGGCGCTGATGGAGAGACCCCGATGGCTACCCAGCGCATCCTTGACTTCCTCGCCACCCGACGTCCGAACGGTCCGTGCCTCGTCGTCGACCTCGATGTCGTGCGCGACAATTTCCGCGCCTTCGAGAAGGCGCTTCCCGATTCGAAAATCTACTATGCGGTGAAAGCAAACCCGGCGCCGGAAATCCTGCGCCTCCTTGCTGCGATGGGCTCGTCCTTCGACACCGCTTCCGTTGCCGAAGTCGAGATGGCGATGGACGCCGGTGCGCCAGCGGACCGTATCTCCTTCGGCAACACCATCAAGAAGGAGCGTGACATCGCACGCGCCTACCAGCTCGGCATTCGCCTGTTCGCGGTCGACTGCGTCGAGGAAGTCGAGAAGATCGCCCGTGTCGCTCCCGGCGCGCGCGTGTTCTGCCGCGTTTTGACCGACGGCGAGGGCGCCGAGTGGCCGCTGTCGCGCAAGTTCGGCTGCGTGCCGGCTATGGCCGTCGACGTGCTGCGCCATGCCAAGACGCTCGGCCTCGACGCCTATGGCGTATCGTTCCATGTCGGCTCGCAGCAGACCGACCTGACCGCGTGGGATCGTGCGCTGGGCGACGCCAAGAAAGTGTTCGCGACGCTCGCCGACGAAGGCATCGTCTTGAAGATGGTCAATATGGGCGGCGGCTTCCCGACCCGCTACCTGAAGGACGTGCCGGTGGCGCAAGCCTACGGCCAGGCGATCTTTTCGGCGCTGCGCAAGCATTTCGGCAACGCGCTGCCCGAGACCATCATCGAGCCGGGCCGCGGCATGGTCGGCAATGCCGGCGTCATCAAGTCGGAAGTCGTGCTGATCTCGAAGAAGGCCGACAACGACAATGTGCGCTGGGTGTTCCTCGACATCGGCAAGTTCGGCGGTCTCGCCGAGACGATGGACGAGGCGATCCGCTACCCGATCGTCACCGCGCATGACGGCTCCGAGACCGCGCCATGCGTGCTCGCCGGCCCGACCTGCGATTCGGCCGACGTGATGTACGAGAAGACGCCGTATCCGCTGCCCTTGTCGCTGACCATCGGCGACGAGGTGCTGATCGAGGGCACCGGCGCCTACACGACGACCTACGCCTCGGTCGCCTTCAACGGCTTCGAGCCGCTCCGATCCTACGTGATCTGACGGTTCGAAAGAACCGCTCAGATCATCCCAGGTGGGCGCCCGTCGCCCGCCCGGGCTCGCCTGTGGAACAGATCTCCGCTCGTGAAGGATCGCGGAAATGGAAATGCCAGTTGAAATCGTGAACCACGCGCCGGCCTTTGTGATGGTCGCCGAAACCGCCGCCGATGAGGCGGCGCGCGAGGCTTTGCTCGATCGAGCCATGGGGCCGAAGCGGCGGAAAAAATCGTCGGAGAAGCTGCGGCGCGGCCGCCGGCCTTCCGAAGGCCTCGCCTTTGTCGCGCGCGACGCCTTGGGCGCCGTCGTCGGCACCGTGCGGCTTTGGGACGTGAGGCTGGGTGAGGGCGGTCCGGCAGCGCTGCTGCTCGGTCCGCTCGCCGTCGACCCCGCGCTTAAGAACGCCGGCATCGGCTCGGCGCTGATGCGGCACGCGGTTGCCGAGGCGACACGCCTTGGCCATGGCGCCATCCTGCTGGTCGGCGACGCACCCTACTATGGGCGCTTCGGCTTCTCGGCGGCAAAGACCGGCGCGCTCGCCATGCCGGGCCCCTATGAGCGGCACCGGCTGCTGGCGCTGGAGCTGACGGAAGGCGCGCTTGACGGCGCGCAGGGCACGCTGCGGGCGGCGGGGCGCAAGCTGAAGGCGCTGCCGCTGACGTTCGCGGCGTAGAGCTTCCAGAGCAATTCCAGGAAAAGTGTGCCGCGGTTTTCCGTCCGGAATTGCGAAAAACAAAATACAAGCAAAAACGCCGCCCGATGGGCGGCGTTCTATCTTGATCCGGAGCGGCTCAGCCGAGCAGCTGGCTGAGCGCCATGGCGACCGTCATGTCGCCTTCGACCTTGATCTTGCCGGACATGAAAGCCATGGTCGGGTTCAGATCGCCTGCAATCAGCGAGTCCAGATCGTCGAGCGAGAGCTTTACCGTGCAATCGGTCGGTGCGTCGGTGGTCGAGACGGTCGCGCCGTCGATGACGATGACGCCGTCGCTACCCGTGTCGAACTTCACCGAATGCTCGAAACCGGCGCTTGCCACGCGCGACTTGATCCGGTCGGCAATCTCCTGAACGCCCATGGCTGTTCTCCTCGTCTGGTTGCGTTGATGCGCATATAGCTTTGAGTTGACGTTTACGTCAACGCGGCCGGGATGCGTCATCTTGGTTTTCGGCCGATATGTTCGGCGCCGTCTGAGCTTTCGCCCGAAACCAGACTAGCGCTCGTGGCCGATCCGCATTGCTGCAGGTCAATGTCCCGAGGCAGCCTTGGCCGGTTCCGTGGTCGCTGGCTCATCGTCATTCTTGCGCCGGCGCATAGCGTTGTCGCGGATCTCGTCCTTGGTCAGGAAGTTGACCTGGTCGACCAACACATCATGCACCAACTCGACGCCGACACGGGCGTTGACGGTTTCGCGGATGGCGTTGCGGAAGGCGTCGAGATCGATCGTTTCCTTCTTGGTGAAGTCGATCTGCGGATTGGCATAGAGGTAGGAATAGACCTGGTCGGTCATCAGTGCCGCGGCCGGGATCGACAGTTTCTTTATCTCGGCGGGTTCGACCGTATAGACGAGCTTGGTCAGAAAATAGCCGTCGATCCGGGAATCGCGGATCAGCGGCACCGAGATCATGTCGGTCTTGACGTAATCGAGACCGCCCAGCATCGGCTTGGGCGTCTCGCCGACGCCATTTTCGCCGGCTGCCTGGAACGAATAGAACACCGCGCCGAGCGTGGCGGCGCAGATCCAGATCGCGGCGGCGATGAATTTGATCAAAGGTTGTTTCCTTGCGCGATTCTTCCGCTCGCTATCACGCTCTCGCCCAGCCGAATTCGCCGGCCGAATAGGTGCCGTCGGCATCGGCGCGCTGGATGGCGTTCTTCAAAAGACCGGCGACCTCGTTGACGGCGTTGAGATGAGCGAGTATCGCGGCCTCATTGCGCGCCAGCTTCTGGCGCAGCCGCGTCAACCCCTCGCGGTGCTGCTCCAGAAATTCGATCTCGTTGCCGCCCTTGATGGCGCGGGTCAGCTCATAGAGGTAGCGGCTCTTGCGGGCGTTCGACGCCTTGAGGTCGTAACCGGTGCCGGTGCGGATGCCCGCCGTCTCTTCGTCGACGGCTTCCTCGATGCGGCCGATGATGGCGGCAAGGTTGCCGGGTCGCGCGAAGGGGATGGGCGCGTCAGGCGCGACCGTGCGGGCAGGCAGATTGGAGAAGTCCGATTTGTCGGCCATGTAGGTCCCTAGATCTCTTTGTCTGTTATTATGGTTGTCTCATCGCCGGTCATCGACCGCGCGGCCTGGCGCTGCAGTTCCTGAACCATGGAGGTCGACAGCCGGGTCTGCTGGTCGATCTCGGCCTTGTCCGGGCCGCCAGAAACGGGACCGACGGGCACCATGCGCTTGCCGTCGAGATAGTGGTCGGCGAGCAGCGATTTGGCGATGCCGATGCCGCCGCGCGCGGCCATGACATTGGCCATGTGCTCGGCGAGTTGCGATTTCCACATGTCGCCGGCCAGGCCCTTGCCGTAAACGCCCTCGGTGTCCTTGGGCATCATGTTCTGGATGAAGGTCTGCAGCACCATCGCCTCGAAGCGCTGGAATTTTTTCTCCGGGTTGGCCGCCCCGGTTGCGTCAGCCGTGCTGCGCGACAGGATCGAGCCGGCATCAGCCGAAGCGGCGGTATCGACCGAAAAGGTCCCAGAAACACCGCCGGCCCGCTTTGTCAGCGCGGCGCGGGCGGCTTCGATGTCCGCTGGTTCGACTGCGCGGGCAACATCCAGAACGATGTCGCTGGGTGGAGAAATGGCCAAGAAGGTCCGCCTTTTGCCCGTTTTCGTGTCAAGACAATGCCCCAACAAGCTTGCGGCAGGCTTGCGAGGAGAGCCGATGCCATTGTCAGCCGGCGAAGCCGCCTTCATCGAGAAAACATTGCTCCTCCGGCCGCATGGCGCGGCCGAGGATCGGGTTGCGATGCGGGAAGCGTCCGAACCGCCTGATGATGTCGCGGTGGTGTTCGGCGCGCTCCAGGCTTGGTCCGCCGGTCTCGCCCGCCAGCGCCACCGAGCGGTCCTGGTCGGCAAGGCTCTCGGAATGGGCGAAGGGCAGCGTGAAGAACACCCGCCACGTCGGGTGCACCTCGTGGAGGAACTCCGCATCGATGGCGCCGGCCGCCAAGCGGCGGGCCCTTTCGTCGGTCGCATACATGCGCGGCGTGCCGCGAAAGGCATTGCGCGGAAACTGGTCGAGCAGCACCAGCAGCGCCAGGGCGCCGTATGGTGTTGCCGCCCAGCCGTCGCAGTCGCCGCGTGCCGCCGCCTCGTGCAGCGGCAGGAAGCGGTCGCGAAAGACGCGGTCGAACTCCGTGTCCTTGGCGAACCACGCGGTGGGTCCCACCAGCCACCAGAAGTCGATGACTTCGGCGGCTTCGTGAGGCACATTTTCGAGCCCGGATGAACCGGCCCGGTCCTGGATCAGGATCGCTGCCATGGTCATGCCGCCCTCTCGGTGCCGGCCAGCGCCGGCCAATCCTGGGCCTTTGCCCAGTCGGCGAACGAGGTTGGTTTGATCGGCAGCATGCCGATCGTGTCGGCGATCTCGACGGCGAACAGCCTCGAGCGCTGCCGGTGCACCCAGGCGTAGTTGTCGGCGACCTGATCGGCCGCATCCTTGCCCAGCATCGCGGAGAGGCCCGTGGCAAAGTCCGCCAGCGGCACCGAATAGTACTGGACCTGGCGGCCGACGATGTCGGACAGAACATCGCCAATCTGCTGTCCGGTGAGCGCCTCGGGGCCGCCAATGTCTAAACTTGCGCCGGCAAGCTCCGGCCGGCGCATTGCCTCGACCACATAGGCCGCCATGTCTTCCCATGAGATCCAGGAGGCTCGAAAGTCCGACGGCAGCGGATAGGCGAACACGCCACGGTGAACGATCGCAGGCGCGCTCCAGGGCGCGGCGATATTGCTCATGTAGAGCGTCGGCTTGAGGACGATCGACGGCAGACCGGAAGCCTTCAAACGGTCGATGAGTTCGACCTTGGCGTCCATCAGCGCCGTGCCGGAATGCCTGGCAACATGACCGCTGGCGTTGAACACCAGAAGCTTGACGTCCGCCGCCAGCGCCGCGTCGATCATGTTGCGACCGTAGCGGAGAATTTCCTTGGGGCCGGCATTGAGCGGCAGCGTCAGCGCCACCGCATCGACTCCGAGGCAGGCGAGGCCGACACGGTCGGCATCGGCAAGGTCGCCGCGCACGATGTTGACGCCGTCGCCAAACGGGTCGGGCGAGCCTTTGCGCAGGAGGACGCGCACGGTGGCGCCTGCCACGCGGCAGGCTTGTACGATGGCTGATCCCTGAGCGCCGCCGGCACAGGTGACCAGAATTGAACTGGGGAAATCAGGCATTGAGTTTGCTCCTCGGTCGCGAGGTGATTCCAAGCGACGGGCGAGCCCGCCGCTTGGAAGCGGATGTCGGCCATGCCGGCCGACTTTGTTGTCAGCGGCCCCAGATGCCCTGCCCATAACCCGGCGCGGGCTTATCGAAAGCCGAACTTCCAGCCAGCGCCTTTTCGCCATCGTTCGTGCCGATGCTCTTTGTGCTCTTCAGGTCGATCGAGTAGCCGTTGTCGGACGCCATCGAAGAGTGGCCGGTGACCGGATAGCTGTCGGGGCCCGGGATGAACTGCGAGCCATAGTGGTCGCTGCCGGCGAAAGCCATGCCGGAGGCAGACAGGAGCGCAACAGTGGCAAGAATGATCTTCTTCATGTCAATTCTCCATCGTTAAGAGTTTAACAATTGGCGGCCCGCGCTGTGCCTTGCACTGCGTTGATATGGCCGTCTTTTCAGGCACTTAGCAAAACCTCCCAGCCGTCATCCTTCTGGACGCGCGGTGGCAGGTTGTTCAGCGTAGGATTGTCTTGGGTTTGGTCGTACGCTGTTCGTGCGGCTGCTTACGGCAGCCGGAATCATCGAGAACTCTGGTCCTTCTTCCAAGGTCGCGGCCGAACCATTCGGCTACGTCAATGCGGCCTGTGGGGAATGGCGGTTCCCGATTACCGTTGCGTCGTAAAGTGAATGCCTCGGATCCTCACTGTTGCGAGCAGGTCCAGGCGCCGGTCATGGGCGGCAGAGCGTATACTGTCTGGTATCAAGGGTTTCGGTCCGGCCATCTGGCCGGCGTTCGACAAAGCTGGTGTTCACTGCCCCGTCTCCTCAACAATCGGTTTCCTGCTGGGGGCTGTCGACAACGTTCGGATCCGTACGGCCGGCCGGAGCCTCATGCTCCACCTCGCCCAGAACATGTCCTGGGCCGGTAACCGGGTCCGAGTTGCTCTGATATCTGCCGCCCCGCAACGGCACGGGAACAAAATCCCGCCGACGATCTAACGCGATCAACGTGGTCGCAGGATCAGGGAGCCGCGTTTAAGCGAGCGTGGTAGCGAGCGTGGTAAGAGCGACCGCAAATGTGGTATTTTGCGTTGAAAGCAACCGGGAGCGGGGGAACGCAGCCGGGGGCGCAATGTCATCGCACATTCAGATCTGCCTTCTGGGTGAACTGCGTACAGTTTCGGATGGACGCCAGCTCGACCTGCCGCCTTCCAAGAAGACGCGCGCGCTGCTGGCCTATCTGGCGCTGACCGGTCGCCCGCACCGTCGCGAGCGATTGTGCGAGATTTTTTGGGAGCTGCCCGACGATCCGCGCGGATCGCTGAGATGGGCGCTGAGCAAGATCCGTGCCCTGGTCGACGTGCCCGGCTCCGCGCAGTTGAGCGCCGATCGTGAACGAGTCTCCTTGGTCCAGGACTCGGCGATGGTGGACTATGTCGAAATCGTCCGCCGACTGCAGGCTTCCTCGCCGCCCGCCACACTCGATGAACTGCACGAAATGGGGAAGCTTCTGGCGCTGCCTTTGCTCGACGGGCTCGATCTGCCGCAGCTTGACGCCTACCAGGCCTGGCTCGCGGCCGAGCGCGAGGAGGCGCTGCAACTCCGTCTAGGTGTGCTGGAGCGCATTACGCTTCACCCCGAAACCAGCGACCGCGACGCAGTCAAATGGCTGCGCCAGTGGCAAAGCGCGGACCCGACTTCGGAACAGGCCGCCGGCATCTTGGTTCGAACGCTCAAGCGGCTTGGCCGCGGCGACGAAGCCGCCGGCGTGGTGAGCAACTACCAGCGCATGGCCAAGGATACCGGGTTAGCGCCGGTAGACGATCTGTCGGAAGTGGGGCCCCCACCCTCCGCGGCCGAGACGGCAACAACGGTGCCCGGCCTTTTGAAGCGCCAGTCGATCGGTTTTTGTCAGTCGGCAGATGGAGTGCGTATCGCCTACGCGACCGTGGGCACGGGACCGCCACTGGTCAAGGCCGCCAACTGGCTCAATCACCTTGAACTCGACTGGCAGAGTCCGATTTGGAGCAAGACTTTTCAGGCGCTGGCCGACGGACGTGCTTTCATCCGCTACGATGAACGCGGCAACGGTCTTTCCGATTGGGAGGTGGACGACATCAGCTTCGAGGCGTTCGTACGCGACCTCGAAACCGTTGTCGACGCGCTGCGGCTGGAGCGTTTCCCGCTGCTCGGCATGTCGCAAGGCTGCGCGGTGTCGATCGCCTATGCCGTGCGCCATCCCGAGCGGGTGTCCGCGCTTGTACTGATAGGCGGCTACGCGGCAGGCTGGCGCATCGGCTGCGCGGCAGAAGAGCAGGAGCGACGCCAGGCGGTGATGACCTTGACCAAGCTCGGTTGGGGCACCAACAATCCCGCATATCGCCACATCTTCTCGCAGACTTTCATGCCGGACGGCACACCCGACGAACTTGCCTGGTTCGACGAATTCCAACGGCAGACCACCTCGCCGGACAATGCCGTCCGGTTCCAGGATGCATTCGGCGACATCGACGTGCGCGACCAGTTGGCGCAGCTGCACGTGCCAACGCTGGTGCTGCACGCCCGACACGATCAACGCATATCGCTCGATCAGGGCCGGGAACTTGCCATCGGCATTCCGAATGCCCGCTTCGTCGTGCTGGAGAGCCGAAGCCACATCATCTTAGGCCACGAACCCGCCTGGCCGGTATTCATGGACGAGGTCCAGCGGTTCCTCGCAGAGACAAATACAGCATAAGAAGGTCAATTTCAGAGCAGATTGGGCAGATCCGATTTCCGCGTGCCCCTTGCGGCCTCTTCTGGAAGTACGCTGGCCGCATGCCGATAACCTCAAGTCTTATTTTACAAAGTATTAATCTGTTAACGAGACTGCCTCGTTTGGGACCAAATTGAGCAGTTTAGAAACCGCTCATTAACCCGCCCCGCTCATCCTCAAATCCATGCACCGGAGACGTTGATCGTGAAACGCGATGTCGCGCTGATCGCATTTTTGCTGTCGTTTGCCTGCCCGTTTGCTGCGCAGGCAGGGACGACCATGGAAACCAAAGGCAAGGCGTTCGCACCGCCCGCCTTCTATTCGTTCTGTAGCCGGCAACCCAGCCTGTGCAGCACGGCCGGCGGAAAGAAGGTCGTCGCCCTGCAGCCCAAGCTCAGCTCGGAATTGAAGCAGGTGAACCAATCGGTCAATTCACGCGTCACGGAACTCAGCGATCGTGTCGCTGTCGGCAAGGACGACGACTGGCGCGTGGCGACCGTCTCTGGCGATTGCGAGGATATCGCGATCTTGAAGAAACGTGAGCTGATGAGGCGCGGCTGGCCGGCTTCGGCGCTCCTGTTGACGGTGGCAAGCTATGGCGGCGATGGGCACACGGTGCTGACGGTGCGCACCAGCGAGGGCGACCTGGTGCTGGACAATCTCACGAACTCCGTCCGTGACTGGTCGAGCACTCCCTACAGCTACTTCGCCCGACAGGCGCAGGGGAATGGCAAACTCTGGGAGCGGATCGGCGGCGCCAAGCCGGTCAAGACGACCGCAACGGGAGGCTGAGGCTTCTCAGCTCGAAGTTCAACCCCACGCAGAATTCCACAGCTACTCGTGTGCCCGCTTCTGCGCGATCAGGTCGAGGCGTTCGCGGTCGGAGCGTTCGCGCTCGTCGCGGCGGCGCACGTCCTTGTAGGCCCGCTCGACCATGTTGGTGCGCGCGGTCGCCGTGGCGATCAGCGCGGCCTCCCGCATGGCGCTTTCCAGGCTCGCCTCCTGGCGAACCAGCGCGTTGGCGATGCGGCGATGGTAGAGGTCGGGAAACAGGCCGGCGAGCGACCGGTCGGCGTCGAAACGCTCGACCAGTTCCCTGGCTTCGGCTTCGGCGGCCGCGGCGGTTGTCAGGAATGTCGCGTGACGGGTTTCGTGCAGCGCCTTCAGCTGCTCCTGCACCTTGACCAGTTTCCTGAGGCGGTCCTTGCGTGTGGTCATCTGCCTACCGCGCGAGCGTCAGGTCGACAAAACCGTCGACGAACAGCGACAGCATGGTGCCGATGGCGAAATAGAAGATGATCAGCCCGCCGGCAATGACGAAGGGCAGCGAAATGAAATAGACCGGGATCTGCGGCGTCAGCTTGTTGACGAAGCCGATCGTCAGATTGACGAGAATGGCATAGGCGACGAAGGGGCTGCCGAGGCGGATGACCAGGAAGAAGGCGTCCGACACGGTGTCGGTGAGATCGACCAGGGCCGCCTGCGGATTGAAGAAGACATTGACCGGCGCGACCGTGTAGGAGGCGACCAGCGCCCGCACGATCTCATGGTCGAAATCGAAGACGAACAGCAAAAGCAGCGCCGAAAACGAGATGATAGCCGCTAGCGCCGCCTGCGGCTCGGCCTCCTCGATGGCCGGCCCGCCGGTGCCGCCATAACCGATCAGCATGGCGATGGCCGAGCCCATGAAACGCAGCGCCTCCATGTAGAGCCTCGTCATGGCGCCGATCAGTCCGCCGACCAGCAATTCCGAGACGATCATCGGCGCCAGGATCTGCGGACGCGGATCGACGAACGGATAGATGCGGTCCCAGAGGAAGGCGAGCAGGCCGCCGGTGGCGGCCACCGCCACGAACAGCCGGACCTGGATCGGCACGCGGGCGCTGGACAGGCCGGGCATCAGCATGAAGCAGGCGCCGATGCGGCAGAAGGCGAGGAAGGCGGCGATGACGACGCCTTGCGAGAGCGCGCTCACGATATGGTCCCGAGCACCTTGATCTCGACGCCCTTGGCGATTTCGACGTGGCTGAGCACCGGTAGCGTGGTGAACAGGCGCTCGATGATCATGCGCACATAGGGACGCGCATCCGGCGCGGTGACGAGGACGAAGCGCTCGCCTGCCTCGAGATGCTTGCGGATCGCCTTGGTCGCGTCCTGGCCGAATTCCTCGAGCTGGCGCGGGTCGATGTCGAATTCGCGCACCTCGCCCTTGGCGTCGCGCTTGAGGCTCTGGTGGAAGGCGAGGTCCCAGCGGTTGCCGAGGCGCAGAACCTTGAGCACGCCGCCTTCGGAGAGGTCGCCACAGATCTGCTGCGCCATGCGGATGCGGACATGCTCGACGATCTGCTCGGTGCGGCGCACATGCGGAGCGATCTCGGCGATCGCCTCGATGATCAGGTGCAGATTGCGGATCGAGACGCGTTCGGCCAGCAAGAGCTTCAGCACCGCCTGCAGACCCGGATAGGAAATATGCGTGGTGCAGATCTCGTCGGCGAGCTTGCGGTATTCGGGGTCCTGGCGTTCGAGCAGCGCCTTCATGTCCTTGTAGGACAGAAGCTGCGGCAGGTTGTTGCGGATGACCTCGGAGAGGTGGGTGAGCAGCACCGACATGTTGTCGGCGAAGGTGTAGTTCTCGCGCTTCAAATCCTCGGCGAAGGTTTCGAGCACCGAGAAGGCGCGCATGCCGAAGGCCGGCTCGCGGATCTCCTCGCCGGGAAGTTCCGGCACGTCGCGGGTGCCGAGCAGCACCATGATTTCGCCAACGCGCATCTGGTATTCGGCGACCACGGTGCCGTGGACCTTGATCTGGTAGCTCTTCGGCGGAATGGCGAAGTCGTCGGCGACGCGCACTTCCGGCACGACGAAGCCGTATTGCGTGGCGAACTTCTTGCGCATCTTGCCCATGCGGAAGACCAGTTCCTGATGCGACACCAGCAGCCTTGTCGAAAGCTGCTTGCCGATCAAGAGCTCGATCTCGGCGGTGGCCAGCGACGCCTTGACCGAGTTCTTCTCTTCCTCGGCCTTGTTCGCCTTTTCCTGGTTCTTCACCGCTTCGGCGGCTGCGACGGCGCGGTTGTGGCGCAGCGGGATGATGTAGCCGAGACCGGCCATGCCGCCGGCAAGAGCAAAGAACGGGAACAGCGGCAGGCCGGGCATCAGACCCAGAATGACGAGCAGCGACGCCGCGACGTAGAGCGCGCGCGGATGGGCGCCGAGTTGGCCGAACACCGCCTGGTTGGTCGAGCCTCGCGTGCCGCCCTTGGAGACCAGAAGGCCGGCGGCGAGCGAGACGATGAGTGCCGGGATCTGGGTGACGAGGCCGTCGCCGACAGACAGCTTGATGAACACGTCGGCGGCCTGGCCCATGCCCATGTCGTGGCGGATGTAGCCGATGGCGATGCCGCCGACGATATTGATGGCGGTGATGATGAGGCCGGCGATGGCATCGCCGCGGACGAATTTCGAGGCGCCGTCCATCGAACCGAAGAAGGAGGATTCCTCCTCCAGTTCGCGGCGGCGCAGCTGCGCCGTCTTTTCGTCGATCATGCCGGCGGAAAGGTCGGCATCGATCGACATCTGCTTGCCGGGAATGGCGTCGAGGGTGAAGCGCGCGCCGACTTCAGCGATACGGGTGGCGCCCTTGGTGATGACGATGAAGTTCACCACGATCAGGATCAGGAAGACGATGAGGCCGATGACGAAGTCGCTGGCCATCACCAGCCTGGAGAAGCCGGCAATCACGTAGCCGGCGGCATGGGTGCCCTCGTTGCCATGCGACAGGATCATGCGCGTGGTGGCGATGTTGAGCGACAGCCTGAGCATGGTGGCGATCAGGAGCACGGTCGGGAAGGACGAGAAATCGAGCGGGCGCTGGATCCACAGCGCCACCATCAGGATCAGCACCGACAGCGCGATCGAGAAGGCAAGGCCGATATCGATGAGGAAGGCCGGGATCGGCAGGAACAGCACGGCCAGGATGATGACGATGCCGATCGCGAAAAAGACATCGCGGCCGTTCTTGGCAACGGTGCCGGCTGCAATGCTTTCGCTGATCGCCATAATCGTCCTCAAATCATAAGCCTGCCGCGCGCGACAGCCTTGTAAGCCTAGCTGGCCAAGCTTGCGCGAGGGTGGGAGAATGCGCCCTGAGAGAAGAAGGGAATCGCATGCTCCTGATCATCGGCACGGTCCGTTTGCCGCCGGACAAGCTCGCTGAGGCAAGACCGGCGATGCAGCGGATGATCTCCGCCAGCCGCGCAGAGCCCGGCTGCATCGAATATTCCTATGCGCAGGATGTCCTCGATGCAGGGCTTATCCACGTCTCCGAAGTCTGGAGCGACCGCGCCGTGCTCGACGCGCATTTCAGGTCGGCGCATATCGCGGACTGGCGTGCAAGCTGGGCGACGCTCGGCATCGGCGATCGCAATCTGATGCTCTACGAAGCGGGCGATGCCAAGCCGACCTGATCGATCGAAGACAGTCTCGGTGATGCCGGCCCCGCGCGGCTGAGCTTCGCTGGGGTGGGAAAAGGATGCCGCGCCGGTGCCAAAATGGCGCCACAAGCAATCGGCATTGCGGTTGTCACGCAATGCCGCCGGGCGTATCAGGCGGCAGCTTCCACCTCTTGCTCTATGGCGAGCCGTTCCGGTGCTTTCCAGAAACGAACCTCAAGTCTATGCCCGCCGGCTTCGCGCGGTGCTGATCAGATCGATCCCGCTGCTCGAGGCGCGCGGCATCGTGATCGTCGTCCTGGCCGGTGTCGTGGGCGTGATGGCGGGCGTGCTGGTCACGGCGATGAGCCAGATGGTGCAGGGCATGCATGGGCTGTTGTTCGGGGTGCAGCCGGGCGGTCGGCTGTCGGCGATGTTTTCCCTGTCCGACCCGGTTCAGGCGGCGATCCCGGCGATCGGCGGCATCCTGCTCGGTCTGTCGGTGGTCTGGCTGCGGAAGCGAAAGTTCCGCACCCCGGTCGATCCGATCGAGGCCAACGCGCTTTACGGTGGACGCATGTCGCTCACCGACACTTTCATCATCGCCGGGCAGACGATCATCTCGAGCGGCTTCGGGGCTTCGGTCGGACTGGAGGCCGGCTACACGCAGGTCGGCTCCGGCTTGGCGTCGCGACTGGCGCGGGCCTTGAGGCTGCGTCGCAATGACGTGCGTATCCTGGTCGGCTGCGGCGCGGCAGGCGCGATCGCCGCCGCCTTCGATGCACCGCTGACGGGGGCCTTCTACGGGTTCGAGCTGGTCATCGGCATCTATTCAGTCGCCAATGTCGCGCCGGTGATGACCGCCGCGATCTGCGCCTCACTAACCGCCGAGGTTTTTGGCGGCGTGCCCTTTCCGCTGGAGCTCGCCGGCCTGCCGCCGCTCACCGCCAGCCAGTACCTGCCGTTCCTGCTGCTCGGGCTTCTGGGCGGTGCCGCTTCCATCGCCATCATGCATCTGGTCAGCCTGATCGAGCGCGGCTTTGCCAGGCTCTCGATCGACGCCTCGCTGCGGCCCTTCATCGGCGGCATCCTTGTCGGGCTGCTGGGGCTGGTCACACCGCAGGTGCTGTCCAGCGGCCACGGCGCGCTGCATCGCGAGTTCGCGATGAACTACGGCATCGCCGTCGTCGCCAGCGTCTTCGTGCTGAAGCTGGCGGCGTCGGCGATCTCGCTGGGCTCGGGCTTTCGCGGCGGCCTGTTCTTCGCCTCGCTGTTCCTCGGTGCGCTGCTCGGCAAGATCTTCGCCGGGGTGATGGCCTTCGTCTCGCCGGCAACCGGCATCGATCCGGCGGTTGCCGCCGTTGTCGGCATGACCTCGCTTGCCGTCGGCGTCGTCGGTGGACCGCTGACCATGACGTTCCTGGCGTTGGAATCGACGCGCGACCTGACGCTGACCGGCGTCGTGCTGGCGGCCTCGATCATGTCGGCGATCCTGGTCCGCGAAACTTTCGGCTACTCGTTCTCGACGTGGCGCTTCCATCTGCGCGGCGAGACAATCCGCAGCGCGCACGACGTCGGCTGGATGCGCAGCCTCACCGTCGGCTCGATGATGCGCAAGGATGTCCGCACCATCGACGCTTCGACGACGCTTGGCGCTTTCCGCAAGGAAATCCCGCTCGGCTCGGCGCAACGCGTCATCGCGGTGGACGAGGGCCGGCACTATGTCGGCGTGCTGATCGTGGCCGAACTGCACAGCGAACTGTCCGATGGCGAGACGCCGGTGCGGACGCTTGCCCAGTTCAAGGATGCGGTTCTGGTGCCGACCATGAACGTCCAGTCGGCGGCCGAAACCTTCCAGCGCGCCGGCGCCGAGGAACTGGCCGTGGTCGAGGATTTCGCCGACCGCGTCGTGCTTGGGCTTTTGACCGAAAGCCATCTGATGCGGCGCTATGCCGAAGAACTCGACAAGGCGCGGCGGGATCTGTCGGGCGAGGGCTAGCTGGACACGTCCGTGCCGACGGGCTGACAGCCCGCTTCTCCGCCCGACATACTCAAGCTTGCAAGCTTGGCATCCCATCGGACGAGCCCGGCTCGACCTCGCCCGTTTTCATTGCTTGCCAGATGTACAGTGGTACTGTACAAACTGTTAAGTGACGTTTGGGAGGACGGCATGGGCAAGACGCCTGATCGAGACAAAGCTCTGGCAAGGAATGGCGGCGCCGCTTCGGGCGCAACGCTTGCTCATCAAGTGTTGGGCATGCGGCTCAAAAGCCTCCGTCTCGGCCGCAGGCTCTCATTGCGCGAGCTCGCGGAGATGACCGGGACGAGCGCCAGTTTCATCAGCCAGCTCGAACGCGGCCTGACCGGCGCCAGCACGGCTTCGCTCAACCAGATGGCCTCGGCACTCGGGGTCAGCGTGGCGATGCTGTTCGAGGAAAGCGCGAACGCGAACCACGGGGTTCTGCGACGCAGCGAGCGGCCCAGCCTGCCGCCCAGCGACGGCTGCCGCAAGATGCTGCTCTCGCGTCCCCCGTTGAGCGACATGGAAGTCTATGTCGGGGAGTTCGACATCGGCGGCTCGACCGGCTCGGCTCTCTACACGCATGGCGATGCGCACGAGATGCTCGTCGTGCTGCGCGGCATTGTCGAGGTCTCTCTCGGCGATGCGCGCCATGTCCTGGAGGAAGGCGACAGCATCGAATACGCGACGTCGACCCCGCATCGCAGCGAGAACATCGGCAGCGGCCGCGCCGAAGTGATGTGGATCATCGCGCCGCCGACTTCGGCGCGCGCCGAACTCGACCAATACACGGCCTGGAAACCGCTCGTGGCCAGGTAGGTCCGATCAAACGCGGGCATCAATGGGAGAATGACAGTCATGCTGAAAACGAAAGGTTTGGGTCTTGGCGCCATGGTGGTGCTTGGTGCCCTGGCAACCGCCGCGTTCGCGCAGGAGAAGCCCGTCGCGGGCGAGGTCAAGGAGGGGTCGCTCAAGGGCAAGACCCTGACGCTCGTCTCCTTCGGCGGCATCTATCAGGACGGCCAGGTGGCCGCGCTGAAGGAGTTCGTCGACAAATCCGGCGTCACCTTGCTCAATGACGGACCGACCGAGATCGCCAAGCTGCAGGCCCAGGTGGAATCGGGCAATGTGACCTGGGACGTGGTCGACACCGCCGATTTCCCGCCCTACGTCTATTGCGGCAAGCTGTTCCAGAAGCTCGACTTCTCCAAGCTCGACATCTCGCATATTCCTGAGGGTCAGGTCAGCGATTGTTCGGTGCCGGCGATGAACTATGGCGTCGTGCTGATGTACAACACCGAGAAGTACAAGGATAACCCGCCCAAGACCTGGGCCGACTTCTTCGACACCGCAAAGTTCCCGGGCGTGCGCGGCATCGACGGCTCCGGCGACTTCACGGGCGGTCTCCTGGAGCAGGCCCTCAAGGTCGGCGGCGGCGATCCGAAGGCGATGACGGTTGCCGATATCGACAAGGCGATCGATGTGGTCCGCAAGCTCGGCCCCGACACGATCTACTGGAAGACGGGCGCGGAATCACAGCAGCTCGCCGAATCCGGCGAGGCTGACATGCTGATGATGTGGACCGGCCGCGCCATGACCGCGGTCAAGAACGGTGCCAAATACGCGCCGGCCTGGCAGGACTGGCTGGTGGTGATGGATCAGATGACCATTCCCGTCGGCGTCAAGGACACCGACGCGGCTTACGCGCTGCTCAACGCTTACCTCGGCAAGCAGTCGCAGGAGGTACTGACGCAGACGACCTCGTATACGCCGATCAACAACGAGGCGCAGCCGAAGGTTGATGCCTCCGTCGCCGCCTTCCTGACCAACACGCCCGAGCGCCAGAAGCAGGGCGTCAAACAAAACATCAAGTTCTGGGTCGAGAACTTCCAGGTGGCGCAGGAGAAGTGGTCCGCGCTGATGGCGGGCAACTAAGCGACGGACGGAGAGACAGGCCGTGAGCGCGTCCGAGCCGACAACTCAACCCGCAGCCGAGGGGCGGGCGGGATGGGCGTGGAGGCCGTATGCGCTCACGCTGCCGGCTTTGATCCTGCTCGCCGCCGTGATCGGCTATCCGCTGCTCACCATCGTGCTGCGCAGCCTGTCGGAGCCCGAATGGGGCGTGCAGAACTATGTCTGGTTCTTCGGTGCGCCGATCAACCTCACTGTGCTCCAGCGGACCTTCGCCATCTCGGCATGGGTCACGCTGGTGTGCGTGGTCTGCGCATATCCCTATGCCTACCTCATGACCGCGGTCGGCCCCCGTGTTCGGCTCATGCTGGTGCTGTGCGTGCTGATCCCGTTCTGGGTGAGCGGCGTGGTGCGCACCTTGTCCTGGGTGATCCTGCTGCAGGATTCGGGCGTCATCAATTCGTTGCTGCGGTCGGTCGGGTTCAGCGGCGTCCGGCTGATCCGCACCCAGACCGGCGTGGTGATCGGCATGGCGCAAGTGCTGTTGCCGTTCATGATCCTGCCGCTCTATTCGGTCATGAAAGGCATCGACCTCAGGCTGATGCGGGCGGCCGAAAGCCTTGGCGCGAGGCCGTCCCGCGCCTTCTTCACAGTCTATCTGCCGCTGTCGCTGCCGGGCGTCTATGCCGGCGCGATGATCGTCTTCATCCTGGCGCTGGGCTTCTACATTACGCCTGCCTTGCTCGGCGGCCCACGCTCCACAATGCTGTCGACGCTGGTGCAGAACCAGGTGCTCAGCCTGCTGCAATGGGGCAGGGGCGGCGCGATGGGCGTGGTGCTGCTCGTCGCCACCTTCGTGCTCCTGGCGCTCGCGGCGCCGGTGATGCGGTCGAGGCACCGGGAAGCGGGGCGCCGCTGATGGAGATGAAGCCGCTCACCCGCGTCCTCCTCGGCCTCGTCTGCCTGCTGGTGGCTATATGGCTGGTGGCGCCGACGCTGGTCGTCGTGCCGATGTCGTTCAACGCCAACAAGTCGCTGGCATTTCCGCCGCAAGGCTTTTCGTGGCAGTGGTACCAGAACTTCGCCACCAACCCGGAATGGTCGACCAGCTTCCTGAATTCGCTGAAGGTCGCCTCGATCGTCGCGGTGCTGGCGACGGTGCTCGGCACGCTCGCGGCCTTTGGTCTGGATCGCATGAAGGCGCGGCCGGCGAACCTGTTGCGGATGCTGATGCTGACGCCGATGGTGGTGCCGGGCGTGGTGCTGGCCATCGGCATCTACGCCGTCTATCTCGACACAAAGCTTGTCGGAACGCTGCTCGGCTTCGTGCTTGCCCACACCATCCTTGCGCTTCCCTTCGTGCTGATCGCCGTCTCGGCCAATCTCGAAGTGTTCGACAGGCGCCTCGAGACTGCGGCGGCGAGCCTCGGCGCGGGAGCGCTGACCACGTTCCGCACGGTGACGCTGCCGCTGATCCTGCCCGGCATCCTGTCGGGCCTGCTCTTTGCCTTCGCTACGTCCTTCGACGAGATCGTCGTCTCCCTGTTCATCACCAATCCCTACCTCAAGACTTTGCCCGTACAGATATTCGCCTCCATCACGCGCGACGCCGACCCGACGGTCGCGGCCGTCGGTACGATCCTGCTTTTCGCCACCACGATCCTGATCGGCGGCGGCATGCTTCTTCTTGGCCGCGAGCGGAAGGGACGCCTATGAACCCGGGGCAGGCGAGCAGAGGCGCGGCGATCGACCTGGAGTCCATCACCAAGGCCTATGGCGGCTTCAAGGCGCTGGACGGCGTCTCGCTGCGGATCGAGCCGGGCGAGTTCATGACGCTGCTCGGCCCAAGCGGCTCGGGCAAGACGACGACGCTCAATGTGGTGGCCGGCTTCACGGATGTGACCAGCGGCAAGCTTCTGGTCGGGGGAAAAAGCGTGGTCGGCGTGCCGGCGCACAAGCGCAATATCGGCGTCGTCTTCCAGCACTATGCGCTGTTTCCGCACATGACGGTCGGCCGCAACGTCGCCTATCCGCTGACGCTGCGCGGCATCGACCGGGCGACGCGGCAAGCGCGCGTGGCAAGAGCGCTCGACATGGTCAAGATGGGCGACTTCGCGCATCGTTATCCGAGCGAACTGTCGGGCGGCCAGCAGCAGCGCGTGGCACTGGCCCGCGCCATCGTGTTCGATCCGCCGCTGCTCCTGATGGACGAGCCGCTTGGCGCGCTCGACAAGAAGCTGCGCGAATGGCTGCAGCTCGAGATCAAGCGCATTCACCGCGAGCTTGGCACCACCTTCGTCTATGTGACGCACGACCAGGAGGAGGCGCTGGTGCTGTCGGATCGCATCGCGGTGTTCAATCGCGGGCGCATCGAGCAGATCGGCACCGGCCGCCAGCTCTATGACGAACCCGCAACGCTCTTCGTCGGCCGCTTCATCGGCGACTCCACTGTGCTGCGCGGAGAGGCGCGAAGCGATGCTACCAGCACCGCGCTGCGGATCGCGGGCGAGACGGTGACGGCGCCAAGGCGGCTCGCGGGCGAGGCCAGTCCGGTGATGCTGCTGCGCCCCGAAAAGCTAGCCATCGGCCGGCCCGGTCAAGGTGTTGCAAGCGGCACGAACCGGCTGTCGGGCATGATCGCTGAAGCCATCTATCTCGGCTCGGGATCGAAATACGAAGTGCGGCTCGCTGACGGCTCGTCCGCGATCGTGCGCTCGCCGCTGACCGGCGAAAGTTTCGGCCTCGGCGAACAGGTCGAGCTTTGCTTCGACGGAGCCGACGCCAAGCTGCTGGCCGACGACAGCACGGCCGACACGACACTCACCTGACCCACCTGAAAGTCATCCCATGCAAGCCAAGCGTAACGGCGACATATCGTTCTGGTATGCGGATCTGGGAGCGGTTCCCGCTCCCCGGCCACCTTTGCCCGGCAATATCGAAGCCGATGTCGCGATTGTCGGCGCCGGCTATACCGGGCTGTGGACCGCCTACTACCTGAAGAAGGCGAGGCCTTCGCTCAGGGTCGCGGTGATCGAGCGCCAATTTGCCGGGTTCGGTGCGTCAGGCCGCAATGGCGGCTGGCTGTCGGGCGGCTTCAGCTGGTCGCGCGAAAAATATCTCAAGACGTCGAGCCGGCAAGGCGTGATGGCGATGCAGAAGGCCATGGCGGGCTGCGTCGACGAAGTGATCCGGGTGGCGACAGCGGAAGGCATCGACGCCGACATCCGCCGCGTCGACAATCTGACGGTGGCCACCAACCCGGCGCAGCTCGAACGAGCACGCGAAGAGTGCGAGACGATCCGCTCATGGGATGTCGACCCCGGCCGCGTCGAGATGCTGGATGCCGCCGCGACGCGGGCGCGCATCAACGTCCGAAATGTCATGGGCGGCTTTGTCGTCCACGGCCAGGCGCGGGTGCAGCCGGCCAAATTGGTGCGCGGGCTTGCCGCCGCCGTCGAGCGGCTGGGTGTTTCGATCTACGAACAGACGACGGTGACCACAATCGCCAAGGGCAGCGTGACGACCAACCGTGGCATAGTGCGGGCGGAAACCATCATCCGCGCGACGGAGGGCTTTACCGCCGGCATCCCCGGTGAGGAGCGGACCTGGCTCGCGCTCAACAGCGCCCAGATCGTGACCGAACCGTTATCCCCTGAACTCTGGCGCGCCATCGGCTGGGACGGGCACGAGCTTCTCGGCAGTGCCGCCCATGCCTACTGCTATGCCCAGCGCACGCGCGAGGGGCGCATCACCATGGGTGGCCGCGGCGTGCCCTATCGCTACGGCTCGCGCACCGACATCAACGGACAGACGCAGCAGGCCACGATAGACCAGCTGCATGCGATCCTGACCAGCCTGCTGCCGCAGACGGCGGGATGCCGCATCGAGCACGCCTGGTGCGGCGTGCTCGGCGTGCCGCGCGACTGGTGCACGACGGTCGGCCTCGACCCCGCGACCCGCATCGGCTGGGCGGGCGGTTATGTCGGGCTCGGCGTCTCGAGCTCCAACCTCTCGGGGCGCACGCTTGCCAACCTGATCCTCGAAGAGGATACGGAGCTTACGCGCCTGCCCTGGGTCAACCGCAAGGTGCGGCGCTGGGAGCCGGAGCCCTTCCGATGGCTGGGCGTGCACGCGATGTACCAGCTCTACAGCATCGCCGACCGTCGCGAAGCCGCCGGGCTCGCGCAAACCTCGAAGCTTGCCGCTTTGGCGGACAGCATCACAGGCCACTAAAGCGGTTCGGGGTTTCATAGAATCGCCGAACCGCTTTTGCTATTTGTTTTCACGCAATTCCGGACGGAAAACCGTTGCCCACCTTCCTGGAATTGCTTTGATCCAAGGAGCCCAACTTGATCGATCTCTCGACTTTCCACGACCTCGCCAAGGCCGATATCGGTGCGTTCTCGCCCAAACCGACCTCCATCGAGGGAGATCAGGTCGAGGCTGTTCGCTCGTTCTTCCAGTCGCCCGACGGAAGCATCGATATCGGCATCTGGGAATGCACGCCCGGCCGTTTCACCGCCGATCGTTCGGGCTCGTCGGAAATCTGCCACATCATCTCGGGGCGTGCTGAAGTGAGCCGCGCCGACGGCGAGATGCGTGAGCTCGGTCCAGGCGATCTCCTTGTCCTTCCCCAGGGGTGGAAGGGCGAATGGCGCATCCGTGAAACCACGCGCAAGCTGTACATGATCCAGACCGGCGGCTGATCGACATCGGCTTTAATGTTCGATCGGCCCCTTGGGCATGACAAGCGCGGTGCCGGCGGTCGTCGGCCGCTCGATCATGCGCCGGACATGAGGCGGCTCGCTGCCGCTGTGCAGCGCCCGTATGCGCTCGCCGATGACGGCGTCGGCATGGGTGGCGCGCCTGTTGTGGCGGATGTATTCGAGCCAGGTCGGCGTGTGGTAGTGCTCGATCCAGATCACCGGGTTCTCGAGGTCGCGCGCCAATGTCCAGTTGCGGGCGCCGTCGCGGCGGCGGATGCGGCCGCGCTCGGCCATGGTGGCGAGGAACTCCGGCACATCCTCGTCACGGATGATGTATTCGATCATGATGGCGATCGGGCCGCTGCGCGGCTTGAGGTCGAGCCCGAGATGCGGCTCCTTGAAGCGGTTGAGCGGGTCGAGATTGAGCACCGCCTGCTGCGGCAAAGGCAGCAGCAGGCCGATGGCGCCGCCCGCCAGCATGGCGATGCTTGCCACGATCAGCGCGGTCTCGGCGCCATGCGCGTCGGCCACGACACCCCAGATCCAGCTGCCCAGAGCGATGCCGCCGAAGGTCGCCGTCTGGTAGACCGAGAGCACCCGGCCGACCACCCAGCGCGGTGTCGACATCTGTACCGTGACGTTGAAATGCGACAGCGCGATCACCCAGCAGGCGCCGCCGACGAGCAGTCCGAGCGAGGTCTGCCAGGCGTGGTCGCTGAAGGCGGCGTTGAAAGCGCAGAGGGCGAAGCCGGCAAAAGCCATGCGCACCATCGTCTCGCTCGACAGCAATTGCCGCAGCCGCACGCTGATCAGCGCGCCGCCGACCGCGCCGATGCCGAAGGCGCCGAGCATGATGCCATAGGTCAGGGCGTCGCCCTTGACGACATCGCGCGCCACCAGCGGCAGCAAGGCGAGCACCGCGCCGGCGCTGAAGCCGAAGGCAAAACCCCTGACCAGGACCTTCCCGATGTTGGGCGACATCGCGACATAGCGCAGGCCGGCGCCCATCGCCGCTCCCAGCGTCTCGCGCGGCAGCGTCGACACCGGCAGCTCCGGCTTCCAGCGAAACAGCACGATGATCAGGCCGACATAGCTTATTGCGTTGGCGGCGAAGGCAGCGGCAGCGCCCGCGGTGGCGACGATGATGCCGCCGATCGCCGGGCCGACGCTGCGCGTCAGATTGAAGCCCAGTGAGTTCAGCGCGACGGCCGCCGGCAGCTTGGCGCGCGGCACCATATCGCCGACCGAGGCCTGCCATGACGGATTGTTCAGCGCCGTGCCGCTGTCGATCAGGAAGGTGAAGGCAAGCAGCGTCCACGGCGTGATCAGGCCGAGGTAAGTGAAGACGGTCAGGAGCACTGAAACGACCAGCATGAAGGTCTGTGCGACCAGCATGACCTTGCGACGGTCGAAGCTATCGGCGATGGCGCCGGCAACCAGCGCAAACAGCATGATCGGCAAGGTGGTCGAGGCCTGGACGAGCGCGACCTGGTAGGACGAGGTGGCGATCGAGGTCATCATCCAGGCGGCACCGACGCCCTGGATCAGGCCGCCGAAATTCGACACCAGGCTGGCCGACCATACCGCCCGGAAAATGCCGTGCCGGAAAGGTGCCAGCGCCGAGACGCGTTCGCTGCCCGGCTCGTCATCGATCATCAATGCTGTCCCGCCTGATTACGTCCGTTCCCTCGGCTGTCATGCCACCCACGCAGGTAGGCGCGGCAGCGCGGGAGGCGAATACCTCTTCAAAAAAAGATCATGGTCCAACAACAGGATAGCACGGCAAAAATACGTCGGACGCAACTAATCCAAAGGTCTTGGCGCTCTGGACCAATTCAGGCCTGGTCCCGCGTCCCTCGCAGCGGCGTACAGTGCGTCGTTGAGGGTGCCCGCTGCAGCTGGTCGAAGATTTCAGGCAGGCTGAATGGTACCTGGCGAAGGCGCTGGAATTTCCGCGCGGGCCTAGAAGCCGCTTTCGATGCGCTCGAAGATAACGTTGGTGAAGGCCGATATCTGGCCGCCGATAAACGGACCGGTCAGCGCCACCACCAGCATGATGGCGACGATCTTGGGGACGAATGTGAGGGTGATTTCCTGGATCTGCGTCAAGGCCTGGATCAGGGCGATGCCGATGCCGACCGCCATCGCCACCAGCACTACGGGAGCGGATGCGGTCAGTACAGTCCACACCGCGTATTGGACGATATCGAGGGCGTCTGCCTCGTTCATGGCACCGGCCTCGGCTATAGTTCGCGACTAGCTCGCGGCCTTGACCGAGACGCCCGAGGTCACGGGAATTTCCGTGCCGTTCGCCAGCACCGCGATAAGGCCGCTGCTGGCGAGGCGCACCGACGCCACGGTGCCTGACGTCTTGCCGTCGGCCGAGGTTATCGAACGGCCGATCAGGGCATCGGCCTGCGACAAGGCCGAGGACTGCATGATCTGGTCGAGCTTGGTGTTGGTCTGCACCGATTGCTCGACCTGCGAGAAGGTGGCGAGCTGGGCTACATACTGCGTCGAATCCATCGGCTTGGTCGGATCCTGGTTCTTCATTTCGGCGATCAGCAGCTTCAGGAACGACTGATAGTCGACCGCTGTCTTGGAGGTCGACGTGGTGGTCGAATTGGCGCCGGTCGGTATGGTGGTCGTCATGTCAACGGTCATTAGTATCGGGCTCCCACGGCCAGCGGGCGCGGCGCACCCGCAACATCGTCATTGCCGCCAAGCGCGCGGCGTTCGAGCGGATAAAGCGCACGGATCGCCTTCAGCGCCTCATAGATATGGTCTTCGCCGACCATGCGGTCGATCTGCTTCAGCGCGCTGCAGATCCGCTCGTCCTCGAAACTCGCCAGCAGCATGGGCAGCGAGCGGCGGAACATGTCGCGCGCCTCGGAGGCCGCCTGCGGATTCATCAGCATGACCTGCAGGATGAAATAGAGCTGCTTGAGCGGAGTCGACGCCTCGTCGGCCTGGATGACATGGCTTTCGAGCAGGAACTGCACGTCGTTCATCAGCTCGATGGCGACCTTGCGGTCGACGCGGATGACGGCGCCGTTGATGTAGATCTTCTCGTTCGGCTTCAGCGATATCTTCAGCGTGTTGGTCATTGAATGCCGTCCCGGATGATCTGGGACACTTCGATAAGGCCTTCGAAATTGTTCGTGCGACCCTGGCGGATGTCCTCGGCTTCGCGCAGCAGCCACAGGCCGATGGAGATCAGGTTGGCGCGCAGTTCCTTGGGCAGGGCATTGTCGCTGGAGCCGAGATCCTCGACAAAGGTTGTCCATACCCGGTTGGTGAAGTGCAGCGCCTCGGCTGCTTCCATCGAACCATGGCCGACGGCCGCCGCCGCCGCGAGCATGTCGATCGAGCGGGTGAGCAGCTGCCGCTCCCGGTCCTTCGCGTCGGCGACGGAGTCGGTCTGGATGTCGGCGTAGGAGAATTGGTACATCTTGGGAGCTCTGCCGTTCCGGTGGGTGGTTTCAGGTCAGGTAATTCAACAGGCTGAGTTGCTGCAGGCGCGCCGTCAGCGCGAAGGACGTCTCGATATGCTGCGTCAGGTCGGCGACGCGGGTCGCGGCCTCGGCGGGATCGACGCCTACGAGGTCGATGATATGCTTCTCGAACAGGTCGACCTGGGTTTTCATGCGATCGGTGGCGTCGGACACGCGCTTCTGGGCAAGGCCGGCCTCGGACTGCACCTGGACCAGCCCGCCGATGGCTTCGCCGACCAGCGTCTGGGCGCGGCTGGTGACCGCAGTCCTCGCCGCCTGGCTGATGGTGCTGCTCGAAAGCAGGCTGGTGACCATGGCCGATGCCATGGCGAGCTTGCGGATGCCTTCTTCGTTGGCGCTGACCGAGGTTTCGGTGGTTTCGTTGAGCGCAATGCGGCTGGTGATCTGCTCATCGGTGGCGTTCGACCAGGTGCCTTGCCAGCCCGCGCCGAGGAACTGCGGCTCGACGCTGGTGGTGATGAAATCATCCATCTGGGCAGCAGTGATGCTGGCTGCGGCCGGATCGTCCTGCGCGAAACCGAAATAGGCGACGAAGGAAGCGTCGAAGGCAGCCTTGGCGGGGGAGCCGGTGGACGTGAAATCATCGATCGGCTTGACGTCGGTGTTGGTGCCAGCGAACAGATATTCGCCATTCACGCCGGTGTTGAGGATTCCCGTCATCTGCTGCAGCGCCGAGGCGCCGGCGGCCCGCGTGATGCTGGTCGAGGAATCGCCGGATACGGCGCTGGTCAGGGCCGAGAGGAAACTCTGGGCGACATCGGAGAGCTGGCCAAGCGAATCCTGGGTCGATGTGAGCCGGGCGGCGACCAGCGCATTGGAATCGATGATGCCGTTCAGCCGGTCGAGATCGCGCTGGAAGGTCACGGCCTGGGTCGTGCGTCCGCCAAGCGCCAGTCCGACATCGGCGACCTGACCGGTCGACGATTCCTTCGTCGCCTTGACCAGGTCGGCCTGCATGCGCATCTGCTGATAGCGCATGGCATTGGACAATGCAGCTGAGGAGACGGATGTGGCTTTCATGGATTATCCCACGGCATCGAGCAGGGCTGACAGCATGTCGTCGACAGTCTTCATCATGCGCGCCGAGGCCTGATAGGTGTGTTCGAGATCGAGCAGCAGCGACATTTCCTGGTCGACATTGACGCCGGTGTCGTTGGACAGCGCCTCGGCCGTGCGCGTGGCCAGCGCTTCCTTGGCGTCGGCGGTCGTCGAGGCCTGCTGGCGCACGCCTTCGAACCAGCCGATGGCGTTGGCGGCATAATCGGAGACGCTGGATGTCGTCGTGATGCCGGCGGCGGCATCGAAGGCCATCGGCTGGTCGAGCCTGTCGCCATAGGCGATCAATAGGTCGGAATAGGATGAGCCGCTGGTGTTGAGGATATAGGCCGCGCCGTTGGCGCCGCCGTCGCGCAGCAGCGCCGGGTCACCGCCGGCGCTCGGATCCATCGCCGTGTTGACGCTGATCGAACCGGCAAGGCCATTGACCAGCGTACCGGCCGCCGGCACGGCGGGCGCGCCGGACCAGGTGAACAGGCCGGCCGCATCGGATTGCGACGGCGCGTTTTCGGCGAAGGCGGTGATGAGACCGCGCGCGGTCTCGTCGAGCTGGCTCTGCATGGTTGCGGCGACGCTGTCGCGCAAAGTGATCAGGCCGGCGAGCTTGCCGACGGCGCTGGTGTTGTCGCCGGTGCCGGCGGAGACCGGGACGTTGTCGATATAGATGGTGTTGCCAGGGGTGCCGGCGGTGTAGCCGGCCGACGGAGTGAAGCTCACCGAGCGCGGCACGGTCTCGAACAGCGTCGTGCCGTCGGTGGTGGTGATGACCATGTCGTTGTCGCCGCGCGTAAAGGTCGAGACGGGGACATACTCGGCAATCTTCTTCAGCAGCGCGTCGCGCTGGTCGAGAGCGTCGGACACGTCGGTGCCCGAACGGGTTCCGGAGATGACGGCCTTGTTGGCATCCTGGAACTGGCTGAGCAGCGAGTTGAGGTCATCGACGGCGGTGGCGATCTGGCTGTCGGTCTGGGTGCGGAAATCCTGGATCGCCGTGGTGCCGTCGTTCAGCGAGCGTACGACATCCTTGGCTGCGTCGATGACGCTGGCGCCGAGATTCTGGTTGGACGGCGTCGTCGCGTAGAGCTGCAGCGCATTCTGCAAATTGGCGATCGCGGTCGAAGGCGAGGAGGCGTTGTCGACACCGTTCACAGCGAGATCCAGCTGGTCCATGCCGCTGTAGAGCGCGCTCTGGCCGCTCCATGCCGAGAGCGCGCTGAGGTTCTGGCGAAACAGCAGGTCGTTGGCCGCCCGCTGGATCTCCACGGAACGGGCGCCGGGCGCCGTGCTGGTGATGACCGCGGTGCGGCGGGCGTAGTCCGGATTGGAGGCATCGGCGACGTTGCGGGAGACGATGCTGGTCTGTTTCGACGTGGCCAGAAGCGACGACTGGGCGATGCTCAATGCGGAAGACAGCGACATGCGGCTCTTTCACGGGCTGACGCCCGTCGGTTATCTCTTCAGGTTGACAAGGACATCCATCAGGTCGGAACCCGTCTGGAAGACTTTCGAGTTGGCGGTGTAGCTGCGCTGCGCCGCGATCATGTTGGTCAGTTCCTCGGCGATGTCGACGTTGGAATTCTCGAGCGCGCCGGAGACGATCGCGCCTAGCTTGCCTTCGCTGGCGAAACCGATGCGTACCGCGCCCGAATCCGCGCTCTGCGAATAGACATTGCCCGGCAAGGCGGTAAGGCGGTCGGGGCTGGTCACATCAGCCAGCGGGATCTTGTACAGCGGCTTGGTGGAGCCGTCCTCATACTGCGCGTAGATGACGCCATCCGAGCCGATATCGATCTTCTCGATAGTGCTCGGCGCGTTGCCGTTGACCTCAGCTTCCGAAACCGTGTAGCCGGTGCCGAGCTGGGTGAGCTTGGCCAGATCGAGGTTCATGGCCGCGCCGTTCGGCACGGTGAACGACACGCTGTCAACGGCGCCGGTGAGCTTGCCGGTGGTGGTGTCGAAGGTCAGGTTGGCCGAACCAAGCGCGCCGCCCGTATAGGGGAAGGAGGTGCCGGCGGTGGCCTGGGACTGGTCGAAAACCGAGACTTCCCAGGTGCCGGTTCCGGTGTTGGTGAAATAGACGTCGAGCAGCACCTTGTTGCCGAGATTGTCGTAGGCGACCAGCGACGATTTCGAGGTGTATTCGGCCGTCGGGCTGTTGGTGGAGGGCAGGGCGCCGGAGGGCGGGGTGGAGTTCGCCGGCAGATTGCCGGTGAAGGTGCCCTCGGTGCTGGGTGTTGCCGTCATCTCCTGATCGGAGATCTGCACCGGCACGAGGCCCTCGAAGCCGTTGGCGGTGGCGGCCGGCACGCCGTTGGCGTAGCTGTAGGCCATCAGCTGGTAGCCGGCGGCATTGACCAGCTTGCCCTCGGCATCCGGAACGAAGGCGCCGGCGCGTGTGAGGAAGGGCGTTCCGCTCGGATCCTGGACGACAAAGAAACCATCGCCATTGACCGCCAGGTCCGAGACCGAGGTGGTGTACTGGAGCACACCCTGGGCGCTGATCGAGGACCGGATCGTGGTGGTGACGCCGCCCGAATTGTAGGCTCCGCCAGTGCTCGGCATCACCAGCGTCGAGAATTCGGCGGAGGAGCGCTTGTAGCCGGTGGTGTCTGAATTGGCGATGTTGTCAGCCACAGCGGACAGGCGGTTTGCCTGCGCGTTCATACCGGAAACGCCGGTTCGCATCATTCCGTAGAGGCTCATCGAAACGTCTCCTCAATCCCCGCTACAGGGGAGCCCATGACAGTGGCCGCGAGCCTATGTGTTGTGTCTTGCGCGAGGCTGGCGCGGACCCGTGGCATCAGAACACCAGCCGGTAGCCAAGGAAGCGCTTGGAATCGATCGGGTCGTGGCCGAGTTTTTCGCGCAGCTTCTTGCGCAGCTTGCTGATGTGACTTTCCACAACGTTCTCCTCGACCTCCTCGTCGAAGATGCCGTAGATGGCGTTGAAGACCTGGGTCTTGGTTACGCGCCGTCCGCGATTGCTGGCCAGATATTCGAGGATACGGCGCTCGCGGCGCGGCAAGGGCAGCGGCTGGCCGTCGATCTCGGGATCGCGGCCGTCCATGAAGATGCGCATCGAGCCGACCTCGGTATAGGGCGCGTCTTCCTGCGCGCGGCGGCGGATGGCGGTGATGCGGGCCAGGATCTCGCGGATGTGAACCGGCTTGCGGATGACATCGTCGACGCCGCTCTCGAACAGCCGAAGCGTGTTTTCGAGCGAGTGCTGCTCGCTCAGCGCAATGACCGGAGCACCGGTGCGGTCGCGGATTTGGCGTGGAGAAATCGCGCCTTCCCGGCAGTCGCCGATGAGGAAGGCCCTGACCGAGCGCAAATCGGTGTCGGCCGCCGAGTTCACCCATTCCCCGAATTCGCCCGGAGCGAAGCCTGCACAGGCGACGCCTTCGCGATCGAAAAGTGAGTTATAGCCTTCAGTTACGAGCTCACGCTCGTCAACGATCACGATCATCGGCCCGCCCTCCGAATCAGCTCATTTGCCCCGTGGAAAAAGGCGTATCCGGTGGCGGGAATCCTGAACAACCGTCATTTCTTGTAGCTATTTTCTTGGGAGTTTTTTTGGGACGCGTAAATAAGCGCGGTCGCATGGGTGCATCGGCGATGTATCGGCAGCCGCGTCTTGCCAGTGCGCGGCTGCCTCCAGCAGGGCTGAGAAAGTCGGCGAGGCTGTCGCGCGATTGGCAACTATGGGTTGCAGAAATCGCGAGCGTTGGGCGTCCATTTCCCGAAATCGGTGGCGACCATGTTGGCGATGACGCGGCAGACATAGATCTTCTGCGCGGGATCGTTGTCGGGCCCGGCATGGTAGCGGGCCACCGCCATCGACCAGGTCAGGTGACGGGCATGGAGGCTGGCCAGGAACCGCGCCGCGTAGTCGACGTTCTGGCGCGGATCGAGCATGTCGGCGACGCTGCGGAAATGCGAGGCGTGATAGTGGTGGTTGATCTGCATGCAGCCGAGATCGATCAGCGTCTTGCCTTCGCGGCGGGCAGTCTCGAACGTTGCCAGGGCCTCGGTCCGGCTCCTGGGGAAGACAGCTTTTCCTTCTATGTTCAAAGCGTTAGGCTGGAGGCTGCCTCTCTTTCCAGTCTCGGTCAGTCCGACGGCATAGAGGATGCCGGCGGGCACGCCGTAACGGTCGGCGGCGCGCAGGATCTCCGGCTCGCAAGGGTTGCCGGCCGCTTTCGCAGCGCCGGCGGTGACGCTAGATAAACATGCCGTCGCCAGTGCGCTCGCGAGCAGGCGAAACAGCACGGCCGATTTCCTGTGCGTCATTGGGGTAGTTCCTTCCCGGCTGCTGACCACCGGAACCGGCATTGCCGCCGCTCGGGTCGCCGGACTGAAAGGCGGACTGTTCACGCCCTGTCGACATCGGCAGGGAACTGCTTGCATCGGCGCGGGCGGCCGTGGGGACTGCTATCGAAGGTTGCAGGATCGCGACCTTGTCGACGTCGAAACCGAGCCCGCGCAACGACTTGACGATGGCCTCGCTGTCGGCCGCCAGACGGCGGTATGCCTCATGGGTTTCGGGCTTCAGTTCGATCGAAAGCTGCTCGCCGGCAAGCCGCAGGCTGGCGGTGACCATGCCAAGCTCGGCCGGGTGAAGCTCGATCTTCAGAATATGTGTCGGAACGGCAACAGAGCTGGCCATCTGCGGGCTCGCGGAGGCCGTCGAAAAGGCCTGACGCAGGCCGCCGTCGGACGCGATGGCGTCGATCAGGACCGATGTCGTCTGGCTCATCGGGCTTTGCGCTGGCGCCGGGAAGCTCTGCTCGGCGACGACGTCGATGCGTGCGGTGGACGTAGCCTGTTTTCCCTGTTCGGAGGGCATCGCCGATCTGATGGCGTCAAGGCTCTTCGACCCAGGCGCGGGCCGTTTTGCCGGCGATGCCGGCACGTCCGTCGCGACCTTGTCCTTCGACGGGATCGTAATGTCGTCATCTGGACGCGGCGGCCCCTTGAGGACGGAGCCAACGACGTCCGGCTGCCGGAGCTGTCCTGGAAGGCTCACGCCGTTGGCGATGCGTTCGGCCTTTGCGATGGAGCCGACATCGCGCGCATCGGAGCCGGAGCTTGAGCGGGATTTCTTCAAGGAGGAAAGCTGTTGCTGCGCGGGCAGTGGCTGGCTTTCGAGCGTCGGCTCGGCTGTCTCCCCGTTAGCCGTGGCCGCGCTTCCTTCCGCCTTGGCCGCCGCCGAGAATTGCCGAATGTCATGCAGGGCCATCAGCAACGGCAGGCGGTCCTGAAGCGATGCCACATTCGCGCTTTGCGCGGCCGGTTCCGCGTCGTCACTGGCCTTGCCCGTATCAGTATCGGCATCCGCCTTCGCGATCCTGCCGGCGGGCTGTTTCGGCGAAGCGGCCCTGGCTGGCGGCTCGTGGTCGGGCTGCGCCTTGCCAAGGTTCACCGACGCACCCTTGGCCCATCGTGCGCCGTGCGGCCCGGCGTCGTTCGGCTGGCTTTCCGGTCCGGCCGGCTTTTCGGTGCCGCGCACCATGTCGTCGAAGCTTGACGTCTCGCTGCTGCCGTTCGTCGCCGCCGCCTTGGATGGCGCGCGCGTGGAAACAAGTCCCGGAAGGGCCTGGCCGAGGCTTGTGGTCATTTCGGAGCGGCTCCAAGCATCTGGTCGATCAGGTCGAGTTGATGGCGGGTGTTGATCATCGCCGCGTCGGTGGGATCGTGCGGATCGAGGCCGCCGGCCGATGCCGATGCCGATTGCGGCACCGGCGCATCGGTGGACGCGGATGCGACAGCCGGTGCAGCGGCAGGCGCGGAGCCGTGCGCCGCCGCCGGGGAAGCAGAAGCCGCTGACGACGTATCCGGCGGCGCGGCGGCTACGGCCGGCGCCTCCGACGGCACTGCGGCAAGGGTCGATGCTTCGGCTGCCGGTTGCTCGGACATCACGCCTTCGACCGGCGGCAGGCCGGCCTCGTCGGATTTGTCCGTTGCGGCGATTTCGGTCTCGGGTTTCGGCGCGGCGGCAGGGCCGGGTTGTTGGGCGGGAAGAGGGGCGGGCGGCGCGACCACTTCGCCGGCAATGGCTTGCGCGGCATCGAGCAGGTCGCGGTCGCTTTGCGAAAGCCTGCTGCGGTCGATCTTGCCCAGCTTGGCGCGCACGTCGTCGATTGTGCCCGACGTCACGGTGGACAGGCTGGAGTAGAGCTGGGCGCGCGGATCGTTCTCGTTGTTGTTGCCGTTGCGGCCCTGCTCGGCCCTGGCCGCGGCAAAGGCGGAGAGATCCGTCAGTCCGTCGATCGCCGCGCGGCGAGCGATACGCAGATAGATCACCTTCTCGCGTTCGGGATCCATCATCGCGGTGATGTCGGCGAGCTTGTCCTGGCTGATCGCCATGTGCAGCGTGATGATGCCCGAAACGAAGGAGTCAGCGAACTGGCTGGCATAGGGCGAATAGAGATAGCTCGCGACATACTGGGTGGAAGCAAGCGCGAAGCGCGCCGCGTCTCCCTGCGCTGCAGCGATGCCGACGGAGCGGCGAAGTGCTGCTTCCTCGACCAGCGTGCCGGGGCTGAGCAGGCGGGCGTCGTCGAGCAGGGCGAGTGCCTCGGCCGGCTCGTCGGTGGCGAGCAGCGAGCCCTTGACCAGCGCGACGAAAGCGCCGAGGTCGCTCGGCAGCGTCATCGGGTCGATCGGCTTCAGTGCCTCTATCGCCTTGGCGGGCCGGCCGTTCAGATAGTCGATGATAGCCTTGGCGATGGCATGGCTCTGCGGATCGGCTTCGGCGCGTGAAGTCGCCGCCTCGACCGTGACCGGGTTGCCGCCGCTCATGCCGTAGACGAGCAAGGCGCGGAAATTCTTCGGCTCCCTGAAATCTTCGGCATCCGCCGCGCGCAGGCGCGTGTCGACCATTTCCAGAAGCTTGGCCTGCATCGGCAGCGCCGCATGATCGCCCGCGGCGATACGGTCCTGCACGAGCTGCAGCGAGCGCACCAGTTGGTAGGGTTGCAAGGCCTCCTCCGCGAAGCCGGTCGAGGGCGGCCCGGCGGTCAGCAGCAGCAGGCCGATGGCGCGGCCGATGATGGTCGCACCTCTCATCCGCCGCTCGTCATCAGGATTTCGATGCGGCGGTTCGCGGCCGACATCGGATCGGCTGGATCCTTCGGCTGACGGTCGGCAAAGCCCGCGACCTCGGTGATACGGCGCTCGTCGACGCCGCCGCGCACCAGCATGTAGTAGGCGGAGTGGGCACGCGCCGTGGACAGCCGCCAATTGTCGTAGGTGTCGCTGCGGAACGGCCGTGCGTCGGTATGGCCGTTGATGCTGATCGTGCCCTTCTGGCCGTTGACGATGCGGCCGATCTTCTCCATCGCCAGCACCAGTTCGCGCCTCGGCATGGCCGAGCCGATCTCGAACATGCCGAAATCGAGCTGGTCGGTGATCGAGATCACGACACCCTTGTCGGTTGCCTCGACCGAGACACCGTCACGCAGCTTGTCGCCCGGCTTGAAGGCCTCGCCCAGTTGCTGCTTGACCTCGGCCGCGGCCTTGACGGTGGCGGCGCTCGGCGCCTTTTCGCCGGCATCGGTCCTTGCGGTCTCCTCGGCCTTGACGGTTTCGACCTTTGCCGCGGGCTCGGTCTTCGGCGCCGGCTCGGCCTTCGCCATGGTTTCGGGTTTTGCCGCTTCGGTCTTTGCCGTCGACGCCGTTTTCGGCTCCATCTTGTCCGGCGCGGATTTTGCCAATGGCTCGAGCGGTGCAGCCGTCACGGGCGGCGCCGGCGGCACGGCCTTGACCTTCGGCACCTGACTTTCTGCAACCTTGTCGCCGGCCTTCACCGGATCGCCTTCGATCCTGGTGCGTTCGGCACTTGCCTCGGCGCCGGGCGCGGCCACCTGCTGCGACCAGAAGTCCGGCGCGAACGGATCGCGGTAGGATACGCCGCCGGAGGCACCGGTCGCCGGGCCGGAATTCTGCACCCCGCCATCGCCCTTCTCGCTGACGTTCTGCATCACGCCGGTGTCGGCGGCGATCTCCGACAGGACCGCGTAGGGGTCGGCAAACATCTGTTCGTCGGAGCGGTCCGATGCCTGCGAGGATTCCTTGGCCTGCCTTTTGTCGGAAGATCCGGCGGCGCCCTGGCCGTCCTCGCCGGCCTTGCTGACCCCGTCCTGCGGATTGTCGGCCGTCAGCCCGACCTTGCTCGGGCCATCGCCGACATCTTCAAGCCCCTTGCGGCTGGAATTGCGGTCGATCAGCTCGACCGGGTTGAAGTAGCTGGCGACGGCCGCCTTGGTCTGCTCGTTGGCGGCGTTGATCAGCCACATGACGAGGAAGAAGCACATCATGGCGGTCATGAAATCGGCAAACGCGATCTTCCAGACGCCGCCATGATGGCCATCGTCGTGGTCGTCATGATTGCGCTTGACGATGATGATCTCGTGCCTGGCTTCGCCGGCCTCGACAGCGCTCATGACAGGATCTCGGACAGGGAACCCGACCATTCTGCGATGCGCGTCTCGAAGACCGTTTCATCGATGGCAACGGTCAGGTCGAAACCTGGGCTCTCGACAAAGTCGAGTTGCGCAGCGCGCGGGCCGAGAGAGGTCTTCAGCGTTTCGAACAGCGAAAGAGGGCCGCGCACGGAGATGCGCACTGCCTCGGAATCGGCGACGGCCTCGCCGATGGTGCGGGCAAGAGCCTCGATCGAGCGCTTCTGCAGGTCGTCGGTGACGATGCCGCCGACGATGCGGCCGACCGTAGCGCCGACGAGCCCGGTCAAGCGTGCCTCCATCACCTCGATGCGCTCGGCGACGGCGGCGCCGAGATCGCCGCCGAAGCTGTCGAGGAAGGCTTTCGCCTCCTCGGCATTGGCCTGGCGCTCGGCGTCGAGCGCGGCCTGATGGTCGACGGCAAGGCGCGCTTCCAATGCTGCTTCGGCCTCGGCGACGGCTTCGGCGATCAGCGTGCCGATATCGGCCTGGGGCGCGGGCGCTTCCGGCTTGCGCTCGGCTTCGCTCGTGGCCTGAGGCTGAGCGCCGCGCTGGGCACGCGTGCCGAAATCCGGCAGGAGATCGAAGAGGGCGACTGAGGCCATGGCTTATCCCGCGACTTCCTGGGCGGCCCATTTGCGCAGGATATGCGCAGTGCGCTCCTCATTGATGTCGACCATGCGGGCAAGGCGGTCCTGCGGCGCGGGCCTGATCTTCTGGCGAAGGTCGTCAAGCGGGGTGGAGCCGGGGCGGGTGCCCGGCAAGGCGACCGGAGCGGCCGCCGTTTCGAGAGCGGCGGGCTCGGGCGTCGGCAGCGAACGCTGCACGTCCTCGAAGCTCGGACCGGCGAGGGCTGGCGTTGCCTTTGCCGTCAGAGCAGCTGCCATCGGCCTCAGACCGAAGAAAGCCACCAGGAACACCACGACGATGAAGGCGCCGGCGTTGATGAGGGTGCCGGCATGCGTTCCGATCGATGCCAGCATGCCAGGCTGTTCGATCGGCTCGCCGTCCAGCCCGTCGATGAACTCGACGGCCGAGACGTCGATAACGTCGCCGCGCTTGTCGTCGAAGCCGGTGGCCGAAGCCACCATCTTCTGAATGTCGGCAACGCGCTTGGCGATCTGTTCGGGCGTTGCGTCCTTGCCGAGGATGGTCGCCAGACGCTGCTGGTTGACGACGACGGCGATCGACATCTTGGTGACCGAATAGCCGTTGGAGACGGTGGCAATCTTCTTCGAATTGATCTCGTAGTTGGTGATCTCCTCCTTGCGGTCGTTCTGGGAGGAGGATTGCGGGCCCTCGGTGCTGGTGGTCTGGGTCTCCGGCAGGTTCTGCTCGACGGTTGTCGGGGCCGAAGCCTGCTTCTGGTTGTTGTTCTCATTGGCCCGCACCGACTGCACGGAACGTTCGACGCGCGACTCCGGATCGAAGATCGTCTCTTCGGTCTGGCGGGTGTCGGTGTTGACGTCGGCCTTGACGCTGGCACGGAAATTGTCGGGACCGAGATAGGGGGTCAGCGCGCGGCGGATGTTGTCGCCGATCTGCGCCTCAACCGTCTGCTCGACGCCCAGCGTGCGTGCGGCGCTGGTGTTGGAAGGGTCGTCGCCGGCCGCCAGAAGGTTGCCGTTGGAATCGAGCACCGTCACCTTGTCGGCCGAGAGACCGGGAACGGCGGCGGCGACGAGATGGCGGATCGACATGGCGCTCTTTTCGGCATCGATGCCGGAATAGCGGATGACCACCGAGGCGGAGGGCTGCTGCTCGTCGCGGCGGAAATTGGCGCGCTCTGACATGACGATGTGGACGCGCGCCGCCTTGATGCCGGCAATCGACTGGATGGTGCGCGCGATCTCGCCTTCCAGTGCCCGCACACGGGTGATCTGCTGCATGAAGGATGTCAGGCCGAGCGAGCCGACATTGTCGAACAGCTCGTAGCCGGCATTGGCGCTGGTCGGCAGACCCTTCTCGGCAAGCAGCATGCGCGCCTGCGCGGTGGTGCCGGCCGGCACCAGCACGGTGGTGCCGTCGGGGCCGACGTCGAAGCCGATGCCGGCTTCGCCCAACACCAGGCCGATCTGGTTCACGTCGGAGCGTTCAAGCCCGACATAGAGCGTCTCGTAGGCCGGCCGGTTGAGATAGACCGAGGCGACGCCGATGACGGCCATGACCAGCGCGGCGATGCCGCCCAGCATGGCGAGGCGCTTGACGCCAAATCCCTGGAGATTCGAGATGATGCTCTGGATCTGTTCCGGCACGATTCAACGGCTCCCAGCAAGACTGTCCGTGGGAACACTAGACCGCGAAGCTTGTGCGAGGATGATAGGCGGAAACGAAAAGGCCGCGCCCCGGGCGCGGCCTTTCAATCCGAAGAAAAATGCTCGTCAATCCGAATGGAAAAACTTGCCCGAATGGAAAAACTTGCCTGGGCCTAGCTCTTGAACAGCGACAGGATGGACTGCGAGTTGCCGTTGGCGATGGACAGCGCCTGGATGCCGAGCTGCTGCTGGACCTGGAGCGCCTGCAGGCGGGTCGATTCCTTGTTCATGTCGGCATCGACCAGGGCGCCGACGCCCTTGTCGATCGAGTCGCTCAGGTTCGACAGGAAGCTCTGCTGGGTGTCGATGCGCGACTTGGCGGCACCGAGATAGGCAGCGCCGGTCGACAGTCTGGCAAGCGCGGTTTCAACGCTACCGAGTGCAGTGTCGATGGCGGTGTCGGTGACCGCGGCGGCGCTCGGATCGAAGAAGGTCGTGGCCAGCAGACCACCGACGATGCCGCCGGTGCCGGCGACGTCGAGAACCTGGGTGTCGGCGGCCGTGACGTCGATCGTGTCGATGGCGACGGTTGTGCCGGTACGATTGTAGGAAGCGACGATCTTCAGGTCCGAAGCGGCCAAGCCGTCATTCTGCAGCAGATTCGAGCCGGCATAGCTGGCATTGGTGACGGACGACTTGATCTGGTCCTGGATGGCCTTGATTTCCGTCGCGATCTTCTGCTGGTTGTCCTGGCTCGCGCCACGGGCGGTGACGAGCTTGGCCTTGATCAGGTCGACCTGGTCCTTGATGTCGGTGATGGCGGTGTAGGCGGTGTCAACCTTGCCGGCGCCGAGGCCGAGCGAGTCCTGAACAGCCGAAAGCGCCTTGTTGTCGGATTTCATCGAGGTGGCGATCGACCAGTAGGCGGCGTTGTCGCTGGCGGTGGCGACGCGGTAGCCGGTCGAAATGCGGGCCTGCGTCGTTTCAAGCTGCTTGTTGGTGGCGTTGAGACTCTGAAGCGCGGTCAGCGCCGCGGCGTTGGTCATGATGCTTGCCAAGATACACCTCTTCTCAAAGCAGGCATGCCTCGCGCATGCCGGTCAACCTGTTTGGCGGGAGCGTCATGCCTGTCGACCAACTGGTGGTCTGCCCGTCCTAAGCGAATGGTTAACCATGAGTATCGTGATATCGTTAATGGCGCGTTAAAACCATGCTTTGACAACGAAAAACGGTAGCATCTTCACAACGAAAATCGGGCCGCGCTGATGGCGCGGCCCGATGCAGATAACTGAAGTCCGGTAAGCGATCAGCCGCGGAACAGCGACAGGATGGACTGCGAGTTGCCGTTGGCGATTGACAGCGCCTGGATGCCGAGCTGCTGCTGGACCTGGAGCGCCTGCAGGCGGGTCGATTCCTTGTTCATGTCGGCATCGACCAGGGCGCCGACGCCCTTGTCGATCGAGTCGCTGAGGTTCGACAGGAAGCTCTTCTGGGTGTCGATGCGCGACTTGGCGGCGCCGAGCGAGGCAGCACCGGTGGACAGTGAGCTAAGCGCCGTTTCAACGTTGCCGAGCGCGGTGTCGATGGCGGTGTCGGCGACCGCGGCTGCGCTCGGGTCGAAGAAGGTCGTGGCCAGCAGACCACCGACGATGCCGCCCGTGCCGGCGACGTCGAGAACCTGCGTGTCGGCAGCCGCGACATCGATCGTGTCGATGGTGACGGTCGCGCCGGTACGGTTGTAGGAAGCGACGATCTTCAGGTCCGAAGCGGCGGCGCCGTCGGTCTGCAGAAGGTTCGAGCCGGCAAAGTTGGCGTTGGTGACCGACGACTTGATCTGCGCCTGGATGGCGTTGATTTCGGTCGCGATCTTCTGCTGGTCTTCCTGGCTGGCGCCACGGGCGGTGACGAGCTTGGTCTTGATCAGGTCGACCTGGTCCTTGATGTCATTGATGGCGGTGTAGGCGGTGTCGACCTTGCCGGCGCCGAGGCCGAGCGAGTCCTGAACAGCTGAAAGCGCCTTGTTGTCGGATTTCATCGAGGTGGCGATCGACCAGTAGGCGGCGTTGTCGCTGGCGGTGGCGACGCGGTAGCCGGTCGAAATGCGGGCCTGCGTCATTTCAAGCTGCTTGTTGGTGGAGTTCAGGCTCTGCAGCGCGGTCAGCGCCGAGGCGTTGGTCATGATACTGGACATGGCTACTCGTACCTTGTTTTTACACGTGTTTTTTTGACATACCGGCTTGTCCGGTATGACGGTGCGGCATCATGCCAATGATCGCTGAAACAGATCACCCGCCATCTGGAGCGACTATGGTGGCAAGTCCCTACCAAAGCGCTAAATCGGACGGTTAACCGAAAATATATTGCGGGAAATTCTTGCAGGCGCCGCGTTTGGCCGGACGGTCAGGTGAAGGATCGCACCAGGCTGCCGACGAGCAGGTTCCAGCCGTCGATCAAAACGAAGAACAGGATCTTGAAGGGCAGCGACACGACGGTCGGCGGTAGCATCATCATGCCCATGGCCATGGTGATGGTGGCGACGATCAGATCGATGACGAGGAACGGCAGCACGATCAGGAAGCCGATCTCGAAGCCGCGACGGATCTCCGAGATCATGAAGGCCGGCACCAGGATGCGCAGGTCGACGGTCTCCTTTGCAACGACCTGGCCGCGCTCGCGGGCAAGGTCGGCGAAGAGGTCGAAATCCTTGTCGCGCACATTGCGCAGCATGAAGGTACGGAACGGGTCCGAAATCTTTTCGAATGCCTCGGTCTGGCTGATCTGGTTGTCCATCAGCGGCTTGACGCCGGTGTTCCAGGCCTGGTCGAAGGTCGGCGCCATCACATAGAAGGTCATGAACAGCGATAGCGAGATAAGGATCAAATTGGCCGGAGTCGATTGCAGGCCGATGCCGGCGCGCAGGATCGAGAAAGCGATGACGAAGCGGGTGAAGCTCGTCACCATGATCAGCAGGCCCGGCGCCACCGACAGCACGGTGAGCAGGCCGAACATCTGGATGATGTAGCCGACGGTGGTGCCGTCGGCCTTGCCGATGCCGCCGAGATCCAGCTGCTGGGCTCCGGCGACGGATGTGGCGACGATCAACAGCGCCGCGGCGACAAGAAATCTTCTCATTCGAGCAGCAATGTCCTGATCAGAATCTGTTTGGCATGACCGCCGCTGCGGATGGCGGCGCGCTCCTCGAGGTCGGCCTTCAGATGCTGGTAGCCGCTGGCGCCCTCGATCTGATGCAGCTTCATCGTGCGCACCAGAGCCAGCAGATCCTGGTGGATCTCCTCGGTCATCGCCGATGGCTGCGGCGCGTCATAGACCACCGATGCCTCCAGCCTTAGCCAGATCTCGGACGGCGCGGCGAGGTTGGTGGTGATCGGTGGTAGCGCGACAAGCGCCGGTCCGGCCTCGGTTCCGTGACCCTCGGCGCCCGCGGCCTTCCCGGTGCTGCCTTCGTTTTCCGGGGCCACCGGTACCGGCACCGGCCCGCCAGCGGCTTTCAGATAGCCGCCGGACATCCAGCCCATGCCGATGGCGGCGCCCGTCATCGCCAGGAGCATGGCGAGCTGGATAACAAGGGAAGGTCCCTTTTTTGGCTCGACCTGTTCGACATTCGCCATGGCTTGGTTCCCCTAACGGCCCGCTCTAGAAAGGCAGGACCTGATCGAGGACCTGCTGGCCGTAAGCCGGCTGCTGGACCTCGCTGACGCGGCCACGGCCGCCATAGGAGATGCGCGCCTCGGCGATGCGTTCGTAGGAGATGGTGTTCTCCGCGCCGATGTCGGACGGCCGCACCATGCCGGCGATGGTCAGCACCCTGAGCTCGTAGTTGACGCGCACTTCCTGCGAGCCCCGGATCATCAAATTGCCGTTGGGCAGAACCTCGGTCACGACGGCGGCAACGTTCAGCTCGAGGTTTTCCGAGCGCTTGATTTCGCCGTCGGCGTTGGTTTCGGTGCTGGAGCTCAGGCCGGCATCACCCTTGCCGCTTGTGCTGTTGCCTTCCCATCCGAGCGTGACGTCATAGCCGAGCTTGCGCGCGGCGGTGCGGCTCCTGTCGTTCTGGTTCTTGAAGTTCGCCTTGTCGTTGAGCTTGATCTTGACCGTCAGGATGTCGCCATCGCGCAGTGCGCGCGGATCGGTGAACAGCCGGCTCTGGCGATCATCCCAAAGCGAGAATTTCTTCACAGGCGCCGGCGGTGCTTCAGGATAGCTATAGGGGGCGTTGACGCTGCCGGTGATGCCTGAGCCGACTGGCGACAGCGCAGGCTCCCGGCCGATCTCCTTCAGATCGGTGCCGCAGCCGGACAGCACGGCGACGCCAAGCAGCATGAGCATTCTGCGGATCATGACGGATCTACCCTTCGCGCCGCGCTGGCCATGATGCCGGTGAGCGCCGCCGCCGCCTTCTGGTCCATTTCGTTGAGGATGACGCCGGCCTTGCGCGAATCGAGTTTCATCAGGATGGCGGCGGCGAGGTCGACATTGACCATCGCCAGGCGTTCGGCCGCGGCATCGGGCTTCATGCCGGCGTAGATCTTGACGACACCGTCCTCGGCGCGCGCGAGGAACACCTCGCGCCGCTTCAGCCATTGCTCGTATTCGGCGCGCTTGTCTTCCAGCGCCTTCATGCGCTGGTCGATGCCGGCCTGCAGTTCCTTCAGCTCCTGTGCCTGCAGCGCATAGCGGCGGTCGCGCGCGGCGTCAGCGATGTTGGAGCAGAAGCGCTGGATCTCGCTTTCGTCCGGTGCCTTCTCCTTCGTCAGTTGCTGCGGAGCCACCGGCGTCGGTCCACCGGGCAGCACCTGACGCACCGTGTCCTCGGCGTCGGCCGGGCCGATGGTCAGGAGCATGGCGGCGAGGGCCGAAGCGAGAAGCGCCGGCGCAGCGAAGCGAGAGTCCGGTTTTGCGGAGAAAGGATCGATCATCGGCATGGCCTATTGGAGAACCAGGTCGGCCTGCAGCGCGCCGGCCGACTTGATGCCTTGCAGGATGGCAATGATGCCGTCGGGCTTGACGCCGAGGCGGTTGAGGCCGGAAACGAGCGTTTCGAGGTTGGGCCCGTCGAGCACGGCGACGCGCGCGTCCGGCCGGGTGGCCTCGATGGCGGTGAACGGCTCGACCGCGGTCTCGCCCTTGGAGAAAGGCTCGGGCTGAACGACCCTCGGCGCCTCGGTGATGCGCACGGTGAGCGTGCCGTGGCTGATGGCGACCCGCGAGATCTTGACGTCGTTGCCGATGACGATGGTGCCGGTGCGCTCGTCGATGACGACGCGGGCCGGTGTGTCCGATTCGACGACCAGATTTTCGATCTCGGCGTAGAAGCGCGCCGCCGAAACGTTCTTAGGCCTTCTGATCTGCACCGTGCGGGCGTCGCGTTCGGCGGCCACGCGCATGCCGAAACGCTGCGCGGTGTAGTCATTGATGGCGTCGGCGATGCGAATGGCGGTGGAGAAATCGGGGTTGCGCAGCTGCAGGGTTAGCACGGCCTGGTCGTCGAACTCGGCCTGCACCGAACGCTCGACGATGGCACCGTTCGGCACCCGTCCGGCGGTCGGCACGCCCTGCGTCAGCTGCTCGGCCTGGCCCTGGGCAGTGAAGCCCGAAACGATGACGGATCCCTGTCCGACGGCATAGATCTCGCCGTCCGCGGCCTTCAGCGGCGTCATGATCAGCGTGCCGCCGGCCAGCGATGTCGCATCGCCCATCGAGGAGACGTCGATGTCGATGCGGGCCCCCGACTGGACGAAGGCGGGCATGTTGGCGGTGACGATGACAGCGGCGACGTTCTTGGCGCGGGCACTGCCGCCCTCGGTGGCGATGCCGAGGTTTTCCAGCATGGCGCGGATCGACTGTTCGGTGAAAGGCGAATTGCGCAGGCTGTCGCCCGATCCGGCCAGGCCAATGACCAGACCGTAGCCGACAAGCTGGTTGTCGCGCGCGCTCTGCAGCTGGGCGATGTCCTTGATGCGCGACGCCACCTGACCCGGTGGCAGCGAGCTCGGCCCGTTCGACACCCGGAACATGCGGCTGGTGGTGGCCGGGTCGTATTCCGGATCGTTGTAGACACCGCCGTTCCTGGCGGCGAGCTCGCGCTTGGCCTTGGGCGTCAGCCCGTCGGCCAGTGCCGGCTGCAGGCCGAGAACGGCCGCCAGCAGAAGGGCAAGTCCGCGCGTCATGTAGCGCTGACCCTGATGGTCCCGTCGGCCATCACCGTGCCGGAGATGATCTTGCCGCTGTCGACGTTGCGAACCTTGACGAGGTCGCCGGCAGCACCTGGCTGCAGGGTGACGCCCGAAGCCGAGATGGTCAGCCCGCCGGCGGTGAAGTAGATCTGCACGGCAGCGCCCTGCTCGACCAGCCAGGCGTCGCGAATGGCGGCGGTGGGAATGTAGCGGCCGGGCAGCAGCGTGCGCTTGGCGACCTTGCCCTGGAGTTCCTCGGCCCGCGTGGCGACCGCATCGGGCTTGTGCTTGCCCGGCAGCAGCGTCACTTGCTTCAGGACGCCAAGCTCGACCGTCTCGCCCGGATAGATCACCCGGTTGGGGATCAGCACGACTTCGCTGACGGTCTGGTTTCTGGCGATCTGATTGGCCGACTGGTTTGCCTGCTCCTGGGCAACAGCCGGCACGCCGCCGGCCACCAGCGCCAGGATCAGCGCGGTGCGGAGAAGTGCGGAGCGGGAGGTCGGCGAGGCCATCATCCGTTACCTGATGTTCTTGGACACCACCGAGGCCATGTCGTCGGCCGCCTGGATGACCTTGGAGTTCATCTCGTAGGCGCGCTGCGCCGAGATCAGTTCGGTGATCTCCTTGACCGGATCGACATTGGACGCCTCGAGATAGCCTTGCTCGACCGTAGCGAAGCCTGGGTCGCCGGGCACGCCGACATTGGCCGGGCCCGAAGCCGCAGTCTCCTGGAACAGATTGTCGCCGAGCGGTGCGAGGCCGGCCTCGTTGGCGAAGTTGGCGAGCTGGAGCTGGCCGAGAAGCTGGAGATCGGTCTGGCCATCGATGCGGGCGAAGACCTGGCCCGTCTTGTTGACGATGACCTCGACCGCATCGGCAGGCACGGTGATGGCCGGGACGACATTGGCGCCGTCGACGGTCACCAGCTGTCCTGTGGCGTTGGTGTTGAAGGCGCCGGCGCGGCTGTAGAGCGTGCCGCCGTCGGCGCCCTCGATCTGGAACCAGCCCCTGCCGGTCAGCGCCATGTCGAAGCTGTTGCCGGTGCTGGTCAATTCGCCCTGGGTGTGGACGTTGCGGACGGCTGTCGTCTTGACGCCGAGACCGATCGAGACGCCTTCCGGCACCAGCGAGGTGTTGGCGCGGTTGGGCACGCCCTGCGTGCGGTCGACCTGGTAGAGCAGGTCGGAGAATTCGGCCCGGGCGCGCTTGTAGCCGGTGGTGTTGATGTTGGCGATGTTGTTGGCGATGACTTCCAGATTGGTCTGCTGGGCATTCATGCCGGTGGCGGCGATGGCGAGTGCTTTCATGACGCGCTCCTAAATGCCCATGCGGCTGACTTCGAGATAGGCCGAGACGACCTTGTCGCGGATCGCGACCGCAGTCTGCAGGGCCTGCTGGGCACTCATGACGGCGTCGACGACCTGGCGCGTGTCGGCGTCGCCGCTGAGCGCCTTGATCGATACCTGCTCGGCATTCTGCAAGGTGTTGACGGTCTTCGACGCAGCATGGCTCAGCGCCTCGGCAAAGGACGTACCGACATTCTCCGTGGCCTGCGGCGACATGATGCCCTGGAACAGCCCTGCCGCCCCTTCGGCGCCTTCGGTCACCGGTTTGAGCTGAAGTGCGCCAATGTTGCCGATGCCGCTGATCATTACTGGTTCCTCATCAGGTCGATGGTCATGGAAATCAGGTCGCGCGCCTGCTTGATGACCTGAAGATTGGCCTCGTAGGAGCGGTTGGCCTCGCTCATGTCGGCCATTTCGATCAGCACGTTGACGTTGGGCATCTTGACGTAGCCCTTGTCGTCGGCGGCTTCGTTGCCAGGCTGGAATTCAACGGGAAAATCCGAGGGGTCGCGGGCGATCGAGTTGACCTCGACGAGCGAGCCGCCGGATGAGCGGTCGAGCTCGGAGGCAAAGCTGATGGTCTTGCGACGATAAGGATCGGAGCCCGGAGTCGTGCCCGTCGATTGGGCGTTGGCAAGGTTTTCCGAGACCACGCGCAGACGCTCCGACTGGGCGCCGAGGCCGGATGCGGCGACTTTGAGGGCTGCGGTCAGCGCGTCCATGTCAGCTCTTCACCGCCATCATCATCATGGAATGGAAAGCCTTGACGATCGCGGTGTTCAGCTCGAAAGAGCGACGGACCTCACCGGCCTTCATCAGCTCGTCTTCCAGCGCCACCGTGTTCTTGGACGGCATGATCGACCCGGTGGTTTCCTCCGGCTTGACGGTGAAGCCGGCATTGGTCGCCTCGGTGCCGAGGTGGCCGGCCTGCAGCGACACCGCCGTGCGGTCGAGGACCTTTTCGAAGGGCTCGACATCGCCTGCGGTGTAGCCCGGCGTGTTGGCGTTGGCGATGTTGGAGGCAATGGCGGACTGGCGCACGGCCAGCCACTGCGACTGCTTGGTGGCAAGATCGAAAAGGTTGACGGGCTCCATGGGAATCTCCGGGCGGGTACGCACAAGACTAGGCTGCCAGTCTTGCGCGGACCTTGCGCTGAGCCTGCGTCAGCAGGGCGTGGCCCTGACGCGGCTATTTGGAGAGCTCGATCACCTGGTCGGTGCTGGTGACCATGACCCATTTGCCGCCGCGCTGCTCAATCGACGACACGCGGCTGGAATCCGGCAGCACCGAACCGCGCTGGACGATCCACAGGCCGGCGTCGTCCTCGATCATGGCGCGGCCGTTAGCGACGTGCACCATGCGGAATATGCCGGCATCGGCCGGGAAGGGCTGCTGCTCGAGACCGGGCGCCTGGTCGGGATCCTCGGTCTGGTCGGGCAAGGTGCCGGTGGCGAACAGGTCGACATCGGGGGGGACATCCTTGGCCGTCAGCGGCGCACCGCGATTTTCCCGCTGCGAGCCGCCGCTGACACGACCGGCATTGGTGCCGCTGCCGCCGAAGTTGAGCGCCTGCACGCCGAACTGTTCCTGGTTGAAGAAGATGTACCAGGGAAACAGTGCGCAGATCAGGCCGAGCGTGATGCCAAGGGCTGCGACGACAAAGTCGCTGCGCCGGTCGGGCTTCTTTCCCAATCGGGGAAATTCCACCTTTGGCGGTTGCGGCCATTCGGTGCGTGGAAACAGCCCGTCGATGAGCGAGTCGCGGCTGGCCTCTGTCATCTCGACAGCCTCGGCCTGGGGAGCCCTGGGGAGGGGAGGCTTGGCAGCCCTGGCCAGTGCAGCCTCGGCTTTGGCAACCCAGGCCTTGGCAGAAAGTGCCTTGGCAATTCTCGCTTCGTCAGCCCTGGCCTGTTCCTTGGCGTTGGCCTCGGCGATCATCTCGCGCAAGATGCGCTCGGTGTATTGACGCTCACTCTCCTGCATCGCCATTCTGCTTTCCCTTCAGGTGGCGGGCGAGATCGGCGAACGGATCGACCGACGCGCGGTCCCTGGGCGACTGCGTCAGCGCCTCGTAGATCAGCGGCACCTGGCGCACGGCGATGTCGAGCTCGGCATCGGCGCCGCCCTGATAAGCGCCGAGCAGACGGATGTCGCGCGTGTCCTCGAAGCGCGAGATCATCGACTTCAGCCGGGTCACCAGCATGCGCTGCTCGGGGCTCCATGCCTTGTCGGCCAGGCGCGAGATCGACGACAGCGGATTGACCGGCGGATAACGTCCCTGTTCGGCGATCGCGCGGTCGAGCACGACATGGCCGTCGAGGATGCCGCGCACCGAATCGGCGACCGGATCATTGTGGTCGTCGCCGTCGACCAGCACCGAGATGATGGCGGTGATCGACCCCTTGCCTTGGACCCCCGGGCCCTCGATGCCGGGTCCGGCCCGCTCGAGCAGCTTGGGCAGATCGGTGAACACCGAGGCCGGGTAGCCACGCGCGACTGGCGGCTCGCCGGTCCCCGTCGCCACCTCGCGTAGCGCATGGGCGAAGCGGGTGATCGAATCGAGCACCAGAAGCACGCGATGGCCCTGGTCGCGAAAATGCTCGGCGACGCGCATGGCGGTGTCGGGTGCGCGCCGGCGCATCATCGCGCTCTCGTCGCTGGTGGCGACGACAGCCACGGTCTTGGCCATGCTTTCGGCGCCGATCGTGTCCTCGAGGAATTCGCGCACCTCGCGCCCGCGTTCGCCGATGAGCGCCACGACGACCGTATCGAAGGCATCGGCGCCAGCGAGCATCGCCAGCAGCGTCGACTTGCCGACGCCCGATCCGGCAAAGACGCCGAGACGCTGGCCGAAGCAGAGCGGGGTGAAGATGTCGATGACCCGAACGCCGGTCATGAAAGCGGTGCCGACGCGCTGCCGCGCCATGGCGCCCGGTGTCGTCGTGCCTTCTCCCACGGCGACGCCCGATCTCACCAGCGGCGGACCGCCGTCGATGACGCGGGTGAGCGCGTCGATGGCACGTCCGCGCCACGAGGCGTGCGGCGTCACCGTCAGCGGGCCACGCCGGAACACGGCGTCGCCGATGCCCGCATCGGCGCTGCGTTCGAAAGGCGCCACGACGACCTCGTCGCGACCGATCTTGACGATTTCGCCACGGCGCGTGCCGGAATGGCCGCGCTGCTCGACGATGTCGCCCAGCCTGGCGATGCCAGACAGGCCGCGCACCTTGTAATGGGTCGGCGAGATTTCGGCGACGCGGCCGCCGCGCCGCAGCAACGCATCCGGGTCATCGAACCGGCGCCAGATATGCTCCAGCGCCGCCAGCCGGTCTTGCGGCGCGGCGTCGGGCTGCTTTTCCAGGGCGCGTATCGAGGGCAGGCCGGTCGACATGCCGCTACTTGGAGCCGAGCGTCTTGATCGCGTCGTCGGTGGTCGTATTGGCCTGGCGTATCAGCGCCGCGGTGTTCTCGAAAGCGCGCTGGACCATGATCAGCCGGGTCATTTCCAGCACCGGATTGACGTTGGATTCTTCCAGGAACCCTTGCGCGACACCAACATCGGAGCGGTCGGTGACCGGCTCGGGCGTACGCGCTGGAACGATGCCCGAATTGCCGTAGCGGACAAAGTTCTGTCCGGGGTCGAAATCGTAGAGACCGATGGCGCCGACGAGCTGATCGCTTTGGCGCAGCGAGCCGTCCGCACCGGCCTTGGGTGGGCCGTTGCGCGGGTCGAGCTGGATCGGCGCGCCGCCGCTGTCGAGCACCGGATGGCCCTCGATCGACATCAGTTCACCGGCATCGTTCATCGAGAAGCGGCCGTCGCGTGTCATCACCGTGCCGACGGGCGTCTCGATGGCGAACCAGGCGTCGCCCTGGATGGCAAAGTCGAAGGGATTGCCGGTCTCGGTCATCGAGCCATGCGCATTGGAAAGATAGGTGTTGCCGGAAGAGGCGAAAGAGACGGACTTTGGCCCGGTACCTGAGACGACGTCCTCGAACTTCACGCCGGTAGCGCGAAAGCCGATGGTCGAGGCGTTGGCGACATTGTCGGCGATGGTGTCGAGCCGGCGCTCGAGCGCGATCTGCGACGACAGGGCTACGTAGAGGCTGTCCTGCATGGTGTTCTCAGAACCTCAGTTTCTGCATGGCCATCATCAGATCGGTGGATATGCCGACCGTGGTCGGCTGGGCGAAAAGCACGCTGACCGATGTCTGCGCCGTCGAGGTCGGGTTGTTGATCTCCCACATGCTGGTGAAGCGGGTGAGGAACTTGCTCAGCTTTTCGGGGTCGGTGAAATCGGCGATGTCGAGCTTCTGCTCGAACGCCTGCGCCTGCTTGTCGATGTCGGCGGAGGCGAAGGAATCCGGCAGGCCGAGCGCGGTGCGGACCACGCTGGAGAGAGCCGTGTCGGCAAGTACGTCGTACCAGTTGGTGATGCTCGACGCCTTGCGGTCGAAGTACAACGCCAGCCGCACGCCTTCATTGGTCTCGCCGGCGTTTTCCTCCAGCGTCTGGCGCATGTATTTGTCTACCGTGTCCTGCTGGGCGGCGGGGAACAGCGTGGCGGTCTCGCCATAGGCGGCGAAATTGAACGCCTTGACGAAGGCGGCGTAGCGCTTGTCGGTCAATTTGTTGGCGAAGCTGTCCTCGTCCGCGACGCCTTCCTTCAGTGCCTTGACCATGAAAGCCTTGGCGTAGGCCATGTCGCCGAGGCCGTATGCCTTCATGGCATAGGTGAACAGGCGTGTGTCCTTGACGAAATCGTCGATGGTTTTGACGTTGCCGATATTGGCAAGATAATAGTCGGTGTCGCGCTTCACGACAGGCTGCGCCTCGACCTGGTCGAGTGACTTGGTGATGTCCTTGGTGATGAGCTGATAGCTCGTATAAGTGTCCAACACGCTGCGCCTCCGGCCGAAGCTATGTCAGGACAATATCCTCACTTCCTTGCGCGAAGCTGAATCCGACGCTCGTGCTTCGCAACATTGGGGATTCAAGCCTCACACAAGGCACGGGGATTATCCGTTGATCCTGAAGCGACATGCGGAAGGATCTTGCGTGGGCATTCTGATTGGACTGGTGGTGACGCTCGGCTGCGTTCTCGGCGGCTTCATGGCCATGGGCGGCCATCTTCATGTGCTGATGCAGCCATGGGAAGCGGTGATCATCGGTGGCGCGGCACTTGGCACCTTCCTCGTTGCCAACCCGATGAAGACCGTCAAGGATACCGGCAAAGGCATTCTCGAAGCCTTCAAGCAGGCGGTGCCGAAGGAGCGGGACTATCTCGAAACGCTCGGCGTGCTGCACAGCCTGATGCGCGAGCTACGGTCCAAGTCTCGCAGCGAGGTCGAGGCGCATATCGACAATCCGGAGGAATCGGCGATCTTCCAGGCATTCCCGACGGTGCTGCACAACCATGACCTGACGCATTTCATCTGCGACTACTGCCGCATCATCATCATCGGCAATGCGCGCTCGCATGAGATCGAGGCGCTGATGGACGAAGAGATCCATACGATCAAGACCGACAAGATGAAGGCCTATCATGCCCTGGTGGCGGTGGGTGACGGCCTGCCTGCGCTTGGCATCGTGGCCGCCGTGCTCGGCGTGGTCAAGGCGATGGGCGCGCTCGACCAGTCGCCGGAAATCCTCGGCGGCCTGATCGGCGCCGCGCTTGTCGGAACCTTCCTCGGCATCTTCCTGTCCTATGCACTGGTCGGGCCGGTCGCCACCAAGATCAAGACCGTGCGCGAGAAGCGGAACCGGCTCTACATCATCGTCAAGCAGACCTTGCTGGCCTATATGAACGGCGCCCTGCCGCAAGTCGCGATCGAGTTCGGGCGCAAGACCATCTCGTCTTACGAGCGGCCGACGATCGACGCCGTCGAGCAGAGCACGATGAACACCGGCACGGCCGAGAAGAAAGCGGCCTGAGCATGCGCAGCGACAGAAGTACATGCAAGGATAGACGGGGCCGTTCGCCGTCATGACCAGCCCAGGCAGTCCGTCCGAGACCCGTTCCCTGATCATCGAGCGTCTGGTCGGCGACAGCGGCGAAGCCGCCCATGTCATCGGCGCCGGGCGCGGGATGGCCGAGCGCGCCGTACCGCTGCTGCAGAAGAGCCTCGCCGGTGAACTAGGCGCACCAGTCACCGTCGACCTGCGCGCGGTAGAGGTAAGCCGCGTACCCGACGCGCGCGCGTATGCCGGCGACACATTCGCTATGACCATCGTTGCGTCGCCGACGTCCTCCGACGCCATGACGCTGGTGATCGATGCGCCTGCCATCGCGGTGATGGTCTGTGCGCTGTTCGGGGGTGATCCGGACCTGGCGGTTTCGCCGATCGAGCGTGAGCTGTCGCAGATCGAGACCGACGTGGCGACGACGGTGTTCCAGGAAGTGGCGCAGGCCTTGAACGGATCGGGCAGGCGCTCGCTCGAGCTGCGGCTGCCGGTACAGCGCGCGATGTCCGGTGCGGAAGCCAAGCGGCGCGTACTGCGCGACGGAGCGGCGGTTCGCATGGTCTTCGGCATCTCGACGCCGACCGATAGCGGCACGGTCACGGTGATGATCCCGCAACGCATCCTGCTGGCGACCCGTGGCGGCGCGGCCGGTGCCAATGACGACCAGACGACGGGGTCGGACTGGCGGGCGCGGCTCTCGGAAGAGGTGATGCGCTCGACGGTGACGCTGAAGGCGACCATGCCGCTCGCGCGGCTGACGCTTGGCGACCTCGCCAGCCTCGAGGTGGGGCAGATCATCGAATTCGAGGAGACCGCGCAATCGCAGGCGCGGCTCAGCGCACGCGACAAGACACTGTTCGTTTGCGAGTTCGGCAAGCTCGGCCAGAATTACACCGTTCGCGTCCGCCATCCCTACGATGCCGGGCAGGACTTCATCGATGGGCTGATGCCGGGCTGACGCCGGCAGGCTCGAGTTTTTTGGGAGACGATCAATGGCCAAGACCAAGGTGGAAGCCGAACTCGACCAGCCGGACGAGCAACTCGACCGTGCCATCGAGGAATTGCGCGGCGTTCTCCAGGAAGAGGAGAAGCGTCCGGACGTTGCCTTCCGCGCGGCATCGGGCGCCAATTCGAACATCATCATGAGCATCCCGGTCGATGTGCAGATCATCCTCGGCAGCACCGAAATGCCGGTGTCCGACCTGATGGCGTTGCAGAAGGGCTCGACGGTGGCGCTCAACCGGCGCATCGGCGAACCCGTCGACGTGGTGGTCAACGGCCGCAAGATCGCGCGCGGCGAGATCACCGTGCTCGAAAGCGACCCGTCGCGCTTCGGCATCAGGCTGACCGAAATCATCGCAGCCACGAAGAGTGCATAGGATAACCGGCGTGTCGCAGGGACAGACAGCATGACGACGCTTACCGCGCTGACGCGCCCGCAGAAGGCCGCCGCCATACTGGTGGCCATGGGCAAGCCCTCGGCCAGCCGGCTGCTGAAATTCTTCAAGCAGGAGGAACTGAAGGCGCTGATCGAGGGGGCGCGGCTGCTGCGCACGATTCCGCAGAGCGACCTCGAACGCATCGTCGCCGAATTCGAGGCCGAGTTCACCGAAGGCGCGGGGCTGCTCGATTCCGCCGACAGGATGGACACGATCCTCAATGAGTCGCTGTCGCCGGAAGAAATGAGCGCCATTATGGGCGACAAGAAGTTCGAGGTGGCGCCGGAACGGCCGCAGCCGATCTGGCCCGATCTGGAGAAGCTCGAGCCGGCACGGCTCGGCACCTTCCTCGCCAGCGAGCACGCACAGACCGCGGCCATGGTGCTGTCGAAGCTTGCCCCGCAAGCTGCGGCGAACGTGCTGTTGACCATGGCAAAACCGATGCGTGGCGAGATCATCAAGCGCATGGTGACGATGGCGACCATTCCGGATGCGGCCGCGAAGATCGTCGAAAGCCAGTTGCGCTCGAGTTTGCTGTCGCAAGCCGCGACCAAGGACATTTCTGCCGGGCAGGCGCGGGTCGCCAGCGTGCTCAACGAAATGGACAAGCCGCAGCTCGAAGAGGTCATGCAGGACCTGGAGGAGGCGGGCACGCCCGACCTCGACGGCGTCAGGTCGCGGCTGTTCGCCTTCGACGACCTGCCGTTGCTGACTCAGAAGGCGCGGGTGCTTCTGTTCGACGGGCTGTCGACAGAACTGGTTACGCTGGCGCTGCGCGGCGCACCGCCGGCGCTGACCGAATCGGTGCTGTCAGCGATCGGCGCACGTTCGCGGCGCATGATCGAAGCCGAACTCGGGCAGGGCTCGGAAGGCATCGCCCTTGCCGACATCATGACTGCCCGCAAGACGATTGCGGTGGCGACGATCCGTCTGTCGCGCGAGGGGGCTTTCGAACTGCCCTCCTCGACGCAGAACGCCGCAGCCTGATGGCGACGGGCCGGCTAGTCCAATATGGCTGAGGCTGTCGACAAGGACTCGAAAACCGAGGAAGCCACAGAAAAGAAGATCCGTGACACGGTCGAACAGGGCAAGCTGCCCCATTCGCGCGAGACCGCCCTCTTCACGTCCTTCGTCGCCATACTGGTGTTCACCGTCTTCTACGCCAAGGACGCCATCGTCGATCTCGGCATGTTCCTGTCGATGTTCCTGGAGAAGCCGGAGGCCTGGCCGATGGACACCGAGACCGACGTCATCGCGCTCTACAAGACCGTCATCTTCGAGATCGGCCGCGCCGTCGTCAGCCTGCTGGTGCTGCTGGTGGTGGCCGGCGTCGGCGCCTCGGTGTTCCAGAACATGCCGCAATTCGTCGGCGAGCGGGTCAGGCCGCAACTGTCGCGCATTTCGATCACCAAGGGTTGGAGCCGCCTGTTCGGCGCCCAGGGCTTCGCCGAGTTCCTGAAATCGCTGGGCAAGCTCGGCTTGGCCGTCGTCGTGCTTTTCTTCACGCTGTCGGAGGACCACCGTAAGCTGCTCGCCGGGATGATCACCAACCCGGTCGCTTTCGGTCTCGTCATCAGGGGTATCGTCATCGACATCCTGGTGGCGATCGTCTTCGTCATGGGACTGATTGCGACGGTCGACCTGGTCTGGTCACGTTTCCATTGGCGGCGCGACCTGCGCATGAGCAAGCAGGAGGTCAAGGACGAGATGAAGCAGGCGGAAGGCGATCCGATCGTCAAGTCGCGGCTCAGATCGTTGGCGCGCGATCGCGCCCGCAAGCGGATGATGACGGCGGTGCCGCGCGCCACGCTGATCATCGCCAACCCGACCCACTTCTCGATCGCGCTGAAGTATGTTCGCGACGAGGATTCGGCGCCGCTGGTTCTGGCCAAGGGCCAGGATCTGGTGGCGCTCAAGATCCGCGAGATCGCCAGAGAGAATAATATCCCGATCTTCGAGGACGTGGCGCTTGCCCGCTCCATGTACAAGCAAGTTTCGGTTGATAGCGTGATCCCGTCGCAATTCTATCAGGCCGTCGCCGAGCTGGTGCGGATCGTCTACTCGAAAAAGGCTGAGCGCAGACTGACCTCATGAACCGGCAACCTTACGCAAAATCCCGCGAGATCATCGTCGCCAACGCCATCGAGCAGGTGATCGCCGAACTCAGGCTGATCGATGTCGCCGACTACATCGCCTTCATCCGGCTGGAGCATTTCGCCTGCCTGTCGGACCTGGTGGATTCGGCGGCCGAACTGTTCTTCATGGCCGGCACGCTCAGGCTCGGCCATGGCGGCGAGGCCCATGTCGACTGGAGCGGCAGTCCGCGCATCGTGCTGGATCTGGAGCTCAGGCCGCCCGGCGTCACTGTCTATTTCCAGCTGACGCTGAGCGAAGACAAATCGTCGGTGGCCGTCAACTACGTGTCGTTCGAAAAGCCTGGCGAAAACCCCGAACACAACACCGCCTTGCTGGAGGCCGTGATCGAGCAGGCGCGCATCCGCAGGACCGAGCCGCTCGCCTTCTGAAAATCAGACGCGTGTTGGTGGGAGCACGTCGGAGTCGCTTCGTGCGCTGCGCGCTTGTCGATGTTGCCGCGCCGCCGCCGCGCCACCTTCGGTCATTTCGAGAGCGAATTTCCAGGCCTACTCGATCAACCCCAGCCGCAGCGCCTTGGCCACCGCCTGGTTGCGGTTGACGGCGTTGAGCTTCTGTGTCGACTGGGTCAGGTACTGGTTGGCGGTGTGCACCGACAACTTCAGCAGCTTGGCGATCTCCTCGCTGGTGTTGCCGTTGGCGGTCAGCTTCAGGCATTCGAGCTCGCGCTTGGAGATCGACCGCATCCTGCCGGCGTCGCTCGGGCGCATGCGGGCGACCGCGGCAAACAGCGTGAAACTGCGTGCATGGATTTCGTAGAGCGCGTCTTGTGGCAAGGCGATCTCCGAGCCCAGGAACACGACCAGCCCGCACTGCCCGCGATCGGCATGAACGGGGAAGGCAATGCCGTTGGTGCCTGGCGCCAAGGGTGCGGTTCGTTCCGACCAGGCGAGGTCCTTGAAGGTGTCCTGCGAGCTGGCGATGCCGTCGTCGGCCCACCAGCGCGGCGCCGTCGAAATGCGGGTGTGGCGCACCATCTCCTCGCCATTGGCGCCAGAGATGAATTTTGTCGCCACCGCCGTGCTGGGATAGTCGGAATCGAAGCAGGGGACGAGGCGTGCTCGCTCGGCCGAAGGGCTGACGAAGAACAGGCCGAAGGCCGAGGCGTTGATGTCGACGGCGATCCAGCGGCAGCGGCGCACGGCATCCGGAATGGTGACGGCGTGATGGGTTTCCGAACCGAGCGAAAAGGCGCCGAACGGATTGCGCTGCTCGTTGAAAAGGGCTTCGGCCGCCTCCTTGACAAGTGCGTGTTTCAAATGATGCCGCTCCTGATCGCCGTCGCGATGGCCATCGCGCGGTTGCTGGCCGCGAATTTCTGAATGGCGTGGGTGATGTAGCTGTTGACGGTGTTCGACGAGACGCCAAGGATGAGCGCGACCTCGTCCGTCGTCTTGCCCTCGGACACCCAGAACAGGCATTCGCGCTCGCGGTCGGACAGCGGATCCTGCATGGCGGCCGCGGCGATCAGCTGCGGGATGGTGGAGAGCGCGTAGCAGCACTTCAACTGAGCCTTCATCAGCGCCGGCTGGTCGATCTTGCCCGGTTCGGCAGCTGAAAACAGGGCGAACAGACGCTGGCGACCGACGTTCAGCCTGAGCGAGTAGATCTCGGCATGGCCGAGCACGTCGAGAAGCCGAGCCTCCTCGCCGGTGAGCAGTCCACCGGTGTCGGGGGCATGGGCTGCCACCAGCGCCTGCGGGCGGATGCCGGGCGCCGCGGTCAGCGGACCCTGGGCGAGGCCGCCGATCAGCCGTTTGCCGATGAGCTCGATGGCGTCGAAAATCCAGTTGGAAGACACGATGCGCGCATCATTGCGGTCCTGGTCGTGGACGATGGCGACCAGCATGTAGCTGTCGGCGCCGATCTCTGCGGCAAGCTGCATGAAAAAGCTGGTGAGGTCGCCGCGAGACGCAAGGCGCGATGGTTCGGATTGGAGAAGCGCGGCGGGACTGCCCATTTTTATGCTTTGGCCGGAATCGATCCATGTGCCCGGTGCTGGCTTTGCCAGCGGCCGAACCCGAATACGCATCACATTGACGAAGACACACTCTGGGCGCGGTCAGCGCCCAACCAGGCCGAATCCATTCAGGGAACGCGAAGCCGTCCGCGTCTGGTGCCGGACAATGCCGGTACTTGAGACTTTGGGTTGGTCGCCGCGCCCCCCAAGGACCGGCTGATTCGGGTCTAATCTACCCGCAGATGAATCCGACATCAAACGCGATTTGACAAAATCGAATCCGATGGACTCGGATTGCGACTCAGCGGCCGTTTCATGTTGCCTTCGGCCGGATTTTCGACGGGAAAAGCAGGAGCCGGTGCAGGCCGGCGGTATCGGCGGGCGCCTGATTCCGGTAGGATTCGCGGGAGCGGCAAAGGATGGGCGTCCATGCTGGCGACTTTGCGGGGCAACAATGAGCGATTCATTTCGGGAAGTGACATCCGTTTCTTGGTTCGGGCGGATCAAGCGCGCTGTGGGCGGGGTGGTCTTCGGCCTGCTCCTGATCGTGCTGATGGTCATCGGTCTGTTCTGGAACGAGGGCCGCGCGGTGCAGACGGCGCGCTCGCTGGCCGAGGGGTCGGGCGTCGTCGTCTCGGTCGGGGTCGACAGCGTCGATGCCGGCAATGACGGCAAGCTCGTGCATGTCACCGGACCGGTGACGGCGGACAGCGGCCTCGCCGATCCGGAGTTCGGCATTGCGGCGCAAGGGTTGCGCCTGTCGCGCAGCGTCGAGATGTATCAGTGGAGAGAGGAATCGAAGTCGGAGACGACCAAGAAGCTCGGCGGCGGCGAGGAGACGGTGACGACCTACAGCTATTCCAGGGTGTGGGACGACAGCCAGATAGACTCGTCGAATTTCAAGAAGCCGGACGGCCATCAGAACCCACCGATGGCGATCCACAGCAGGACCTTCCAGATTCCGGACGGCAAGCTTGGCGCCTTCGCGCTTGACACGCCGGTGCTCGATCGCATCGAGGGCGACAAGGAATTTGCGCTGTCGTCCAGCCAGGCGGCCGCGATCAAGGCCGCCTATAGCGGCCCGAAGCCCGTCACCATCGTCGACGGCGGGATCTATCTCGGTTCCGATGCGACATCCCCGGCCCTGGGCGACTATCGCATCGGTTACGACCTGGCGCCGCTCGGTGTAGTCAGCATCGTCGCGCGCCAGACCGGCAGCCAGTTCGAACCCTATCAGACGGTTGCCGGCGACCAGTTGCTGATGGTCGATACCGGCGACGTGCCGGCGGCAAAGATGTTCGCCGACGCGGTCTCGGAAAACACATTGATCACCTGGCTGCTGCGCGCCGCCGGCCTGCTGCTGCTGACGTTCGGCTTCGCCCTGCTGCTTGGCCCGATCGGCGTCATCCTCGACGTCATTCCGTTCCTCGGCAGCATTGCGCGGATGGGAACCGGTATCATCGCCTTCTTCCTGGCGATCCTGGTCGGCACGACGACGATCGCCGTCGCCTGGTTCTGGTACCGGCCGCTGCTGGCGGCAGGCATACTGGCGGCAGGCCTCATCGCTGCGGCGGCGGTCTACTATCTCGGCCGGTCGCGCAGACCGGCTGCTCCGGCAGCCGCGCCAGGCGTTGGCGCCCCTACCTGATCGCGAGAGCCGGGCGGGGTTGCCGCCCGGTCTTGGCTGTTAGCGATCCTCGAAGCCGGTCATCACGCCGACGGCGTTGATGCCGATCTCCTCCACGGCATAGCCGCCTTCCATGACGAAGAGTGTCGGCAGGCCGAGCCTGGCGATGCGGCGGCCGATCTTGGGGTAGTCGGCGCTTTTCAGCTTGAACTGGCTGATCGGATCCTTCTCGAACGTGTCGACGCCGAGCGAGACGACGACGACATCGGGCGCATAGGCGGCGAGTTTGGCGCAGGCGTCCTCCAGCGAGGCGTTCCAGGCGTCCCAGCCGGTGCCGAAGGGCATCGGGTAGTTAAGGTTGAAGCCTTCACCATCGCCCGCGCCGCGCTCGTCGGCATGGCCAAGGAAGAACGGATACTCGGTCATCGGGTCGCCATGCAGGTTGATGACCTGGACGTCGCCGCGGTCGTAGAAGATCTCCTGGGTGCCGTTGCCGTGGTGGTAGTCGACATCGAGGATCGAGACGCGACTCGCACCCTGGTCGAGGAACCATTGCGCGGCGACGGCGGCGTTGTTGATGAAGCAATAGCCGCCCATGAAGGCAGCACCCGCGTGATGGCCGGGCGGACGGCAGAGCGCGAAGGCAGATCGCTCGCCTGCCTTGACCAGGGCCGCCGCCGTCAGCGCGACGTCGTAGGAGGACTTGATCGCGGCCCAGGTGCCTTCGACGAAGGTGGCGCCGGCGTCGAACGAATAGTAGCCCAGCAAGGCATCGATGCGCTGCGGCGGCACGTCGCCGCGCAGGCCGCGTGTCGGCCAGGTGAAGGCCATGGCCGAGCCCTTGAAGCCGGCGGCCGTCCATTGCGGCCACACGGTCGGCAGGAAGTCGATGTAGTCCGCCTTGTGGATGCGCTTGGCGGCGGCAAGGTCATGCTCGACGGGAGCGATGATCGGGCCAAGCTTCTCGCTTTCGACCCGCGACCTGATGAATTCCGCCCGCGACGGCTTCTCGAAACCAGGCACGATCGCCGCCGTCACCAGTTCCATCTGGCCGGCATGACCGGCATGGAGAGGGGAAAAAACTGTCTTCATTTTGGGAGTTGGCTCGCTCTTCGGGTTGCGTGTCTGCGGGTCTCTCACTGCTTTGTGGCAGAGAGTTTCGGTGCCGCCAAGGGCCATAGCGAATTGTTGCTTGGGAGCAGCACAGGATGGCTTGCCAGACGCCAATTCTCTGCTAGCCTAGCTCAAACGGGAGAAAATTATGCCGCCATCGGCCGATCTGATTGTCGAGAATGCAAGCATTTTGACGATGGATCCCGATACCCCCCGCGCCGAGGCGATCGCCATCAAGGGCGGTGACATCATTGCGATCGCAGATCGCGCCAGCGTGCTGGACTACAAAGGCCCAGGAACCCGCGTCATCGACGCCGGCGGCGGCTCCGTCCTGCCCGGCTTCATCGAAGCGCATATGCATCTTTTCGGCGGCGCGGCCGAACTCGACAATCTGCATCTTGCAGGCGTGCATGGCTTCGACGCCCTGCGCGACGCGATCCGCCCCTTTGCGTCGGCGCGGCCCAACGCCAGACTGCTGCTCGGCGCCGGGGTCGATTACTCCATCCTGTCGAGCGATGAGCCGGTCACACGTCATCATCTCGACCGCATCATTCCAGACCGGCCCTTCGCCATGTCGGCTTCCGATCACCACACGATGTGGGCGAACACCAAGGCGCTGGAGCAGGCGGGCATCCTGCATGGCAGGCAGTTGGGGCCGGGCAACGAGATCGTGATGGGAGCGGACGGGCTCGCCGCCGGCGAGCTGCGCGAGGGCGAGGCATTCGGCCCGATCCTGGAGCACTTCGGGCAGAACCGCACGCGGCTCGGTCTTACGGGCGGCGAGCCGGAGCCATATCCATCCGGTGAAGAACTCGCTTCCGACCGCGACCTGATGCACCGCGGACTTCAGTGGTGCGCCCAGCATGGCATTACGTCAATTCAGAACATGGACGGCAATCTCTACCAGCTCGAGCTGCTTGCCGGCCTGGAAGAAGAAGGGCGGCTGCTGTGCCGGACGAAGATCCCGTTTCACTTCAAGAATTTCATGGCGCTGGACATTCTGGAAAAAGCCTCGCGTATGGCCGCGGCCTACAAATCCGAATGGCTGTCGTCGGGTATGGTCAAGGTCTTCTATGACGGCGTGCTCGATTCATGGACCGCCGTGATGGTCGACGACTATGCCGACCGGCCGGGCTGGCGCGGCGAGCCGCTGTTCACGCCAGAGCACTTCGCGCAAGTGGCGGTGGAAGCCGACAGGCGCGGCCTGCAGATCGCCGTGCATTCGATCGGCGACGGCGCGGTGCGGGCCGTGCTCGACGGCTACCAGGCGGCGCAGAAGGCGAACGGCAAGCGCGACAGCCGGCACCGGGTCGAGCATATCGAGGTCACCACCCCCTCGGACGTGCCGCGGTTTGCCGAACTCGGCGTCATCGCTTCGATGCAGCCGCCGCATCCGCCCGGCGCCATGAACTTCCCGCTGGAGCCGACGCTTTCGCGCATCGGCCGCGAGAAGTGGCCGCTGAGCTATGCCTGGCGCGCCCTGAAAAATGCCGGTGCGCGTGTCGTGTTCGCGTCCGACTGGCCGGTCTCGCCGGTAGATCCGATCCTGGGCATCCAGGCGGCGGTGATGCGCAAACCTTGGGCAGAGGGGCTGCCGGACCAGAGCTTCTCGCTGCATGAATCGATTGCCGGCTACACGGTGGAAGGGGCTTATGCCGAGTTCATGGAACGTCGCAAGGGCCGCCTGAAGCCGGGCTACATGGCCGATCTCGTGGTGCTGTCGGCCGATATCGAGGCAACTGCACCGGAAGCGCTGCATACGGTGCGACCGGTGACGACCATCTGTGGAGGCAAGATCACCTATCAAGCCTGACCGGCATGGGAATTGCCTTTTAGATCAAGGTCCAGCTCTACAGTTGCCAAGCCGATTGGCTTGTGATGACAATCAAACCGGAACAAAACCTGCCGCCAAGAGCAGGCTTTCTCAATGGGGTAGTCGTGCCGGAACAACCGGGTAAGAATGCAATCGAGGTGCGTGGCGTCCGCAAGGTGTTCGGGACCGGAGAGGCGCAAGTCGCCGCGCTGGACACCGTCTCCGTCGCCATCCGCGAAAATGAGTTCTTCACGCTGCTTGGGCCGTCCGGCTGCGGAAAGACGACACTTCTAAGGCTGATCGCCGGCTTCGACTTCCCGAGCGAAGGCGAGATCCTGCTCTACGGCGAGGACATCGCACCGCTACCGCCGTTCAAGCGGCCGGTCAACACCGTGTTCCAGTCCTATGCGCTGTTCCCGCATATGACGGTGGCGCAGAATATCGGTTTCGGCCTGGAGATGCTGGGCAAGCCGAAAGCCGAGATCCAGGCGCGCGTCGCCCGGATGCTGAAGCTGGTCAAGATGGAGGCGCTCGCCGGCCGTCGCACCAGCCAGATCTCCGGCGGCCAGCAGCAGCGCGTGGCACTGGCCCGCGCTCTCGCGCCGCAGCCGAAAGTGCTGCTGCTCGACGAGCCTTTGTCCGCGCTCGACTACAAGCTGCGCAAGGAAATGCAGATCGAGCTGAAGCGACTGCAGCACGAGACCGGCATCACTTTCATCTTCGTCACCCACGACCAGGAAGAAGCGCTGACCATGTCCGATCGGATCGCGGTGATGTCGTCGGGCAAGATCCTGCAGGTCGGCGCGCCGCGCGACATCTATGACCGCCCGGCCGAGCGTTTCGTCGCCGATTTCATCGGCGAGACCAACTTCCTCAAGGGCACCGTGGTATCGAAGAAATCCGGCGTCGCCAGTGTGAAGCTTGCTTCCGACGCAACGGTTGCGGCCGGGTTCCCCGAAGGTTTCGATCCTTCCGGCGCCGTGACGGTCGTCGTGCGGCCCGAGCATGCGGATCTGGTCGCCGATGCAGCCAAGGGCACGGTCGCGGGAATTTTGGCCAATGTCGTCTATTTCGGCACCGACACCCACTACCACGTGAAGCTCGACGGCGGTGACAACTTCATCGTGCGCCACCAGAACAGCCGGTCCGGCGCGGTGGCTTTCGCGCCAGGCGCCAAGGTGGGCATCGTGTTTGAGGACGACGGCGCCCGGATCTTGAGGGACTGATGTCGATCACCCTTTCCAAAGCCGCGATCTTCGAGGCTCAGGCGGAAAAGGCCACCAGCTGGCGCAACCGCCTGCTTGCGCTACCGGCGCTGGTCATCATCGGCATTTTCGGCGTGCTGCCGCTGCTGATCATCTGCGTCTATTCATTTCTCCAGGCCGCACCTTACGGCGGCGTGCAATGGAAGTTCTCGACCGACGCGTATCTGAACTTCCTGTTCCAGCGCGATATTTTCGACGATACGCTGCAGTTCACGCCGGACTTCCTGATCATCTACCTGCGCTCGTTTCTGTTCGCCGTGGTGACGACGGTGATCTGCCTGCTGCTTGGTTTTCCGACCGCCTATTTCATGGCGACGCGGCCGCCGGCGCAGCGCAACTGGTGGGTGCTTTTGATCACCATTCCGTTCTGGTCGAACCTTCTTGTGCGTACGCTGGCGATCATGTTCATCATCCGCGACGAGGGCCTCATCAACAATGCGCTGATGGGGCTTGGTTTGATCGAGAAGCCGATCACCATGCTCTACACCAACTTCGCCATCCAGCTCGGCCTGCTCTACTCGTTCCTGCCGTTCATGATCCTGCCGCTCTATTCCAGCCTGGAAAAGCTGGATTTCAGGCTGGTCGAGGCCGCGAACGACCTCTACGCGACACGGCGGCAGGTTCTCTGGCGGGTGATCATTCCGCTGTCGCTGCCCGGCATCATCGCCGGCTGCCTGCTGGTCTTCATTCCGGCCCTCGGCGCCTATGTGACGCCGCTGATCCTTGGCGGTGGCATCCATTTGATGATCGGCGACCTCATCGCCCAGCAATTCGGCTCCGGACGCAACTGGCCGCTCGGCTGCGCCCAGGCGCTGATCCTGATGGCCGCTGTGCTGGTCGCGCTCTATTTCTACGTCCGCAACACGTCGGGGAAGATCCAGCATGGCTGACCCCCGCACCATCGACATCAAGGACCAGCCGGGCTTCCGCTCGATCGCCATCCTTTGCCTGTGCGTGCTCTACGTGCCGATCCTGATCCTGATGATCTTTTCGTTCAACACGGGTTCGCTCGTCACCCATTGGGAGGGTGTCGGGTTCGGCTGGTACGGCAGTGCGCTGCTCAACGAGGAATTCCACCGCGCCGCCCAGAACACGCTGATCATCTCGACGAGCGCGACCATCATTTCGACGATCGTCGCAACACTGGCGGCGATCGGCATGACAAGGGTGAAACCGTGGCGCGGGCTTCCGGCGGCCTTCATGGTGATAAACCTGCCGCTGGTGGTCCCCGAGATCATTACGGCGGTGGCGACCTTGTCCTTCTTCGCGCTGATCGCCGGGGCCTTCGGGCTGAATTTCGGCATCGGCAATCTGATCCTCGCCCACACGGTCTTTTGCATTCCTTTCGCCTATATGCCGATCAGGGCGCGTCTCGAGGACATGGACCTGACGCTGGAGGCCGCCGCGGCCGATCTCTACGCCACGCCGTGGCATGCGTTCCGCCGCATAACGCTGCCCTTGCTCGTCCCCGGTATCATGTCGGGCGCCGCGCTCGCCTTCATCGTGTCCTTCGACGATTTCACGATCACGCAGCTCGTCGCCGGTCCCGGCCAGACGACGCTGCCGCTCTACATCTGGAACCAGATCAGGCGGCCGATGACGCCGGAGATCAATGCCATCTCCACCATCCTGCTCCTGGTCTCGATCCTCTTCGTCTCGGTCTCGTTCCTGATCGCGCGCCGGCGCGCCAAATGAATAATAATGGGAAGGCAAAGGAGAACAAAATGTCTAGGAAACTGATGGCTGCCGTTTCGACGGCAGTTCTGTTGTGGGCAGTGCCAGCGCTCGCCGACGGCGAGCTGCACATCTATAATTGGGGTGACTACACCAATCCCAAGCTGATCGAAAAGTTCGAGAAACAATACAACGTCAAGGTCACGCTGGACGACTACGATTCCAACGAAACCATGTTGTCGAAGGTACGCGCCGGCAATTCCGGCTACGACATCGTCGTGCCGTCGGACTACACCGTGAAGATCATGATCGACGAGGGCCTGCTCGAAAAGACCGAGCCCAATGCGATGCCGAACGGCAAGAACATCGACCCGCGCTTCCTCGACATCTACTGGGACAGCGGCCGTCACTACACCGCGCCGTGGCAGTTCGGCACGACGACGTTCGAAGTCAACACCGACAAGTTCAAGGGCGACATCGACACGCTGGCGATTCTGTTCGACCCGCCGGACGAGTTGAAGGGCCAGATCAACATGCTCGACGACGTCAACACCGTCATGCATGCGGCCGAGCGCTATGCCGGCGTGCCACGCTGCGGCGCAGACAAGGCCGACCTCAAGAAGGTCAACGACGTCCTGATGGCGGCCAAGCCGTCGTGGAAGACCTTCAGCTATGACACGATCACCAAGATCACCTCCGGCGACGTCATCGTCACGCAAGCGTGGAATGGCGCCACCTATCGCGCGCGCCAAAAAGTCCCAGCGATCAAATATGCCTATCCGAAGGAAGGCATCGAAGGCTGGATGGACAATGTCGGGGTGCTGAAGGGCGCCAAGAACCTCGAGAATGCCAAGCTGTTCCAGGACTTCATCATGGCTCCGGAGAATGCGGCGCTGATCTCGGAATTCGCCGGCTACGATAACGGCATTGTCGGCAGCCACAAATTCCTTCCCGCCGATTTTGCGGCCTCGCCGGAACTCAACCCGCCGGCTGGTGCGCCTGCGGCGGAATTCGTCCCGCCATGCCCTCCCGAGGTGGTCGAGATTTACAACAAGATCTGGACCAACCTGCGCAAATAGGTTCGGTCTAAAAGCCAATGGAAGGGGGGCTTTTGGCCTCCCTTCTTCGCTTCCGGGAGGCTCGATGACATCCTACCGCAACTCCGATCCGCGGCCGCCGATCATGCAAGGCTCGCCGCCGCAGATGGTGCCGCCGAAACTCGATTGGGATAGGGGCCCTTGGAACCGCTGGGCATTCCAGCACATCCGCGAATTCCTGCCGACCGCCGAGGTCTGGCGCGGGCACGGCCATCGCCGCCGGCTCGAACTGGCCGAGGTCGATCTCGACGCGCTGCCGGTGGAGGACAGCAGCGGCGCGGCAACGACGCTCGCCGGGCTGCTCGACGAGACCTACACGGACGGTTTCCTCGTGCTCAAGGACGGCAAGGTCGCCTATGAGCGCTATTTCAACGGCATGGACGAGCGCACGCTGCATCTGTCGCAGTCGATGGCAAAGTCGGTCACGGCTTCGGTGTTCGGCATACTGGCTGGGCGCGGGCTGATCGACCCGGCGGCGCCGGTGACGACTTATCTGCCGGAGCTGGGGGCCACCGGCTGGGCAGGCGCCAGCGTGCAGCATGTGCTCGACATGACCACCGGCGTGCGTTTTTCCGAGGAATACACCGATCCCTATTCCGACATCGGCCAGGTCGATGTCGCGGGCGGGTGGAAGCCGGTGCCGCCGGACAGCGACCCGGTGTTCCAATGGCCGTCGCATATGTTCGAGCTGATCCTGGGACTGAAGGAGCAAATCCGGCCACACGGCGCCGCCTTCGAATACCGCTCGATCGAGACCGATGTGCTTGCCTTCATCATGGAGCGGGTCACAGGCAAGCGGCTGCCGCAGCTGGTTTCCGAGGAGCTGTGGCAAAAGCTCGGCACCGATGAAAGCGCCTGCTTCACCGTCGACAGTGCCGGCTATGCTGTGGCCGACGGCGGCTTCAACGCGACGCTGCGCGACTATGGCCGGTTCGGCCAGCTGATCCTCGACAATGGCGGCGGTGTGGTGCCGGCCGACTGGATCGAAACGACGCGCAACGGCAGGCATGGCCCCGACTTCAATCCCAGCCTGCCGGAAGGCAGCTATCGCAACCAGTTCTGGATCGAGGACCCGCGCTCGCGAGCGCTGATGTGCCGAGGTGTTTTCGGGCAGATGATCCATATCGACTGGGACACGAGGATGGTGGTGGTGAAGCTTTCGACCTATCCGGATTTCTCCAACATCGCCTATTCGGTGGCGACACTGAAGGCCGTGCACGCCATCGCTGCGGCGCTCGCCTGAATCTTCCAGGAAAAAATCCCATGACGGGCAAGACCGCGTTCGAGACCAGATATGGCTTTGCCCGCAGCGCGGTGCAGCTTTCCAACTGGCGCGAAAACCCGTTCAACCGCTGGTCGTTCCAGAATGCCGGCGAGTTGGTGCCTAGCGCGCCTGTCGCGGCGTCAGGCGGCACTGAGCCGCCTCGGCAAGAACTCGGAAGCCTGCTTGGCGAAAAGGTCAGCCTGGCGAATGGCCTGGAAACGGTGGCGGCCTTCCTCGCGCGCTCCGACACCGACGCGCTGACGATCATGAAGGCCGGTACGATCATTGGCGACTGGTTTGCGCCGCATATGGATTTCGGCGGACGCCACATCATCTTCTCGATCAGCAAATCGTTCACCGCCATTCTCGCCGGCATATTGGAAGGTGAGGGGATTTTCGATCCGGAGGCCCCTGTCGTCAGCTACATTCCGGAAGCCAAGGGATCGGCCTATGGCGATGCGAGCGTCCGGCATGTGCTCGACATGAGCGTCAGCCTCGACTTCGAAGAGGCCTATCTCGATCCGGAAAGCGCCTTTGCCCGCTATCGCCGCGCCACGCTTTGGAACCCGGGCGGCGGCACGGAAAGCCTGCGCGAATTCATCCTGACGCTGCAGCGGCTGGCCGAACCACATGGCCAGACCTTCCGCTATCGCTCGCCCAATTCCGACCTGCTCGGCATGCTGGTCGAGCGCGCCTCCGGCCAGCGTCTGACCGATCTGCTGCGCGAGAAATTGTGGCTGCCGCTCGGTGCGGCGAGCGAAGCCTCGATTACGGTCGACATGGAAGGCACGGCGCGCACGGCCGGCGGCATTTCGGTGACGCCGCGCGATCTGGCGCGTGTCGGCGAGATGATGCGGCAGGGCGGCACGGCCAATGGCCGCCGCATCGTGCCGGAGGCCTGGGTGCGCGACACGGTCGAAACAGGCGGCAGTTCCGAAGCCTGGCAGCGCGGCACGATGGCCTTCCTGTTTCCGCAGGGACGTTACCGCAACAAATGGTACCAGACAGGGGCGCAAAGCGGCGCCTTCTGCGGCATCGGCATCCATGGGCAGTGGGTGTACGTCAATCCCAAGACAGAAGTGGTAATCGCAAAGATGTCGTCGCAGCCGGTGCCGGTCGACGATCCGCTCGATGTCGTGGCCGTCGCCTTTTTCGAGGCGCTGAGCCGGATGGTCTGAGGCGTTTCGCGCCTCGCCTGCGGCACGCTTTCCTGTGGACCCGCCGGTTGGCTGAAAACAGCGCGGTTGGCGGCGCGGACATCCCGGCCTATGGTCGCCGCTCTTTTTCGACAAGGCATGAGAGCAGCATGGCATCCGACATCAAGCGCATCGCGGCAATCATTGCGGCCGAGATCCGCGCGCGGCCCGAGCAGGCTGCGGCGGCGATCGGCCTGCTGGACGAGGGCGCGACGGTGCCGTTCGTGGCGCGCTACCGCAAGGAGGTCACAGGCGGGCTCGACGATACGCAGTTGCGCGACCTTGCCGAGCGACTGGCCTATCTGCGCGAACTCGATGCGCGCCGCGACACCATCCTCGGTTCGATCCGCGAGCAGGGCAAGCTGACCGAAGAGCTTGAAGCCAAGATCGCCGCCGCTGCCACCAAGGCCGAACTCGAAGACATTTATCTGCCCTACAAGCCGAAGCGGAGGACCAAAGCCGAGATCGCCAGGGAGCGTGGGCTGGGGCCGCTGGCCGAAGCCATTCTTGCCGACCGCTCGGCGGTGCCCGCCGAACTGGCGCTCGCCTATGTCACGGAAGACGTGGCCGACGCCAAGGCGGCGCTCGACGGCGCGCGCGACATCCTGTCGGAACAGTTCGCCGAGAACGCCGATCTGGTCGGCAAGCTGCGGAGCTACATGAAGGAGCGCGCCTTCCTGCGCGCCAGGGTGGTCGACGGCAAGCAGGAGGCCGGCGCGAAATTCTCCGACTATTTCGATCATGTCGAGCGCTGGGCGAACGTGCCCGGCCATCGTGCGCTCGCCATGCTGCGCGGTCGCAACGAGGAGGTGCTGTCGCTCGACGTCGAGGTCGACGCCGATGACGCCTCGCCAGTGAAACCGGTCGAGCGGATGGTCGCCAATGCCTACGCCATCGGCGGCAGCCTGCCGGGCGATCGCTGGCTGATGGAGGTGGCCGGCTGGACCTGGCGGATAAAACTGTCGCTGCACCTGACGCTGGACCTGATGCGCGATCTGCGTGAACGGGCCGAGGAGGAGGCGATACATGTCTTTGCCCGAAATCTGAAGGATTTGCTGCTTGCAGCACCGGCCGGGTCGCGGCCGACGATGGGGCTCGATCCGGGCATCCGCACCGGCGTCAAGGTGGCGGTAGTCGACGGCACCGGCAAGCTGGTGGCGACGACGACGGTCTATCCGTTCCCGCCCAGAAACGATGTGCGCGGCACGCAAGCCGAGCTGGCGAAGCTCGTTCGACTGCACAAAGTCGAGCTGATTTCGATCGGCAACGGCACTGGCAGCCGCGAGGCCGAAAATCTGGTCGCCGACATGCTGTCGGATCTGCCGGCCGACAGCGGTCCCAAGCCGCTCAAGGTGATCGTCAGCGAAGCCGGCGCCTCGGTCTATTCCGCTTCGGCGACGGCGGCGGCCGAATTTCCCGGCCTCGACGTGTCGCTGCGCGGCGCGGTGTCGATCGCGCGGCGCCTGCAGGATCCGCTGGCCGAACTGGTGAAGATCGAGCCAAAGTCGATCGGCGTCGGCCAATACCAGCACGATGTCGACCAGTACCGGCTCGGCCGCTCGCTGGAAGCGGTGGTCGAGGATGCGGTCAATGCCGTCGGCGTCGATCTCAACACGGCGTCGGCTCCGCTGCTGGCGCGGGTTTCCGGCCTTGGCGCGTCGCTCGCCGACGCGATCGTCGCGCATCGCGACGCCACCGGCCCTTTCGCAAGCCGGAAGGATCTGCTGAAAGTCTCCCGCCTTGGGCCGCGCGCCTTCGAGCAATGCGCCGGCTTCCTGCGCATCCCGAACGGCAGCGAGCCGCTCGACGCCTCCTCCGTGCATCCGGAAGCCTATGGCGTGGCCAAGAAGATCGTCGCTGCCTGCGGCCGCGACGTGCGCTCGCTGATGGGCGACAGCGCGGCGTTGAAGGCACTCGATCCGCGTGTCTTCGTCGACGAGCGGTTCGGCCTGCCGACCGTGCGCGACATATTGGCGGAGCTGGAAAAGCCCAGCCGCGACCCGCGCCCCGGTTTCAAGACCGCGACCTTCGCCGACGGCGTCGACGACATCAAGGATCTGAAGCCCGGCATGCTGCTCGAAGGCACCGTCACCAATGTCGCCGCCTTCGGCGCCTTCGTCGATATCGGCGTGCATCAGGACGGGCTGGTGCACGTCTCGCAACTCGCCGACCGTTTCATCAAGGACGCGCATGAGGTGGTCAAGGCCGGCGATGTGGTCAAGGTGCGTGTCGTCGACGTCGACATCAAGCGCAAGCGCATTGCTCTCTCCATGCGCAAGGACGGCGATGGTGGTGCGTCGCGGGGCGGGCCGCGCGATAATGGTGGCAAGCCGGCACCGCGTGCGCCGGCGCCGCAGCGCCAGCCGGAACGGCCGGCTCACCAAGGCGCGTTCGGCGCCGCATTGGCGGATGCGCTGAAGCGGAAGTAGCTACCAGGCCAGAACAGCCGGCTCCTTCTCAACCTGGCCCAGCAGCCAGTCGCGAAAGCTGGCGACGGGCGGATGGCCGCGCTTGTCGTGCGGCACGACGAGATAGTAGGCGCTGCGGCTCTGCATCGGCTGTCCCGGTGTCGGCACGAGCTGACCACGCTGCAACTCGCCCGCAATCAGGACCTGCGGCAAGAGTGCTACGCCAAGTCCGGCCGTGCAGGCCTGGGCGACAGTGCCGAACTGCTCGAACTGCATGCCGGGCCCGGTCGGCGCGCTGAGACCTTGCTCTTCGAACCATTCGCTCCAGGCGCCGGGGCGCGTCGCCATGTGCAGCAGCGGCAGGCGGCAGATATCGGCCGGCGTGACGATGTCGCGGCTGGCCAGGAATTCGGGCGAAACCACCGGTATCACTGTCTCGCGCATCAAGAGCGTGGAGTCGGCGTCCGGCCAGTCGGGCTGGCCGTGATGGATGGCCGCATCGAGCCGCTCGCGGGCGAAGTCGAAACGGCCGATGCGGGTGACGAAGTTGATGGTGATGTCGGGGTTGCTTGCGACGAAATCCGGGATCAGCGGCATCAGCCAGCGGGTGCCGAAGGTCGGCAAAATCGCAAGGTTCAGGATGCCGCTATGCCGATTGCTCATCAATCCAAGAGCCGCATCGCGCAATTGGCCAAGCGCGGAGCGCACCGCCTCGGCGTAGATTTCGCCTGCGCTCGACAGTCGGACATTGCGGCTGTCACGCTCGAACAGCCGGCGACCGAATTGTTCTTCCAAAAGGCTAATCTGCCGGCTGACGGCGCCCTGGGTGAGGTCGAGCTCGCGCGCGGCGGCGGTGAACGAGCCGAGGCGCGCCACCGCCTCGAAAGCGGCAAGGGCGCTGATGTTGGGCAAAAGGCGGCGTTGGACACTCATGATCAATTACTAACGCTCATTGATCGGTGATGCAATTTCGTTTGATTTTTTCGAGGCGGAGGCGGATAAGCCGGGCACTTCAAGATTTCGTTTGGGAGAGACCGAAGCCATGGCCGCCGACAAGAACGCGTTCGTCTGGGAAGACCCTTTCCTGATCGAGAACCAGCTTTCGGAAGATGAGCGCATGGTGCGCGACGGTGCTGCGGCCTTTGCCGCCGACAAGCTGGCGCCGCGGATCGAGGAGGCCTATCTCGAGGAGAAGACCGATGCCGGCATCTTTCGCGAGATGGGTGAAGCCGGCCTGCTCGGCATCACCATCCCGGAGGAATATGGCGGCCTCGGCGCCAACTATGTCACCTACGGTCTGGTGGCACGCGAAGTCGAGCGCGTCGATTCGGGCTACCGCTCGATGATGAGCGTGCAGTCGTCGCTGGTCATGTATCCGATCCATGCCTATGGCTCGGAAGCGCAGCGCAAGAAGTACCTGCCGAAGCTGGCGTCGGGCGAGTGGATAGGCTGCTTCGGCCTGACCGAACCGGATGCCGGCTCCGATCCGGGCGGCATGAAGACGCGGGCCGAAAAGACGGCGAACGGCTACAAGATCTCCGGCTCGAAGATGTGGATCTCCAACGCGCCGATCGCCGACGTGTTCGTCGTCTGGGCGAAGTTGAAGGGCGAGAACGGCAAGGACGATATCCGCGGTTTCGTGCTGGAGAAGGGCATGAAGGGGCTGTCGGCGCCGAAGATCGGCGGCAAGCTCTCGCTGCGCGCCTCGATTACCGGCGAGGTGGTGATGGAAGGCGTCGAGGTCGGCGAAGACGTGCTGCTGCCCAACGCCAAGGGCCTCGGCGGCCCGTTCGGCTGCCTCAACCGGGCGCGCTACGGCATTTCCTGGGGCGCGATGGGCGCGGCCGAGGATTGTTGGCATCGTGCCCGCCAGTACGGTCTCGACCGTAAGCAGTTCGGCAAGCCGCTGGCCGGCACGCAGCTGTTCCAGAAGAAGCTCGCCGACATGCAGACCGAGATCGCGCTCGGCTTGCAGGGGTCGCTCAGGGTCGGGCGGCTCATGGATGAAGGCAAGATGGCGCCGGAGATGATCTCGATCGTCAAGCGCAACAATTGCGGCAAGGCGCTCGACATCGCCCGGCAGGCCCGCGACATGCATGGCGGCAACGGCATCCAGATCGGTTACCACGTCATGCGCCACGCGCAGAACCTGGAGACGGTCAACACCTATGAGGGCACGCATGACGTGCATGCGCTGATCCTCGGACGGGCTCAGACGGGTATCCAGGCGTTCTTCTAGGCGACCTTAGCCGGCAATGCTGCTTAAATTAGGTGCAGCGCAACATCTCTGCTTGGAGAATGGCCGCCAGATGTGTCAGGGTTCGGCGAGTTAAACGCCGATCTCCGGGGCACCATGGCAATTCTGGCAGCCGTCTACCACCTGACCCACTATAAATACGACCGGCCGGTGGTTCTCGGCCCTCAGGTGATCAGGCTGCAGCCGGCGCCGCATTCCCGCACCAAGGTCTTGAGCCATTCGCTGAAGGTCGAGCCCAAGAACCATTTCGTCAATCTGCAGCAGGATCCCTACGGCAACTTCCTCGCCCGTTTCGTCTTCCCGGAGCCGGTGACGGAATTGAAGATAGAGGTCGACCTCGTTGCCGACATGACGGTCTACAATCCGTTCGATTTCTTCGTCGAGCCGGCGGCCGAGACGTTTCCGTTCGAGTACCCGGAAGAGATCAGGGACGATCTCGCCATCTACCGGATGCCCGAACCGGCGGGGCCACTGCTCTCGACGTTCCTCGGGACCATCGAGCGCAGTCCGAAGAACACCGTCGATTTCCTTGTCGACCTCAATGCGCGGCTGCAGCGCGAGATCGCCTACATCGTGCGCATGGAGACCGGCGTCTTCTCGCCCGAGGAAACCCTGGCTGCCAAGAAAGGCTCATGCCGGGATTCGAGCTGGCTGCTGGTGCAGATCCTGCGCAATCTCGGCATCGCCGCGCGTTTCGTCTCCGGCTATCTGGTCCAGCTCAAGCCCGATCTGGTCGCGCTCGACGGACCGCCCGGCACGGCGATCGATTTCACCGACCTGCATGCCTGGTGCGAGGTCTATATTCCGGGTGCCGGCTGGATCGGCTTCGACCCGACCTCCGGCCTGCTCACCGGCGAAAGCCACGTGCCGCTGGCGGCGACGCCGCATTTCCGCAACGCGGCCCCCATTTCCGGCATGGCGAGCTTCGCCAATGTCGAATTCGGCTTCGACATGCGGGTCGACCGCATCGCCGAGCATCCGCGCATCACCAAGCCGTTCTCCGACGAAAGCTGGCAGGCGCTCGATGCACTGGGCAACAGGGTCGATGCCGCGCTCCAGGCCGGCGACGTGCGGCTGACCATGGGCGGCGAGCCGACCTTCGTGTCGATCGACGATTTCGAGTCCGCCGAGTGGAATACCGCCGCCGTCGGCCCGACCAAGCGCGAGAAGGCCGATGCGCTGATCAGAAAACTGCGCGAGCGCTTCGCGCCGGGCGGTTTTCTGCATTACGGCCAGGGCAAATGGTATCCAGGCGAAAGCCTGCCGCGTTGGACCTTTTCGCTCTATTGGCGCGCCGATGGCGAGCCGGTGTGGAGCGACCCGTCGCTGATCGCGCGGGAAAAGAGCGACGCAAAGGTCGGGCCGCAGCAGGCCGAAAGCCTGCTGACGGCGATCGCCGGCGAGCTCGGCATCGACAAGGCGATGGTCAGCGAAGCGTTCGAAGACCCGGCCGAATGGCTGCTCAAGGAAGGCAAGCTGCCCGACAATGTCGATCCGTCCAACTCGAAGCTGGAAGACCCGGAAGAGCGCAGCCGCATGGCAAAAGTGTTCGAGCGCGGGCTAACCAAACCGTCGGGTTACGTGCTGCCGATACAGCGCTGGAACAGCCAGGCATCGGAACCGCGCTGGCGTTCGGAGAAATGGAAGACGCGGCGCGGCCGGCTGTTCCTGGTGCCCGGCGATTCACCCGTCGGCTACCGCCTGCCGCTCGGCACGCTGCCCTATGTGCCGCCGGCGCAATTCCCCTACATCGTGCCGGTCGACCCGTCGCTGCCGCGCGGACCGTTGCCGGCGCGCGATGCCATCTTGCCCGCAGCGGCGCCGGCAGAGCTTGAAGGCGCCGACGAAATGGCGCGCCGCCAGCAGGCGGTGTCGTTCACGGCCGCGACCGGCCAGCAGGACCGGGTCGAGCAGGAGATCACCGAGATCGGCGGCGCGGTGCGTACAGCACTTTCGGTTGAGCCGCGTGACGGGCGGCTCTGCGTGTTCATGCCGCCGGTCGAGGCGCTGGAAGACTATCTCGAACTGGTCGCGGCGGCTGAGAACGCGGCAAAGGCGATCGGCCTGCCAGTGCATATCGAGGGCTATGGCCCGCCGCACGATCCGCGCCTCAACGTCATCAGGGTGGCGCCGGATCCGGGCGTCATCGAAGTCAACATCCACCCGGCTGCGAACTGGCAGGATTGCGTGGCGACGACGACGGCGATCTACGAGGAGGCGCGGCAGACGCGGCTTGGCGCCGACAAGTTCATGATCGACGGCCGCCATACCGGCACTGGCGGCGGCAACCATGTCGTGGTCGGCGGTGCGACGCCTGACGACAGCCCGTTCCTGCGTCGTCCTGATTTGCTGAAGAGCCTGGTGCTGCAATGGCAGCGCCATCCATCGCTCTCCTATCTGTTTTCGGGCTTGTTCATCGGCCCGACCAGCCAGGCGCCGCGCTTCGACGAGGCGCGCCACGATTCGCTCTACGAGCTCGAGATCGCCATGGCGCAGGTGCCGCATCCGGATAAAGGCGCGGCACCCTTGCCGTGGCTGGTCGACCGGCTGTTCCGCAATCTGTTGACCGACGTCACCGGCAACACGCACCGCTCGGAAATTTGCATCGACAAATTGTTTTCGCCCGACGGACCGACGGGCCGTCTCGGCCTGGTCGAGTTTCGCGGCTTCGAGATGCCGCCCAATGCGCGCATGTCACTCGCGCAGCAATTGCTTGTCAGGGCGATCATTGCCCGCGCGTGGAAGAACCCGCTCGACGGCCGCTTCGTGCGCTGGGGCACGTCGCTGCATGACCGCTTCATGCTGCCGCACCATGTCTGGGCGGATTTTCTCGACGTGCTCGACGATCTCAAGCTCAACGGCTTCGAGTTCCGCCCGGAATGGTTCAACGCACAGCTCGAATTCCGCTTCCCCTTCTGCGGCGAGGTCCAGCATGCAGGCATAAAGCTGGAATTGCGGCAGGCGCTCGAGCCTTGGCACGTTATGGGCGAGCAAGGCGCCATCGGCGGCACCGTGCGTTTCGTCGATTCCTCGGTCGAGCGGCTGCAGGTCAAGACCGAAGGCCTCAACCCTGAGCGCCATGCAATCGTCTGCAATGGCCGCATCGTGCCGATGAAGGTGACCGACAACCGCGAGATCGCGGTGGCCGGCGTCCGCTTCAAGGCCTGGCAGCCGGCGTCGGGCCTGCACCCGGCGCTGCCGGTCAACACGCCGCTGATCTTCGACATCTACGACCGCTGGTCGGGCCGGGCGGTCGGCGGCTGCGTCTACCATGTCGCGCATCCGGGCGGCCGCAGCTACGACACTTTCCCGGTCAATGGCAACGAAGCCGAGGCGCGGCGGCTTGCCCGCTTCGAGCCGCGCGGCCATACGCCGTCCGGCTACGCGCTGCGCAACGAAGAAGCCTCTGAAGATTTTCCGATGACCCTTGACCTCCGGCGGCCACCAAGACTCTGATCAGCGATGGCAAAGGGGAATCAGAAAAAGCTACGTGGCAAGCCGCTGACGCACAGTCTGCTTGAGCACTACCAGCCGATCGATGGCGTCGTCGACGAAATGGTCGATGCGTCCGGCAGTCCGCGTCCGGTCTGGCAGGATTTCATCGAGGCGCTGGAGGAACTGGGGCCGGAAAAGCTCGGCCAGCGTTTCGCCCGCGCCGACCAGTATCTGCGCGACGCCGGCGTCTACTACCGCGTCTACGACAAGGCCGGCGCCAATGAGCGGGAATGGCCGCTGGCGCATGTCCCGCTGCTGATCGAGGAAAAGGAGTGGGCCGACATCAGTGCCGGTCTCGTCCAGCGCGCCGATCTGTTCGAAGAGATATTGGCCGACATATACGGGTCGAACCGGCTGATCGACAAAGGCATTCTGCCGGCCGGCCTGATCGCGGCGAGCCCCGAATATTTGCGGCCCGTCGTCGGCGTCCGGCCTGCCAGCGGCCATTTTCTCCACATGCTCGCCTTCGAACTCGGCCGCGGCCCGGACGGACGTTGGTGGGTGCTGGGCGACCGCACGCAGGCGCCTTCAGGAGCGGGCTTTGCGCTGGAGAACCGCGTCGCCACCACACGCGCGCTGTCCGACATCTATGGCGAGATGCATGTGCATCGGCTTGCCGGTTTCTTCCGCCGTTTTCGCGACGCGCTGATCGGCATGGCCAAGGTATCGGGCGGCCGCGTCGCCATCCTGACGCCGGGGCCGCTCAACGAAACCTATTACGAGCACGCCTATATCGCCCGCTATCTCGGCATCATGCTGCTCGAGGGCGAGGACCTGACCGTCTCGGTCGGCAGGCTGATGGTGCGCACTGTCTCGGGGCTCAAGCCGGTCGGCGTGCTGTGGCGGCGGCTCGACGCCGCCTTCGCCGATCCGCTGGAGCTCAGGCCGGACTCGCAGATCGGTACGCCGGGGCTGGTCGAGGCAATCCGCCGGGGCGCGGTTTCGGCCGTCAATGCGCTCGGTTCCGGCCTGCTGGAAACGCGGGCGCTGCAGTCGTTCCTGCCGAGGATTGCGCGCGAGTTGCGGGGCGAGGAGCTTCTCTTGCCAAGCGTCGCCACCTGGTGGTGCGGGCAAGAGAGCGAGCGCCGGCATGTGCTCGCCAATTTCGACCGCATGGTCGTCGGTCCGGCGCTGTCGACGCGGCTTGCCTTCGAGGATGACGATTCGACCCGGCTCGGGTCGACACTGTCCGACGAGGACCGGGCCGAACTGGTCGCCCGGATCGAGCGCGATGGCGGCAGCTTCGTCGGCCAGGAAGCGGTGACGCTGTCGACCACGCCGGTCTATATCGGCGGCTGGCTTGAGCCGCGGCCGGCGAGCCTGCGCGTCTATCTGGCTCGAACACCGGAAGGCTGGACGGTGATGCCCGGCGGCTTTGCCCGAGTCGGCTTCTCGCTCGATCCGACGGCGATCGCCATGCAGCGCGGCGGCCAGGCGGCGGATGTGTGGGTGGTCAGCGACCGGCCGGTGGAGCGCGAGACGCTGCTGCCGCAGGAGCATGACAGCTTCACCCGCACCATGCCGGGCAGCCTGCCCAGCCGGGCAGCAGAAAACCTGACATGGCTCGGCCGCTATATCGAGCGGTCGGAAGACACGGTACGCATCCTGCGCGCCTATCACGTGCGGCTGGCCGAGACCTCCGACCCGGAAATGCCGCTGCTTGCCGACATCAGGGACTATCTCGAACCGTTCGGCATCGACGTCGATTCGGCGATCCCGCTCGGCCTGATCAGCACGCTGGACAGCGCCGTCTACAGCGCCGGCCAGATCCGCGACCGGTTTTCGCCCGATGGCTGGCTGGCGCTGAAGGATCTGTCGAAGACCATCCATCAGTTCGCGACCACTGTGGCGCCGGGCGACGACGCGACGCGGGCAATGACGGTGATCCTGCGCAAGCTCGCGGGCTTTTCCGGCCTGCTGCACGAGAACATGTACCGCTTCACCGGCTGGCGTTTCCTGGAAATCGGCCGGCGGCTGGAGCGCGGCATCCAGATCGCCCGCACGCTGGCGTGCCTGACCAGGACCGGAGCGCCGGACGGGGCGCTCGATATGATGCTGGAGATCGGCGACAGCGTCATGACCCATCGCCGGCAGTATCCGGTGCAGGCCGGGCGGCGCACGGTGATCGATCTCCTGGCGCTCGATCCGCTCAATCCGCGCTCGATCCTGTTCCAGCTCGAGCGGCTGAAGGCCGAAATCGGGCTGTTGCCCACCGTCGGCGGTGAAGGACACATGTCGCCGGCGGCCAAGGAGATCCTGCAACTCAACACGGCGATCGCCGTGATGGAGCCTTCGGACATGACGGCGAATGCACTCGACGATCTCGCCGGCGAGATCGGCGGCCTCTACAACAGCCTCGCCAAGGCCTATTTCGGATAAGACCAAGGCAGCCATGCTCTACGACATCAGGCTTCATCTCAGCTACGACTACGATGCCGCGGCCGGCGGCGGCCGCCATCAGGTGCGCGTGCTGCCACCGACCATATCGGGCGTGCAGCGGGTGGTCGCCGCGTCCCTGTCCTTCGCGCCGGCGCCCAGCGAACGCGCGGACTTTTCCGACTTTTTCGGCAACAATGTCACTTCGATCGCCGTTCGCGATGCCCATGATGCCTTGGACATCAGGATGAGCGCGCGCGTATCCGTTTCGCGTCCGGAGCCCGGGCTCGACGTGTCGCCCGGCATAGACCGGCTGAAGGAGGAACTCGGCGCGGTGCGGTCGCTGGCGCCCGATGCGCCGCATCACTTTCTCGCCGCCAGCGATCACGCCGGCATCGATGCGGCGATCACGGCATACGCGCAAGCGAGCATCGCCGGTTCGACCGCCGGCACGGTCATGGATTTGTGCAACCGGATTCATCGCGATTTCACCTATGACGGCAAGGCGACCACGGTCCAGACGCGCGCCAGCGACGCCTTCGGCCTGAAGCGGGGCGTCTGCCAGGATTTTTCGCATATCATGATTTCAGGACTGCGCGGCCTCGGCATTCCCGCCGGCTATGTCAGCGGCTTCCTGCGCACCATTCCGCCGAAGGGCAAACCCCGGCTGGAGGGCGCCGACGCCATGCATGCCTGGGTCAAGGCATGGTGCGGGCGCGACGCCGGCTGGCAGGAATTCGACCCGACCAACGGCATGCGGGCGAGCAACGACCACATCACCGTCGGTTACGGCCGCGACTATTCCGACGTGGCGCCGATCGTCGGCGTGCTGAAGACCACGGGCGGACAGGTCGGTGAGCAGGCGGTCGACGTCATTCCGGTTGCCCTCGAGAAAGTCTGACCGGATCCCAGCCTCAGGCTGTTCGTAAATCTCCGGGCGAGCAAAGACTGCTTCTCAAAAGCCGATGCTGCCGTTATCTTGGGCACAGGGATTGGGGCCGCCGAACGCATGCGCCGGCGCGGAGTTTATCATTGAAAGCGGTCAGCGTTATCATTCCGGCACATAATGCGGCGGCCACGATTGCCGGCACGCTGGCGTCGCTCCGTTCAGAGGCGGCGGTCATCGGCGAGGTGCTGCTGGTCGACGATGCGTCCTCGGACGGCACGGCCGCGGTGGCTGAGGACGTCGCCGCGCGGCTGGCCTTGCCGCTGCGCGTGATTGCGTCGAATTGCCGGGACGCCGGCGGCGCCCGCAACCTGGCCCTGGCGCAGGCGGACTGCCCATGGATATACATGATCGATGCCGATGATCTGCATCTGGAAGGCGGCCTGAGATCGCTGCTTTCGCGAAGCGACGCGCAACCGAGAGCCGAGATGGTGGTCGGCGCCTTTCGCCGGCGTACCAAGGGCGAGCATCACCAGTTCAAATTGCCGTACGGCTATACGGCCACCGGCGTCGCCAACGCCTCTGCCTATCTGGAAGGTCAGGTTCGCTCGATCGCGGTCGGCAGTGCGCTGGTGTCCCGGCGCGCGATCGGTGAGACGAGGTTCCCGACCGCGCTCGCCTATGACGAGGACACGCTGTTCTGGGCGCGGCTGATGTGCCGGGCCCCGCTTGCCGTCATTACACAGCCCGTCATGACCTACTTCGTCTCGGCGGAGCGCTCCGACGACCGTTTCACGATCAAGCCGGCACAACGCTTCCTCGCCTGGCGCCACGCCTTGCGTCAACTCACCGACTGCGGCATCGCCAGGTCGACGCTGAAAACGAGGGAAGGCCTGGTCGCGCTCAAGATCGCCCGTGTCCACTATGCGCGCGGCGACTTTGACACGGCAGCGCGGTTCCTTGCCGTGGCGAAGGCCGCGCCCAAGGTCCCCTCGGACATATGGCGCTGCATGCGCTACCAGTTCAAGCTGGCGGTGCGGCGCCGTTTCTCCATTTCACACGCCCTGCTGCAAAGTGCCTGATTCACATCGGGCGAAGCTTGCTGTGGTCGTCATTGGCTACCGCGCGCCGGTTCAGATAGTCGATGCGGTGACATCTCTGCTTGATCAGAACACGCCGCTCGAGATCGTCGTGGTCAACTCAGGTGGTGGGGACGTGCTGGCACTGTTGGCTGGCGCCGGGATCAAGGTGCCGGTGATCGAGATCAGTCGAAGGCTGTTTGTCGGTGCGGCCCGCAATGTCGGCATAGCGGCAACACAAGCGCCCTTCGTTGCTTTTCTTGCCGACGATTGCCTCGCCTGTCCCGGCTGGGCCGAGGCACGGATAGAGCGACATCTGGCCGGCGACCGCATGGTGGCGAGCGCCATCGTGAACAGCCATCCGCGCAATCTGATTGCCTGTGCGGCTCATCTGATCATGTTCATGCGGCGACTTCCCGGTTTGCCGGCGGATCGTGCGCTGCGATACGGCGTGTCGTTCGATCGCAGGCTGTTCGATGGATACGGCTTGTTCGATGAAGAGATGCCAGCCGGCGAAGATACCAACTTTCTGGACAGGCTGCCGCGGGAACCTCTGCCCGTCTGGGAGCCGCGTGTGCAAACAGTGCATCGCAATGAAACAAGCCTGGTGCGACTGTTTGCCGATCAATACCGGCGTGGATGTCGACGCGGTGACTACCTTGTCGCGTCCAGCCCAAAGACGCCGTTCCGATTTTTTCGCGACACCTTTCACGACCGGCACAATGTCCGCAAGCTGGCGAAGATCGGACTTTCCGGACGGGATCGAACCTTCGCGATGATGTCGCTGCCAATTGTCTGGCTGGCCCTGTTGATCAAATCCGTGGGCGTCTATGCCGGCGCGCGCGACGGTGCGAAAGCAGGCAAGCGACCGCAATGATAACCTCCCACATGAAACCCCAACCTCCGCGACGGACCAGGTTGTTCCGCTCGCGGCAGAGAGTTATCGCGGTCTTCAGCTATCGCTTTGACGCGCATCTGGTTTCCGATCTTATCGCCAATCTCGATCCGATCGTCGATGGCTGGATTGCCTATGACGATCGCAAGGCGACGGGGGCTTTCAGCAGCGAGCCGCTTCGGCGGCACGCCCTGCTCGCGGCGGCGCGCGACGCTGGCGCCGACTGGATTTTGGCTATCGATCCCGACGAGCGGCTGGAACGCAGTGCGGCGGAGCGGATCGCAAAATTGACGAGTGTCTACAGGAGAATAGCCTGGGGGTTCAGACTCCGTGAAATGTATTCACCGACCGATTACCGCGTCGATGGGCTATGGGGCGAAAAAATTCAGTACCGCCTGTTCAAAGCCTACGATCCGGCAAACTGCCAGTCCAAGGACTTTCACGATCTCTGGTACCCTTCCAGTGTCGGGTTCAAAGCTAGGGATAGTGGGCTCAACCTCTATCATCTGAAAATGATCGAGCCCAAGCGGCGGAAAGCCCGCCGTGATCTTTATGACTATCTCGATCCGGGGCATGTTCTTCAGGACGTGGGCTACGATTACCTCGCTGACGAGGCCGGGGCAGTCTTTGAACGCATTTCCCCTGGACGCGAATACCATCCACCTCATGTCGACGATGGCGGCCTGTGGATGGCCGACATTGCAGCCGGGATGCACGGCCGGCCACCCTGATCGGTCAACCCGAAAACATTCCCTGACGACGGAACCTGCCGTCGATCCGTTGCTTATCTACGCGGAAGTTCCCGCGGAGAGGACATGCTGGACAAATCCGGGTCGTCACACGACCAATCGGCCGACAGGAAAGTTGCACCAGGCAATGGAGCGGCGACGAATGGCGCCCAGGCTTCCGCCGACCAGGCGTCGCTGACCTATGTTTCCGACAGCGAAGCCGGCATCCGCCGCCTCAGGGCAGGCAAGGGCTTCTCCTACAAGGGGCCGAACGACCGCGCAGTGAGTGAAAGCACCATCGCGCGCATCAAGGCGCTCGCCATACCGCCGGCCTGGACCGATGTGTGGATCTCGCCCGATCCGGACGGCCACATCCAGGCGACCGGCCGCGACCAGCGCGGGCGCAAGCAGTATCGCTATCATCCACTATGGGCCGAGGAGCGCGATGGGGCCAAATATTCGAGCCTGGTCGCCTTTGCCGAAAGCCTGCCCGAACTGCGCCGCCGCATCGATGCCGATCTGCGCCGCCACGGCCTGCCGGCGGAACGCGTCGTCGCGGCGGTGGTCTGGCTGCTCGACAACACCATGATCCGCGTCGGCAACGCCGCCTATGCGCGCGACAACAAGAGTTTCGGACTGACGACGCTGCGCGATCGTCATGTCGACATCAAGGGCACCAGCCTGCGCTTTGCCTTCAAGGGCAAGTCCGGCAAGGAATGGAAATTGAAACTTGTCGATCGCCGGATCGCCGGGATCGTGCGCGGCGCCCAGGATCTGCCGGGGCAGAAGCTGTTCCAGTATCTCGACGAGGACGGCAACAGGCGTCCCGTGCGTTCCGACGACGTCAATCGCTACATCCGCGATGCGGCCGGCGCGGATTTCAGTTCCAAGCACTTCCGCACCTGGGGCGGCACCATCCATGCCGCCTCGCTGTTTGCGCAGACGGAGGTTCCCGAAAGCCAGGCGCAAATCAAGCGGACGACGAATGTCGTCATCGACAAGGTCGCGGAGCGGCTGGGCAATACGCGCGCCGTCTGCCGCAAATGCTACATCTATCCGACGGTCTTCGAGGCCTGGTCGCAAGGACGACTGCTCGGTGAAATGGCGCAAGCAAACAAACGCAAACGGGCGATACCGGGGCTGGATGAGGAGGAGACGCTGATCCTGCGATGGCTGAAGATGCAGGAGAGCTGATGCGGGCGGGCGCGTCCTTCGCCGGCCCTCGGTGTATCGTTGCAAGCCGAATTTTTTTATCGACCTAATGTCGGGAACGGTCCTACTGTCTCGTCCTTTGACAGAGAAAAGGACCGATCATGCTCTACGCTATCCTCTGCTATGCTTCCGAAGACGTCGTTTGCTCCTGGAGCAAGGAGCAGGACGAAGAGGTCATGGCCAATCTCCTCAACGTCCAGGAAAAATACGCGCAGGCCGGCCGGCTTGGCCCAGTGGCACGGCTTTTGCCGACGACCGCCGCGACAACGCTGCGCAAGGTCAAGGGCGAAGCGGTGGTCATCGACGGCCCGTTTGCCGAGACCAAGGAACAGTTCCTCGGCTTTTACACGCTCGAATGCGCCGATCTCGACGAGGCCGTGGAGTTCGCCCGCGAACTCTCCGAGGTCAACCCCAGCGGCGGCTCTTACGAAATAAGGCCGGTTTCCGTCTTCAACCCGAGCAAGGCTGCCGCATGACCGAGCTTGCCTGGATCAGCAATGCGATCAGCACCGCTCGTCCGCAGGCGATGGGCGCGCTGCTGCGCTACTTCCGTGACCTCGATGCCGCGGAAGAAGCTTTCCAGGATGCGTGCCTCAGGGCGCTGAAGAACTGGCCGAAAAACGGCCCGCCGCGCGATCCCGCCGCCTGGCTGATCTTCGTCGGCCGCAACAGCGGCATCGACGCGGTGCGCAAGCGCTCCAAGCAGGCGCCGCTGCCCGAGGAGGACCAGATCTCTGACCTCGAGGACGCCGAAAGCGACATCGCCGAGCGGCTCGACGGCGCGCATTACCGCGACGACATTTTGCGGCTCTTGTTCATCTGCTGTCACCCGGACCTGCCGGCGACGCAGCAGATCGCGGTCGCGTTGCGCATCGTCTCCGGCATCACGGTCAAGCAGATCGCGCGCGCCTTCCTGGTCGGCGAAAGCGCCATGGAGCAGCGCATCACTCGCGCCAAGGCGCGCATTGCCGACGCCGGCGTGCCGTTCGAGACGCCGGGTGCGGTCGAGCGCTCGGAGCGGCTCGCGGCCGTCGCCGCCATGGTCTATCTGATCTTCAACGAAGGCTATTCGACAAACAGCGGCGAAGCGCCGGCGCGTGCGCCGCTCTGCGAGGAGGCGATCCGGCTGGCGCGGCTGCTGCTCAGGCTGTTCCAGACCGAGCCGGAGATCATGGGGCTGACGGCGCTGCTCTTGCTCCAGCATGCGCGGGCGCCGGCGCGTTTCGACGACAGCGGCGAGATCGTGCTGCTCGAGGACCAGGACCGCAGCCTGTGGAGCCGCAAGATGATCGACGAGGGCCTGGCGCTGGTCGACAAGGCGCTGCGCCACCAGAAGCCCGGGCCCTATCAGGTTCAGGCGGCGATCGCCGCGCTGCATGCGCGCGCGGCGAAGCCCGAAGATACCGACTGGACCGAGATCGACCTGCTCTACAGCCTGCTCGAACAGATGCAGCCGTCGCCGGTGATAACGCTGAACCGCGCCGTCGCAGTGGCCAAGGTGCGCGGTCCGGAGGCGGCCCTTGCAATGATCGAGCCGCTCGGGGAAAGACTGTCCGGATATTTCCACTTCTTTGGCCTCAAGGGCGGCTTGCTGATGCAGCTTGGCCGTGGCGAGGAGGCGCGCGTCGCCTTCGATCGTGCGATTGCGCTGGCCAACACCGCAGCGGAAGCCGCCCATATCCGCATGCATATCGATCGCCTGATCAAGGACGGCGCGGCAAAGGCCACCGCGAAAACAGCGCGCTGAAGCCCGTCTGGCTCAATCGTGCAGCCCAGGCTTAGACCATGCCGGGGTGGCGGTTTTTCCCTGAAACGAGTAATGCCACGCCATGACAGCGCCCGATGGCACAATGGTGCGTGGCGCAAGGCTTTGACCTCCGTCCTATAAGAGACGGGATCTGAAAGGGACAAAAATGACGATAGCGAAGGAAACAGCCGAACTGCTGGCGAAACTGGGTGTTGCCAAGGAGGCGCTTGTCGGTGGTGATCTCATCGTGCATAGCCCGGTGACGGGCGAGCAGATCGCGGCGCTGAAGACGATCTCGCCGGCCGATGCGGCCAAGACCATCGATGCCGCGCACAAGGCCTTCCAGGCGTGGCGGCTGGTGCCGGGGCCGAGGCGCGGCGAGCTGGTGCGGCTGCTCGGCGAGGAATTGCGGGCGCACAAGGCCGAGCTTGGCCGGCTGGTGTCGATCGAGGTCGGCAAGATCCCGTCCGAAGGCCTCGGCGAAGTGCAGGAGATGATCGACATTTGCGATTTCGCCGTCGGTCTCTCCCGGCAATTGTACGGCCTGACCATCGCCACCGAGCGCCCCGGTCATCGCATGATGGAAACCTGGCATCCGCTCGGCGTCGTCGGCGTCATCTCGGCCTTCAATTTCCCGGTGGCGGTGTGGTCGTGGAACGCGGCCCTTGCGCTTGTTTGCGGCGACGCCGTTGTGTGGAAGCCGTCGGAAAAGACACCGCTGACCGCGCTTGCCTGCGAGGCGATTTTTGCGCGTGCGGTCAAGCGCTTCGGCGCTGATGCGCCGCAGGGCCTGGCACCCGTGCTGATCGGCGACCGCGCCGTCGGCGAGATCCTGGTTGACCATCCCAAGGTGCCGCTGGTTTCGGCCACCGGCTCGACCCGCATGGGCCGCGATGTCGGTCCGCGGCTGGCCAAGCGTTTTGCGCGCGCCGTGCTCGAGCTCGGCGGCAACAATGCCGGCATCGTCTGTCCGACGGCCGATCTCGACATGGCGCTGCGCGCCATCGCCTTCGGCGCCATGGGTACGGCCGGCCAGCGCTGCACCACCTTGCGGCGCCTGTTCGTGCATGACAGCGTCTACGACGCGCTGCTGCCGCGCCTGAAAAAGGCCTATCAGAGCGTTTCGGTCGGCAATCCGCTGGAGACCTCGTCGCTGGTCGGTCCGCTGATCGACAAGGCCGCCTTCGACAACATGCAGAACGCGCTGACGGAAGCCGCCTCGCATGGCGGTAAGGTGACCGGCGGTTCGCGGGTAGAGAACGGCCACCCGGATGCCTATTATGTGCATCCGGCGCTGGTCGAGATGCAAAGCCAAGTCTCGCCGGTGACGGAAGAGACCTTCGCGCCGATCCTCTACGTGATGAAGTATTCCGATTTCGACGCCGTGCTCGACGAACACAATGCAGTCGGCGCCGGATTGTCGTCGTCGATCTTCACCCGCGACCTGCAGGAGTCCGAGCGCTTCCTTGGCGTCGACGGTTCGGACTGCGGCATCGCCAACGTCAACATCGGCACGTCGGGCGCCGAGATCGGCGGCGCCTTCGGCGGCGAGAAGGAAACCGGCGGCGGCCGCGAGAGCGGTTCGGACGCCTGGAAGGCCTATATGCGCCGCGCCACCAACACGGTGAACTATTCCAAGGCGCTGCCGCTGGCGCAAGGCGTGTCCTTCGACATCGACTGAGGACGGTCGTCCCGTTCTGGCGGCCTTGACCGCCGAACCGTCAAACAAAAGCCGACGACGCCTGAGGCGTTGTCGGCTTTTGCGTTTAGCGGGCTGTTTCGAAGGCCTTGCCGGTCGCCGGATCAAACAGGCGCAGCGCGTCCTCGTCGAAGGTGAAGGCGCATGGCTCGCCCTTGGCGACGCGGGCGCGCGGCGGCAGGCAGGCCGTCAGCCGCTGGTTGCCGATGCGCGCGGTGGTGACCAGTTCCGGGCCGGTGAGTTCGACCACGTCGATCTCGACCGGCAACGGAAATTCCGTTGCGGTGCCGGTTGCCAGGCGGAGCGCCTCGGGCCTGATCCCGACAATGACCGGCGCGCCGTTCGGTGCCGCGTTCCTGAAGCCGGCCGGCAGCGGCAGCGATACGTCCGAGCCGGCAATGGCGAGTCTGCCGTCCTCGACGACTGCCTGCAGCATGTTCATCGACGGCGCGCCGACGAAACCCGCCACATAGAGCGTCGCCGGGTAATTGTAGATCTCCTCGGGCGTGCCGAGCTGCTCGATCCTGCCGTCGCGCATGACGGCGATGCGCGTCGCCAGCGTCATCGCCTCGATCTGGTCGTGGGTGACGTAGACGACGGTGGTCTGCAGCATCTGGTGCAGGCGCTTCAACTCGGTGCGCATCTCCAGGCGCAGCTTGGCGTCGAGATTGGAGAGCGGCTCGTCGAAGAGAAAGACCTGCGGCTTGCGCACCAGCGCCCGGCCGATGGCGACGCGCTGGCGCTGGCCGCCGGAGAGCTGGCCGGGCTTGCGGTCGAGCAGGGGTTCGATCTGCAGCAGTTTCGCCGCGTCGCGTACCGCTTTGTCGCGCTCGGCGACGGGAACCTTGCGCATCTCCAGCCCGAAACCGATGTTGCGGTGAACGGTGAGGTTCGGATAGAGCGCGTAGGACTGGAAGACCATGGCGATGTCGCGGTTCTTGGGGTGGACGCCGAGCACCGAGCGGCCGCCGATCAGCACCTCGCCGCTGGTCGCTTCGGCGAGCCCGGCGATGATGTTGAGCAGCGTCGATTTTCCGCAGCCGGACGAGCCGAGCAGCACCAGGAACTCGCCGCTTTCCAGCGCGATATCGATGCCTTTCAGTGTCTCGATGGCGCCGTAGTTCTTGCTGATGTCGCGGATTTCAAGCGCGCTCATGGCTGGCGTCCTCGAATAGCAGGGCTCCGCCATAGTTGCGGGGCAAAGTGGAGATGGCACGAGACGCCACCTTTGTCGCGAAGGAGAGGCACGCGGCCAGCGGTTGGTCCCGCGCCAGCGCCGCCAGGAAGGCGGCGTTGAAGACGTCGCCGGCGCCGATCGTGTCGACGACCTTCACGTCGGGCGCCGGCGCTTCGACGAGGGCGCCATCCGGCCCGACGGCGAGGGCGCCTTGCGGTCCGCGCTTGACCACGGCCACGGCGCCTTTCTTCATGCCGAACCTGATCTCGCGCGCGGCATCGACGGGGTCTTCCATTGCAGCAAGGGTCAGCGTCTCGACCTCGTTGAACAGCGCCAGCTCGCAGCGCGACAGCCAGGCGCGCGCCGCCGCGCAGTTCGCCGCGGTCCAGCCGTCGATCGGCCAGCCGGTGTCGAGCGCCACGGCGATGCGATGCCTGTCCGCCCAGTCGAAGAACGCGTCATAGTCGCGGGTGAGATCGTCGGTGAGGAAGGAGCCGCAGAGCAGTGCGCATCCGCCTGACAGTCGCTTGCCGTCGAGACCGGAGATGACGTCGGCGAGGCTCAGGCGCGGCAAGTGCCCGCGTGTGGTGAAGAAGGTGCGCTCGCCGTCGGGATGGGTCATGCCGACCGACAGTGTCGTGCCCTCGGCGCGCATCGGCCATTTTTCAGCGCGGTGGCCGAAGGCTTCACGCAGCCAGCGGCCGAACTGGTCGTCGCCGACATTGGCGGCGATGTCGAAGTCGACGTCCAGCGCCTGCCAGGCGAGTGCGGTGTTTCCCGCCTGTCCGCCGACGCGCAACTCGTCATGGTCGACGACGGTCTCGGTGCCCGCCTTGGGCCACGGTGCGACCGGGCCGACGATCAGGTCGACATTGACGTTGCCGATCACCGCAAGCGGCCGCATTCATTCGCTCCTGGTGATCTTGGTGGAGCGGACCGGCGTGCCGGCATTGTCGACGCGGGCATCTGCAAAGGCGATCATCAGGCGCTGCGCCACCGGCAGCATGGCCAGGATCGCCGCCAGCCCCGAAGCCGGCTTGAAGGCGAGCGTCACCGCTCCGGAAACTGGCGCCTGTCCGGAGGAATCGAAAATGGCCAGCGGCGCGCCGGCTTCGACCACGGAGACGGCCATGGCGGTCACCAGTTCCGCCGTCGGGTCGTCGCCGCGAAACAGGATGACGCCGGTGCGCTGGCCAAGCATCTCCATCGGTCCATGGCGAAGCTGGCCGCCTTCGAGGGAAAAGCAAGGCAACCGCGACAATTCGGTGAGGCCGAGCGCCAGCGCTTCGGCGAGGCCCTGCAGTCGACGGCCGGAGGTGACGATGGTCGTCACGCCGCTCAAGGCGGCAAGCGCATGGTCGATATCGACGGTTTCAGGAGCTTCCAGCGCCGCAAGGGCGGCGGCCGGATCATCGCCGAGCGCCGACAGGATCGCCAGGTGCAAGGCGAAGCTTACGGTCAGGCTGCGGGTCGCGGCGAAGGCCAGTTCCGTGCCGCCGGCACCGATCAGGCCCGGCGCGGTTCTGGCAAGGAAGGAGGCACTTTCCAACGTCAGGCCGAAAGCGTCAGCACCATCGCCCTTTTCCGCGAACCATCTGACGACTTCGGCGCTTTCGCCGGACTGCGAGGTGACGAGCACGGTCCTGCCGGCAAGCGGCAGCGGCTGTCCCAGCTGCTCGGAGAGCGGCAGAGCGAGGGCGTCTATGCCATGCGCCCGGTAGAGCGGTTCGACGGCGCGTCCGACCGCATGCGAGCCACCCATGCCGAGCAGGAGCAAACGGCCGCTCTGCCGGATCGCGGCCGCGGCCTTTGCCGCGATGATCACGTTCTGCTGGAATGAAGCGATGGCGTCCGCATGCTGGCGCGCCATTTCACGGTCGATCGCGAGGAGGCCAGCCGGCCGGGGTTTTCCTGCAGGCATCATCATCCTTTCACGCCGCCGCTGGTGAGGCCGGAAATCAGCGCGCGTTGCATGACAAGGCCGATCAGCACCGGCGGCAAAGCGGCGAGCACGCCGGCGGTGGCGATTAGCCCGTAGTCGGAGACGCGGCCGCCGGCGAGATCTGCGATGGCGACGGTCAGCGTCTTGGCGCGCTGGTCCGAGGTGAAGAGCAAGGCATAGAAGAATTCGTCCCAGGCGAGCAGCACGGCAAACAGCGCCGACGTCGCCACCACGGGTGCCGCCAGCGGCAAAGTGATGATGCGCAGCGTCTGGAACAGGCCGGCGCCGTCGATCATCGCCGCCGCCTCGATCTCGCGCGGGATGGCGTCGAAACCCGATTTCATCAGCCAGGTGGTGAAGGGCGCCAGGATGGTCAGATAGACCACCGCCAGGCCGAAGACGTTGTTGAGCAGGCCAAGATAGGAAAGCCCCATATAGAGCGGCACGGCGAGCGCCACCGGCGGCAGCATATAGGTGGCGATCACCATCGACAGCGACCAGCCGATCGACGGCGTGCGCGAAACCGCCCAGCCGGCCGGGATGGCGAGCAGCAGAGCCGCCACCGTTGCCATGCCGGCGACTTCGAGGCTGTTGCGCAGCGAGGCGGTGAAGGCCGCACCGGCGCTGTTTTCGGCCGTCGACAGCAATTGCTGGTAGCGGGAGAAGTCAGCCGCTTGCGGCCACCAGCGCAGCGGCTTGGCGGCAAGATCGGCGGCCGGCGAGATGCTCATGACGAACAGCCACGCAATCGGTGCCAGGATGACGACAGCGAGCAGGGCCGCGCAGGCATAGATGAAGACAGTGAAGGCGGCGCTTTTGCGTTCCATCAGGTGGCACTCCCGGCGGTCTTCTTCACCAGTGCCGCATAGGCGAGCGCCAGCACGGTGACGAGCAAGGTGACGATCAACGCCAGCGAGGCGCCGGAACCGGCGCGCTGGAAGGAGAAGGCTTCCTGGTAGACGAGGATCGATAGTGTGCGCGTGCTGTTGGCCGGGCCGCCGCGCGTCATCACCCAGATGATGTCGAAGACCTTGAAGGCCTCGATGGTGCGCAGCACCAGCGCCACCATCAGCGGTCCGGCGAGGTAGGGCAGGATGACAAAACGAAAGCGCGCGAACGGCCCGGCGCCGTCGACCAGCGAAGCGGCGGTGATGTCGCGCGGCACAGCCTGCAGCGCGGCGAGTGCGATTAGCGCGACCAGCGGAAAGTTTTTCCAGCAATCGGCGATGATCAGCGCCGCCAGTGCCGTTCCCGGCTCGCCGAGCCAGGAGCGGTAGGCATCGATGAGGTGCAACTGCGTGAGCGCCCCGTTCAGCGCGCCATATTCGGGATTGTAGATCAGCCGCCAGAGCGTGGCGTTGACCACGGTCGGAAGCGCCCAGGGTAGGATCATCAACGCCCGCAGGAAGGTGCGGCCACGAAACTCCTGGTTCAGCAACAATGCTGCCAGAACGCCGATCACCATTTCGATCGCGACGGAGGCGACGGCAAACCAGGTCGTGGTGACCAGCGTGCGCGAAAAGTTCGAGCTGGACAGCATCTTGGTGTAATTGTCGATGCCGACGAAATTGCCCGCCGTGCCGACCAGCTTGGCGTCGGTGAAGGACAGGCCGACGGTATCGACGAGCGGCCAGCCGATGACGGCGACCATCACCATGAGAAGCGGCAGCATCAGCAGCCACGCACGGGTCGTCATCCAGGTGCCTGACATCCGAGGCGCCTCTCCCAAGTCATCACTGTTTCAGAAATAGCACGGGCGGCACGAGGCCGCCCGTCTGGCAAAAGTCCAGCTTAAAGACCGCTGTTTTCGGCGGCGGTCTTCAGCGCATCTTCAGGCGTAGCCGATCCGAGCAGGGATTCCTGGATCGCCTGCTGCAGGGCGGTCGACATCTCCTGGTATTTCGGTGTCGTCGGCCGCGGGTACATAGCGGCAAGCCCGACCTTCGCCGTGGCGATCAGTTCTTCCTGGCCCTTGGTGACGGCCGGATCGTCGTAGGACGACGCCCAGATCGGCAAGCTGAGCTTGGCGTACTGGTTCTGGGTGGACTGCGAGGTCATGAACTCGACGTACTTCCAGGCTTCGTCCGGGTGTTTGGAGACCGCGGTGACGCCGAGACCCATCGAACCATTGACGGCCGAGACCTCGCTCTTGCCGGCAATGCCCGGCGCCGGCACGACGCCGACCTTGCCCGCGACCTTGCTGTCCTTCGGGTTGTTGGCCATGTTGTACATGTAGGTCCAGTTGAGCGCGAAGGCGGCGTCGCCGTTCTCGAACACCTTGCGGACGTCTTCTTCAAGGAATTCCTTGGAATTCGGATTGGTGACACCCGACTTGTAGCTGGCGACCATGTATTTCAGCGCTTCGAGCCCGCCGCCATTCTGGAAGTCCGGCTTGCCGTCCTTGAGGAAATCGCCGCCATAGGCGCTGACCAGCATGGCGTAGTCGCAGATCACGGCTTCGGCCTGCGACCAGCTCCAGGCGATCGGTGTCGCCAGCAAGCCCTTGTCCTTGATGATCTTGGCCTGCTCGCTCAGCTCGTCCCAGGTCTTGGGCGGGCTCTTGATGCCGGCCTTCTCGAGGATTTCCTTGTTGTAGAACAGGTACTTGGTGTCGAGGATCCAGGGCATGCCATAGTATTTGCCGTCATACTCGACGGTGGTCCAGGCGCCCGGCAGCACGCCCTTCTTCATCTCGTCGGTGATCTTCGACGAGACATCGGCCAGCACCTTGTTGGTGGCATATTCGGCCGGCCAGATGACGTCGAACAGCACGACGTCGTAACCGCCGCCAGACCCTTGCGCGAGCACGGTCTTGTCGTGCAGGCCCTCATAGGGGACGAATTCGAGATTGACCTTGATGTCGGGATTGGCTTTGGCGAAGGCATCCGTCATGGCACGGACGTCGGCTTCGCTGTAGGCGGCCTGCGCCATGAAGAGCGCGTTCAGCGTTGTTTCGGCGAAGGCGTGGGGAACCAGCAGTCCTCCAACGAAGACCGCGCCCAGAAGCGTCTTACCGATCGATTTCAGCATTTGTCATCTCCCATTTCCGGCGTTGGCGAGTCGGCGTTGCATCGCCTTCCCGAATTGATGTCGCGGTGACCTGGGCTTGCTCGAGCGATCGGAGGCGATAGGCATGGAGCCTTGGCCGTCTTCTTATGGAGTGCTCGGCTTCGCTATTAAGTCAATCCGCTTGACTTAATTAGTCGATCAATCCTTTAATGGTGTCAAGAGGGAAACGCTAGTGAACGAAAACAGCTCGATCCGCGCCAAAAGCGGCACCAACCAGGAAGGCACCAGCGCGCATAACCGCCGCGTCATGATCGAGGCGCTACGGCTCAACGGCGCGCTGTCCAGAGCCGACCTGGCGCGGGCGACGCAGCTGACCAAGCAGGCAGTTTCGAACATCATCGAGGATCTCGAGCGCGACGGGCTGGTCGTCGCCCTCGACACCGTGCGCAAGGGCAGGGGCCAGCCCTCGACCCCCTACAGGCTGGTTCCTGAAGGCGCCTTCGCCATCGGGCTGCAGATCGACCGGCATCTAACGCGAGCAGTGGTTGTCGACCTCGTCGGCAGCGTGCTGGCGCGGGCCGAGGCGAACCTGCCGCTCGACGAACCATCTGAAGGCGTCAAGGTCATCCTCGGCCTCATCGATGGCGTCCGGCGCGAACTCGCCGGCATTTCCAGCCAGTCCGAAAGCCGGCTGGTTGGCCTCGGCGTCGCCATGCCCGGTCCGTTCGGGCTGCAGAATTCCGACGACAAATGGATGATGCCGGCCTGGCAGAAGTTCCCGCTGCTGGAAACACTCGCGGCAGGCACGGGATTGAATGTCGGGTTGCAGAACGACGCCGCCGCCTGCGCGACGGCTGAGCGCATCGTCGGCGCCGCGCATGGCGTCGATCACGCGGTCTCCCTCTATGTCGGCTACGGCATCGCCGCAGGTCTGATCCTGAATGGCGAGCTCTACACCGGCGGCAACGGCAATGCCGGCGAGATCGGCAGGGCGCTGCTGTCGCCGGCCGGCCCAGGCTCGACGCCGCTCGAGCACCGTGCCTCGCTCGCCTCGCTCTACCAGCATCTCGGACTGGATGCCGCCGACGCGCATCTCTATGAGCGGATGGACGCGCTGGCATTGGCCGAGGATCCGAAAGTCATGGCCTGGATCAAGGATGCCGCGCATGATCTGCGCTGGAGCGTGCATCTCATCGAGACGATCTTCGATCCGCAGACGGTGATCCTGACCAGCGGCGCGCCGGAGACGCTGGCGCGCCGCCTGCTGGAGGCGATGCAGCCGCTGCTGCCGTCGATCGCCGATCGGCCTGGACGGTCATTGCCGCGCCTGCAGCTCGGCATCACCGACCCGTGGTCGATCGCGCTGGGTGCCGCGGCTGAGCCGATAAGCCGCGCCTTCGACCCGCGCTTCTCGGCGATCCTGAAAACCAGGTCCGGCGGGTTCTGAATTGTCCTGACCCTGGCCGGTCCGGTTATTGGCCGGGGTTTGGAAATGCCGCCGCGCAGGCGGCATCGATGATGGCGAGCTTCACCGCCTGGGCGTTCATGTACTCGCGGTGGAAGCCGTTCGACATCCACATCACCGAATGGCCACGCTGGCCGAGCCAGCCGATGCTGCCGAGTTCCTCAGCATCGCGCAATTTGCGCGCAAGGTGCGTGCGCGAGAGCTTCAGCCATCCGGCGAAGTCGCCGATCGAAACGACGCCGGTCGGGATGCGGTCCTGGCCGGCATGATCGGGGTCGACGCCTGAAATCAGCCAGTCCATCACGACGCCGCCATTGTTGAGCCAGGTGAACAGCGAAAAGGTCCGCTTCGGTTCGCGCACCGGGTTGGACGAAAGCAGGCCGTCCGCCACCAGCGGCTGCAGCCTGGCCAGCGCGTCGGGCTGCCCAAGAAAGATGGGCAGCCGGCTCCCGCCGTCGAGACTGTCCAGCGTCTGCAAATGGGCAAGCATCCAGCCCGTCACCTCTTCCAGGCTGGACGGCGTCGGCCGCAAAGGGCGAATGCGCCCGTCCTCGTTCGCCGGCACCAGCTCGATGAAATTGTAATGCAGCATCTCCTTGAGGAAGGCGTCGGCGGTGTTGCGGCTGGCCACCTGGTGCTGACGGATCACGTCGATGACACGGGCTGCCGTCATCTCCTTGCGGTAGTCGCTGGGGTCGCGCCTGAAATGCAGGGCAAGCCCGATATGCGCCATCAGCCAGCGCTGCTGGCTGGCAAAGACGGACGAAAGACGCGGGTTGGCCCCATAGGCCTGGTTCATCGCCAGCGCTTGCGCCCGCACGCAGCGGTGCAACGCCGGGTGGCCGGCAATCTCTTCTGCGTTCAGCGCCATCCCCCCAGATCCCGCTCTTGTCGCGCCAATCCTATGCCGATAGCAGTTTCGACCTGCCGCCGCCAGACGGTCAGCGGGGGGATCACAGAGGTTGTGCGGAAAGCGTTTGCTCAGCGGATTCCGATGCCGGAAAACAGGCGTCGAAAGCGGCATCGACAATGGCCAACTTGGCCGCCTGGACAGCCATGTATTCCTGGTAGAACCCTTTCGAGACCCACATCTGCGAATGTCCGCGCTGGCCGGCCCAGCCGATGCTGCCGAGCTCCTCGGCATCGCGCAATTTGCGGGCGAGGTGGGTGCGCGAAAGCTTCAGCCATCTGGCAAACTCGGCGATCGACACCACGCTGGTCGGTATGCGGTCGAGCCCGGCATTCTCGGGATCGATACCGGACATCAGCCAGTCCATGACGATGCCGCCATTGTTGAGCCAGATGAACAGCGAGAAGGTCTGCTTGGGCTCGCGCACCGGCACTGAAGCCAAAAGACCGTCGGCCACCAGCGGCTGCAATTTGGCGAGCCGTTCAGGGTGCTCGAGGAAGGTGGACAAGCGGCTGCCGCCGTCGAGGCTGTCCAGGGTTTGCAGATGGGCGAGGACCCAGCCGGTGAATGTCCGCACGGTGGCCGCCGTCGGTTGCATGGGATGAGCGCGCCCGTCCTCGCTCGTCGAAAGATATTCGGCGATATTGTAGTGCAGCATCTCCTTGAGGAAGGCTTCGGCGGTGTTGCGGCTGGCGACCGAATCCCGGCGTATGGCCTCGATGAAACGTGCCGTCGTCAGCGCGGTATGGCGGTCGCGCGGATCCCGCCTGAAATGCAGGGCAAGGCCGACGTGGCCCATCAGCCAGCGCTGCTGGGTGGCAAACACGGCGGCGAGCCGCGGGCTCGTTTCAAAGATCTCTATCAGCGCCCGCGACTGTGCCTGAACAGCGCGGTGCAAAGCCGGATGGCCGGCAATATCTTCGGCTTTCAGCGCCATCCTCCAGTGCTCCGATTCAGCCCCCCGAACCGTGAAACACACATCACATTTTCAGCCTTAACCGTCCGTGTCCAGCGCCGAAAACCCGGCAAAAGGTCCAACCAGATCGCGGCCGGGCATGAAGGGCGCTTTTCAGAATTCGAGCGCTTGCCGCAGCGCCGGTCCGCTCCTGACGCGGAGGTCGAGATCGGCCTCGATATGGTCGATGTGGTGCAACATCAGCGCGCTGGCGCGTTCGGCATTGCCGGCCTCGAGCGCCTCGAGGATCTGCATATGCTCGTTGTGGCCGCAGCTCGAAATGCCGGAGCGGCCATAGAGCGCGATCACCAGCGAGGAGCGTGCGACCAATTCCTCCATGAAGCGCTGCAGGATGACGTTGCCGGCCACCGCTGCCAGCAGCAGATGGAAATCGCCCGAAGCCTTGATTTCCGACCGCCTTGCGGTTGGTCCGCGTTCGGCAATGAAACGGCCCTCTTCCTCGAGCTGGGTCTTGAAGGCAGCGACGTCAGCCGGCGTCATGCGACCGGCGGCGGCGATGGCGATGCCGGGTTCGATGAGCCGGCGCGAGGCAAAGACCTGGCGGGCTTCTTCCGGCGAAGGGTTGGCGACGAAGGCGCCGCGATTGCGCTCGGTGCGCACCAGGCCTTCGAAGGAGAGCATCTGCAGGGCTGCGCGTGCCACGGTGCGGCTGACGTCGAACAGCGTGCCGACCTCGCCCTCCGACAGTTTGGTTCCGGGCGCCAGACGGCGGTCGACAATGGCGTCGCGCAGCTGGTCGCGGATCGCCTGGGCGCGATCCTCGTTAGCGCCGTCGATAGCAGGGAATGTCTGGTCGGCTATGTTCATGGCGGCAAGGTCCCAAAACCCTTCTAGCCTGAATCGGGTTACTTGGACGAGAGCCAAAGTGAACGCGATCTTGGAAAAGATTGCATACGATTTCTGCCGACATCGCAGACAATCGCCCATAATTTGTGCACCGCACAAGGGTGCTGTTTTCTCGCGCAGGGGGCTTCGATGCCGATTCTTGCAGGGATTCAATTACTTGATGATCGCCGCGGGCAATTGGCACGCATGATGCTTTGGTTCATGCGACCAAAGCGAGAAACGGAATGTCCAAAGCCGCCGAAATCGACATCGTGTCCGTTTCGAAAGTCTATGGAACGACGACTGCCGTCGAGGCCATCAGCCTGAAAATCCCGGCAGGCACCTATTGCTGCCTGCTAGGCCCGTCCGGCTGTGGTAAAACCTCGACGCTGCGCATGATCGCCGGGCATGAGAGCATTTCGAGCGGTGACGTCCGCCTCGGCAATACCGTCGTCACCGACCTGCCGCCGGCCAAGCGCGGCACCGCGATGATGTTCCAGTCCTATGCGTTGTTTCCGCATCTCGATCTCATCGACAACGTCGCTTTCAGCCTGAAGATGAAGGGCGTCGGCAAGGAGGAGCGTCGAGCCAAGGCGCTCGACATGCTGAAGCTGATGCAGATGGAGGCCTATGCCAGCCGCCGTCCGGCGCAGCTTTCGGGCGGCCAGCAGCAGCGCGTGGCGCTGGCCCGCGCCCTGATCACCGATCCCGAGGCGCTGCTGCTCGACGAGCCGCTTTCGGCGCTCGACCCGTTCCTGAAAATCCGCATGCGCGCCGAACTGAAGAAGCTGCAGACGTCGCTCGGCATCACCTTCGTCCACGTCACCCACAGCCAGGAAGAGGCGATGGCGCTGGCCGACCTGATCGTGGTGATGAATGACGGCCGCATCGAACAGGCGGCGCATCCACGCACCGTGTTCGAGCGGCCGGCCACCGCTTTCGTCGCCCGCTTCATGGGCGACCACAACGTCGTTTCTGGCCGCGTCGCCGGCAGCCGCGACGGCATGGTGGTGTTCGACGTGCCGGGCGGTGCTTCGCTCGCGGCCAGCGGGCAGGGCCGGGAGGTCGGCGAGCCGATCGACATCGCCATCCGCACCGACCATGTGCGCATCGGCGAGCCGCCGGCCAAGGGGCTCGGCTTCACCGGCATCGTTGCCAACGTCGAATACCGCGGCTCGACCGTGAAGCTCTCCGTCAACAGCGCCGGCATCGAGGATTTCACGGTGATCATCGACGACACCGACTTCTTCACCAAACCGGTTGCCGTCAGCGATGCGGTGCCGATTGCATGGGATGCCGAGGACGCAATCGTCCTTGGCCGTCTCGATTCCTGAACCAGCATAACCAACCAGAACAGGGGAACTGACCATGACCAACACAACAAACAAGAAAGCAGGAATTTCACGTCGCTCGCTGCTGAAGACGGGTGCCGCCGCCGTCGGCTTTGCCGCCGGCTCCGGCGCGATCACCGGCTTCCCGACCATCTGGGCGCAGACGAACATCACGCTGCGCCAATTCGGCACCGGCGTGTCGAACCTCAATGCCATCGCCGACAAGTGCAAGGCCGATCTCGGCATCACGTTGGAGATGACGGCGACCGATTCCGACGCGGCCGCCCAGCGCGCCGTGACGCAGCCCGACAGCTACGACATCGCCGACATCGAGTACTGGATCTGCAAGAAGGTGTTCCCCACCGGCGTGCTGCAGCCGATGGATGTCAGCAAGCTGAAATATTACGACGAGCTGGTGCCGCTTTTCAAAACCGGCAAGCTGACGCCGGACAGCGTCATTGCCCAGGGCACGGCGCCGCACACGGTCGGCTACGTCGAGGCGCAGGACAGCAAGGTCTTCGCCAAGGCGCCGACCAACTGGTTCACCATGGTGCCGACCATCTACAATGCCGATACGCTCGGCATCCGCCCCGACCTCGTCGGCCGCGACATCACCACCTGGGCCGACATCATGGACCCGGCCTTCAAGGGCAAGACCGCGATTCTCAACATCCCGTCGATCGGCATCATGGACGCGGCGATGATCATGGAAGCCATGGGCAACATCAAATATGCCGACAAGGGCAACATGACCAAGGAAGAGATCGACAAGACGATCGACTTCCTGATCAAGGCCAAGCAGGATGGCCAGTTCCGCGCCTTCTGGAAGTCCTTCGACGAGAGCGTCAACCTGATGGCTTCGGGCGAAGTAGTGATCCAGTCGATGTGGTCGCCTGCCGTCGCCGCCGTGCGCTCCAAGGGCATCCCCTGCCGCTTCCAGCCGCTCAAGGAAGGGTATCGCTCATGGGGTGGCGGCCTTGGCCTTGCTGCCCATCTCAAGGGTGCTGAGCTCGATGCGGCCTATGAATATATCAACTGGTACACGTCGGGCTGGGTCGGCGGCTATCTCAACCGCCAGGGCTATTACTCGGCCAACATGGTCTCGGCCAAGAAGTTCATGTCCGAGGACGAATGGGGCTACTGGATCGAGGGCAAGCCGGCCAAGGGCGAGATCAAGGCGCCCGACGGCACCGTTATGGAAAAGGCCGGCGCGGTTCGCGACGGCGGCTCTTTCGAAGAGCGCATGGGTAGGGTCGCCTGCTGGAACTCGGTGATGGACGAGGACCGCTACATGGTGAAGCGCTGGAACGAGTTCATCGCGGCGTAAAGCGGACGCGTTCACTGTGATGCTGCGATCCTTCGCGCCCACCTCTGTCCTACCGGACATCTCCCCCACGAGGGGGGAGATTGGCAGCTTCATGGCCGGCTCTTCCTTAGCAACGTTGGAGATTGGCGAAGGCAGTTGTGAGAGTTCAATCTCCACCCTCGTGGGGGAGATGTCCGGTAGGACAGAGGAGGGCGCGAAGGATTGCGAGTCAGGAGGCCTTTCCCCATGACCGTGGCTCTCGACCAGCCTGCGGCCACGACGGTGGCCAAGCCTGCCAGACGCCGCCGCTTCTCGTTCGGCGCCGTCGCGCCGTATCTGCAGTCGGCGCCGCTGGCGCTGATCCTCGGCGCGTTCCTGCTTTTGCCGATCGTCATGATCGTCGTCGTCTCCTTCTGGGACTACGACTTCGCCGCCATGTATCCGGATTTCCTGACCACCAATTATTCCGACGTGCTGGGTTCCTGGGTCACCTGGAAGACCTATCTCAACACCATCAAATTCGCCGTCATGGTCTGGGCGCTGACCTTGTTCATCGGCTTCTGGGTCGCCTATTTCCTTGCCTTTCACATCCGCACCACGGCCATGCAGATGGTGCTGTTCCTGGTCTGCACGGTGCCGTTCCTCACTTCCAACATCATCCGCATGATCTCGTGGATCCCGGTGCTTGGCCGCAACGGGCTGATCAACTCGACGCTGGTGCATATGGGCCTGGTGCCGAAGCCGATCGAATGGCTGCTCTATTCCGAATTCGCCGTGGTTCTCGCCATGGTGCATCTTTACACGCTGTTCATGGTGACGCCGATCTTCAACACGCTTATGCGCATCGACCGCTCGCTGTTCGAGGCCGCGCGCGACGCCGGCGCGTCCGGCTGGCAGGTGCTGTGGAACGTCGTCATCCCGCTGGCCAAGCCCGGCATGGCGATCGGCACTATCTTTGTCGTCACGCTTGTCATGGCCGACTTCTCGACGGTGCAGGTGATGTCGGGCGGGCAGAGCGCCTCGGTCGCGCTGATGATGAAGAACCAGATGTCGCTGCTGCAATATCCGGCCGCCGCCGCCAACGCGGTGGTGCTCCTGGTGCTGGTGCTGCTGATGGTCGCCGGCATCCTGCGCATCGTCGACATCCGCAAGGAGCTCTGACGTGAACCACGAGAAGCGCACCCTCGAATTCCACGTGCTGGCGGTCTTCTTCGCGCTGTTCGTGCTGTTCCTCTACGGCCCGCTTTCGGCGATCCTGATCCTGTCCTTCCAGGGTGAGAATGGCGGCCTGACCTTTCCCCTCAACGGTGTGTCACTGCACTGGTTCGCCAATCTGTTCGAACGCCAGGCGGTCGGCGATTTCGGCGGCAGCTTCAAGCGTTCGCTGGTGCTGGGGGTGATGGTGATGGTCGTCACCGTTGTGGTGTCGTTGCTGGCGGGCCTCGCCTTCCGCCGCAAGTTTCGTGGCGCGACGGCGCTGTTCTATCTGGCTGTCGCCAGCCTCGTCGTGCCGTCGATCATCATCAGCCTCGGCATCGGCGTCGTCTTCCAGCAGATCGGCTTTCGGCCGGCCTGGTACACATCCGCTTTCGGCGCGCATCTGACCTGGACCTTGCCGTTCGGCGTGCTGATCATGTTTGCCGTCTTCAACCGCTTCTCGCCGGCCTATGAGGAGGCCGCGCGCGACCTCGGGGCATCTTCCTGGCAGACCTTCGCCCATGTCGTGCTGCCGATGATCGCGCCCAGCCTGATCGGTGTCGGCCTGTTCGGTTTCACACTCTCCTATGATGAGTTCGCGCGCACGCTGATGACCTCGGGCACGTTCAACACGCTGCCGCTCGAAATCTACGGCATGACGACGAATGTGACGACGCCGGTGCTCTACGCGCTGGGCACGGTGACAACCGTATTCTCCTTCCTGGTGATCCTGCTGACGCTCGGCGCCATCCTCTATGTCGGCCGCCGCCGGGCAAGGGTTTGAGAACCGCAGTGCAGATCCTTGTCGTCAATCCGAACACCACGGCCAGCATGACCGCAACGATCGGCGCCGCCGCGCGATCTGTCGCCAGCGCCTGGACCGAAGTCGTCGCCGTCACCTCATCCATGGGGCCGGTGTCGATCGAAGGCTATTATGACGAGGCGCTGGCCGTACCGGGCCTGCTGGTCGAGATCGCCGCGGGCGAGCGCGCGGGCGCGCAGGCGGCCATTATCGCCTGTTTCGACGACACCGGGCTGGACGCCGCGCGCGCCATGGCTAACATCCCGGTCGTCGGCATTTGCGAGGCGGCGCTCAGCATAGCGTCGTTGATCGCCCAGCGTTTCACCGTCGTGACGACGACCAAGCGGTCGTGGGTTCCCGTCGAGGCGCTGGTGCAGCGCTACGGCATGGCCGGCCGGGCGCGCGTTCGCGCCGCCGACATTCCGGTGCTGGCGCTTGAGGACCCGGCCTCGGGCGCGGCCGAGAAACTGCGCGGCGAGATTGCGCGCGCGCTCGACGAGGATCGCGCCGAGGCGATCGTGCTCGGCTGCGCCGGCATGGCCGATCTCGCGGCAGAGCTGCAGCGGGAATTCGGCGTTCCGGTGATCGACGGCGTCGGCGCCGCCGTCAAACAGGCAGAGGCGCTGATTGCACTTGGCCTGTCGACATCCAAACGCGGTGCCTATGCAAACCCGCTGGCAAAGCCTTATCGTGGCGCATTGGAATCCTTTGCCCCTGGTGCCGTCGCCGCCGAGTGATCGCAAATGCCCCGAACGATCCGGACCCTGACCTCAAAGGAGGTTGAAACGCTTGTCGACTGGGCGGCGGCCGAGGGCTGGAATCCCGGTCTCGGCGATGCCGCCGTATTCCAGGCGGCCGACCCCGAGGGTTTCATCGGCGCCTTCGTCGATGGCAAGATGGTGGCCGGCATTTCGGCCGTCGGCTACGGCGCCGGCTTCGGCTTCATCGGCCTCTATATCTGCCGCCCGGACCGGCGCGGCGAGGGGCATGGCAAGGCGGTCTGGGACGCCGGCATGGTGCGGCTCGGCAACCGCAGTGTCGGGCTCGACGGCGTCGCAGAGCAGCGGGCCAACTACCGGCGCATGGGGTTCGTGCCAGCCTATGAGACCGTCCGCTACAGCGGGCGTGTCGCCGGCCTCGCCGGCGGTGGTAACATCAGACCGGTGGCGGCCGAGCCCATCGCCGACATCCTGGCTTATGACCGCGGCTGTTTCCCGGCGCCGCGGCAAGCTTTTCTCGGCGGATGGCTGCAGCCGCCGCGTGTCGGGTTTGTGGCGGTGAATTCGGGAAGGGTTTGCGGCTATGGCGTAGCTCGCCAGTGCAAGGAGGGGTTCAAGGTCGGACCGCTCTTCGCCGACGACACGCACGTCGCTTTGCAGTTGCTAGGGGTGCTGGCAACGCCGATGGCGGGGGACGCGCTTCACATCGACGTGCCGGCGGCCAAAAGCGGTTTCATCGCCGCGCTTCAGGCGGGCGGCTTGAGACCAGGCTTCACGACAACCCGCATGTACCGGGGAGCCGTGCCCAGGATTGCCTCGTCAAAGGTGTTCGGGATCACGACCCTGGAACTGGGCTGATCCAGACCTAGCCATGCATTCCATGCGACGCGTGGCAGCAGGGACCAGCCGGTCTGATTGGCGGCAATTGTCAGGCCGCCCGGACCCCGGGCGTCTTGCGCGCCCAGGCGGGCAACCAGTCGCCATGCGTCGCGAGCAGTTCATCGACCAGCGACCATATCTGGTCGAGGTCGAGTTCGGCCGCCGTGTGCGGGTCCATCATCGCCGCGTGGTAGATATGCTCGCGGTTCTCCGTCATCAGGGCCTGGACCGTCAGTTCCTGCACATTGATGTTGGTGCGGATCAGCGCCGTCAGCTGCGGCGGCAACGCGCCGATGAAGGTTGGCTGGATGCCGGAGGCATCCACGAGGCACGGCACTTCGGCCGCGCAATTTTCGGGCAATGAGGTGATGCAGCCATTGTTGCGGACGTTGCCGTAGATCACGGAGGGCTCGCCCGTCCACACCGAATTCATGATCGAGGAGGCGTATTCCTTCGACTGCTCGACCTCGATCTTCTCGGCGGAGCGGTAGGCTTCCGCCTGTCCTTTCCAGCGCTCGATCTGCTCGATGCAGCGCTTCGGATATTCGTCGAGCGGGATGCCGAATTTCTCGATCAGATCCTCGCGCCCTTCCTTGATGAAATAGGGCGTGTATTCGGCAAAATGTTCCGAGCTTTCGGTGACGAAATAGCCGAGGCGCGTCAGCATTTCGTAGCGCACCTTGTTCGGGCAGCGCGGATTCCAGCCGGGTTTCGGCGCGCGGCCTTCGCGGTAGGCGCGCACGAGATCCGGATAGAGGTTGCGGTAGGAGCCGTCCGGCTGGCGATGCTCGAACTTGAGATAAAATGCCATGTGGTTGATGCCGGCCGAGCGGTAGCGGATTTCCTCGTAGGGAATGTCGAGATCGTGCGCCAGCTCCATCGCAGTGCCCTGCACGGAATGGCAAAGGCCGACCTGCTTGATGTCAGGGTATTTCTCGGCGATCGCCCAGGTATTGATCGCCATCGGGTTCACATACTGCAGCATGATCGCCTGCGGGCAGACGGCGAGCATGTCCTCGCAGATCTTCCACAGATGCGGCACTGTTCTCAAGCCACGCATGATGCCGCCGACGCCGAGCGTGTCGGCGATGGTCTGGCGCAGGCCGTATTTTTTCGGAACTTCGAAGTCGGTGACCGTGCACGGCACGTAGCCGCCGATCTGGAAGGCGACGACGACGAAATCGGCACCCGCCAGCGCTCTGCGCTGGTCGGTGTAGGTCTCGGCTTTGGCCTTTACCCCGAGCGTCGAGATCAGCTTGTTGACGACGATGGCGCTCTCTTCGAGGCGCTGCGGGTTGAGGTCCATCAGCGCGATCGTCGCACCGGACAACGAGGGACGCTGCAGCACGTCGCCGACGATGTTTTTCATGAAAACGGTGGAGCCAGCTCCGATGAATGCGATCTTGGGATTTCTTGCCATAACAGTCTCCGGCATATGCAATCAGGCTACCTCGAAAGCGGCTTTGACGAGCCGTTCCGTGTAAGCGGTTTTGGGATTGGATAGAACTTCGTTGACGGGGCCTTCTTCCATGATCTTGCCGTGCTGCATGACGATCACGCGGTGACAGAGCGCCCGCACGACCTTGAGATCGTGCGAGATGAAGAGGTAGCTGAGACCCCGTTCGCGCTGCAGCTTGCGCAGCAGTTCGATGATCTGCGCCTGGACCGAGAGGTCGAGCGCCGATGTCGGCTCGTCGAGCACGATGAATTCGGGCTCCAGCGCGATGGCGCGGGCAATGGCGATGCGCTGGCGCTGGCCGCCGGAAAACTCATGCGGGAAGCGCGACAGGATGTTGCCCGGCATGCCGGCGCTGACCAGCGCATCGCGCACCCGTTCGATGCGATCGTTCCTGGTGGCGCCGATGCTGTTGACAATCAGCCCTTCCTCGATGATCTGGCCGATCGTCATGCGCGGGTTGAGCGATGAGAACGGATCCTGGAATACGACCTGCATGCGCGAGCGCAAAGGCCGCATCTGCGATCGCGATCTGCCATGGATGGGCTGGCCGTCGAAATGGATCTCGCCGCTGGTGGCGTTGTTGAGCCTGAGCAGCGCCTCGCCAAAAGTCGTCTTGCCGGATCCGGATTCGCCGACCAGCCCCAGCGTCTCGTGGCGGCGAAGGGTGAGGTCGAGACTGTCGACGGCGACGAGTTCGCGCCAGTCAGGCTTGAAGAAGGTGCCATGCCGCAGCATGAAGGAAACGCGAACGCGCTTGGCATCGAGAATGATGTCGGACCCTTCCGGCAGCGGATTGGCCTGGCCGCGCGGCTCGGACCCAAGCAGGTGCTGTGTGTAAGGATGCTGCGGACTGGCGAAAAGCCTTTCCGTCACATTGTGCTCGCACATCGCCCCGTGCTGCATGACGTAGACGTAGTCGGAGAACTTGCGCACCACGGTCAGGTCGTGGGTGATCAGGATCACCGCCATCCGCAATTTCTGCTGCAGGTTGCGAATGAGGTTGAGGATCTGCGCCTGGACGGTGACGTCGAGCGCTGTCGTCGGCTCGTCGGCGATCAGCACGTCCGGATCGTTGGCTAAAGCCATGGCGATCATCACACGCTGGCGCTGACCGCCAGAAAGCTGGTGCGGATATTGTTTCAGCCGCGCCGCGGGGTCGGGGATCTGCACCTGCTGCAGAAGTTCGAGCGCGCGTGCCTCTGCCTGCCTGCGGCTCGTCCTGCGATGCACCCGGATTGCTTCGACGATCTGGCTGCCGATCGTGTAGATCGGGTTGAGCGAGCTCATCGGTTCCTGGAAGATCATCGAGATGCGGTCGCCGCGCAGTTTGCGCCGGGCCCGCTCGGAAAACTTCAGGATGTTTTGCCCGTCATATTCGACGGTCGATTTCGGCGACACGACCGCGCGTTTGGACAGCAGGCCCATGACCGTGCGCGCCGTCACCGATTTGCCCGAACCGGATTCGCCGACGATGGCGATGGTCTCGCCACGATAGAGCTGGAAGGAGATGTCCTTGACGGCCTGGACCATACCGTCCTCGACCTTGAAGTCGACGGCGATGCTACGGGCATCGATGACAGGGTTTTCCGAACGCCCGGCATGGTCGAGCCGGACAGGCGGTGCGAAGGTATTGACGAGCGCGACAGCCATCACATCCCCCTCAATACGGATCGACTGCATCGCGCAGCCCATCGCCAAGCGCGTTGAAGGCGAAGACGGTCACAAGCACGAAGCCGACTGGGGCGAGGATCCAGGGATAGGTGCCGATGACCGAGTAGGTCGCGGTGTCCTGCAGCATCAGCCCCCATGAGATCAGCGGCGGCTTCACGGCGAAACCGAGAAAGCCCAGGAACGATTCAAGCAGCACGACACTCGGGATCGCCAGGGTGACGGCGACGATGACGTGGCTCATCACGTTCGGGAAAATATGCTGCATGATGATGCGACGATCGGTGGCGCCGACCGCCATCGCTGCGCGAACGTAGTCTATGCGTGCGAGCGCCAGCGTCTTGCCGCGGACTTCACGCGACATCTGCGCCCAGCCGAGCGCCGACATGATGATGATGACGAAAGCGAGGAAGACATTGGTCGGCGCCGTCACCGGGACCAGCGAGGTCAGCGCGAGATAGAGCGGCAATTGCGGGAAGGCGAGCACCAGTTCGACGAAGCGCTGCACCCAGACATCGAACGTGCCACCGAAATAGCCCGACACCATGCCGACGGTGGTGCCGATCACGGTGACGATGAAGACCACGGTCAGCGCGATCATCAAGGAAATGCGCGAGCCATAGATGGCGCGGGCCAGCACGTCGCGGCCGAATTTGTCGGTGCCGAGGAAATGCACCGGCTGGCCGTCGGTCGAGGCGAAGAAGTGCCGGTTCGCGGGGATCAGGCCAAGCAGCCTGTAGTCGGCGCCCTTGACGAAGAAGCCGAGCAGGCGCGGATTGTCATAGTCCGGTCCGACGACCGGCTGGAAGGTGACGGGGTCGAGCTCCGCGGAATCCGCCAGCGCATAGACGCGCGGCTGGAAAACGAAATTGCCGTCCTTGTCATGGAAGCTCATCATTTGCGGCGGGGCGAAACCGACGTCGGTGACCTTGGGGTCCATGGGTGCGAAGAAATCGGCAAACACCGCCATCAGGACCAGCAGCACGACGAGGATGAGCCCGGCCATGCCGGTCCAGGATCGTCTCAGGCGGCGCCAGACGAGCGCGAGATAGCTCTCATTGCCGTGTGGCCGTTTCTCTTTCTCGACCGATATTTCGGGCGGTGGCGGCAGCGAGGGCTCGCGGGCAAGCATCTCAGGCGCCTCCGTACTGGCGGACACGGGGGTCGAGCAGGGCGAGCAGCATATCAGCGATGATGTTGCCGACGATCAGCGTCGCCGACAGCACCATCATGAAGGTCGCGGTGACATAGACGTCGCCGACCGCCATCGAACCGACGATCGCCGGACCGACGGTTGGCAGGGCGAAGATGATCGCGGTCTCGATCTCGCCGGTGAGCATGTAGGGCAGCACCACGCCCTGATACATTACCAATGGATGCAGCGCATTGGGCACCGCATGGCGCATGACCACCGCACTGCCGCTCAGGCCCTTGGCACGGGCGGTCTCGACATATTGCGCGTTCAGCGTGTCGAGCAGATTGCCGCGCATGACGCGCATGTTGTAGGCGAGCCCGCCGAAGGTGGCGATCGCCACCACCGGCCAGACATGTTTGACGAGGTCGACGAACTTCGCCCAGGACCAAGGCGCGCCGCCATACTGCGGGGAAAAAAAGCTGCCGATCTCGGACACGTTGAACTGAAAGACCAGCAGATAGACGATGATCAGCGCCATCAGGAAGCGCGGCACCGTCATGCCGAGGAAGGAGACGGCCGACAGCGCGCTGTCGATCCAGCTGTACTGCCTGGTCGCCGCCCAGATCCCGAATGTGATGCCCAGAACCGAAGCTAACAGATGGCAGACAAGCGCGAGCAGCAAGGTGCGTGGCAGGCGTTCGCCGACAACGTCGGCGACCGGCTTGTTGTAGTAGAGGCTGTAGCCGAAATCACCGCGGGTGACGATGCCGGTGATCCAGTTGAAATACTGGACCGGCATCGGCTTATCGAGACCGTGCTCGACCCGGTAGGCCTGTGCCTGCGCGTCGGCCTCGGCGAAGGAGGCTCCGCCCTGGTTGATGAGCTGGGAGCGGATGTAGTCGGCGTAGTCGCCGGGCGGCGCCTGGATGATGGCGAAGGTGACCAGGCTCAGAATGACGAGAACCGGTATTGCGGATGCTATGCGTATCATCAGGAATCGCAGCATCGGACCGTTTCTCTTCCTTGCTCTCGGGTTCAGGTATCGTTGACCCCGGCCGCGCCGCAGCGCGGCCAGGGTACTTCGCAGTCAGGGAGGAAACTCAGTTCGTCGTACCCTTGTCCCCGGGCTTTCCGGGCAATTGCTCGGGGAACAGTTCGTATTTCTGCTGCTTGTCGGCGGCGACAAAGACCCGCTCGCGGACGATTGTGTCCTCAGCCCAGTTGAACATGAAGATCGGCGTTCCCTGCGGGATATTCGAGAAGCGCTTGTTGATGATCAATGCGCCCGGATATTCGGTCAGCCCGACATTGTAGACATGTTCCGTCGAGATCTTCTGGAACTGCTTCATAAGGCTGGCGCGCTCGTCATTGTCGTCGGACGCGACGAACTTGTTGACGATGTCGACGAGATCTTTCTCGAACGGCATCAGGTCGACTTCGCCGCTTTCCGGCGCCCGGTGGTTCCAGCTGGTCTTCGGGCCGACAGGAGCAAGCTGCTCGGTGTTCTGCACCACAGACGTCAACTCCTGGTCATTGCGCCTTACCAGCCAGTCGAAGCGGCCGGAATATTGCGAGGCGTCGCGCTGGGTACCGTTCAGCCCATTCAGCACCACCCGAAGCCCGAGTTTTTCCATCTGGCCGACGACACCTTCGGCAAGGCTCTTGTCGGTGGTGTAGTCGTTGTTGACGAGCATGACGATCTCGACATTCTTGCCGCCGGCGGTGCCAGCCGGGAAATTGACGAAGCCGTCGCCATCCGTGTCCTTCAGGCCTGCCTTGGCGAGTTCCGCCTTAGCGCCTTCGAGATCGAATGGATAGTAGACGGTCGAATTGCGGTCATAGAAGCTGGTGCCCGAGGAGAAGCCGCCCGGATAGATCGCTGTGAACGGACCCTTGACCAGCGAGTCGCCGAGCGCCTTGCGGTCGAGCGCCATGGTGACGGCCTTGCGGAAGTCCTCGTTGCGGTTCAGTTCGCGGATTGCCTGGCCGCGTTCATCCGGGTTGCCCCAGCCATTGGCCGAGAAGTTCATGCGCAGATTGTAGCCGATCAGGCGCGGGCCGAAGGCAAGGCGGGCCGGCGCATCCTTATCCGCCGCACGCTTCAGCGAGGCAACGAAGTTCTCCGGCTGTTCGAGGTTGGAAAAGTCGCCCGACCCCGCCACCGCCTGAACGTCGCGGTCGGCCCAGGTCGACAGCTTGTAGTGCAGTTCGTTGAGATAGGGGAGCTGGTTGCCCTTCTCGTCGACCTTCCAATAGTAGGGATTGCGGCGCATGACGATGATGTCGTCCGGGCGGTACTCAACCGGCACCCAGGCGCCCATCACGGGAAGGTTCATGTATTCCGGCGGGAAGGCGTTCTTGAACTGCTCGTAGGTGTTCTTCGAATATTTCGGATGCTGCGGCTTCAGGATGTGCGCCGGACCCGGGCAGAAGGTGCCGTAGGCCATGGCGTAGAGGTACTGCTTCGGGAAGGCGTCCTTGAAGGTCCATTCGACGGTGTAGTCATCGATCTTCTTCAGCGTCGTGCCGACGCCGAAGGTTTCCGGGGTGGCGCCATTGAGCGGCGAGACATTGGGGTCGACGACTTCGTCGTCCCAGTAGAACATGACGTCGTCGGCATTGAAGGGAACGCCGTCCGACCACTTCGCGCCTTCGATCAGATGCATGGTCAGCTTGTGGCCGTCCGTCGACCAATCCCAGCTCTTGGCCAGGTTCGGCAGCGGCTCGGTGTCCTTGGCCTCGACCTGGAACAGCGGCGCGGTGCGGGTCAGGCATTCGGAAAGGCCGATATCGATGCCGCCCCAGCCTTGCGTCTGGCCGGCGCCATAGTTCCAGCCTTCCGGCCGGCCGCCGATGACATGGCGCATGGTGTCGCCATAGACGCCGATGCCGTCCGGCATGTTGCCGGTCTTGAAGACCAGCGGCTCCTTCGGCAACCGATCCTTGACGGGTGGCAGCTTGCCGGCCTTGACGTATTTCTCGGTGACCCAGTCGGGTTCGTGGTACTCGGGCAGCGCCTTGAACTCCAGAATGGAGTCGCGCGCGACATATTTGATTTTCCCTTCGGCGGGGAATTGCGCCGGCGCCGGCGGCACGGTCGGTTCGGATGCGTAGGCACTCAGCGCCGTGGCGGATACGCTCAGCGCCAGCCCTGCTAAAATGCTGATGTTGCGGAAATTCCTCATCGTCTTTCCTCCCATTTGTTGGGAGCGTGCTTTACGCCGCTCCATTTCTCCTCGAACGAATTGCATGCGCTGTGGCTGCGTCTTCCTCCCGGAAATTCGCCGCTATGCTGCGTGAAACTCAGACGGCCTGTTTCAGGGCCGCTTTTTCGGCGCGCAATTCCTCGATCGAGCGGACGTCGCGCCGCGCGGCACCCGCCCATTCCCTGGTCCGGATCTTGGATTTCGATAGCCGCTCCTTGGCGGCCGGAATTGCATCTGCGTATTGCGGCAGCCAGCGGGCCTGGGCGACGACCATCTCGTCGACCATCTGCCAGACTTCCTCCGGCGTCGACACGGCACCGACCAGCGGATCATGCAGCACGGCGAGCTTCAGCAGGTCGATGTCGCCGCTGATCGCCGCATGCACTGACATGCGCTGGACGTTGATCGAGGAAATGCAGGTGGCGGCGCAGGCTTCCGGCAGCGTGATGCCAGAGGTCATGTTGATGCCGAAGCGATCGACGAAGCCGGGCGACTCGATGATCGCGTCCTGCGGCAGGTTGGTGATGACGCCATTGTTCTTGACGTTGAAATGGCCGCGATAGACGCGGTTCGTCTCCAGCGCTTCCAGAATATGGCTGGCATGCTCGTTGGAGCGTTTGGCAGGGTCGATCGGCTTCGATGCCGCCTCGAGAAACTGCGGGAATTCCGTCTCGAACCAGTTGCGCGTTTCGGTCGAGTAGCGCAGGTAGCCGCCGGTCTCGCCATGGATCCAGTCGGACATGTCGATCCAGCGGGTGATTTCGTCGGGCCGCTTGCGATACCAGGGAAGGTATTCGGACAGGTGGCCGTTGCTTTCGGTCGAATAGACGCCGAAGCGCTTCAGGACGTCGATGCGCAGCTTTTCCTGCTGCGAATAGACCGGATGCGCCTCGAAAGCGGCGACCAGTTCGTCCTTGCCGATCCTGCGGCCGTTGAGGCGAAGATCGATGAACCAGGTCTGGTGGTTGATGCCGGAGCAGATGTAGTCGAGTTCGCTGTGGGATTTGGCGCCGAGCACTTCGGCGATTTGTTCGGCGCCGTGCTGGACACCGTGGCAGAGGCCGACCGTATCGACCTTGCCATATTCGATCGCCGCCCAGGTGTTCATGGCCATCGGGTTGGCATAGTTCAGGAATTTCGCGCCAGGCTCGGCAAACTCGCGAATGTCCTTGCAGAAATCGAGAATGACCGGAATGTTGCGCTGGCCGTAGAGGATGCCGCCGGCGCAGATCGTATCGCCGACGCACTGGTCGATGCCATATTTCAAGGGAATGCGGATGTCGTCGGCATAGGCTTCGAGCCCGCCAACCCGCACGCAGCTGATCACGTAGCGGGCGCCTTCGAGCGCCTTGCGACGGTCGGTGGTCGCCGTGACCCTCGTGGGCAGTCTGTTGGCCTCGACGATCCGGTCGAGGATCGCCTTGATCATCTGGAGGTTGTGGTCGCTGAGGTCGGTCAGCGCGAATTCGATATCCTGGAATTCGGGAACGCACAGGATGTCGGTGAAGAGCTTCTTGGTGAAGCCGACGCTCCCCGCGCCGATGATAGCGATCTTGAAACTCATCTGCCTGGCCTCGAAAAAAGTTGGGCAAGGGCGGTGAAAAGAGGTCCGATCCACATGCCGGGGCATGTGGCCAAGACAAGCCGGAATCCGGCGTCTCCTCCTGTCCGTTCCTCGACCGCTATTTGTTTTGCACTGCGGTTGGTTTTGCTTTTCGTAACGCATTATGCGCCTAATCGAGCAAGCGACCAGAGAAGGATTATGCTTTCAGGGGTAATTTTGTGCTGCGAAAGTTGATCGACACCGGGCCGTCGGCCAGGACCGTCTCGCTGCCGCGCGGCCGCCAGCGCCTGCACACCATGCCGACAAGCGCCGGTTATGAAGTGCGCGAGAACGAGGTCTATGACTGGGACGGGCGCAGGCGCGGCCAGACGCCGTTTACGGTGCTCCAGCATACGATCAGCGGCACTGGCCGGCTGCGCTACGAGAGCCGGAACTACCGCCTGCAAACGGGCGATACGCTGCTGGTCCTGGTGCCGCACAACCACCGCTATTGGCTCGCCAAGGGCGAACGCTGGGAATATTTCTGGATTTCGATGAACGGCGAGGAGGCGCTGCGCATCCACAAGTCGATCCTTTCCGCGGTTGGTCCGGTGCTGCGGCTGCAGCCGTCGACGATCGATCATCTCGCCGACTGCAGCGTGCGCCTGATCACGGGAGCGGTCACGCCCGGAGCTGCGTCGGCCGTGGCCTACGAGGCGGCGATGGCGCTCTATGACGATGTCTTCGGCTCGCATGCCTTTGCCGACGAGAAGAGTGCCATGCAGCCGGTGGTCGACTACATCAAGGCCAATCTCGACAGGCCGCTCCGCGTTGCCGATCTCGCCGAGATCAGCGGGCTGAGCCGTGCGCATTTCTCGCGCTGCTTTGCCGAGAGCGAAGGCATTCCACCCGCCGAATTCGTGCTGCAGCAGCGGCTGCAGCGGGCGGCGAAACTCTTGACGAAAGCCGATTTCCTGCCGGTGAAGGAGGTGGCCATCATGTGCGGCTTCGAAGACGCCAACTACTTTTCGAAAGTCTTCCGCCGCTTGTACGGCACCAACCCGACGCAATTCCGCACCACCGGCATGTATGCCAGCATGGGCAACCACCGTTAGATGGGATGTCCATCCAAGCCGCAGTCGCGACGCACGGATTGCACCGACTCGTGACCAAAAAAAGTGCTGGCGGCGCAATCCTTATGCATTCAAGGCAATGAGGGCGGCCGGACAACCTGCGTGTTAAGTTCCTGGTAACTCTCCTAAGTCGACGACCAAATAAGGGGTTGGCTTCTCTTGCTTGCCATAGATGCTAGGGCCTGCATCGAAGCGAGACGAGGAGACCAGAATGGCCACCGTCCTGAACGCCAAGGGCGTCGCACTCCCCTACAGCGGGTCCTCGACAAAGTGGTACTCGGCGACGAATTCCGGCCCGGCACTTTATGGCAGCATCTACAACGACTCGATCTACGGCGACGCCAGCGTCAGCGTGACGATGTATGGCGGCAAGGGCGACGACATTTACTATCTGTATTCCACGAAGAACAAGGCGGTCGAACTGGCCAATGAGGGTGTCGACACCATCTCGACCTGGATGAGTTACAGGCTGCCAGCGAATTTCGAGAACCTGACGGTCACGGGCGACAAACACTATGCTTTCGGAAACGCGGCGAACAACATCATTACCGGCGGCTCCGGCCAACAGACACTCGACGGCTTGAAGGGCGATGACGTTCTCAAGGGTGGATCCGGGGCGGATACTTTCGTCGTGGCTCCCGGCAACGGTAGTGACCTGATCCTCGACTTTGGCGCCACGGATACTGTGCGCATCGGGAGCTACGGCTTCAACTCGTTCGAGCAGGTGCAGGCCAAGATGGTCCAGTCGGGAGCAAACGTCCGGCTTAACCTGTCCGACACCGAGTTTCTCGTCTTCGCCAACAAGACCGTCGACCAGTTCACTGCAAGCCAGTTCGATCTGGCCCTCGACAGGTCGCATCTGGAACTCACCTTCGCGGACGAGTTCAACACGCTGAGCCTGTGGAACGGCTCGAGCGGCACCTGGGACTCGAACTTCTGGTGGGGAGGCGCGAACGGCAGCTCGCTCACGGGCAACAATGAGCTTCAATGGTATATCGATACCAGCTACGCACCGACGAGTACCGTCAACCCGTTCAGCATCAATAACGGTGTTCTCACGATTACCGCTGCCCGGGCTCCCGAGGCGATCAAGCCTTACATAAACAACTATCAATACACCTCAGGCTTGCTGACGACCTACGAATCCTTCGCACAGACCTACGGCTATTTCGAAATTCGGGCCGACATGCCCGAAAAGCAAGGCGTATGGCCGGCCTTCTGGCTTCTGCCGGAGGACGGCTCCTGGCCACCGGAACTGGATGTCATCGAGATGACCGGTCAGGATCCAAACAAGCTCCTTTTGACAAGCCACTCGAACGAGACGGGAAGTCAAACGACAGTGGCCTCGACGGCCTTTGCCGCGAATACCGAAGGGTTCCACACATACGGGGTGCTGTGGACGGAAGACGAACTCGTCTGGTATTTCGACGACGTCGAAGTTGCCCGTGCGGCAACGCCTGCCGACATGCACGACCCGATGTACATGCTGGTCGATCTGGCGGTTGGCGGCATCGCGGGAACGCCCGCCGACGGGCTCGCGACGCCAGCGGAAATGAAGATCGACTATATCCATGCCTACGCGCTGAGCGATTGGTTTGTCTAGAGCGGTTCAGCTATTGATAGGATCGTCGACCCGCTCTAACTCTTTGTTTTTACGCAATTCCGGACGGAAAACCTCTGCGCATTTTGCCTGAATTGCTCTAAAGCGCGTTGCATCCAAGCGGATTTATGCGAGGGTCAATGGCGGGACCAGGGTCCCGGAAGCGCCTTGAGGGGAGGCTGCGCATGGAGACCCCATTCAGAGTTTCCATGCATTACGAAAACGAGGTCACTGGGTAAAGAACGATTTCTTGCGCCAAGCCGGCCTGGCGGGTTTTCTAAGGCTCGATCCCAGCCTCTGAACCGCAGGAAACCATGCCTTTCTCCTTGCTGAAGTACGGTCTGCTCGCCAGGCACGCTTCCTTTCGCGATATCCCTCTGACGCCCGAGCTGAAGCGATCCTACGACGTGGTGATCATCGGCGGCGGCGGTCACGGTCTTGCGGCGGCTTACTACCTGTCCAACGTGCATGGCATTCGCAACATCGCCGTGCTGGAAAAGGGCTATCTCGCAGGCGGCAATACGGCGCGCAACACCACCACGATCCGCTCGAACTACATGACCGAGGAATCGATCCGCTTCTACAAGGAAGGCGTCGAACTCTTCGAGACGATGTCGCGGGATCTCGGCTTCAACGTCATGTTCTCGCAGCGCGGGCAGCTGACGCTGGCGCATTCCGAGGCGACGCTGCGCAGTTTCCATCTGCGTGCCGAGATGGGCAAGCATGTGGGCACCCGCATCGAAGTGGTCGATGTCCAGACGGTGAAGGAGCTCTGCCCGCATCTGAACCTCGATCTCGGCGGCCAGCACGAAGTGATGGGCGGGCTCTGGCATGCCGACGGCGGCACTGCCCGCCATGATGCCGTGGCATGGGGTTATGCCAAGCATGCCAGCGAGCGTGGCGTGGAGATCCACCAGCGCACCGAGGTGACCGGCTTCGTGCGCGCGGGCGACCGGGTCACCCACGTCAAGACCAACCGCGGCACGATTGCCGCCGGGCAGGTGCTGCAGGCCGTGGGCGGGCTCAATGGCCAGGTCGCCGCCATGGCGGGCATCAAGCTGCCGATACGCTGCTTCCCGCTTCAGGCAATGGTGACGCAGCCGTTGAAGCCATTCCTGGACATACTCATCTCGTCCGCGAACCTGCACACCTACCTGGTGCAATCGTCGCGTGGCGAGGTCGTCATCGGCGGCGGCTCCGATCCCTACCAGCTGGCGTCGACCCGCTCGACACTGGACCAGAAGGAACATCTTGCCGAAGGCGCGCTGCACCTCTTCCCCTTCCTGCACAAGGTCAAGCTTTTGCGGCAATGGGCGGGGATCACCGACATGACGCCGGATTACAGCCCGATCATGGGCGCTTCACCGCTGCAAAACTACTGGCTCGACTGCGGATGGGGAACCTGGGGCTTCAAGGCGACGCCCGTGGCCGGCAAGCGCATGGCCGAGACCATCGCCAGCGGGCGCGTGCCCGATGTCCTGAAACCATTCGACCTGCGCCGGTTCGACAGCTTTGCGTTGCTGAACGAAATGGGCGCCACGGCCGCCAGCCATTGACGAGGCTTCGATGAAACTTCTGACCTGCCCGGTGAATGGGCCTCGCAACATCACCGAATTTCAGTATCTCGGGCCGGTCCGCGCGGCCAGCGCCGAACAGCCCGAGCAACTGATCGAGTCCCTGTTCTACGCCGAGAACCCGCTCGGCGTGACGCGCGAATGGTGGCGGCACACCCCGTCCAACACCGTGTTCGTCGCCGAACGCCACACCGTCAGCGACCAGATTGTTGCCACCTATCTTCCCAGCCGAAAGCCCGCCTGACATGACCGAACGGTTGCCGCTTCCCTGGGGATCGCGTCTCGATCGCGCCCGCAAGATCCGATTTGAATTCGACGGCCGTCCTCTCGAAGGTTTCGCCGGCGACTGCATTGCCTCCGCCATGGCTGGAACCGGCCGCTGGATCCTGTCGCGCTCATTCAAATACCACCGTCCGCGCGGAATTCTGACCATGGCCGGCCAGGATGCCAACACGTTGGTACAGCTGCCGGATGAGCCGAATGTCCGTGCCGATCTGCGCCCGATTGCCGAAGGGTTGAAGGTCACTGCCCAGAACGTCAGTGGAACGGCCGAGCACGACCGTGGCGCGGTGCTCGACAGGCTGGGGCGCTTCATGCCCGTCGGATTCTACTATCGCAGCTTCTTTCGCCCCGGCGCGAAGAGCTGGTTGAAATTCTGGGAGCCTATGATCCGTAAGTCGGCCGGCCTCGGCAAGGTCGATCCGGCCGCCGGTCACGGCCACTACATCAAGGAAAACCTGCACACCGACGTGCTGGTCGTGGGCGCGGGCCCGGCCGGCCTGTCGGCCGCCATCAAGGCAGCCGAGGCGGGGGCACAGGTGCTGCTGGTCGATCTGAACCCGGAACTCGGTGGCGCGCTGACCTATGCGCGTTTCGGGCTCGAGACGGCAGAGGCGGAGGCGACCCTGAAGACGCTGCGCGAAGCGGCCGGAAAGCTGGGCAATCTGCGGGTGCTGACCGGTGCGACATGCAATGGCTGGTTTGCCGACAACTGGCTTCCGGTGCTGCAGGGCGAGATGCTCTATCGAGTTCGCGCCAAGCAGGTCGTGGTGGCCGCGGGTTCGCATGAACAGCCATTGGTGTTTCGCAACAACGACCTGCCGGGCATCCTTTTGTCGTCCGCGGCGCAGAGACTGATGCGCCATTATGCGATTAGTCCTGGCCAGCGCGCCGTCGTCTTTGCCGGCAACCGGGATGGATATCTCACTGCACTCGACCTTCTCGACGCGGGCGTATCGCTGTTCGCCGTTCTCGATCCTGCCGCCGATGCGTCCGGCAAGATCCTCGCGAAGCGCCTCATCGAGCGCGGCATTCGTATCATCTCGAACGCCACCGTCACGGAAGCATTGGGGACCGGAGGCAATCGCCATATCCGAGCCATCCGCTTCAGCACACCCGAGCATGGCGCGGAACAGCTGGACTGCGATCACCTGGTGGTCGCGGCTGGCTACACGCCATGTTACCAGCTCCCCTTGCATGCCGGGGCAAAGCTGGGATTTGACGAGGCCAGTCGGCAATTCGTGCTAAGCAATCTGCCGGAAGCGTTCCACGTTGCCGGATCGGCGGCGGGATACTTCGACCTGAAATCGGTGCTGCGCAGCGGCGAGGTCGCGGGCGCGGCCGCGGCACAGGGCGCCGGTCATGCCTGCGTCCACCCGGACATCATCCCGGATGCCAGCGCGCCGGAGATGAATTATCTGCAAGACCTGTCCCCCCATCCCAAAGGGCGGGATTTCGTGGATTTCGACGAGGATCTGCAGATCAAGGATATCAAGAATGCCGTCAGCGACGGTTATCGCGAGCTTGAGCTGGTGAAGCGCTATTCGACCGTCGGCATGGGGCCGTCGCAAGGGCGGCATTCCGCGCTGGCAACGGCCCGGATCGTTGCTCGAGAGACCGGGCGCAAGGTCGGCGAGGTGGGGATCACCACCTCGCGTCCGCCTTTCGGCCCTGAAAAGCTTGGCCTGCTCGCAGGCCCGAACCATGTGCCCTACCGCCATACCGCCATGCATGCCGAACATGTCGCCGGCGGAGCGAAACTGGCATCTGTCGGGGCATGGTGGCGGCCGCTGCACTACGCCGGAAATCGCGACGTCAAGAAAGCGATCAGCGACGAGGTCACGCTTGTGCGCAATCAGGTCGGCATGCTGGATGTCTCGACCTTGGGGAAGTTGGCGATCCGTGGTCCGGATGCTGGCGCGTTTCTCGACCGGATCTATACGATGGCTCATGCCAGGCAGCCGGTGGGGCGCGTCCGCTACTGCCTGATGCTGAACGACATGGGATCCGTCATCGATGACGGGGTAGCCTTCCGCGTGTCCGAGACCGAATTCTACGTGACCGCCACCACCGGCGCCGTCGCTCGCGTCTTCACCGATATGCTGTTCCTGAACACGCAATGGGGCATGCAGGTCGATATCCAGAACGTCACCGCCGCCTTCGCCGCGATCAATGTCACCGGCCCCGCGGCCCGCAAGGTCCTCGAGGCGCTGGGAGGCGACATCGATCTCTCACCGGACGGCTTCCCCTTTCTCCATGGCCGCAGCGGAGTGATCGGCTCGTGCCCGGCTCGCATCATGCGCATCGGGTTTACCGGCGAGCTGAGCTACGAGCTTCACGTGCCGCAATCCTTCGGAACTGCACTCTGGCGAAAGCTGCTGGAGGCAGGGGCACCCTACGGTCTGCAGCCCTATGGGCTGGAAGCCTCGCGTATCCTGCGCCTGGAAAAGGGGCATATCATCATTGGGCAGGATACCGATGCACTCTCGGCGCCGGATGAGCTGAGCATGGGTTGGGCGCTGTCCAAGACCAAGGCCCGATATGTGGGGAAGTCTGCCGTAGAAGCGCGTAGCAAGCTGGGCCTGAAGCGCAAGCTGTGCGGCTTCGAACTGCCCGAGGGGCACGGCATCCGGTTGGCGGAGTCCTGCCTCGTGCTGCGGGACGGACGGCCGGTGGGCTTTGTCACATCGACCTGCTTCTCGCCAACCCTGAACAAATGGATCGGGCTCGCCTATGCCGACCCGCGTGATGCGACGCCGGGATCCAGTCTCCGCATACGCGGCCTGTGTGGCAAGGAACTGGAGGCCAGAGTGGTGCCTACTCCATTCTATGATCCCGAGAACCAACGGCAGGAGATGTAGGATGCTTCCGCGCCACCATCCTGGAGTCTCAGTCGAGATTGACCCGAGCTTACGCCACAGCGCCTTGGCGCAACGCCTTGCGCGGAGAGATGCGCTCCCCGGAGCGCATGAGAACGTCGTTTTCGACTGTACCCAGACGGAGCGTTTTGGGCTGCGCGGGCCAGGTACGATGGACTGGCTCGGTGAAGCAGGTCTATCCGCGCCCGTGGCGGTGAATACGGCGCTTACCCTGCCTTGCGGCACGTCGGTGTTGCGGCTGGGCCAACAGGACGTGCTGCTGACGGCGCCTCCCGGTGGCAGCGGCGCGCGGTTGCGCGAGTTGCGCAAGGCCTGGCACGACAGTGAGATTCCGTCCAAGGGATACGAAGCCTATCGCGACGAGGGCTGGGCGTGGTTCGTGATATCGGGTCCAGCAGCGCCCGCGTTGATGCGGCGGATCTCGATGGCCGACCTGAGGCCGGAAAGCCTGAAACCCGCTCATCTCGCCCAGACCCGCGCTCTGCATCTGGATGCGGTTGTGGCCCGTTTCGACCGTTTCGGCGCGGTGTCCTACGACATTTTCTTCGACATCGCGTCGGCGGGGTTCGCGCTGGATGTCCTGACCGAGACCGCGGCGGGAATGGATGCCGGCTTTCAAGTGGCCGCTCTTCATCCCGCCGAATAGTTCGGCTCTCGCCTGGTCCTTGCCCGTAGGAGCCGGAGTGCACCGTCGTCGCCGCGCCTATACCGCGGCAACCAGTTGCACCTCCACGGGCGCATTGCCCGGCTTTTTTTGATGTTCGGGCTGCCGGTATCGCGCTGTGATGCGCTAAGTATGTGGGTTACCGAGCACCGCCCGGAGCCCTGAGTCGTTCTGGCGGAGACGTTCCTCGATCCATTGCGCCGTGCGGTCGTAGACGTCCGAAAACAACTCGGAATGCCGACTCCAATCCATGAAGCCGATCGTGCTCGAAACCTGCGGACAGACCAAGACATCCTCGTCGCCGACGGCGATGTCCTGCGGCCCGTGTGCCAGCATACTCGCGGCAATAATCTGAAGCATGCTCGGAATCTGCGGCAAGTGGGCACGGCCGAAAGGGTTCAGCAGGGCGACCGCCAGTTCCGATCTTCCGGGGATGCGGTCATAGTCGATGTGGTATTTTTGCGGTCCACTGGACCCAAAGCTCACGATGACATTGGGGCCGGTCTTGAGTTCCCTCATCTGTTCCAGCGGCAAATTGTTCATGATGGCGCCGTCCACCAGCATATCGCCGTCAGCCGTAAAGAACGGTGGCAGGACACCCGGGAGCGAGCCGGATGCCCGAACGGCTTGCCAGAGTTTTCCACGACGGTGGACATGGGGCTGACGGCTGCTCAGATTGGTCGAAAGCGCAAAGAACGGAAGCCAAAGATCTTCGATCAGAACGTCGCCGTATTCCTCCCTAAGGGCTCGATCGAAGGCTTTGTGATCCAGAAGCGCGAAACGCGGCAAGGTGGGGCGCCGAAACGCCCGACTCTTGACAAATATGTTGTGCGTGCCGCGGTCGATCTGCTCCGCGTCCAACCCTCTTGCGAAGCCGGCCATCATCGCCGCTCCGGAACTCGTCCCGCCGAGATAGTCGAAGCGCCCGCCCGCCTCGACGAAGGCCTTGTAGACGCCCAGATGGGCGCTGCCCAGGGACCCACCCCCCGCCGCCACGAAGCCACGTGCCTTGCAGGAAATAAATCGGACCAGGCGCTGGATATCAGCCCCGTCCTCCAGCGCAACATGATGATGCTGGCCGACATGGGGACGCTCATCGAGCCACGCAGAGGTGCCGGAGACCGCAGCCGAGCGATTGTCGTGAATTAGGACAAGCCGACCGGTCGATGGTGGATGGACCGATAGCGCCAATTCCTCGGACGTGTTCAAGCGAGGCGAGGAGGACGCGTTCGCCAGCAACAGGACGGTATCGGCCTGGCGAATGCAGACTCGTGTCCATTCATTAGGTTCTTCATCGGCGACGTAGACAACGAATTCAGCTTGCGCCTCCAGTTCGTTCAACCAGTTAAGGACCGGCTGGTCGTCGATCGGACGACCTGCGAACTTCGCGTGGACGTCAAGCCGGGAAACGAACTGAGCGCGCGTGACCGCGCCGAACTCTTGCTGTAGGTGCGCCATGAAAACCGGTGAGATGCGACTTCCGCCGGCTGCAATGATGGCAAGCGTTCGGATCTTGGCAGGTTTCTGGAGACGTGACAGAATCGGGGATTGCGTGGCGAACCGGCGCGCCAGGGATATTGTGACCGCCTCTCTCAGGTTCGGCAAAGCCTCGGTCGCCTTCTCGAAATGATTACGACTGATTTCAAGGACGATCGAATCGCGCGCTGCAAGGACAGTGGCCGTACGGGGCAGCCCTGCAAAGAAACCAATTTCGCCGACTAGTTCGCCCTGTGCGATCTCGGCGACCGAGCCAATCGGGTCTTCTTTGTGTACCGTAAAGCGGCCGGACAGCACGACGAAGAACCTGTCCGATGGATCGCCTTCGCGAACCAGGACCTCACCGCGCCTCAGGACCCGACGGTCGGATTCGGCAGCCAAAGTCTCGAGCGCCAGCAACGACGCCCGATCGAACATCAATGTCGCCGACAATAATCTCGCGGCGAGAGAATCGGCGGAGGACATTTGAGCCATCCCAGGGACGCATTCGCTCCGGTAATTGTTGTACCGCTTGTGTTTGCAGCGCCGCAAGGCGCGATCCGAGCCGAACCGCAACGTTGCCGGCTGGAGCCCGTCTATGGATCAAAATTCTGATGTGCCGACCTTATGCCAAGCATTGGTTCACTGTGGTGTCTGCGAGGCGCTCGATCCGCGGCAACAGGTGGGATTCGCCAGGCCATCTCGAAGCGCGCCGTCGCTGCGGACGTTCAAGCGAAGGGCGAGCTATACCAGAAGTGCTGGGGTGCGGTGGCCTAAGGACTATCATACCCATTTGGATCTATGAAGTTTGCCAAGCAGTGAATGCCAAGCCTATTGCGAGCGCCACTACCCCGTAGAGAGCCGGCAGAATCTTACCGCTTACGCCGACCCGCAGCAAAGTGTGGCCGAGGTGGTCCGTGCCGCCAATCCAAGGCCGTCGTCCCTGTCGCAGGCGGCGGACAATAACGAATATTGCGTCGATCAGCGGGACAGCAAGCCACGCCAACGAGGAGCCGAAACCTCGTTCAGAAGCGTGAAGCACGACTGCCGCGCCGAGCAGAAGGCTGCCGCTATCGCCCATGAAGACACGTGCGGGCGGATAGTTGAAGCAAAGGAATCCGATGCACGCACCGGCGCAGGCCAGCCCGGCATCACCGCCAAGGCCGAGAGAGGCGGCTGCGATCGTGCTCGCGGCAAGACCGTCGGCATGATCAAGCATGTTGACCGCATTGCAGGCGATCCAAATGACGATCGGCACCCACCAAAGACCTGTTATGAGGCCGGCAAGTATCGCCGCGGCGGCCAACGCTGCTGCCTTGGGGCCGGCGGAAAGGGATCGGACATCATCAAGCGCGCCGATAAGGCAGAAAAGAGCCAGCAGGAGGATATGGCCAACCGGAAGCCATGGGGACATCGCGATCAGTAGGGCGGGCCCTGCAAGCCGAGGGACTTCGCCCGATGTGTGCCATCGGTCGCTCTTGACCTTGGAGACAGCGCCGATGCGCCTCGCAAGGCGAGCGAACAGCCAGACGCAAGGAACGGCGATGAGCAGGGGCCCGACGAACGGGACCAACAAGCCAGGCGTCAAGCCATCACTCGTTCGGTACGTGCTTCAGGCCACTTGCCTCTTGTAAATTCCTGGTCCCTGAAACCCAATCCTGTAGGATGTTATCCACAGCATCGATCGGCATGAGTAGGTAATGCATCAGCATTGGTGGTGGATGTCTTTTTGAGTGGACACTTGCGCGTTTGCAACGGCGCATCGTTGAATTAACCCACCGCCTGCCATACAAGCGCCTCGATTCTTAAGCGACCTGAGGAAATCCAGGATGTCCGAACGCATTGCCGTAATCGGTCTGGGCTATGTCGGCCTTCCGGTAGCCGTCGCGTTTGGAAAGATTTTCCCAGGAACGATCGCCTTCGATATCAGCGAGCGTCGGATCAGCGAGCTGCGCGACGGCGTCGATCGGACCGGAGAGGTTGACACCACGTCGCTCAAGGAATCGTCGATCGTGCTTACGACCGACCGGGAAATGTTGAAAGGCGCGACTTTCTTCGTTGTTGCCGTGCCTACCCCTATCGACATTAACCGCGCCCCCGATCTTGCTCCCCTGAAGCTGGCATCCGAACTCGTCGGGGAAGTGGTAGGCAAAGGCGCAGTCGTCGTCTTCGAATCGACGGTTTATCCAGGTGTGACCGAGGATTTTTGTGGGCCGATCATCGAGCAGATTTCGGGTCTGCGGCACCCTCACGACTTCGCGCTTGGCTATTCGCCTGAACGAGCCAACCCCGGCGATCGTGAACACTCGCTGCAACGAATCGTCAAAGTCGTCTCTGGCGAGAATGCCGAGGCGCTGGAGCGCGTGGCGGGCGTCTACAGCCGGATCATCGATGCCGGCATCTACAGAGCCCCATCGATCAAGGTGGCCGAGGCGGCGAAAGTAATCGAAAATACGCAGCGCGATCTCAACATCGCGCTGATGAATGAACTGGCAATGATCTTCGAGCGGCTTGATATTCGCACGCAGGATGTCCTTGATGCCGCGTCGACGAAATGGAACTTTCTTCCGTTCAAGCCGGGCTTCGTTGGTGGTCACTGCATCAGTGTCGATCCGTACTATCTGACCGCCAAGGCCGAGGCCGAGGGCTACCATCCGCAGATCATCCTCGCCGGACGCCGCATCAATGACGGTATGGGCGCCTTCGTTGCTCAACAGGTCGTCAAACAGCTGATCCGTTCGGATATGCCGGTCAAAGGGGCTTCCGTCGGCATTCTCGGACTGACCTTCAAGGAGGACGTTCCGGATTTGCGCAACAGTCGCGTATTCGACATGGTCAGGGAGCTGAGGCAGTTCGGAATTGTCCCCAAAGTCCACGATCCTCTTGCCGATGCCGACACCGCTCGACGCGACTATGGTGAAACAATCCTGCCACTCGACGAGATAAACGATTTGCAGGCGCTTGTTCTGGCGGTTCCTCACAAGCAATATCTATCCAGTGAGAAATCCCGTATTTTTCAGATGATCAGGCCAGGTGGAACACTGTTCGACGTCAAGTCGGCCATCAAGCCGAATGGAGTTCCTGCAGAGATTAAATATTGGAGCCTGTGAGCTCGGTCCGATTACAACCTAGGAGTAGACATTGACATTGACCAGGCCGATCCTGATCACCGGCGCAGCTGGCTTCATAGGGTTTCATCTCTGCCAGAGGCTCCTCGCTGATGGCCGGCAGGTTGTCGGCCTCGATTCCATGAATGAATACTACGATATCAATCTGAAGCGAGCCCGGCTCGCCCGGTTGAAAGAATTTCCGAATTTTCGTTTCGATCAAATCGACCTCACTGACCGAGATCGCATTTCCGCGCTTCTCCTCTCGGCCAATCCGGAGATCGTGGTCAATCTGGCTGCCCAGGCCGGCGTTCGCCATTCGCTGACCAATCCGCACGCCTATGCGGAAAGCAATCTCACCGGCTTCCTCAACATCCTGGAGGGATGCCGGCATGCCTCGGTCGGCCATCTGGTCTATGCGTCCTCCAGCTCGATCTATGGCGGCAGCACACGGATGCCGTTCTCCGTTCACGATTCAGCTGATCATCCGCTCAGCCTTTATGCCGCAAGCAAGAAGGCCAACGAGTTGATGGCGCATACCTACAGCCATCTTTTCGGACTGCCGACGACAGGATTGCGCTTCTTCACCGTCTACGGTCCGTGGGGGCGGCCAGACATGGCCCTGTTCATCTTCACCAGAGCCATCCTCGCCGGCGAGCCGATCGACGTCTTCAACTATGGCAACATGCAGCGAGATTTCACCTATATCGACGACATCGTTGAGGGCATTGACCGCGTGATGCAGCAGCCCGCAACAGCCAATCCGCAATGGAAAAGTGCGGCCCCCGATCCAGCCACAAGCAGCGCCCCTTTCAGGATCCATAACATCGGCGGGAATTCGCCCGTTCAGTTGAACCGACTGATCGAGGTGCTGGAAGACGCACTCGGGCGAAAGGCAAACCGCAACCTCATGCCGCTCCAGCCGGGTGACGTTCCGGCAACCTTCGCCGATGTCAGCTCACTTGAAGAGGCGACCGGCTTCAAGCCGAAGATTCCGGTCGAGATCGGGGTTCCGCGTTTCGTGGAATGGTATCGGGAATTCTATCGAGTATGATCCGATTCCCTTGGTCTTTGGCAATCGCCAAGGACAATGACCGGCTTCTTACCTTGCCCCATTCCTTGAAGAGAACGGCAAACCCTTGGGGCAGTCGTGGTGGTAGGGGAGGACCGTGGCAATCACAGCGGCCTCCCCAGTTTGGGGGCTGTGGAGATGGTAGCGGGACATGAACCCGAAACTAACCTTCTCCATTTTTTGCGGGTCTCAGCGTGTATTAGCGATGTGGCGCGGCTCTTGCCGCGTCGCACTTCCCATCCGCAGTCGATATCATAATCGGACGGTAGACAGTTAGGCAGGCGATGTGCCGAAAAGACCGCTTCGTGCCACCACCACCAGTCCGATGCATGGGCCACGACCCTCGGACTTATAACTGTGCTCATGGCCTGAGTCGAAATATATAGAGTCGCCTGAGCCTAGCTCGAATTCGGCATTCCCCAGCCGAAGAAGGAGCTGCCCCCGCATCACATAGACCAGTTCCGGCCCAGGATGATTGTGTGGAGTCGATACGTGGTGGAATTCGGCGATATAAGCATCCATCGGCCGGTCGGTCGCCGGATAATCAAGGCTCTCAAAGAAATAGGCGGGCGACTCACGCCCCGGGTCATCCGGTAGACGCAGCCTATCCTGCTTGCGGGTGATAAATGCCAGCGGCCTCGCCTGCTCGGAGAAAAAGTGATCGAGCCCGACGCCAAATACCATGGCAATTCGCACGAGCGTCGGCAGCGGTGGGACTAGCAGTCCTCTCTCGATTTTGGACAACAGTCCTGCCGACAGACCGCTATGTCTGCCGAGTTCAACTAGTCCGATGCCCTTGGCGAGGCGCAACGCTCTGATCTTGGCGCCAATTTCGTATTGTCGCAGGTGTTCGCCGACTGCGTCGGACATCGATTGCGCCTCCATTTTTTACCGACATGCACACTATCTTGAGTCGTTTTTCTTGTCAGTAAAAAGTAATTTCTTATGACGAAAATGTGATTTGTATGAAAAAGTGTTTGCATCACATGAAAGGTGGGCCAAGGGCCTATAGTCCGATTTTGGAGGAACGCAAATGAAACTGGAAATTATGAATCTGGTCGCCGCAGCCGCACTGGCAGTGGGCTTGGCTGCCGGAACGGCTCATGCGGCTGATAAGGACATCGTTGATACGGCAGTTGCCGCCGGCGATTTCAAGACTCTCGCCGCGGCGCTGACTGCCGCAGGGCTTGACGATACGCTGAAGGGCCCCGGTCCGTTCACGGTCTTCGCTCCCACCGATGCGGCCTTCTCCGCGCTGCCAGCCGGCACCGTGGAGAAACTGCTAAAGCCCGAGAACAAGGATCAGCTTACCGCAGTGCTGACCTATCACGTGGTTCCGAGGAAGGTGATGGCGACCGACGTCGTGAAGCTGTCCGAAGCCAAGACCGTTAATGGCGCCTCGTTGAAGATCTCTACCACCGGCGAAAAGGTTATGATTAACGACACCGCCACCGTGGCCAAGGCTGACATCTCAGCTTCTAACGGGGTGATCCATGTGATCGACACTGTCCTTCTGCCGCCTACAAAGTAACACGGCGAGGCGGCCGCAACCTTTTTGCGGCCGCCTATCCCTGGAGCATGCGTATGAACACTCTTCCAGCAACCGTCATTGCGATCGTTCCAGTCGCCCTAGCCGCGATCCTTGGAAACCTCGCGACTATGCCGAAGATTGGCACCTGGTACGCTGGGCTAGCTAAGCCTTGGTTCAACCCGCCCAACGCGGTATTCGGGCCAGTCTGGTCGCTGCTCTACGCGATGATGGCCTATTCCTTCTTCCGCATCCTCACTCCAACCCCCGGCCCGTGGACCGCTACGGCGATCACTCTGTTTCTATTGCAGATCATATTGAATGCGGGCTGGTCCTTTGCCTTTTTCGCAGGCGAGAGCCCGAAGGGGGGACTGCTGGTAATCGTCGCTCTCTGGTGCGGGATCGTGCTCACCGCTTTCGCCTTCTGGCAGATTGACCGCCCGGCGAGCCTGCTTCTCTGGCCCTACCTAGCCTGGGTCAGTTTCGCAACGGTTCTGAACCGCGCAATCGCCACGCTCAATCCGGAATAGCAAGGCCGGTTGCGAGATGGGCAAGCGGCCCCCCATCATCCAGGTTAACGACCGCATGCAGCGGGGCTATCGCTACGAGCTGGTCGCTCGGACAGGCCGCGATTTCGATCCGGAGTTCAGGCCGGAACTGACCCCGAAAGAGATGTTGCGGCTCGGCGTGTTCGGCGGCAAGTACATGAGCGACACTAAAAATGAATTCCCGGCTGACTGGTTTGAGGGCGCGAAGCTCGCCTGTGGCAAGAGCGATCCCGCGCTCAACTATTTCGGCGTGAATGCCAGCCAGCCGCTTTCGGTATGGCGCGCTAAAGGCTGGCTACATCCGGACGATCCGCGCGGCTGGTTCCAATCGTATTGTCGCTACTATCTCGGTCGACGTATGCCGGAAGAAGACCTTCGGCAAATCGGGCGCTGGAAAGCAGTTGGAACGTCGGAACCCCACGCGAGTTGTACAAGCGCAATTCACTCGCTGGAGGAACCTTATGGCCAAGCGTAAAGAGCAAAGGACAGATCTTACATCAGCCGAGGCCACAGACCGTATCTGGGAGCTCGCCACAAATATCGACATCTGCATGTTTGTGACGTGGGACGGCGAATACAATCGCGCTCGGCCGCTCTCTGCGCGCGTAGACCGTGACGAAGGTGCGATCTATTTCCTCGTCAATGATGACAGCGCTAAGAACGAGCAAATTGCGAAATATCCCAAAGTGACATTGGCCTGGAGCGACAGCAGCCACTACAAATATGTCACGATCTCTGGTCCGGCTACGGTCACAAATGACAGAGAAAAAATTGCAGAACTCTGGGAGAAGACTGACAAGGCTTGGTGGAAGGACGCCAACGATCCGGAAATCCGTCTAATAACAGTCACCCCAGACGAAGGCGAATTGTGGGACAGCCCGGGGCTGATAGTCGCGACCGCAAAGATGGTGTTCGCTGCTGTCACCGGAGCCAAGCCTGATGTGGGTGACAACGCCAAGGTCGACCTTTGAAAAACCAACGGATGTCTGCAAGTTTCCGACGGTCAAAAGGTCTTGAGGGTCTTTCGAGCATGCGTTCAACGGCCTAAACCCACATGCCTTCCTATGCCCTCCTCTTGGCAGTTTTTGGAGCAATCGTGCTCCTTACAGCCTGGCTACCCATGCTTCTTAGGAAGCTTCCGCTTTCGTTGCCAATGATTTGCATCGGGATCGGGGTTCTTTTGGTTTGGTCACCATTCTCTCCGCTCGTAGGGGTGAATCCGCTTGAGAACCGGATACTAACCGAGCGTCTCACAGAGTTCGTTGTCATCGTCGCCCTCATGGGGGCTGGCCTGAAGCTGGACCGGCCAATGAGTTGGCGGGGTTGGGAGTCTTCTTGGCGCCTTCTCAGCATCGCCATGCCTCTGACGATCGCAGGAATTGCATTTCTCGGCTGGTCAATTCTCGGACTTGGCATTGGCGCCGCACTTTTGCTTGGCGCTGTTCTCGCACCAACTGACCCTGTTCTGGCAAGTGACATACAGGTGGTCCACCTCAATCCGGCAAGGAGGACGAGGTGCGTTTTGCCCTTACCTCCGAGGCCGGCCTCAATGATGGAGCGGCCTTTCCGTTTGTCTATCTGGCCATCGCAATTGCCCTGTCAGGCGCGTCCGGCGAGCCTTTCTTCACACACTGGCTCGTCGTCGATGTTCTCTGGAAGGTTGCCGCAGGCGTCGGCATTGGATGGCTGGGCGGAAAAGTCATGGGCTACCTAACGTTTCGCCTGCCGAAACGGTCGGGGTTGTCAGAGACGAGAGACGGTTTTGTTGCGCTCGGTATCACCTGCCTTGCATACGGCTCGACCGAGATCATTCACGGCTATGGCTTCCTTGCAGTGTTCGTCGCGGCCGTGGCGCTACGGTCTGTCGAGCGGCAGCACGAGTACCACGAGAACTTGCACGCCTTCGCTGAGCAGATTGAGCGGTTGCTGATGATGGTCCTGCTGGTTTGCTTTGGGGCAGCCATCGCGGAAGGGTCGATTTTTGGCGCCTTGAGCTGGCAAGTGATCGTCACTACTGCCCTAGTGCTGTTCGTGGTGCGACCGCTCTCAGGGTGGATTGGGCTAATTGGATTTCCGGCGTCATCACAGGAGAAAGCCGCGATTGCTTTTTTTGGAATCCGCGGCCTCGGATCGTTTTACTACCTCGCATTTGCACTCGGGCAGGCTGAATTTGAGGGTGCGACAATCCTTTGGGTGACTGTCTGCTTCGCTGTTCTGAGTTCAATTGTTATGCACGGCGTAATGGTGACTCCGGTAATGCGACAGCTGGATCGCGGTCGGCCACCCCGCTCATGACTGAGGATGCCCCATGCTCGTCCCAGGGCTGTAATTCGCCGACCGGCGCTCCGCTATAATCTTCACCATCGATGAGCCACCATCGACCGTGGCTCTCCCTTGCTTGCGCTGGATCGAATTCTCGCCAGACCGCCCCATCTGATCTCCAGCCTAGAAGTGCACTGTACACCACTATCTCGGATCGCATCGGATCATCTGCCGATCAAGGCACGCTTGAACCTACAGGGGATTTATACAGCTGCATATGCAACCGGATTACCCCTGAAAGGTTCTTGCTATGAATTTGAGCAAGGCCGGCTTCGATCACCGCCAAAGGTAGTCAATTTATGGACGTATCCGTTTCGCGAATTGCGGACGACCACATCAAAGCAGGGAAGAGCGGCTTGCTGCTCGTTGCGGACAATTATGACGCCTTCGCCGTGCGCGTCCTGGCGACAAGAAGTTCGGTTCGAACCCTCGACCTCATGTACTACCTTTGGCACGATGATCACACGGGCCGCTTGCTTCTGCAGGAAGTTATTCGGGCCGCTGAGCGCGGCGTGCGGGTCCGTATGCTCCTTGACGACGTCAATCCGCGCAAAAGCGATTCAGCATATCGAGCGCTGAGCAATCATCCAAACATCGAATTGAAGCTCTTCAATCCGAGCGGCATCAGGCAACGCAGCATTTTTCGCGGAGTGGAAGTTCTGTTGCGACTTTTTGCGTTGACCCGGAGGATGCACAACAAGGCTTGGATCGCTGACGACAACATCGCCATCGTCGGCGGGCGGAACGTTGGCGATGCCTATTTCGACGCAGCGGAAACCAATTTCCGCGACCTCGATGTGCTGCTCCTCGGTCCTGCCGTGCAGCAAACCGCCGAAATATTTGAGGCATTCTGGGCTTGCGAGGACGCAAAACCAATTGAATCACTTGGTTCCGTCGCTGATAACGACCATTCCGATTTGTTTGCAGGAAGCGATCTCGAGACCGAGTCAAAGCTTTTGAACGGGATCGGTGACAGAGGGTCTATCGCCGAGTTCATAGCGGCCAGCAACGACGTGCACTGGGTAGAGCGAGTTCGGGTGATTTCCGATCCTCCAGAGAAGGTGCGCGGTTGGAGACGTCGCAGCTGGCTTATGAAAGAGTTGCGTCCCATCATCCAATCGGCGCGAACCCGTCTGGAAATTGCATCGCCCTATTTCATCCCAGGCAAAAGGGGGTCCGCGATCCTGTTAGACCTCGTCAGCAACGGGGTTGAAGTTTCGGTTTTGACCAATTCCTTGGCCGCTACAGACGTCGCCGCGGTGCATGGCGCTTATGCAAACTATCGCAAGCGATTGCTGAGGAATGGCGTCAGACTTTTCGAGCTCCAGCCATTCCGTCGCCAGCCGGTAATCTCGGTGTTCGGCTCGAAGGGTGCCAGTCTGCATACAAAGGCTTTCACCGTTGACGATTCGACCGGTTTCGTAGGCTCGTTCAATTTTGATCCAAGGTCAGTGTCTTTGAACTCGGAAATGGGAGTGCTCTTTGAGGATGAGCAATTGGTCGGCGAATTGCGGCAGTTTTTTCAAACAGAGATATCACCCGAAGCCAGCTATCGGCTGGAACTAAAAAATAATGTTTTGCACTGGCATGGATGCGACGAGGGCAAGGTTCAGGACTATACGCATGAACCAGAAGCTGGAATATTTCGCCGGGCTCTAGCGGCCTTGGTCCGCCACCTTCCTGTCGAGTCGCAGCTTTAGCCGCGACCACATGTGGCGAAGCGTTCTCTCTTCGCGTCGCAGACGCGTCTCCCGGTTCAGCATTCCATTCGAGCAAGCGACCGAGAGAAGTGTCCCGCTCAAGGCGAAGGCAGCCAGCCGGTCGAACCAAATTACCCCAACGGAAGCTGACGGGTGGCTCAGCGGTGCTTCTTCGAGGATTTGTCTTCTGCTTCGTCAAGAAGGTCGAGCGCGGCATTGCGGGCAGCTCTGCTCTCCCCGCGCAGCTGTTCGCCCGTCACGGCGCATTCGATGCGGACAAGGCGCGCATCGATCGATTCGGCGGAGGACAACCGGCATACGTCGCACCTCCCCGCTAGACCCCCTAGCCTGCCTTCGCCTCGGCCTCAATTTCAGCGAGCTTCTCGTCGATTTCGTGCGGTTGGCCGTGTTCCAGGCCAACGACGTCGTTCCTTGTCTCATCAAGCGCAACAATGATCTCGTCGAGCTTGGCGTGGATGGCCGAGGTGTCGCGATAGCCTTGGATCAGAACCACGCCGGTTATGATGATAGCAGCGACCGACAAGGCATAGGTGACGACGTTGGTCAGCCCGAACGGTACAAGCAAGGTGCAAAGGACCATGGCCGCCAGAACGAAATAAAACCCGGGAGGGCGTGCGAGAAAATCAGCGATGAGAAACAGGAATCGGTTCACAGCGAACCTCGCTGCTGGCGCCTGAAATCATCCAGTTTCCCCTGAACCGGATCGGCAGGCTCTGACGTGGACGTCTCTGGCCGCTGCAGTCTGCCTAGCCTCGACCGCGGACAATTCTCGTAGCCGTGATCGCGGGCTCCGCAGCAGAAACAGCACATGGTTGGATCGTTTAGTAGCATCCACTGAAATGCACGGTTTGAATTCTGGTTGCAGCGACTTCCACAAATCTGCTGCCGCCCTACACGTTGCGTTCGCTACGGCACGAACCTCACTGGTCAGGGCCCCTGGAGGCGGTGCTCGAAGCCAACGGAACAGAACACCTCCAGCCACATTGTTAGTCAGTCACTACTAACACACAGGAGATTTTCTATGGGACGCGGTATCTTGCTCTGGCTGCTCGGTATTCCAATTCCGATCATCATTCTCATCATGCTGTTTGCGCGGTAGGGGGCTGACATGCAGGCAACACATTTGACTGCCGAGGACTCTGCACCAACAGAATCCTCATCTTCAGCAGTGAGCTGGGAGCCAATCATTGCGGGTGCGTTCGCGGCTTCGACGCTTACATTCATTCTGATGTTGCTGGGCTCCGGGCTTGGTCTCAGCATGGTCTCGCCGTGGTCCGGCGCCGGTGCGTCGGCCACGACATTTGCGGTGTCTACCGCCGTCTGGCTGGTGGTCGTGCAATGGCTTTCATCCGGCGTGGGAGGATATCTCACCGGTCGACTCCGCACCAAATGGGTGGGGGTTCACACCGATGAAACTTACTTCCGCGACACGGCCCACGGTTTCCTAGCCTGGGCGCTCGCCACTCTTCTTGTCGCGGGCGTTCTCGGTTCGGCGCTTTCAGCAGCCTTGAGTTCTGGAGTGCAGGCAGTATCGACCGTTGCCGCAGGGGCCGCGACCGGGGCTTCGGCCGGTGCCGCGACCAAGGGCGGTGGAGCATTCGACAGCACGTCCTACTACGTTGATGCCCTGTTTCGCCCTGCCGACCTGACCAAGCTTGCGGCGGCCAATCCCGAGAGCGATGCGGCGGCAACGGCGCAGGCTTCGCGCATCCTGCTCGCCAGTGCGGCGAACGGCGGCGAAGTCACGGCTGACGACAGTGCCTATCTGACGCAACTTGTGGCCGCGCGCACCGGGCTTTCAGAAGCCGATGCCAAGGTACGTGTCGATACCATGATCGCCAAAGTGAAGGATACAAAGATCAAGGCAAAGCAGGCGGCCGACACAGCCAGGAAGGCTACCGCTACCTTCGCGCTGGTCGGGGCGTTGTCGATGGTGATTGGCGCTTTCATCTCGAGCGTTGCCGCACTACTTGGAGGCAGGCAGCGCGACGATGAGGAAGCCATCTTTCGCGCCGGCTGACGTTCGCAGGACCTCGGTCGACGCCGAAGGTTAGTTGTTGCGTAGCTCCCTGCTTGGGCGAAGCCAGAAAGCCCGTTCCTCATTCCACAGGACGGGCTTTTTGCTTTCCGGAAATCGAGCGGGATTCGGCTCGCCTGGTTTGTGGTCGCGCCTCCCCGTTTCAATTTTTGTGCAGTGCAGCAACGATACTGTGGCAATCGCGTTGCACCTGCTGCCGTCCAATTTCGGACGTCACAACCAAGGACGCTCCTTTTGCGAAAAATCTCCGACACGATCGCGCGGCTTGCTGCGCTGAGAGCACAACGCTTCACTGAAACCATCGAGCACGGCGCGCCAGACCATCTCCTTCCTCTAGCGGGTTTCGGCTCAAATCCGGGGGCTTTGAAGTCAAAATACTATTGTCCGAAAAACCTGCCGAAAGGCGCGCCTCTTGTTGTCGTGCTGCACGGCTGCACCCAGAACGCGAATGCTTACAACGATCACTCAGGCTGGTCGCAACTCGCCGATGAGCTTGGTTTCGCGTTGATGTTCCCCGAGCAACAACGCCCCAACAATGCTAACCTTTGCTTCAACTGGTTCGTGCCTGGGGATATCCGGCGCGACAGCGGCGAGGCGTGTTCCATCCGTCAGATGGTTGAGGCGGCGGTCGTCGCACAGGGTCTTGATCGCAAGCGTATTTTCATCACCGGTCTTTCCGCAGGTGGTGCCATGGCAACAGTGATGCTGGCGGCTTACCCGGAGGTGTTCGCCGGCGGGGCGATCATTGCAGGGCTTGCCTACGGCAGCGCCTCGACCATTCCCGAAGCCTTCGACCGTATGCGGGGCCACGGTGGCCCATCCAAAGCCGATCTCCAGCGGCTCTTGAACGAGGCCTCTCCACACAACGGTCCTTGGCCGAGAATTTCGGTCTGGCAGGGTTCAGCCGACAACACAGTTGTGCCCTCGAATGCCGACGCGATCCTCTCGCAATGGCAAGGGGTGCATGGCGTCGGCAAGGCCCCGACACGCACGGAAGAGGTCGATGGTCAAGCACGGCAGGTCTGGTGCGACACCAGTGGCCGGGACCTGATCGAGAAATATACGGTCGCCGGCATGGGCCATGGCACGCCACTCCAGACGTCCGGCGACGATGGCTTGGGCAGGGCAGGGCCATTCATGCTGGATGTCGGGATTTCCTCGACGCGCCATATCGCCCGCTTCTGGGGCCTTGCGAAGCCAGGCATACGGCGCGAGGCGAAAGCCGACCCCGCGTCACGCGACGCGTTGGAGGCTTACAGACCGACGGACAAACCACGAGCGGTCCATGTCGATCCCACTCCGGAACCGCAGCCCCTCCATGCGCGTGGCTCGGCCGCCGGCATCACCAAGATCATCGAGGATGCCCTGCGAACGGCAGGGCTGATGCGCTAGCGTCGTCGCCGTCGAACGGCAGCGACGACCCACGCGATCATTCCCTGTGTGGAGGCACTGGTAAGCGGGCAGGTTCTTGGTCGTCCACGCTGTTTTCGTTCACCCGCAGAGCCTTGCCCTCTACCTTGTGCGGTTTGAGTAGGTCGCCGGAGCGCTGGTCCGGCGACGCCGGCAAAGCGGAAGGGTCGCGGTCTTCGACGCTGTTTTCGTTGACCCGCAAGGCCTTGCCCCTGACCCTCCGCCGGTTCGTATTTTCTGCAGGCTGCTGCAGCGGTTGGCGTCCTTGCTTTTGCACCGTGTCATCGTTCATTTCGAACTCTTTCGTCATTGCGTGCTCCCACTCCGGACGACGGGCGCACATGCGTGCGGTTCCGCCGCCGAAGGTTGCCGCGCTGGCTATGACATCTTCACCTTGGGCTCGCGTGCCCATAGGCGCAGCGCACCGAGCACGTTCAGGAAACTGGCAACATCCTTGGGCCCGGAGAGTGCAACGCATCCGTCGTCGAGAGTGTCGGCAATGCCTGCCTTTTCCAGCAAGGGCATTGCGGCCTCGACATAGCCGATGAACTTGCAGTGCGCGAAGGCGTCGGCGACGAAATCGCGCGCCGTCGCTTCCTTGGTCAGGTCGGCGATTGCCGCCTGGGACGGCAGCAACGCCACTGCATCGTAAAGGACGGAGGGGCCTCCTCCGATCATCTGTTGCGCCTCGATCAGGCTGCCGTCGCTCGCCTTTGCCCCGCCAACCTTCGGGGCGATGATTTCGAAACTGGCGCCGGCCTTCGCCAACGCCCCCGTCAGCGCCTTGAGCAGCGCCGCATCGGTGCCGTCGGTAATGAGGATCCCGAGCTTGCGTCCCTCGAAACGATCGGGACCGTTTGCCAGGATGCTGAGTGAGGGCGCTGCGGCAAGATCCTGCCGCGTTGCAGTGGTAGCATCGGCAGGTTTCGGCATCGCCTTCAGCCCCAGCCCGTCGCCGACCCTGTTTGCCAAGCCTTCATCGATGTTGAGGAGGTGAGACACCATCCGCTCGCGGATGGCCGCTGTCTTCACCTTGCTGAGTTCGAAGGTCAGCGCGGCCGCGATGTGGCCTTGCTCCGGCGGCGTCTGGCTGATGTAGAACTGCCGCGCCTGGCTGTAATGATCGGCGAAACTCTCGGCGCGGATGCGTTGTTTCGGCCCCTCTTCGGTTTCCGCAAACGAGCGGAAGCCACGCTGCGGCGATTCCCTTGGGCCGTCGCCGAACGAATTCGGCTGGTAGTTCACCCTGCCCACCGGATTGCGCATCGCCATATGGCCGTCCTGCTGGAAGTGGTGGAACGGGCACTTAGGAGCGTTGATCGAGATATGGGTGAAGTTCGGACCGCCCAATCGCTTCAATTGCGTGTCGAGGTAGGAAAAATTCCGCCCTTGCAGCAGTGGGTCGTTGGAGAAATCGATGCCGGGCGGAACATTCTGGGTCATGAACGCGACCTGTTCGGTCTCGGCGAAGAAATTGTCGGGCATGCGGTCGAGCACCAGGCGGCCGACCGGGATCGGCGCCAGGAGTTCTTCCGGAATCAGTTTGGTGGCGTCGAGCACGTCGAAATCGAAGCTGTCGGCAAAGTCCTGATCGAACAATTGCAGTTGCAGCTCCCACTCCGGAAAGTTGCCGGCCTGGATCGAGTCCCAAAGATCGCGTCGATGGAAGTCCGGATCGGCACCGTTGATCTTCACCGCTTCGTTCCACGCCACCGATTGAAGCCCAAGCTTCGGCTTCCAGTGGAACTTGACGAAGGTGGATTCGTCCTTGGCATTGACCATCCGGAAGGTGTGGACGCCGAAACCCTCCATGAAGCGGAAGGAGCGCGGGATTGCCCGGTCGGACATCACCCACATGATCATGTGCATGGACTCGGGCGTCAGCGAAATGAAATCCCAGAAATTGTCATGCGCCGATTGCGCCTGCGGGAAGGCACGATCGGGCTCTTCCTTGACGGAATGGACTAGATCGGGAAACTTGATCGCGTCCTGGATGAAGAACACTGGGATGTTGTTGCCGACGATGTCCCAGTTGCCTTCCTGTGTGTAGAGCTTGACCGCGAACCCCCGCACGTCGCGCGCCAGATCGACCGAACCTTTGCTGCCGGCGACCGTCGAAAACCGCACGAAGGCCGGCGTCTTCTCGCCGGCGCGCTGGAAGATGTCGGCGCGAGTGTATTTGGCGAGCGACTCGTAGGTCTCGAAATAGCCATGCGCGCCGTAGCCGCGTGCATGCACGACGCGCTCGGGGATCCGCTCATGGTCGAAGTGGAAAATCTTCTCGCGGAAATGAAAGTCTTCAAGGACCGTCGGCCCGCGCGAACCGATCTTCAGAGAGTTCTGATCATCCGAGACTGGCCCGCCTTGGGCTGTTGTGAGCGGTGGAACGGAGCCATGCGCAATTTGGTGCAACTCGCCCCCTTCGCCTCGAACCAGTTTCTGATCGTGGATGACAGCTTGATCGCTGACGCGGCTTGAAGACTTGGCCATGAGTTGTTCCTTGGAGCCGTTGGGAAATGCGTGGTTTTGGTGGCCAGGACGCCACGAAGCCCCGCCGCCTTGCGGCGACGGGGCTCGCGATCAAAGGCGACTGGCGTTGCGGGCTCTGTCGCGCTCGACCTCACCTGGGGTGTAGGTGTCGGCATCGGCGTCGAATCCGGTCCAGCCGCCGGCTTCGTAGGCACTGCGACGGTCTTGCAGGTTGACCGACGTGGTCTGCCCGAGGATCCGCTCGGCATCGCCGGCGAGCGCTTCGTCGACCTTGGCCGTCACCAAGGTCCCGCCGCGGCGCACGCCCTCCGCATAGACATGGGCATCCTGTTCCGGGACGCCGGAATCCGTAAGGGCTCCGACAATCCCGCCGGCAGCCCCGCCCACGACCGCGCCGCCCAGGGCGCCGACGGCTGTGGCGGCCAGCCATCCGGCGGCCACAACCGGACCGACGCCCGGAATGGCCATGATGCCGAGCCCGGTCAGCAGTCCACCGGCACCGCCGATGACCGCACCCACGCCGGCGCCGTCAGCTGCATCTTCCGCGGCCTTGGAGTTGTCGTCGTCGTACCAATCGGTCGAATTGCTGGCGACGATGCTGATAGCGGAACGCGGGACGCCGCTGGCCTCCAATTCGCCGACTGCATTGGAAGCGTCATCGTAATTGTCGAATAATCCGGTTACGGTTTTCATGTTTTTGATCTCCTCGATCTCTGTTCAGTTGGTGCCGGCAACGACGTTGCCCTTGTAGTCCAGCGCCACGCTGGTGTTCTTGCCGTCCTTGTTCGCCTGGCCGCGCCAGATGCCTTCATCGTCCTTGGCCAGCTTCGACACATCCGAGAAACCGGCATCCTGGATTCGGCTCTTGGCCTGGTCCTCGGTGAAGCTGTTTGCGCCGGAGAGCGGAGGGGTCGCATCGGGTGTGTCACCGACCGTGGTCGTCGGCGTCTCGGAACTCGTCGCTGACGGCTGGGTGCCCATGGTCGTCGCGATCTTCTCGATCATTTCCTGGTGCATCTTGAGCGTCGGGACGGTCTCCTGGGCGAACGTCTTCAGCTGCGCGTTGTCACCGTCCTTGGCGTAGCTTTCGAACAACTTGACCGCATCGGAATGCGCATCGCGCTGCATCTGCACATAGGATCCGTCGACCGGGTCCTTGCTATTTTGAAGGGTGTCAAGATCGGTCTTGTGCTTGGCATCCAGCTCCGTGGGCAGCTTCAGCTTCTGCTCGCCGGCGATCGTCTCGAGCTTGGCGTTGGCCGCGCCATGATCGTCGATCATCTTCTGAGCGAAATCCTTGACGCCCTTATCCTGGGCTTTGTCTTCGGCGATCTTGCTCGAATCCACTTCGAACATGCCCCCGACGGCGGCCTTGTCGACAAAGTCTTGCGCACTGTCGGCGGCGAAGGCGGGCAGTGCAAAGGTCATGGCTGTAGCCGTGGCCAGGGAGGCCACAAGTAGGCGGGTTTTCATGGAGAGGATCCTTGTTGGGCACACATTTGTGCTGTGAGCCTAACAAGCACCTGAGGGCTTTGTTCCCGCAGCCGAGCTAATAAATCCAAGCAGGGCCGCCGGTGATCTCCCTTGGAAAGTGCTGTGCTTGGGCAGGCGCTGCTCGCGCTTGGCCCGCGCTCCGATAGAGGGGGGGCGGGCTTTCGCGTTAAATCTGATGTCGAATAGTCATCTGCGGATGCCGCACTTAGCTCCGTCACAGGCTGGTAGGCTAGGGCCGGCCTGCGATCCCCTCCATGACGCGTGGATGCCGGATATGATCGGTCACTGCTTGATCGATGCCGCCATGATGTCGAAAATGCCAAGAGCTGCGCTAGGACTTGTGGTCTGGAGTAGCCGCTGCTGCCCGGCTGCAGTGACGAACGCGGCGAAGGCGACGGTAGGTCTGCACTCACCGTTTTTCGCGGCTTTTACGAGTCGAAGTGCTTCCCTATAGGCGTGCGCTTCAGGATTTCTCCACTGGCCCTCGAGGGCAAGTTCCACGTCCGTTAGGCACCCGACGATCATGCTTTTTCCATCGGCGAATTTGACCTTCAGCGGCAGGAATTCACTCATTCTGATGCCTCGTGTTTGCGCCGACGAACGGCAGTTTTCATAGAGGCTCGTAACGCGAAAACTCAAAACTGGTTGCAGATGGCCGGCAGGACTTTTAGCGACCGCTAACGGAACGGAAACAGCTCTGCGATATTGAATCAAATTCGATGTTGCCGGGCATTCCATGCGTAAGTGTGCCAGCGGGGACCGGTTGGAGTTCATCGAGCCGCTGATGCCGACGCTCGTCGAGAAGCCTCCCGAGGGCGAAGGCTGGATTCACGAAGTCAAATTCGACGGCTACCGCTCACAGATCATCATCGATGACGCGGACGTTCGCATCTTCACTCGTCGTGGTCTGGATTGGTCGGCAAAATATTGAGACTTGGTTGATGCAGCTAAAGAATTGAACGTCCAACACGCCATCGTCGACGGCGAGATCATCGTCACCAACGAAGCGGGGGTTTCCGACTTCGCAGCGCTGCGCAAGGCCATCACGCGGCGCCAACATGATCTGTACTTCGTCGCCTTCGATCTCCTGCATCTGAACGGCCACGACCTGCGCGACATGCCGCCGGAGGACCGTCGCGAGATCTTGGCCGAGATGATCCCGAAGGCGGGTGCATCCAATTCAGCCAAGCTCTGCATGGCAATGCGAAGGCGATCTTCCATCTGGTCGAGCAGGCCGGGCTGGAGGGGATGGTTTCAAAGCGGAAGGACAGCAAATACCGAAGCGGCCCGTCGACGAATTGGCTGAAGGCGAAATGCTACAGCATCGACGAATACGAACTGCTAGGCGTCGAGCGCGAGGCGGGCAAGCCTGCGTTTGCCCTGAGACCGAGCGCGGCACAGGTCGCTATGTCGGATCGGCGTTCATCACCCTGAATCGGGAAATGCGGGAACGGCTCTGGGAGCGCGTTCGGGAACACGCAGGGCCACCGCCGAAGGGCATGAGGCGGCCGGCGACGCAATGGGTCAGGCCGGGGCTGATTGGCCGTGTGAAGCACCTACGGGGCGAGGAAGACCTTCGCCACGCCTCGCTGCAGGATTTTAGGGAAGAAGGAACCTAGTGCCGCTCGCCAGCTTCATGGGTACGTCATTTTGAATAGCGCTGGTTTGTAAACGGTGTAAGGGTTGCGTTGTCGTCCGATCTAATTGGCTACGGACGCTTGAAAGAGTCGATCACGCTTTCGCCCACTCAACGGGAGGAAATGCGAGATGATTAGGGCTCAATGGGGCGTCGCCGACCCCGAACAACTGGCTGCGCTCGGAAAGCTCTCGGACGAATACGCTAAGGAGATGGGTATCTCTGGCGACCGCGAAGCGCGCGACCGTCTTGCTGAGCGGATTTGGACGCTATTCAACGAGGGCGTAGCTGGGCTGGAGGAGATCAGGCGACGCCTGGATTCTAGCCGAGCTCGCTTGTCCAACGGCCCGGCAGCCGGGGGGCGGGTGTGGCTGGGGTTCGACCGCCGGGCCTAGCCGGAAAACGGGGTAGGTTTGCCGGCCGGCGAGGTTATAGGCCGGGTTTCATCGCTGCCAACTTGGAAAACAGGGGTGTTTGGTGCCGCCATCCTCAAATTGGATGAGGCATAGGAGGCCGAATCCGGCCACTCTTTCATAGCCCGAGCCCGAGCCCGAGCCCGAGCCCGAGCCCGAGCCCGAGCCCGAGCCCGAGCCCGAGCCCGAGCCCGAGCCCGAGCCCGAGCCCGAGCCCGAGCCCGAGCCCGAGCCCGAGCCCGACGCGCCCGGCGAGCCTCCCATTGCCGGCCGATTGCGAGCTCAGCCGGATCCAAATTTACGCTGGAATGCAGGGTGCCCGCTGCAGGGGGAACAGCAGCGGGCATCCTGGGTTCGCCGCCGACGAAGGGACTCACGCTCGGCAGCCCGACACCAATGTATTGGTAAGGCGTTGGTTGCCTCCCTCAGTCCTCTGCCTTTCAGATTAAGACCTCAGTCGGATGCCTCTCAGGACCGTAGCCCACAGGCGGAACGATCGCACCTGGGCGCCGTTCTGATCAGTAAAGTCGGCTAACAAGGAGCGAAGGCAATGGATGATCGCAACACCAGCGTTATGGAAGCTCGGTGGCTTCTTGCTGTGCCCGCCTCGCTTATCTTGACGGTTCTTTTCGCTGGTTTCTGGCTCACGTGATTAGCCAGCCGGCCATGTTTCACAGGGGCACACCGACCGCCGCTGGGGTATGTTCGACGGACCATCGGGCCAGCGGCATATGCTAACGGCATTGATTAGCCATGAGGGCGCGGGGTCAAGAATAAAAAGTAGATTTGTGGAACAATCGATATCCGTAATAGTTCTGTTGTGGGCAGCGAATACATAATTGCTAAGAAGCGGCCCTTGAACACTGAAAGGTCTATCAATCATGAAAAAGTATCTTATCACCATCGCCGCCGGTCTTGCGCTATTCGCTGGAATCGGTGCAGCTGTTGCCGACGATATCGTCGTTCTCAAGCCTGAACAGCAGACGGTTGTCCGTGAATACATCCACAAACAGAAGCTCGCATCCGTCAGCCTGCTCGGTGTCGAACTCAACGTCGGCACGGCTCTGCCGGACACGGTCGAGCTTCACGCGATCGATGTCCCGGACGTCAAGTACAAGTATACGGTCGTCGGAGACCATGCAGTCCTCGTTGACCCGGATACGCGCAAGATCGTGCAGATCATCGAATAAATCTGCTTCGGCTGGACGATAGGCTCGCTGCCTTCCCCGGCAGCGAGCCATTTCTGGCTTATCCCCAGACGGCCAGCCGATCGGTAAAATTGTCCGGGTTCCGTTAAGGTATTCCGCATTAGCGCCGGCTCATGGTCTCGACGTTGCCTTGCAACGGAGCCCGCTGCCAACCCCAACAGCCCACCCCCCCAGGCAGCGGGCTTTTTCTCCTTCGCATTTCAAGTGGCTAATGTTTTCGCGATGGCCTTGCGCCAACGGGAACTTTCTCGCGCTTCCTGAATTTTAGCTACAGGCGGTGCATTCTATCGACCGTCCAAGCAACAGGCCTTCCGCCATAACCCCTCATGGCGGAAGGCCTGTTGCGTGTCAGGTCGGTTTGTCGACCAGCGGTTTCTTTCTCTGCGGAGCCACATAGCTCGTCACCAGCCTGACGGTCGAAATGTCCACCGTCACCGGCGGGGACAGGTTCAACGTCACTGTCTTCTCGTCGACGCGAAGGACATCGCCGGTCAGTTCGATCGGCTGGCCCTTCTTCAGTGTAGATGTCCTGTCCACTATCGAGTGCGGGAAGCCGTAGGACGGAATGGAGACGCTTACCCTGTCTTCGGTCACGCGTCGCCGCACTGTCGCGGTGATAGCGACCTCATCGCCTATCTTGATGCCCCTTGCCATAATCGAGCCGCTAAAACCCGCGAAGACCAAAGCCCGTCGCCTGCGCTCCCAGTAGGCGGCGGGCTTTCCGTTGAGCGATAGGGTTGCTGGCTGGCCCAGCCTAGGCCGACATAGGAATGGGGCTGCTTCCTTGAGTGCGAGCCCGCCCGATCATTCACAACGTCTTCCTCATCCGCAACAGTGGCACACCCGCTCCACCTCTGTTGTCGACGACTTCTTCAACCGCCTCAAAGCCGCAGGCCCGATAGAGCGGCTCACCGGCCATCGTTGCCATAAGCTCGACTCTTGTGAAGCCCTCGCCGCGGGCGGCATCCTCGCACAGCTTGAGGATTAGACGACCCACGCCTCGGCGGATGAAGGTGGGATGCGTATACATGGCACGCACGCGCGCAGCGTCTCTTGTCGGGTCAAGCAGCGCTGCATCGCGCCCGGGTGAACGGTCGCCGCCGTAGAGGGTTTCGCGCCGACTCCATCCGCCGCAACCGGCCAAGACGCCATTTTGCTCGACAATGAAATATGTTCCATCATCAATGAGTTGCGTATCGAGCCCCATGATCGCTCGGCTCGAAGCGATCTGCGTTTCCGTGAGGAACGGCTTCTGAAGCTCGCCGATGGCTGCATTCATCAATTCAGCCAGCGCCGGCATATCGGCACGGGTCGCCAAGCGGTGGTCTAGGCTGATCCGCGGCATTCGTCGGCAGCTCCAGTGCAAACTGGTTTGAAGTTAGCACAAGATCCTAACCAACGGAAAAGGCGTAAGGCACACCCAGCGGTCCGGCGGTCGAGGAGGTCGGGGTGCGGTGTTCGGCCGCCGGGCCTAGCCGACACAGAGGGGATTTTGTCGGCATAACCCGATTATACGCGTCGACTCTAATTGGTAAAACCAAAGGGCTGGCTCCTCAGGTTGTCCTGGCGCTTCTTTCCGCCTTCGCCTACGGATTCGCAAAACTTGTGGAACGATATGGCGGCGTTGGCGATCGACCCTCTCCGTGTGAGGAATGGTCGAACCCTGATTGCTCAGACCCGAGCGCGCCGCCTTCCGAGCCTAAGCCTTAGCTAAACCTTCCTCAGCCTCCGCCGTCTGCAGGAGGATCGGCGGGAAGTCTCAGGCGTGTTCGGTGATCCGCAGCGCAATTCTTGGCATCTTGTTCGATCTCGAATTCACGCTTGCTGAGTTGTCCTTGCTCAACGATTTGGACGATCCACTGACCGCCAAAATACACGACCGAAACGCGGGCAGGCCCATCATCCATTTTCATGGGCGTGTTCGTATTCCTCCTTTCAGAATCTCGTTATGTTCACTCTGGCTAATATAAGCCGGCGACCTAGACTCGGTTCCATGCGTAGGCGGGCAGGCGCCGACTCCGGCCGGTTGGAGTTTATTGAGCCGTTGATGCCAACCCTGGTGGATAAGCCACCCGAGGGCGATGGCTGGCTGCATGAGGTGAAATTCGACGGCTACCGCTCCCAGATCGTCAGGGATGCCGGCGGCGTGCGCATCTTCACCCGCCGCGGCCTAGACTGGAGATCGAAGTATCGCGACCTCGCCAAGGCGGCCGGCGAGTTGGAGGTTGAGAGCGCCATCATCGACGGCGAGATCATCGTCACCAACGAGGCGGGGATCTCCGACTTCGCAGCACTGCGCAAGGCCATCACTAGGCGCCAACATGATCTGTACTTCGTCGCTTTCGATCTGCTGCACCTCAACGGTCATGATCTGCGCGATATGCCGCTAGAAGACCGTCGCGAGATCCTGGCCGAGACGATCCCGGAAGGTGAGCGCATCCAGTTCAGCCAGGCGTTGTCGGGCGATGCGAAGGCGATTTTCCATCTCGTCGAGCAGGCCGGCCTCGAGGGCATGGTTTCGAAGCGCAAAGACAGCAAATACCGAAGCGGGCAGTCGACGAATTGGCTGAAGACGAAATGCTACAGCATCGACGAATACGAACTGCTAGGCGTCGAGCGCGAGGCGGGCAAGCCTGCGTTTGCCCTGATGGCCGAGCGCGGCACAGGTCGCTATGTCGGATCGGCGTTCATCACCCTGAATCGGGAAATGCGGGAACGCCTCTGGAAACGGGTCCAGGAGCATGCAGGGCCACCGCCGAAGGGCATGAGGCGGCCGGCGACGCAATGGGTCAGGCCGGGGCTGATTGGCCGTGTAAAACACCTACGGGGCGAGGAAGACCTTCGCCACACCTCGCTACAGGATTTTCGGGAAGACGCGGGCTAGCGCCGACCGGGTCGAACGGGTGGAACCTTTGCGAGCACGAAATCTTCTCCCTGTGACCTAAGGGAGGAACCAATGGCAAATCTGGGAAAACTGGCTGTCGCAGTGCTTGGTCTTCTGGCTTACCAGAATCGCGACAGGATCGGAGACTTGATCCGCGGGGCAGGAAATCGCGATCCAAACAACCCGCAAGGCGGGCTCATGGATCAGCTGTCCAAGGGTGTGTCCGGGACAGCGCTTGGGGACATCCTCGACCGCTTCAGAAACGCAGGAGTGGGGTCGAAGGTAGATTCGTGGGTTAGTACCGGACCCAACGAGCCGATCGAACCGAAGGACGTGGAGACGGCAATAGACGATGACACCCTCACTGCTCTTTCGATGCAGACTGGTCTGTCGCGCGATGAACTGATCGCCAGGATCACGAAAGATTTGCCCGAGGCAGTCGACAAGCTGACGCCAAAGGGCGAACTGCCAGCAGCGACCGATGAGATCACACTCCTCGATCAGGTGCCACCACGCAGCCCCCAGCAGTAGCGGTGGATGATGTGCTTGCCAGCGCGACCGATATCAGGAATGTAGTCCTTCGTTGCGGCGACCCCAATCAACGGAGATCGCCATGCCCCAAAAGACACTCGCCGACACCCTGGCCGCCCGCGGAACCGTGTACGTCAATTCCGGGCATCCGATGTGCTGCAAATCGACAAAGCTCGATCTTGGGGCGCTGATCGAAAAGCTCGGCCCCGATCACGGCTCGATGCATCAGGATTTGGTCGGGCTCTTTGGCTGCTCGACATGCAAGGCCGCCGGCGCGACCGGGGGCCGGCGTTCTTCACATGCATTCCCGACTACGCCGGCCAGCAACGTGAGCGGAACCGCAACTGGAAACCGACTTTCAAGCGAGACTAAAGCAGATCCCGCCGAAGCCCGAACACGCGCTGAAAATATGCATGGAGACTCAGTCCGCTGGGCGGAACAAAAATTTGCCTCACTCGTTGAAAATGCTGGCCGGATGCCCTTGTGCCCATACCCCTTTCCGGCCAAGCCTTGATGGGCCCGCTGCTTTCCCGGCAGCGGGCCTGACTCTCGCAAAGGCCCCAACTAGGCTCGACTGAATACGACCGTGCCGTCGTCTTTGCGGACTTCCACCGCTACGATACCGTCATCCTGCTTTCGAACAGGAAAGGTCGCCAGAGCGTGATCTCTCGCGGCCTTCTCGGCATCGAAGGGCGACTTTTTAACGATGCCCTGTCTCCCGTACCAAATCACCGTGTAGGCCACTGCTGCGACGCTCCCTTAAAAGGCGGCTCACAGGATGCGCGTCGACACGGGCACGCACAAGCTTTGCTCTCTTTGCCGGAGCAGGTGAGATCGGGACTTCTTACAGCCGGCGATTGATGACCAATCGCCGGGCTGTAATCGCGTTAGTTGGCGCTTGCTACAGGTGCCACGAGTGGCGTGATGCGGCGGACGCCAACGCGCCGATTCTCACGAGTAGCTTCTTCGGTCTTGATCTTCAGAAATTGCTCGCCGTAACCTTGGGTCACCAAGTTTTCCGGCGGAATAGCAAAGCTGTTGGTAAGGGCGGATGCGACGGATTCGGCGCGCCTGTCCGATAGCGCGAGATTGTCTTCGTCCGAGCCGACAGCGTCGGTATGACCTTCGATCAGAAAGGTTTCGGCCGGATTCTCGCCCAATAGTTTTTCCATCGCCCCGGCGAGACCCTTCAGCTTTCCCAATTCACTTTCAGGTATATCAGCTGAGCCGGTCTCGAAAGTCAGCGTATCGAGATCCACGCGGCGGACAATGTCACGAACACGGGCCGAGCGCTTCACTTCATCAACCGAGTACAGTCGCTGGATGCGTTCGACCGGCGGCTGGTCCAGGAAGGTGTAGTATCGTTCCGGATCGTCAACGTCGGCCGCATCCAGGATATATTCGTTCACCGGAATCGTGAGCCGGATTGGGGCCAGATCGAGCCCCGGATCCCGCCAGCTGTTGTCGCGGTTGTAGTATTGATCGTCAACATAGACCATCACGTACTCGCGGCCATCCGGAGTGATGCGTGAGCGCCGGATGACATTGCCATAGCGGTCCCGCACGGTGATAATTTGGTTGCCGTTCTCGCGCACGATCGTCTCGCGGGTACGACCACGGGGAAGGTCTTCATAGAAGACCTCCTTGGCGCCGCGAGTCATGCGCGGCCGGTCGTTGCTTTCGACCGTAACATGGCCGCCGAACTGGATAATGATCCGGTCGCCAATCTCTCGGACCACGTCGGTTCCCTCCGGACGCTCGCGCTTTCGCACGTCCTCTTCATCGGGCGAGCGGTCGCGCCGCGAGCCTTTTTCTGACTTGACGGACTGAACCTCCTTAGGCTGGGCGGCCTCGGTCGCTGCAGCGTCCGACGTGGGAGGAGGGCCAGCATCTGCCGGTTGGGCCGTCGGCTCTTCCGTCGCTGCAGGTGCTGGGCCATTGGCAGGGGCAGATTCCTTCTGACTATCCAAAACAGGGGCTGCGTCGGGGTTCGCAGGTGCCGCATTCGCATCGGCGGGCGCTTGACCCGCTTTCGCAGGCTGCTCAGTTGCAGCCGGAGCCCCCGTTGCCGGAGCCTCGGTGCGAGGTGCAGTCGGCTCGGTCGCGGCCGGAGGCGTGGTTACAGGCTGCTCGGTTGCAGCAGGCGCTTCGGGTTGAGCTTGAGGCTGCGGAGCCGGCTCGGTCGCGGCCGGAGGCGTGGCAGCAGGCTGCTCGGCTGCAGGGGCTTTAGGTTGATCTGAGGACTGAGGAGCGGGCTCGGCTGGGGCCTGGTCAGTCGGACTGGGGGTAGGCTCGGCCGTTGGTGCAGCTTCTGCAGGGGCCTCTTCCGCGGGGGCAGGAGCGGCCTCAGGCGCGGGAGCAGGTTCTGCTTGTGGTGCCGGCTGCTCGGAGGCTGGCGCCTCGTTGGCCTGGCGAGCGGCACACGCCTCGGCGCTTTCCCCCTCCTGGCAAACGGCCTGCGCAAGGATAAGTGCCGTCGCCTGCATGGATGGGTCGACGACGCCATTGCTATGCAAAGGGACGGCGCCTAACGGCGAGGACGCCATCAGTAAGCCAAGCGCGGTCCCCGAGATTATTTGCCGTTTGTACTTCATGGTTTTGAAATTCCTTTAAAGACGTGTCCCGTCGCCATGAGAACACTTCTCACGCGCAATCGTTCCAATTGGCGCTTAGGCTCGATGGGTAAGGGCTAGACGTTCCAATCGCTGATCGACGCGACGATGACGGTGACGACATTTTGCCATCGGGCACCCTGCAACCATAGCCAGCCCCTGGAGCTGGAGAAGCTCCGCGATCGGTTCGGACCGGGACGCGCCGGCAATGGCCGACGACCTCACTCCCAAGCTGAAATAGACCAAGTGCGGCGGCAAGACAGTCGGCCTCATCTATACGCCCGACACCAGCCGGAACGCCTACGGCAAGGCCAAGGACGGGCGATGATCCGGCCATATGGAACTTAACGCCTGATTCCGGCTTATGGCCCGGATGAGCACACGTGTACCAACTTCCACAAGGCTTTCCGACAACGTACCTGAGACGGTAGGCACCAACGTCATCTCGGTGGCCGAACTGACACAAAATGTTCGCCGTACGCAAGGCAAGGAGAAGGAAGACTTACCATTGCCCTCCGATGCCCATCCATTCATAAAATGGAACGCTAGTCACCTGCGACTCGCCATCGACGCAGCGGGCGTAGCGTTGTGGTCGTGGAACGTTGACACAGATCATTTTACAATGGACCAGCATGGTTATGGCCTTTGGGATCTGCCGTTCCGTCGTTTCGTGATTTTCGAGGACCTCTCTGCCAAGATTCATCCTGCAGATCGGGACAGGGTCCGTGCGGCCTTTGCTGCAACTCGCGCGATAGTTGGTCCTTACGAGATCGATTTCCGGATTATGGTCGGAGATACCGTGCGATGGATTTCTGCCCGAGGCCAAGGAGATGATGCCAACATCGAAGGCCGGACGATGTTTGGAGTTTTTCTCGACGTCACGGGTCGCAAGCAGGCCGAAGAGGCCAACGAACTGCTTGCAGGAGAGATGAGCCACAGAGTCAAGAATTTGTTGAGTATCGCAACGGCGCTAACCACGATCACGTCACGATCAGCCAAGTCCACGGAGGAGATGGCACACGAACTGACGAGCAGGCTCGCGGCGTTGGGAAGAGCCCACGATCTGGTGCGCCCGGTACCAGGACGTGAAGAGAACGGCGCACTGCTTGGGGATCTGCTCACGATCCTGCTGGCACCATACGATGATGTGGGAGCATTTAGCGGCCGCGTTCGGGTGTCGGTGCCGCGAATGTCGGTCGGCGAGGTAGGCGCGACCACGTTGGCGATGATCGTCCATGAACTTGCAACCAACTCCATGAAGTACGGCGCATTATCAGCCGCGACCGGAACACTCGACGTTTCCAGCACTATCGAGGAAAATGAAGTGATAGTAGTGTGGACCGAGAGGGGTGGTCCGCCCGTAGTAGCGCCCGGAGAGCTTGCCGGTTTCGGGAGCAAACTTCTTCGGCGCAGCATAACGTCTCAGCTCAACGGTTCAGTTCATCACAATTGGTCGGACGAAGGCGCAATCATAACTCTGCGGATGGACAAAGACCGGTTGTCAATCTAGGGGGCGCAACGGTTTGACCAACGTAGCGCCGAGTTGCGACCAGGGATCGACACAGATCGAGACGCTAGAGCCAAACGGGTAGCCCAAGAGATAGTAGACTTGGAGCGCAAGGCTCGCTGGCGAATGTCAGGAGACCGACAGATGGGAGCTGGAAGCGCCTGATGGCCAACCGGTCGTGCACCGATAGTTTCCGCCTATAAAAGGAGTTTCGCAACAAATTGGCGTGCGAGAACGTTGCGGACGTTCGAGACCTGCCACCGGCCGTTCCGCGCTGTGCGCACGCCGCGATTGTTCAATGCGATTGCCAGACCACGTAGACTGGTGACACCGGAGCGCTGAATCGACGCGATGATTGGCAGCACCGTCTGGGCAAATCGATCAGCTTCATCAATCGATATCTTCCGGCCCTTAGCCGCGGCCTCCGCCGTATTGGTCGGGTTGCCGAGTTTCATGCCGGTCGTCTTGCGAGAGGCGAGGGCCGCCTTTGTGCGATCCGAGATCAGCCGGCGCTCCTTCTCGGCCAGTGCCGCATAAAGGTGCAGCATGAAGGGATCGGCATCGGCACCGAGTTCCGCAACGATGAAGGGAACACGCTGAACCATGAGGCCAGAGATGAAGGCGACGTCTCGGGAGAGGCGATCGAGCTTGGCCACGACTACCGGGCATTTTGCTTGTCGCGCCTGGGCGAGGGCGGCTGCTAGTTGGGGCCGGCGATCGAGGGCATCGGCGCCCTTTCCAGTTTCGACCTCAGTGAATTCCTGGATGACTGCAATGCCCTCGGCATCAGCAAAGCCGGCCACCGCGGCGCGCTGTGCCTCGATGCCAAGACCTGATCGGCCTTGGCGTTGAGTGGAGACCCGATCGCTTGTCATGCTGCTGTTTCCTGGGTGTTCAAACTGCAAACCACCGTTTGCAGTGTGCTCACAAAGAGGATTTGTGCAAGTTGATCAAGGGGATAAGCTTGAAGCAGGCCTGAAGCTAGACCACCCAACGCATATCGCGCTTCGGATAGACGGGTGGCTTTCGGGGCTCTTCGTACGCAACGCAGATCAAGCCGAATGCATCTGCGCCATGACTTGACCAGTCGTGTTCGGGACCCAGACCGATGTTACGGGCCTCGTCATGCTTTTCATGATACCAGCCCAATGCATCGAGACCAGGCGAACAGGTTGCCTCGTTGAACCAGAATGCCGGAAACAGCCGGCGACCCGCTTCAACGCGCTTGAGCGCTGCGCCCTTGCCCTGGTTGGGAACGGTCGTGACATCGAATCCGGCGGAGCGGATATGGTCCTCGAAACGGATGGCGGTGATCGCATCCTCGTGCGAGCCGTCATGCGGGAGAAAGCACTCCGCATTGCCGTAGCCCTTCGACCGCAGCCATTCGAGATGAGCTGCCAGCGGCTGGCGTATCGCCTCATAATAGTCGAGCACGCGAATCTCGCGGCCGACGTATTGAACGATCCAAATGGCGGTTGCGTCTCTGACGCCGATATCCCAGAAGGCCTTGATCGAGAGCAGGGGATCGCGGGCAACCTTGCCAATTCGGCCTTCGTGACGGGCCGCGGTCAACGAGGCGGCGTAGTAGGCGCCGGTGAGCACGGTCGCATATTCGCCTTCCCAGATGTGACGATACTGGTCGGGATCTGTCCTTATGCAGTCTAGGCGCTCTTGTTCGAGCTCTGGCGGCAGCCACGGATTGTCTGACCAGTTGGCGCGGACCACCCTTGCTCCCGTCGGAGGCTCAAGCCCCCGCAGCATGACGTCCACCGGATCTGTCTTGCGACGAGGGTTCCAGGAAAACCAAAGCTGCGAGCCGGGCGCACGGATGGTTGGGCGCAAAAGCGCCAGTGACGTGGTCGAGAGCGTCTGGGCCTCCTCGACCCATGCCCTCCCAAAGCCCTCCAATGACTTGATCGACTCGGCTGTGTGGTCCTGCATGCCCTGGAACGTGATGACGCCATCGCCTGGTGTCTCGATGACCTCTCGAAAGACTCTGAAGCCTGCTGCTTCCCCAAGCCGGCATTCGGCGAGCTTGTCCTCCAACAAACGCTTGGCGGATTCTTTTAGGCTCTTCTGGACCTCGCGGATGCAGACCGAACGCAACCCGCGCTCGGCAAGGCTGTCCTCGATCATCAGGCTGGCGAAGAAATGCGATTTGCCAGATCCGCGACCCCCATGTGCTGCCTTGTAGCGGGCAGCGGCCAGCAGCGGTCGAAAAACCTGAGCAGTTTCGATGCGCAGCGTTGCCACGATCTACACCTTCATTGGCGGACTATGCGCCGTTTCGATTGCGCGCAGCTGGTCTATCCAGCGCAGGAGAATCCAGCGCCTTGAGGCGTTCTGGGTCAGGCGGCCCGATGATCACTCGGCTGATGGTCTGTATCGGCTCGCCGCTATGTTCATTGACGATCGTCTCCTTCCAACCCATTCGGGTCTTGGCCCAGAAGATAGCTGCCGTGACGGATTGCTGGCCCTCTCCGGTGGCTTTCCGAAACAGGCTCTGAGCGACAGCCGAATTGGCTTTGGTGTGGCCGATCCTCAACTCGTGCCGATAGTGTTTGCGCAACGTCTTGGGATCGATGCCCACCATATCGGCGATACCTGTCTCGGGCACGCCGTAGCCAGCCAGCGCCTCGACCTGGCGCCGGGAAGCTTCGTCTGGCTTGTGGGACGTTCTTGCCATTTAGACGGCCTCCTGGGCACGCTCAGCGGCAACAGCGGCGTAGGTGCGGCCAGCGCCCTCCAGCACCGCCTCGCTGCCTGTGAAGGCCTGCCAGCGAAGCACGGCTACATCGACGTATGACGGATTGAGCTCGATCGCATGACACGAGCGACCGGTCATCTCGGCGGCAATTATCGTCGTGCCGGACCCGCAGAACGGTTCATACACCGCTTGGCCGGCCGAAGAGTTGTTCTCGATCGGACGACGCATGCACTCGACCGGCTTTTGCGTGCCGTGGCCGGTGTCGGACTTTCGGTGCGGGATCGCCCAGATAGTGGTCTGTTTGCGATCGCCCGCCCAATGGCCTTTCCTGCCCTTCCTGACGGCATACCAGGCCGGCTCGTGCTGCCAGTGGTAGTCGCCGCGGCCGATCACCAACCGGGTCTTGTCCCAGATGATCTGTGCACGAACAGCGAAACCACTGGCCTCGAGGCTGGTGACGACCGACGCCGAGTGGAGGGCGGCGTGCCAGATGTACATGACGTCGCCTGGAAACAGCGCCCATGCCTCGCGCCAGTCGGAGCGGTCGTCGTTGAGGACGGTTCCCGTCGCCAGCCCCTCTGACGGGACGCCAAGGCGCGTCCGCCAGGCAGGATCGTAGTTGACGCCGAACGGCGGGTCCGAGACCAGCAGGTGTGGCTTGACGCCGGCGAGCACGCGATCGACGTCGGCGGGATTGGTGCTGTCGCCACTGATGAGCCGATGCTTGCCCAGCACCCAGACATCGCCGGGTAGGGCGGTCGGCTTCGCCGGTGGCTCGGGAACATCGTCCGGATCGGTCAGGCCAGGATTGGCGGTGCTGGTCAGTGCAGCGATCTCGATCTCGTCGAAGCCGGTCAAAGAGACATCGAAGCCCAAGTCATTTAGGTCGGACAGTTCCAGGCCGAGTGTCTCGGCGTCCCAGCCGGCATTCAGCGCCAGCTTGTTGTCGGCAATGATCAGGGCGCGCTTCTGGTTTTCGCTGAGCCCCGTGAGTTCGATCACCGGCACTTCACTCATGCCCAGCTTGCGGGCCGCCAGCAGGCGACCGTGACCGGCAATAATGCCGTTCTCACCATCGACCAGGATGGGGTTCGTCCAGCCGAACTCCCGGATCGATGCAGCGATCTGCGCCACCTGGGCTTCGGAATGGGTGCGGGCGTTTTTGGCAAATGGAATGAGCGCCGATGCCGGCCGATATTTGATCGCGATGGCTGCTTCGGTTTTCATGCGCCGAATTCTACAGCAATGGCTAACTTGCTGTAAGGACGACATTTTCCGACGGAAATACGCAGATGTTCGCAACCGTTGGGGGGGACGAGCTTCAGCCCCATAACCCCGATAACCGCGATAACCCGCCAACGAGGATCTCTTCTCAAAGCCGACCCGGGTTATCGCGGTTATCAAGGTTATGGGCGTCCAGGAAATAGCGGCCCTTTTCCCGCAGAATTTCGCCCTTCTGCGCCATCTTGAACAAAAGCTGCTTGGTGTTGTTTGTTTTCCAGCCCAATGCCGCGCCTAGATCGGTCGGGGTTATTGGCTCCCGGTTATCACGAAGGAATTCAATGATGACCGAACGCTCGTCGGTGCGACGGACCTCAGATGCCTCGCCGATAACCGTCCAGTAACCCGCGGTGAACTTCAGCGCACTCTCCTTCTCCTCGACATCTCGTCCGCGGACATAGAGGGTGACACCGTTCTGATCCTTGTCCAACACCAGGGTCGTGTCTGCGCACGCCGACATGCCATTGGACCCGCTCAGCGCTTCCAGAGGATCGTCAGCGCCACCCTTCTTGGTATGGTGCAGGGCTACCACCGCGATGCCATTCCCAGTCGCCCATCGTTGCAGCCCCGACAAGACCGCATAGTCGCTCTCATAGGCGTTCTGATTGGCATTGCCCGGCGGCTTAATTCGCTGCAGGACGTCGATCACCACCAGTCGAGGCTCGTCGACGGAGAGGCGCCATTCGTCCAGCGCCTCAATGAAGCCATTGTTGAGCATCGGAGCTTCGCTTGCCCAGTCCAGTCGGGACAGATCTGGCCGGCGATGGGCGTGGGGGTAGAGCGTCTCGACCCGTCGCTGAATCCGACGGGGGCCGTTCTCCATGTCGATGTAGAGCACGTCACCCTGCTTGCAACTGATCGCGCCCATTGCGGTGCCACCGCAGGCGACCGCGAGGGCGAAGTCGATCGCTAGCCATGTCTTGCCGAGCTTCTGGCGCCCGGCAAGAATGGCTAGACCCTCGGGGACGTAACCCGTCACCACCCAACGGATAGGTGGGAACAGCGTCGCCATAAGGATAGTGGTATTGGTGCGCACCAAGCGCTTCGCCTTCGTTTGCTCGCGCTCGTAGTCTGCTATGGGAACCGGTCCCGGGTTCAGCATGCGACGATCTCCCGCTTCGACGTCATGACGAACAACTCAGGCAGGTGAGTCGGGCGCATACATCGCCGATAGCGCGGCAGCAGGCTTTCGGCCAGTGCGATCCTGGGAGCGTCACGGAGCTTGTCGAACGCGCGATGCCACTGGTCCGGCAATACGACGATCCCGTCTCGCTTCCCGCGCAGCCAGTCCAGGGGGTGGGCAAAGATATTCAAAGCGCAATCGAAGCTGTACGTGGCCGCCGCGCTGATCATCTCCTCGCCTAAGGCAAAGGCATGACCGAAGTCGGTGGCAAACACGTTCGTCTTCGGATTCCAGAAGACCGAGTCCTCCTCGGTCTCAACGACAAGCCAGCGGTCGCCGACTGGCGTTGGCTCAAAGAACCCGTCGTGAGCCTTGATCCCGGTCGCCGTCTTGATCATGCTCGGCCGGACGATCGTCGGGACCGAAACGCCCTGACTGAGCAGCCAATCGAGTTCCTGTTCTTTAAGGAGGTCGGGGACAACAAGTTTCCGGGAAGCGAATTCGCAACCGTCAAGGCCGTCGTCTTCTTCCTGGCGGTATGCCGGGCTTTTGTAGTGAACTGTCATTTGGCCCTCCCGGAAGAGAAGGCGAGTTCGGCGATCACGATGGCGACCTGCACCGACAACATGTAGCGAGCGACGAGCCGGCGAACTTGCAGGTCGATGCAGGTTACCCTATTGGTCTCTCCGTCATCTTTGCTCACCGGCATCGTGACATTGGCCCGGTTAGCGCCTGCAAGCGCTGCCGGGTTTTCTTTTTTCATATCCATCTGTCACTCCCACGAGCCGAGGATCGAGGAGTGCGTCTCTGCGCGCCGACGGCGTTCGTATGCCTCGACGTCGGCGAGGGCGTAAGTGACCTTGCCCCCGAACTTGTGGTAGTTCGGGCCAGTCTTAAGCCACCGCCACCGTTCAAGCGTCCGCGGGCTCACCCGCAAGCGGTCGGCTAGTTCACGCTGATTGAGGTAGTGAGGGGTCATCGCGAGCCCTCCCCGGTGGATTGGTGATGTGATGCAGTCGGGAGAGACCGCACGAAAGCATCCAATTCGTCCGCTAGGATGAGCACACGCTTGCCGGATTTGCGCGGCGTCAGCTTTCTCTCGCAGAAGAGCCGGTAGAATGACGATCGCGAGATTCCGGTGCGCTTTATGGCTTCGGATAGGGTCAGGGAAATTTCAGACATTTGAATATCCGCTGGCCGTATTCGCTACCAGCACGCAGCCGAGCACCCTTGCTCAGATGCTTGGTGATATGCCGGGGTGTACCGACAAACATGGGAGCCGATACGCGCTAGTATCGATGACCTATCAGCCCCCTTGCGCGGCCCATGAATTGGCCTCGGCAGCCACCGCCTTCAGACGCTCGGCCAGCGCGGTCGGACTTTCGACCTTCTCCTGAAGCGAGAGTTTTTCGGGATCATCGGCGGATTGGATGGCTATGGGCGCTTTGACGGAGCGAAAACAGAGATTCAACGCATAGATGAACTCGGAAAAGGGTGACGCCATTTTTTCCGGCGCATCAATAGCGTCGTCAATTGTAGCCTGCTTGAAAGGGCTGATCGGGTGTCCTGCTGACTTCGCCCAATCCCGTAACTGCCAAAGAAAATCTCGAAATGCGCTGCCAGGCGCGAAGCCGACCTCTTGGTCCTGCTTTATCGCACTCCCGACGCGATCCATGCTGAGGACGAGGCCGTGCGCAAAATTCATAAGCACGCTTGCGTTTAGATTGACGAATACAGGTGAATTGGACGGCTCGAGGTGGCCCTCACTTGGCATCACCCGGACATGCTCGCGCTGTATCGATATGAAAATGGACTCGTACGAGTCCGCCAAGAGGGACTCCAATGCGTTGGCTGCATCCCCATTTCCAAGCAATCCGCCTTCGGCAAATCGAACGAACGGCGCGACGGCTTGTCGGACTTCCTCAAATTTGGCGCGGGTCTTTGATCTGGGTTCACTTACCAGCTCCCAAACTTTGCCCTTCAGGAACCGGTTTGCGATGGCTCGTACTTTTCGACGGTCGAGAGTGCGCAGTGTTACGCCATAAATTTCCTGGAGCCGTTCAAACTCCAGCTTTGAAATCCGCACCCTGGGATACGGGCCTGCGTAGCTGACGATCGAGAGTCTCTTTGGAACTGGGGCCATCTCAGCGGCAGTCCCACTCATATGAGCCCGAAGGGGGATCGATTTTTGGCCCGTTTAAGTGCACGTACACTCGGCATCTCGACGACGGGGATCCCTCGGGTCGTCCCTCGCTTCGACTGGCTGTGAGCGCTGAAGGAAGCCCCTCAGACCTGCTCACGATTACAGTTCTTTTCGCAGCGCTCCACAGCAATTCGCTGGTGACTGGAGCAGCTGATTTCGATGGTTAAAGCTCGATTACCAAGAGCTGCCGGAATCGAAACAAATGCCAGGCCCGAACCCACTTCATCCGGATCTGATGGACGCCGTCGAACGCCGCGAAGAACTCGTGGCCATCCTCGTCGTGGGGCTCATGCGTCTTCGAGCCCGGCAGTCAAGCAGACTATCTGCGGAGTTGGAGAATAGTTTTGTCGACTTCGTTCCCAACCAGAGCGGTGGTGCCGTCGAAACTTCCTGGCTGAGCTGAAGACTATGGACATCGTCGCGCTCAAGGCCAAATGGCGCGACCACTTCACCTCGGAGCCGCCACCGTACAATAGGAAGTTCTTGGAGAGCCGCCTGGCCTATCGCATCCAGGAACTGGCCTACGGCGGACTGAAACCCGAGACCTTGAAACGGCTGGCGGCATTGGCCGAACAGCTCGAGCCTCGGCCCAGGCGTCAGGAAAGATAACATGCCGGTGGCGGGCACGCGGCTGCTGCGTGAATGGCAGAGTGAGCAACATATCGCCACGGTGCTGGTCGACGGTTTCGAATATCAAGGTCGCCCCTACAAGTCGCTCTCCGCGATTGCGCGGGCCATCAGGGGACTGATCTTCGCACCCAACGGCTACGCCATGACCCCTGCCCATACCAGGAAGAAGGGGCGGCTCTACCGTTACTACGTCACTACCAGCGTGCAGAAGCTCGGGCCGGAAACCTGCTCGGTACGGCGCCTGCCTGCCGGCGAGATCGAGGCCGCAGTCATCGATCAGGTCCGCATCCTGCTGCGCTCGCCAGAGATGATTGTGAAGACCTGGGCGGTCGCGCGCGAGCACGGCGACGAGATCAGCGAGACCGAGGTGCGCGACGCACTGGTTCAGTTCGATAGTCTTTGGGGAGAACTCTTTCCCGCCGAGCAGGCGCGCATTATCCAGCTATTGGTCGAGCGCATCGACGTCGATGTAGACGGCATCTCCATCCACCTTCGGACCGAAGGCATCGCCAGTGTCATAGCGGAGCTTCGGGAACGACCAAACCTGGATAGGGCCGCCTGATGAACAACCGCGAGATCAGCCGCGACGGCAGTTTGCTAACGGTCTCCATCCCGATGGCGATCCGCAAGCGTGGCGGTCGCAAACTTGTCGTGTCCCCGGCTGGAGCAGAGCCTTGGGGCCCGTCGCGACCGTGCATCGACAACACGCTACTGAGAGCCCTTGTCCAGGCATTCCACTGGCAGCATGAGCTGGAATCAGGGCAACACGCGACGATCAGCGAACTCGCTGCGGCTGAGAAACTCGACCGGTCGTTCGTGTCCCACATGCTTCGACTAACGCTCTTGGCGCCGGATGTGGTCGAGGCAATCCTCGACGGGCGACAGCCTCCGACGATGCAATTGCAGCCGCTGGTGCGCGGGTTTCCCGTTGAGTGGGAGCGCCAACGGCGCGATGGCTGCTGCTTGTGAAGGTCTGGTTTTAACCCAAGCAGGCTTTCGCAGGTGAAGGCGCGCATGACTGCTTTGCGCCTCAAACCGGTCACATCGGCCGAAGCTGCGCATCCCGAAAGCAGACGTCGGTAATTATAAGGTCCAGTGGCGGATTGCATAACTGGCGAATTGTGCTGACTGGTCCGACGGCGCCCCGCGCGATGATGCGTGAGGTATCGGATACAGGGGACAGATCCTAGCGAGCTAGCAGACGGTTTTTCGCCGTCTGCCCATTGTTTGCGCCCGGTTTCACTGGGCGGCTTGCGTCGTGCTCTTCGCGGCCCCATCGATGACATCAGCGATCACGGCCGGCTGCGTGAAGAACAGCGCATGGCTGGCGTCGACCTCAGTCACCTTTGCGCCAATGCGCTTGGCCATGTCCTGCAGCATGCGCTGATCGAAAGCCTTGTCCTGACGAGCGATGACCGCCCAGCTCGGCGTGGTGTGCCATGCGGCATTCTTGAGCTTGATGCCGAACGACGACAGGTTGATCGGCACCTGGGAGTTCTCCAGGAAGGCAGCGTCTTCGTCGGTCGTATCGGCTGCAAAGCCCGCCTTGAATGTGCCAGCCTTTAGGATGCCGAAACCATCAGCCGTCGGTTCGATCACGAACTCCGGCGGCGTCGTATAGCCCTCATATTGCTGCGCGGTCGTTTCGCCGGCATCGGGCGACAGTGCGGAGACATAGACGAGGCCGGTGACCTTGGGATCGATGCCCGCTTCGGTGATCATGACGCCACCCCAGGAATGACCGACGAGAATGGTGGGGCCGTCCTGACGTTCAATTGCTCGTTTCGTGGCGGCGACATCGTCGGCCAGTGAGGTCAGCGGATTCTGCACGATGGTGACCTTGTAGCCACGCTGAGTGAGATTGTCATAGACGCCGCGCCATCCGGAGCCATCGGCAAACGCGCCGTGGACGAGGACAACGTTCCTGACGACCTGGGTGTCAGGAATCTTTTCAGCGGAGTGGGCAACGGTTGCGATGCCGATCGCTGCGGTGGTGGCGATGATGGTGCTGGCTTTCACTGTCTCTCTCCTTTTGTTATCGCGATATTAATTATCGCGATAATTGCCTTCTAGCTGTCTCCTCGATGAATGTCAATCATAATTGTTATCGCGATATATCTTTCCACGAAAACATTAGCTATAAGCCAAGCGGAAGGAGACCCTCATGGCCAAACAGAAATCGAACGACCCCGTGCCCCTCGACCATCAGGTCTGCTACGCCATCTACTCGGCGGGCATGGCCATCCAGCGGCTGTACAAGCCCTGGCTGGATCAACTCGGCCTGACCTATCCGCAATACCTCGTGCTGAACGTGCTGTGGCAGGAGGACGAGCAGACGGTTGGCCATATCGGCGAGAAACTCGCCCTTGAATCGAGTACCCTGACGCCCCTGCTCAAGCGTCTGGAAAGCGCAGGGCTGCTGCGGCGGACTCGCAATCCCGACAATGAGCGGCAGGTGGTCATCGGTTTGACCGATCAGGGCCGCGCGCTCCGGTCGCGGGCGGGCTGTTTGGGCGATGCGCTTCTGGACAGCTCCGGCCACACGCCATATCAACTCGGTTCGCTCAATCATCAGGTCAGGCAATTGCGTGATGATATCTACGCGAAACTGGGCAGCTGGGCTGCGCCTTCGTGAGCCGATATGTCGGGGTCGGGTTCTATCGGTGAACGGAGCCGCGGCAGTTTATCCCAACCGCAGCGGCCACGGGCATTATCTAGCTAGGCCTTGCCGATCCCTCCCAGCACATGAAGGTCGCGATGAGCCGGCACACCGTCTTTTGCTCAAGCGGTCGGAACAGTCCCACCGTCGATCACATGCTCTGTCCCGGTAATGGACGCTGCTCGATCGGATGCAAGGAACGCGATCAGGTCGGCGACCTCCTCCGGCTTCGCCGGTCGTCCCAGCGGTATGCCGCCGAGCGAGTTCATGATCACCTGCACTGCGGCGTCGTAGTCAATGCCGGCTTCCTCGGCTATGCGCAGGGCCAGACCGTTGGCCCCCGGATCGGCAATCCAGCCGGGAGAAACCCGCACCACCCGCACGCCCTTCGGAGAAACCTCCTTGGAGATGCTCTTGCTGTACGTGTTGAGGGCTGCCTTGGCCGAGGCATAGCCGGTTGTCGCCTCGGGTAACGGAAGATTTCTCTGGATCGAGGTCACGTGGATAACGACGCCTCTCCCCTGAGCGACCATGCCGGGGATGAGAGCATGATCAAGCCGGACCGCCGGAAAGAAGTTGAGATTGAACTCCCTGTCCCACTCCTCATCCGTGAGCGCAGCAAAGCCGCCTGAAGGGGCGGAAGAGCCGCCTAGCACGTTCACGAGGATATCGAGCCCACCAAGATCACGATGCACCGCGTCGACGACGGTTTGGACCCCCGCCTTGGTGGTCAGGTCGGCTTCGACGAATGCCGCACCGGAGAAGTTCGCCGGCTTGGTGCGAGCGGTGGTGAGCACCCGGGCGCCAAGCTCCTGGAAGAGCGCCACGGTTGCGGCGCCGGCGCCCGAAGTACCGCCGGTGATCAGGGCCCGACGCCCCTGCAGCGTGAGGAAGGGTGTCATACCGTGATCTCCAGTTCTGCGACCTTGTCACCCACCAGGACGAAGAGGAATCGCAGATCAATCGGGCTTCCGGGGAAGGTGCCGACGGCATGGGCCGTCACCTCGGTCTTCCCGTTCTCAGTGGCGATCAAGAAGGGCTCGACCGTGTAGCTGTATTGCTTGCTTTCATCAGCCATCCACTTGCGAATGGCATCACGACCCTTATGGGTCTTGCCCTTATCCTTCACGCTGCCGTTTTCGGTAAAGGCGGCTGCGACAGCATCGGGCCTGCCATCTCGGTCGGCGTCGAAATAGCCTTCGATGCCTTTGGGTAGTTTGATCGTCATCCTGGTCTTCCAATCATGTTTCCAGCCTGTGCCGGCCGTGGGCCGCGACCCTCTGAAGGTCGACCAGGACAATCTAAGGCTGGACGATTGACTTAATAACTGGGACAAATCAGGATGAGGAATTACGAAAAGAGGGACAATGACTCGATCTCTACTGGTCGATCTGGACGCCGTTCTCAGCATCGCCCGCCTTAGCTCGTTTCGGGCGGCCGCGCTCGAGCTTGGCATGTCGACGACGGCACTCAGCAATGCCATCGCAAAGCTTGAGCAGCGCCTAGCCGTTCGTCTGTTCAACCGCACAACGCGAAGCGTCTCGCTAACAGACGCGGGAAAGACATTTGTCGAGCGCGTTGGGCCGGCGATGTCGGACATCCACGATGCAATGCTTACGGTCCAATCTCTTCAGGAAACTCCGACAGGCACATTGCGCATCAATGCCTTTGCAACAGCGGCCCGAGAGGTAATCGAACCGCTCATCCTGTCGTTCATGCGGCGCTATCCTCAGGTGCATATCGATCTGGTCACGGAGGGACGGATCGTCGACATCGTTGCGGCAGGCTTCGACTTGGGCCTGAGGCCGGCCGATCTGGTGCCGACTGACATGATTGCCGTGCCACTCGGCCTGAAACGCAGCAATGCCGTCGTGGCATCACCCGACTTCCTGCGCACTTATGGCAGGCCCACCGTACCAGCCGACCTATACCGGTTTCGCTGCATCCGTGCGCGTCTCCCCAACAACGCCTTGTTTCGGTGGAAATTCGAGAAGGACGGGAACGCTGTTCAGATCGATGTGCAAGGCTCGATGACCCTCGATGAATCAAGCCTTGTCAGGATAGCCGCTCAGAATGGAGTCGGGCTCGGATACGTCATGGAAGCAGATGTGCGCGATGACATTGCCGCGGGGCGACTGGTGCGCGTTCTTGAGGACTGGACGCCCTCTCTGGCCCCACTCGCGCTCTATTACCCTGGCAGGAAGAATCCGCCAGCTGCCTTTACAGCATTCATTCAGGCGGCCCGCGATTTTGCGAATGGGTAACGCTCCGGTGCACAGATCAATGCTTAAAGGAGACGGTTCCAGCGCAGCTCGACGCCAGAAGGGATTCGAACGCTAGACCTCAATCGCGACGGCAGCAACGCGCCTCGTGTCGGTCAATAAAGTTAGCTGTGCCACTGCCTAAAGCGGACACTACCGGTGATGTCCTAGGTCCGAGTGATCGCGGTTCTATCACCGGGCAAAGGAAAGGCCCACGCCGTCGCGCAAAGGCCCCCTTCAACCGCGCCTTGAGTTGGAGTCGTGCGCGCGGCGAAGCTAATGCAAAACTGAGTCTAAGAAACGTATCAAAACCGGGCAATAGGTTGTTTCCTGTTTTTGCGTAAGAGGTCTTGCTAATCGCTCTGCTTGGACCTCGTCAATAATATATGCGAAGTCGGGATGTACTTCGATAATGCCGTATAGCATCGCGCTAGCCGCCGCCTTCTTTTCGGCCGGCACGCTGCACGTGTCGCCTAGAATTGGCACGTCAGCCAGCATAGCGACTGTGAACTTAATCCTGCCCATATCAGTATCGGCATGCACCCCAGTGGCAAACGAGGTCGAGATGAGAAGGGAGATCAGGAAAGATTTCATTTGGGTTATCCCTCCAACGGCCACGTTGAGGTTTACGTTTCTCGCGCGCGTTGTCAAAGCGCCACAGCGGCCTGTCATGGAGGCCGATCAGACAGAGCACGCCGAAGAGCAGGCAGTAGATTGCGATGAGCCAGGTGGAACCAGGTGAGGCTGAGTTCCGCCATCGAAGGCTCGTAGGCGCGCTCGTTGATCCGGCCGTTGCTCACAGCACGAGCTATGATCCATGACGACGGCCACCTGCAAGGTCTGCTTTCAGAGCCGTCACTTCCTGCCATGAACGACCATGGGGTCCGGGAGCCGAATGGCTGCTTTTGCCGACTGGATGCTCGAAAGCTGCCGATCTGCTTCCGGCCCAAAACGCGACGTCCGAGTGGTGGCTTGGCGATGTCCGTAGTTGGCGCAAGCCGGACCTAGCGAGCGATGGCTTAGTTGTGGTCTTTTTTGACAGGCGAGCGAACCGCAAAACTGCCCTCAGCAATCTGGGGGAAGCTCCATCCTCCACCTTAGCATCGCGGTCATGTCTGCGTCGGCATGATCGCTATGCGATGGACTTCCATCTTTTGGCCGATGCCCCTGAGGTTCTCGTAGTTGCGCGACACCGGACGTGATTGGACGATGTCAGCGACGCCCGGCACCTCCATCACCGCTGCACTGATGCAAACTTCGTTCACGTCGGCTAGGCCTTGCACTCGTGCCGCGATATTCACGTCGTGTCCGAAATAGTCGATGCGGTCGTTTAGCGTCACTGCAATCGCCCGCCCCCTGTGGACACCAACCTTGAGGCCGAGTGGACGCGAAGCGGTCCGGTTGAATTGCGACAGTTCTTCGATCATCTCGATGGAGGCGCGGACGGCGTCCTGGGGGCGCTCGAAACCGGCCATGACCGCGTCGCCGATCGTCTTGACGATGGTGCCGGATCGTTCCCGAATGATTTTGTTCAGTATCTCGAAGTGCTGGCGAACAAGGAAATATGCGTTCACGTCGCCCGCGGCTTCATACAAGGGAGTCGACTGCTTTAGATCGGTGAAAAGAAAAGTCACGTCGGAGACTTGAAGGCTCTCGCCTTCGTCCACAAGCTGCGCCTTGTAGAGTTCACTGAAGCTTGGGGTGAGCAGCAACCGCTTGCCGGTGAGAAGCGGTTCATACTCGACCAGATGAGGCTCGAAACCGAAGGGATACTGGACGAACCAGAAGCGACCGCGATCATCGGTCCGGTTCTCGATCTGGATTGTGTGCTTACCTGGACTGAGATCGGCTGTCTGCCGAAACGAGAATCTTCCGTCACCGAGAATCATGTCTCTTGGTGCTGTGGGCCGGTCAGGCAGGAGGAAGCGGCCCGACTCGAGCTGGACCGTTGTCCGTTGCGGATCCGCCGGCTCCCCGTCTGCGAAGAAGACCAGAAGGAGTTTGTGGCTCAGATCCAGTACCTCGAAACGGCCTGCTGTGACGTCGAAGTCGAAGCTTCGGTCCTCGTGGGGCTCTATATCGGCGAAACCCCGCGAGAGCGCGGCGACCAATTGCTGGTGCGTCATCCCATGCGGCGCGATGAAGCCCTTGGAAAAGTTGTAGCGGAGGTAAAAATCCTCGACAGACAGCACTTCGGGATGCCGGAACCTGATGTCCCGCACGCCGCTCGAGATCGTAAAGGTGACCTGAATGTAGTCGTCCAGCGCGACATCGTTGATCGCGTTGCAAAACGCGCACTGAAAGCGCGGATGGACCTGGTCAAGTTCGCGAAAGCTCCCGGCGACTTGTGGGCAATATGCGCAGATGAGGAGCCAGTCCATCTCGAACAGGCCCACCTTGGCTGCATGCACGAACAACTCTATTGCGTCCGCCTCGGAAAGGTCGACAGCGCTGCCGTATTGGATTGGGTTGACGCGAAAGAGATCATAATCATCGGCAGTGCGGATGAAGCGTTCGAGCTCCGGTAGAACGTTTGGTACCCAGCCTCTTGCCGATCTGAGTGCGCCGAGGCGCTCGCTCAGGACACTATCGTTCACCGGAGACAGGACACTCATCTCATGCACCCTACCTGACGGACTGACTACGCTATCGGCCCCCGGCCGAAATCCGCGGCGGACGGTACCATCGCCTCGTCCGGGTCGATGGCCCCCAGGCTCTCGACGATCTCGAAACGGCCGTTCTGCGCCTGGGCGATATACATGTTCATACGGACGTGGTGCTGGCCAGGAACCATTTCTGCGGGACCGCCCGGCCCTTCGACGATCCTTGCGTGATCGAGGGCTGCGATGACGTCCTCCTGGCGGAGCGAGTTGGCCTCGTTCACGGCCGCCGCCCAAAGCTTCATCCCTCTGTAGAGGCCCGAGCAAGCGCTGCCGCCCGTGAACTGCTCGTTGCCGCGATAGCGCTCGTCGTACGCGCGAAGCAGCGTCTTGCTGAAGGGATCGCTGACGTTCTGGTAGTAGTCGAGGCAGCCGTAGAGGCCTTCCACATGCGGCGGCGGCAGCAGGCCGAGCAGATTCTCGTCGAAATACGTGCAGATTAGCCGCCCGCCGCGGTTCTGGAAGCCAGCGTCATGGAGTTGCGCGAAAAATGGCACGACCCCAGGCGGAACGATGGTATTGAACACCACCTCCGCTCCGCTGGACATGATCCTCTCAACCGTTTCGCCGTATTCCATGTGATCGAGCGGATAGTATTCCTCGCCGACGATGCTGCCACCTTCGGCGTTGACGAGCTGGCGGACCCTCTCGTTCATCACGTGCGGCCAGATGTAGTCTGCGGACGGGAGGTAGAATGTCTTGGCCCCGGTCTTGCGCATCAGCCAGGGAATGAGCGGGTTGAGCTGCTGCGCCGGCACTGGGCCGGTGCAGAAAATCAGTGGGTCGCATTCCTGGCCTTCGTATTGCTCGGGGTAGATGTAAAGCGTCCTGCCCTTCACGACGGCTGGGCCTTTGATGGCCTGCCGCGTGGAGCTGTAGATGCCGCCGAAGATCACATCCACCTTGTCCTGCGCCACAAGCTTGGCCGCCTTGGCCTCCGCGACAGTGTCGGTCGTTGCGCCGTCCTCGAGATAGAGCTCGATCTTCCGCCCCAGCAGTCCGCCGTCGGTGTTGATCTGGTCAACCACCATCCTTGCCACGTTGGCGTTGGCGCGGCCCATGAACGAAAGTGCTCCTGTCTCCTCCGCGATCATGCCGACTTTGATGGACGCTTGCGCCATAGCAGATACCTCTCATCCGCCCACATCGAAACTCATGAGCCGGCTGTAGCCGACCACACCGGCAGCGAGGATGGCGGTCAAACGACGCTGCACTGCCTCCTCCGTCATTTCGGGTGACCCCCTCTGATGGGTAACGGCCCTGTCTGGAGTCGAACTCGCACACAATAGCAGGGTCGGAGTTTGGAGCAATCGAGGGCTGGACATGGTTCATGCTGCCTTCGTCCGCGCCAACGGAGTTACGATGCGTATCCGGAAAACCGCTTTGGGTTCAGCATTTGCCCGTGCTCAGGCCCCAAGGAAGTCGGCAGGGTCGAGACGCGACATGCGCGGACATTATATAATTGGCAAGGTCCGGTCCTGGCGCAAGCCGGACCTAGGGAGCGATGGCATAGTTGTGGTCTTGTTTGGCAGGCGAGCGAACCGCAAAACTGCCCGCAGCATGGCCGGCGCTAAAGCATTGATATTGCTGTCGTCAAAACCTAGGGATTTTTTGGGGCTACTCCCCAGCTTCGGAGAATGATGGGCATTCGGAGAACAGTTTGGGGGAAAACGTGGTCTTCGCACTCCCCAGCTTTCGACCCCAAACGGCGCAAATGCTGGGCTTTGTCGACCCTGCAAACGAGCCAGAGAATTGTTCGGAATTTGAGGGTGGTAGCGGGAGAGGGACTTGAACCCCCGACCCCAGGATTATGATTCCCGTGCTCTAACCAACTGAGCTACCCCGCCAGGGCGGCGAAAGGCTCGAAATCCACCTTAAATTGCAAGGCATGTCGAGGCGTTCACCAAGGTCGCGCGGATATAAGGTTGGGAGGGCAAGCCTGTCAAGCTTCGAAGCGGCCTGCGCGCCGGCATAATCTCGCCATCGAAAAGCTTTGCCGGGCAGGCAATCGAAAAGGGGTGCGGGGTTGAGTTCGACCCGGCACGTCGCTATGTCTCGGCCACGATTTTTAGAGTTTGAAAACAATGAAGCCGCGCATTGCAGTCCTTGGTTGCGGATACTGGGGCAGCAACCACATCCGCACCCTCAAGGCGCTTGGCGCCTTGCACGCGGTGTCGGACGAGAACCGCGCCCGCGCGGAAGGCTTTGCCAGCGAGCAGGATTGCCTGGCGATCGAGCCGGAGCAGTTGTTCGTTCGCGACGACATCGACGCCATCGTCATGGCGCTGCCGCCGCAGTTCCACGCCGACATGGCGGTGCGCGCCGTCGAGGGCGGCAAGGACGTGCTGGTGGAGAAGCCGATCGCGCTGACGGTTGACGATGCCGAGCGCGCGGTGCAGGCGGCGAAGGACAATGGCCGCGTCTTCATGGTCGGCCATGTGCTGCGCTTCCACCCGGCTTTCGAGACGCTGAAGGCGTTGATCGACAAGGGCGAACTCGGTGAAGTCCGCTACATCCACTCGCATCGCCTCGGGCTCGGTAAGTTCCATACCGAGAACGACGCGCTGTGGGACCTGGCGCCGCATGATCTGTCGATGATCCTGGCGATCACCGGCACCGAGCCGATCGAGGTCAGGGGCGAGGGCGCCGCACTCCTCGACAATCTCAGCGACTTCGCGCATCTGCACATGCGCTTTCCCAACGGCCTGCGCGGCCATCTCTTCGCCTCGCGGCTCAATCCCTATCGCGAGCGGCGGCTGACTGTGGTCGGCACCAAGGCGATGGCGGTGTTCGACGATGTCGAGCCATGGGAGCGCAAGCTTGCCGTCTACCGCCACGCGGTATGGCAGGACAGCGGCCAGTGGGCCTTTACCGCCAACGAGCCGTCCTATGTGGCGGTCGGCGAAGGCATGCCGCTGACCCGGGAGCTGGCGCATTTCATCCAGTGCATCGAGACGCGGGCCGAACCGCGCACCAGCGGCGAGGAAGCGATCAGGGTGCTGCGCATCCTGACGGCGGGCACCATCACCCACAGCAAATCCAGTTCCTGAGACCGTCTGGAAGACTCTACTCCGGCGGTCACCTGATGGCGTTTTCTGCGCTTCCGGTGCTCGCGGACCCAAATGTCGGCAGCGCTCCGGTTCTCGAAACCACCACCAGATGGCGCGCCAGAGCGAGTTTCGAAACAGTCTCTGAGAGAAAAAGCCGCCCTTATTCGGCGGGGATATGTGCCGGGCGGGCGGCAAGCCGGCTCAGCATGGCCTCGGCCTCGGCGCCGCGCTCGGAGCGCTCGATGAAGCCGCCGCCGAACACGCGGGCCTCGTTGCCGTCGTCGGAATAGAGCACGCAGGCCTGGCCGGGCGCGATGCCGGACTCGCCGTCGACCAGCTCCACCGAGGTGACGCCGTCGCGGTGATGCAGCACGGCCGGGCGCGGCGGACGCGTCGAGCGGACCTTGGCGAACAGCTCGAGGCCGCCGGCGGGCACGTCGGACAGCGGCCCATCGCCCAGCCAGTTCATGTTGCGCAGATAGATCTTGTGCGTCTCCAGCGCCTCGCGCGGACCGACGACGACGCGCGCCCGGTCGGCATCAAGATGCACGACATAGAGCGGCTCGCCCGAGGCGATGCCGATGCCGCGGCGCTGGCCGATCGTGTAGCGCAAGATGCCTTCATGGCGGCCGAGCACTCGGCCGTCGATATGGACGATGTCGCCAGGGTTGGCGGCAGCCGGCTTCAACTTGGCGATGATGTCGGAATATTTGCCTTGCGGCACGAAGCAGATGTCCTGGCTGTCCTGCTTGGCGGCGACCGTCAGCCCCATCTCCTCGGCAATGGCGCGAACCTCGGGCTTGGAAAGCCCGCCGAGCGGGAAGCGCAGATAGTCGATCTGCGCCTGCGTGGTGGCGAACAGGAAGTAGCTCTGGTCGCGATCGGCGTCGACGGGCCTGTAGAGCGCGCGATGCGCGCCGTTGGCGCCGGAGCGAATGTAGTGGCCGGTGGCCAGCGCGTCGGCGCCAAGCTCCTTGGCGGTCGCCAAAAGGTCGGCGAACTTCACCGTCTGATTGCAGGACACGCAAGGGATCGGAGTCTCGCCGGCGACATAAGAGTCGGCGAAGGGGTCGATGACCGCCTTGCGGAAGCGCTCCTCGTAGTCGAGCACGTAGTGGGGAATGCCGAGCGTCTCGGAGACGCGGCGGGCATCGTCGATATCCTGGCCGGCGCAGCAGGAACCGGCCCGGTGTGTTGCCGCGCCGTGGTCGTAGAGCTGCAGCGTGACGCCGACGACGTCATAGCCTTCGCGTTTCAACAGGCCGGCGACGACCGATGAATCGACGCCGCCCGACATGGCGACAACGACACGGGTGGTTTCGGGACGTCCTGGAAGGTCGAGGCTGTTCATGGTTCTTTCGTTCTGCGTGGCGCCTGAATGCCAATGGCCGGAATATAGGTCAAGCACCTGCGTGGCGCCAGCATCTCGCACCCAAGCGATTTTTGCCTGCGAATCCAGCGTCCGATGGCCGATATTTCAAATGCCGACGAAAAGACTAACGCGGCGTTCATGATCCTTACCTAGCTATTAGGGTTCGCTTAGGCAATTTTTAAAGCTGTGGCGGTACTGTGGCGGGGATTGGGTCTTTGAGTTTTTTGTAGAGAGTACGATGACCGATCTAGTTAGACCGCGAGTCAAATATGTTATCGGGCCTGACGGCAGCCCTCTCACGATTGCCGATCTGCCGCCGACGAACACACGGCGCTGGGTTATTCGGCGCAAGGCGGAAGTGGTCGCTGCGGTACGCGGCGGCCTTTTGAGCCTTGAAGAGGCATGTCAGCGCTACAAGCTCACCACCGAGGAATTCCTGTCCTGGCAGGCGTCGATCGATGAATACGGCCTTGCCGGGCTGCGCACGACGCGCATCCAGCAATACCGGCACTAGACAAGGCCGGGTCAAAGATAGAGGGCGCGGCAATGCCGCGCCCTTTTGTTTTGCTGGAACGATCCCTGTGCCTCAGACCGTCAGCACCACCTTGCCGATCGGCCTGGTAGCGAGAAAGGCATGGGCGGCACCGGCTTCTTCGAGCGGCAGCGCCTTTGCCACGTGGACGGCGAGCTCTTTCGCATCGATCAGTCCGCCAAGCTCGGCAAGGCCGTCGCGATCGGGCACGACGGACATGCGCTCGACACGGATATTGCGGGCGCCGGCGTCTGCTTTGGTGGCGTCACTGACATCGAGCAGCGACACCAGAACGCCGCCGTCCCTCAGTACCTTCAGTGAGCGTTGCGCATGGTCGCCGCCGATCGGGTCCAGCACCAGGTCGATATCGCGGGCCTTGCTGGTGAAATCGCCCGTGGTGTAGTCGATGACCTCATCGGCGCCGAGCGAGCGGACGAAGTCGAGCTTTTCCGGGCTGGCCGTGGCGATGACATAGGCGCAGCGCGCCTTGGCGATCTGCACCGCCAGATGACCGACACCGCCGGCCGCCGCGTGGATCAGCACGCGCTGGCCCTGTTCCAGGCGGCCATGGCGAATGAGGCCCTGCCATGCCGTCAGGCCGGCCAGCGGCAGCGCGGCGGCTTGAACGTGGTCGATGCCTTCAGGCTTCGGCGCGATTTCGTCCACTGGCGCGACCGCCAGTTCGGCATAGGCGGCCGCTTGCCTGGGAAAGTGCGGCATGCCGAACACCGCGTCGCCGATCTTGAGGCCGGTCACGTCAGGGCCCAGTGCCTCGATGGTTCCCGAGATGTCCCAGCCGAGGATGAAGGGCGGTTCGCCAAGCAGCGGGAAATAGCCGGCACGAACGGCGCCATCGACGGGGTTGATGCCTGCCGCCTTGACGCGGACAAGCACCTCGCCGGCCTTTGGCGAGGGGTCGGGCCGATCAGCGATGACGAGGACGTCGGGTCCGCCGACGGAGTTCTGGATAATGGCACGCATGGAAATCTCCTGCTGGTTGGTGCGCCACTATCATTTGGATAGTAATATTCTATTGTCTAGTATGTACCTTTTCTATATATAGGTACCTCATGGATAGTGAAGATAATTCCTCGTTCGGTTACGACGCCTTCCGGCGGACGTGCCCATCGCACACCGTGCTCGAGACGCTGGGCAACAAATGGGTCTATCTGGTCGTTTGCGCCTTGCGCCGCGGCCGGCTGCGTAATGGCGAACTGGCGCGCAAGCTTGAAGGCATCACGCCGAAGATGCTGACGCAGACGCTGCGTATCCTCGAACGCGACGGCATCGTGCGGCGCGAGATCTTTCCGGTCATTCCGCCGCGGGTCGAATACGAGCTGACCGAACTCGGCCAGAACTTGGCGGGACTGCTCAATCAGATACGGTCTTGGTCGGAGCAGCATGTGCCCGACATCAAGGATGCCCGCGCGCGGGCATCGATGGAATCTCAAGAGGATTCTGTGGCGCGAGGCTGAGGCCGGCATCAGCCTGGCCAGGTTCCGGCCGCGGCAGCTTCGATGGCGTTCCGGGAACGCCGATTGGCCTGTTTTTCAGCCGATCATGGCGCTGCGGCCGCCCAGTTCGGCATCGCGGATCTTGGTGTCGCGCGATTCGAGCATCTCGGCCTTGGAAAGCTCCGCTTCAGCTTCGCCGAGTAATGATTCGGCAGTGCTTCGCTGCTGGGCGAGGTCGCTTTGAGAATTTCTGAGGTTGTCGCGGCGCAAGCGTGCCGCCTTGGCGAAGGTCGGATAGGCAAAATGGTTGATGTCGGTGATGCCGGCCTTCTTCTCTTCAGCGGTGATCTGAAGCTCCAGTTCGACAGCCATCCGTTCGAACTCGGCGATCATCATGTCGAGCTGCAGCAGCTGCCGCCGCTTCTCATTCACCTGAAACTGCTTCAGCCGAACGAGGTTTTCACGTGACTTCATGATTCGGTACTCCCGGAAACGCACACCCGCACATATCGTCCAAACCGCCTGGAAAGGCCCAGGCGTCACCCGTTTCCCCCGGCTTTCCCCGAACTATGGGAAACAAACTCCTAAAGTTTTTTGCCGTTGGTAACCATTCGTTTACGGGCATTGTTAATCATACGGGCGAGGACTTAAGGCCGGGTAAAAATTCCGGTTTTCGGCGGAAAGCCAACCGGCGAGTCCCTGGAGTCACTTAGGCTGGCTTATTAATGTGGTGCATTAGCGGTTTGGGTCTGTGATTCGTTATTAGATTCAAGAGGGTGTAGAAAGGGGTTAAAAAATCTGGTATCGTCCTCGGCACGAAATTAGGTTTTGTTAACCATTCGGTGGCACCTTCTGTTCAGGCAATCACTGCTCCGGTCCGGGACGGGTCGTGACATGGACCGGCAGCAGAAAAGGGGAATGAAATGCGTGTTCTGCTGATTGAAGATGACAGTGCAACCGCACAAAGCATCGAATTGATGCTGAAATCCGAAAGTTTTAATGTTTACACGACCGATCTCGGCGAAGAGGGCGTCGATCTCGGAAAGCTCTACGACTACGACATCATCCTTCTCGATCTCAATCTACCCGACATGTCGGGTTACGAAGTCTTGAGAACACTTCGCCTCTCCAAGGTGAAGACACCGATCCTGATCCTGTCCGGTATGGCCGGCATCGAGGACAAGGTGCGCGGCCTCGGCTTCGGTGCCGACGACTATATGACCAAGCCTTTCCACAAGGACGAACTGGTGGCGCGCATCCATGCCATCGTGCGGCGCTCCAAGGGCCATGCCCAGTCGGTCATCACCACAGGCGACCTGGTGGTCAATCTCGACGCGAAGACCGTCGAAGTCGGCGGCCAGCGCGTTCACCTGACCGGCAAGGAATATCAGATGCTGGAGCTGCTCTCGCTGCGCAAGGGCACCACGCTGACCAAGGAAATGTTCCTCAACCACCTCTATGGCGGCATGGACGAACCGGAACTGAAGATCATCGACGTCTTCATCTGCAAGCTGCGCAAGAAGCTTGACGCCGCGTCCGGTGGCCAAAATTACATCGAGACGGTCTGGGGCCGCGGCTATGTGCTGCGCGAACCGGAAGACATTCGCGTCAGCGCCTGAGCAAAGACCTTCGTTTGATTTTCCAATAAAAAACCCGGCTTCGGCCGGGTTTTTGCATGCTGGGCGTTGAAGCCGCCCGCTATCCGCTGCTGGCGAATCAGGCGGCGATTTTCAGGGCACGGAAACGCTCGAGCAATTGCGGCCGGTTGAACGGCTTCAGCAGATAACCCTGAGCGCCGGCGCGCTTTGCCTTCATGATCGAGGCGACGTCGACCTCGACCAGCGAAACCAGGATCTGCGGCTTGACCACGCTCTCCATGGCGCGGATGCGGCGGATGAGGTCCACGGCCTGCACATCCGGCAAGGCGCCGTCGATGACGATGACGTCGGGCATGTCGGCTGCGCACATCTCGATCGCGTCGAGCCCCGTGGCCGCTTCGATCACGGTCAAATCGGAGCCGCCAAGGATGCGCTTTGCAACCTTCCTGATGACGCTCGAATCGTCGACGAACAGGCAGCGTTTCATTTCCGGGTCCTCTCGGCCATCTGGCGAACCGGCAATCTGCGGGCAACCACGAGGCATATTAGAGCAATCTGGTAAAGAAGCCGAAAAGCCGTTAGGTAAAGTTTTTGCAAAGATACGCCGCGCGTGTCTTTTTCGTCGCGAATGCCGCGAGACCAAGCCGGCAAAACTTGCTCTGTCTGAATTATCGCCGAATTAACAAATATTAGCAGAAATAAATACTTTGGCAGTTCTTGCCGACTGGCGAAGGGGTTCAGGCCGCCGACAGCACGATCTCCTCGGCGGTCGCGTGGATCGAGATCGTCATGTTGGCCTCCCGCGCCAGCAGCAGCGTGTAATATGGCTGCACCGAATGGGCGTCGATCGGCTCCTCGGGCTTGTGGCCGGAATGAAGCTCCAGGAATTTCGGCGGCACGCGCAGCATTGGGCCGGCGGCCGACAGCGCAAAACGCGGCTCGGTGTCGAGATTCTCCAGCGTGACCACAAGCTTGCCGCCGCGCGGGATGGCAGCGTTGGCGACGAGAAGGAGGTTGAGCAGCAGTTTGACCTTGTTCTTGGGCAGCAGCGCGCGGGGCCCGTTCCAGGAGAGATCCGGCTTCTCGTTCTTGAGGAAGGCGATGGCGACTGCTTCGGCATCTCCGGTATCGATCATCATGCCGGCCGAGCCGGCGGCGCCGAAGGCGATGCGGGCAAATTGCAGGCGGGCCGAAGCGTTCCTGGCACTCTGGCGGATCAGCTTCATGGCGTCTTCGTCGGCGCCGCCCTCATCGAGCAGTTCGAGGCCGTTGTTGATCGCGCCGACCGGCGAGATGATGTCATGACAGACCCGGCTGCATAGAAGCGCTGCAAGATCCGGTGCTGAAAGGGTGAACAGTTCGGCCATGGGCGAAGTCCCTGATAAAATCCACGTACTCATGGCCGAGCGATCATTGTCGCCTGCCCACACGAATCACGCTCTCTCCCCAGGTCATCTGAATACACAGCGCCCGTGCGTGCGGCAACAAATCCAAAATTGTCGTTAGCGAAAATGGTGCGTCCACGCAGGATTCTCGGCCTGCGCAGGCGGTTTGAAGCCGGTGTGTGAGGACCGCCAGCCTTCGAACTGCCATCTTCATGTGGAAGCTTAATGGTTGAAAAAGGATTACGGCATAGTTTGCCTGTGACAGTTACCCCTAGCGGCCGCCAAGAGCCGCATGGGTGCGAGGCGTCGGCGAAAGTGCTCCCTGACGGAGATTGGAAGCATGTTTTCCCGATTCTACGACCGGAGTTTTTTCCGAGTCATCTCAATGACGATTGCCCTGATGGGCGTTCTCGTCTTTTCGACCTCCGCGCTGCGGGCCCAGGAATACACCGCTCAGGAGATCGTCGATTCCGGCCATAAATTCTTCGGCGCTACGTCGGGTGGCCTTGCCACCGTCGTCGAGAAGATTTTCGCTTCCTATGGCCTGCCCAACGGCTACCTGCTTGGCGAAGAGGGCTCCGGTGCGCTGATCGGCGGTCTGACCTATGGCGAGGGAACGCTCTACACCAAGAACGCCGGCGACCATAAGGTGTTCTGGCAAGGTCCGTCGCTCGGCTGGGATTTTGGCGGCGAAGGCTCGCGCGTGATGATGCTGGTTTACAATCTCGACGATGTGAACAGCCTCTACAACCGCTTCGGCGGCGTCGCCGGTTCCGCCTATGTGGTGGCGGGCGTCGGCTTCAACGTGCTGCAGAACAACAGGGTGCTGCTGGTGCCAATCCGCACCGGCGTCGGCGCCAGGCTTGGCGTCAATCTCGGCTATCTGAAGCTCACGCAGCGGCCGACCTGGAACCCGTTCTGAGCGGGCATATTGATATTCAGGTGAGCCGGCCTGACCTGAATCTCAACATGCGTTCGCTCGCGATCGTGCCATCGGGGGATTTTGTGAGGTCGCAGGCTGAACGTGGCCCGCGGCACACTCTTGCCGCGGCGCTGGATTTGCGTCATGCGAAGATGGCAAAGTCGAGCTTTGGCGGTTGTTGCCATCATAGCGGATAGTCACCTTGATCCAGTCGATCCTGTTTTTCGCCCTCGGCTTTCTCTGCGCCGGTTTTCTGGCGCTGCTGGTCGCTCCGGCCATCTGGCGGCGCGCCGTTGCGCTGACGCGCAAGCGGTTCGAGGCGTCCATGCCGATGACGCCGGTCGAAATCCAGGCCGACAAGGACCGGATCAGGGCCGAGTTCGCGATGTCGGCGCGCCGGCTGGAGATGAGCGTCAAGGCATTGCGGGAGAAGGCGGCCGAACAGCTGGTCGAGATCGGTCGCGGGCGCGAGGCCCTGAAGGGGCTGGCGGTCGAGCGTAAGGACAAGCAGCAGGCGCTTTCCGAACTGGAGGCCAGGACCCAAGAGCTGCATCAGCGCGAGGAGCAGTTGCGGCACCTTTCGAACAAGCTCGCGCAGAGCGAGCGCATGCTGGAGAAGCGCGCGCTCGAGCTCGAAAAGCTGGAGCATATGTATGACGACGCCAGCTTCTCCTCCAGCAACCGCCAGATCGAACTGGTGGCGCGCGAATCCGAATTGGAAAGCCTTGCCAACGACATCACCGTGCTGCGCAGCCAGCGCAAGGAGGCGGACAGGCGCAATCAGGAAACCGCGGCCGAAAGCAAGGCTGCGCGGGAGGCCTTGAAGGTGGAGAAGAAGAGAACCGTCGAGCTCGACAAGAAGGTCGAGCGCCTGCTCGCCACGCTTGCCGATCGTGAGGAGAAGCTCGACCGCCGCGAGAAGGAAATGGCGCGCCTGCGCGAACGATCGAAGGGCGAGGCCGAGGCAAACGCTCCGGCGGCGCTGCTTGCCGGCGGAGGCGACAGCCTGACTGCCGTCAGGAGCGACGACATCGAAAAGGCGATCGCCAAGCTCGATGGCGACCGCGAGCGGCTGGAGGCACGGCTGACGACGCTGGCCCGCGAGAACAAGCGTCTCAAGGCGGATCTCGGCGCGCTGGCTGCGTCCAGCCCTACGAATGGCAGCGCCGCATTGCGCGAGCAGATGAATGAACTGGCGGCGGAGGTCGTCCACCTGACGGCCAAGCTCGAAGGGCCGGATTCGCCGATCGCCAAGGCATTGGCGACACCCTCGGATACCAGATCCGGCCACCGCAGTCTCGCAGACCGCGTGCGGGCGCTGCAGAAGGCGGATTCTCCGACCTGAAAGTTGCACGCATGGCCGGACATCACCATGTCCAACGCCATGATCCTCTATGCCGGTCTCGCGATTCTGCTATTGGCTGTCTGGCACTTTCATCCAGTGCTTTTTGCGTTGCTCGATGCTGCAACGTCGCTGTCCAGTGCTACGGAAATAGCTCGCGATGCGCGGTCGAAAGCCACCGGCGCTCCGCTGCCGTTGGCCGACGATACGGAGACCTTCAGGGTGGATGTCGCGCCGAGCGAGACCGGCACGACGCGCGTTGTCGATGACGGGTTATGCGGTCAGCAACGCGAAAAATGATGCAGGGCGATGGCTGAGGCGGCGGCGACGTTCAGGCTGTCGAAGCCTATCGCCATATCGATGCGCACCGTTTTCAGGCGGGTGAGCAGGTTTTCGGGCAAGCCTTCGCCTTCGGTGCCGAGATAGAGCGCCAGCCTGTCCGGCCTGCTTGCACCACGAATGTCGGCCTCGCCGCGTGGCGAGAGCGCGACCTGGCTGAAGCCCAGCCGGTCGAGCATGGCGATGAAGCCGGTTGTGTCGTCGAAGGACGCGAAGGGAACCTTCAGCGCCGCGCCGACCGAGACGCGAATTGCCTTGCGGTACAGCGGATCGCAACAGGTCGCATCGAGCAGAACCGCATCGGCGCCAAAGGCGGCGGCGTTGCGGAAGATCGAACCCATATTGTCGTGATTGGCGATGCCGACCAGAACGACGACCAGCGCATTGGCAGGCAGGGCCTCCAGCAAGGCCTCGGCCGGCTGCGAGGCGCCTCTGCTGCCGATCGCCAATATGCCGCGGTGCATGTGAAATCCGGCGATCCGGTCGATGATCTCGCCGCTGGCGACATAGACCGGGAGGTCCGCCGGCGCCTTGCGCAAGGTCTGGTCGAGACCGGCCAGCCGGTTCTCGAGAACCAGAACCGATTCGGCGGCAAAGCGGCCGGCCGACAGCAGGATTTCGAGCACCACCTTGCCTTCGGCAACGAAACGGCCGTGCCGGCCAACTAGGTCGCGCTCGCGTATGTCGATATAGGCAGCGACACGCGGGTCTTGGGGATCATCAATGTGGATCAGGTCCATGCATTGCCTCGGCCTGCTCGCATCGATCCGAATGTGGATTTTCGAAAAGCGATGCGCGGATATGACATGGAGAGCGGCGTGCGCCCAGATGAACGCACGCCGCTCGAAAAGTCGTCAGCGAGATAAGGAACGATCGGACCTGCCGGTCAAGCCCCGGCGCGACGCAGGCGATGGGCCATCCGCGACAAGTCGCCGTCGCCGAAAATGCCGTCCAGCATGCGAAGCAGCTCGCGCGCGGCTTCGGACTTGCAGGCATAGTAGATCATCTGCCGGTCGCGGCGGGTCTCGACAAGATCGAGCGCCCGAAGCTTGGCCAGATGCTGCGACAGGGCGGACTGGCTCAACTGGATCTTGTCGGCGATGGCGCCGACCGACATTTCACCGTCCATCAGGTAGCTCATGATCAGCAACCGTTTCTCGTTGCCCATAAGCGTGAGGAACGTGGCTGCTGATTCGGCGTTGGCGAGTAGCTTGCTCGAGATCATCGATGCCCCATGTTTTTGAGCTCATCCTGACGCTATGGGGGCAATAGCGTCAGATTCCATAAATTCACGTGTGGATGCACGCTGCTGAATCAGCGTCATGTGCGAGGGTAGAACATTTCTTCCAAATCTCAAGACTTGCTTTTGATTCAAGGCAATTAACTATCGATCTTGTGAATAGCCGGCTGCGCGTCCGGCCTTGGCCATATCGACCAGGGCCGGCCGCAAATCGCGGGCCGTCTTCAGCGGTTCGGGGAAGAAGACCCGGCATATGGCGTCGCCCGAGGCCAGGTCCATGCCGTCGGCGTCGAAGCCAGTGGCAATCCAGTCATCGCCATCGGCCTTGGCATAGTGATGCGCATAGATGGCGATCGCGTCGAGGTGGTCGGCATTCATGTGGTCGAGAGCCGATTGTTCGCCGGCAGCCAGTTCGTCGACGACCGGCCCGGCGGTGACCAGGTCGCTACGATCGAGCAGATAGGCCTTGCCGAACCCGCCATTGAGGCTGGCGCGCTCGGGCTCGAGCCGGAAGATCGAGAAGTCACCAAGCCCGGCATAGAGCCGTGCCTTGGGATTGCGGTTGAGATAGCGCCGCTCTGCGCGGGCTTGCTCGTCCGATCCACGCTCGAGCCGCCGCGCCCGGCAGACCAAGGTGACACGCGGATGCGCCAGCGGATCGCCCTTGCCGGGTTCACCGACAAGCAGCGAGCAGCGCGGGTCGGCGAGGATGGCACCTGTATGCGCGGACAGCATCGAAACCAGGATTAGGGCCGCGCCGTCAACGTCGGTGGCGACGCCAACCCTGCTCGCCAATGGCGATCCGGTCGCTGGCTCGATGACAGCCAGCGCACCGAAACGTGCGCTGCGGATCAGCGTCCTTGCCAGCCGGATCGCTTCGGCGTCGGTCTCGCGGATGACGTCCTTGTTCCTATCAACCAAAAGCGTTCACCGTCATAAGTTGATTTTCTTTCTCCACTTATCAGCCGATCACGCCTGATTTGACAAGGGCTTCGACCTCGCCTTGCGCAAAACCGAAGCGCCTCAGCACCATCACCGGCCGGAGATCGTGTTCGTCCGGCTTTGTGGCAAGCGTTGACGGCGTTTGCGAGAAGCGCGGCGCCGGGGCAGGGCGATCGAGCCTGCCTGCCTTCACAAAGGCGCCGCGAGCCCGATTGTGCGGATGCTCCTTGGCTTCCTGAAACGACAGCACCGGCGCGACGCAGGCGTCGGTATCCGCAAACAGGGCGGCCCAGTCGTCGCGCGTCTTCCGCTTGACCCTAGCGGCGATGGTGGCGCTCATCTCCGGCCATAACGCCTTGTCGAACTGGTCGCGCACAAAGTGTTCGTCGAGTGGCAGCAGCCTGGCGAATTCGGCGAAGAAGCGGGGTTCAAGGCAGCCAACGGCGACATGGCGTCCGTCATCCGTCTCGTAAGTGTCGTAGAAGGGCGCGCCGGAATCGAGCAGGTTTACGCCGCGTGCATCCCGCCAAAGGCCGGCCGCCATCAGGGCATGGACTGGTGCCGCCAGCATCGAGGCGCCCTCGACCATTGCTGCGTCGATCACCTGGCCCTTGCCGGAGCGCGAGCGTTGGAATAGGGCTGCCAGCACGCCGGCAATCAGCATCATGGCACCGCCACCATAGTCGGCGACGAGGTTGAGCGGCGGCACCGGTCTGCCTTCCTCGCTGCCGATGGCGTGCAGCACGCCGGAATAGGCAAGATAGGTGATGTCGTGGCCGGCGCGGCCGGCGAGCGGCCCATCCTGGCCGAAGCCGGTCATGCGGCCATAGATCAGCGCCGGGTTGCGTGCCAGCACCGGATCAGGCCCGAGGCCAAGCCGTTCCATGGCGCCGGGACGAAACCCTTCGATCAGCATGTCGGCCTTTTCGGCAAGGCTGAGCAACAGTTCTGCGCCTTCGGGGCACTTCAGGTCGACGCGCAGGATGGAACGGCCATGGCGGTCGAGGTCGTATTCTTCCGGCAGCGCCATCAGAGGCTGGCCGGAGCCCGCCCGTTCGATGCGCAGCACCTCGGCGCCCATCTCGGACAGCATCAGGCCAGCCAGCGGCACCGGGCCGAGGCCGGCCATCTCGATCACGACCAGACCGCTGAGCGGGCCGCTCCTGGCCGGGACGGGGGTGCTCATGGCTGGCTATTTCGGCGCCATGCGGATGGCGCCGTCGAGACGGATGGTCTCGCCGTTCAGCATCTGGTTCTCGACGATATGGAGCGCGAGTGCCGCATATTCGGAAGGCTCGCCCAGACGAGACGGGAAGGGCACGGCGGCACCCAGCGAATCCTGCACCTCCTGCGGCATGCCGGCCATCATCGGCGTCCTGAAGATGCCAGGTGCAATCGTGCTGACGCGGATGCCGGAACGCGCAAGGTCGCGGGCCACCGGCAGCGTCATGCCGACGACGCCGCCTTTGGACGCTGAATAGGCTGCCTGGCCGATCTGACCGTCATAGGCCGCGACGGAAGCGGTGTTGACGATGACGCCACGCTCGCCGCCTTGCAGCGGCTCGAGCTTCGCCGCCCGGTCGGCGAACAGGCGGATCATGTTGAAGGTGCCGATCAGGTTGATCTCGATCACCTTGCGGTATTGCTCGAGCGGATGCGGACCATCCTTGCCGATCGTCTTCACGCCGATGGCGATGCCGGCGCAATTAACCAGGATGCGCGGTTCACGGAGCCGCTCCGCCACTTCGGCGAAGGCGGCCACTCCGCTGTCGCTGCTGCTGACGTCGCACTGGACGGCAATGCCGCCAATATCGGCCGCCACCATGTTCGCACGGTCGATGCCGACATCGAGGATGGCGACGCGCGCGCCCTTGGCGGCAAGCGATCGGGCTGTCGCCTCGCCGAGGCCGGAGCCGCCGCCGGTGACGATCGCAATCTGGCCATTGGGGTTCATGTCGGCGTCCTCCACAGATTTTGGATGATGCTACGAAGCTCGCAGCGCAGGCGCAACCGGCAGGATAGCCTCAAGCCATGACCGGGACGGGATCGGAAACCCGCGCCACGTCCGCATGGCAGACCTCGCCCGACAGCCGGGCGACGGCGCCTGGTACGATCTCGTGCGACAAAAGCCGGTCGAGGTCGACCGGGCGTGGCATGGAGATCTGCCCGCGCGGGATCCTCTTGAAGCCGAGCGGGCCGTAATAGGGCTCGTCGCCAACCAGCATCACCGCCGGCATGCCGGCCTTGGTGGCGGCCTCCAGTGCGATTGCCACCAGCCGGCGGCCGATGCCGAGATTCTTGAAGGCAGGCCGCACCGCGAGCGGCCCGAGCATCAGCGCGCGGCCGACGCCGGCCGCGATGCGCGTCATCCGCACCGAGGCGACGACAATATCGCCATCGACGGCGACGAAGGACAAAGCGCGCTCATGGCCTCCGGCTTCGCGGATCTTGTAGGCCGCGAGTACGAAACGGCCCGGCCCGAAGGCCTCGTCGTTGATGGCTTCGATTTCGGGATCGTGCGCCGGGGTTTCCGGCAGGTATTTCACGTCGGCAAGGCTCATGGTCTTTGCGTTCCGGTAGAGGAGGAAAGGTTTGCTGCAAACGGCAGCGTTCGCCAGTCAGCGCTTCATCAAGCGCGGGCGTCCTTTCGTCGTCGGTCAAACCGGATCGTGGCAAAGTCGAACATGCGCATTGTCCGCTAGCATCAAATTCCGGCCGCTGCAATCGGCCGTTTTCGTCGGCCGTTTCGGCCGAGTGACGGTCTGTTCAGCACCTGACGACTTCGGCAGGGCAACCATGCGCCTACATGCACCACTAACACGCAAGGAGTTTTGCATGGGATTGCTGATCGAAGGCAGGTGGCAGGATCGCTGGTATGATACGGCGGACAGCGGCGGCAGGTTCGTGCGGGCGCAGTCGCAATGGCGCGACTGGATCACCGTTGACGGGGCGCCGGCGGAGGGGCGAAAGCGCGGCTTCAAGGCCGAGCCCGGACGCTACCACCTCTACGTCTCGCTTGCCTGCCCTTGGGCGCACCGGACGCTGATCCTGCGCGTGCTGAAGAAGCTCGAAGGCATCATCTCCGTCTCGGTCGTGCATCATTTCATGGGTGCGGACGGCTGGACGTTCCTGGCCGAGGACGGCGCCACCGGCGATACGCTTTACCGCCTCGATTTCCTGCACCAGATCTATGCCAAGGCCGATCCCGCCTATTCCGGCCGGGTGACGGTGCCGGTGCTGTGGGACAAAAAGGAACAGACGATCGTCTCCAACGAGTCCTCCGAGATCATCCGGATGCTCAATTCGGCATTCGACGAATGGGGCGATGCGAGCCTCGACTTCTATCCCGAGGATCTGCGCGGCGAGATCGACCGCATCAATGCGCTGGTCTATCCCGCGATCAACAACGGCGTCTATCGGGCCGGCTTTGCCACCACGCAACGCGCCTATGAAGAGGCGTTCGGGGAGTTGTTCGCCGCACTGGATACGCTGGAGCAGCGGCTGTCAAAGCGGCGCTATCTCGTCGGCGACCGCATCACCGAGTCTGACTGGCGGCTGTTCACCACGCTGGTGCGCTTCGACCCGGTCTATGTCGGCCATTTCAAGTGTAATCTGCGCCGCATCGCCGACTATCCGAACCTGTCGAACTATTTGCGCGATCTCTACCAGGTGCCTGGCGTCGCCGGCACGGTCAACCTGCACCACATCAAGGCGCACTACTACGCCAGCCACCGGACGATCAATCCGACCGCTATCGTGCCGGTCGGCCCGGACCTGGACTACGCTGCACCGCATGACCGGGGGCGGTTCGGAAAAGCCGCATGATCTACCAGTAGGGAGAGGGCTTTTCGCCGTGAAAAATCTCGGCGATCCGGCGCAGCGTCGCCGGGGTGGTTGCTTCCGGCAAGTTGTCGAGCGGGAAGAAGGCGGCTTCGGCGATCTCATGGTCCGGCAGCTTCGGTGCCGTCTGGCTGAAGGCTTCGATCAGATAGAGGCCGACATGGTCGCGCTTGCTGGAACGGCTGTTGAAATGCATCGACCTCAGCACCGGCGGAGCGATCAGCGCGATGTTGCCCTCCTCGGCAAGCTCGCGCGCCAACGCTTCGACCAGTGTCTCGCCGGTTTCGACGCCGCCGCCCGGCAGCTGCCAGCCTGGAACATAGGTGTGGCGGATCAGAAAGACGCTATTGGAACCGCGATCGTGAATGAGGCCGCGCACGCCGAGCGTCATCGGCCGCCGCAGCAGGAAATAGAGATGGAACAGCCTTGATCTCAGGCCCGGCCAGCCAGTCTGGCGCAAGGCCAATTCCGGGTCTGACGTTGTCGTCATCCGTGAAACCATGAGTGGTAAGCGGGGGCCGCGTCGCTTATGAATGAGGGATGTTCAGGCTCGCGCATATTTCCGATATCCATCTGGGACCGCTCCCCGGTGTAACCTATCGCGAACTCGCCTCCAAGCGCGTGGTCGGCTACGTCAACTGGCAACGCAACCGCCGCCGCCACATGCACGACGCGGTCATCGACACCATTGTCAACGACCTGAAGGCGAGCGCGCCCGACCACCTCGCCGTGACCGGCGACCTCGTCAATCTGGCGCTCGACGGCGAGATCGAAATGGCCAGGCACTGGCTGGAGACGCTGGGTTCGCCGCATGACGTGTCGGTCGTTCCGGGCAATCACGATGCCTATGTGCCGGGCGCCTTCGACAAGTCCTGCCGTTCCTGGGCGGCGTGGATGACCGGCGACGATGTCAACACGCCGGTCGACCGCCATTCCTTTCCCTATCTGCGGGTACGCGACAACATCGCTCTGATCGGCGTTTCGACAGCGCGCGCCACCGCCCCATTCATGGCCAATGGCTTCTTCAGGGAGGGCCAGGCGCAGAGGCTCGGCCGAATGCTCGACGCGACGGCCGAGCGCGGCCTGTTCCGGGTCATCATGATCCACCATCCGCCGGTGCGCGGCGCCGTTTCGCAGTACAAGCGGCTGTTCGGCATTGCGCTCTTCCAGAAGATCGTTCGCCGGCATGGGGCCGAACTTATCCTGCACGGCCATTCGCACGATCCGAGCCTGTTCTTCATCGGTGGCCGTGGCGCCAAGATCCCGGCCGTCGGTGTCGCAGCCGCCGGACAGGGGCTTGGCGACAGGCACCCGCCCGCCCAGTACAATCTGATCGATATCGACGGCGACAAGGGCAACTGGCAGGTGCGTTTGACGCGACGCGGCCTGACCGGGCCAGCTCTTCCGCCTTCGGAGCTGCAGGTGTTCGAACTTGGCGCCGATGCCGAAGCATCGCGCCAGCTGGTCAGAAGCTGATCTTCATCGCCACAAGGCGGTCCCAGAACAGCACGATCGACACAGCCAGCCCAACCAAAGCGCCGGCAAAGATCAGGCCGAGGCCGGACAGGAAGGCCGACCCGGCCTTGCCGCGCTGAGCAGCCCGCAGTGGCGGCTCGGCTTCGGCCACCGCGACACGCGCCATGCCGGAGGCGGCGTGCTCGACCCCGCCCTCCATCATCCTTTGACGTTCGACGACACGCTCGGCAACATAGCGCGTCACCTGGTCGGCGACGATTTTCATGTCGGTCGATTCGGCGAGCACCACGCGGCCGATGCGGGTATCCCTGAGAAAGCGGTAGGTGCGGCGATCCCGGCCCATGGCGACATGGCTGACCGCATCGATCCATAGGCGCGGCTGCAGGCCGGACGATACGGCGAAGTCGAAATTGTCCATATCGGCGGGCACATCGGCAAAGACGGGAGCGAGCTCGGCGGCAAGCAATTCGAGCCGCATGCGGTGCGCTTCGCGCAAGTCGACGACCACGTCGTCGCGGTCGGCAAAGGCATTCTTCACATCGCGAATGGCGTCGGACAAGTTTCGCGACGGATCGATCGGGGTGATTTTCTCGCCTGTGTCCTTCATCGGCGTTGCCTCGCGGTTGGTTAACAGCGAGTTAACATAGTCGTCGGCAAAATGCACCCGCGAGATAATGGCTGCGGATCAGCTCGCCGCCGCGTCAAGTCTGGGCTGAAGGCGCCTGCTGCTGCGGCGGTTCATGTTGCGGCGCACCGCCATGGCGACAAGGTCAGGCGCTTCCTCGGGCAGCATGTGGCCAGCCTCCAGAACATGGTGCAGATGAAAATGCACCGGCATAGCGTCGGCCTGGCAAACGGGCAGCACAGCGTCGTCCGTTCCCCAGATAACCATCACCGGCATTTTCAACGTTTCGAGCTGTTCGCGCGGTATGGCGCCCTGCCGGTCATCCCTGGTCATGGACGCGGCAAACTCGACAAGCTTTTGCAACTGACCCGGGCGCCGACGCATCTCGTCAAGCACATCCACGACGTGCTCAGGGGGTTGGCTCAGCGGCCCGGACATGGCAGCGAGACAGGTACGGATCTCACTTTTGCCGGTGGCGGCCGCATAGCGGCGCAAGAGAGGGCCGTTGATTTCCGGGCCAAAGCCGCCTGGCGCCAAAAGTGTCAGCGAGGCAATTCTTTCGGCCTCGGCCAATGCCATCAGCACAGCCACTGCGCCGCCCATCGAATGGCCGACCAGGTGCACCCTTTTCATGCCACGCGCGGCAAGGTCCGTCAGAGCGGCCCGAGCGGCCGTCCTGGCCGAACCACTGCCAGGGAAATCGAGAGAAAGCCCATGCCCGGGAAGGTCGTAGGCCAGCGTCCGCATGTCGGGCGCAAGCATCGACGTCACGTCGCGCCAGACCTCATGGCAGCCACCGAAGCCGTGCAGGAAGGCGACAGTCTTCGGACCGATACCGCGTTCGGCAGCGTGGAGGGATGAACTCATGAAAACTGATGATTGTTGCAGAACCGGACGGATAGCGAATTCCAGATTGCGGCTGGATTGCTCCCAGACCAGATCGATGGCCAGTAAAATTTTCGCGATCCGGCGCGCGCTTGGCGCACGTCAGCTGGCGTTGCCGAGCCCTGCCGTGCGCAGCGCCCCGACCAGCCGGTCGGTCAGGTCGGCAGGGTATTTCCTGTCGACGAAGGTTGAGCGCGGATTGGCGGCGAACTTCGGAAACTTGGCGATCAGCTCGTTCGTCAGCTGGCTCGCCAGTTGATCGCGGCCGGCTATCTTGGCGCCGATCAGGCGCGCCGCCAGATAGTGCGATTTGCTTGCCGTCGTGCGCAACGACTCGCTGGCAATGGCGGCCCTGTTCGTGTCGCCCAGCATGAGTGCGCCGACAAAAAGCCCGTAGTCCCACCAGGTCGGGTGGCCGCTGAAGGTTTCGACGGCGTGGGCCAGGATCGGGGTTCCTTCGCTGTATTTGCCGGCGAAAATCAGTCCATAGCCGTAAGCCGCCGCCATGCCGAGGTCGTAAGGGTTGAGCTCATGAGCCTTGCGCATCCAGCGGATCGATTCATCCATATTGCCGAGGCGCGAATTGAGATAGCCATAAGCGCGATGTGCGTAGGGGCTGGTCGGCCCCATCTGAACAGCGCGATGGGCAAACGACATCGCCTGTTCGATCGTCGCGCCGGGCGGATAGGAATAGTGATCGGTGACAGCCTCGAGATGCAGGGAGGCGAGTTCCGAATAGACCAGCGATGATTTCGCACCCTGGCTGGCGAGATTTTCCAGGCAGCGATAGGCAGCTTCGTGAGTCTTGGCGCTCTGGTCGAGGTAGTAGCTGTCATTGAGCACAAGACACCCCATAAGGCCGGTCTCGATGCCGCTCTGTTCGATATAGGTGTAGATCGGTCCGTAGGCAGGGATGGTCGAGGTCAGTATGTTGGCGATACTGTCTTCGATCGCGCCCGGCGCGCTGTCGACGGCCGACAGGTTGCGTGACAACAGCACCCGGCCGGTCGCGACATTCTGCAGTTCGAGCGTCACGTCGCTCGCCGCGGGTCCAGGCAGGATATCGAATACGAAGCTGGTGGCGTCGCCGGCCGGATCGCGAGTGCCTTCGGCATCACGTCCGATGAAGTCTATCGTGTCGAACCCGGCGAGGCCGGCGCGCAGCGAAGTAGCCACACGGGCAGCCTCCGGGCCATTGGCCTTCACGGCGATGTAGACCAGCGGCAAGGTTTCCACCGGAGGTGACGCTACGCTGCTCGTCGCCACCGCGGTCTCTACGGCCGAGGTGGAACCACTGCTGCCGAGCAGGATATCGCTGCCCTGGCGAAGGATCAGCACCCCGAGCATGGCGATGACCACGACAATTGCGCCCCAGAAGAACTTCAGCTGCCGGGTGAACGACGGCCCGGGTTCGGGTGCGGCAGCGGGCGACATCAGCGGGGCGGCGTGGACGATGTCGAGGTCGGGCAGTTCCGTGGGGGCGATCGTCGGCGCGGTGCCTTCCGCCGGCTCCAACTCGGCCGGCAGGCGAATTGCATTCAGTTCATAGGAAGGAACGTAGCCGCCGCGCGGAATGGCGATGCGCACCGGCTCGCCAACGCCTTCATTGGCGAAGTAGTTCTGCAGAAGCTCGCGCAGCCTGCCAGCCTGAACCCGAACGACGGCATCGGTAGACGGATCGAAATCGCCGTCCTTGCCGAAGACGTCCATGGCGATGGAAAAACCCTTGAGCCGGTCAGCCTCGCCGGCCTGTTCGCGTTCGACCAGATAGCGCAGCAGTTTTCGTGCACGCTCGGACCGTCCGAACGTTTCGCTGGCAAGCAGTCGCTCCAATGTCTCGCGCACTGCGGGGGCGGCAGGCGTGGCATGCTGCAAGTGTCGATCCTCTCGAAGTCGGCACAGGTTGAGGCGCGATCATATAGCGCTGGTACCGCCGCACAAGCATGGTTGTATTATGCTATCGCGTAAGCCACCGGATAATTGCCCATGGTTAACGCGAGAGCCGGCTCGCGAGGTCAGGCCCTGGAGCGCCGCCGATGCGGCGCGCCAGGGGTTTGGAAAGATCAGCCGGCCTTGCGGCCGACGATGCGGTTGGCGGCCGAAACCACGGCTTCCAGCGACGCGGCGACGATGTTGGTGTTAATGCCGGCGCCGAACAGCTTGCCGCCCGGATGTTCCATCTCGACATAGGAAATCGCCGAGGCGTTCGAGCCGCGCTGCAAGGAATGCTCGGAATAGTCGAGCACCGACATATCGACGCCGACATGGCGCGACAGAGCATCGACGAAGCCGTCGATCGGACCCGTGCCGGAACCGGTGATGGTGACTTCCTTGCCGTTGTCGAGGATCACAGCTTCGACCACGCGCCGGCCCTTTACCTCGGTATCGGGATAGGTCTGGTGGTCGAGGAATTTCAGCCGCGCGCCGGGCTGGTCGACATAGGTTTCGAGAAAGCGGTCATGGATGCGCTTGCCTGGCACTTCCTTGCCTTCGGCGTCGGTGATCGCCTGGATATGTTGGCTGAACTCGATCTGCAGATTGCGCGGCAAATTGAGGCCATAGTCGGCGTGCAGCACATAGGCGATGCCGCCCTTGCCGGACTGCGAGTTGATGCGGATGATCGCCTCGTAGTTGCGGCCGACATCGGCCGGGTCGATCGGCAGATAGGGCACTTCCCAGTGCGGCGTGTTGGCCTTGCGCAGCGCCTTCATACCCTTGTTGATGGCGTCCTGGTGCGAGCCGGAAAAGGCGGTGTAGACGAGTTCGCCGACGTAAGGGTGGCGTTCCGGGATCTTCAGCTGGTTCGAGTACTCGTAGACGTCCTTCATCCGGTTGATGTCGGAGCAGTCGAGTTCGGGATCGACGCCTTGCGTGTACATGTTGAGCGCCAGCGTGACGATGTCGACATTGCCGGTGCGCTCGCCATTGCCGAACAGCGTGCCTTCGACACGGTCCGCACCGGCCATCAGGCCGAGTTCGGTGGTGGCGATGCCTGTGCCGCGATCATTGTGCGGATGCAGCGAAATCAACAGGTTCTCGCGGTTGTCGAGGTTGCGGCACATCCATTCGATGCGGTCGGCATAGATGTTGGGCGTCGACATCTCGACCGTCGACGGCAGGTTGATGATCAGCTTGTTGTCCGGCGTCGGCTTGACGATCTCGGTGACCGCGTTGCAGATCTCCAGCGCCACTTCGAGTTCGGTGCCGGTGAAGCTTTCCGGCGAATATTCGAAGCGATAGCCGCCGCCGGCCTTCGCCGCCATGTCGGTGATCATCTTGGCCGCGTCGGTGGCGATGCGCTTGATGCCGGCGACGTCCTTCTCGAAGACGACGCGGCGCTGCAACTCGCTGGTCGAGTTGTAGAAATGCACGATCGGGTTGGTGGCGCCCTTCAGCGCCTCGAAGGTGCGGGTGATGAGCTCGGGACGGCACTGCACCAGCACCTGCAGCGAGACATCGGCGGGCACATTGCCCTCCTCGATGCACCAGCGGGCGAAGTCGAAATCGGTCTGCGAAGCCGACGGGAAGCCGATCTCGATCTCCTTGAAGCCCATATCGAGCAGCAGGCCGAACATGCGCGCCTTGCGCTCATGGCCCATCGGGTCGATCAGCGCCTGGTTGCCGTCACGCAGGTCGACCGAGCACCAGATCGGCGCCTTGTCGATGATCTTCGAGGGCCAGGTGCGGTCGGTGAGGCCGACGGTCGGATAGGGTTGATATTTGCGAGGGGCGTCCGGCATGCCCCGGGCTGACTTTGTCATGCCCCCTACTGCGTTGCCGTCATTTGGACGGATATCTTCTCGTGCGTTCATCGTCGTATCTCCCGGCGGCTCGCGGGTCCACCTGCAGGCGGATTTTGGTGCCGAGCGGCGCCTTTACCAAAGTTTCGTTCGCTTGATGTGACTTGCCAATTTGGCCAAGGAGCGTGCGCGTGAGCGGCGGTTCGACCGCCGGGCGCTCCTTCAGCGAACCCGGCGATCGCCGATAAGGCCGAGAAGAAGCAGGGTCGAAGCAAGCGCGCGCACAGTCTCGCCGGCGAAGCCGGTCGGACGGGAAGCGACGGAAGAGGCGCGCGTGTTCATGGCGGTTCTCATACAGGAGCAGGCTGTGGGAGGCAAGTGGGACCGCCTCCTTGGCAAGATGCGCAAGCTCTTCCCCATAGGGAGCAAATACGCCAAACTCGCCTCGACCTGACAGCGACGCCGGGGGAGGCCGTCCATGAATTTCGTTTTCTTCTCGCCGCATTTTCCGGCCAACGGCGCCGATTTCTGCGACCGGCTGAAGAAGGCCGGCGCCACGGTGCTCGGCATCGGCGATGCGCCCTATGAGGCGCTGAACGGAAAACTGAAGACGGCGCTGTCGGAGTATTACCGCGTCGCCGACATGGAGGACTACGAGCCGGTGTTCCGGGCGATGGGCCATTTCATCCACAAATGGGGCCGCATCGACCGTTTCGAGTCGCTCAACGAACATTGGCTGGAACTCGAGGCCAACATCCGCACCGACTTCAACATCTTCGGTACCAAGCTCGATTTCGTGAAGAATTTGAAACGCAAGAGCCGCATGCGCGCCTTCTTCCGCAAGAGCGGCGTCGAGACCATCCCGCAGCGCAAGTGCTCCGATCGCGCCGGTGCCATGACCTTCATCCGCCGCGTCGGCTATCCGGTGGTGGTGAAGCCGGATTCCGGCTCCGGCGCTTCGAACACCTTCAAGATCTCCAACTCGAAGGAACTCGATCAGTTCTTCAAGGACAAGCCCGAAGATGTCAGCTTCGTCATGGAGCAGTTCATCGAAGGGCTGGTGGTGACCTTCGACGGGCTGGTCAACCGCGACGGCGAGGTGGTGCTGGCGGCCAGTCACCGCTACGACCAGAGCGTCATGGAGGTGGTCAACAGGGACCGCCATATGAGCTACACCTGCTTTCCCGAGATCAGCCCGGCGGTAGCGGAGGCCGGTCGAAAAATCCTGAAGGCGTTCGACGTGCGCGAGCGCTTCTTCCACATCGAATTGTTCGAGACCAAGGACAACCGCGTCATCGCGCTCGAGGTTAACATGCGCCCGCCCGGCGCCTGGATGACCGACGCGATCAACTACACGTTCGACATCGACGTCTATGCGGCCTGGGCCGAAATGGTGGTCAAGGACGCCGCCGGCGGGCCTTATGAAGGCAAGTACTTCACCGCCTATGCCAGCCGCAAACGCCACCTCGCCTATTTGCACAGCCATGCGGACGTGCTAGCCGCCCACGGCGACAAGATCGTCCACCATCAGGCCATCGAAGAGGTTTTCAGCCGCGCCATGGGACATTACGCCTATCAGATGCGCTCCAGGGATCCGAAGGCGCTGCGCCAGGCGGTCGACTACATCCACGCGGAAAAGGCGTGAGCGATGGACGTTTCCTATCACAAGGGTTTCGCCCGCAACCTCGGCCGCGACATGGAATACAAGCGCTATGGCCATGCCGGCCGGCCGGTGGTGGTGTTCCCGACCTCGCAAGGACGGTTCTACCAGTTCGAGGATTCCGGCGGGGTCGGCGCGCTTTCGGAATTCATCGACACCGGCCGCATCCAGCTGTTCACGCTCGACGGCATCGATTCGGAATCCTTCTTCGACAAGCATGCCGACCCGGCAGACCGTATCGCGCGCCACGAAGCCTATTTCCGCTATGTGCGCGAAGAGGCGCTGCCGGAACTGCTGGCGACCGCGGCAAAAGCCAATGGCGGGCGCGAGCTGAGGCCGCTGTTTTCAGGCTGTTCGATGGGCGGCTACCACGCGTCGAATTTCGTCTTCCGCTTTCCGGAACTGGCCAGCGGCGTGATCGCGCTGTCGGGCGTCTACTCGACCCGCGATTTCTTCGGCGGCGCGCTCGACGGCAATATCTTCTACAACTCGCCGCTCGACTATCTGCCTGGGATCGTCGACCAGAAACTGCTTGGCCGGCTGAAGGCGCTCAGGCTGATCTTCTGCTGCGGTCAGGGCGCCTGGGAAGAGCGGATGCTCACCGAGACGCGGGCCTTGGAGCAGGTGCTGCGCGACAAGTCCATCCCCGCCTGGGTCGACTATTGGGGCGGCGACGTCAGTCATGACTGGCCGTGGTGGCACAAGCAGCTGGTCTACTTCTTCGGCCGCTGGCTGGATGACGATTTGATGCACCGGCTGGACTGATGGTTGCCGTTTCCGGTTACGATGGTCGATTTTCCAGCCAGTGTGATCGCCTAGGAACCGCGTTGCATTCTTGAGGTTCAAGCGCTCAAGAAAATATGACTTCTTTCATCATGTTTCTATGGAAACGGCGCCGCCGCTGTGGCATGTCGGCGATGGCTGCGCCTTGGACGGCGTCGCTTCAACCGGTATTCGAAAGGCTGCACCCATGGAGCAACTGAGCGCGCAAACCCGGATCGTCGATGGTGCCATCCGGTCCGTCATGGACAGGCTGCGCGCCGAGCACGGCGAAACCGAGATCGACACCGGCATTGCCGACCAGTGGGAATTCCGCATGCATTACGGCTCGTTGAACGCGACGCTCGACGACGGCAGCGTGCTGATCCGTGTCGCGGCCGAGGACGAGACCTGCCTGTCCTACATGAAGATGACGGTCGCCGGCCATTTTTCGGAGCATCTTGGCACGACGAAAGGTATTCGCTGGCAAGGCGATGGCAGCGATGCCGGCACGCCGGTCTTCTTTCGCGAGATCAGGGTTGTGTCGGCAACACGGATTTCCCCGCATATGCAGCGCGTTCGTTTCTCAGGCAGCGATCTCGGCCGGTTTGCGCATGGCGGCCTGCATGTGCGGCTCTTGCTGCCGCCGCGCGGCCGGCAGCCGGTCTGGCCGTCGATGGGCGCCGACGGCCTGCTGGTGTGGCCTTCGGGCGAGGATGCGCTGGTCGTGCGGGTCTACACGATCCGGGCGCTCGATGCCGCCGGCGGCTGGCTCGATGTCGACTTCGTGCTGCATCCCGGCCAGGACACGCCGGCCGCCACCTTCGCCGAGAACGCGCAAGCCGGCGATATTGTCGGCATGATCGGACCTGGTGGAGGCGGAACGCCCGATGCGGAGACGCTGCTTCTGGTCGGCGACGATACGGCGCTTCCCGCCATCGGCAGGATCCTCGAGGAGCTTGCGCCCTCGACCCGCGCCGAGGTGCTTATCGAAGTCGATGGCCCCGAGGACCGGATGTCGCTGGCTGACGGCGAGAACATCGCTGTCGCCTGGCTTTACCGGCAAGGCGTTGAACCCGGCACGGCCGCTCTGTTGCCGGCGGCGCTGCGGGGGCGTGATCGCGCGGTGCTCCCGGAGAATCTCTATGTCTGGGCGGCGTGCGAATTCGCCGATTTCCGTGAGATCCGCAAGATCGTACGCAAGGAGTGGGGCCTGCCGCGCGGACGGCATCTGGTCACCGCCTATTGGCGCCGGGGCGCCGAGAGCGATGACGAGGGCGAAGAATAGCACCGCGCCGCCGCTTGATGGCAGCGCGGATGGCGACGTCGGTCAGAAGCGGTAGCGCAGGCTGGCGAACAGCGAACGGCCTTCGTCGCGGTAGCAATAGCCGGCCGAGCAGATGGTCTTCTGGGTGTCGAACAGGTTCTTGGCGTTGACCTGCAGCTTCACGCCTTCAAGCTTCGTATTGCGGTAGCCGAAATCGTAGGAGAGCGAGGCGTCGACGAAAGCGCGCGCCTCGTTCTTGAAGGTGTTGGTGTCGTCGCCATAGCTCGAGCCGGTGACGCGCACGCCGGTTCCCAGCCCAAGCCCCTCCAGCGTGCCGTTCTCGAACTGGTAGTGGCCCCAGAGCGACAGGATGTGGTTCGGCGTCGCCGACAGTTCCTTGCCAACGGTGCCTTCGGCGCCGCGTTCGATCTTGACGCGCAGATAGGTGTAGGAGGCGAGGAAGCTGAAGCCGTTGTCCAAAGAGGCATTGGCTTCCAGTTCGATGCCGCGCGAGTTGAGGTCGAGCTGGCGCTGCTTGTTGATGCCGGTCGAGGCGTCGAACACGACGCCGTCCTTCTGGTCGATATCAAAGAGGGCGGCGCTGACGATCGCGTTGTAGTCCGGGAGCTCGTATTTGACGCCGATCTCCTTCTGCGTCGCAACGGTCGGGCGGGCGACCCGGCCGACGGTGCTGGTGACGTCGTCAAAGACGAAGCCGATGTTGGGCGAGAACGAGGTGGAATAATTGACATAGGGAGTGATGCCCCATTCGGTCTGGTAGGACAGGCCGAGCCGGCCGGAGAAGGCGCTGTCCTTCTGCTCGGAGGTGCTGAAGTCGGCAGCGGTCGAGGTGGTGTCGACCCAATCGTAGCGGCCGCTGGTAAACAGGGTGAAATCGTTCCACTCCATCTGGTCGTGCAGGTAGACGCCGAGCTGGTTCATCTCCTGCCCGCCATAGTGCGGAACCGCGGCCGACTTGATGTCGTCGACCGAGACATAGGAGATCCCGCTGCCGGCATCATAATCCGACCAGGCGTAGTCGATGCCGCCGACCGCGGTATGCCTGACCGGGCCGGTGTCGAACTCGAACTGCGCCATGTTGTCGACGACGAAGTTCTTCATGGTCTCGGTGTAGTGGCCCCAATAGCGCTGCAATGGCTGATCGGCGCCGATCGAATAGTGGCCGCTGTATTCGATGTCGCTGTCTACGGCGTTGTAGCGCAGGTTCTGGCGCACCGTCAGCACATCGTTGAAACGATGCTCGAACTCGTAGCCGATGCGGCCTTGCGTCTGGTCGAAATCGTTCCAGGCCGGGTCGCCCTCATAGACGTTGGACAGCACGCCATAGGCCGAGTTGTAGAAGGCGGCGGTGCCACCGGTGACGGATTTCGAGTACTCGCCGAGGATGGTGAGCTTGGTGTCCTCGTCCGGTTTGAAGGTGACCGCTGGCGCCAGATAGAGCTTGTCGTCTGGATAGCCAGGCAGATCGGTTTCGCTCAGCCGGCCGAGGCTGGTGAAGCGGTAGAGGATGCTGCCGTCGGCGTTGACCGGACCGGAAGCGTCGAGGCCGGCCTGGAAACGGTTGTGCTCCCCGGCCAGCAATTCGATCTCGTGGAACGGTTCATCCTTGGGGCGCTTGGTGACGACATTGACGATCCCGCCCGGGCCGCTGATGCCGTAGAGCGAGGATGCCGGGCCTTTCAGGATGGTGACGCCCTCGATGCCGTAGGGCTCGGTCTTGAACCAGGCAGAGGGGCCGTTGTACTGGCGCAGCCCGTCGCGGAACATGCCATTGTAGAAGGCCTGGAAGCCGCGCAGGAAGAAGGCGTCGTAGCGGGTATCGAAGCCGAAGCTGTTGGGGTTGGCGCTGGCCGTGTAGCTGAGCGATTCGTTCAACGTGCGCGGCTTCTGATCCTCGATCTGCTTTTGCGTCACCACCGAAACCGCCTGCGGGATCCTGGCAATCGGCGTGTCGAGCTTGGTGCCGATGCGATCCTTCTTGGCGACGTAGCCGTCCTGAACCAGGATCTCGTCGCTCTCGGCGGTGACTTCGATCTTGCCGAGGACGGTGGCGTCCCCACTCTCCTGTGCGCCGGCCGGCAGGGCGTGGCCGAGCAGGGCGGTGCCGGCCAGCAATGATAGTCTCCAGCACCATGTTGCCGTCCGCGTCCGCATCGCTCGTCTCCACTGTCTCATGCCTGATTGCGATCCCGCGCTCTCAAATATGAGTGTATGAGTCAAGTATTTTTTCGCGTTTGCGCGACGACTTGTCTGACCGTTGCCCCGGCAGCAAAAAAATCACCCGGTTCCGATGAAGCCGGGGTCAGGTCAAGGGGCGGAAAATGCTTATGGTTTCACGCTTCTGGCCACCAGGCGCGCGACGCTCGGCCCGATCAAGAGCACGACGAGGAAGCGGGCGGATTGCAGCGCCATGACGAAGGAGATGTCGACGTTCTGCGCCGCGGCGGCGATGATGGCGACGCTGTCCATGCCGCCCGGACTGGTCGCCAGATAGGCGGTCAGCGGATCGATGCCGAGCAGATGGCTGATCAGGAAGGCGAGGCCGCCGCAAAAGGCGATCAGCGCGACGATCGAGCCGATGATCTGCGGCAGGGCGCGCGCCGCGTGGCTCAGGATCGGCCGGGTGAAATTCAGCCCGATCGACCAGCCGATCAAGGCATAGCTGACCGCCAGCAGCCATTGCGGCAACTGCATCGGCACATTGAGGCCGAGATGGATGATGGAGCCGAAGATGAAAGTGCCGAGGAAGAAGGGCGAAGGCAACCGCCATAACTTGCCGAGCAGGCCGCCGACGAGCGCGATGCCGATGGTGGCGGCGAAGGCCGGCGGATCGATCGGCGGAAACCAGACGATGGCCGGGACTTCGATACCTGATGTGTCGACCCACATCCTGGCGATCAGCGCTGCCGTCATCGAGACGAAGATGACGCGCAGATACTGCATGAAGGCGACGAGGCGCTGGTCGGCCCCAAAGGCGCCTGCCATCAGCACCATGGCAGTAGCCGCCCCCGGTGACGAGCCCCAGACCGCCGTGGTGCCGGGCAGGATGCGCCAGCGGCTGATCAGCCAGCCGAGCAGGCTCGAAGCCGCGACGGTCGCCACCACGACGCCAAGGAATAGCGGCCACTCCTGGTAGAAGACGGGAAAGATATCGGTGGAGATCGATGCGGCGACGAGGCAGCCGACGACCGCCTGTGCCGAACCGAACAGCGGCTTCGGTATGCGCACCGTGGCGCCGTTGGTGCCGGCGAGGATCGCCGCCAGCATCGGGCCGATCAGCAGCGCCGCGGGCAGTGCGGCAATTTCGAGTGCGCCGGCGAACAGGAGCGAGAAAACCAGCAGGACCAGCCATTGCCAGCGCCTGTGCAACTGCGCCATGCGCTCGACGGGGGGCTGGTCTGGCGAGGAGTCCATAACCCGCGTCTTAGACCGGACGAGCCAAAATGCGAACCCCCTGTCTGCCGCAGAAAATCAGCCGCTGGCCTGAGGCGTCAGCCGGCCTCGGCCCTCGGCAACCCGAAGCCACCGACCGGCTGGGTTTCGACCTGGAATTCGAAGCCGGCGATGAAAGGGCGCGCCTTGGCGATCGCCGCCTGGACTTCGGGCAGTTGCAGCGACGCCTTGTGGCTTGCCTGATCGGTCCAAACTTCGGTGACCCAGATTGCGTCGGCGTCAACCGGGTCGATGGCGATGACGTAGCTCAGGCAGCCGGGCAGGGCGCCTGTGGTCTCACGCAGCACGTCCATGACCGCGTCGCGCTTGCCGCGCGCCGCCCGCATCTTGCCGATCAGTCCGTACATTCCGTTGTCTCCCTTCAGGGTTGCGCGAACGGAGTATGCAGGTCTCGGCTCATGGCATCAACTGGCCGCCATTCACCTCGATCACCTGGCCGGTGATGTAGCCGCTCAAAAGGTCGGAGGAGAGGAACAGGTAGGCGCCGACGCAATCCTCTGCGGTGCCGGCGCGGCCTTGAGGAATGGTGGCGACCATGCCCTTCATCTGCTCTTCGGTCGAATAGCGCTCATGGAAAGGTGTACGAATAGTGCCCGGCGCCACGGCGTTGACGCGGATGCCGAAGCCGATCAGTTCCTTGGCCATGCCGCGCGTCACATTGGAGACGAAGGCCTTGGCCGAGCCGTAGAGACCGGCGCCGCCGCCGGCGCCGTTGCGGGCGGCGATTGAGGAGGTGTTGACGATGAAGCCGCCCTGGCGCTTCAGCCATGGCATGGCCTTGCGCGAGGCAGTGAGCACGGAACGCGCGTTGAGATCCATCACCGCGTCGTAATGCGCTTCGGTCTGGTCGGCATAAGGCACGCGGCCGAGCATGCCGCCGGCATTGTTGACCAGTCCGTCGAGTCGGCCGAAGTTTTCCGCGCTCTCCTCGACGACGCGCTCGACATCGGCCGGCACGGAGAAATCGCCCTGCGTGAGGAAGACCTCGCCGCCGCCATTGCGAATGGTCCCGGCCAGTTTCTCGGCCGCGTCGCGGCTTGAATTGTAGTGCAGCGCGACGCTGCATTTCTGCGCGGCATAGGCCAGCGCCAACGCTGCGCCGATGCCGGTCGAGGCACCGGTGACCAGCACCGCCTTGCCGGCGAGATCTGGGATGACAAGGGCGGGGGCGGTCATGGGCACTTTCCTCTGGGATATACTGCTCTCCCTTCGTAGGCTCTCACCGCCCTCACGTTCAAGTCCGTGGCGGCTCAAGGCCTGAGATAGGCATAGCCCTGGCGCTGCAGTTCGGCGAGCTTGACGACGCCGCCCTCGTCGACGGCATGGAAGCCGTCGAGCAGGTCGGCGATAGTGATCTCCATGCCTTGCATGGTGTTGCCGCAAGCATGTGGACTGAGGCCCTGCTGGACAAGGCCGGCGAAGCGACCGGAAATCGCCGCCGATATGCCCTTCGACTTGAAGGCGGCAAGGGCCGGACCGTGCACGACCAGCGCAATGTCGACATTGCCGCCGGTGCCTTCATAGTGGTTCTTGATGTTGCCGAGCACGAAATTGACCTTGTCGACGTCGCTCAGATGATAGGCGACTTTTGGTCTTTCCTCAGCGGCCGCGGCCTTGACCTGGCGCAGACCGAAAAGGCCGGCGGCCCCGGCAAGACCGGCGCGGAACATATCGCGGCGTCGCATCGCGTCCTCCTCATCCGCCAGTTTTGCATGGCCCCGGCTTCGCTCCTAGACTAGCATAAATCGCGGGCACGTCCTGTCGGTGCGAGGAGGGATCACATGACGTCGAGGATCATGGTTGGCGCCGGGCTTGGTGCCGTCTTGCTTGCGGCGCTTGCCGGCACGGCTTTCGCCGACGACACACCCAAACTCACCGAACTCAGTCCGAACGGCGCCGATGCCTGTTTCGGGCGCGTGTACGATGCCGCCCATCTCAAGGCGCATCCGAAGCAGAAGGTGGCGCGGATCTACTTCTACTATGGCCACGACCCGGTCAGCCGGCCGAACGAGGAGCCGAGCGTAGGGGCCGACAGCTCCTACAACTCCTTCATCGCCACCACCGTGCGTGGCGCCAAGGCGCCGGAGTGGGCCGGCGGCTGGTGCAATCACGAGTCCGAGGATGGCAAGAGCGGGCCGATCCATTGCGGCATGGACTGCGACCGCACCCTGGCCTCACTGAGGGTCGATGAAAAAGGCCGGCTGATTGTCACGGACGTGCAGCCCGACCTTTATCTCGATGCAGGGGCGGAAGACGAGCTTGGCAAGGCTGAATATGACAGGCAGGCGCTTGGCAAGGAGGATGACAATTTCCGGCTCGACCCGATGCCTGCGGCGACCTGCAAGGCGGAATTCGCGCGCATCGATCCGATCGACCCGGCACTCGGTCCGCCGCTGCGCGAGCGGCTGAAGCCGGAACAGCCTTTCTGCTATGGGCGCGACTATAACGCCGCGCATCTCGGCTCGCACCCGGACCAGGTGACGCAATCGATCCGCGTCTTCCGCGGATCGGTGGAACTGGCGTCGTTTGCTGCCGGCGGCGACGCGGCCAACTGGCCCGATGGCGCCGATATCGCAATTTCCGTCACGACGCGGCAGAAGTCGGGCAAGGTCACGCAGACCTATTCCTGCCAAGGTGAGGCCGACCAGTGGCGCTGCGCGGCGAGCGCGAAGATGAGCGACTTTTCCTGCGACATCACCCAGAAGGAGATATTCCTGCGTCGCGGCGTGAACGGCACGATGATGCTGGCCAACCCGAACAGCAGCCTGCCGATCATCGACATGTGCTCGAAGGCGGCCGAGGGCAAGACCACTTCTGACGACAAGGTCTACCGGTTGAACCCGATGCCGCAATCTGCTTGCGCACCGTAATTTAGAAGGGAACTAGGCGAAAGGCACCGCCGTGGTGCCCTTGGGCAACTTCGCCTCGTCATCCGGTTCGACATGGATGGTGACGCGGACCGATGGGATTTCCGCCTTCAGCGCGTCCTCGATACGGTCGCAGATGACGTGGCTGTCGCCCACCGTCATGTCGGCGTCGACGACCATGTGGAACTCGATGAAGGTGGCGCGGCCGGCGATGCGCGTCTTGAGGTCGTGGACTTCCAGCGCGCCCTTCGAATTGGCCGAGATGATGTCGCGGATGCGCATGTGCTCCTGCGTGTCTACGGCACGGTCCATGAGGCCGCTCAGCGATTCTCCGGTCAGCTTCCAGCCCTGGTAGAGAATGTTCAGCGCCACGAGCAGCGCAAGCAGCGGGTCGAGGATGTGCCAGCCGGTCATCACCGCGCCGACAAGGCCAACGATGACACCAACGGACGTCAAGACGTCGGTCATGATGTGCTGGCCGTCGGCGACCAGTGCCGGCGATCGTTCGGCGCGGCCGTTGCGGATCAGCACCAAGGCCCATACCGCGTTGACGACTGCCGCGCCGGCATTGATCATCAAGCCCTGCCATGGCTGTTCGAGCACGGGCGGGTTCTGCAGCGACTGCCACACCTTGGCAATGATCAGCATCGCTGCCACGACGATCAGCACACCCTCGAGGACCGCGGAAAAGTATTCGGCCTTGTGGTGGCCGAACGGATGGTCGCTGTCGGCTGGTTTGTGGCTGATGCGGATCGCCCACAGCGCTGCGGCCGCGGTGATGACGTTGACGATGGATTCCAGGGCGTCGGAATAGAGGGCGACCGAGCCGGTGATGCGCCAGGCCACAAACTTCAGCCCCATCACCAGGAAGGCGATGACGATCGACCAGAAGGCGAGGCTGGCAATCCTGCGCTTGGCAGCGGCTTTTGCCGCGACCGTCGTCATGTCTTCCGTTGCGGCCATCGTTGCTAGGCAGCCTTTTCCTTGGCCTTGCGCGGCAAATGCGCAACGATGTTCTCGATGATGCGCATGCCGGCATTGTGGCCGAGCGTCATGATCGACTCCGGGTGGAACTGCACGGCGGCGATCGGCTCCTTGCGGTGCTCGAAGGCCATGATGACGCCGTCCTCGGTCTCGGCCGTGACGATGAAATCGTCGGGCAGGCGCACCGGATCGGCAAAGATCGAGTGGTAGCGGCCGACGGTCACTTCCTTGGGCAGGCCGGAGAAGATGATGCCGGGCTTGGAGACGCGGATGCGCGACGGCTTGCCGTGCATCGGAATGTGCAACTGCCGCAACTCACCGCCATAGGCCTCGGCCAGCGCCTGCAGGCCGAGGCAGACGCCGAAGATCGGCAACTCGCGGGCTCGCGCCTTCTTGATGGTGGCGGCGCAATCAAAATCCTTCGGTGTGCCGGGGCCGGGCGAGAGCACGACAAGATCGGGCTTCAGCCGCTCGAAGACCTCCTCCGGCACCGGGGTGCGTACGGTCGAGACATTGGCGCCGGTCTGGCGGAAATAGTTGGCCAGCGTGTGGACGAAGGAGTCCTCGTGGTCGACCAGCAGGATGTTGACGCCGTCGCCGACGCGCGCGGTGGTGCGTTCGGTGCCGGCTGCGTTGCCGGTCTTGGCGTCGCGGATGGCGGAGAGCATGGCGGATGCCTTCAGTTCGGTTTCGGCTTCTTCTTCCTCGGGAATGCTGTCGAAGAGCAGCGTGGCGCCGGCGCGCACTTCGGCGATGCCGTCCTTGATGCGGATGGTGCGCAGCGTCAGGCCGGTGTTCATATCGCCGTTGAAATTGACCATGCCGATCGCCCCGCCATACCAGACGCGCGGGCTCTTCTCGTTCTGCTCGATGAAGCGCATGGCCCACAATTTCGGTGCGCCGGTGACGGTGACCGCCCAGGCATGCGAGAGGAAGGCGTCGAAGGCATCCATGCCTTCGCGCAGCCGGCCTTCGATATGATCCACCGTGTGGATCAGGCGCGAATACATCTCGATCTGGCGACGGCCGATGACGCGCACCGAACCAGGCTCGCAGACGCGCGACTTGTCGTTGCGGTCGACGTCCGAGCACATGGTGAGCTCGGATTCATCTTTCTTGGAATTGAGCAGCTTCAGGATCTGCTCCGAGTCGGAAATGGCGTCGTCGCCGCGCTTGATGGTGCCGGAGATCGGGCAGGTCTCGACGCGGCGGCCATTGACGCGCACGAACATTTCGGGCGAGGCGCCGATCAGGTATTCGCCTTCGCCGAGATTGATGAAGAAGGAATAGGGCGAGGGGTTGATCGACTTCAGCTTGCGGGAAATGTCGGAGGGCGGCGTCTCGCAGCGCTCATAAAACATCTGGCCGGGCACGACCTCGAACAGGTCGCCGCGCTTGAAGCTCTCCATCGCCCGGCGCACCAGGTTGGCATATTCACCGGGTTCATGGTCGCCGCGCGGCGGGATACGGTCTGCGCTCTTGAACGGCTCGACGGCGGCGTCGCGCGACAGTCCTTCGGTCGAGAACCCGTCGCCGGAATAATCGTAGCGGTCGGTCCAGGCCTTGGTCGAATAGTGGTCGACGACCAGAATCTCGTCGGGCAGGAACAGCACGAGGTCGCGCTGGCTTTGCTTGCGCTCGAGCTTGTAGTCGACCGGATCGAACTGGAAGGCGAGGTCGTAGCCGAAGGCGCCGTAAAGGCCGAGATTGGCATCTTCCTCGGTCTTGAACAGAGCGGTGATAGCGCGCAAGACCGTAAATACCGAAGGAACGCGGCTGCGCTCCTCTTCGGTGAAGACACGGCCGGGCTTGGCCACGTCGAGGCGGATGAGCTTTTTCGATGCCTCGGCGATAGTGACCTCGGCAAGATCGGCCAGTGCCTTGCCGATCACCGGCAGCAGCACCTCGCCGCGGGCGTTCAGCGCCTCGATACGGACAGTGCGGCCACGCGCCGAGATGACCAGCGGCGGATCGATGATGGCGGTGTCCCAGCGCGTATAGCGGCCCGGATATTCGTAATTCGAGGAAAACACCGCACCGCGCCGCGAATTCAGCCCGTCGACATAGGCGTCGATCGCGCCTTCATAGGGCTGCTCGTGGCGCTCGCGGGTGATGGTCACGCCACCGGCGGTGACGAAGCGCTCCGCCCCGGTTTCCAGAATGATCGTCGTCATTGCCGTCTCCATCTTGGGCAACGGACCCGGGAATGGCTTGAAAAAACAAATGGCCGCCCGGACATTCCGTTGCGGCCACCCTCTCTATTCACGCGCACGCGTTCGAACAGGCCGCTGTCAGCGAGCCCACCACCAAATGGTCTTGTTCGAGCGCATGTTCATGGCGGATTCCCATAGCGGCGATTGAACGGCCGCGCAACTGGATTCAATGAAGGTGGTAAAACCGGAACCCTCAGTCCTCCAGCGTTCCCGACCTTGCATCGGCGCTCTTCCTGTCGCCGACCAGCTTTAGAAGATCCTCGCCGGCGCGGATGATGCGGCGGGAACGCCGGGTCAGGATGAGGCCGGCCTGCGGCGCGAACACTTCCGTGCGGCCGTCGGCTTCGCCCGGCGCGTGGACGATGGTGGCCAGCCGCTCGCCCTTGGCAACGCGGTCGCCGGGCTTGACGTCGTAGAGGATCGCGCCACCCTTCGGCGCAGGCATCATGTCGACGTTTTCCAGCGGTGCCACAGTACCGGTGAACGCGCCGGGTGCGGGCAGTGCCGGATCGGCAATCACACCGCGCGCCACGAGCAGCCGGTAGAGGCCTTCGGCATCGGAGCCGGCCAGAGCGCCATCGACATCGAGTATGCCGCGATATTCGACCGTGGTGGCGACGCGCCCGTCGAAGCGTGCGACTTCGGCGGGAACGTTCTGGTAGGGCATGATCGAAGCCCCCTCGAACGTGCCGTCGCTATCCTCGCTCCACAGCACCACCGCATCGACACCCATCGCCGCCGCGCAATCGGCCATCGCCGGCCACAGGCTGGTGTGGATGTAGAGATAGGCAAGGCCTTCGTCGTCGCAATGCAGGTCGAGCACGATGTCGCGGCCGAGCGAGAGTTGCAGCAGACGCGTCTTCAACTGCTGGTCGGGCGTGCCATGCGCCGGCAAGAGTGCCGTGTCGGGCGCCGCCAGCAGCGGAAAGCCGCGGTTGAAGTTGGTGCGCGTGCCCAGATGGAAGCGGCCCTGATGCTCGCCGAAATGATATTGCGCGCGGCCGATCGGGTTGGCCCAGGGCACGACGGTGATCGCGCCCTTGAGGCGGCCCTCGCTCTCGGCCTTGGTCAGCATCGGCATCAGAGCGTCGATGGCGACGACGCCCGGCAACTCGCCGGCATGAAGCGCTGCCTGCAGATAGGCCGATGGCGCCGCCTGATCCGTCCCCTCGAAGCGGAAGACCGGGAATTCGTAGGAAATGCCGTCGGTGTCGCCAGCAATGCGTTCGATCGATTTCTGCATGGGAGGCCTCCAGGAAAGAGGCGGGACACATGCACTTTTGCGACTGGGCTGTCGATTGGTCCAGCTTGCGCCGCTATGGGCGCAATGAGGCTATTCGGCGGGAGCCTGAAGGGCGACGGCCGGTGTCCGACGGTCGAGTGCCTGCGACATGACGGCCACAGCAACCGCAACCAGTGCCAAGGCTGCTCCTACAAACGGCAGATTGGCATAGGACACGCCCCAGGAGAGTGCTACGCCGCCGATCCAGGCGCCGCTGGCGTTGCCGACATTGAAGGCGCCCTGGTTCAGCGTGGCGGCGAGGTTGGGTCCTTCGGAGGCCGCTTCGACCACCCGGATCTGCAGCGGCGGCACGACGATGAAGATGAGCAGACCCCACAGGAAGACGATGCCAACGGCAACCGTCGCGATGGCGCCAAACTCGGCAAAGGCAACGAGCATCAGCGCCATCATCAGCAGCGTGCCGATCACCGTCGGCATCAGCTTCCAGTCAGCCAGCCGGCCGCCGATGATGTTGCCGATGGTCATGCCTGCGCCGAACAGGAGCAGCACCCAGGTGACGGCCGCGGTCGACAGGCCGGATACATCGGTCAGATACGGCTTGATGTAGGTGAAGACGGCGAACAGGCTGGCGGAGGCGAGCGACGCGATCAGCATCGCCAGCCACACCTGCAGCTTGCCCAGCACGCGCAACTCGCCGCGCAGGCCGCCGCCGCTCGGTTCAGCGACATTGGAGGGCACCAGCCAAGCGATGGCCGCGACCGAGATCAGGCCGATGCCGACGACGGCGAAAAAGGTGGAGCGCCAGCCGAAGGCTTCGCCAAGCGCGGTGCCGGCGGGAACCCCCAGAATGTTAGAGAGTGTCAATCCCGCGAACATCATCGCCATGGCGCTGGCGCGCTTGTTGCGCGGCACAAGGCTGGCCGCCACGACCGAGCCGATGCCGAAGAAGGCGCCATGGCCGAAAGCGGTGAAGACGCGCGCCGCCATCAGCAGCCAGTAGTTGGGGGCGATGGCGCAAAAGAGATTTCCGACAACGAACAGCGCCGTCAGTGCGACCAGCACCGGCTTGCGCGGCAGATGCGCGGTCGCCATGGCAACGATCGGTGCGCCGAAGACGACGCCCAGCGCATAGCCGGTGACCAAAAGACCGGCCGACGGGATCGAAACGCCGAGGTCAGCCGCGACTTCCGGCAGCAGGCCCATGATGACGAATTCGGTGGTGCCGATGCAGAAGGACGCAATGGCAAGCGCTAGGATCGGCAAAGGCATGGGATGTCCGGACTGAATCGGTTCAAAAACCGAAACTGTCGGCAGACAAGCCCGGCGCGCAAGCAACATTGTTGCAATGCAGCATTGCAGAAAACGGAGGGCAGCCGAGGCCATGCGACGACAGGAACGCCGCAGCGCTCGCTGTGCAGGGTAGGCGGGTCTAGGCCAACGGCTTCAGCTCCTGGGCAATGGTCGGCAGAAGTTCCGAGACGTTCGGGTGGATATGCATCGCGCGTGCCAGCGTCGAGATCGGCGCCTTGGCATACATCAGGTCGAGCACGCAGTGGATCGCCTCGTCACCGCCGGGGCCGAGCACCGCGCAGCCGAGGATTTCTCCGGTGTCGGCATCGGCGAGGATCTTCATAAACCCTTGCGTCTCGCCCTTTTCGACGGCACGGCCGACACGCGTCATCGGCCGCTGGCCGACCAGAGCGCGCCGGCCGGATTTTCTCACCGCCGCTTCGGTCATGCCGCAGCGGCCGAGCGGCGGGTCGATGTAGAGAGCATAGGCCTCGATGCGGTCGCTGACCTTGCGCGGGTCGTTGTCGAGCAGATTGGCGGCGACGATCTCGTAGTCGTTGTAGGAGGTGTGGGTGAAGGCGCCCTTGCCGTTGCAGTCGCCCATCGCCCAGATGCCGGGCACGCTGGTGCGCAACTGGTCGTCGACGACGACGAAACCGCGTTTGTCGACCTCGACGCCGGCCTTGTCCAGGCCGAGATCGTCGGTGTTGGGGGTGCGGCCCAGCGCCAAAAGTACATGCGAGCCGACGGCCGGCGCCTTGCCGGCAGAGAAGGTCACGGCAATGTCTGAGCCTTGCCTGGCAAAGCCGATGTCGTCGGCGCCGGTGTGGACCGTGATGCCCTCATTCTCTAGGATGGACAGGATGGCGGCCGAGACGTCCTCGTCCTCGCGGCCGGTCAGGCGAGGGCTCTTTTCGATGACGGTGACTTCTGCGCCGAAGCGGCGGAACATCTGCGCGAATTCGAGCGAGATGTAGCTGCCGCCGACGACGACGAGATGGCGCGGCAATTTTTCGAGATCCATCATCGACGAATTGGTCAGATAGTCGATGTCGTGGATGCCGGGCAGGTCCGGCACCGAGGCGCGGCCACCGGTGTTGAGGAAGATCTTTGGCGCGGTCAAAAGGTCGTCGCCGACGCGCACTGTGTTGGCGGATTCGAAGCGCGCATGGCCGCGATAAAGCGTGCATTTGTCCATGCCGGCGATCCAGGTCTCCAGCCCGGTGCGGGAAGCGCCTGACACCTTGTCCTTGCGCGCCTTGATCGCTTTATAATCGACGCCAATGGGACCGCCGAGCGTCACGCCATAGTCGGCAGCGCGGCGGGCGAGATGCGCGGCATACGCGCTTCCCACCATCGTTTTGGTCGGAATGCAGCCGGTGTTGACGCAGGTGCCGCCGACCAGCTTGCGCTCGACCAGCGCCACGCTCATGCCGGCCGCGTTCAGCCGGCCGGCGAGCGGCGTGCCGGCCTGTCCGGCACCGATGATGATGGCGTCGAAGGTCTTTGCGGTCATGCCACGGCCGCCACGATGAGCAGGCCGCCGATGATCGCTACGGCGTCCTCGATGAAGGCGGCGGGCGGATCCTTGCCGAAAGCGGCTGCCAGCCGGCCGCGCACTTCGGCGCCGCCATATGTGCCGATCACCGCGCCGATGGCGCCGGCGATGAGCCCGCCGATGGTGGCGCCGCCGGTCGCGCCGATCACCGCACCGGCGAAGGCGCCGGCGATGATGCGCGCGCCGAACTGTTGCGGTACTTTTCGGCTCGGCGTCGACGGCAACTGGTCGGTGATCAGTTCGACGATGGCCAGGATGGTGAAGATGCCGACGGCGGCCCAGTGGCCCATGAAGCTGGCCCAGGTGCCTGACACCGGCAGCCAGCCGAGGTAAGCGCCCCAGGCGACAGCGGCCGGCGCGGTCATGGCGCGCAGACCGGCAATGACGCCGATCAGCAGTGCAAGCAGGTAAAGCATGATTGACCCCCTCGATGTCAGGGCCGGGACAGCCCTGCCGGGGCAAGCTAGCATAGGTCGAACATTTGACCAGAGACGGGTCGGCACTTCTCGTATTGGGGCCGACTGTACTTTAGTAAAACATCGAACACGACGCAGAGACAGGAGACACCGCCTTGGCACAAAGCGAACGCACGAAAATGGCGGCGGGCGAATGGTATACGTGCCTCGATGACGACCTGGAGGCGTTGCGCGTCATCGCCCGCGACGCCTTGTTCGAGCACAATTCGCTCCCGCCGGGGCAACGTGGAAACCTCGGGCCGAGCCTGATGGCGCTGCTTGGAAGCGCGGGCGAGGGCGCGCGGATCGAGGCGCCGTTCCAATGTGCCTACGGCTTCAATGTCTTTCTGGGCGACGGTGCATTCCTAAACGCCGGCTGCACCATCCTCGATACAGCGCCCGTGCACATCGGCAAGCGAACGCTGCTTGGCCCCAATGTGCAGATCTACTGCGCCGAGCACCACAAGGAGGCGACGGGGCGACAGGCAGGACTGGAGATCGCGAAGCCGGTCACGATCGGCAATGACGCCTGGATCGGCGGCAGCGCGATCATCCTCGGCGGCGTCAGCATCGCCGAGGGCGCCATTGTCGGCGCCGGTTCGGTGGTGACGCGGGATGTGCCGGCCAATACGACCGTGGTCGGCAATCCGGCGCGGCCGATCAAGCAGCGCTGAGGGTTTCTGGCGACTGCCGCTCAGAGCGCTGCGACGCGGGGCCCGCTCTGAGCGCACCTTGAAAATTCGCGCCTGTACTGCATCGGTGAGGTTCTGAGCCGCGCCGCGAAATGCTGGCGGAGGGAGGTGGCGCTGCCGAAACCGGCCTCGAAGGCCACCATATCCATCGATTTGTCGGTCGCCTCCAGCAGCCTTTGCGCCAGCGCCACACGCTGGTCGGCCAGCCAGTCGCCAAAGCTGGTGCCGATCGATTGCTGAAAGCGGCGCGTGAACGTCCGGCGGGTGAGGCCGGCGGCATTGGCGACGCTGTCGAGGCTGTGCATTTCGCCGAGCGTTTTGCGCACCTGGTCGAGAGCCTGCGCGAAGCGGTCGGCGGTCGGCGTTTTCGCGACCGGACGTTCGATGAACTGCGCCTGTCCACCTTGCCGGTGCGGTGACAGGACAATGTGGCGGGCGAGCCGCAGCGCCAATTCCGCGCCATAGCGGGCGCGTACGATGTGGAGGCAACAATCCAACCCGGCGGCGACGCCGGCCGATGTCACGATGTCGCCGTCGTCGACATAAAGCACGTCGGCGTCGAGGATGATGTCGGGATGAAGCGCCTGCAACTGGTCGGTATAGGCCCAGTGCGTCGTCGCCCGCCGTCCCGCAAGCAGGCCGGCGGCGGCGATGGCGAAGGTGCCGAGGCAGAGGCCGACGATCAGCGCTCCGCGGCGATGGGCGCGGGTGAGCGCGTCCGTCAGCATGGCGGGAAGCGGCGCTTCGAGATCCTTCCAGCTTGGGACGATGACGATATCGGCCTCGTCGAGGGCGGAGAGCCCGTGCGGAACGGAAATGCTCAGCCCGCCATCGGTATGGATTGCGCCCTGTTCCATCGCGCAGACGCGGAAGTCGAAGCGCGGCAGGCCAAGCCTGGTGCGGTCGGCGCCGAACACCAGGCACGGCACGGAGAGGTGGAATGGACTGATGCCATCGAAAGCGATGGCGGCGATGATCGGGTCTGCCATGGGACACCTTTGGTTGGAAAGCAATTTGTCCCGATTCTTTCGAATGATGTCAACCGGGACACTTTTGGAGGATCGGCGGCACGCCTATCCTCGCCCAATCAGATCCAAGCCCGAAAGGAAAACACCATGTCTGCAGCAGCCAACAGCAGGGCGCCGCGGCGCGCGCTGGTCGTCGTCGATGTCCAGAACGACTATGACGGCGGCAACCTCGCCATCCAGCATCCGCCGTTCCGCGACAGCGTCGTCAACGTGGCGCGCGCCATGCACGCGGCCGCCGAGGCCGGCGTGAAGGTCGTGGTCGTCAAGCAAATGGCGCCGGAGACATCGCCGATCTTCGCCAAGGGCAGCCATGGTGGCGAACTGCATCGGGAGATCGCCAGACGAAGCCGCGACCACTATGTCGAAAAGACCTTGCCGAGCGCCTTCACCGGCACGGACCTCGAGGATTGGCTGCGTGCCAACGCGATCGATACGATCGCGGTTGTCGGCTATATGACGCACAATTGCGATCTCTCGACCATCATCCACGCCGTGCATATGGATTTTGCTGTCGAGTTCCTCTCCGACGCCACCGGCTCGGTGCCCTATGCCAACAGCGCCGGCTATGCCTCGGCCGAGGACATCCATCGCGTGGTGAGCATCATCCTGCAATCGCGCTTCGCGGCGGTGCTCAAGACCGCCGAGTGGATCGACTGCCTGACGTCGGGCGCGCTGCCGGAGCGCGACACGATCTATGCGTCCAACCAGCGGGCGCTGGCGCGCAATGCCGCGTAAGTCAGCACGATCCGCAAACTAAAAGGGCGCCGCATTGGCTGCGGCGCCCCTTGCTGCTTATGAAGAGGAGACCCTTAGAACAACCCTTCGATCTGGCCGGTTTCGTTGAGGAAGATCTTCTCCGAGGATGGCGCCTTGGGCAGGCCGGGCATGGTCATGACCTCGCCGCAGATGATGACGACGAAGCCGGCGCCGGCCGACAGCCTGACTTCGCGTACCGGCACGGTGTGGCCGGTCGGCGCGCCGCGCAGGTTCGGGTCGGTCGAGAAGGAATACTGGGTCTTGGCCATGCAGACCGGCAGGTTGCCGTAGCCGGCCTGTTCCCAGGCGTGCAGCTGGTCGCGGATCGACTTGTCGGCGATCGCCTCGTCGCCGCGATAGATGCGCTTGACGATGGTGTTGATTTTCTCGAACAGCGGCATCTCGTCGGGATAGAGCGGCGAGAACTGCGAGGCGCCGGACTCGGCGATCTCGACCACCTTCTTCGCCAGATCCTCGATGCCGGCCGAGCCCTGGGCCCAGTGCTTGCACAGGATCGCCTGGGCGCCGAGCGAGGCGACGAAATCCTTCATCGCCTGGATTTCGGTGTCGGTGTCGGTGGTGAAGTGATTGATCGCCACAACCGCGGGCACGCCGAACTGCTTCACGTTCTCGATGTGGCGGCCGAGGTTGAGGCAGCCCTTCTTGACCGCCTCGATGTTCTCCTTGCCGAGGTCTTCCTTCTTGACGCCGCCATTCATCTTCATGGCGCGCACGGTGGCGACGATGACGGCAGCCGCCGGCTTTAGGCCGGCCTTGCGGCACTTGATGTCGAAGAACTTTTCAGCACCGAGATCGGCGCCGAAACCGGCTTCGGTGACGACATAGTCGGCGAGCTTCAGCGCCGTCGTGGTGGCAACGACCGAGTTGCAGCCATGGGCGATGTTGGCGAAGGGGCCGCCATGCACGAAGGCCGGGTTGTTCTCCAGCGTCTGCACGAGGTTGGGCTGCATGGCGTCCTTCAGGAGAACGGCCATGGCGCCGTCGGCCTTGAGGTCGCGGGCATAGACCGGCGACTTGTCGCGGCGGTAGGCGACGATGATGTCGCCGAGGCGCTTTTCGAGGTCCTTGAGGTCGGTTGCGAGGCACAGGATCGCCATGACTTCCGAGGCGACGGTAATGTCGAAGCCACCCTCGCGCGGAAAACCGTTGGCGACGCCGCCGAGCGAGCAGATGATCTCGCGCAGCGCCCGGTCGTTCATGTCCATCACCCGGCGCCAGACGACGCGGCGGGTGTCGATGCCGAGCTCGTTGCCCCAGTAGATGTGGTTGTCGATCAGCGCCGAAAGCAGATTGTGCGCGGTGGTGATGGCGTGGAAATCACCGGTGAAGTGGAGGTTCATGTCCTCCATCGGCACGACCTGCGCGTAGCCACCGCCAGCGGCACCGCCCTTGACGCCGAAATTCGGGCCAAGCGAGGCTTCGCGGATGCAGACGATGGCCTTCTTGCCGATGCGGTTGAGGCCGTCGCCGAGGCCGACCGTCGTCGTTGTCTTGCCTTCGCCGGCCGGCGTCGGGTTGATGGCGGTGACCAGGATCAGCTTGCCGTCCTTGTTGCCCTTCACCGACTTGATGAACTCGGCGGAGATCTTCGCCTTGTCGTGGCCGTAAGGCAAAAGATGCTCGGTCGGGATGCCGATCTTTTGGCCGATCTCCTGGATCTGCTTCTTCTTGGCGGCGCGCGCGATCTCGATGTCGGACTTCACTTCGGCCATGACGGCTTTCCTCTGGACTGGACGATGGAGGGGACGGGTTTGATCAGTTTGGTCGCAAGCAAGCTCGAAACGGCCCGGCACTGCAGGCGCGGGCATGTTCTACCCTTGTCGCTGCCTTGGCGTCAACTTTCATGCAACTATGTTTCCCATGGAGAAAAATTCTTGTCGACCTGTCTCGGGTCTTCTCGCCCGGCTATGGCGCCGTATAAAAGCCAGAGCGAGCGCCGGTGCGCCGTCTCAAAACAGCCGCACAATGCACGGAATGCGACAGGGGCGACGACGCAAATCAACAAGCGCCGCCGATGCCGGCAAAACCGCTATGCGTCATCACGTTGCTGATCTCGACCATGTTGGACCGCACTCTCGGCACATAAAAGCCCATCGTCGTCAGGTGCGGCCATCCTCGCGGCGGTGCCGGTGCGGTTTCAAGCTCAGCGGTCGAGAACCGACCGGACCTCAACGAGATTGGAGCGGACCCGCAGCATGTAGAATCCCATGGTGGTCAAGTGGGATGGCATGATCCAACTGTCCTCCCGACCATTTGAGATGATGAGGGGTCGAATTTTCAGCGCCGCCTGAAACTGCTGGTCGAGTTGGTCCCAGAGCGGGCCGAGCCCGCGAGTGTCGATAACGGCCTTGAAATCAGTGCGCGTGGCTTTCAGGATTCCGTAATAACCGTAGAGCTGTCCGTAGGCGAACCAGAATCGGTCGTCCGCGCGCGTATCGAACCAGCCATTGTTGTTTGTCTGCGACTGTCTGCTGAGGATATCCGATGTCGAACCGATATCACTGGCTATACGGTCGACGAACTTCGCCAGATTGTCCGCGCGGGCGTTGAACACCACCTCGCATTTCAACAGGCGGTCGTTGAAGGTGCGAAGCGACGTGATGCCTGTGCGGTAGAAGCTGGGGCTAGGCGTCTTGGGGCCGAATGGCCTAAGGCCGAAATACCACGTTTCCTCGTCGAATTCGACCGCGCCTCTTGCATCCTGCAGGTTTTGATCGATCTGGCTGGTGCCGCGCACTCGGCCGATCGTGTCAACCAATTCGACCGCGGTGCGTCGTACAGCCTGGTGTACGCCGCGCTGGAAAGCCGCCTTGTTGTCCAGGAACGGTGTATGGTCCCAGTCCACGCCGAAGAGCCCTAACTTGTACAGGATCATCGACGAGATCCAGGCGTTTTGATTGACATTGAAATCGATCAAATCCGCCGCAACCGTCACGATGCCAGACCTGGTACATGTCTTGACTTGGCCTTCCGCGCCTTCGTCGGTGACTTGCTCGCCGGATCCGGCCGGCGGCGCGAATGTATAAGCATCCGCATAGGCAGGATTGAAGTTCTTCCAATATTGCGTGTTCCAGAAGAAATAGCCGTACAGTCCGACCAAGATCACGATCGCCGTACCGAGCACGGCCTTCAGGATCCAGCCGCGCTGCGTGTACCAGCGCCCGGCCCACAGGAACGGCCATAGGATGGCGCCGATGGCGAGGCCGATGCCGCGGCCGATCCACTGGAAAATCCGGGTGAAGAAATTCACGATCGGATCAAGCATGGCGATGACACCCCCATCAGTCAGTTAGGCCGTAGAGGCGCGTGCGAAACGCCACCTTGTCCTTCAAATATGTGGTTTTCAGAACGTCCACAACATGCGATCGCCAGGCGTCGCTGTAGCCGTCGAAGTCCCTGTAGAAGCCCGGCTTGTTGAAGACGTAGCGCGAGACGAAGTCCTGCGGCACGAAATCCGAGATCAGCTGGTTGGTCAGCCAGGCATCGGGATGATCGGGCTTCGCCCGGATCACCAGGAAGCGCTGCTGCGGGAACACGTCCTCGATCTTGAGATGGCCAAGCTGGGCGACCTCGCGTTTGGCGGCGTTGAGGAACGGAAAATTGCCGTCCCTGGTGATCAAATCGGCATGGCCGTGGATCCAGGTCTGCAGCCAGACCTTGTCGACGTCGGTCAGGTTGCGGTCGGGTTCGCTGTCGCGGATCAGCGCGCGCACCACCATCTCGGCACGGTGTTCGAGATAGCCGGAGGCCTCGATCCACGAGGCGCGCGGCAATTCGATACGGCCGGTCGCGGCGAGGAACCTGAACACCTTGTCGGCGTCGTTGATCGACAGATAGCTCACCTGCCACGGGCGCGAACGGCGGAAGCCTGGAGCTGCCGGGTCGCCGACGACAGTCGTCATATCCGGATCGACGAACACGTAGAGGCCGCCGAAATGGCTCGTCCAAAAAGCGTTGTGGCGGAAGATCACCTGGTCGGGCACCAGCGCGTTTTCGCGGATGTCGCCGCAGATCTTGGCGAGGTCCACCATGCGTTGCAGCATGGCGCTGTCGCGCCAGGCATCGGGTTCCTGCTTCAGCCGGTCGACAAGCTTGCCGAGTTCGGCCGCCTTGCCCAGCACGTCTTCGGCCGACAGCACCTTGAACTCGACCTGGTTGATCGACAGCAGATCCTCGATGTCGTTGACCTTGGGAACCGAATCCTCGATCTCGCCGTAGATGACGTCCTTGATGGTCAGCGCATCGATGGCGCGCTGGTTCTTCGACATGAACTCGAACATCAGCTGCGAGGTGTTGGAGAAGGCGGTGTGGACCACCGGCAGGTCGATCTGCGAAGGCGTCAGGATGATGAAGCGGCGGTTGACCTCGTTGGGATCGAGATAGTCGTAATCGCCGCATTCGTCGGCGACCTCAGGCGAAAAGCCGGTGCGGTCGATCTGGAAGCTCTTCAGCTTGGTGGCTTCGAGCCCGAAGGCTACCATCGCCTTGTTGTAGCGCTGGATCAGATGCGGCTCGTCAACCGTCAGCAGCCGGCCATAAATCAGCTCGTTGTCGCGCAGCAGATCGGGTTTCATTGCACGCCCTTACGCATTCCAATTTCCCTTGGCCTTCATCTCCTCGATTTCGCGCACGGCGCGGTCGCGCAGCCTGGTGTCGCGGATCATCTTGGTCACTGCCGCGTCGTCCGACTTGTCGGAGTAGCGGAATTCCGAGTCGGCATAGCGGTTGATCTCCTGCATGACCATATCCATCGAGAACGGTCCGCGCAGTTCCTCGATCATCGCCTTCTTCTCATCGTAGCCCTTGTGCATGAAGGCTTCCGGCTTCTCGAACCACTCATCGGGCAGCTCGATGTCCATGGCGCGCATCTTGATGGCGTCGGTGACGTTCTTGATGGCGCGGCCGGTGAAGCGTGGTTCGGCGTCCTTGATCATGTGCAGATAGGTGCCGATGTCGGCCATCGACTTCGGCGCGCCGCTTTCCTTGATGTAGCGCTCGTAGACCTTCATCAGCCCGTCTTCCTGCGGCTTTTCATGCTCCTCATAGGCTTCCGTCACCGCACGCTGGATTTCCTGGGCGGCGTAGAGCTTGTGGTCGCCGAGCGGGATCTTGTGGTTCTTGCCGGCGAGCAGGACGAAGATGTCGATGTAGTCGTCGCGGCTCTGCGGCCCGTCGACCAGCCAGCGGGCGCCGGCGCGCTGGCGCAGAGCGTCGTCGACGTTCTCGGGATAGTTGGAGAACATGCCGAAGGAGCAATTGCCGCGCACCACGGTGCCGGCGCCGGCAAAGGCGTCCATCAGGACACCGGTGATCTCCTGCTGGCCGGCCGAGGCGCGGTCGTCGGAACGGCGCGCCGCCACCTGGTCGATATCGTCGACGGTGCCGAAGCCGATGACGCGCGGATTGAGCACATTGTTGATGAACTGCCGGCAGTTCTGGCCGGATTTTCCCTGGTAGGACGAAATCTGGTCGACGCCGAAATTCTCATAGGCGAAGGGATAGCCGGCGACCTGGCAGTAATTGTTGACGAGGCCGGCAATCATCTGGATCAGCGTCGTCTTGCCGGTGCCCGGCGCGCCGTCGCCGATGAAGGTGAACAGGAAGCCGCCGAGTTCGACGAAGGGGTTCAATTCGCGCTCGAAATCATAGGCCATCAGCATCTTGGCGAGCTTGACCGACTGGTATTTGGCGATGTGGTTGCCGACGACCTCTTCCGGTTTCTTGAAGGTCATCGCCAGCGGCTTGGAGCGCTTGCCGGGCGCGACGTCGAAGCCGTCGAGGGTGAAGTCGTCGACGTCGATGCGGATATGGGCATTCTCGAACGGCCCGATGCCGTCGAAACGGCCTTTTCGCGCCAGCAGTCCATCGATCGCAACACGGGCAAAGGCGCGCGCCCGGGTCATCAGATCGGCATCGTCCTTCGAGCCGGCGATTGCCTTGTCGAGGCCGGCGACGATCGACTTCACCGCATCCTGCTGGGTGTCGAACAGGAAATCCGGTTCCGCAATATCGTTCGGCGCCTCGCCGTCACTGTCGACCAACTGGAACAGATAGGAGGCGAGGCTGAAGGCGGAGATATAGGCCGAGGCCGACAGAAGTTTCTTGAAGGTGGCGGCTTCGTCGCCCTCGAGCGGGGCGCGGGCGTTCTTGGCCTGCAGGCTTTCGAGGTCCGAGCCTTCGGCAAAGACATCCGATATGGCCAGCGCGATCGCCAGCCCGCGCCGGGCGCGAAACAAAAGCGTGTGCTGCTGGATGGTCATCAGCTGGTCGTCGGGATGGATGGCGGCGACGGTTTTCGACAGCTCGACCTCGCGGGTGCGGCGCACCGAGCCGACCGAGACGGTCGAGACGAATCGGCGGTTGGTGCCGGCAAGCGCTGTGCCGGATTCGCGCGAGGGATCCTCCAGCACGACGATGCGGGTGATGAAGCTCTGCGCGGTGGCGCGGTGCTTTTCGATTGCGGCTTCCGAAATCGTGGTCAGGCCGGTGTCCATGAAGGATGCTCCGCGGGTTGACGGTCAGACGTCGCTGATGACCTGTCCTTTGGACAGGATGTGGACCTTGTAGCCGGAGAAGATCTTCTGCGCTTCGCCGGCGGCGTAGAGCGCCTGGTAGGCTTCGTGCGGGATCAGCGCATGGTTCTCGTAGCTCGACACGCCCTGGCGGGCGGCCTCCAGGTCGTCGGTGTTGATGAAGAATTCCTGCGTCGTCTTCTCGCTCGAAAATAGCCCCTTGCGGCCCGGCTTTTCGGCTTTCGAATAGACCTCTTGGATGGTCCAGGTCAGCAGCCAGGCGTTCTCGGGCTTGCGCACCTTGGCCAGCACTTCCGTCACCGTCGTGTTGTTGTCGGTGATCCCCGCCGAATAGAACGGGCCGAGCACGACGCGGCGCAGCTGCTTGGGATGCAGCGGCTCGAAATCCTTGTCGAGGTTCACGGCAATGGTCGCCGGCGACAGCGTGTAGGCCGAGTTCTTCTCGGTGAAATCGTCGAAGCGGTGGGCGAGTTCGGGATTGAGCAGGCCGTCCACCGGCAGGGGAATGTCGACCCTTTCGTTCAGCTTGCCGCTGCTGTCGACGAGCTGCCGGATCATGTCCTCGGATGAGTCCTCCACGGTCACCATGTAGATCAGCGGCAGGTTCGCGCTGCCGTCGAAACTGGCCCAGTGGACCAGATAATAGGGCCGCAGCGTCTTCGGGTTGACGGAGACCTTTGCCGTCTGCGCCAGCGTGAACGGGCCGAAGGTCGACCCGCTCTTGACGTCCTCCAGATAGAGCCGCTCGGCCATCGACTTCTGCAGCGCTTGCGGGAATTCCTTGTGGCGCAGGATGAAGTCGGCCATCTCCTCGCGCAGCTCGCCGGCCAGCGGGATGCCGGCAAGGCGCGTATCGGCCTGGCGGCGGTCGTTCTCCAGTTCCAGCAGGTTCTGGAACACGGGGTAGCCGCTGTCGGCGCGCGAGATGCGGAACGTGTCCATGAAGCCGAGACGGTTGCGCCAGCAGGAAAACGATTTGTCCAGCCGGGCAATGTATTCGGCGACGATCTTGGCGACGATGCCGTGCCGGTAGAGCGGCGAGCGGTCGTCGCGCATGAACACTTCCAGCCCGCTCAGCGCCGCCGTGATGGCGGAGAAATAGCGCGCCGCCGCCTCGTTCTCGGGGGTCATGCCGTCAACCTTGTGGAACAGTACGCGTGCGGCAATTACGACTGCACGTAGTTGGCCGAATTGTGCTTCTTCATCACCTCGTCGAAGCGGCGGGCAAAGGCATCGTCGGCCAGCTTCTTGCGGCGCTGGATGTCGGCGGTGGCCACCATGTTCTTCTCGTGCATTTCGAGAAGATCGCCGATGTGCTTCTGCGAGGCGGCGCCGATGCCGGCCATGGTTTCCTCGGCGGTGTTGTCGACCTGGCTGCCCAGCGTGTTGATCTTGTGGGCGACGTCCTGCTGCGCGGCGGTCTTCAGCGAGTCTTCCAGGGCCTTGTAGAGCACGATGCGCTGCTCGGTATCGATGGTCAGCTTGTTGATCAGCGTCGACTGCGCGGCGATCTGGTTGTTGAGCGAATCGACGAAGGTCTGGAACATCGAGGTGTAGCGCTCCAGCGTCTGGCTTTCGGCCAGCAATTCCTGCTCCTTGGCCTGCTTCTCATTGTATTCGGTGGCGAGCTTCGAGCGCTCGCCTTCGAGCTGCGTGCGCTCCTTCTGGCTGGTCGAGGCGGCGATCTTGTTCTCGATGTCGAGCAGCATCGGGTTGAGCTCCTCGATGCGTTTCTGCACCGCTTCGAGGTTCGTCATGGTGGTCTTGCGGCGCTCGATGACCTGCGACAGGCTGGCCTCGGAGGTCTTGTAGCGCTGGTCGAGAACTTCCTTCTGTGCCTTGAGGATGCCGACGATGGTGTCGGACTTGGCCAGCAGTTCCTGCAGGTTGCCGGCCAGCGACATGTTGCGGACGCGGTCGGTACGCATGCGCTGTTTGCTCTGGGCCGAGAAGATGCCGACGAAGCTTTCCCAGCCGGTATAGTTCTTCATGCTCTCGAATTCGGCGCCGAAGACGTTGGTGGCGTCCTCCAGCCCGATGATCAGATCGGCGATGTTGCCTTCCATCACCTTCTGCTGCTTGAGCACATCCTCGATGCGGGCGTTCTCGATTTCGAAATTGGCGTCGCCGATCTTCTTGTCGGCCTGGGCCAGCGTGTCGAGTACGGTGCCGGACTGCTCGATCTTGGAGCGCATGTCCTGCACGACCTGCTTGGTCTTGGCAATTTCGGCATCGAAATTCTGCAATGTCGCCATAGGGGCCTCCCGCATCGGCATCGGTTTCGTGTCGGCGCGAATATATGTGGAGCATCCGGGGATTGAAAGACGCAAGACAAGAGGAGCTGCGAAAACAAAAGGTTTCGATCCTCCCTTGAAAGATAAATGAACCATTCTCATGGGTTGACTACCTGCTCGGTCGGGCGCAGTTCACGTGCCGCCGGACTTTTGGACGGAAGCAGCGGCAAAAAAGCATTCGATTCCCAATGGGACGGCTGCCTCAATATTCGGCAAATGATTGCAGCAGGCTCGGCGGCGGCAGTGGGCATGCTGGACCGGCGCCAACGCGATCTTGCCCGCCGGCCGGGCTCAGGGCTTCGGGTCGGCCTTCAGATAGGCGATGACATTGGCGATGTCGGCGTCGTTGCTCAGGCCGGCAAAGGCCATCTTGTTGCCGGGAACCTTCAGCTTGGGCGCGTGCAGGTACACGGCAAGGTTCGCCTCGTCCCAGACCAGGCCGGCGGCGCCGGCATCCTTCATGGCCTGCGAATAATGGCCAAGGAAGCTTTCGGCCGTACCGGCCGTTCGGCCGACGACGCCCAGCAGATGCGGGCCGACCTTGTCGCGCTCGGTTGCCGCCTCGTGACAGGCGATGCATCGGTTGAAGACCTTCTTGCCGAGTGCCGCGTCGCCGTCGGCATGCGCGGCAAGAACGCCGGCGAGGAAAAGGGCAGCGGCAGACGAAACGGCTCGAAGCATTGGCTGACCCCGGAGAGTTCTGGCTGACGGGTCTATAGGACCGAGGCCCTAACAAAAACAAGCACATCGTGGCGGATTGGCTGCTCGATCCGGCCGCCGCGGAGCCGGCGGCAGAGCCCGCCGCGCCGGTCAGGCCCTGGTGAAGCCGATGAAATCGTCGGGCGCCGCCCTGCCCATTTCCTCTTCCCAGTGGCGGCGGCAGAGCGAGACATAGACGTCTTTGCCGATCGCCACCTGCTCGCCCTGCCTCGCCACCTTGCCGTCCGGGCCGAGGCGCACGACCATCGTCGCCTTGCGGCCGCAGCGGCAGATGGTTCGCACTTCGCGCAGATCGTCGGCAATCGCCAGCAGCGCGCGCGAACCGGAGAACAGCTTGCCCTGGAAATCGGTGCGCAGGCCGTAGCACATGACCGGGATGTTCAGCCGGTCGGCGATGCGGGCGAGTTGCCAGACCTGACCTTCCTCGAGGAACTGCGCCTCGTCGACGAAGACGCAATGCACGGTCGCGTGGTCGTGATGCTCGGCGACGCGGGCGTAGAGGTCGTCGCCGTCACGAAACATCTCGGCCTCCGTTTCCAGGCCGATGCGCGACGAGATCAGCCCGGTGTCGCCCTTGCGGTAGTGGCCGGCGACGAACAGCATCGTCGTCATGCCGCGTTCGCGATAATTGTAGGACGCCTGTAGCAGCATCGTCGTCTTGCCGGCATTCATCGTCGCATAGTTAAAATAAAGCTTGGCCATCCTGCTCTTTTAAGCCGACTTGTCCCGGCGCGGGGAGGGGGCGGTGGCTCATTCCCCTGAAAAAGCCGCCTGCCATCAAAAAAGCGGCATGCGTGTCGCTGATCGGCCAGCCGGCGCCGTTCATCGTGATTGCCTTAGTGCTTGAAACCGCACCAGAATGGTGTTTGGCTGACGAAACAAGGCGGAGATCAAAACCGTTACTTCGCTTCGCCAAAAGAATCGCAATGGGAGAATATCTATGTCGCGTATGAATTCCTACGTCGCCGGCCTCGGTCTGGCGGCTTTCCTGTCCACGAGCGCTGCCTTTGCCGGAGATCCGGAAAGCTGCAAGGCGGTACGTCTTTCCGATGTCGGCTGGACCGACATCCAGGCGACGACCGGTGTCGCCTCGGTGCTGCTCACCGCGCTCGGCTACGAGCCGCAGGTGATCCAGCTGTCGGTTCCGGTCACCATGGCCTCGCTGAAGAACAAGGATCTCGACGTCTTCCTCGGCAACTGGATGCCGTCGATGACCAACGACATCAAGGACTACACCGCCGACGGCTCGGTCGAGACCATCAGTGAGAACCTCAGCGGTGCTGGCTACGGCATCGTTGTGCCGACCTATGTCGCGGACGCCGGCGTCAAGACGTTGACCGACCTCGGCAAGTTCAAGGACAAGTTCGACGGCAAGATCTACGGCATCGAGGCCGGCAATGACGGCAACCGCATCATCCTCGACATGATCAAGAACCCGAAGGACAACCTCGAAGGCTTCGAACTGGTCGAGTCGTCGGAAGCCGGCATGCTCACCCAGGCCGAGCAGTCGATGAAGAACAACGAATGGATCGCCTTCCTCGGCTGGACGCCGCATCCGGTGATGGGAGCCATGAAGATCACCTATCTCGACGGAATGGGCGATAGCGGCTTCGGCGCTGCCACTGTGCATACCAATGTGCGCAAGGGCTACACCACCGAGTGCCCGAATGCAGGCAAGTTCATCGCCAATTTGAAGTTCAACCTCGACATGGAAGGCGAGATGATGGACGCGATCCTCAAGGGCGGCGACGCCAACACGGTCGCGACCGACTGGCTGAAGAAGCATCCGGACGCGGTTGCGCCCTGGATCGCCGGCGTGACCACCTTCGACGGCGGTGATGCCGCCGCGGCGGTCAAGACCGCACTCGGAGGCTGAGCCGACCTTGAATCCGGCGTGACCGGAAAAGGGCAGCCATCGTGGAAAAGGCTGCCCTTTTTCATATCCTGTGACAAGATGACCGTCCGGCAAGGATGGCGCAGCCATAGAGGGGCAAGATGGATCCGATTTCGAAATTCCTGGTCGCCTACAAGATCCCCATAGGTCCGTGGGGGAAGGCCTTCTTCGGCTTTCTTACAGACAATTTCGATACCGTCTTCAGGGCTTTTTCCAACAGCCTCAATTTCCTGCTCGACGGGGTAGTCGACGGACTTCTGCTGTTGCCGCCCGTCCTGCTCATCGCGCTGATTGCGGTGCTCGCCTATTTCCTGCAGCGCTCCAGGGGCCTGGCCGTCGCCGTCTTCCTCGGGCTGCTGTTCATCCTGAACCAGAACCTCTGGAAACAGACTGTCGAGACGCTGGTGCTGGTGGTTGCCGCCGCCGCCGCCTCGATGGCCATAGGCGTGCCGCTCGGCATCTGGGCCGCGCACAAGCCGAAAGTCTACCGCATCATGCTGCCCGTGCTGGACCTGATGCAGACGCTGCCGACCTTCGTCTACCTGATCCCGGTGCTGACCCTGTTCGGCCTTGGCAACGCGCCCGGCCTCATCGTCACCATCATCTTCGTCATCCCGACTTCGGTACGTCTTACCCATCTCGGTGTCACTTCGGTACCGAAGTCGATCGTCGAGGCCGGCGAGGCGTTCGGCGCCACCAAAAGACAACTCCTATGGAAGGTCGAGCTGCCCTCGGCGCTGCCCACCATCATGGCCGGCCTGACACAGTCGATCATGCTGTCGCTGTCGATGGTGGTTTTCGCGGCCCTCATCGGCGCCGGCGGCCTCGGCACCGAGATCAACCGGGCGCTCGGCTCGCGCAGGATCGACCTTGGGCTTGAAGCCGGTCTGGCAATCGTCGTGCTTGCCATCGTGCTCGACCGAATGACCCGTATTGGCGTTGGAGGCAAGAAATGACCGTCGCCGTTGATTTCAAGAACGTCGATATCGTCTTCGGCGCCGACCAGGCCGGTTCGCTGGCGCTCATCGACAGCGGCGCCACCCGCGCCGAAATCCTGGAGAAGACCGGCAATGTGCTGGGTTGCGCCGGCGCCAGCCTGACCGTGCATGAGGGCGAGATTTCGGTCCTCATGGGTCTTTCCGGTTCAGGCAAGTCGACGTTGCTCAGGGCCGTCAACCGGCTGAACGTCGTTTCTCGCGGCCAGGTTCTGGTCAAGGACGGTGACGGCACGGTCGACGTCGTTACCTGTGATGAGGCGACGCTTCGGCGGCTGCGGCAAAAGCAGGTGGCGATGGTGTTCCAGCAGTTCGGCCTGCTGCCGTGGCGCACGGTGGAGGAAAACGTCGGTCTCGGCCTTGAGCTCGCCGGCATGCCCGACGCCGAGCGCAAGGAACGTGTGCATCGCCAGCTCAAGCTGGTCAATCTCGACCAGTGGTCGAAGAAATACGCCCACGAGCTTTCCGGCGGCATGCAGCAGCGCGTCGGTCTGGCGCGCGCCTTTGCCACCGAGGCGCCGATTCTGTTGATGGACGAGCCGTTTTCGGCGCTCGATCCGCTGATCCGGACCAAGCTGCAGGACGAGTTGCTGCAACTGCAGGCCGAGCTGAAGAAGACCATCATCTTCGTCAGCCACGATCTCGAGGAGGCGCTCAAGATCGGCACTCACATTACCATCATGGAGGGCGGGCGCATCGTCCAGACCGGCGCGCCGGAGGACATCGTGCTCAGGCCCGCCAACGACTATGTCCGCGACTTCATCGCCAATGTTAACCCGCTCTCGGTGCTGACCGCCTGGAACGTGATGCGCGACCGCCGCGATCTCGAAGAGAGCACCGACGGCTGGGTCTGGCTCGACCGGCGCAAGACGACGCGTTTCAAGATAGACGAGCACGGGCTGGTGGCGGCGGCGGAACGCGACGGCAAGCCAGCGGTGTGGGTTTCGTGCACCGACATCGAAGCCCAGCCAGAGGAGACCGCTCAGGTGTTCTGGGCAACCCCAGGCACGTCACTCAAGACGGTGATGCTGGCCATGCACCGCTCGCAGACCGCACCGGTGGCGCTGTTCGACGACCAGTCGCGTTTTGTCGGCGCGATCGGCATCAGAGACGTGCTGAGCGCGGTGCTGCGGCGGTAGCCGCCTGCGGTTCAGTAAGTGGCCGAAGTTGCGGCCGCGAGGCAAGGGCCGCACCTTTGGTACGGCTGGCAGGTGCCGGAACCGCGCCCTAGTGTTACACTATTCGCGCGGCCGGTCGTGCCGCGGCCGGCTAGGGTGCAAGGGATGATCTTCCGACAGCTCTTCGATTCCGTTTCGGGCACCTATTCCTACCTGCTCGCCAGCCGCAAGGGCGGCGAGGCGCTGATCATCGATCCGGTGCTGGAGAAGGTCGACCGCTATCTGCAACTCGTCAACGAACTCGACCTCAGGCTGGTCAAGGCGGTGGACACGCATCTGCATGCCGACCACATCACCGGCCTCGGCGCGCTGCGCGACAAAACGCATTGCGTGACCGTGATGGGCGAGCAGACCAAGGCCGACGTGGTGTCGATGCGGCTTGCCGACGGCGACAAGCTCGCCATAGAGGGGCTGGCGCTCGACGTGATCTACACGCCTGGCCACACCGACGATTCCTACAGCTTCATTCTGCCGGACCGGGTGTTCACCGGCGATACGCTGCTCATTCGCGGCACCGGCCGCACCGACTTTCAGAATGGCGATCCGCGCCAGCAATATGAATCGATCTTCGGCCGCCTGCTCAAGCTGCCCAACGAAACGCTGATCTATCCGGCGCATGACTACAAGGGCGAGACCGTCTCGACCATCGGCGAGGAGAAGGCGTTCAACCCGCGCCTGCAGGTGAAGTCGATGGATGAGTACGTCGAGATCATGAACAATCTGAAGCTCTCCAATCCGAAGATGATGGATGTCGCCGTGCCGGCCAACATGAAGGTCGGACTGCACCAGGACGATATTGCCGGGCGGGGCTGGTCGGTCACCGCCGAGGTCGCGCTGGCGCTGGTTGGCAGGCCCGACGTCGCGCTGATCGATCTGCGCGAGAATGCAGAGCGCGAACGGCATGGCGTCATCCCCGGCGCCATCCACCTGCCCTATCCCCGGCTGCAGGAAAACATCGCCGCCGGCGGCATGCTGCACGAGCTTGCCAGGTCGACCGGTAAGCGGCTTTTGTTCTACTGCGCCTTCGGCGAACGCTCGGCGATGGCGGTTCAGGCCGCCCAGGACGCCGGGATTGCCAGCGCCCGCCACATCCATGGCGGCATCGACGCGTGGAAGAAGGCGGACGGACCGCTCGTCCGTTAAAGCAATTCCAGGAAAAGTGCGTGGCGGTTTTCCGTCCGGAATTGCGTCAAAACAAATACTTAGAGCGAAGCTGACAGTTCATCAGCCTTGGAAGTTCAATTCAATCCGATGAGCCTGGCGCCATTCCGAAATAGCGCCTCCCCCTCGGAATCGAAGCGGAAGGTGGCGATGAAATCGTCGGCGCGGTAGTCCGGCATTGTCTTGCGGATGGCGGCGGCGAAGTTTCGTGCCTCGTCCTGTCGGCCCGCCAGCGCCAGGCAATGCGCTGCGATCGACAGGATGATGGTGTGGGCGTTGGGCCGTGCGGCCGCTTTCAGGGCCCATTCGGCCGCCTCGTCGAACTGGCCGAGCCGGGCCAGCGCCATGGCCCGCGACCCCATCATGCCGAACAGCAGCGGATCGAAGGGGCTGAGGTGGCGCGAATGGTCGGATGAGCCGATCGCGGATTTCGGGTCGCCCGACTGGGATTGTACGAAGGACAGCGCATAATGGCCGAGCGCAAAGTTCGGGCTGAGGTCGACGGCCCGTTCCAGCTCGAGCAAGGACCCGTCCTGTTCCCCGCGCAGCCACAGCGCGCGGCCCATGGCCCAGTGGGCGGCGGGGTTGTGGTCGTCGACCAGCAGGCTCTGGCCGGCGCTTTCGAAGGCGAGCGCGGTTTCCTGGTCGCGATCGCCCCAGCGCTGGAAGGCGTTCTGCCAATGGGTGAAGGAGAGGCCGGCATAGGCGCGGGCGAAGGTCGGGTCCTGCTTCAAGGCCATGCCGAAGAACTGCTGGGCCAGTTCGTTCTCCGTGCGGGTGAAGCGGTACATGTGCCAGAGGCCGCGGTGATAGGCTTCCCAGGCATTGAGCGAGTTGGGGGCCTTCAGCATGGCGCGGTTGCGCTCGACCGTGGCGATCTCGGCCGCGATCGAGGAGACGATGCTGTTGCCGATATCGTCGAGCACGATGAAGATGTCGTCCTGCTTGCGCTCGAAGGTCTCGGCCCAGACGATCCTCGCCGTGCGCACCTCGATGAGTTCGACCGAGACGATGATGCGGCCCGCCAGGCTGCGGACGGTTCCCGTGGCCACGTAATCGACGTTCAGCCGGCGCCCCGCATCCTCCGGCGCGATGTTTTTCTCGGCCAGCGCGAACATCGACCCACGCGCGATGACGAAGAAATCCCTGAGCTTGGCGAGGCGGGTGATGATGTCGTGGGTCATGCCGTCGGCCAGCCCGCCGCGAATGCCTTCGGTGCCGGCGTGCTCGACAAACGGCATGACCGCAAGCGAGGCCCGGCGCGATGCGGCGGCATCCGGTTCGGCAAGCGCGATCGGAACTTGGGGCGCGAAGGCAATCGCCCGCTGCGCGCCTGGCGCTGCATCCGATTGCCGGTCCTTGATCGCCCGCCATGCCTCGCGCACGGGTGCGAATTCCAGCTCTTCCGATTGAAACAGCTGGGCGGCGACAACAAGGTGTTCCTCGCACTGGCCGATCTGGCCCCGCCTGGCCAGGTTCTCCAGCAGGGCCACATGCGCGCGCACGTCGAAGGGCGCGAGTTCCAGCCATTTGTCGAGATAGGGAGAGGCGTCGGAGCCAGCCGGCAGGGTGTTGACCAGATGTTCCAGGATGGCGATGTGGCAAGAGGTGAACCGGCGGCGTTGTGCAACCAGCCAGCTGTCGAAATGTGGACAGCGGTCCAGCTCCAGCCCATCGAGGAAATCGCCGGCGAACAGGTCGGACAGCGCCTGCAGCCGCTCCGGGCCAAGTGTTGCTATTCCCGCCGCCGCGGCAGCGGCGATCTCGACGGCATCGACCGAGACGCCGTCCAGGCGCAGCCCGACCGTGTCGCCCTGCGTTTCGATCCTGCTGACATCAGGGTCGTCGAGAACGCCGCGCAGCTTGCTGAGGCACCAGCGAAGCTCGCCTCGCGGGTCGTTCGGCACATCCCACAGAAGCTCGCACAGGCGACTGCGCCCGACGGCATGCGGCGTGAGCGTGAGATAGGCCAGCAACGCACGCAGCTTGCGCGATGCCGGCAATGCTATCGCGACGCCGCCGCGAAGAACAGTCAGCGGCCCGAGCAGGCGCACGGAAAGGCCGGCAACCTCGCCACTTTGGATCTTTTGAACGGATTCCACGGGCAATACCACGCTTGCTACCACGCTGGCCAACCGACTGCTGTTCTATCACCGAACGCGACAAGGTGCATCCGGCAGCGAATTTCGGCGCCGGATGTCGCCATTGCCGCACTGTCGGCAAGTCGGGAACCATAACGCGGCAAGGTCTCGAAACCGCGCCGCTCAAACCGCCGGCCTGTAACCGGCTCGTGACGACAGCTTGAGGAGAGCGGACATGTTGCATCAGTCAAAAATCAGGACCACGGCCGGCCGCGGCCGCCTGTTCGACAGCATTCTCGATACGATCGGCGATACGCCGGTGATCCGGATCAACAATCTCGGCCCCGCGCACGCGACCATCTATGTCAAGGCCGAGTTCTTCAACCCGGCCGCCTCGGTCAAGGACCGTCTGGCACTCAACATCATCGAGGCGGCCGAACGCAGCGGGGCATTGCGGCCTGGGCAGACCGTCGTCGAGGCGACCAGCGGCAATACCGGCATCGGGCTTGCCATGGTCTGCGCGCAGAAGGGCTATCCGCTGGTGGTGACGATGGCCGACAGCTTCTCCGTAGAGCGCCGCAAGCTGATGCGCATGCTTGGCGCCAAGGTGGTGCTGACGCCGCGCGCCCAGAAGGGTTTCGGCATGTACAAGAAAGCGGTGGAACTCGCCGAAGCCAATGGCTGGTTCCTGGCCCGTCAGTTCGAGACCGAGGCCAATGCGGCCATCCACGAAGCGACCACGGCGCGCGAGATCGTCAATGATTTCGCCGGCTCCAGGCTCGACTGCTTCGTCACCGGCTATGGCACCGGCGGCACCGTCGCCGGCGTGGCGCGCGTGCTGCGCCGGGAGCGGCCGGAGACCCGGATCGTGCTCACTGAACCGGCCAACGCGCAGCTTGTCGGCAGTGGCAAGCCGCAGGAGCGCGGTAAAAACGGCGCACCGGCCGCCAGCCATCCGGCCTTCGAGCCGCATCCGATCCAGGGCTGGACCCCGGATTTCATTCCCAACGTGCTGCAGGAAGCGATCGACAAGCGCTACTATGACGAAGTGATGCCGATCGCCGGGCCCGAAGGCATCAAATGGGCCAAGGCGCTGGCGCAGCAGGAGGGGATCTTCACCGGCATCTCCGGCGGCTCCACCTTCGCCGTGGCGCGGCAGATCGCCGGGACATCACCAGCCGGTTCGGTGATCCTGTGCATGCTCCCCGACACCGGCGAACGCTATATGACGACGCCGCTGTTCGATGGCATCGAGGCGGAAATGGATGCGGAAGAGATCACGCTTTCGCGTTCGACGCCCGGCTGCCAGTTCGACGCCTGACAGCGGATCGCGGGGGACGCCACTATGGACGCGATGCCGCAAACCTCGAGCGCGACAGCGGAGGAAACGCTCGATCCCCTGGACTGGGCCGATATGCAGGCCCTGTCGCACCGGATCGTCGACGATGCCGTCGGCTATCTGCGCGACGTTCGCGACCGCCCGGTGTGGCGGGAGATGCCGGGCGAGGTGAGGGCGTTCTTTGACGCGCCCTTGCCGCGCTCGCCTGCGCCGATCGCCGAGATTTACGGCGATGTCGCGCGCAACGTCATGGCCTATCCGATGGGCAACATCCATCCGCGCTTCTGGTCCTGGTACATGGGCTCCAGCAATTTCACCGGCGCGCTCGGTGATTTCCTGGCGGCGATCCAGGGTTCCAATCTGGGCGGCGGCAACCACGCCGCCGGCCTGATGGACAGCCAGGTGGTCGACTGGTGCAAGCAGATGGTGGGCTTTCCCGCTTCGGCCAGCGGCACGCTGGTCAGCGGCGGCTCGATGGCCAACATCATCGGGCTCACCGTGGCGCGCAACACCAAGGCTGGCATCGACGTGCGCGAGCATGGCGTCGGTGCCATCGCGCAGCCCTTGCGTTTCTATGGCTCTGACCAGACCCACTTCTGCCACCGCAAGGCGATGGAGGTGCTCGGCCTCGGCAACCGGGCGCTTCGCCGCATACCGAGCGATGCCGCAATGCGCATCGACATCGCCGCCTTGCGGGCGGCGATCGCGGAAGATCGAAAGGCGGGCTTCAAGCCGGCCTGTGTCATCGGTAATGCCGGCACCGTCAACACCGGCGCGATCGACGATTTGCAGGCGCTTGCAAGACTGGCGGCGGACGAGGATCTCTGGTTCCACGTCGATGGCTGCATCGGCGCGCTGATCGCAATCGCGCCGGAGAATGCAAGTCTCGTTGCCGGCGTCGAACAAGCCGACTCGCTTGCTCTCGACCCGCACAAATGGCTGCACGCGCCGTTCGAGGCGGGCTGCGCGCTGGTCCGCGATGCCGAGGCGCATCGCGGCGCCTTTGCCGTCATACCGGAATATCTGGAATCGACGTCGCGCGGCCTCGCGTCAGGGAAATGGCTGCATGATTACGGGTTGCAGACCTCGCGCGGCTTCCGCGCGCTCAAGGTGTGGATGGCGCTAAAGGAGCACGGTATTGAAAAATTCGGCCGGCTGATCGACCAGAACATCGCTCAAGCCAGGTATCTGGCCAGCCTGGTCGAGGCCGAGCCGGCGCTGGAGCTGATGGCGCCGGTGAGCATCAACATCGTCTGCTTCCGCCACCGCGCCAACGGGCTGTCCGGCGAGCGGCTGAAGGCGTTCAACACCGAAATCATGCTGCGCCTCCAGGAAGAAGGCATCGCGGCTCTATCCGACACCACCGTGCATGACCAGCATTGCCTGAGGGTGGCGATCGCCAATCACCGAACCCAGTACAAGGATCTCGACCTGCTGGTCGCGGAAATCCTGCGTCTCGGCACAGAACTTGCCGCGTGAGCGGCGCAGTACAGGGAGGGACGCATGTCGTCCATGGACTATGCGATAGACTATGCGGAAGAAGGCTCGGGACCGACCGTGCTGTTCGTCCCGGGATCCTTCAGCACATATGCGGCCTGGCGGCCGATGCAGAAATGGCTGTCGCCTGACTACCGGATGATCGGCACCAGCCTCTGCGGTTATGGCGCGACCGCGGAGACCCGCTCGCGCAATGATTTCGGCATGCGGCACCAGCTGCGGATCATCGAGCAGGCGGCGCGTCGTGCCGGGGGACCTGTGCATCTGGTCGGGCATTCCTTTGGCGGTGCTGTTGCCCTTGCCGCGGCCCTGGCAAATTCCATCGACGTGGCGAGCCTGTCGCTCTTCGAGGCAAATCCCATCGCGCTCCTCAACAGCGAGCCGAGGCAAGGCCTCTATCAGGACGTTCAGGGGCTCAGCCGGGAGTTCAGCGCGGCGGTCGACGCCGGAGACGCCGACGCGGCCGGCATCATCATCGACTTCTGGGGCGGTCAGGGCACCTTTGCAGCGCTTCCCGAAATCGTGCGGACCCACTGCCGGCAGACTGCCCCGACAAATGTGATCGACTGGCTGACGGTTTTCAGTTTCGAGGCCGAACTGCGTGACTATGGTGCCCTCGATATCCCGGTGCTTCTCGTCAGAGGCGGGTTGGCCAATCCAGCCATGGTGGCAATGACCGACATGCTGCAACACGCCTTGCCGCATGTGCACAGCGCGGTTGTCGAGGACGCCGGACACTCCCTCATTGCAACCCATGCGCAAAAATGTGCTGCGCTGCTGACACGGTTCCTGACGATTGCAGACGCGGAACTGCCGGAAGCCGCGATGGTGGCCTAAGGCATGTTGATATTCAGGTGAGGAAGGCATCGCAGCGCCTTCCGACACCACAGTGCGTGGCCGGCATTCCCTCAGGGGTGGCGATCACCAATCATCGCACCCGCCGCGCGGATCTCGACCTGCCGGTGCGCGAACGCTGCGCATTGGAAAGAAATCGAGGCTGCTGCCGGATTGAAGGTAGCACGGCCAAGATCATGTCATTCCGGCAGGCCGGCCAGCCGCAGCGCCTCGGCATATCTGGCGAAATAGTCCGGCCTGATCTGCCCCACGCGATGCTTGAGGTTGGAAAGCGTCAGTTCGGGATCGAGCCGCAGTGAGCGTGCGATATGCCCGCTCGCGGCATCCAGCCTGCCGGCCATAGCGTTGCTGGCGGCCGCGACGCGCATGCCGGTGAGATAATATGGCTGCGCGCGGGAAGCCGCCTCGGCAATTGGCCAGGCGGCATCGTAGCGGCCGGCCACGAAATGAGCGAATGCGGTGAAGCACTGCATGAAGAAGGTCATTGGATCGAGCGGGCTTAGCCGTCTTGCCCGCGACAGGTGCTCGATGGCGATGTCCGGGTCGTCGTGGCAGGCCTTGAGGCAGCCGCTGGCGCTCCAGGCGGCAGCGCAGTTCGGGTTCAGCACGAGAGCGCGGTCGGACAGTGCCGAGCCGGCCTCGTAGTCGCCGATGACATAGCCCAGCGCCAGGCCACTGAAGGCGAGAGCCACCGCGTCGTCCTGGCTGGCAATGGCGACATTGCCGACAAGTCGGGAGACCTCGGCTGTCTCGTTCTGCCGGTCCGTCATCCAGCCGTTCGCCATCCGCCAGAAATAGCACCAGGCCGCAGCGCCCTTCGCGGCGGCAAAATCGGGGTCCAGCTCGATGGCCTTGTAGAACTGCGGGAGCGCCGCCTCCAGCCCCTCCCTGGTCCAGCGGTAAAGGCTCGCCATGCCGCGCAAATAGTGGTCATAGGCGTCGAGACTTTCGGTGGGTTTGCGCTTGGCGCGCGCCATCTCTGCCTGTTCGAGCTTGGGCGAAATCGCGCCGATGACGCTGGAGGCGACGAGGTCTTGCAATTCGAAAACCTCCGAGACGCCGCCTTCGAAGCGGTCGGCCCAGAGACTCACCCCTGCCGCGGCCTCGATGAGTTGGCCTGCCACACGCAGCCGGCTGCCGGCCTTGCGGACGCTGCCCTCCAGCACGTAACGCACACCGAGTTCCCGCGCTACGCGCGTGACGTCGACCGCCTGGCCCTTGTAGGCGAAGGCGGAGTTCCGCGCGATCACGAACAGCCAGCTCACATGCGATAGCGCCGTTGTGATCTCCTCGACCACGCCGTCGGTGAAATAGTCCTGCTCGGCGTCGCCGCTCATGTTCTGGAACGGCAGGACCGCGATCGACGGCTTTTCCGGCACAGAAACGGTAGGGCGCGTCGGCTCCGCCTTCGCTTCCAGGTGGGAAACTCCGACTTCAGGCGGGCCGCCGTCGGCTATGGGCGCCTTCAGACGGCCCATGCTGGGCGCTTCGATGCTTTCCACCAGCCCCCGCGTCGCCTCTTCGGGCTCGACTCCGAGCTCACGCTTCAGCGCTTCCTTGCAGGCCAGGAACTGGCGGAAGGCATCGTTGGTCTTGCCGCGGTGGCGGAAGATGCGGATCAGGGCGCGGTGGGCCTGCTCGGCGCATGGGTCGAGAGTCACCAGCCGTTCGGCCAGTCTTTCACAGGCCTGTTCCTCGCGCGAACCCAGTTCCGGCAACAGGCTTAGCCGCTCGACCAGGTCCAGCGCCTTGCGGGTGTAGCTGGCCCGAAGCGGCGCAAGCCACTCGTCGATCTCGTGTGGGAATGACAGCCCGTCGAGCAGGTCGCCCCGGTAGAAGTCGGCCGCTGCCGCGAGGCTCGCGCCGTCATCGGCCTGAATCTTCTGGTCAAAAATCCAGATGTCGGCTTCATCGGCATTCGCCGCCAGCCAGATGGTGTCGGCATTACCTTCGATGCGAATGGTCTCGTCGCCGGTGGACGGAAAGAGCCGCCTGATGTCGACCAGGGCCTGGCGCAGGCTATTCCGGGCCTGCTGCTCGCCGCTGCCGGCCCACAGCATCGCCGCCACCCGCTCGCGGCGAAGGCCCTTGGGGCCAGCCAGAACGAGCGCGGCAAAGAGCAACGACGTCTTGCGCGTCGCGAAATGCAGGGGTTGCCCGCCCGCAGAGGCAACCTCGATGTCGCCAAGCAATCGGATATGCACCCCGACCCCCGTCAAACAGCCTCCGATAGAATATCACGTCCCGTCGTCAACTTAACGACGATTTAGCGCTTCCATTCGCGGTTTTTCCTGCGGTTTCACGCCTGGATGAACATTGGCAAAGCGCGCTGGTGGGACATTGCCCTCGTGAGTTCGAAACAGGGGAATGACAATGACCTATATCAGCCTCAGGACCTTCCAGCCGACCTCCCGTTTTGCCGGCACGCTGGGCGCCCATGTCACGACCGTCGTCGCCGGGCTTCGGCGCCGGTATCAGGATGCCATGCAGCGCAGGGCTTTGGCCGGCCTGTCGATATCGGAACTGAAGGACTTCGGCTATCCGGCCGATGAAGCTCCCGCCGACGTCGCAGCCCGCGGCCGCATCGCCGAGCGCAGTTCGCTGCGGTGACCCCTGCTATGGGCACCTTCTGGAATTGGCTTGCAGGCCCTTCTCACTTCGCGCCGGTAGCCAGTGGGGCGCCGGGGAGATAAAGCATGATCGGTCGGATCTCGTAGACGGCAGTGGGATTGACGCGCCTGAGGTCGCGCGCTGTTGCAATCGCCTCGTCTTGGCTGTCACAGTCAAGAACGTAGAGCCCCAGCAACTGCTCCTTGGTCTCGGCGAAGGGACCGTCGATAACCACGCCGTCGCCCGGACCGCGCAGTGTAACGGCCTCGGCGGTCCCGCCCAATCTTGCCGCCGGCCCAAGTTTGCCGTCGCGGGTCAGCCTGGCGTTGATCTCGAGCAGGTCTTCCATCAGCGCCGCGTCCTCCTCAGGCGTCCAGGACTGGACGGTCTGTTCGACGTGATAGGCAAGGATGGCGTAGAACATGGGACGGTCTCCTCAAATCAAGTTCTACAGCGTCCCTTGCGTGTCCAAGAGGGCGCGCGGCGCTGTGGTGCCGGATCGGGCGGCAATATCACAAGGATCGCGAGACTGATCCAGTCCCGGTGCCGATCAGGCCGCCGCCTCCTGACTCATGCTGCCAGCGGCAGGCGCAGTTCCGTCAGCAGGCCGCCGCCGGGATGGTTGGAGAGGCTGACCTCGCCGCCGGCGGCACGCGCGATGTTGCGGGCAATGGTCAGGCCAAGACCGAGGCCGCCGGTCTGGCGGTTGCGCGATTGCTCGATGCGAACGAAGGAGCCGAACACCGTGTCGAGTTGGGCCTGCGGAATGCCGGGACCCTCGTCGCGGATGGTGAGCGTGATTGTGTCCTGCGACCGCTCAAGGCTGAGATGCGCCTTCTTGCCGTAGGTCACGGCATTCTGGACGAGGTTGGTGACGCAGCGCTTCAGTGCTACCGGCCGGGCCATGCAGATCAGGCCGCGCGGCCGTGTACCGTCGTGGTCGAACGAGACCTCCTCGAAGCCGTCGGCGACCGCCTCCACCAGCGACCAGAAATCAATGCGTTCGGCCTTCTCCTCCGTCACCTCGAACTTGGCAAAGTCGATCACCGAGCTGGCAATGCTCTCGATGTCGGCGAGGTCATGCGCCAGTGCCGCGCGGGCCGGCGATTTGCGCAGCAGTTCGAGACGCAGCCGCATCCGGGTCAGCGGCGTGCGCAGATCGTGCGCAAGTGCTGCCGCGAGGTGTTCGCGATCCTCGACATAGTCGCGTAGCCTGAGCTGCATGGCGTTGACCGCCTTGGCCGCGGCGCGGATCTCGCGGCTGCCCGACTCGGCGATCGGCGGGCTCTTCAAATCGTGGCCGATGCGCGTCACGGCGGTTTCCATCATCCGGTAGGGCGCGGTCAGCCGGCGCAGCGACCAGATCGACATCACCACCACCAGCCCGGCAATCAGTGCATAGAGCGGCAGGCTGTCGAAGCTCAATATCGGGCCTACCGGCGTGATCGGCTCGGTGAAATTCAGCCACTGCCCGTCGGCGAAGCGCAGCGAGGCTGTCAGCTTGTCGCTCTGGGCGAAATCCGCCGCCAGCACCAGAAGGTCGCGTTCCACCTGGCCGACGTCCTTGTTCATGATCGCGCCGCCAGGAGCATCTGACTCGCGCGTTGCCGGATCGCGCCGCACGCGTGCGTCGGTGACGCCGAATTTGGTCAGACGCCCGACGAGGATGTCCTCCAGTTCGGCGAGTTCGTCGTCGCCGGCGATCGAGGAGGTGACGGCGGGCGTGTCCGAAACGGTCAGCGCGTAGGTGGCGTTGAACAGTCCCGACGCGGTCGCCTTGCGTTCTTCGGGCGTCGCATCGTGCATCAGTTGCACCAGCGAGAAGGCGCGGTCGTTGAGGCGGTAGAGATCGACCACGTCGTTGGCGGCGTCGCGGTCACGTGCGACGATGTACAGTGTAGCGATCTGGCTGATCAGCAGGCCGGCAATGACGATGAGCAGCACCCAGACAGGCAGGGTCTGCGGCAGGAAGCGTCTCATTCGGAGGTCGTTTCGGGCAGGAACTGATAGCCGCCGCTGCGCACGGTCAGGATCAGTTTCGGCGTCTTGGGATCGTCTTCCATCTTGCGCCGCAGCCGGCTGACCAGGATGTCGACGCTGCGGTCGAAACTGTAGCCGGTATCGCCGCCCGAGAGCTCGATGAGCTGGTCGCGGGTGAGCACGCGTTGCGCGCTTTTGACGAAGGTCTGCAGGAGGTTGAACTCCGCCATCGTCAGCTCGACCCTGACATCGCCGGGCGCCGTCAGGCGGCGGCGCGAGCAATCCATCGTCCAGCCGGCGAAGTGGTAGATCTGCTTGGTTGTCGGGCGGCGCGGCTCGGCGGCGCCGTTGCGCCTCAGCACGGCGCGGATGCGGGCCAGGAGCTCATGCGGATCGAAGGGTTTCGGCACATAGTCGTCGGCGCCCATCTCGAGGCCGACGACACGGTCGGTCGTCTCGGTGACGGCCGTCAGCATGATGATCGGCGTCGTGTGGTTGGCGCGCAGTTCGCGGCAAAGCTCCAGCCCGCTCTTGCCGGGCAGCATCACGTCGAGAACGATGAGATCGACCTGCATGCGGCGCAGGATGGCCTCCATCTCGACGCCGTCGGCGGCAACGGTCGTGTGCAGGCCCCGCTTCTGCAAGAACTCCTGAAGCAGGTCGCGTATGCCCTTGTCGTCGTCGACGATCAGTATGTGTGCGTCGGATTTCACGGGAACCCTGTCATTGCTGGTGGCCAAGCGGTCATTCGATCCTCTCCCACACGATAGAATTCGGGCCATATGTTGGCCAGTGGCGATAGCACAGCCCAAGGCGGATTCGGCAGAAACAATCCAGAAACAAATTTCTATAGTCCGGAAAAACTCACGAAAAAATTCAAGGGCATAACGGTGTCGTGGCGGTCAGGTCATCGGCTGCGACGCAAGTCTCCGGAGTAACGGACAAGACCAATGCATAGGTTCACGATCAGCTTGATGGGTGCGTTGCTCGGCATTTCGCTCGTCACGGCCGCGGTCGGAACCTCCGATGCAAAGGTGGCGCCGATCACCCGGGCCGAGCGCTGCAGCGACCTCAACCGTCAGGTTGACGAAGCCCTCGAAACCCATGCCGCGGCAACGCAGGTCACCGCGGCGAAAGCACTGCAAAGAAAGGGAACCCGGTTCTGCGCCAACAAGAAGCAGGCACAGGGCATCCGGATGCTCGCAAACGCTTTGAAGCTGCTTGGAGTGACACCGAACGACCCGGTTCAGTGACGCTCAAACCCCGACCCGCATAAAAAGGAAATGAAGCCATGAACAAGTCCCTCCTCTCCGCCCTCGGTCTCGCTGTTGCTCTCGCCTTCTCGATGCCGGCTCTCGGCAACGCAGCCGCGACCACGACCGTTGCTCCCGCTGCTTCGACCACCGCGCCGGCGGCTGCGCCTGCCAAGGCTGCTCCGAAGAAGGTCACTGCCAAGAAGACCGTCAAGGCCTGCAAAGTGACCAAGACGCACAAGTGCCCGGTCAAGAAGGCGCCGAAGGCAGCCAAGAAGTCCTGATCCAGGCCTGGCAACAGCCAGCTCTCCTGACAAGGCCGCTCCAGCCGGAATTCGGCTGGAGCGGCCTGGATCGAGCCGGAATACCGGTGACGTCCGATCCCGGCATGCCAAACTGGTTCAACGGCCGGCGATCCTTTAACCCGATCGCAATGCCGGCCCTGTAGGACAATCCGCATGAAGCGGCTTTCGTCCATTTTGCGCTCAATGGTCATCGGCGGCCTGGTGGTCAGCGGAGTGGCCAAGGTGTTGATCCTGCTCTCCGCCAGCCCGGTGCCGGACCCCGCCAGCGGACGGACCGAGCCGTCGCTGTTCGCGCCGAAAATATCCACCGACTGGGACTACATCACGCCCGGGCAAACCTGGCTGCTCATCGTGCTTACCGGCACGGTGCTTATCTGCTTCATCGCCTGGCCGGTCGCAGCCTGGATGGAGCGCCGGGTCGATGCACCCGATACGCGTTCCCGTCCGCCATCTGTCGGGACGGTGCGGCAGATCCCGCCGCGGCGCATGTTCGGCCGGCATGGCCGTTGAACGGCCCGCCACAGCGACCCACATAGATTTGTCAGAGATCGCACTGCCGTTTGGCCGATCGAAAATGGACGACCGCTTTCGCCCGTGACAAAGTGAAGGCGAAATTTCCTGGGTTTCCGATGCCTGAAACCACCACCACACCGCGCACCAAGACGCTGCCGAAGACCGAACGGCCGAAGCTCTACAAGGTCATCCTCATCAACGACGATTTCACCCCGCGCGAGTTCGTGGTGACCGTGCTCAAGGGCGAGTTCAAATTGAGCGAAGACCAGGCGCAACGGGTGATGATCACCGCGCACCGGCGAGGCGTATGTGTCGTCGCCGTCTTCACCAGAGACGTCGCTGAGACCAAGGCGACGCGGGCCACCGACGCCGGCAAGGCCAAGGGCTACCCGCTGCTGTTCACGACCGAACCGGAAGAGTGAAGAGCGTTACCGCCCCTCGCGGTACCACATCGAGCCCATCGCCAGAAGCAGCAGGCCGAGGCCGAGGAAGCCGCCGAAGAGCGGCACGCGCGAGACGGCCTTCAGCACGCTGTCGTCGGTGGTGCGGAGCCCAATCCAGTCGTTGCCGGAGGCCGCACCGGTGGAGCGGACCGGGACGATCGAAGGCAGCGTCACGCCGCCGGTGAGATTGCCGAGAGTGGACGAAGGCGCCAGCCGGCGCACGCTGCCGCCGGTCGCCTCCGCCGGCGCCTTCAGCCGGTCCTCGGTCGAGATGACGTCGGTGAACTCCGGTGCGTTGATCGGACCGACATGGGCAAGCGCGGTGAGGTCGCCATTGCCGACCTGGTAGAGGCCGATCTCGCTGGTCTGGACGGTGCCGAGGAAAATGCCGGGCTCGGATTTTTCGAGCCTGACGATCAGCGCCTTGCCCGATGGCGTGATCACCTGCGCCGGGCCGGGGTCGTCGCTCATCGTCTGGCGGCGTATTTCCAGTGTCATGCCGCGCCCGTCGGCGGTCAGGCGCTCCTCTTCGAGTTCGGGCTCCTTCATCAGCCAATGGGCGATGCGGCGATAGAGCTGGACATGCGGGCCGCCGCCCTCGAAGCCGCGCGCCCACAGCCAGCCCTGGTCGGACAGAAGCATGCCGACGCGGCCTTCGCCCTTGCGGTCGAGCAGAAGCAGGGGCCGGTTGTCGGCGCCCTTCATCACCACCTCGCCCTCGGGGTTCTCGACGCCGATGGTGCGGAACCAGCGGCTCCAGTGCGGCGGATCGGTGGCCGAGCCGTCGAGCCCGCGCGTCACCGGATGACGCTGGCCGAGCTCGGTCAGGCGCGGGTAGAAGGCCTTGTCGACGACCTCGCCGGTCGGCATTGCCGGCAGCGCCGACATCAGCGGCGTGCGGGCGATCGAGCTTTCGCCGGCATATTCAGGCCCCGCGGCGATCAGCAGCGCGCCACCCTTTTCGACATATTCGGAGATGTAGTCGTAATAGAGGATCGGCAGCACGTCGCGGTGCTGGTAGCGGTCGAAGATGATGAGGTCGAAATCCTTGATCCTCTCGACGAACAGTTCGCGCGTCGGAAAGGCGATCAGCGACAATTCGTTGATCGGCGTGCCGTCCTGCTTTTCCGGCGGACGCAGAATGGTGAAATGGACGAGATCGACCGATGCGTCCGACTTCAAAAGGTTGCGCCAGGTGCGTTCACCGGCATGCGGCTCGCCGGAAACGAGCAGCACGCGCAAATTTTCGCGGATGCCGTCGATCAGCGCGATGGCGCGGTTGTTGGCGTCGGTCAGTTCGCCCGGCACGGGGTCGATGGCGAGCTCGACGATGTTGCGGCCGGCGGTCGGGATCGTCACCTGCAGCGGCATCGCCTGGCCGATGGTAGCGTGCTCGACCGACACTTGCTCGCCATTGACCGAGACGCGGACATCGACCGGGCCGGTTTGATTGTCGGAGGCGATGACGCGGTAGCTCATATCGAGCGGCTTGCCGACGAGGCCGAAGCGCGGCGCATTCTCGAAGCGTATGCGGCGGTCTTGCTCGTGCTCGTTGCCGGTGATCAAAGCGTGCAGCGGCGCATGGAAGTCGGGCGCGCCGGCCGGCGCGTCATGCACCTCGCCATCGGTGATCATGATGGCGCCGCCGATGCGCGACGGCGGCACATCGCGGAATGCGCCTTCGAGCGCGCCGAACAGCCTGGTGTCGGTACGCTCCTCGGCAGCCTCGGACCGGCCCGCCTCGACGACGCGCACGTCGAACTGCTTGAAGCGGCCGAGGCGCTGCTGCAGCCCGGCCAGGGTTTCGTCGGTCTGTTTGGTGCGCTCGCCGATATCCTGGCTCTGGCTGCGGTCGACGACGATGGCGACGACGCTTTTCAAGGCCTCGCGTTCCTCATCGAGGAAGACAGGATTGAGCAAAGCGGCGCCGAGCGCAAGCAAGGCGGCGAAGCGGAAGACCGAGCCGCGCTGGCGAAACCACAGGCCGACCAGCGCCAGCAACACCAGCGGCGCCAGCACGGCGGCAAGCAGCGGCCAGGACAGAAGCGGTTCGAAATTGATCGACCAGTTCATGGCTTACTGCCCCAGTCGTTCGAGCAGGACGGGCACATGCACCTGGTCGGATTTGTAGTTGCCGGTCAGCATGTACATCATGATGTTGACACCGGCGCGCAGCGCATAGATGCGTTGCATCGGGTCGGCCGGCACGGTCGGCAGGAGCGGGTCGCCATTCTCGTCGACGGCCCAGGCGCCGGCAAAATCATTGGCGGTGATCAGGATCGGCGAGACGCCGTCGCCGACCCGCACCGGGCGGTTCTCGGTGTTGCTGGCGTCGAGCGAGGCCTCGACCCAGAGCGGACTGCCGGCGAAGCGGCCGGGAAACTCGGGCAGGATGAAGAAGGACTTGGTCAGCACATGATCCGACGGTACCGGCTCCAGCGGCGGCACGTTGAGATCGCCGAGAATGTCGCGCAGCCGCTCCGTCGCCGGGCTGGTCGAATCGGCGCCGATGCCGTTGGCGAACTGGTCGCGAGTGTCGAACAGGACGGTGCCGCCCTGCTGCATATAGGCATCGACACGCGCGATCGCCGCTTGGCTCGGCATGGGCGCTGCCGGGTCGATCGGCCAGTAGATCAGCGGGTAGAAGGACAGTTCGTCCTTCGCGATGTCGACGCCGGCCGGCGCTCCGGGTTCGAGCGCGGTCTTTTCGATCAGGAAACGGGTCAGGCCTTCGAGACCGGCGCGGCTGATCGAGTCGACGCCTGGCTCGCCGGTCAGCACATAGGCGATGCGGGTCTTCGCGATGTCCTCGATCGCCTGGGCATCGCCCGGTTTCGCGTCGTCGGCACGGGCGAGGTCGGCATGGCCAAGGAGCGCGCCCAGCGCTATCAGCACGGCGGCCGCCGTGGTTGCGGCGGCGCGGCGCGGCCGGCGCGCCAGCAGCCCGCCCATCCAGAACACCGCCAGCGTGTCGAGCACCATCAGCACCAGGGCGGCAGCGACCAGTGCGCCTTTGAGATTGCGTGATTCGTCGAAAGCGTACTGGACGGTGGTGACCGGCAACGAAATCTGAGGCCGGTCCAGCAGCGCAAAGGTGCTGTCGGCCTCAAGCAAATTATGGGCGAAGACGCCGGTCTCGGAGCCGTAGAGGCCGGGCGGGTTCTCGAACGTCACAGGCAGCGGCCCGGCGCCGGGCACCAGCGGCCGTGCATCCGGGGTCGGCGGCACCAGCTCGCCGTCGGCGGCTATCATCCGGTAGGGCGCCAGCGAGGTGGCGGCGGCTTCGGCGTTGGCGATCGCCGCGCCCTGGTTGCGCGACAGCTGCACGATGCGCCTGAGCATCTCGACGAAGCTGCCCGATATCGGCAGGTTCGACCAGGTTGCCTCGGGCGTGACGTGGAACAGGACGAGCGTGCCCTTGCCCTTCTTCAGCCCGGTCACCAGCGGCGTGCCGTCGGCAAGCGTCGCCCAGGTACGCTCGACGATGTCGGGTGTCGGCTCGGCCAATACCTGCCTGGTGACGGTGACCTCGGCCGGCGGCGCGAGGTCGGCAAACGGGCCGGACTTCGGGAACTCGGTGACCGGCTGCGGCGTCGTCCACGACAAGGCGCCGCCCATCGAGCGTTCGCCGGTGCGCAGCCTGACCGGCAGCAGATCGTCGTCATTGCCGGCGGCGGCCAGCCTCGACCCGGCAAAGCGCACCAGTGTGCCGCCCTTGTCGACCCAGTCGACCAGCCTCTGCTTCACCTGTTCCGGAATGGTGCCGACATCGGCCATGACGATCATCGCCGGCTTCTGGTCGAGAAGCTGCGGTATGGCGTCGGCGAGGTCGACACTCGATGGCTCGACAAGATCGGCGAAAGGCTGCAGCGCGCGGCGGATATAGTAGAGCGGCGACAAAAGCGGCTGCGCCTGGTCGGCCTCGGCCTGCGACAACAGCCCGACGCGGCGGCGCTTGGAGCTTTCGTCCAGCACCCGCACGGCGCCGGCCTGGTGCTCGCCGTCGAGCGCGATCGAGGCGAAGTCGTTGCGCAGCTCGAATGGCACCGCCATCGTCCCGGTAGCGGTGGATTCGCCCGGCGAGAAGGTCAGCGTCGCGTCGGCGATGCGACGGCCCTTGTCGTCGAAGGCACCGGCGGTGACTTGAGCCGGCGCCGGATCGTTTGGTGCGCGGATGGCGGTGAGCGCAAAGCCGTCGACCTGGTTATCGGCGACCGTGAGGCCGGTCAGCGACAGCCTGTCGGACGTTGCCCAGACGAGGCGCGCCGCGTTTTTCGACAGCAGCGTGTTGAACGCGGCTTCGTCGCCTTGCGCCGCCAGTCCATCCGCGAGCACGGCGACACTGGCGCCCGGCAGGCGCTCCAGGGCCGCCGCGACGCGTGCATAGATGGCCGGTCGGTCGGTCGGGATGGGCCGCGGCTTGGCTGCGCGCAGCCGGTCGAGCGCGGTCGCGGCGTCGAAGGGACCTATCTCGGCGTTGGGCTTTTCGGCGGTGAAGGCGATGACGACAGGCACGCCATTCGAACTGGCGTCGGCGATCAGGCGCTGCGCGGTGGCGACGCGCTTGCTCCAGTCGGCCGCACTTGCCCAGTCATTGTCGATGACCAATGCAAGGGCCGAGCCCTCGGCGGGCAGCTTCTCGCGCGGATTGAAGACGGGTTCGGCAAGGGCTGTGACGACAAGGGCTGCCATCAGCAGCCTCAGCAGCGTCAGCCACCAGGGGCTCTGATGCGGGGTCTCCTCGCGCTTCAGCACGCGGGCCAGTATCTTCAGCGGCGGAAACACCTCCGTCTGCGGCTTGGGCGGGGTGAGCCGCAACAGCCACCAGATCACCGGCAGCGCCAACAGGCCCCACAACACTATGGGCACACCGAAGGAGAGCGGCAGCCAGCTCATGCGCTGATCTTTCCGGCATAACCGCTTTCAGCGGTCATCGCCATGTGGATGCGCACCAGCGCCTCGGAAGCCAGCCGGTCAGTGTGGTTCACGGTAAAGCTCCAGCCGAGCCGCTTGCACCAGCCGGCCAGTTCCTGGCGGCGGGCGGTGTAGAGCAGGCGGTAGTCTTCGCCCAGCATTTCGGCGCGGCCGGCGGTCAGCTTGTCGCCGGTCTCTGGGTCGGTGAATTCGGTGCGGCCGGCATAGGGGAAGGTCTCCTCGGCCGGGTCGGCGACCTCGATCAGATGGGCGCGCACGCCGTGGCGGGCGAGCACGTCGAGCCAGGCCATGGTGTCTTCGACCGGATCGAGGAAATCGCTGACGATGACGATGTCGCAGAAGCGGCGGATGCTGGAAAGGTCGGGCTTTGCCGGCAGTGCGGCGGCATGGGCGAGGTGGGCCGCAATGCGTTCGGCGCCGTTGCGGGCGGTGAACGGATCGCTGAGGCCCGGCCAGGCAATGCGTTCGCCGCTGCGCGACAGGAGCTCGGCCATGGCGAGCGCCAGCACCAGCGCGCGCGATTCCTTGGAAACGCTGGCGCCTGCGGATTTGTAGAGCATGGACGGCGAGGGGTCGGCCCAAAGCCATACCGTATGGGCGGCCTCCCATTCGCGGTCGCGTACATAGGTGTGGTCGTCGCGGGCCGAGCGGCGCCAGTCGATGCGCGAGGAATCGCCCTCGACATAGGGGCGGAACTGCCAGAAATTCTCGCCGATGCCGCGCTTGCGGCGGCCATGCCAGCCGGCGATCACGGTGTTGACGATGCGGCGCGCCTCGACCAGGAGGTCCGGAACCAGCGAGGCCCGCAACCGGCCACGGGCGAGCGCGTCGCGCGTCGCCACCGGTGCCTGGACCTCGCCTATGCGCGCCATCAGATGCCTTTTGCCAGTTTCGCCACCACGTCGCGCACCGAGGTGCCTTCGGCGCGAGCGGCGAAGGTCAGCGCCATGCGGTGCTGCAGCACCGGCTCGGCCAACGCACGGATGTCGTCGACCGACGGTGCAAGCCGTCCATCATACAACGCGCGAGCGCGGGCGCACAGTGTCAGCGCCTGGCTGGCGCGCGGCCCCGGACCCCAGGCGACGAGCTTGTCGGTTTCGGCATGGCCCTGGCCTGGACGGGCCGAGCGCACCAGCTTGAGGATCGCCTCGACGACGCTTTCCGGCACCGGCAAGCGGCGGATCAGCGTCTGGATCTCCTTCAGCCGCGCCGGCTGCAGCACGTTCGCGGCCTTGGCATCCTCGACGCCGGTGGTTTCCAAGAGGATGCGGCGTTCCGCCTCGATTTCCGGATAGAGGATGTCGACCTGCATCAGGAAGCGGTCGAGTTGCGCCTCGGGCAGGGGATAGGTGCCTTCCTGCTCCAGCGGGTTCTGCGTCGCCAGCACGTGGAAGGGCGCCGGCAGGTCGTGGCGGGCGCCGGCAATGGTGACGTGGTATTCCTGCATCGCCTGCAGGAGCGCCGACTGGGTGCGCGGCGAGGCGCGATTGATCTCATCGGCCATCAGCAATTGCGCGAAGATCGGCCCCGAAATGAAGCGGAACGAACGCTTGCCGAATTCGTCCTGTTCCATCACCTCGGAACCGAGAATGTCCGACGGCATCAGGTCGGGGGTGAACTGGATGCGGCGGGAATCGAGACCGAGCACGACGCCCAGCGTCTCGACCAGCTTGGTCTTGGCGAGGCCTGGCACGCCGACCAGCAGCGCGTGGCCGCCGGCCAGGAGCGCCACCAGCGTGCGTTCGACGACCGCTTCCTGGCCGAAGATGACCCTGCCGACGCCGTCGCGGACCCTGGAGATGTCGGCCAATGCCTTCTCCGCCTCGGCGATCATGTCCTTTTCGCTGATCGGGCTTTCCTTGATCATCACGCTCATGGCCGCATCGATCCTTGTGTTGGAAATACCGGCTTGCACTTGTCTGTGCCGCAGAATGCCGCGATTCGGCCTCGCATGGCGCCTGCGTTTGAATTTAAATCACAGACTTAGGCTGACAAGCGGAACAACAGTGACTATTTCGTGACCATGACGGAACGCTCCGAACATGCTGAAGAGAGTCTGACGGCCGCCAGGGAAACGCGCGGACTGGAGGCGCTGATCTCGCGGGCGACGCGCGCCGGCAAGGGTCCGGCGCCGGTGGAGCGCTGGAATCCTGACTTCTGCGGCGATCTCGACATGGAGATCAAAGCCGACGGCACCTGGTTCTATCTGGGCACGCCGATCGGGCGCATGCCGCTGGTGCAACTCTTTTCCACGGTTCTGCGCAAGGATGCAGACGGCAAGACCTATCTGGTGACGCCGGTGGAACGGGTGGGTATCCGTGTCGCCGACGCGCCCTTCGTGGCCGTCGAAATGGACGTTTCCGGCGCCGGCGACGACCAGGTCATCACCTTCCGCACCAATGTCGGCGACGTCGTCGAGGCCGGGCCCGGGCATCCGCTGCGCTTCGTCGACGAGGATGCCACCGGCGGCCTGAAGCCTTACGTTCTGGTGCGCGGGCGGCTGGAAGCGCTGGTGGCGCGACCGGTGATGTACGAGCTGGTCGAGCATGGCGAGGAAATCGGCATCGGCGGCAGGACGATGTTTGCCGTCCGCTCGAAAGGCGAGGTCTATCCGATCATGACGGCGGAAAAACTGAAGCGGCTGAGCGCGTGATGGACCAAATGACGCCGGCGCCGTTTTCCACCGCTGATTTTCGCGCGCGCTTCGCCGCGCAGCCGGATGCGCATGCCGGCGACGAATTTGGCGATCACCGCTTCAACCCCGGCCATCCGCGCCTGACCCAAGCCAAGCCACTGCGCGACGCTGCGGTGTTGATCCCGGTGGTCGATCATCAAGGCGATGCGACGGTCTTGCTGACAAAACGGGCCGAGAAGCTGCGCAGCCATTCAGGGCAGGTGGCTTTCCCCGGCGGCACGATCGATGCAACCGATCCCAGCCCGGAGGCGGCGGCGCTGCGCGAAACCTTCGAGGAGATCGGGCTTGGCGAGGATGGCATCGAGATCATCGGCCGCATGCCCGACTACGTCGCGGGCAGCGGCTACCGCATCGCGCCGGTCCTGGGCATCGTGCGGCCGGGTTTCCGGCTGACGCTGAATGCCGAGGAGGTCGATGCCGCCTTCGAGGTGCCACTGCGCTTCCTGATGGACCCGGCCAATCACAAGCGGGACAGCCGCATGTGGAACGATCTCGAATGGTTCTTCTACGACATGCCCTATGGCGACCGGCGTATCTGGGGCGTCACCGCCGGCATCATCCGCACGCTTTATGAAAGGCTCTATGCGTGAGTGCTCCGGTGTCGCTTGCGGGCAGGGCCGACTGGCTCGGCGAAAAGCAGCTGCAGCGACTGCTTGCCGCGCTTTCGGACGGCGGCGAAGAGGCGCGCATTGCCGGCGGTGCGGTGCGCAACGCGCTGATCGGCCAGCCCGTCGCCGATATCGACATCGCCACGACTTGCCTGCCTGAGGAAACCAAGCGCCGCGCCGAAGCGGCGGGGTTCAAGACGGTGCCGACCGGCATCGAGCACGGCACCATCACTGCTGTCGCCGGCGGCAAGGCCTATGAGGTCACCACGCTGCGCGCCGACATCGAAACCGACGGGCGGCGGGCAAAGGTGTCGTTCGGGCGCGACTGGAAGCTTGATGCCGAGCGGCGCGACTTCACCATCAACGCGCTTTACGCCGAAGCCGACGGCACCGTGGTCGACCTGGTCGGCGGCATCGCCGACATCGAAGCGCGCCGGCTGCGCTTCATCGGCGATGCGGAGGCGCGCATCCGCGAGGATTATTTGCGCATCCTGCGCTTCTTTCGCTTTTTCGCCTGGTATGGCGACGGCCGGCCGGATGCGGAGGGGTTGAAGGCCTGCGCGCGGCTCAAGGAGGGGCTGAGCCAGCTTTCGGCCGAGCGCGTCTGGTCCGAGTTGAAGAAGCTTCTGTCGGCGCCCGATCCGTCACGGGCGCTTCTTTGGATGCGCCAGGCCGGCGTTCTCACCAGCGTCCTGCCGGAGAGCGAGAAATGGGGCATCGACGCCATCCACGGACTGACCAGGACCGAAAAGGAGCTGGGTTGGACGCCAGACTCGCTGCTCAGGCTGGAAGCGATGGTGCCACCGGATGCGGCGCGGATGAAAACGCTTGCCGAGAGGCTGAGATTCTCGACCGGCGAGGCGGATCGCCTGCGCCACTGGGCGCTGACGGTTGCTGTCGAACCCAAGACAACCGAAGGCGAGCTGGCGAAAAAGCTCTATCGTGGCGATCGCCAGGGCTTTGTCGACCGGCTCCGGCTTGCGCTGGCCTCCGCGCGGGCGCGGGCGGTCGAGGACAATGCAGCGCTCCTCGACGCAGGCGGCTTTTCGCGCCTGCTTGGTTTCGCGCTGAAATGGCAAAGGCCCGACTTCCCGGTCAAGGGAGCCGATCTGACCGAGCTAGGCGCTGCGCCGGGGCCGAAGCTCGGCGCCATCCTGAAAAACCTGGAAAGGGAGTGGATCGAGTCCGGTTTTGCGCTTGATCGCGGCGCGCTGCTCGAGCGCGCCGCGGAAGCCTTGAAAGCCAGCTGAGATCAGCTGAGATCAGGCCGCGTCGCGGGCTTTCTCGATGCGTGAGCGGATCGCTTCGACCATCGTCTCGCGGATCACCGTCTCGCCGTGGGTCTCGCGCATGTGCTCAACGGCGCGGCGCATGATCTCGGCCTCCTCGTCGGCCCGCGTGTGCCAGTCACAACCGGGGACGAGCGAGCCGCAGTGGAATTCCTTCATGGGATTCTCCTTTTCCTCCCTGGAGCGGGCGGTAGCTGAGACACGGGCGCTCCAGCACTTTGATCGTTGCATGATCCTTCCGAAACCGGTTCCGATCTTGCTGGGCCGACCTTCGGTTCAGGACATGCTCGGGGGAGCAACCATAACACAAATGCCTGGTTTTGGTTGCCGGCGAGGAACAAAAAGGCGGAGCATCGCTGCTCCGCCCTCTTACGCTACCCCGGAGCAAGACCAGACAAAAGCTGGTCTTGTTCTGGCGAGCAGGCCATCACTTCACGATCTTGACTGCCTCGGCAACTTTGTTCTTGCCGCTCATGTCCCAGGAAACGCGGACCTTTTCGCCGGCCTTCAGGCCAGGATCCTTGAAGGTCTTGGGAAGCGTAAAAGATGATCCATCTTCGAGAACCAGGCTCATGGCCGTTGCGTCAAAGGCCTTGATCGTCCCGGTGGTGTGCTTGACGGCGGCAAAGGCAACCGAGCCGGAGGCGAGAAGGGCGGCCGCGGCGGCCGACACAATGATTTTGCGCATTTGCTAAGTACTCCTGGGAAAAGCGGACATCCTTGTCGAGAAGATGGTCCGCGTCGTCTTGGGCCGTCCGGTTGCGTCGAGTCGCGGTTTCGCGGGCGAACCGCCGGCGCTTCCCGACCCGAGACGACAAATAACCCAGTTTTTTCAAATGGATATTAGACGAAAAAGAAATCTGCGGCGCCACATTCCGTGCCAGAATTCGGCGAATGGGACGTCATTGCGACTCACATTCCGCTCACCGATTTTTTACGGCCATCTTACCTCCGGCGGCAGGCTGGACAGGATCGAAGCGACATTGCCGCCCGTCCTGAGGCCGAAGATGGTGCCGCGATCGTGAAGAAGGTTGAATTCGACGTAACGGCCGCGCCGGATCAGCTGTTCGTCGCGGTCGCCGTCGGTCCAGTTCTCGTTGAAATTGGCCCGAACCAGATGTCCGTAGACGACGAGGAAAGAACGCCCGACATCCTGGACGAAGTTGAAATCGGCGTTCCAGCCGCCTTTGTCGTCGTCCGAATGCAGCCAGTCGAAAAAGATGCCGCCGGTACCGCGCGGCTCGTTGCGGTGCGGCAGGAAGAAGTATTCGTCGCACCACGCCTTGAATTTGGGGTGATCGGCGACGCCGGCGTTCTTCTCGCAGGCGAACTGCATGGCGCGGTGAAAGGCCAAAGTATCGGGGTCGTCCTGGACGCGGCGGCGGTCGAGCACAGGCGTCAGGTCGGCGCCGCCGCCGAACCACTGGCGCGAGGTGACGACCATGCGGGTGTTCATGTGCACGGCCGGCACGTTGGGGTTCCATGGGTGGGCGATGAGCGAGATGCCGCTTGCCCAGAAGCGCGGGTCTTCCTCGGCGCCAGGCATCTGCTTGCGGAATTCGGGCGAGAACTCGCCATAGACGGTCGAGGTGTGGACGCCGACCTTCTCGAAGACGCGGCCATACATCATCGACATGGTGCCGCCGCCGCCCTTGCCCTCGTCGCGCTCCCAAGGTGTCTTCTCGAAGCGGCCGGGCGACCATGAAACCAGCGGTCCTTCAAGATCCTGCTCGATCTGCTCGAAGGCGGCGCAGATGCGTTCGCGCAGCGTCTCGAACCAAAGCTTAGCCTTCATCTTCTTCTGTTCGATGTCGTCCGGCAGGCCCACGGGTATTTCAGGTCGTTCCAAAATGCTGTCTCCCGTCGCAGCCGACAAATGACTCGTCTTTTCCGGGCGCGATCCCTAATCTCTTAAGGGCAAGGGTCAAGTGCCATTAAGGCCCAAGGAGTTTCTTTCATGCGCACCCCGGCAAGACCGCCGCTGGATGGCTTGAAGAAAAGGCTCGATCGTTCGCGCGCCGAGCGCGAGCGCATGCCGCGCGACGGTTTCCTGCGCGAGACCTTCGTCTTGCCGCGCTCCGATGCGCGCCTCAAGGCCAAGGAATGGTTCGAGCGCTTCCCAAAACAGGCCTATTGGACCGAGATCGAAAGCTGGTTCGAACGGCCGGGGGATGTCATCGAATTCACGATCCGCAGATTGCCGGCGGCGGACTAGCGCTCCACCAACAGGCGCCGCGCGCCCGCGCCCTGCTTCGACAGCTTGTCGCCCTTGTTCCTGAGCGGGCATTTGTCGATCGACATGCAGCCGCAGCCGATGCAGTCGGTGAGGCCGTCGCGCAGCTTCTTCAACTGGCTGATCTTTTGATCGAGGCTATCGCGCCAGGCCGTTGAAAGCAGATTCCAGTCCTCGCGCGTCGGCGTGCGGCCCTCGGGCAGGGACTGAAGGGCGGCCGCGATCTCGGCCAGCGAGATGCCGACTTCCTGGGCGACCCGGATGATCGCCACCCGCCGCAGCACGTCACGGCCGTAGCGCCGCTGGTTGCCTGACGTGCGGTGGCTGCGGATCAGCCCGCGCGCCTCGTAGAAATGCAGCGCCGACACCGCGACGCCGCTGCGCATCGCCACCTGGCCGACCGTCAATTCCGTTACCGGAGCCATCTCGCACTTTCCGCTTGACCTCAAGTTAAGTTGAGCTTGTAGCGAAGAGATCCAGACAAGGCAAATCAGGAGAAGGCGATGTGCGCCTGGGTGAAAATAACGGAAGCAGCTGAGGTCAGCGACAGGGACGGCTTTGCCGCCGGACTGGAGATTCTATCGCAACTGCCGGATCGCTTCGCCCGCGACCATGGCGACAGAAAGCGCGACGTTGATGCTGCGCGTGCCCGGCTGCATCGGGATCACCAGTCGCGCATCCGCGGCCTCGTGGACCGGATCCGGCACGCCTGCGGATTCGCGGCCGAACAGAAGGACGTCGCCATCGGCGAAGGCAAAGTCCGTGTAGGCGGTCGCGGCCCTGGTCGACAGCAGCACCAGCCGCCGCGCGCCACTTTTGCGCCATTGCTCGAAGGCGTGCCAGTCGACATGCCGGGTCAGCGCCGCCATTTCGAGATAGTCCATGCCGGCCCGTTTCAGCGTCCTGTCGGAGAGCGGGAAGCCGGCCGGTTCAATGATGTCGACGCCAAGGCCGAGGCACGCGGCGAAGCGCAGGATCGTTCCGGTATTGCCGGCGATGTCAGGCTGGTAGAGCGCGATGCGGAGACGATCGTTCATTTCCGCGTCTTTCTAATAAGTGGCAGATCGGCCACAGGGATTTCCCGGTTTCGAAGATTGCTGGACTGGCGGGTGGTCATTTTCTGCGAAGTCGAGTATACGCCTCTCATTGTCAACCCGAACCGATGGAGGGGGAATTCATGATGACCATGCACATCCAGCACCTCTCCTGGGGCCATGCAGGCCCGATGGCGGTTTCGGTACGACGATTCTCCTGACTTTCTAGACTCTGATCGCACCGATTCCCGCCGAACCCAGTTTTCGGCTCTCGAAGGAATCTTGCGATGTTTTTCAAACTGTCAAAGGGGCTGAACGCCCCACCTGAACCTGTCCGGACCGACGCTTGCCGTGTCTCGACCGACGCAATGCGCGCCGGCGCCATCCGTGCCTTTGGCCGAATGCCGGCGGTCGAGCTTGCTTCACCCTTTTTATCGCATTTTCACATGGAGGATGGACCGATGCTCGATCCCTATAAGATACCCGGCTCGAGAAACCTGCACGAGCGCAAGATGGCGACCTGGGCGCTGCTGATCGGCGAGACCTACTCGTCGGCGGTTCATGCCGAGACCCGCCGGCGTCCGCATCGCGGCATGCTGCCGGATGTCGACTTCTCGCGCGCCGTTCCCGATCCCAGCCGGCCGTCGCTGGTGCGCCGGATCGTCCGGCTGATCAGGCCGGGTCCGAAAATCCGCGTCGTCGACAGCGTCCCGTCAGGATCGTCAAACGACCCTGTCGGCGAAATGCGATCGACACCCTATATTGCGCGAAATGAAGCCAGCGACTCGGGTGATTCCGAGCCGTTTGGCGTTGAAGTCGTGCGATCCCGCGCCGCGTGAGCGCCAACGAGCCTATCAAGAGTACCAAGACAATGTTTAGCTGGTTTGAGAAAAGGCTCGATCCGTTCCCGGCAGCGGAACCGGTCGAGCCGCCGAAGACGCTGGTTGCTTTTTGCGTGCATTACACAAGCGGCGCCTGGCCCTACATCGTCGTGGATGCGGTGCTGGTGACGGCCATCGCTTTTGCCGAAGTGTGGATGTTCGGCTTTCTCGGCCGCATCGTCGACTGGCTGTCCGGGCAGAACCGCGAAACCTTCCTGCAGACCGAGGGCTGGAAGCTCGCCAGCATGGCCTTCATCGTGCTGTTCGCGTTGCCGGGCACGGTGTGGCTGCATTCGATGCTCAACCAGCAGACGCTGATGGGCAACTACGCGATGCGCATCCGCTGGCAGGTGCATCGCTATCTGCTCAAGCAGTCGATGGGCTTCTACCAGGACGAATTCGCCGGGCGCATCGCGACCAAGCTGATGCAGACGGCGCTCGCCGTGCGCGAATGCGTCATCAAGCTGATCGGCGTGCTCAACTACATCATCGTCTATTTCCTCGGCATGCTCTTCATCGTCGGTTCGGCCGACTGGCGGCTGGCCACGCCGCTGGCCGTCTGGCTCATCGGCTATATCGGGCTGCTGCGCTTTTTTATCCCGCGGCTCGGCAAGGTCGGCCAGGAGCAGGCCAATGCGCGTTCGACAATGACCGGCCGCGTTGTCGACAGCTACACCAACATCCAGACGGTCAAGCTGTTCAGCCACGCGCGCCGCGAAGCCTCCTTCGCCAAGGAAGGCATGGCCGGCTTTCTCGATACGGTCTACCGGTCGATGCGGCTGGTGACGGTGCTCTACGGCCTGCTCTATATCCTCAACGCGCTGCTGTTGTTTTCGGTCACGGCGCTGTCGCTGTGGCTGTGGCTCGGCCAGGCGGTGACGATCGGCGCTGTCGCGGTGGTCATCGGCCTGGTGCTGCGGCTGTGGGGCATGTCGCAATGGATCATGTGGGAAATGTCGGCCCTGTTCGAGAACATCGGCACGGTGCAGGACGGCATCGCCTCGATCTCGCTGCCGCGGCTGGTCGAAGACAGGCCTGGTGCGAAGGACATCACCGTTGCCAGGGGTGAGATCCGCTTCGAGGACATCCGCTTCCACTACGGCAAGCAGAAGGGCGTCATCGAGAACCTGTCGCTGACGGTGAAGCCGGGCGAAAAGGTCGGCATCGTCGGCCGTTCCGGTGCCGGCAAGTCGACGCTGGTCAACCTGCTTTTGCGGTTCTACGACCTCGAAGCTGGCAAGATCCTGATCGACGGCCAGGAGATCGCTTCGGTGACGCAGGATTCGCTGCGCGCGCAGATCGGCATGGTGACGCAGGACACTTCGCTGCTGCACCGCTCGGTGCGCGAGAACATCCTCTATGGCCGTCCGGACGCTACCCACGAGATGCTGCTCGAGGCGGCGGGGCGGGCCGAGGCGGTCGACTTCATCGGCGGGCTGATCGACGCCAGCGGCCGCAAGGGCTTCGACGCCCATGTCGGCGACCGTGGCGTCAAATTGTCCGGCGGCCAGCGGCAACGCATCGCCATCGCCCGCGTTATGCTGAAGGACGCGCCGATCCTCATTCTCGACGAGGCGACGTCGGCGCTCGATTCAGAAGCCGAGGCCGCCATCCAGGAGAACCTCTACAGGCTTATGCAGGGCAAGACCGTGATCGCCATCGCGCACCGGCTGTCGACCATCGCTGCGATGGACAGGCTCGTCGTCATGGATAAAGGCCATGTCATCGAGGAAGGTTCGCATGATGAACTGGTCGCCAGCGGCGGGCTCTACGCGCAGCTCTGGCAACGTCAGTCGGGCGGCTTCCTGCTCGATGACGGTCCGGCCGAGGCTGCCAACGACGCTGTCGCCAACGACATTGGCGCCAAGGGTGAAGCAGCAGAATGATGCCCGCCGCATGATGCAAGCCGTCTATCGCTGGTTCGAGCACTGGGTCTCTCCGTTCCGCGAACCCGCGACTCTTCGACCACCCGCCAGCGTCGGCGGCTTTCTCTGGCACTATGTCGGGCAGGCGAAGCTAGCTTTCTTCGCCATGCTCGTCATCGGCGGCATCGCGCCGCTGGTCGAGGCCGGACTGTTCTATTTCGTCGGGCGCTTGGTCGACATTCTCAACCAGTTGCCCGGCGAGCGCAGCTGGCACGCGCTGTGGACCGCGGCCGGCCCAGAGCTCCTGTTCATGGGCGCCGTGGTGCTTGTCATCCGCACGCTGGTTGTCGGCCTGTCAGCGCTGGTCGACGAGCAGACGATCACGCCGGGCTTCTACAATCTGGTGCGCTGGCAGGCGCATCGCCATGTCTCGCGCCAGTCCTACGCCTTCTTCCAGAACGACTTTGCTGGCCGCATCGCGACAAAAGTCTGGCAGGCGGGGCAAGCGACAGGCGACTTGATGGAAAGCTTCATCGAGGTCATCTGGTTCATGATCGTCTATACGGTGACGACGCTGGCGCTGGTTGCCGGTCTCGATCTCAGGCTGGCGGTGTTGGTGGTGATCTGGATCACCGCCTTCGGCTTTCTGGCTAGGCGCTATCTGCCGGCGATCCGCAAGCATGCCGAGGCGACCGCCGAGGCCGGCTCGATGATCACCGGCCGCATCGTCGACTCCTACTCCAACGTGCAGACGCTGAAGCTGTTCTCGGCCGACGGCGACGACCGCTATATCCGCAGCGGCTTCGACATCTACCTTGACGCGCTGCGTCCGTTCACGCGCCGGCTGACCGGCGTGCGGATGGCGCTGACGACGCTGTCGGGTATCATGATCACCGTGATCGCCAGCTTTGCGATCTATCTCTGGGTCGAAGGCTCGATCACCGTCGGTGCCGTAGCCTTCACACTTTCGCTTGTCCTGCGGCTAAACATGCTGCTCAGCCGCGTGATGATGCAGCTCAACGGCATCTTGAGGAATCTCGGCGTGCTGGAGAACTCCAAGGCGCTGATTTCGCAGCCGCTCGGCCTGACCGATGCGCCGGATGCCGGCGAGCTTGTCGTGGCCGGCGGCCGCATCGAGGTGAAGAACGTCACCTTCCACTATGGCAAGGGGTTCGGCGTGCTCGACGGCATCGACCTCGTCGTGCGGCCGGGCGAGAAGGTCGGGCTGGTCGGGCCGTCCGGCGCCGGCAAGACGACCTTGGCCAATCTGATCCTGCGCCTCTACGACCTCGAGGGCGGCAAGATCCTGATCGACGGGCGGGACATATCGGGCGTGACGCAGAACTCGCTGCGCGCCAATATCGGCGTCGTCAGCCAGGATACAGCACTTTTCCATCGCTCGCTGCGCGACAACATCAAGCTCGGCATGCCGGATGCGACCGAGGCGCAAGTGGTCGCTGCGTCCAGGAAGGCCGAGGCGCACGAGTTCATCCTCGGCCTGCGCGACAACAGAGACCGCCAGGGCTACGAGGCCTATGTCGGCGAGCGCGGCGTGAAGCTGTCCGGCGGCCAGCGCCAGCGCGTGGCGATCGCCCGCGTCTTCCTCAAGGACGCGCCGATCCTGATCCTCGACGAGGCGACCTCGGCGCTCGATTCCGACATTGAGGCCGCGATCCAGGAAAATCTGGCACGGCTGATGGAGAACAAGACGGTCATCGCCATCGCCCACCGACTGTCGACGATCGCGGCGCTTGACCGGCTGGTGGTGCTCGACGGCGGCCGCATCGTCGAACAAGGTACGCATGACGAACTGGTGGCGCTCGACGGGCTCTATGCACGGCTGTGGAAGCGGCAGTCCGGCGGCTTCCTGTTCAACGAGGAAAGCGTGCTGGAAGAGACGCGTCCGGCGGAGTAAGGCATGGGCGGATCGATGGTAACCGGCTATGTGCTGAAGCGGCTGAGGCCGACGACGCCAGCCTTCCGCGCATTGATGGAAGAGAGCCGCCTCGAGGGATACTGGATGCTGGTGCGCCTGGCTGATGGCTGGGCAAGCCGCCGCAACAGGTTCCTGAAACATGGCGAGGCGCTGTTTGGCGTCTGGCATGGCCGCGAAGTCGTTGGTGTGTGTGGGCTGAACATCGCCCCCTATTTCGACGGCAGGGAGCTAGGCCGGGTCCGTCACCTGTTCGTCAGCGCGCAGCATCGCCGCAACGGCGTCGGCAGAATGCTGGTCGAGACGGTTGTCGACAGGGCACGTCGACATTTCGCCGCGCTGAACACAAGGGCGCCGCAGGAAGCCTTCGCTTTCTATGAGGGACTTGGCTTCGGGCCGGTGAAGGGCGAAGAATTCGTCACCCATCGTATGAAGTTCGAGACAAAGTCCGCGGTCGGCAGGAAAGGAGACTGAGATGTCGTTGCGCCCGCCGTCCACCGGCAGTTCGGCCGGGGAAGCCGCCTTCGACGCACTCGGCCATGAAATCCTGGCCGAAAAGGCGGCTGCGCTCGGACGCGCAGGGCAGCGCGTCGAGGAGACGCTGGTCAAGCTGCGTGAGAATGGAGACGACAAGGAGCAGCGGCCCAGGCTCCTCAAGGAAGCGGCCGAAGCCGTGCACGGCTACTTCATCCAGCGCGAACTCTGCGGCCTGCGCAAGCACGACGCGGTGATCCGTGAGTACGATATTCCTAGGGCAGTGCTGGTCAGGCTTGGCGCGAAGTAGGTTTCACTCCAGCCATTTGGTGATGAAGCTGCCGTTCTCGTGGATATCGGTGGTCTCGAGCGCACCCGGGCCGAGATTGGTGAATTTGTGCGGCGTGTCCGGCGGCACGATGACGATCTGGCCGGCGGACGCCTCGATCTGCCGGTCGCCGACCGTGAACAGCCCGGTACCCTGACGGATGATGAAGATCTCTGCATAGGGATGGCTGTGCAGAAGTGGGCCGCCGCCGACGTCAGGCAAATAGTTGAAGATCAGGCAGCTGTTGGAGCCAAAGGCGCCGCACTGCAGCTCGCCTTGCCAGCGGTCGGGCGCCTCGGCCCATGTGTCGCGGTCTATGATATGCGCCATAGGAGAAGAATAGACCCGGCCTGCGGCGGCTGTCGAGGCGACCACGGGCCTGGATTTCGCGCCGGATTTCCGGTCGTTTCGCTGCGTCGGGCGGTCAGCCGGCGCAGTGCTTTGGAAAGCGGCGCCGTGTCCCCGCGACAATCTGCCCTTGTGCCTCCACCCCGCTGGACAAAAACGGGCTTCACGCATAAACCGAAGTCCAAATGCCGGAGGAATTCGCTAGCCTGTTCGCCATGCGCTGTCGGGTTGGCGTGAATGAGCGGGGAACAGGCTCGACCACCGGCACGGACGAGGCGAAAGGATCAGGCACCCGTGAGCGCAACCGACACCCAGGATCCCAACCGTCGTGATTTTCTCTACATCGCCACCGGCATGGCCGCTGTGGTTGGTGCGGGCGCCGTCGCATGGCCGTTCATCGACCAGATGCGCCCCGATGCCTCGACGTTGGCGCTGGCCTCGGTCGAGGTCGATGTCGCTTCGCTGACGCCGGGCATGTCGCTGATCGTCAAATGGCGCGGTAAGCCGGTCGTGGTGCGCAACCGCACCGAGCAGGAGATGAAGGACGGCGAGGCCGTCAACCTCGCCGAGCTCAAGGATCCGATCGCCCGCAACGCCAACCTGCCGGCCGATGCCCCGGCGACTGATGCCAACCGGACCACGCCCGGCAAGGAAGCCTGGATGGTGATGGTGCAAGTCTGCACCCATCTGGGCTGCATCCCGCTCGGCCAGGAAGGCGAATTCGGCGGCTGGTTCTGCCCGTGCCACGGTTCGGTGTACGACACCGCCGGCCGTATCCGCCAAGGTCCGGCACCGGAGAACATGGCGGTGCCGGTATTCAAGTTCATTTCCGATACCAAGATCCTTATCGGTTGAGGCAGGGGATATTTCGATGAGCGAGGGACACTCGACCTATACGCCCAAGACCGGTATCGAACGCTGGTTCGACGCCCGCATGCCGCTGCCGCGGATGGTCTATGATTCTTTCATCGCCTATCCGGTGCCGCGCAACCTCAACTACGCCTGGACCTTCGGCGGTATCCTGGCGATCATGCTGGTCTCGCAGATCCTGACCGGTATCGTGCTGGCCATGCACTATACGGCCGACACGACCCTCGCCTTCGACTCGGTCGAAAAGATCATGCGCGACGTGAATTCGGGGTGGCTGCTGCGCTATCTGCATTCCAACGGCGCCTCGTTCTTCTTTGTCGCCGTCTACATCCATATCTTCCGCGGCCTCTACTACGGCTCCTACAAGGCCCCGCGTGAGTTGCTGTGGATCCTCGGCTGCATCATCTACCTCCTGATGATGGCGACCGGCTTCATGGGTTACGTGCTGCCGTGGGGACAGATGAGCTTCTGGGGCGCCACCGTCATCACCGGCTTCTTCAGTGCCATCCCGCTGGTCGGCAACTGGATCCAGGAGCTGTTGCTTGGCGGGTTTGCCGTCGACAATCCGACGCTCAACCGCTTCTTCGCGCTGCATTATCTGCTTCCGTTCATGATCGCCGGGGTCGTCGTACTGCACGTCTGGGCGCTGCACGTCGTCGGCCAGTCGAACCCGACCGGCATCGAGGTCAAGTCGAAGACCGACACCGTCGCCTTCACGCCTTACGCGACCATCAAGGACGCGTTCGGCATGATCGTGTTCCTGTTCGTCTTCGCCTATTTCGTCTTCTACCTGCCGAACTATCTCGGCCATCCGGACAACTATACGATCGCCGACCCGCTGAAGACGCCCGCCCATATCGTGCCGGAATGGTACTTCCTGCCGTTCTACGCGATCCTGCGCGCCATCACCTTCAACATCGGTCCGATCAACTCGAAGCTCGGCGGCGTGCTGTGCATGTTCGGCGCCATCGTCATGCTGTTCCTGGTGCCATGGCTCGACACCTCGAAGGTCCGTTCGGCGGTCTACAGGCCCTGGTACAAGCTGTTCTTCTGGCTGTTCGTCGCCGACGCCGTCCTGCTCGGCTGGCTGGGCTCGCAGCCGGCCGAAGGCAGCTATGTCTTCATGGCGCAGATGGCGACGCTGTTCTATTTCGTCTTCTTCCTGGTCGCTCTGCCGGTGCTGGGCCTGATCGAGACACCGCGCAGGCTGCCGAATTCGATCACCGAGGCGGTGCTCGAAAAGAACAAAGGTGGCGGACATCATCCTGCGGGGGCTACGGCCGCGCCGGAAACCAAGGGCTGAGCGGCAGAGAATCTAAGGGGATTTGGCATGAAGAAGATTCTCACCTCGCTGGCGCTGCTTGGCCTCGTGGTTGTTGGCGTTGAAACTGCGAGCACTGGGGCGATCGCCGCCGAGGAAGCGCACAACGCGGCCGCGCCGACGCACTTCCCGATCGATCAGCCGAAGGAGATGGACTGGAGCTTCGCCGGGCCGTTCGGCACCTACGACAAGGCGCAGCTGCAGCGCGGCCTGAAGGTCTACAAGGAAGTCTGCGCGGCCTGCCACTCGATGAACCTGGTGGCGTTCCGCACGCTGGAAGGGCTCGGCTACTCGGAAGGGCAGGTGAAGACGCTTGCCGCCGAGTACACCATCCATGACGGCCCCAACGACGCAGGCGACATGTTCGACCGTCCCGGCAAGCCGTCCGACTACTTCCCGGCGCCGTTCGCCAACGAGCAGGCCGCTGCTGCCTCCAATGGCGGCGCTGCTCCGCCCGACATGTCGCTGCTGGCCAAGGCGCGCGGCGTCGAGCGCGGCTTCCCGCGTTTCGTCTTCGACATCTTCACGCAGTATGCGCAGGGTGGCCCCGACTATATCCATTCGCTGCTGACCGGCTACGACGAGACGCCGCCGGCGGGCATGGTGATCCCCGAGGGCACGCACTACAATCCATACTTCCTGTCCGGCGTGTCGCTGAAGATGCCCAAGCCGCTCTCCGACGGCCAGGTGACCTATGACGACGGCGCGCCGCAGACGGTCGACCAGTATTCGCGCGACGTGTCGGCCTTCCTGATGTGGGCGGCCGAGCCGCATATGGAAGACCGCAAGAAGACCGGTTTTCGCGTGCTGGTCTTCCTGCTGCTGTTCGGCGCCCTGGTCTATCTGACCAAGCGCAAGGTGTGGGAAGGCGTGACGCACTAAGGCCTGGTTGATAGGGGCCCAAGCCGCTTTGAACCAAGACGATCATGCAGGGCGCCGGAAGGCGCCCTTTTTGCTTGGATGAGGCGCGGGCCGGCGGCACGGTCGATTGCCGGCCGCTTGAACAAGCCTGTTGGCACGGCGCCATGTGATTGCTATGCCACGCGGCGTCTGTGACGAGGGGATCGTCGACGGCATGATGTTTGGAAATCGATGATGCGGCTACGCGACTGTCACAATTTTTCCGATTTCCGGCGCATGGCGCAGCAGCGGCTGCCGGGGCCGATCTTCAACTACATCGACGGTGCGGCCGACGACGAGGTCACCTATCGCCGCAACACCGAAAGCTTCGAGAGATGCGACCTGGTTCCCAACGTCTTGCGTGGGGTGAGCGAGATCGACATGTCGGTGACGGTCATGGGCCAGAAGCTGGCAATGCCTGTCTATTGTTCGCCGACCGCCTTGCAGCGGCTGTTCCACCATCAGGGCGAGCGCGCGGTGGCCAAGGCCGCAGCCAAATACGGCACGATGTTCGGCGTCTCCTCGCTCGGCACGGTCAGCCTCGAGGAGGCGCGCAAGATCAGCAGCGGGCCGCAGGTCTACCAGTTCTACTTCCACCGGGATCGCGGTCTGAACCGGGCGATGATGCAGCGCGCCAGGGATATCGGCGTCGAGGTGATGATGCTGACTGTGGACAGCATCACCGGGGGAAACCGCGAACGCGACAAGCGCACGGGCTTTGCCATTCCTTTCAAGCTCAACCTAACCGGCATGCTGCAGTTCGCCGTCAAGCCGGCCTGGGCAATCAACTATTTCACCCATGAGGGGTTCAAGCTGCCGCAGCTCGACGAGCATGTCGACATGGGCGGCGGCACCATGTCGATCAGCCGCTACTTCACCGAGATGCTCGATCCGTCGATGAGTTGGGACGACGTCGCCGAGATGGTCCGGCTGTGGCAGGGGCCGTTCTGCCTCAAGGGCGTCATGTCGGTGGAGGATGCCAGGCGCGCCGTCGAGATCGGCTGCAGCGGCATTGTCCTGTCGAACCATGGCGGCCGGCAGTTGGACGGCTCGCGGGCGGCTTTCGACCAGCTTGCCGAGATCGTCGATACCGTCGGCGACCGGATCGACGTCATCATGGATGGCGGCGTGCAGCGCGGCACGCATGTGCTGAAGGCGCTGTCGCTCGGCGCCAAGGCCGTCGGCGTCGGCCGCTACTATCTGTTCCCGCTGGCGGCGGCCGGGCAGGCCGGCGTCGAACGCGCGCTCGAACAGATGCGGGTCGAGATCGAACGCGGCATGAAGCTCATGGGCTGCACCTCGATCGAACAATTGACGCGCGAAAATCTGCGTTTCAGATAATCTCGCGCGAAACGGGCGGACGCCCGATCAAGCCAACGGGTCTCGCTCTTCGCGGCAAGACATCGAATACGCCAGTGTGGAGTGCGAACCATGAAATCCTCCCTCGAAGAGACGCTGCTCTCGGCGATCCGCACCATTCCCGATTATCCGAAGCCCGGCATATTGTTTCGCGACATCACCACGCTGCTCGGCAATGCGCGCGCCTTTCGCCGCGCCATCGACGAATTGGTGCATCCCTATGCCGGGCTGAAGATCGACAAGATCGCCGGTATCGAGGCGCGAGGCTTCATCCTCGGCGGTGCCGTCGCCCACCAGCTTTCGGCGGGCTTCGTGCCGATCCGCAAGAAGGGCAAGCTGCCTTACGAGACGGTGCGCGTCGCCTACAGCCTGGAGTACGGGCTGGACGAAATGGAGATGCACAAGGACGGCGTTGCCGAGGGCGAAAAGGTGATCCTGGTCGACGATTTGATCGCCACCGGCGGCACGGCGGAGGCGGCGGTCAAGCTGCTCAGGCAGATCGGCGCTGACATCCTTGCCGCCTGCTTCGTCATCGACCTGCCGGACCTCGGCGGCCGCAAGAAGCTGGAGTCGCTCGGCGTGCCGGTGAGGACGCTGATCGGCTTCGAGGGGCATTGAAAAGGGCGATCTACCCCACCTTCACAAGCACCGCGCTGTCGAATTCGATGACCTTGTCGCCGGTCGAATCGGAGGCCTCGCAGAGTAGCGTCAGCAAATGCCAGCCGGGACGCGCGGCGAGCGGGCGATGGGCGAGCGCGGTGCGCGTGAATGTCACGGTCTCGCCGGCATAGACGGGCTTCAGCCATTTCAGGTTCCTGAAGCCCGGGGAGGGCCCGAATTCCGGCTGCGGGCCTGGACCCGTCCAGCGCACGCCTTCCGTCTCCATGCGCTTTTCGAGGTTGTACTTCATCCAGGTGGCGGCGGTGTGCCAGCCGGAAGCGCAGAGGCCGCCGAGCACGCTCGTCTTTGCCGCCTCCTCGTCGACATGGAAGACCTGCGGATCGTATTTGCGAGCGAATGCCTTGATGTCGTCCGGTTCGAAAGTGTGCGAACCGAGCGTGACGGTGACGCCGATCAGGAAGTATTCGTCCAAGGTCATGACAGGCCCTTTGCGGCATCACGCGCGAGGAACATGCCGGTGTTTTCGAGTTCGAAGACGCTTTCGCCGCGCTGATTGAAGAGTTCACTGCGCATGGTGATAAGCCCGAGCTGAGGCCGCGATTTGGACCGGCGCTTGGCGAGTATGGTGAGCGTGCCGCTCAACGTATCGCCGGCCAGAACCGGCTTCTTCCATTTGACATGTTCGATGCCCGGCGAGCCCTGCGAGGTCGAGTCGAGCAGGAAGGCATCGCACAGCATGCGCATGAACATCGCGCAGGTGTGCCAGCCCGAAGCCGACAGACCGCCCAGGATGCTGGCCTTGCCGGCCTCCTCGTCGAGATGCATCGGCTGGGCGTCGAATTCACTGGCGAATTCGATGATCTCGGCGGCGCTCACCTGCTTCACGCCGAGGTCGAGCGAGGCGCCCTCGACAAAATCCTCATAGGCCCAAGTCTTTCCGGTCATGTCGGCAATCCGGTTAAAATCCCAAAGATCGGGCAACCCGGATGCAGGCCGGCAGCAATTTGGTCAAGCAATTTCTGGTGCGCCAGCATCGACGGCGCGTGGGCCTGGGGCGCCTAAAGCCAGCCGCGGCGGCGGAAATACCAGAAGGGCAGGATCGCCGACAGCACCATCATGGCAATGGCGAAGGGATAGCCGAGCTGCCATTTGAGTTCGGGGATGATGTCGAAATTCATGCCGTAGATCGAAGCGACCAAAGTCGGTGGCAGGAAGATGACGGCGGCGACGGAGAAGATCTTGATGATGGCGTTCTGCTCGATCGAGATCATGCCGAGCGTGGCGTCGAGCAGGAAGGAGATCTTCTGCGACAGGAAGGTGGCATGGTCGGCGAGCGACAGCACGTCGCGCGACAGCGTCTTGATGCGCGCCTTTGTGTCCTTGCTCATCTTGGTGCGGGTCGAGGCATGGGCGAAGAAGCCAGCCAGGCGCTGCAGCGAGATCAGGCTGTCGCGGATCGAGGAGGTAAGATCCTCCTTGCGGCCGATGGCTTTCAAGAGTTCCTGGAAGTCGCGGTTGCGCTTGGAAACCTTGGTCGAGGTCGCCTGGAAGATGTCGCGCGAGATCGCCTCGACGTCGCGGCCGGCGCGCTCCAGAATATCGGCGAGGCGATCGACGATCGCCTCCAGCAGGCCGATCAGGATGGTGTCGCTGCTGGTGCAGCCGGTCGCCACCTTCTCGGCGCGCTGCGGAAAGGTCTTGAACGCCTTCGGCTCGTGATAGCGCACGGTGATCAGCCTGGTGCCGGCAAGCACGAAGGTGACCGGCGACATCAGGGGATCGTCGATCTCGGTCTGGGCCGGCAGCGTGGCGGTCATGAAATAGGCGCCGTCCTCGACATAGAGGCGGCTCGAAATCTCGATCTCCTCCATCTCCTCGCGGGTCGGGATGGCGACGCCGAGCCAACTCTCGATGGCGGCCTCTTCTTCCTTTGTCGGGCTCAAGAGGTCGGCCCAGACGACATTGTCGTCGAGGTTTTCGGTAACGCGCAGGCGATCATTGTCCACGACGAAGGCCTTGATCATCGCCGGGTCTCCCTTTGCTCGTGTGGCAATCCGAAATTCGCCTTCCCCAGGAACGCCGCCGCGAGGGCGGCCTGCCCGCAAGGTCAGGTGTTGAACTTGAACAGCATGATGTCGCCGTCCTGGACGACGTATTCCTTGCCTTCGTCGCGCGCCTTGCCGGCTTCCTTGGCCGCCACTTCGCCGCCAAGCGCGACGAAGTCGTTGTAGGCGATGGTCTGGGCGCGGATAAAGCCGCGCTCGAAATCGGTATGGATGACGCCGGCCGCCTGCGGCGCCCTGGCGCCCTTGTGCACGGTCCAGGCGCGCGCTTCCTTCGGTCCGACGGTGAAATAGGTGATCAATTGCAAAAGCTCATAGCCGGCACGGATGACCTTGTTCAGGCCTGGCTCGTCCAGCCCCAGCGAGGCCAGGAATTCCATTTCCTCCTCGTCGCTGAGCTGGGCGACCTCGGCCTCGATCGCGGCCGAAATGACGACCGTGCTGGCGCCTTGCGCCGCGGCCATCTTTTCAACCACGCTGGTGTGCTCGTTGCCGGTGGCCGCATCGGCCTCGGCGACGTTGCAGACATAGAGCACGGGATGCGAGGTCAACAGGTTCAGCCCCTGCAGGATGCGCAGGTCTTCCGGCGAGATGCCTTTGAGCAGGATGCGGGTCGGCTTGCCTGCCTGCAGCAACTCGAGTGCCGCTTCCATGGTCGGCAGCACCGTCATCGCTTCCTTGTCCTTGCCGGAGGCGCGCTTGCGGAACTGCGCGATGCGGCGTTCGAGGCTCTCCAGGTCGGCGAGCATGAGCTCGGTCTCGACGGTCTCGGCGTCGGCGACCGGATCGATGCGACCTTCGACATGGGTGATGTCGTCATCCTCGAAGCAGCGCAGCACATGGACGATGGCGTCGACCTCGCGGATGTTGGCGAGGAACTGGTTGCCCAGCCCTTCGCCCTTGGAGGCGCCACGCACCAGGCCGGCGATATCGACGAAGGAGATGCGGGTCGGGATGATCTCCTTCGACTTGCCGATCGCGGCGATCTTTTGCAGGCGGGGGTCGGGCACTGCCACCTCGCCGGTGTTCGGTTCGATGGTGCAGAACGGATAGTTGGCGGCCTGCGCCGCCGCCGTCCTGGTCAACGCGTTGAAAAGCGTCGACTTGCCGACGTTGGGCAAGCCAACGATGCCGCATTTGAAACCCATTTTGTCCGGTCCTATCGGGAAAGCGAAATTTGATCAGGGCTATGGGCGATAGCGCCAAGGATCGTCAAGCCCTACGGCCGCGATCGCGTCCCGGTTCAGCCCTTGCCGCCGAACAGCTTCTTCAGCATGGCGGCCATCGGGCCGGTTTCGGGCAGCTTGGCAGGCGCCTGCTGCGGCCGTGCCTGACGAATGTGGCTTTGGGCCTTTGGCGCTTTCGGTGGCGGGCGGTCTTCGTCACCGGTCGGCGTCAGTCTGTCGCGCAAGGCGAGCGTCACGCGGTTCATGAAGGAGTTGTCGTCGCCCTTGGCCAGCAATCCGGCGTCGTCGGCGATCGTGTCGAGCAGCACAGCCAGCCACTCGCGGTCGGCCTTGGCGAAGTCGCCAAGCACATGGCCGTGCACCATTTCCCGAACGCCTGGATGGCCGACGCCGATGCGCACGCGGCGAAAACCCTTGCCGATATGGTCGTCAAGCGAGCGGATGCCGTTATGGCCGCCCGAACCGCCGCCAACCTTGACCCGAACCTTGCCGGCGGCAAGGTCGATTTCGTCATAGAAGACGGTGAGGGCGGCAGCGTCGAGCTTGTAGAAGCGCAGTGCCTCGCCGACCGACTGGCCGGAGAGATTCATGAAGGTCTGCGGCTTGATCAGGATGATCTTTTCGCCGTCGATCGTGCCTTCGGCGATCAGGCCCTGGAATTTTTTCGACCAGGGCGAAAACGAATGGCGGCGGGCGATTGCGTCCGCCGCCATGAAGCCGACATTGTGCCGGTTGTTGGTGTACTTCGCGCCCGGATTGCCGAGGCCTGCAAAGACAAGCATCGTCGTCTCCCGGGCGGAAAGGGATTACTTCTCTTCGGCGGCAGGAGCCGCTTCGGTGGCAGCCGCCTCGGTCGTCTCTTCGACCTCCGGCTTCATCGCCGAGGAGCCGGCAATGGTCGCGATGGTGAAGTCGCGATCGGAGATCACCGGCTTGACGCCGGCCGGCAGGGTGACCGCCGAGATGTGGATCGAGTCGCCGATGTCGGCGCCGGTGAGATCGACGGTGATGAATTCCGGGATCGCATTGGCCGGGCAGTGGAACTCGACTTCGTGACGCACGATGTTGAGCACGCCGCCGCGCTTGATGCCGGGCGACTTGTCCTCATTGATGAAGTGGACAGGCACGTCGACATTGACTTCGGTGTCCTTGCCGATGCGCAGGAAGTCGACATGGACAGGGAAATCCTTGACCGGATCGAGCTGGAAGTCCTTGGGCAGGACCTGGATCTTCTTGCCGTCGACATCAATCGTGGCGATCGTGGTCAAAAACCCGCCGCCATGGATCTTGTAGTAGATGTCCTTGTAGGTGAGCGCGATCGCCAGGGGAGGCTGTCTGTCACCGTAAATTACTGCAGGCACTTTACCGTTGCGGCGAACTGCACGGGCGGACCCCTTACCGACCTGTTCGCGCGCTTCGGCCTTGAGCTCGTAAGTATCGTGGCTCATGGCATTTCCTTTCGCGTGTTATGGAGCGTCCACGGCCGGCAAAGTGCTTGGGCTGTAAACGTCGAAAGCCGCCAGACCTGGATGTCCGAATGCCGGAAGCCGCATACGCGGACCTTTGTTCGGGATCACAAGGGGAAGGCAGCCTTCCGCCGCGTTGCCTCCAAGGGTGTCTACGCGGGTGGCGGCTCTATAGCGGAAGGCGCGAATAGGTGCAAGCCGTGGCAGGCAAGGGCGTTGAGCCGACTTTCCATATCGTGCCCCAAACACGTTCGTGCAACCTGCGGGCCATTCCGGGGACGTTGCGCGCTTGTCCCTGCAAGAGATCGATCCGCCTAGATGTTCTCGCGCGTGTAGATCTCGAACGGCAGGATGGTGGTGACGTTGCCGCCCTCATTCGGGGCGGAGACGGCGCGGATCATGCCGGTCAGCGCTTCCTGCGCAATGCGGGCGAGCGGATGCGAGATGATGAAGGTCAGCGTGCCGTCGAGCAGCGCCGGGCGGGTCGACTCCATCAGCTCGTAGCCGACGACGACGAGGCTGCCGGCCCGCCCGGTGGAGCGCAGTGCGGCGATGGCGCCGGTGATGCCGCCGCCGGCGACATAGAGGCCGGACAGGTCCGGATTTTCGTTCAGCAGTTTTTCTGCCATCTCCTGCGCGATGGCGCTGGATTCGAATGTCAGCAGCGGCTCGAGCAAGGTGAAGCCAGGGGCGTGCTCGCGGAAATAGGAGCGAAAGCCGCTCTCGTTCATTTCCTGGCAGCGGTAGCGGTGATTGCCGACGAGGATGCCGAGCTTGCCAGGCGCTCGACATACATGTTCGAAGACCCAGGCAGCGGTGCGCCCAACTTTCCAGTTGTCCAGCCCGATATAGCGAACGTGCCCGGTCGCCGAGATCTGCGAGATCAGCGCAAACACCGGCACGTTGCGGGCATTGAGCGTATCGACCGCCTGGGTGACGAGTGGATGGACCGCCGCGACGACGCCGACCGCGTCGCATTCGGCGCCCAAAGCCAGCATGCGCGAGGCGACGTTCTGCGGCGACAGATCGTCAAGGAACTCTGTGCGCAGCTCTATTTCGCAGTCGGGCATCGTTGGCACCGCCGCACGCAGCGCCTCGGCAATGTTGCGGTAGAAGGCGCGGCTGGGCTGGTGAAGCAGGAAGCCGAACCGGTAGCGTGGCCGGGCGGCCGCTATGCGGCTGCGCAGCGCACCCATGCCGTAGAAGCCGATCTGCTCCGCCGCCAGCCTGACGCGCTCGCGCGTGCCCTGGCGGACGGCACCCGAGCCGCCCAGCACCCGGTTGACGGTGGCCACCGAAACACTCGCCTCGGCGGCGACATCTTTTATCGTCGGCCTCTTGGTTTGGTCCATTTCGTGTCATCAGCCTGTAGCAATTGATACAAACGTATCATTCATCAGGCAATCCTGAGACGAATGATACAATCATTTTGGAATAGACATTCTATTCTTGATTCATTTTGGATCAAGATGTTTATCTCGGGCAGAAGCAAAGAAGGCGCGAGCACCGCCAGCCCAAGGGATAGCAGCAGCACAGCGCAGACAGGTTCTGACCCTCCGCCCCTATGGCGGTGTGAGGCAGCGTGCGCGTGCGAGCCATCCCAAGGCGTTGCGGGTGGAGGATTTGCATGGACGATCTCAAATACGGCGTGCGCGACAAGCGCGGCGACTGGAAGCCAAACGGGCGCATCGAGGCCGTGCCGTTGTGGAGCTGGCCACCGAAGCTGCCGAAGGTCCTGGCATGGCTGCCCGGCTATATCTGGCCGTGGAATGCCTTCCACATGGCCACCGCGCTGATCTACTGGTTCTATGTTGTCCCCAGTGTCGAGACGATGAAGACCATCGACTGGCGCTGGGCGCTGTGGCTCTATGCCGTCAACGCAGCGGCGATCTTGGTCTTCTACGGCATCTTCGAGCTGCGCTACTACATCAAGCGCGCCCAGCAGACTCGGTTCAAATACAACCACAAATTCCCCGGCGATGCGCCGTCCGACGTGTTCTGGTTCCAGAGCCAGAACCTCGACAACTTCCTGCGCTCGTTCTTCATCACCATCCCGTTGTGGACCGTGGTCGAAGTCATCTTCCTGTGGTGCTTTGCCAGGGGCTACGTGCCGTGGGTCGGCTGGCAGGACCACCCGGTCTATCTCGCGGCGCTGGTGCTGGTCGCGCCGGCCATCCACGAGGTGCACTTCTTCTTCATCCACCGCCTGATCCACTGGGGCCCGCTCTATCGCTGGATCCACTCGGTCCACCACAATTCGATCAACCCGTCGCCCTGGTCGTCGCTGTCGATGCATCCGGTGGAGGGGTTTTTGTACCACGCGGTCGCCTTCTGGCACCTGGTCATCCCGTCCAACCCGATCCTCGCGCTGTTCCAACTGCATGTTGCGGGTTTCGGCGCCGTCAACGGCCATCTCGGCTTCGACAAGCTGGAGGTGACCGAAGACACGGCCATCAACAGCCACGCCTACACGCACTACCTGCACCACAAATATTTCGAGGTGAACTACGGCGGCGACGGGCTGATCCCGCTCGATAGATGGTTCGGCACCTGGCACGACGGCACCAAAGAGGGCGATGCCATCATGGACGCCCGCTTCCAGAAGAAGAGGGAGCGCATGAACGCCGGGGCGTGAGCCGGGCAAAGCATCGATCACGGCGCGCAATCGGGAGAGAGGCGCGTGGAGCGACAAAGTTTTTCAAAACCCGTCTGACGACGGCAACTGGGAGGAGACGACATGAAGCGTGCAACAAGACTCTTGACGGCGATGATGACTGCGGCGGTGATGGCGACAAGTGCCACCGCCGCAATGGCCGATGGGGCGAAGATCTTCGTCATCGGTGGCAAGGCCGACGACCCGTTCTGGTCGAAGGTCAAGAAGGGCGCCGACGACGCCGGCAAGGTCGCCGAACTTACCGGCGGCTCGGTGACCTGGCTCGGCCCGCAGAATTACGACAATCTCGGCCCGGATGCCGCCAAGCTGATCCGCACCGCGCTCAGCCAGAAGCCGAGCGCCATCGTCGGCCCGGACTGGGTGCCCGAGGCCATGGATGACGCCTTCAAGGAAGTCGTTGCCGCAGGCGTGCCGCTCATCATCTACAATTCCGGCGGCATGGATGCAGCCAAGCGGCTCGGCGCCATGAACTATGTCGGCAACGAGGAATACGCGGCCGGTCTCGGCGGCGGCGAATATTTCGGCAGCCATGGCGCCAAGAACGTGCTGTGCGTCAACACATTGCCGGGCTCCACCAACACCGAAGACCGCTGCAAGGGCATAGCCGATGCCATCGCCAAGAGCGGCGGCAAATCGACCCAGTTGCCGCTGCCTTCATCAAGCTTCGGCAACCCGACCGCGGTTGCCGAGGCGATCAAGGCCGCCGTGCTGAAGGACAACACCCTCGATGGCCTCATCACCATCAGTGCCGGCGACGCCAACAGTGCGGCCAACGCCATCAGCCAGGCCAGTGTCGGCGACAAGGTCAAGCTCGCTTCGTTCGACATGGACGAAACCGGCCTGCAGCGCATTAAGGACGGCACGCAGATGTTCTCGATCGACCAGCAGCCCTACCTGCAGGGCTATCTTGCGGTGTCGCTGCTGAACGGCTTCGTCAACTATGGGCTCGACCTGCCGACGAAGCCGGTGCTGACCGGCCCGGGGATCGTCGACGCCGCCAATGTCGACGCGACGTTGGCTGGTGCAGCGGCCGGCGCCCGATAAGTTGCGCAAACCGAGTGTCCGGCCCATCCGAGGGCCGGACATCGCCAGCCAGTGCCGCCGACGAAAGGCCGCGCCAGGCTCCCCCATTGTTCAAGCCAGGGACCACTTCGATGACATCCCAAGCCCATGACCAACCCGCCGTGGTAGCGACTGCGCCATCCGCCCCGCATTCTTCGATGCCCTCGCTCGGCAGCCTGGTGCGGCGCCCCGAGGTCGGCTCGCTGATCGGCATGGTCGCCGTGCTGGTCTTCTTCTCGATCTTTGGCGGCGCCAATTTCATGTCGGCTGGCGGTGCCGCCAGCTGGCTCAACGTCGCCTCTGAACTCGGCATCATCGCACTCCCGGTGGGGCTCCTGATGATCGCCGGACATCTCGATCTCTCCGTCGGGTCGATGGTCCCCGCCAGTTCTATGACCATTGCCATCCTGTCGGGTCACTACGACCTGCCGATCATCGTCGGCATCCTAGCGGCGCTCGGCCTCGGCCTTGCTGTCGGCTTCATCAACGGGGTTCTGGTGATCCGCACCAAGGTGCCGTCCTTCGTCGTCACCTTGGCTACGCTGTTCGCGCTGGCCGGCCTGACGCTCGGGCTTTCGATCATCCTGTCCGGCAGCACGAGTGTCGCGCTAAAGAGCGGACCGATCGCCAAGCTTGTGTTCGGCGACTATCTCGGCGGCAAGTTTCAGGTGACACTGTTCTGGTGGATCGCGATCGTCCTGATCGTCGGCTTCATCCTGAATTTCTCGCGTTTCGGCAACTGGATCCTGGCGATGGGTGGCGACGCGGTCAGCGCCCGCAATGCCGGCATCCCGACGGACCGGGTCACCATTGCGCTGTTCATGAGCAGCAGCCTGTGCGCAGCCTTCGTCGGCATGTCCCAGGCGATCCTCTACAACAGCGCGCAGGTGGCCGCCGGGCAGTCCTTCATCTTCAACTCGATCATCGCGGTGGTCATCGGCGGCGTGCTGCTCACCGGCGGATATGGTTCGGTGGTCGGCATCGTGTTGGGCACGCTGACCTTCGCAATCGTCAACCAGGGTATCTTCTACACCGGCTTCGACGCCAACTGGGCGAGCCTGATCATCGGCGTCCTGCTGCTCGCCGCCGTGCTGATGAACAACACCTTCCGCACCATGGCGCTGACCTATTCGCCGCGCACCAAGACGAGGGCCCGCTGATGACAACGCCCCTGCTCAGACTCACCGGAATCAACAAGTCGTTCGGTCCCATCGACGTGCTCCATGACATTTCGCTCGAGGTCAACAGAGGCGAAGTTCTGTGCCTGCTCGGCGACAATGGCGCGGGAAAATCCACGCTGATCAAGATCCTCTCCGGCGTCCACAAGCCGACGTCGGGCAGGATGGAAATGGACGGCAAATCCGTCGAATTCGGCAGTCCGCGCGACGCTAGCGATCATGGCATCGCGACGGTCCACCAGTTCGGCGGGACGTTCCCGCTGATGAGCATCGGCCGCTCCTTCTTCGTCGGCGCCGAGCCGACACGGCGCTGGGGGCCGCTCACCATCTACGACCGCAAACGGGCCAATGAGATCGCCGTCACCGAGATGCGCCAGCTCGGCATCACCCGCATCGACGACGGCGATCGCCTCGTCGGCGGACTGTCCGGGGGCGAGCGTCAGGCGCTGGCCATCGCCCGTGCCGTCCATTTCGGCGCCAGCGTGCTGATCCTCGACGAGCCGACAGCCGCGCTCGGCGTCAAGGAGGCGGCGCACGTCCTGCGCATCGTCCTGCAGGCGCGCCGCAAGGGCATTGCGGTCATCTTCATCACTCACAACGTCGTCCATGCGCTGACAGTCGGCGACCACTTCGCCGTCCTCATCAGAGGCTCCAAGGCCGCCGATTTCCGCAAGGGTGAGAAGAGCCGCGAGGCGATCACCGACCTGATGGCCGGTGGCGAACAGATGGCCGAACTCGAAGCCGAGATCGAGAGCTTCTCGGCGACCAACGATGCGCCGCGCGACGGAGCACATGCGTAACCCAGTGAGGATGCCTTCCACACGGGCATCTTCCCTCCCGGGGCGGCCGGCGGACATGTGTTCCGCCGGCCGACTTTTCGACCAACCGAGGACCAGGCTGCAGGAAGACAATGGCAAAGTGGATTGATGCATGTGCGACGGATGATATCGATGAAGAGGACGTAATCCGCTTCGATCACGAAGGCCGGACATTCGCCATCTATCGGAGTCCCGACGATGCGTTCTTCTGTACCGACGGCCTGTGCACGCATGAGAAGGTGCATCTGAGCGACGGGCTGGTCATGGAATACAGGATCGAATGCCCGAAGCACAACGGCGTCTTCGATTACCGGACCGGCGAAGCGGTGCGCGCGCCAGTCTGCGTGAATCTCAAAGCCTACAAGACAAAGGTCGAAGACGGCCGCGTGTACATCGAGGTCTGACATGTCCGACACCTTCACCCTTGCGGCCTGTGCCGAGATGCTGTGGCGCGACCGGCCGATGGAATTCCGCGTCAAGCGCCTGACCGAAATGGGTTTTCAGGTCGGCCTCTGGAACTGGCCTGAGCATGACCTCGCAATGCTGGAGAAATCCGGCGCCACCTTCTCGATCATGAACGGCTATCTGCGGGGCCGGCTTGCCGATGACGAGGGTGCCGCAGAACTTTTGAAGACGGCGAAGGAAACGGCGGACGTCGGGAAGCGCCTCGGCGTGGCGCGGCTCAATCTACACGGGACGGGACTGGGCGAGGGCGGCCTGCCGGTCACGCCTTGCGGGACCGTCACTGGTGCGATGTGGCTCAAGGCGCGCGACACGCTCAACCGCGTGGCCGACCTTGCCGAGGCGGAGGGCGTGACCTTCACGCTGGAGAATTTGAACCTGCCGGTCGATCATCCCGGCGTGCCGTTCGCGCGCGCCGAGGACACGCTTGCGCTGGTTTCCAGCGTGAACCGGCCGGGGCTCCGCCTCAACCTCGATCTCTACCATGCGCAGATCGGCGAGGGGAATTTGATCGAGCTCTGCCGGGCCTGCCTGCCGTGGATCGGCGAGGTCCAGGTGGCCGACGTGCCTGGACGAATGGAGCCCGGCACCGGCGAGATCAACTACAAGGGCATCGCCCGTGCGCTGAAGGACATGGGCTACCGGGGGCCGGTTGGCATGGAGGCGTTTGCCTCCGGCGATCCCGAGGCCGCGCTCGAGGCCTTTCGAGAAGCTTTCACCATTTGAGGGAAACAGAAATGGTCAGCAAGAACACCCGCCCCACCGTCGCCGACATTCGCGCCATGAAAGCGCGCGGACAAAAGATCTCGATGCTCTACGTCACCGCGCTCGAAGAGGCCGCGGCGGCGGATGCGGCCGGCGTCGGCATGCTCTCGATCGAAGGCCGTTTCTTCACGCCGGAGATGCGCGAGGCGGCCGGCCGCTGCTTCGTCCAGGTCGGGCTGCCCTACGGCCCCGCCGGCAATCTGGTCACGTCAGAGGATTATCTGAAAACCGCCTACCACTTCATGCGCATCGGCGGCGACTGCTTCTACTGCGCCGCCTCGCTCGATATCCAGAAGGCACTCTGCGACAACGCCGTGCCGATCGTCGCCCATGTCGGGCTGATCCCTTCGCAATGCACCTGGACCGGTGGGTTCAAGGCCGTCGGCAGGACGGCCGAGGGCGCGCGTGCGGTTTGGGATCACGTGAAGCGCCTGGAGGCCATCGGCTGCTTCGGTGCCGAGCTGGAGGTGGTGCCTGACCGGATCGGCGAACTGATCACCGCGAATACACCGATGATCATGCTTGGCATGGGCGCGGGTCCGCATGCCGACGCGCAATACCTGTTCAGCGAGGACGTGCTCGGCCACACCGCTGGCCACAAGCCGCGCCACGCCAAGACCTACCGCAACTTCGCCGCCGAGTTTGAGCGGCTGCAACGTGAGCGCATTGCCGCCTACCGCGAGTTCATCTCCGACGTGCAGACCGGTGCCTATCCCGAGCCGCAGCATGTGGTGCCGATCACCGATGAGGAGTTTTCGAGCTTCCGGAGCGCTCTCGGCCTCTAGCGGCCTCTGCCTAGACCTTCCTCGCTTCCTTCATGTTGGGCAGGAACACGGTCAGCAGGCCGAGCAGCGGCAGGTAGGAACAGATCTGGTAGACGAAGTCGATGCCCTTCATGTCGGCGACGACGCCGAGCACGGCTGCGGCGATGCCACCCATGCCGAAGGCGAAGCCGAAGAAGATGCCGGCGATCATGCCGACCCGTCCGGGCACCAGCTCCTGCGCGAAGACGACGAGTTGGAGGAGGCCGAGGACAGGATCAGGCCGATCAGCACGGTGAGCACCATCGTCCATTCGAAATTGGCATAGGGGAGCGCCAGCGTGAACGGCAGCACGCCGACGATCGAAGATGGTTAGGGCGGAAGGGTTGCGGCCTTCAGCCGCGTTGCCTCCAAGGATGTGTACATGGGTGCTGGAAACCAGGTGACACTGTGTTCGCCGGAACAACTCTTATGGTTTCGGCTCCGGCGAGTACATAGAGGCCACCTGGTCCACGAGGATTGATCCATGCTCGCCCGCGTCGACACCGTGCTACCCTTGCCTGAAAACGTTCTGAGCCTGTCGGCTTCGGGGCGAGCCTGGAACGGTGTCTCTGTCAACGTCAATGAATGGCGTGGCTCCGGACGGGTCGTGCACCGGTTCCCTCATGAGGCTGAAAATCGCCTGATTGCCATCCTGGAAGAGGTCGGCAGCCCGTGCGAGCCGCGGCTGCGCCAGAACCAGCCTTGCCGCATCGGCTATACGCCGAGACACGTCGACTTCATCCCAGCGGGCATGGAGATGTGGGGTTATAGCGCCGACGTCCGCTTTGTGCGGGATGTCAAACTGACGTTCGACGTCGCGGCGCTGGACGAAAGCCTGGCCAGCCGGTTCGATCGTGATGCGCTGTCGACGCCGAGACTGCGCTTTTCGGACGACCGCATCTGGACTCTGGTCAAGCTGCTCGCCGAAGCGGTGGACGATCCCGATCCGTCGGCGCAACTCTATGGCGACGGGCTGACCGCCGCGATCATGGCGCGGCTCCTGGCCGATCCACCTGAGCCCGGCGCGAGCAACAAGGGCCTGGCTCCCTGGCAGCTTCGGCGCGTCGTCGAGTATCTCGACGCGCAACTGCCCGAGCGTGTCGACCTTGCGCAACTGGCTGCGCTGGCCGGCCTGTCCCAGGCGCATTTCAGCCGCGCGTTCAAGGCTTCGACCGGCATGGCGCCGTACCGCTGGCAACTCGACCAGCGGATCCGGCGCGCGAAGACGCAGCTGATCGACAGCCGTGCCTCACTCGACCAGGTGGCGGAAGCCACCGGCTTTGCCGACGCGGTGCATTTCGGGCGGACGTTCCGCAAGCTTGCCGGAGCGACGCCGGCGGCGTGGCGGCGCGACCGCAAAAGCTGATTGCGCCACGACAGCAGCTGATCGCAACGCGACAGCGTATTCGAACTGGAAATAGCAGAATCGAACAGTGCGTTGCGCACTGCGACACGGCAATAGTCCCTCGACCGGACAGGCGTGGGAAATCGGATTGAGCGTTTTGCGATCCCGTCCTCCCGGAACCCCCGATCCGGAGGTGGAAGATGATCGCAGACCCGATCGACTATGACGGCTTGATGCAGGCGAATCTTGCCCGAGTGTTCGGCGAGCGTGATGCCTCCCGGCGGGCAAAGGCGATCGCAGAAATTTATGCCGCCGACGCGGTGCTTTACGAACCACATGCCGCCGCAACGGGGCATGCCGCCATCAATCAGGCGGTGGATGAGCTGTTGTCGAGCCTGCCGCCAGTTTTCGCCTTCACGGCGATTGGCCCTGCCGTCGGGCACCACGGCATCGGGCGGCTGCGCTGGCAGTCCGGGCCACCCAACGGTCCCGTAGCCGTGACCGGAACCGATGTCGCGCATTTCCACGGCGACCTCATCCACTCCCTTTACGTTTTTCTCGATCCCGCCGGCGCCTGAACCGGCCCGCACATCTCAAGGAGTTCGCCATGCCCAAGACCGGCCTCGAAGCCCTGTTGCGCCCGCAAGACAGCATTCTCGTGCTGATCGACCATCAGCCCTACCAGTTCACAAACCTCAACAGCCATGACCCGACGATGATCGTCAACAACGTCATCGGCCTTGCCAAGACGGCCAAGGTCTTCGACGTGCCGACGATCCTGACCACGGTGATCGAGGAGCGCGGCGGCTACATCATCAAGGGTCTGCAGGATGTCTTCCCGGAGCAGAAGCCGATCGACCGCACGTTCATCAACACCTGGGAAGACCCGAAGGTTACCGACATCGTGAAGAAGAGCGGGCGCAAGCAGCTCGTGCTGGCCGCGCTTTACACCGAGATCTGCCTCGCCATGCCGGCGATCCAGGCGCTGGCCGAAGGCTATGACGTGTTCATCGTCACCGACGCCTCTGGCGGCGTCTCCTTGGAAGCCCATGACATGGCCGTGCGCCGCATGGTCGCCGCCGGTGCGGTGCCGATCACCTGGATGGCCGTGCTGGGCGAATGGCAGCGCGATTGGGCTCGCGAGGAGACGGCTGCGGGTGTCGCGGGCGTCGTTCTCGAGCATGGCGGCGCCAGCGGTGTCGCCTTCGCCTGGGAAATGCAGCTTCTTGCCGCTCGCGCCAAAGCCGGCGGCTGATCATGCCCACCGCGCCTATCCGTATCGGATACTGCCTGTCGCTGACCGGCCCCGTCGCGGGCAACAGCCAGTCGGCGCGGCTCGCTCATGAGATCTGGCGCGAAGACATCAACAGACGGGGAGGCCTGCTCGGCCGCCCCGTCGAATTCGTCTGCCATGACGACCATGCCGACGCTTCACTCGTCCCCGGCCTCTACAAAAGGCTGATGGACGACGATAAGGTCGATCTGGTCATCGGCGGCTACGGTACCAACACGGTGCTGCCCGCAATGCCGCTGATCATGGAACGGCAGCGCTTTTTCGTCGGCCTGATGGGGCTCGGCGTCAACAACGCGCTCGCCTATCCGAACTACTTCGCCATGATCCCGACGGGGCCTGATCCGAACGCCGCGCTGACCGAAGGGTTCTTCGCTCTCGCCGCGCAGCAGAAGCCTCGGCCCGCGACCGTGGCGCTGCTGTCGGCGGACGCCGAATTCTCCAAGAATCCCGTTCTCGGCGCCAAGGCCAACGCTGATAAATACGACCTCACCATCGTGCATGAGGCCATCTATCCGCTGGCGACCACCGACTTCACGCCGGTCCTTGATGCTGTCGCCAGGAGCGGCTGCGACCTGCTGTTCCTCTGTTCCTACCTTCAGGACTCGATTGGCCTTGTGCGTGCCATCCGTGCGCACCCCTTCCGTCCGAAGATGGTGGGCGCTGGCATGATCGGTCCGCAGAACACGGCGGTGAAAACCACGCTCGGCCCGTTGCTCAACGGCTTCGTGAACTACGAATACTGGGCGCCGGTCGCCAGGATGACGTTCCCCGGCGTTCAGGACTTTCTGAATACCTACCAGGCGCGAGCCGGCGGTGCCGGCGTCGATCTCCTGGGACACTACATGGCGCCGCTCGCCTATGCCCAGATGCAGGTGGTGGCCCAGGCCGTCGAATCCACCGGCGGCTTCGACGAGGCCGCCCTGTCGGCCTTCGCCAGGGATGCGACGTTCAACACGGTCATGGGCCCTGTCAGGTTTGGGACGAATGGCGAGTGGGCGGAGCCGCGCGTCCTGCAGGTCCAATTCCAGGGCATATCTGGCCATGAGTCCGGCCAGTTCCGGAACGGGTCGAGGCAGATCGTGGTGTCACCGCCCGACTTCGCCTCCGGAAAGCTTGTCTTTCCCTACGCAGAAGCCATCGCCGCCGAATGATGGAGGTGGCACGCGGGCCTCGTCTCCAAGCCGACGAGGAATTTTCGACTTTCAGGGCGGTGCTGGGCCTCTAGCAATGACTGCCTAGACTTTTCTCGCCTCCTTCATGTTCGGCAGGAACACGGTCAGCAGGCCGAGCAACGGCAGGTAGGAACAGATCTGGAAGACGAAATCGATTCCCTTCATGTCGGCGACGACGCCGAGCACGGCTGCGGCTATGCCGCCCATGCCGAAGGCGAAGCCGAAGAAGATACCGGCGATCATGCCGACCCGGCCCGGCACCAGTTCCTGCGCGAAGACGACAATGTTGGAGAAGGCCGACGACAGGATCAGGCCGATCAGCACGGTGAGCACCATCGTCCATTCGAAATTGGCGTAGGGCAAAGCCAGCGTGAAGGGCAGCACGCCGACGATCGAGAACCAGATCATCGCCTTCTGGCCGTAGCGGTCGCCGAACGGGCCGCCGAGCAGGATGCCCAGCGCCGAGGCGCCGAGGAACAGGAACAGCATGACCTGCGACATCTGCACCGAAACACCGAATTTATGGATGGCGTAGAAGGTGTAGTAGCTGGAGATCGAGGCGATGTAGGCGTTCTTGGTCAGCACCAGCAAAGTCAGCACCGCAAGAGCTGCCATCACCTTGCGGCGCGGGAATGGCGAGGCGAAGTTTGCCGCCTTGCGGTTGGCGAGCGTGGCGCGCAGGCGGCTGTACCAGCCACCGACCCGCCACAGAACGATGATGCCGATCAGCGAGCCGACAGCGAACCAGGAAATGCTGGTCTGGCCGAAGGGCACGACGATGAAGGCGGCGAGCAGCGGCCCCATCGCCTGGCCGAAATTGCCGCCGACCTGGAACAGCGACTGGGCAAGACCGAAGCGGCCGCCGGAGGCAAAGCGCGCGATGCGCGAGGATTCCGGATGGAAGATGGCCGAGCCGATGCCGATCAGCGAGGCGCCGATCAGCAGCAGCCAGTAATGGCCGGCATGGGCGAGCACGATCAGGCCGATCAGCGACGAGGCCATGCCGTAAGGCAGCGAATAGGGCATCGGCCGCTTGTCGGTGACCGCGCCGATCACCGGCTGCAGCAAGGATGCCGTCACCTGGAAGGTGAAGGTCAAAAGGCCGATCTGCCAGAAATCGAGACCGTAGTTTTCCTTCAACAACGGATAGATGGCCGACAGCAGCGACTGCATGATGTCGTTGATGCAGTGGCAGAAGCTCACCGCAAGGATGACGGTGAAGGCCGTCGCTTGCGCCGAAGTGTGGCTGGCCGTCACAGGTGTGGCGACGGCGGTGGCAGTCGTATCGGTCAAGGCATGCTCCGTGGTCTTCCAGCGGGCCGCAGGCGGCCCTGTAGGTCGGTTGCCTTATAATCCGGTTGATCGGCGACTTCTTTCGTGGTTTGGTCCAATAGTTTCGCAAGTGGGCCATAGCCGATGCCGCATGGCAGGGAGATATTCAGGGGCGACGCCGCCGAATTGGGGCGCCTGCACCAGAGCCGCTGGCAGTGGCTGGAGCAGGCTGTCGGGCCGGCGGTTGCCTTGCCGACCGAGTATCCCGACGGCTACCACGTGCCGCAGCATTCCCACAGCCGCAGCCAGCTCTTGCATGCGCTGGTCGGCGTCGTGCTGGTGACGACCAGGCACGGGCGCTGGATGGTGCCGCCCGACCATGCCATGTGGATTCCCGCCGGCATCGAGCATTCCGTCGAGATGCTGGGCGATGTCTCGATGCGCTCGGTCTATGTCATGCCTGACGCCATTGCCGGGCTGCCGGATGGACTGCGCGTCGTCGGCATCACCGACCTGATGCACAGCCTGATCGTGGAATCGGAAAAGCTGCCGCAGGGTGCTGAGCTGGAAGGGCGCGGCGGGCTGATCATGGGCCTTTTGCTGCACGAGATCCCGAACCTGCCGGAACGGCCGCTCGGCCTGCCTTTTCCTTCGGACCCGAAGCTGGTCGCACTGTGCCGGCGCTTCGTCGCGGCACCGTCGCCGCATGCGACGATCGACGAATGGGCCGACATCGTCGGCATGAGCCGACGCTCGTTCACCCGTGCCTTCCATCGCCAGACCGGGCTGTCGCTGTCGACATGGCGCCAGCAGGCCTGCCTGTTCGCGGCGCTGCCGCGGCTGGCCGACGGCGAGCCGATCACCAGGGTGGCGCTCGATCTCGGCTATGACAGCGTGCCGGCCTTCATCACCATGTTCAAGCGCATGCTGGGCGCCTCGCCGCGCGGCTACATGCGCGGCGCGCGCGACAATGGCGAAGGCATGCGGCGGGCTCCGCCTCGGCTCGATGGTCCGGCGCCGTGAAGCAATTCCAGGAAAGCGCAGCGGTTTCCTGGAATTGCGTCAAACTGTCTAATCCAGCTGAACGCCGCTGGCCTTGACGATCGGCTCCCACTTGGCGAGCTCAGCCTTCACGTGGCTGGCAAGCTCCTCCGGGCTGGAGGCTACGATCGAGGCGCTGAATTGGCCCATGCGGGCGATCACATCGGGATCCTTCAGGGATTCGGCTGCTGCCTTCTGAAGCACGGCGATCACGTCCGCCGGGGTGCCTGCGGGTGCAAACAGAGCATTCCAGCTATAGGTTTCATAGCCCGGAATGGTTTCGGCAATTGCCGGTACGTCAGGGAAGGAGGGAACACGCTCCTTGGTGGTAACGCCCAGAGCCCTCAGCGTTCCGCTTTTGATATGTCCCGATGAAGACGGCAGGTTGTCGAACATTATCGGCACCTGATTGCCGATGACGTCGTTCAAGGCCGGTCCGGCGCCCTTGTAGGGTATGTGCTGCATGCTCACGCCGGCCATCGATTTGAAAAGCTCACCGGAAAGATGAAGCGGGGTGCCGTTGCCTGATGAGGCGTAGGCGTATTTGTCCGGGTCCTTCTTCAGCATCTCGATCAGTTCCTTGACGTCTTTGGCAGGAAACTGAGGGTTTACGACCAAAACGTTCGGCACCAGCACAAGCAGCGATATCGGAGCAAAATCCTTCTCCGCATCGTAGGGCTTTGTCTTTAGGATCAGAGGGTTGAGGGCGTGTGTCGCAACGGTGCCCATAAGGATTGTGTAGCCGTCCGGTTCGGCCCGGGCGACCTGGCTGGCGCCAATACTGCCGCCGGCCCCTCCCACGTTTTCGACGACAATCTGCTGCCCGAGCTTTTCGGACATCTTGTTGGCGACGAGTCGGGCGACCAAATCCGTGGAACCGCCCGCAGAAAAGGGGACAACCAGTGTGATTGTCCGATCCGGAAAGTCGGCGGCCCAAGCTGCCGGCGCCGAAAAGATAGCCGCGACGGAAACGGCAAGCCCAAGCAAAGTCCTTCGCCGGATTGGCATCTGCTACTCCTCCATTGTTTGAGGGGGCAGTATGCCATGGTACGCGCGTAAGGAAACCTCTGCTCGCGACACATGCAGGGCTATCGCGGAAGGTGTGGATGTCTAGTCGAACAGGCTCGACACCGATTCTTCGGTCGCCGTGCGCGAGATCGCTTCGCCCATCAGGTCGGCGATCGAGATGACGCGGATGTTGGGGGCGTCGAGCACGCCTTGGGTCGGCTGGATGGAATCGGTGATCACCAGCTCCTGCAGCTTCGAGCCGCTGATGCGGGCGACGGCGCCGCCGGACAAAACGCCGTGGGTGATGTAGGCGGTGACGCTGGTGGCGCCATTGGCCAGAAGCGCATCGGCTGCGTTGCACAGCGTGCCGCCGGAATCGACGATGTCGTCGATCAACAGGCAATCCTTGCCGGCGACCGCGCCGATGATGTTCATGACCTCGGATTCGCCGGGGCGCTCGCGGCGCTTGTCGACGATGGCGAGCTGAGCGTCGAAACGCTTGGCCAGTGCACGTGCCCGCACCACGCCGCCGATATCGGGCGACACGACGACGACATTGGCGAGCTGCTTGTATTTCGCCTTCACGTCGCGGGCCATCACCGGCACCGAGAACAGATTGTCGGTCGGGATGTCAAAGAAGCCCTGGATCTGGCCAGCATGAAGATCGAGCGTCAGCACGCGGTCGACGCCGGCGCGGGTGATCATGTTGGCGACCAGCTTGGCCGAGATCGGCGTGCGGCCGGAGGCGCGACGGTCCTGCCTGGCGTAGCCGAAATAGGGGATGACCGCCGTGATGCGCTTGGCCGAGGAGCGCATGAAGGCGTCGATCATGATGAGCAGTTCCATCAAATGATCGTTGGTCGGGAAGGAGGTCGACTGCAGGATGAAGACATCCTCGCCGCGCACGTTCTCCTGGATCTCGACGAAGATCTCCTGATCGGCGAAGCGCCTGACGCTGGCCTTGCCCAGTGGGATGTTGAGATAGCGAGCGACCGCTTCGGCCAGCACCCTGTTGGAATTGCCCGCGAAGAGCTTCATGCACCGTTCCTGGCGAAGGATGGAGAGACCCTACAGACTCTCATGAGCCTCTTAAGCGGGCTTTTAGCGGCCCGTGCCGGTATTGCAAGTCTCGTGATCGGGAATCCGCCGGCTAATCTCAAGAAAGACCTGCCCCCGAGGAAAGCCTGCAACAGCTCACCCGGCTTGTCCGCCGAGCCACGTGGCAAACTGGTCGATCGTCTGGTCGGCGATGCCCTGCATGGTCGCCGGAGCCACCGCTGTCCAGCCTTCGCCGCCCTTGACCGAGGGCGCCTTCTGCTGGCCGTTGATGCGATGCAGCCGGTTGCCGGCGGGATCATAGACGTCCCAGACATAGATGACGGTGGTGTCGCTGCCTTCCGACATTGTCGAGAAGTAGCCCTTCAGCACATGCGTGGCGGTCTGGTCGGTGCTGCCGGCGAGCGTGATGCCGCGCTGCCTGGCGCGCGCCTGAAGCTCCGCCGTCAGCGGCGTCGCGGCCTCGACGGAGGCGCCGACGATCGGTGCGACCTGTAGCCGCGTCTTCGACAGGGCGGCGCTCTGGGCCGGCGAGACAGGTGACGATCCAGCCGGAGCAGCCGAGGGTGGTGCCGGGGCAGGGGCGGCGGCCGTGGTGCTGCCCGACGTGGCCGGCCCCGATGTGCCTGGCAGCGTCTGCGCCGATGTCGTCGGTGGGGTGATGGCCGAGGGTTCGAGCACGTCCTTGGCATTGGTGCAGGCAGACAGAGCCAACGCCAAAAGCAATGACACGGTCGTCACATGCGATCGTCTCATTTGCCTGACAACTCCTTGGCGACGTATGCCCTGATGAACGCGCCCCCCTCTCATTATGGATTCACTGCACGATCAAGTCGAGATCATGGCGGGAGAGCGGCTTCGGCTGGGATTCGGTGGTCAGGTAGGTTCGGCCTAGCGTCATCGCCGTCTCGGTTTCGGAGTCCATGATGATGATGTGGGAAAACAGCGTCATGTTGGGCGCAATCGGCTCGGGATTTCCCTGGTAGAACATCGGCATGTCCATCCAGGACGGGGTGAAGCGCGCGCCGACGGAGTAGCCGCAGGCATTTAGCCGGTGCTTGGTCAGGTTGTGCGCCTCGAGCGTGCGGGCGTGCGCGTCGAAGACGTCGCCGAAGGTGTTGCCGGGCGTCATTGCCTTCTCCACCGCCAGAAGTGCCGCATGCGCGGCATCGAACAGCTCCTGATGGCGCTTCGACACCTTGCCGGTCAGCACTGTGCGCATCATCGGGGCATGGTAGTGATGGAAGACCCCGGCCCATTCGAGCGTCAGCTGGTCGTTCTTGGTCAGCTTGCGGCGCCCGGCCTTGTAGCGGCAGAGCAGGGCATCGATACCCGAGCCGATGATGAACTCATTGGCCGGATAATCGCCACCACCGGCAAAGATCGCACCTTGCATGGCGGCGAGGATCAGCGCCTCGTCGCCGCCCTGCTTGATCAGCGGCAGGGCCGCATCGAGCGCGTCGTCGGAGAGGTTCGCGGCCTTTTCCGCCTTGGCGATTTCGGCCGGGCTCTTGAACAGGCGCAACCGGCTGACGATGCCCGAGGCATCGGCGATCTGGCCGAAGGTCTGCAGCTGCTCGTCGAGGCGCCGGCCATTGTAGGCGGTCAGGCCATGGGTATCGTATTCGACGCCGATGCGGGCGCCGAGCAGGTCGAGTTCGTTGAGCAGGTTGCGCAGGTCGATCGCCGGATTGGCGCCGTCGCGGTCGGTCCATAGCACGATGTTGTCTATGATCGAGGTGTGGCGCGCCTGGCGCAGGTCGGCCGAGCGGGTGAGCAACACCATCGAGCCGTCGGCCTTCACCACCAGGCACTGGAAGAAACAGAAACCGAACGTGTCGTAGCCGGTCAGCCAGTACATGCTCTCCTGCGCGAACAGGAGCACGGCGTCGAGCTTCTTCTCGGCGAGCTCGATCATCAGCCGGTCACGCCGGGCGTCAAATTCCGAGCGTTCGAAATGCAACGCCATCATTCATTCTCCAAGACAATTGCTGAAACCTGTCGTCCGTAATCCGCTTCCTTGCGGTGCGTGGTGCGCCGGTAGGAGTAGAAAAGGTCTTCCTCGGCGTAAGTGCAGCGGCCGAGCCCCTCGGCCTGCACGCCGGCTTTGGTGAGCCGGTCGACCGTGTAGAGGTTGAGGTCGAACATCGCATGGCCGGTCGTTGCCGAAGGTGCGAAATAGCGCGCATTGCCGGCGTCCGCGTCGACGAAGCGGGCGACGAATTCCGGCCCGACCTCGTAGTTTTCCGGACCGATGGAGGGGCCGAGGACGGCGACGATGCGTTCGCGGCGAGCCCCTAAGCCCTCCATCGCGGAAATCGTGTTCTCAAGCACGCCGGTGAGTGCACCTTTCCAACCGGCATGCGCGGCGCCGATGACGCGCGCCTCGGCGTCGGCGAACAGGACCGGTCCGCAATCGGCCGTGGAGGCGCCGACGGCGATGCCCGGCCGGTCGGTGACGACGGCGTCCGCCTTTGGCCGTTCGCCGCGGAAGGGCTCCCTGGCGATGACGACATCGGGCGAGTGGATCTGATGCGCGGTCAACAGATGGTTCGCGGGCACGCCCATCCAGTCGGCGACGCGACGGCGGTTCTCACGCACCAGTGCCTGGTCATCGTTCGAGCCGGTGCCGATGTTGAGGCCGCGGTAGATGCCGCTGGAGACACCGCCAATGCGGGTGAAATAGCCGTGGCGGATGCCTTGCGCTCTCGCCTCGTCCAGCAAGGGCGACCGAACGGGATCCGGATTGGTCTGATTCAGCATGGATGGGTTTGTTGTCCGCGCGGGCGATTTCGTCAAGGCGAAGTTCGGAGAGGTAGCACGACCCTGATGCCGGCCATGAGTCGTATCCTGGTCAGGAAGCACTCGTTTTAGGCTGAATTTTCAACACTTTGAACAGCCCGCCCATCGCGTCCGGTCCGGCCAGGCGTTCGACGGCGTCGGAAATCGCCTGCCGGGCCTGCTCATCGGCTTTGGCGCCAAGCTGGCCGGCGCGCTCGACAAGGCCCATGCCGAGCAGGAAGTCGCCCTGCGTCGTCACCTGCGCATCGAGGCCGTGCGCCCGAACCGTCGCGGCAAGGGCGGCGAAGTCGACATGGGCGGTGAGGTCAGCCTCGCCCGGATTGGCCAGCACATTGTCGTGATCATGCTTGCGCAAGGCCTGCAGCGTGTCGCCGACGCCGGGTCTGAGATGACCATAGTCGATGAACAGGCCGGCGCCGCCCTGTCCGGCGATTCTTTCGGCGATAGACGCCATCAGCGCGCTGCGGGCCGGCGCCACCTCGACAACAGATCCTTCCGGCGCATCGGCGGCGTCACCCGGCAGCAAGGACGGGTCGATGGAGCCGGCGCCGGCGAAGAAGCGCAAAGCATCCGCCTCGTCGAGGCCAACCATCCGTTCGCGCCAGCCTGCGCCGGCGCGGATGAATTGCCGGATGGGAACGGCATCGAACAGTTCATTGCCGACGATGAGCAGGGGCGCCTTCGGCATCGTATCGATGGTTTCGTGCCAACCCAGCGTCACCGATTGGCCTGAAAGTGTCCGTTTCTGGACGCCGGTCAGGCGCGGGCTGGTTTCGATCATGGCGAACGAGGCGTCGGCTACGAGTGCCGCATCGAGTCGCGAAAAGGCCCGCAGCATGTCCTTCATCAGCGTGCCGCGGCCGGGGCCGATTTCAGCGACGGTGACCGGCATTGGCCGGCCGATCGCCTGCCAGGCCTGGTAGAGCCAGACAGCGACCAGTTCGCCGAACATCTGGCTGATTTCCGGCGCGGTGACGAAGTCGCCGCCCGCACCGAAAGGTTCGCGTGTCGTGTAGTAGCCGTCCTGCGGGTCGAACAGGCACAGCGCCATGTATTCGTTGACGGGGATCGGCCCCAGTGCGCCGATCAGGTCGACGATGCGGGCTTTCAGCCGCGTCATGCCGGCTGCGGCTGCGTGACCGGCTTTGCGGTTACCATCGCCCAGATGCCGGCCAACACCATGGGCGTCGAAAGGATCATGCCCATGGTCAGCCAGTTGGTGCCCAAGAGATAACCGAGCTGCTGGTCGGGCTCGCGGAAGAATTCGACGAAGATGCGCGACAGGCCGTAACCGCAGATGAAAGCGCCGCCGACGAAGCGCGGCGTCTTCAGCTTGAGGCGCGAATGGGTGAGGATGCGCAGCACGATGAACAGCACCAGGCCTTCGAGCAGCGCTTCGTAGAGCTGACTGGGATGGCGCGAAAACGGCCCGCCATTGGGAAATTCCACCGCCCACGGCACGTCTGTCGGCCGGCCCCAGAGTTCGGAGTTGATGAAGTTGGCGACGCGCACCAGGCCGAGGCCGACCGGCACGCCGGCCGCCACGACGTCGAACAGCGACCAGGTGCGGATGCCGCGCTTGAGCGAAAACAGGGTCATGGCGAGGATGACGCCGAGCAGGCCGCCATGGAACGACATGCCGCCCTGCCAGACCGCAAAGATGTCGAGCGGGTGGGCGATGTAGCGCGGCAGATCATAGAACAGCACATAGCCGGTGCGGCCGCCCAGCACGACGCCGATGGCCGCCCAGACGATGAAATCGTCGAGATCCTCGGGCTTCATCGGCAAGACGCCGTCCGGCCACAGCCTGGTATTGGTGACGAGACGCTTGGCGTACCACCAGGCAAAGAGAATGCCGACGATATAGCCGACGCCATACCAATGCACCGCCAGCGGCCCGATCTGGACGATGACCGGGTTGATGTTGGGAAAGGGCAGGGAGGCCAGCGGCAGCAGGAAATATTCGCTCAACAGGGCCTCCAAGGGTGCGGTCACGTTCGGGCGCGGACCATGCGGCAGGGTTTTGGCAGGGTCAAGGCAAGGTGGAGGTTGCCCTAGTCGTCGCCGATGGCGGACTCAACCCTGCGGCTTGCCGGCGACCATTTGCCTGAGGGCGTCATTGATCCTGTCCTGCCACCCAGGACCATCTTCTTGAAAATGGTCGAGCACGGCTCGATCGATCCTGATCGAAACAAGCTCCCTGACGTTCGGTGCAGCCGCGGGCTCACGAATTGGCGGCGCCGGCTTTTTGATCGGCTTGAAGGCGGCCTCAGCGGCTGCCATCGGATTTGTCGGTCGGCGCGGAGGCGTTGCCATTGGTTGAACCCTGATTGAGAGCGACTCGTTGCTTGACGCAAGTCGACTTGAAGGAACTACAATAGGCGACGTGGCGCCATCAGGTACAGGCCAGCCTATCGAGGTGCAATGCCGCACCAGCTTCAACGTTCTTGCATTCCGCGCGCGGCGCCACTACGTCAAACCAATTAAGCGAGGATTTGCCATGTCGACCGGACCGAACCGCATTCTCGATGAATTCGCCAAGCTGATGACGGACGCCGCCGGGGCCGCTCAGGGGGTTCGACGCGAAATGGAGACCGCCTTCAAAGGGCAGGCCGAGCGCATCCTGAACTCGATGGACGTGGTGCAGCGCGAGGAGTTCGAAGCCGCGCGCGAGATGGCCGCGAAGGCGCGGGAAGAGAACACCCGCCTTGCCGCGCGCATCGAAGCGCTGGAGGCGAAGCTTGCCGAACTGACCGGACAGGCCGCACCAGCGGCGGCGGCAAAGCCCAAATCAAAAAAATAATCTTAAACTTTTCCACAAAGCACGATCCGAAAAAGCGCTTTGCCGTGAATCGCTTACCGGCATTGCATGAATCTTTGTGACAGCGCCTTTCCACATGCGAATGACGCAGTGCGAAAAATTGGGCTGTTCACGCGACTCCCGATCAATAGACTGAATTTGTTGCATGATTCGGAGCAGGGTCATGCGCCGGGCGGTGGGGTCCGGTCTGGGGTCTTTGCGTTTGAGAAGGTCCTGGCCGTCCGAGTTCTAGACAAGATTGTTCGTTGTGTGTGCCTCTCCCGCGGAGCGTGTGGTGGCGCTCCCAGAACGACAGGAAGCATTCCATGGAACTTCTCGAACTCGAATTCTCCCGCGAAATCCACCCGGTGGACGTCATCGAACAGGTGGCGCATAACAATGACTGGTCGTTCGAGCGGGCAGGCGACGACGAGATTTCGATTTCGGTGGCCGGCAGCTGGACCGACTATCATGTTTCATTCTCCTGGATGGAGGATTTTGAGGCGCTGCATCTGGCCTGCGCCTTCGATATCAAGGTGCCGGAGGCACGCGCGCTCGAAGTGATGCGGCTGTTGTCGCTGATCAACGAGCAGATGCTGTTCGGCCATTTCGACCTCTGGGAGCAGGAAGGCGCGATCATGTTCCGCCAGTCGCTGCTGCTGGCCGGCGGAGTCGAGCCGTCGAGCCAGCAGGTCGAAGTGCTTTTGTCGTCGGCGCTGGAAGCCTGCGAATGCTATTTCCAGGCGTTCCAGTTCGTCGTCTGGTCGGGAACCTCGGCCAAGGACGCGCTCGCCGGCGTGTTGTTCGAGACCTACGGAAACGCCTGAGCCGAATGAGTTCGAGCAACGCACGCAAGCCCGAGATCAGCTTTGCCGATTTCGACCGTGTCGACATCCGCGCCGGCACGATCATCGAGGCCGAGCCCTTTCCCGAAGCACGCAAGCCGGCGTTCAAGCTGAAGATCGATTTCGGTCCGGCGATCGGGGTGAAGAAATCCTCGGCGCAGATTACCAAATACTATGCGCCGGAAACGCTGATCGGCCGGCAGGTGTTCGCGGTGGTCAATTTCCCACCGCGCCAGATCGGCCCGTTCATGTCGGAAGTCCTGACGCTCGGCTTTCCCGACGAGGAGGGAGCCGTGGTACTCGGCGCGATCGAGCGCAAGGTGCCGGACGGCGGCAGGTTGTTTTAGGCGGCCAGCTTCCGCGTCGTCCCCAGTGCTTCCTCGACCGTATCGAGAAACATTTCCGCGCAGGCCTTCCAACTATAACGCATGGCGCGTTCGCGCGCTTCGGCGCGGTCGACATTGAGGGCGGCGAGTGACGCCTCGCGTAGGTCGTTCGACACCGCGCCGCCGATGCCGTCGCCGACGATATCGATTGGCCCGGTAACCGGATAGGCGGCGACCGGCGTGCCGCTGGCTAAAGCTTCGATGATGACGTTGCCGAACGTGTCGGTGCGGCTCGGAAAGACGAAGACATCGGCCGAGGCATAGATCTCGGCCAGTTCGTCATTCGGGCGGTGGCCGAGGAAATGCGCGTTCGGATAGCGCGCCTTGAGCTTGGCCAGTTCCGGCCCTTCGCCGACGACGACCTTGCTGCCGGGCAGTTCGAGGTCGAGGAAGGCGGTCAGGTTCTTTTCGATCGCGACGCGGCCGACGCAGAGGAACACCGGACCCGGAAAGCCCAGATCCTTGCGCTTTTCCGGCCGGAAATGGTCGGTGTCGACGCCGCGCGTCCAGGGCCTCAGCTTGTTGAAGCCGCGTGCCGCCAGATCGTCGGCAAGCGACTGGGTGGCGACCAGCGTGCCTTGTCCCGAATTGTGGAAATCGCGCAGCCAGCGATAGGCCCAGCTTTCCGGGACAGGCAAGCGTGCGCTCAGATATTCGGGAAAGCGCGTGTGATAGCTGGTGGTGAAGGGACGGCCGGCATTGCGGCAATAGCGGCGGGCCATGATGCCCAGCGGACCTTCGGTGACGATGTGGATGTGGTCGGCCTTGCGCGCCTCGATCAGGCGCGCGACATGGCCTGGCGTGGTCAGCGCCAGCCTTATGTCGGGATAGGTCGGCAGCGGCAAGGTGCGGAAGATGTTCGGCGTCAGGAAGCCGACCTCGACGTCGAAGGATTTCAACGTTTCGGTGAGCCGCTCCAGCGTGTGGACAACGCCGTTGACTTGCGGGCGCCAGGCGTCGGTGACCATCAATATGCGCATGGCGGCCCTTTGCTGGAAAGGTCGTCGTTTGCCTTGATACGATGCCGGAACGGCGACCATGCGGCAGCCCTCGCTTCGCTCCAGCGCACCCGGGCCGGCACGGCGTCGAAGGGAGGCGTCAGAGCCGAATCAATTGAAATCGCGCGCTTCATGCGCGCTCTTCACCATGGTTTCATGACGGGCGGATGAAGCCCCCCTGCCTGCAGATCACGCGGGAACCGTTATGATGGCGCGCAGGCCGCCGAGCGGACTGTCTTCCAGCGTGATGTCGCCGCCATGGCTGCGGGCGATATCGCGGGCGATGGAAAGACCGAGGCCGGTGCCGCTGGCGTCGAGATTGCGCGCCTGGTCAAGCCGTAGGAAAGGCTTGAACACTTCCTCGCGCTTGTCCGGCGGAACGCCCGGCCCATTGTCGTCGATAGTGACGACCAGCGAGCCGCGGCCATGGTTGGCATTGATCTCGACGGTTTTGGCGTAGCGGAAGGCATTGCCGATGACGTTGGACAGCAGGCGGGCAAACGCATTGGGCCGCACATGCATGTCGGGATCGCCGACAAGCGTGGTCGACAGCTTGCATTTGCGCAGCGCGGCCTCCTCGCCGAGCTTCTGGAAATAGGCACCGAGATCGAAACGGCCGGGGTCTTCCGAGGCCTCGCCGCGGGCAAAGGCCAGATAGCCTTCGAGCATCGACTGCATGTCGTCGATGTCCTGGTCTAGCGCCGCCTTGGTTTCGGTCTTGCCGCCGGCCAGCGCCAGCTGCAGCTTGAAGCGGGTCAGGATGGTTCTGAGATCATGGCTGACGCCGGTCAGCATGGCGGTGCGCTGCTCGATCTGGCGTTCGATGCGCTCGCGCATCTGGATGAAGGCAAAGCCGGCGCGGCGGACTTCCTCGGCACCGCGGGGGCGGAAATCGCGGGGCATCGGCCGGCCCTTGCCGAAGCTTTCGGCAGCTTCGGCGAGCGTCAGGATCGGCCGGATCTGGTTGCGCAGGAAGGGAATGGCGATCATCAGCAGCACCAGCGAGGTGCCGACCATCCAGATCAGGAAAATGTGGGTGTTCGACGCATAGGCCTGGCTGCGGCGCACGAAGACGCGCAGCACCTTGCCCTCGAGCTGGATGCGCACCTCGACGATGTTGGAATTGCCGACGGTGTCGATCCAGTACGGACGGTTGATCTGCCGTGTGATCTCAGCCGAGAGGATCTCGTCGAGGATCGAGAAGAACGGTTTCGGGCCAGGCGGCGGCAGCGGGTCGGGCGGCAGCAGGTCGACCTTCAGCTGCATCCTGTCCTGGGCGATGCGGATGATGTTGGCGTAGTCGGCATCATGCGGATAGGTCTCCATCATGTCGATGATGGCGGCGATGTCGCGCACGGTCGCTTGCGACAGGCGCTGCGTCACGGTCTGCCAGTGGCGTTCCATGAAGACGAAGGCGACCACCGACTGCAACAGGATCATCGGCGCGATGACGATGATCAGCGAGCGGGCATAGAGCCGCTTCGGCATGTAAAGGGCAACGAGACGCCAGAACCTGTTCCAGGCGCGCGGCATGGCTTTCAGTTTTCGCATCAAGCGATCACTCAAGCCGCCATTTCCCGGCCTGTCCAGCTGCGTAGTCGCCATTCGCCCTTCCGCTCGTCGGCAGCCATTCGGGCCGCTGGCGGCACTCTATTCCACGCTGAGCCGATACCCAATACCGCGCACCGTCTGCAGCCAGACCGGGTTGGACGGATCGCGCTCGATCTTGCGGCGCAACCGGTTGATCTGGACGTCGATGGTGCGCTCGCCGACTTCCGAATCGTCGCCGACCAGTTCATGGCGCGGGATCGTCTCGCCGGCCCGCGCCGCAAAGATCGCCAGGATCTCCTGCTCGCGGTCGGTCAGTTTCAGCGCCTCGCCGCCACGCTTCAATTCGCGCCTGGCGATCTGGAACGTATAGGGGCCGAACACCAGCTGCTCGACCTTTGGCGTCGTCGCCGGGCCGCCGCGGCGCAGGATGTTGTTGATGCGCAGGATCAGCTCGCGCGGGTCGAACGGCTTCGGCAGATAGTCGTCGGCGCCGGCCTCGAGCCCGGTGATGCGGCTGTCGGTCTCGGACAGCGCGGTGAGCATGAGGATCGGCACGTTCTTTTCCGCCCGCAGCGCCTTGGTGAGATCGACGCCGGTTTCGCCCGGCATCATGACGTCGAGCACAAGCAGGTCGAAATCGAGACCGGCAAGCTTTCGCCTGGCCTCGCCGGAGTTTCCGGCGACGGTGACGCGAAAGCCGTTCTCGGACAGGTACTGCTTCAGCAGGTTGCGGATACGGGTGTCGTCATCGACCACAAGCAGATGCGGCGCGTCATCGTCCGGTGCAGTCGGATGATCAACCCTCTCAATGGTCTCCATGGCTCTTCCCCGATATTTTCGCAGGCACAATGTCAATCTGCGCTCTTAGTTCCGGATTGACCATCGCTTCCAGGAAGCGTTCGATCGAGGCGCGTTCGTTGGTTCCGGAATCTTCCAATGCAGCACGGATGCGGCGTGACTGTGGCCGCGCCAGCGCCAGCGCCAGCGCGCGGCCCTTGGCCGTCGGGTAGAGTTCGCGCTGGCGGCGGTCGCGAGGACCCTGCAGTTGGACGATGTGGTCGGTGTCGATCAACTGCTTGAGCACGCGCGCCAGGCTCTGCTTGGTGATCTTCAGCACGTCGAGCAGCTCGGCCACCGTCAGGCCCGGCCTGCGGTTGACGAAGTGCAGGACACGATGGTGGGCGCGGCCAAAGCCGTAGTCGGCCAGGATCTGATCGGGATCGGAGGTAAAGTCGCGATAGGCAAAGAAAAACAGTTCGATGATAGCGAAGTCAATGCCGTCCTCGTCGGTGATCGCCGTCCTGATCGGTTTTCCGGCTGCGGGGCTTCGATCCGTCATCTCGTCTCCATGCGAAGGGGAATTATGTCAGTACTATTGACGCAATTTCCCGGCAATGGTAATTTTTGACAAGCTTTTCGGCGGATTGCGAACGAAAAGGCAAGAGGATGCCGTTTTTCCGGAACTTCCTGAGTTTGCCAGAGCTTAAATATCCGCTTACGCTTTGAGAACCCGGTCGCCAGGTGCGGCTGACACGAAACACACAACGATACAACGATATGCGGGGTGGCACCCGCGGGAGGTTATCATGGCATCCGTTCCTTTTGACCAGTTGGACGGCTTCATCTGGATGAACGGCGAGTTCGTCAAATGGGCCGACGCCAAGGTCCATGTGCTGACCCATGGCCTGCACTACGCCAGTGCCGTTTTCGAGGGCGAGCGCGCCTATGGCGGCGAGATATTCAAGCTCACCGAGCATACCGAGCGCCTGCATGAATCGGCGCGGCTGCTTGGCTTCAAGATACCCTATTCGGTCGCCGATCTCGACGACGCCTGCCGCACGCTCTTGAAGAAGCAAGGTTTTCAGGACGCCTATGTGCGCCCGATCGCCTGGCGCGGCAGCGAGCAGATGGGCGTCTCGGCGCAGAACAACCGCATCAATTGCGCCATCGCCATCTGGCAGTGGCCGAGCTATTTTGACCCGGCGCAGAAGCTGAAGGGCATCCGCCTCGACATGGCGGAATGGCGCCGCCCCGACCCGCGCACCGCGCCGTCGAAATCGAAGGCCTCCGGCCTGTACATGATCTGCACCATGTCCAAGCATGCAGCCGAGGCCAAGGGCTATGCCGACGCCATGATGCTCGACTGGCGCGGCCAAGTCGCCGAAGCAACCGGCGCCAACATCTTCTTCGTCAAGGACGGCAAGATCCATACGCCGAAGCCCGATTGCTTCCTCGACGGCATCACCCGCCGCACGGTCATCGGCCTCGCCAAGGATCGTGGGATCGAAGTGATCGAACGCGTCATCATGCCGGAAGAACTCGAAGGCTTCGAGCAGTGCTTCCTCACCGGGACGGCGGCTGAAGTAACGCCGGTGGCGGAGATCGGACCCTACCGATTCGAGGTCGGCGAGATCGCCAAGTCACTGATGAATGACTATTCTGCTGCAGTGCAACCAAAGCATGCGATTGCTGCAGAATAACGAAAGTCACAGCTTTTTTGTCAAGCAGGGGCGGTTTTCGAGCCGCCCCTTTTATTTCAGCATCTCTGCATTTGACTTTCATCCATTTCAGCGTCTCATGATGGCGTCGGCCCGGGAGGCTGACAGTCATGGAGGGACTGGAAATATGGACATGAACACGCTTCTTCCGATCATTGTTCAGGTGATTACGGGTATCATCGGTGGTCAGGCGGTGGGCGCGGCGCTCAAGCAAGCGGCGTTGGGTCAGCTTCCCAAAATCCTGGGCGGCGCGATTGGCGGTGTCGGCGGCGCGGCCATCCTCGGCAGCCTTCTGGGCGGCGGTACGGTCGATCCTGCAGCGGCTGCGGCGGCAGCGGGCGGATTGGGCAGCGCGTTGAACCTGGAGAACATCCTCGGCGGCGCTGGCGGCGGCGCCATCCTGACCGGCATCATCGGCGCGGTCATGAATGCTATGAAGAAGTAAGCCTCGAGACATCGGGCTTTTCGCATGGGCGGCTTCGGCCGCCCATTTGTTTTTTGGCCATTCGAGATGGCCCCCGGCGGTGGACGCGGTTCGCATGTGGCTTTACATCAGAGCCGGTTTTCACAGAACTGGAGCTTGTTGCGCGTCCGAGAGGATGCCGCGCTCCAATGCAGCGAAAGGTCAAGCATGGGTCAGCTCAATGCCGGTATCGTGCCGGTCACGCCCTTCCAGCAGAACTGCACGATCCTGTTCGACATGGACGACAAACAGGGCGTCGTCGTCGACCCGGGCGGCGACATCGACAAGGTGCTGGCGGTGCTGAAGGACAATGCGATCACCGCCGGTGCGATCTGGATCACGCACGGCCATATCGATCATGCCGGCGGCGCGATGGAGTTGAAGGAGGCGCTCGGCGTCGACATCATTGGCCCGCATGAGGCCGACAGGCCGCTGCTCGCGAATCTGGAGAACCAGGCAAAGCGCTTCGGCATCACCGATGCCGTGCGCAATTGCGTGCCTGACCGTTTCCTCACCGAAGGCGAGACCGTGTCATTCGGAGCGCATTCGTTTGAAGTCCTGCATTGTCCGGGTCATGCACCTGGCCATGTCGTCTACTACAACCGTGCGGCCAAGTTCGCCCATGTCGGCGACGTGTTGTTTCGCGGCTCGGTCGGGCGCACCGATCTGCCTGGCGGCGACCATGCGACGCTGATCGCCTCGATCAAGGAGAAGCTCCTGCCGCTTGGCGACGACATCGGCTTCATCTGCGGCCATGGTCCGGGTGGCCGCTTCGGCGAGGAGCGGCGGACCAATCCGTTCTTAACCTGACGGCTCGCCGTTGAACAAAAAAAGCGCCACCCCATGGGCGGCGCTTTTGGTTCGAAACAGAAAGCCTGCCTCAGTTGGCGACGCAGAAATGCTGGTCGCCGTCATAGCCCGTAAACGTGCCGGTGCGGGAATTGAAGGACCGGTAGCGGTCCGAACAGTATTCGTACCAGGCACGGGTCCACGGTTCGGCGTAGCGGTCGGCATAGACGACACGCGGCTGTTCCACATAGTAGCGGCGAACCGGCGCCGGCCGCACATAACGATAGTCATAATCGTCGTCGTAGTAGCTGTAGCGGGGCTGCGGGTTGCTCAGCGCACCCGCGATCAGGGCGCCGGCCGCAAGGCCGACAACGCCGGCGGCGAGGGCGTCGCCATGGTTGTGGTGATGACGGCGCCAGCGCCAGTCATCGGCATTGGCCGCCGGCAAGGTGGCCAAAATGGTCGCGGCGATGCCCGCGGACAGGATGGCGGTCTTGAGAATTCGGTTCATTTCGGTCTCCTTCGTGCCGGCCCGGGTAATTTCAGGGGATGCGGACCGGTTTTAGCGAAGATTAGTAGAAGACCGTGGCTGAACGGGGGCTGAACGAAAATTCGCCGGATTGATCAAAACGCACGCGGCAAACTATTGGTCGGGCGGGAGTGGACCCGCCTCATCAGCCTCCGTCCGATCTGTCTTGAGCCGGCTTAGCCGATCGACAGATTGACGGCCTTCGGACCCTTGCCGCGCTTGTCCGGCTCGGTGTCGAATGTCACTTTCTGCCCATCCTCCAGACCGGGAAGACCCGACGCCTGCACGGCCGAAATATGGACGAAGACATCCTTCGCGCCATCGTCCGGCGTGATGAAGCCGAAGCCTTTGGCATGATTGAAGAATTTGACGGTGCCGGTCTGCGGCATGGGAAGCTCCCTTTGATCCCATAAACTCCAGTCTCGGGCCGGCAAATGCCCGAATGGAAATTTGTCCTTTATTTTAGCGCTATCGGCAAGAGAAAGTTTTTGCACGCGCCGGCAAGCATTTAGCGGCATGGAAAAGGCGCGACGGATGACCGTCGCGCCTTCAAAAACTCAATCCCGGCCTGGAAGCCGGTTCATGACCTTGCAGCTTGCTTCGCTGGTCCGCGTGGACGAACGCGGGCCAGACGGATCAGGCAGCGCGGAGATTGACCGCCTTCGGGCCCTTGCCCATGCGGTCGGGCTCGACGTCGAAAGTGACCTTCTGGCCGTCGACCAGCGTGCGCAGGCCCGAAGCCTCGATCGCCGAAATGTGGACGAATACGTCCTTGGCGCCGCCATCGGGCGTGATGAAGCCGAAGCCTTTGGTCGCGTTGAAGAATTTAACGGTGCCGGTCTGGGCCATTGGGGAAACTCCTTCACCCGTGTCAGTCTTGTGGTTTGCCCGCCGCCTGGCGCCGTGGGCAAGTCCCGGTGGTTGCTTCGGCAGTCATGCATTGGCGCATGGTCAAACCCCCCGCCGAAAACGGGGCCGTCAGAGATTCACAGTATCGGGGAAAGGTCGTCCAAAACGTTCCGCTCTCCGGGTCGCAAATGCCCGAACACAAAATTTATCGCACGGAAACGTGATGGTTGCAAGACAGGGGCCGCGAGGCACCCCGATGGGCGCTTCGCAACGCAAGGTTTCGATAGACCTGGCCTCCGGTCCGGTCATCGGCCAGAGCCTGTTCGAGCATGGTCCAGAGCGCATGCCACGATGCTATTCGAGACGCGGGCGGCGGTATGATACGCCTCCGGTCTTCCGCAAACGGGGGTTGCATTTGGCAAGGGAATAGCGAGGATCGGCAGGCGTGTTTTGCGCCGGGACGGGGGCTCGAGGGAGATATTCATGAAATTTCTTGTGACGCTTTTCTCGCGACAGGGTTTTGCTCTTCTATTGCTGTCGGCACTTCTGGCCGCCTGCACCGTGGTGGTGGACGAGGGGCCCGGTCCGCGCCCGCGCCCACCGAGGCCGGAGCCGCAATTCTGCACCAGGGAATATGAGCCAGTTTGCGCCCGTCGTGGCGGCGACCGCCAGACCTTCGCCAATGCCTGCCTCGCCGACAGGGCGGGATACCGTATCGTGCGAGATGGCCCATGCCGCGACGGCGGTGGCGGCGGTGGTGACGAGCAGACCTTTTGCACGCGCGAATACGCTCCCGTCTGTGCCCGCCGTCGAGGCGAGCTGCGCACCTTCCCGAACGAATGCGAGGCTCGCGCTGCCGACTATCGCATCGTCGGCGACGGCCCGTGCTGAGCGACGCAGGAACAGGCGTCCCCATCTCTCCGTTTTGGCGGGGAGATGGGCGCGACCTGCCCGCCAAGTGTCATGACCCGTGCGGCAATGTCCGTGCGTCTTGAAACTGCCGGCCGTATGGCTTAGGTCCGGCATGCGGACAAACACGGCAGGTTTCCCATCAACAGAGATCAAAGAAGAGCGGCAGGCGCGGGCGCCAGATCGGGTTCAGGAGGGCAGCCGCCCACGGTGCTCGATCGGTATGTGCAGCAGGCGCTGCAGCTGCACCAGACCGGGCGCCGGCAAGAGGCCGAGACGCTCTATCGGCAGGTGCTGGCGCAGAAGCCGAACCATGCCGCCGCGCTGCATTTCCTCGGGCTTTTGCTGCATCAGACCGGGCGAAGCGAGGAAGGGCTCGATCTCATCGAGCAGTCGGTGACCCTGCAGCCGAAGAATGCCGACTTCCTCAACAATTTCGGCACGGTCATGCGCGACCTTGGCCGTGTCGATGCTGCCGTCGATTTCTTCCGTGGCGCAGTGGACATCCGGCCGGACCAGCTTGCGGCGCGCGACAATCTCGGCTCGGCGCTGAAGCAGCTCGGCCAGTTCGAGGGTGCCGAAGAGATCTATCGCGGGACGATCGGCCGCAACCCCTTCCATGTGCGTGCCCGCATCGGGCTTGCCGAAACGCTGCAGGAAGCGGGCCGGCTGGACGGGGCGCTCGCCGTCTTCCGCGAGGCGCTGACGTTCCGGCCGAAGGATGCCGAACTTCTGTATGGGCTGGGCGTCGGCATGATGGAAAAGGGCAAGCTTGGCGAGTCTGCCGATCTCGCCCGGCAGGCGCTGGCGATCGATCCCGGCATGGCGAAGGCCTGGCTGCTGCTGACGCAGGTCAAGCGTCAGCAGGAGCGCGACGCCGAGCTTGCCGGCATGGAGGCCCAGCATACCAAGGCGCCTGAAGGCAGCCTGGCGCGCATGCAGCTTTCGTTCGGCCTCGGCAAGGCGAATGACGATCTGAAGGATTATGGCCGCGCCTTCGACTATTTCGCCGAAGGCAACGCCATCCGCCGCAAGGGCATCGACTACGACGCGGCGAGAACGCGCGACGAATTCGAAGCGATGAAGGCGGTCTTCGACAAGGCCTTCTTCGACAAGCACAAGCCGAGCGCGACCGCCGACGACACGCCGATCTTCGTCGTCGGCATGCCGCGCTCGGGCACGACTCTGGTCGAGCAGATCATCGCCAGCCACCCAAAAGTCTATGGCGCCGGCGAGCTCAGCATTCTGAAGACGGCGGTCGGCAAGCAGTTTCCGCTGAGCATGCAAGGCGGCTTTCCCTGGGGGATCGCCGACATGCAAGACAAGGCCTTCGCCGAGGCGGGGCAGGCCTATCTCGACATGCTGCACGCCCGCTATCCCGGCTTCCGGCACGTCACCGATAAGATGCCAGGCAACTTCCTGCTGGTCGGCTTCATCCATCTGATGCTGCCCAAGGCGAAGATCATCCATTGCGCGCGCGATGCTGCGGCGACCTGCCTGTCGATCTACAAAGTGCATTTCCGCGGCGACAGCCATCGCTACGGCTACGACCTTGGCGAGCTTGCCGACTTCCACAATCTCTACACCGACATCATGGCGCATTGGCGCACCATGCTGCCGGGCGTCGTGCATGATGTGCGCTACGAGGATTTCGTCGCCGACCAGGAAGGCCAGACGCGGGCGCTGATCGCCCATCTCGGCCTGCCTTGGGACGATGCGGTGCTGTCGTTCCACGAGACCGAACGTCCCGTGCGCACGGCCTCCGCAGCGCAGGTGCGCCAGCCGATGTACCAAGGGTCAGTCGACCTGTGGAGGCGCTATGGCGACAGGCTGAAGCCGCTGCTGGACAAGCTGGCGTAGCGAGCTGGTCGCCGGCCGAAGCATCTCAGCTTCGTCATCCTAGGGCGAAGCAGGAGCGCAGCTCCGTCGCGAAGACCCTAGGATCCATTCCGTGACCTCGATCGAATGATGCAGCGGAGCAGAATCCTGCACCGTTGCAACGCCTTTAGGTCACGGCATGGATCCTATGGTCTGCGCCGCGTCGCTTCGCTCCTTGCTCCGCCATAGGATGACGAAGCGATGGGTCAAAGCTCGATGAACGACTGGAAGCCGCCAAAGATCATGCGCTTGCCGTCGAACGGCATTGTCGGCCAATCGGCCTTCAGCCGCTCGTCGACCATTATCTTCGCCATCACTTCGTCGCGCCGTTTTCGCGACTCGTAGACAACCCATGCAAACACGACGACCTCGTCATCCTTGGCCTGCACGGCGCGCGGGAACGAGGTGAGCTCGCCATAGGGCACGTCGTCGCCGATGCATTCGACATAGGAGAGCGCGCCGTACTCCATCCAGATGGAGCCGGCTTGCCCAGCCATCTTCTTGTAGGCGTCGAGATTTGCCTTGGGCACGGCGAGAACGAAACCATCAACATAGGACATCGTGCTTCTCCTATGCCTTTTTCACAGGCGCGTTCATCGCCCACTCGACGCCGAAGGGATCGCGCATATTGCCCCAGCGATCGCCCCAGAACATCACTTGCAACGGCACAACAACTTCGCAGCCGGCATCGACGGCGCGCTGCCACCAGGCTTCGATGTCGCCGTCATCGAGATGGAGTTGCATGGTGTAGCCCTGCGGCTTGACCGGGGACATCCCCTGCTCGGGATAGAAATCGGAGATCATCAGCGTCGAGCCGTTGATGTGAAGGTGGATGTGCATGGTGCGGCCCTGCTCATCGGGCGGATAGAAGAACACCTGCTCGGCGCCGAAGGCCTTCTTGTAGAATTCGGCGGCCTTGAAGGCGCCGTCCAGCTGAAGGTAGGGCGTCAAGCCGCCGAGGACTTTCGCGGCAGGCTGGGTTTGCGGCTGATCGTTCATCTTTTTGCTCCTCTTTGCGTTTGGTTGGGCCTTGCGAACCGTAGGACGAATGAGGTGGCGGCGATCCTACACGGCCGACGGGATTTTTTCAGTGCCGCGACCGAGGTGCCGGTCGTCGGCGGTTGAAGTGGCCCTGGAGCCTGTCAATGACGCCTGCCGCAACCGGTTGGGCAGCCGCTTTCATCTCGCTCGCTCAGGGAGCCCTGCAAATCCGAGGGCCGTTTTGCGCGTCGACGATGATTTCCGGCCAGCCGATATCCTTGCGCAATTCGATCGGCAGTGAAAGGAGCGCGCGCTCGCTGCGGTAACGGGCGCGGGTCGCCGCGTAGCGGGCGGCGATGCGGCCAATGGATGACAGAATGGACATGATGCTTTCTCCTCGATTGAAACCGGCATCATCGTGTCGGCATCCCAAGGACGTGGCAGGCAAATGCGATCCTACAGATCGTCGAAAATTTTGGCCGGCCCACGACAGGCCGGCCCCTGGGCCTGTCGTCAGGTGACTGTCTCGGCCACCGAACGAAAGAAATCCTCGGGGCTGTCGACCTCCGTCAACCGGCGCTTCTCGACCAGCCAGAAGCGGTTGCCGACGGCGCGGATGAAGGAGCGGTCGTGCGAGGCGAGCACGCAGCTTGCCTGATGAGCCAGAAGTTCCGATTCCAAGGCTTCCTGGCCGTCGATGTCGAGATGGTTGGTCGGCTCGTCGAGCAGATAGAAGTTAGGATTGGCAAGCCGAAGCGCCAGCATCATCAGCCGCGCCTTCTGGCCGCCGGACAGCATGCCGATCTTGCGCTCCTGCATGTCGATGGCGACACCGGCGCCGGCGAGCAGCGTGCGGGCGCGTTGCTCGCCGACATCGTATTTTCGCGAGACCATCGCCAGCGGCGTGTCGTTAGCGCTCATGCCCGACAGCGCCTGGTCGCTGTAGCCGAGCACCGTCGACGGCGTCACCTTCACGCTCTGCACGGTTTCGGGTTCGGCAATGGCATTGCGGATCAGGGTGACGAAACGGGACTTGCCGGCGCCGTTGCGGCCGAGCAGGACAATGCGGTCGCCTTGGCAGATATGGCGCTTGCCAGTCCTGAACAGCAACGTGCCGTCGGGTGTTTCGATCGCCGCATCTTCGAGCGTGATCAGCACTTTGGCGTGCGTGCCGCGATTGGCGAGCCTGATCGCGCCGGCCGATTTCTCGCGATGCGCGGGTGCTGCCGCCTCCTCCAGGCGCTCCGCCCGCTGGTTGAGCTGCTTGGTCTTGACCGTCAGCAGGTCGCTGCCCGAATTGATGCCGATATTGTTCAGCTTTGCCGCCTGCCGGCGCAATTGCTGTGCCACCTTTATGTCGCGCTCGAATTTGCGCTCCGTCGAGGCGTCAACGTCATCCAGCGCGTCGCGTGCCCGCGAATAGGGCAAGGAAAACACCGGCGACTGTTCGGGCCGCAGGAACAGCGTGCGGTTGGTGATGGCGTCGAGGAAGGCGCGGTCATGGCTGGCGATGACGACAGGCACTTCGCGCGGCAGCGCGTTCAGCCAGGTTTCCAGCTGGCTGATTTTCGCGAGGTCGAGATGGTTGGTCGGCTCGTCGAGCAGCAGCACGTCCGGGTCTGTGACCCAGACGCGGGCAATCAGCGCCAGCCTCTGCCAGCCGCCGCTCAAGGCACGCATCGGCCGCTCGCGCATCGGTTCGGGCACGTCGAGGGAATCCAGCACCACGTCGACGCGCCACAGTTCGCTTTCAGCCTGCTCGGCGGGCAAGGCGTCGGCCACGGCCTGATGGAAGCTGCAATCGAGGAGAGCGTCCGGGATGGATTGTTCGACATGGCCGATGCGCAGGCCACGCGTGCGGGTGATGTCGCCAAAGGTCGGTTCCATCTCGCCAGTCAGGCATTTGAGCAAGGTGGATTTGCCGCGGCCGTTGGCGGCGACGATGCCGAGCCGGTCGCCTGTGCCGATGGCGAGGTCGAGGTTGGAGAAGAGCGGCGCACTCATGGTGACGCCGAGGGATTTGAGGCTGATCAGGGCCATGTCGATTTCTCTGGTCTTGCCGGGAAAAACACCGGCTCATGCACTTTGTCGGTGCGCGGGCAGGCCATCAGGCCAAGCACTGCAGCACCACGAAGGGCAGACCAAAAATCGAAGCGGGAATAACCCGGACCGTCCTGGTCAGCCCTGCAAGCAAGCTCGCAGGGCACAGACAGGGCCGCGCTGACGGTGGTGATCGATAAACACGCAGCCCTCCTTTCAAGACGTTTGAGTTGGAGAACTGGCTACACCAGAGGCGGGGCCGATGGCAAGGGCGGTGTACTACCGACCGGGTCTGCCAGTCTTGCCGGGCCGGCGTTTCTCGCGGCGGGCATCTACCGGGTCCTCGTAGGAGCCGATACCGGCGCGTTCGCGCTTGACCGGCTTTTCGCCTTCGATCGGCGTTTCGGTACGCCGCACCGTCATTTCGTCGAGCGAGTTCTTCTTGAACAGCGGCTTGGTGGCCTCGCCCGGAATGCCGAAGTCGGAGCCGTGCGCCTCGGCCGCCGACTGCTTCTTGAACAGTGAGCGCGAGACGGCGCCCGCCGGCGTCGGCATGTCGGTGCCCGGGCCCATGTCGTCAATCGACGGTTTGGCAAACAGCGGCTTCTTCACCGGTACGGCGCCATCGGCGCCCATGTCGTCTAGCGCCGGCTTGCGGAAAAGGTTGTGCCGGGCAGCCTTGGCCGCCTCTTCGGCCGCACGTACCTCATCGAGCTTGCGGAAACGCTCCTGTTCCTCGGCCGTACGATGTTTGGCCACACCCTTGTTGTGCTTGCCCTTCTCGCGGCCTGAGGCAGGACTTTGGCCTTCCACCTCGCGCGCCAGCGGGTCGTCGGAGATCGCAAGTTCCATCTCGCGCAGCCGCTTGATCTCGTCGCGGATGCGGGCGGCCTTCTCGAAGTCGAGATTGGCGGCGGCGTCGCGCATCTGCTTGTCGAGCGCCTCGAGATGCGCCTTGAGATTGTTGCCCATCATGGCGCCGGCGCTGTCGGTGAATTGCGAAATGTCGGCGCGGACATGGTCCTTCTCGTAGACCGAGTCCAGGATGTCGGAGATGCGCGACTTGACCGATTCCGGCGTGATGCCGTTGGCGGCGTTCCACTCCATCTGCTTTTCGCGGCGGCGGTTGGTCTCGGCCATTGCCCGCTCCATCGAGCCGGTGACCTGGTCGGCATAGAGGATGACCTTGCCGTCGACGTTTCTGGCGGCGCGGCCGATGGTCTGGATCAGCGAGGTTTCCGAACGCAGAAAACCTTCCTTGTCGGCGTCGAGGATGGCGACGAAACCGCATTCGGGAATGTCGAGGCCTTCGCGCAAAAGGTTGATGCCGACCAGCACGTCGAAGGCGCCGAGGCGTAGGTCGCGCAGGATCTCGATGCGCTCCAGCGTGTCGATGTCGGAGTGCATGTAGCGGACGCGGATGCCCTGTTCGTGCAGGTACTCGGTCAGGTCCTCCGCCATGCGCTTGGTCAGCACGGTGACCAGCGTGCGGTAGCCGGCCCTGGTCGTGTCGCGGATCTCGCCGACGACATCGTCGACCTGGGTCTTGGCGGGACGCACCTCGACCGGCGGGTCGATCAAGCCGGTGGGACGGATGACCTGCTCGGCGAACACGCCGCCGGACTGTTCCATTTCCCAGCCGCCCGGCGTTGCCGAGACGGCGACGGAAAGCGGACGCATGGCGTCCCATTCCTCGAAGCGCAGCGGCCGGTTGTCCATGCAGGACGGCAGACGGAAACCATATTCGGCCAGCGTCGCCTTGCGGCGAAAGTCGCCGCGATACATGCCGCCGATCTGCGGCACGGTGACGTGGCTTTCGTCGATGAAGACCAGCGCATTGTCGGGAATGTATTCGAACAGGGTCGGCGGCGGATCGCCTGGCTGGCGGCCGGTCAGATAGCGCGAATAATTCTCGATGCCGGCGCAGGAGCCGGTCGCTTCCAGCATCTCCAGATCGAAGCGCGTGCGCTGTTCCAGCCGCTGTGCTTCCAGCAGGCGGCCAGCCTTTTCAAGCTCTTGCAGCCGGAGCTTGAGTTCTTCCTTGATCGACTTGATGGCTTGATTCAAGGTCGGGCGCGGCGTCACGTAGTGCGAGTTGGCGTAGATCTTGACGCTCTTCAGCTCGCCGGTCTTCTGGCCGGTCAGCGGGTCGAACTCGGTGATCGACTCGATCTCGTCGCCGAACATCGAGATGCGCCAGGCGCGGTCTTCCAAGTGGGCCGGAAAGATCTCGATCGTGTCGCCGCGCACGCGGAACGAGCCGCGGACGAAATTGACGTCCTGGCGCTTGTATTGCTGGGCGACGAGATCGGCGAGCAGAGCGCGCTGGTCGAGCCGGTCGCCGATCTGCATCTGGAAGGTCATCGCCGTGTAGGTCTCGACCGAACCGATACCGTAGATGCAGGAGACCGAGGCGACGATGATGACGTCGTCGCGCTCGAGAAGCGAGCGCGTCGCCGAGTGGCGCATGCGGTCGATCTGCTCGTTGATCGAGGATTCCTTCTCGATGAAGGTGTCGGTGCGCGGCACGTAGGCTTCCGGCTGGTAATAGTCGTAGTAGGAGACGAAATACTCGACGGCGTTTTCCGGGAAGAATTTCTTGAACTCGGAATAGAGCTGCGCGGCCAGCGTCTTGTTGGGCGCCAGGATCAAGGCGGGGCGTTGCGTCTCCTCGATCACCTTGGCCATGGTGAAGGTCTTGCCGGAGCCGGTGACGCCGAGCAGCACCTGGGTGCGGTCGTTGCCGTCGACGCCCTCGACGAGATCCTTGATCGCCGTCGGCTGATCGCCTGCCGGCTCGAAATCCGACACCATCTTGATGGTGATGCCGCCTTCGGATTTTTCCGGGCGGGCAGGGCGGTGCGGCGTCCACAGCACGCCGTCCTTGTGGAGGGGATTGCCGGATTCAATGAGCGCGGAGAGCGCGGCCACCGTGGCGGTGACGCCGCTGGAGGTCATCGTCTCGGCTTCTTCCAGCGAGATGTCGAGCCCGGCAACCGGGTTGAGACCGGCCGCGGTGCGCTCCCTGGCCGTCGCCGCGCCACCCATCGAGGTGCCACGCGCCGTCCGGCCAGGAGAGGCGGAGCGCTCCGGGATTTTCTTTGCAGCTTTCGGCTTCGGCTGCTGCTCGGCCTCGCGCTCGATCTGTTCGGCCCAGTCGGCGATCGAGCCGGTCAGCGGCGTACCGGAGAATTCGGTCTGCGGCGCCTCGGCAAAGCCGCCCTTGTGGAGCGGCTCCGAGGCATCGAGGAAATCGGTCAACGGGCTGCGCCGCTTCGGCGCGCCACGGTCGTCTTGCGCCGCCGAGGGCGTTTTCTTGTCGGGAAGTTTGGCCATGACCCGAATATGGGAGGACTCGGCCAAAATGGAAAGAGCGGAGTGAGGAGGGCTGCACGGCCAGGTCAAGCTGCTGACAGAAGGCTGTCAGGAGCGGTGGCGTGCCGAGATGTCCCCGCTCAGTTGAACCAAAGCGCGAAAGTCAAAAAGCCGGCGCCGCCGAACTGACGCTGGATCTGGTCGAACTCGTCGCCGGTCAGGATCTTGCCGCTTTCGAGATAGGGCGCGATGGCCGGGCCGGTGATCGACAGTACGAGGTCGAAGGGTTTCGGCTCGTCGAAGAAGCGCTTCATGTTGATGCCCTTGTCGGCGATGCGGAAGTGCGGCAGCAGCAAACGGCCTTCGAGCAGGTCCTCGGCCATGGTCAGCGCTGCCAACCAGGCTTGAACCTGTTCCTCGCCGACCTCGAGGCCGGTGAGCGGGTTGGGGCCCTTCTGCTGCGGGCCGGGCAGCCATTCTCGGTCATTGTCGGTCTCGGCGCGGATCGCCTTCCAGTCCTCGCGCGACAGCCGGATCATCTCGAGCAAATGGCGGCGCGCCGCTTGCCGCCGCTCCGGCTCGACCACCTGCCAGTTGATGAGATGCACCAGCGAGATGAAGTCGGCCAAGCGCCATTCGGACGAAAAGACGCTGCCGTTCATGCCGCCGTCGAGCGGAACGAGCGTGTCTTGCAGCGGCAGTTTGGCGCGCGGAAACAGCATGTGGAACGAGCCGTCGAACATGCTCCTGAAATCATGCGCCAGCCAGAAATCGGCTTGCGCCATCAGGAACTCGGCATAGCCCTGCAGCCAGTAGCCGTCGGCACGATCGAAGCGGAAGGTGAGGGCGGGAGCGGCGGTGTCTTGCACACTGCCGCGCGACAGGGCCGCCATGATGGCGACGGCGCTTTCGTCCAGCGCGATCTGGCCATCCTCGTTGAGATCGATGCCGAGGCGGCCGAGGTCGATGGCCATGCCGATATCCGCATCGGCAGGCACCGAGCCCAGCGTGGCGGCGGATTTCTGCAGCCGGTCGCGGAAGGCGGTCAGGATGGCGCGGAATTCTTCGTAGGTCAGGGGCTCCGGGTTGGGATTGTCGGGCACGGGGAGCCGCATCAGCGGCAGCATGAAGGATTGCGGGCTGTCGAAACCGTGGCGGTGCAGGCCGCCTGCCAGGATCTCCAGCGCGGTGAAGAATTCGCCGGCGCCGGCGGCATAGGCCGAGGCGGGATCGCTGGGGGCGGCAGCTTCGAGCGCGGCGAGCGCGCCATCGCGGTCGGCCACGGTCTTGGCCTCGAACAGGGCTGCCGGATCGGGAGCGGCGTCGCTGGCGGAAGCAAGCGGCAGCAGCAGGATGACGGCGGAGGCCATCAGGCTCGACAATCGCTTCATTGGGGTCCCTCCCGTTGCGATCCTGCCGCAACATACACGCATTCGGATCGCCGCGCCTGCCGGTCTTCAACCGCAACGATGCGACGGCACGGGAGCCGACTGCCGACAGATGCGCTTCAACCGATCGGGCAGACAGTCTACACAAGGCAAACAATTGGGCGCCGCGTGTCGAACTATCCGCTCTCCTACAAATTGTCCTGGCTGCCGCGCTTCCTCCGGCCGTCGCTCGGTGGCGACGTGCGCGGCTTCGCGCCGGCGGACGGGATGCTGATCGAACCGCCGCCGGCGCGCATGGTGCGGCTGGCCTTCGTCGGCGATATTTCGGCCGTCGCCAATCGCAGTGCACCGGACTGCGATCCGACGATCAAGGCATTGCTTGCCTCCGCCGATCTGGTGGTCGGCAATTGCGAAAGTCCCATAGTCGAGCGGCCGAACGCGGTGATGGGCACGCGGCTCGGTACGCATCATGCGATGACCGAACGCTTCCTCGCCGAGGCATTGGCGGCTGTCGGCATTGCGCGCGAAAAGCTCGTTCTGTCGCTGGCCAACAACCATGTGCTCGACCAGGGCGTCGCGGGTTTCGATGAGACGGTCGCTGCGTTGATGCGACTGGGCATCCGCAGTATCGGCACGCTCGCCAAAGGTCCGGTCGAGCGGCTTGCGGTCGGGCCGCTGACTATCGGCTTTGCCGCCTTCACGCTATGGCGCAATGCCGATGCCGAAACGTTCTCGGGCCGCGTGTCCATGCAAGGCGACCCGGCGCTATGGCCGCCTGCTACGGCCAAGGGCGTCGATCTTGTCTGCGCGGTACCGCATTGGGATTGGGAGTTCCGGCATTTTCCGCGCGCCGAAACGCGGGCGCTGGCCAGGCAGCTGGCCGGGCACGGCGTCGGGCTGATCGCCGGGCACCACGCCCATGTCGTGCAGCCGATCGAGCGGGTCGGCGACACGCTTGTCGCCTACGGGCTTGGCGATTTTCTCGGTACCGCCTTTGCCCGCCAGCCATGGCCGGGCCGTCTCGGCTCCATCTTCACCGTCGAAGTCAGCGCCGACCTTGGCATGCGCGGCAAGATCGCCGCCTATCGAATGCATCCGTTTATGCGGCTGCGCGCCGGCGACCATGAGCGGCTGGTTCCGGTTAAGGCGCTGGCGGGTGGCATCCGCGACAAGGTCGACGCCCGGCTGAAGGCGATTTTTGGCGAGCAGTTCGCACGCGTGTGAAAAGCCGCAGGCTGGCGACTTTCCGGCAAAAGCGGTTATCATGCGACAGAGGCAGGCTTGCGGGGGGTGGCGGTGGAAACAACGGATTTCATGCCGAGCGAGGCGGTGATCGCCGGCATCAGGAAGGATATCGAGGCCTATGAGGCCGGGCGGGCGTCGGCCTACCGGCAGGTGCGCTGGCGGGTGCCGGTGTTCATCGGCCTGGTGGTGGCCTTCATGGTGCTTGTCGCCTGGCTCTTCAACAAGGTCGCCGACCCCTACGAGCAATGGTTCTCGACTCCGCACGTGTTCCTTTATTTCGGCAGTTTCGTTGCGGCGCTGCTGCTTTACTTCCAGGCGGTGAAGCCGGCGACCAGATTGCAGCAATCCTTCCGCGAGACGCTGCTGCCGATGATCTTCGGCTTCATCCAGGACATACGCTACCAGCATGGCGTTCACCCGAATTCCTTCGACCGGCTGCCACGCGAGACGGTTGGCCCCTTCAACCGGCAATCATTCGACGATGTCTTTTCCGGCCGTTACGAGGGGTTTGCGTTCGAGCTCTATGAGGCAGAGCTGCGCGAAGGGACCGGCAAGGGTTCGTCGACGGCATTCAGAGGCGTCATCGTCGCCTTCGAGACGATCACACCATTCCCCGGCACGCTGGTGGCGACGCGCCGGGCCAATGTGGTCGTCGGCTTTTTCCGCGGCATGTTCGCCAGCAGGATGGAAGAGCTGTCCTCCGGCGTTTCGGAACTCGATGCCGCCTACGAATTCCGCACCGACAATGTCGAAGCGGCGCGGCCGCTGGTGAGCGGCCGGCTGGCGCAGGCGCTGAAATGGCTCGGTGAAACCTGGCCCGACGATCCGGCGCGCGTGGCGCTCGATGGCAGTGACGGGTTCCTGCTGCTGCCGCAGCCGAAGGACTTCTTCGAGTTGCCCGACATTTCGGTGCCGCTCGACTACCAGACCCATGTCGCGCCGATGATTGCGGATATGGGCGCGATGCTGGCGACGGCGGCACTGGTGCGCAAGATCGGCGCGAAGGACGAGCAGGCTTAGAAAGGCAGGCGCGCAATCAGCAGTCGAAGCGGTAATTGCTTCGTACATAGTCCGCGTCCTGCTTGGACATCTTCTTCAGCATCACGCAAACGGTAAAGCTGCCGACCTGATGGCCGTTCCTGGTGTAGCCCCAGTCGGAAATATCGTCGCGGGAAAATTTGATATACTGGCCGTTCACGACATTTTGGACCAGTTTCGGCTCGTTCGCCAATACGCCAGCAAAGCCGTTAGCGGTCCGCTCGAAAGGGATGACCCAGAAATGCTCCGTCGCATTTCCGTCGACGATCATGACCTTCAACTTGAAGTCGTCCGTTCCCGGCGGCGGAGCTTCGGATAAGGCGAGGAAGTCGTCCAGGCTGGATCGGGCCTGCGCAATCGCCGCCGTCATCTCCGGATCATCCCGGGCCACCATCACGATCTTGTCGTCGCCTTGATCGGCGCTTTGCGCTCGAACAGGCGCGGGAACAAGCGCCAGCATCAGGGACAGCATGGCGTAGGCTGGAAACTTCATGGCACGGCCCCTCACGAGAATGGCCGGCATCATCATGCATCAAATTCGGATTTTCAACCGAAGCGCAGCTTCATGCCGAGGATGGCGATTACGAACAGGAACGTGACGCCATTGGCGAGGATGACCGGCCAGGAGCCGATCAACAGGCCGTAGAGCGTCCACAGTAAAACGCCGGTGGCGATCGAGCCGGTGGCGAACAGCGAGATGTCGCCGGCACGGCGCTCGCGCGCGACCTTGGCGACCTGCGGAATCCAGCCAAGCGTGGTGATGAGCGCGGCCAGCGCGCCGATAATTTCGATTGTGGGATGCAAGATGGCGACTTTCGAAGAGGCACGGATTGTGCGGTGCACCATATGCCAGATCGGTCGAACCCTGGGAAGCAGTCAGTTTCGGCTGGCCCAATGAACAGACCAATCCGGGTCGATCGCATCGCGGATCAACTCCAGATTACCGGTTTCGGACCAAGCAGTCCGTGTTCCAAGGACGGGTGAGGGCATGCCGTTTCGGCAACGGCCTATGGTTTTCGCGAGGCGGCCACGCTATCCGTCACGAGGGGATGCTATGTGGTTGAACGAAAATGAAGGCGTTTAGCCAAACCGCTTGAAGAGAAGAGGACAAGCCATGCGAACGAGACTTGCGGCTGCAGCGCTTGCCGTGATCGTGTCTTGCGCCGGGCTGGCCCGCGCCGATGATTTGAAAGCCTTCAAGCTGACGATCGATGGCGTGGTGGTCGACATCGACCCCGGCGAGGACGTGGACGTGACCTTGCCCGGCGGCAAGACGAGCAAGGTGCGGATCGATCGCAATGACTTCGCCACCTTCTCCGGCACGACTTTTTCCTTCGTTCATCCAAGCAACATTGCGATCACCAAGAGCGATCTCAGCGACAGCATCACCCAGTATCTCATGGCTTCGGCCCTCGGCACGATCGTCTTGGTGCAGGAATATGACAAGATGAACCCGGTGTCTCTCAACCAACTGATGCTGCAGGAGATGACGAGGGAATCCGTTCAGGCGGGCGGAACCCTGACGCAGGAACCGACGACCCGCAAGCTCGCCGACGGCAAGGAACTGACCGGCGTCAAGGCCACCGTGAAGACACGTACCGACAGCGCCGACTTTGAGATCGTCGGCTTCGGCCTTGCTGATCAGGGGCTGCTGTTCATCACACGAATAGGCGATCAGGACGTTGCAACCGAAAAGCCGCTGATCGACAAGTTCTGGGAGAACCTCAAGGTCAAGCTGTAGGAAGGACTACAGTCCGCTCGGCATCATCCCCGCCAGCCAGTTTGCCGATCGCTTCGCCACGTCGACGGTCGCGGATGCGGCGCGGCTGAGATCGGTCTTGACCACGGCGTAGCCGGCCTTGGTGCGGTAGAGCACGGCTCGGCCGCCATCGACCGCCGCTTCATAGGCGACGGGCCTTGCGGCTTCCGTTTCCATCGCCGTCACCGGCGATCCGACGGGAATGCTCGGCCGGTGACTGAGTTCAGGCGGCAGCGGGTCGCTCGCGGCTTGCCTCGGCGTCGTCAACTCGGGCCCCGAGGCGATCGCCGCCAACTCGGAGGACGGTACCGAACCCTTGGTGCGGCAAATGCCCGAGACCAGCGGATAGTTGAAATTCTTCTGGTGCAGCATCTGGCTTTTCATCGCCGCCTCGCAGTCGGCGATGGTCGCCCACTTGGCCGGCGTCTCGCCGATATATTCGCAAAGCTTGGCGTCGCAGTCGCAGCCGACGATGGTCATGGCGACAAGGGCGGTCTTGATCACGGTCTTGTCCCTTTATGTTGCCTCCCCCACCAGCACCAATCGCTGCGGAACAAGGCGGGATTTGGCCGCCATTGTGAAATGTGCGTGACGGAATGTTTCTGAGATGCCGGCTGAGACCGAAAAACGTCAGTCGTCGTATACGCGCTCCTGGCGCCGACCTCGATCAAGCGCCGTGTGCAGCTTGCGCATGGCGACGGTTAGCCCGGTGCGGCGCGTGGCTGAACGATGCGCGTGGGGATAGGCCAAAAAACAGTCGGCGCTGGGATTTCTCCCAGCGCCTCCCTGTCAGATCAGGACACGGTCACGGCAGCAACTTCCGCAAAGTCGTCGCGCCAAGCCGGCCTTGATTTTGACGGTCCTGCCAGTCACCACCCGAGGGTAGTGTCCGTTCCGGACCACGCCGATCTCCACCCTTGCGAGCTTCGCCCAGCGTGCCATCGAAGGTCTTTGCCGTCCTTCATGGCAGCATCGGTCCGCCGTCGGCGTTCGCACGCTTTCCGCGGCCCCGTAGGTCTCGGCTTCCGTCCCTCCAGCAGGCAAGCCTGCTATCGCTCAGGGCCGTACGGGCCTCAGGAAATCCGCCTTTTCGCTTTGCCTTTCGGCTTGGCGATCGGTAGCCGCCTGAGATGGGTTCAATGTACGCCGGGTAAGTGTCCGGGGAAACCGCCCCGGGCCTGTGGATAGCGGGATTATCGGGGACCAAGCGCCGCGGCGAAGCAATTTTTCGGCGGAGCGCTCGGTTCGGCTGAATCCGGTAACCCGGCCTTGTCAGCCGCAATCGCGCGTTGCCGTATATTCGGTGCTTGCTCCGCAAGGCAGCGCGGGCTTCAATGCCGGCAAAGTAGCTGAGACGCAAGCGTTTCCGAAAGCCTTTGGGGGAGGTTGCTTGAAAGTCGGGGTGGTTCTCAATCCGATAGCCGGCGGCGGCAGGCTGAAGCGGCACTGGCCGGAGGTCGCGGCATCGCTGAAAAAGCATTTCGGCGATTTCGAGCTGCGCGAAACCCAGGCCGATGGCGATGCCGAAAGGCTGGCGCTCGACCTCGCCGCCAGCGGCTTCGATCTGGTGATCGCGGCGGGCGGCGACGGCACCGCCAGCGAAGTCGCCGATGGCCTGTTGCAGGCGTTCGACGAAACCGGCCGCACGACCGAGCTCGGCCTGCTGCCCTGCGGCACCGGCATCGATTTCGCCCGCGGGCTCGGCCTGCCGCGCGAGGTCGATGCGACGCTCAAGCATATTGCCGAAGCCAAGCCGCGCAAGGTCGATGCCGGGCGCGTCTGCTACATCGACGATCATGGCGCGCTGGCCAGCCGCCATTTCATCAACATCGCCAGCCTGGGCATGTCGGGCGCTACCGACCGCGCGGTCAACGCCGACAAGCGCAAGGGCAAGGTCTCGGCCAAGGCGCTGTTTTTCTGGCGCACCGTGGTGGAGTTCGTCCGCTATCGGTTCCAGGATGTCAGCATCACCGTCGACGATGGCACTCCGGTCGAGGCGCGCATGGCGCTGGTGGCGGTGGCCAACGGCAAGTTCTTCGGCGGTGGCATGATGATCGCGCCGGATGCCGAACTGGACGATGCGCAGTTCGACATCGTCATTCTGCGCGCGGCGAGCAAGCTGCAACTGATCCGGGATATCAGGCTGCTCTATGGCGGGCGGCACCGCAACCATCCGGCAATCACCATCCTGCGCGGCAAGAAAGTGGTTGTGGAACCGCTCGGCGATGTGGAAAAGAACGGCGCGCTGGTCGACATCGACGGCGAGTCGCCGGGTCGCATTCCCGCTACCTTCGAGATCCTGCCAGGCGCGCTGACCTTAAGGTATTGATTCAGGCGGTTAACGAATTGATTCAGGCCGTTGCGGGCATGAATCCGGCGACCTGCTCAATGCTCTGAAATCGCTTGTAAAATTTAGCCGCCTCAGATTTCCAGCTTGGCCGGAAAACCGGGGGCACGCAGCTCGGTGCCGACCGCATCCTCGAGCAGTTTGACGATCTGGGTCGACCAGGCGGTGCCGCCATAGGCTTGCTTGCCCTGCTCGAAAATCGCGTTGACGCGCATGGCGAGGTCGAGCGGCACGCCGAATGTCTCGCCCATGTCGAGCGCGAAGCCGAGGTCCTTCAGCGCCAGGTCCATGGTGAAGCCGATGTCGTAGGAGCCGTTGAGCACCAGCTGGCTTTCGGTCTCGTGGACGAAGCTGTTGCCGGAGGAAGCGACGATGGCGTGGTAGGACTGGGCAAGGTCGAGCCCGCCCTGCTTGGCCAGCATCAACGCCTCGCCGGCGGCGACAAGGTGGATGAAGGCCAGCATGTTGGTGATGACCTTGATGACTGCCGCCGAGCCGATCGGCCCCATCAGGAACGACTTCGCGCACATCGCCTCGATGGCCGGTCGGTGGCGCGCGTAGAGTGCTGGATCGCCGCCGACCAGCGCGGTGATCTTGCCGACGGCGGCCAGATGCACGCCGCCGGTGACCGGGCACTCCAGCACCTCGACGCCTTTTGCCGAAGCGAGCGCGGCCAGGCGCACGATCTCGTCGCGGCCATTGGTCGACATCTCGATCCAGGTACCGCCTTTGGGCAGGCCTTCGAGCAATCCATCGGAACCCGCCAGCACTGCTTCACTGACTTTGGGCGAGGGCAGGCATGTGATGGCGTTGCCGGCGCGGGCGGCGGCCTCTGCGGGGCTCTTGGCGGCAACGGCGCCGAGGGTCACGAGGCGCTCGACGGCGGCCGGATCGCGGTCGAAGACGGTGACGGCAAAGCCGTTGCGCAGAAGGCTGGCGGCAAGATTGCCGCCGAGATGGCCAAGGCCGATGAAGGCGTAGCTTTCGCTCACGGCATCAACGGCGTCTGCATCATCTGCAGATGCAATTCCTTGCCGTCATAGGGATGCGCCTCGCAGACCGCCTCGTCGAGCTCGACGCCGAGACCGGGCTCCTCCGACGGGATGACGTTGCCGTCCTGCCATTCGATCTTCTTCTTCAGCAACGTGGCGTGAAAACCGTCCCACTGCTTCAGCGATTCCAGGATGAGGAAGTTGGGCAGTGTCACGGCGAGCTGGATGTTGGCGGCGCCGACGATCGGCCCGCAATAGCAGTGCGGCGCGACCTGGATGTGGTAGGCCTCGGCCATGGCGGCGATCTTCTTGGTTTCGAGAATGCCGCCGGAGCGGCCGAGGTCGGGCTGCAGGATGGTGGCGGCGCGGTTCTCGATGACGCGGGCGAATTCGAACTTGGTCGTCAGCCGCTCGCCAGTGGCGATCGGGATGGAGGTGCCGCGAGCGACCTGCGCCATCACCTCGGGCATGTCCGGCGGCACCGGTTCCTCGAACCACAGCGGATCGTAGGGTTCGATGGCGCGCGCCAGCCGCAGCGCGCCCGAGGCGGTGAACTGGCCGTGCGTCCCGAACAGGATGTCGGCGCGTGTGCCGACCGCCTCGCGGATCGCCTTGATCATGCGGGCGGAGAGATCGATGTCGACGAGGCGCGGCTGGTGGCCGTCGAAGGCGGTGTAGGGGCCGGCCGGGTCGAGCTTGACCGCGTTGAAGCCCTGCTCGACATATTCGAGCGCGCAGGCGGCGGCCAGGTCCGGATCGTTGTAGACGTTCTTGCCGCGCGCATCCTCGGAATGGACGCTGCCGGTGTGCGGATAGAGGTAGGTGTAGGAGCGCAGCGTCTCGTGCACCTGGCCGCCAAGCAGCTTGTAGACCGGCTTGTTGGCCTCCTTGCCGATGATGTCCCAGCAGGCCATTTCGAGCGCCGAGAAGCAGCCCATGCCGGACACGTCGGGGCGCTGGGTAAAGCCGGACGAATAGGCGCGGCGGAAGAAATTCTCGATGTCGTGCGGATCGCGGCCGACGAGATAGCGCTCGGCCATGTCCTCGATCATCTTCGCCGTCACATGGCCGGAGAAGGTGGCGTTGTAGGCCTCGCCATAGCCGACGACGCCGCCATCGGTGGTGAGCTTGACGAAGATGAAATATTTGCCGCCGATGCCGGGCGGCGGGTTGCCGACAACCCAGGTCTTGACGTCGGTGATCTTCATTTCTGATCCTCCAGAACAAGTTCGGCGCCCTTCCATCCGGTCAGGATGGAGGCGGCATTGGTGTTGCCGGTGATGTTGTCGGGAAAGATCGAGGCGTCGATGACGCGCAGGCCTTCGAGCCCATGCACCTTGAGGCGCGGATCGACGACGGCGCGCGCTGCGTCCGGCCCCATGCGGCAGGTCGAGACGGGGTGGTAGACCGTGCCCGAGCGCTTCCTGAAATCCTGAATCAGATCGGCGTCCGAAGTGATTGAAGGGCCGGGCAAAACCTCTTCCTCGATGATCTCGGCCATCGCCGGCATCGAGGCGATCTTGCGGACGAACTTCACCGCCGCCAGCATTTCGTCGACATCGGCGTTGGTCGAATAGGCGTTGGCCGTGATCCGCGGATAGTCGCGCGGATTCTTCGAGCGGATCATGATCTCGCCGCGGCTCGACGGACGGCAGTTGGAGAGACCGATGGAAAAGCCGGGCCAAGGGTCGGGCGTCAGGATCGGGCGCTCGCCGCTCTTCGGAATGACGGTCGAGAAGGCCTGGAAGTAGAGCTGCATGTTGGGGCGTGCAGCGGTCGGGTCGGTGCGGAAGAAACCGCCGGCATTGTTCATCGATAGCGACAGCGGGCCGGAGCGCAACAGGATGTATTGCATGCCGACCAAGAGCTTGCCCCACCATGGCCGCAGGACCTGGTTGAGCGTCGGCAGCCTGCCCTTGAAGGTATAGTTGATGCCGACATGGTCCTGCAGGTTCGCGCCGACATTCTCGTTTGTATGAACGATCGGAATGCCCAGCCCCTCGAGCAGCGCCGAGGGGCCGACGCCTGAGAGCTGCAGCAACTGCGGCGAGTTGATCGAGCCGCCCGACAGGATCACTTCGCGGCCGGCGCGGGCCGTCTTCGTCTCGCCGTTCTGCTGATATTCGACGCCGACGGCGCGCTTGCCCTCGAACAGGATCCTGGTCGCCAGCGCATTCGTCTCGACGCGCACGTTTTTGCGCTTCATCGCCGGGCGCAGGAAGGCGCGGGCGGCCGACATGCGGCGCCCGTTCCTTGTGGTGATCTGGTAGATGCCGACGCCTTCCTGGGAGGCGCCGTTGAAATCCGGATTGACCGGCAGGCCGGCCTGCTGGCCGGCGGCGAGATAGCGCCGGGTCAGCGGGTGGACGGCGTTCGTGCAGTCGGTGATGTGCAAGGGACCGCCGACGCCGCGCCATGTGTCGGCGCCGGCCTCATTGTCCTCCAGTGCCTTGAAGGCCGGCAGGAGATCGTCATAGCTCCAGCCGGGATTGCCGGCGGCTGCCCAGGCGTCGAAATCCTCGCGCGCGCCCCTGATATACACCATGGCGTTGATCGAGCTGGAACCGCCCAAAAGCTTGCCGCGCGGCCAGTGGTCGGCATTGCCGGCGAGGCCGGGGTCCGGCTCGGCCTTGTAGTTCCAGTTGACCGCCGGGTCGAAGAAGGTCTTGCCGTAGCCAAGCGGCATCTGCACGTAGAAGCGCCTATCGGTGCCGCCGGCTTCGAGTACCAGCACCGAGAAGCGGCCCGAGGCCGACAGTTTCTCTGCCAGAACCGAGCCGGCCGAGCCGGAGCCGACGATGATGAAATCATAGGTCTGCATGATGGGGTGGGCGGCTCCGGAATTCAGGCTGCAGCCTAGACGTGGCGGTGTTCCAAAGTCGCCGGGCCTTCCGGCATGCGTTGTGAAAAAAGCGACTGGCAATTGTCGGTCTATTTGGCCTGCGACCTTGCTGCAACCTCTCACGAACGGCGTGATCGAGCACAAGGTGTTTTGTCCTGCATTCTGCTTGCATCCCCGGCGGCACCGCCACCGATATTGCATCATGGTGACAAAATCTGTCCCTGTGCCGCGCTAGTTCAGGTCATCACCACACACGAAAGGAAAAGTGATGACTGAGACAACCGGAAAGGCGCTGGCCGTCGCGCGGATCTATGCCGAAGCGATAGCGAGCAAAGACGTCAACAAGATCATGTCGGTGTCTGCCGAAGACGTCATTTGCACGTCGCCGCTCGGCCAGATTGGTGGAGCCGCGGCTTTTCGCGGGTTCCAGGAAGGCTTTGCAAAGATGATCAAGAAGGTGACTGTCGTTGCGGTCTTTGGCGATGACGAGCATGCCGTCATTGTCTACGACGCGGACACACACCCGGTTGCGAACGCGGTCGTCGCCGAACACCTCGTCGTCAACAATGGCAAGATCGCTACCACGCGGGTGATCTACGACGCGTCGCCGTTTGCAGCCTACGTGGCGTCGCTGCAGGCGCAGCACTGAAACGTCCGGCAGATTCGGGCACACCGGCTGTCGCCCGCTTCGGACACCATTCCCCACAAGGCGCCGACCGGACACCCGCAACGGGTGTCCGGGTGAGCGCCCCTATGGAGTAAATCTGTGAAACGGATTCAATATCGCGCATATGGCGGCCCTGAGACGATGCGGCTGGAAGACTTCGGGCTGCCGGCGCTCGCCAAGGGCGAGGTCGCCGTCAAGGTGAAGTTCGCCGCGACCAACCCGATCGACTGGAAGGTACGCCAGGGCAACTTGAAAATGCTGACGGGGAAGGCCTTCCCGCGTGCAATGGGGAGCGACTTCTCCGGCATTGTATTGGCTGTCGGCGCAGGCGTGTCTCGATTGAAGCCCGGCGACCCGGTGTTTGGGCTGTCGCGGTTGAAGGAGAGCGGCAGCTTCGGTGAGGCCGTGGTCACCAATGAATCCTTCGTCGCCAAGAAGCCGGACGAATTGTCGTTCGAGCAGGCCGCATGCCTTCCGACCGCCGGCGTCATGGCGTGGATCGGCCTTGTCGATAAGGCTGGCCTCAGGGCAGGACAGCGCGTTTTCGTCAATGGCTGCACGGGCAGCGTCGGTGAGGCCGTCGTGCAACTCGCGCAGATGCTCGGAGCCAAGGTCTCCGGAAGCTGCGGCGCAGATTCGATGCGCAGAGCCCAGGATCTCGACGTCTTTCCCGTCTACGACTACCGCCAAACTGATCTGGCCACGATCGGCGGTCGCTTCGATGCGGTCTATGACACGGCGGGTACGATGCCGGTGAGCGCGGGCCTTCGTCTCCTTGAAGGCAATGGAGCACTGCTGGATATCCACGCCACTCCCGGCAAGTTCCTCCGCGCGTTCCTGAACAGGAAACTCAAGCTTTTCTTCTGTACGCCACGGGCGGATATTCTCGACGGGCTCGCCGCCGCGGCGGTGAATGGCAAGATGCACATGACCATCGGCGAAACGGTGTCGCTGACCGAATCCATTGGACTGATCACCGATCTTGAGAAGGGGCGAAAGATCGGCGGCAAGGGGTTGATCGCCATTGGATGACCAAGGTGTTGGTGACATTTTTTGGCACGAGCTGTGCTATAGTATCCCATGTCGAAGAGCCATCGATTGTTTGACCTCATGCAGGTCCTGCGTCGGCACCGCCAGCCGGTGGCAGGGGTCGAGCTTGCACGCGAAGCCGGCGTCTCGCTGCGGACCATCCGTCGTGATGTAGCGAGCTTGCAGGCCATGGGAGCGGAGATCGATGGAGAGCCGGGCGTCGGCTATGTCCTGAAACCCGGCTTCTTGCTGCCGCCCTTGATGTTTTCGCTGGAAGAAATCCACGCTCTCGCGCTTGGTGCTCAATGGGTCAGCCGGCAAACAGACAACGGTCTTGCGCTTGCGGCGAACAACGCGCTCGGCAAGATCGGTGCGGTGCTGCCATCCGACGTGCGGCATGAGCTGTACGACAATGCCTTTCATGTCGGCCGTCGCCCGACGCCGCTGCAATCCTTGGATTTGGGTATGCTGCGACAGGCTATGCGCGAGCAGCGCAAGGTTCACATCGCTTATCGTGATCCACAGGGAGTTTCGACGGAACGTGTCATCTGGCCGATCTCGCTGGGGTTTGTTGAGACCGCGCGCTTCGTCGCCGGCTGGTGCGAGCTACGGCAGGATTTCCGAACCTTCCGCGCAGATCGGATCGAGCGTGCCGAGCTTCAAGCCGACCGCTATCCGGGTCGCCGGCGGGACCTCGTCAAGCAGTGGCGGTCCCAAGTCGCGGACGAAGACGATCACCTGGCTGATGGCGCGTTGACGCCTCGACGGCATGCCGATACGTGATTGGACCTGCTATCTTGAGGGGATTTCCGCATGGTGCATTACGCTGAAGGACGGCCGATCGGTGATCTGACGCTGAGGACGCTGGCCATGCCTTCGGACGCCAATGCGGCGGGCGATATTTTTGGCGGCTGGGTGATGGCGCAGATGGACCTTGCCTGCGGCATCCGCGCCGCCGAGCGCGCCAAGGGCCGCGTGGTGACGGCGGCGGTGAAGGAGATGTCGTTCGCCAAGCCGATGAAGATCGGCGACACGCTGTGCATCTACACCCATGTCGAACGTGTCGGTCGCACTTCGATGACGCTCAAGGTCGAGGCCTGGGCGCAACGCTACCTGTCCGACCTGATGGAGAAGGTCACCCATGCCGATTTCGTCATGGTGGCGCTGGACGGCGAGGGCAAGCCGAAGGCGGTCCCGGCGGAAAGCTGACCGGCGCGATTTTCGCACATTCCCGACGACAGAAAGCTCTTGCGGGGGCCGCCAGTGGCGACCTCCAAGCGAGTCCTTGGTGCGCTGCCCGCGAATGCGGCGACAGCAGGGCGGCGCGGCCGGAAGACAATGCGTCAACACATGCTGAACGGTGCTGTTGTGGGTGCTTTTGCGACCCTGGCCTGACGGCCCGGTGCGACATCCATCGGCATGGTTCCAGGGAGTGGATGCGGGCGCAAGTTGGGCATCGGAGAATTGCGCCATATTCGGTAGCCGGCCAAGTGCCTGACATGCATCCGTGATGCCGTCAGATGCATCTGCGGGATCGCTGCGTAGCCGCCATGATCAGAGAGCCATGCCTCTGCCGATCGGCAGGAATTGCTCGATCCGAAATCGATCCGGGAGCCGGTCAGATCAGGAGAGCTCCGCGGCGCTTGACGCGACCGCGGCGGCGGCGCGCCGATTGAGCGCGGTAGGAAAAGACCTTGCAGCGCAAGGGTTTCAGGCGTGCATGCCGTCAAACTTTTCGCGTGCCGCCCTGACGCGATCGGTGTTCCTGCGTGCCCATTCGCCGAGCGCGCTGACCGGGACAAGCAGCTCGTGGCCAAGCTCGGTCAGCTCGTAGTCGACACGCGGCGGGATGGTCGGAAACACGGTGCGGGTGACGAAGCCGTCGCGCTCCAGCCCGCGCAAGGTGGTGGTCAGCATCTTCTGCGAAATGCCGCCCACGGCGCTGCGCAATTCGTTGAAGCGCAGCGGTCCGTCGCCGAGCTTGCCGACGACGAGCACGGTCCATTTGTCGCCGACACGCTGCAGGATTTCCGAGATGGCGCGGCAATCCTCGGAGCGGTGCGGGTGCCTTGGTAACAAAAAAGTGCCTCCTTGCGCTTGGCGCGGACAGTCACTCATATATCGCAGGTATCCAAACGATACCACTATTTCCTGCATGGAGAGCCTCCCAACATGTCCAAGCCCAAAATCGCTATCGTCGTCGGTTCGACCCGCGCCGCGCGTTTCGCCGACGTGCCCACCCAGTGGATCGCCAAGATCGCCAAGTCGCATGCCGACATCGACGTCGAAGTCGTCGATCTGCGCGATTTCCCGCTGCCGTTCTTCGACGAGGTCGCGTCCTCCGCCTGGGCGCCGTCGCAGAACGAAGTTGCGCAGCGCTGGCAGAAGAAGGTCGCCGAGTTCGACGGCTTCATCTTCACCGCCGCCGAATACAATCACGGCCCGACGGCCGTGCTGAAGAACGCCATCGATTACGCCGCCAATGAGTGGAACAAGAAGCCTGCCGGCTTCGTCGGCTATGGCAGCGTCGGCGGCGCGCGCGCCGTCGAGCAGCTGCGCCTGCATGCGGTCGAACTGCAGATGGCGCCGGTCAAGTCGGCGGTTCACATCGCCTGGGGCGATTTCCTCGCCGTCCGTCAGGGCGAGAAGAAGCTCGAGGAGCTGGAACACCTGAACCAGGCCGCCACCGCGCTCGTCAACGACGTCGCCTGGTGGGCCAAGGTCCTGAAGGCAGCGCGCAACGCCGATGCGATCGACCAGGAAGCCAAGGCGGCCTGATCGCCTTTCGGACTATCCTCCCAAGGATATGGGGCGGCGCTTGCGCCGCCCTTTTCAATTTCCGGAAGCTGCTGGCGCGTGCTGCGGCTGTCTTGGCCTGATGATGCAGTCGGCCAGGTGATCCTGTTCGTCCAGCTCGTCGGCATGGTGCTGTCCCCATTCGCAGAGCGCCAGCAGGATGGGCTCGAGGCTGAGGCCAAGCGGCGTCGCGGAATATTCGACGCGCGAGGGGATTTCGGCGAAGATTTCACGGCTGACGAGGCCGTGCTCTTCCATTTCGCGCAACTGCTGGATCAGCACCTTCTGGGTGATAGTGGGCACTTGCGATTTCAGCGCCGACAGCCGCCTGGGCCCATCGAAGAGGTGATAGAGGATCACAGCTTTCCAGCGGCCCGAGATTACTTTCAGGGCGCGTTCCGCCGGCAGCATCGGCAGTCTCTTGATCGGTCCGGTCATGGTCACCTTCCGGTCAGCAGGGGAGAAATCAGTGTGTAGTCCGAGCCTCGCAAATAGTGGCAATCAGCAGCCGTTGCCATAGCGAGGTTGCCATGAGAGCCATTCAACTCACCCGTTTCGGCGGTCCCGCCGTTCTTGACGTCGTCGACATGCCAAAGCCCGAGCCGCAACGCGGCGAGGTGCTGGTCCGCGTCCATGCGGCCGGCGTAAATTTCTTCGAGGTGCTGATGCGCGCCGATCGCTACGCGGTCACGCCGCAATTGCCCATGATCCTCGGGGTGGAGGCTGCCGGGGTTGTAGAGACCATTGGGCAAGGGGTCGATGCAAAGCTGCTTGGCGCACGCGTCGCGGCACCGCTCTTTGCGTCAAGCCACCCCTTCGGCGGCTATGCCGAGTATGTGACGATCGATGCAGGCCTGGCGGTGCCTTTGCCTGATACGCTCTCCTTTGAGGATGCGACGGCGTTGATGGTGCAGGGGCTGACAGCCCTGCACCTGTTGCGCCAAAGCCCGCCGGCCGGCAAATCAGTACTGATTGGGGCCGCTGCCGGTGGCGTTGGTTCCCTGCTTGTCCAGCTTGCCAAACGAGGCGGCGCAAGCCGCATCGTCGCGGCTGCTGGCAGCAAGTCCAAGCTTGATCTTGCCGTGTCGTTCGGGGCCGATGGCGCGGTCGATTACAGCCAGGCCGATTGGGTCGCCGCGGTCCGGGAAGCAACGGGCGGCGCCGGCGTCGACATCGTCTACGATACCGTCGGCGGCTCGCTAACGGCGGCAGCGCTCGCCGCACTCGCGCCTTGCGGCGAGTTGGTGTTTGCCGCGCTCGGCAGATACGCGCTGAGCACAGCTGACCTGGAAGCGATGATCGGCCGCAACCAGTCGCTCAGGGGGTTCGCCCTGCTGCCGCTGCTTTCGCCCGCGGGGCTGCGAGAGAACCTGTCGGAACTTTTCCAGCTTGCCGCCGGCGGCGCGCTTTTCGTGACGAAAGGCGCACGCTTTCCGCTCGGCCAGGCCAGCGAAGCGCATCGTCTGCTGGACGATCGCCGCTCGACCGGCAAGGTCGTGCTGGTGCCTTGAGTATCGCGGTTGCTCAAATCGTCCAGAGTCCGGTCGCAGACCCTGTCCACACTGCCGCCGGGAGCGGACTTGCTACAGCCAACCGCCCGAAAAGCCGGCGCGGCGCAGCCCCGTGGCGATGGCCGGCACGCGGCGCATCAGTCGCCACAGGAAGTCCGACCGGTAGTTCTCGATCATCAGGGCGATCGGTCCCTGATTGATGCCGACATGGTCCGGCGATACCCAACCGCAGGAGCGGCCGTCGGCAGCGGCGATTGTCGGATTGAAGCTTGCGGTGAAACCGTAGGGATTGCCCTGGTGCAGGTCGATCTCGTGGAAATGGCGCAGCGCCGGCAGGACGATCTCCGGCGCAAAGGGCAATGAGGTGATCGCCGCCCATGGCGACAGCGTGCCGTCATCCGGACCGAAAGGCGCGCCGCGCGCCAGATAGCTGTAGAAGCGGCGGCCACCTACTGTCTTCTGACGTTTTGTCGGGCCCGGGCCGTCGCTCGCGGTGATGCCCCAGCAAGTCTCGCCATAACCACTAAAACCCTTCGGATTGCGGATGGCGTAGTCGCGCTGCAGATGGGTCGCCTGGCGGCTGTTCTCGAAATAGTCGCTGCCGTGACTGCGCATGAATGCATCGCGGATGCCGCGAAAATCGATCCAGATATGCGAGAACTGGTGGATGAACAGCGGGCCGGCATAAATCAGCTCCCGGCCATAGATCTTTTTCCACTTGTAGGTGGACAGCCAGGCCGCGTAGCTCTCGGGCGGCAGCGGATAGGTCGGCGAGCCGAGGCCCAGCACATAAAGGATCACCGCCTCGTCGTAGCCTTGCCAGCGGTAGCGCAGGAAGCCCTTTTCGGGCCGCCAGCCATGCGTGACGGTGGCGCCGCCGTTCAGCGCCCAGCGCCAGTCGGCGCGGCGGTAGAGCGCATCGGCAAGCCGACGGATTTCCAGTTCGGATTCGTCGTCCGCATCAAAATAGGCGCCGGCCGCCAGCATGCCGGCGAGCAGAAGCGCGGTGTCGACCGTGGACAGTTCACACTTCCAGACGCGGCGGCCGGTCTTCATGTCGAGGAAATGATAGTAGAAGCCCTTGTAGCCGGCGGCGTCGGGTTCCGGCCCGTGCGGCGCGTTCCAGAAGAAACGAAGCGTGGCGAGCGTGCGTGCAGCGGCGGCGGCGCGCGTCATGAAACCGCGCTCGACACCGACGGGATAGGCCGACAAAGCAAGCCCGACGGCGGCTATGCTGGCGGGCGAGGCTGGCGTGTTGCGGTCGGCGACCAGGCCATTTTCCGGGTTGGCCTCGTTGAGGAAATAGTCGAAGGACAGGCGCTGGGTGTTCGAGAGAAGCTCGTCGTTCAGCTTGTGTTCGCCCGATGCATCCATGGCTGCCGATATAGAAGTTTTTTGTTGCGGGTCCCAGCCTTTCGGCCGGTCAATCATCGGTGAGAAAAGCAACGCTCGATTCCTGCAAATCACATTCTAGGAATATTATCCTAGATAGGGAAATTTTGCAATGGGGATCGCAATGGTCAGACGCAACAAGCCCAAGCAGGCCCGGAACTGGAGCGGTTCCTGCTGGATGTGGGAGGACTGCGTCGCGCCGCTGATATCGCCGCAATGCGACGGACTACCGCTCGATGCGGAAGCTGCATGAGGCGGGATCACCGGAAGGAAGTCGATTTCATCCGGTGGCACGCGACAGGGCAGTGAATGTTCGCCGCTTACCGCGCCACGGGGCGGTGGCCGTCGAGCAGGCGGGTGGCGATCAGCTTGTCGATGCGGCGGCCGTCGAGGTCGACCACCTCGAAGCGCCAGCCTTGCGCGTCGACGCACTCGCCGGTCGCCGGCAAATGGTGCATGTGTGACAGGACATAGCCGGCGACGGTCTCGTAGTCGCGGTTTTCCGGCAGGTCGATGCCCAGAATGTCCGCCATCTCGTCGGCCTGCATGTAGCCGGCGAGCAGCCATGAGCCGTCCTCGCGCTTGACGGCGTTTTCCTCTTCGCCGGCGTCGAGGTCGGCGCGGAAGACACCGGTGATGGCTTCCAGGATGTCGGCCGGGGTGACGATGCCTTCGAAATGGCCATACTCGTCATGAACCAGGGCCATCGGGACATCCGATTCCTTCAGTTTCGACAGCACGTCGAGTGCATCGGCCTGGTCATGCACGATGGGGGCGGCGCGCACATGGCGGCGCGGCTCCAGCGCCCTGCCGCCGAGGATCGCCGCCAGCACGTCGCGCGTCTGGACGACGCCGATCATGGCGTCGACGCCACCGTCGCCGGCCGGCAGGCGCGAATGCTGGGTCTCCATCAAGAGCTTGCGTATGGTGGTCTCGTCGGACTGCAGGTTGATCCAGTCGACCTCGGTGCGTGGCGTCATCACCGCGCGCACGGCGCGGTCGCCGAGCCGCATGACGCCGGCGATCATGCGCCGCTCGTCGGATTCGATGGTGCCGTGGTGCTCGGCCTCGGCGACCAGCATCTTGATCTCCTCGTCGGTGACCTTCTCCTCGCTCTCTCCGCGCTGGCCAAGCAGCCACAATATAGCGCGACCGGAAATGTCGAGCAGGAAAACGAGTGGCGCTGCGACGGTGGCAAGGATGGTCATCGCCGGCGCGACCCTCGCGGCAACGCGTTCGGGATCGCGCAGCGCGATCTGCTTTGGCACCAACTCGCCGACGATCAGCGAGCCATAGGTGATGGCGGCAACGACAATGCCGACGCCGAGCGGGTCAGCGGCGTTTTCACGAATACCGGTCGATGCGAGGAACTGCGCCAGCCGCGCGCCGAGCGTGGCGCCGGAGAAGGCGCCGGAGAGCACGCCGACCAAGGTGATGCCGATCTGCACCGAGGACAGGAATTTGCCAGGATTGGCGCCAAGCGCCAGCGCGCGGCCGGCACCCTTGACGTTGCGGTCGATCATCGTCTTGAGGCGGGCCGGCCGTGACGAGACGATGGCAAGTTCCGACATCGACAGAAGGCCGTTCACACAGATGAGGACGACCACGGTGGCGATTTCAACGTAAAGCATGCGCGGTCAATAGCATTGCGGCGAGGTCTTCGAAAATAGTCGGCCATGATTTTTAGAAGATCACGCCTCACGACCATTTCAATCCAAACCCGGACCCATGATCTCAAGGCAATTGCCTGAGCATGCCAATCACTGCCTTGCCGTCGGTGAAATAGGGATCGCCGCCGCCATTGCGCCCGGTCTTCGTCGCACCGATGCCTGGTAACTCGCTGGTCGAGATCAGCATGCGGGCGGCGCGGAGGTCGCCGATCAGGAAGTTACGTTCGGCATCGATGTCGGGACCGATATGGTGGGTGATGGCGCCGGTGTCGTGACTGAGGCCGACGCCACGGTCGAAACTGGCGGATCCGAGCCAGAGCGGCCGCCCATCGTCACCGCGGGCGTCGGCCTGCCAGAAGCGGACGTGGTGACGCCGGTCGGCGCTGTCGCCGACCGACTTTTCAAAGGCCAGATCCTGGGCGCGGCCCTCGAACAGCAACCGGCTGACCGGAGCGTCAGGGTAGGGGCGGCCGAACAGCACACTTTCGCCGATCTCGATCGCCGTCTTCAGCGTGACGGCGTCTGCCGTATCCCAGCCGGCGACGGCGAAGGCGTGGACGACCTCCTTTTCGGTGCCGACAAGGCCGACATTGATCGGGTCGCCCGGGATGCCTTGCGGCGTATGCGTGATCATCTCGAAGCGCTGCGTGCGGAAGCCGCGGTCCCGCCACGTCCAGAATTCGGGCGCCGCGAAATAGGCGAGCGCCAGATAGAAGGCGCAGAACGCCGCCAGCCAGATTGCGGCGCGTCGTCGAAGGGTGCGTTGGCTCATCCGATACCGCCGAACATGTACGGCATCATTCTATGCGGCGTTGCCTGCCTTGGGCAGAGGTATCCGTCTGGGCTCAGCGGCAGGCGCGGTAGCCGCTCTTGCGGTTCTTGATGTCGAAATGGAAATGGTTGCGGTGGTCGTAATTGTAGCCGGGACCGAGCACGGTGGTGAAATACTGGCAGCCGTCGGCGCGCACGGTGTTGAGGAAGCCGCGGGTGCGGAAGGCGAACAGGCCGGGCTTGCGCACGTCGATGTCGTCGCCATTGTTGAGCTCGATGCTCATCACGTCGAGCGCATTGCCCTTGCCGTGCTCGGACAACACACCTTCGCCGGCGATGTTGCGGCAGGAATAGCTGGAGCCCTGGTGGATGGTCTTGACGCCGGAGAAATAGCGCCAGCGGGCGGACGGCACGAGTTCGTTCTTCGTCCAGCCGGCGAAGGTGGCGGCCATGTCGCAGGTCAGCGTCGCGGCGGGTTTCATCTGGATGCTGCCGATGGCCGAGACCTTGACCGGATAGTCGATACCGCATTGTCCTTCATGGATCGGCGCCAGATCGGTGTAGGCGACGCGGAGGCGCTTCAGCTCGCTGCGACAGTCGACCTCGCTGGCCGGCATCTGCTCGAGCGGCGACATCGGCTCGTCCATGCGCGGATAGGCGGCTGTCATATAGGGGTTGGAGGGAACGAGACGCTGCATGCCCTGGTATTCCGGGGCGGCGGCGGGCACCGCGGCGGTCTGGCTGCCGACATCGACGGCGGGCTGGAGCGAGAAGACATCTCCGGTGGTGCAGGCCGACACCGCCGCAATCGCAAGCATTGTCGCCAGCCGCCCGACGGCGATGCGCGCATGTTCCTTGTACCGTGCCATGGCAAACATGGCGCCAGATCTTGCGGCCATTGAAAGGCATCCCTGTCCCCGGATGGCACAAGTCTAGTCGCCAAGAGTAAAGGAAAAATCAGCGCCGGCGTTCACGGCTGCGGCCAAATTGCGGCGCGCCGCTCTCTACACCACGCCTTTCGCTCACTGGCAGAAAGTGCCGCCGTGGCGACGCGGCTCAAGGTCGAAGTGGAAGTGCAGCGAATGGTCGGCGTCGCTGCCCGGACCAAGCACGGTCTTGAACGGCCCGCAGGCCGCCTTGCGCACCGCGTTCAGGAATTTCGCGTCCTTTTCGGGCGGCGCCGGGCCGACCTCGATCTTCTTGCCGTCCGAGAGCGTGAAGGTTGCAATGTCGAGCGCGTTGCCGAAGGCGTGCTCCGACAGCTTTCCACCGTTATGGCGCGGCCGGCATACGAAGGCGGAGGCCTGGCCGATCGACTTCAGGTCGGCGCTGAATTCGGCTTTCGCCACGGGCTGGACGACATCGGCGACAAAGCGTGCCGACGCCTCGGCCATGGCGCAATTCAGCTCGGTGGCAGGGGTGATCGCGACGGATTTTCCGAGTGTCTTCAGCGTGATCGGATAAGGGATCGAGCAGCCGATCTCTTGATCGCGCTCGGCCTTGTGTTCCTCGAAGTCGACGCCCAGCGATTTCAGCCGTCGCCGGCAGGCCAGTTCTTCCTCGGGCATTTCACCGGCGGGAATTGAGGCCGATCGCGGATCGGGAAGGGGCTTTTTCTCCTGCGGCGGTTTCTCCGGCAGGCCCGGCGCGCTAGCCGGCGGCACTGCCTGCGTCGGCTTTTCGGCAGGCATGGGTGCCGCTGCCGGCGGTTCGGACGGGCCGGACGGCGCGTTGGTCGGGCGCGGCTCGGGAACCGGAACGTCCGCCGGCTCGGGTTCCGGCGTTGGTCCCGGTTGATTGAGCTCGGGCACAGGCACGGATTCAGGAAGTTTCGGAGCCTTGGCGAGCACTGGCCCCGCCAACAGCATCGCCGCCGCCAAAGGCAGCGCCAGTCTGTAAAATCCGGGGAAGGTCAGCGCCGCCATCGCCCCCCAAACGGCGGGGCCGTGCGGAAGTTGCCTCGGAAAGCGCATTCGGCCGATCACGATCGGTAACCGCAATGTCACGCGCCGATCACTTCCAGTCCTTCTTCCAGCCAATCGGCAAGCTGCGGCATGCCGAGCAGATATTTCGCCGTGCGCTTGTTGGCACGCTCGCGCGCGGCCGCCAGCGCGTCGGCCCATTCCGATGCGTCGTAGTCGCCCCGGCCGACCCAGGCCAGCGCCACCAGTTCGGCCGCCTCGTCGACATTGAGGTCGTTGATCAGTTCGCGAAATTCCTCCTCGGTCAGGTTTTCCGAACTTTCCTCGGCGAGACCGTCATGGTGATGGTTGTCGTGCGACTGGCCGTCGAGTTCGATCTCATGCTCGGCACCGTCGGCATAGTCTTCGTTGACGGCAGCGCTCAGCGCCTTCGCCTTGAGGATGAACAGGCGCACGGTGTCCGGGCCGATCGAAAGCTCCCATTCCCTTTCGAGGCGCTGCTGCACGGGCCTTCTCCGCATGCTCCATTGGCCGTTTGCCGGATGATAGCGGATTTACGGCATTCGTCACGTCATCTTCGGTACGCGGGGTGTCAAACTGGAAATGCTGGCGCCGCTGTTTCTTTCCGGGATGAAACAGCGAGGCACCTGCGTTAGTATCGCATTGTCATTCTCAAGGAGACTTCGATGCGCAGACGTTTGCTGATTCAGGTCATGGCTGTTGCCGCCCTGCCGCTGTTTGCGGCCCCCGCATTCACGGCTGGTGAAGGCGGTGGTGGTGGTGGTGGCGGCGACACCCCCAAGTGCAAGAAGGGTGAGGTCTGGGACAAGAAGCTGAAGAAGTGTGTCACGCCGAAATACGGCATGCTGGACGACGACAACATCTATGAAGCAGGCCACGATCTGGCGATGGCCGGGCGCTATGACGAGGCGATCGCCGTGCTCAGCCTTGCCGCCAACAAGCAGGATCCGCGCATCCTCAACTATCTCGGCTATTCGCATCGCCATTCCGGCCGCATCACGGTCGGCCTCGGCTATTACGAGGAAGCGCTGCGCATCAACCCTGACTATACGCTGGTGCGCGAATATCTCGGCGAGGCGCATCTGCAGATGGGCGATCTCGCCGGCGCCCGCGAGCAACTCAGCGAGATCGAGAAGCGCACCGGCAAGGGTTCGCGCGAATACGGCATGCTGGCCCAGCAGATCGATCATTTCATGCGGAGCTGATCCGATCCGCCAAGCATTGGACCGGCTGCGGGCGATCGCAGCCGGTTTTTTGTTGCCTTCCTGCGCACCTGCCGCAACGTCAGGTTCGGAATCGGCGGGGGATTTTTCAGAAACCCCTTTTTTTGGGCGTGAAAAACGCGTGAAGATTGCTATATTCAGCCAAATTGCGGTGAAACGGTTCCGTTAGCCCGAGGCTGCCGGACCGTTTTCTTTTTGTACCCATCGACAAGGCTATCCCCGAAACGCGGGGGTGGCGGCAGGAAAGGTCAGGCATCATGAACAAGGTCCCGATGACAGGCGAGGGGTTCGCGTCATTGAAGGAAGAACTTCGCTGGCGCCAGCAGCAAGAGCGGCCGCGCATCATCGAGGCGATCTCCGAAGCGCGCTCGCATGGCGACCTTTCCGAAAACGCCGAATACCATGCTGCGAAAGAGTCGCAGAGCCACAATGAGGGTCGCGTCAACGAGCTCGAAGATCTGATTGCGCGGGCCGAGGTGATCGACGTCACCAAGCTCAGCGGCGACAAGGTCAAGTTCGGCGCCACTGTGGTGCTGGTCGACGAGGACACCGAAGAGAAGAAGACCTACCAGATCGTCGGCGACCAGGAAGCCGACGTGAAGTCCGGTCGCATCTCGATCTCCTCGCCGATCGCCCGCGCGCTGATCGGCAAGGAAGTCGGCGACGCTATCGAGGTCAATGCACCGGGCGGTGCAAGGGGTTATGAGATCGTCCAGGTGCAGTTTATTTGAGGCACTGGCTGTCGTTCTGCCTTTAGGCAGAAACCTACAATATCAATACGTTGCGCCGCCCCTCATCTGGCTGCCACCATCTTCTCCCCCCTATACGGGGAGAAGGTGCCGGCAGGCGGATGAGGGGCAGTGCCGACCTTTCCGATTGAATTGATTGAATAAATCAACGCCTATCCGCGCTGGTCTGACCAAGCGTCTGTCGTTCCATTAGCCTTTCAGCCTCCCCCATCACTCCAGCCGGCTCAACACGTCCGCCGGAAGTGGCGAGCAGCGTCGATGCGTACGGCCCGCGCGGGCCGGTCAGGCCGGGCTCGGTGGCCAGGAACACCGCGACCGTCGGCAGGCCGAAGGCGCTGGCGAGGTGGGTGAGGCCGGTGTCGGCGCCGACGACGAGGGCCGATCGGCCGATGATTGCGGCGATGACGGCGAGCGGCGATTTCGGCACCAGCACGGTCTGTGGAACAGCCCTGGCGATCGCCTCGGCCACTGCCTTTTCAGCTTCGTTCGACCAGGTGACGACCGGCGTCATCTGCCTGTCGACCACCAGCCGGGCCGTTTCGATCCAGTCCGCCACCGGCCATTTCTTGTCCTCACGGCTGGTGCCGTGCAGCAGGACGGTGGTTTTGCCGCTGACGCCAGTCAGGCCGTCGGCCGGCGGCACGATGCCGGAGCCGAGTTCGGAAAGATCGGGCTGGTAGCCGAGCGCCATTCCGAACAGCCGCCTAGTACGCTCGATAGCGTGCAGCTCGCGCGGCACGGCGTAGCGGCGGTCGTAGAACCAGGTAGCCGACGGTTCACGTGCGCTCGCGCGGTCGAAGCCGGCGATCGGAGCCGCGGCCTGCTTCGCCACCAGGGCCGACTTGAGCAACCCCTGTGCGTCGATGACAAGGTCGTAGCGGCAGACCCGCAAGGCGCTGCGCAGGTTTGAGGCCTCGCGCCAGGTGCCGCTGTCGAAGAGCCGCTTGCGCCAGCGCCGGATAGCTACGGTGTGGATTTTGCCGATCGCGGGATGCAGGCCAACAATGCCGGCAAAGGCCTCCTCCACGCACCAGTCGAACGACACGTCCGGGCGATGGCGGCGGGCATCCTCGACGGCCGGAAACGTATGGATGACATCGCCCATCGAGGAGGTCTTGACGATCAGCACCTTCATGCGGCGGCCGGTATTTCCAGCAGCCGGTCCGCCGCCGCGACGACCTGTCCGACTTCAAGCGTCTTCAGGCAATTGAGGTGGCCGAGCGGGCAGATCTTCTGATGGCAGGGCGAGCACGACAGGCCGAGCCAGACCAGTTCGGAGCGTTCCGCCAGCGGCGGCGTATTTTTGGGCGAGGTCGAGCCATAGACGGCGACAATCGGCGTGCCGACGGCGGCGGCGACATGCATCAGGCCGCTGTCGTTCGACACCGCGACTTTCGCCGCTGATATCAGGTCGATGGCGTCCTCCAGCCGCGTCTTGCCGGCCAGATCGACAGTGCCTGGCGCCAAGGCGGCGATTTCGCCAGTTACGTCGGCGTCGTTCTTCGAGCCGAACAGCGCCACCTTCAGGCCTTTGGCCATCATCTCGCGGGCGAGGCCGGCATAGCTTTCGCTCGGCCAACGCTTGGCAGGTCCGAACTCGGCGCCGGGCATCAGTGCCACGAATTTCTCCGCCTTCAGCCCGAAGCGTTCGAGCAGGGCCGCCTGGTTGCCCGCGTCCACGGTGAGCCTGGGCGCCTGGAACGTTCCGCCCCTGGCAAGACTGAAATAGGTCTGCGCCGTACGCCGCTTCGCCGCGGCAGGCAGCGGCACGATGTCGGTCAGCAGGCCATAGCGCATTTCCCTGAGGTTGCCGACGCGGCGCGGGATGCGGGCAAAGAACGGGATCAGCGCCGATTTCCAGCTGCCCGGCAGGACATAGGCCATGTCGTAGCGGCCGCGCAGCAGGCGACCGAAACGCCGGCGGATGCGGAATTCGAGCGCGCCGGGTTTCAGCGGAAAGTCGATCTGCTGGCGGATTTCGGGCATGCGCTTGACCAAAGGTGCTGCCCAGGCCGGTGCCAGCACGTCGATGGCGGCGTTCGGATATTGTTGCTTCAGCGCCGAGAACAGGCACTGCGCCATCACCATATCACCCACCCAGCGTGGGCCGATCACGAGGATCGTTGGGCTTTCAGCCATTCGACATAGTCTCTGACGCCGGTTTCGACGGTGCGGAATTGGCCATTGTAGCCGGCTGCGCGTAAGCGGGACATATCAGCTTGCGTAAAACTCTGGTAGCTGCCCTTGAGATGGTCGGGGAATTCGATGAACTCGATCTCGCCCTTGCCCAGCGTGTCGATCACCGTTTCGGCAATGGCGCGGAAGGGCTGGGCGCGGCCGGTGCCGCAGTTGAAGATGCCGCTCGATCCCCGCTTCCACAGCCACAAATTGACGTCGGCGACATCGCCGACATGGATGAAGTCGCGGCTCTGTTCGCCGGGTCCGAAACCGCCATAGGCGCCGAACAGTTTTGGGTTCTGTCCCCGTTCGACCTGATTGAACAGATGGAAGGCGACCGAGGCCATGGCGCCCTTGTGCGCCTCGCGCGGTCCGTAGACGTTGAAATAGCGCAGACCCGCTACCGGCGAATGGTCGGTATCGAAGACGGTGCGGCGGACGTAGTCGTCGAAAAGTTTCTTGGAATAGGCATAGACGTTGAGCGGCCGCTCATATTGCGGCTCTTCGCGAAACTCGGCGCCGCCGCCATAGACCGAAGCCGAGGAGGCATAAAGGAAGGGGATGCGCGGCGCCAGGCACGCATGCAGCAGCCGCTTCGAATAGGCGTAGTTCACGTCCATCATGAACTTGCCGTTCCACTCGGTGGTGGTCGAGCAGGCGCCCTGGTGGAAGACGGCCTCGATGCGGCCGAGCCCGCCATCTTCGAGGCGGGCGAGGAACTCGTCCTTGTCGAGATAGTCGGCGATCTGCAAATCGGCGAGGTTGGCGATCTTGTGGCCGTCGGTGAGGTCGTCGACGACGAGGATGTCGTCATGACCTTCGGCATTGAGCGCGGCGACGATGTTCGAGCCGATCATGCCGGCGCCGCCCGTGACGATGATCATGCTGTTGGTCCCGATGTTGGTTTCGCTCGCCGATTCCGGCCCTTATAAGGGAGGCAGGTTGGGCTGTCGATAAAGCAGGCGGCTGCGGGCGCATGTCACAGTGAGGCCGCAAAGCTGCCGCTTCAGTCGGTTTCGCGCCACCCGTCGGGATCGCAAGGGACAAAAGAATGCCGTCGACCGAATTGCTTATCGCCTTTTTCGCCACCACGGCGATCTTTGCCTATATCCCCGGTCCGGCCATGCTCTATGCAGCGGCGCAGACCATGGCGCGCGGGCGCTGGTCCGGGCTGACGGCGGCGCTCGGCATCCATCTCGGCGGCTATGTGCATGTCATTGCCGCCGCTGCCGGCCTGTCGGTGCTGTTTCACGCCGTGCCGCCGCTCTACATGGCGGTCAAGCTCATCGGCGCGCTCTACCTGATCTGGCTCGGCGTTTCGCTGTTTCGCGCCAGGGCGCAAGGCGATGCGGCGTTGCCGCTGATCGAGCGGAAATCGGCCCGCCGCGCTTTCTTCGAGAGCGTCACCGTCGAGGTGCTCAATCCGAAGACTGCGATCTTCTTCATGGCGTTCCTGCCGCAGTTCATCGATGCCTCGGCGGCGTTTCCGGTGTGGCTGCAATTCGTCGTGCTTGGGACGATCGTCAATTTGATGTTTTCCTCTGCCGATATCATGTGCGTGTTCCTGGCCGGTGCGATGATTGCGCGGCTGCGGCGTTCAGGCCGCGCGCAGCGCATGATGCAGCGGGCGGGCGGCGCAGTGCTGGTCGGGCTGGGCGTGCATGTCGCCCTGCAGAAGAGTTGACCCATCGGCCATACTTGACCGTGACCGGGCCGCCGTTGCGCTGGCTCGAATTGCGGTATATCGGCTTCGCCATGAACGACCGGCCCTGCCGATCGAACTCCGAAGCGTTTTCAAAACAGGCTTTTCCCGCGCGCTGTCCGTAACATGATCAAGCACAATCCGCCTTCTCCCGAACCGCTGCACCGCGCCATCGCGCGCTTTGGTGACGTCACCGTTCTGGTGGTCGGCGACTTCATCCTCGACCGTTTCGTCAGCGGCGTCATCGAGCGCATCTCGCCGGAGGCGCCGATTCCGGTGCTGCACGGGCGCGGCGAGATGCTGGCGATGGGTGGCGCGGGCAATGTCGTTGCCAACATCGTCTCGCTGGGGGCCGCAGCGATCCCGGTCTCGGTCATCGGCACCGATGCGGCCGGCGACAATCTGATGCGGATGCTGGGTGAGCTTGGTACCGACACCGGCGGCCTGGCGCAGGACCGCGACCGTATGACCTCGTCGAAGAGCCGCTTCAGCGCGCTCAACCAGCAGGTGCTGCGCTTCGACGAGGAGGAAGTGAAGCCGCTGGCAGCCAGCGAGCGGGCGACGCTGGTTGGGCATTTCCGTGCCGCGCTTGCGCGGGCCGACATCGTCATCCTGTCCGACTATGGCAAGGGCATGCTGCTCGACGGCGTCGCCGGCGAACTGATCTCGATCTGCCGCGATGCGGGAAAGCCGGTTCTGGTCGATCCGAAGGGCCGCGACTATGCGCGCTATGCCGGCGCGACCGCGATCACGCCCAACCGCAAGGAACTCGGCGAGGCCGTCGGCCACGCGGTGTTTGCCGATGACGAGATCGTCACCGCAGCGCGGGAGCTGATCGCCGCACATGATTTTGACTTCGTCGTGGCGACTCGCAGTGAAAAGGGCATGAGTGTCGTCGGCCCTGACGATGCCCGCCACATCGCCACGCAGGCGCGGGAAGTCTTCGACGTTTCGGGCGCCGGCGACACCGTCATTGCGACGTTCGCGCTGGCGCTCGCCGCAGGCGCCGATCGTGTGATGGCCGCCTCCATCGCCAATGCCGCGGGCGGTGTGGTGGTCGGCAAGCGCGGCACCGCGCGGCTGACGGTCGAGGAACTCACCGGCGCGCTGTTTCGGTCACACGGACCGACCGCCCACAAGGATGCCATCCTTGATGCCACATCGGCCGCACGCATGGTCGCGGCGTGGAAGGATGAGGGCCTGAGCGTCGGTTTCACCAATGGCTGCTTCGACATCCTGCATGCCGGCCATGTCAGCCTGCTGCATGCGGCGCGCAGCCAGTGCGACAGGCTGGTGCTCGGCCTCAACAGCGATGCCTCGGTGCGGCGGCTGAAGGGCCCGGGACGCCCGGTCAACGACCAGCACGATCGCGCCTGCGTGCTCGCAGCCCTGGCCTCGGTCGATGCCGTCGTCGTTTTCGAGGAGGACACGCCATTGGCGCTGATCGAAGCCTTGCTGCCCGACATACTGGTCAAGGGCGCCGACTACACGGTCGACACCGTGGTTGGCGCCGACGTGGTGCAGAAGGCGGGCGGGCGCGTGGTGTTGGTCGATCTCGTCGCCGGCAAGAGCACCACCGGCACCATCGGCAGACTGCGCGCCACCACAAACTGAGGGTATCATGTCCGAACTGAACGATTACCTGGTCCGCTCGGCGGCCGCGATCTCGGCGATGGCCGAGCGCGACCTGACGGGTGAGATGGAGCGGGCGGTGAGTGCTGTTGTCACAGCGCTTTCGCAAGGCAAGGCCTTGCTGATTTGTGGCAATGGCGGCTCGGCCAGCGATGCCATTCATATCGCTGGCGAACTGGTCGGCCGCTTCCTGAAGGAGCGCAAGGCCTACAATGTCATCGCGTTGCCGGCCAACGCGGCGGTGCTGACCGCCTGGGGCAATGACTACGGCTTCGACACGGTGTTTTCGCGCCAGGTCGAGGCGCACGGGTCGGCCGGTGCGGTGCTGCTCGCCATCTCGACCAGCGGCAATTCGCCGAGCATCCTTGCCGCCGCCGAGCAGGCGCGCAAGATGGGCATGACGGTGGTCAGCATGACCGGCGACACTGGCGGCAAGCTGAAGCCGCTGACCGACATCCTGCTCAACGTGCCCTCGACCTCGACGCCGATCATCCAGCAGGGACATCTTTGCCTCTACCACCATCTGTGCGCGGTGGTCGAAGCCCGTCTCAGCGATGGCTGACAAGGCGACCGTCGAGACTTCGCCGCACCCGCTCGTCGAGCCGGGGCTATGGATCGAGCGAAGCGGCGGCACGGTCTTTCCGGCCAACAAACCAGCGCTGTTCCTCGACCGCGACGGTACCATCAACGTCGATACCGGCTATCCCGACGACCCGGCCGACATCGTGCTGCGCGACAACATCGCGCCTGCCATTGCGGCCGCCAATCGGGCCAATATCCCTGTGGTGGTGGTAACCAACCAGTCCGGCATCGCCCGCGGTTATTCCGGTTGGGATGAGTTCGCCTCGGTCAATGGCCGTGTGCTCGACCTCTTGCGGGACAGGAGTGCATTCGTCGACATGGTTCTCGCCTGCGCCTACCACGACGCAGGCACCGGGCTGCTGACGGTCGCCAACCATCCGATGCGCAAACCCAATCCGGGCATGCTGTTCGAGGCAGCGAAACGTCTCGAACTCGATCTCCGGCGCTCGCTGATCGTCGGCGACAAACAGGCGGACATGGCGGCGGGACAGCGCGCCGGCCTGTCGAGCGGCTGGCTGGTCGATGGTGATGCCTCCGAGCAGGCAGGGTTCAAGGTTTCGCCGCTGCGCGACCGCGAAGATCTGGACGGATTGGTGGCCGCAATAGAGGCACTCTGAAGCGCTTCCCGCAGATTCAAGAACCGGCGCTACGCTGCTGGTTTTCCGTGATTTTCAGATTGTCGGATACCACCGAGCGAGGTTGTCGATCAGGCCGGAAACGCCACCAGGCCCTCATCCTTGACCCGGCGAATGGTGAGCGCCGTGCGCACCGTGTCGACATTCGGCGCCGAGGCCAGCTCCTCGATGACGAAGGTCTGAAACGTGCCGAGGTCGCTTGCCACGCAATGCAGCAGGAAATCGGATTCGCCCGACACCATCCAGGCGTCGCGCACGATGGGCCAGCCGCGCGTGCGCTCGGCGAAGGTCTTGAGCTCTGCGTCTGCCTGGTGATGCAGGCCGATGAGGCAGAAGGCGACGACATCCATGCCGAGCGCCGGCGCGTTGAGCAAAGCGCGGTAGCCGCGGATGATGCCGGTCTCCTCCAGCCGCCGGACGCGGCGCAGGCAGGGCGGAGCCGAAATGCCGACACGGCTCGACAGTTCAACATTGGTCATGCGTCCGTCGTTTTGAAGTTCGCGCAGGATTTTCCAGTCGATGGCGTCGAGGTCGGCTTTGAGCGGCATTGTCGGCTTTCCCCGCGCGCAAGAATCTTTCGTGATTTCTAATTAGACTCCGGGATGCATTCCATCCCTCTGCCGACGATTTTTGATCCGGACACGGATATTGCCGGATATGCCGGCGCCGAAGCTTTCCGGGGACGAAGGCCAACTTGCCTTGCTGGCGTCGCGGGCAGCACTTACATTACGCGCGACATCAGGCGTGATTTCCATGCCGCAATCCCTGGCTGCCCTCCACAGAGGCTTTTCATGACCACCAAACACGCGCCTGTTCTCATCATCGGTTCCGGACCCGCCGGCTATACGGCGGCGATCTATGCCGCCCGCGCCATGCTGAAACCCATGCTGGTCGCCGGCCTGCAGCAGGGCGGTCAGCTGATGATCACCACCGATGTCGAAAACTATCCGGGCTTTGGCGATCCGATCCAGGGCCCGTGGCTGATGGAACAGATGCTGAAGCAGGCCGAGCATGTCGGCACCGACATCATCAACGACATCATCACCGAGGTCGACCTCAATGTGCGGCCGTTTCGCGCCAAGGGCGATTCCGGCACCACCTACACCGCCGATGCGCTGATCATCGCCACCGGCGCGCAGGCCAAATGGCTGGGTATCCCGACCGAACAGACCTTCATGGGCTTCGGCGTGTCGGCCTGCGCCACATGCGACGGCTTCTTCTATCGCGGCAAGGACGTCGCGGTGATCGGCGGCGGCAATTCGGCGGTCGAGGAGGCTCTCTATCTCTCCAACCTGGCGAAGAGCGTGACGGTCATTCACCGGCGCGGCGATTTCCGCGCCGAGCGCATCCTGCGCGAGCGGCTGTTCAAGAAGGAAAACGTGCGCGTCATCTGGGACACGATCGTCGACGAGATCACCGGCCAGCCCGGCAAGGCGCCGCTGCCGCCTTCGGTAGAAGGGCTGAAGCTGCGCAACATCGCAACCGGCGAGGTGACGCAGCTGAAGGTCGATGGTGTGTTCGTGGCGATCGGCCATGCGCCGGCGGTCGAGCTGTTCGTCGGCAAGCTGAAGCAGAAGCCCAATGGCTATCTGTGGACGGCACCGGACTCGACCCGCACCGACGTGCCCGGCGTGTTCGCGGCGGGCGACGTCACCGACGACATCTACCGCCAGGCGGTGACGGCTGCCGGGCTCGGCTGCATGGCCGCGCTCGAGGCGGAAAAATATCTCGCCGGCATCGAGGTTCACCGCGAGGCGGCGGAGTAACGTAGCGACTTGAGAAAAGTCGTTTAAAAGCCTGATTTTTCATTCAGACGCCAAAACAGAACGAGGGGAATCATGGCGCTGGACTGGGACAAGCTACGCGTATTTCACGCTGCGGCGGAGGCGGGGTCGTTCACCCATGCCGCCGAGACACTGCACCTGTCGCAATCGGCGATCTCGCGGCAGGTCAGCGCGCTGGAGCACGACGTCGGCGTGCCGCTGTTCAACCGTCACGCCCGTGGCCTGGTGCTGACCGAACAGGGCGAGATGCTGTTCCGCACCGCGCATGACGTGCTGATGAAGCTGGAGACGATCAAGTCGCGGCTGACCGAAGCCAAGGACCGGCCGTCCGGCGTGCTTCGGGTCACGACCACGGTGGGGCTGGGTGCCGGCTGGCTGACCGAACGCGTGCAGGAGTTCATCGAGCTCTATCCCGAGATCAGCCTGCAGCTGATCCTCGCCAATGAGGAACTCGACCTCACCATGCGTCAGGCCGATTGCGCCATCCGGCTGCGCCAGCCGCAGCAGCCGGATCTCATCCAGCGCCGCCTGTTCACCGTGCATTTCCATCTCTATGCCTCGCCCGCCTATGTCGCCAAGCACGGTCAACCGGCCTCGGTTGCCGAACTGAGGACGCATCGCATCGTCACCTTCGGCGTGCCGGTGCCGTCGCATCTGTCGGAACTGAACTGGCTGGAGACCGTCGGCGATTTCGAAGGCGGGCAAAGGGTGCCGACGCTGCAGATCAACGACATATTGTCGATCAAGCGCGCCGTGCAGGGCGGCGCCGGCATCGCCATGCTGCCCGACTACGTGATCAACAAGGACTCAGGGCTAGTGCAGTTGCTGCCGGAGACCGAAGTGCCGTCCTTCGACACATACTTCGCCTATCCGGATGCGATGAAGAACCAGGCGAAACTTCATGTGTTCCGCGATTTCATCATCGCCAAGGCCCGAAGCTGGTCCTTCTGAGGGTAGGCCTGCATTCAGGTGACGCCGGCCTGACCTGAATCTCGACATACCCTGAGACAACGCGGCTCACCCTCGCCATGGCGTCAGGCGAGGCAGCCAGCGGGGGACAGCGCGGCGATAGGCTTCGTATTCCGCGCCATAGCGGCGGGCGAGCGTCGGCTCCTCGTAGAGCCTGACGAACGAGACCATGGCCGCGGCGGCGACGATGCCGTAGCCGAAGACGGCCCAGCTCGAAAACAGCAGCGCCTGGCCGAGGATGGTCGAGAGCACGGCCACATACATCGGGTTACGGACATGGCGGTAGATGCCGCCGACGACCAGTCTTTCGGTCGGCGCCACCGGTGCTGGCGTGCCCAGCCCCTCGAGCGCGAAGCGGGCAAAGGAATGGAGCAGCAGGGCCGCCGCCGCGAGGATCAGGATCCAGCCGGCCGGGACCAAGCCCGGCAGCGTCGACAGCGGCAAACGATAGCGATCGGTCAACACACATGGCATCACGCCCGCGACGACGCCGGGTGCCGCAATGAAGAACAATGCGCTGCCGGCGATTGCCTGAATTGTGCGCATTACGAAATCCTGCCGTAGAATTGAACGGACACTGCCCGATTCCGCATCATCGGGCGGTTTCTGTCTTTGGGTGGCAAAATCGGTCTGGTTCGGCGTTCCGCAACGGGTTTGGCCGCGAAACCTTCGCCATTTCCGGCGATTTTCCTGGTCCTATCGTGCCTGGGAATGGGTTGGACCACAGCCTGCGTCTTTTTGCATGCGTGTGTTGCAAAATAGATGCTTGTTTCTTGGGCATGATGAGCACATATATAGATCATCTCCTGGGCGCGTTCTCCTCCCATTAGCGCCCTCGAGTGTTCCCCTCTGGAGGTTAGCCTTAACAGGCACTTCCAATCAAACTCAGCCGGATCTTTATTGATCCGGCTTTTTTGTTGCCCGAAGTCCACTGACCTCGAAAAAAGTCGATCGGCATTGCCACGTAACAGTGACATGTAACCTCGGGTAACATGGCGCAGACGCACTGCATCGATTAAGCAGATCATAGGACGCGGTTGGCTCGTCCGGGAGATGGGGGCATCACTCGGACGGACCGGGCTCAGGCGGCTACCGCGTCCGAACCATTTTTATCCGTCAGCCAACGGCGGAGCGATGCGGCGGACCTGCCGTTTGCCTCCCAGGAGACGGTCCGCAATAGACGGCGTCCGGAAAACCCGGGCGCCGTCTTTTGCTTTCTCACGCAGCCTTGCCGCTGGTGTTCATCGCCTCGTCGGCCAGACGTCCGGTGAGTTCGGCCATATGGTCGAACACGGCGCGATAGCTGGCCACGCCCGCCGTTGCCGAGCGTAGTTCGATGATCAGATCGCCGATCTCCGCCTGCGGCATGGTCGCCTCGACGACGTCCCATCCCGGCCAGTCGGGCCGAGCGTCATAGCCGAGGATCTGGCCACGCCGCTGCGGGATGAGAGCGATGATCTTCGAGGTCGCTTCGGACGGCGTGACGATCTCGACCTTCATCACCGGCTCGAGCAATACCGGCGAGCAGGCGGCCATGCCTTCCTTCATCGCCAGCTTGGCGGCCATCTGGAAGGCCATGTCCGAGGAATCCACGGCATGGTAGGAGCCGTCGGACAGGTTGACGGCGACGTCGACCACCGGGAAGCCGAGCGGGCCGGACTTCAGATAATCGCGGATGCCCGTCTCGACCGACTGGATGTAGGTCTTCGGCACGACGCCGCCGGTGATGGTGTCGGTGAACTGGAAACCCGAGCCGCGCGGCAGCGGCTTGATCTCGATCACCACATCGCCGAACTGGCCGTGGCCGCCCGACTGCTTCTTGTGGCGACCACGCTGCTGCGCCGATTTGCGGATCGTCTCGCGGTAGGGCACGGCCGGTGTGTGGCCCTCGACCGGGATCTGGTTCTTGCCTTCGAGGCGCTCGCGCACGACACGCAGATGCATCTCGCCATGCCCCGACAGCACGGTCTCGGCGGAATCCTGGTTGTGGCGCAGGCTGAGCGAGGGATCCTCCTCCGCAAGACGCTGGATGGCCGCCGACATCTTGACCTCGTCCTTACGTTCCTTCGGCCGCAGCGCGAAAGCGAAGACCGGTTGCGGTGGCGCCAGCGTGGCCAACGGCTTGATGCCGCCTTTGGCCGCACTCAGCGTTTCGCCGGTCTTGACGGTGTCGAGCTTGCCGAGCGCGACGGTGTCGCCTGCCTTGGCGATGGCGAGCTTGGACTGGTCCTTGCCGAGCATCTTGTAGATGCCGGACACCTTTGCCGTTTCGCCGCCTGACAGGAAGAGTTCGGCGGCGTCGGCGACCTGGCCGGAGAGCACGCGCGAGACCGACAGCTTGCCGCCATGCGCCGTATGGATGGTCTTCATCACCTGGACCACCGTCTGATTGCCGTCGGGGGCGCCCAGGCGTTTGCGCGTCGCCTCGACGTCGGGCGCATCGTGACGGATCGCCTTCAGCAGGCGCAGCACGCCATTGCCCTTCTCGGCGGTGCCGATGAGCACCGGCGTCACAATGCCTTCCCGCAGGTCGGCGGCGAGGTCGTCGAAGATTTCGTCCTTCGGCGGTTCGATCTCCTCGAGCAGCTGCTCCATGAGCTGGTCGTCATGGTCGGCGAGTGTCTCCAGCATGGAGAAGCGCGCCTCAAGCTCACGCGCCTTGTCGTCGCCCGGGATGTCGGCGACCTCACTTTCGGCATACTCGCGATAGATGTAGGCGCGCTCCAAGGCCAGATCGATCGAGCCGATGACGACGCTGTCCTTGCGCAGCGGAATCTGGCGCAGCAGCAGCGGCACCGAGCTTGCCGGCTGCAGCATCTTCAGCGTGTCGCGCACGCCCGCGATCGCCTTGTCGACCTTGTTCAGGAACAGGATGCGCGGCACGCCGAGATCGTCGAGCTTGCGCATGATGAGTTGCAGGGCGGGAATCTTCTTTTCGTCGGCCTCGGCGACCACCACGGCGACGTCGCAGGCGGCGAGCACAGGTTCGGCCTCGAAAGAGAATTCGATGGAGCCGGGACAGTCGACGAAGGTAAGCTGCTCGCCCATGAATTCGGTGGTGGCGAAGGTCGCCTCGACGCTCATGGCATGGGCGCGCGCCTCGGGCGAATGATCGGAAACGGTGCTTCCCGACGAAACGGGATTCTGGCGGGGAATGGCGCCCGTGCGGGCGAGTATGGCTTCGAGAAGTGTCGTCTTACCGCTTGCGAAGGGACCGACTATGGCAATGCATTTCGGTCCCGTGCGTCGTCCTCCGGCGCGAGTACCCATGGCTGACCTCCACTCAGGCGTTTCCCTGGGAGCGGCGGCCGGCCTGTACGGCCGTCGCGGGCGGGGGTTCTTTTCGTTTCGCCACCTGCCCGATAGCATCGTCCCACGGGTTCGCGGGGAGGGCAAGGAAAATAGGAAGTTCGCCGGCTTTGGTTGTCTCAGGCGGTGCGGGCGAGCGATCCGGTGCGCGCGGCAAGCAGGGCGCCGGCCTTGTCGCGCGGTGCCGGCCTGCCGAAGAAGTAACCCTGGAAGCGGTTGCAGCCGGCGGCCCTGGCGAGGGTGAATTCTTCTTCCGTCTCGATGCCTTCGGCAACGATGGTGACATGCTGGATACGCGCGATCTGCGCCAATGCAGAAACGAAGATCTGGGCGACCTGATCGTGGGCGAGACTGCGGATATAGGATCGGTCTATCTTGATGCTGTCGATGGGCAAGGTCTTGAGATAGTTGAAACCGCAATGGCCGGTGCCGAAATCGTCGAGCGCGATGTGAAAGCCGAGGCCGCGCAGCGTCTCGAGGCGCCTCAGGATTTCGGGCGAAGCGGCGGTCGCCACCGTCTCGGTGATCTCGATGATGAATTGCTCCGCCGAGCGGCCGGTCTCACGCAGCACGCGGTCGCACATCGTGACGATCTCGTCGCGTTTCAGCTGTTCGCCCGAGACGTTGATGCTGATGCGGCGTCCGTGAAAATGGGCAACGTCGGCGCAGGCGCGCTTGAAGACCCATTCGCCCAGCATGTCGATCAGGGTCGAGCGTTCGGCGATTGGAATGAACTCGGCAGGCGAGATCAGGCCACGCACAGGATGGCGCCAGCGTATCAGTCCCTCCAGGGCGTAGGCGGAGCCGTCGGGGTCGACAATGGGTTGATAGTGCAGTTCGAGTTCGCCGAGGTAGACGGCCGCCCGCAATTCGCGCTCGATCAGGCGGCGGTAGCGTTTGTCGGACAGCATCTCCTCGTCGAACACAGTGACGCGGCCGCGGCCGCCGGCCTTGCTTTCATAGAGCGCAAGATCGGCAAGCAGCATCAACTCCGTCGTGTTCGACGCATGCGCCGGGGCAAGTGCCACGCCGATCGAAATGGAGAGCGGGATGGTCTTGCCCTCATGCGACTTGCCGGCCCGCATCGCGTCGAGCAGGCGGCGCGCATCCTTGTAGATCTCTGCCAGATCGCCATGCGGAATGATGACGCCGAACTCGTCGCCACCCAGGCGCCCGACCACCCCGTCGGCAAAAATGCGTTCGGCGGCCTTGACCAGATGCGCCAGGGCGAGATCGCCGAACTGATGGCCGAACGTGTCGTTGAGCTGCTTGAAATGGTCGAGGTCGATCAAAAGCAGGCTCGCCTGTCGCCGGTTGCGCAAGGAGCTCAGCCTGTCGCGCAGCGCCTCGATAAAATAGCGGCGGCTCATGGCGCCGGTCATCGCGTCCACGGTCAGAAGACGGTGCTTCTCCGCTTCGGCCGCCGCCGCCGACTGCAGCCGCTGCACCACGCTGCTGCGCATGTACATCAACACCAGCAGCGCCATGCCGGTAGCGACCATCGAAACGAAGAGAGCGGTGTTGTAAGAGAAGTCTTCGACCCAGCCGAGCGCACCAAGCGCGGTCGCCGCTATGCTCAGCACAAGCAGGAACTGGATGCCGCGGTAGACCCTGCCGCTATGGTCCTTGATCGTTGCCAGTATGCTCACGTCACCGTCCCCGCAACACAAGCCACGGCTAGAGCCCAGCTGTTAAGAAGACATTGAGTTTGCCGAAGGGAGCCGCCATTTTTCGTCTTGTTGCGCCGACCGCCGGAAATGTCCGGGTTGGCATCGTCGCCGACGCCGGTCCGTTCAACCGGCCTGGCTTCGGCGCTGCCCCACCAGGGCGCCATCCGCGCTCTGCGCCTCGACCGCGTCGGCAAAGCGCGACAGCATCGGATTGAACAGGTCCGGCCGCTCCCAGAAGGGGGCGTGTCCGACACCGGGGACGACATGGCAATGTTCCCACAGAGCGCCGTAGTGCAGCGCCTCGAAGTAACTGAGCCGGACAAACGGATCATTTTCACCGTTGACGATCGCAACCGGGAATGCGGCCTGCTCGACCACCTGCCTCTGGTCGGCGCCGTCGCCGCTCATCATGCTGCGCGTCACCGTGGCGCGCAGCCTGCCGTCCGTGCGCAGTATGGCTTGTCGAAAGGTCGGGCTGGCACTGTCGCCGAAGCACAATGTCTCGAAACGCTCGGCATCACGCTCCGAGTAGATCTTCTTGGAGGCGAGCAGCATGTCCCAATGCGCGTGGAAGCCGCGCAGCATGCCGAACAGCCCCTTGGACACAGGCGGGGCGCCGGTCAGCATCAGTCCGCGGACTGCCGGATGGAAGCTCGCGAGTTCCATGGCGACATGGCCGCCGAGCGACCAGCCGAAAACGATGGCTCGCCTGATGGCCAGACGGTCAAGGAGTTCACCCGCCGACCGGGCCAGGCCGGCGATCGTATAGGCTGTTGCCGGGTCGTGAGCGTCAGAGGATCCGCCATGACCGGGAAGGTCGAAGGCGATCAGCCTGTGGGCATCGGCGAGCGGGCTGTCGAACTGCCTGGCGAACACGGCGCGCGAGCTGCCCGAGCCATGGATCATCAGGATCGGCATGCCAAGGCCCGACGATTCGCTGAGGTGCAAATCGGCCTGTGATGTGCGGATCGTGCGCTCGGCAACGGCCATGCTGGATTGAACCTCCGGATTGCGTGGCCGGCAACATCTCACAGCGGGGTCTACACCGCCTTTAAGTTTCTGGTTAAGAAAGGATTTATAAGCGGCGACCGTTTATAGTGGCCGAATCCTAACGATGGGGATGGTGATGGAACGCGGGCTCGATCTTCTTCTCTCGATCAGCAGCATTGCAACGGTCGGCCAGTATCTCTGGTCGATGCGTGCCCATTTCCAGGCGACGACCATGTCTGCCGGCGCGAAGGTGATTTCAGCGGTCGTGGCGGCGACGGCACTGTTCTTTCTGGCGATACTCTGGATCCTGCAGCAGCCGCCGCTAGCGTTGATCGCCGGGCTGGCGATCCAGTTGGTCAGCTCTGCCCTGTTCTGGTGGGCGATCTCGACGTCGCGCAAGGCGCGGCTGCGCTTTGCCTTTGCCGAGGACAATCCCCATAGCCTGGTGACCGACGGTCCGTTCGGCTATATCCGCCATCCATTCTACACATCCTACATCATCTTCTGGATCGGATGGGGCATCGCCACCTGGTCGATCCTGGCGGTTGTGCCGGTTGCCGGGATAATCGTGATCTATGTGATCGCGGCTCTGGACGAAGAGAAGAAGTTTTCGCGCACCGAACTGGCCGACGCCTATGCGGCCCATCGCAAGCGAGCCGGCCTGTTCTGGCCGCGGCTGGGGTAGCGCTGCCGCAATTATCCGTGCGTGCCGCTTGCTGGACGGTGTCGGGGAGGCGGTTGCGCAACAGCCGATATCGGACGAGAGTGCCGCTTCCATGATCGGCGCCACCGGATCGACGATTGCCGCGCCGTCAGCTTGAGGATCAGTACCATGAAGATTATTGCCTGCGGCAGCGTGCCGACCATTATCGCTCCGGACAAATATTTCACCGGCCGCGTGCTGCAGACACCGATCATCGAGAAGGAAGCGCCGGCCCGGCTCAGGGCAACCCTGGTCAGCTTCGAGCCTGGCGCACGCACCTTCTGGCACACGCACCCGCTTGGCCAAACGCTCTATGTCACATCCGGCGCCGGCCGCGCGCAGACTTGGGGCGGCCCGATCCAGGAGATCAAAGCCGGCGACGTCATCTCGTTCGATCCCGGCGAAAAGCACTGGCATGGTGCCGGCGCGCAAACCGCGATGACGCATGTCGCCATGCAGGAGGCGCTCGACGGTGTCCATGCGGACTGGCTGGAACAGGTCACCGACGAGCAGTTTGGCGATTGATATCTTGTTGTTTTAAAACAAAAAACCCGGCCGTCCGCGGCCGGGTTTTTCTTGGCAACAACACTGTGGCCAATCAGGTCAGTGAGGCAGTGAAACGCTGGATGCGGGTGCAGGCCTCTTCAAGCAGGGCCTCCGAGGTGGCGTAGGAGATGCGGAAGTTCGGGCCGAGGCCGAAGGCCGAGCCGAACACCACCGCCACGCCCTCGGCGTCCAGCAGCTCCGAGCAGAAGGTCTCGTCGGTGTCGATCACCTTGCCGGCCTTCGTCGTCTTGCCGATCAACTGCGCACAGGACGGATAGACATAGAAGGCGCCTTCCGGCGACGGGCATGTGATGCCGCGCGCCTGGTTGAGCATCGAGACGACTAGGTCGCGCCGGCCCTGGAAGATCGCCTTGTTTTTGGCGATGAAATCCTGCGGGCCGTTCAACGCCTCGACCGAAGCCCATTGCGCGATGGTGCAGGCGCCTGAGGTCTGCTGGCCCTGGATCATGTCCATTGCCTTGATCAGTGCTACCGGGCCCGCCGCGTAGCCGATGCGCCAGCCGGTCATGGCATAGGCTTTCGACACGCCGTTCATGGTCAGCGTGCGCTCGTAGAGCTTCGGCTCGACCTCGGCGATGGTCTTGAAGACGAAGTCGCCATAGGTCAGGTGCTCGTACATGTCGTCGGTCAGCGTCCAGACATGCGGATGCTTCAACAACACGTCGGCCAGAGCGCGCAGTTCGGCTTCCGTGTAGGCGGCGCCCGACGGATTCGACGGCGAGTTCATCAAGAGCCATTTGGTCTTCGGCGTGATCGCCTTTTCCAGCACGTCCGCCGTCAGCTTGAAGCCGTTGTCGATCGAGGTGTCGGCAAAGGTCGACGTGCCGCCGCAGATCGCCACCATTTCGGGGTAGCTGACCCAATAGGGGCGGGGGATGATGACCTCGTCGCCGGGGTTCAGCGTCGCCATGAAGGCATTGAACAGGATCTGCTTGCCGCCGGTGCCGACGATGGTCTGCTCCGGCCGGTAGTCGAGATTGTTCTCGCGCTTGAACTTCCTGGCGATCGCCTCGCGTAGCGGCGCGATGCCGGAAACCGGCGGATACTTCGTCTCGCCGCGGCGGATCGCCTCGACCGCCGCGTTCTTGATGTTGTCGGGCGTATCGAAATCCGGCTCGCCGGCGCCCAGCCCGATCACGTCGCGGCCGGCATTTTTCAGCTCGCGCGCTTTCTGCGTCACCGCGATGGTCGCGGAAGGCTTTACGCGGGAAAGGGCGTCGGCAAGAAAGGCCATGACCAGATATCTCCAGGGACGATCGGCGCGGCCAGGAGCGGCCGCGGCGCTTCTCTTGTCGCATCATGCCGGCAAGCGCAAGCATTGTCGGATGAACCAGACCTCAAATCCGCGGCAACAATAAATTCATCAACGGCCGGTAGAACCTTGGGCGGCAGGATCGCAACCCAAATTCCGCCAGTCTTGCGGAGCGAGGAACCGTGTCGCGTAGTATCGGGCTTGCCCACATCATCCGTCATGATGACGGCACCTCCAGCGGTGTCTGGGGCATCTATACGCTGCAGAGCGCCTTCCAGCCGATCTTCGCCTTCAAGGAAGGCAAGTTGTCGGTCGTCGCATTCGAGGGACTTATCCGGCCGTTTCGTGACGGCGAGCCGCAGGCGCCGATGGGCTTTTTCAGCACTTGTCCGGCAGCCGACCGCCTGCACATCGAGGCGCTGACCAGGACACTGCACCTCCTCAATGCCGGTGCCTGCCTGCCGGAAGAGGCATCGATCTTCATCAATTTCGACCCGTCGGTGTTCAGCGACCGTGCCATTGCCGACATGGCGCTGCGCGATATGAGGCTGGTGCTGCACGAGGCCGGCATCGATCCGCGCCGCATCGTCTGCGAGGTCACCGAGCAGAAGTCGGCATCTCAGGAAACCCTCTACAGCTTCGTCGAGGCGCTGAGGGCCAACGGCTTCCGCATCGCGGTCGACGACTACGGCGCCGACGATTCCGACATCAACCGCATCAAGGAACTCAGGCCCGATATCGTCAAGTTCGACGCGCACTGGATCACGCAGTTGATGGAGTCCGGCGCCGGCTTTGCGCTGTTGACCGCCATGGTGACGAGCTTCGAACAGCAAGGCATCCGCACGGTATTCGAAGGCATCGAGGAAGGCTGGCAGCTCGAGTTGGCGGAGAAGTCCGGCGCTTCGATGGTGCAGGGCTTCGTGTTGGCGCGGCCGGAGCTTGCACCGACCAGTTTTCGTGGTTTCGGCAAGGACGTACAGGCGCAGGCGACAGACAGCGCGGCCAAGGCACCCGCCAGCCCGGCCTTGACGCCCTCGGGTCGGCCAGCGCGGGTGTTTGGGCGCAAGGTGGCGCCATGAGCCGGCGGCCGGACAGGCGGCGCGATGCCACTGATGCGATCTTTGCCGACGAGGTCGGCATCGAATATGGCGTCTACGGCGCCTTCCGGCTGAGAAGCGCCTATCAGCCGATCTTCACGCCGCGCAGCGGAACGCTGGCGGCGGTCGCCGTCGAAGGGCTGATCGAGCCGCATCGCGCCGGCAGGCCGGTTGCCCCGCCGGTGTTCTTCGATGGCATTGCGGCGTCGGATCGCCTGTTCGTCGAGACGATGTGCCGGATGCTGCATCTCAGGAACTTCCGCAACATGGGCGTCGAAGGGCTCGACCTGTTCTTCAACTACAATCCGCTGGTCAACGACCATCCCGGACGCGCGCTGGCCGAAATCCGGTTGATGACCAGGCATCTCGGCGACTTCGACCTCCATCCGGGCATGCTGGTCTGTGAGATCACCGAGCAGGCGGCCGATGACAAGGTGCTTGTCAGCCTGGTCCATGAAATGCGCCGCCACGGCATCCGCATTGCCATTGACGATTTCGGCACCGGGCACTCGACGGAGGAGCGGATTGCGCTGCTTGCGCCCGATATCGTCAAGATCGACGGTACATGGTTTGCGCAATTCTGCCGCCATGCCGCAGCCGAACGCTTCTTCCGGCCGCTTGTCTCGATGCTGCACGATCGCGGCGCCAAGGTGCTGGTCGAAGGGATCGAGCAATCGGTGCATCTGCGGGTGGCGCTCGACGGCGGCGTCGACCTGCTGCAGGGATTCCACCTCGCTCGGCCGGCGCTGGCCGGCACGATCTTCAACGAGGAGCCGCTTTCCATCGAGGCGCTGCTCGGCATGGACAACAAGGTCGTGCCGTTGCATCAGCGGCGCTGATGGGAACGCCAAAACAAATCACTGGATGATCTCCTCCGCGTCGCGATAGGGCCTTGCAGTGGGCTGAACGCGCGAGGGAGCGGCGATGATACTCTATGGCATGATCGACAGCGGCAATTGCTACAAGCCGCGCTTGCTGATGGCCAAGCTCGGCATCGCGTTCACCAATGTCGAGGTGAGTTCGCACACCGGCGACACCCGCAAGGCCGACTATGTCGCCAAGAATCCGAACGCCATGGTGCCGCTGCTCGAGCTCGACGACGGCAGGCGGCTCGCGGAATCCAACGCCATCCTGCTTTATCTTGCCGAAGGCACGCGCTTCCTGCCGGCCGACCGCTACCAGCGGGGGCTTGCCTATCAGTGGCTGTTCTTCGAGCAATACAGCCACGAGCCTTACATCGCCGTGCGCAAGGCGCTGCTGACCTTTCCCGAAAGAGCTGGGGACGCGACGCCGGAGCAGCTGGCGCTGACGCTGGAGCGCGGCAACAAGGCGCTCGGCGTGATGAACCGGCATCTGCAGGAAAACAACTTCTTCGCGGGCAGCGCGTTCAGCGTCGCCGACATTGCGCTCTATGCCTATACGCACACGGCCGAGATGGGCGGCTTCCAGCTCGATGACTATCCGGCAGTGTCCGCCTGGCTGAAGCGTGTCGAGGCGGATCCGGGGCATGTGGCGATCGAGTGGCTGCCCTGATTAATCTCAGCAACGTCGACGATTAGCGAAAGCTTCTGCGAACTTCTCCCCGTCACTATACGGGGAGAAGATGGCGGCAGCCAGATGAGGGGCGGAGCCAGCCGTTGTCGTAGTCGTGCCTGGCTCCGCGATGGATAGTCCTGAGGCGCAGCGCTGCCCCTCATCGCCCTGCCGGGCACTTCTCCCCGTATAGTGACGGGGAGAAGGACCGCACCGCCGGTTTCGCCAACTGTCGGCGTCTGGAATCCAGACAAATAAAAAGGCGGGATAAAATCCCGCCTTCCCATTCCGGTAGCCTGATCGGGAGCGCTTGGGCCGGGCCGGCAGCAATCCGCTGCTTCGGCTTGTCGGGGTCCTTCCGCTCCGGCGCGCTTCTCGCGCGACCGTCAGTACATCCGTGACTTGCCGCGCGCCCCGAACCTTCGTCCGGCGCGCGCTATCGCCAAATCAGGCTGCCTTGCTCAGAGATCCAGCAGCGGACTTGCCAGTGCGGCGGTCCTGCTCGATCTCGAAGTTGATCTTCTGGCCTTCGACCAGGGTCGACAGTCCAGCGCGCTCGACAGCGGAGATGTGGACGAAAACGTCCGCGCCGCCCGCGTCAGGCTGAATGAAGCCGAAGCCCTTGGTGGCGTTGAACCACTTGACCGTACCAGTTGCCATTTCGATAGTCCTTCACATTTGCTTTAGTTTGACCGGACCGAGGTCCAGCCGGTGGTATCGAGATTTTGGAGATAGACGTCAGCAAACGCGAAGATCGCGAGGCCCGATCGATCGGCCGAAATATCAATGGGAGGCATATAGGCTGTTTCCGCATCGAAAACAAGACTGTGTGAGAAGAGCGTGATTGCGGTATTGTGCAACCGCCGCCTCCGTCGCGTGGAAGCGCGGCGGCAGGATCGCGTGCCTTTGGAGGCTGGGCATCGTGCCTTCCCGAAAAATCGATTGCGATTTTCGGGCCGATGCGGCAGGCCCCGATCGGGGTTTGGGAGAGGGCCATGAAAACCATTCTGCTTGCCGCCTGCCTGACGCTGGTGGCCGCCGGGGCGCAGGCGGCTTCGCGCTATGATCCGACACGCATGAGCTGCGGCAAGGTGCAGGCGACGATCGCGCGCCAGGGCGCGGTCATCCTGCGATACCAGTCGGCGCGCGTGCCGGGCCTGCCGCTCTACAATCGCTATGTGCAGAGTGATCGCTTCTGCGACATCGGCGAGATCAGGGCTCGCGCCTACGTGCCAAGCGCCGACACGAAATCCTGCCCGGTCTATATCTGCAAGCGGCCGGATTTCGACCGCCACTTCCGCCGCCGCATCCTCAAGCACAACTAAGGCAGCTTGGATCAGAACCCGAAAGAAGCCTGCGCGACCGGCGGCGGGCCGACCCGCACGCCTTCCATGGCCAGCATCTTTTCCTTGGTGGCCGAGCCGCCGGGCGCCGAAAAGCCGCCGATCTTGCCGCCGACGGCAAGGATGCGATGGCACGGGATGACCAGCGGCACCGGGTTGGCGCCGAGTGCTGCCCCGGTTTCGCGGGGCAAGCCGGCATGGCCGGCGCGCTTGGCCAATTCGCCATAGGTGGTGGTTTCGCCGTAGCCGAGTTTTCGCGCCGCGTCATAGATGGCGAGGCGGAAATCGTCGACACCGGCGAGATCGACCGGCACGCCGGAGAAATCGACGTCCTCGCCCGCGGCATAGGTTTTGATCGAGGCGATCAGGTCGACGACCCAGCGTGGCTGTTCACCCGATGAAGCAACGCCGGGGTGGCGCAGCAGCCGGCGTTCCACCGTGTCGCGGTTGCGCTCCGGCAGGCAGAGCCGCATCAGGCCCGCCTCGCTCCAGGCGATGCCCATGAAGCCGAGCACGGTTTCGAAGACCGCATGGCCGGCGGTGTGAGGGGTGGTTTCCATGACATGCTCCTTTCCGTGAAGGGAGGAATTCAGTACAAATCAGGAACAATATGGCAGTTCCCGGTCGCTCCGACCACCCGAAAACCTTCTGCTGGCCCGGATTGCCGGGGGAAAAGCGCTGGTGTAAGGACTTCTTAACAACCCGATGAACCGGACCCGTGCGCGGCTTGCCAGCAAAATTCTTCTTTACCGTGATCGGCGTGTTGCTTGCTGCGGCTGGTCTTGCCGGCTGCACCTCGACCTCGCAGACGAAGGTGTCGCCGGCGCTTGCTGCCGCCGCAACACCGACCGTCGAGGATGACAGCCCGACACTGGCATTGCCCGACACGGTAGCGGTGCTGCCGGAATCCTCCGGCCTGGTCCCGGTGCAGACGGCGGCGCTGACTGGCGATGCTGTCGCCGCGACGCCAGGAGAGCCCTTGCCGCCACCGGCGCAGCCGGCCGCCTTTGCCGGGCCGACGCCGCTGGCCGCCCAGCCTGCGGTGATGGCCGGAACCTCCCCGACCAGCCCTGGTTCGGTCGAGCCGGCGCCTGTTTATGCAACGGCAGCGATGGCCATGCCGGTCACCGGACAGACGGTCAAGACAGGCGCTATGCCGGGCGTCCAGCAGGTCGCCTATGTCGCGCCTGAGAACCCGGCCCTGCTTGCCCCGGCCGGCCCACCGGTCGAGCACGCGACAGGCCCCCGCGGCGAGATCGAGCGGCTGATCGAGAAATACTCCGCGCTCTACCAGGTGCCGGTCGACCTGGTGCGCCATGTCGTCAACCGCGAGAGCACCTTCAACCCGAAGGCCTATAATCGCGGCCATTGGGGGCTGATGCAGATCAAGCACGCGACGGCACGCGGCATGGGCTATCTTGGGCCGGCAGCCGGCCTGTTCGATGCCGAGACCAATCTGAAATACGCGGTCAAGTATCTGCGCGGTGCCTGGCTGGTGTCGGGCGGCAATGCCAAGCGCGCCGACCAACTCTACCAGAGCGGCTATTATTACGACGCCAAGCGCAAGGGCCTGCTCGAAGCGACCGGCCTCGGCACCGACCGGACGCGCCGGCGCTTGCCGCCTGACGCCTGAGCACGATGCCTGAACCGCGCCCGCCGGCACCAGACGACATCCGGCTGCGCAAGATCCTCGACGACACGCTGCTGCCGCCGCGCTGGCCCGAAGGCTTTGTCATGCGCGGCTTCGCGGCGGCCGATGCGCTGCCGCTGCACGCCCTGCTGACGGAAGTCTTCGACGACGGTGCCGACGGGCCGTTCGAGGAATGGTGGCCGCGAATTTCCGATGATGCGGAGTTCGACCCGGCCTTGTGTTTCCTCGTCATCGACGGCAAGGGGCGGCTGGCGGCTGCCGCACTTTGCTGGGCAACGGCCTTCGTGAAAGACCTCGCCGTCCATCCCGAGGCACGCGGCCTGGGCATCGGCGAGGCGTTGATGCGGCACGCCTTCCTCGCCTTTCGCGACCGGGGCGCCCCTCATGTCGACCTGAAGACCAACACGGTGGAGAATGCCGCCGCTGTCAGGCTCTATGAGCGGCTGGGCATGATCCCCGTCGCCTGGGAAGGTTAAGTCTCCGTTTACCAAGATTTTTGCGCTGTCTTGTCATCGCGACGCTTCGCGGTGGCAAGCATGGCGGCTTTGTGAACCGCTTCACAGCGTCCGGCAAAAAGTAACTGCTAATAGATTTTCGTCACGCAGTGCATCTGACCAAATATTTTGGATAGTCGAATTTCAAAATGGAGGGACGAGACTATGGCAGGACCAAACCTTCGACAGAGAATTGGGCACGGCTTTGTTAGCCGGCAAGTGTTCGCCGAAAAGGCGATTGAACAGGTCGCGATGGCCGCCAAGACGACGGCAGCGCCCGGGGCCAAGAAGGCCAAGGCCGGCGCCACGGAGGCCATCGTGCCCGGCGGAAAGCTGGGTGCTGGCTTCTTCGATTTCATGTTCAAGAATTTGCCCGCGTTTACCGCCAGCGATGCCGACCTTGATACGCTGGCAAAAGCCATGAAGGATCCGGCGCCGGTCGACCAGCCCAATCCCGATCCGCACGACAACAAGAAGATCCCGTCCGGGTTCACCTATCTCGGCCAGTTCGTCGATCACGACATCACGCTCGACATGACGCCGCTCAGCCTTGCGCTGGCCGATCCGGGGATGGTGAAGAACTTCCGCTCGCCGAGCCTCGACCTCGATTGCGTCTACGGCGCCGGTCCCGGTCCGCATCGCTTCCTGTTCGCGCGCGAGCCAGCCCCTGGCGGCAGTGGCGCGGTGGATTCGCCGAAGCTGCTGATCGGCACCGCGCAGGCTTCGCAGGAAAACGGCGACCGGGTGGGGCAGGTGCCCGAACTGCCGAACGATCTGCCGCGCAACATGCAGGGCGTCGCCCTGATCGGCGATCATCGCAATGACGAGAACCTGCTGGTGGCGCAGATCCACCTGGCGTTCCTGAAATTCCACAATGCGGTGATCGATCACCTGAAGGCCAAAGGGGTGCCCGATGACAAGCTGTTCGAGGACGCGGCGCGCACCGTGCGCTGGCACTATCAATGGCTGGTGCTGCACGACTGGGTCGAGCGGCTGACCGAGAAGGGCTTCGTGGCGAAGATCCTGCAGGAGGGCCGCAAGTTCTACCGCTTCAAGACCAAGCCGTTCATGCCGTGGGAGTTCTCGGCCGCAGCCTATCGCATGGGGCATTCGATGGTGCGTGAGAAATACAGCCACAACCGCATTTTCAGGACACCCAACCCGCATATTGCGGAAGCCAGGCTCGCGACCCTTTTCCGCTTCAGCAATCTTTCCGGCAGTCTGTCCAGCAGCGTGCCTGGTCAAGGCACCTTGCCGAGTAACTGGGTGATCGACTGGCGGCGCTTCTTCGAACTGCCGCCACCGGCCAACACCGCGCAGTTCGAGTTCAATTTCTCGCACCAGATCGACCCGTTGCTGACCGATGCCCTGCACAAGCTGCCCGGCGCCACCGGCCCGGAGGCGAGCCTCGCCTTCCGCAACCTGAAGCGCGGCGTGCGCCTCGGCCTGCCTTCGGGCCAGGCGGTGGCCAAGGAGATGCGCAAGAAGATCACCTTCACGCCGATGACTGCGGACGAGATCGCGTCCGGACCCGACGGTGCGGTGGCCAAGTCGCTGGGTTTCCACACCAACACGCCGCTCTGGTACTACATACTGAAGGAAGCGCAGGTGAAGGGCGGCGGCGAGCGGCTCGGACCAGTGGGCGCGCGCATCGTCGGCGAGGTCTTTGTCGGCCTCGTCCAGGGTGACGAGGAGTCCTTCCTGTCCAAGCCGGGCTGGAAGCCGGACCTGCCCGCGGCGAAGCCAGGCACGTTCTTCATGACCGACCTGTTGAGGTTCGTCGCCAAGGCGGCCGACCCGGCCAACCCCGACAAGGGGCTCAATCCGATCGGCGACTGATCAGCGTGTCCGTGCCCCGGTTGTGTTCAATCGGGGCACGAATCTTCGGCCCGCGGGCACTAATCTTCGGCCCAGGCGTGGAATCCTCCGGCTACGCAGCGGCTTTGTGAACTGCTTCACATAGGCCGCCGCGCCCAGATGCTACCCCTGCGTCATGCCACGCGGGGCGCCGATCGGGGGATCGAGGGCTGCAAGGCATCGGGGCGGCTGCGCCGGCATGTGTCAGCCACTCCACGGCGGGTCCCGGGGCGGGTTCGGGGCCCGCTTGCTTATGCGCCCTTGCACGTCAGATATCCGGCGCGTTGCCGATCTTCTTCTTGAGCTCGATCGCCCAGGCGCGGCCCTCGTCGCCGCCCCACAGCAGCCAGGCGATGTAGCCGGCCGACGGGTTTTTTCCATTGCCGTAGTTCTTGCCGCGCTTGTCGACCTCGTGGCGGGCGAAATAGCTGACCATGCGCCTTATGGTGGACGGCGCGAGCTTTTCCCGGCTCTTCAGTTCTGTAGCGCGGGCCACGCCGACCTCGGTGCCGCCGCGGCCGAACTGCTTGCGCAGTTCGAGACCCTTGGCGGCATTGTCGGCGACGATCTGCGGGCAGCGCAGGTCGATCTCGTCCTTGTCGGCGTCGTGCATTGTTTCTCCCCAGATCCCCAAGAGATCTAGAATGCCGGAAAGCCGGGCTGGTTCCGCCAGGGTCGCGAAGAAAAGTTCAGAATGTCGGAACCGTGCCGCGCCGTGCGTCCTTGAGAGGCAAGGCGCGTCGCCGGCAACGGCACGCGTCGTCCGGAGATGGAGATGACGATGATCAGCTTTCCCAACGAATCCAGCGAATACCGCGCCGCCCGCGAAAGATTGCTGCAGAAGGAAATCGAGTTGCGCCGCGCCATGGAGGACGTGGCGGTCGCCCGGCGCGCGCTGCCCAAGGGTGGGCTGGTGCCGCAGGATTATGTGTTCGACGGGCCTGGGCCGGACGGCAAGCCGGCGCGGATAAAGCTGTCGGAGCTGTTTGCGCCCGGCAAGGACACGCTGATCCTCTACAGCATGATGTTCCCGCGTCATCCGCAGGAGACGCGCGAGGTGGCGACCAGCGGCGGTACGGCGAAGCTCGCCCCGGCCGACCAGCCATGCCCGTCCTGCACCGCGCTGCTCGACCAGTTCGACGGCGCCGTCGGGCATCTCGAGGCCGCCGGCTTCAACTTCGTCGTGGTGGCCAAGACCTCGCTCGACAATCTGCTGACGCTCGGCCGCGACCGCGGCTGGAAGAACATGCGGCTCATCTCCTCGGCCGGCAACAGCTTCAAGCGCGACTATCAGGCCGAGGCCGAAGACGGCGCGCAACTGCCGGTGCTGTCGGTGTTCCACCGCGACGGCGATGGTGTCAGGCATTTCTGGTCGTCGGAGCTCGGCTTCGTGCCGCCGGAACCCGGCCAGGACCCGCGCGCCGTCGGTACCTGCGAGATCCTGTGGAACCTGATGGATTTTACCCCGGCGGGCCGACCGAACTGGAATGAACAGCTGCAGTATGGCGAGGGGTGCTGTCATTGAGAGGCTAGGGCGAAGCGAAGGCAAGGCGCTTCGACGGCAGTCGTCGTCTACAATGTCGGTACAGTCCGAAGGGAGAACTTCATGCCCAAGATCGACCTATCCGCCGTGCCCGCCCGTAAGGGCTCGTCCTATCCAGCGCCTTTCGACGAGCCCTGCGCCAGCCGCACCAGGCGGCGCCTGGGCGATGCGGGCGGGCTCAGCGATTTCGGCGTCAATTTGATGACCTTGCCGCCCGGCGGCTGGTCCAGCCAGCGCCACTGGCACAGCCATGAGGACGAGTTCGTCTATGTGCTGGAGGGCGAGCTGACGCTGGTCGAGGACGACGGCGAGACGTTGCTCAAGGCAGGCGACTGCGCGACCTTTGCAAAGAACAGCGGCAACGGCCACCACATGATCAACCGGTCGTCAGTCACGGCGCGCTACCTCGAAGTCGGCTCGCGCAACCCGGACGATGTCATCACCTGCTCCGACATCGACATGATGAGCCCGAGCTCCGACGGCCGCTTCCTGCACAAGGACGGCATGCCGTATCCAGGTCAGCGCTGAGCGGTGCTCAGCTCGTCCTGATCTGCTCGACCGCGGTCACCAGCAGGTCTGCCATGGCGGCGCGAATCTGAGAATCCGACTGGGCGATGCCCGCCGCGTCGAAATCGGCGCGCACCTTGCGGAACACATCGTCGTCGCCGGCTTCCTCGAAGTCCGAACGCACCACCTCCTTGGCATAGGCGTCGGCATCCTCACCGGCTTTGCCAAGCTTTTCGGCGGCCCACAGGCCGAGCAGCTTGTTGCGGCGCGCCATGGCCTTGAACTTTGTTTCCTCGTCCATCGCAAACTTCTTTTCGAAGCCTTCCTGACGGTCTCTCATGCTGCTCATGGTTTGCCTCGTTCAGATGTGAGTTCGACCGTCATCCGATGTCCGGGACGAGCGGCCAGGAGAGGCGAAAGTGGTGCGCATGGACGCCATTAGCAAGGCCTGATCGTGCAGCGGAAGCCGCAGAACCGAAATTCGCGCGATGCCAGAGGCATTCGTTCCGATGTGAGTTGACGTTGGCGTGCCGTGACCTACTCTCGAATGCCTGCTGGATGAACCGAGGAGACGAGCGATGCAGTCACCTTTCAACCAGATACGCGGCGTCGCGCTGACAGCGGCGGTGATGCTTGCCGCCGGCACCGCGGCCTATGCCCATCATGGCTGGTCGTGGACGGCGGACGGGTTCTTCGAACTCAGGGGCAAGATCACCGCCATCTATATCGGCAATCCGCACGCCACGCTCGATGTCGATGCGGAGGGCGAGGCCTGGCGGGTGGAGATGGCGCCGCCAGCCCGCACGATCGCCGCCGGCTTCACCGAGGAGGTCGCCAAGGTCGGCGACGAGGTGACCGCGATCGGCAACCGTTCGCTCGATGAGACCGAAAAGCGCATGAAGGCGGTCCGCGTCATCGTCGGCGGCAAGACGTACGATGTCTATCCCGACCGCGTGCCACCGGCGTAAATGGCCGAGTTCCTCGCCGGCATCGAGCAGCTCGCCTTCGTGCGGGGACTGAAGGCCTCCTTCGTCGCCTATCCGATCGTCAATGCGCTCCACATAATGGCGATCGGCGCGCTGTTGACCAGCGTCATGCTCATGGACTTGCGGGTCTGCGGCGCCTTCCGCGCGCTGCCCTACGCGGCATTCGTCGCGCTGCTGCGCCGTACCGCATTGGGCGCGTTCGCCGGCGCTTTGGTCACCGGCTCGCTGCTCTTCTCGGTCAAGGCGAGCACCTATGCGGCGATGCCGATCTTCCTCGCCAAGATGGCGCTCATTATGCTCGCCGGCCTCAACTTCCTCGCCTTCATGCGCTTGGGTCGCGCAACAGGCGGCGACGTACCGGCAGGCGGAGCCGCCAGCGTCCTGGCCGTGTTCTCGATGCTGCTGTGGACTTCGGTGCTTTTCGCCGGACGGTTCATCGGTTTTCTCTAGGAGCAGCTCGGATGTCGGGCCGCGTTGCCGACGTTCTTTTAGTCGCGCTCTACGGCGCCCCCCTCTGTCCTGCCGGACATCTCCCCCACAAGGGGGGAGATCGGATGTCGCCTTCGCTTTCGCCAATCGCCGACGTTGCAGGATGGCGCCGGCGCAGAAACTGCCAATCTCCCCCCAAGTGGGGGAGATGTCCGGCAGGACAGAGGGGGGCGCCGTAGAGCGCCATGGCCAGCGTCATCACGTATCACACCCCTGGCGAATCCCGGGCCATAAGTTGGCTCTGTGCCAGCATTCGCCGCGCGTATAGGCACCAGCAGCAGTGATAAAAGTGCTGTTTGTTCTTTAAAATTTTAGTTTCTGCAAAAACCAGAAATACTACTTTCCCGTGTATTGGATCAACAGGGTTGTCTGGGTTGTTGATCCGGGGGAAGTTATGAAGCTCGTGGCGGCATTCACGCTGGCAGCGCTCTGCTCGATGTTCTTCGCCAGTGACGCCGAGGCCCGAAAAACGCGGTTTCGGGTGCTTCCGATCCCGGGAGCGCACAGTTCGTCGTCAAACGAAAAGGCGCATCCTGTTCCCATCGGCGTCGACGACGTGCACTTCGTTCACGATCTGCCCGCTGCTTTTGCCGATGAAGGCGAGCATTTCGATCTCGGCTACAAATTCGGCATGTTCGGCGGTGGCGAGTGGGTCGGCTACTTCAAGGAATCCCAGCGCTACGTGGAACTGAACCAGCCCAAGGTCCGCGAGCTTTTGCCGATCCTCGGCATTTCGGAGGCGGACGCGCCGAAGCGGTCTTTGCGCAGCCAATTGATCGTCATCGCATCATGGTGCGCGATCGGCTTGGCCGGTCTTTTCTTTGCGCTGCTGAAATTCCCCGGCCTGAGAGCGGCGCTCTTTCCCGGCAGACGCGACGTGAGCCCGGAGTTTGACGTACAGGCCGCCGACCGAATGATCAGCGCCGCCCGAAACCAACAGCGCGGGGCAAAGGCGCCAAGCGCCGGGCCGGCCGGCTCCTTCGCAAGGCCGCAGGGAACGCCAACCTTCGGGCGCAGATCGCGCTGAGGGCTGCGAAGGCCTCACCTTCTCCCACAAGGGGAGAAGGAAGAACGGCGCTGGCGTTCCGCCGGCGCCGGGATAAGCTCCCTGCAAACGAAGGGAGATCACAGTGAAAAAAGAAGTCATCGAAGTGCCCGTCATGTCGGACAAGGTGCGGGCGCTCGGCCTGCCGTGTTCGACCGCGGTGAGGGCCAATGGCTTCGTGTTCATCTCGGCGACGCCGCCGGTGGACATGGTGACCGGCGAGATGGTGCGCGGCGACATCGAAACGCAGACCGAGGCGTCGCTGAAGGCGCTGAAACATTGCCTGGAAGCAGCCGGTACCTCGCTGGACAACGTGGTGATGGTGCGCATCTACGCCGTCAATTCCGGCTTCTACAACGCCATCAACCGGGTCTATGCGAAGTACTTTTCGACGAACCCGCCGGCGCGCAGCTTCGTGCCGGTGGCGTCGTGGCCGATGGAGTTCGATATCGAGATCGAGTGTGTTGCGGTGGTGTGAGGGTCATTACCCGCTTCGACGTCACATGAGCCGCTCTCAGTACAAAGACCGTACGCCTTGTCCAATATGCAAGCCGCAAGCCAAGCTTCGCGAAGCGTGGTTCAGTTCCGAAGTATCTCATGTGGAGAGTTTGACTGGCATCCAGTGAAAATTCGTCAGTCAGTAGCGCTCTTGCCGGTGGCTATCTCCAAAGCAACGAATGCACGGTATAAGATTCGTTAGCCGTTTCTATTCCCGTATGTTATCTTTTCGAAGGGCGATTTGGCGGGGTAAAATGTTAGAAAGCATCCCTAACACTGTCATAAGAGACAATATCTATGGTGCTCGCCTTGTAAATACTGACAAGTATATACGTAATATAATAGACTCTATCGAGTTTCAAAGGCTTCGCCAGATACGTCAAACTGGCATTGCCTCCTATGTTTTTCCCACCGCCGAGCATAGTCGATTTGCCCACTCTATCGGCGTTTTTGCGACTGCCTGCAAGGTATTCGATCATTTGCGCGAAAGATCAATTGATTTATTGATAGATATACCTATTCTGTCGTTTGATGAAGATACAAAAAGGGAATTTCTTGCTGCTTGTTTGTGTCACGATGTTGGTCATACGGCCTTCTCGCACGTGCTGGAGAGTAGCTTTCTACCCGATAATCTCTCCACACACGAGGAGTGTACGAAGCTGATACTCCGTGAAAACACAGAAATATCCAAAAAAATTAGAGATTATACTGATATCGACGCAGTCGAGTATTTTCTCGATAGAAAGCACGTGAACAAAGCGCTGACTTCGATGGTGTCAGGCCCGTTTGACGTTGATAGATGCGACTACATGCTTCGAGACTCCCACATGACTGGTGTCGTCTCTGGCAATTTTGACTTTCAATGGCTTCTCCACTCGATTTCTCCTGAGATAAATCAGCTAGGCCTCCCTGTGCTGACTTTAGACGGGGTCCGAGGTACGGACGCACTTAGACAATTTTTCCTATCGAGGCGATACCTTTATAGGCACATCTATTTTCATCCGGCGGTAAGGTCGGGTCAGATACTTCTAAAATCAATATTCGAGCGACTTAGGGATATTGGTGGAACGTCCAAATCCAGATCAATGATCCCGCGGCTCTTCTATCCGATTTTAGATCGAAAGAATTTTACCCTTGGTGAATTTCTAAGGATATCGGACGTCGAGGTTCTTTATTTGATACGCCTGTGTGCCGAGGAGCATCCAGACGCTACTCTCAAGCATCTTGCCAAGATGTTTATTGAGCGTAAATTTCCTAAATGCGTCTTAGATTCAGGGAAGCTTTTTGATAGAAATAATATAGTCTCTAGATTCTTTGAGACAGATATACTTAAGTCAGATCAAATTACGATGTTTGGAGATGACGAACCTAACGTAAATAATTTGGTTGAAGATCTAAAGGATTTTTTACGGCCTAAGCTTGTCTCTTATGGTATTTCCGCTGAGGTCGTTGACTACATAGTTTCTTCAGACAAGGTGACTTTTTCTTCTTCGCCGCCCTCTGACCTTATGTTTTCATACAAAGGAAAGATATTCGGTTATGATACGTTGCCGAAGGATCATGATGGTCGTAATATGGCCCCTGCTTTGGACTCCTTCTCCTTGTGGCGGGTTTTTGTGCCTTGGCAATTCAAACGCGAATGTACAGAGCGAATGGAGACGAGATATCCGACCTTGAGCATTGGTGGCTAAGATGGTGACTTCTACTGCTGGATTCCCTGATCCTGGACCGCAATACCGCATTAAGGAGCGAATTGGCGGCGGCGCTTGGAAGACCGCCTACCGTGCAAGTCAGGTCGGCGCACTTGAGGATGTTGCGCTGTTGTATTTCCATGACGATAACATGGTTGGGGAACTCATAAAGGAATTTAGTAAACTTCTAGTATTGCAGAAGAAACCGGATTCTACATACATAGCAGAACTGAAGGGATATAATAAGGGTAAAGATGGCAAGCATTATCTTATCGAAGAATTGATAAGAAGACCTTTGGAGGTTTATTCTCCTCTTCAAGATATTGCGACTTTTACTAAAGTCGCGAGAGATCTTTGCCGAGGCCTAAAGTGCATTCATGGCGAGCGAATGGTGCATCGCGATCTTAAGTTAGATAACTGCGGCGTGGACAGCCAAGGCCGCGCTAAGATATTCGACCTCGGATCGCTCACTAGTGAGCCGGGAGAGATAAAGGCAACGATATTGACGCGGGCCCCGGAGCTTTTCGGGAATCAGAAGAAGGAATCTTTCAAAAGGAGGTCTGATGTATGGGCACTAGGTGCTACGCTTTTCGCGCTTCGCACTGGAGAGTACCCATTCGTCTATACCAACGAGATTGAGAGTCGGAGGAAGATAAACAAGCAGTACGCTCTGGCGGAAGCTGACAGAAAGGATCTCGATACGCAAAAGAGGAAAATAGACGACGAGATCACGGAGCGGATATCTGGTAGCGGCGCAGAGGCCACGCTTCTGGAAAAAATTCATAAGCAATTCAGGGGTAAGGCTGAAGAGCTAATAAAGGGTATGTTGACTTTTGACGTAAAGCGTCGATTAGCCCTGGACACAGTAGCTTCTGGATGGAGCGCTCTCGCGAGTGAGTTGGACGGCGCGAGGAATGAGCAACGGCAGCCGGCAGTAAGCAAACTTGAGAGGATACGAAAACTCCTCGATGCCTGCATCGCTAGAGAAATTGCTTTGACCGCTACTCAGATAGATCGTGTGTATAGCGAATTTACGGCTAACTTTGATGGTGACGCTGCGCTTGTAGCAGAGTTTGAGGGCAAATTCATCAGAGCAAAAAATGTCTAGTGTCCTCGATTTTTTCTATTTTATTGTATCGCCTATGTCATCTTGTTAGCACCAATCAATCAAGCAAAATACTCCTGCAGCGGCCGAACTTCGAGGCTCCCCGCCCGCAGCGCCGCAATCGCCTCCGCCACCGCGGCCGCCCCCGACAGCGTCGTGTAATACGGCACTTTCTGCATCAGCGTGGCGCGGCGGAGCGACTTGGAGTCCGACACCGCCTTCTGGCCGTCCGTTGTGTTGAAGACGATCTGCACCTGGCGGTTGCGGATGGCGTCCTCGATGTGCGGGCGGCCTTCGAGCACCTTGTTTATTTTCTCCGCCACGACGCCGTTTTCGGCGAGGAAGCGGGCGGTGCCTGACGTGGCCATCACCTTAAAACCCTGGCCGGCGAGGCGCTTGACCGCCGGCAGTATGCCCTTCTTGTCCTCGTCGCGCACCGAGACGAACAGCGTGCCGGAGCGCGGCAGGTCGACGCCGGCGCCGAGCTGGCTTTTGGCGAAGGCCAGGGCAAAATCGCGGTCGAGGCCCATGACCTCGCCGGTCGAGCGCATTTCCGGTCCGAGCAGGATGTCGACGCCGGGGAAGCGGGCGAAGGGGAACACCGCTTCCTTGACCGCGATGTGGCCGGGGTTGCGCGGGTCGGGCATCGCGCCGTAATGGGCGAAGGCATCCTCCAGCGTCTCGCCGGCCATGATGCGAGCGGCGATCTTGGCAATCGGACGGCCGATGGTCTTGGCAACGAAGGGCACGGTGCGCGACGCGCGCGGGTTGACCTCCAGCACATAGACCGTGCCGTCCTTGATCGCATACTGCACGTTCATCAGGCCGCCGACATTGAGCGCGCGGGCAAGGGCGGCCGTCTGGCGCTCCAGCTCGTCCACCAGGTCGGAAGGCAGCGCATGCACCGGCAGCGAGCAGGCACTGTCGCCCGAATGGATGCCGGCTTCCTCGATGTGTTCCAATATGCCGGAGACGAAGGTCGCCTTGCCATCACAGAGGCAGTCGACATCGACCTCGATGGCGCCCGACAGATAGGTGTCGAAGAGCAGCGGGTTCTTGCCGAGCAGCGTGTTGATCTGGCCGGTCTTGTCGTTGGGGTATTTCTGCTTGATGTCCTCCGGCACCAGGCCGGGCACGGTGTCGAGCAGATAGGTCTGCAGCATGCCTTCGTCATGGATGATCTGCATGGCGCGACCGCCGAGCACGTAGGAGGGGCGCACCACCAGCGGGAAGCCGAGCTCGCCGGCGACAAGGCGGGCCTGCTCGACCGAATAGGCGATGCCGTTCTTCGGCTGGGTGAGGTTGAGCTTGTGCAAGAGCTTCTGGAAGCGGTCGCGGTCTTCGGCAAGGTCGATCATGTCGGGCGAGGTGCCGAGGATCGGGATGCCGGCCTTCTCCAGCGCATCGGCCAGCTTCAGCGGCGTCTGGCCGCCGAACTGGACGATGACGCCGACCAGTTCGCCCGAGGCCTGCTCGGCGCGCAGGATCTCCAGCACGTCTTCGGCGGTCAACGGATCGAAATAGAGCCGGTCGGAGGTGTCGTAGTCGGTCGACACGGTCTCCGGGTTGCAGTTGATCATGATCGCTTCGTAACCGGCGTCGCGCAGCGCGAAGGCGGCGTGGCAGCAGCAATAGTCGAACTCGATGCCCTGGCCGATGCGGTTCGGACCACCGCCGAGGATGACGACTTTTTTGCGCGATGACACTTGCGCTTCATTCGCAAGGCTGCCGGCGAACGGCACTTCGTAGGTCGAGTACATATAGGCGGTGGGCGAGGCGAACTCGGCGGCGCAGGTGTCGATGCGCTTGTAGACCGGATGAACGTCGAGCTTTTCGCGAATCTTCTGAATCACTTCGGCGTCGGTCTTCGTCAGCGACGCGAGGCGGGCATCGGAGAAACCCATCGCCTTCAGCATGCGCAGGTTGGCGGCATCCTCGGGGATGCCGTGCTCGCGGATGCGTTCTTCCATGGCGAGAATGCCGGCGATCTGCTCGAGGAACCAGGGGTCGATCTTGCACATGGCGTGCACGTCTTCCAGCGAGGTGCCCATGCGGATCGCCTGCGCCACCATGCGCAGCCGGTCCGGCGTCGGCGTGCCGAGCGCGGCGCGAATGGCGTTACGGTCGTCGACATGGCTGGCGGGCGCTGTCCCATGGCCAAGACCGGGAATCTCGATCTCGTCCAGACCGGTCAGGCCGGTCTCCAGTCCACGCAATGCCTTCTGCAGCGATTCCTGGAAGGTGCGGCCGATGGCCATCACTTCGCCGACCGACTTCATGGCGGTGGTCAGCACCGGCTCGGCGCCTGGGAATTTCTCGAAGGCAAAGCGCGGGATTTTTGTCACCACATAGTCGATGCTCGGCTCGAACGAGGCCGGTGTCGCGCCGCCGGTGATGTCGTTCTCCAACTCGTCCAGCGTGTAGCCGACGGCGAGCTTTGCCGCGATCTTGGCGATCGGGAAGCCGGTCGCCTTGGAGGCCAGGGCGGACGAGCGCGAGACGCGCGGGTTCATCTCGATGACGACCAGGCGGCCATCGGCCGGGTTGACGGCGAACTGCACGTTGGAGCCGCCGGTCTCGACGCCGATCTCGCGCAGCACCGCGATCGAGGCGTTGCGCATCATCTGGTATTCTTTGTCGGTCAAGGTGAGGGCAGGGGCGACAGTGATGCTATCGCCCGTATGCACGCCCATCGGATCGATGTTCTCGATCGAGCACACGATGATGCAATTGTCCGCCTTGTCGCGGACGACCTCCATTTCATACTCCTTCCAGCCGAGCACGCTCTCCTCGATCAGCACTTCGGTGGTCGGCGAGGCGTCGAGGCCGGACTGGACGATCTCGTAGAATTCGGCGCGGTTGTAGGCGATGCCGCCGCCGGTGCCGCCCATGGTGAAGGACGGGCGGATGATGGCGGGCAGGCCGACATGGTCGAGCGCCTGGGCGGCGATCGCCATGGCGTGGCTGATGTAGCGCTGCTTGCGGTCGCCTTCGCCGAGGTTCCAGCGGGTTTCGAGCGCATCGAGCGCGGCGTCGAGGTTCTCGGGCTTCTCGGCCTTGAGTGCCGAGCGCTCGGCCTCATGCGTCTTGCGGTCGGCGTTCTTGACGTCGGTGGCGTTGGCCAGCATCGACTTCGGCGTTTCAAGGCCAATCTTGCTCATCGCCTCGCGAAACAGCGCCCGGTCCTCGGCCTTGTCGATGGCATGGGCATCGGCGCCGATCATCTCGACATTGTAGCGCTCGAGCACGCCCATGCGGCGCAGCGACAGTGCGGTGTTGAGCGCGGTCTGGCCGCCCATGGTCGGCAGCAGCGCGTCCGGCCGCTCCTTGGCGATGATCTTGGCCACCACTTCCGGCGTGATCGGCTCGATATAGGTGGCGTCGGCCAGTTCCGGGTCGGTCATGATCGTGGCCGGGTTGGAATTGACCAGGATGACCCTGAAACCTTCTTCCTTCAGCGCCTTGCAGGCCTGGGTGCCGGAATAGTCGAACTCGCAGGCCTGGCCGATGACGATGGGGCCGGCCCCGATGATCAGGATCGACTTGATGTCGGTGCGTCTTGGCATGGTCGAGGCGTTCCGTTCGGCGAGCGGCTTGCACGAAAAACCGGGCGGGAAGACCCGGCCGGTTGTGCTTGCGATTCTGGTATCAGGCTAGGAGGGCCTTATAGGGAAGAGTTTTGAATGATGTAACCCCGAAAATGAGGGATTGGGCAGTAGTGAGTAGGCAGTAGTGAGTAGGCAGTAGTGAGCAGGGAGGGGCCAACCGCCTATTCCCCACTGCCTACTGCCTAATCCCTAATCCCCAGCGCAAGCTGGTCCGTGATCTCGAAGCGCTCGGAATTGCCGATACGGATCATGTTGAGGCTGCCCTCGCGGGTGAAGCGGAACTCGTCTGACGAGTCCGAGCCGGTCGGCAGGCCGCCGTGAAAGCTGATGACGCGCGTGCCGCCATCCGGCCATGTCACGGTCACCGCGCTGTCGCCACCCGTATGCGCGACGCTTATCTCGCAGCGGGTCATTGGCTGGCCGACATGGCGCGCGCAAGGGATGTCGGTGGGTGCCCCTCCAGTCGAGGCAGTATCAACGGTCGCGAACGCCAGGCTATAGGCATCCAGCATGGCAGTCTTGCCGATAGCCTCGGCGGATTTCGGCGCGCCGTCGGGATCGGTCGTCTCGTCCGCCCCGCCCAGGCGCTCCGTGAGGTCGGGCGGCGGCGTCGCGGCCGCGGAGCTCGGTTGGGCGGAAAATGCCATATCCGCTTCCGTCAGCACCACCGCGCTGGCGGGGTTGAGGTAGCGTGCAGGGGCCCATCCACGGACTTGCGGATTGTCGACCTCTTCGACCTTGCACCACGGATTGCCGTTGACGTCGGCGCAGCCGAAGTTCTTGAGGGGTGCGCCGACCGGCAGGCGCGCCTCGGTCTTGCCGATCGCTGAAGGCGTGGCGCGGATGTTGAGGAGATCGTCGGGCGCTAGTCCGTTGACATAGGAGACAACAGGTGCCGGCTCTTCGGCCCTGGCCGGCAGTGCCGCCAGCAGAAACGGAGCGGCAATCAAGAGATGCAGCGTCTTCGGGAGCGTGATCGTGCGCCTCATCACCTGGCCGTGGGCGTGCGTTAAAGCGCGGCGCGACTCAGACGTCGCCGCCGCTTGCCGGAGCGTTTTATAAGGGACGACGCGATGCCATGTCATCTCGAAAAGATGCTGCTGCTTGCTCAGGGGGCATGAACGCATCCTGCGTTCAGCCCTGGGGCATGAACCAATAGGTTCAGCCTGACATGAACGCATTCTGCGTTCAGTCCGACATAAACCCTGTCTTGAGCGCGTGCGCCCATTCCGGCCTGCCGGCCTGCTCGGCTTGCCGTGCCGCCGCCTCATGGTCGTAGTCGACGGCAAAGGCCTCGAAACGGTCGGGACGGCCGGGCACGTCCAGCTCGACAATGCCGTAACGCGCATGCGGCGAGCCTTGCTCGGAAACGTGCGCCGGTGGGGTCGAATCGTCATAGGCCGGGCAGCCGACGCTGCCGGGATTGAAGATCACCGGGCCGCCGGGAATGCGGATCAGCTCGCTGCGGTGGCTGTGGCCGCAGAGCACGATGCGGCAGGCGGGATCGAGCGGCTTCAGCCTTCGCCTTATGGTGGCGAGCGGCGCGCGCACCAACTGGCCGTCGGTAATCGCGTCGGCCAGATATTTCTCGTCATGGTCCGGCCGGGCGTGGAAGGCGATGACGCCGGGCACGATCTCCAGCGTGAAGGGCAAGGCAAGCAGCGCCTCGCGCTGCTCCGCCGTCAGCCGCTCCTGTGCATAGCGGTCCGACGGCCACATGGTGTCGTCGGCCGGATCGACGGCGACGCGTCGGTCGTGGTTGCCGCGCACGGTCGGCAGGTCGAGCGCCTCCAGCCGTTCCATGGTCTCGCGCGGCCACAGCGGGCCGGAGACGCAGTCGCCGAGATTGACGGTGAGATCAGCACCGCCGCGGCGCTTGAGATCGTCGAGCACGGCATCCAATGCGAGCACGTTGCCGTGGATGTCGGCGAGGATGGCGATGCGCATAGGGAGCTCCGTGGGTGAGGTATTGTTTCCTTGCCCCCGCAAAGCGGGGAGAGGAATAGCCCTAAGCCTGGATTTCGATCTCGTCGGCGCCGCCGACCGCGGGCAGTGCCTTGTCCTCGCCGGCGGCGGCAATGACGCTGTCGAGCAGGCCTGGGAAGCGGGCGTCGAGGTCGGCGCGGCGCAGCGTGATCATCCGGTTGGTGCCGACGACCTCGGCACGGGTGACGCCGGCCTCGCGCAGCTTGGCCAGATGGTAGCTGAGATTGGTCTTGGAACCGAGATCGAGGAACTGGCTGCAGTTCAGCGCGACGCCTTCCTTGCTGGCGAGATAGCGCACGATGGCGAGCCTGGTCGGATCGCCGAGCACGGCGAGCACGATCGGCAGGCTGATCTGGTCGGCGTTGGGGTGGGGCAGGGTCATGGCCCGAGAATTAGGCGCAAACGGGGGCGATTTCAACGTGTCTCCTCCTTCGGCGCCCATACACAGCCTCTTCGTTCCGCGCCCTGTCCTGACACAGGGCTGTCAGCAGGCTTCAGCTATTTTTCCCTGGCTTCATTGACATCATGCCCTGTTGTGTCCAATTGTTCAATAACTTTTGAACTAAGGACACCCGCCATGGACAAGCGCCTCTTCTGGCTTGCGCTCGGATCGTTCACGATCTCGACCGAAGGCTTCGTCATCTCCAGCCTGCTGCCCGACATCGCAACCGATGCAGGCATCTCGATTCCGCTCGCCGGCACGCTGATCACCGCCTTCGCGCTGGCCTATGCGGTCGGAACGCCGATCCTGGCAACGCTGACCGGCGAATGGGACCGGCGCCGCGTCATCCTGTGGACGCTGGTGTTCTTCGTACTCGGCAATCTGGTTGCGGCCCTGAGCTCGTCCTTCGAATTGCTGCTGATCGCCCGCATCATCATGGCGCTGTCGTCGGGCCTGTTCGCCGCGACCGCGCAAGGCACGGCGGTCGCGCTGGTCGATGACCATCACCGGGCGCGCGCCATTGCCGTCGTCGTCGGCGGCACCACGGTGGCAGTTGCCCTCGGTGCGCCGCTCGGCGCGCTCGTCGCGACCGTCGCCGGCTGGCGCGGCACCTTCTTTGCCATCGCCGGTCTCGGCGCGCTGGCCGGCGCCATCCTGTGGTACCGGCTGCCGCGCGGCATCGTCGGCACCAAGCTGCCGCTGAAGCGCAGGCTGGCGGCCGCACTGCGTCCCGGCGTGATGCCGATCCTGCTGACGACGATGTTGGCACTGATCGGCGCCTTCACCGTCTTTTCCTATGTCGCGCCTCTGGCCATCGAAGGCGGCGGCTTGAGCCCGCTGGCGCTGCCCGGCATGCTGCTCGCCTTCGGCGTCGGCGCCGTCATCGGCAACATCGCCGGCGGGCAGGCGGCAGACCGTTTCGGCGCGACGCGCACCGTCGGCTGGTCGCTGGCGCTGAGCGCGGCCATGCTGGTCATGCTGTCGGTCATCCCGACCTTCCTGCCGCACCATATTGCCGGGCCGGCGCTGATGGCGATGATGGTGCCGTGGGGCATCGTCGGCTGGGCCTTCCCGCCGGCGCAGGCCAGCCGCATCATCAAGATCGCGCCCGACGCCGCTCCGATCGTGCTGTCGCTCAATGCCTCGGCGCTCTATCTCGGCGTGGCGCTGGGCGCGGTGGTCGGCGGTGCCGTGCTGCGCTACGGCGTGCCGGCCGATCTCGGCCTGATCGCCGCGGCGTTCCCGTTGATCGGGCTCGGCGTCGTGTTGGCCGGGCGGAACCTGGCGCGGCCGGTCGCGGTTCCGGCGGAGTAGTCTTCTACAAAGTCGCCGGCCGCTTATCTGGCCGGCGGCATATCGAAATCCAGCGCAGCGATTGCATCGAGCGCCGCGCGCAGCTTCGCCGCCTGGTCCTTGCCCACCATGGCCTCGAAACGCTGCTGCGCGATGGTCCACAACTTGGTCGCCTCATTGAGCTTGAGCCCGCCCTGCGGCGTCAGCCGCACGCGCTTGACGCGGCGGTCGTCCTTGTCGGCGAAGGCCTCGACATAACCGTCACGGATCAGCGGCTTCAGCGTGTGGCCGAGCGCCGACAGGTCCATGATCAGCGCCTCGGCTATGGCGCCCATCGCCGGTTCGCTGCCGATATGGATCTGGTAGAGCAGGCCGTATTGCGTGCCCTTGAGGCCCGAAGGCGCCAACACATCGTCATAGAACCGGCCGAGCTTGCGCCCGGCGCGCCGCAGCGTGGCGTTGTTGCAAAGGGTAAGGCCGGGCAGCGTGGCTTTAGTCATGACAACTCCTTGTCGGCGAATGGTTCCGCCGACCTGCCCGCAGAAATAGTTTTTGTCGCCGCCGTTGACAAGATAGTGGCATATACCTACTTCGTGAAAGTGGCATATGCCACTAATTGAAATCTGACGCGGACGAACGCCATAGGGCTCGTCTCGCTTGGCAGCAAAAAGGAACAGGACAATGAGCACGAAGGACAACAAGGGCACAGCCGTCATCACCGGCGCGTCGTCGGGCATCGGCGCCGTCTATGCGGATCGGCTGGCCGCACAGGGCTACGACCTGGTGCTGGTGGCGCGCCGCGCCGACCGGCTGCAGGAACTGGCGGACAAGCTGGGTTACGCCTATGGCCGCAAGGTCAAGGTGATCGCCGCCGATCTCTCCGATGACGGCGATGTTCGCCGGGTCGAGCAGGCGATCGCCAACGATGAGAGCGTGACGCTGCTCGTCAACAATGCCGGCCTCGGCGGCCAGCAGGTCGTGGCAGACGCCGATGCCGATGCGACCGAGCGCATGATCAAGGTCAATGTCATCGCGCTTACCAGACTCACACGCGCGGTGCTGCCGGGGCTGCTCGCGCGCAATCGCGGCGCCATCGTCAACATTGCCTCGGTGGCCGCCTATGGCACGGCGATCGGCGGCATCTACAGCGGCACCAAGGCCTATGTCGTCAATTTCACCGAGGCGCTGCAGCGCGAGGTCGCCGACACCGGCGTGAAGGTGCAGGTCGTGCTGCCCGGGCCGATCCGCACCGACTTCTGGGAATTGGCCGGCGCCGATCTCAACTCTCTCAACCAGGACTGGGTGATGACCGTTGACGATCTGGTCGATGCGGCGCTTGCCGGCTTTGCCCAGGGCGAGACGGTCACCGCGCCGGGGCTCGCCGATCCGGCCAAACTCGATGCGTACATCGGCGCCCGGGACAGTTTTTACGCCAGCCTGATCGCCGGCAAGCCGGCGGCGCGTTACGCGGCTTGAGCTGACAGGACTTGAGTTCCTCGCCCCCGCAGGGCGGGGGAGAGGTGGCCGCGAAGCGGCCGGAGAGGGGGCCTTCGTAGGGCGGTGCCTTACTGGAGCTGGGTCGCCGTCGTCGTGCTAATCCCCCTCTCCGTCTCGGCTTCGCCGAGCCACCTCTCCCCCACATTCGTGGGGGCGAGGAACTGAAGGGTTAGGCCGGCCGCCACATCGGCACGATCGAGGCGGCGAGCACCAGGCCAAGCACGACGTTGAGCGCCCGCCATTGCCGCTCTGTCTTGAGCAGCCGCGCAAGCAGCGTGCCGGCCACGCACCACAGTGACAGCGACAGCGCCGCCGCCAGGCCAAAGACAGCGCCGAGCAGCAGCGCGAGCTGCAGCGGGCCGTCGGCGAGCGCCGCAAAGGAGGCGGCGGCGCCCAGGCCCATCGCCCAACCCTTCGGGTTCATCCATTGCACGCTGGCACCGCCAAAGAAGCTGTTCGGCTTTGCCATCGACACGTCGAGATTGGGCGGGCCGCTGCGACCGATCTTGAAGGCAAGCCAGACGAGGTAGGCCGATCCCGCGACCTTCATCGCCAGTTGCAGCGACGGCACGGCGGCGAGCAGGCCAGCAAGCCCGGCGGCACCGGCCGCCGCCACCGAAGCCAGGCCGGCGGCGCTGCCGGCCATCAGCGGCACCGAGCGACGAAAGCCGAACTGCGCGCCGGAGGCCGTCGACAGCGTCGTGGCAATGCCCGGCGTGGAGGTGGAGACCAGCGCGAACAGGATCAGGGGAAGGACGGTCTCGAGCATGCTGTTTCCTGTGTGGAACCAGCATTTCTACGGATTGTCCAGCATCAGTAAATGCAATGTTTGCTATGAACGACATTAGTATTCATAATGCAACAATGATCCGCAATCTCGACACCACCCTGATCCGCACCTTCGTCACCGTCGCCGACAAGGCCAGCATGACGGCGGCGGCGAATGCGCTGCACCTGACGCAAGGCGCCGTCAGCCAGCAGGTCAAGCGGCTGGAGGATATTTTGGGCTCCAGCCTGTTTGAACGCGACCGGCGCGGTCTGAAACTCACCCGCGCCGGCGAACGGCTGCTCGGCAAGGGCATGCGGCTGCTGTCGCTCAATGACGAGATCTGGACGGAGATGGTGGGCAATGCGGTTGCCGGGCAGGTGCGGCTCGGCGTGCCCTATGACCTTGTCGGCACGCTGCTTGCTCCGGTGTTGAAGGCCTATGCCGGGACATATCCGCAGATCGAGATTTCGCTGCTCTGCGCCTCCTCGCCTGAGCTCGCCGCGGCGCTCGCAGCCGGGACGATCGATCTCGCCGTCATCGAAGAGCAGGTCGGCCCGTCCGCCGGCGAATGCCTGCTCATCGACCGGCTGGTCTGGGTCGGCGCCAGAGGTGGCGTCGCCCGCCAAAAGCGCCCCTTGCCGGTGTCGATGGTCGCCGACACCTGCGCTTTCCGCCCGGCGGTGATTTCAGCACTCTACGAACATGGGCTGGAATGGCGCACCGTGTTCGAGAACGGCAACATCGACGCGACGACGGCGACGGTGCGTTCCGACCTCGCCGTCACCACCTGGCTCGCCTCGACAGTGCCGGCGGATCTCGAGATTTTGCCTTGCGATGCCGAGCTGCCGGCCTTGCCGAATTTTGCGATCAATCTGCACCTGCCCAGGCATGGCATCGAACCCGCCGCACGAGAGTTTGCGGCTCATATCCGCGACGGGTTGGCGCGGCGGCAGCAGGCGGCGTGAGACCAAGCAGAACCTGGGTTCCTCTCCCCCGTCGATCGGGGGAGAGGTGTCGAGCGAAGCTCGACGGAGTGGGGGTCGACATGGCTCGGGCGTTGTTACTTCAAGCCGGGGCGATGCCTCGCCCTGATTGAGGCCCCGTGGGCGAGTTGTCAGCGGCGGTGCATCTGAGGACCGCCTTCCCCCACTCCGTCGCTGCTGTGCAGCGCCACCTCTCCCCCCTCCGGAGGGAGAGGAAAGGTGCCAAGGCCGTCCCATTACTTCCAGTTCTTGCGCCGTTCGAGCTCGGCTTCCGAAGGCTTCTCCGTGGCAAACGACCCGGTCTTGATCTCGCCGCCGCGCTCATAGGTGGCCATGATGACGCCGGTGCTGGAAGTTTGCGACCTGGCAAGCTTGAAGGCGGCCGGCATCGCGTCATCGCCGAACAGCCGCTTGCCCTTGCCCAGCACCAGCGGGAAGATCATCAGCCGGATCTCGTCGATCAGCCCGTTGGCGAGCAGGGTCTGGATCAGATTGCCCGATCCCTGGATAAGCAGGTCAGGTCCATCTTCCTGCTTGAGGTGGCGCAACGTTGCGACGATATCTTCCCCAAGCCATTGCGTGTTCTGCCAGGTGAGCGAATCCGGCCGATGCGTCGCCACATACTTGGTCGCAGGGTTGAAGGCATCTGCGATCGAATCTTTCTGATACGGCCAGTACGCGGCGAAGATGTCGTAGGTTCTGCGGCCGAGCAGCAGGGCGAAGGGTTTGGAGAATAGTTCATCCATTGCCGCGCCCGCCACCTCGTCAAAGTAATGAAAGGTCCAGCCGCCGAACTTGAAGCCGCCGACCGGATCCTCTTCCGGACCGCCTGGCGCCTGCATGACGCCGTCGAGGCTGACGAATGTAGCGACGATGATCTTTCTCATTGGTCTTCTCCCTTTCGATGATCCGCGCCGTCAGGGCCGGATTTCGACCCAAGAACGGGCGGGCAGACAACCGTCCGACACGCTACGCATAAACTGGCGTGGCCCAATAGCTGAGCGGTGCTCATCGCCGCCGCCTGCCGAGGGCCCGCGACGAGAACCAGATATCACCGATGATGGCAGTGGCTGTGCGGTCCGGCTTCTTGTCGGCCGTCAGCCAGATCGAGCGGCTGCTCGCGGCCTGTTGGCGGTCGGGGATTTTCGCCGACGGGCCGGCGAGCGAGGCGCCGACGCAAGGGATGAACCATGAGCCCATGAACGGATCGCAGGCCAAACCCTGCGCGGTGCGGGTCACCACCATTGCCAGGCCAACGCGATCGGCCGGACGCCACGGGAAGATCAAGCGACCGCCGGACTTTAGCGCCTTCAGCCAGCAGGAAGGCGGCGCCATGACACCGGCATTGACATAGATGATATCGGAAGGCGGCAGTTCGCTTTCGACGGCGTTGCCATGGATAATTGAAACGTTTCCATAGGATTCTAGGTTTTTCTTCGCCCGGGCGGCGAGGCCGGCATTCAGCTCGAGTGCGGTGACGGTGCCGGGCGCCACCAGCTTCGCCAAGATGGCGGTGTAGTAGCCGGTGCCGGCGCCGATATGGGTGACGGCCTCGCCAGGCTTTGGCGCGATCCTGCCGATCCACATGGCGTGCAGGAACGGTTCACCGTTGTTGATGCCCTTGTCGGCGTCGAGCACCACCAGCACGTTCTGGTAGATGTGAACCGGGTCGGCGCTCGGCGTCTCGACCTTGCCGTTGCCGGCAATGATGGTCCATGGCCCGGGACCGAGAAAGGCCTCGCGCGGCACCGCGGCGATCACCTCCTCGAGACGCGGATCGGCCGATGCGGCATGGGCCGCCATCAGCCGTGCGTAGAATCTCCTGGCGTCCTCGATCCTGTTCATGGCGCTGCAGAAGATAGCGCAGGCCGCAGCTTTGTCGCGATGGCGGGAAGAAACTCAGCCGAAGCCGACGACGGTGTCGTAGAGCAGCTTGAAGTTGAGCACCAGGATGACGGCGGCGACCACCCAGGCAAGGGCGGCGACACTGCGGGGGATGGCGAGGTTGCCCATCTTCTTCTTGTCGGACACGAACTGCACCAGCGGCACGACGGCAAAGGGCAGTTGCATCGACAGGATCACCTGGCTGAGAACCAGGAGCTGGCCGGTTCCCTTTTCGCCGTAGAGCGCTGTCACCACCACCACCGGGATGATGGCGATGCCGCGCGTCAACAGGCGGCGTGCCCATTGCGGGATGCGCAGGCGCAGGAACCCTTCCATGACGATCTGGCCGGCAAGCGTAGCCGTGACCGTCGAGTTGAGGCCGGAGGCCAGCAGCGCCACAGCGAACAGGATCGAGGCGATGCCGAGGCCAAGCAGCGGCGACAGCAATTCGAAGGCCTGGCCGATCTCGGCTACGTCCTGGTGGCCGGTGTTGTGGAAGGCCACCGCGGCCACGATCAGGATGGAGGCGTTGACGAACAGCGCCAGGATGAGCGCGATGGTCGAGTCCGTGGTCGCCCATTTGATGGCGTCGCGCTTGCCTTTTTCAGTGCGCTCATAGGCGCGGGTCTGCACGATCGAGGAGTGCAGATAGAGATTGTGCGGCATCACCGTGGCACCAATGATGCCGATGGCGATGTAGAGCATCTCCGGGTTGGTGACGATTTCGGACGACGGCACGAACATCGAATGCAGGATCGAGCCGACCGGCGGTGCGGCGGCAAAGATCTGGATGGCGAAGCAGCCGAAGATGATGATCAACAGCGCAATGATGAAGGCTTCGAGGAAACGGAAGCCCTTGTTCATCAAGAGAAGCAGCAGGAAAGCATCGAGCGCGGTGATGATGGCGCCGCCGATCAGCGGAATGCCGAACAGAAGCTGCAGGGCAATCGCCGTGCCGATGACCTCGGCGAGGTCGCAGGCGATGATGGCCAGTTCACAGGCGATCCAGAGCAGGAAATTGACTGGGCGCGGATAATAGGCGCGGCAGGCCTGGGCAAGATCGCGGCCGGTGGCGATGCCGAGCCTGGCGGCAAGCGCCTGCAGCAGGATCGCCATCAGGTTCGACAGCATGATGATGAACAGCAGCGTGTAGCCGAACTGGGCGCCGCCGGCGAGGTCGGTCGCCCAATTGCCGGGGTCCATATAACCGACCGAAACCATGTAGCCCGGTCCCATGAAGGCGAACAGCCGGCGCAGCCAGAAGCCGGACTGCGGCACCGCGATCGAGGCGTTGACCTCGCGCAGGCTGGGCTGGTCGTCTTCGTCCGGCCTGGCAAATCGCCACGCGGATCGGGGTTCTACGGTGGCTTCGGCGTCTGACATGGAGGGGTCCGCTTGAATGGATGGCTGTGCTTCCTACCTATGCCGGGGCTCAACATTATGCAATATGCTATGTTTCATTGATCATGCTTTTGTGATGTGCCGATTGATGCCCCGGACCGATAACCGCAAACGCCGGTTGCGCCTGCCCTGGAATGCAAATAAACGGCCAGACCAACCGGGTCCGTGCTATGAGTGCGGAGCCGATTCAGACTTCAAGCTGCCAAGGAGGAGCGCGTATTGGCGCTGAGGAACAGACCGGTTCGACGCGAAAAGCCGCTTCCCGATGCCGAAATTCATTCGGAAGGGTTTAGGCAGACGCGTGAAGCACGCCGCAGTGCGCTCGTCGAAGACTATGTCGAGTTGATCGCCGATCTGATCGAGGACGGCAACGAAGCGCGGCAGGTCGACATCGCGGCCAGGCTGGGTGTCGCCCAACCGACCGTGGCCAAAATGCTCACCAGGCTGTGCACCGAGGGACTGGTCTCCAGAAAACCCTATCGCGGCGTGTTCCTGACGGAGACCGGCCGCAAGGTTGCCGAGGAGAGCCGCATCCGCCACCAGACCGTGGAAGCTTTTTTGCGCTCGCTCGGCGTCAGCGCCGAGACGGCGCGCATCGATGCCGAGGGCATCGAGCACCATGTCAGCGCCGAGACGCTCGAGGCGTTTCGCAAGGCGATGACGGCGCCGCGCTGATCTCTTTTTCGACCTGCCGGAACAGAGATATCGCCGATGCGTTTGATGTCATGCCGCGCGCGATTGGCGCGGCGAGGAGGACATCATGGGCGTGGAACAGGCACCGACCGCAAAAGGCAAGCAGGCCGCCAAAGGATTGAAGCAAGCCGCGGCAAAGAACGAACGCAAGACCGAAGCCGACACCGGCCGGCCGTTGAAGAAGGGCGCCGCCCGCTTCGAGGAGCGCTCGAAAAGTTCCGACGGCAAGAGCGCCGGCACCAAGCAGAAGAGCTAAGGCTGTTCGCTCGCGCCAATCACGTTTCAGTCCTGCGTGTCCTGCACCCAGCTGCGCGGATGGCCGTCGACGCGGAACTGGAAGATGAAATAGGGCGGGATGCAGGTGCCCTTGCCAGGCTTTGCTTCGGCCAGATCGTCATAGCCGGCGGTGCAGATATAGTCCTCGCGGCAGGGATGGGCCTTGTCGCAGGCGCGCAGGCCGGCGGTCTTGGTGAATTCCCTGGTGCAGAATTTGTGATCCTTGCCGGAACCGATGCAGTCGTTGAAGCCGGTCTTGGCAAGCCGGCCGCAGGTTGCTTCGTCGGGTAGCTTGTCGCAGCTCGCCTTGCGCAGCAAGCCGCCCGGAAAGCCGCCGGTCTTCTGTTCGGGATTGTCGTAGCGCTGGCGCGCCGCGCCATAGCCTGCAAGCTTCACCAGCGGCTTCTTGTCTCTGGCCGGGTCGATACCGCAGGCCTTCGCGGTGGCCGGCGACAGACGGCAGTACTGGTCGCTGCCCCATTTCGACATTTTTATCTCGCCGAACTCGACCGGGTCTCCGACCGCGGTCCCTGCTTCGCTGACGCAGGTGCCGAAGCCCGGATGGATGGCGCTCTCGTGGACGCCGGCGCAGCGCAGGCCTTCGCCACAACTCCAGTCCTTGAAGCTGGCATCCGTGCCGCGATAGCAGATCGAGCCCCAGCCATCATAGAGGTCGGTGCCTTTCAGCGCTTCGGCGTATTTCTGATCCGGGCGGGCGGCGAAGCCCCGGCTGAAGTCAGGATGCCTGCCGGCGGCGAACTCCTCGACGATCGCGCGCCTTCGCGGCAGATCGGCGAAGAAGACGGCGGAGCCCGGCACGAAGACGGCATTGCGGCGCGGTTCGCTGGCCGGATCGGCGCCGGTATAGTGGAAGCCGGCAATGCCATGCGTCTGGTGGCAGCCCGTACAGGTCATCTCGTTAAGGCGCAGGTTGAAGCCGGCCACCGATTTCACGGCGCGAAGCTGGTTGCCCCTGGCGACATAGTCTTTCAGCGCCTTGTCGACGGCATCGTCATCAAGCAATCCATAGGCGATGTTGTTCTGGGAGCGGCTCATGCCGCCCGGTGCGACCGAGACGGCGCTGGTCGCCAGGAATTTCTCATCGATGACCAGCCGGCCGCGATCGAGGTCGTAGATGTTGCGGTCGGTGAGCAGCCATTTCGAGAATGCCTGCCTGTCGGCAAGCACCACCTTCCTGTCGATCTGGTTCTCCATCTTCGATTCCTGGAAGGTGGCGGTCGCCGGATCCCATTTGAATATCTTGAGCAGGTATTCGGCATGGCCGCCGAAGTCGCGGCGGGACGAGGCCGACAGGCGCAACACCTGCATGTTGAGCTCGAGCCGCATGATCTGCGCGGAATTGAGCATGGCACCGGAGAGCGGCCCTTCATCCGAGCGCAGCCAGGCCGCAAGCTGGTCGGGCGCAAGGTCCTTCTGTCCGGCAGCCAGCCAGCGCTTTGCCACATCCGCGCACGAGACACTGGTCGAGCGCGGCCGGTCCTTCGAAGCGCGACCTGAGGCGGCCGTGGGCTTGGCGTTGAAGACCAGGCTCATGGTCAAAGGCAGGCGGGACGAGATGCGTTGTCCAGGTTTCTCCTCGACCGAATAGTGGAAGCGATAGATCAGCCTGATCTCGCCGCATTCGGTGTGGCCGAGATAGCCGCGATCCATGCGGTTGACGACGCCGGTGAGATCCAGCGTCGAGCCGTTATCGTCGATGTATTTCGGGTTGAATTTCTGGCTGCTGTCCTTCGACTTTGCCAATGCCGCTACATAGGGGTCAGGGCTGTTGCCGGGCTCGTCGGCGATCTGCTGTTTGACGGCGTTACGGACCGGCGTCAGCGCGCGTACCGAAAACAGGCTGCGATTGTCGACGTCACGCGTCAGCCCAAGCGCCGGACCAAGCAAGCGGCTGATCGACAAGCCGCCGCGTTCGAGCGCCTGCAGCGTTTCGGGGTCGGTGACGGCGACGCTGGAATCGAGGGTGACGGCACTGGCTGTCCCGATGCCTGGACCCATCAATGCCGCCAGCAACAGCAGGAACCGGCCAATCATCCGCAAGTGCCCCTCGCAACCCCTTGTCGACATGCATGCTACAGGCGTTGCGCCGTCTCGGCCAGAGCGGCGAGCCGACAGGCCGGCACGCCATCCGGCGCGAAAAATGCTGTGACTTGCTGCAACCATTGGGATAATTGTTTGTTGGGTATGGCCGGCATCGGGAAGCCGTCCTGATCGTTCGGAAATTCGCATCGCGGGGAGTTGCCATGCTCTGGAGAGGCCGTCGTCAGAGTGACAATGTCGAGGACCAGCGCAGCGACAGCGGTGGCGGCGGTGGATTGGGCGGCGGCAGCCCCGGCCAGTTCCGCATCCCGATCGGCGGACGCGCCGGCGGCGGTTCGAGCATCTTCATTGTCATCCTGGTCGTCCTTGCAGGATGGTATTTCGGCTTCGATCCGTCTCAGATTCTGGGCGGTGGCGATGGCGGCCTGTTGCCGGGCGGCGGCGGCCAGATCACCGACAACAGCGGCGACCAGGGCGGCGGCACCGGAGCGCCCGCTTCCGACGAGATGAAGCAGTTCGTTTCGACCGTGCTTGCCGAAACCGAGGACACCTGGAAAGGCATCTTCCAGGCCGAGGGACTGACCTATGAGGATCCGAAACTGGTGCTGTTCAGCAGCCAGATCCGCTCGGCCTGCGGGTTTGCCTCCTCGGCGGCCGGGCCGTTCTATTGCCCCAGCGACCACAAGGTCTACCTCGACATGACGTTCTTCCAGCAGCTCGACCAGCAGTTCGGCGCCTCTGGTGAATTCGCTCGGGCCTATGTGATCGCCCATGAAGTCGGCCACCATGTGCAGAACCTGACCGGCATCCTGCCCAAATTCAACCAGATGCGGCAGAGCATGGGTGAGGCCGAGGCCAACCACATGTCGATGCAGGTTGAACTCCAGGCCGACTGCTTCGCCGGCGTTTGGGCGCATTTCACCGCGCAAAAGGGCATTCTCGAACAGGGCGACATGGAATCGGCGCTGAACGCCGCCAGGCAGATCGGCGACGATACGCTGCAGAAGAAGATGCAAGGCTATGTCGTGCCGGAAAGCTTCAACCACGGCACCTCGCAGCAGCGGCAGACCTGGCTGGCGCGTGGCTACAAGAGCGGCAAGCTTTCGGACTGCGATACCTTCAACAACCCGATCTGAAGCGGCCGGTTTCCTCGCTGGTCTGACGGCGGCATTGCCGTCAGGGGATGTCAGGATGGAAGCATCCTGCTCGTTCCCTTATTGTTCCCGGCTGGGCGCTCGCCTATAAAGTGCGTCCGCTTTTGCCCCGAAGCGGCCAGAGGAGCTTGACCGATCATGATCGATCCCAAAACCGCCAAGCGGGGCCTTGCGCTCGTTTTTACCACGCTGCTGCTCGACATCATCGGCTTCGGCATCATCATGCCGGTACTGCCGGCCTATCTGCAGGAGCTCACCGGCGTCGGCGTCAGCGAGGCCGCGATCGAGGGTGGCTGGCTGCTCTTCGCCTATGCAGCGATGCAGTTCGTTTTCGCGCCCGTCATGGGAGGCTTGAGCGACCGGTTCGGGCGGCGGCCGATCCTGCTTGCCTCCGTGCTGACGTTTTCCATCGACAATCTGATCTGCGCCGTCGCCTGGTCGTACCCGATGCTGTTCATCGGGCGCTTGCTGGCCGGCATTTCCGGCGCCAGCTATTCGACGACGTCCGCCTTCATCGCTGACATTTCGACCGATGAGAACCGGGCGAAGAATTTCGGCCTGCTCGGCATCGCCTTTGGCGTCGGCTTCGTCATCGGACCGGTTCTGGGCGGGCTGCTCGGCACGTTCGGGCCGCGCGTGCCGTTCTATTTCGCGGCCGGGCTGGCTTTCGTGAATTTCCTGATTGCGTTGTTTTTCTTGCCGGAGACGCTCGATGACAAGCACCGTCGCCGCTTCGAGTGGAAACGCGCGAACCCGGTCGGCACGCTCCTCCAGATGCGCAACTACCAAGGCATCGGCTGGATCGGGCTTGCCTTCTTCCTGATGACGCTCGGCCACATGATGTATCCGGCGGTCTGGTCGTTCGTCTCCAACTACCGCTACGGCTGGAGCGAGCAGCAGATCGGCTTCTCGCTTGGGGCCTTCGGCCTGTGCGGCGCGATCATCATGGCGACGGTCCTGCCGCGCGTGATCCCCAGGCTTGGCGAGTGGCGGACGGCGGTCATCGGCCTTGCGTTCACCGCGCTTAGCGCCTTCGGCTACGCCTTCGCGTGGCAGGGTTGGATGATCTATGCGGTGATCGTTGCCGGCTGCCTCGAAGCGTTGGCCGATCCGCCGCTCAGGAGCCTCGCCGCCGCCAAGGTGCCGCCGTCGGCGCAAGGCGAACTCCAGGGCGCGATGACCTCGATTTTCTCGATCACCTCGATCATCACGCCGCTGCTCTATACGGGGATTTTTTCCTGGTTCACGGGGCCGAGCGCACCGGTGACCTTCGGTGGCGCGCCTTATCTGCTCGGCGCGGTTTTCCTCACGCTGGCACTCATCGTCTTCGTCACGAAAGTGGCCAAGCCAACGCCGAACGAAGTCGAGCGGATGCATGCGCAGGAGACGGTGACCGACACGGTTTGAGACTCGCGAGGCGCAGCGTGAAGGCGGTGCGTCCGGCTTTAAGCGCGCTCCACCAGCAATTCCTCACCGCGCTTTTCGCGGATCAGATTGACGAAGCGGCGGAACAGATAGTGCGAGTCCTGCGGGCCGGGCGAGGCTTCGGGGTGGTGCTGGACCGAGAATACGGGGCGGCCGGTCAGCGCGATGCCGCAGTTCGAGCCGTCGAACAGCGAGACGTGGGTTTCCTCGACGCCATCGGGCAGCGAGTCGGCGTCGACGGCAAAGCCGTGGTTCATCGAGACGATCTCGACCTTGCCGGTGGTGTGGTCCTTGACCGGATGGTTGGCGCCGTGATGGCCCTGATGCATCTTGGCGGTCTTGCCGCCCAGCGCCAGCGCCAGCATCTGATGGCCGAGGCAGATGCCAAACACCGGGATGTCGGTCTTGAGCAGGTTCTGGATCACCGGCACGGCATAGTCGCCGGTGGCCTCCGGGTCGCCGGGGCCATTGGAGAGGAAGATGCCGTCGGGCTGCATGGCGAGGATCTCGTCTGCGCCAGTATTGGCCGGCACGACGGTGACCTTGGCGCCGAGACCGGCAAGCAGGCGCAGGATGTTGCGCTTGACGCCATAGTCGATGGCGACGACATGCAGGGAGGGCTCCTCCTGCTCGCCAAAGCCTTCATTCCAGACCCAGGACGTCTCGCGCCAGACCGAGGATTGGCCTGACGTGACTTCCTTGGCGAGGTCGAGCCCGATCAGGCCCGACCAGGCGGCGGCGCGGCGCTTCAAATCGTCGAGGTCGAAGACACCGTCGGGCGCATGCGCGATAACGGCGTTGGGCATGCCCTTTTCGCGGATCAGTGCGGTCAGCGCACGCGTGTCGATGCCCGACAGGGCGACGATGCCGCGCTTCTTCATCCACTGGTCGAGGTGGCCGGCGGCGCGGTAATTGGACGGGTTGGTGACATCGGCCTTGAACACGGCGCCGACGGCGCCGGCGCGGGCGACCGGATTGAGGTCCTCGATGTCCTCGTCATTGGTGCCGATATTGCCGATATGCGGGAAGGTGAAGGTGACGATCTGGCCGGCATAGGACGGGTCGGTGAGGATTTCCTGGTAACCGGTCAGCGCCGTGTTGAAGCAGACCTCGGCGACGGCGGAACCCGTGGCGCCGAGGCCGCGGCCCTCGATGACGGTGCCGTCGGCCAGCACCAAAAGGGCGGTCGGCTTCTCGGTGGCCCAAGCGGGGGTAGACGCGGCGGTCATCGTCGCCATGGCGGCACTCCTATCAGGCTGCGCGCCTCAAACGGCCTGGCGGACCATTTGGCGCAGCAAACGACGCGAAGCGTGATCTCTCAGGCTTCCGGGCGTCAACTCATTGTCTCATGCAGGACCGAGTACATAGGCGAAGGTGCCAAAACGGTCAATGTTGCCGCCGGCGAACGGCAGCGAATTATTTCGCCCAACAAAATCAGTGATTTGTCCGCCGAACGGGGATTTGCCTTGTGCTTTCGGCGGGGCTATGGTCCGCGCCGATCGAAGGAGAAGAGCATCATGCGTGGCAAAATCGCCGAATCCCTGAAGAACGCGATGAAGGCGCAGGACAAGCACCGGCTGCCGACTTTGCGGCTGATCCAGGCCGCCATCCACGACCGCGACATCGCCAATCGCGGTTCGGCCAAGGAGCCGGCGAGCGACGAAGAGATCCTGCAGATCCTGGCCAAGATGGTGAAGCAGCGCGAAGAATCGGCCAAGGCCTTCGAAGACGGCAAGCGGCCCGAGCTTGCCGCGCAGGAGCGCGGCGAGATGGAGATCATCCGCGGCTTCCTGCCGACGCAGTTGGACGATGCCGCGGTGACGGCCGCGGCGCGCGAAGCGATCGCGGCGACCGGCGCTGCCAGCCAGAAGGACATGGGCAAGGTGATCGCCGCGCTCAAGCAGAAGTATGCCGGCCAGATGGATTTCGGCAAGGCGAGCGGCATCGTCAAAGGCCTGTTGCAGTAAGAGGGTCTCTGCCCCCTACGCCCAGTTTGCGAGCCGGGCGCGGGATAGTCTGCCGTCATGATCGAGATCGTCAAACCCGCGCTCGAGCATCTGCCGTCCTACAAGGCCGCGCTCGAACGCGGCTGGTCGCCGGACAATGTGCGGCTTGAGGAAGCCACGCGCGAGCAGCTTGCGGCCATCGAGCAGGATCCTGTGGTTTTCCTCGCCAGTCTCGATGATCCCGAGGGCAAGGGTGGCCCGATCACCTTGCCTGATGGGACGAAAGTGCCAAGGCTGCCGGGTTTCCGGCGCTGGATCTGGGATGGTGAAGCCGCCGGATCGATCGGCTTTCGCTGGCAGCCCGGCACTGCGGCGCTGCCGCCGCATGTGCTTGGCCATATCGGCTATGCCGTGGTGCCGTGGAAGCGCGGGCGCGGCTATGCGACCGAAGCGGTGCGGCTGATGCTGGACGAGGCGAGGGCGGTCGGCCTGCCTTATGTGGAAATCACCGCCAAGCCGCACAATCCGGCGTCACACAAGGTGATCCTGGCCAATGGCGGCAAGCTCGTCGGCCGCTTCTTCGAGGACGCCGCCTATGGCGGAGCGGAGAGCCTGCGGTTCCGGATCGATTTGTAGACTGCGCTATTCGGCTGCGGCCGGCAGCGGCGGCGTGGCGCGGCTGCGTCCTTCCCAGACATAGGAGGCAAGTGCCACCGCCACTGCCACCAGCATGGCCATGGCGCCAACCACCGGCAAGGTGCGATAGCCGTAACCGGCGTTGAGCATGGCGGCGCCGAGCGACGCGGCGAGCGCAATGCCGACATTGAAGCCGGAGGGGATGAGCGAGGAGGCGAGGTTCGATGCATCCGCCGTCCAGGCCAGGATGCGGGTCTGGATCGGTGTGCCGATGGAGAAGTTGAGGCCGCCCCAGATGACGATCGCAACGATCATCGGCAGCGGATAGGGGCTGACGACATAGATCGCGGCAAGCGTGACCGCCTGTAGACAAAGCAAGGTGATGAGCGACGGCATCAGCTTCCAGTCGGAGAGCTTGCCGCCGACGAAGACGCCGATCGTGGCGCCGACGCCGTTGAGCAGAAGCACCCAGGGCACCAGGGTCTTGTCGAGGCCGGTAACTTCAAGCAACGTCGGGGTGATGTAGGTGAACAGGGTGAACTGGCCGATCATCAGCATCAGCATCAGGATGAGCGAGGTCCAGACCTGCTGGCGTGCCAGCACGCGCACCTCGCGGGCAAAGCCTGCCTGCTGGTTCGATGCGCCTGCCGTGCGCGGCAAAAGCGCCAGCATGGCCAAGGTCGCCACCACGCCCAGTGCACACATCACCCAGAAGGTGGCGCGCCAGCCCCACAGAGTGCCGATCGCCGTGCCGGCCGGCACACCGATGACGTTGGAGACGGTGAGACCGGACAAGATGACCGCCACGGCCATGCCGCGCTTGTCCTCGGGGACGAGGCCGACCGCGACCACCATGGCGACGCCGAAATAGGCGCCATGCGCCACGGCGACCGCAATGCGCAAAAGCAGCATCGAGGCAAAGTCAGGCGCCAGCGCGCAGGCTGCCTGGCCGATGGTGAAGGCTATCGAAAGGCCGAGCAACAGGGCCTTGCGCGAAAAGCTCTTGGTGGCGAGCGTCAGCAGTGGGCCGCCAATCGCTATGCCGCAGGCGTAGCCCGAGACGAGGTAGCCCGACGTGGGGATGGACACGCTCAAGCCGTCGGCGACCTGCGGCAGCACGCCGGCAATGACGAATTCCGTGGTGCCGAAGGCGAAGGCGGCAATGAACAGGGCGAATAGAGGAAGCATGGCGCGGCAAGCAATCCCAGGATGAGTTGGCCTCAAACCACGGATAGACGCTGCCGGCAATGCAGAAATTATCGACGCCGCTTTAGCTTTTCTTGATCAGCAAGGGCTAGGAAGCGGTCTTCCTTCCGTAGGGAATTTTCAGCCACGCCCGCTCGTGAAGATAGTAAAGCAGCGACTTGGTGACAACCTCGGTCGCGCCGATGGCCGCGGCAAGCTTGATGCTGCCGGTGATTACGAGTGAGATGATCATCGTATCGATGGTGCCGGTTGCGCGCCACGAAAGCGCCTTGGCGAAGCTGCGCGAATGGGTATCCAAACCTATCCTCCCGATGGACCTGTCCGATGCTTAGCCGACGGATGGCTGGAGGAGCAAAGACTAATTTTCCGCTCTGGCACCGATGGCGGAACCTTGTTCCCAAGTTGGGTGTCGGGCCGCAATTTTCCGGCTCGCTATCCGGCCTTCAGCCGCGAGCCGCCGAGCAGGCCGCGTTCCTCCAGCACCGGGTAGGCCATGGACGCCAGCAGCGAGTTGATCTGCTTGAGGTCGCGGATTGTGTCGAGGTGGATGGAACTGGTCTCGACGCTCTTGGCGGTGCCGTCGCGCAGCCGCAGGAAATGGCTGGCGCTGGTTTCCTTCTCGCGGTCGCGCAGGCGGTCCTTTTCCAGCACAAGCTGGCGCGCTGTCTCGGCATCGCGCGACACCAGCACATTGAAGGCAAGCCTGGCATTGGCGAGTACCGAGGCGTGGAAGGCACAAAGCTCGAGCCAACCTTCGGGCGTGAACTCCAGGCCGCGCTCGAGCTTCTTCCTGACATGGACCAGCATATTGCGCACGATGATGTCGCCGACCTGCTCCAGCTTGACGCAGGCACCGATCAGTTCCTGGCAGCGCAGCGCCTCGTCTTCGGAGAGCGGGTTCTTGGTGACCTTGGCCAGATAGAGTTTTATCGCCGCATGCTTCTTGTCGACGCGATCGTCGAGTGCCGCCAGCGCCTTGATCTTGTCGGCGTCGGCACTCTCGTAGAGCTCGATGATGCGCTTCAGCATGATCTCGACCGTCTCGCAGACCCGCACCACCTCGCGCGTGGCATTGGCCAGCGCCTGGCTCGGCGTATCGAGAGCGCTTTCGTTCAGAGCGGACAGTTCGATGACGTCGAGCGCGGCCGGCTCCGACTTGGTGCCGAGGGCCACGATCTTCTCCGAAGCGCGGTAGACGAGACCGGCCAATGGCAGGCCGGCGAGCAGGATCAGAACGTTGAACAGGATGTGGGCGTGGACGATCTGGTCGGGCACGCTGGTGCCGAGGAAGGCGACCGGCGGCTTGAAGGTCAGGAACAGGATCAGCATGACCAGCGAGCCCATGCCGCGCATCAGGAGATTGCCGATCGGCACGACGCGCACGCCGGGCTCGGCATTGCGGGTCAGCAGCGGCGCAATGATCGAGGAGCCGAGATTGACGCCGAGCACCAGCACGACGCCAAGCTCGGGCGGGATGAAGCCACGGCCGGCCAGCGTGACCATCAACAGCACGGCGGCGATCGAGGAATGGAACAGCCAGGTGATCAATGCCGCCATAAGATAGGCGGTGACCGGATCGCCGGAGAAGTAGTTGACGATGACCGGCATCAGCGTGCTCTGGCGCAGCGGTTCCGATGCCTGGCCGATCATTTCCAGCGACAGGATCAGAAGGCCGATGCCGATCAGGATGCGGCCGAACTGGCGCCAGTCACGCCGCTCGGTGGCCATGAACATGACGGTGCCGGCGACCAGGCAGACCGGGACCAGCAGCGACAGGTCGAAGGTCAGCAGCTTGACCACCAGCGCCGAGCCGATCTCAGCGCCGCGCACTGCCAACTGGCCGGACATGCCGGAGACGATGCCGGCGCCGGCAAAGGAGCCGACAAGCAAGGTGACGGCGGTGGAGCTTTGCAGCGCGATCGACAGGCCGCAGCCGGCCAGCACCGCCATCAGCGGATTGCGCATGGTGGCGCGCAGCCGGTGGCGCAGCACGTCGCCATAGGCGCGCTCGACACCCGTCTTGACCAGGCGGGTGGCAAACAGCATCAGCGCCACCGCGCCGGCAAGATGCAGAAGGACGACCGAACCGCTCATGCCCGGGCTCGCAATCCAAGAGACGCGCTCGGCGCTGGGGCCATGCCGTCGAAGAGGTCAAGAAGGGCGCGAATCATGGGCATTGTAGGGATCGAGCATACTCTCATTGCTTTTAGCCGGATAATAAATTTCGCCTGACTTGGCTGGCTGCCGGCACGCGACAGGGTGTGTCGGAAATGGATGGACGACAGATTGGTTGCATGGTCGGTCGCCGCCAGGACAGTGGTGCCGCTCGGCTCCCGCGTCCGTTTCCAACCAAGTCTAAGAATGACGTTGAATTAGATCATTTAATTATAGGAAATCATTACAGAAACGTAATCTTGCTGTTCAGTTTCGGTTCATCCTTGGCGCCTTATTGCATGGGCATCGACAACCAAGGAGTACCTGTCATGAAACGTCTCGTTCTTTCCGCTGTCGCCGCCTCGATGCTGGCCGCCACGTCCTTCTCGGGCCAGGCCGCGCCGCTCAACGCGCCCGTCGCGCCGCAGTCGAACTACAGCCAGGTCGACTGGCAGAAACCCGACAGGCATGTCGTGAAGAAGAAGGTCGTGGTGAGGAAGAAGGTCGTTGTGGTTAAGCGGAACCATTGGCGCAACGGCCAGAGGTATTCGAGCTGGAAGCGCCACCAGGCGATCCGCGACTACGGCCGCTATGGCCTGCGGCGTCCAGGCCCCGGCCAGGAGTGGATCCGTGTCGGCAACGACTATGTGTTGGTCAGTATCCTGTCGGGCATCGTCTTCGGCGCCATCGCCGCCCACTGATCGATCTCGAATCGTATCGCGGGAAGGCGGCCGGCGCCGGCCGCCTTCTTTTTGCCCTGTGGAAACCGGGCATCGTCCGCATTAGGGGTCGTCGGACTTCGCGGGCATGGTTATATGAGGGGGAAACGAGTTCCCCATGCGCTTTCCGCCCGCCTTCCTCGACGAGATCCGCGACCGCGTGCCGATTTCCTCGGTGATCGGCCAGCGTGTCGCGTGGGACCGGAAGAAGACCAACGCGCCGCGCGGCGACTATTGGGCCTGCTGCCCGTTCCATGGCGAGAAGGGCCCGTCCTTCCACTGCGAAGACAAGAAGGGCCGCTACCATTGTTTCGGCTGCTCGGTGTCGGGCGATCACTTCAAGTTCCTGACCGAGCTCGACGGGATGAGTTTTCCCGAAGCCGTCGAGAAGATCGCCGACATGGCCGGAGTGCCGATGCCAGTGCGCGACGAACAGGAGGAACGGCGCGAAAAGGAACGCGCCAGCCTGACCGACGTCATGGAGATGGCGACCAGCTTCTTCCAGGAGCGGCTGCAGGGGTCGGAAGGCGCAAAGGCGCGCGCCTATCTGCGTGAGCGCGGACTGACATCGGCGACGCAGCAATCGTTCCGGCTCGGCTATGCGCCAGACAGCCGCAACGCGCTGAAGGAGCATCTTGCCGCCAGGGGCGTTCCAAAAGCCGATATCGAGGCCTGCGGGCTGGTGCGCCACGGCGACGACATCCCGGTCTCCTACGACTGGTTCCGCGACCGCATCATGTTCCCGATCCCCGACTCCAGAGGCAAGATCATCGCCTTTGGCGGGCGGGCGCTGGCGCCCGATGCGCTGGCCAAATACATGAATTCGCCCGACACGGAGCTCTTCCACAAGGGCAATGTGCTCTACAATTTCGCCCGTGCCCGCAAGGCATTGGCCAAGGGCGGCACGGTCATCGCCGTCGAAGGCTATATGGACGTGATCGCGTTGGCCCAGGCCGGCTTCGAAAACGTCGTGGCGCCGCTCGGCACCGCGCTCACCGAGAACCAGCTCGAGCTGTTGTGGCGCATGGCAGGCGAGCCAGTCTTATGCTTCGATGGCGACCAGGCTGGGCTGAAGGCGGCGTGGCGCGCCGCCGATCTGGCGCTGCCGGCGGTCCAGCCGGGACGCTCGGCGCGTTTTGCGCTGCTGCCCGAAGGCAAGGATCCCGACGATCTGGTCAAGGCCGAAGGTGCGGACGCCTTCCGCGTCGTGCTCGCGGAAGCGCGGCCGCTCGCCGATCTGCTGTGGATGCGCGAGACGTCAGGCGGCGTCTTCGACACGCCGGAACGGCGGGCGGAATTGGAAAAGACGCTGCGCGAGCTGACCAGCCGCATTCGCGACGAAAGCCTGCGATATCACTACCAACAGGAGATGCGCGAGCGGGTGCTAAGCTTCTTTGGCGCCCAGCGCGGCGCCCGGCAAGGTCGTCAGGATTGGAAACCGGGGCAGGGCAAGACGGCCGCACCCGGCGGGCAGTTTGCGCGGGGCAATGCCGGCGGACGCACCGCGATCACCGAAAGCCTGGGACGTTCGGCGCTGGTCAAGCGCGGCGCCGAGGGCATGTCGGTGCGCGAGGCAACGATCATCGTGGCGCTGATCAACCATCCGGCGCTGATCGACGAGAACTTTGCCCATGTCGAATTCCTCGATCTCGCCAACACCGACCTGAAGCGTCTGCACGCTGCCATCCTCGATGCAATGGCGCATGACATGGCCAATGATCGCGGCGCGGTGATCGCAACGGTCGAACGGGCCGGCTGCGGCGACATCTGGGAGCGCGCGGTGGCGCTGATCAAGCGCGCGCGGCAATGGCCGGCGCTGGAAACCGCCGCCCTTGAGGACGCCCGCGACGCCTTCAACCAAGCACTGCACTTGCAGCGCAGCGCGCGCACCTTACATAGGGAGCTGAAACAGGCGCAGGCAGCGCTCGATCAGGATCCGTCGGACGAAAACTTCCGGCATCTGGTCGAGATTCAGGCGCAATTCAATGATGTGCAAGCAACGGAAGCGCTGATCGAAGGGTTCGGCGTGTCCTCGGGCAGGGCAGGTCGCGTATAGGTGGAATCCTGCGCCAAGAATGAAGTGGGAATGTGCCGCGCGTCGTTTAGACGCCCCTAAGTCGGGTAATTGATTCGCTTTTTTCATGCGAATCATGCGAGAGGCGCTTGACCTTCTGGCAGAATGGCGGAATCAGGACGATTCGAAACGTTAACCCGTGCCCGGCGTCGACGGGAAATGAGCGATGTGAGGTACTGGTCACTGGACAGGCGGCAGGCCTGCCACAGATACCAGGGTTAATCTGGACTTAACGAGAGATGCGGTTACTGGCCCGGTGACGTGCGTTTGAAGCGAGCGCATCCGATTTGACCGGCGCGGCAGCTTACGCGGTTTCGATACAGAGCCGCTTGGAGACGATAAAGAATGGCGACAAAGGAAAAGGAAGAGGTCGAGACCGAACGTGAAGGCGCCACCGATGGCCCTCTGCTCGACCTTTCCGACGATGCTGTCAAGAAGATGATCAAAGCCGCCAAGAAGCGCGGCTATGTCACCATGGACGAGTTGAACTCGGTGCTGCCCTCGGAGGAAGTGACCTCCGAGCAGATCGAGGACACGATGGCGATGTTGTCCGACATGGGCATCAATGTCGTCGAGGACGACGAGCAGGGCGAGGAAGCCGAGACTGGCGACACCGCGGCAGACGCCGAGGAGGACGCCAACGAACTGGCCGAACAGACCGGTACGGCGGTTGCCACCACGACCACCAAGAAAGAGCCGACCGATCGCACCGACGATCCGGTCCGTATGTATCTGCGCGAGATGGGCTCGGTCGAGCTTCTGTCGCGCGAGGGCGAAATCGCCATCGCCAAGCGCATCGAGGCCGGCCGCGAGACGATGATCGCGGGCCTCTGCGAAAGCCCGTTGACCTTCCAGGCCATCATCATCTGGCGCGACGAGCTCAACGAATCGAAGATCCTGCTGCGCGAGATCATCGATCTCGAGGCGACCTATGCCGGCCCGGAGGCCAAGCAGGCGCCGGTGGTCGAGCGCATCGAGGAAGCCCCCAAGGTCGAGGACAAGCCGCGCCGCGCCGGCCGCGAGGACGAGGACGACATCACCAATGTCGGCGGCGACACGCGCGGCCTGACTGATGACGACGAGGAAGACGAGGACGAGGCGAGCCTGTCGCTGGCGGCGATGGAAGCAGAACTGCGTCCGCAGGTGATGGAGACGCTCGACGTCATCGCCGACACCTACAAGAAGCTGAGGAAGCTGCAGGACCAGCAGGTCGAGAACCGGCTGGCCGCCGCCGGCACGCTGTCGCCCAGCCAGGACCGCCGGCTGAAGGAGCTGAAGGACCAGCTGATCAAGGCGGTTAAGTCGCTGTCGCTCAACACGGCGCGTATCGAGGCGCTGGTCGAGCAGCTCTACGACATCAACAAGCGGCTGGTGCAGAACGAAGGCAAGCTTTTGCGGCTCGCCGAAAGCTATGGCGTGCGCCGCGAGGAGTTCCTGAAGGAGTACCAGGGCTCCGAGCTCGACCCGAACTGGACGCGCTCGATCGCCAATCTGACGTCGCGCGGCTGGAAGGAGTTCACCAAGAACGAGAAGGACGCGATCCGCGACCTGCGCGCCGAGATCCAGCATCTGGCCACCGAAACGGCGATCTCGATCCTGGAATTCCGCAAGATCGTCAACCAGGTGCAGAAGGGCGAGCGCGAAGCGGCGATCGCCAAGAAGGAAATGGTCGAGGCCAATCTACGCCTCGTCATCTCCATCGCCAAGAAATACACCAATCGCGGCCTGCAGTTCCTCGACCTGATCCAGGAAGGCAATATCGGCCTGATGAAGGCGGTCGACAAATTCGAGTATCGCCGCGGCTACAAGTTCTCGACCTACGCGACATGGTGGATCCGGCAGGCGATCACCCGCTCGATCGCCGACCAGGCGCGCACCATCCGCATTCCGGTGCACATGATCGAGACGATCAACAAGATCGTGCGCACCTCGCGCCAGATGCTGCACGAGATCGGCCGCGAGCCGACGCCGGAGGAACTGGCCGAAAAGCTCGCCATGCCGCTCGAAAAAGTGCGCAAGGTGCTGAAGATCGCCAAGGAGCCGATCTCGCTCGAAACGCCGGTCGGCGACGAGGAGGATTCGCATCTCGGCGATTTCATCGAGGACAAGATGGCGATCCTGCCGATCGACGCGGCGATCCAGGCCAATCTGCGCGAGACGACGACGCGCGTGCTGGCCTCGCTGACACCGCGCGAGGAGCGCGTGCTGCGCATGCGCTTCGGCATCGGCATGAACACCGACCACACGCTGGAAGAAGTCGGCCAGCAGTTCTCGGTCACCCGCGAGCGTATCCGCCAGATCGAAGCCAAGGCGCTGCGCAAGCTCAAGCACCCGAGCCGGAGCAGAAAGCTGCGGAGCTTCCTGGATAGCTGACACCAACAGCAACCGACAATTTTCGAAGGGCGCCGATGGCGCCCTTTTTTATTGCCGGCGTGACGGCTCTTGTCGCCCATCTCCGTCGGGAGGATACTTCCCAGGTCGGATGCATTTTTCCGGGCGACAAACCGGATGCCCGCCCCGGCGAAGGTCCACGACCTAATCGCCGTGCTCCGTGGCGCCGGAGGGAGGTGTGCCATGACGACTTACATCGTGCTTATCAATTGGACGGAGCAGGGCGCCAAGAACGTGCGCGACTCGCCGAAGCGGCTCGACGCCGCCAAGAAGCTCTTGGGGGACATGGGCGGATCGTTCAAGTCGTTCTATCTCACCATGGGCGAATGCGACATGGTGGCGATTGTCGAAGCGCCCGACGATGCCGTGATCGCCCGCTTCGCGCTGATGCTGGCGACCGGCGGCAACGTCAAGACGCGGACGCTGAAGGCCTTCCCTGAATTCGCCTATCGCGAGATCATCTCCTCGCTCGGATAGGCGGAGGGGCTCGGACCGGAGGTTCGGGACATTCTCGTTCGCGCAAGCCAGACGGGCGCCGTCTTGACGGCGTCCGATGTCCATGGTCCTTCGGGGTGCGCTGCCAATCGAATGCCGGAGCCATGCTGACCGTCTGGTACAACACACGCTGCCCTGTTTGTGATGCCGGCATTGCCAGACAGAAACGGCGGCTGATCGAGGCGGTCAAATCAGGCTGGATCGAATTCCGCGACATCAATCTCGAGCCGGTGGCTTTAGCCGGATACGGTGCCTCGCTGGAAGACATCCGCCGCCGGCTGCATGCAACCGACGCCGGTGGCAGATTGCTGGTCGGTGCCGATGTCGCGATTGCCGTCTGGAAGGCGACGCCGGGCGAGGGCTGGCTGGCGGCGCTGTTCGGCAATCCGGTTCTCCTGCCACTGACGCGCTTTGTCTATGATCGTTTCGCCGATCTTCTCTATGCCTGGAACCGGCGCAAGGGCCGCTGGTAGCCGCGATCTGCTCGCAGGACCAGCCGGCATTCTTGGCTCATATCCCTCGACTTCAATCCTGCTGGCGCCGTCTTCAGATACATCGTAAGATATATCTTGACTCCATCGGCGCCGATGCTTAATTAAGATATATCGTAAGACATAACTCAAGGAGCAATCCATGCACAGACATCATCATTTCGGCGAGCACCCGTTGCGGGCTTTCATGCATATGGCCGGCAAATTCGGCGGTCGCGGCGGCGGTTTTGGTCCGTTCGGCCATGGTGGTCGTGGCGGCGGTCGCGGCGGGCCGGGCGACATGTTCCGTGCCGGGCGCATGCTGGCCGACGGCGACCTCAAGCTGATCACGCTGTCGCTGCTGGCCGAGGCGCCGCGCCACGGCTACGACATCATCAAGGCGCTGGAAGAGCGCACCAGCGGCGTCTACAGCCCGAGCCCGGGCGTGGTCTATCCGACGCTGACCTTCCTGGAAGAGGCCGGCTATGCCACCTCCTCGGCGGAAGGCAACAAGAAGGTGTTTTCGATCACCGAGGCGGGGCAGGCGCATCTCGAGGAAAACCGCGAGATGATCGACCATGTGCTCGACCATCTCGAGCGCTTCGGCCGCAAGATGGCCAAGGCACGCGACTGGTTCGGCTGGAACGACGACGGCGAGGAAGGCGGCCGGCGTGGCCGCCACGAAAAGCGCGACGCGTTCCGCGCCGTACGCCACCGGCTGCGCGCCGCGCTCAGCGAGATCGTCGACGCGCCTGAAGACACGCAGGCCCAGGCGATGAGCATCCTGCAAGACGCCGCCGAAGCTCTCGAGGCGCTGTCGCGCCGCTGAAGGCGTTGGCTTCTCCATCGCCGCAAGCGAAAAAAGCCCGGAGAGATCCGGGCTTTTTCATTTGGTCTGGTGAGTTCAGGAATGTGCGGCAGGCATCATTCCTTGCCGACATATTCGCTGATCAGCTTTTCATTGCGCGCCTTTTCGATCTTGGCGGTCATTTCGGCCGAAAGGCGCTCGTCGGTGCGGTACTTGACCAGGTTCACCAGGCTGCCGGTGAGGAGCAGGATGCCCATGCCCCAGTAGCCTTTGGTCGACAGGTCGACCGGGGCCAGCCACAGCGACAGGCCGAGCATGAAGTAGGCGGCGCCGACCGAGATGCTGTTGAACATGATGTAGGTCTGATTGGCGTTCATGGTCTTTCTCCGTTTGGTTGGTGAAGAATCGGGATTGGTGAGGAATCGGCTTTGGCGGATCAGTGGGTGGATTTCAGACGGTCGAGCACATCTTGTGCCCGCACTTTGGTCGAGGAGCCGTGGCCGGCATCCTCCAGCCTGCCGCGAATGGCTTCCTGGCTGAGACCTGCATCGATCTCGTCCAGAATGCTTGCCTCTTCGAACGGATCGCTGCGCTCCCTGATGCGGGCCAGCAGCGCCTCGGCCTCGTTGAGGCTCGCCGTCCGGCCGATGGAGCGGTTCAGCCGGCGCTGCGCCTTCTGTTCGGCGTCTATGGCGCGGGCCGAGATCATGCCCTGGTTGAGGTCGACGATGCGCCTGTGCGCCTGTTCCAGCGACATGCGAATACGCAAGGTCTTTTCCACCAGGCTGCGCACGGTGCTACGGCGGACCTCGCGTTCGTTCTCCAGTTCAGCGATGGCGCCGGCGCCATCGCGGGCGAGGGGCTCATTGCCAGCGGCAAGGGCGCTGCGGGTGCGCTCCTCCAGATCGGCGATACGGCGGTCGAGTTGGTCGAGGCTGGCCTGTTCGGCCCGCTGACGCACGATCAGCGAGGCGAGTGTCTGCTTGGCCGAAGCGAGGCCGGCTTCGGCATCGCGGATGCGCTGGGCGAGAAGATCGACAGCGAACTGGTCCTTCAGCCGGTCCTCGGCCTTGGCGCTGGCGCCCTCCAGCAATGTCCTGATAAGACTGAGCATTTGTTTGTTCCTCCGGTTATGAACGTTGTTCACAAATGCACAGTAGCAGAAAATGAACAGTGTTCAAGAGGAATTTTGAACACTGTTCATGAGTGATGGATCATGGTAAACACGCGCAGCCTTGCCGCCATCGCGCGCGGGTTGACAGGATTTACGGAGAGCAGGTTTGGCACTGGACAAGGAAGAGATGAGCGAGCGTGTCATCGCCATCGCTGAGGATCTGATCGAGGCGGGCGGGGCGGAGAACCTGAAAGCCAGGACCATTGCCACGCAGGCCGGGATCGCCGTTGGCTCCATCTACAATCTGTTCCGCGACATCGACGATCTGCATCGTGCGGTGAACATGCGGCTGCTCGGCCGGCTGGGCGAGGCCGGCGCCGCGGCCATGGCCGAGATGGAGAAAGCCGGCGTGACCGATACGCGCCAACGCCTGCTGGCGCTGGCGCGCGCCTATGCCGGGTTCGTCGCGGCGCATCCGGCGAGCTGGCCGGCCCTGCTCGCCTTCAATCGTCGTCAGCTGCCGCATGCGGAGCCGGATGCCTACGAGGCGCGGCTCAGTGCCTTGCTGCAGATCATCGCCAGGGTGCTTGCAGATGGCCGCTTCGGCCTCGACGAGACCCGGCTGCGGATCGCCGCCCGGACCTTGTGGTCAAGCGTGCATGGCATAGTGACCAGCGGCTATGCACCAAATTCTGCAGGACGGCAGGCCGATGAAACCTGGGAGCAGGTCGAGTTGCTGGTCGCCGTCTTCATCAAGGGACTGGAACGCGGCGGGACATTCGATCATGCTGAGACAGCACCGTCGTGAATCGTGACGGTCGGCGCCGGCGATGCCTTGGCGCCGGGGTGAAAGTGGAGATTTGAACCATGTCTTTTCTGAAACGACTTTTCGGCGGTGGTGGCGGTGATGATGCGGACGAACCAAAGAGCGCCGCGCCGGCAAAGCAGGTCGAGCACAAGGGCTTCCTGATCAGCGCCACGCCCTACAAGGCCGAAGGCCAGTACCAGACCTGCGGCGTGGTTTCGAAGGAAGTCGAGGGCGTGTTGAAGGAACACAAATTCATCCGCGCCGACCGCTTCGCCGGGCTCGACGACGCCATCGACATCTCGATCAAGAAGGGCATCCAGCTGGTCGACGAGCAGGGCGAGAGGATGTTCGGGTAAGACTTGCTGATTGCAAGTCCTGTTTCGGAGCACAAGAAAGGCAGGCGCCGTGCTGACGCCTGCCTTTTGTTTTTGGCCAAGGATGGGTGCGCGTTACGCGGCGACGCGCTCGCCGGTGGTTGCGGCCACCACGGCGTCGACCTTGGCGGTCGCCTTCGCGAGAGCCGCGGTCACTGCGTCCGCGCCCATGCCGACGCCTTCGATGCGGATGACGTCGACATCGGTCATGCCCAGGAAGCCGAGCACGCCGCGCAAATAGGGGATGGCGTGGTCCATCTGCACGGCCGCACCTTCGGAATAGATGCCGCCGGAGGCCAGCACGATATAGACCTTCTTGCCGCTGACGAGGCCCTTCGGACCGTTCTCGCCATAGGAAAAGCTCTTGCCGGAGCGGGCGACGTGATCGACCCAGGACTTCAGCGTCGAGGAGATGTTGAAGTTGATGAAGCCGGTGGCGAGGATCACCGTGTCGGCGGCAAACAGCTCGTCCAGCACGGCGTCCGAAACGCCGACGACTTCCGCCTGGCGCGGGGTGCGGGATTCAGCCGGCGTATAGATGCCGGTCGAGTAGTCGGCGTCGATGTGCGGCAGCGGGTTGGCGACGAGGTCGCGCACGACCAGCGTGTTCGAAGGATCTGCGGCGATGAGCTTTTCGGCGAATTCGGTGGCGATACGGGTCGAGTGCGAGGCGGCGCCGCGCGGACTCGAGGTGACAAGAAGGATGGACATGGGGCTCTCCAGGGTTGGAATGAATTGTCCCGCCAGATATGGGGCCATCGACCCATTCGAAAAACTGGTATATTTTATATATAATCCATCTATAAATTGGATATGTGATGCAGCCCAATCCGACACTCGACCAGCTTCAGATTTTTGTGACGGTTGCCGAAACCGGCAGCTTCTCGGCCGCCGGCCGCAAGCTCAACCGGGCCCAGTCCGTCATCAGCTACGGCATCGCCAATCTCGAGGCGCAGCTCGGGCTGAAACTGTTCGAGCGCGAGGGGACGCGCGAGCCGCAACTGACCGAGATCGGCCGGGCGATGCTGGAGGATGCGCGGCGCATGACCGGTGTGCTGCAGCGCATCCGTTCGCGCGTTGATGGCCACCATCAGGGGCTCGAGGCCGAAGTCGCGCTGTCGGTCGATGCGTCGCTGCCCTCTGCGGTGCTGGTGCGGGTGCTGAAGGCGTTCGAGGCGCAGTTTCCGACCGTGATGCTGCGCCTGCATATCGGCACGCTTGGCGTGATCCCCGATCATGTCGTCAGCGGGCAGGCCGATCTCGGGGTCGGCGGCCTGCTGGGCGAGGTCGACGTGCATCTTGTGCGGATCGGCTTCATGTCGATGGTGCTGGCTGCCGCGCCCAGCCACCCGCTGGCGCTGCTGCCGAAGCCGGTGGCGGTCGAGGATGTGCGCGAACACACCCAGCTCGTTGTCACCGACCAGTCGGAGCGCACCAAGGGGCGCGACTTTGGCGTCTTTGCTTACCGCACCTGGCGGCTGACGGACCTGCGCACCAAGCATATGCTGATGCGCGAGGGGCTGGGCTGGGGCGGGCTGCCACGCTGGCTGATCGCCGACGATCTGGCGAGCGGCCGGCTGGTGGAAATCGATCTGGAGTCCTTCAGCGAGGTGCGCTCCCCGCTGTTTGCCATGCATCGCAGCGACCGCAGCCCGAAGCCGGTGGCTGCCTGGCTGATCGACCAGTTCAAGCGCCAGCTCGGCTGCTTCAACGAGTTCGAGCCGGGTGAGGTGCCTGATGACGAGCCGGAGACAATCCATCGATAAGTGCGACGAGGACGGCCCGATGGTCTTCGATCGAGCCTCCTGCCTCGATGGCAAGGGCTGCACGGTCGAAGGCGGCGGCAAGCAGCGCGGTCACTGCATCCACGGGTAATCTTGTCACCGCCTGGTCGCGCATCGCCGCCACGAGGCCCTCGCGAAGCGAGCGGTTGCCGTGCCGGTTGTCGATCTCGTCCATGCCGGCGCGGCCGAGCACGGCCGGCCCGTCGAGCAGCAGCAGCCGGGTGCGGCCAGGGGCGCGCATGGCGGCAAGATAGGCGTCCGACCCGGCAATCAGCGCATCGCGGGCAAACAGCGACGGCGGCGAGGCGCGATCGACCTCCTCTGCGACGGCCTCCGCCTCCTGTTCGACGACGGCGGCAAACAGCGCCTGCTTGTCGGCGAAATGGTGGTAGAGTGCGCCACGCGTGACGCCGGCAGCCGCCACGATTTCAGGCGTGCCTGTCTCGGCATAGGGTTTTTCAATGAACAGTTTTCGCGCCGCTGCGATCAGGTCGGCGCGCGTCGCTTCGGTTCGATCACGGTTGGAGCGGCGCGCGATCTCTCGTTGCATACATGCAGCCTGTATGTTATTTCAATTTACATGCAGACTGTATGTTATCTGATGGGAGAAGGAAAGATGAAGACGACGAGCTATTACCCGGTGCTGATGACGGGCGACGTGGCTGGAACGAAATCCTTCTATGTCGAGCACTTCCGCTTCAAACCGCTGTTCGAAAGCGACTGGTATGTGCATCTGCAGTCGACCGAGGATCGCGGCGTCAATCTCGGTATCGTCCAGGGCGACCACGAGACGATACCCGAGGAAGGGCGAGGGCGGACGTCGGGCCTGCTGATCAATTTCGAGGTCAGGAATCCGGACGCGATCTATGAGCGGATCGTTGCTGCCGGCCTGCCGATCTTGCGCTCTTTGCGCGACGAACCCTTCGGCCAGCGCCATTTCATCACCAAAGATCCCAACGGCGTGCTGATCGATGTCATCAAGCCGATTCCGCCCAGCCCGGAGTTTCAGGCTCAATTTGTTGAAGGGTAGACCGCCGCCAGCTAGGCGAAAGCGAGCCTAGCCCGCCCTTGCGACCGGCGTCACCGTCACCTGGCTGATGCCGGTCCGGCGCACCACGGTGCACAGCGTTTCGCGGCCGATGCGCTCGGCGTCGAGCATGCGCACGAGGTCGTCGACGCCGGTGACCGGACGGCCGTCGATGGCGGCGATGATGTCACCCTCCTTCAGGCCGGCCTTGGCAGCCGGGCCGTTTTTCTCGACGCTGCGCAGGCGCACGGCCGTATTGCTCGACACCTGCGACAGAAGAGCGGCGCGGCGCGGCAGGTTTGTCGTGTCGGCGGAGACGCCGATGAAAGCGCGGCGCACGCGGCCGAAGCGGATGATCTCCGAAATGACGAAATTGGCGGTGTTGGAGGCAACCGCGAAGGCGATGCCCTGTGCGCCGTGGATCATGGCGGTGTTGACGCCGATCACCTCGCCGGCCGAAGACACCAGCGGCCCGCCGGAATTGCCGGGGTTGAGTGCTGCGTCGGTCTGGATGACGTCGTCGATCAGCCGGCCGGTGGAGGCGCGCATCGAGCGCCCGAGCGCCGAGACGACGCCTGACGTCACAGTCCATTCGAAGCCGAGCGGATTGCCGATGGCAATGGCGATCTGGCCGCGCCGCAGGCGCTTGGAATCGCCGAGCGGCGCGACATCGGCAAAGCTGCCGTCGGCACGCACCAGCGCGATGTCGGTGTCGGGGTCGCGGCCGAGCACACGGCCTTCGCGCGAGGCGCCGTCCGGCATCGACACGCGCACCGTCTTCGCATCGCCGACGACATGGAAATTGGTGACGACCAGCCCGTCCTGGGCAATGACGAAGCCGGAACCATGGCCGCCCTGACCGCCGATGCGCTCGATGCGGCATACGGCCGGACCGATGCGGTCGACGGCGTCGGCAACGGTCGCCGAATAGGCATCGAGAAGCGTGTCGTCGGATTGCAGTTTCTGGGCGGGCAGGGCCATTTTCGGGGCTCCGTGTCATCAGGCATCAGGATGACTATATGTGCGGAGCGGCCTGTTCGGCCGCGACCCTGACCAGATGGCCAGTCGAACCGCCAACTAGCCGTCAGGCGAGTACCAACCTTCGCGCAAGGCAGCGATATCTGGGACATGAGAAACCCAGGAGACCAATCATGAGCGACTTCAATCTGAGCGCGTTTTCCGATGCCATCGCCGATTTCGCGGCAACCGCAGCGCCGGCGACGGCGAGCCTCGCCACGCATCACGGTCGCACTGCCAGTGCCTTCCACTGGCGCGACGGCTATTTCGTCACCGCCGAGGAGGTCGTGGAGGCAGGTGAGGAGATCGAGCTAAAGCTGGCTTCCGGCGGGAGGATGAAGGCCGAACTGGTTGGCCGCGATCCTTCGACGGGCATTGCGCTGCTGAAGCCTGCCGGCGCCGCTGACGTCCCCACGCTGGCCAAGGCGGATGCCGTGCGGCCGGGCAATCTGGCCATCACGGTCGGCAACAGCGAAGGTGCCGCACTTGCCGTGTTCGGAACGGTCGGCGAGGTCGGCCCGGCCTGGCGCTCGATGCGCGGCGGCACGATCGACCGGCGCATCAATCTCGCCGTCAATGCCGGCGGCCGCTTCGAGGGCGGCCCGGTGCTCGACGCCACGGGCGGGCTGATCGGCATGCTTCTGTTCGGACCCCGCCGGCGGGCATTGGTCATGCCCTACGAGACGATCGAGCGGGCGGTGTCGACGCTGCGCGAAAAGGGCCATGTCGCGCGCGGCTATCTCGGCGCCGGCCTGCATCCGATCCGCAATGGCGACGCGCATGGCGCGATGGTGATGAGCCTCGACGACAGCGGTCCGGCCAAGGCCGCCGGGCTCTATATTGGCGACATCATCGTCTCGTGGAACGGCGAGGCCGTGCATGGGCCGCGCGACCTGATCCGTAGGCTCGGGCCGGACAGCGCCGGTGCCTCGGTGACGCTTGGCGTGGTGCGCGGCGGCGAGCAGCGCGATGTCGCCGTGACCATCGGCGAGAAGCCGCTGAGCTGAGAGGATCGATGGCGGACAGCGCAAGCCACAGCATCGCGAGGAGCGAACTGGCGGGCCACCGGTTGACGGTGCTGATCGCGCTCGGCGATGCCGCGCGCGCCGAACGGCTGTCGATCGCTCTCGCCGCGACCGATGATCTGCTGCCGGTCATGGCCGGGAGAAACTCCAGCCTGACGGCGGATGTGGCTATCGTCGACGAGAGTGGTCTGGAGGGCGGCATCGACCTCGCGACACCTCGGGTGCTGTTGTCCCGTCGAGCCACCCAGGAGCGGGCGACCGACAATCTGCTTGCCGTGCTGCCGGCGACGGCCGACGACCTTTTGATTGCCGCTGCCGTGCGGCTGGCGGCGGCGGGCTACTGGATTTCGGGTGGAGGCCGTGCCTTGCCAGACCGGCATGACGATTTCGCTTTCCATGACGGCGATCTGTTCGACGAGGAACCGGTGGATGACAAAGTCGGCCGGCCGGCGCTGTCGCCGCGCGAGGCGGAAGTGCTGGCGCTGCTCGCCGAAGGCGCGCCCAACAAGGTGATCGCCAGGCGGCTGAACATTTCCGTGCACACGGCGAAGTTCCACGTCGCCGCGATCCTGATGAAGCTAGGCGCCGCCAACCGCACCGATGCCATCGGCATCGCCATGCGGCAGGGCCTGGTGCTCGTTTAGCCACCTGCGAACCTACGCAGCGTAACCCTTGTCCGGCATGTTGGGCCTTGCGCTGCGGTTGCCCGCCGCGCAAAGGTTCGCACCTGTCGTGCTGCAAGGGAGGCGGAAAAAATGTCGCTCAAGGGAAAGACGCTGTTCATCTCCGGCGGGTCGCGCGGCATTGGCCTTGCGATTGCCCTGCGCGCGGCGCGCGACGGCGCCAATGTGACGATCGCCGCCAAGACCGCCGAGCCGCATCCGAAGCTGCCGGGCACCATCTATACGGCAGCCGAGGAGATCGAGCAGGCCGGTGGTAAGGCGCTGCCTGTGCTGTGCGACATTCGTGAGGAGGCGCAAGTCGCCGAGGCTGTAGCCAAGACCGTCGAAAAGTTCGGTGGCATCGACATCTGCGTCAACAATGCCAGCGCCATCCAGCTCACCGGCACGCTGGAGACCGACATGAAGCGCTACGATCTGATGCACCAGATCAACACGCGCGGCACGTTCCTGGTGTCCAAAATGTGCATTCCGCACCTGAAGTTGGCCAGAAATCCTCATATCCTGAATCTGGCGCCGCCGCTCGACATGAAGGCCAAATGGTTCAAGAACCACGTTGCCTACACGATGGCCAAGTTCGGCATGTCGATGTGCACGCTGGGCATGAGTGCCGAGTTCGCCAGGGACGGCATCGGCGTCAACTCGCTGTGGCCGATCTCGACCATCGACACGGCGGCAGTGCGCAATCTGCTGGGTGGCGCCACGGTGGTGGCGATGAGCCGTTCGCCCGATATCATGGCCGATGCCGCGCATGCGATCTTCATGCGGCCGTCGCGCGAGGCGACCGGCAATTTCTACATCGACGAAGAGGTGCTGCGCGCCGAGGGCGTCAGCGATTTCTCAGTCTATTCGCCTGGGGCGACCGGACCACTCGCCGGCGACTTTTTTGTGCCGGACGAGGTGTTCGCCCGGACCGATACCAATATCAAAAGCATCTACTGACGGGCGCTGCGCGCCCTTATTCCTCGGCCTTCCTGCCTTTGCCCAAGCCCATCAGCCGGTCGATGTAAGCCAGCATGAAGGCCGACAGCACGAAGGCGAGGTGGATGATGGTCAGCCACATCAACTGATCGGTCGTATAGGAGACCGAGTTCAGGAAGACCTGCAGCAGGTGGATGGACGAGATGGCGACGATGGTCGAGGCGACCTTGACCTTCAGCGAGCCGACATCGATCGTGCCCAGCCAGTGCACCTCGCCGTCATTTTCATCGAAACGGCTGACGAAGTTCTCGTAGCCCGAGATGATCACCATCACCACCAGCGAGGCGACCAGTGCCGCGTCGATCAGGCCGAGCATCTTGAGGATGGTGTCGGTGTCGCCAAGCGTGAACGCCACGGTGACGAACTCGTAGAGTTTCTTGCCGAAGGACAAGGCATAGATGGCAAGTGCCAGACCTAGCCCGATATAAAACACGACCAGCAGCCAACGCGTGGCGAGAATGATCGATTCGATGGCGAGTTCGAGACGTTTCATATTTGGTTCCGGTCTTTTTGGCACTGTCGTATTTCGGGCAGGCCGCCGCGGTTTGCAAGGGCGGTTGTAGAGGGAAACAAAAACCCCGCCGGAGGGGACCGGCGGGGCTCATGTGTCCCGCTGGAGTCGGGACAGGGCAGGGAACGCCCTTCCGAAATCTGGGGTTGTCAATGCGGCTATTCAATGATCTCCACCGAATCGCCGGCTACATTCTTCTTGAGTGCGCTCCTTCGCGAGCATGCCCATCCCAGCAAAACGGGATGGGCATGCTCTTGCAATCGTGATTCCGGAAGCCGGTTCAGGCTTCTGGAATCATGCACTAATTCGCGCTGGCCACCGGCGCCACCAGCGAGGTGATGCGGCGGATGGCGACGCGGCGGTTCTCCCTGTTGGGGCCTGCTGTGTCGACCTTGAGATACTCCTCGCCATAGCCCTGTGTCGTCAGGTTCTCCGGCGGGATACCGAAGGCATTGGTGAGCGCCTCGGCGACCGCTTCGGCGCGCCGGTCGGACAGAGCAAGGTTCGCTTCCGGCGTGCCGACGGCATCGGTATGGCCTTCGATCAGGAAGGTTTCCGCCGGGTTCTTCTTCAACAGCTTCTCCATGGCGCCGGCGACGCCGTCGAGCTTCTGCACTTCGGTGTCGGAGATCGAGGCCGAGCCAAACTCGAAGTTCAGCGTGTCGAGATCGACGCGGCGGGCAATGTCGCGCACGCGGGCCGAACGCTTGACCTCGTCGATCGAGTAGAGGCGCTGGACTCTTTCCACCGGCGGCTGTTCGAGGAAGGTGTAGTAGTCGTCCGGATCCTCGACGTTCTCGGAGTCGAGGATGTACTCATCGCGCGAAATGGTGAGCCGCATTGGCGGCAGGTCGTCACCAGGATCGCGCCAGTCGCCATCATCCTCGTAGTGCCGCTCGTCGACATAGCTCAGCACATATTCGCGGCCATCCTGCGTGATGCGTGAACGCTGGATGACGTCGCCATAGCGGTTGCGGATGGTGACGATCTGGACACCGTTGTCACGCTCGACGATTTCCCGGGTGCGGCCGCCCGACAGATCTTCATAATAGACATTCCTGGCGCCGCGGTGCATGCGCGGAGCGTCATTGCTTTCCACGATCGTCTGGTTGTTGAACTGCAGGATGACGCGGTCGCCGAACTCCCTGACGACGTCGACGCCTTTTGGACGCCGGCGGTCGCGGACGTTCTCATCGGGCGCACGCTCGACGCGTGTGCCCTTTTCTTCCGTCACCGGGGCGATCCTTTCAGGCTGGATCGCCTGCTGGGCCGACTTGTCGTCGGTGGGTGGCGGTCCCTGGTCGACCGGAGCCGGCTGCGGGGCTTGCACCTGCTCGCCATTCTGCTGGGCGGGCTGGTTGGCCTGCTCGCCACTCGCATTCTCGCCTCCCTGCTGGCCGTTCTTGCCCTTGCGCTTGCGTAGGACGTCCTTCTGGCTGTCGAGGATGGGGGCTGCGTCCTTGTCGGCCGGGGCTTCACCCTGGGCCGCATTTTCACCCTGGGCTGGCTGTTCGCCTTGGGCCGGCTGTTCGCCGGTCACGGGCTGCTGGCCATTGGCGGGCTGTTCGGCCGTCGACGGCTGTTCGCCTTGGGCCGGCTGCTCTCCCGTCACCGGCTGTTCGCCGACAGGCTTCTTGCCGCGCTTCTTCTTGCCCTGAGGCTGTTCGCCCTCGGCGGGTGCTGCCTGCTGCTCAGGCTGAAGCGGTTCGGCCTGCGGGACCGGCTCACCGGCGGGCGCTGCCTTCTCGGCCGGCGCCTGCTCGGTGGGCGCGGCTTCGATCTGCTGATCCTGCTTGCGCTTCTTGCGCTGGGGCTGTTGGTTGTTGTCGTTTGCCGGGGCGGCCTGCTCGACAGGCTGTTCGGCAGGTGCGGCCTCCTGCTGCTGGTCGCGCTTTTTCCTGCGCGGCTTGATCGGCTGCTCTTCGTTTGCCGGAGCCGCCTGTTCGGCGGGCTGTTCGGCAGGCGCGGCCTCGATCTGCTGCTGCTGGTCGCGCTTTTTCCTGCGCGGCTTGATCGGCTGCTCTTCGTTTGCCGGGGCCGCCTGCTCGGCGGGCTGTTCGGCAGGTGCGGTCTCGATCTGCTGTTGCTGGTCACGTTTCTTCCTGCGCGGCAACTGCTCCTCAGCGGCAGGCGCGGCCTGTTCGACCGGAGCCTGTTCGGTTTGCTGCTGTTGATCACGCTTCTTCCTGCGCGGCTGCTGCTCCTGCTCGCCCTGCGCCGGCGCAGCCTGCTCCGCTGGCGCGGATTCTGTTTGCTGCTGCTGGTCGCGCTTCTTTCTCTTGGGCTGTTCCGGCTCCCCCTGTTGTTTCTGCGCGCAGGCCTCTGCTGATTCGCCCTCGGCACATTCTGCTTGCGCCAGGACAAGCGGCGCGGCGGTGTGCTGCAAGGGGCCGAAAGCGGCACTGCCCTGCAACGGGTACGCGCCCAACGGCGCGGATGCCATCAGCAGGCCAATTGCTGTGCCTGCCAGAATCCGTGGTTGGCGTTTCATCTCAAATTCTCCTTTTGGGGTCCCATCCCTGCCCAAACTTTCATCATCCGGATTGGTTCCGGCTAGCGGGCATTACTGGCAACGAAGGACGATTGACCGGCCTTTTGAAGGCAACTTCGTGTTTTTCGTATGGTTCCGGCCGCATTTGCGGCGATCGGATGGCACATGCCGCATTTGCGGCGATGACGGCGCTTGACCTTGGCGTCGGTGAGGGCCACATCGCCACAATGGACGCGCCATTCTGGAAAACCAAAACGCTCGAGGCGATGACGCCGGCCGAGTGGGAATCGCTCTGCGATGGCTGCGGCAAATGCTGCCTGTCGAAGCTCGAGGACGAGGACACCGGCGAAATCTACTGGACGAGCGTCGGCTGCAGGCTGTTCGACTCTGAAAGCTGCCGCTGCGCCGACTATGCCAACCGGCTGGCGCGCGTTCCCGATTGTGTCGGGCTGACGCCGCAGAATGTGCGCACGATCACATGGCTGCCCAGGACCTGCGCCTACCGGCTGGTGGCGGAGGGGCATGACCTTTACTGGTGGCACAGGCTGGTTTCGGGAAGTGCCGAGACCGTGCACGAAGCCGGCATCTCGATCCGCGGCCGGGTCAAGGCCAACGAGACGGACCTCTCCGAGCCGGACGATTATTTCGACTATATGCTCGACGACGAGCCCTGACACGATTTTCGCCGCAAATCGGTAGCAAATACCACGCGCCGACCGGGCTTGCCCGGAACCGGCAAGGCGATCGGGCGTTTGAGTTCCGATCGCCAACCGATGATTTGCCACATGAACCGAAGATGAATGGACGGTTCGCAAAGAGTTCAGACTGGCAAGCGCATTGTCCCCCCATCGGTTCACGAGGACGGGCGAGAGCCCGCAACAAGGAGAGAAGACATGTTCAACATCAAGACGGCAGCCCTTTCGGCCCTGGTCGGTCTCGGTACGCTGGCCGCCATCCCGGTCGCCCACGCCGATAGCATCTATCTCGGCTTCGGCAACAACAATGAACCGCGCATCGGCGTCTACAGCGGCGATGATGATGGTTACCGCCGTGAACGCGACTGGCGCCGCCGTGGCTGTTCGCCGGACCGCGCCCTCGACAAGGCCGAGCGCATGGGCCTGCGCCGCGCCCGCATAGTCGACGTCAGCCGACGCACCGTGAAAGTTGCGGGCCGCCAGTATGGCGACCGCGTGGTGGTCGTGTTCGCCAACGAGCGCGGTTGCCCGGTCATCTATCGCTAGGTTCCGGCCGGCAATCAGCTTGGACATGATCTTCTAGGGAAGATCAGTCTTGAGTAGCAGAGCCCCTTTCGCCAGGGCGGAAGCGTGTGGCTCAAAAAACCCCGGGGGACCAGTCCCCCGGGGTTTTTCATGTCTTGTACCGATCCGAACCGATCAGCTTTCGTCCCGTCGATAGCGGCTGACGTCGCCTATTTCAGTTCGAAGGTGACGGTGACCTGCACCACGTAGGAATTCTCGCCGGCCTGCACCGGAACCGCCGCGCCCGCGGCATCGAAGGCCTTGGCGTTGATCGGCATCGGTGGCGGGGCGATGTTCTGATCGGTGATCTCCAGCACCCGCCCGATGCTGACGCCGGCGGCGTCGGCCAGGGTCTTGGCCTTGGCCATGGCGTCGGCGACCGCCTTCTTGCGGGCCTCGGTCACGGCGGCGGACGGATCCTCGTTGGAGAAGGCGATGCCGCCGCCCTGGTTGACGCCGAGCGACACCGCCTTGTCGAGGATATCGCCTGTCTTGTCGATGTCGCGGATACGCACCGAAAGCGTGTTGGTCACCTGGTAGGCGACGAGCTCGGCCTCCTGGCTGCCGTCCGGCTTGTTGGTGTAGTTGTAGCGCGGGTTGATCTGGATGCCTGCCGTCTGCAGATCGCGATCCTTGATGCCGGCCGATTTCATCGCCGCGATCACGGCGGCCATGGCGTCGTTGTTGGCATCGAGCGCTGCGCGCGCCGTCTTGGCCTCGCGCATGACGCTGAGCGTCAGCAGCGCCAGATCGGGTGCCGCGGTCGCCTGGCCTTCGCCCGACACGATGATGCGGGGCGCAGGCTGCGAATCGGCGGCGCCGGCCATTGCCGGAAAAGCAATCGCGGCGGCGAGCGCCAAGGGCATGAGTGTCAGCGGCAAAAGATGTCTGGTCATCAAAATCTCCTCGGTCTGCGATCCAGTCGCATCTGGCAACTAGGGCGCGAATATGGGCTGATTTGGGCGATCGTCGCCAGCCCGTCCGGAAAGCCTTGTGCCGGCCGGGGAAAAACACTAATCCAGCCGCGTGGGGCCTGTAGCTCAATGGTTAGAGCCGGCGGCTCATAACCGCTTGGTTGGGGGTTCGAGTCCCTCCGGGCCCACCAAAATACCCATCTAAATTCTTGATTTTATACAGTTATTTTTTCTTTGCCCACGCCATGGACTCGAACCCCCATAAAAATCAAATCGGATTGTGTTCGAGAACGATTTCGGCGACTGCAGCGAAATTGATCTTTGAGTCGTTCCGGATCACTGGATTGGACGTATGGTATGCCCGTCTTAGCCCATAGTTGACCTGCACCAGCCGCATGAGGGCGGCAGCTTTGCGCCCTCATGTCGGCCGTAAAGCTAAGTCCTACTGTTCATCCAAAGCTGTCATTCTCCGCGACGAAATTCTTGAGGCGGCGTGGCTAAGCCCATTGTGCAAAGCCCCCAGACAACAACTGACTAGAGTCCCGATCACCGCTCCAGGCAGATCGCCACGCCCTGGCCACCGCCTATGCAGAGCGAGGCCAGGCCCTTGCTGGCTTCGCGCCTCGTCATCTCGTGAAGTAGTGTCACCACGATGCGGCAGCCGGATGCGGCCAGCGGGTGGCCGAGCGCGATGGCACCGCCGCTGATGTTGATGATCTCCTCATTCCAGCCCAACTCGCGGTTGACCGCGATGGCCTGTGCAGCGAAGGCTTCGTTGATCTCCATGACGTCGAGTTCGGACGGCCGCCAACCTGCCTTCTCCAGCGCAAGGCGTGACGCCGCGATAGGGCCTAGACCCATATCCATCGGCTCGACCCCAGCCGAAGCATAGGACGCGATGCGGGCGAGGGGCCTTAGCCCGAGTTCTTTCATCCGCATCTCCGACATCACCAGCACGGCGGCAGCACCATCGTTGAGGCCGGAGGAATTGCCGGCCGTGATAGTCCCCGCCGGATCGAAGACCGGCTTCAGCCGACCAAGTCCTTCGAGGGTGGTCGAGGAATTCGGATGCTCGTCACGGCCGACGATGACATCGCCTTGCCTGACCTTTGTCGAGACAGGGACGATCTCGTCGCAGAACCTTCCGGAGCGGATGGCGGCGTCCGCTTTCTCCTGCGAGCGCAGCGCGAAACGATCCTGCTCGTCACGCGTGATCTGGTAGCGCTGCGCCAGGGCCTCGACCGTGACCCCCATATGGACCTGATGGAAGGCGTCCCACAGCCCGTCGGTGATCATCGAATCCTTGGCGATCCAGTCGCCCATGCGGATGCCGCCGCGAACACCTGCAATGAAATGCGGCGCAGACGTCATCGAGTCCTGTCCGCCGGCGATGACGCAATCGGCGTCGCCGCAGCGAATGGCCTGCGCGGCAAGATGGATCGATTTCTGGCCGGCGCCGCACACCTTGTTGATCGCATGGCGGGCACGCTGACCGGCAGGCCTGCCCTGACCGATGTCTGTCTTGCCGGGTTCTGCCCGGCGCCGCCGGTCAGCACCTGGCCCATGATCACCTCGCTGACGGCATCAGACGCTAGCCCGCTTTCCGCAAGCATCGCGTGAATGAGCTGCCCACCCAGTTCCGCCGCTGAGAGGCTGGCGAGCGCGCCGTTCAGCTTGCCGATCGGCGTGCGTTTGGCCGCGACGATGTACACCGCATCCATCAATTTTCTGTCCTCCATTTGTGCGGCAGGAAGGCTGTTCTCGCCGCTTGACATTCTGGTCATAACCAATAATCTGAAAGCAACATGCAGACAAGATGACGGCTTCGCGCCGGCCTGCATTGTGGGAGGAAATCCATGTCATCCGTGCTTTGGGCGCCGGCGCCAGCCGCGTTCGGGTCGTCCAATCTTGCGATCTTTTGTCTGGCCAACGGCTTCGACCCTCGCGACTACGAGACGCTGCATCGCTGGTCGGTCAGTGACCCCGGCGCGTTCTGGCGGGCGGTGTGGCACTTTGCCGGCGTGATCGGTGATCCCGGCGCGCGATCTTTCCTGCGCGATGATCAGGCGCCGATGACGCAGAGCCGGTTTTTCCCGGACGCATCGCTCAATCTCGCGGAAAACCTTTTGCGTGGCAACGATGATCGGGTCGCGGTCATCGAGGCCGACGAGGGCGGCCATTTCCGCACGTTCACGCTTGGTGAACTGCGCCGGCGTGTCGCACGGACAGCGCAAGGCCTGCGCGCGGCCGGCGTGGCGAGGGGCGACAGCGTCGGAGGCATCCTGCCCAACCGTGTCGAAGGTCTCATTGCGCTTCTGGCGACGCTTTCGATCGGTGCTGTCTGGTCGTCCTGCTCGCCGGATTTCGGCGCCGCGGCGATCGTCGACCGCCTCGGCCAGATTGGCGTCAAGGCGCTGTTTGCAGCACCCCGCTACCGCTATGCGGGCAAGGAGCACGACATTTCCGATCGGCTGGCCGAGATCGTCGCGGCGATGCCAACGGTGACCATGCTGGTGCTGGCCGGGGAGGCGGGCGCGAAGCCGGACTGCGCGGCGACTTGTCTCGCCTTCGACGATTTCGGCAGCGACGGTACATTGGTCTTCGAACGTGTGCCGTTCGATCATCCGGCCTATGTGCTCTACACCTCCGGCACCACGGGTGCCCCGAAGGCGATCGTCCACCGCACCGGCGGCGTGCTGCTCCAGCATGTGAAGGAACATCTGCTGCATGGCGACGTTCGCCCCGGCGATGTGGTGAGCTGGTACACCAACACGGCCTGGATGATGTATCATTGGCTGATCTCGGGCCTCGCCTGCGGCGCGGCTGTCGTGCTCTACGACGGCGCGCCGATCCTGAAAACCGCTGATGGCCTCGACCCCAGTCCGCTCTGGGCAATGGCGCAGCGTGCAAGCGTTACCCATTTCGGCACCAGCCCGAAATATCTGGCTACGCTGGCCGGCGAAGGCTACGCGCCGGGACGTCTGCACGACCTGTCCTCGTTGCGCTCGCTGCTCTCGGCCGGTGCGCCAGTCTCGCCCGGCCAGTTCGACTGGGTCTATGCGCATGTGAAGCAGGACATGATCTTTGCCTCGATCTCGGGCGGCACCGAGATCATCGGCTGTTTCCTGCTCGGCTCGCCGATCCATGCTGTTCGCCGTGGCGAGCTGACCGTCAAAGGGCTGGGCCTCGCGGTGGCTGTCATGGACGAGCGCAATGCACCGGTCATCGGCCGGCAGGGTGATCTGGTCTGCACCGAACCGTTCCCGTCCATGCCGCTGACCTTCTGGGGCGAAGACGGCGATGCGCGCTACCACGCCACCTATTTCGCGGCACGCCGGGAAATCTGGACGCATGGCGATGTCGCGGAGATGACCGCGCATGGCTCGGGGATCATCCATGGCCGATCGGACACGACGCTGAAGCCCGGCGGCGTGCGCATCGGCACGGCCGAGATCTATGCCGCCTGCGAGGCCTTTGCCGAGATCGAGGATTGCCTGGTCTTCGGCACGCCGGTCGAAGGCGACGAAGAGATCGTGCTCTGCGTCAAACTGAATGACGGCTTCGCGCTGACGCCTGAACTTGCCGGACGAATTCGCAAGGCGATCTGCGAGGACGCCTCGCCGCGGCATGTCCCGCATCGCATCCATGTCGTGCACGCCGTGCCCTACACCCTCAATGGCAAACGGGTGGAGGGCGCTGCGCGCACCACGGTTGAGGGCAAGCCGGTCAGGAACCTGGCTTCTCTGGCCAATCCCGCGAGTCTTGACGAATATCGTGCGCTCGACAGGAGCAAGGCGGCATGAGCCAGGCCAGGGGATCAGTCGTCGGCATAGGCGAGTTGAAGCCACAGCGCCTGACCAGCGGCGTGACGACACTGGAAATGATTGCCGAAGTCTCGCGGCTCGCCGTGTTCGATGCAGGACTGGAGCCGGAAGCCATCGACGGGCTGCTGGTCGGGCCGCAGGTCGGCGAAACGCCGCAACACGTTCCGGCAACCATCGCCGAATATCTCGGGTTGGCACCGACGATGGCCAATGTTGTCGATCTCGGTGGTGCCTCCGGCGCTGGCATGGTCTGGCGCGCGGCGGCAGCGATCGAAGCGGGCATGTGCGAGACGGTACTTTGCGTGCTCGCCAACAATCGTGAGGAGACGGCACCCCGCTCGCCCAACCGCAATCCGATCCGCGAGTTCGACGTGCCGTTCGGTGCTTCGGGCGCCAACATCTCCTACGCGCTGCTGATGCAGGCGCATATGGCGGAGTATGGATCGACTCCGAAGGATTTCGCCATGATCGCGGCAGCCGCTCGCGCCAACGCACAACTGAACCCGGATGCCATCTTCTTCGGTAAGCCGGGGGATGTGGAAACGGTCCTGGCTTCGCCGATCATCGCCTCGCCCCTGCATCTTCTTGAAATCGTCATGCCGGTCGCCGGCGGCGAAGCGGTCATAGTCACCTCGGCCGGACACGCGCGCTCCTTGCGCAGACCACACGTGCACCTGCTCGGCGCCGGCGAGAAGGTCACGCATCGTGCGGTCAGCCAGGCGCCAAGCCTCACTTCCGGCCCACTGAAGAGTGCCATAGCGCGGGCCTTCGCCCAGTCCGGCACGCGCATCAACGATATGGACCTTCTGTCGCTCTATGACTGCTACACCATCATGGTCGCCACCACGATCGAGGATGCCGGCCTGTGTGCGTCCGGCCAGTTCGGGGAGTGGCTGCGCGACCACGACCTTTCGCATCGCGGCGACAAGCCGCTCAACACCCATGGCGGCCAGCTCGGCTTCGGCCAGCCAGATCTTGCCGGCGGCATGACGCATGTCGTCGAGGCGGTGCGCCAGCTGCGCGGCGATGCCGGCGAACGCCAGATCGGAAAGGCTAGGCTCGCTCTGGTCACCGGCAATGGCGCGACAATGAGCGAAGCGACCGCACTCGTGCTGGGAGTCGCCTGATGTCCGTCGATCTCAACGCATTGAAAACCCCCGGTCCGACGATCACCGCGCTAACCCAGCCATTCTGGGATGCGGCGGCGCAAGGGCGGCTAAGAATTCAGCACTGCGAGGACTGCGGCAAGGCCGTGTTTTATCCGCGGCCGATCTGCCCGCATTGCTGGAGCAAGCGCCTGGTCTGGAAAGAGGCGTCGGGCAAGGGCCAGCTGAAGTCCTTTTCGCAGGTGGACAAGCCGGGCCATGCCGGCTGGCTGCCGGCCGCTCCCTATGTGGTTGGGCTGGTCGCACTGGCCGAGGGCCCGACCATGCTGAGCTTCATCTTGCCCGGCGCGCGGCCACCGCGTGTAGGAGACGCGTTGCTGCTCGCGCCAACGGCCATCGGCGGCCGTGTCCTGCCAGCCTTCAAATCAGTCGAAACCGCAACAGAGGAGAAGCCGCAATGAGCACAGAGACAAAAGACGGCTGGGCAGGCGTGGTGAAGGGCCGCCCGCAAGTCGGTGCCTTCGCCGAACGCACGAGGCGCACGCGCGCCAGCGACATCGAAGCCTTCACCGACATGACCGGCGACCGCAATCCGCTGCACTATGACCGCGCGCTGGCCGAGAAATCGGTGTTCGGCAAGCTGATCGTCCAGGGCGGCGTCACATCGGGCATCCTGAATGCGCTGGTCGCGGAAGACCTGCCGGGACCCGGCACCGTGTTCCTCGAAGTCGCCTGGAAGTTCGTCAAGGCGGTCGGGGTTGACGAGGAGATCACCGGACGCGTCGAGGTCAGGGAGGTGCGCCCCGACAAGCCGATCTGCAAGATCGAGACATCGGTGCACAACGGCCAGGGCGAGCTTTGTCTCACCGGCACGGCCACGGTGTTCACCGTTCCGCTGCAAGGCGCATGATCGCGATGGACGACAGCCGTCCCGGCGTGGCGGCCGACAGCGAACGCTGGCGTGTGCTGTCGCTGCTTTGCCTGGCTGTCGTTCTGTCGCTGACCACCTGGTTCTCGGCAACTGCCATCCTGCCGGAGCTGAAGCAGGACCTTGCGCTCACTGCCGGCGCCGAGGCGTGGCTGACCAACGGTGTCCAGGTCGGCTTCGTGATCGGCGCGCTGGCGGCGAGCCTGGTCAACCTTCCCGACCTGATGCGGCTCAGCCGTCTGATGGCAGCGGCAGCATTGGTTGCCGCGCTCGCCAATGCCAGCCTGCTGTTCCACCCCGATCCGAGCGGCGCCATCGCCGCGCGCATCGTTACCGGCGCGGCACTCGCCGGCGTCTATCCGCCGGCCCTGAAGCTGGTCGCGACCTGGTTCACGCGCGACAGGGGGCTGGCGCTCGGCGCGGTCATTGGCGCGCTGACCATCGGCTCGGCGCTGCCGCATCTCTTCCGCGCCGCCTCGAGCGCGCTCGACTGGCAGCCGGTGGTTGCCGCCGCCAGCCTTGCGACAACGATCGGCGCGCTGCTGTTCCTGCTGTTTGCCAGGGAAGGGCCCTATCCCTTCGGCAAGGCGGCTTTCGAGCCCTCGCGCATCGGTCAGGTGTTTCGCGAGAAGCCGCTGCTGCTCGCCAATCTCGGCTATCTCGGCCACATGTGGGAACTCTACGCCATGTGGGCGTGGCTGCTTGCTTACACGCGCGCCGCTTTCGAAGCACAGGCGATCGGAACTGCCGCTGTCACCTCGCTGTCGACTTTCTTCGTCGTGGCCTCCGGCATCCTCGGCTGCCTGCTCGGAGGTTATCTCTCGGACCGCATCGGCCGAACGGCGACAACCGCCGGCATGATGATCGTCTCGGGAAGCTGTGCACTGCTGATGGGCTTCCTGTTCACGGGGCCGCTCTGGCTGTTCATGCTGGTCGCCATCGTCTGGGGCATTTCGGTGGTCGGCGATTCCGCGCAGTTTTCCGCTGCCGTCACCGAACTCGCCGACCGCCGCTTCGTCGGCACGGCGCTGTCGGTGCAACTCGGTGCCGGTTTCGCGCTGACGGTGCTGGCCATCTGGCTGACACCACGCTTCGCCGACCTCATCGGCGGCTGGCGCTGGGCCTTCCTGCTGCTCGTTCCCGGGCCGCTTCTCGGGGCTTCGGCCATGCTGTGGTTGCGAAACTTGCCGGAGAGCGTGAATATGGCCGGCGGCCTCCGCTAGGGAGGACGCTGCCGCTTTGAGTCGCGGCAATGATTTGCGGCGGGTTGAATGGAACAAACGACCAGAATGCGTGGGCGTCCTCGCTATGACCAGGAAGATGCCGGAGCCGCCGAGGCGTTCCGCACGATCGGTTCCAAGGTCGAACTTAATCGCGACGAGGCCGCACCGCTCTGGGTGCAATTGCGTAACCAGGTCGAGGAAGCCATCAACACCGGTCTCCTGGCCGCCAATTCCCGCATCCCGTCGGAGATGGCGCTGTGCGATTTCTTCGGCGTCTCGCGCCCGGTCGTGCGCGCGGCGATCGGCTCCCTGTCCAGCGAAGGCCGCATCATTAAGATGCCCCGCAAGGGCATGTTTGTCGCCGCACCGCGCGAGCATGTCGACTTCATGACCGCCAATCTCGGTGTGTTCGACGACCTAACAGCCAAGGGCCACAAGGTCTCGACGCGCACGCTCGAAATCTACCGCTGCCCGCCGAGCGAGAAGGAGTCGAAGGTCTTCGGCATTCCAGCTAATGGCAGCGTGGTTCGCATCAGCCGCGTCTACATGACCGACGGCGTGCCGATCACCATGACTCGCATCAGCCTGCCGGGGCATCGGGTGCCCGGTCTCGAAAACATCCTGTCGGAAAACCACTCGATTTTCGGCACCATTCGCTCGGTGTTCGGGCTGACAGTGAAGCGCGCCGACCGTTGGCTGCGCGCGGCTTTGCCCACCAAGGAAGAGGCCGAGCAGATGGGCGTTGCCGCCAACACGCCGCTGATCGAAATCGAGTCGATCGCCTATGATGCGGACGGTGCGGCGCTCGAATATTACGAGGCCTTCTACAACTCCTCCGTCGCCCGCATCCACATGGCCGTCGAGCAGCCGTCGGCGACGGTGAACGGTGTCGATCGCACCTGAATCTTATCACTCAAAAAAGTTTCCGTTTTCTGGTTATAACCAGATTGACGGACCCGGGAAGCTTCTGTAACGTCCTTGCCATGGGTCGGGAGGAGCCTGACCTCTAAGGCATTATCAGGATCGATCGGCTTGCGACGCCGCCTTGGCGGCGAGGGGAAGATTTTGCCCGCGCCCATGCCTGATCCTGATGGAGGATTTGCATGGACTACCGGTCGCAATTCGACCTGACGGGCGAGGTTGCCGTCGTCACCGGCGGTGCCAGCGGCATCGGTCTGGAGGCCGCCAAGGCGCTCGGCACCTGCGGCGCGCGCATCGTCCTGCTCGACATGGATATGGAGGGCCTGGATGCAGTCGCCGAGGCGCTTAAGGAGGCCGGTGTCGGAAGCGTCGATGCCCGCGTGCTCGACGTCACCGATCCGCGTGCCGTCGAGGCGATGGCCGCCAAGATCGTCCGCGATTTCGGCCAGGTCGACATACTGGTCAACAGCGCCGGCATCGCTCGCCTGAACACCGCGCTCGACACATCAGACGAGGAATGGCGCCAGGTTATGGATGTCAACGTCAACGGCGTCTACTGGGCCTCGCGCACTTTCGGCCGGTCCATGGTCGCCCGCAAGAAGGGCTCGATCGTCAATCTCGGCTCGATGTCGGGCCTGATCATCAACCGTCCGCAGACCGCGCCGTCCTACATGGTGAGCAAGGGCGCCGTACACATGATGACCAAGGCGCTCGCCGTGGAGTGGGCGAAATCCGGCGTACGCGTCAACGCCTTAGCGCCGGGCTATGTCGGCACCGAGATGACGCTGAAAATGCGTGAGCGTCCCGAGCTCTTCAACACCTGGATCGACATGACGCCAATGGGCCGGCTGGGCGAGCCGCACGAGATCGCTTCGGCGATCCTGTTTCTCGCCTCACCGGCGTCGAGCTATGTCACCGGCGCGATCCTGTCGATCGATGGTGGCTACACGGCCTGGTGACGGCCGAGCAAGGATTGGAATACCGCATGACCGTTTCTGACCTAGAGGCACGCCAGGCAATCATCGATGCCTGCCTCGAGATGAACGCGCTGGGCATCAACCAAGGCACGTCAGGCAATGTCAGCAGGCGCCATGGCGAGGGCATGCTGATCTCTCCGACCAGCACGCCTTACGAGACGCTGGTGCCCGAGGACATTGTCTTCATGGCCTGGGACGGCGAGGTAGACGGGCGCCTGCCACCGTCGAGCGAATGGCGTTTCCATCTCGACATCATGAAGGCGCGGCCCGAGGTCAACGCGGTCGTCCACGCGCATCCGACTTACTGCACGACCATCGCCATCATGGGCCGGAAGATACCGGCGATCCATTACATGGTGGCGGTCGCCGGCGGCAGTGACATTCGCTGTGCGCCCTACGCCACCTTCGGTACGGCGGAGCTCTCGGCGCATGCGGTGGAAGCGCTGCGCGATCGCAAGGCCTGCCTGCTCGCACAGCACGGCATGATCGCGGTCGGCTCCAGCCTCAGCCAGGCGATGTGGCTGGCGGTCGAGGTGGAAACGCTGGCGCGTCAGTATCACGGTGCCCTGCAGATCGGCGAGCCGCCGGTGCTGTCCGAGGAGGAGATCGAAAACGTCATCAAGCGCATGGCCAGCTACGGCCTGCGCGACAATGGCGCCGCTGCCTGAGGAGCAGCAATCCACAGTTTCGCATATCCTTCGGGAAGGCCCGGAGCGATCAACAAGGGAGGAAATGAAAATGACCAGATCAATGAAAGGTATCATCGGGGCGCTCACCCTAGGGTTGGCGGCGGCTTGCAGCCTGGCCGCCATCTCCAGCGCCAGCGCCGAGGAACTGTCGCTCAAGGGCAAGCGCATCGGCGTGTCCGCCATCGGTACCGACCATTATTGGGACCTAATGGCGTTCAAAGGCATCCAGGACCGAGTCAAGGAACTCGGCGGCGAAGTCATCGCGCTTGACGCCGGCCGCAAGGATCAGCAGCAGATCGCCCAGCTGCAGACGCTAATCGCGCAGACGCCCGACGCCATCATCGAGCAGCTCGGCAATCTCGAAGTGCTGAACCCGTGGCTGCAAAAGATCCGCGACGCCGGCATCCCGCTGTTCACGGTCGATACCGCAACGCCGCACGCCATCAACAACACCACGTCGAACAACTACAATATCGGCGCCGAGATCGCGCTGCAGATGGTCGCCGACATGGGCGGCAAGGGCAATGTGCTGGTCTTCAACGGCTTCTACAGCGTGCCGGTCTGCAAGATCCGCTACGACCAGCTGAAATATGTGCTGACCTCGTTCCCCGATGTGAAGATCGTCGAACCGGAACTGCGCGACGTCATCCCGAACACCGTGCAGAGCGCCTATTCCAACGTCACCGACATGCTGACCAAGGCGCCCGAGAAGGGTTCGATCGGCGCGGTGTGGGCCTGCTGGGACGTGCCGCAGATCGGCGCCACGCAAGCGGTCGAGGCTGCTGGCCGCAACGAGGTCAAGACCTACGGCATCGATGGCAGCCCGGAAGTCATCAAGATGGTGATGGATCCGAAGTCGTCTGCAGGCGCGGTGGCCGCGCAGCAGCCCTATGAGATCGGCAAGACGTCGGTTGACAATGCCGCCAGATATCTTGCCGGCCAGAAGGTCGCGCCCTTCACCTTCGTGCCCGCGGTGCTGATCAACAAGGAAAATGCCGCCGAAAAAGGAAGGCCGTTCCTCGACGCCGCCGAAAAGGCAGGCGTTAAATAGGCGGAACGAAACGGCGGGCAGCCATCCTAGGGAAATGGCCGCCCGCCCACCATCAACCAGGATTGACGGCCATGCAGACAGCAAAGTCTGAAATTGCTGTATCGATGACGGACATATCGAAGCGGTTCGGTCCGGTGCGAGCGCTGGACAACGCGAACCTCGAGATTGAGCGCGGCTCGATCCTCGGCCTTGTCGGCCAGAACGGCGCCGGCAAGTCGACGATCATCAAGGTGCTGGCCGGCATCATCCGACCGGACAGTGGCACCATCGTCATCAATGGCGAGACCGTGACTTCGCTGTCGCCTCCATCGGTGGAAAAGCTCGGCGTCCATTTCATCCATCAGGACAGGCTGCTGGTGCCGACCGCGACGGTCGGCGAGGCGGTATTCCTCGGCCATGAAATCGGCCTCGGCCCATTTGTCAGCCGCCGCGCCATGGAGCGCAAGGCAGCCGATTTGCTGAAGCGGTTCTTCGGCATGGAATTGCCGTCGGGAAATCTTGTGAAAGACCTGACCACCGCGCAGCAGAAGGTCGTCCAGATCACCCGCGCGCTGGCGCAGAAAGCGTCGGTGCTGGTGCTGGACGAGCCGACCGCGGCACTGGTCAAGCGCGAGGTGGACAGCCTGTTCGACGTGCTGCGCCGGCTGCGCGACGACGGCATCGCGGTGGTCTTCATCTCGCATTACATGCAGGAGATCGAGAAGCTTTGCGACCGCGTCACCGTGATGCGCAACGGCACCGATGTCGGCACGGTCGATCCGCGCCAGACATCGATCGACGAGATCATCTCGATGATGATCGCCCGCGATGTCGGCGAGATGTTTCCGAAGCGCTCGGTCACGCTCGGCGCGCCGGTGCTGGAGGTTTCCAATCTTCGCCTGGGCGGCAGTTTCGAGAATGTCGGCTTCAACGTGCGCGCCGGCGAGATCGTCGGCCTCACCGGCCTCCTCGGATCCGGCGCCAAGGAAATCGTCCAGTGCCTGTTCGGCCTCAAGACAGCCGATGGCGGTCAGGTCAAGGTCGAGGGCAGGGAGCTGTCGCTGTCGACGCCGGTCAAGGCGGTGCGCGACGGCATCGCCATGCTGCCGGAAGATCGCCGCGCGCATGGCGTGGCGCTCGGCTTGTCGGTGCGCGAGAACATTTCGCTCGCCAGCCTGCGCCGCTATTCGCGCGGCGGCATGGTCAGCCGTGGCTTGGAGAACCAGGCGGTCGACGGCCTGATCAAGGAACTATCGATCAAGACGCCACATCGCGACGCGCTGGTGCGAGAGCTCTCCGGCGGCAACCAGCAGAAGGTGGCGATCGCCAAATGGCTGAGCTGCCAGTCGCGCGTCTATGTGCTGGATGAGCCGACAGTGGCTGTCGATGTCGGCGCCAAGGTCGAGATCTATAATCTGTTGAACCGGCTGGCGGGCGAGGGCGCGGCGATCTTGCTCCTGTCGTCCGACCTGCTCGAACTGGTCGGCGTCTGCGACCGCGTGCTGGTCGTCTATCGCGGCAAGCTGGCCGGCACCTTCTCCGGTGCTGCGATGAACAGCGACGCGCTGCTCGCGGCATCGTCCGGTGCCCGCACCGTCAAGGAAGCTGCCGCATGAACGCGACCGCACTCCATTCCGAAGCCGTCGTTTCCGACGAGACCCGCGCCAGTGCCAAAAGCGCCGGCCGCCGCTTCGGCGCGCTGGTCGTTAGACTCGGCGCGATTGCCGCCTTCGCCGGGATCATATTCTATTTCGTCCTCCTCGCGCCGGGCTTCACCTCGACCTTCAACCTGATCAATGTCGTCGAGCAGTCGGCAATCCTGGGCGTGCTCGCCTATGGCATGACCTCGGTCATCATCGGCGGCGGCTCCGATGTCACTGAAGGCGGCATCGATCTCTCCATCGCCGCCAATATGGGGCTCTGCGCCGCCGTCTATGCCACGCTGCTGTCGATGGGCTATGGCGATATGCTGTCGGTGCTCGCGGCCATAGCCGTCGGCATGGCGGTCGGCGCGCTGAACGCCCTTGCCGTGGTCGGTCTCGGCATACTGCCGCTGCTGGCGACACTTGCCGTGCTCAACGTCGCGGCCGGCATGGAACTCACCCTTACCCAGAACACGGTCGTCGGCGCATCCTCCCCGCTGCTCGGCTTCCTCGTCTCCGGGTCCTTTCTCGGGATTTCGGCGCTGGCCTGGGCGCTGATCCTGTTCTCCGCCCTCGTCATCGCTGTCTTCCACTACACCTCATTCGGGCTCCGGCTCTACGCGGTCGGCGGCCATCCCGAAGCAGCGCGCGCGGCCGGTCTCAGCGTGCCCTTCTATGTCTCCTTCACCTACGTGCTGAGCGGCTTCTGCGCGGCGGTGGCAAGTGTGCTCACCGTCTCGCGCCTGTCGGCCAGCACGCCCGGCTCCGGCGAACTGCTTCTGTCAGTGCTGGCGGCAGCGCTGCTCGGTACAGTCTTTTCCCGCCGCTTCGTGCCGACCATGGGGGGCACGCTGCTCAGCGTGCTGTTCATCGGTCTTCTCGTCAACGGCTTCCAGCTGCTCAACGTCTCCAGCTATTGGGTGAATGGCGTGCAGGGCGCGCTGATCCTGCTGGTGGTCGCCATCACATCCTTTGCGCGCGGTTCGGAGGGTTCACGATGAGCGTCTCGGCCAATGACAGCCCCAAGATGAACCTGCGCGCCTTCCTCGCCAAATACAGCGTGCTCATTGCGTTCGCCGCCATCGTCATCTTCTTCGCCGTGGCGAGCCCGACCTTCCTGACGCTCGCGAACCTCTTCAACGTACTGGTCAACAACGTCGTCATGCTGGCGATCGTGGCGCTGGGGCTGACCATCGTCATCTCGTCGGGTGGCATCGATCTCTCCGTCGGCGTCTCCGTAGACATGGCCAGCATGGTCTTCGTGATGCTGCTTGCCGCTGGCTATGGCGGCGTGGCCGGCGTCGGCGGCGGATTGGGCGCGGCGCTGATCGTCGGCATCCTCAACGCCATCCTCATCACCAGGCTCAACATCAGCCCGTTCCTGGCAACGCTTGGCGTGCTTTTCATCGGCCAGAGCACGCAGCAGCTTGCCACCAGCGGCGGCCAGCCGATCTATCTCACAAGCGGCTATGCCGCTGACCAGTTCAACGCCATTGCCCGCACCGCTTTGTTCGGCGTGCCGACGCCGGTGATCGTGCTTGTCGTCGTGGCCGTTGCGGTCCATGTCCTGCTGCACCGCTCGGTCTTCGGCCGTTACGTGCAGGCGATGGGCGCGCAGCCTGGTGTGGCCTGGTATTCCGGCATTCGCGTGCCGCGCGAGCTTTCCTTGGTCCATATGCTGTGCGCGCTGCTCGCCGGCGTCACCGGCATCCTGCTGTCGGCGACGGTGAAGTCCTACGTGCCGCTCTCCGGCAACGCTTTCCTGCTCGACGCCATCGGCGCCACCTTCATCGGCACGACGCTGAGCCGCGAGCGCAAGCCATCCGTCATCGGCACGCTGCTCGGCGTGCTGCTGCTTGCCATCGTCAAGAACGGGCTGCTGCTGGTCGGCTGGAATTTTTACTGGCAGCAGGTTGGCATCGGCGTGCTCGTCTTCCTGGTGCTGGCCGCAAGCTTCGGCCTGCGCCGCGCCTCGCATTGAGTTCGAAAGGGTTGTCTCCCATGCCACAATTCGACGTCAGCTCGGTCGGCTTCTACGTCCTCGACATTCTCGGGCGGCCGGTGTCGCGCATCCCCGAAGGCGGCCGCGCCGACTATATCGAAGAGATCCGCATGACCGTCGCCGGCACAGCCGGCGCGACCGGCATGGATTGCGCCATTCTCGGGCTGAAGACGCGGGCCGTCACCACGCTCGGCACCGATGACATGGGCGACTGGTTCCTCGCGAAGCTGCAGAAATACGGACTGGAGACGAGCCTCGTGCGTCGCGACGGCAGCGTCCAGACCTCGTCCACCATCCTGCCGGTGCGGCCGAATGGCGAGCGTCCGGCCCTGCATGTGCCGGGGACGGCTGCTGTGTTCGAGGTCGCAGACTCGGATCTCGATGCCGCGCTCGACGCGACCGTTGTCCATGTCGGCGGCACCGGCCTGCTGAAGCGTTTTGATGGCGAGCCGACGGTCAGGTTGTTGCAGCGCGCCAAGGAGCTTGGCCGCATCACAACTTTCGATCTCATCCAGGCGACGCCGGAGACGTGGAAGCTGGTCGAGCCGTGCCTGCCCTATATCGACTATTTCGTGCCGAGCATCGACGAGGCGGGCGAGATGGCGCATGACCGCGATCCCGCCCGCGTTGGCGCCTTCTTCAAGGCGAGGGGCGTGAAGAACTGCTTCCTGACCCTCGGCGCCGCTGGCGTGCATGTCTCGCCGCAGCATGGCGAGGATTTCCACCTGCCGGCCTTCGACGTCAAGGTCTTCGACACCACGGGTTGCGGCGATTCCTTCACCGCCGGCATCATCGTCGGCATCGTCAAGGGCTGGGACTTAAAGCAGTCCGCCCGCTTTGCCAGCGCGGTCGCTGCCAAGGTGGCGATGGGCCTCGGCTCCGACGGCAAACTCGTTTCATTCGACGACACGATCGCGGCGATGAATTCGCTGCCGGTCAAGACATCAAAGGTGCAAGCAGCATGAGCATATTTCCGGAAGCCAAGGGCAAGACGGCTCTCGTCACAGGCGCCAGCCGCGGCATCGGCCGCTCGCTGGCGAAGGGCCTGGCCGAAGCAGGCTACGATGTCGCCATCACCGATCTGCCCTCGCAAGCGGCCGATCTCGCGGTGACGAAGGCTGAGATCGAGGCGGCCGGCCGCAAGGCCTATGTCTATACAATGGACGTCAGCAAGAAGCGCGACATCGAGGCGATGGCGCAGGCGCTGCTTGCGGCGGCAGGCCGCATTGACGTGCTGGTCAACAATGCCGGCATCCTGAAGCCCAGCCTGCTCCAGGACCTCGACGAGGCCAGTTGGGATGCGCATTTCGACGTCAACGCCAAGGGCGTGCTGATGATGTGCCAGGCCGTGCTGCCGCATATGCGCGCCAGAAAGTCGGGCAGGGTGATCAACATCGCCTCGATCGCTGGCCGCCAGGGCGTGCCGACGCAGGGCCATTACGCGGCGACGAAGGCGGTGGTGATCACGCTCACCCGCGTGCTTGCGCAGGAAGTCGGGATGGACGGCGTCACCGTCAATGCGATTTGCCCCGGCATCATCCTGACCGAGATGGGCAAGAACAATCTGGGCAGCGAAGCCGCGATCCGCCATTGGGAAGACGTCGCGGCGCTGAAGCGCCTTGGCGCGCCGGAGGATGTCGTCGGGCCGGTGCTGTTCTTTGCCTCGGACCTGTCGGCCTTCGTCACTGGACAGTCGCTCAACGTCGACGGCGGCATCTACTACCACTAACTCTCGTAGCGGTGGCCGCGCAATCGCAACTGATTTCGTCTTTCGATGGTTTGAGCTTTGGGACCCCGCCCTCATGTGTCTGCGGCTCGACGATTGGTACGATGATGATCTTCGCCTTGGGCCTCTAGGACCCAGTTCGACAAAAGGTATCTTGGAATGACGTCCGAATGGGATACGAAACCTGAGTCCGCTTCCGTATGATGTTAGCGGAAAGCCACCGTCCGCTCCCAGCCCCAAAACGCGACGTACAAGCAGTGGCTTGCGATTTCCGTAGTTGGCGGAACTTTGTCGCCCAGAGCAACCTGCGCGGCGACCATAGCCGTCAGACAAACGCGACCGAGACCGCACGGAGGCACTTTCCCCCGTTGGCGGTCTCCTGTCGTCGCATGCAAGGAGGGTCTCCTTGTCAACTTCGGCTACGGAGGGCATCGAGCTGGGGTGGTCGAGGCCGCAAAAGCCCTTGATCTGCATCCAGCGATCGCGCCCAAGAGGCTATTTTCCAAGGCTTTTGCGACCTCACGCTCATCCCCATAGCGCCTGACCTAATCTAGGCGCGCCGCGATGCCAACGAGAACGGCTTCCCCGCACTATCGAGGTGCATGAGCACAGCCATGCCGGCATGGCCAATGCCTATGAGGAGGGGCGGCGGATGTGCCTCACGCGGTGTTCCGCAGCCATCCTGGCGCTGGCCTCGCGGCGGTCAATCCAAACATCAAGTCTGTGACCTGTCCGTTCACCGGCGAGGTGCTGGCCGCTGTCCCTGCAATCAGGCTGGATGTCGCCTTGAGCCTTGCGCAGAAGGTGACAGGCAAGGCAATGTGCTGGTCGAGGGCATCATCGGTATCCAGAGATGCCCATCGCTTGAGGTCTGTTCTTGAACTGTATTATTTGAGGCCTAAACCCGTCACGATACGCTCTGGGCGATTTGCCAGTTTCCCGCTTAAACGCATTGCTGAACGCGCTCTCCGAAGCGTATCCCACGGCGAGCGCGATCGACCCAACGGGCCTGCCCACTTCCTCCCGCAAGGCGCGCTCGGCCAGTCGCATGCGCCACTCTGTTAGGTAGGCCAATGGGGCGACGCCGGCGACGGTGCGGAACCGCACTGCGAACGTCGTCCGGGACATCGCGCAAGCCTCGGCTAATTCTTCGAGGTGCCATGCTCGCGCCGGATCCTGGTGCATCAAACGCAGGGCCGGTGCGATCCGCGGATCGCTCAGCGCCCTTAGCCAGCCGCTGCCTTGGCCGTGTGCTCCGGCCAGATGAGTCCGCAGGATCTGGATGAACAGCAGCTGCGCCAGCTGAGCGGAGGCGAGTTCAGCGCCTGGTATATTGGAAACTCGCTCCTCTACGAGCCGGTCGAGCAGCCACCGGAACGTCGCGGCCGCAGGCATGTTCGCCTGCACGTGGATCCAGGGCGGCAGAACGTCCGCCAAAAGTCGGCCGCTCACGGGATCAAGCAGGACGTGTCCGCCGAGATGCGCAAAGTCAGCACCGTCGCCGAGTTGAGCCGTCGTCCGCCCGACTCCGGAGAACAACGTCATCGCGTCAACAGGAGAGACATCCGGATCACTCGACAAAACGAACGCACGTGGCGCCGATAGCAGCCCCACATCACCCATTGCAAACCGGACGGGCGCTTCGTCGTCGAGGGTTACCCAGCAGCTCCCCTTCACTACGGCGAAGAACTTGATCGTCTTCGGCACCGGGAAGCGGATCGCCCAAGGACCTCCAGCGGTGAATCCACCCGTGACCAGCGTTTCAGCCCGCGCCAGTTTGAGGATATCGGAGAAGGGGTCGATGGCCATTACGTATTCTCGCGCAAGTATTGCGGATTTTCAAGCATTCAACGTCCGATCTGCCGCATCTATGTTCAATGCATACGAACACAAGAAGGATAAGGCCCATGACATTGAGCAAAAGGCAGCTGGGCTCTCAAGGCCTGCAGGTCGGAGCAATTGGCCTAGGCTGTATGGGAATGAGCCAGTCATACGGACCGGCCAACGAGGCGGAGTCGATCGACACTCTTCATCGCGCCATCGAGCTCGGCTGCGATTTCTTCGATACGGCGGAAGGCTATGGCCCATACACCAACGAGCAGCTTCTCGGCCGCGCCTTCCGCGACCGCCGGGAGAAGGTGATCCTTGCCACCAAGTTCGGCTTTCGTTTCGAGAATGGCCGCCAACTCGGCACCGAGACCGACAGCAGCCCCCCCGCGATCCGACAAGCGGTCGAAGGATCGCTGCGCCGACTGCAGACCGACCATATCGACCTTCTCTACCAGCACCGCATCGATCGCAAGGTGCCTATCGAGGACGTGGCCGGTACGGTCGGGCAACTGGTACAAGAAGGCAAAGTGCGCTTCTTCGGTCTCTCGGAAGTCGGCGCCGCCACGCTTAGGCGCGCGCATGCCACCTATCCGGTCTCGGCGCTACAGAGCGAATATTCGCTGTGGGAACGCAATCTCGAAGCCGACGTGATCCCGGTCTTACGTGACCTGGGCATAGGTCTTGTGCCGTTCTGTCCGCTCGGACGCGGCTTCCTGGCCGGCGGGGTGAAGCGCGCGGAAGACTTTCCTGAAGGCGATACCCGCCGCATCGACGAGCGCTATCAAGGCGAGAACTACGACGCCAACGTACGGGCCGCTCAAGCGGTGTTCGAGATCGCTGAAGCCAAAGGGGCAAAGCCAGCGCAGATCGCGCTGGCCTGGCTGCTGCACAAAGGCGATTTTGTCGTGCCGATCCCCGGGACCAAGCGTCGCGCCTACCTCGAGGACAATGTCGCGGCGAACACTGTCCGACTGACGCCTGCCGAGATGCAGACACTCGACCAGACGCTGGCGACCGGCACCGTCTCAGGCAATCGTTATCCCGAATGGGTCATGGCGGGGATCGACCGCTGATGCGCGACAGCAAGTATGGAGATCATTATGATGAGTGACCAGCTGGTGCTCGTGACCGGTGGAAGCGGGTTCATCGCGCAGCATTGCATCCTTGCGCTGTTGAGCGCGGGCTATCGCGTGCGGACCACCCTCAGGTCGCTGTCGCGAGAAGCGGAGGTTCTTAGCAACCTCAGGACTGGTGGTGCCGAGCCGGGCGACCGGCTGTCGTTCATCGCCGCAGACCTTACCGCCGACGAGGGCTGGGCCGAGGCTGCCGCCGGCTGCGCTTATGTGATCCATGGCGCCTCGCCGACGCCGTCCGGTCATCAGGTGCGGGAGGAGGATTGGGTCAGGCCTGCGGTCGACGGAAACTTGCGCGTGCTGCGTGCGGCACGCGATGCGGGTGTGAAGCGGGTAGTGCTCACCTCGGCCTTCGGTGCAATCGGCGTCGGCCACAAGCCGCGAAGCCGTCCCTTCGACGAGTCCGACTGGAGCAACCTGAACGGCCATGTCGCGCCCTACCAGAGATCGAAGACGCTGGCAGAGCGCGCGTCTTGGGACTTCATCGCACGAGAAGGCGGCGGGCTGGAACTGGCCACTGTCAACCCCACGACCGTGCTCGGGCCTGCACTCGGCCCCGACTATTCGCATTCGATCCGTCTCATCAAGAAGGTGCTGGACGGTCAGCCGGGCTGTCCCAAGATCAATACTTGCGTTGTCGATGTGCGCGACGTCGCCGACCTGCATCTGCGCGCAATGGCCGATCCCGCCGCAAAGGGCGAGCGCTTCCTTGCCGCGTCGGGAGACAGCCTGTGGATGGTCGAGATCGCCAGGCTACTGAAGCTGCGGCTCGGGAAAAGCGCGAGCAAGGTCTCCACGCGCGTTCTGCCCAACTGGTTCGTTCGCGTCGTCGCGCTCTTCAATCCGGCGATGAAGGGCATCGTGCCGCATCTCGGCGTCACCATGAACGCCAGCGGCGAGAAAGCCCAACGCGTGCTTGGTTGGGCGCCCCGCTCGCGGGAGGAGGCCATCGTCGCCACGGCCGAGAGCCTCGTCCGGCTCCGGCTGGTCAATACGACGGAATAGGAACCGGAGATAGTCATGAGGGTTCCGAACAATGCTTCCGCGTGTATGCGACGGCAGATCCGATCGACGCGAACCGCTTCACCTGCGCGCACCGCGTGACGATCACGGAGACGAATGTGATCGCGGCCCTCGTTGGCAGCTTCCTGATCCTGGCCGGGGATGGCGAGGCGATGATCTCGATGCCTATGTCTATTGGCTTCGCAAGCGGGTTGCGAAATGCTGCATGCCCAATTGCCTGCTGAGGGCGAGCGGCAAGCGCTGGGCGAAATGTTCGTCCGATTCTAGGCTATCTATCCCGAAAGCTGCCTGCCTGCTTACGGCCCGCTACGGTCATTCGGTCCAATCCCCTCAGAATGGGTATGGCTCACGCGACCGACATGTTTTTAGCGTCTCACGACAGCCGTACTTCCCCTTACAATCAGCCTGATGGCCAGCTCCCGTTGTCTGAGATGCAGTCGCTGCGATGGCGACGCCAAGATGTAGTCGGCGGCAATCCGGCCCATGTCGCGCGCGGGCACCTCCAGTGTGGTCAGTTCGGGCGAGGTCAGTTCCGCAATCTCCAGATTGTCGAATCCGACAACCGAGACCTCCTTCGGGACTGCGATGCCTTCGGCGTGGCAGTACTTGATGGCGCCGGCCGCAAGGATATCACTGCCGCAAAATACCGCAGTAGGTCTTCTGACGTCGTCCATGAGCCGCTGCATGCAGGTGCGGCCGTCATCCAGCCTGTAGGCTCCCTCGACGACTGGAACCATGCCCTGATCGATGCCTGATCGTTCGAGTTCATTCAAGAAACCGTCGCGGCGGCCTGCTGCGCGATCATTGTCTTGGGTGATGCCGGCGATCATCGCGAATTTGGTGTGGCCGAGGTCGAGCAGGTAACGGGCGGCGGTTCGCCCTGCCTTTTCGTTGTCGAACCCCACGGCCGCACCTGCCTCGGTCGCCTTTGACGTGTAGGTGTATACATAGTTGATGCGCTTCTGTTCGAACATGGCCAGAGTGGCTGGTCGGTGCGTTGACCCGACAAGGACTACCGATTCGACCCCGCGCTCGACCAACAGACGTGCCTGCTCGTATTCATGATCGATGTCGTAGCCCGAGGTGTTGATAATGAGCGAAACGTCTTTTTCGGAAAGACGCGCCTGAAGTCCATCGACCATCGTGGCATAGATGGCGTGGTCCAACGTGGGGATGATCGCGCCGACCAACCTTGTCCGGGTCGACCGCAGCGCCCTGGCGGAACCATTGGGCACATAGCCGAGATCACGCGCCGCCCGGACAACACGATCCCGCACGACCTCGTTCACGTTGGGATTGCCGTTGAGCACGCGGGAGACGGTAGCCGGCGAACAGTTTGCAAGCCTGGCCACGTCAATCAGCTTTGCGCCGCCATCCTCGATATCCATTGAGCCTCGAATCCGACGGTTTTCGAGAAACCGTTTTCCAGATGACACATTTCTTTTCTGAAGGCTACACCATCTGTCTTTGACAAAGCCTTTCAAAATGGGCTTGACAGCTATGAGAAAAGGCGTGAAAACGATTTCACAAAGGCGCAACTTATAGCGCAGAACCAAGGGAAGACAAATGCTCAGCGGCATCAAAGTCGTCAGCTTCTGCCATTTTCTGCAGGGTCCTGCAGGCGCCCAATATCTCGCCGACATGGGTGCAGATGTCGTCAAGGTCGAACCTATCGATGGCGCCCATGAACGCCGCTGGTCGGGTGCTGACGTTTATGTGGAAGGGGTCAGCGGCTTCTATCTCTGCGCCAACCGCAACAAGCGCTCCATTGGCATTGATTTGAAGAGCACCGAAGGCAAGCAAGTCGCCCGACGTCTGATCGCCGGCGCCGATGTGGTGATGGAGAATTTCCGGCCGGGCGTGTTCGCCAAGCTCGGCTTTGACGATGATGCACTCCGGGACATCAATCCCAATCTGATTTTCGCCTCGGCGAGCGGTTTTGGCGCAACAGGCCCGATGGCGACGAAGCCCGGCCAGGATCTTCTCGCCCAGGCGCGTTCCGGCCTAATGAGCGTCACCGGAACTCCGGAACGTGGCCCCACGCCGGTCGGTGCGGCGATCGTCGACCAACATGGCGGGGCACTGCTGGCGATGGGCATTCTGGGTGCGCTGGTGCGCCGCTTGCGGGATGGCAAGGGGACTCGTGTCGAGGCAAGCCTGATCAACTCGGCGATCGACCTGCAGGGCGAGGCGCTGGTCAATTACTTCGCCGGCGGCATGACCCGCGAGGTGCTCAACCGCGAGGCGAATCTGGCGACGTGGTTCCATGCCGCGCCCTACGGTGTCTATCCTGCCTCCGACGGCCATGTGGTGGTGTCGCTTTGCGATTCTTCCGTGCTGGCCGAAGCGCTCGACAGCGACGCTCTGCGCGAGGTAGTCGGTGTCGACCGCTACGTCGAGCGCGACGACTATGCTCGCCGGCTGGCCAGTGCCACGGCCCGGTTCGCGGTGGCCGAACTCGCCGAGCGCTTTGACCGCCGTGGCATCTGGTGGGCGCCCATCAATTACTATGACGATCTGCTGGCCGACGCGCAGCTCAGCCACGCGCAAGTGTTCCGGCAGGTGACCGTGCGTGGCCGAACGATCCACCTGGTCAACCATCCCAACCGCTACGACGGCGAGGTGCCCGCGCTGCGATACCTCGCTTTGGAGATCGGCGAGCACACGCGCGAGATCCTGGATGAGCTTGGCTATGCCGATGACGAGGTTCAGCGGCTGCTGGCGTCTAAGGCCGTGGTCGCATCCCGCGAAAAGGAAGATGCATTGGCAAGGAAGGCTTCGTGATGCTGGAACAGGTTTCCCCGGCTGCAATCGGCGTTGCTATGCCCGAGCACGCAGCCTCCATCAACCGCGGACTTGCCATTGTGACGGGTGGCCGTCGCGGCATCGGCCGAGCCATCTGTTGTGAACTCGCGCAGGCGGGTTTCGATATCGCTGTGGTCGACATAGTCGACGATGAGAATGCCAGCGAGACCGTCAACCTTGCCCGCACGCACGGACGAAATGCCGCCTTTTATCGCAAGGACATATCCGAGACCTCGGACAATGCGGCGTTCATAGAGCGCATCGAAGCCGATCTGGGGGCAACCACCTGCCTGGTCAACAACGCCGGCGTGCAGGTTTCCGTGCGCGGCGATCTTCTCGATGTTACCGAAGAGAGCTTCGACCGGCTGGTCGGCATCAATCTGCGCGGCACGTTCTTCTTCACCCAGGCCGTAGCGCGCGCGATGATTTCCCAGCCGCAAGCCCGGCTCGAACGGTCGGTGGTGACGATCACCTCTGCTAACGCAGGCTTGGTCTCTCCGGAAAAGGGGCCGTACTGCATATCCAAGGCCGGACTGTCGATGGCTTCCCAGCAGTTCGCCATTCGTCTGGCGGATGCAGGCATCCGGGTGCACGAGATTCGCCCAGGCCTGATCCAGACCGATATGACCGCCGATGTCTACGATAAGTATTCGGGGCAGGTCGAGGCCGGACAACTCTCGGCAATCAGGCGGTGGGGGCAGCCCGAAGACATCGCCCGCGGCGTGGCGACGTTGGCCATTGGCGGCATGCCCTTCAGCACCGGGGACATCTACCACATTGGCGGCGGCATGCAGATGCATCGCCTGTGAGCCTTTTTTTGAGGAGCCGAGAAAACGATTTCTCGGTTTGGGAGACGACGTGATGAAGGACGCAGTTCTCGAAATGCGCGGCATCCACAAGCGCTTTCCGGGTGTGTATGCGCTGAACAATGTCAGCTTCGCCGTCAGCAGGGGAAGCGTGCACGGCGTCATCGGTGAAAACGGCGCCGGCAAGTCGACATTGATGCGCGTCCTGTCTGGCGCGTTCCTAGCCAACGAGGGTGAAGTGGCCATCGACGGAGATGTGGTGGCTGCGCCGACGCCTGAGCGGATGCTCGAGCTCGGAATCGCGGTCATCTATCAGGAGCTCGCCCAGGCTCCGCATCTCACGGTGGCTGAAAATATCTTTATCGGCCGCCTGCCGAAAACGCGTCTGGGCACGATCGACTGGCGCCGGGCGAAAGCCGCAGCTCAGGATGTGCTCGACAGGCTTGGCTTCCGTGTCGATCCGGCAGCGCGCATCGACACAATCAGCGTCGCGCAGCGCCAGATGGTGGAGATCGCCAAGGCGATTGCCCGCGAGGCTCGCATCGTCGTGCTTGATGAGCCGTCCGCTGTTCTGGGCGACGCCGAGCTTGAGCATCTTTTCAAGACGATCAGGCGGCTGAGCAGCGAGCACGGCGTTTCGTTCATCTACATCACCCATCGCCTGAAGGAACTCTATGAGATCTGTGACGAGGTCACCGTGCTGCGGGACGGCCAGGTCGTCGCCTCGATGCCGCTTGGCCAGACGACCACAGCCGATCTCATCAGGCATATGGTTGGGCGCGAACTCAAAGACGTGTTCCCACCGCGCTCGCAGCCCGGCGACGAGATTCGTTTAGACGTACGCAACCTGTCGCGGGCCGGCGTGCTGAAGGATATCTCCTTCAATGTCAGGCGCGGCGAGATTGTCGGCATCTGCGGCCTTGCCGGCGCGGGCCGGACCGAGGTGTTGCGTGCCATCGCCGGCGCCGATGCGCTCGACGGCGGCGAAATCAGGATCGACGGCCAGTTGGTCGCCATCGACGGGCCGCGCCGCGCGCTTGCGCACGGCGTCGGCCTGCTGCCGGAGGATCGCAAGACCGAGGGGCTCTTCCTCGACCAGTCGGTCTCATTCAACGTCACCGTTTCCCAAATGGCGCCGTTGACCCGCGGCGGCCTGATCAGTGGCTGGCGCGAGCACGACGCTGTCTCCCGGTTCATCCAACAGATGCGCATCAAGACGCCGAGCCCCAGCACCAAGGTCCGCACGCTGTCGGGCGGCAATCAGCAGAAATGCGGCATCGCCCGTCAACTGCATGCGGGGACGGAAATCCTTCTGGTCGACGAACCGACGCGCGGCGTCGACGTGGCAGCCAAGCGCGAAATCTACGACCTGCTCGCCGAACTGACATCGAAGCGCGGTGCAAGTGTCGTGATGGTCTCGTCGGAATTGCCGGAAATCCTTGGCCTCTGCAATCGCATCATCGTCATGCGCGAAGGGGCCATTTCGGCGGTTCTCGAGGGCGAGGGCGCGACCGAGGAAACAATCATGGCCCATGCGGTTTGGCAGTGAGTAACGACATGAGCACGCGCAGCTATCAACAATTCATCGGCGGGCGGTTTGTCGACGGTTCAGGCTCCGGCTCAATCGAGCGCCGGTCGCCGGCCACAGGTGACCTGGTCGCCCGCTATTGCGATGGCACGCCCGAGGATGTCGATCTTGCCGTCGAGGCGGCGCGCATCGCATTTGAGGAAGGGCCGTGGCCGCGTATGAGCGGCATGGAGCGCGCCGAGGTCCTGAACCGTCTTGCCGATCTGATGCGCACCAACCGCGACCGGCTGGTCAGGATTGAGGTCGAGGAGGTCGGCAAGCCAGTTCGTTTTGCGCGCGGCGATATTGATGGTGCAGCCGGCCTGACACGCTATGCAGCTTCGCTGGCCATGCAGATGGCGGGCCTCACCTACACGAACATCGGCGAGGGCAAGACGGCGCTGATCAGCCGCGAAGCAGTGGGCGTCGTGGCGCTGGTCACGCCATGGAATTTCCCGGCGCTGATCCTGTCGCAGAAAGTGCCGTTTGCGCTCGCCGCCGGCTGCACGGTGGTGCTGAAGCCATCCGAGTTCACGTCAGGCTCCGCGTTCGAGATCGCCGCGCTTGCTGCCGAAGCCGGCGTGCCGGCCGGCGCCTTCAATGTCGTCAGCGGTTATGGCGCAACCGTTGGCGACCACCTGACGGGGCATGCGGGCATCGACTTCGTTTCCTTCACGGGTTCGACCCGCACCGGCAGCCGTGTCGTCGGCAACACGTCCCGTCATCTGGTCAAATCCTCGGTCGAACTGGGCGGCAAGTCGGCCAATATCGTCTTTGCCGATGCGGATCTGGAAGCCGCGGCGGATGGCGCGCTGATGGGCGTGTTCTTCAACAATGGCGAGTGCTGCGTTTCGGGGTCACGGCTGTTCGTACAGTCGTCCATCGCCGACGACTTCATCGCCAAGGTGGTGGCGCGCTCCCGCAAGATGAAGGTCGGCGATCCGTTCGACGACGACACGGATGTCGGCGCGCTGATCGACCACAATCATCTGGCCAAGGTGACCGGCTTTGTCAGAAGCGGGATCGAGGAAGGCGCCCAACTGGTGCTCGGCGGCAACGTAGCAACAGGGACGGTCGGTCATTTTCACGAAGCCACCATTTTCGACCGGGTCGAGCCGCATATGACCATCTTCCGCGAAGAGATCTTTGGCCCGGTGCTCAGCATCACACGGTTCGATACGGTTGATGACGCGGTGCGGTTGGCCAACGACACCGCCTATGGCCTGTCCAACTACATCTGGTCGAAGAATATCGACACGGTCCTGACCGTCGCCAAGCGGCTGAAAAGCGGCTGGGTGCAGGCCAACACAATCATTGACGGCGCCCCGCAACTGCCGCTCACCGGGGTGAAGGGATCCGGCTTCGGCTACGAGATGGGCCAGGCCGGCTTTGAAGAGTTCACCCAACTCAAGACACTTCTCATTCAGACCGGGCCGCGCGCTCCAGTGTTTCCGGTCTGAGGCGGGTCATGACCATTCCGCGCCTTATCGTCACCGATGTCGACCGCACCTTGCTGACGCACGACCATGTGCTTCCGCAGCGTGTGGCCGACGCTCTGCACGTGGCACGAGAGGCCGGCATCATGATTGTTCTGGCAACGGCGCGCTCGCCGCTCGGGCTAAAGCCCTATGCGGAGAAGCTTGGGATTGCAGGCCTCGCCATCTGCTTCAACGGTGGCTGGATCGGTAATGTTTCGACCGGCGTTGCGCTGTCCGAGCAGCGGATCGGTCGCACCGATGCGCTGCACACCATGGCCACGGCGCAAGCGGCGGGCGTTCGGCCGATGTGGTTCACCGGCCACGCCATTCACGCACTTGCCGAAGACCCGATCATCGCACGCGAAGCCGGCGTGACCGCAGAGCCTTTAATCGTGGCGAAGGCGCTGGAAGACCTGCCGGGGGAACCGGGCAAGATCATGTGTGTCGCCGCGCAGCCCACGGACCGTGAAGCCTTTGGAGCTCTCCGCGTACAGCTTGCCCGGTGCCTGTCGGTATCGGGATCGCATCCACGTCTGCTCGAGATCGGTCCGCTCGGCATCTCCAAGAAGACCGCCATCGCGACCGTTGCTGCCGAACTCGGAATGGCGGCGTCGGACTGCGCCGCCGCCGGCGACGCCGAGAATGATCTTGAGATGCTGGCCTGGGCCGGAACGGCGGTCACGGTCGAAAACGCGGTCCCGGAAGCCAAGCGGCTCGCGCATTTCGTTGGACCGTCCTGCGACGAGGGCGGGCTGGCCGATGCGGTGGCCTGGCTGCTGCAACGGCAATCGACCCTCGCAATGGCAGACGAAACGGGAGGAAGGAATGGCTGAGATGACAACGGGACAAGGATTGGCGTCGATCCGGCCGGGGTCGGTGGGTCGGTTGCGAGGCTGGGCGCAAAGCCTTGGCCTGCTCTGGGTCCTGATCGTGTTGTGCGCTTTCGCGGTATATCTGTCGCCGAGCTTCATCCAGACCGGCAACATGTTGAATGTCGGCCGCCAGGTGGCGCTGTTTGGCATCGTCAGCGTCGGCATGACCTTCGTCATTCTGACACGCGGCATCGATCTCTCCGTTGGATCCATCGTCGGCGTCGTCGCGGTTGCCACAGCGCTGATGCTCTCATCTGGCGTTCCAATCCCGTTGGCGATGATCGCGGCGCTGGGGATGGGAGCCGTGTTCGGCGCCATCAACGGAGCTGGCGTCGTTTTCTTCGGCATGCCGCCCTTCATCATGACCCTCGGCACGCTGGTGATGGGGCGCGGCATTGCCATGACAATTGCCAACGGCGAGCCGAAGACGCTTGGCGATGCTTCGGATGCTTTCTCCTATCTGGGCAGCGGTTTTCTCTTCGGCATTCCCGTACCGATCTGGATCTTCGTTGCCATAGCCGCCGCGGCGTTCGTTGTCCTGCGACACACGCCTTTCGGTCGCCAGATCTACGCGGTCGGTTCAAACACCGAGGCGGCGCGGCTTGCCGGCATCAACGTGCCGCGCGTGTTGATGTCGGTCTATGCCATCTCAGGAGTGCTGTCGGCGCTGACCGCCCTGGTTTTTGTCTCGCGTCTGACCGTTGGTGAGCCCACCGCTGGCACCAATCTCGAACTCGAGGCCATCTCTATCGTCGTCATCGGCGGCACTAGCCTGTTTGGCGGCGAAGGCGGCGTCATCGGCACCGTGATCGGCGCCGCAATCATTGCTGTCATGGCTAATATATTGAATCTGCTAGGCATATCGCCATTCACGCAGCAGATCGTGAAGGGCGCCATCATCATCACCGCGGTGATGTTCGAGGTCTACCGTCACAAAAGACGGTCCTGACATCCATGCGCGGCGGCACTTGCCAGACGGGCCGGCCGTCGCGCTTTGGAGCCTGAAATGAAAAACAATGGAGGAGTGAAAAAATGACCAGTCGCAGACATTTCCTACGCACCACGGCTCTTGCCGCCACCCTGGTACTGGGCGCCATGATGCCGGGCGCGGTCTTGGCTCAGGACAAGATCAAGATCGGCTTTAGCCAAGGCACAATGAACCATCCTTGGCGCGTCGCCATGGTGGAGGGCAACAAGAAGTACGCGGCCGAGCATTATCCGGATGTCGATCTCATCGTCACTGACGGCAACAACGATGCTTCCAAGCAGGTGGCGGACGTCGAAAGCCTGATCGCACAAGGCATCAAAGTTTTGATGATCTCGCCGCTGACGGAGCAGGCACTGACGCCGGTCGTCAAGGAAGCAATGGATGCCGGGATCAAGGTTGTGACTCTCGACCGCAAGGTCAACACGCCCGTCACCGTTCATGTCGGCGGCGAGAACCTGCCGCTCGGCGTTGGCGCGGGCGAATTCCTTGCGAAGAAATTGAATGGCAAAGGCAACATCATCGAGTTGCAGGGGACGGCGGGGGCATCGGCCACCATCGATCGCAACAACGGGTTTGCGGAAGCGATCGCAAAGCACCCGGACATGAAGGTGGTCGCATCGCAGAACTGTGACTACACCCGCGACAAGGCGGTGAAGTTCATGGAAGACATGGTGCAGCGGTTTGGTCCCGGCCAGATCCAGGCGGTGTACGCGCACAATGACGAGATGGCACTCGGCGCGATCCAGGTGCTGGAGGCCGCCGGCCGGCTCAATGAAGTGGCGGTGGTCGGTATCGACGGCCAGGAGACTGCTTTCGAGGCAGTCAAACAGGGCAAGCTCGCCGCAACCTTCGTTTATCCGTTCGTGGCGCCGGAAGGGATCGAGACCGCTTACAAAGTGGCCAAGGGTGAAGAGGTCCCGGAGACGATCACCTTGCCAACGGTCTCAGTGACCCCGGACAATATCGCCGACATGATCGGCAAGGGCTTCTAAGTCCTCCCTGGGCAACGGGACGCCGCACTGGCGCGGCGTCCCGAGATTTCAAATAGGAACTGAATGATGAGCGACAAGAAACCGTTTGCTGCCCATGGCGTCATTCCCGCCTGCCTGATGCCGTTCACCGCCGATCTGGCTGTCGATGAGAGCGCCTACCGCAAGCACCTCGCTGACGTCTCCTCGGTCGAAGGCATTTCCGGCATCACCATCAATGGTCATGCGGCCGAAGTGCACGCGCTCATCATCGACGAGCAATACCGCGCGATCGTGGTAACCAAGGATGTGTTGCAGGATCAGGTTCCGACCATTGTCGGTGTCTACACAAACTCCAGCCTCGAGGCCGCGCGCATCGCCGCTTACGCGCAGCGGGAGGGTGCCGACGCGCTGCTGGTTTTCCCGCCGGACTTCATGACGCTTGGCGGGTACTTGCGGCCAGAGATGATCGTCGAGCACCTCAAGCGCATCACAGACGCGTCCAACCTTCCGATCATTCTGTTTCAGTATCCACTGGCATCGAACCTTGCCTACCCACTGCCGACGTTGCTCGAACTCTGCCGTCGCTTTCCTTCAATCGTCGCGATCAAGGACCAGTGCGGCGACGGCAATTTGCATGAACGCCAGATCCGCGAATTGAAAGCCCTAGACCGTCCGGTCAACACCCTGACTACCCACAGCGCCTGGCTGCTCGGCTCGCTGGCGCTTGGCTGCGACGGGCTCCTGTCAGGCGCCGGCAGCGTCATCGCCAGCCTTCAGGTTGCGCTGTACCGCGCCGTGCAGGCAAACGATCTCAAGACTGCCAAGGCGATCAACGACCGTATCTATCCGACGGTCCGGGCCTTTTATGACGCGCCGCTTCTCGATATGCACAATCGCATGAAAGAGGCGCTGGTGCTGCTCGGGCGACTGGACGAAGCTCATGTCCGGCCTCCATTGATGAAGCCAGGCCCCGCCGAGATCGAGAAGATCCGGGGACTGCTGGCTGCTGCCGGATTGAGCGCCGAGACGCTTTACAGGAAGGTCGCTTAGTCGATGATGGACCGCCTCGTTCAGGCAGTGGAACCGGCGCCCGGCATCCGGCTGCTGACGCTCAACCGGCCGGACAAGCTGAACGCGTTGTCCAAAGCGCTGCTGGGCGAATTGAGCCAACTGCTTGCTGGCTTTGAAGCCGACACAGAGGTCGGCTGCGTGGTGCTGACGGGCGCCGGTCGCGCCTTTGCGGCGGGCGCCGACATTTCTGACATGCTGGAACGCGGCGTCGCCTCCTATACCGATCCGGAGCGCCTGGCATGCTGGCGCGCCATCGAGGGCTTCTCCAAGCCGATAATCGCCGCCGTGAATGGTTATGCGCTGGGCGGCGGGCTGGAGCTTGCGCTGCTTTGCGACATCATCATCGCCTCGCAGACAGCTCAATTCGCGACGCCTGAAATCAAGATCGGATCGTTTCCGGGCGATGGCGGCACGCAGCGGCTGCCGCGCCTGGTCGGCAAATCCTTTGCCATGCAGATGGTGCTGACCGGCGACATGGTCGATGCGACGCTCGCCGAGCGCAAGGGACTGGTCAGCGAAGTCGTGGCGGCCGACAGGCTCCTGCCGCGCGCGCTGGAGATCGCCGCTGCGATCTCCGCCAAGTCGGTTGCCATCACGCCCTATGCCAAGAAGGCCGTTCAGGCGGCATTCGAAACCGAGCTGCAAAGCGGGCTCGAGATCGAGCACCGGCTGACCGTCGAGGCGTTCGGCAAGGAGGATCGGATTGAAGGTCTACGAGCCTTTGCCGAGAAACGGGCGCCGGCCTTCAGGGGCAAATAGGACCGAGGAGCAAGGGGCCGGCGGCCGGTTTAGCGGCGTCGGCGGGTAGGCGCCTTCGGGCGCGAGTGGAGGCAGAATATGTGGGATTACATCATTGTCGGCGCGGGCTCGGCCGGTTGCGTGCTGGCAAACCGCTTGTCCGACGATCCCCAAGTCAAGGTCCTGCTGCTGGAAGCCGGCAGCCGGGATTGGAATCCGATGATCCATATTCCTGGCGGCATCGGCAAGCTGTTCGGGCCGGGCGTCAACTGGCGGTTCCACACGGTGCCGCAGAAGAACCTCGACAACCGCTCCATCTGGTATCCGCAGGGCAAGACACTTGGCGGGTCGAGCTCGATCAACGCGATGATCTACATCCGATGCCAAAAGGAGGACTACGACAATTGGGCAGCACTCGGAAATGACGGCTGGGCTTATGAGGATATCTTGCCCTATTTCCGCAAATCCGAGGACAATGATCGGCTCGCCGATCGCTATCACGGGCAGGGCGGTCCGCTTGCAGTCTCAGATCAGGTCGGCCCGCATCCATTGACCCGGGCCTTTGTTCGCGCCGTGCAACAATATGGCCTGCCGTACAATCCCGACTTCAATGGCGACACCATGTATGGCGCCGGCTTCTACCAGGTCACCTGCCGCGATGGCCGCCGCCGCTCGTCCGCTGTCTCCTATCTGCATCCCGTCAGCAGGCGGCCCAACTTGACGGTCAGGACACACGCCCGGGTCACAAGGATCGTCGTCGAGAACGGCCGCGCCGTCGGCGTCGAACTTTCCGAGGGCAAGTCGCGGAAGGTGCTGCGGGCCGAAAGCGAGGTGATCGTATCGGCAGGAGCCATCAACTCGCCGCGCCTGCTGATGCTGTCCGGTATCGGACCGGCCGACGAGTTGAAAGCTCTCGGGATCGCGCCGATCACCGATCTCAGCGGTGTCGGCCGGAACCTCCAGGACCATCTCTGCACCAACGTTCATCTGACGCTCAAGGACCCGATCAGCTATGACGGCCAGGATCGCTATCCCAAGGCACTCCTGCACGGCATTCGCTGGCTGCTCTATCGCAATGGCCCTGCCGCCTCGGTCATAGTCGAGGGCGGCGGTTTCTTCCAGAGCGAGGGAGCGGAGCGACCCGACCTGCAAATCCACGTCGCGCCAGCGATGGTCGTGCGCGGCGGCCAGACGCGACTCGACGGGCATGGTTTTACCATCAACTCGACATTCCTTCGACCACGTAGCATCGGCTCGGTGAAGCTGCGCTCGTCGAACCCCGCCGACGACCCGCTGGTCGACCCCAACTATCTTTCTGATCCCTATGATCGCGGCATGGCTCTGAAATCGGTACGGATCATCCGGGAAGTGCTGGCGCAAAGCGAAATCGCCAAGTTCATCAAAGTCGAACGGCTGCCTGGGCCGGTCGCGAAGACCGACGAGGAACTGATGGCCTACATCAGGCAATATGCGTGCTGCGACTATCACCCCGTCGGCACCTGCAAGATGGGCGTCGACGAGACCGCAGTCGTCGACCCGGAATTGCGGGTGCGTGGCATCGACAGGTTGCGAGTGATCGACTCATCGATCATGCCGGTGCTGATCAGCGGCAATACAAATGGGCCGACGATGATGATTGGTGAAAAAGGCGCCGATCTGGTGAAGGGCGTCCGGTCTGATCCTTCCCATCACGCGATGGCAGCAGTCGCCTGAGTACAGGGGCCAAACCTATGCAATTCCTCGTTTTGTCTCGCCGGCGGACTAACCAATTCAGCGACGCGGATTTCGAACAGCTGGTACCGAGCGAGGGGGCACAGGCCCGCCATCTCTATAGCATCGGCTTCACGCGCCAGATCTGGCATCGCGGCGACATGCCCGGCGCTTGCCAGGTGGTTGAGGCAAAGGACGAGGGTGAAGTTCACGAGACGCTGGCGACGCTGCCGCTGGCGAGGGCAGGGATGCTCGATTTCGAAATCGTCCCGCTTAAGCCCTATGCCGGTTTCAGTCTGCCGTAAGGTCTGCTGTTGTCGCCGAGTGTACAACGCCGCCTATGGCGCGAAGCGTCCTGGCTCGGACAACCGACAGTAACTTATTACGGCTAATATTGCGTCGCTGGCGGAATGCGCCTCTCGGGCCAGTCCTTTCCGGAAGTGGACCCGGCCCCAATGCGGCCGCCCTCATAGCGCTATGGTCAACATGCATTGCGCCGCTCGTATGGAAACTAGTCGTCTTGTTGGTCCGATGGTTCGCCAGACCATACGAGAGAATACGAAGGAAACGGCTTAGCGAACCATCCGCTAACGTATTGATTTTCTGTAGAAAACGGTGACCCTCGGCGACTAACATAATCGTTATTTGTCAATGGGTTACGAAGCGGTTCGCCCAAGTTTGATTCAAGAAGCTTGTCCAGCTACTTGCTGATCGCATTTATCTTCTACCGAACGGCAGCTTTGCGCCTCATCCGGTCGCGGCGTTCAATCATGATGCGCCCCAAAAAGCAGACGCGGCCAAGCCAAAATCGACCAGCTGAAACTTACAACGCCTTGCAATCCATCGCTAAAGCGATGCCGAGACGAATTTGTCGGGGTTGAGCAGCCCCATTGCGCGTCCTCATTTTCCCGCTATGATGAAAAGCGTCATGAGTGGGGATAGTATGAAAAAAAACTTCACAATTGAGGCGGCGACTAATGAAGATGTCACGGATATCGCGAGCTTGTTGAGCTGGGCTTTCGCTTTCAGCAAGGCGCGTTCGCACGAATACATCATCAACATTGGGATCGAGACGCTGCGGCTCTTGCGCGGCGAGGACGGCCGTCCGGTGGTGTGCGCGGCGCTGCTCGAGACGGCTCATGTCTTCCATGGCAGGCCGGTGCGGGCGGCCAACATCGCCCATGTTGCGATTGCGCCGGAGCGTCGAGGGCAGGGGCTCGCCGTGCCGTTCGTCGATGCACTCTGCGAGGAAGCAAAGGCGAACGGCGCAGGCATAGCTTCGCTCTTTGCCTCGACGCGGCCGGTCTACCGCAGGGCCGGCTTCGAACTCGCCGGCCACGAAATCGTCTACGAGGCCGAGACGGCAGCGCTGCCCTCCTCGAGTCGTCTCGCCTTCGAGCGCGTCGAACTCGACGATCCGCGCCTTGTCACCGCCTACACCGAAAAGACGCTTCGGGAATCCGGCCTCCTCACGCGCGCGACCGCGCACTGGAACGAGTTGCGACGCACCCCGACCGACGCGCTCGCCGCCTATCTGGCCATGGGTGCGTACATGATCCTCGACATGGGCAACAAAGCCTGCCTCGATGTGAGGGACTGGCACGCGGCCTCGCCAGAAGCGGCGCTTGGCCTGCTCTCTTTCCTCGCCCGGTTCCGCTCGGTCTATCGAACGGTGCGCTGGCACGGCGCCCCGCAGGACGATCTGGTGACGGCGATGCCGGACAAGGGCTGGCGGCTTGCCCATCAGGAGGAGTGGCTGTTGCGGGTTCTCGACCCCGTCGCCGCCTTGCGTCAGCGTGGCTACCATGTCGACCAGGCAAGGCTGGCGCTCCGCATTGGCGATGCCGCGTTTCAGGTTGAGATCGTCGGCGGTGGGGTCCAGGTAAGCGACGGGGGAACCGGTCCGGCGGTGTCGATGCAGGCGCCGGCTTTCGTGCAGCTGTTCACGGGCTTTCGCAGCGCCTCGAAACTAGCGCAGTATGGGCTCCTCGCTGGCGACTCGGCTGACATACGCCGCTGTGACCAGCTCTTCGCCGGACCGCCGCCCTGGGTGGCGGAGCATTTTTGAACCAACGCACGCAGGAACCTTCATGACACACGCGCTGATAGCTTCGCTGAGAGCAGCGGCGGGCGACATGTCGCCGGCGCTGGCGCGCGTCGCCGAGATGGTGCTGGCGCAGCCCGACGCAACATTGCGCCAAAGCATCACCGAACTAGCCGAGGTGTCTGGATCGTCGGAGGCGAGCGTCATGCGCTTCTGCCGCGACCAGGGTTTTACAGGTTTCCAGGATTTCAAGCTCGCCCTGGCCAAGGAACTGGCGACTGACGAGCGTGCCAGAGACATCGGCTCGCCGACCGACGATATCCAGCGACTGGTGGAAACCGCTATTATCTCGTTGCGCGAGACCGAGCAGTTGATCGTGCGAGAAGACATCGCCACCGCCTCGCGGAAGCTGCTGGGCGCGACCGCGGTTGAGTGCTTCGGCATCGCCGCTTCTGCCGTGACGGCGCAGTACCTCGCCTACAAAATGACCCGCATCGGCAAGTTCAGCCGTGCGATGGGCGACGCGCATCTGGCGGTGATGGCGGCGGGAACCGCCCAGCCCAGCACGGTGCAAGTGGTGATCTCGAGCTCGGGCTCGACCATCGATGCCGTGCGCATCGCCGAGCTCGCGCGTTCCAAGGGTGCCTTCGTCATCGGCATCTCCAATCGTTCGAAGAGCCCGCTGATCGCCGCCTGCGACCTGGCGCTGATCGCCTCCTGGCCGGAGACGCCGCTTACGGGCGGCGCCTTTCCTTCGAAGATCAGCCAGTTGCTGATCGTCGATGCACTGGTGGCCGAGATGACCAGGCAGGATCCGAAGCGGTTGGTCGAGCTCAGCCGTACGGCGGAGGTCGTGAGTGACCGCAGCTTCTAACCTGCCGGTGCTCGCCATCGACATTGGCGGCTCCAAGATCGCCATCGCTGAGGTGAGCGGCGGCAGTGTTGCCAACCGGCGCCAGGCGCCGACGCCGCGCACCGGCAGGGGCGACGATCTCATCGCAGCCATCGCCGAGCTGGCGCCGGACGGGGGCTTCGGTGCGGTCGCCGTAGCCACCACCGGCATTGTGCGAGACGGCGCACTGACCGCGCTCAACCCTCAGACCCTGCCGATCGAGGACGGCTACCCGCTGGCTTCGGCGATCGAACGCGCCTTCGGCACGCCGCCGCTCGTCGTCAACGATGCGCAGGCGGCCGCCTGGGCCGAATTCACGCTTGGCGCCGGTAAGGGGGTTCGCAACTTCGCCTTCTTCACCGTCTCGACCGGCATTGGCTGCGGACTTGTCGTGGATGGCAGGCTGGAGAGCGGCGCCACCGGCCTCGCCGGCCATGTCGGGCATACGCGCTCCGGGCCTGGCGGCATTCTCTGCGGCTGCGGCCGGCACGGCTGCCTGGAGACCGTCGCTTCCGGTACCGCGCTCGCACGGCTCGGCAGCGAACGCCTCGGCCGCAAAGTCGCGGCGCCCGATGTGTTCTCGGCGGCGACAGGAGGCAACAGCGTTGCCACCAAGATCATTGCCAGCGCGGTCGATGCGCTGGTCAACGGCTTCGCCGACCTGACGGCGTCGGTCGATGTCGACTGCTTCGCCATTGGCGGCGGCGTTGGCCTCGCGCCTGGCTTCATCGAAGCGCTGCGGGTGCGTTCGCTCGACCTGCCGCGCATCTTCCAGCGCCCCATCGTCGCCGCGCAAGCCGGCGCCGATGCTGGGCTGCTGGGCGCTGCCATGCTCGCCCGATTGAGAAGATGATGGAAATTTTCATCCAAAATATTTTCTTGACAAAAACTTTCATCGACGTTTGATTAACGGGGTAATGCTCTACCAGGAGATGCCCCGGTGCAGGCCAAGCAGGGCGATTTGTTCGCCACACTCGATGGAACGATGGTCGTGTCCTGCCAGGCCGAGGCCGGCATGCCGCTCGACGCTCCCGGCCACATCGCGGCCATGGCATGCTCCGTCGTGCTGGGCGGCGCATCTGGCATCCGTATCGAAGGCGCGGCGAACATCGCCGCTGTCCGCAGGATGGTGAAAGTTCCGGTCATCGGCCTGATCAAGGCCAAGCGCGACGACACCGAGGTCTACATCACGCCCTCGCTCGACGATGTCGCTGCGGTTGTCGAGGCCGGCGCCGACATCGTCGCCATCGACGCCACCAGCCGGCCGCGTCCGGCCAGTTTGAAGGATATGTTCGCCGCCATCGCGGCAAGGGGGCGGCTCTCGATGGGCGATGTCGCCACGCTGGACGAAGGCCGGCGAGCGCTCGATGCCGGCGCCGACCTCGTCAGCACCACTATGGCCGGCTACACGGATTACTCCAGCGAGCAGCGCGGCCCCGCCTTCGACCTGATGGAGGAATTCGCCCGCGCCGGCCTGCCCTTCGTCGCCGAAGGCCGCATCTGGAGCCCGCAGGAAGCCGTCCGCTGCTTCGAACTTGGAGCCCGCTTCATCGTTGTCGGCGGTGCCATCACCCGGCCCGATGCCGTCACCCGCCGTTTCGCCGACGAAGTCGCCGCCTGGAGCGCCCACCCGCAATTGAAAAGGAACCCCAAATGATCAAGCGCCGCCGCGTCGCCGTCATCGGTGCAGGCTTCATGGGTTCCATGCATGCCGGCATCTTCGCCAACATGGTGGGCTCCGAACTCGCGGCCATCGTCGACCCCAACCGCGTGCTTGCCGAGGCCGTCGCGGCGAAGGCACCCGGCTGCAAGATCTATGACAGCCATCAGGCGTTACTCAGCACGGAGCGCGATCTCGATCTCGTCTCGATCTGCACGCCCGACAACCTGCATCTGGCGCCCGCCGCTGCGGTGGCGGAAGCCGGCATCAGCATCTTTGTCGAGAAGCCCATTTCCTCCAAAGTCGAGGACGCCAAGGCCATCATCGCCGCCTGCGAGGCGGCCAATGTCAAGCTCGGCGTCGGTTATCTGCTGCGCTTCGACCCGCGCTACGCCGCCGCCAAGGAACTGATGATTTCGGGCCGGATCGGCGAGCCGATCCACATCTATGCCCGGCGCAACAGCGCCCGCACCGAAGGCCCGAAGCGCTATGGCGGCAAGCTGCCGCTGGCACTTCATGTCACCGTGCATGACGTCGACATGGTGTTGTGGATGCTCGAAGGCCAGCATCCGGTCTCGATCTATGCCCAACAGACCGACCGGCTGCTTGGCAGCTCCGGCACACAGGACAGCATCGCCGCCATCGTGCGCTTTTCCGGCGGCACGGTGGTCAATTTCGAAAGCGCCTGGTCGTTGCCCTCCGGCGCACGCCACATGATCGACGCGCGCATGGAGGTCATCGGCACCGATGGATCCTTCGAGGTTCAGTGCGGCGACAGCGGGCTCTACTTCGCTAGCAACGAGGGGTCTCGAGAGATCGACACCCAGCACTGGCCTTTGCTCAACGGCCGCATCGACGGCGACCTCGCGCGCCAGCTCGGCGGCCTGATCGACTGGCTGGACGGCGCGGCGATGCCGATCGCCACCGGGCAGGAAGCCCTTCGTTCGCTCGAACTCACCCTTGCGATGATGCAATCGGCCGAGAGCGGCGAAATCGTGCGCCTCGGTTGAACTCCGGCAAACCGACGACGCGAAACTGAACGAGGCCAAGCGGCCCAACAATGGGAGACGAAAACATGCCTAGCAGACGCAATCTACTGATGCTTGGCGCGGCCGCCGCCGCGCTCGCGCTTGCAGCCCCGGCCTCGGCCGATGATAAGCCCTTCAACGGCGTGCAGATCTCGGTGCTGCTCGAGGGCCATCCGACCACCGACGCTATCCAGAAGATGCTGCCGGAATTCAAGGACAAGACCGGCATCGATGTGGCGATCGAAGTCGTTCCCGAGGCCGACATCACGGCGAAGGAGCTTTTGGAGTTCTCCTCCAAGTCCGGCCGCTACGACGTCGTCCAGAACAACATCATCTACCTGCCGGGTTTCGTGAAGTCCGGCTACATCGTGCCGCTCGACGATTTCCTGGCCAAGCACAAGGAGAATTTCGACAAGGCCGATTTCGTGCCCGGCTACTTCGACACCAACGTGCTCGACGGCAAGCTCTACGGCCTGCCGGTCTATGGCGAGAGCACCTTCGTCATGTACCGCAAGGACCTGTTCGAAAAGTACGGGCTGGCAGCACCCAAGAGCTTCGAGGACATCGAGAACGCCGCCAAGACGATCTCGGAGAAGACCAACAAGGAGATTGCCGGCATCACAATGCGCGGCCAGCAAGGCATCCAGGGCGTCTATGTCTGGGCGGCCTATCTGTGGGGCTTCGGCGGCTCTTTCCTTGGCGCCGACGGCAAGTCGGCGCTGGCGACACCGGAAGGCACCGCCGCGCTCGACGCCTTCACAAAAGTGCTGAAGGACTACGGCCCGGTCGGCGTCGCCAATTTCGGCTGGGAGGAGAACCGGCTGCTGTTCCAGCAGGGCAAGGCGGCGATCACCCTCGATGCCACCGTCAACGGCGCCTACAATGAGGACCCTGCGGTCTCGACGGTTGTCGGCAAGGTCGGCTACGTGCCGGTGCCGATGAAGTCGACCTCGCCCAAGGGTGGCTCGTCCTCGCTCGCGGTGCATTCGATGTATGTCTCGGCCGAATCCAAGAACCAGGAGGCGGCAGCACTTTTCGCCGCCTGGGCGACCGCCAAGGAGCAGCAGCTGAAGTCGATCGAGACCGATCCGAACTCCGGCGTGACCTCGCTCTCGGCGCTCAACAGCGACAGTTTCGGCAAGCGCTACGGCGCCTTCAAGGAAGGCATGATCGCCGCCATCAACGCCGGCAATCCGCAATATCTGCCGACGGTGGAACAGGCGAACGAGATCATCAACAACACCGGCATCGCCGTCTCCAAGGCGCTCGCCGGGACCGCAAGCGCCGCCGATGCCCTGAAGGAGGCCGATGACGCCAACAACGCCGCGCTCGCCCGATAAGGCGAAGAGGCGTGCCCTGCCGCGTGCGCTCCCTGTGCGCGGCAGGGCGAGATCAATGGCGAGGTTGATGGATTGAGCACCGTGGCCACAGCGTCGGATCCGACCAGGCATTTCTTCCAGCCGGTTATCGTCTGCCTCACCGTGGCGTCGGTGGCGCTGACGCTGTTCGTGATCTGGATATCGCTGCACGACCTCTCGTTGATGCGGGCAGGACGGGAAAAATTCGTCGGGCTGGACAACTACATCCGCTTCCTCGGCGATCCGCGCGCCATGGCCGCACTCTGGCGTACCGTACTGTTCACGACGCTTGCGACCGTGATCGAGATCGCGCTCGGTCTTGCGGTGGTGCTTTTCCTCGACCGCAACTTCGCCATGAAGCGGCTGGTACGGACGCTGCTTCTGGTTCCCATCATCATGACGCCGGTGGTCGTTGGCCTCACCTGGCGCTTCCTCTTCGATTCCGCTACCGGCATGGCGAACTACCTTTTGTCACTGGTCGGCATCGCCCAGGTCGACTGGCTGGGCAGCCCGCGGATCGCGCTGTTTGCGGTCTTGATCGCCGACATCTGGCAATGGACGCCCTTCGTAATCCTTCTGGTGATGGCGGCGCTTGAATCGGCACCGACCGATCCGCTCAACGCCGCACGCGTCGACGGCGCCCGCGAATGGCAGGTCACCTGGTATGTGCTGCTGCCGATGCTGCGCCGGGCGCTCGCCATCGTCGCGCTGATCCGGGCGATAGACAGCATCAAGGCCTTCGACCTTTTCTACATCATGACCCGCGGCGGACCGGCGCTGTCGACCGAGACGCTGAACTATTACGGCTATATCGTCGCCTTCACCAATTTCGACATTTCCTATTCGCTCGCCATCGCCATCATCCTGACCATCTTCACCAACGTCGCGCTGTTGACCATGTACAGCGTGCTGTTCCCGAAGACGGGGGACCGCTGATGGCTAGGCGCGCGCTGTTCTGCGTCGGTCTGCTGCTTCTGCTGCTGGCAGTGCTGTTCCCGCTCTATTGGGTGGTCGTCACCTCCTTCAAGACGACGCGCGATGCCTTCGCCATCCCGCCCGTCTGGCTGTTCAGCCCGACGCTCGACAACTATCGCACGGTGTTCGCCAATCGCGGTTTCCTCAGCGCTTTCGCCAACTCCTTCATCATCTCGATCCTCTCCAGCGCGCTTGCTGTGGCCATCGGCTCGATCGCCGCCTACGGGCTGGCGCAGCAGCCTGCCGAATTGCGCCGCTCAAAGGAAAAATTCATCCTCAGCCTGCGCATTGCGCCGGCGCTGCTCTTCGTCATCCCGATGTATTATCTGGCGACCCGCATCGGCGCTCTGAACAAGCACTGGCTGCTGATCGCCGCCTATGCCTTCGTCAACGTGCCCTTCGCCATCTCGTTGCTGATCACCTTCTTCGACGACATTCCGAAAGAATTGCGCGATGCCGCCCGCGTCGACGGCGCGCGCGAGTTCAGGGTCTTCTGGCACGTCTATCTTCCGGCGGCGCGGGGCGGCATCGTCGCCACGCTGATCCTGTGCGTGCTGTTCACCTGGAACGAGTTCTTCGTAGCTCTGGTGCTCACCGGCCGCGACACGCAGACGCTGCCGGTTTCGATAACGTCGTTCCTGACATTCCAGGGCATCCAGTGGGGCGCGCTGACCGCGGCTGCCACCCTCATCATGCTGCCGATGATCGTGCTCGGTGTCCTGGTGCAAGGGCAGATCGTGCGCGGCATGACGCTTGGCAGCGTGAAGGGATAGGAAATTTCGATGGCGCAACTCTCGATCAGGTCGGTATCGAAATCCTACGGCGCGGTTCAGGTTCTGGACGACGTCTCGGTCGAGGTGGAGGAGGGCTCGTTCGTCGTGCTGCTCGGCCCGTCCGGCTGCGGGAAGTCAACGCTGCTGCATGCGGTGGCAGGTCTCAATCCGATCGATTCCGGCACCATCGTCATCGGCGACCGCAACGTCACCAACCTTCCCGCGCGAGACCGTGATGTCGCCATGGTGTTCCAGTCGTACGCACTCTATCCCACCATGACGGTGGCGCAGAACATCGCCTTTCCGCTGAAGATGCGCGGCCTCGACCGCAGAACTTCGGACGAGAAGGTCGCGGGTGTAGCGCGGCTGCTGCAGATCGAGCCGCTCATGTCACGGCTGCCGCGCGAGCTTTCCGGCGGTCAGCGCCAGCGCGTCGCCATCGGCCGGGCGCTGGTGCGCGATCCACGCCTGTTCCTGTTCGACGAGCCGCTCTCAAACCTCGACGCCGCCTTGCGCACCGAGCTCCGCGCCGAGATCAAGCGCCTGCACCAGTCGATCCGCCGCACCATGGTCTATGTCACGCATGATCAGACCGAGGCGTTAACGCTGGCCGACAAGATCGTTGTGCTGAAGGCAGGCAAGATCGAGCAGACCGGCACGCCGCTGTCGCTCTACGACGATCCAGACAATGCCTTCGTCGCCGGCTTCATCGGCACGCCACGCATGAATTTCCTCAAGGCGACGGTGGCGGATGACGGCAAGGCACTGCTCGCTGGCGAGGCGAGGGTGGACATAACGCATCTGGCAACGAGGCTGGAAAACGGCCGCGCCGTCACACTCGGCATCAGGCCCGAACATCTCGACGAGAAAGATGGCGTGACTCTCTCGCTATCAGTCGACGTCACCGAACGCTTGGGATCGACCTCCTACGTGCACGGCGCCCTGGCGAGCGGCGAGAGCGTGGTTGCCGAACGGCGCGAGGACCAGCCGGGTTTCGGCGAGACAATCACGCTGCGCTTTCAGCCGACCCGCGCGCGGGTGTTCGATGGAGAAGGAAGCCGCATTCGCTGACGCCCCACCCAGATTTGTGCACAGTAAGTTCGCAAGGGAGAGAGGGGCTTCGGTCTGAAGCATCCGTAAGCGGACTGTCTGCTCGCGGCCCCAAACCAGCCGCGCTCGTCACGGGTTCATCGACCCCTTCTTGTAGGATGAAAGTGACACCGCGTGCATGGAAAACTAGTCCTCCTCCTGGTCCTTAGGTTCGCCAGAGAGAATACGAAGGAAACGGGTTGGCGAACCATCCGGTAACGTGTTGATTTTGTGTGGAAAACGGTGACCCTCCGGGCCCACCAATTTGTTACAAATCAGTGGCTTATGCTTAATTCTTCGAGTTTGAATTGAGCGCTATCGGGTAAGTTTCTGACTTCTGAGTGAATGGTTTTGGGCCCGTTCGTCAAATTCTCCGTCTAGCTGATTGCACCTCATACGTAGCCCAAGCCCCCTGGTTTCGAAAGACCCTGCAACGATGCGTGCGGTAATCGGCGGCAACGACGTGCAATTAGGCGGTTCCGAACTCGGCCACAGCCTCAAAATGCTGGAAGGCGCGCGCCAGTTCGGTTGATCTCTGCCGATTTAGCAGCCGATTCCGATGGAATTTCTTTTTGAAAGCATCCACCCGGTAGGAGCAAAGGCCGCTGCGGGTGGGCGCGAGAACAGGTTCCAGGCAGAACAGTTCCGGGTCCTCGAGCTTCGTAGCGTCATCTCCCAGTGGCGTAGACGTGATTGCTCCTCGCCAGTGCGACGGGAGGCGCGCGACCGTCACCGCGACGAACCAGGATCTTGAACCAACTGGCCAAGCTCAATCGGATGTGTGTCTACGGCCTCTTGGCCAATCCACTTTCCAATTGCGACTTGTCACACCGCGACAGGCGTCAGCCAGGACGGGTCTTGCGCGCTTGCGCTGTCAACCACGGCATCGACAAACGCGACGCCCTTCAGGCCATCGTAGGCCGACGGGATATCGCGGCCTATGGCTGCGGGTTCGCGCTTGTCACGCTTGGCGTTGATCGCTTCCGCGAACCCCGCATAGAGGTTGGCGAAAGCTTCAAGATACCCCTCAGGGTGTCCCGGCGGAGTACGGGTCCGGGCCTTTGCTCCCTCGCTGAGATCATCATCGGCGCCGCGTTTGATGGTTTCGGTTCGTCCGCCGAGCCGCGCATGGACAAGTTCGTTCGGCTGTTCCTGGAACCAGGACAGCGACGCTTTCTCGCCGAAGACGCGCAGACGCACGCCATTTGATGATCCGAGCGCCACTTGTGAGGACCACAGCAGGCCGCGGGCACCACCTTGGTAACGGAGAAGTACATGCGCATTGTCATCGAGTGCACGTCCTTCCACGAACGTCGCGAGATCCGCCGTGAGAGACTCGAGCTTGAGGCCGGATACGAAACCCGCCAGGTGGTAGGCATGTGTGCCGATGTCGCCGATCGAGCCGCCTCGGCCGTTTTTCTTGGGGTCTGTGCGCCAAGCTGCCTGCGCATTGCCCTCGGTCTCTATAGCGGTCGCCATCCACTCGAGCGGGTACTCAACCTGGACGGTCCGAATTTTTCCAAGTTGACCGGTGGCGACCATGTGCCGGGCTTCGTGCACCATCGGATAGCCGGAATAGGTGTAGGTCACGCCCATGAACCTGTCAGTGTCGCGAACGAGCTGAGAACATTTTTCCGAAGTGGACATTCGGTTGATGCGTTAGGCACCGAAGCAAGGCGGCTCGTGCATTCGGGACGCGCCCTCTCTTTAAAGCCGTCACCGAGCTTGCAATTCGGTGGCGCATTACGACATTGGCTGCATGAGCACCTCCGCACAACCAGTGCGTCTGGCCCGTCCCGAAAAGAAGCGGCGTCGCATCCCCATTGCAGTCATCATGGGCAGTCGTTCCCTGATCCATGTCAGAAGCGGCTTGATGTCATGGGTAAGCGCACGAACGATTTCGCATTCGACATCATGCGTCGTCAGCGCCTTCGTGAACTCCGCGAGCATCCGATCGGTGCGACATGTCCCGCCAGGAGAATCTGGCGAAAAATACTTATAATGGGCAACCTCTATTCGCGCGGGGGCGTCCGCACTGATTCCATGCGGCAATCGCGCCGACTATCCTCGTGCGCCCTCGCGGCGTACCGCAAGCCCCCCGAAAGGCGTCAGCCATTCGCGGGTAGATATTGTTCGAGTGGATGCGATCAGAGTCGCTCGGCCCGCACCTTCAGGATCTGGTACAGCACGGTTCGAATGCGTCGCCACAGTCGCATATGATCACCTATTGTTCGCTGCGATCGCCCCCCGCCGCCGTTCAGATGAATTGCGCCGCGAGTGCTGCGCCGACCAGCGACGTGCCGACCCCGGCCGTGCGAATCGCCGCCGGCCAGCGTCGCAGCGGCAGCGCGGCAAGCGCGCCAGTTGCGAGCAGGGCTACGGTGCTGGTGACGAAGCCGATCGCGTAGGCGATGCCGCTGGCCGTCTGGGGGACTTCGAGACCGTGAGCGTTGCCATGAAAGAGGGCGAAGAGGGCAGTCAGCGAGGCGGCGACAGCAAGCGGCAAAGGTTGCGCAAGCGCCATCATTGCGCCAAAGACTACCAGCGACAGCGCGATCCCGGTTTCCAGTGAGGACAGGCCGATGCCGGCGATACCGAGCAGAGCGCCTGCGACCATCGCCGAGACAAAGCACGACGGCACGACGATGATCCCCTTGCCGCCGGTGCGGGTGGCGATGATGCCGACAGCCATCATCGCCAGCAGATGGTCGATGCCGGCCAGCGCGTGTTGCAGGCCGCTCACAAGGCCGTGGACATGGAAGCCGCCGCTGTGGGCGAAGGCCAAGGACGGCACGAGGACCACGGTGGTTGCCGGGGCAAGCCTGCCGAGCATCGAAAGCGTTGTTTTCATTGTTCTGGACCTGAAAGAGGAGTGATCGGTTCGAAGCCGGGGCTTATTGTCCGGATCCTGGCATGGCGATTTGCGCGGCTTCGGATCTGTCGGCCAAAAGCCGTGCCGTGCCGAAGTCGAGGGGCTTTTGCCCGGTGCCGTCTTGGTAGACGAAGGCCAGGCGGCGCCGGTGCGACGTTAGTTTCGCGGGCAGCGGGTGATAGGTTACGCCGCCGCCGCCGATCAGCGGCATGACGGCGCCGACATCGACCATGTCCTGCGTCTCGACGCGCAGAAGATGCAGCCGCACGCCTTCGGCGGTTTCGCCGACGAAGGGAATTCCGGCGAGGCGCAGGAAACTAGACGGATCGGGCGCCCGTGAAAACCCTTCGAGAAAGGCGACCTCGACGAGATTGAGATCCGTCGCCCGCGGGTTGGCGGGTTCGGGAGCATGCGGCAGATGCGGTGTCTGCCATTGCAACGGCTTGCCGGCCGGCCCGTTGTGGCCGACAGGGTGCGAATGGTGGTGACCGTTCGGCCCGTGATGGTGGCCGTCGCCATGGTCGTGGCCGTGGTGATGATGATCGTTGTGCATGGTCAAAAACTCGTCGGCTTGTCGATGATGGATTTGTGCTTGCCGAGATTGCCATGGGCGACCATCGAGCCGAGCGCCTCGACGACAACCCGCACGCCGAACAGCGCGGTGATGTCCGAGGTGTCGTAGGGCGGCGACACCTCGACCACCTCCAGTCCGCAGATACCCGGCGCCGAGACGAGCCCGAGCAGCTTAAGTGCTTCGCGCGGCAGGAAGCCGCCCGGCTCCGGCCAGCCGGTGCCGGGCACGAAACCGCAATCGATGCTGTCGACATCAAAGGAGATGTAGACGGCGTCGGTGTCCTTCCATGCAAGCTCGAGCGCGATTTCCGCCGCCTTCTCCAGCCCCATCTGTTCGATGTCGGAAATCGTCAGCACGTTGGTGCCACGCTTCCTCGCCTCGGCCACGCCGTAGCGGGGCACCTGCCAGCCGCCGATGCCGAGCTGCACCAGATTTGTCGCCGAGACGTTCGGCAGGTTGGTCGCCCAGTACCAGGGCGTCGTGTGCATGCGCTCGTCGAGATCCTTTTCCTGGATGTCGATGTGGCGGTCGAAATGGATGATGCCGATGCGCTTGGAGGTCACGTCGGCAATGCCGCGCACGCAGGGGAATCCGATCGAATGATCGCCACCCAGCATGATCGGCAGCGCACCCGACGAAGCAACATGGCTGACGCCCTTGGTGATCTGGTCGAAGCTCTTTTCGAGATTGGCCGGGATGGTGAAGACGTCGCCGGCATCGCACAGCGTCATCTGCTCGCGCAGGTCAACGCCGAGCTCGTAATTGTAAGGCGTGTAGAGCGCCGAGATGCGGCGGATGCCTTGCGGTCCGAAACGGGTACCGGGCCGGTAGGTGGTGCCGCTGTCGAAGGGTATGCCCATGACGGCCGCGTCATACCTGCCGACATCGCGGACGTTCTCGACATAGGGCGCCTTGAGGAAGGTGTTGATGCCGGCGAAATGCGGCAGCTCGCCGCGCGCGAATGTCGGGATAGACTTGTCGATGATCGAATCCGACCCCGGCAGGCCCATATCCAGCGCCCATTTCTGTTCTTTACGCCAGCCGTCCTCGGGCAGCTTTCCTTCCGCTTCGATCGACTTCCAGCCCTGCATGTCGCGGATCTCGAAGTTCGGATGGTGTAAACGCTGGCGTGGCTGGCGGTCGAATAGCCCGGCGCGGCGATGCCGGCGTTCTGGAATGTCTCTGTGCATGAAAACCTCCTTCACGACGCCGCCGTCGCATTTGCGCTATCCAGTCGGGTCGTCCCGACCATCGCGGCCACTTTGGCCACGTCTCGTGCGGAAGCCCGGCTCTTGCGGTCGAGCTTCAGATCGTAGGTGATCGTCGCCCCGTAGGCAGACGGGAATTGCGGGTCGTGGCGGACCTTGTCGAAGACCAGCAGACGGGTGCCGAGCTTGAAGGCCTCACTGATATCGTGGGTGACCATGACGACGGTCATGCCGTGTTCGCTCCATAGCTCGGTGAGCAGTTCGTGCATCTCGACGCGAATGCCCGGATCGAGCGCGCCGAACGGCTCGTCGAGAAGCAGGATCTGCGGCCGGCCGAGCAAGGTCTGCGCAATCGCCAGCCGTTGCTGCATGCCGCCCGAGAGCGAGGCCGGATAGAGGTCGCGCGCATGGGCGAGGCCGACGCGCTCCAGCATGGTATCGGCCTCTTGCCTGGCGTTTCTGCGTTTGACGCCGAAGACGCGGCCGAACGGCCCGCCGGAGCGAAAGTCTTCGACCAAAAGCAGGTTTTGCAGGGCGGTCAGATGCGGAAACACCGAATAGCGCTGGAAGACGATGCCGCGCTGCGGCGTCGGCTGCGGCACGATCGGCTGATCGCCGACAACGACCACGCCGCCGCTCTGCTGTTCCTGACCGAGCAGGATGCGCAGGAAGGTCGATTTTCCGCAGCCGCTGGCGCCGACCAGTGACAGGAACTCGCCGGCCTCGGCGGTGACATTGACGCGTTCCAGCACGCGGGCATCGCCGTAGCTCTTCTCCAGCCCATGGACGACGATGCGGCTCATTTGTCCTGCACCGGATGAGCCCAGGGGGAGATGACGTGCGAGAGCCGCACCAGCAACCAGTCGGTGATGACGGCAAGCAAAGTGATCCAGGCGACGTAAGGCAGGATGACGTCCATCGACAGATAGCGACGGACGAGGAAGATGCGGTAGCCCAGCCCCTCGGTCGAGGCGATGGCTTCCGCCGCGATCAGGAACAGCCACGCCGGTCCAAGCGCTAGCCGCACGCAGGTGATGAGGCGCGGCGTGACCTGCGGCAGCACCAGCCGCAGCACCATGGTCCAGCTGTTGGCGCCGAGCGTTTGCGCCTTGGCGACGAGTTCGGGCGGCAACTCCATCACCCGGTTGGCGATGTCGCGCACCATGACCGGTGCGACACCGAGAGCGATCAAGGTGATCTTGGCCGTTTCGCCGAGGCCGAGTGCGATGAACAGGATCGGCAGCATCGCCAAGGGCGGGATAACGCAGACCACGGTGACGAAGGGCAGCAGAAAAGCCCTGACACGCGGGATGAAGCCGATGGCGACACCGAGGCAAAGGGCGGCGAGCGTCGCCACACCGACGCCTGCGAACAGCCTGACCAGGCTGGCAAAAGTGTCTGCCCACAGGATAAGGTCGCCAGAGCGTTTGTCAGGAACCGTGGCAAGATCCAGGAAAGCCGACCACATCTGTGCTGGAGAGGGCAGCAGCTTGTCGCTGGGGTTGACGGCCAGTCTTTGCGCCGAAGCGAAGAGATAGGCGACCGCCACGGCGGCAAACGGCAGGGCCCCAAGGAACAGGGCTCCGCCTCGCGACACTGTCGCGTTGATCAGGCGAAGCCGCGGCCTGCGCCGAGGGGCGCGCGGGACTTCAGCGCCTCCCTCGGGCACAGCGTTCATGGCGCCGCTTCCTCTGGCCAGCATGGCCGCGCCCTACAGCGTTCCAGCCGCCGCCAGGGCCATATAGGCCGGATCGAAACGCAGTTTGACGTTCTTGGCGTCGCCCAGCGTCGAGCCGTCGGCGAAGCTCATGCCGATCACGTCGACGCTCGGCGCATTGGTGCCGAGGATGCCGTGGCTGAACAGGAAGTTGCGGACCAGATCCATGGTCTTCGGCAGTTCGGCGCCGTTGGTGAAGTCAACCGCCTTGACCGGCTCGAAGAACATCGCCGTCGATGCCAGTTGTGCGTCGAAGCCGGCAAGATCCGTACCCGATGCTTTGGCCATCTCTTCCTTGGCCGCCTTGCCTTCGGGCGTGCCCGAGGTCATCAGCGCCATCGCTTCGTACCATGCGCCGACCAGCGCCTTGCCCAATGCCGGATTGTCCTTCAGCGTCTCGGTGTTGACGACCATCAGGTCGATGATCTCACCGGGTATCTGCGCCGAATCGAACACCTTGTGAGCGCCGGGCATGGCGACGATCTCGGAGACCAGCGGATTCCAGGTGACGACGGAGGTGACGTCGCTGGTGCCGTAGGCGGCGACCATGTCGGCGTCGGACGTGTTGACCACCGCGATGTCCTTCTCAACCAGCCCGACCGTGTCCAGCGCGCGCGCCAGCAGATAGTGCGAGACCGAGAGCTCGACGAGATTGACCTTCTGGCCGGCAATATCCTTGAGCGCGGCCTTGTCCTTGAGGATGACGGCGTCATTGCCGTTCGAGAAGTCGCCGACGATCAAGGCAGTCGTGTCGACGCCGCCGCCGGCCGGGATCGACAGGGCGTCCATGTTGGTCATCGAGCAGCCGTCGAAGCCGCCGGCGGTGTACTGGTTGATGCTTTCGACATAGTCGTTGATGCGGGTGATCTCGACATTGATGCCGTATTTGTCGGCCCATTTCTTCATGATGCCGCTGTCGGAAAGATAGCCCCAGGGCATCCATCCGACATAGATCGACCAGCAGATCTTGAAGTCTTTCTTAGGCGCTGCCTGCGCTGTTGCGATGAAGGGAAGGCTGAGTGATGCGGCTAGGATGATTGCGGCCAGCTTGCGAAGCATTGCGTACCCCTGTTTGCGATCCGGGTTGCGCCCAGACGTCTGTTGGGGGTTCACGGAGCGCGCATCCGGGAGAGGTTCGCGCCAGCAAACCCGTGCAGGGTTCTCCCGGGATTTTGGCCCGCCGTGTTCCGCCGGATGCCTTAATGCATCCCTGGCGGCCGCGTCTCTTGGACCAGCGCCGTACTCGACACGGCCGGAACCCTAGACGCTCTGCACGTTAAGCAACGAAGCAAGGGACGTGCCAGTCCAGAAATGCCGGCTTGGGGCCGCTTTCTCTTGTGTTTGAAGGCAGTCGCCTCATGCCGATGATGCAAAAATCATCGCAACGCTGACCGATTAGGCAGTATTTGGCGACGCTGCAGGCGCTCGGTACGCAAATCGCTGACACTCGAATTGCGGCGCAGATTACGCCTCGCGTTTGATCCTGTTCGCTGGCGCCCGTTGGACGGCCCGGGATTGCAGCGAACCATTCGCCACTTTTTCGAGCTGACCGCGGACGTCAGGCGCTTCGGGGTCGTTCATACTGACCGAAAGGGCGATGCCGAGAAGTATGTCGTCAAGCTATTCGAAAGCTTGCGGGACGGAGATCTCCGTACTGCGCATGAGGCAAGAAAAACCAAGCTATATCAATCGCCTAGCTGGTTTAGGAACAGTCGAGTGGGAGTGACCGGGACGACGGCAATAGCGTAAATTGGCCACGTAGCGCCTCCGGGACTGTTAATTTGACGCAATGTGCTTGTTCAAAGATCCTCTGTAGGCGTCCTCGCCGCCGATCCCAGTAGGAGGTAGGATCCGCAGTCCGCGCGAGTAGCGCGGTCCTTGTCCAGTTGCTGCGTTCGGAGAGTGGTCACGCCGCCGTCCTCATCGGCGGAAGTCCCGACAGCAGCTTGGACAGGGTGATCGGAAAGTCCCGGACCCGGATGTCGGTTGCGTTGAACACTGCGTTGCTGACCGCCGCCCCCGTGCCGCAGACGCCAAGTTCGCCAACGCCCTTGATGCCGAGGTGGTTGGCGTGTTTGTCATAGTCGTCGAGCAACACCGTCTCGATGGCCGGAATATCGGCGTGCACCGGCATAAGATATTCGGCGAGATCGCCGGTCACCCAGTTGCCGTAGCGCGGGTCTACATGGGCTGCCTCGTGCAGTGCCGAGCTCACGCCCCAGATCATGCCGCCCATCAACTGTGAGCGCGCGGTCTTGGCATTGACGATGCGGCCGGCCGCGAACACGCCGGTCATGCGCCGCAACCGGACTTCGCCGGTGGCGATGTCGACGGTGACTTCTGCAAACGCCGCGCCATAGGTGTTCTGGGAGTAATTCCTGAAGTTCGGATCGTCGGCTTGGCCAATAGTTTGTCCGGTGGCTTCAACGCCTTCTGGAAACCACCGGACAACCTCAGCGAGGATGTCGTTGGGGGTAGCGCTAGGTCCGGCGGCATCGGCGATTTTGCTCCTGATCTGCTGACACGCCCGGTCGAGCGCGATCGACAGGTTGGACGCGCCCCAGGAGCCGTCGGCGCCGGCGCTCGACGGAAAGTCCGAATGCGCCAATTGGACGGTCACCTGGTCAACGCCGATCCCTAAGCTTTCCGCCGCGATCTGCGCCGCGATGGTGTAGGTGCCGGTGCCGATGTCTGGAGTGTCGGAGCGCACGATCACGCGGCCGTCCGGCTCTACGCGGACTATGACGCCCGTCGGCCCCTGGAAATGCATGCGGATCCCGGCCGCCATGCCGTAGCCGACCAGGTGATCTCCCTCGCGACGGCTACCCGGCGTCTTCGGCCGTTTATCCCAGCCGAAGCGTTTCGCACCCTCGCGCAGGCAATCGGCCAGTCGCCGTCCATTCAAAGGCACGCCCAACTCGGGATCGATCGCGGTGTCGTTCTTGAGCCGCAACTCCACGGGGTCGATATCAACCGCATAGGCAAGCTCATCCATCGCGGTTTCGAAGGCGAGCAGGCCCGGCAGTTCGCCAGGGCCGCGCACCGCTTCGGCCGCCTTGAGGTCGAGATTGGTGATCGAGTGCCGGGTCAGGCGGTTCGGCGCTGCGTAGAGCGAGCGCGCCACCGTCGCCGCCTGTTCGATCCACGGTTCCGCCACAGCCGCCTGAAGATTGACGTCGTGCCCGAGCCCGGTCAGTTACCCGTCCAATGTCGCCGGCCTTCATCCCACCTATGCGGGAAAATGGCGGCGGCTCGATCATCTGCATGTCGTCGGTTTCGGCGCAGCGCGGCGGTGGCATCTTCGGCGGGCCGCACTATTCGGCTGCCAAGGCGGGCGTGCTCGGACTTGCCAAGGCCATGGCGCGCGAATTCGGACCCGACGGAATCCGCATCAACTGCGTGACGCCTGGGCTGATCCAGACCGACATTACAGGCGATAAGCTGACCGACGCCATGCGCGCCGACATCATCAAGGGCATCCCGCTCAGCCGATTGGGCGACACGCGCGACGTGGCGGGCGCATATCTGTTCCTCGCCTCTGATCTGGCCAGCTACATCATACGCCCTGCGGCTCCTTGAGAGTTGCTTTGCCAGGGCCGACGTTATGCTCTTTTGCGCGAACGCGCGGACGACTTGGCGCGGGTTGCAGCTTTGCCGCCTTCCTGAGCGAGACTGTTGCGCAAGATGGAAGTGAGGTCGACAACGTTGGTCTTTGGCCTGGGCGCCGGCTTCGGCGGTTTCTTGCCCTTGCGCTTCGCGTCGATCATGGCAATCAGCGCGTTTTCGTAAGTATCCTCGAACTTCGACGGGTCGAATTTGGCCGGCTTCTTTTCGATCAGCAGCTCGGCGATTTCCGCCATTTCCGGATCGACCTTGCGGGCCTTCAGATCCTTGAAGACGGTCTCGGCGGAGATCATTTCGTCGTGGGTGCGCAACTCCGTCAAAAGCATCCCTTTGCCGAAGGGCTGGATAAGGACCTCCCGGCCGCGCTGATAGAGAACCACACAGGAACGTGCAGCGACCTTTTTCCTGGCCATGGCGTCACGGATCACAGCAAAGGCTTCGAGCGAAGCGTCATCGGCGGGGACAAGGTAGTAGGGCTTTTCCAGATAGCGTGTGTCGATATCAGCAATCGAGACGAACTCGTCGACCTCAAGCGTGTGCTGCGACACCAGCTTGATTTTCTTGATCTCGTCCGGCTCGATGTGGATGAATTCATCCTTTTCGGCCTCAAATCCCTTGATCTGGTCCTCCGCGTCGACGATGTCTCCGGTCTCTTCGTCGACATAGGCACTCTTCACCGGGTGCCCGTCCTTTCGGTTCAGAATTCTAAAATGGATCTTCTCGGCCTCGGTGACGGCGCCGACGATTTTGACACCGCATGACACCGATCCGATCTTCAGGAAGCCCTTCCAAGCAGCTCGTGCCGTAGCCATTTTCGTCATCCCGTTGACCAGCTAATCTCACGATCGAACGGGCGGCGTCGGAATTCGTTCCTCATCAGATACAGCGTTGGACTTAATCGGAGAAACAGGTGGCACAGCGATCGGGAAGTGCTGATCTTCCGCTTCATGGCGGACGCGTCCCGAAATGGCTCGGTGATCGCATGACGCGCCTTGGCGCGGTCATGTGCGAGGCCATCATCCATCACTACGGCCGCGACGAGTTGCTGCGTCGCCTGGCGCATCCTTTCTGGTTCCAGTCTTTCGGTGCCGTCATGGGCATGGACTGGCATTCCTCGGGGATCACGACCAGCGTCGTCGGCGCCCTGAAACGCGGCCTGACGCCGCTCTCCGGCGAGCTTGGCATCCATGTCTGCGGCGGCCGTGGCGCGCATTCGCGCAAAACTCCGCATGAGCTTGCCGCGATTGGCGAACGCGTTGGCTTCGACGGGGAGGGATTGGGGACCGCCAGCCGGCTCGTCGCCAAAGTGGACAGTGCCGCCGTTCAGGACGGCTTCGATCTCTATCTGCATGGGTTCATTGTCACCGACGATGGGAGCTAGGTCGTTGTGCAGCAAGGTATGAACGGCGACAGCAGGGTCGCGCGACGCTATCACTGGCTGTCGGAAGGCCTGAAAAGCTTCGTCGACGAACCGCACGCCGCAATCGAAGGTACCAACCAGGGCGAGATCGTTAACCTGGCCGATAGGCGCGCCGATGCTTCGCGCCAGGGACAGTTGGAACTTCTGCGCGATCTTGGGCCGGACCGGATTGTGAGAGAGCTTTCCGCCCTGGAGCGCGGCACTGTGGCTGCCCCGGAACAGCCGATGCTGCCGCATCTGGTCATGCCGGCGCACCATGATGTGCGCGAATGCGATGTCGTCATGCGTCGCCTGCATGGCAATATCGTAGCGGCCGCGGATCGTGGCCCGGCAGACTTCGCCGACCTTCTGCTGGTCCCCGGCGTAGGCGCGCGCCCAAAAGACCCTCGCCGACACCCTTGCCGCCAATGAAAACCTCTATGTCAATTGCGCGCATCCGATGTGCCGCAGATCCACAAAGCTAGATATCCAGACGCTTATCGACAGGCTGGGCGCCGACCACGGCTCAATGCATGACGATCTGGTCGGCCTCTTTGGCTGCTCGAAATGCAAGGCCGAAGGCCGCAACCGCAGTCCGGTATTCCTCACATGCATTCCTGACTACGAAGGCCAGCAGCGGGAGAGGAACCGCAACTGGAAACCGACTTTCGAGAAGCGTTAGGATCATCTCTGATGGAGTTGGCCGACGCCCGTTGGGCGGGGGGCTTGGGGTAAAGGCGCCGGCCAGTGACGGGCTCAAAAGTCCGCCGCCATGTTGAAGTAGGGTAAGGAGGTCCGTTTCCGTATGGTGTGATCGCGTAGGTTAGGCTCCAGCCTTCGCGCCCGACACCAGCCCCAACGCCTAAAGGCAAGGCCAGGGATGGGGATAAATGGCAAGCGCCAATTAGATGCATACCTGCTAATATGAAGTGTCTCGCTCACGTGCGACCAACAATAGGAGGATGCGATGAAAATGAATCGTCGGTCTGCATTGAAAGTCGGTCTAGCGACAGCCGCCGCGACGCCTCTACTCGCTTTGGCGACGCCCGCCGGATCTGCGGAGATCGTCCCGACATATGGCCCAAATGACGGTAAGGAAATTGCCCCCGGCGTTCGCATAGTGGAGGTAGGCACTTGGGACTCGGATATGACAGGCATGAAAAGTGTTCTGGTGCTCGATGCAGTATTCCAACCTGGGGCTGCCGACGTAGAATCCGTCATGGACAATGACATGGTCTGCTTCATCACTGCCGGTGAGTTCACGATTAAGAAGACGAACCCCGATAAGGAATTTAACGTCAAGAAGGGCGAGTACTATACCTGCGGCAAAGGCAAAACGGACCACGCTACGAACATAAGCAAGGAAGTCGGGATCCACCGGATCACCGTTCTGATACCTGCCTAAGCGTTTTCCCCTTGGGGCCGCCAACTGAAGGGGGGCCCCTTCTCGAGCGCATGTCTGGACAAGCCCAATCGTTTACGGATCGAGGACATCGAAGAAGCTACGCGCTGCCGTCCATCTCGCTGTCCTCGTCGATCCTTCGCACCGGCAGATAAGCGTTGGCCTCCAGCCACTCGCGCAGCACGATCTGAATGAGATCGGACCGGCCGATGTTCATCTCGTCAGCTATAGAATCCAGCGCGTCTGCAACCATCGGGTCCAGCGGCACGCCAGCGACGTTCCGGAGCATCAATGCCGCCCGACGGAGGATGATCTGAAGATCCGCGCGCGAGATGTCCGCGATGCGATCGGCGGCGTTTTCAAGCTCTTCGGCAATAGACCGGCGTGTCATACCCCGACAGTTCCCAGCGGCGAATGAAAACGCAAGCTTCGCAGACGCCCGCATCGCCGGTATAGAACGGCGGCCAATGCTGCCCATTCCATGATACAATTCGCCCGAAATCACGCGGCCGGGAGCGAGCCAGGCCCAAGGAATACATCGTTGCGAGCATCAACGTCACCGATCCAGACGGTTTTGAAAAATACAAGAACGCGGCAGTGGAAGTTAGGAAGAAGGCCGGCGGCACGCTGCTGGTGAATGGCGGCCGGACTGAGGCCATCGAAGGCACGCTCCATAACCGCATCGTGGTCATTGAGTTCGACAGCATCGAAGCGGCACGCACGGCGGCAGCGGGCTACTTGGCCTTGCGGCATACGCGCGGCACGTCCGCCCCTGATTACGATTCAGTTATCGTCGAAGGCGTATAGCCGCTAGGCAATCTCGCGCTTCTGATAGGGGGGCTGCGAAGCGGGTCATCCAGGGCTCTAGGCGCAGATCGAGGAGATCACACCGAAGCCGAAGGGGCGATAGGTCGTTACTTCTTCTTCGGTGTCTGAGGTGGCACTAGTGTGACATAGGGGGTCCTCGGTTCCTTGCCGGGCTCCCGGTAAAACGGGGCCAACTCGCCGGGTGGTCCGAGCGACTTGATGTAGAGATAGATGGACCGCAAGTCGCTGTCGCTCATGGCTTGGACTTGGTACCAGGGCATCGGCGGCAAATTGACCTTGTTCTTGAGGTGGTCGACCCACTTGTCCTCGTTAAAGCCCATCGCCGAGTCCCTGAGGTTTGCTGCATAGGTCGTCCCCCATGGACCCTGCCAGCCAATGGAAGAGCCTTTCAATGCTTTCTCCGGGTCGATCTTCCCATCGGCTTCACGGTATCCTTCCGTGTGGCAGAAATGGCAGCCGCCGATGATTGAAACATACAAACCGCGTTCGACGGAAACCTCATCCGCCGCCAGTAGTTGGCTGGATGGCACGATGCACAGAGCGACGGCCGCACAAAATTCGATTGCTCGCAAATTCGCTGCCTCCCCTGACTGATTGCCGCCATCATACGCGAATTATCAGCGCCATGACATGGCGCGGCCACAGACGGGCGCCAGGACGCGCGAGACGCTTCCGCGCTGTCCGTAGCAGGCTGGAGGAGTCATCGGTCCCTCCGTGGCGCGGGTTTTTTCATTTCGTGCCGGAACAATCCGCTCGCCTCGATCTTTGGTGATTGTGGCGCACCAACATGGCTCCAAATGCTTGGGCGCCGCCTCGGGACGCACAGCCCGGGATCAGAGCCCGCTCCGGCCGTGTTAACCGGAGCGGGTTTTTTAGCGGAACCTAAAACACTCAGCCAGCTTATTTTGAGATGAGTAAGCGCGGCACCGACTTCTTGCACAAATGGATCAGAAACAACGTCCCCGACACCACGCGCGCGGACATAATCTCGGTCGCCGAACTGGCCCAAAAGCTATTCGCCGATGCCAGGGCTTTGGGCATCAGCAGCACCGAGATCGAGGAGGACACAGGCAGCGTCTATGAGACGATCCTGGATGCCATCGTGCAGGACGAAGCCGGTTTGGCGGGTTGAAAAAATGGTTATGTCGAAGCAATCGGAACGGGATGAACGATTTGAGCGAATGAATCAGGTCGCTCGCGAGATCAGGGACAAAGAAGCCGCCGAGCGCAATGAACGGCAAGACTGAAAGCGTTGCGCAAGGCAAAACAGGCCCCCGACATTGAGCCGAAGAAGAGCCAGGCGTGAGGGCGGCAGGGCTTTTTCTCTAGAAGAATTTCAGCAACAGCTAATGGAACGGAAACGGCTCCGCGCTATTGAATCAAATTCAAGTTTTTGCGTGGAGTTCCGATGCGTAACGGGGCCGGCGAAGCCCGGTTGAGGTTTATCAAACCGCAGGAGCCGATCCTGGTCCTGGAGCCGCCGGTCAGCGACGACTGGCTGCACGAAATCAAATTCGACGGCTTCCGCACTCAGCTGATCCTCGATTGGGCCGGCGCGCGCGCGTTCACCAGGACGGGCATCGACTGGTCGAAGCGCTACTGGCCTATCGTTGCCGCGGTCGAAAAGCTTCCCGCGAAGTCGCTCATCCTCGACGGCGAGGTGATCGCTCCGGATCCGGACGGCAGGCCGAAATTCCATCGGATGCATTCGCGCATGGCTTGGAACGCGGAGCTACTCGCCTTTGTTGCCTTCGACATCCTGCACCTTGACGGTTGGGATTTGCGGTCGCTGCCGGCGCTTGAGCGCAAGGCGATGCTCTGGGATCTCGTGAAGCCTGCCGAGGGCATCATCCAATATAGCCAGCACGTCGTTGGTGGCGGCGCCGAGTTCTATGCAGCCGTCGACAAGATGGGGCTCGAGGGCATGGTCTCGAAGCGACGCGGTAGCCCGTACCACAGCGGCCCGTCCGATATCTGGGTGAAGACCAAGTGCTGGGAGATCGGCGACTTCGAACTGCTCGGCATCAGGCGGGAGCCCGGCAAGCCGCCGCAAGGCATCATGGCGCGCGGCGGCAAATATGCGGGCTCGGCCACGGTCGCGCTGACCAGGGAGATGCGCGAGCGTCTATGGGAGCGTGTGCGCAAGGGACGGACGCCGCCGCCAGGATTGCCGAAAGCCATCTCAAAGGCGGAATGGCTGAAGCCCGGCATCACAGCCCGCGTCAGATATTTGCGCGGCGAACCGAAGCTTCGCCATGCCACGGTGCAGGATTTTAGTGAAGAACCGGATAAAGTTCGCCGGCAACCAAGCAACAAACGCTAATCGATCCGCTTGAAGCGGCCCTTCTCGATGCGAAACACGCCGGTGTTGCCGCCTTGCTTTTCAAAGTCGGTTTGTAGCTCATCCCAGGTGCCAAGGTACTCCCCACAATCGTCACAAAAAATCGGCGTATCTGGACGAGCATCAGCAGGAATTCTCAGCCTTATGGTGAGGCAGTATGGGCATTCCAGCTTATGATTGAGGTATTTCGGTCGCATCGGCCTGTAATACTCCGCCCCACTGCCTAATTTAAGCAAGCGGTTAATGATGGAGGTTTTAGGACGTCAGATCCATCTGCGGGGGCAATCAGACTTCAGTCTCACCAACCTAGGGACCGTAGTCTCAAGGAACGAACACGTCGAAGTGGCGATTGGCCAACACCAGCCGCTCCCGCGGTGTAGCGCAGGGGAGAGGCTCCAGCGCTTTGGGAGGTTGCGTCGTCGCGCTGGAGCCTTTTTTCAGCTAGCCGCTCTCGGCGGGTTCAACGGGTGGCTCGCTTGGTAGCTCAAGCCGAATCCGCTCAACTTCGGCAAACTCTTCGGCGAGAGGCTTCGACTGGAAGATCTGCCGCGTTACCACGCCGTCTTCGGCAATTCGCACCATCCATTGGCCAAGTGCATATTTGACGCGCACATCATTCAGTTCGCCTTCCACGATTCCATGCCCTTCTGGTAGGACAGTCGCATTGATGCGCCCCCACCGACTGCGGAACATTAGTGGTGTCGGATAGTTGATTTCATGCCTCGGAGCCTGCTGCCAGGTTCCGTAGTAGGCTGATGGTCAAACATCGGCTGGCCCGCGCCATCGGTCCCTCCGTGGCGCGGGCTTTTCTCGTTCTCGGACTGTTTCAGTCGGTCGCTGGTTTCCAGATAGGCTATGTCGATCAGGTATGTCAGCAGAACCTGGCCATCCTCGTGCATTCGACGGCGGAGCACATTCAGCAGGGATCTAGTAAAGCGCAGGTTCTCCAGCTTGCTCGGCGAATCCATGATGCGCCTCCTAAGGTGACGATTCGACTACAATATTAGCATATGATTGTGCGAACGTTGGGTGGCCGGGGGGCCTTTGTTAAGAACAAATTTACTGACCGGCCGCATCCTGTTTGGGCGGTTTGGTTAGAGAGTCCCGCCAACTAGAAGAGCCCAACCCGCCTCGGCCCACGCGCCGGGGCGGGCTTTGCTGTAGAGCTGCGGCTCGGCCCGATGTTTATGCAGGAAGCCGGCTGGTCACCTACTGGCGCGCGGGGAGGAACGCCGGCGTCGCAGACTATGGCCAGGAGTCTCGTGCAGCAAACTCACGAGGTCCACGAACCGCCGGCGGAGCAAGCCCGAGCTGATCGGGCGCGTGAAGCATCTCTGGCGAACTAGCGTCCACCGATACCGAAAAAGAAAAGCCCGGCGTGGGTGTGCACCGGGCTGTCTTAGTGTGTCGCTTCTGCTCGAAACTGGCTGGCGACACGTCGACGGATGACGGCTATTTTTTCTTCGGACCACCGCCAGGAGGGCCGAGGTGAATGTCGTTCTTGTCCCCCCAGCCGTGTCCGGGACGCGATCCACCTGACTTGGCGATCGCGTTGGAGTTCAAGCTTGTGCCGAGCAGAAGAGTAATAGCAGGAGGCGTCACCATCGCGAACCGCCCCGCCTTTCTGAGAAAATCTCGCCGGGCTTGAGCTTCGGAAACCAAGCCTTCGTGTCTCTTCTCCGAGCCGTTTGTGTTCTCAGTCGACATATCTGAAAGCCTCGTTCCAAATTCAGACAGATTTCATCCTACCATTTGCAGTATCGGCGGCCACAAACCGATAGGCTTAAGGCGAAGGGAAGGAAATAGCGAATTTCTCAACTGCGCCCAGAGAACACTATACGAACGAAGGCTCTCGGCGCTCGATCCTCTTGGGTGAGGTTACGGGGCTAGCGTCGGCCGCGACGGCGCGAGCCTGACCTCGAATTTGTTGGGGAGGCAGGCATCTGCGCAGGCTTTGCGGACCGATGCGGTTGTGAATGCGGCTGTTGGGGAAAGCAGAGCCATCTTCGCGGAGTGCTCTGGCCATGGGGCCTTTGCGCAGGCGAAGAAAATGCCCCACACAGCAGACGCCAGAAGCAACAAGCGAAAGTGTTCGCTATCATATCTCCAAATCGCATAGTTGCTCCATGGGCGGGTGCCCGCAACGCCCCCCGGCCACAGTGCGGGCACCCTGTGATCGTCGATGAAGGGACTTGGCTCGACGGTCGCTTAATCAACAGTCTGGCGAGGCCAAGGTTTCTGGCCACAGACTTCTGCGCGTGACGATCAGACCTTAGTCCCGGGTTGCCCCATATGGATGAACCCATGTTCATCCATTCGATCGAGGAAGCTTCACGGGTTCGTGCTAGTCTGATGCTGGTGCGGTGCGCACCAGGTGAGCGCCGGTTGAAGCAAGTTCCCAAAAGCTTGCCCATCAACCGGCGCCCATCTGTATCCTAGCGGTCTGGCTTTCGGTCCTGGCGCGTTCCCACGCGGCGGTTAATTTCTGCGCCCGGTCGCAGTTAACGGAACCCAGCCGTTGGAGGAGGCATGCACGTCCAGCGGCCCGGCGGCCGGGGGCTGGGGTGGCTTGGGGTTCGGCCGCCGGGCCTACCGGAAAACGATAAGTTCGCCGGCCGGCGAGGTTATCGACTGGCTTGCGTCGCTGCCTACTTGGCAAAACGGGGGTGGGTGGCCTCACATTGGATGAGGTCAGAGCCGCAACCCTGAGTATGCCTGACCGTTTAACCGGCCAGCGCCAATCCAACAGCTATTCCCAGCCCTATAAGGTCATCGATCATGTCCATTGACCAGATTCTTAGATCCGATCTCGGGGAATGTGAATCCACCCCAAAAGAGGCGGAACATTAGAGCTATCTAATGGTTCTATCTTGGTTGGAGGATTCCGATCCGATGACAATGAAAAAGTACGTCGCAGCCGCGTTTATGGGGATCGCAATCGGGCCCGCCTTGGCTCTTGACACAGGTATAGGCGGTAAGGTCGGCGGTCTCGGAGTCGGTGCTGGATTGAGCGGCGGTTCGCAAGGCGGATCTGTGGGGGTGGGCACGAGCGCCGACGGTGTAGGCGGAGCAAACGTTGGAGCTTCGGTCGGCGCAGGTAACGGATCGCTCGACGCAGGCGTTGCCAGCGGCAACGTCGGTGACACAAGCGGAGGCCTTTCGACGGGTATCGGTGTGGGCGACGATCCGTCCGCCGAAAACGGATCGGCTACCGCTCCCGGTAGCCCGGCCGCAGTCACCACAGCCACTGCCTCTGCGAAGACCGCCAGGCAATCGATCGTCCTGCCGCCCGTCCTCAGACCTTCCAAAGCCGGCGAGGGTGGGTTCACCAAGGGGCATCCCATTGGATCTCTGGGACCACCACTGAAAGCGAGACCCGGTACGCCAGCTGCAGTCGTGCAAGCCTGCCGCGCGGCGATCATGTCCGCTGCGACGCCGCTTGGCGCCGTCCGTGTTCACGCGGTAAGCGCAGGTGCCTTGCATCAACGTCGGGGTACACTCACAGCGCCAATCGAGGTGCGAATAGACTACGCAAGACAAGGCGTCATCGAAGGCCGGCAGGCGCGAATCGGCTGTCGCCTCGATGCGGCGGGCAGGGTCACCGCAGTGATATAGCAAGGCAGGCGGCCTACCATCTTGCGCACACCAAAGTCACACCCATTCCGACCGAAGGCCCAGCCCGGGAACGTTCACAAATGCCTGGCGTTGGGTCAGCTCTGGCGTGAAGGCGATGTCGTCTGGCGCAACACACCACTAGGAGGAAACTATGAGAATGCATCTCACCGCAGCCGCAGCTGGGTTTTTGTTGCTCGCCGGTATCGGCGCGGCGGCCGCCGACACGGTGGTCATCCAGCCGGAACAGGAAACAGTCATTCGGGAATATGTGAAGAAGCAGCCCTTGGCTTCAGTGAAGCTTCCTGGCGTGGAGCTCAACGTCGGCACGGCTCTCCCGGATACGGTCGAGCTTCGTGAAGTCCCCAATGTGAAATACCGCTACACCGTGATCGACAACCGAACAGTCGTCGTCGATCCGGACACCCGCACCATCATCAAAGTCTACGACTGAGCCAAGCGCTTCGAAGGCCCGCCGCACCGACATGGGTGGCGGGCTTTCAAACAAGAGCAGGGGCGGCGCAAATGAAAAAGGGCTACCAAAAGCCCACGCTTGTGAAGCGGGAGAAGCTCCGCGACTTGACGCTCAGGTCGCTATTTCGGGCCGTAACTATGTCAGTGGTTCTGAAATCGAGATGGCCCCTGTCACGTCATCCATCTCCTGGAATTTGCCCTTCAAGTACTGAACCGACTGAATTGCCGATAGCTGTTTCCAGCGGCCCAGCGGCCCAGCGGCCGGGGCTGGGGCTGGGGGCGGGGTTCGGCCGCCGGGCCTAGCCGGCTAGGCTGGCCGGCTGGCGAGGTTATAGGCCGGTCAATCTTCGCTGCTACTTGGCAAAACGACGGTGTTCGGGCGCCCTCAAATTGGATTAGCCCTTCGGCGGGAACCTGACGCTCGAACTGAAGAGACTTTTTGGAACGGTGGCTGGTCGACAACGTGCCAGACCTCGTCGGCGCCGACGTCATGTCTGCGGGCAAGGCGACCGCCAAATTGTTTGCTGATGCGGAAAAGCTGGGAATTGAGGGGGAAGAAATCGCGGAAGAGACGGGCACGGGTAGCGTCTATGAAACCATCCTCGCCGCCGTGGTTCATTACCACCGCCCACGCATGGCTGACTGACGCAGCTCCGCTATAGCCTCTGAGGCGTGCTACACAACGGACGCTCGCGCCGCGCCTGGAGCGCGCCGCGCCGAGCAGCCTGCTGCGGCCCGCGTCATCGGTCCCTCCGTGGCGCGGGCCTCTTTTTTCTTTCTTAGACTGTTTCAGCCCTGTCCCTGGCCTCCAGATAGGCCATGTCGATCAGATACAAAGATCGGCTTGTAGGGGTTTCCCAAAGAGGCTCCGAATGCGCCGGCTGCTCTGGCCGCGACGATGTCCCCTGCGGCCGGTACTAGCAAATCCATGCGGCGGGCGAACGCAACAAACGTGCTGCGAGCGGTTTCGGGATCCACTTCGCCGGCGAGGGCTGCCCGACAGGCATTGAGCGCGACGCCATGAGCAGCGTTCCGCTTCGATGGCAGCCATTCATCCAGCAGGACGAAGGCGTCTTTTACGTTTTGAATGTCGGTCGGAAACCCAAGACCCACGAGCACCCTCACTGGATGCTGAAATTGATTGTGTTGCATGTTTTCCTCCGTTCACGTGGTGTTAGTTGAGTCGCTCGGAAGCCTCGCCACGGCACCGTGAAAGGTCGCGTTCGCAGCGCCCTAGCCTGTCGAACTCCCGTTTCCAGGGGGGCCTTTGCTGTCGGTGAGGTTCCGCGCGGCCAGAAACATCACCGTGTATGCTGCTTTGCGCCGATCCCAACCTGCGTGTTCCGCCTGGTCAAGGAGTTCCAAAAGGATTGGATCCAGCGCGGTTTTCAGATCCGCTTCGTAGTTCAGGTCGGTGGCCGCGCGCGAGGGCGGCGGGATAACGTCTAGTTTCATCACGTTGATGGCCTCACCCTATGTCGGAAAAGTCCGCGCTCCATGGAGCGCGGACACCGCTGCGTTTCCTCAGAAGTCCATCCCGCCACCCGGCATTGCCGGAACTGCGGGTTCCTTCTTTGGCTTCTCGGCAACCATCGCTTCAGTGGTCACCAGCAGGCCGGCAACCGAGGCCGCATCCTGGAGCGCGGTCCGCACTACCTTCACCGGATCGATGACGCCCTCGTTGTAAAGGTCGCCGAACGCATTGGTCTGTGCGTTCCAGCCCCAGCCGAATTCCGATTTCTCGCGTAGCTTGCCGACGATGATCGAACCTTCCGCGCCGGCGTTCTCGGCGATCTGTCGCACGGGCGCCTCGAGCGCGCGGCGCACTATCTCGATACCGTGCTTCTGGTCCTCATTTTCGGCCTGCACACTGTCCAGTGCCTTGGCCGCACGCAGAAGCGCCACGCCGCCACCTGGCAACACGCCTTCCTCGACCGCAGCGCGCGTCGCATGCATGGCATCGTCGACGCGGTCCTTGCGTTCCTTGACCTCGACCTCGGTCGAGCCGCCGACGCGGATGACGGCGACGCCGCCAGCGAGCTTGGCCAGGCGCTCCTGCAGCTTCTCGCGATCGTAGTCGGAGGTCGTCTCCTCGATATGCGCTTTGATCTGGCTGATGCGGCCCTGGATCTCGCTCTTCGAGCCGGCGCCGTCGACGATGGTGGTGTTCTCCTTCTCGATCACCGCCTTCTTGGCGCGGCCCAGCATGTTGAGTGTGACGTTTTCGAGCTTGATACCGAGATCTTCCGAGATCGCGGTGCCGCCGGTGAGGATGGCGATGTCTTCCAGCATCGCCTTGCGGCGATCGCCAAAGCCTGGCGCCTTAACGGCTGCGACTTTGAGGCCACCGCGCAGCTTGTTGACGACCAGCGTCGCCAACGCCTCACCCTCGACGTCCTCCGCGATGATCAGCAGCGGCTTCGACGACTGCACCACGGCCTCCAGCACCGGAAGCAGCGCCTGCAGGTTGGACAGCTTCTTCTCGTGGATTAGCACATAGGGCTCTTCGAGCTCGACGCGCATCTTGTCCTGGTTGGTGATGAAATAGGGGCTGAGATAGCCACGGTCGAACTGCATGCCTTCGACGACTTCCAGTTCAGTTTCCGCGGTTTTCGCTTCCTCGACCGTAATCACGCCCTCATTACCGACCTTCTGCATCGCCTCGGCGAGGAAGCGACCGATCTCGGCGTCGCCATTGGCCGAGATGGTGCCGACCTGGGCGATCTCGTCATTCCTGGTCACCTTGCGGGCGTTGGTCTTCAACTCCTGGACAATCGCCTCGACGGCCTTATCGATGCCTCGCTTCAGGTCCATCGGGTTCATCCCCGAGGCAACGGCCTTCGCACCTTCCCTGACGATCGCCTGGGCGAGCACCGTTGCGGTCGTGGTGCCGTCACCGGCGATATCGCTGGTTTTCGAAGCAACCTCGCGCACCATCTGCGCGCCCATGTTCTCGAACTTGTCCTCGAGCTCGATTTCCTTGGCGACGGTGACGCCGTCCTTGGTGATGCGCGGGGCGCCGAACGACTTGTCGATGACGACGTTGCGGCCCTTGGGGCCGAGCGTCACCTTCACCGCGTCCGCGAGGATGTTGACGCCGCGCAGCATGCGCTCGCGGGCGTCGGCATGGAATTTCACTTCCTTGGCTGCCATTGGATCACTCCTTCAGTAGGCAGGTTCATTGACTGGATTGCGGTTGCACCAGAGCCTCGGTCAGGCGGCCTTCTTGACCGCCGCGGTCTGCTCGATCACGCCCATCACGTCGCTTTCCTTCATGATCAGCAGGTCCTCGCCGTTGAGCTTGATCTCAGTGCCGGACCATTTGCCGAACAAGATGCGGTCGCCGACCTTGACGTCGAGTGGCGTGAGCTTGCCACTTTCGTCGCGCGCGCCCGGGCCGATGGCGATCACTTCGCCCTCCTGCGGCTTTTCCTTGGCAGTGTCGGGAATGATGATGCCGCCGGCCGTCTTCTCCTCGGCCTCGATGCGGCGAACCAGGATACGGTCGTGCAATGGACGGAACGTCATGTCGTTCTCCTTCAGGACAAACAGATTCTTGAGGTTCCTCCACACCGGACCGGCAATATCGGGCAGGTGCAGAGGTGCCGCGACCCTTCTTCAGGCATCGCACGCATATCGACCTAGTTTTGCATTTTTCGAGTTTCAAGAGGTCGCTGAAAAAATTTTGGCACTCGGCATTTCAGAGTGCTAGCAACATGAATTCATGAAGCTATTTTGCCAGGGCGCGCGATTTATAGGTCTTGAAATTCGGCCCGAACTCCACGAAATTTTTTTGCGGTTGGAGCCCCGAAAAGGGTCACTGCAACACCAACGATGCCAAGGAGATTGTTAGGAAGCGGAGACTATCGATGGAACGAAACTTGTCAAAGAACATCCCCTCGATCACCCCTGAAACCTCTGACCCTTCGCTTGACCGCCTGCTGTTCCCGGCGCGGCACTTTAGCCACCCCGATGAGGTGGTGGGCGACCGCACGCTCGACATTCAGGAAAAGCGCGCCATTCTTGCCTCATGGGCTTCTGATGCTTGCGCCGTCGACTCCATGCCTACGCTGCGAAAACCACCGGGTGCTGCGAGCCCGGTAACCTTTGACGCCGTCATGGATGCACTTCGCCGACTGGACGATAGTCGCGCCGAGGCAGGCTGTGACTTCAAGGAACGGCGGGCCCGAGATCGCCCGCAAAGACTGATGCCTGAACGCGCGCGATAGGAGAGACGCATGGTCACCAGGGAATTCCGGCTGCAGATGAAGGGTCTCACAACTGCGGAAATTCACTATGGCAGGCCGTAGACGGCATCTTCACAATTCAAAGCCGGCGCCGGGTCCGCTCCCCTTGAACTGAAAAGAGGCGTTTCCAATCTTTTTATGTGTCCAGCGCGGCTTGCCGGATGTCGAGTTGAGCAGGAGCGGAAGGATCGCATGGAAACGATGCTCTTTGAAAATCCCGTTTCCGCCGCGGTTTGCCGTGGCGTTCGCCAAGCTCGCCGGCATCGTTTGCAGGAAGCCGCACACGTCGAGGCAGGATTCAGTTGCCCCTCGGTTTGAAGGGAGGTCACCAATGGAAAGTGCGACGTTCAAACAGCCGGTTTTCGTAAAAGACGAGGGCCATGTTGTCCAAAAGATCGGGTGTGTCATGGATGCGATAGAGTTTCTGGAAGAATGGCCGGTTGAAAGGCGCGGCCTCCTCCACGCAGCAGCATCGGATGCGTGCTACTCGGCGTACGATGGTCGGAAGTCTGTCGAGGCTGCGAACAAGGCCTTTATGACTTGGGCGCGCAGGGTCGATGTCATCGAGGACGTGCCCGTAGCGCCGCCATGGATGACAGGGCCGAAGATCAGCAAGGTAGACCATCTTTTGGCCCAGCCTCTCTCAATTCATCGAGCGAGGCACCGGACGCGATGATCTCCGCAATCGTCACGTCTTCTATGAATCCGAGGACCGAGACGACGTCTTGGCGTGTCTTAGTCATCCTTTTCCTCCGTTCGAAATACCTGCGAAGTAGATGGGGCATTCGCTGGAGAGCCTGCCACCCTGCCATCCGAAGGCGGTCGCGAAACTGCTTTAGTGGTCGCTCTTGACACGGCCGAAATCGATTCCCAACTCATCTTTGTCGGTCGCCGCGCAAGGGGCCGATGTGTCAGGGAGCGCCGGGCTTCTTGGCGTTCCCTCGTATCTATGTTGCTCCAAGGAGGATGTAGTTATGAGAACGAACCTGGACTTTTCCCCCTTCTATCGGTCGAGCATTGGCTTTGACCGCATATTCAACCTGCTCGAAAACGCCAGTCCACCACACAGCGCGGACAACTGGCCGCCCTACGATATCGCCAAGCTCGGCGAAGACACCTACCGCATTGTCCTCGCGGTCGCCGGTTTCGGTGAAGACGAGCTTACGATCACGCAGGAGCCAAATATGCTCGTGATCGACGGCGCCAAGACAGAGAACGACGAGGTTCAGTACCTCCATCATGGCTTGGCGCTGAGGTCGTTCGCGCGCCGCTTCGAATTGGCCGATCATGTGACCATTGTCGGGGCAAAGCTCGAAAACGGTCTGCTGACCATCGACCTCAAGAAGGAAATTCCCGAGGAGATGAAGCCGCGCCGCATCGCGATCAATGTCGAGACCGACAAGAAGGCGGCCTCCAAGCGCATTGAAAGCGCGGCGGCCTGATCCTGCACCGATCCCGTCCTGTCGTGGGTGGGATTCGGGTGCGACCCAAAAAATACGGAAAGGAGCAGGACAAATGAGCGTACGTGACTTAATTCCCTGGAGCCGTGGCGGCAGCCAGGCACCGAGCATTTATCGCAGTAACGACATGGATCCGTTCCTGTCGCTGCACCGCAATGTCAACCGCCTATTCGACGAGGTGTTTCGCGGTTTTGACACGCCTTCGGTGCTTGGCCGCATGGCCCCTCTCAACGGCACTTGGCCAAGCGTGGAGTTCTCGGAAACCGATGTGGAAATCCGGGTGACGGCCGAAATCCCGGGCCTCGACGAAAACGACATCGAGGTCATGCTGGAGGATGGTGTTCTGACGCTTCGCGGCGAGAAGAAAGCAGAGACCGAGGACAAGGACCGCCAGTTCAGCGAACGCTATTATGGGCGCTTTGAGCGGCGCTTCAGTCTCGGCCGTGAGGTTGAAGAAGACAAGGTGGCGGCCACGTTCAGGAACGGTGTGCTCACCGTGACACTGCCGAAGACCAAAATGGCGCAGGCAAACGCCAAGCGCATTGCAATCAATGACAGCAAATGACGGTCGCAAAGGAGGGCCGGGGCTCGTCGAGCCCCGGCCCTCGCAGATAGCGAGGATGGTCAAATGAAGTCCAACAGCCGCAACGAAAGAGCCGTCATGGGATGCTGAATCAACCTTGCAACCCCAGGGAGGTAACAAATGACCAGTCTGGCTTTCCTTGCCCCCGTGCAGGTTAAGACCAGTGACGTGAGACACGACATCAACTCGGTGCGGGAGGCGCTCGTATTCTTGAATCAATGGCCGAAGGCCCGTCGGGGACCGGTATACAGCTGCGCGGTGAGGAGCTGCAACGCCGCAATCGCCGGGCAGATGACAACCGAACAGGCGCGACAGGCATTTGTCAGCTTTGCCAGGATAGCTGGGGTGCTGGCCAAATCCGATTTTTCGCCACTGGCCGGGGCTGATCAAAAGCTGCCCGTTTCTGAGCGCGGTCCCTGACTTCAGTTCAGGGCTTCTCCTGGGCGTGCATAAGCCAGTGAAATTCGACTGGACGAGGTCGGTCGCGGAACCATACGGAACGATACGGGAAGATTTCTGATTTTGGCCCACGAAAAAGCCAATAAAATCAATGATATTAATATGTCCTCCCAGGCCCACCAAAACGACCGCTTAAGTGGCTGATTTTTATGAGATTTTCTGAAGGGGCCAACGACGTGGACTCGAACCCCCTATTTTTAACCTGGCACTCATTGGTCGCACCTCCGCAAGTAGCGAAGACGTTGAGTCAACTGAAGGTCTTCCGAGAAGTGTTGCGGGCCGGTTCGACAAGGCGAGCGGCGGCAGCGCTCGGGATAAGCCAGCCGGCCGTCAGTCAACATGTGAAGCAACTCGAGACCACGGTCGGCCTCACACTCTTCAAGAGATCAGCCAACCGCATCGTTCCCTTGCAGGAAGCCTGGGAACTCCTGCGAAACGTAGAACTTGCCCTGACGTCCCTGGATCGGCTGGAAGCGTCGATCTTCGCAATGAAGAACGAGGAAAAGCAACGGATCGCGATTGCCGCGCCTTCTGTTTTCGGTTTCGTGACCTTGCCTAAGGTCGTCGCGACTATCCACTCAAAGACCGCGTCGAATGTGCGGTCGATTTCTGGAAGCTACGAGCAGATCGGCGAGCACATCCTGGCTGGGCGGGCAGATCTTGGAATCTCGAGATTGCCCTTGGACCCAAGTCTGTTTGAATGGGCGCCCCTTGGGTCAGCGCGCAACGTATGCATTTTCATCCCGACCATCGCTTCTCAAATCAGACCTGTATCGAGGCTCACGACCTGGCAGGCGAAATGATCATCGATATCGATCCCCAGTTCGCCGCCCACCAAATGAACTTCAATGCCTTGCGCTTCGCCGGCGTTGAACCAGACATAATGGTGGAATTCGATTGCAACGGTCACGAAGCCGGATACGTTTCGGCTGGCCTAGACATTTCGATAACCAATGAGATCATCGCGCGTGAATACGCGGCGTTTCACTTGGGAATAAAGCCGGTGGAACCGTCCGCGCTCTATCACTACGTTGCGATTTGGCAGAAGGGCAGGACCTTTTCGAACGCACTGAATGTGTCGCTCGAGGCGATCATCGCTGCCTTTTCCACGGAGCCGCCTGCGAGAGGTTGATAGGTATTCCTCTGGCGGCTGGAGAAACAACGCCAGGCGGCCAAGTGCGGGCAGCGCGCGAGATGGCGGCGCGGCACAACCACCGAAAAGCCCGCGCCTCTGGCGGAGGACGCGGGCCGACCGGAGGCCCGATCTTCAGCAGGCGATGGAGGGCATCGCCCGCCGCGCACAAACATTTAGATCTAGCTAATGTTCCGTCAAGTCGGTTCTGGTCGCCGATGGAAACGTCGGCTTCCCGTCGCGACTAGTCTTCCTCTGGATGCCTCCCTGGTTGGAGGTGCAGGACAATTATTAAGACGGGGCGAACGCTTTGGGCTCGTTTTCTCAAGCCGCCGGCTGCATGGCCGCTCTCAGCAGCATGCCGAACAGGTCGCGTGGCTCGTCGGGATCGGCGAGCAAATCGAGTTCCTCATAGAGGCCGGCCGCTTGCAGCTGGTCACGCACATAGCGTAGTGCCGAAAAGTCCTCGATGGCGAAGCCGACGGAATCGAACAGCGTGATCTGCTTGGCGTCTCGGCGACCTTGGGCCTTTGCTGCGATTACTTCCCAGAGCTAGGTCACCGGATGGTTGGGATCCAGCTGCTGGATCTCGCCCTCGATGCGTGTCTGCGGGGGGAACTCGACGAAAATGTCGGAGCGCAGCAGGATGTCCTTGTGCAGTTCGGTCTTGCCGGGGCAATCACCGCCGACGGCGTTGATGTGGACGCCGGAGCCGACCATGTTGTCGGTGAGGATGGTGGCGCACTGCTTGTCGGCGGTAACGGTCGTGATGATCCCGGCACCTTCAACCGCTTCCTGCCCGGTTTCGCAGATGGTGATATCAAAGCCCATACCAGCCAGGTTCTTCGCGCATTTGCGCGAGGCGGATCGGTCGATGTCGTAGAGCCTGAGCCGGTCGACGCCGGTCAGCGCCTTGAAGGCGATCGCCTGGAATTCCGACTGGGCGCCATTACCCGAACGTGAGCGCCGCCCCCTACCGATGAGCTAATCCACCGTATCGTGGGCGTCCTACGCCTTGGGGCGCGGTATTTCTCGACCAGTCTGACCTTGTCGAGTGCGACAGCGGTCCCAGAGCGATCGTAACGCCATTTTCGTCGATCTCGGCAGGAATGATCGTCGCGTATCGTGTCGATGTCGAAATTTCTCCTTGGATCTTGGGAACAAAGTTCTTGCTCGCCAGTTTCTTGGCGCCTTCAACATTAGGGAGCGACCTATGAGGTTTACTGCGGTACAGGAGCCGTCTGGGACGTGGGCGGTTTTTGATCAGATTTTCGATCTGCCAGCCGAATTAGCCGGCCGATCCCTTATTGGATTGACGCGGGATGAGGCCGATCGTCTCGCCCCAAGTGCCAAACAGGAAATCTCTAGGTGGCGGCCGACTTCTGGATCTGCTGGGGCGAGTTCAAGGGGGTAGCGGATGTCGCTCGGGGAAAAGTTTGGGAGATGGCGAAGGCCGGGCGGGTCATCAGACGAGCCTGGTGCCGCCGTGCCGAAGCACGAGTTGGAACACATCATGAGGCTTGGGCGACTCAACCGCGACCAAGCTTTAGCGCTGCTCACAAAGTTCCAGGGCGATAGAGAGGCGATGTTTGCGGACCTGGCGTCTCTTCGGAAGCAGGACCGTCAGAAGAGTGAGGATTTCGGTTAGCATGCCGCTAACCATGCTCTGCCGAGCGTACGGATCGATGCGGAGCCCTTGGAGTTTATCCTCATGGAACAATTCGCGCCCAAAGACGATGTACGTCGCCAGCGCCGATCACGCGTGCTTAAGGGCGCGAGCATCATTACCGGAATCCAAAACTCCGAGGTTAGCTGCACTGTCCGAAATCAGCATGTGAACGGGGCTGAATTGCGTGTGGCGCCTGACGCGAAAGTCCCAGAGCGCTTCCTGCTCTATGTTCCGGTGGATGGAATTGCCTATCGAGCCACAGTTTGTTGGCGCAAAAATGATCGGGTAGGCGTCCAGTTTAATGGGACTGAGCCCAAGCCGAAGCTCCACTATGGTTGAGGCCCCGTAGTTCGCGGTCGAGCGTTCGCAATGATTCAGTTTTGCCATCATGGGCGGCCCGATTGCCTTAACCTTCGGGGAGAGGACAACCGGGCCATGCCGGAGATGGGTAGCCCCGGCGAGTTCTAATCTGCAACTTTGCTAAATTCATTGCAATCGCTGGCTACAGGCCGAGGCTAGTCGACCAAGTCACGGAGTGGCTTCTTGCGCGTTGGCGGCCGATATTTGTCCACCAGCCTGACCTTGTCGAGTGCAACGGTCACAAGCGGACCTAGGGCGATTGTCACAGTCTCGTTATCGATGCGCGTGACCTCACCGGTAAGCTCGACCTGCTGGCCGCGCATTGTCATTTTCGACGAATCGCGGATCGAATAGGGAAAGTTGTAGCTGGGGATGGCAACGCTGACGTGACCTGGATTGATCCGCCAGCGCACGGTCGCGGTTACCGCCACCAGATCTCCAACGCCAATTTTTCCCGTCGCCATGCAGACAATTCTGGAGCGAGCGCGGGCTTAGTCAACAGATTGCTAATATATGCGAACGGCATGGGAACAAAGAATTGCCTCCCTCGTTGAAAATGCTGGCCGGACGCCCTTGTGCCCCACTCCCGTTTCCGGCCAAGCCTTGAAGCCAGGCCCGCTGCTTTTTCCCGGCAGCGGGCCATTTCAGCGAGACGACAAGCAGGCGCCCAGGCAGGCCATCCAGCATGAACGCGCGCAGGGGCCTTAATGAGCGTGATCGAGTAGCCTGGTCACAGCGGCCTTACGAGGATATTCGGAGTTCGCGCGATCGATACCTTCAATGGTGATTGCGATCGTCCCGTTTTCGATCCTCGCTATCCAACCTTTGGCTTTCAGATACCAGAGATGGAATTCAAGGTGCTCGCGCGGGCAGTCTAACAAACGTTCGATTTCTACGTCGCCGATGCCGGGATTGTTGACGTCTTGCCGGCGTTTTGCATAAAGCAGCGAGAGCAGTTTCGCTTGAAGGTCGCTATCTCGTTCGATGCCCTTGGAGTTGCTGGCTTCCTGAGCCAGATCAAGGCGAATGTTCAAATGCTCTTTGTACTCGATGTCGTATTGCGCCCGCTTGACCGGATCCTTGAGCGTATTGTGTGCCTCCACGAGTTCGCTGAAGCGTACTTCATCCCCGGTGTCCTGATTGTCGGGATGGTAACGCATCGCAAAGTAGCGGAATATCCCCTCGATCGTTTCCAAATTGGCTCGCGGACTGATCTCTAGAAGCTCGTAGTAGTCTGTAAACAAAGGTGTTCCCCAATAACACACGGGGGCAGGATGTTATATTGCTCGCGAGCACGCAAGGGCGACCGAAGGCCCAATACACTACGCATTAGGTCCGAAGATGTTTAAAATTGTCTCGAATTCAATCCGCCAGATACCTTGCACAGATCAAGACTGCGGCCCAACCGATCACGTAAAACCACATCCAGCCCATGCCGGCGAAAGTATCTTTGATACCCTGTTTGCCGTCGAGTAGTGCAGCGCAAGCTACAACCATTGCCGCCAAGGAACTCACCGCGAAGAGGAAGACGGTCCAGTCGTTGTCCATGTGCGCCGAGCGTGTCTCAACGGGAATTGGAAATTATTTAAATGGCCGGTGCAGTCTGGGTATGCTCGCTGCTGTCTATTTGCACCACACCGGCCATTGCGGGATAGAAAGAAGCCCCAAGCCCCGCGCTGATTAGGCTACAGGCACATTAGAATCGGCTCAATTACGACTGAGTGCCCTGGGTTGACCGGGCCTAAAGACGCTGGAACACTTCCCCGGTGATGACGTTTCAGCGACCATCAAAGCAAAGGGGGCAATTTGATGAACACGCAACCGTGGAAGACTTCGGTCGAGATCGAGGAACTTGGAAATAGGCATTATGTTCGGGTCATCGAAGACGGCGTGGTAAGCGTCAAGGGCTTCCGTTCTCGGGCAGATGCCAAAGCCTTCGCCCAAGGCGAACAGGCACGGCTCGGACTTGATACGCGAGCGTAGAGCTCCTTCCAGCAGCCTATTTCCGCCGCCGATTAATGTGCAACTTGTGAAGCTGCCGACATCAGTTCCTCGGGGTTCGGTGTCTTGAACGTAATATCGGGGCCATCCTCCAGACCTTCAGTGAAGCTCCAGCGTACAATGCCCCCTCGGTCGATGAGGAACTGACCGACAAGCAACTCCTTAGCGGAAGCCATCATCCGCTGATCGGCTTCCGTAATTTCATATCCCTCCTTCTTGTTGAGGAACTCGTCCATTGCCATGGGGTCCATAGGCTCGGGCAACTCGCCCGGGAGATGGATCCGGATCCCCATGACCTCGTCCATCCCGACCTCGCGCAAGCCGAAAGCACGGTGTGAGGCCCGCTCGGGGTCCGACGCGGCGAGAAGATCGGGTGCCGGGTGGTAACGGAAATAGAGCCGCGCCCTCTCGACCGGCGTATTGACCACCGCCAGGCATTCGACGCCTCTCTCACGCAGGGCCGGCTCGAGTTGCGCCATTGCCGCGACATTGCGCCGACAGAACGCACAGTGCAGGCCGCGAAACAAACCGATCAACAACGGGCTTCGACCGCGAAAATCAGTGAGCGCGATCTTGCCGTCGCGGGATATCGCGTCGAGCACAATATTCGGTGCCCGGTCGCCCGGCTGCAGCGGGCGGTCGACACTACTCGTGGACATGGACAACCTCCTCGCCCGGACCAATCAAGAAAAGGCAGCGCACCCAGCGCTCGTAGTTGAGCCGTGCTGGGGGCGCAGAACTTCCTGCGCCAGGGCAAAATACCTTCGGCCTCTGCCATATTGCCAAGGTCGAGATTGCGCGTTGCAACGCCATCATAACACGAAAAAAGCATCTGCGGGTCGCTCGTTTCGCGAGACCGCCACGAGCGCCGCCCATAACGGGTCAATAGGTTTGGCTGGCGGCCTGCCAGGCAGTCGAGCACTACGAAATTTCCCGGTACGGCTCTCTGCGGGAATGGGCAAAGGACCTCGGGCATGACGAGGCGCAAACGCTGCTCAGCGAGATCCTTGACCAGGAGAAAGCCACCAACAACAAGCTGACGAACCTCGCAGTCACGTCGATAAACAGGACACATTGATCCGCGCCTTAAGTGCTGGCATCGCCCTCGCTTGGAAGCCCGAGGGGCTTCGTCAGGATCGTAGACGCCGGGCTCCGCGCCTCTACCGTCTGACAGCGCTCCTGTCTGCCTATGTCCCGGTGGACGACGATCTGCGGCACGGTCTCGTTGACATGGTCCAAGCCTGCTAGCAGGTCGCGATCAAGGATGGAACTCCGCGGTTGCTTACCGTGTGGTTACAACTGAATATGCAAATCAGCTCCTGCTAGACATCAAATCTTCAGGATAGCTTGGCATCCTTGCCCATCGCCGACGACCGGATGGCTCGGATGGATGTTCAGGAGAAAGCAGCTTAGGGGCCTATCGATTGTCAGATCGGATGCACCTCGAAGTGCAGGATGATCCTGCCATAGCTGCAGAAGTTGACCGACTTCTGGCACGCCGCACGCGCGACATCCGCCTCAGAGGCGAGATCAAACGCCTGTTTCGAGCGCGTGTCTGGTCGCAAACGGCCAAGATCATCCGCGCCTGGATGATCTGGGTGGCCTTTTTGGATGTGCTGACCCTGGCGCTCAACATGTTGATGCTTCCAAGAGCGATCGCGCTGTCGATGCTCCTGCCTGGCGCCATCATTCCGCCCGTCGTTGTGGCCATCGTCCTTGTCTGGCGAAAACCGCAGGCGCCCTGGCTCCAAGGGGCTTCGCTGATCGCAGGCATGTTCCTCATCTTGTTGTCGATTGCTTTGGTCGGCGTAAGCGCTGGTGGCGAGTTCTACGAACGGCACTTGAACATCATGCTGTTCGTGGCCATTACAGCCATCATCATCTTCGGCATCCCGCTGGCCTGGACGGCAACTATTGCCGCATTGGCGCTCGGTATTTATCTCGTTTTTCAACTGCGGAACCCGGGCATCGAATTTGGGAGCGCCGTGGCTGCGACGCTGTTTTTCGCCAGCGGTATCTTCGCAACGGTCGCCGCGCGGCGCATCATGACAATTCTCGCTCAGAAGACTTTCCTGTTTGAGCTTCGCGACCGGCGCAGGGTCGCCGAACTGGCGGAAGCGAACGGTCGGCTGGAACTCCTGGCGCGTACCGATCCGCTCACCGGCATCGCCAACCGGCGCTGGATGACGGAAACGCTCGACCGCCTATGGGGCGGTGGCAGAAAATGCCCCGACGGTGCCGCTATGCTGATGTGCGACATTGACGACTTCAAGAAGCTGAACGATCATCTCGGCCATGCTGAGGGCGATCGCTGTCTGGTCGTGGTCGCCAGCACTATCCAGGAAAACGTGAGGCGCGATCACGATCACGTGGCCCGCTACGGCGGTGAAGAATTCCTCGTGCTCTTGCCCGGGGTGGACGAGGAAATGGCCATCTCTGTGGCTGAGCGAATTCGTAAGAGCGTTGAGGCCACCGCTTTTCCCAACCCGGCATCCCGCGTGTCACGCCGCGTCACTCTCAGCATTGGAGTTGCAGTTCAGACGGCTGACGAGGCCATCTCACCGGAGCAGTTACAGCGTCAGGCGGATGCGGCTCTCTATCTTGCCAAGCAAACCGGCCGCAACCGAGTGCTGCTCCACAGACAGGAGTCATTCGGGCGCAAACATATTCAGTCGACGCGGTGATGCCGTGGTAGGAGGCCTGGACCAAACTTGCACTACGGGCCGCTTTCAAAAATACCCTTCTTGCTTGTTGCGGAGCCCGCCATCCGTCCAAGGAGTCGCGGCAAGTGCGGCAAGCAGAGCTTCGCACGCCGGGCAAGGGCGAGGTCGCCGTCAAGGTCGCCTTCGCGGCCATCAATCCAATCGACTGGAAAGTCCGCAACGGATACCTGAAGATGGTGACCGGGAAGACATTTCCACGCGCCCCTGGGCAGCGACTTTTCTGGCAGGGTGATTTCGGTCGGCCCGGGCGTTACCCGCTTCAAGGTGGGGGACGCTGTATTCGGGTCTGCCAAGATCAAGAATGGTGGTGCACTCGGCGAAGCCGTGATTGCCCCGGAGACTTTTCTCGCCAGGAAACCTGGTTCCGTGTCGTTCGAGGAAGCTGCGTGCCTCGGGACCCCAGGAATAACGGCGTGGAACGGCCTGGTTGACAAGGCGAACCTGCAGGCAGGCGCCAAGGTCTTGATCAACGGCTGCACCGGCGGGGTCGGCGAATCCGCCGGTCAGATCGCGCGGATGCTCGGGGCCGAGGTCTCGGGTAGCTGTAGTGCGCAACAGAAGGGTCGCGCCGAGCAGTTGGGGGTAACCCAAGTCTATGACTACCGGACTACGGATATCTCGAAGATCGCGGATCGGTTCGACGTCGTGTATGACACGGCCGGAACCATGACGGTCGCGGCAGGGCTCGGCCTGCTCCGCAAGGGTGGCGTGTACCTGGACATCAATCCGACGCCAGGCAAGTTCATCCGCGCGGTCTTCGACCGCAGGCTCAAGCCGATCGTCTGCACGGCGAGGAACGATATCCTGGACGGCCTCGCCCGCTCGGCGAGCGATGGAAAGCTCCGGCTTCCGGTCGCCCTGACCGTTCCTCTTGAGAACGCGATCGCTCTGGTCACGGCTCTGGAGCAGGGACGCAAGCTGAACGGCAAAGCGATCGTGTCAATGCCTTGAGCAAACCCCTGCCAAAATTTGGCATTGGCTGGTAGAATCGCGTCCAAGAGCAATCGGCTGTTCGATCTGATGCAGATGCTGCGCCGGCACAATGGTCCTGTGCCGGGCATTGAGCTCGCGCGCGAAGCTGGCGTTTCCTTGCGGACCATCTACCGCGATATCGGCACCCTCCAGGCAATGGGAGCCGATATCGAAGGGGAGCCAGGCTTCGGTTATGTGCTGAAGCCTGGCTTTCTGCTGCCGCCGCTCATGTTCTCCCAAGAGGAGCTCCAGGCGCTCACGCTCGGCGCACAATGGGTCGGTCACCAGACGGATGACGGCCTCGCCTTCGCCGCCCAATAATGCGATCGCGAACATCGGCGCGGTCTTGCCGACCGAGTTACGGCATTTGCTGACCGACAATGCTTTCCACGTTGGACGCAACAGGCCCCAGACGCCGGCAGTGGACCTGAGCCTGCTCCGTCAGGCCATGCGCGAACAGTTCAAGCTCCATATCGCCTACAAGGATCCGGCGGGCGGTCTAACCCAGCGTATCATCTGGCCCATCATGCTTGGCTTCATCGAGGACAAACGCTTCATCGCGGGCTGGTGCGAACTGCGGCAGGATTTTCGTTACGTTCCGCGTCGATCGGATCGAGCGCGTCGAACTCTTCGAAGAGCGCTATCCCGGCCGCCGTCGCGACCTCGCCAAGCGTTGGCGAACAATGGCGGACGAGGAACGGGCGAGCGCGACCGGCAACGTCACCTCGTAGGTCCCAGGGATGATTCCGCCAGCTACTGGCGGCGGAAACCGTCCACATCTGCTGGATGCAAAGGTCGGCTAGCTACCCAATCATCCCGAAAGCTGCCGGTCCCTTTACGGCCCATTCCCGCCGCTACGCTATCACAACGGCCGCTCGGCACCTCGATTTGACCAGTCTGTCGATGCGAAGGTCCTGGGTGGATGTGTCCGCGCGGCGGTCCTTTCGGAGGCAAGCCACGCGAATCAGGCGTCGAGCTGCCTCCGTCACCGCGACATCGGGGAGGTGCGAAAGGTGATCCCGCGTCCCGATGCTTGCCGGTGCTCCTCAGTCCTGCGTCTTGAGAAAGTCCGAGACAGTGCGCATGCAGAGCTCCCGCTCCTCGACATGCGGCATGTGGCTCGAATGCTCGAAAAGTACCCATCGAATACCCGGAACGCGCTCCACATAGGGTCGAACTACCTCGGGCGTGGCCTCGTCGTGGCGGCCCGAAATCAGCAGTGTCGGTACCGCGATGTCGGGCAGCCGGTCCTCGATGGTCCAGTCCTTCATCGTGCCGATGACGTGGAATTCGGTCGGGCCGTTCATGTTGCGGTAGACCGTGTTGTCCTCGTCCATGATGGCGAAGGTTCGCGCCACCTCCGGCGGCCATGGGACGACCCGGCAGACATGTCGGTCGTAGAACACGCGCGAGGCTGCTACATATTCAGGATCGGTGATCGTGCCGGCGGCCTCGTGCCGTGTGAGCGTATCCTGGACGTCGGCGGGCAGTTCACGGCGCAGCCGATTGGCCTCGGACACCCAGGTGCGCATGTTGGCCGGCGAGTTGGCGATCACCAGGGCCTTGAGGCCTTCCGGCCGGCGCACGGCATGCTCGGCGCCGAGCATGCCGCCCCAGGACTGGCCAAGGAAGGCGTAGCGCTGCTCGATCCCGAGCGACCGCAACAGCGTATCGAGTTCGTCAAGGAACAGGTCGACGGTCCAGAAGTCTGGTCCCTTCTCCGGCAGCCGAGTGGAGTTGCCATTTCCAAGCTGGTCGTAGTGTATCACGGCCCGGCCATCGAGAGCCGCGATGTCCTTGAAAGTGTCGACATAGTCGTAGGTGCAGCCTGGTCCCCCATGGGCGACCACCAGGGGGAGCCTCGGCGAATCTAGGTTGCCGGCGATGCGGTACCAGGTGCGGGAGCCGCGAAACGCGACATGGCCTTCCTTCGCTTCCGTCACGGCGGCTCTCCTCGTTGCGGCGGGCATCGTAGGGCGAGCCTGCCCGAGGCGGCAGCTATGAAAAGTAATAGGGTCTGTCGGTCAGTTGTCGAGCAGGCGGAAATGCGCGGCGCGAACGACGGCCTGCGTTCGGTTCCTGGCGCCCAGCTTCCTGGCGGCGGCCGTGAGGTGCATGACGACAGTAGGAACCGAGCGCCCGATGACGCGCGCGATCTCCTTGGCAGAGAGCCCATGTGCCGAATGGCGGAGACACTCGCGCTCACGCTCGGTCAGCGCCGGCAATCGCGGACTGAGGGCCGAGCGGTTGTAGTAGGCGTAGGCCGCGTCATGGAAGACATGCGCGAGCAGGCCGAACTGGGCGATGCTTCCGGGATCGCGCGGAACATCTTCTCCGGCGCCGAAACGTACCCCGGTGACCGTGGCATAGCCGCCGCGCGGCATATGAATGGGGATCGTCACGCCTCGGGTGAGATCGCGCTCTCGCAGATATCGCGCCACCGGCTCCGTCGTCTCGTTGAGTAGCGCGCGTATTTCCGTGTCGGCTCCATCGTCGTAGTTCCAGGCGAAGGGCCTGGAACTGTGCGCGGCGACGAGTTGCACGGGATCGATGCGGAAGTAGCCGCGATCGCACCAATAGTCGTACATGTCGTCATCGATGTTGCGCAGCTTGAGCATCGACGGGATCATGATCGAGCCGTCGAGGTCGTAAGGCACGGGCGTATAGTCGTATATCAAGGCTTCGTAGCCGAGGCCGCGCATCGCTACGAACGCCTCGTCGATGCAACCGTCCAGGGTGCCATGGCGAGCGAAGCGCCGCCTGATCGTGGTGATTTCGTCCAGCATGAGCTCTTCCGCCGACACCCTCCCGGACCCACCCTATCACTTCTTATAGCTGATGCACTCCCAACGTTTCGCTTAAAATATGAGCATGCCTAAAAGCTGTGCATTCGGAGCGTACCATGTGGCGTGAGATGGCGGCCGACGATCGCATCGAGGTAAACGTCGACGGCTTTAAGGTCGTTGCCTACAGCTTCGGCGCCGGCAGCGAGACGGTGTTCTGCCTCAACGGCGGACCTGGCCTGCCCTGCGACTACCTTCGCGAATCGCACTCCTGTCTGGTAGACCAGGGATACAGGGTCGTGGCGTTCGACCAGCTTGGCACCGGCGCCTCCGACCGGCCGACGGACACCTCGTTGTGGACCATCGCGCGCTACGTCGAGGAGACCGAGACGGTTCGCAAGACGCTGGGGCTCGGCAAGGTCCACATGTTGGGTCATTCCTGGGGCGGCTGGCTGGCGATCGACTATGCGCTTGCCTACCAGCAGAACCTGCAGACGTTGATCCTTGAGGATACCGTCGCCGATATGCCGCATCTTGTGCTGGAACTGGAACGCCTGCGCGCCTCGCTGGGACCCGAGACCGTATCGATGATGCAGAAGCACGAGGCGCAGGGAACCTACGATCATCCGGAATACATGGCGGCGGTGACGATCCTCAACTACCGCCATGTCTGCCGCCTGCCCGAATGGCCGGCGCCGGTGCGCCGCTCGCTCGACGACTGGAACATGGGACCCTACGCGACCATGCAAGGTCCGAACGAGTTTCTCTACATCGGCAATCTCAAGGACTGGAACCGGGTGCCCGACCTGCCCAGGATCAAGGTGCAGGTGCTGATCACGCATGGCGAGCACGACGAACTGACGCCAGCCTGTGGTCTGCGCATGAAACTTGGCCTGCCGCAGTCGGAGTTGCACATCATCCCGAATGCGAGTCACATGCCCTTCTACGAGAACCCGGCTGCATACTATCCGATCCTTTCGGGGTTCCTCTCGCGCAACAAGGCAGGCTGATGCAGACGGAATGCAGGTGGAAGGGAGCGGACGGGGAAACCCCTCAGGGCCATGCATCGCTATAAGTTCGTTCTATACCGCCCGCTTCAGTTCCTGCCGGTGCTTTTCGGCATCAGCGTCATCACGTTCATCCTTGTCCGGCTGATCCCTGGCGATCCCGCTCGCGTTCTGCTTGGCACCCGCGCCACCCCGGAAGCGATCGCCCGCATCCGCGCCCAGTACGGCCTCGATGAGCCCCTGCTCGCCCAGTATTTCTACTTCCTGCGCAACCTCGCGGACGGCGAGATGGGGCGCTCGATCCTCTACAAGATCGATGTGCTGAAGCTGATCGCCACGCGCATCGAGCCTACTCTGATGCTGGTGCTTTGCAGCATGGTGCTGTCGGTATTGATCGCCGTGCCGGTGGCGGCGATCGCGGCGCGCAATCACGGCAGGCTGGCGGACCAGGTGATCCGCATCGTTTCCACCTTCGGCATCGGCTTCCCACCCTTCTGGCTCGGCCTGATGCTGATCATCCTATTCAGCGTCGAACTCGCCATCCTCCCGGTGTCCGGTTACGGCAATACGCTTTCTGAAAAGCTTGCGCATCTCGTGCTACCGAGCCTCACTGTCTCGCTGTCGCTGTCGACCGTTCTGGCGCGCAGTTTGCGTGCGGCGATGGTCGAAGGCTTGAGGTCCGACGTGGCGACTGCCGCGCGCGCGCGCGGCATGCCGGAGAGCATCGTGTTCTGGCGCCACGTGCTGCCAAATTCGCTGGTGCCGACCGTCAACCTTCTCGCCGTAAACATAGGTTGGCTGATAGGCGGCACCGTCGTGGTGGAGACCGTGTTTGCGCTGCCCGGCATGGGCCAGCTGCTGGTGCGCGCCATCTTCTCGCGCGACTACATGGTCGTGCAGGGCGTGGCGATGGTCTTCGCCTGCGCCACCGTGCTGATCAACTTCCTGGCCGACATCGTCACGGTGGCTCTCGATCCGAGGGTGAAGCTGTGAGCGAGCCCTTGGCCGCCCCCGCGCTCGGCAGGAGCGGCCGCTTTCGCCGCCGCGGCACGCTGGCGGCCGGCGTCTTTCTGCTTGGCGGGTTCGTCGTCCTGGCGCTCGGCGCGCCGCTGATCGCGCCCTACGATCCGATCGCACAGGACGCGACAGCACGGCTCCAGGGGCCGTCCTGGCTGCACTCGTTCGGGACCGACAATTTCGGCCGCGACATCCTCTCGCGCGTCATCTGGGGTGCGCGCATCGACCTGCAGATCGCCATCATCGGCGTCATCTTTCCCTTTCTCATCGGCACCACGCTGGGCACGGTAGCCGGCTTCTTCGGCGGGATAGTCGACGCCATCTTCATGCGGCTGGTCGACATCATCCTGGCCTTCCCGTTCCTGGTATTGATGCTGTCGATCATCGCGATCCTGGGGCCTGGCCTGGCCAGTTTCTACATCGCCATGGCCCTCGTCGGCTGGGTGTCCTACGCGCGGCTCGTCCGCGCCCAGATGCTCGTGCTCAAGAACCACGACTACGCGGTTGCCGCGGTCAGCCTCGGCTTCAGCCGCACGCGCATCATGTTCCGGCACCTCCTGCCCAATGCCGCTGCCGGCTCGGTCGTCTTCGCGATGTCCGACGCGGTCCTCGTCCTGCTGAATGGCGCGGCCATCAGCTATCTCGGGCTCGGCGTGCAGCCGCCAGTCGCGGAGTGGGGCGTGATGGTGGCGGAAGGCCAAGCCTTCGTCACCACCGCGTGGTGGATTACGCTGTTCCCGGGGCTTTCGATCGTGACGCTCGCCTTTGCCTTTAGCATGATCGGCGACGGGCTGGCCGATTTGTTCGGGGTCCACGAATGATAGCGGCGCTGCTCAAGATTACCGACCTGACGGTCGTCCATGACGATGACGGCGGGGAGCGTACCCTGCTTGATGCCGTGTCGCTCGACCTCGCCCCGGGAGAAGTGCTCGGGCTGGTCGGCGAGAGCGGGTCGGGCAAGAGCCTTCTCTGCCGCTCCCTCGTTAGGCTGCTGCCATCGAGCCGGCTCAGGATCAGCGGCGGCTCGATCACACTTTCCGGGCGTGAGCTGACGACTGCGCCGGAGGCCGAGATGCTCGCCGTGCGCGGCGGTGAAATCGGCATGATCTTCCAGAATCCGAGCAGTCATCTCGACCCGGTCATGAGGATCGGCGACCAGATCAGCGAGGGGATCCGCTTTCACCAGCGGCTGAACGCCAAGGCGGCGCGCGCCGCGGCCGTGGATATCCTCGCCCAGGTCGGGTTTCAGGACCCGGCTCGGCATTACGATAGCTATCCGCACGAATTCTCCGGCGGCATGCGCCAGCGCGCCATGATCGGCGCGGCACTATCGAGCAATCCCAGAATCCTGATCGCCGACGAGCCGACGACGGCACTCGACGTGACGATACAGGCGCAGATCCTGCGGCTTCTGATGGACATCCGCACCAGGCGTGGACTCTCGGTGATCCTGGTCACCCACGATCTCGGCATCGTCGCCCAAGTCTGCGACCGCATCGCGGTGATGAGGCAAGGTCGATTGGTGGAGGTTGGAGAGAAGCGCGGTCTGCTTGCGGCGCCGGCGCACGCCTACACCCGTTCGCTGATCGCCAGTCATCCCTCGCTGCCGGAGGAGGACATGCCGGCAAAGACTGAGAAGCGCCAGGCACCCGGAGCGGTGCCGCTGGTCGACATCGTGAAGCTGCATGTACGCTTCGCCACCGGCGGCCTGTTCCGGCGAGGCGCGGTTGATGCCATCAAAGAGGTCACGCTCCGTGTCATGCCGGGCGAAACGGTCGGCATTGTCGGCGAATCCGGAAGCGGCAAGAGCACTCTGGCGCGCGCCGTCCTTGGCCTTACGCCGGTCTCGTCAGGCACGATACGTTTCGATGGTGCGGACATCGCCTCGGGTCGCGCAGTCCTCGCCACGCTGCGACGCCAAACCGCGATGGTTTTCCAGGACCCCTACAACGCCCTCAACCCACATCTTACCGTTGGCAAGATGCTCGCGGAGGTCCTGCGGGTACAGGGCAAGATCGAGACCGCGCAAATACCAGCACGCTGCGGCGAACTGCTCGACCTGGTCGGCCTGGGTCGCGCGTTCCTCGACCGCAAGCCGCGCTCGATGAGCGGCGGCCAATGCCAGCGCGCCGGCATAGCTCGCGCGCTTGCCGTCGACCCGAAACTGATCATTGCGGACGAGTGCGTGGCCGCCCTCGACGTCACCATCCAGGCGCAGATCGTGGAGCTGTTCCGCGAACTGGTGGAGCGTATGTCGCTCACTCTGATATTCATCGCCCACGATCTCGCCATCGTGCGTAATCTCTGCCAGCGTGTAGTGGTGATGCACCGCGGCGCGATTGTCGAGGAAGGTCGGTCGGAAGAGGTGTTCTCCCGGCCGAAGCATGCCTACACCGCCGCGCTGATCGCCGCCATTCCGCATATCGATCCGGACAAGCCGCTGCTTGCTCCCTCGAAGATGGCGACCGCGCAGGCCGACGGGGTCGCAAACTGAAAACCAGAGGCAAACCAGAAGGGGAATACGGATGTTAAGAAGCAAATGGATGCGCATCGGCCTGGTCACCGTTATGACCAGCCTGTCCCTGGGGGCGACGCTCGCAGAAGCCGCCGGCGTACTGACGATCGGTCGGCGCGAGGATTCGACCACCTTCGATCCGATCAAGACCGCCCAGAACATCGACCTGTGGGTGTTCGCCAACGTCTATGACGTGCTGATCCGTGTGGACAAGACCGGCACCAAACTGGAGCCCGGTCTCGCCGAGAGCTGGGAGGTCAGCCCGGACGGCCTCACCTATACGCTCAAGCTGCGCGACGCGAAATTCTCGGACGGCTCCGACCTGACGGCCGGCGACGTGGTGTTCAGCCTCACCCGCATCAGGGACGATAAGGGCTCGCTGTGGGCGGATCCCTTCAAGGTGATGGATACGGTCGAGGCAACCGATCCGAAGACCGTCACGATCAAACTCAAGCAGGCGACCGCGCCATTCCTGGCGACGCTGGCCTTCCCGATCGCCTCAGTGCTTTCCAAGAAGGGGTTCGAGACGCTCGGTCCGGAGAAATATGCCGAAACGCCCATCGGCTCCGGCGCCTTCACCATCACGGAATGGCGGCGCGGCGACCGTGTCATCCTGGCGAAAAACCCGCATTTCTGGGAGGCCGACCGTGTCAGTCTCGATGGCGTCGAGTGGATCTCCGTGCCGGACGACAACACCCGCATGCTGAACGTGCAGGCCGGCCAGCTCGACACCGCGATCTTCGTGCCATTCTCGCGCGTCGCCGAACTACAGAAGGATTCCAACCTCACCGTCCATCTAGACCCGTCGACCCGCGAGGATCACTTGCTGATTAACCACGAGCATGGCGCGCTGGCGAAGAAGGAGGTGCGGCAGGCCCTCGACATGGCCATCGACGAGCAGGCTGTGGTCGACACGGTAACGTTCGGCTACGGCGAGGTCGCAAACTCCTACGTCCCGAAGGGCGCGCTCTATTACTACGCCGACAATCTGAAGCGGCCCTACGATCCGGAAAAGGCCAAGCAAATGCTGGCCGACGCCGGGGCTTCGGACCTGACGCTCAACTACGTCGTGCGCGCCGGCGACGAGATCGTCGAGCAGACGGCCGTGCTGCTGCAGCAGCAGCTCGCCAAAGCCGGCGTCACCGTCAACATACAGAAGGTCGACCCCAGCCAGGAATGGGACATGCTGGTGGCCGGCGACTACGACGTCGGCGTCAACTACTGGACAAACGACATTCTGGACCCAGACCAGAAGACCACCTTCGTGCTCGGCCACGACGCGAACATGAACTACATGACCCGCTACAACAACGAGAAGGTCAAGGAGTTGGTCGCGGCGGCGCGCACCGAGATGGATCCCGCCAAGCGCGAGCAAATGTACACCGACCTGCAGAAGATGGCCAAAGAGGACGTCAACTGGATCGATCTGTACTACAGCCCGTTCATCAACGTCTCTCGTAAGAACATCGAGAACTTCTACCAGAATCCGCTGGGCCGGTTCTTCCTGGAGGACGTGGTCAAGAACTAGACTTGTGAACGAAGCCGCGGGACGCCGCTCGGCGGCGTTCCGCTCAACCCTGGCGACACCCTTTGCCACTCAAGCTCCGAAGCAACTTTTCCAGATTTTAGCACGTCGAGCGTCTCGTGCTTCGTAGGCGCCGATTGCCGTGCTGATATCCTGAACCTCTGACGTCTCGCGATCCTCACTCAATTGGGTCAAACGCATTGTGTACCAGGCCGTGACACCGCCTTCCGGCCGCGAGGTGAATCTTGGGAACTGCGGGTTGCCCCCGGCTTCGCCCTGCCATGCGTTCGGCAAGCTGGGATCGAGAACCAACGCGCGCGCCAGACCGATCAAATCCGCAGCGCCACCTGAAACGGCTGATGTCGCCTGGTCTCGGGTCTTGAAGCCGCCGGTGACCATCAAGGGTTTTTGCGTTTGCAGCCGGGCCTTTCGGGCGAATTCGGTGAAATAGGGGCCGCTGCCCGCACTGTCAGAGGCAGATTTTGCTCCGGGAAAATAAGTGCCACCGCTGATATCAATGAGGTCGATCCCGGTTCCATCAAGTGCATCAATCAGCGTAAGGGCCTCATCTTCCTGAAAACCTCCATCCAGCTGATCGGACGCGTTCAGTTTGATGGCCACCGGGTAGTCAGGTCCGACCACTTGTCGGACTTCGTCTACGACCTCCAGCACGATCCGCATTCGCGCAGAGATTCCGCCGCCATAGTCATCGTTGCGGCGGTTGAACAAAGGCGAAAGGAACTGACTGAGCAGAAAGCCGTGTGCCGCATGTATCTCGACACCGCCGAAACCGAGCCTTTTTGCCATGATCGCTGTGTGCGCGAAGTCACCCGGCAGGTCGAGAATTTCGCTACGGCTAAGTGCGGCGCAGGTCAATCCGGGCAAGTCGATTGCACTCGGCCCTTTTGGAGTGCTGATCGGTGGGTAGGCCATCGCACCGGCATGGCCAAGCTGCAACCAGAGTTGCGCACCATTCGTTGAACCTGTTCGCGCAAGAGCCTCAAAACGGGACAGGTTGGAATGTGCGTTCAATACGAGATTCCCGGGCTTTTCGGCAAAATTCGGATTGCCCTGGACTTCGCCTATGATCGAGACGGCCACGCCGCCATGAGCCCATCGTTCGTAAAGCCGGAGTTGGGCGTCGGTAGGGTTGCCACATCCGTCACCGAGGGAATCCGACATCGCCGCCTTGGCAAGGCGGTTCTTCAGCACAACCCCGCATGGCAATTCTATGGGCTGGTATAATGCGTCGTGACCTTCTTCGTTCATCACTGTCGTTCCCGGAACATATATACCCGGCGGAGCACCGACCGCTTCGCGTAGTTCATCACACAGCCCAGAAATTGCCAGCCGATGAACCAGAAGCGGACATCCGAAGAGGATGGTTGCGAACCGCTAGACCCCCAAGCCTGGCTCGCCAGGTCGCGATACATACTCCGGGAACTCCGCGGCGCCTCGGCTCAGGGCCTTCACCATGAGAAGGCCATCGTCAAAGAAGCCGTTTCGAACATAAAACTGGCGCGTCCGTTCCTTGCCAAGCACCATGGCAATACGGAAGACAGCGCATCCAGTCCGCTCGCCCTCCGCCTCGATCCACGCCATCAGCCTGGTGCCTGTGCCAAGGCTGCGTAGCGTCGTGTCGACCACCACATGGTCGGCTTCGATGTACTTCCCGCACCAGAGCTGAATGCCCGTCCAGAAGCCGGAGAGCCCCACCATTCGATCGCCGATATAGGCCGCGATACAGCGATAATTGCCCTGAGCGAGCATCGCGGAGAGTCGTTCACGAAATGCTGCTTCGTCCAGATGCGAGTTGCTTTGCCGGAACACTGGATAGACCGAGAGCATCTCATCGAGCCCATTGAGTTCACGAATTGTCACCTCGTCGGTCACGACAGCCCTCCCTTGTCGTTCCACTCTGCGGTCGAGGCCGCGGTCCAGCGGGATATTCCAATCGGGGATTGAGCCATTGACCGCTTCGGGCCAGCTTCAGACCTGGTTCCACGGGCTGAACGTCCGCTATCGTTGTTCGGATGCCAGAAGCCGCCATTCCGCTGTTGATGCGGTGGACGGCTCTCCACCCCCTTGCGGCTATAGTCGCGGGGTTAGAGCTGGAGGAGAGCTGCCATGGGCATTGCTACATCCACGTCGATCGGGCGATCGCTTCCTCGCAGGGCCGCGCCATGATTGCATTACCGCACCTTGCCTGTTCGATGGACCGAGCAATGGCGAGCGCTTCCTCGCTTAGGTCGAGCAAATTCTCGTCCTCCAGCGGAGGAGATCGCATCGGGCGCGACTTTCACCGCAGTGCCGACGTTTCCGCGGCCAGCTATGTGCTGAAGCTTCCAGCGGTGGATAGTTGGCCCGGGTCTGGGGCCCTTGTTCGAACGCGCGGTGGGTAGCGTCGGCGCCTACTGGCTGGTCTGGCGCGAGCCGCCCGTCCGCGATCTCAGGTGCGGCAAGATAATCCGGCAGGCCGCGGGGCGGGGCGATGCTCCGCGTGCCATGAGGAAACTGGTATCGGTGGGGTTTTGAACCCCCGACACAAAATGTCTCTATTATCAACCAGTTAAGAAGAATCAGGTTGTCGGGGGTTGGTGTTCCAACCCTTCCCGTCAAAAATATATATTAATATCAGATGGTTACATGGCGATGATGTTAGCGGGAGAGCGCTACCGCCTTTCCCCCCACTCGTCGAGCTGCCAGTTCCGGCTTCGCTGCTGCGGTTAGCGAAGCGAGCCGATCTTAACTACCTATCCTGGGCGGCAAATGCCTGGCTCGCCAAAGGCAGAGCGTCGTCGCCGATCGGCCACCGGACTATCGAGAACCGAAATCGCGCGATACGGTCCGATCGGCTTCCATCCTGACACAAGCGGACCACCGCGAACGGGGACAGTCGGTCCCGCGTCCCGTCCTGCGGCCGGCGCTATGCTGACGCTCCTACGGCTGTCCTGTTCACCGCCCGCGGCGGGGGCGAATTTCCTCCGTCCTGCGTGCAACAATCGTCCCTGTTGCGGACGCCCGCAGGACTGCGGCTTATCGCCGCCGCGTCCGAAGCAATCGCGGCCTGAATGCGGTCGGCATGATGACCGTATAGATCTTCGCCCATGCTTAGTCCTCCCAACCCTGATGCCTTTCCTCCCGATCTGACCGGTCTGCGGTTCCCGTAGCACATAGTCAATTCGTCGAAAGAAGCAGAAAGCAGATGTCTTCCTCTCGCCTGTCTTTGAGCAAATTTGAGGTTACCCATCGAGAAGGAGCCTACCGACAGATTGCCGCGCGTTCATTGATCGGGAGCAAATCGGAGCATCTGCTGCTGTCGAAAATGTTCGCCGGCCTTGAACGGCTCGTGCGGGTGCCTGATGCGATCAGGTAGGCGGTCTAGCAGCCGATGAGCAGGGACCCGTTCACGCCCTCGAGTGCCGTCAGGATACGCCGCGCATGGGCGGGCACGATGTCGCCATAGCCAACCGTCGAGAAAGTGATGGTGGAAAAGTACAGGGCGGTTTCGAAGTCGGCGAAGATGTTGAGCATTCGGTATGGCGTCACGGGACCATGCGGAACGATACGGGAAGATTTCTGATCTTGGCCCACGAAAAACTCAACAAAATCAACGATTCTAATACGCCCTCCGGGCCCACCGTTGCTTTAACTTGTTGATTTTGTTGAATTTTATTGGCGTACTCACTTCGGCTTTTCTTGGACTCGAACCCCCGTCTTCCGGTAGTCGCTCGCCATTTGGTTGATTTGGGGCCATTGGAAGCAGAACGCAGAAAGTCTGCGCTCAAAGATGAGGAGTTTCTGCTGTACGTCGGGTTGGTCGGCCGATCGACAGCTGTAACGCTTTGATGGCTTCCACTGCATTTCCGTCTTCGGGGGTCGAAGACGTGCATGTTTCGCTCGACGCCAAAAAATTCTCGGTGCTGTCGAGCGCGATCGGCAGGCCGGTTGATACACATGCTCTCGAAGCTTTACGAGTGCACCTCGAACATCACTACCACCAATCTCACCTTCGGCGAATGGCCGAGTTCCTTCTTCAGATTTCTTGGCTGCCGTCACGGAAGCGCGTACTGAAATCCCAAGGCCGGGTCTGTTAATGCTTCTAGAATCATGCTTTATTTTAGAAATACCAGCTTAAATTATACACAAAAATTTTTAGTACGAGATATTATGCAGATTTACTAAACACAATTCGCATAACACGTAACTAACATTCATGCATCATAACATAATATATCTAAATATACATTGATATTCTATATTGTCACAAATTTTACACAAATATAGACATGTCGCATTGCTTGCATCGTCTTGCGTTCAAGAATTTTCGGATGTACCTTAGCGTTCTACCATACATTCATATATCTGCGGTCATATATCGGGGGGCAAAATGAACATTTTGTCGAGGCCAGCATTTTTTGAATCGTTCCAGAAGAGATTTATATTATCCAACAAAGAAGAGGCGCCAGTCCCTGGCGTATTTGGTCGTTGGCTGGCGAGTTCGCTCCTGAGGCGCTCACCGGGGCGAGCCCGACGGCCCAGCAAGACATCAGATCTGCCGAACCTGGCGCTTGAGGCGCTTGAGGCGCGTTATCTGCTGTCGGCCGACGTCTTGCCTTTCGCAGTCGACATGAATGACCTGGCCGGGGCCGACTATTCGCTGCGCTATGACAATCTGATCCAGGCGATCCAAATCTATGACAACAAGACGGATACGCTGATCGACCAGCGCAACGTGCAGCAGGTCGACTATATCGTGGTGCGCGGCACCGCTGCCGACGACAAGCTCACCATCGACTTCGGCGAAAACTTCCTCGCGGCGCTCGACGTACGCTTCGACGGTGGTGCCGGCAACGACACGCTGGCCATGACCGGTGGCAGTTTCGACGCCGTGCGGCTCGCGACCGACACCGGCCAGTCAGGGAGCATTACCGCGCAAGCCGGCGCGTTGACCCATAGCATAGGCCTGGAGAGCGTTGGTGCGGTCGAGGATGATACAGCGGCCAGCCAGCGCATCTATGCCGACAGTTCCGGGCAGGCGCGGGTGATCCGCATCGGAAGCTCAGATGGTTCCAATGACGATCTGGCGGTGCTTGACGCTGGAACATTCAACAATCTGCTTGCCTACAGGTTCGCAGTTCCGTCGGTCTCATTGACCGTTGATGCGGGCGCGGGCGACGACAGCTTTGTGCTGCACGAAATCGACCCCGCTCTGGCTGGCAGGGTTGTGTTGAGTGGCGGCGCCGGCAGCGACGCCGTGGTCGGGCCGCCGCAGGACACCGACTGGCATCTTACTGGCGACGGTTCGGGTCATGTTGCTGGGGTGTCCTTCGTTACGGTCGAGAACCTGATCGGTTCCGCTGGCAACGAGGACACCTTTTTTGTTGGCGCGGCCGGAAGATTGAGTGGCGTCATGGCTGGCGGCGATGCCGGCTTCGACAGCATGGTTCTCGATGGCGGCACCTTCGCCTCGGTGAAGTACGTAGCCACTGGGCAGACGTCGGGCACAATCACGCGTGACGGTGTCGTGCTCCGCTATGACGGGCTCGAACCGATCATCGACAACAGTGTCGTTGCGGACCGGGTCATCACGACCAGCAATGCCGACGATGAAGCGACTCTGACCGACAATGGCGCGACGCTGACGCTGTCGTCGGATTCCTTCATTTCGACATTCGAGTCGATTACTTTCAACAAACCCAGCAACAGCCTGACCATCAATCTCGGCGACGATCTGGGCATTCCTATCTTTTCAAAGGATACCTTGACCATCGCTGCGGTGAACCTCGGTTCGGCCGCGCTCTTAATCAACGGCCAGGACGGCAAGGATGAGGTGACGATCTCCGGGACGCTGACTGCCGGCGCAGTCAACGTCAACGCCGAGAAGATCAGCGTTTCCAGCACCATAAATGCCAGTTCGGTGACCCTGACAGCAGCGGCGTCGGACGATGGAGAAATCACGGGTGGCGCGTATTTCGCGACCCCGGAGGCGATCATCGACCTGACGGGCGCCACAATCATCGTGACGGGCGCGGCTCAATTCACTGCAACCGCGACGGCCAATGTCGAAGCCGAGACTGCCGAGGTTGGGCCGCTTGCGGGTGTCATCGCGACGATCTTGCCCGAAGCACGGGTCAAGTTCAGCAGCACCGATGTGACCGCAGCCAGCCTGTCGGCGTCGAGCACCGTAACCGTCACGCTGACGGCGAAGGACGAGTCCAATGCCGGTTCCGACAACGATGAAAAGAAGGATGCGGCGGTTTCCGTCACCGTCCTGGTCAGCGACGCGATCACCGAAGTGCTCGCCGGCAGCGTGCTCAGTGTCTCGGGCGCAGTGTCGCTGACTGCGACCAGCAATTTGACGATGACCACCGAGGCCGATGGCGGTAGCGGCGGAAAGGGCGCCAGCGTTGCGGTTTCGGAAGTCAATGCGACGACCAGGGCAAATGTCTCGGGCGGCTCGACGATTGGCGCAAATGCCGGCAATACGCCGAATTCGATCACGCTCGGTGCAACGCTGACGAGCAACATTGCGACGATTGCCAAGTCGACGGCGGGCGGATCGGACCAAAGTGCAGGCGGTGACAACGAATCCGAGGAGCGTCTGAAGGACGCCAACAAGGCCGGCAATACCTCCGACAAGGCGACGACCAGCGGCGGCGATATCACCTTTGCCGGCGCGGTGACGGTGTCCGATTATCGGCCGACGACCGAAGCCTTCGTTCAGGCTTCGACCCTCACATCCGGCGGCGCGATCACGCTGACCGCGCAATCGACGGACCACGTGACGGCGACGGCAGACGGCACCAACACGAACTCTTCCGCTAACGGCGCAACCGGCATCGGCGTTGCGGTGGTGCTGAGCATCGCCGACGTCACGACGCGCAGCTATCTCGGCGGCGCCTCGTCGCTGTCGGCGAGTGCGGTGTCATTGAGCGCCACGATCGCGGCCGGCGACAGCTTCATCGCCCAGGCGACCTCCGGCGCTGGCGACGGCTCCAAGACGCAGGTGGCAGGTTCGCTAGCCATCAATATCGTGATCACCGAGGCTTCCGCCGACGTCGCGGCAAGCGCCTCGATCAATCTGAATGGCGCGGATCTGTCGCTCACCGCCAACTCCACCACCAACGTCGAGACCGATGCGGTTCCTGACGACGCGAGCGGTGCCGCGGGCGAACTCGGCATCGGTGGTTCGGTCGCCCTGACCATCGTCGACAATTCCACCTCGGCGTCGATCCGCGATAACGCGACCATCATTGCCGGCGACGCTATCACCATGACTGCGACCGGCGACCATACCGCTGCGACCACTGCGGAAGCTGGTGCGGAAGGCGGCGATGTCGGTATCGGCGGTGCGGTGGCGATTGACGTCATCGACAACGACACCGAGTCGTCCATAGGTTCCGGCAGCGAACTCGACATCACTGGCAATTTGTCGGCCAGCGCCAGCAATCATGGCGTGAGCACGACGCTGGCCGATGGGGACGCCATCGGCTCGACGGCGATCGGCGCGGCGATTGCGCTTGCCTTCGTGGACAACCGTGCGTTCTCGACATCGAACCGCAATCTTCGTTCGAACGGATCGATCAATCTGTCGGCCGCCAATGACGGTTCCAGCAAGGCGGAGTCGATCGCGAGCGCCGCTGGCGCCGAGGAAAACGAAGACGGCAACAGCAAGGCCGACGATCAGCGGGACAAGGAAGTCGATCTGGCCAACAGCAAGTCGAATGATGGCGACGGCGTCAGCAAGTCGGCCAACAGTTCAGGTGGAAGTGGCGGCGGCGATGTCAGCGTAGCAGCAGCGCTTGCTCTCAACGTCTCATCGTCAGTGGCGGTGGCGTCGATCAATGACGGGCGCACTGTTATTGCCGGCGAGGGCGCTGGCGTCGGTGAACTCAATTTGCAGGCGTCCAACAACATGGACGCGACGGCGGAAGCCGATGGCACCGCAAAGACGAGCGACGGCGGCACCGCTGTCGGTGTCGCTGTGGCGATCAACATCGCGACGATGCGCAACGAGGCGTCGATCGGGGCGGGCAGCATCATTACGGCCGACGGGGTGAAAGCCGAAGCGAAGATGAAGAACGTCGGTGGTGACGTGACGCATCGTTTCGGTGCCGAGTCGACCTCCGGTGCCAGCGGCGGCGACATCGGCGTGGCCGGCTCGTTCGCGCTGAGCTTCGCCGATACCGACACGCTTGGCGTGATTGGTCTCGACCATGCCGATCAGCCTGCAGGTGGCGCCGCGACGGTTACATTGACCGGCGGCAATGTTCTGCTGACGGCGATCAACACGACCGTAACCACAACGACGGCGACCTCCTCTGGGGCCGGAAGCGGCTCGGGCAGCGTCGGCGTCGGCGCATCGATAGCCCTCGGCATAGGCTTGAACAGCACGTTTGCTGGCGTCGAGAACGGCGAGACGGTGAGCGGGACGACCGGCAATTTCACCGTCACCGCGACATCCAATGACACGCTGACGACGACGGCCAAGGCCGGCGCCGAAGGCGCTACCGGCATCGGCGGCGCGATCGCTGTCGCCTATGTCGACAACGATACGGATGCGCACATCGGCACCGGCGGCGGCGCAGCGATCACGCTGACGGGCAATTTGGCCGCGCAAGCGTCGCACACCGGTACGGTGCACACGCTTGCCGATGGCGAAGCTGCCGGCAGCAGCGTCGGCGTTGGCGCGTCGATTGCGCTGAACATCGGCGAAGTCACCAACGACGCCCTCCTCGGCCGTAATTTCCAGAATGTCGGCACGGTGACGATCACCGCGACCTCGACACTCGACACCAAGGCAGAGTCCAAAGCGAGTTCGAAGGGCCAATCCACGAAGAAGTCTGATGGCACAACGGATAGTGCCAGCTCCGATCAGGAGACGACCAACCAGACCGAGATGGCCAAGAACCAGAGCGGCGGCACCAAGACGCCTTCGCAAAGCGGCGGCAGCAGCCTTGGCCAGGCCGATGGCAACAGCAATACGCAGACCGGCAAGGGTACGCAGGGCGGCAACGGCTCCGGTGGCACCAATGTGGCGGCGACGATCGCCGTCAACTTCCTCGATGCGGACAACCAGGCGCAGATCGCCAGCAATGTGACGATCTCTGGCACTGGCGCGATGAAGGTTGAGGCGATCAGCACGACCGACGCGCGGGCATTGGCCACGGCTACGTCCACGAACACCAGTTCCGATACCGGCGTCGCCGCCGCGGTCGGCCTCAACATCGTGCTCCTGGACAACAACGCGATGATCGGTGCAGATGCCGATCTGACCGCCGGATCGATCGAGGTCCGCGCCGCGACCGCCAATGGACAGAAGAACACGTTCCAGGCGCGCGCCCTCTCCGGCGCGGTGTCCAAGAACACCGCGGTCGGCGGCTCGGTTGGCGTCAACTACCTCGATGTCAACACGCTGGCCTCGGTCGGCGACAATGTCGATCTCGACGCCAACACCGGCAACATCGAGATCGGCGCCGTCAGTCTCAATGAAATGCAGAATCTGGCTGGCGGTGCGGCTTTGAGCACCGGCAGCGGCGGCGGCGGCGTGGGCATCGCGGTCACGGTCAATATCGTCAACGATCTTAGCACCAAGGCTGAGACAGGCATCAATCTCGACGCCGAAGCGCAGGGCGCGATCAACGTCACCTCGCATGCCGAACTGCTGCCGATCTCGGAAAACCTGCCGGTCATCGGCTCGTTGGCCGTCACCAGCTTCGCCGCCGGCATCGCCGGCGCGTCCGGCGGCTTTGCCGTCGGCGGCTCGTCCAGCGTCAACGTGATCTTCATGGAGACGCACGCCTCGGTGAACGACAACTCCGACCTCGAGGCCGGAACCGGCATCAAGATCGAGTCGACGGACCTGCTGACCGTGGTCAGCGGGGCGGGCGGCATCGGCCTGACGCTGAACGGCAATGCCGGCGTCGGCATCGGCCTCGACGTGCAGGTGATCACGCGCAACACCAGCGCCTGGATGGGCGGCGGCGCGGATCTGGATACGACCGCCGGCAACATCGTCATCAACGCCGACTCCTTCGACGACATCACTTCGATCGCGGCGACGTTCGGCGGCAGCGCCGGCGGCTCGGCCGGCGTCGCGGCGTCAGTCGGCGTGCTCTATCTCGACACCTCGACACAAGCTTTCGTCGAGGCCGGCAGCGCGCTGAACAAATCGCATCTGGGCGCCGGCGGAGATGTCTCCGTGACGGCGACCGGCGATGCGGACGTGTTCCTGCTGGCCGGCGCGGCAGCGTTCGGCCAAAGCGCCGGCATCGGCGTTTCCGGAACCGTGTTTATCCATCTCGATGACGTGAAGGCGGAGCTCTACGGCGACGCCGATGTGGTCACCGGTGGCGCAAACGGCCTCTCCGTGTCGGCGATTTCCACCGATGAGGTGCTGGTCATCGCAGCCGCCGGCGCGGCCTCCGCGCAGGCAGCGGTCGCCGGTTCGGTCGCCGTGACGGTGCTGACCGAGACAACGACGGCTCGCATCGGCGCAAACAGCAAGGTTTCCGGCCAGACGCTCGCCAACGATCCCGGCGTCTCGGTCTTTGCAAGCGACGAAACCGATATCCTGACAGTCGCAGGCTCGCTCGCGGTTTCCGCGGGCAATGCCGGCGTTGGCGCCGGCGTCAATGTGTCGACGCTGACGAAGAGAACGACTGCATCGATCGAGGCGGGCGCCGACATCGACGTCGACGGCAATGTGACGGTCGAAGCCACCGGCAACGAGGACATCGGTTCGTTCTCGGTGGCTGCGGGCGCGTCGAGCGGCGCGGGCGTCACACTGACGGCCGACGTCTTCGTGCTGGACCTGAAGACCCGCGCCTTCATTGGATCGGATCCGCTGGCGCCGATCGGCGGCCTCACGGATGTGCGGGCACGAGGCAGCGTGCTCGTCCAGGCACTCGACGAGACCGAGATGGACCTGATCGTTGGCGGCGTGGCGATTGGCGGCAGCGCCGGCGTCGGCGTCGCGGCCGGCGTTGCGGTTGTCGACAAGGTGACTGATGCCTTCATTGGCGCAGGTGCACGCGTCACCGGCGAGGGCCACGGCACGGTCGCGGCGAGAACCGGCCGCTACGAAGTCGCCTACGCGGGCAGCCAGGCGATGTCGAGCTTCGAGCCGCAGGGCGGCAACCAGCCGACCGCGGGCAGCCTGGAGGCTGGTACGCCGTCAGGCCTCACCCAGTTCAAGGACCTCGACCAGGAGGGTGGCGACGACGTCCAGCAGGATCCGGGGCTGACCCAGAACCGGGTCGCGACTGCGGCGGTCGACACCGGCTTCCGTGGCGTCGCTGTCTCGGCCTCGGCGAAGGATGATGTCGAGACTTTTGCGATTTCCGTCGGCGGCGGCGGTTCGGTCGGCGTGGCTGTCGGTGCGGCGGTCAACGTCGTCGATACCAAGACGAAAGCGTTCATCGGAGCCGATGCGCAGATCAATCAGGACATGGCCGGTCCCGGAAATGCAGGACAGTCCGTCCTGGTTGCGGCGGCAAGCGACTTCAGCCATGTCGGCGTCGGGGCCGGTGCGGCCTTCGGCGGATCGGGCGCGGGCGCGCCCGGCGTCGACGTGTCGGTGATCAAGGTCGACACTTTCGCGACGATCAATGACGGCGCGGATGTGGCGGCGAACAACGACGTTGCGGTGATCGCCACGTCCAAGGAGAAGGTCATCGTCGTCTCGGCCGGCCTTGCCTTCAGCGGCACGGTCAGCCTGGCGGGCGGCGTCTCGGTGCTGTCGTTCGACACCGAGACCTATGCCCGCGTCGGCGCCAACGCGACGATTGTCGCCGGCGGCGACGTCGCCGTCATGGCCAAGGACGATTCCGAGGTGGTGGTTGTCGCGGGTGCGGTCGCCATCGGCCTGTCGGGCGGCGGCGCCGCCGGATCGGTCGCGGTCGTCACAGTCGACAAGCTCACCGAAGCGACGATCGGCGACAATGCCAGCATCGACGCGTCCGGCAACGGCGCCGGCATCGGCGGCGTGCTTACCGGCACGATCGTCGGCGGTGGCGATCCGAGCGGCTTCGGTACGGCCGAGGCGCATGGCGTCATTGTGCAGGCCGAATCGTCGGAAGAGGTCACCAACGTTACGGTCGCCGGTGCGGGCGGCCTTTATGTCGGCCTGGCTGGCTCCGTCACCGTGACGCTGCTCAATTCGGACACCAAGGCGCTGATCGGGGTCGGCGCCGACATCAATCAGGGCGCTGCAAACTACGTCGCTCATCCAGGTACGGTGTCGGGCGCGCAGGGCGTCTATGTCAACGCGGCGAATGAGGTCCGGGTCACCTCCTTTGCGGGCGCTCTCGGCGCCGGCTTCATCGGTCTGGCCGGCGGCATCGACTTCGGCAGCATCAAGAACGACACGGTTGCCGCGATCAACGCCAACGCCATGGTGCGGGCGCACGGCGACGTGTCGGTCAGCGCGGTTGCGATCAAGGTCCTGCGCGGGTTCGCCTTCAGCGGCGGCATCGGCGTCGGCGGGCTCGGCGCGTCCGTGTCGGTCTGGTCGGTCGGCGAGGCGTTCAGCGACTCCTACCAGGACAACCAGGGTGGCAGCGGCAACGCAACGAAGGACGACGGAAGCTCCAAGACCGCCAATGACGAGGCCGGCGAACAGGCCGACGACGGCGTCGAAGGCGTCACCGGGGAATTGAGCCGCTTCGGCGGCGGCGCCAACAACAATACGGCCGACTCACGGGTCAAGGCCGGTGTTGAAGGCGCCCGTGACAAGGTCGATGCCAATGCGCTGACCTCCGGCGCACTGACCAACAAGCTGACCGCCGCCGTCACCGACGAGCGCGGCACCACCGCCTCCGTTGAAGGCGGGGCGACGGTCGAGGCGGGTCACGACATCGACGTGAACGCGCGTGAACAGATGGAAGTCGACATGCTGGTCGGCAGCCTGGGCGCCGGTCTTGTTGGCCTGGGCGCCTCGATCTCCGTCGTCAATGTGTCGGGGCAGGTGCGGGCGAAGGCCGGCGGAAGCCTCAAGGCTGGCAACGCCATCCGCGTTGAAAGCCATTTCGGCCAGGATGTCGATGTCACGACCGTCGCCCTGCAGGCCGGCTTCGTCGGCCTTGGCGCATCGGTCGCTGTGGTCAACGATACCAGCCGCATTCAGGCCGGCTTGCTCGACAACACGGTGGTCAACGGCGCGGCCAGCCTTACGGTCTCGGCGAGCAGCAACCAGACGTTTGACGTGCTGACGACCGGCATACAAGCCGGCGCGGTGGCCGTCGGCGCGTCCTACAGCGACGTCACCATCGGTGATGACGACGACAACACCAAGGAAGTCCTGGCCACGATCGGCGCGGGCAGTCAGATCGGTCAGACCGATACCGCCGGGGCCATCACGGTCCATGCGGACTCGACGATCGACGCGGATTCAGACACTTTCGCGCTTGCTGCCGGGCTCGGCGCGCTGACCTTCAATTTCGCCTTTGTCGATGTTCAGCCGAACGTAGAGGCATCGATCGGCGGCGGCGCCAACATCAACGCGACCGGCCTCCTCACGGTCGAGGCGTGGACGCTGCACGATGCGACCGGCGACATATTCGCGCTTTCGGTCGGCGCACTGGCGGCCGGCACCAGCCTGGCGACAGTCAATGTCGTCCCGACGGTGGCCGCATCGATCGGCGGCAATTCGACGATTCACGCCGGCGGCATCGTCATGCTGTCGTCGCACAATTACGATGGCGAGACGGCGACCGACCGCGGCGCGAAGGCCTATGCGGAAGCCTCCGGCGGCGGCTTGTTCAGCGGCCAGGGCTCGGTGCCGACCGCGCGGTCCAATGCGGTTGCCAACACCACGATCGGCGCTGGCGGTGCATTCACCATCACCGGTGACATCGACATCAAGTCGCGCATTCGCAACTATGCGGTCGCCAATTCCGAAGCGAATTCGTTCGGCGCGGCGGCGGTCGGTGCTTCCGTGGCTGAAGCCGAGGCCAATGGCCAGAGCAATGCCGCGATGAACGCCAACATCGTCTCGGTCACCGACATCAAGGTCGAAGCCCTCGCTGTCAATGGCGCGCTCGCCGTGGCTGAAGCCGCCGGTGGCGGCGTTCTCGGCGCACTGACGATCAACAGCGCCGTCGCAAAGGCTAGCCCATCATCGGTCAGCGCCTCGATCGGCAACAACACTTCGATCCAGTCGGCGCGCAATGTGCGGCTGAAGGCACAGGCGCAAACCGAGGGCGACGCCAAGGTTGTCGGTATTTCGATAGGCGGCATTTTCGGAGCCGGCGCTTCGGATGCGACGACCCATGTCAGCCCGACGGTTGCGAGCTCGATCGGCGCGGGCGCGGTGATCAATGCGACCGGCGATATCCTGGTCGAAGCCTCCGCGTCGCCGATCCCCGGCACGCAACCGACCTACGAGATTCTCGATGTCGACGGCACCGCCAACACGATCACCGTGAACGGGCATGGACTGGTCACCGGCGACACGGTCGAATATGATGCCGGTAGCGGCGGCAACGTCATTCCGGGCCTCAACTGGCCGGATCCGGCCGATTCGGCCGTCAACCGTCAGTACAGCGTGATCAATGTCGTCAATGCAGGCGTGACAGATCCGAACACGCTCTATTTCGGCTCCGTCTTCAACGCCGCCGACATCGATCCAGACACCGAGATCATCGAGTTCGCGGGGGGCCACAATTTCCTGAGCGGCGATGCCGTCCGCTACTATCCGGGACCGGACGAAACAGTCGACAGCTTCGGCCTGACCGAGGGCAACCTCTATTACGTGCTGGTCATCGACGGGTCACACATCAAGCTGGTGAGCACCTTCGACAAGGCGGTCAACCCACAGAACTACCTCAAGAATTTCCAGCCGGACGATGTCGCGAGCAACAGCATCACCATCTCCGGGCATGGCTTCGTCAACGGGACGGCGGTGACCTACGAGGCGCCGGACGCGCGCACCTTCGTCAGTCGCCAGGTGGATGTCAATTCGAACAGCCTCAATCCCGACGGCTCGCTGATCGCCGATAGCAGCGCCGACAACATCCGCTTCTTCGACGATGACGGAAACGCGCTGGCGCACGGCTTCGCCGAGGGCGAGCACGTCGTCTACGACGTCAAGAATGCGAGCGGCGGAACGGGCCTGGCGATTGGCGGCCTGGTCGACGGCCAGGCCTATCGTGTGCATGTCGTCAACCCCTCGACGATCCAGCTCAAGCGTAACGACGCGATCACCGAACAGGTGCAGTTCGTTCGCAATGCCGCTGGCGACCGTATCATCCGCACTGACGGCCTCAACTGGGCCGACAACGGCTTTGCAGCCGGCACGCTGTTCATCGGCGGCGGTGTCGTCAATTCCGGCACGTTCACGATCGCCAGTGTATCGGGTAGCACGCTGATCCTTACCGTCGCGAACAGCGTCACCGAAGACACGCTGACGAGGACCTTCGATCAGCCGATCATCGCGCTGAACCCGAACAAGGGCCTCAGCGCCGATCCGGCCCTCAATGTCGGCGCCAGTGATACGCATTCGCTGGTCAACGCCAAGAATCTGCCGATCGGCGGGTTGGAAGACGGCAAGACCTATTATGTGCGCGGCGTCAGCGGAGCAGGCGACGACACGTTCGAACTGTGGAATGCGCCGAGCGGCGGCAGTCAGATAGTCCTGACGCCAACGGGCCTGGCCGGGCCATACGGCAATCACAGCCTTACGGCACTCGCGATCGACATCTCCGACGATGTCGACAGCGAGCAGCAGTTGCGCATCGACATCGGCGACGGCGCCACCTCGGCGGCGCCGGGCCAGTTCCTGTTCGGTCCGGGCGAGGTTCCGCTCAGCGAAATTGCTCCGCAATCGGGCGACGGGATATCCTCCGCCTACGCCAAGGGGTCCGGCGGCGGCTTCGTCGGCGTGCAGATCAACGACGCCGACATCATCAGCAATCCGAACGTCTCGGCGACGATTTCCGCGACACAGATCACCACGGTGGGCGACGTCACCGTCAGCACATCGGCGACGACCAACACATCGTCCTACGCGGTCAATGGCACCGGCGGCTTCGTCGCCATCGGCGACGCCGATGCGCGGAGCTTCCAGGACATAACAAGCGCGGCAACGATCAGCGACAATACGCGCATCGTCGCGGGCAAGAACTTCACGCTGGCGTCGGCGAGCAGCGCCATCACTAGCGCGTCGTCGCAGTCGAGCGCCGGCGGCGCGGTCGGCCTGGCCGATCCGGTCACCGACGTGCGGATCGAGTACAATACGACGTCCACCATCGGCTCCAACGCCATCGTGCTGGCCGGGCAACTGGCCAAGGGCACGGCGAACGCCTCCGTCGATGTGACGGCCAAATCGACTGCCTCCGGCGTCGGCTTCGGCGGCGACGGCGACGCTATCACGCACGTCAATATTGGCTCCCCGGACGCCGATCCGGATGCTGATCAGGCCGACGCGATCGTCTCGCTGGCGGCCAACGCCGTGCTCAGCGCGCGGCGTACCTCGCTTGCGGCGCGGGTCGACAACTTCCATGTCTTCTCCGGCAGCGACGGGCGCGGCGCCGGTTTCTATGGCGAAGGCGAGGCCGAAAGCACGATCACGGCACGGCCGGATGCACAGGTGCGGATCAACGCGGGCGCCGACCTGACGGGTTGGGAAGGCGTTGACCTCATCACCCGCTACGACAATGTCGACACGCATACGAAATCCTATGCCCGGTCGACGGGCCTGTTCGGCTTCGTCGATTCCGATGCGCATAACGACACCGACGCCTCGTCCGAGATTTTCGGTGCGGCAGGCGCATTGGTGACAGCCGGTCCGCGCGACAACAACGATGTCGTGCTCGGACATCCGGATTATCCGCAGGAACCTGGAAGCTCGGCCGAGCACTTGGCCTTGTTTGCCTCGACCGTGAACGGCTCGATCTCGCAGACAGATAACGCCGATCACAGCAAGCGCTCGCTCGCCGCCGGCGGATCGAGCGGCAGCAGCCCGGATGACAGGCCGCAATCGATCAATTTCAATTCTGACGTGCTGATTCTTTCCGGCCGTTCACCCGAACTGGTCATCAAGCAACTGGTCGTCGGCGCCGACGGCGAGATCGACGTCGCGGTCGAAGTGTCGGTCAACGACACCGCGGGCGGCGGCAGCGCCACCGAAGGCGAAGGCAGCACGATCCAAAGCAACGACATTGTCGTCAACGACATCGTCAATCCGGGTCCTGGCGACGTGGTTTTCGATTCGAACTCGATGACCGGCGCAGGCGGCACCTGGACGTTCCGCGACACGTTGCAGCGCGTGTCGATCCGCAACGAGTCCGACAAGGACATCATTATCAACAATATCGATGTCGTCACCGACGAGCAGCCGCTGGCATGGCTCAATCCGTCGCAGAGTGTGACACTGACCTTCAACGTGGTGCGCGAAGTCGCGCCGACGCTGATCGAGATCACCGACACCGGCGGCCGTTCCGACATCTACATCAATGGCACGATCGAGAACCCGATCGGCACGACGTCGATCGTCAACACAGACGGATCGGTGTTCGCCACCAACGATCGCGGCGTCACGGGCAGTGATGGCCGCCAGTCGCTGATTCGCACCCACATCCTCAACATTCGCGCCGACGAAAACATCGGCTCCACCGGGGCGCGAGTGAACATCGACATCGTCGACAGCGCCGGCCTGCCGCTCGGCATAGGCTTCGACACCGGCCGTGTCGCTGACTTGACAAACCAGATCTTCCTCGGCGTCGAGAACCGTTTCTATACCGGTCAGCTGGTGCGCTACGATGCCGTGACGACAACCATCGGCGGGCTCACCGACGGCGGCTACTACTACATCATCGCTTCGCCCGACGGGCAGAGCGTCAAGCTGGCGACCACGTTGGCAAACGCCCTGGCCGGCACAGCCATCGACCTGGCACCGGCGGGCGCGCTGACCGATCTGCACAGCCTGATTTCAGCTGAAACCTTCACCGCTGACGCGCTCGGCAACATCAGCCTCGACCTCAAGGCGCTGCTGCGCGAGGCGCCGGCCGGTGGCTTCTACGTCGTCGAGATCGACCGGATCAAGGCCGGCAATACGGCGGACGTACTGCTGCAAGCCAGCATTGAACAGTTCGGCGACGGTCAGTCCGGCGGCCTGCTGGTCAAGGCGCCTGCGCTGCCTGCAGGCGGACAGACCTACTACAATTTCTTCCGGCCGGATGCCGGAGCGATCCCGTCGCTGAGCCGTGGCGTCTTCGCCACCGGCAACACGGAAATCGCGTCGACCTATGATTTCCGGGGCCTCGACCCAGCAACTGGCCTGCGCACTCTGCCCGGGCTGCAAGCAGGCTCGGTCGTTGCCGGCGGCGACATCATCGTCGCGGCAGCCAATCCCGCGCCGACGGCGACCACCGTCAACGTACTTGGCATCACCGAGATCGCCGGCAATGGCGACATCGACGTGCTGACCAATGGCTACATCGCGCTGACGGAAAAGACCGGTGACATGCGCGTCGAGCGCATTCGCTCCAACGCCTCCGATGTGCTGTTGTATTCACCGCGGCGCATTCTTGATGCGCGTGATGACAACGGCGACCCGACCTTGATCGAGGCCGATGTCTCCGGCCGCAACATCACCATGGCCGCTGGCGTGGGGCTGTTTAATCCGACCCATTTCCAGGTCGCCGCCCAGGTGCTCAACCCGACACTGCTCGACATCAATTCGCCCCTGGGCGGCATTGGTGAACCGGGCAATTTCCTCGAGATCAACGTCGACAACCGCAATGGCGTCGGCGGGCTTGGTGTACTGCGCGCCTTCGACATCAGCGCGGATTCGACGCTCGGCATCTTCCTCGACGAAGTCGTCGGCGACATGCATGTTCATACCGTCCACACGATCGGTGATGTGTCGCTGAGGACCGTTGCCGGCTCGATCCTGGATTCACGCAACAACGGCGCGGGCGACGACTTGGCCGACGTGATGGGTCAGTCCATCGACCTCGACGCCAACGGCAACGGCTCCATCGGCGCCTTTACCAACGACCTCGAGATCGATTCATCGCGCGGTTCGAGCGATGACGACGTCGCACTTGAAGCCGGCAACAACATCTATCTGGCCGAAGCGCCGGAGGTTCCCGGCGGCACCGCCGGCAATCTGCGACTGGTGCTGGCGCACACCTATGATGGCGATATCCGCATCACGGTGCGCGAGACCTCGGTTCAGGGCGAGAACCTCGACCTGCTGCATAGCGGCAGCGCCCGCTTCGGCGAAGACGGCGCCACCTTCCCGACCTTCCAGCCCGATGCGTTGCGTGCGATCACACATGGCCAGATCTTCGCCGAAAAGGGTTCCGTGCTGCTGCGCGTCGGCGACAACGTGACGCTCGACTCCAACAGCGAAACGCTGGCGGCCGAGAATATCGACATCTATGGCGACGTGTCGGCGACCGATGAAGTCATCCATGCGCTCGTCAATCTGGATGTCGCTTTCGGCACCGTGATGGTGCTGCGTGGCCGCATCATCGCCAACGCAACCGTGGCGCCAGGTAACAAGACGATCGGCGCGCCGGTCGGCTCGGCAACGCCGACATTGACAGCGGACCCGGTTACCGGACCGACCGTGCTGACCCGAATCTTCGGCAACACGGATGTCGACACGATCCAGTTTGGCGACACGTCGGGCGCTGGCGGCACCAACACGCAGGGCAGCCCCGGCTACGTCTTCCTCGGCTCGAAGACGCGCGCCTATGGCAGCCAGAACCTCGATGTGAACAACGTCGATGGCGAAGACCGCTTCCGCGTCTACTACCTCCAGGATACCGCGACGCGAACTTCTCCGAATATGCAGACCGCGGCCGAGCACACGCTCACGCTGGACGGCGTGTCGGGCACCGATGTCTATGAGATCTACACCCTTGGCTCCAACAATCCGGGGCAGGGCACTGCTGGCACCGACTTCCAGCGCAATTACGTCATCAACATCCTCGACAGCGGGCGCTCCATCGACGGTGTCGATGAACTGACTATCTTCGGGTACAATTCGTCGCAGAATGGTCTGGTCGGCGGCAACAAGCCGATCGACGACATCTTCCTGCTGCGCGGCGCCAACTATCTGCCGCACGAATCCGCCGACCGTCCGGCCTACGTCGCCATGGTCTACGGACAGCCGAAGACCTATGCCGACACGATCGAGGACAATGAGCCCTCGAACGAAGTCGCGCGCGTCAATTACGACACCGCGCTGAATGGCCGGATCACCATCGAGGGGCAGGGTGGCAACGACAATTTCTACTCCGACGACACCTCGGCGATCGTTTCGCTGCAAGGCGGCGCCGGCGACGACTCCTTCAACATCGGCCAGATTTTCGGCACCAAGCGCACCGGCGATCCGGAAGACGGCGTCACGCCGTTCTTCGGCGGCGCCCTGCTCGACCAGGACGTGTTCCCCGACATGGTGGCCACGACGCGCGGCTGGCTGAGCCCCGGCATCAGTGCGCCGATGGTCGCGCAGGGCGGCACCGGCAACGACGAATTCCGGGTCTATGCCAACCAGGCCGAGCTGCGGCTCGAGGGCGACGACAACAACGACCTGTTCATCGTCCGCGCATTCGCCATTGCGGCGGTCGCCAACCAGGACTGGAACGGTGACGGCACGATCGATCAGGACGACCTGCCGGCGGTTACGCTCGACACCAATGGCGACGGCGTGATCAATTTCGCCGACGCCGACTCGACGCCGGACGACTACACCGACGACGTCATCGTGCTGGACGAGTTCGGCGTCGCCAAGCCGATCATCGGGCTCGGCTTCTCGGTCGCGCGTGCGCCCGATATCCGCGCCGGCGGCGGCGAGGACGAAGTGCAATACAACGTCAACGCGCCGGTCTCGGTCGATGGCGGCACCGGCTTTGACAAGTTGGTCATCCTCGGGACGGAATTCGCCGACGATTTCGCTATCACCGAAAAGGGCATCTTCGGCGCCGGCCTCAATGTCCGCTACACCACGATCGAAGTGGTCGAGGTTGACGGACTTGAAGGCGACGACGAATTCTTCGTTCAATCGACGGCTTTCGGCGTGGCCTATCGCGTTATCGGCGGTCTGGGCTCCGACACGATCAATGTCGCGGGCGACGTCACGGAAGACATCATCACGCGCGAACTCGAAGGCGCGTCCGGTGCCGTTGACCACCTCGTCACCTCCGGCGATCCACTCTACGATGGCGTCTTGGTCGACGGCTTCGACTATCACGTGGCCGGCCCCGAAGAGGGCATCATCCGCATCGACGAAACGGACGGCTTCACAGCCGTTCGCGAAGGCGGACCGCGCAATGTCGACAGTTACACCGTCAGGCTGGCGGTCGCGCCGCTGGCCGGCCAGATCGTCTATGTGACGATCGCGGCGGCACGTTCGCCACAGCAGGAAGAAGACGGCACCCTCATCAATCCGGCACCGCTGCCGAATGGCATCGGCGACACAATCTGGCTTTCGACGCTGGATCCCGGCGCCGTCGGAACCGACGGCGAATTCCAGCATGTCATCATGATCAACGGCGTTCCGACGATCATCAACGACCGTTCGATCGTGCTGGCCTTCGATAGCACCAACTGGGACACGGCGCAGAACGTGTACATCTACGCGCCCGACGATGTGCGCGCCGAGGGCGATCGGGTGGTCGTCGTTCAGCACAGCGTCATCTCCGACACCAGCGGTGTCGCACCCGCAGTGCTGGCGGCTGGCTATCCGGACGGCGATCCCTTCGACGCGGCGGACGTGCGCAACGTCGAGGTCGACTTGCGTGACAACGACACGCCCGGAATCTATGTCACCGAAGTGGCACCCGGCACGAACACCGAAGATCGCCGCTCGCTGGTCATCGAGGGCAATGCCACGACCAAGCTGAATGACGAACTTCTGGTACAGCTCGCCAAGGCGCCCGAAGCGGGCGACACGATCGTCGTCAAGTTGTTCGTCAACGAATTCAGCGACGAGAACATCATGATCTACGACGTCGACGATCCGAACGATCTCGACGGCCGCATGTTCAAGGGTGCCGACGGCTACTGGCGCATTACTTTCGACAGCGGAAACTGGGACGATGCGGTGCGCGTCGGCATCGAAGCGCGCGACGACATCCCGCGCGAGGACCCGCACACGGCGGCGATCTTCTTCCAGCTCGACCAGGCGCTGACAGTCGACGCCGACCACGACTACGTGTTCCCGAACTTGCGCTCAGGCCCAGGCTATGTCGACATCGACGTGATCGACAATGACAGCGCCGGCGCGGTCGTGCTGGAGAGTGAAGGCAATACGCTGCTCAACGGCGATGGATCGGACACCGACGACTATACGATCCGCCTGACCAAGGCGCCGTCGACCGGCGTGCGCGTCGCGGTACTTACCGACGGTCTGGCGGATGTCGTCAGCGTCAACGGCATCGCGGTCACGCCCGGCTCCGGGTACGACATCATTGGCGGCCTCAGGCCAACGCAGATATTCGACGGCAATCTTGTCTTCGCCAACGATGGTGGTCTGGGCAAGGTCACGCGGGGCGTTGGCGCCGATCTCGGCAGCTTCGTCGATGAAGGGTTCTTCGTCGGCCAGCAGATACGCATCGGCAATGCCGGCGCAGACAGCGGCGATTATTTCATTACCTCGATCGATGCGGACGGAAAGTTCTTCAAGGTCGACAAGCTGTTCGCCGCAACGGGCGCGCAGGCCGACGTCATCCTGTCCGATCTGGCGCGGGACGGCGAGTACACCGGCGACATCCGCTTCGAGCAGGTCACGGAAGAAGGTGTTCCGACCTACCGGATCACCATCGACGGACTTGGCGACGAGGACGATGGCTGGCTGGCATTTGGCTTCCTCGAGGGGCAGTGGATCCGCCTGTTCGACTCGGCCGACAATCTGATCGGCGACTTCAAGATCGCGATCATCCGCGGCGACAACGACACCAAGGACACCACCATCCAGATCACCGGCACCAATGTGGCGCAGATCCTGCCGCATCTCGGCGATACGCTGAGCGACGTGCGCGTGGTTCGCACGGCGGCCGTGGCTGTGTTCACTCCGGCCAACTACTACCAGCAGCAGACGGTCGAACTGCGCGCCGACACCGAATACGAAGTGCCGATCAACCGCGAAGGCGTCAAGGTCTTCCCGGTTTCCGGCCATTATCTGTCCAAGCTGCGCGGACCGCTGGCTGTCGAGGGCGGCGTCACCGGCGCCGACCGTTCGCTCGAGAACGGTCTCAAGCTGCCAGGCGAAGCCGACGACTTCCTGATCGCGATCGGTCAGCAGCCGCCGGAATCGCAGCAGATCGACGTGCTGAACATCTTCAACGACACCAGCAAGGAAGATGTCGACGGCGTGTTGACCGAGACCACGCTCACCGGCTTCAACATGGCTGACGATCTAAGCCTGGGGCTTGGCGTGACTGGCGATCCGACCTTCGGTGAATCCGGCTTCTTCCCGGGCGGCATCAGCTTCGGACGCATCAGCGTCGACTCGAACGGCGATTTCGGCACCGACGACACCAAGAGCACCATTGAGGTGGTCAACCTGATGCTCGGTGAAGGCAACGACAAGCTCGTCATCGAGGGTACGCTCAATCCTGCGCCGCCGGTGCAGGTGACGAACACGTTTGACGTAACGCCATCCGGCGTCAATGGCGGCACCATCGTACGCACCGGCTTCGACTGGAAAGCGATGGGCTTCCTTGTCGGCCAGACGGTGAAGATCGATAATCTGCCGGGCGTCTGGACGATCGTCGCCATCAATGATGCGCTGATCAATCCGGCCAATCCGGCCGAAGGCGCGGATCCGAATGACAACTCGATCCTGGTTCTGAGCGGACCGACGCTCGCCGGTGTTGCAGATGGGCTGCACACGATCACCGCTTTCGACAAGGATGTGATCACGCCGAACAAGTCGGTGGATGTGGCCAGCACGACGGCGGGCGGTGTCATTACGCGCACCGACGGCGGCAACTGGGCCGGCTTTGCGGTCGGAGACTTCATTTCGATCGACGAGGATTTTGCGCAGGGCGAGTATCAGATCGTGGCGATCGTCGGCGCGGTCATGCACGTCATCGGCGGACAACTCGCGCCGGTCTCGGAAGCGCCGCGCACCATCAATCGCATCGACCCGGTGACCAACGCCGTGCTGCAGACCGTGGTGGCCGAAGTCGATGTCGACCCGACTTACACCGGCGGCATCGTCACGCGCCAAGACGGCGTCAAATGGGCCGATGAAGGCTATCTCGCCGGACATCTGGTGACGATGGTCGATGCCAACGGCAAGCGCGACTTCCGCATCATCGAGATATCGGAAGACGGCTTCTCGCTGACGCTCGAAGGCGCGCCGCTCGCGACGCAAAACGACGCGGTGAAGAGCTTCTACGTGCAAGGCCAGCATGGCGGGCTGACGCTCGTTCATGGTGGCGGCAACATGCATGTGGAAAGCACCGGCCCGATGAACATCGCCGCCGGTACCGGTGGACAGATCGTCATCACCCGTCAGGATGGCCGCGACTGGTCGGAGGACCGCTATCAGGTTGGCCAGGTGATCCAGCTTGCGGGCGAAACCTATACGCGCACCATTCTGGCGATCGCCGACGCGACGCTGCCGGCGCCGGCCAACTCCGCGCTGACATGGGGTGACGGCAGCGTGCTGGTGCTGAGCGCACCGAACACACGCGCCGGCCAGCCGGCCGGTACAGTGCTCGCCCCCGACGCGTTCAACAGCTATGCGGAGCGTTCACTACACGTCGCAGAGCCGCGCATCATCACCGGGACGGCGACCGTCAACATCGCCACCAACAGCCTGACACGCAGCGCCGGCAGCTGGCTGGCGGATGGCTTCCATGTGGGCCAGAAGGTGCAGCTGAGCGGATTTTCCGGCACGTTCACCATCCAGGCGCTCAATGCGACCGTGATGACGCTGCAGAGCGTTGCGCTGACGCCGAAAGCCGGTGTTGCGATGACCGTTTCCGGCATCGACGTGACGCTGGACGGCGGTGCGCGCATCGGCGGCGACCATATTGTCGTCACCGGCGGCGCCGGGCCGAACTCGCCACTGGTCATCTATGGCGACACCGGCCAGGACGGCATCTGGTATTCCGGCCAGGCGCACAATGTCTTGGGTATGGAATTCGGCGAGAAGCCGTTCGATCCGTTCCCGGAACTTCAGGACGGCGAGAATGAGGATGACGAGTGGGTGTTCCCGCTCGCCAACCGCTACAAGTTCGCCGGCAACGACATCATCGACGCCAGCGCCTTGTTCGCCGGCACGCCGTCGGCAAACCTGCCGAGCGTCGGCCTGACGATCTATGGCGGCGCGGGCAACGACACAATCTACGGCAGCCAGGCTGGCGATCATCTTGCAGGTGGTTCCGGCGACGACCTGATCATCGGCAACCGCGGCGCCGATCACATCTATGGCGATAGCGGCATCAACGTGAACATCTTCACGCGCCAGCTGTTCATTGACACGGTCGATAACAGCCCGTTGCCTTCGGCCAATCCGGATGCCGACACCAACGGCACGACGATCAAGCCGGTCAAGTCGTCAGTTCGCGACCTGATGAATGCGGGCGACGACCTGATCTTCGGCGATGGCGCTTCGCATCTCGGCTATGGGCCGAGTTCGATCGCGGCCACCGGCGTGCTGGGCGACTTCGACGACATCATCTTCGCCGATCACGGCGTGATCGAAATGTTCGTCGACGATCCGAACTTGCCGTCGGTTTTGAAGCAGCGCATCCAGACGACCGAGCTGGTGTTGGTCACCGGCATCAAATCGGCCGAACTGCAGAATGGCGGCGACGACGTGGTGTTCGGCGGCCTCGACCGCGACGTCATCGTCGGCGGCGCCGGGCATGATCTGCTCGATGGCGACCAGCAGGACGATCGCGTCTTTGGCGACAACGTCTACATGTCGCGCCAGGGCGGCGCTGACGGCAATCTGTTGGATGATACGTTCAGCCTGCGCTTCCAGACGCTGGCCGGGACGTTGATGTACAGCCGTACCGACCGACCGATGCCGGCCGGCCTCGGCACGGTCAATGCCGACAACAGCGGCTTGCTGCTGGTCGACAGCATCGCTCGGCGGTATCGCGATCCGGACGGTGCTCCGTGGTGGAGCGAGTATTCGGTCAACTACGCGGCGCTGCACACCTTCGCCTTCGACGAGGGCACGGTCGGCGTCGGCAGCTTCGGCAACGACTACATCGCCGGTAGCGAAGGCCATGACGAACTGTTCGGTCAGCTCGGCCATGACGTGGTGCAGGGCGACGGCGGCATCGAGCTTGCCTTTTCCGGTACCTCGCATGTCGGCGCATCGCGTACATCCGGCGGCGTCACCGATCCGATCGGTCCGCTCACGGTGATCGCCTCCTTCACGGCGGCGACTGACGGCCAGGACTATATCGAAGGCGGTGGCGGCGACGACCAGATATTCGGCGGCCTCGGCCAGGATGATCTGATCGGTGGTTCCTCGTCCTTCTTCAGCCTCACTGATCCGAATGCGCGGTCTGACGGAGACGACTACATTTTCGGCGGCGCCGGCATCGAGATCGACCGCAATGACGACAATTTGCCCAATGACGGCACGCTGGCCAATTCGCGGTTTGCTCGCGATGCCGACTCCATGATCGGCGACAACGGCAACATCGTGCGGATCGTCGGCGTCAATCACACTGACATCAATCCGAACGGCACGGCCGGGCAACAGCTCTATGTCCAGTTCAACTACGACGTGAACGACCCGGCGCGCGCCGGTGGCGAACGCCTCGTCGTGCGCGGCATCCATCTGCTCGACTACACGCCGGGCGGCCCGGACTTCAGTCCGGACCTGTTCTCCAGAACCAATCCGAACGATCCTGCCTATCGCAGCGAGTTCGGCATTTGGGCCAAGCAGGACATCGGTGGCCACGACGAGTTCCATGGCGAGACCGGTGACGACACTGCCTATGGCGGCGGCGGCCATGACCGGATGTTCGGCGATGCCGAGAACGACGATTTGATCGGCGGCTGGGGCAATGACTGGATCTCCGGTGGTACCGGCGAGGACGGCATCCTGGGTGACGACGGCCGCATCTTCACCAGCCGCAACAGTGCGACCTATGGCGAAAGCCTGTTCGGCGTGCTGCCACTGCTGGCGACCGATCCGGATACGCGCACCAGCCAGGGCGATGTGCTCAACGAGTTCATCTACACGCCCGGACAGGTGCAGACCGAGACGATCAATGTCGGCGGCAAGATGAAGAAGGCGGTCGACCTGACACCTTACAATCTGACGCCGAATGCGCAGGGCGGTGACGATCCGCTGTTCGACGCCAACGTCGTCGACGATATCATTTTCGGCGGCCTGGGTGACGACTTCATCCATGGCGGTTCCGGCGACGATGCGGTCGGCGGCGGCGAAGCTCTGCCAGATTCCTACACGCAGCGCTTCGATGCGGCGGGCAATGTCGTGGGCATCGTGCGCACCGACTTCTCGCGGCCGTGGAATCCAGGCGACGTACTGAAGTTTGGTCCTGACAGCGATCCGTGGAACGCACCGAAGCCGGTGCAGAGCCGGCTCGGCGAGTTCTTCCTGTATGACGAGTACGATCCGCGCCGGACAATCATGTTCAACGCCGACGGTTCGGTATGGAAGACAGGCGCGCCGCCCATCACGCGCCAGTATTTCCTCAACCTCGTCGATAATGAAGGACCGCTGGTCAACGGTGCGATCGCCTTTGCGCCGAACGGCACGCCGACGGCGTTTGCGGAGCGCAACACCGACGGCAACGATGCGGTCTTTGGTGACCTGGGCAATGACTGGATCGTTGGCGGAACCGGCCGCGACCACATCTATGGCGGCTGGGGCAACGACCTCATGAACGCCGACGATGTACGCTCGACCAATAACTGGCTGAACGACCAGCCAGAGACGCATCCAATGTATGAGGATCGCGTTTTCGGCGGGGCCGGGCTCGACATCCTGATCGGCAACACCGGTGGCGACCGCCTGATCGATTGGGTCGGGGAGTTCAATACCTACCTGGTGCCGTTCGCACCGTTCGGTATCGCGACGGTAAGCCGCCAGGTGCCGCCGCAACTGTTCGACTTCCTCTATGCGCAGGCATTCAGCGACGGCGTCGACATCACCCGCACCGCTGACACCGGCAGCATCAACGGGGACGACAAGTACAGCCACGTTCATATGTTCATGGGCGGCGTGGAAGGTGAAATCGGCCTGATCACCCAGAAGGACCATGGCTTCTGGCAGGATCAGACCGGCGGTCCGACGGATCCCCAGGCGGGCAACATCCCAGGCGGCAAGCGAGACGTGTTGCGCACGGCTGACTTCAACGATGGCAATGCCAAGGTCGTGGCGGTTGACGAGGGCAATTTCGCTGTCACCAGCGGCAAGCTCACCGTTCAGTCGGCAAGCACCTGGGACCAGGCAGCCGCGGTTCTCTATCTCGACGCCTATACGCCGATCTACTACGAGATCGCGGCGACCTTGACGACCGACAAGCCGACGGGCGGCTGGAAAGCCAACTCCTACATCATCTTCGACTATCATTCGCCGACGGATTTCAAATATGCCGGCATCAATATCTCGAACGACCAGATCGAGATGGGCTACCGCGACGCCAGCGGCTGGCATCAGTCGGTCAAGTCCAACAAGCCGGTGCAGCTCAAGGCGAACCAGGCTTACGATGTTCTGCTCGCAGTCAATGGCACGACCGTCACTTTGACGGTGGCCGGCGTGAACTGGTTCAGCTACACCTTCGCGCCGCGCATCGTCGACGGCCAGCCGGTGGCGCTGAACAAGGGCCTCGTCGGTGTAGGCAACAGTGGCTCGAAGGGTACGGTGGACAACTTCCGTGTCCAGGTCTTGCCGCCACAGATCACGCTCGACTACGCAGCCGAGTTCGACGCGCCACCGACCTATCCGATGTCGAAGACCGCAGCTCAAGGCTGGACGCTCTCGGGCGGCAGGCTTAATGCAGCGGCCGGCGCCGGCACCAACCTGCTGGATGTCGGCCCGGCGATCGGGACGGACGCCTATCTGGAACTGACGGCCAAGTTGAAGACCGCCGGGACCGGTGGCATCGTCTTCGATTACTACGGCGCCAATGACTACAAGTTCGTCACGCTGGATGTGGCCGCCCAGAAGGTTTTGGTCGGACACGTGACGTCGAAAGGCGGCACGGCGATCGATCAGGGCTTCGTGCGCACGCTCAGTTCAACGACGGACTATGAAGTCCAGTTGACCATACGAGGCGCTGCCCTCTCGATCACCATCAACGGTGCATTCGTCGGCAGCTATGGCTTCAACGCAGCCATTGCCGATGGCGAGTTCGGCCTGGTGACAGGCAGTGCAGGGGCGTCCTTCGACCGGCTGCAGATCCGCACCAACGCCTCGGCGTTCAGCACCAGCTCCAATCAGCTGGCACTCGCTTCGCTTGGCCAGACGGGAGACACGGCAACGGCGATCGGCATCGATCAGACCAGGGCGATGCTGGCGCAGGCGATGGCGATCTGGTCGGCCAGCGGCCAACTCGACGCGACGCAGCTTGCCAAGCTGTCGAGCCTGGATGTGCAGATCGTCGATCTGCCTGGCTCGGCGCTGGCACAGTCGGTGTTCGCTGCGGTGCTGATCGATCGCAACGCGGCCGGACATGGCTGGTTCGTTGACCTGTCACCTCTCGACAGCAGCGAGTTCCAGCTCGATGCCTCCGGCCGCCTGACGGCGTTGCCGGGCGGCCCGGCCGATGGACGGATGGATCTGCTGTCGGTGCTGATCCACGAAATCGGCCATCAGGCAGGCTTCGATCACGATGAGGACGAAGCAAGCGTGATGTCGGCTGAGTTGGCCGTCGGCGAGCGCCGGCTGCCTGAGGCCGGATCCGCTGGTCAGGTGGCTGAAACGCAGCTCTTCCATGAAGGCCTGGGCGTCTTTGTCGGCGCGCAGGAGCATGGATTGCTGCAGAGCGCCGGCATTGCCCCGGCTGAAGCGGTCGGCGACGTCACGACGATATCGACCGCAAGCGCTTCCGCCGATGCGGCGGCGGTGGCGAAATCCGACTCGGAGGCTGATGCCAGCGCGAAAACTGGCGATATCGTGCTGACAGGGGCAACTTCCGGCTTGCAGCCAAGTGGCCATCTCAACTGGGTGTTTGACGAAGCCAGCGGAACCTTTGTTGCCGCACAGGGTCGGCAGCAGGAGGGTGCGCATGATGCAGCGCCTGATGCGGACCAGGACGATGGCGACACAGCTTCGGACGACGTCAATGGCCTCGCTGAATGGAGCAACCGCAAGGGTCTGCTGTCGCGCCTGTCCAGTCTGTTTGGAGTACGATGAGACAATGATGGCGGCGCAGTTCCCACATTTCGCGAACTGCGTCCGCCGCTTCGAAACGGGTGTCCATGGCCGATAGCATCCTTGACGGTGACACTCGTAGGATGCTGGATGATACCGGCATCGTCAGCTACAGCGTTCTGGACCAGGCGCTGTGGGCACGCTTCCGCACTGCCGGGACGTCCGATGAGTTCATCGGCGCATGGCTGGGCCTCCTGTGCCGCCAGATACCCGATGCCTCCGCAGCAGCCTTGGTACTTGGGGAAGCCGATGCCGGGCCTTATGTGCTAACAGCCGCATGGCCGAACTCGCAGTCGCCGGCCGGCGGACTTCTCGCTGCCGCCGAAATGGCGACAGGAAAGCGTCAGGGCGTCAGTGTATCGGGCCCGGCTGACGACACACAGATCATCGCGTCCCCCATCCTCATCGACGGGCATCTGTTCGGAGCCTGTGCCGTTGCGGTGAAGCGAAACGACGCTGCCTTCACCGACATCATGCGCAAGATCCAGTGGGCTTGCGGCTGGGTCGAGGTGCATGTGCGCCGCGGCATGGGCGATCAGAGCGAACAGGCAGCGCAGCGCAGCCGCTTTGCGTTCGATATGTTGGCGACCGTGATCGAGAAGAAGCGGTACAAGAGCGCCTGCACTGCGCTCGTCACCGAACTCGCCATGCGGCTGAATTGCGACCCGGTCGCCATTGGCGTGATGCGCCGGCGCTGGACGCGCGTTGCGGCGGTGTCCCACTCGGCAGCATTCGACAGCAAGGTCAGCTTCATGCGCGACGTCGCGGCGGCGATGGACGAGGCGATCGACCAGCGGGCCGTGGTCGTCGCGCCACCGCGCGAGGGCCAGGAATATCGGGTCAGCATCGCGCATGAAGCCTTGACACGCCAGCACAAGAACGGCGCAGCCCTGACCGTGCCGCTGCAGAGCAACGGCCGGATGACGGGCGCGCTCACTTTCCTGCGGCCCGCCGACGCGATCTTTGACCAGGAGACGATCTACCTTTGCGATGCGGTTGCGGCCGTGGTCGGACCCGTACTCGAGGAAAAACGCCGCAACGACCGAACAATCTTCACCAAGGCGATCGAGGCGGGCTGGATCCAGATCAAGAGGCTGCTTGGCCCACGCTTCATCGGGCGCAAGATTGCGACGCTGGCCGCGGTGGCGATAGCCGCCTATCTGAGCGTCGCCACCTCGCCCTATGCGGTAACGGCGCCTGCGGTCATTCGCGGTTCGGTGCAGCGAACCATCGTCGCCCCGTTCAGTGGCTATGTTCTGTCAGAATTCGCCAAGGCCGGCGAAACGGTGCGCAAGGATCAGGTTCTGGCGCAACTCGACGATCAGGATCTGACCTTCGAGCGGCTGCGACTGGTCACCACCAAGGCTCAGAAGGAAACGGAATTTGACCGCGCGCTGGCGCGTGGCGAGCGCGCCGAAAGCCAGATCATCGAGGCCCAGATCAAGCAGGCGGACGCGCAGCTGTCGCTGATCGACGAACAGCTGCGGCGCACCCGCCTGGTGGCGCCATTTGATGGATTTATTGTCGCCGGCGATCTGTCACAATCGGTCGGCGCGGCGGTCGAGCGTGGCCAGGAAATGTTTCACATCGCGCCACTCGATGCTTACCGCGTGGTGCTGGAAGTCGACGAAAGCGACATCGAAGACATCAAGATCGGCCAGACCGGCCAGTTGCGGGTCAGCGCGTTGCCGAGAGTGCCGCTGTCGTACAAGATCGAACAGATCACCTCTGTCTCGCGACAGGGCAACGGCCGCAACTCGTTCATGGTCGAGGCTTCGCTCACCGGGTCCCCCGAGCGGCTACGTCCCGGCATGGAGGGCGTCAGCAAGACCCATGTGGACGAACGGCTGCTGTTCTTCGTCTACACCCAGAAGATGATCGACTGGCTGCGCCTTACCCTCTGGCGTTGGGCGGGCTGACCATGGACAGGAGCTATTTCAGTTCGTCCTGGTATCGTGTCGCGCAATTGAAGCCGCGGCTGCGAAGCCAGGTGAGCATCCACCGCACGATCTTCCGCGGCCAGGTCTGGCATGTGATGCAGGACCGGACCTCAGGCCGCTTCCATCGCTTCACGCCGGAGGCCTATTTTATCATCAGCCTGATGACCGGCCGTCGCACCATGCAGGAAGTGTGGGACAACGCCTGCGAACGCCTCGACGAAAAGGTCATTACACAAGACGCCGTGATCCGACTTCTGGGGCAGCTTCATGCTTCAGATGTGCTGTTTGGCGACATTCCGCCCGATATTGAGGAAATCGCCGACCGCGCCAGCAAGCAGCACAACCGTAAACTTCTGTCGAAATTCGCCAATCCGCTGGCGATTCGCGTCGGGCTGTTCGATCCGGACGAATTCTTGAACGCGACCTATCCGCTTGTGCGGCCGTTCCTATCCTGGATCGGCGGCGTCGCCTTCCTCGCGCTGGTTGGCTATTCGATTTTCCTTGCTGCGATGAACTGGCAGGCACTGACCGGCGACGTAACCGACCGGGTTCTCTCGGCCGAGAATATCGCGCTGATCCTGATCGCCTATCCCTTCATCAAGGCTCTGCATGAACTAGGACATGCCTACGCCGTCAAACGCTGGGGCGGTGAAGTGCACGAGATCGGCGTGATGCTGCTCGTATTCATGCCGGTGCCCTATGTCGACGCGTCGGAGAGCCTTGCATTCCGGGACAAGTGGCAGCGCGCCTTGGTGGGGGCGGCAGGCATTATCGTCGAGGGGTTATTGGCCTGTCTGGCGCTGATCGTCTGGCTGAACGCCGAGCCCGGACTGGTGCGCGCCTTCGCATTCAACGTAATGCTCATCGGCGGCATTTCGACCTTGCTGTTCAACGGCAATCCACTGCTGCGCTTCGACGGTTACTACGTTCTGAGCGACATTCTCGAGATACCGAACCTTGGTCAGCGCGCGACCAAATATCTCGGCTATCTGGTGCAGCGTTATCTGTTCGGCATCGAAAGCGCCGAAACGCCGGCGACCGCACAAGGCGAAGAGTTCTGGCTGTTCAGCTACGGCGTCACCGCGTTCTTCTACCGGATCGGCGTTATGGTGGCGATCGTCACGTTGGTCAGCCAGCGTTTCTTTGTCGTCGGCATGATGATGGCTGGGTGGGCGCTGGTGCTGATGGTTGGTTTGCCGCTGGCACGCCAGCTGTGGTTTCTGTTCACAAGCGCATCATTGAGAAGGACGAGGGGGAGGGCCTTCGCCGTCGTTGCCGCCAGCCTCGCGCTGGTAGCCATGCCATTCTTCGTCATCCCGCTGCCTTACGCGACCGCCGCGCAGGGCGTCGTCTGGCTGCCGGGCGACGGGGTCGTCAATGCCGGTGTCGATGGCGTGGTGACCGAGATTGTCGCAACCCCCGGTGCCCGGATTGAGCGAGGCGCCCCGATCTTGCGGCTGGAAGACCCTTTGCTGGAAGCGCGGACTGTCCTGCTGGATTTGAGGGTCGGGGAGCTTGAGCGACGCCTCGAAAAGCTCGATGTCTCAAACAAGGTCGACGCTAAAGTGGTGGCCGAAGAACTCAGGCTGGCACGCGCCGACCTCGTCCTCGCACGCGACCGTGCCGAAGCGCTGACGGTACGGGCGCAGGCAAGCGGAACTCTGATCGTTCCCTCGGCAAAGGATCTCGACGGCAAGTTCGTGCGCCGTGGCGAGACCTTGGCCTATGTGACGCGGTTCGATCAGCCGACATTGCGCGCCGTGATCCCAGAAAGCGACGCCGACCTGGTTCGCAACCATACGGCGTTCGTCGACGTGCGCTTCGTCGAAGACCCTTCGGTTTCGCATCCTGCCAAGATCATACGCGAGGTGCCTTCGCTGACCGCAACTTTGCCGAACGCCGCATTGAGCACTGTGGGCGGTGGGGAGTTTTCGCTCGACCCGACCGATCCTTCGCAGAAGCGGGTGCTTGCCAACTTGATGCATCTGGAACTGGTGCTGGCCAATCCAAGCAAGATCGACCGCATCGGCGGGCGCATCTACGTCCGCTTTTTTCACGGCAATGTGCCGCTTTACGAACGTACGTATCGCTGGATCAGGCAGGTGTTCCTGCGCGTTTACCAGGTCTAGTCCTCATGAACGGAGTTAGTAATCTGTGGTTGAAGTTAACTAAACTACTCGGGAAGTGCGCTGAATGCCGCATTTCACTTTACAATCGGGTGCCGCGGTGGTGTGATCAATACTTGTCGATCAAGTATTAATGCAGAGCATATCGCGGAAACGATAAATTAACTGAGTTTTACACCTCGAGGAGAGTTCTCATGACTGTTCAGCTTCTTTTCTATCAAGACGCCAAGCCGGTGACCTCAGACCGTCACAGGGATGTGTCGATCAAGACAGGTCACTCCTACGCCTTCGCCCGCAACGTGAACTCGGTACCGGTGACAGCTGTCGAATTCGCGCAGGCAGCGGCGGAGTATCCGATCGTTTTCGCGGGCACCGAACAGTCGATCATGCCGGCAGTTATTCTTGGCGTGAAGCAGACCGAAAACCTTTATGTAGACGATGCCGGCAACTGGAGCGGCAAATATGTTCCGGCGTTCGTGCGGCGCTATCCGTTCGTTTTTTCCTCCGATGCCAGCGGCCGAACATTCATCCTCAACATCGACGAGAGCTTTGAGGGCATCAACCGGGAGGGCCGCGGCGAGCGGCTGTTCGACAGCGACGGACAGCAGACGCGCTACCTGAAAGAAGTGCTCGGCTTCCTTCAGGATTATCAGTCGCGCTTTCAACGCACCAAGCGATATTGCGATCTTCTGAAGTCTCTCGGTCTGCTGCAGCCGATGCAGGCGCAGTTCAATTTGAACAGCGGCGAGCGCCGTTCGCTAGCCGGCTTCATGACGGTCGACCGGCAGAAGCTGAAAGCGATCGATGCCGCCGACCTGCAGGCGATGTTCGGAAATGACGAATTGGAGTGCACCTATCTTCACCTCCATTCCTTGCGGCACTTCGCCAACATGCTGGAGCGGATGCCTGCCTCAGGCCCGGATGTCGAGGACAGATCGGAACCGGCGCCAGAAGCGACTTCTGCCAAAGCGAAACGGGAAACCGGCAAAGCGACGGGGCGCAAGGGCGGTGATGAAACGGACGTAAGGCTGCCGCAGGCTTGACAAAGTTGACGACCGAGATGTTACCCGAGCGTATTAGGATGGAAGCTTGACTGCGGCCGGGCAAACGGCCGGGGTCCTGCTCCCGGCCCTCGATCTCGGTGCCGAACGGGAAGACCCGGCGCCGAGATTCCTCGACTGGCTGGACCAGTGGCTGGTTGGCGTGGCCTCGCCGTTACGGGAGCGGGCAAGGCTCCGGCGGATGTATCGCGCGTTGCCGCGCATCGAGGCACTCGGACGTGACTATGCGGGCATAGCCGAAGTCGAGCTTGTCGAGCTGGTCGCGGCGTTCCGGCCGGTGATGCGCCGCGGCGGCCTGACCCAGGCGAACATCGAACGGTGCTTCGCGATCGTGCGCGAGATATCATGGCGCAAGCTCGGCCTGCGCCACCACAACGTTCAAATTCTGGGCGGCCTCGCGATGCTCGACGGGCGGGTGGCGGAGATGGCCACAGGCGAGGGAAAGACGATCACCGCCGGTCTTGCCGCCTCGGCCGCGGCGCTGGCGGGTACGCCGGTTCACATCATAACTGTGAACGACTATCTGGCGGCACGCGACCTTGCGACGCTCAAGCCTGTCTATGACTTTCTCGGCCTGACCACGGGCCTGATCCAGAGCGGCGACAGGGCAGGGCGGCCGCAAGTCTATGCGTCGGACATTGTCTATGCGAGCAACAAAGAGGTTGCGTTCGATTACCTGCGCGATCGCATGGCGCTTGGCCAAAGGACCGGGCTGCTGCACCGCAAGCTCAGCGGCTTCGGCCAGGCCGGCAGCGTAAATTCGCAGACAGTCATGCGCGGTCTGCACCTGGCAATCGTCGACGAGGCCGACAGCGCGCTGGTCGACGAGGCACGCACGCCGCTGATCATTTCCCAGGAAAGCAACTCCGTCGACGAACGCAACTGGGCGGAAAAGACGTTTCGTCTGATCGAAGACCTGCAACAGGATGTCGACTACGTGCTGTTGCCGGACCAGCGCCGCATCGAATTGACGGTAGCCGGCAAGGATAGGCTCTGGACGCGCGCCGAGGCGGCCGACGGATTCTGGCGCAATCGCCTGCGACGCGAGGAATCGGCCAGACAGGCGCTCTCCGCGTTGCTGCTTTTCCGACGCGGCGAACACTATCTGGTCACCGACGAGACCGTTCAGATCGTCGACGAATTCACCGGGCGTATCATGGCCGACCGCACATGGAGTGATGGCCTTCATCAGTTGATCGAATTCAAGGAGGGCTGCAAGGTGACGCCGCGCAAACGCACCGTCGCGCGGATCACCTACCAGCGCTTTTTTCGCCGTTATCTGCGCCTTGCCGGGATGTCCGGTACTGCCTACGAGGTCAAGGGCGAACTGGGCGCGGTCTACGGGCTGTCGGTTCTCGCAGTGCCGACCCATGTGCCGCCCCGGCGCGCGAAGCTCGCGCCTATCGTGTGCGCGACGCGCGACGAAAAATGGAACCGCATCGTGCAGGAGGTCGAGACGATGCGGGCCCTCGGACGGCCGGTGCTGATTGGCACGCGTTCGGTCTCTGCGTCGCAGGAACTCAGCGCATGTCTCGAGCGCGCCTGCGTCGAGCATGCCGTGCTGAATGCCGAGCAGAGCGAGGACGAGGCAAATGTCATCGCGGGCGCGGGTCGAGTCGGAACGGTGACGGTCGCGACCAACATGGCCGGGCGCGGCGTGGACATAAAGGTCGATCCGGAGGCGCTGGCGATGGGCGGGCTTCATGTGGTGCTGAGCGAGCGCCACGATGCCCGTCGGATCGACCGGCAGATGGAAGGGCGGACGGCGCGCAAGGGGGACCGGGGGTCAACGCGGGACATTCTTTCGCTGCAGGATCCGATCCTCGATCTCGCGCCGCCACGCCTTGTCGAGTGGGCCAGCCGGCGTCAGAGCTGGTTCCGGCGCCGAGCCGCGCTTGCGCTGTTTCGGGTGGCGCAGATGCGCGCTGAACGCGCGCATGCAACGGAGCGCAAGGACCTGCTCGACCAGGACCGGCGGCTGGGTGTGCTGCTCGCATTCTCCGGCAAATCCGAATAGACTTGGGCCGGCGGCTGGACGGGCCGCGGCGGGCAGGAGGCACGTCAAATGCTGCGACCTATCATCTCCATCGCCGTCGTGTTTCTGGCCGGCGCAGCTCATGCGGCGGCGCTGGATTGCGTCGTCAATCCTTCGATCGTAGTGGGTGTCGGCGGCACAGTGCCTGGCCTTCTTGAGGAGGTGCTGATCGATCGTGGCGACATCGTCAAAAAGGGTCAAATCCTGGCCCGGCTGAATGCCAACACCGAGCTGTCAACGATCGACCTGATGTCCGAACAGGCGGCCAACACGTCGGAAATCGAGGCTCAGCAGGCACGACACCAACTGGCCCTAAACCGCATGGACCGCTCCAAACGGCTGGCCGGCCTGAACGTCACCTCCAAGGATGCCGTGGAGGAAGCGATCGCGCAAATGGAGGTCTCCAAGCGCGAAGTGGCGCTCGCCGAAACGCGCAAACGCATTCTCGAACTCGAACTCGCCCGGGCAAAAACGGTGCTGGGCCAGAAGGTTATCGTCAGTCCGATCGACGGTATTGTCATGGAACGCAAGCTATATGCCGGCGAGTACCTCGATCAGGACGGCCAACTGGCCACGATCGCACAGCTCGACCCGTTGAGCGTCGAAACCTTCGTCGCCGACAGCGAATACAGCAAGTTCAGCGTCGGCCTCCCTGTCCGGGTGACCGTCAGCGAGCCGCGCGATGAAGTCCATGTCGGCACAGTTCAGGTGATCGACCGGGTGTTGGACGCGGCCAGCAGGACGTTCGGCGTGCGCATCATGCTGCCCAATGCCGGTAACCGATTGCCCGCCGGCCAGCGATGCAAGGTCGAATTCGACGCCAAATCGAACTGAACTGACTGAAGCCGAATGCCGGCCGCGCATACGCTCATGCAGTACTTCCGTGCCTTGGGGCGCCACCTAGAGCCGGGTGCCTTTCGCGCCGCGTGGCACTGATGCAATCGGTTAGAGAATGACGGTATTTTTTCGCACTGCCGCCAAGGCAATGCCAGGTCGCGGGACCATACGGAACAATACGGGAAGACTTCTGATACTGGCGCACGAAAAAATCAACAAAATCAACAAAATCAACAATCTTAATACGTCCTCCGGGCCCACCAAAAGACCCATATAAGTAATTGATTCTGCTGTATATTTCTGAAGCTGCCCACAGCGTGGACTCGAACCCCCCTCAATCTGACCAAAAACTAGCCGCAGGGATTTTCATTGCGATCTCAGAATCGCCTGAGGCGAGATTGCATTGTTCCGGGGTTTGAATCGCGAGAGCGCTACCGCCTTTTCCCCCACTCATCAGATCGGCGGTTCCTGCTCCGTTGTCTTGGATGAGGGTTCATTTTGAATTGCCCGCAGCCGAAATCGTCAGACTGGCAGCCCGAGCTGCTTTCTCAGGCTCTTGTCGAATGCGGACGCGGGGACGAAACGGCGCAGGAGACTGACCTGGCGCGCCATTTTTCCCGCCGCATAGCGCTTCTTCGGAGCGGGATCGATCGCAGCGGCCAAAATGGTCTTGGCTACCACTTCGGGCGCATCGCCTTTTTCCATCGCTTTCCGCACGGCTATGGTCATGCCGGCGCGCGCGGAGTCATAGACATCAAGCAACTGATCGGGGGCGGCGAGATTGTCCTCGAATGACGTTCGGGTATAGGCGGGCTCCACCAACGAAACGCGAATGCCGAACGGGCGCAATTCGTGATCGAGCGATTCGGAATAACCCTCTATGGCATGTTTGGTCGACGCGTAAAGCGCGAAATAGGGGCCGGGGATGAACCCCTGTACAGAACTCAGATTAATGATTCTGCCCTTCCCTTGGCGTCGCATTGCCGGCAACACCGCGTTGGTCACGCGCAAAACGCCGAAGACGTTCACGTCGAACAGCGCTTGGGCCTGGGCGGTCGAGGACTCCTCCGCGCCGCCAAACAGACCCATGCCGGCATTGTTGACGAGCAGGTCGATGCGCCCGGCCTCGGCCAGAACACTTTCGACCATTTTCGCAACGGACGCATCGTCGGTCATGTCACACGCCAGCATCGTAACGCTGTCGGATTGTTTGGGGGCCGGGCGACGGCTGGTTCCGAATACGCGAAAGCCCGCGCTTTGCAAGGCTTGGGCAGTCGCGCGCCCGATGCCGGAGGATGCCCCTGTGACGAGGGCGACGCCAGGATTGGTCTTGTTCATGGAAATCATTTCTTTCTTTGTGTTGGATCGGAGTTGGAGAAGCATGAAAGGTCGGTGCGAAGGGTGCCAATCATGAGCGCCCCTGGCCCTCGCGTCGGGCCGCCGGGGCGGTCCAGCGCCGGAACAAGGCGCTGGCATTCACGCCGCCAAAGCCGAAGCCATTGGAGATCGCGTAATCCATCTCCATTGGCCGGGGCTCGTTTGCGACGAAGTCGATGCCGTCGGCGGCCGGATCGGGAGCGCTCAGATTGAGCGTTGGCGGCGCCACCTGATCCCGGAGCGCCAGGATCGCGAAGATGGCACCAAGCCCGCCAGCCGCGCCCAGCAGGTGTCCGGTCGCCGATTTCGTTGCGCTGACAGTTATCGCGAAATCGCGCCCGAACACGCTCTTGATCGCTTCGATCTCACCCAGGTCGCCTACTGGCGTGGAGGTCGCATGCGCATTGAGATGACGAACCTCGCGCGGCGAAATCCCTGCTTGCGCGATGGCGATCTCCATGGCCCGGCGCGCACCGTCGCCATCCTCAGGACCAGAAGTGACGTGGTGAGCATCCGCAGTCGTCCCGTAGCCGACGAGTTCGGCGAGCGGTTTTGCGCCGCGCGCCAGCGCATGGCTCAACGCCTCGATGACCAGCACACCCGCTCCTTCACCCATGACGAAGCCGTCGCGCGACTTGTCGAACGGTCGGGAGGCCTCATCAGGACGGTGATTAAAGGAGGTCGAAAGAGAGCGTGCCGCGGCAAACCCACCGAGGCTGACGATATTCATGCATGCTTCAGTCCCGCCGCACACGGCAATATCGGCTTCATTGGCGCGGATAAGACGAGCCGCATCGCCGATCGCCTGGATGCCGGCAGCGCACGCCGTCACCGGCGCGCTGAGCGGGCCTTTGAAGCCATGGCGGATCGAGATGTGGCCTGCCGCAAGATTCACCAGGAAGGACGGCACCGTAAAGGGCGACAGGCGGCGGACACCGCGCGTGTCGACCGTGCGCACCGCCTCGGTGATGGCGGGGAACCCGCCGATCCCTGAAGCGATGATCGTGGCTGTGCGTAGTCGATCCGTTTCCAAGGCAGGCTTCCATTTCGCCTGCGCAAGCGCCTCTTCCGCCGCAGCCAGCGCAAAGAGAATGAACCGGTCTACCTTGCGCTGATCCTTCGCAGACAGGACGACATCGGGATCGAAACCGGCGTCCGGATCTTCATCTGCGGAGGGAACCACGCCGCCAATCTTCGCCGGCAGGTCTCCCACCACATCGTCCGGAAGCCTGCGGATGCCCGACCGACCGGCCAGCAGTCGTGACCAGGACGCTTCGACATTGGTGGCAAGCGGGGTGACCGCCCCCATGCCGGTGACAACAATCCGTCGCATCTATTTTCCTATCAAGTTGAGTGCGGCGCCAGCACTGCGCACGCCGTTCAAGCGCGGGCTGCTTCGCGAACCTGATCGGTGGCCGCATCCAGAAAGGCCTGCGCAAGGTCGAGATCGTTGACGACCCGCGAGAGGAGCACCGCGCCGACCATCGTTGAGAGAATGGCCATGGCCTTGCCCTCGGTTTCCTCGCCATTGGTCTCGGCAATGAAACGGCCAAGGATCTCGAGATGCTCCTTGATGCCGGTTTCGAACGACGCTTTCACGTCCGTACCCTGTCTGGCGGCATCCGAACCGAGCGCCACGATCGGGCAACCGTCCATCTTTTCTCCGCGATGGTCCATGCTGAGGTAGAACGCGATCACCGCTTCAAGCGGATCCTCGTGTTTTGCCGCGGTCGCGACGGACCATCGCTGCGTGGCGCTCTCCATCGCCCGCCTGGACGCCTGCGCTGCCAGGTCGTCCTTTGACTCGAACTGCTTGTAAAAGGCCCCCTGGGTCAGCCCAGCACCCTTCATCAGATCCTTGAGACCGATGCCGTCAAAGCCGCGCTCCCGAAAAAGGCGGCTTGCCACATTGATCACGGTCTCGCGGTTTTCCGCAGCCTGACTACGACTCACACGCATCGTCGATCTCCATTTTTAGATTGCACTCGTAATCTATACCCTATATAGAGGGTGAATGCAATCTATCAAGAAGAGATACGAGATGATCCCGCAAAACCCCGAGCGCATCGCTCGTCTGGCAAGGATGTGACGGTCTCCACCGAGACTGACAAGCATCTTGCATCCGCGCGGCTTGCCGCACGGTGCTGTCGATCATGCCATCCATCAAGGAGAGGTCAAATGCTATACAGTTATATCGTCGAGAAATCGATCCGACAGAGCTTCGACCACATCAACAACCATCGCTGGGATGCGGCGGTGAAAGCACTCGCGCCGCATGTCCATCACCGCGTTTCCGGCGCCCACGCACTTGGCGGTGAGCGCCACGATAAAGAAGCTCTGCGTCGCTGGTTTCAGCGCTTCGGCCGTGTCCTGCCCACTCTCCGTCTCACGGTCAACCACATCTGGGTGAAGGGCTGGCCGTGGCATACCACCGTGTTTGCCCAGTGGGACGGTACCGCAACGCTGCTCAACGGCGACACGTCGTACGTCAACCGTGGTCTCCACATGTTCACCCTGCGATGGGGAAGAGTCTATGCAATCGAGGAATTTTTCGATTCGCAAGCGGCGGCTCGCGGTCTTGCCGCCCAAGGTGCATCTGGCCTCGAAGAAGCTGTCGCCGAACAGATTGTAAGCTAACAGAAGCGCGATCAGAGGCCACGGGGTCATGTGACCGTGGGTGCGCTACCCGTGGCCCTCATCGCTTGGCTGGGGGTCGCCAGCACCTCGGCCCGGAAAATGCGTATTTGCCATCAGCGGTTCCTCCCGGTCCTCGATTGTGAGAATCGACTCACCTGAACTCGCGTCGGGGGGCGCCGCCGTCTCGCAGCCTGAATGCGACTCACACGCATTTTTTAGATTGCATTCGTAATCTATAATCTGTATAGCGGTCGAATGAAATCTATTTTGAGATGAGGCGACGAGCGTGAAAAAGAGAACCGTTATCTTGTTGGGATCGACCCTGACGGCGATGTCATGGGCAGCGGCATTCGCCACGTTTGCTACTCCTGCGCAGGAGGCTCCATTGGTGACCGACCCAAGGCAGGAAGCGCCATTCGTCAGACTTGTGTCGGCAGCGCCAGTGACCGGATCAGAGCGCGGCTTCACCGGAGTCATCGCGGCGAGGGTGCAGAGCAATCTCGGCTTTCGGGTTCCCGGCAAGATCGTGGAACGATTGGTAGACGTCGGTCAGGAGGTCAAAGCCGGTCAGCCGCTGATGCGGATTGACGATACCGATCTGCGCCTTGCGCTTTCCGCGAAACGCAATGCCGTTGCGGCAGCGCGTGCAACAGTCGTTCAGACTGAGCCGGATGAACGGCGCTACGCCAGCTTGCTCCGCGCCGGTTGGGTTCCACGGCAGCGCTACGAGCAGGCGAAGGCTGCGTTGGATACTGCCCAAGCGCAACTTGCCGCCGCTGAAGCCGACGCACGGGTCGCCGAGAACGAGGCGGCCTATGCAGTCCTGTTGGCGGACGCGGATGGAACAGTGGTTGAAACGCTTGGCGAGCCGGGGCAGGTCGTCGCTGCCGGCCAGCCCGTGATCCGGACCGCCAAGTCCGGCCCGCGCGAAGCGGTTGTCGCGCTTCCCGAAACGATCCGGCCGGCGATCGGCTCGGCAGCCGAGGCCAGCGTGTATGGTGGTGACGAGCGTCGTTATTCAGCGCATCTCCGGCAGCTGTCGGACTCCGCCGATGCCCAGACCCGCACTTATGAGGCCCGCTATGTGCTCGACGGCGAGGCTGCCGCAGCACCTCTTGGTGCGACGGTCACCATTCGGCTCGCAAACCAGGTGAAACAGCCGGAGGTCCAGGTGCCGTTGGGAGCCGTGCTCGATGACGGCCGAAAGACCGGCGTTTGGGTGTTGGACAGTGCCACCTCAACCGTACACTTTCAGCCCGTCCAGCTTGTTCGTGTAACCAGCGAAACCGCCGTGATCTCCGGATTGAACTCCAACGTTCCCATTGTGTCGCTCGGCGCTCATCTCCTGCAGGAGGGCGCTCGCGTCCGGACTGCTTCTGAAAGCGGGAGCAACTGATGAGCTTCAATCTTTCCGCGATCGCTGTTCGCGAACGCGCCGTCACCCTGTTCTTTATCCTCCTGCTGGTGGCTGCCGGCGCCTACGCCTTTCTCATGCTCGGCCGGGCCGAGGACCCGAACTTCACCATCAAGACCCTGACGGTCACGACGGCGTGGCCGGGCGCCACGGCGCGCGAGATGCAGGACCTGGTCGCCGAACCGTTGGAGAAGCGGCTTCAGGAGCTGACGTGGTATGACCGGGTGGAGACGACCACGCGGCCGGGTTACGCCTATATGACGGTCACGCTGAAGGACAGTACACCGCCATCTTTCGTGCAGGAGGAGTTCTACCAGGCTCGCAAGAAGCTCGGGGATGAAGCCCGCAACCTGCCGCCCGGCGTCTTCGGCCCCTTCGTGAACGACGAATATTCGGATGTGAGCTTCGCCCTTTATGCGCTGAAGGCCAAAGGCATGCCGATGCGGGAACTGGCGAGGCAGGCGGAGGTGATCCGCCAGGACCTCCTGCATGTGCCCGGCGTCAAGAAGATCAACATCCTTGGTGAACGTCCCGAACAGATATTCGTCGAGTTTTCCTACGCCAAACTGGCAACCCTCGGCGTGTCGGCACAGGACATCGTCGCTGCCTTGCAGCGGCAGAACACCGTCACGCCCGCAGGCTCGATCGACACCCTGGGGCCGCGCCTCTTCATTCGGGTCGACGGCGCCTATGACAGCGTTCAGGCGATCGCCGACACGCCGATTGTCGCTGCGGGGCGGACGCTGAAGCTCTCCGACATTGCCGAGGTCAGCCGCGGCTATGAAGACCCTCCCACATACCTCATCCGGCGTCAGGGCGAGCCCACCATCATGCTTGCAGCGGTTATGCAGGAGGGCTGGGATGGTCGCGCGCTCGGCAAAGCCCTGGAGGACAGGACTGCCGCGATCACACAAACGCTGCCGCTCGGCATGACGCTCGACAAGGTAAGCGACCAGGCCGTCAACATTACCTCGGCAGTCGACGAATTCATGTTGAAGTTCGCCATGGCGCTCGGCGTCGTGCTTCTGATCAGCCTGATCAGCATGGGTTGGCGCGTCGGGATCGTCGTGGCGGCCGCCGTCCCTTTGACGCTCGCCGTCGTGTTCCTCATCATGCTGGAAACAGGCCGGTTTTTCGATCGCATCACGCTCGGCGCCCTCATCCTGGCGCTTGGTCTTCTTGTGGACGACGCCATCATCGCCATCGAGGTGATGGTGGTGAAGATGGAAGAGGGCATGGACCGCATCGAGGCGGCGGCCTATGCATGGAGCCACACTGCGGCGCCGATGCTATCGGGAACCCTGGTGACGATCGCCGGATTCGTGCCGGTGGGTTTTGCGCGCTCGACGGCCGGCGAATACGCCGGCAACATCTTCTGGGTGGTGGGGTTCGCCCTCATCGTCTCCTGGATCGTAGCGGTGGTCTTTACGCCTTATCTCGGCGTCAAAATGCTGCCCGCGATCAAACCGGTCGAGGGCGGTCACCACGCCATTTACAACACGCCTAACTATCGACGTTTGCGGCGGCTCATCACCTTTGCCGTGCGGCATAGATTTGCAACCTGCGGTATCGTTGGCATCGCCTTCGCGCTTTCCGTCGTCGGTATGGGGGGCATCAAACAGCAGTTCTTTCCGACATCCGACCGCCCCGAAGTGCTGGTGGAGGTTCGCCTGCCGGAAGGTGGTAGCATCGAGACAACGACCGCAGCGGTCGAGAAGCTCGAACATTGGCTGGACAGCCAGCCCGAGGCCAAGATCGTCACGAGCTATGTCGGTCAGGGCGCTCCGCGCTTCTTCTTCGCAATGGCCCCGGAGCTTCCTGATCCCGCTTTCGCCAAGATCGTCGTGCTGACCCCGGACGCCGAGGCGCGTGAGACTTTGAAGCACCGGCTCCGAGAGGCCGTGACGCAAGGGCTTGCGCCCGAGGCGAATGTCCGCGTTACGCAGCTCGTGTTCGGCCCCTACACGCCGTTCCCCGTCGAGTTCCGGGTCATGGGACCCGATGCCACGCAACTCTACAACATTTCCGAAAAGGCCCTCGACATCATGCGGGGCGTCCCGGACGTGCGACAGGCCAACCGCGACTGGGGCAATCGCACGCCCGTGCTTCGCTTTGTCCCGGATCAGGATCGACTGAACCTCATCGGCTTCTCGCCGGCGGAGGTGGCTCAGCAACTGCAATTCCTTCTCACCGGCATCCCCGTCACGCAGGTTCGCGAGGACATCCGCAATGTCCCCATCGTGGCACGCAGCGCCGGTGGCGAGCGGCTGGATCCGGCGCGTCTGGCGGATTTCTCACTCGTGAGCCGAGATGGCCGCTCGATTCCGCTCGACCAGATCGGGCATTCGGAAATCCGTCAGGAAGAGCCAATCCTGAAGCGCCGCGATCGCACGCCCGTTGTCACGATCCGCGCGGACATCAATGAGGCGACCCAGCCTCCGGAGGTCTCCAAGCAGATCATGAAGGCCCTTCAGCCGCTGATCGCGTCCCTTCCGGTAGGCTATCGCATCGAAATGGGCGGATCTATCGAAGAGGCTGAAAAGGCTAACACCGCGCTGGGCAAGGTCTTCCCGGCTATGATAGCCGCCATGTTGATCGTCATCATGCTGCAGGTGCGATCCTTCTCGACGATGTTCATGGTTGTGCTGACGGGACCGCTTGGCCTTGTCGGCGTCGTGCCGATGCTGCTCACCTTCCACCAACCCTTTGGGTTCAACGCCATTCTGGGGATGATAGGACTGGCCGGCATCCTGATGCGCAACACGCTGATCCTGACCGAACAGATCAAGGAGAACCGTGCTGCCGGCATTGATGACTATCACGCTGTCATCGAGGCCACGGTGCAACGCACACGGCCCGTCATCCTGACCGCACTTGCCGCCGTGCTCGCGTTCATCCCCCTCACGCACTCCGTCTTCTGGGGTTCAATGGCCTATACGCTGATCGGCGGAACGGCGGCCGGCACGGTGCTGATCCTGCTCTTCCTTCCCGCGCTCTACGCAGCGTGGTTCCGGATCAAGCCGACTGCTGATGAGCCCCATGAGATTTCGACGGAGGAGCCGGAACTGCGACCAGCAATGGCTACCGAGTAGGACTCTGGTGTCGAGCTTCGTTTGATGCCCAGCAGGTGTATCCTTTCGGCCTAAAGGACCAATCTCTCAATGACTCAATTTGTTACTTGTTCAGAGGGGCGCTTCGCTTATTTAAGTTGGGGTGAAGAGGGTGCTCCTATCGTCTTTTGTCTGCACGGCTTCCCAGATACGCCGCATAGCTTCAGCGACTTCGCGACCAAGCTCTCCTCTTTGGGTTATCGAGTGATCGCACCTTGGTTACGAGGTTACGCGCCTTCCACGTTGGATGGCCCCATCACAACCGAACAGCTCGTCAAAGATATTAAGAGTCTGATTGACGCAATCTCTCCAAACAAAAAGGTCTTTATCGTCGCGCACGATTGGGGCGCGGCCCTTACCTACTTGACGCTGTCGCAGTATCCGCAGCTGTTCTTGCGGGCGGTGACCGCCTCTGTGCCGCATCCGACAGTTTTTTTTAAGAGCATCGTTACAAAGCCAAGTCAGTTTAAAAAGAGCTGGTATATTTTATTCTTCCAGCTAGGCCCCCTCGCTGATTACTTCGTGTCAAGGAATAATTTCTCCCTGATAGAAAAGCTGTGGCGGACTTGGTCTCCGGGCTATGCGCTCTCTGCCTCGCAATGGAACATCATTAAAGAATGCCTCTCTCAAAGTATGCCAAAGCCGGTCATGTATTACCGTGCGATGTTCTGGCCGCCGTTGCCAGCTCTCAAGCAACTACGGGCGGCCAACAAGGTTCATACGCCGCTGCTGTATGTGCATGGCGTTGAGGACGGATGCATCAATCTTGAGTCTCGACGCGGCCAAGAGAACTATTTTATGGCGGCGCACCAAGAAGTCTTGCTTGAAGGCGTAGGCCACTTTGTGGCGCTCGAAGCCCCTGACAGACTGGCTCAAGAAGCGCATCGCTGGTTTCAAGGTTAGCAGTGTTCCGGTTTATTGAGACAGGGGATAAGTCGCGGTGGCGGAGAGTTCGAACGCCCGCTTGACCACCTCGCGCGGATAGGGCGGCGTGTGGTCGACGGTGCCGACCTGCTGCACCTCGTCGACGATCAGCATGTTCTTCTTGTCTAGGAACAGAATGCGGAACTGCGGCCTTATGGAGCAAAAGCACTGGTGCGTTTGCTACATAGGACCGCTCCAGTCGACTGTTTGACGTCACGGGACCATGCGGAACGATACGGGAAGATTTCTTATTTTTGCCCACGAAAAACTCAATAAAATCAAGGATTTTAATACGTCCTCCGGGCCCACCAAAACACCAGTCTAATGTATTGATTTCTTTATATTTTTATCAACGGGCCCAAAACGTGGACTCGAACCCCCTTCTGGAAAAGCAACAGAGCACCACATTCCGCTATCAAGCCGGCGATGAAACGGGCTGCCAGGCCTTTTCGGATGTCAAGGCGATCCATCACTCGGCGTCCTGATCTCACTCTCCAGGCAGATGGCGCCCTGGCTACCGACTCCGGGCGAGTGGGAATGTTGTGGGCGGCTTTTGACCGTTCCACTGATTCTTCGGGGGGACTATCACAAGGCATATCACTGACAAAACGGCTCAGCGGGGTCGCATAAGTGCGCTTGGATTGCGTACTTTGTCGGTCGTAGCCGACAGAGTAGTCCTATTCGTAGATGAGGCCCTTGCGTCGCAGGCGCTCGCGCATATCGTTGACATCGAGGCTCAACTTGCCCGCAGCGTAGAGGCTTTGCTTTTCTTCTTCCATCGCCTCACGTTTGCGGGCGATTTCGAGGATCTTTGCAGCGGTTTCGCGCGGCACCACGCACACGCCGTCGTCATCGGCCACGATCACGTCGCCTGGCCGGATGTGGGCACCGGCGCAGACGATCGGCACCTGGACGTTGCCAAGCGTCTCCTTGACGGTCCCCTGCGCGCTGATCGCCCTCGACCAGACCGGAAAAGCCATGGCGCGCAGCGTCGAGACATCGCGCGCGCCAGCGTCAATGATGAGGCCCCTGATGCCTTGCGCCTTGGCCGACTCGGCCAGCAAGTCGCCGAAATAGCCGTCCTCGCAAGGCGATGTCGGGGTGACGACGAGGACGTCTCCTGGCCGCGCCTGTTCCAGCGCGACATGGATCATCCAGTTGTCGCCTGGCGCGACTTCGCACGTCAGAGCGTTGCCGCCAATCCTGGCGCCATCATAGATGGGTCGTAGCCGAGCAGCGAGCAGGCCCGTCCGACCCTGCGCCTCATGGACCGTGGCCACGCCAAGCTGGCCAAGTGCCTCGCATATCTCGAGAGGCGTGCGCTCGGTCTTGGTGACGACTTTGGCCATAGGTTGTTCTCCTGGAAAGATGAGGTACTGCGTCTGGCGCCGCGCCCGAACTGTGCTCATTGGGCGGCCTAGCGCCCTTGCGCCTTCAGCCGCGTATCAAGCCGCGGATAGACCTTGCGGGCATTGCCTTCGAACACGGCCCGCCGCTCGGCCTCGCCGAGCGAAAGCGCATCGATGTAGCGCCGCGTGTCGTCGAAGTCGAAGCCGGTTTCCGGGTCGATAGCCTTGACCGCTCCGAGCAATTCGGACCCGAACAGGATGTTGGCCGTACCAACGACGCGGAACAGCGTGTCGATGCCTGCCTGGTGATAGACGCAGCTGTCGAAGAAGACATTGCGCAGAAGGTGCTCGCCCAGTCCGGGCTTGTCCAACATCATCGCCAGGCCGCGATAGCGTCCCCAATGGTAGGGCGCGGCGCCGCCGCCATGCGGAATGATCAGCTTGAGATCGGGAAACGTGCTGAACAGGTCGCCCTGGATCAGCTGCATGAACACGGCGGTATCCGCATTGATGTAGTGCGCGCCGGTCGTATGCAGGCATGCGCTGCAGGAGCCGGAGACATGAATCATGGCCGGCACCTGCAGCTCGACCAGCTTTTCGAACAGCGGGTACCAGTAGCGGTCGTGGATCGGCGGCGCCGACCAGAAGCCGCCGGACGGATCGGGATTGAGGTTGCAGCCGACGAAGCCGAGTTCGACGACGCAGCGCTCGAGCTCGGCAAGGACCGGCTTCAGGTCGCCGCTCATCGATTGCGGCAGCTGGCATACGCCGGCGAAGTTGGCCGGGAACATGTCGACGATGCGGGCGATCAAGTCGTTGGATATGCGCGACCACTCGGCATTGGTCTCGGCGCTGCCGATATGATGGCCCATGCCCGAAGCCCGTGGCGACAGGATGGTCACGTCGGAGCCTCGTTCGCGCTGCAGGCGCAGTTGGTTCTGTTCGATCGTTGCCCTCAGCACGTCGTCTGCAATGCCGGGATAGGCGGGCTTTGCGTCGCGCGTGCCCTCGACGAACTCGACCTGCGCCTTGCGAAAGGCATGATGGTCTTGCGGTTCGCTCGTGTAGTGGCCGTGGCAGTCAATGATCATTTCGATTCTCTTCGCGACGCGATCCGGCCAGCGGCGGACACTGAAGTCCGCCGCTGCCGATTGCCACGCCTACGGTTCGAGCACGTAGTTGGTGAAGCCGCCGTCACCGGAAGCGACACCGTTGATGGCCTCGTTGATCTGCTCGAGCGGATACGTCCTGGCCTCCAGCACCGAGAGATCGATCGTGCCGGAGCGGACCATCTCGGCGATCTCCATGCCCTCGGCCGTACTTAGCCAAGCCGAGCCGATCAGCTCCATCGAATTGTCCATCCACCATTTGGTGTTGAACAGCATGTCGCTGCCGGTGCCGCCGATGTTGACGATGCGGCCGCCGCGCCTGACGCCCATCATGGCGTCCTTCATGGCATTGACGTCGGCGACCGCGCCGAGGCAATCGAGCATGAAGTCGGCGCCAAGACCGTTGGTCTGCGAGCGGACCCAGTCGGCGACCTTACCGACCTGGTTGGAGAATATCTGGACCCGGTTCGGGGCTAGCTGTTTCAGCCGCTCGAGCAGGGGCTTGCCGCGGGCCACCGCGTAGATGGTCGAGACTCCCATGGCGAGAGCGAACAGAGTGGCGCCGACGCCCAGTGTGCCTGTCGCACCATTGATGATCAGCGACTTGCCGGTCGGTATGCCGAACTTCTTGATCGCGGAATAGGATGTCCCGAGGTAACCCATGCGGGCGGCCTGCGGAAAGGTCATGTTGTCGGGGATCTTGATGATCGAATTCTGGGGCGCACACATGAACTGGGCAAAGCCGCCTTCCGGATAGCGCTTGTAGATCTCAAGGCTGTTCCTGTTGAAGCCGAAGTAGCCATTGAAGGTGAAGTACTCGCACTTCGCCTGATGGCCGCTGACGCAGGCATGGCATGCGCCGCAGGAGCGTAGCGGATTGACGTACACGCGGTCGCCAGGCTTGATCGCCACGACCTGGTTGCCGACCTGATGCACGATGCCCGCCGGGTCGAGGCCGAAGATCGCCGGCTTCGTCGGCAGCGGCTGATGAGGGTACCAGGTTTCCCAGTTGTTCAGCACGTTCGCGAGGTTGGGCACCATCCCGCAGGCCTTGACCTCGACGACCACGTCCGTTCCGGACGCCACCGGCTTCGCCACTTGCTCGACACGCATCGGCTCGTTCACGGCATGCAGCCGTGCCGCCCGCATCATGATCGTCATCGTCTGTTCCTCCCAATATGTCGGTTCGCGGAGATGCCTCATTGACATTCTCATCGGACTTCAGATACCGTATAGTATCTGGATTGAGTGACGCAAGAGCCGATTTCCACTGACGACAGCATTTGCAGGAGATTTCGGCATACGCCGGCCGGTTGCGGCCCGGCGACGAACGCTTTCGCAGCACGAACTTCGCTCGCTCAACGAGAGAACGTCGCGCCATCCAGGCAACAAGGACAGATGAAGGCATCGAAGGCCTGTTCAGCGTCCTACACGGAGGGATCAGTGCTGGAGTTTACGCTAACGCCAATCGATCTTCTGCGCATTCTGTGCGGCCTCTGGTTCCTTCCGCATCTCGTCGGAAAGATAAGGAACTTCGAAAAGGCGACGAAGACGTTCGAGGCCGCCGGACTGAAGCCTGGAAAGCCTTTCATCGTGCTGACGATAGTACTGGAGGTTCTTGCCGCCGTTGGAATGGTGTTCAACATCCATCCGCGATGGGCCGCAGCATGCGCCGTGGCTGTCTTGCTGGGGGCGGCGTATGCGGTGGTGCGCATCAATGGCCCGCGCTGGCGCTGGCAGCTGATGGGCCCCGAATACCCGATTTTCTGGGCGCTTGCCTGTATTGTTTCGGCCCTCTAACCTTCGGTCGATTCGGATACCAAAGGTATCCAGATAATGGGCTGGAAGGACAGAAGATGGCACGACTGACACGCGAACAGAGCCAGGCTCTGACCCGCGAGAAGCTTTTGCTGTCGGCGAGCGAGGTCGTGGCTCGCGACGGCTACTCCGGCGCGACCATCGAACGCATCGCGGAAGAGGCCGGATATTCGAAGGGCGCCTTCTATTCGAACTTCGCCACAAAGGAAGAGATATTCCTTCAACTGCTTGAACGCCATGCGGGCGGCGACGTGGTCGAACTCACCGGCCTACTTGACGGCTACGATGACCCGAAAGAGATCATCGACGCGATGTGCGATTGGGCCAACCAGCGGGCGAAGGACAAGCGCTGGGGAACGCTTGCCATCGACCTGCTGCGGATCGCCCGCCGGGACAACACACTGGAAGAGCGGCATCTGCGCTTGTTCAAGGACCAGTGGGAGGGCCTGGGCAAGTTGCTGTCCGGAAAGCTTTTCCCCTACGGCGGTTCCGATATCGAACCACTCTATGTGGGCGGCGTCGTTCTCGAACTCATCTACGGCGGCCTCTCCAGCTTCATGAAGGACGATTCGCCGGGAGAAATGGTCAGGGCCACGCTCACCTCGATGCACGAGGCGCATCTCTACAGGCACATGAAGCGGCCCGCCGCCCGCGCATAGGGTGCGCCGCTTCAGAGGGCACCCGGCCGGTCTGGCTCGCACCCGAGGTCGGCACGGCGCACGCGACGCATCATTGGTCGGTTGCTGCCAGCATCGTCTGCATTTGATGAACGAGTTGCTCTGCCTCCCCTGCATCAGCGGCCGTACCGAAAACCACATGGTCGGGCCGCACCAGAACAGCGCGTGCACCCTTTGAGGCCAGCCAGTCCGCGAGCACGCGGTCTTCTTCCACCAACAGCGAAGGATAGGACCTCTCCTGCACCACGCGATGCACGGCAACGCCTGCCTCGCGCGACGTGTCTAGAAGGTCGGGGGAGGGATCCAAATCGCCGGTGATGAGAAGCTGGAACCCGGGCGGCAAAGCGTCGTCGAGCCGCATTCGGTCGAAGGGCCCGACGACCCACGGCTGTGGACAGGGCTCGCCGGCCCCAGCTGTAGATGACCCGACAAGTCCATGACGGATGGGCGGAAAGAGGTTCTGCCGGACCTGGACACCTTGGCCCGTGTGCATGGCCGCAACCATCTCGGCATCGCGGGCGCGGGCTTTGCCTGGGTCCAACTCGCAGATGACTTTTCCCAGTCGTTTCGTGATCTCGATAACTTCGCGTATGAACGGCCTGCGCTCGGCCTGGTAAGTGCCGAGCAGGCGCTCCGGTCCACCGCCGATCGCATGGGTCAGCTTCCATGCAAGATTGGCTGCATCCTTGATGCCCTGCACCATTCCCTGCGCGAGAAACGGCGGGGTCATGTGGCAGGCATCGCCGGCAAGAAAGACGCTGCCCACCCGCCATTGCCGCGCAACAAGAGCGTGGAAGTTGTAGGTCGCCGAGCGCCAAAGCCTGGCCTGGTCCGGCCGAAGCCAGGGCGAGAGCAACTGCCAGATCCGTTCCGGTCGGTTGATCTCCACCGGATTTTCACCGGGTAGGATCATGAACTCCCAGCGTCGTAGCCGATCGGGCCCGCAAACATATGTGTGCGGGCGCGCGGGATCGCAGAACTGGACGTTGGTCTCCGGCAATGGGACGTGCCCGTCCTCCAGTATCATGTCCACCACGAGCCAGGGTTCGTCGAAGTCGAGGTCCTCCATCGCGACGCCCAGCCTGCGCCTGACGAAGCTCGCTGCGCCGTCGCAACCGACGACATAGCGCGGGGTGCGCTTTGAGCGATCGCCGCTCACCTTGTCGTGCAGCGTCAGGACGGGTCTTTCGGGGTTCTCAAGGCTGACGAGTTCCGTCCCCGTGCGCAGCGTCAGGTTGGGGAACCGCTTGCCGTTGGCGCGCAGAGCCCGTTCGAGCTCCGGCTGAAGGAAGGTCATATAGGGTGGCCAGGCAAGCGGGTAGGGCTCGGCAGGGGACTCGAACCGGCGCAACACGACACCGTCAGCGGATCTGTATTCCGAGGCGCGATATTGGCCCGTCGCCGCGGCAATGGCGTCGGCCGCGCCGATGTTCTGGAAGACCCGCATCACCTCGTGGTCCATGCCGATTGCGCGAGGCAGTGCGTAGACGTCGTCAGCGGCGTCAATGCCTTCAACCCGAACTCCTGCTGCCGCAAGAAGATTGCACAAGGTGATGCCGACCGGGCCGAGCCCGACCACCACGACGTCCGCTTCATTCTGCGTCATCTAGGGATACCCCTGTCGCGCGGCATCACTGCAGGAAAGCCGGCACCGCAAGCCCGAGCCGTACGGCTGCATCGGCGAGGTTCCTGGCGGTGCCCTTCGCCAGCGGGATGCCGTTGGCCATGCGTTCCCGCCCGGTCTGGAAGCCGCGTTCGCCGGGTAGTTTCACGCCATCGGAGCCGGCTGCCGGATCGAGCGCATGGATCGTGCCGGCGAGGCTTTCCACCGAGGCGAGAAAGGACGGTGTGTCGCCGAAGGCCGCCGGATTGACGGCAAGCATAAGGCCATTGAAGCCGCCATTCTTCTCGCCGCGCAGGAACGGCGCGATGACGGCGTTGCCTACCAGCACGCTCGACAGAACTTCGATCATCAACGACAGGCCGGATCCCTTTGGGCCGGCCATCGGCAGTATGGCTGCCACCGCATGCGGGTCCTGCGTTTCGACGCCGTTGGCGTCGATGGCCCAGCCCTTGGGGATCGGGTTGCCGGAATCCTTCGCCGCCATGATCTTGCCGAGCGCGACGGCGGCCGTGGACATGTCGAGCACGATCGGATCGGCGCCATCAGGCCGCGGAACGGCGATAGATAGGGGATTCGTCGACAGGGCCTCGCCCTTTGCGCCGAAGTAGCTCATGAGCGGCCTCGACGCCGTCATGGCGATGCCGATGAGGCCGCGGCCGGCCAGTTGGGTCGTGAAGTAGCCGATTGCGCCGGCATGCGAAATGGCGCGCGCACTGCACCAGCCGATGCCGAACTTTTCCGCCAGATCGCCGGCCTTGCCGGCCGCATGCATCATGGCGACGGCGCCCGGCGCCTTTCCGTAGTCGAACACGCAGGTCGCTCCGAATTCCCGGATCAGCTTCGGCTGTTGACCGGTGCGGACGACGGCGGTCTTGATCATCTCGACGTAGCGCGGGATCCTGAGAACACCGTGCGAATCCGCGCCGCGCAGATTCGCCCACACCAGCAGCCGCGCGGTCTGTGCCGCCTCATCCGGCGTATAGCCGGCAGCATGCAGGAGCGCAGTGGCAAAATCGGTTAGTTCGGTTTCCTGGGCGACGGGCATGCCTGATGTCTCCTGGTCTGGCTGTGCTGACCTCAAGCGACCGGCGTTGCCGGGAAGAATTTGTCGAGCCAGCCCTTGATCATCATCCTAGTGCGCGGCGCGTCCTCCGGGGCGAGCGGGAAATGGGCGGTGCCCGTGATCAGCATCAGCTCGGCTGGCTGCCTGGCCTTCTCGAACAGGCGGATGGATTGCTCGGTCGGCGTGATGATGTCGTCGGCGGTGTGGAAGAACAGGGCCGGCCGCGGCGCGATGTTGGCCACCACGTCATCCGCCCTGAAGTTCATCATGCTCCATGCCGTCTCGGTCGGGATTTCCATGATCGCCTTGGGCGACAGGTTCTTGCGCAATTTTTCCGGGATCGGCACGGCGTCGAAGCGCGAGATCCACATGCTCTCGCCCGTCGCGCGCTTGTGCTCTCGTCCCTTCTCGAGCAGGCCCATGAAACGCTCCCAGGCTTCCGGTGTCGGGTGCTGGCCGCGGAACTTCCGCTCGCCGTGACCCCAGCCGCATGAGGAGATGACGCAGGCGAACCGCTCGTCGACCCCGGCTGTATAGACCGAAACCGCTGCACCGAAGCTGTGGCCGGTGATGCCGATTCGCTTCGGGTCGATCTCGGGACGCCCGGCGAGGAAGGTCAGCGCGTTCTTCGCGTCAGCGACCTGGTCGAAGCAGCGCACCTGGGCGCGCTCGCCTTCGCTCTCGCCGCAGCATCGGAAGTCGAAGCGGAGCGCGGCGTAGCCGAACGCTTCCATCATCTCCGCCTGGATCTGGGCGTGCGACTCGTCCTTGGAACCGACGAAGCCGTGGCAGACGATGAACGCCGGCAGCTTCTGTCCGGGACGGTGGCTGTCGGGAATGTGCAGAATCGCCGACAGTTTCAGGCCGTCGGACAAGAACGTCAGTTTTTCCTGCATGGCAATCTCCTATCGGAAGCAGCGCCCCACCGGTGGAGCCGCTTCGCGTTGATTCCTTGTACTGTGTGCCGAATCGCCGCCAGTCCTCGCGCCTTCCCGATCAGTCGATCCTGGCGAATGGAAAATGGTGCTCGCGCCATTCCTGGGGGGCGGGAGAACCCCAGACATTCATCTGGCGGACGTTTCCTGGCCGCTCCAGGTTGGTGATGACGTTCGGCACGAAGTGGGCGTCGTCGGCTACCGTGTGCATGGCGCCGGAGCACTCGACGATCGATCCGCTGGCATCCAGGTAGTAGGCGTAGGTGTTGTCGCCCGGGCGGTGGCGTCCTGGCCCCCAAAGGACCTGACGGTCGAACCCGTCGAGAATGTCGCCCAGCCGACAGTAGTCGCTGAAGTGGCTGAATTCGAAGGAGTAGTGGTGAAGTCCGACCGGGCCCTTCACCAGCCCGAGAATGTGATGCTGGCGGTTGCCGCCATGCATCCAGCTCAGGGCTTCGTTGACCATGCGCTCGGTGAGCTGCATGCCGCAGATCTCGGCGAGCTGCCGCCTGGTGGCGACCGGATCGGGCGTGATGAGGTTGATGTGGTCGAGCCGCCGCGGCTTGATGCCGTTGGTAGGGTAGCGCGGATTGTACATGTCGTCGCGCGCCGGCGTGTGAACCTCGAAGCGCAGTCCTTCCGGCGTTGCGAAGGTCACGCCGGCATCGCAGCAGGCCAGACTGGGTTCGCGCGAGAGGACACGGCAGCCGGTGCCGTCCACGCGCGAGGCGGCTTCCGCCACAGCCTCGGCCGTCAGGGCTTCCAATCCGATCGTGTGGCAGGAGTTCTCATCGGATTCGAGAAGAACGAGCTCGGCCTTGCGGCCATTCGAACTGAGCCAAGTTTCGCCGGCCGCCTGCTTGGTCACCCGCAAACCGAGGATCTCCGTCGAGTCGTGCACCATGGCCGCTACGTTTCGGACATTCAGCTTTATGTGACCGATCCCAAACACCAGGTGCATCACCATTCTCCTCCTGCGGCTGACGGCTTCCTTAGAGCAAACTCAGCTCAAGATCAACAATTTTCGAAAAATATAAATTATTACGAAATATTTGGAGAGTCGTCCGCGGCCACCGTATTGCGCAACGTTCCAATGCCCTGGATCTCGATCTCGACCTCATCGCCAGGGAAAAGGAACTCCGGCGGATTGCGGCTTGCGCCGAAGCCTGATGGCGTTCCCGAAACGATAACGTCGCCAGGGTCGAGCGGGGCGAAAGTCGAGATGTAGGAGATCAGCCAGGGGATATCGAAGATCATGCGGTCGATCGCGATCGACTGCCTTGTCACGCCATTGACCCGGGCCTCCAAGCGGAGACGCGCCGGGTTCGGAATCTCGCGCGTGCAGACCATCCAGGGGCCGAACGCGCCGCTGCGATAGAAGTTCTTTCCGGGCGTGAACTGGGTCGAGTGTTTCTGCCAGTCGCGTACGCTGCCCTCGTTGAAGCAGGCATAGCCGGCGACATATGCCATAGCCTCAGTGGGCGCGATCTTGTGGGCGCGGCGACCGATGATCACCGCCAGCTCGCCTTCGAAATCCAGCCTGTCGGAAACCGCTGGCTTCAGGATGGCGCCTCCATGGCCGGTCTGCGCTTCCGCGTGGCGCATGAACAGCAGCGGGAACTGCGGCGCCGGTTTGCCGTCTTCGTGGAAGTTGGTGGCGACGCAGAAGATCTTGCCTGGGTTGGGAATTGGAGGAAGCAGTTTGACGTCGGCGAGTGGCAAGGTCTCGAACTCCCGTTCGCGGGGAGCGAGGTCGGGAAAGCGGATGCCGAGATAGGTTTTCAGATCCGGTGGTGCATCGGGAATGGAATCCAGCCGCAGGATCATTTCACCGTCAACAATTCCGTAGCCGGCACCGTTGCGTTCAACGAAGGAAGCGAATTTCACAAGCTCACCCATTTGGGACGTACGCTGAAAGCAGGTACTTCTGGCTCGGAGTAAACCGGATTTTCGAAAATAGGCAAGCCGTCGGAAGAAGGCGGCAGAGCTCGTCGATCTCGAAGCGAAATGGCCTAACCGCCGCCTCGGCGCGGTGCCGAGTCTTCGTCATCACTACAAAGTTACGAAAAAAGATTGATATTTCGAAAAAACTGTGCGACCACCGATCTGGCCTCGGGAGGAGGCCCATGTGCGCGACGAGAAGCTCGGCATGCACTGGTTTGAGCGAACGGGAGGTATCGACATGACAGCAATTCCGCAGACGATGAAGGCCGCGCGCATGCACGAGATCGGCGGCCAGCTGAGGATCGAGGAAGTGCCGGTCCCGAAGCTTGGGTCGATGGACGTGCTCGTTCGCGTCAGATCGTGCGGCATCGTGCCGAACCTCGCCAACATCCTGGCGATGTGGCCGACCTGGTTCCCCCACATGCCGCAGCCGCCGCTGCCAGCGATCTTTGGTCTTGACCCGACCGGCGAGATTGCTGCGGTCGGCAGCCAGGTCCACGCTCTGAAGCCCGGGGATCGCGTCTACGTTAATCCGGGGCGCTCCTGCGGCTCTTGCCGCCATTGCCGGCGCGGCGACACGATCTCCTGCCGTCACTATGCCTTCCAGGGGTATTTCGGCTTCAGCCACGACGCGCTGCAGACATTTGAAGATTACCCGGTCGGCGGCATTTCCGAGTACATGGCCGCGCCGGCATCGGCGATCGTGGCGCTTCCCGACAATATGACCTTCGACCAGGCGGCACGGCTCGGCTACATGGGCACCGGCTATTCCGCTCTGAAGAAGGCGGAGGTCGGCCCCGGCGACACGGTTCTTGTCAACGGCATTTCGGGCACGCTCGGCATTTCGATCGCGGTGTTCGGTCCGTCCTTCGGGGTCAAGAAAATTCTCGGCACCGGTCGCGACAGGAAGCTGCTGAAGGAGATCGAAGCGCTTGCCCCCGGCATCATCGAGACGCATTCGCTGGAGGACGGACCTGCAGACGAATGGGCCCGTTCCAGGACGGCCCACAGCGAGGGTGTCGACGCCTTCATCGACTGCAACGGGCCGGGCACGCCGCAAGAACCTTTCCTGGCGGGTCTCAGGGCGCTGCGCCGCGGCGGTATCGCCGTCGACATCGGCGCTGTGATGGGCGCCGTTCCCATCGACGTGCACATGATGATGGACCGCAACCAGCGTCTTATCGGTTCGGCATGGCTGACGACATCCGAGGGCCAGGAAATGGCTGACCTCGTCGGGATCGGCAAGGTCAGCTTCGACCTCCTGGAAACCCATGCGACGCCGATGGACAAGGTCAATGAGGCCATTTCGGGCATCGCCCAGCGTCATGGCGGGTTCTCGAATTTTGTAATCCATCCGTAATTGCGTACTTTATGGTATGCTGATACCGAATGGTATCCATATTATTCTGGGAGGATCAAGACATGAACATTCGCCGCGTCGTAACCGGCAAGAACGCCGCCGGAAAATCGGTATTCATCAGCGACGGCGCTTCGCCGCGCGAGATGGCGCTTCAGCACACGCCCGGTTTCGTTTCGTCTCCGCAGTGGAGGATCGACGGGACGCCGGATCTGGCCAAACGGGACAGCGCCGATCCGATGGCGGGCGAGAGCACAATGCTCGCTTCGGTCGGGGGCTCGGTGTTCTGGATGATCACCTTTCCCCCGGACAGCGTGATGATGTCGCCCGACTGGAAGCCCGAGCTGGCAGGTCCGGAGCACCTGAAGGCCGCGCCCGGCATCGCCGAGCGTTTCGAGATGGACAATCCCGGCATGCACCAGACGCCAACGGTCGACTATGTGACCGTCGTCAAGGGCCGGCTTGTCCTCGAACTCGACGACGGCAAGACCGTCGAGTTGAAGCAGGGCGATACGGTGGTGCAGCAGGGCGCGCGGCATGCCTGGCGCAATCCCTTCGACGAGCCGGTGACGGTTTCGGTCGTCATGCTCGGCGCGAAGACAGCTTAGGCGGCGTCACTTTAGGGCGGGCAGGCCGCCCATGCGGCGTGGTTGGCCCGTGCTGCCCTTATGCGGCACCGGTCTCTTCTGCTCGGTGCCTACCGTCCGCCAGTGAGGCGGTCGCCTCCTTTGTGCACGTCACCGCCGCCGAGGTTCTTCTCGGCAACCTCGGCCAATATCTGGCGGGCCCAGCGGTGCAGGCCGGAGTGGTGCGTACGCTCGGTCCAGTAGATGTCGACCTGGATGAAGACGTCCATCGGGAAAGGCCGCAGGGCGAGTCTGTCCGACAGCCGACGCGCCAGCCGATACGGAATCGTCGCCACCAGCTGCGAGCCTGGAATGAGCCGTTCCAATATGTCGTGGCTCGACACGGTGACTTCCGGCTGGAGTTCGATGCCTGTTGCGCGCAACGCGGCGAAGTAGAGAGCCTCCCAACGCCCATTGTGCGTGACGGCGACATGCCGCGCGGCGCAGTAGCGGTCGAGCGTCGGCGTTCCCTGCGCCAACGGGTGCGCCGGGTCCATGACGCAGGCGTAGTGATCGGTGAACAGTTTCCTGCGGTAGTAGATGTCGCCGAGGATCGCGACCGGTCCAAGCACGATGTCGCACGTGTTCTGCTTCAACTGCTGCTTGCCGTCGACAGCGGATTCGAAGATGTGGATCGTCGCTTTCGGCGCCTCCTTCTGCGCCCGGCGCACGAAGTCGGGAATGACGAACATGCGCTCGTGGTGATTGCAGGAAACCGTCACGCTTCCTTCGGCCGTGGCTGGGTCAAAACCCGACGGCGAAGAAAGCGCGGCCATCTGCTCAAGGATGCCGCGCGCCTGCTGGGCGAGCTGTTCACCTTTATCGGTTGCCACGATTGAATTGCCCTGGCGGACGAACAGCGGATCGTTGAAGGCCTTTCGCAGCCTCTTGATGGCGTAGCTTATGGTGGACTGGTTGACGCCGAGAAGCTGGGAGGCGTCGGAAAACGAGGCGCGGTCCTGCACGGCGACAAGCGTCTGCAGCGTGGCGAGGTCTACACTGGCAAGTTCGTCGGAAAGCATGACCTTCACCTCCATGCAAATTTTCGATGACCTCCATTTAACCCATCGCATTGCTGAATACACCTCGATTTCGTACCTCGTCTGCCGACAGGGAGGAAATCATGAGCGAAGCCGTGAAAGTGGTCGACGACGTTACGTTCGAAGAGCTGCTTGCCAATCCGTATCCGGTTTTCAAGCGCGTCCGCGACCTCGGGTCGGTCGTCAAGGTCGACGCGGCCAACATCATGATGGTCACGCGCTTCGACGACATCATGGCTATCGAACGCGACCCCGAGACGTTTTCCTCCATCAATCCGCAGTCGCTGCTGAACACGGTGATCGGGCCGAATCTGATGCGCAAGGACGGCGAGGACCATGCCCGCGAAAGGGCAGCTATGGATCCGAGCCTGCGTCCCGGCGTCGTCAAGCGCTGCTGGGCCGAGCCCATGCAAGTCATCTGCGATGACGTCATTTCGCAGATCGAGCACAAGGGTGAGGCCGAGCTTTTCGAGGAGCTCGCCGCGCCGATCGCGGCACGCGCGCTGGCCGACATATTGGGTTTCGACGGCGTCGACTGGCAGACGATGGCGCTGTGGTCGCAATCGCTCATCGACGGTTCCGGCAACTACTCGCACGACCCGGAGATCGCGCGCAAGGCGAGGGAGGCAGCCAGCGGCGTCGAGAGCGCCGTGGACAGGATGCTTCCCCATCATCGGGCCAATCCAAATCCTTCGATGCTGTCATCGATGCTTCAGGCCGATCCTCCGCAGACGGTCGAGCAGATCTACGCCAACATCAAGGTCGCGATCGGCGGCGGGCTGAACGAGACCCGCGACTCGATCCTGACGCTGATCCTGGGGCTGCTGCAGAACCCGGACCAACTCGCGCGCGTTCGCGCCGAGCCTTCACTCTGGGGGCAGGCCTTCGAGGAAGCGGTGCGCTGGATCTCGCCGATCGGCATGTATCCTCGCCGCCTGACCCGCGACACGGAGATCTCGGGCACGCTGGTCCACAAGGGTGAGCAGGTGGGTCTGTGCGTCGGCGCGGCCAACCACGACGACCGCCGTTTCAGCGATCCGGACAAGTTCGATGTCTTCCGGGAGAAAAAGTCCCACCTGGCGTTCGGCGCCGGATCGCATTTCTGCGCCGGCACGTGGGTGTCGCGCGCACTGGTGAGCCAGATCGTTGTGCCGATGGTGTTCGAGCGGCTGCGCAATCTGAGGCTCAAGGATCCGGAACTCGTCCGCGTCCGGGGCTGGGTGTTTCGTGGCCCCACGCACATGCCCGTTGTCTGGGACGCTTGAGGGAGAGAGACATGCCAACGATCAGGTTCCTGCTCGCGGACGGCGCCGAACTCGCCGTCGAGGCCCAGAACGGCCGCACCTTGATGGAGACCGCGCTTGAAAGCAGCGTTCCCGGCATCATCGCCGAATGCAACGGCTCGGCGGCCTGCGCGACATGCCATGTCGTGCTTCCCGAGGAAATCATGGTGGCGCTCGGACCGATCAGCGAGCATGAAAACGACATGTTGGACTTCGCCGAAGCGCCACGCGAATCCGGAAGCCGGCTGAGCTGCCAGGTCAGGGTCAGCGACATGCTGGACAATGTTTCCGTCCGCATTCCGTCCGCCTAGCGGTTGAGGCCGGCCATGCCCCACGACATCGATCATCTCGTCGCAGCCAGGCCCGGCAACGAAAGCAGCATTGTGATCGTCGGCGCCGGTCAGGCCGGTCTGTCCACGGCAGAAAAGCTGCGGGCAAACGGCTTCGTGGGATCGATCACCCTGGTCGGGGAGGAGCCGGATGCTCCCTACCAGCGTCCCCCGCTGTCGAAGGCCTATCTTCTCGGCGAACTCGAGCGCGCCCGGCTGAAGCTGAAAGCGGAGGACTGGTACGCAAGGAATCGGATCGCGTTGCGACTGGGAACGCGCGTTGCATCCATCGACCGTGCGCGGCGGCGCGTGTGTCTGGCCGATGGCGCCATACTTGCCTACGATTGTCTCGTGCTCGCGACCGGGGCGATCGCCCGAAAGCTGCCGCAGGCGATTTCACGAGGCCTTGCGGGCATCTTCACCATACGAACGCTCGCCGACATCGATGCGCTACGGCCGGCTCTCGAAAAGCGAGGCAAGCTCCTTGTCATCGGCGGCGGATACATCGGCCTCGAGATCGCCGCCGTCGCGCGCGGGCTCGGCATGACGGTGGATGTCGTGGAAGCCGCCGAGCGTCCGCTCGCGCGGGTAGCCTCGGCGGAAACGGCCGCGTCGGTCGAGGCGCTTCACCGCTCCAGGGGCGTGACGTTTCATGTCGGCAAGGCGGTGAGCGAGTTGCTGGGCGCCGACCGCGTGGCCGGCGCCAGGCTCGGCGATGGCACCATCATCGCCGCCGATGTCGTCGTGGCGGGGATCGGCGGCATGCCGGAAACGGCGCTGGCGGCCGGGGCGGGTCTCGCCATCGACAACGGCATCGCCGTCGACGCGTACGGGCGCTCGGACGATCCGTTCATCTGGGCCGCCGGCGACTGTGCCAACTTCTCCCTGTCTGGCGGTGGGCTGCGGATGGAGAGCGTCGGCAATGCGATCGACAGCGCCGACCTCGTCGCCCGCAACATCATGGGCGCGCGCCAGCCCTACAGACCGAAGCCGTGGTTCTGGTCGGATCAGTTCGATCTCAAGCTGCAGATCGCGGGCCTGTCCAGGCCAGGCGATACGGTTGTTGTCCGACAGGGGGCGGGACCCGGGCGGTCGCATTGGTACTATCGCGAGGGACGTCTCGTCGCGGTCGATGGGCTGAACGCTCCTCGCGACTATCTGGTCGGCAAGCGCTTCCTCGCCGCGTCGGCCAGCCCCGACCCCGTTCTGGTGGCGGACCCGATGCAGGCACTCGAGGCCCCGGCGAACAACTGAGGATGAGGCCGCGCTGTGGCTCGGCGCAGGGTTGCATCTTGCCAGCGCCAGACCACCAGCCATCGCCATCCGATTCAGTCGGCTCGTCGGCATTGACATTCTAAAAGTATCTGAATACTATTTGGTATCTTAATAGCAGGGCGTGGAAATGGTTCCGCGGTGCGTTGTCGGTAACGGCGGCACGCAGGGTCGCGACCCGGGAAGGAAAATCGTCAACTCAAAAAAATAACGAAAATACTGATTATTACGAAATTTGCTGGATCATCGGAGGAAAATGACCTAAGCAATTTCGCTAGGGGAGGTCGACCAACTCGCTGGGAGGCGAGAGGAGGCCAACACAACCAGAACTGGGAGGAATTTCGATGTTGCGACGCAGTTTCAACGTACTCATGCTTTCGGCGGCCTTGGCGGCCGGCACGTTCGGCGCGGCCTTTGCGCAGGACCCGGTCAGAATCGGCGTGAGCGCATCCAAGACCGGTCCGCTTGCGGGCGGCGCGTCAGGTGTGCTTTGGCCGAACATCAAGCTGTGGGCCGAGAAGGTGAACAAGGCCGGTGGTCTCAAGGTCGGCGATCAGATGCGGCCGATCGAGATCGTCGAGTATGACGACAAGTCGTCGCCGGAAGAGGCGGTCAAGAACATCCAGCGTCTCGCCACCCAGGACCAGGTCGACCTGATCATCCCGCCATATTCGACAGGCCTCAATCTCGCGACCGCTCCGCTGATCGCGAAATATGGCTATCCGCAGATCGTCTCCACCGGCAATGCCAACGATCTCGACCAATTCGTCAAGCGCTGGCCGAACACGTTCTGGCCGCTCGGCCCGGCGCAGGGCATCGCCGACGGCATCGTCGGCACGCTCAAGGATTTGCACAACGCCGGCAAGATCGGCAACAAAGTCGCGGTGGTCAATGTCTCCGATGCCTTCGGCCTCGAGATGATCAAGACCGGCAAGCCCGCGCTCAAGCAGGCCGGTTTCGATATCGTCTACGAATCCTCCTATCCGCTCGGCAATCAGGACCTCGCTCCGGTGATAGCAAGCGCCAAGGCGGCGAACCCCGACGCCTTCGTCGCCTACTCCTATCCGCCCGACAGCTTCGCTCTCACCGAGCAGGCGCAGTTGCAGAAGTTCGACGTCAAGGCGTTCTTCGTCAGCGTCGGCGGCAATCTCGACGCTTATGGAAAGCGCTTTGGCGCTGCTGCCAACGGCATCCTGATCATGGGCGGCGTCAATGCGAGCGCCCCCGTCTTCCAGGCCTATCGCAAGGAGCACCTCGCGGCGACCGGTCAGGAAGCCGACTGGTGGGCGAGCCCGGTGGCCTATGCCAGCCTGGAGATCCTGCAGCAGGCCGTCGAGCACGTCGGGAGCCTGGACAAGGAAGCGCTCAACAAGGAAATCCAGACAGGCACCTTCAAGACCGTCATCGGCGATGTCCATTTCGACAACAACATCAACAACAACAACTGGACCGTTGGCCAGTGGAGCGACGGCGTCGTGCATGGCGTCAGAGCGACCGGCAACCTCCAGGGCGCACAGCCGCCGGTGCTCAAGCCCGCCTGGCCCAGCAACTGATCCGATCCTCCCCAGGGGCCTGGCGTCCTCGTGACGCCGGGCCCGTGACTGCGAGAGTACAATGCTCATCCTGCTGACAGGCCTGCTCCTTGGGGGCACCTATACGCTCATCGCGCTCGGGCTCACGCTCCAGTACGGTGTGGCGCGGATCATGAATCTCGCCAATGGCGAGACGCTCGTTGCCGCGTGCTTCGTCACCTTTTGGCTGTATACAGGCTTCGGGATCAATCCGCTGCTGGGCCTGCTTGTGATCGGCCCCGTCGCCTTCGTCGTCAACTGGCTGATCTACACTTGGCTGATGCAGCCACTGGTGAAGCGGGCCAAGAATCGCGGCATGCTCGAGGTCGATTCGATCCTGGCGACCTTCGGGCTGCTGTTCCTGTTCCAGGGGCTGATGCTGCAGGCATTCGGCGGGTCCTACTTCAACTATGAGTTCCTCGCCCAGCCCTTCTCGATCATGGGCAACTCGTTCGGCCTGAACCGGGTGGTGGCCTTTGTCGCCGCCGCCGTGATTGCAGTGTCTCTCTACCTCTTCCTCTACCATACCGACCGCGGCACGGCGGTTCGCGCCGTCGCCGTCGATCCGCGCGCGGCACGGCTGGTGGCGATCGACGTGCGCAGGACGGCGGCCTTCGCCTTTGCCCTGGGCGGATCGATCACGGCCTGTGCCGGCACGCTGCTGTCGACCTTCTACACGTTCAACACGTCGATGGGTGTGCTGTTCACCATGAAGGCGCTGATCATCGTCATCATGGGCGGTGTCGGTGACATTCGCGGCGCGGTTCTTGCCGCTCTGGTCCTCGGCCTTACCGAGACGCTCGTCGCCAGCCTGCTCGATCCGGGGCTGACGTTGGCGGCCAACTACGCCCTTTTCATCCTCGTTCTGCTGTTCCGGCCGCAGGGCATCTTCGGAAAGCGGCCGGCGTGATGAACATCCCCCGCAATGAAATTCTGACCCTGGGAGCCGGCCTTGCCGGCGCGGCTGTGCTGGCATTTCTCCCCCTGGTCACCGAAGGGTTTTGGTTGTCGCTCAGCGTGAATATCATGCTCTATGCGGCCATATGCACGGCCTGGGCGCTGTTTTCCGGACCGACGCACCTGGTCTCGCTCGCAAGCGCCGCCTTCTTCGGCGTCGGAACCTATTCGGTCGCGATCTTTGTCGACGTCCTGCCTTTCCCCGCGCTCATTCTCATCGCGGTCGCCGCCGGCGCCTTGCTGGCCATACTGGTCGGCTTGGCGACGCTCAGGCTCTCAGGCGTCTATTTTGTGATCTTCACCCTCGGTCTTGCCGAACTGATCGGCCAGATCGTGACGTGGGTGCAGACCAATTTCGGCGGCGCAATCGGGCTGTATGTCTTCACCGATTTCACAGAGACGCATCTCTACTGGATGCTGCTCGCGCTGACGGTGGTCGTCTTCCTGACCGGGTGGCTCGTCAACAGATCCAGGCTTGGCCTGGCCTTGCGCATCATAGGCAATGACGAGGCCGTGGCGCGCCATGTCGGCGTCGATACGGCTCGCGCCAGGATCATCCTCTTCGCCGTCTCAGGGGCCTTCATTGCCGTGGCCGGCGCGATCATGGCACCCCGCTACAGCTACATCACACCGGACGCAGCGTTTAACCCGATGACGTCCTTCCTCGTGGTCATCATGGCGCTGCTCGGCGGCACACGGCGCCTGTGGGGACCGTTGGTCGGCGTTGTTCCATTCACCGTGGTGATGGACTTTATCTCGGGCCACTTCCCGAACCAGACGGCAGTGATCATGGGACTCGCATTTCTGGCGATCGTCTATGTGCTTCCCGACGGCGTAACGGGCCAGCTGGAAACCCTGTTCCGCCGCCGCTGCTCTCTCGACAAAAGCTCGCTGGCAACGACCGCCGAGGAGGGCAGATGAGCGTTCCTCTGTTGACCATCAATCAGGTACGCAAAGCCTTTGGCGGCCTTGTCGCCGTCAACGACGTGAGTTTCGAAGTTGCCAAGGGCGAGCTGTTGGGGCTGATCGGCCCGAACGGTTCGGGCAAGACCACGATGCTCAACCTGATATCTGGGGCGCTGTCGCCGACGTCAGGCAATATTCTCCTATCCGGTCAGCCCATCGCCGGGCTGCCGGCCCACAAGATCGCCCGGATCGGGGTTGCCCGAACCTTCCAACTGGTGCGCGTCCTGCCGTCGATGAGCTCGCTGGAGAACGTCGTCGCTGGCGCCGTGTTCGGGCACAACAAGGTCTGGGGCGACGAGGCGCTGACGCTGGCGCGCGATCTGCTGGAGCGGGTCGGGCTGAAGGGTCGCGAGGACGTTCCCGTCGCGGCAATGACCTATATCGACCAGAAGAGGATCGAGCTCGCCCGTGCTCTTGCGGGCAACCCTCACATCCTGCTCCTCGACGAGTGGCTCGCCGGCCTCAATCCCAGCGAGCTCAGGATCGGCATGGAGCTCATCCGCGAGATCAGCGCGCAGGGGCGGACGATCATCATGGTCGAGCATGTGATGGATGCCATCCGCTCGCTTTGCCAGCGCTGCGTGGTCATGAATTCCGGCGTGAAGATCGCCGACGGCAAGTCGGCCAGCGTGCTCGCCGACCCGGAGGTTGTCCGGGCCTATCTGGGGGACGAAGACGATGCTTGAGGTGTCCTGTCTCGGCGTCCGTTACGGACGGCACGTCGCGCTCGAAGGCGTTTCCGCACGCGTTTCCAAAGGCGAGATCTGCGTTATCCTGGGCGCCAACGGCGCTGGAAAGTCCAGCTTCCTCGCCGCCGTCGCAGGGCTTGTCGGGACGGAGCCCGGCACCAGGATCGCCATGAACGGCAAGGATGTCACGAAACTCGACGCCCATCTGATGGTGGAGGAGGGGATCGCGCTCGTTCCGGAAGGCCGAGGCATCTTTGGCGAGCTCACCGTGGTGGAGAATTTGCGGCTTGGAAGTCATGCCAGGCGCGCGAAAGCCGATGCGGGCAAGATGCTTGATTTCGTCTACGGCCTGTTCCCCCGGCTGGCCGAACGTCCTCGCCAGCTGGCGCAGACCATGTCCGGCGGCGAGCAGCAGATGGTGGCGATCGGCAGAGCGCTGATGTCCAAGCCGGACATCCTGATGCTGGACGAGCCCTCACTCGGTCTGTCGCCGCTGCTGTCCAAGGAGCTGTTCAAGTCACTGGCCATCATCGCCGCCGAAGGTTTCGGCATCCTGCTTGTCGAGCAGAACGCGCGGCTGAGCCTGAAGACCGCCGATCGCGGCTACCTGATCGAGACCGGAAGGATCGTCGGAGAAGACACCGCGCCGAATTTGCTCAGCGACCCAAAGGTCATGAGCGCCTATCTCGGCGTCTCCGCCACGACCGCCGCGCATTAGTGCTGCCGCCCGCCAAGCACAAATCCGGTCAAGGAAAGAGGATGCACCATGCGCTTGCTTGAAACCGAGATCGTCATCGACGCGCCGCCGCAGACCGTGTGGGCCGTGCTGGACGACATCGGGCGCTATTCCGAATGGAATCCGGCCTTGCCGGCGCTGCGCGGACGCACGACGGTTGGACAGGGTATCGTCGGAACGCTGCGCCAGCCCAATGTTCCCGAGCGCGAGGTCACGCCGACCATCACCCGCATCGTGGGGGCGCGGGAACTTCGCTGGCTGAGCCAGGCGCCAGGCGGCGTGTTCAGCGCGGAACACATTTTTATCCTGGAGCCGACCGGGAATGGCAGCACGCGGGTGCGCCACAACGAGATCTTCGACGGTCCGATGGCTGACGAACGGTGGCCCAGCATCGATACCAATCTGCGAACGGCCTATCTCGATTTGAACCGCGCGCTGAAGGCGCGGGCGGAGGCGCTGCGCGACGAGACGGCCGTGCTGCACCCGGCCGTCGAGCAGGATATATCTGCTTCGCCGGTCGGCGCGTTCACCGCGCGTTGCAAATGTGCCAGCGAGCCGGTGGAGATAACGGTGGATCAGGCCGTGGCGCATAATCACCTGTGCGGCTGTTCGAAATGCTGGAAGCCTGCCGGTGCCGCCTTCGCGCAGATCGCGGTCGTGCCGGCCGGTAGTATCTCCGTTGTGGCGCATGGCGACAAACTCGAGGCCGTGGACGTCACGCAGAAGATCGAACGCCACCGCTGCAAGTCCTGCGGGACGCATATGGTCGGCAAGGTGTCCGATCCGGACCACCATTTCTACGGCCTCGAATTCGTGCATCCCGAACTGGCGACAGATGAGCGCCAGCCGAAGATCGAGTTCGCGGCCTTTGTGTCTTCGCTCGTCGAGAGCGGGATGCCGGCGACCAGCATGGCCAGCGTGCGCGGCGCGCTGGCCCAGGCGGAGATTCCCGCCTATGACGCGTTCTCGCCGGAACTGATGGACATCATCGCCTGGCACAAGGTGAAGCTCGCGAAGGCGGCCAGCCAGCTAGCGGCCAGCGTATCGTGAGCCGTGAAGAACCGGCCTGTCGTCGCAGGCCGATGTCGATCGAAGTTGGAGAACATGCATGAAAACCCGCGCCGCTGTCGCTGTCGCCGCCGGAAAGCCGCTGGAGATCATGGAGGTCGACCTCGACGGCCCGCGCGATGGCGAAGTGCTGGTAGAGATCAAGGCGACCGGCATCTGCCACACCGATGAGTTCACGCTGTCAGGCGCCGATCCCGAGGGTCTCTTCCCGGCGATTCTCGGCCATGAAGGTGCCGGCGTCGTTGTCGATGTCGGCAAGGGCGTCACTTCGGTCAAGAAGGGCGACCATGTCATCCCGCTCTATACGCCGGAATGCCGGCAGTGCCCGTCTTGTCTCTCGCGCAAGACCAATCTGTGCACCGCCATCCGCGCCACGCAGGGTCAAGGCCTGATGCCGGACGGCTCGTCGCGCTTCTCGATCGGCAAGGACAAGCTGTTCCACTATATGGGCTGCTCGACCTTCTCCAACTTCACCGTGCTGCCCGAGATCGCGCTGGCCAAGGTCAATCCCGACGCTCCCTTCGACAAGATCTGCTACATCGGCTGCGGCGTCACCACCGGCATCGGCGCGGTGATCAACACCGCCAAGGTCGAGCAAGGCGCCACGGCGGTCGTCTTCGGCCTCGGCGGCATCGGCCTGAATGTCATCCAGGGCCTGAAGCTTGCCGGCGCCGACATGATCATCGGCGTCGACCTGAACAACGACAAGAAGCCCTGGGGCGAGAAGTTCGGCATGACGCATTTCGTCAATCCGAAGGAGATCGACGGCGACATCGTCCCGCACCTGGTCAACATGACCAGGCGCGGCGCCGACCAGATCGGCGGCGCCGACTACACCTTCGACTGCACCGGCAGCACCAAGGTGATGCGGCAGGCGCTGGAAGCCTCGCATCGCGGCTGGGGCAAGTCGGTCGTCATCGGCGTCGCCGGCGCCGGGCAGGAGATCTCGACCAGGCCGTTCCAGCTGGTCACCGGGCGCACCTGGATGGGCACCGCCTTCGGCGGCGCGCGCGGCCGCACCGACGTGCCGAGGATCGTCGACTGGTACATGGACGGCAAGATCCAGATCGACCCGATGATCACCCACACGCTGAAGCTCGAAGACATCAACAAGGGCTTTGACCTCATGCATGCAGGTGAGAGCATTCGCAGCGTCGTGGTCTACTGATTGGGATGAGCCATACGCGGCGTTGAAAGCTCTGTGTTCCCAAAACGGTGCTTCCCCAGCATCGGCGGACGACCTGCCGCGCAGGCATTCCGGACTATCCGTTGGTCGGTCCATCAAGCTTGCTGCAATCACAAATGCTGCGGTAGATACCCCGGCCATGGTTGGCGTTTGGCGGAGAAGGAGAGACATGCCACAACAGATGAAGCTGATTTCCGCCGCTAGATCCCATGGCGGTATCCAGGGTGTCTATTCCCACGCTTCGGATGCCTGCGCTTGCGAAATGACGTTTGCCGTTTTCGTGCCCCTCAGGCGGCGCAAGGTCCGCTGCCGGTCGTCTGGTACCTGTCAGGATTGACCTGCACCCATGCCAACGTCATGGACAAGGGCGAGTACAGGCGCATGGCCGCCGAACTCGGCCTGATCGTCGTTTGCCCTGATACCAGCCCGCGCGGGGCCGACGTTCCGGATGAAAAAGATAACTGGCAGTTCGGCTGCGGCGCGGGCTTCTATGTCGATGCGACGCAAAAACCCTACGCCGGGAACTATCGCATGTATTCCTATGTCACCGAGGAATTGCCGGCGTTGATCGCACGGGAATTTCCCGCCGACATCACGCGCCAGGCGATCTTCGGCCATTCGATGGGCGGGCATGGCGCGCTGACGATCGCGCTCAGAAATCCCGCCCGCTTCCGAAGCTGCTCGGCGTTCGCGCCGATCGTGCAGCCGACCACCGCCAACTGGTCGCGGCCGGCGTTCGAAAAGTACCTCGGAGGCGACGAAGCGGCATGGCGCGGGCATGATGCCTGCGCGCTTGTCGAGGACGGTGCGCGCTTCCCGGAATTCCTGGTCGACCAGGGCACGGCCGATGGGTTTCTCCAGGACGGTCTGCGGCCGTGGCTGTTCCAGGAGGCGTGCGACCAGGCAGGCATCAGGCTCGTCCTGCGCATGCAGGAGGGCTACGATCACTCCTACTTCTTCATTTCGACTTTCATGGACGATCATCTGCGCTGGCATGCCGAGAGGCTGTCGTCTGACCGCTAAGTTCAATACGCTCTGTTCTTCACCCGCAGGACGGTGGGTACCCACGCCCACGGGGCGACAGGTTTGATTATTTCGAAAATCCGCAGTAATCTCCGCGCTAATCCAATGCGGAGTCGTATGCATGAGCACCACCCTCAGGCCTGCCGGTGAAACACGCGCCGGGGACGTGTTGGCGCGCATGCGTAGCGACATCATCAGCTGCGCCTTGAAGCCGGGAACCAAGCTGCGCTTCGAAACGCTGAAGGAGATGTATGAAGTAAGCTTCTCCACCTTGCGCGAGGCCCTCTCCCGGCTGGTTGCCGAAGGTCTGGTTGTTGCGGAGGGGCAGCGCGGTTTCCTGGTCGCGCCGGTCTCGCTCTTTGACCTCAACGATCTGACGGATGTCCGCGTGCTCATCGAACGGCAGTGCATCAAACTGGCGATCGAACGCGGCGACGATCGCTGGGAGGCGGACATCATGGCCAATTTCCATCGTATGGATCGCCTGCAGAGCCGGCTTGGCGCGAGCTACTATCTCTCGGACGACTGGGCTGCGCTGCACAGTGCGTTCCACCTTTCGCTGGTCGTTGCATGTGGCTCGCCGAACCTGCTCGAATTCCGGCAGAAGCTCTTCGAGCGCGCCCATCGCTATCGCAGGATGTCCTCGCAGTTTCGCCCGCAATGGCGTGCAAAGGACGTCGAACACAAGATGATCATGGATCGGGTCATCGCCCGCGACACGGCCACGGCCCAGGATCTGATCGAGCGGCATATCCGCGAGACGACCGAGAATGTCATCGCTCACGCGAGCCACCTTTTCGCGCAAGGTGGTTCGGGCGAGTCATTCAAGCGTACGGATCCCGTGGCGGCGGAATAAGCCACGGCAAGTCTCACCGGCGCAATCCGCTGACGAGAGTTTCTCAATTGGCCGGAAGGAGGCGGACCGCGCCGATGCGCTCCCCTTCCCGCCATTGTGCGGAACCGAAGTGCCCGGCAGGCCAGTTGCCTGCCGGAAGGTCACCGCTGGTTTACGAACGGGCGCGCCCTTCAACTTGAATAACGAGGCTCACATCGTCGCCGATCATTCCGAGCGCGGCTTTCATACCGAAGTCGCTGCGTTTGATCGAAGTGCGCGCGCTGAAGCCGACGACGTGGCTCTTGTCCCACGGGTTTTGGCCTTCCTTGTTGAAGGTGACGTCCAGCGTGACGGGCTTGGTGACGCCGGCGATCGTCAGATCGCCGGTGATCGTGCCGGACTTGGCGTCGGCCGCCTTGAATTCGTGCCCGACAAAGGTGATCTGCGGGAACTCCGTCGCATTGAACCAGTCCGCGCCCTGGATGTCGCCATCTCGCTGGCTATTGTTGGTCGAGATCCCCGCAACTTTCACCGCAACATCGAGGCTGCTTTCCGCCGGGCGGGCAGCGTCGAACTGGAACGAGCCCGAGAATTCCTTCGCGATTCCGATCACCTGCGAGAAGCCGAGATGGTCGATGAAGAAAGCAATCCCTGAATGTACGGGATCAATATCGAATGTCCCGGCCGCTGCCCCTTCGGCGGTCAGCGGCAGCCAGGCGATGGTGGCGGCAAGCAAGGTGGCGCGTAGTAACTTCGACATGGTTGTAGTTCCTCCCTGTTGATGGTTCCGACAGTCCTCTCCCGGGTCATACCGGGAAGCTTGAGCCGTACCGCGCGATCACAGTCGCCAGGGCTGCGCCGACAGGCAGCAGGCACATCCCGGCAAATGCGGCGATTCGGACGACCTTGTTCGTGGCGCGGATCCGGCGCAGGATCGGATCGACGACAAAAGGCGTGACAAAGACCAAGGTGAACACGGCCAGCGCCAGCATGTCGGTCTTGCGCGTGATGAGCGTGACGGTTTGCGCGGCCGCGATCATGCCTCCTGCTCCTCCAAGGAGGGATGCGGAGCGGAACCCAAAATCCGGATTTGAAATGTTGGCTGTGACAATGGCGGCGATGGCGGCTGCGAAAAGCAGGCTGAGCTGGAAGCTCGAGGACGACGCTCCCAACAGCGCGATCGGCGCGAATCCGGCGCATGCGATGCCGAGGAGGGTGGCGCGCCTTGTGCCGGATTCGTCCTCGGTCGTGCCCGTCGCACCGGAAAGGCCATACATCGTCAGCAGGCCCCATAGCGCGGCAACCGCCACTTCCGGGAGTGAATCGGGCAGCCGAGACGTTCCTATATACGCGGCGGACGCGATCGGCTGGGCAAGGGCAAGCACGCGACCCAGCCCGCCACGGCCGGAGGCCTCGACCAGGACACCGAGCACCGTTCCGATCACGGCCACGAAGAAGATCTTGTTGACCGCGCCCACTGGCGGGAAAGACGGCACCTTGTTGTAGGTGAGCCAGTAGGCGACGAGGAAGGAGGCCGGCACCAGGAGGTCTGTCCAGACCCGCCCGGCGCGTAGCCAACGCAGCAATCCACCAGCGACAAGCGCCAGCAAACCCAGCGCAACCATACCCATGATCAGCGCTTCTTGCGGTGATCGCGCCAGGTCGCTCATGTCAGCAATCCCGCAGTGCTTGGGACTGTTGTTCAGGGATATCGGCGAAATTCATGGCGGTACGCATACGTCCTCCCTTCGGCTTGATCTTGAATCAGCCGGCTCCCTTATTCGATATGTTGACATACCGATTGTTTTTTAGATACTTGTTAGTATCTTAAATTATCATGCCTCTGTCAACATCGGTGGCTCCAACTGCGCGGACCGGCCGCATCTCGCCAGACAGAGGACCAAGCCGGTGCCTGCGCGCCGGAAATTTCAAGGGAGGGTATCGTCATGACCGATCTGAAAACTGCCGGCCTCGCCGATCTTCGGCTCGCGGGTGGCGCACAGGGGTTCAACTGGCTTCCCGTCTTCGTTGCCGATGAGCAGGGCCTTTTCGAAAAGCACGGCATCCGGATCATCTACAAGCGGATGGGGAGCGTCGAAAAGGCGACAGCGGCCGTTCTCGAGGGCGAAGCGGACCTGGCAATCACGCCGCCGGAGGGCGCCGTCGCTGACTTCGTCAGGGGAGGAGAGCTGCGTATCGTGGCGGCCAACGCCGTGCGCCTGCCGATGTCCATTGTGGCGCGTCCGGGCATCGGCTCGCTCGCCGAACTGAGGGGCAAGCGGGTCGGCACCTCCTCGCTGACGGAGGGCACTGCGATCTACACGCAGATCATGCTGGCCGTGGAAGGGTTGCACTATCCCGGCGACTACGAGTTTGCCTTGGCCGGCATTCACACCAAGAGGTGGGAGGCGCTGCAGGCGGGCGAGATTGACTGCGCTCCGCAGCCCGCACCATGGAACTTCCTCGCACAGGACAAGGGCTACAACCTGCTCGGCGAGGTCTGCGCCGCGATCCCCGAGATCGTCTTCACCGCCGTCATAGGAAAGGTCTCATGGCTCGGCGCTAGCCGCGACGTGGTGACCGGCTTCCTCAAGGCGCTGATCGAAGCGCATGCGGTCACCAATGAGGCGGCCAACCATGGCATCACCCTGCCCATCTTCCAGCGCATCACCACGCCCGACAGTGAATCCTTGGCACGGCGTGGGTTGGAATACATGCGAGCGATGGGCATGTGGCCGGAAGGCCTTGCCGTGCCCGACAAAGCGCTCAGGACGACGATCGACCTGATGGTCAGGGCGAACCTGCTCGATAAGTCGAAGCGCGGCGCGGCTGAAGGCGTCTTCGACAGACGCTATCTGGAGGCCGTCGCCTGATCACCAGAGGATGGTGAAATCCTCGATCCATGCGCGGCCTACCGCGAGGCGACGGCACGATGCCTGGGGGGTTCTTGCGCCCTCGTGGCCAAAGGACCCGTCGTCGCGTGGATGTCGACAGTTGCTCCTTCAGGCGGCGCGGCCGAAGCGATCGACCCTGAAATCGTCGAGCGGCGTTTCGCAACGGTCGGTCGTGATGAGTTCGGCCATGGCGTCGCCCACGCCCGGACCGAGCTGGAAGCCGTGCCCGCTGAAGCCGAAGGCGTGGAACAGACCCGGCGTCGTCGCCGAGCGTCCCATGACCGGCAGCATGTCCCGCACATAGCCCTCGCAGCCGGACCAGGTGCGGATGACCGCGACCTGCGCGATTGCCGGCAGCAGCCGCGCGACGGCGCGCAACTGCGAGGGCAGGCGCATGGGGTCGGCGGCCGCATGGCCGGGGTCGAGGTCCACCGACACCCTCTCGGCTGCGCCGCCGAAGACGATGTTGCCCCGCTCGACCTGACGCAGATAGGCGCCATGGTCCTTGTCACGCGTCCAGATGCCGACCACCGGCAGGATTCGATGCGGCAGCGGCTCGGTCACGCCCATCTGCGGGCCGCGGGCGTCGAGAGGGACCGCTTCGCCGAACTCAGCGGCGATGCGCGCGCCCCAGGCGCCGGCGGTGTTGAGCAGGCACTCGGCGGCGAACATGCCCTTTGAAGTGGCGACAAGGAAACCGGAGTCGGTCCGCTCGATCTTTTCGATCCTGGCATCCTCGACGATCGCCGCGCCAAGCTTGCGGGCGGCTTCGGCGAAGGCCGGCGCAATCAGCCGCGGATTGCCGCTGCCGTCATGCGGCGAGAACGACGCCGCGATCGCGTCGGGACCGAGGCCGGGAAACCGGGCGCGAATCTCGCTCTGTGCGAGTTCCTCCAGTTCAAGCCCCCAGGGCCGCGCCGCCTTGGCGTAGGCCCGCATGTCGGCGAGGCTATCTTCATCGAAGATCAGCCGGATATGGCCGGTAGCGCGGAATTCGACGTCGCAGCCAAGCATTTTTTCGGCATCGCCCCACAGCCTGAGCGCGCGGTGGGCCAGTGGAAGCTGGGACAGATGGCGCCCCGTGCGCCGGATGTTGCCGAAGGAGGCGACGGTTGCCCCGGTGCCGATCCGGTTGCGCTCGATCAGCGTCACACGTGCGCCGCGTCTGGCAAGGAAATAGGCCGAAGCCGTCCCCATCAGTCCGCCGCCAAGCACGATCACATCCATAGGGCCCTGCAAACAGCAACCTTTGCCTGCCCGATCTTGTCGGCGCCGCGGCATTGCGTCAAAGATGGGTTTGGACAAGAACCATAAGCTTTACCTATGGAGTGGCAATGCGAGCCCGGCAGCTCGAAGTTTTCATCGCCGTCATGCGCGCGGGTACAGTCACAGCCGCGGCGCGGATGCTGAACATCTCCCAACCTGCTTTGAGCCAGATCCTGCTCCATACCGAAGACGAACTCGGCTTCACGCTGTTCGAGCGGGTCAAGGGCCGGCTACGGCCGACCCCGGAGGCGCTTGAGATATTCGCCGATGCCGAGAGGTTGTCGGCTGGGCTGGAAGGCTTGCGCCGCAAAACCACCGACTTGCGTCTTGGCCGGACTGGGCTGGTGAGGGTCGCGGCTTCGCCACCGCCGGCCATGGCGATATTGCCGCGCGCTTTCACCCGATTCCGGGCGCAACATCCCAATATTTTGCTGCGTTCCCATATGGCGCCGATCGCCGCGATCATCGACATGCTGCGCGCCGGCGATGCCAGCGTCGGCGTGGCCATGGACGACCGCCTGCCTCCCGATATCGAGGCGGAAGTGATCGGCAGCGTCGGCTTTTCATGCCTGCTGCCCGGCGGGCATGTGTTGGCCGGGAAAACCGAGCTGACGCTCGCCGATCTCGTCGGCGAAGAATTGATATCCTATCGCGGAAACACCCGTCCCGCCGACGAACTGGCCCATGCGGCCCGCGCACATGGTGTGGCGCTTTCGCCGTTGCTCGAGATCGACGTGTCCATCTCCGCGGTCGGCTTCGTCCAGGCCGGTCTGGGTATCGCGCTCGTAGACGCGCTGCTGCCGTGGCACCAGTTTGCCGGGCTTGCCGTCAGGCCGCTCGCGGCGGGGCCGAAATTTCCGATCGCGCTGCTGACCTCGCGCACACGGGCGCTTTCACGCGCCGATGAGATGATGCGTGATGAAATTCGCGCGGCCTGTTCCGCCGTCCTGGGCGAAGACGCCACAAGGGCATAAGCAAGACTTATATCCTTGCTCGTCATACGTCTTGGACCCGGACATCCGGCTATGCCAGCTTTCGGGCGGCAGACAGGAAGGGACGCGTCATGGATGGTGGCATCGCTTGCGTGGCGGATGAAGTGCAGAGCGGGACCGACTGGAAGGTCGGCGTCGATATCGGCGGGACATTCATCGATTTCTGCGCGCTCGAAGCTTGTTCCGGACGCGTCGCCTCGCTGAAAGTGCTGACGACGCCGGAAGATCCGGGTGCTGAACTGATGACGGGTCTCAGCCTTCTGGCCGAACGCGAAGGTTTTGATGCTGCCCATATGACGCGCTTCGTGCATGGCACGACCGTCGGCATCAACACGATCATCCAGCGCAAGGGCGCGCAGCTCGCACTGTTCACCAATGCCGGCTTCGAGGATGTGATCGAACTGGCGCGGCTGCGCATGCCGGACATGTATTCGCTGTTCTGCTCGCGGCCGGACCCGCTGATCTCGCGCGACATGGTTTTCGGCATTCCGGTTCGCATGCGTGCCGATGGCAGCGAATCCCAGGCACCGGACATGGCGGCGGTGGAGAGGGCGGTGGCAGTGGCGAAAGCGAACGGGGCGCAGGGGATCATCGTCTCTTTCCTCCATTCCTGGCGCAACGCCGCGCAGGAAGCCTCCGTCAAGGCGATGATCGGGCGTCTTGCGCCCGACCTCTTCGTCTTCTCCTCGGCCGAGGTGTGGCCGGTCATCCGGGAATACGAGCGCAGCTCGACCGCCATTCTCAATGGCTATGTCCATCCGCGTGTCGCCGGCTATCTGACGGCGCTGGAAGAGCGGCTGAAGGACCGCGGCGTGCCGGCCCGCCCGATGCTGACAAAGTCGAACGGTGGGCTGATGAACGCCGCCGAAGGCAAGCGCGCCTGCGTCAACATGTTGCTGTCTGGAACGGCCTCCGGGGTCATCGGCGCCTCGTGGCTGGCGCGTCAGGCAGGGGAGGACAAGATCCTTACTCTCGACATCGGCGGAACCTCGGCCGACTTCGCGCTCATCATCGACGGCGAGCCGCAATTCGGAACCGGCGAGCTGATTGGCGAATTTCCGCTCCATATCCCCTCCGTGTCGGTGAGCTCGATCGGCGTCGGTGGCGGCTCAATCGCCAGTGTCGACGCGCAAGGGGTGCTTCGCGTCGGGCCGGAGTCGGCCGGGTCGACGCCAGGACCGGCATGCTACGGCCGTGGCGGCGAGCAGCCGTCGGTGACGGACGCCATGGTGGTGTGCGGATGGCTCGGTCACAGCGAGATGGCCTATGGCCAGCTCAGGATCGATACCGGACTGGCGCATCGTGTGGTCGGCGAGCTTGCGGCCCGGCTCGGCCGGCCGGTCGAGCAGACCGCGCAGGCGATCCTCGACATCGCGGTGTCGGAAATGTTCGTCGAGGTCGAGAAGCTCGCCTCGCGGGCCGGCGTGGACCTGCGCGATTTCACGCTGATGCCCTTCGGCGGCGGCGGTCCCATGCTCGGTGCCTTCCTTGCCCGCGAGCTCGGGATGAAGCGGGTTATGGCGCCGCGCCGCCCAGGCGTGGTGTCGGCACTGGGCGGACTGGTGGCGGATCTGCGCGGCGACTTCATTCGCACCGTCTTTACCCCGCTGTCGGGTGCGTCGCTCTTCGCGATCCGCGAGGCCTTCGAGGCACTCGCGCGCGAGGGTCGCGACTGGCTCGCGGCGCAGGGGCATGACGCGGCGGCGGAGCTCAACCTCACTTGCGACATGCGCTATGTCGGGCAGAGCTATGAAATCGAGGTCGTCCTTCTGCCGGAGTGGCTGGCTGACGGCAATGCGGCCGCCATCGCGCAGGCCTTTCATCTGACCCATGAGCAGCTCTACGATTTCCACGACCCTGACGGCGAGATCGAACTTGTGAATGTCCGGCTGTCCGCCGTAGGCGCGGGGCCGAAACTCTCCTTCCCGGAGGTCGATGCGATCGACGCCCCGGCCATTCCAACGCGCCGGCTGCGGGTCTACACGGGCGTGAGCGTCGAGACCATCGACCTCCACGACCGGCAAGTCCTCGTGCCGGGCAGCACGTTCCACGGGCCCGCCGTGGTGGTGCAGGAAGACACCACCTTTGCCATTCCCGCCGGAACCCAGGCACGGGTCGATCGCCATCTCAATCTTCTGCTGACCTTCACGGAGTGATGCCTTGTTTGACCGGACAAACCTGCAGGTTCTGGCGAACCATGCCCGCGCGGCCGCCGAGAACATGGCCCACACGCTGCACCGCACCGCGCACTCCGCCTTCGTCAAGGAGACGCAGGATTTCACCGTGATGTTGATGGACCGCTCGGGGGCGACCTTCGCCGTGCCGATGGAGCTCGGCGCCACCTGGTATCCGGGCCTTACGTATCACCGTGCGATCGCGATGGTCGACGACTACCGGCCAGGCGACGTCGCCTTCACCAACGATCCTTATTCCGGCCACGTCGCCACGCACGCGCCCGACACGCATCTGTGGAAGCCGGTCTTTGTCGATGGCGAGATCGTCGCCTGGACAGGCGGGCATATCCACAACACCGACATGGGCGGGGCGGTGCCGGCGTCACTCAGCCGGGCGCTGACCGAAATCCATCAGGAAGGCATCCGCTTTCCCCCGATGAAGCTGGTGAGGGAGGGTGTCTTCGACGAGACGATCCTGCGCATCATGAGCACCAATGTGCGCAAGCCCGACCTCAACATCGGCGACATCAAGGCGCTGGTCGGCGCGCTCAACACCGGCGAGCGCAAGATCCAGGCGATGGTGAGGAAGTTCGGCAAGGCCGGCTTCATCGAAGGCGTTTCCGCGCTTCTCGACCATGCCGAGGCGCAGGCGCGCGAGGTGCTGCGCTCCATGCCCGACGGCACATGGGGGTTCGCCGATTATGCCGACGAGGATTCGGTCGAGGCCAATCCCTGCCGGCTGAAGCTGACGCTGACGATCAAGGGCGACGAGGCAGTGCTCGACTTTACCGGCTCCGATCCGCAGCTCGGCTCCTCGCTCAACGTGCCATCAGGCGGCGACCCGCGCCACACCATGCTGCTAGTGGGCGTCTACTACGTGCTCTACACGCTCAACCCGAAGCTCCTACTCAACACGGGCCTCACCCGGCCGTTCACCTGCATCACGCCTCAAGGCTCCGTGCTGAATCCGGTGCACCCCGCTGCCGTGGGCATGCGCTCGCTCACCTGCGCCCGGCTGCGGTCGGTCATCTTCGGCGCCTTCTCGCAAGCAGTACCGGAGCGCCTGCCTGCGGCTCCAGCCGGCAACAACTGCATCGTCAACGTCATGACCACGGACGAGCGGACCAGCCGGACCATCATCACGGCGGTGAACCCAGTGGTCGGCGGCGGCGGCGCGATGCCGCATCGCGACGGGACCAACGGATCGGGCGCCGATGCCGCCTACCTCAAGAACACGCCGATCGAGATCACCGAGACCGAGACCCCGGTCGAATTCGTGAAATACGGGCTCGCCAAGGATAGCGGCGGTGCGGGGCGTTGGCGCGGCGGCCTGGCGACCGAGATGGCCTTCCGCGTCTTCGCCCCCGACTCCAGGATCACGGCGCGCAATCGCGACCGCAGCTTCTTTCGTCCCTGGGGCGTGCTGGGCGGCAAGGCGGCCGGCCTGTCGGACATGGTCGTCAATCCGGGGACCGAGCACGAGCGGCGGCTGGGCAACATCGACACTGCGGTCCTGCAGCCTGGCGACGTGCTCGATATCCGCTCCGCCGGAGGCGGCGGGCGCGGCGATCCGCATGAGCGTGAGCCCTGGCAGGTCGTGCAGGACGTGCGGCGCGGCTATGTCTCGCCGGCTGCTGCCGAACGCGACTATGGCGTCGTCATCCGCGGCGGCCAGGTCGACGAACAGGCGACGCAAAGGCTGCGCGCGCGGCAGCGGCCGGCCCCGGGCCATTTCCATTTCGGTCCGGAGCGTGAGGGCTACGAAGCGCAATGGACGCCGGCGGCCTATGACCGGCTCATCGCCATACTAAGGGACATGCCGATCCACTGGCGGTTCTTCGCCAAGACAGAGATATTCCGTCGCATGAAGGGGCGCTCGGGGCCGGAGGGCGTCCAGGCGGCGTTCGATGCGGTCTGCGAACGGTTCCCCGAACTGCCTCGTCCTGGCCCGGTGCGAGAGGCCGCGGAATGATGAAGGCCGGCCGCATCGTCCGGCTGGCCGAACGCGACCGCGCCGAGGTGAAATTCTTTCTCGACGGTGAGATTCGCTCTGCGCTTGCAGGCGACACCGTGCTGACCGCCATGCTGGCTTCAGGGCAAGTCTTGCGAAAGTCCGAGTTCGGACCCGAGCCGCGCGCCGGCTTCTGCCTGATGGGCGCCTGCCAGGATTGCTGGGTGTGGCAGGACGAGGGACCGCGTATACGGGCGTGCTCGGCACTTGTCACAGAAGGCATGCGGTTGCGCACAACCGTACGGGAGAGCTGGCCGTGAGCGAGACCTTGCCGCCGCGGATCGTGATCGTGGGCGCCGGTCCGGCCGGCATAAGGGCGGCCGCGACGCTGGTCGAGGCCGGGCTCCATCCAGTGGTGATCGACGAGGGGCAGCGCGCGGGCGGCCAGATCTATCGCCGCCCGCCGGCCGGGTTCATCCGCACGCCGCAGCAGCTCTACGGATCGGAGGCGGCGAAGGCGGACGCGCTGCATTCGCTGTTCGACCGGCTGGCGGCAGAGGGGCGGCTCACCCATTGCGCGGCGAGCTCGGTCATCGCCGTGCACGAGGGTCGGCTGCATGTGCTGGGGGAGGGCGGCGTGCAGGTGATCATCTACGACCGCCTGATCCTTGCGACCGGCGCGTCCGACCGTGTCGCTCCAGTGCCGGGCTGGCAGAGTGCCGGCGTCTACAGCCTCGGCGCGGCGCAGATCGCGCTCAAGGCGCAGGGGGTGGCGCTTGGGCGGCGGATCGTCCTGATAGGATCGGGGCCTTTGCTGACGCTGGTCGGCGCCCAACTCGTCAAGGCTGGAGCGGATGTGGCGGCGGTGCTGGACACCTCTCCCTGGCATCAGCAGATGCGGGGGCTCTTGCAGCTTGCCTCCCGGCCGTTCGTCGCATTGCGCGGTCTGGCCCTGCGGGCGAGGCTCGGCGGCCGCTACCATGCGGGCGTGACGCTCGAACGGATCGAGGCCGACGGGAAGGGCGTCACTGCGATGCGTTGGCGCGACGCCGGCGGCCGGGAACGCCTCACGCCATGCGATACGATAGGCATGGGCTGGCACCTGCGGGCGGAGACGCATCTGGCCGATCTTGTGGGCTGCGCCTTCACCTATGACGAGGAGTGGCGGCAATGGCTGCCAAAGAGCGACGAGGTGGGTCGGGCCGGCAACGGAGTCTATCTTGCGGGCGATGGGGTTCGTCTTCTGGGTGCGGACGGCGCGGAGATCGCTGGACGTCTCGCGGCGGCGGCATGCCTTGCCGATCTCGGACATCCGGAGCCTTCCGCCAGCGCCGATCTGCGAAAGCTCGCGAGGGTCGGGCGCTTTGCCCGCGGTCTGGCTTGCGCCTTTCCCTGGCCAGCGGCGATGGTGCGGGCACTCCCCGACGACGCGGTCGTCTGCCGCTGCGAGAACGTGACGGCCGGAGCCGTACGCGAGAACGCGGGTTTCGGCGAGGCCAACAGGGTGAAGTCGCTGTCACGCGTCGGCATGGGGCGATGCCAGGGGCGCTACTGCCAGTTGGCTGCCGTCGAACTCGTCGCGGCACAAGCCGGATGCACGCCTGACGCTGTCGGCCGATTTCGCGGGCAGGCGCCTGTCCGGCCGGCGCCCATCGGCGCTTTCCTGCGGGAAGGCTGATGCGATTGCGGAAGCCATCCCTGGATCAGGCCTTAGAAATCGGCAACCTTCCCCCAGACCGAAGCGTCGAAGCGCCGGGGATCATAGGATTTCGGGTCGACGATCGGTTCCGACCCGGTCACCAGATCGGCGACGAGGTGCCCGGCTCCGGGTCCGATGCCAAAACCGTGTCCCGAAAATCCGGCGGCCAGGAAGAATCCGGGAACGGAATCAATCTCGCCGATGGCGGGCACGCCGTCCGGCGTGCTGTCGATGTAGCCGGCCCAGGCCGCGCTGATCCTGGTCTTTGCGAGGTCGGGCAGGAGTTCGAGCGCCCGGGCATGGGTAAGGCGGATGGTCGCCCGATTCGGAGCCGGGTCGAGGATGCGCATGCGCTCCATCGGCGTCGGCCGGTCGAGCCGCCAGCGTTGCAGCGTTTCGTGGCCGGAGCGCATACCCTGCAGCCCACCGGGCGCGAGGCTGCGCCAGCGCTTCAGGAACATCGGCAGGAACTGCGACGAGAAACGCAGCTGCTGCGGGGTCACATCCACGCGGCCGCGTCCGCTTATGGCGAGCGTGTAGCCGCCGTCGCTGCGACGCGTGGCCGAGATCCTTGCCGTGTGCAGCGCATCCGGCAGGCCCTCGGCGCCGGGCGAGACGGACAGGATGGAGGAACGGATCGACGCCTGCGGAAAGCGGAAACCGAACTGCCGGCAAAAGGAGGAGGCCCAGGCGCCGCCGGCCAGGATAGCCAGCTTGGTCCGGATGGTTCCGCCTTCGGTGACCACGCCGCTCAGGCGACCGCCCTCCGTCTCGATACCGCGTGCGGCGCAACTCTGGTGCAGGGTGCCGCCGAGCTTGAGGATGGCGCGAGCGACCGAGGGCGCTGCGCGCGACGGGTCGGCGGTGCCGTCGCTCGGCGAGAAGACGCCGCCCTTCCAGGTCCGGCCCGTGGCGCGGCCTCGCTCGCTGGCCCCGGTGCTGTCGAGCATGTGGGTGGTGACGCCCGCCGTTTTGGCGAAATCACGCCAGCGCGCCCAGCCGGCCAGTTCCGCCTCGTCATTGCTGAGGTAGAGCAGGCCGCAGCGGCGAAAGCCGGTGTCCTCGCCGGTTTCCGTCGCGAAGCTGTCCCACAGATCGAGGCTGCGGGTTGCCATCGGCAGCTCGCGCGCGTCTCGGTTCTGCTGCCGGCACCAGCCCCAATTCCGGGAGGACTGTTCGGCGCCGATGCGACCTTTTTCGACAAGCGCGACCTTCATGCCGCGCCTGGCCAGATAGTAGGCAGTGAAGACGCCGACAATGCCGCCGCCGATCACCACGGCGTCCGCGGACCGTGGCAGTTCGCCAGATGTCTCGATGTGCTGCAGCGGTGCGCGCATGGTCCCTCTACCTTGAAGCGTCAATCTAGCGCGTTGCGCAGGCAGCCGCTGCTGCAGTTGAAGCCGAAGCAGAATTTTATTTCGGAAGCCCTGTTAAAAACGGGAGTGCCTGCGTTTCAAAGCGGTATCCATTCGGATGGACAGGCCAGCGGGCTGTGGTAGTGTCGATGGAAATTAGTAGGACAGCATTTTGTGCTGTGGCATGCGTTCTTCGGAGACGGTCATGAAACTGGATCGGATCGACATCAAGATTCTTCACGAATTGCAGAAGAACGGCCGCATCACCAATGTGGAACTGGCCGATCTGGTGCACCTGTCGCCAAGCCCGTGCCTGATGCGGGTCAAGAAACTGCAGTCGGAAGGCTACATCGAAGGCTATTCCGCGCAGATCAACATCGGCAAGCTTGGCCAGACGCTGACTGTGTTCACCGAAATCACCTTGAAGAACCACCGCCAACTGGACTTCGCCCGCTTTCTCGCGGTCGTCGAGAAGATCGATCAGGTCATCGAATGCCACCTCGTGTCGGGCGGATACGACTATCTGATGAAATTCGTGACCGCAGGCATCGGCGAGTACCAGACCATCATGGAGCGGCTGACCGACATGGATATCGGCATCGACAAGTATTTCAGCTTCGTGGTGCTGAAGTCGCCCATCGTCAAGGCGCACATGCCGCTGCCCAGCCTGTTTCCGATGTAGGCGCCCGCGCTTCGTTCGCTCTATGGATCCGTTTCAAAGCAATTCCGGACGGAAAAGCGCCACAGGGCTTTCCTGGAGTAGCTCTCAGCGATGGCCGTACTGGCTGACGAGCTCGGGGTCTCGGACGAGGCCGTCGAGCCAGGTCGGGTCGAGCTTCGGCACTGAGGAGAACAGAAGCTTGGAATAGGGGTGGGTGGGCGCCTTCAGCTTGTCGGGTGTGATCTGCTCCACCCGCTCCCCGTTGTACATGACCATGATCTCGTCGCAGATAGCCTCGACGACGGAGAGGTCGTGGCTGATGAAGATGTAGGAGAGTCCCAGTTCGCGCTGCAGCTCCTTGAGCAGCTCGATCACGGCGGACGCCACCACCGTATCGAGCGCCGAGGTGATTTCGTCACAGATGATGAGCTTGGGGTTGGCCGCCAGGGCGCGCGCGAAGTTCACCCGCTGCTTCTGGCCGCCAGAGAGCTCCGATGGGTGCCGGTAGCGCAGCGTTCTCGGCAGGCGCACCATATCGAGCAACTCGTCGACGCGCTTCGAGCGCGCCTGCCTGTCTAGCCGGTGATAGAAGGCCAGCGGGCGGGAGATGATGTCCTCCACCGGCTTGGCCGGATTGAGCGCGGTATCGGCGTACTGGAACACGATCTGCATCTCGCGCAGTTGCTCCTGGCTGCGTTTCCTGGCGGCACGCTGCAGTTCCTTGCCGTCGAAGACGATGTCGCCTGCCGCCGCCGGATGGATGCCGGCGATGACGCGCGCCAGTGTCGATTTTCCGCAGCCGGATTCGCCGATGACGCCGAGATTGCGCCCCTTCTCGACGACCAGGCTGACGGAATCGACCGCACGGATGAGCGGCAGTCCGTCAGCCCGCACCGCGCCATAACCTGCCGTCACATTGTCGATGCGCAGCAGCTGCTTTGTCCCGGCGTCCGCGTCCGCATGCGCTTGCCGCGGCTTCGGTTCGAAGGCGGCCAGCAGTTCGCGCGTGTAGGGATGTTGGGCAGCCGAAAGGATAGCCGCCGTGGTGCCGGTCTCCTGCACTTCGCCGCCTTTCAGCACCACGATGCGGTCGGCGATCTGGGCAACGACCGCGAGGTCGTGGGAGACATAGACACCCGCTACCCCGCCCGCCCGCATGACCGACTTGAAGGCCTTCAAGACGTCGATCTGCGTCGTCACGTCGAGTGCCGTCGTCGGCTCGTCGAAGATGACCAGCTTGGGATCGCTGATGAGCGCCATGGCCGCCGACAGCCGCTGCAACTGCCCGCCCGAAACCTGGTGCGGATAACGGGCGCCGATTCCTTCCGGATCCGGCAGCGACAACGCCCTGAACAGCTCGACCGCGCGCTGGCGGGCCCGCTCTGCCGGCATCAGTCTGTGGATCCGTGTGACCTCGATGACCTGCTCCATGATCGTGGATGAGGGGTTGAAGGAGGCAGCGGCACTTTGCGGAACATAGGCGATGTCGGTGCCGCGCAGCCTGGCGCGTTCCTTTTCGGACAGGGCAGCCATGTTCCTGCCGCTAACATTGATCTCGCCGCCGGTGATCCGGCAGCCGGGACGCGCATAGCCCATGAGCGAAAGCGCCACCGTCGTCTTGCCGGAGCCGCTTTCGCCGATCAGGGCGACGATCTCGCCGTCGGCGATGTCGAGGCTGACGCCTTTGATGATTTCGACAAGCCGTCCGGCGTCGGTCTTCGCCTCGATCCGCAGGTTCCTGACCTCGACGAGATTGCTCATGCGTCCCGGTCCCTGATTTTCTGCGGCAGGTTGTCGATCAGCAGATTGACGCTGATGGTGAGGCTGGCGATGGCCAGCGAGGGCACGATGACGGCGGGGGCCGCGAACGGCAGGCCGCCGATGTTCTCGCGCACCAGCGCGCCCCAGTCGGCGAGCGGCGGCTGGAGACCTAGCCCCAGGAAGGACAGGCCGGAGAGCAAAAGCACAATGAAGACGAAGCGCAGGCCGAAGTCGGCCAGCACCGGGCGGATGATGTTGGGCAGGATCTCGGACCCGATGAGGTAGGCGGTGCTCTCGCCACGGACACGGGCGACGGTGATGAAGTCCATGGTGTTGATGTTGACGGCGAGCGCCCGGGCGAAGCGATAGGCGCCGGGGGTGTAGATGACGGCGAGCGTCAGGATCAGCACCGGGATCGACGAGCCGACCGCAGCGACGACCACAAGGCCGAACAGCTTGCTGGGGATGGAGTTCATGGCGTCCAGGAAGCGGCTGAGGCAGGTGTCGAGCCAGCCACCGGTGACGGCCGCGATCATCCCCAGCACGACGCCCGAAAAACAGGCGATGGAGACGGCGGCGAGCGATATGCCGACGGTGTAGCGGGCGCCCATCAGAACTCGCGAGAGCATATCACGCCCCAGATAGTCCGAGCCGAGCCACAGTCCCTGGCGCATCGGGCCGAAATAGTCGTCGTCGACAATGTCGCCGATCGAATGGGGAATGACGTAGGGCGCCAAGATCGCGACGAGCGTCCAAGCCAGGATGACCAGCGCGGCCACGACGCCCACGAGGCTGTAGCTATGGCCCAGGAAGGACCGTCGGGAGGTTGTCGCGCGCGCCATCGTCATCTGAGCCTCGGGTTGGACATGATGGCGACGATGTCGGCGGCTGTGATGAGGAAGAGATAGCCGAGGCAGAAGATCATCGCGCAGCTCTGGATCAGCGGCAGGTCGCGGGTCGCGACGGCATCGACCATCAGCTTGGCGATGCCGGGATAGTTGAAGATCGTCTCGACGATGATGACGCCGCCGACCAGGTAGGACAGCGAAAGCGCGACCGCATTGACGATCGGCCCGAGCGCGTTGGGGAGCGCGTGCCTCAGCACCATGCGGCTGCGCGAAGCGCCTTTGAGAAGCGCCATCTCGACATAAGGCGTGGAGAGCGTTTCGATCACCGCGGCGCGGGTCATGCGGATCATCTGCGCGGAGATGACGAAGGTGAGCGTGATCACCGGCATCGCATAGATGCGCACGAGATCGGTCAGCGAATGCGCTTCATTGACCGAGGACAATGCCGGGAGCCATTTGAGATAGACAGCGAAAAGCAGGACGGCGAGGGTCGCGACCATGAATTCCGGCACCGAGATGACACCGATCGAGAGAACAGTGACGGTGCGGTCGTAGACGGAGCCGCGCAGCATCGCGGCGGTGATACCGAGCGTCAGCGCCAGCGGCACCGAGAGCAGCGTGGTGATGCCGGCGAGCTTCATGGTGTTGAGCAGGCGCCCGCCGATCAGTGTCGCGACCGGCATCTCGTTGGCGTAGGAGGTGCCGAGGTCGCCATGAAGCAGGCCAAGAAGCCAGCGCAGGAAGCGCAGGATTGCTGGATCGTTGAGATGCATGGCCTCGCGCAGGCCGGCAACGGCTTCGGGAGTCGCCGCCTGGCCGAGCAGGATCGATGCGGTGTCGCCAGGCAGCATGCTGGTGGCGAAAAACACGGCGAACATGACGATCAAAAGCGTGACGGCTGCGATCCCCAGCCGCTTCAGCACTAGGTTTAGAACCCCAGACTTCATGGAAGCGCTCCTGCGGTTGCGTCGGGCCAACAATCTTGCGCAAGGCAGTACCGGGGACCGGCTGACCGGCCCCCGGCAGGCACCTCTAGGCTTCGAGCCAGAGATATTCCGCCATTGCGTAGCCCATCATGCCACCGAGCGGGTTCGCCTCCAAACCCTTCACTTTGCTGGAGAGGGCGTCCACGTTGGAAATGTAGGCCGGGATGATGGTACCGGCCTCCTCGGAGATCATGGTCTGCATCTGGCCGTAGATTTCCTTGCGCTTGGCCTGATCGAGCGAGCCGCGCGCTTCGATCATCATCTTGTCGAACTTCTCGGACTTGTACTGGCTTTCGTTCCAGGGCGCGTTGGAAGCGTAGAGGAGCGAGAACAGGATGTCGGGCGTCGGACGCGGATTGATGTTGCCGAAATGGACCGGCGCCTTGAGCCAGTAATTGTCCCAGTAGCCGTCGGACGGGACGCGCTGGACGTCAAGCTTCATGCCGATTTCGGCGCCGGCGGCCTGGATGATCATGGCCATGTCGATCGACGAGGTCGCGGCGTCGGAGGCAATCACCGGGATGGACTGGCCAAGCAGGCCCGCCTTCTGGAAGTGGAACTTCGCCTTGTCCGGGTCGAAAGCCTTCGGCTTGAGATCGGCATTGTGGAAAATATTTGCCGGCGAGACAGGCTGGTCGTTGCCGATTTCGCCGAGGCCGCGCAATGCCGATTTGACGATCTGCTCGCGATTGACGAGATACTTCATGCCGGCCACGAAGTCGGCCTTGCTGCCCGGATCCATGTCGAGCCGGATGTTGAGGTCCGTGTAGTTGCCCGAGGTCGTTTTCGACAGCTCGAAGCCCTGCTGGCCGCCGATGAGCTTCATCGCGCGCGGATTGATCGCGGCCGCAAAATTGATGTCGCCGGACAGCAGCGCGTTGACGCGGGCGCTGTCGTCGCTGATGGCGATGAACTCGAAGGAGTCGAGATGGGGCTTGCCCGACTTCCAGTAGTTCTTGTTCTTGGTGACAACCGACCGGACGCCCGGTTCGAATGTCTCGAGCACGAAGGCGCCGGTGCCATTGCCCTTGGAGAAGTCCGTGGTGCCGTTCTGGACGATCATGAAGTGATGCAGCGCCAGGATGGTCGGCAGGTCGGCATTCGGGTCGGCGAGCGTGATTTCGACGGTCGATTTGTCGACCGCCTTGAAGCCGGACATCTGGGCGGCGATCTTGGCGACCTTGGAACCGACCGCCGGATCAAGATGGCGCTTCAGCGAGTAGACGACGTCGTCGGCGGTGAGATCCTTGCCGTCGTGGAAGGTGACGCCCTTGCGCAGCTTCACGGTCCAGGTCTTGGCGTCCTTGCTGTCGAAGCTCTCGGCCAGCTCCATCTGCGTGACGCCATCCTTGTCGAGGAAAGTCAGGCGGTTGTAGAGCGAGCAGCAGCGGACATAGTCGGTGGAGAGCGACGCCTTTGCAGGATCGAGCGTGTCGGCGGTCGAGGACGACCAGCCGGCCGCCTTGAAATTTCCGCCTGAAACTGGCTCGGCCGCGACGGCCTGGGTGGCATGGCCGAGCACCACGCTGCCCGCGGCAACCGCGGCGCCGCCGGCCAACAGCATCTTGAGGAGTTCGCGGCGGCTCGCGCCCCGCCGGATGGCGTTTTCGACCATGGCATCGTCTGCGCTGGTCCAGTTCGTGATCTTGTCGGTCATGTTATTCCCCTTTCTGTTTGTTTGGTCGGGATGCTCGTCTTGTTGCGGCTTTCCGGGCTTGGGCTCAGGTTCGTTCCTTCAGGCTTTCCCGCACGGCCGTCGCCAACGCGGCCATTGAGGTGAAGTGGTGGTCCGGCACGGTGAAGCGTTCGGGCTCGATCGTGCCGCCATAACCCTTCTGGGCATGCCGGCGCTCGATCCAGCAGTTGGTCAGGCCAAGTGTCCGGGAAATGCCGATGTCGTGATACTGGCTTTGCGCGACGTGCAGGATGTCGTCCTTGCTGTCGCCCCGGGCGGCGACGAAATCGAAAACCTTCTGGAAGAAGGCCGGGTCCGGTTTCTCCGTGCCGGTGTCGTCGGCGGTGAAGGTGGCAAAGAAGGGCGATCCGAGTTGCTTCTCGAAATGATCAAGCGCCCAGCGCCGGGCATTGGTCATGGCAATCAGTTTGTGGGATTTCGCAAGCTCGGCCAATGCCGCCGCGCTGTCGGGAAAGCCTTGCCAGGCGCCGGCGGAGTCCCGCAGGCGGACGCCGTATTTCTCCTCGGCCGGCAGGCCGAGTTGCGGCGCGATGACCATGTAGACACGTACGAGATCGTCAGGGAACAGCCCCGCATCGGGCATGTAGCGGGCCTGCCGGTACAGGGCCAGCGCGGCTTCGCCATCGATGGAGACGCCAGCGTCGGCGGCAACCCCGGCAAGGCAAGTCGTGATGCCACCCTCGAAGTCGATCAGCGTACCGACGACGTCGAAGGTCATGTATTTGAACTCGCTAAAGCCCCTGGCCAAGACTGGCTCTCCTCTGCGCGCGGTCGAATTGCATGGTGCTGAACAGAACAAAATTCCGTGCTGTCCGGGGCGTCGACCTTTTCAAAAGCTCGAAAATTCGGGCCTTCTGGCCTTGTCTTAAGAGCAGTCTGGCACTTCCCCCGCGCTGGATTCGCCGAAAAGGCGCAGGGCTGCGGCACAAAATTGCGAAATCGTCTGCCTCGGCGCTATTTCGAAACACGCGGTATTCGTCTCCCGTCATGCCAGGACCTGGCGCACATCTGGATCGTCCAGCGTCTGATCGAGCGTCCGGCGCGTGCGCTCGATGATCGCATCGATGTCGCTGTCGGTGCAGCAGAGCGGAGGAGCATAGCCGAGAACCCCGTTGGCAAAGGCACGGATGATGAGGCCGTTGTCCCACGCCCTGTCGAAGACGCGCCGCGCGGGCATGGCCGATGCGGGAAGCGGTGTCTTCTTCTGCTTGTCGACCACCAGTTCGATCGCGGCAAGCATGCCGCGACCGCGCACCTCGCCAACCAACGGGTGGTCGCTCAGGCCTTCCAATCCTGCCATCAAGCGAGCGCCGGCCTTGATGCCATTCTCCAGAAGGCCGTCTTCGTAGAGCCTCAACACCTCGAGGGCGACGGCAGCGCTGACGGGATGGGCGGAGTAGGTGTAGCCGTGGCCGACCGCCGAGTTGCCGGCGCCATCAGCGATGACGTCGTAGACATGATCGGCCATGAAGACGGCACCCATAGGAACATAGCCCGATGTCAGCCCCTTCGCGGTCGTCATGAAGTCGGGAACGATGTCCTCGTCCGTGCAGGCAAAAAGGGGGCCTGTGCGGCCGAAGCCGGTGATGACCTCGTCGGCGATGAACAGGATGCCGTACTCGCGGCAGAGCTCGCGGATCGCCTTGATCCAGCCCTTCGGCGGGACGATGACACCCCCCGAACCCTGGATCGGCTCGGCGTAGAAGGCAGCAACCCGCTCCGGTCCGATCTCCTCGATCTTGGCCTTCAGCGCGGCGAGCGATGCGGCGATGATCGCGTTTCCGTCCTCACCCACCGGGTTGCGATAGGGATAGGGGGAGGGGATCTTGTGCTGCCATTCGAAGGGAATGCCAAAACCGGCGTGAAAGGCGGGCAATGCGGTCAGGCCCGCGCCGACCACCGACGACCCGTGATAACCCTGCTCCATGGAGATGAACTGGTCGCGTTTCGGCTCGCCCCTGGCATTCCAGTAGTAGCGGATGAAACGGATCGTGCTGTCGACCGCGTCCGATCCACCGAGCGTGAAATAGACGTGATTGAGATTCCCGGGCGCGCGCTCTGCCAGTTCCGAGGCAAGCCGGATGGCCGGCTCGGAACCGAGGTTGAAATAGGCGGTGGCGTAAGGAAGCTCACGCATCTGCCGGGCCGCCGCCTCGACGATGCTGTCGTGGCCGTAGCCGGCATTGACGCACCAAAGCCCGGCGAAGCCGTCAACGAGCTGCCGACCGGACGCTTCGGTCACGGTCGCGCCCTTCGCCGATTTCAGCACGCGCACGCCGAGCGCCTCGTGGCCGCGATATGAGGAAACCGGATGGATGAGATGGGCGCGGTCGAGTTCGATCAGGGAATTGGCGAGCATTGTTGTTCTCCGGACTAGCCGAGCGCCTGGTTGGCGAGGGCGTAAACTCTTGGCCTGGGCTGTTCCGCATCCGGCTTGGGCGGACGGTCCATGGCCACGCCGCCGCCGACATGGGCAAGGCCGATTTTCTCGAGCCAGCCGGCAATGCCGGTCCTGCTGTCGGTATCCATGCGCAGGAAGGCGCCCGCGCGCGGCGCGGCGAAGAAGCCGATGAGGGCCCTCGCTGCGTCAGCATTTCCGGCGATGACCGGACCGATCACCTCGCCGCGTCCAAACGGGCGGATCGCGGCATAGGCCTCGATGGCGCCGTTGCGGCGGATGACAGCGAATTCGCCACGCTCGGCAAGCGCATCGATCAAGGCTTCGCGGTCGGCGCCATAGGCGTCGCGGTCCAGCGCCTTGATGTCAGGCAGATCGCCGGCGCGTGCGGCTTCCACGCCGTCGGGCGCGCCCAACGCTGCAACCGTGCCCTGATGCTGCCGGATCGTGCCGGAGGCCACGAAGCCCAGTTTCTGATAAAGGGGCATGCCGTCGGTCGTCGCGACCAGCCGCAGCGGACGGTCGCCGGCAAGGGCGATCGCCTCATCCATGAGCCGGCGTCCGAGCCCCTTGCCCCGCACGTTCCTGTCGACGATCACCATGTTGATCATGGCGCAATCCATGCCGTAGGGCGTCACCAGGATCGTGCCGGCAACCCGGCCCCGGTCGTCGAGCGCGACCGCGCCGCTAGAGAGCTGCAGCGCCATCTGCCAGTCCTGCGGGCGATGCGGCCAATTCTCCTGGCGAGAAAGCGCCACCGCTCCCTCGATATGGTCCTGCCCGAAGTCCTGGATTTCGATCTCGCCCTGCTGCATGAGGCATCCTTCCGTCTGTCCCCAAGTCTCGATCATTGGCGCGTCGCTAATCGTCTGAAGGCTTCGGCTTCTGCGGTATCTTTCGCCGTAGCGCGAGGGGTGCGCCGCATCTTGTGCTGGCGCCCGCCGCGGCGGGCGCGCTTCACGTCTCGCGCGGCGCCGCCACCGGCACACCAGATGCTACAGCGTGCCAAACCGGATGGCGGATACGGAACTTTCTGCTTTCGGGAGGGCGATTTCGGTCAGGTGGGTCGTCACCTGTCGTCCTATGATGAAAAACATCCCAGCGCGGATGTACTTCCACCGGAGATCGACGGACATGCCTTCTTTCAGGCCCAAATACATCACCTTCGACTGCTACGGCACGTTGACCCATTTCCAGATGGCGGAAGCGGCGCGCGATCTCTACGGCAGCCGGCTCGACGAGCCGCGCATGCAGGATTTCATTAAGAACTTCGCGGCCTATAGGCTCGACGAGATCATGGGCGACTGGAAGCCCTATGCCGATGTCGTCCACAACGCGCTTGAGCGTTCCTGCAAGCGCAACAATGTTGTCTTCAGCCCCGACGACGCCAGGATGGTCTATGAGCGTGTGCCGACCTGGAGGCCTCACGCGGACGTTCCGGCCGGCCTGGCGAAGGTGGCCAAGGAAATTCCGCTGGTCATCCTCTCCAACGCCATGAACGCGCAGATCATGTCCAATGTCGAGAAGCTCGGCGCGCCATTCCATGCCGTCTACACGGCCGAGCAGGCGCAGGCCTACAAGCCGCGCTTCAAGGCCTTCGAATACATGTTCGACATGCTGGGCTGCGGACCGGAAGACATCCTTCACTGCTCGTCTTCGTTCCGCTACGACCTGATGTCGGCACACGACCTCGGCATCAAGAACAAGGTCTGGGTCAATCGCGGCCACGAACCAGCCAACCCGTACTATGGCTATGTCGAGATATCAGACATTTCGGGTCTTCCAGGCGTGGTCGGTCTCTGAAACAGGCGGATTGCCGATGAAATTGGTCTCCTACTGGCACGACACCGCCCCTGTCTTTACCGGCGGGGCGCAAGGCCCGGTCGAGGGGCACTACGATGCCGCCATCATCGGCGGCGGCTTCACCGGACTCGCCGCGGCGCGCCAACTGGCAAAAGCCGGCGCGAAGGTGGCAGTGCTGGAGGCGGAGCGCGTGGGGTGGGGCGCTTCCGGGCGCAATGGCGGTCACCTGAACAACGGCCTCGCCCACAGCTACCTTTCGGCCAAGGCGGAGCTCGGCAAGGAACGGGCAGTCGCGCTCTACCAGGCCCTGGACAGTTCCGTCGACACCATCGAGGCGCTGGTCGCCGAGGAAGGCATCGACTGCAACTTCCGCCGCGCCGGCAAGCTGAAGCTCGCCTCCAAGCCGCAGCATTTCGAAGCGATCGCCCGCAACTTCGAAGCCCTCCATGCCGAAGTGGATCCGGATACGGCACTGCTGTCTGCAGCCGATCTCAGATCCGAGATCGGTTCGCCCTTCCACGGCGCGATGCTGTCTAAGAAGAGCGCCATGATGCATATGGGCCGCTATGTGGCAGGCTTGGCCACGGCCGCCGCCCGCCACGGTGCGGTGATCCACGAGAACGCGGCTGTGACCGACCGGAAGCAGGCCGGTGGCAGCCATGAGCTCACCACCTCGCACGGTCGGATCAGCGCCGACAATGTGCTGGTGGCGACCGGCGCCTACACCACGCCGAATTTCAGTTACTTCCGCCGCAGGATCATTTCCGTCGGCAGCTTCATCATCGCCACTCGGCCGTTGAGCGACACCGAGATCGCCGCGACCATGCCCGGCAACCGGACATGCGTGACATCGATGAACATCGGCAACTACTTCCGGCTTTCGCCGGACAGGCGCCTGATCTTCGGCGGCCGCGCACGCTTCTCTGCGACATCGGACCAGCGCTCCGACGCCAGGAGCGGACAGATATTGCAGGCCGGCCTGGCGGCGATCTTCCCGCAGCTCGCCAAGGTCGAGGTCGACTATTGCTGGGGCGGGCTGGTCGACATGACCAAGGACCGCTTCCCGCGGGCCGGCTACCATGACGGTGTCTGGTACGCGATGGGCTATTCCGGCCACGGCGCACAGCTTTCCACCCATCTCGGTATGATCCTGGCCGATGCCATGCTCGGCCGCGAGGACCGCAATCCGATGAAGGGGCTCGATTGGCCTTCCATTCCCGGCTATTCCGGCAAGCCCTGGTTCCTGCCGATGGTCGGCCTCTACTACAAGGCGCTCGACCGGATCCAGTGATCGTCGATCCGGCGTGGCCCGGCTTTGGCAAAAACCGCTTCAGCCCAACCCGCCCATGTGGAAGCTCTTCATCTCAAGATACTCCTCGATACCTGCCTGCGCCCCCTCGCGGCCGAGGCCGGACTGCTTGACACCCCCGAAGGGGGCCACCTCCATGGAGACCGAGCCGGTGTTGAGCCCCACCATGCCGAACTCCAGCGCCTCGCCGACGCGCCAGGCGCGTTTCAGGTTCTCGGTGTAGAAATAGGAGGCAAGCCCGTAGGGCGTGCCGTTGGCCAGCGCGATCGCCTCCTCTTCCGTCTCGAAACGGAAAAGCGGCGCGACCGGGCCGAAGGTTTCCTCGCCGGCGAGCTGCATGTCTTTTGTGGCGCCGGTCAGCACCAGCGGCGCGACATACTGAGGACCCTCCGGCAGCGCCGGCTTCTCGGTGATGATCGAAGCACCCTTGGCGAGCGCGTCCTCGACATGGCGGTTGATCTTCTCGACCGCCGCTATGTTGATCATCGGTCCGATGGCGATGCCGGGCTGCGTGCCGGGCCCCACCGTCATGGCATTGACGCGGGCGGAAAGCTTTGCGGCGAAGGTTTCGTAGACAGCGGCCTGGACGAGGATACGGTTGGCGCAGACGCAGGTCTGGCCGCCATTGCGGAATTTCGAGACAAGCGCGCCCTCGACGGCGAGGTCGAGATCGGCGTCGTCGAAGACGATGAGGGGCGCGTTGCCGCCGAGTTCGAGGCTGAGCCGTTTCACGGTATCGGCCGCGCCGCGCATCAGCAGCGAACCAACTCGCGTGGAGCCGGTGAAGGAGATCTTGCGCACGGTCTCGTTCGCCATGATCTCGTTGCCGATTTCGGCCGGCATGCCGGTGACGATGTTGATGACGCCGGTGGGGATGCCCGCCCGTTCGGCAAGCACGCCGAGCGCCAGCGCCGAGTAGGGCGTGAACTCGGACGGCTTGATGACCACAGTACAGCCGGCCGCCAGAGCCGGCGCGACCTTGCGGGTGATCATTGCGTTGGGGAAGTTCCACGGCGTGATGATGCCGCACACCCCGACCGGTTCCTTCAGCACGATGATGCGCCTGTCCGGCGTCGGCGAGGGGATGGTGTGGCCATTGATGCGGCGTGCCTCCTCCGCAAACCATTTGACGAAGGAAGCGCCGTAGCGGATCTCGCCCCTGGCCTCGTCCAGCGGCTTGCCCTGTTCGGTCGTCAGGATCAGCGCGAGATCGTCCAGATGCGCAAGCATCAGGCCATGCCAGGCCTCCAGGAGGCGGGCACGCTCGGCGTTGGTCTTCTTTTTCCAGTCCCCATAGGCGGACGCCGCGGCCGCTATGGCCGCACGGGTCTCCGGACCGGCCATATCGGGCACCGTGCCGATCGCGCACTGGGTGGCCGGATCGACGACATCGACCGTCTTTCCGGAAGCGGCCGCGAACCATTTGCCGCCGATCAGGCCGGCCTCGCGGAACAGACTTTTGTCTCTTAGATTTTTCATCGAGAACGACCTTGCAATCAGGTGAGCGCCGCGACGACGGCGGCGGTGATGGCGTCCGTGCGATCCTTGCCGGGGATGGTGCCTATGCCTCGCGCAGTTGTCGCCTCGACCGCCTGCATGACGCGGCCGGCCGCAGCCTTTTCGCCGAGATGTTCGAGCATCATGGCGCCGGACCAGATGGTGGCGATCGGATTGGCGATGCCGAGATGGGCGATGTCCGGCGCGGAGCCGTGCACAGGTTCGAACATCGACGGCGCCGAGCCGTCGGGATTTATGTTGGCGGAGGCGGCGTAGCCGAGTCCGCCCTGGATCGCCGCACCGATATCGGTCAGGATGTCGCCGAACAGGTTGGAGGCGACGACCACGTCGAGGCTCTCCGGAGCCATGATCATGCGCGCGGCGAGCGCGTCGACGTGATAGCTGGTGACTTCGACGTCCGGATAATCCGCGGCCAGCTTTCGCGTGATCTCGTCCCAGAACACCATCGAGTATTTCTGCGCGTTGGACTTGGTGACGGAGGCCAGTTTGCGCCGACGCGACCGCGCCTGCTCGAAGCCAAAGCGCAGGATGCGCTCGACGCCGGCACGGGTGAAGATCGAGGTCTCCACCGCGACCTCGTCCATCGTGCTTTGATGCACGCGCCCGCCGGCGCCCGAATATTCGCCCTCGGTGTTCTCGCGGATGCACAGGATATCGAAACCTTCCGCCCGCAGCGGCCCCGTCACGCCCGGTAGCAGACGGTGCGGCCGGATGTTGGCATATTGCACGAACGCTTTCCGGATTGGCAGCAGCAGGCCGTGGAGCGAAACCGAATCCGGCACCTCCGCCGGCCAGCCAACGGCGCCGAGGAGGATGGCGTCGAAGCCGCGCAAGGTCTCTATGCCGTCCTCAGGCATCATGCGCCCGGTTTCTTTGAAGAAGCGGCAGGACCAGGGGAACTCGGTTCCCGTCAGCGCAAAGCCGAAGTTTTTGGCGGCGGTTTCCAGCACCGTCCAGGCGGCGGCGGTCACGTCGCGTCCGATGCCGTCACCGGGGATCAGGGCGATCGAATAGGACTTCATCGGCATCTCTTCACAGGTTGATCAGGACGCTCTTGGTCCTGCGGTTGGCGTGATAGGCCTCGCGGCCGAGATCCTTGCCGATGCCGGAGCGTTTGTAGCCGCCGGTTGGCAGGATATGGTCGCGGGAGCGGCTGTAGCGGTTGACCCAAACGGTGCCCGCTTCGAGCCTGCGCGCGAAGCGGATGGTGCGGGAGAGGTCGGTGGTGAACAGGCCGGAGGCCAGCCCGTATGTCGGATGGCTGGACAGCGTCAGCGCCTCTTCCTCGGTCTCGAAGGTTTGGACGGTCAGGACCGGGCCGAAGATTTCCTCGACGATTGCCGGATTGGCCTGGTCGACATTGGCGATCAGCGTCGGCTCGTAGAAATAGCCGGGAGCATCCATGGCGCCACCGCCGGTCAGGCATTCGCCGCCGGCCGCGACGGCGGCCCGCACGATGCCGTCGACACGTGCCCGCTGCCGCTCCGAGATGATCGGCGAATAGTGCGTCGCCTCGTCCCAGGTCGGGCCTGCCCGCACCGCCTTCATCTTCTCCAGGACCGCGGCCGTAAGCCTGTCGGCCACGCTTTTCTCTACGATCAGGCGCGTGCCGGCTACGCAGGCCTGGCCGGCGTTGAAGGTGACGCTGCCGGCGATTGCCGTCGCCGTCTTGTCCAGATCTGCATCGGCAAAGACGATCTGCGGGCTCTTGCCGCCGAGTTCCAGCGTCATCGGCTTGACGCCGGTGCGGGCGACGTTCTCCATGATGGCCGAGCCGGCGCGGGTCGAACCGGTGAAGCTGACCTTGGCGATCTCCGGATGGCCGGTCAGCGCTGTGCCGGTCGTCGGACCATCGCCGAGCACTACGTTAACAAGCCCGGCCGGCAGGCCAGCCTTAACGGCGAGCTCCGCGATGCAGACCGCCGAGAAGGGCGTCATTTCCGACGGCTTCAGCACCACCGCATTGCCCGCGGCCAGTGCCGGACCGAGCTTCCATCCGGCCATCGAGATGGGAAAATTCCAGGGCGTTATCGCGCCGACCACGCCATAGGGCTCGCTCATGATCATGCCGAGACTGGCGTCGTCGGTCGGCACGAGCTCGCTGCCTTCCTTGTCGGCGAACTCGGCGAAGAAGCGGATCTGCTCGGCGGTGACAGTGATGTCGCCGGCAAAGACCTGGCCTACGGGCCGGGTGGAGCACAGCGCCTCGATGCGGGCGAGCGTTGCGGCTTCCGCTTCGATCAGGTCGGCCCATGTCTGCAGCGCCCTTGTGCGCTCGCGAGGCCGGACGCCGCCCCAGTTGCTCGACTTCAGTGCCGCCCTGGCGCTTTCCACGGCGCGGTCGATCATGTCGGCGCCAGCCACCGGGCAGCCGGCATATGCCTTGCCGTCCGAGGGGCGGCGCATCTCGATCGCGCCCTCGGCCACGATCAGCTCGCCGCCGATGAAATGGCCGACGGGGAGAGTAACCTTGTCCGGATCGAAGCTCAGGCTCATGGGCGACCACTCAGCAGCATTGGCCATGAGCCTAGCGTAGGCGGGCAAGCAGCATGCATCGTTCGGCGAACCGCCGCGGACGAATGTTGCGCGCAGGCCGCGCGGGACGGCAAAATCTGTTGCGATGGCTGAAAACTTCGAGCGGGTCGGTCACCCGACGGTCACGTAGATCTTGCGCACCGTCTCGATGGTCTTCCAGACCCCGGTGAAGCCGGGCTTCATGACAAAACTGTCGCCGGCGCGGTAGTTCACCGGCTTGCCGCCATCGGGCGTGATTTCAATCACGCCGGCGAGGATGTGGCAGAATTCGAAAGTCTCGCCCTTGATCGAGCGCGTCTCTCCCGGCGTCGCCTCCCAGACGCCGGTGTGGACGAGGTCGGACTTGGCGACATCCTGCGCCCAGGTTCTGAACGCGGGGTTGCCGGCAATCAGTCGTTCGGGCAGCGCCCTGGATTCGCGTGGCGGGAAGGCTGGATTGGTGTCGACGGTTTTGAGCAGGGACAAGGGATAACCTTTCATTTGGACTTCAATAGCCGCGCGACCGGTCGACGAGCCCGATTGGGTCGAGCCCGGCGTGGTAGCGCCTGATGTTGTCGATGACGGCGCGCGCGGCGGTGGCCGGCTGGGTGACGCTGGCGACATGCGGGGTCAGGATGATCTTCGGATGCGACCAGAAAGGATGGCTCGCCGGCAGCGGTTCGGGATCGGTGACGTCGATCATCGCCGCCGAAAGTTGGCCGCTGTCGAGGGCGGCGACAAGCGCTTCATGATCGAGCTGCGGCCCTCGGCCCGTGTGGACGAGCGCTGCGCCCTTGGGCAGTTTCGCAAACAGGTCGGCATCGAGGAAACCGCGCGTATCCTCGGTCAGTGGCAGCAGGCAGATCAATATGTCGCTGGCCGCGAGCATCTCCTCCAGCCCGAGCTCACCATGATGGCAGGTCACGCCCTCGATCTGCCGCGGCGAGCGGCTCCATCCAGCGAGCGGAAAGCCGAAGGGCTTCAGCCGGTCGAGGACGGCACGGCCGAGCTGTCCAAGGCCAAGCACGCCGATCCGGCGCGACCTGGCCTGGAGCTGCGGGATATCGCGCCATTCGCCGTCGCGCTGCTGCGCCAGATAGGCCGGCAGGTTGCGGTGGAGCGCGAGCACTGCCAACGTCACATATTCCTGCATCATGCGCACGATGCCTTCCTCGATCATGCGCACGATCATCACGTTCGGAGGCACCGCATCGAGGCGAAGCTGGTCGACGCCGGCGCCGATGGAGAACAGGATTTCCAGGTTGCCGTAGCGGGCGAGATTATCCGGAACAGTCCAGCTGATCAGGTAACGCACGGCGTCGGGATCGACCGTTGCGGCATCGATCGTGAAGGGGACGTCCGGCAGGTCCCTGGCGAAGGCGTCGGCAAAGATCGCCCCGCGGCGTGCATCGGAATTGAACAGGAATGTCATCCCGGTTCCCCTTCAGGCCGCGCAACGCGCGCCCAGCGCCTCGATCAATCGCTGGCAGGCGGCGAGTTCGCTGGTGAGAATGTACTCATCCGGCTTGTGGGCGCGGCCGATGTCGCCGGGGCCGCAGATGATCGCATCGAACCCGGAGGCCTGGTAAAGTCCGGCCTCCGTGCCGTAACTGACGGCGGCAAGCGGCGCCTCGCCTGTCAGCTCGCGCAGCAGTGCTGCCAGCGCCGCGTCCTGCGGCAGCGACAGTGCCGGATAGGCGCTCATCGGCGTCCACTCGATCCGAAAGCCTTCGGCCGCAAGCGCCTCGGCCCGCACCTTTACCGGCGTGAGCAGGCTGGCCGGGTCGACGCCTGGAATGGCGCGCGCCTCCAGATCCAGCGTGCAGGCGCTGGGGATGATGTTGACCGACTGTCCGCCCGCCACCACGCCCGCTTGCAGCGAGGAGTAAGCCGGCTCGAAGGCAGGGTCGAACGGACCGCGTGTCAGCCGTTCGGCTTCGCTCACGGCCGCGCTCAGCGCACCGGCCATGGCGTGGATGGCGTTGAGGCCGAGATCGGGCCGCGAAGAATGGCCGGAGCGCCCGTTGATCGTCACGCGGGCGGCCGCCTTGCCCTTGTGGCCGCGCACGGAGCGCATGCCGCTCGGCTCGCCGACGATAACGCCGAGTGGCTTCGCGCAAAGTTCGGGAAGGCGGGCGATCATGTGCGGCACGCCGCGGCATCCCACCTCCTCGTCGTAGGAGAAGGCGAAATGGATTGGCCTGGCAAGGTGCAGTCCCGCAAGCATAGGCACGGCCGCAAGTGCCGCGGCAAGAAACCCCTTCATGTCCGTGGTGCCGCGTCCGTAGAGCCGTTCACCCTCGCGGCGCAGCGCGAAAGGAGCCGAACTCCATTGCGGCTCGCCGGCGGGAACGACGTCCATGTGGCCGGACAGGATGTAGCCCGGGACATCGGCGGGGCCGATCGTCGCGAAAAGATTGAAACGGTCGCCTTCCGGCCCTGGTAGAACGGAGACCTTCGTCCCGTGTTCTGCGAGCTGGGTCTCGATCCAGCCGGCGATGTCGCCGTTCGGCTTGCCGGCGACCGATGGAAAGGCGACGAGACGGTCGAGGATATCGAAGACGTCCATTCCAGCCCTCAAGGCGTTTCGGGTTAGCCGGGATCGATGCCGACGATTGTGTGCGGCAACATTTCCGCAGAGGATGTCTGCGTTCTCTCGCGATTGCGTGCCGAAAGCGGAAATGTTTCAGTTGAATCTTGCGTTGGCAGGTGGCTTTCGAGCAAATCGTACGGGCCTGTTTGTTTAGCGTTGGTGGACAGAGGGCGGCTGCGGCGTGCCGCCCGTCAATTTGCGGGAATCTTTCAGAGGCATGGACTTGAAGCCGTCCGGAAACTTGAAAATCGACACCTTCTCGATGCGTATCGGCGACATCGAAGGCGTCGAGTTGGACCGGTTGCACGCACTATCTCTGTCCGTGGGATGGCCGCATCGCGCCGAGGACTGGCAATTCCTGCGCGAGTCGGGAGAGGGGTTCGTTGCGCTCGATGACATCGGCCGGGTTCTCGGATCGGCCATGTGGTTCGCGCATGGCGCCGGCTTCGCCACCGTGGGGATGGTCATCACCTCGCCGCGACTCCAGGCGCTGGGGGCGGGGCAATGGCTGATGAACCGGGTCTTCGAGAAGGTCGCCAAGCGCGATCTGCGCCTCAATGCAACGCGCGCTGCGAGGCGGCTCTATCTCTCACTCGACTTCCAGCCGGAGAAGACCGTCTATCAATGCCAGGGCATCGCCCGCCTGCAGACGATGGGTAAGTCGACGAATACTCGAGGCGATGTCCGGAGTTTGGACGCAAAAGATATTCCCGCCGTGATCGCGCTTGATGCGGCAGGTTTTGGCGTTAGGCGGGCGGCGCTCATCGAAAGGCTTTTCGCGCACTCGGCCGGCTATGGTCTTTTCAAGGGTGACACGCTGAACGCGTTCGCGCTCTGTCGCCCGTTCGGGCGGGGCCATGTCGTAGGGCCGGTCTTGGCGGAAAGCGACGCGGACGCCGTGGCGATCGTCCGGCCGCACGTGGCCGACCATACGGGATCCTTCCTGCGGATCGACACCCACATGGACAATGGCGAGTTCGCCGCCTTTCTGTCGCACAGCGGAATGCCGGTTTTCGACACGGTGCTCACCATGTCGATGGGCAAACGCCTCTCCGATTTTGCCGTCGACGGTGCAACTGCACCGGTGACCTATGCACTCGCCAGTCAAACCCTCGGGTAGTCAGCCCAGGACCCGTGCCTTCGCGGCTGTCCACGCCTCGCCGGCACTCTTGCGGGCTAGCAGGAGAACCGACGTCGAGGCAAGACGGTTTTCTGCAACTATGCCGGATCAAACGCAGCAGGCCAAACTGGAAGTGTCACAGCCGTCCAAATTGCTTGAGGCGGGCGCGGATCGATGTAGCCAAGTTTCGATGGTAAAGCGTCGCGGAACCATACGGAACGATACGAGAAGATTTCTGATTTTGGCCCACGAAAAAGTCAATGAAATCAACTGTTTTGATACACCCTCTGGGCCTGCCAGAAATCTTGGTTTGATTAATGAAAATTGCCTTTGGCCCAAAACGTTCTGAGCCATTATGGGCCCTCGGACCTGGGCAAATTCCGATCCTCTAAAGTTGCAAGACTCACAGCCCTCACACGGGCGGGTGCAATCTGCGTCGCCAGAAATAAGCATGCCAAGTGTGGAAATCACAAAAGCCGCATCGGCTGAGGCCGCGCCAGCGATTATCGAGCACAAGGCGCGCCGCTCAAGCTCGACCTGACCGACCATCGGCGTGGCGGAACACACTAAGCTAGATGCCGGGCTGACTCTGGATGGGAACTTCCAGGATTGTCCACGGGATCGACGGATGGCAACTATGCGGCGCAAAGCTGCCGCCGGCGCGATACGAAACAAGCGTAGCCGCAGAAGGGTGCTCCTAGCGATTTGTCTTACGCCACTCCTCGTACTCCCCGCGGGCGTCGTCATGCAGCGGATAATAGCGTTGCAACGACCCGCCCTGCATGAGCTTTTCTCGCGAGAATTCCTCCCAATCGTGATGCTTCTGTGCCTCTTCGATCACCTTCTGGGCCATTGCGACGGGAACCACCACCACCCCGTCATCGTCTGCGATGATGATGTCGCCGGGGATCACCGTGACACCGCCGCAGGCAATCGGAACGTTGACGGCATTGGGATAGATGCTGGTCTGCACATGGTAGTTGGGCGTCCAGCCGCGCAGCCATAGGGGCAGATCGAGCTTTTCGACATTGGGCCGGTCGCGCATGCATCCATCGATGACGATACCCGCGCCGCCTCTGCCCTTGAAATAGGTCGACATCATATCGCCGAAGACGCCCGAGCTCATGTCACCGCGCGCGTCGACCACGACCACATCGCCCTCCTGCGCGTGGTAGAGCACGTGCCGGTGCAGTTGCGTCTCCGGATCGGCATATTCTCCCTCGTTGAAGAGGTCGGGCCGCTGCGGCAGGAACTGCAGCGTCAGCGCCGGCCCGACGATCGACTTCCCGTGGTTCTGCGCTACCGGACCGACCATGTGCGGATTGCGGAAGCCCATGTGGCCAAGCGTGCCGGCAACCGTCGCGGCGCCGATCTCCTTAAGCGCCTCGATCAGGTCTTTAGGCGGTCGCGTGATGTCGGGAGTATGCGTCATTTTAGACTCCGGTGGATGGGAACTACCAGTTCGTCACAGATCCGTCGCGGCGCTTGAGGTGGGGCGCTTCCCAGAAACGGAAACTCTCCGCTTGGATCGCCTCCTCGTTGATCTCGACGCCCAGCCCCGGCAGATCGCTGACCACATAGTCGGCGCCGTCCAGCCGTGGCTGCACGGGGAAGAACTCGGAATTGTCGAAACCCAGCTTTCTTTCCGGCACCCTGGTCTCGAGCCACGCAAAGTTCGCTACAGCGGCGGCGAGATGCACCGTCGCGGCCGTGCACACTGGACCGAGCGGATTGTGTGGCATCAGGTCAACATAGTGCGCCTCGCTCCAGCCAGCGACTTTCATCGCCTCGGTGAGCCCACCGACATTGCAAACATCGATCCGGTTGAACTGGTGGATGCCGCGCTCGATATAGGGCAGAAACTGCCACTTGCTGGCAAATTCCTCGCCGATGGCAAAGGGGATGTCGGTCATCGTTCGCAGCGACTCGTAGGCCTCCGGTGTCTCGTCGCGTATCGGCTCCTCGAGAAAATCGAGCACGCCGCGGCCGAGCTTGTTGCAGAAGCTCGCCGTCTCGGCCACCGACAGCCGATGATGATAGTCGATGCCGAGGACCACCTCGTCGCCCAGCACCTCGCGTGCTTTGTTTAGCATCCTGGCGGTAGCGCCAATCGACTCGCGCGGCTCGAAGATGTCCTTGCTGCTTTGCCCAAACGGGAAGAAGCGGATCGCCCGCCACCCCTGCGCGCGCAGTTCCCGGGCTCGTTCGATGGCAGCATCCCCCTCGGCCTCGTCTCCGGTCGAGGCGAAGGTGGGGATGCGGTCGCGCTGCTTGCCGCCGAGCAGCTCGTAGACCGGCACCCCCAGCGCCTTGCCCTTGATATCGTGAAGGGCGATGTCGATGGCGGAAATCGCCGCCTGCAGAACGCGCCCGCCTTCGAAATACTGGCTGCGATAAACCTCCTGCCAGATCCGGCCGATCTGCATGGGGTCTCGGCCGACGAGAAACTCGCGATAGTGCTCGAGTGCGCCGGTCACGGCCTTCTCGCGACCGCTCAAGCCGCTCTCGCCCCAGCCGAAGATGCCCTGGTCGGTCTCAACCTTGACGAGCATCTGGTTGCGCGTCCCCACCCACACTGGGTAGGGCTTGATCGCCGTAATCTTGAGTTTCGTGATCATTCACACTCGTTCCACACGCATCCGCCTGTCTCAGTTGGCCTGGAGGGCCATCTCCGTTTCGCCGTCGAATAGGTGGATGCGCTCCTGGTCGAACTCGAGCCAGATCTGCTCGTCGGGCGCGACGGCAATGGTCGGCGGAACGCTAATGTTGACGATGGCGCCGGAGAGGAACGCCTGCACGAAGGTGACGTCTCCGGTCGGTTCCACCGTGTAGGCTTTGGCTGGAATGGCGCCGGCAACGGCGCTCTTGTGCAGCTTGATCGTCGAATGTCGCGCACCGAGCACGACCTTCCCGGAGGTCGCTCGTTGGACCTTGCGCGCGTTGGGTTGCGACAGTGCGAGGCTCCAGCCCTCTGCGCTGGTCAACACGATGCCGCCGTTGGCCGTCGATGCCTGTAGTGGAATAAGGCTCATCGCCGGGCTGCCCACAAAGCTCGCGACGAACATGTTGGCGGGATGTGCGAAAACTTGCGCCGGCGAATCGTATTGCTGCAGGTAGCCGCCGTTCATCACAGCCATCCTGTCGGCCATGGTCACGGCCTCGAGCTGGTCGTGCGTCACATAGACGATGGTCGCCTTGAGATCCTGGTGGAACCGCTTGATCTCGGACCGCATCTGCACGCGCAGCTTTGCGTCGAGATTGGAGAGCGGTTCGTCCATCAGGAACACCGCCGGATCTCGAACGAGGGCGCGGCCCAGGGCCACGCGCTGCTGTTGCCCGCCTGAAAGTTCGCGCGGCTTGCGCTCGAGTAGCTGCGTCATATCGAGCACTCGCGCCGCTTCCCGGACCTTCTTGTCGATCTCGTCCTTGGGAAGCTTGCGCATCTGCAGCGGGAAGGCGAGGTTCATATAGACCGACTTCTGCGGATAGAGCGCGTAGTTCTGGAACACCATTGCGATGTCCCGGTCCTTCGGGTCGAGTTCGTTGACCACCCGGTCGCCGATCAAGATGTCGCCCGATGTGATCGGGATCAGCCCGGCGATGAGGTTTAGCGTTGTCGTCTTGCCGCAGCCTGAAGGACCGACAAGCGCAACGAACTCGCCGTCATTGACCGTCAGCGAAACCTCGTTGACGGCTTTGAAGCTGCCATAGGTCTTGATCAGATCTTTGAGGACCACGTGGGCCATCGGCAGCTCCTTAGTGCTTGACCGCGCCTTCTGTAAGGGCGCGTACGAAGTATCGTTGCAGGACGAGGAACAGCACCACGACAGGCACGCTCATCATGAAGCTGGCCGCCATCAGACCTGGAAAATCCGTCGTGTTTTCCGAGAAGAAGCGCTGGATGCCGACCGGCAATGTCAGCTGCTCGTTCTTGGAGAGGAAGGTGTATGCGTAGATGTACTCGTTCCACGCACCGATAAAGGAATAGATCGCCGTGGCGATGATTCCTGGTGCCGAGAGCGGCATCACGATCAGGATAAAGGCCTGGAACCGCGTCGCCCCGTCGATGCGCGCCGCCTGCTCGAGCTGCACCGGGATGTTGTCGTAGAAGCCCTTGAGGAGCCAGATTGCCAGCGGCAGGCCGAATGTGAGGTAGGTGAGAATGAGCGAGCCATGCGTGTTCACCAACCCGATCGCGCGCATCAGGATGAAGAGCGGCACGAGAAAGATCACCGCCGGAAACATGTTGCGAAGCAAGACGGCGAAGAACAGAAAGTTCCGGCCCGGGAAGGTGAAACGCGAAAATGCGTAGGCCGCGGGAACCGCCACGATCACGGAAAGGATAGTCGTGGCAGTGGAGACGTAAAGGCTGTTCCAGAAGAAGCGGAGGAAGTCCTGGCCGACACTGTTCTGCGGATCGAGCAGCTTCTGGTAGCTGGCGAGAGTAGGCTCGTCCGGCCACCATTGCGGCGGGAACTGCATCGCGGCGAAGCCGGACTTGATCGAGGTGATCAGCATCCAGATCATCGGCAATGCGGTGTAAAGCAGCATGAATACGAGGAAGATGCGCCCGCCCCACCGCCAACCGTCGAAGCGCGTGCGGCGACGGGTCTGGTCTCGAGGGGCTGTCTCGGCAATCGTGCTCATGCGCTCCCATCCTTCCGGTCGTTGCCGCTTAGCGCACGGACGTAGAAGTAGCCGAGCGTCATCAGGATGAAGAACAGCAGCACCGAATAGGCTGATGCCACCCCCCAGCGCTGCCGGCCGAAGGCCAGCTCATAGATGTGGGTGATCCAGATATGCGATGCGTTCGACGGGCCGCCGCCAGTCATGATCCAGGGGATGATGAAGGAATTGAAGTTGGCCACTGCCAGCAGCAGGATCGTCACTGTCGAGACGTTTCTTAAATGCGGGAAGGTGACGTGCCAGAAGCGCTGCCATGCATTGGCTCCGTCGACTTTTGCAGCGCGCAGCAACTGGTCCGGGACGGTCTGCAGACCGGCCATCATCATGATCATCGCGAACGGGAACTCCCGCCAGATATTGACGACGATCAGGGAGGGCAGCACCGTGCTGACGCTGTCGATGAAATTCGGCGGCCGGTCGGCCAATCCGAGGCCGACCAGCACCGCGCCGATGATCCCAAAGTCCGAATGGTAGATCCACTTCCAGATATAGGACGCGGCGACCGCGCTGATGACCCAGGGAATGATCAGGATAGCGCGCAGCACACCACGACCGATGAAGTCGCGATGGAGGGCCAGCGCGCAGCCAAATCCCAGGACAAAGGCGATGAAGGTGGATGCCAGTGTCCAGATAAGGGTGTTGGAGGTGACCTTCCAGAACACCGGACTGGTGAGGATGGCGGTGTAGTTGTCGACGCCGATGAAAATCTTGTCGCGGAGCTGCAGGCCAGGTGGCGTGTTGAAGAACGACAGCTCGATCGTGTAGTAGATCGGATAAGCGATGACGATCAGCATGACGGCAATCGCAGGAAGCACGTACGCGTAGTCAGCGCGATGCTCCCAAATCTTCCGCAGCAGGGGTCGCAATCTCTGCCGAGCCCCGGTCTTGCCGGCCACAATCGTCACTTTGGCGCGCCCTTGTTTTCGGAACGAACCGGTTGCGCTCTCGGCGCAACCGGTAAGATCGCAGGTCAGGCTTCGGCTAGAGTCCGCCGCCCATCAGGTCTTTCACCTTCTTGGCCGCGTCGTCCGCCGCCTGGTCGACGGTCATTGCTCCGGTGAGGGCATTCTGCAGCATGTCCGGGACGATGATGTTCATGATCTCGGGGGACTGCGGCAGCGCCGGGAACGGAATGCCGTATGGCAGCATCGAGGTGGTGACGTCGAGGAACTTGATGCTCTCCAGACGCTCCTTCATCCATTTGGTCTTGAAGCCGTTAAGGTTGCCCGGGTTCGAGCCGGCATAGGCCATCTTCAGCGACCATTCGGGGCTGGTCCACATGCAGATGATGGCCTTCGCAGCCGGTTCGTCCACCTTGCCGCCCTCGACATACTCGGGCTTCAGGATGTGGATGTTCGAGCCGCCGAACACGACGGCGCGCTTGCCGTCGGGGCCGGTCGGAATCAGGCCGTAGCGCATATTGTCGATGACGGTCTGGGCCTTGTCCTTGTCGGTCCCGGTCGCCTTCTTCTGCAGGTCGAGCATGACGTTGTAGTCGGACGGGTGCGAGATCATCATGCCGAGTTGGCCGGCGAGGAACAGCGGCTGGTTGTCGGCCTGTTGGTTGGTGAGTGCCGAAACCGGAACCGACTTGTCGCGGACATACATGTCGTAAGAGGCCTGCAGCGCGGCCTTGCTCTGCGGGCTGGCGAGCTCGATCTCCTTATAGGTCGGGTTCGCCGTGGCTTCGTCGAAGACGCCGCCGCCATAGGCCCACAGTTGCGGCATGAAGCGGTACGGGGTATTGCCGGCATTCTTGCGAGCCACGAGGCCGTAGCCGGCAATGCCGAGCTTGTCGTGGATCTGCTTGGAGTACTTGACGACGTCTTCCCAGGTTGCCGGAGCCTTGTCTGGATCGAGACCTGCGCGCTTGAAGATGTCGGCATTCCAGATGAAGGCCATCGTTTCATTGTTGGTTGGGATGCCGTAGGTCACACCGTCCCAGGTCACGGCTTTCATGGCGCCGGGCCAGAAGTCCTCGGTCGAATATCCCACGTCCTCGGGCTTGAGCGGTTCCAGATAGCCCTTTGCGGCGAACTCGGTGCCACCCAGGATTTGCAGGCGTACGGCCATCGGCGCGGCATTGCCAAGGAGTGCCGTACGGAACTTGTCCAGGAGATCGTTGTAGGTGAGGGCTTGTTCCTCGAGCTGGATGTTCGGATAGGTCTTGCGGAAGGTCTCGAAGAAATCCTTGTAGTACTGGCGCAGGAGATCGGGGTCGCCCTCGAACACGCCCTGATACCAGAAAGTCAGTCGCCCCTTGTAATCGAGCGGGGTGACCTTGCCGCAATCGGCCGCCGTATCAAAATCCTGTGTGCCTGCAATGGAGCGCACATATTCCGGCGACCACTTGCTCAAGTCGACCGGCGCCGCACCGAGCGCCGGCGCAGACATCAACGATGCCACCAAGGCAGTGGAGACAGTGCCGCGCAGGACGGCACCGCCGAGTGTAATCCTCGTCATAGGTATCCTCCAGGTTTCTCTCCCATGCCGCTCAGCATCGAGGCGAGCGGTCTTTGCTCGTCAGCCATGGGATATCTCATTCAAATGTATCCCTTCGAGCACTTTGTACGTTTTCAGATCGCAGATTGTCTGTCAACGCGATAAATCATACATTGTTTATGGAAACCGTGCGTGATATCGAACAAAATGTGTATCGATCGAGGGGAGCCGGGCTTGGCCGAGACAAGCGATTTTAAAGCAGAGCCACCCGAGGGGATTGACCCTCTCGGGGCCTCAAGCGAGGGCGCCTCGCTTTATCAACTGATCAGGGAAGACATCATCGAAGGGCGGCTTGCCGCCAACGAACGGCTTGTGGTCACCGATCTCGCTCGGCGTCACGGCACCTCGACCAACCCCGTGCGCGAAGCTCTGCAGCTGTTGCGCGGCGAGGGCTTTGTCACCTTCGTTGCCAACCGAGGGGCGCGTGTCCGACCTATAGACCAGGATTTTGTCCGGGATATCTACGAGATCGGAGTCCTGATCGAGCCGGCCCTGACGCGATGGTTCGTGAATATGGCTACAGTCGAGGACATTGCCGAACTCGAACGTATCCAGGGCCTGATTGAAGAGAACAACTTTGCCGACACGTTCAGGCACAGTGAACTGGATACCGCTTTTCACACCGTGATGTATCAGAGGCACTATAACCGCCATGCCGCCGAGCTTTGGTGGAAGCATCGCGAAGTGCTGCGCGCTGTGAGCCGGCGTTTCAATTTCACGCTCGCCCGGCGTGCCGCGATCCTTCGCGAACACAGTGAGCTCATCGCGCATGTAAAAGCGGGAAATGCGGACGAGGCAGCCGAACTCATTGCGCGCCATGTCGAGGGCTCCGGTCGGCATGTCCTCGAGCACATGCGCGCGCGTAACGCCGCTCGGGCGGGGTAGAATATTCGGTCCAGAACACGGCTATTCGGGGTCATTCCAGATAAAGGTAGTTGAGAGATGAAAATCACGAGCATTCGGCCGTGGCTGATCAAATCCGATGCTTCCTATTGGGGAGAATACCTGTTCGTCGAAGTGACGACCGATGAAGGGGTGAGTGGCTGGGGCGAGATCACCACCACGACAAGGCTCGCCAACCGCGCCCTCTGCACGATCCTGCGGCAGATCGGCCTCGCCGTGACCGGCGAGGATCCAGCGCGTATCGAGCATCTCTGGCATAAGATTTTCCGCAGCTTCACCTATATGGGCAGCCGCGGCGCCGCCGTTGAATGCGTGAGCGCCATCGATATAGCCCTCTGGGACATCCGGGGCAAAGTCCTTGGCAAGCCGATCTACGAGCTGTTGGGCGGACCAGTACGCGATGAAATCGCGCTCTACACCCATCCCAACCAGGCCAAATTTACCAGCAAGGAGGGTGTGGTCCGCGAAATTCGCGATATCGTCGAATCCGGGCACACGGCGCTGAAGTTCGACCCGTTCCCGCACCAGGGCCGCAGCGTCGGTGGGCAGTCGCGCGAACAGCGGGACGGCTACCTGGATGGCAGCATGACCCGCAAGGACGAGCGCGAGGCCGCCGAACTGACGGCTCTCATCCGCGAAACGGCGGGACCCGACGTCGACATTCTCATCGATGCGCATGGCCGCTTCGACGTTCCCACCGCCATTCGCCTCTGCCGGAGTCTCGAGGAAGCCGGCCAGATAGACTGGTTCGAAGAACCCTGTCCGCCCGAGAGCCTCAACGCCCTCAGGCAGGTGCGTGAAAAAGTCAGTGCCGCCATCTCGTGGGGCGAGCGCGGCCACACGAAGTGGGATTTCGTACCGGTCCTTGAGAACCGGCTCGCCGACTACATCATGCCGGACGTCACCTGGACCGGCGGCATTACCGAACTCAAGAAGATTTCCGCCCTGTGCGAAGCCTACTACATCCCGGTCTCGCCGCATGACGCCGCGGGACCGATCAACGTGGTTGCGGGAGCGCAGGTGATGATGACCGTTCCCAACTTCTACAAACTCGAAACGTCGGAGTGGAATCTGGGCAAATACGATCACCTCATCGACAGACCGCTCGACGTTTCGGACGGCAGCCTCAAGCTGACGTCGAAACCCGGTCTCGGCGTCGAGATGAACCGCGATTACCTGCAGGCCCACGAGATTGAGCTGAGTTAGCAACGCTCCATGCCGGCCGGCGTTTGGGGCGGCAAGCCCCGACCGGAACGAGGACAAGTCATGCCAAAGACGGGTGGAGCCGACGAGGCTCTCAATCGGGTCAACGCGAACTCCAAACCATCCGATCTTCGCATCACCGACATGCGGGTGGCCGAAATCGTCGGCGCCCCTTTCACCTCGGCGCTACTCAAGATCTATACCAACCAAGGTATCGTCGGGCTTGGCGAGGTGCGTGACGGCGCTAGCGCCACCTACGCGCTGATGCTGAAAAGCCGGCTGCTTGGCGAGAACCCTTGCGACATCGATCGTCTGTTTCGCCGCATCAAACAGTTCGGCGGTCACGGTCGGCAAGGCGGCGGCGTCTCGGCAGTCGAGATCGCGCTGTGGGATCTCGCCGGCAAGGCCTATGGCGTCCCGATCTATCAGATGCTCGGCGGCAAGTTTCGCGATCACGTGCGCGTCTATTGCGATACCGACGCCGAGAAACCGAGCGGCGCCGAAACCGGCAAGCGCCTCAAGCAGCGCATGAACCGCGGTTTCACCTTCCTCAAGATGGACCTGGGCTTGATGCAGATCGCCCATGTCCCGGGCGCCGTGGCCGCGCCCGCTGGCGCGCTCGAAGGGTTTCACGCCAATCCGCGCGGCCGTGGCGGCGCGTTCGAGGAGCGCAAGGCGCGCAATCTCGCCTACGATGCGCAGAACGTGCAGCACCCGTTCACGGGCCTGCATTTCACCGAAAAGGGGATCGACCTGCTCGAGCAGTATATCCATGAGGTCCGCGAGGTGATCGGATACGAGATCCCGCTCGCCATCGACCATGTCGGCCACATCTCGCTGCAGGACGGCATACGCCTGTCGCGTCGTATCGAGAAATATGTTCCTGCCTGGCTGGAGGACGTGATTCCCTGGCAATACACCGAGCAATACCGACAGCTGCAGGAGGCTACCACGGTGCCGATCTGCACTGGCGAGGACATCTACCTTAAGGAGGCCTTCGAGCCTTTGCTCAGGAGTGGCGGCCTCTCCGTTATCCACCCGGACCTGCTCACCAGCGGAGGCATCCTCGAGACCAAGAAGATCGGCGATATGGCGCAGGACCACGGCGTCGCCATGGCAATCCATATGGCCGAAAGTCCAATCGCCGCGATGGCCGCTGCGCATGTCGCGACCGCGACCGAAAACTTCATGGCGCTCGAATACCACTCCGCCGATGTCGACTGGTGGGACGATATCGTCACCGGCCTTCCCAAGCCGCTCGTCAAGGACGGCTTTATCACCGTTCCGGACAAGCCGGGCCTGGGGATCGACGATGTCGTCGACGAGGTAATCTCGCGGCATCTGCAGCCGGGTGTCACCGGCATCTGGCAGCCTACGGATCGCTGGGACGACGAGTATTCCTGGGATCGCACCTGGAGCTGAGGCGAAGAGAACCGAAGATGAAGATCACCGACCTTCGCTGCGCCGTTATCGGCAAGCACCCGATCGTCCGCATCGTGACCGACGAAGGCCTCTATGGCCTAGGCGAAGTCGAGTTCACAAAAACCTACCTTAAGCCCTTTGTGCTGCATTTCCGCGAGGCGCTGATCGGCGAAGACCCGACCGACGTCGAGCGGGTGATGCTGAAGATCCGCCAGCGCGGCTCGTTCAAGCCCTATGGCGCGGCGGTGAGCGCTATCGAGCATGCGCTGTGGGACATTGCCGGCAAGGCAGCGGGTGTTCCGGTCTACAAACTGCTAGGCGGCAAAGTGCGCGACAAGGTGCGTGTCTATAACGGGTCGATCCGCCAGAAGCGCACGGGTGACCTGCCGGAGGATTACGCCGCGGACGTCAAATGGATGATGGAGCAGCCGCAAAACTTCTTCATGATCAAGCAGGGAATCTCGTTCCACTCCAACATGAAGGACACCGTCGAGGGCTTTCATTACGGCGTGACGCAGAAGAAGGCCGGCTATCACGGTGCCATGGATCAGGGCGTGATCAGCGAGCGTGGTTTCAACCACATGCTCGACTGCGTGATCGCCATGAAGGAAGTGCTCGGCGACAAGGTCAGCCTGGCGCTCGACTGCGGCCCGGGTTGGATGCTGCCGGATGCGATCAAATTCGCTCGCGCGGTCGAGAAGTACAATTTGATGTGGCTCGAGGACATGCTGACCGGCGACTATGTGCCGTGGGTCAATCCGCAGGCCTATCGGGAACTGACCACCTCCACCTCGACGCCAATCCATACCGGCGAGCAGATCTACCTGCGGCACAATTTCAAGGAGCTGATCGAGACCCAGGCGGTGCGCATTATCGGCCCCGATCCGGCCGATGTCGGCGGCATTGCCGAGCTCAAATGGGTGGCCGAACACGCCTATATGCACTCGATCCTGATGGCGCCGCACGGCACCGCGAACGGCCTCCTGGGTCTCGGCGCGCTGATCAACGTGTGCGCCACCTTGCCCGCCAACTACATCGCCTTCGAATACCCGAGCGCTTCCGACCCCTGGTGGGAGGACCTCGTAATTGGCCTGCCGTCGCAGATCGTGAAGGACAGCATGGTGGACCTGCTGGAAGCGCCGGGGCTGGGCCTCGATATCGACGCCGAAGCGGCTAGGAAGTATCTCAAGGAAGAGGATAAGGGCTTCTTCGACTGAACTATTCTTCTTTCGCCACCTGCGCCACGCGGACCGCTTCACGGAATTTGGTATCCAGAATGAGCGCTTCGGGTCATCCGCGCGCATGCGCGCGGGTCGCCTCAACGTTCGCTTAGACTATTTTGCACCTTAAGGCTTCCGGTCTGCTCTCGGTCCAATTTTGGTCATTTGCCATCATTCATTGGGAGGCAGTTCCTAGACTAGCGGACATTGCAGCTTGGTATGGCACGATGAGGCGGTAGGTACTAACTTCGGTTCCGAAAGGGTGTTTCCCGCAATCACAAACGCGAGCCTGTGGTGAGAGCTCAGGGTGCGAGAGCAACCTCGGTCGGCGTATCGGAGCCCATGGTCACTCTCGTTCAGTGTCTTCCGGTTCGCCACCCCAAGTGAGAACATACGAGAAATACGAGTTGGCGAACCAGCCGCTATCATATTGATCGTCCATATGAAACTCTGTCCCTCCGGGCTCGCCCAAAAATACATTAACCATTTGATTCTATTATATTTTGCGATGCTTGCCCATAACGTGGACTCGAACCCCTCCATCGGCAAGCGCTCGAAACGCTCTACGCGGTTCTCAGCCACTTTGGCCGGAAGCCCGCCCGACGGGACGCGTGCAGCCGCCAAGATCGATATGGATCTCGAAGTCAGCCATCGCGCAATGTCCCGGCTGACCGCGTGAGGTGGACGTGCTTGGGCAGTTCCACGGCGGCCAGCGCCTGGTCGACCCTGTCGTTGCCGATGTCGGCGACCTCGCTCAGGCCGGTTTCGCCACCTGTGACGGCAGAGATCGCGGCGCCCCACTCACTTGCGCACCAGGGCGTAGTTTGTCGGCTCCGCGCCGCGTGGCCGGTGGATGCTGACGCCACGGCGATCTTCGAGAATCTCCCACCGAAAGGGACAGTCTCGTCGAGCTAGTTGGTCTTCAGCTTGCCAACGCGGTTTTCGGCGATCCAGCGGGCGGCAAGCACCAAGGCGCCCATGCTGAAATCCTTGCCATGCTTGGCAACCATTTCTTCCGACAGTTTGGCGAGCCGGTCAAAAAATTCGTCCTTGCTCTCGTCCTCGGGGCTGGGTTCGGTTGGCATTGTTCGCTCCTGTTGCATGCGGCCTGCCTTTGCTATTTGAACATCTGCGCGGGAAAGGTGATGATCGCGGCGGTGCCGTCGACGGTGCCCACCGCCAGGTGTAGTCCGTCGCCGGACCAGGCAAGCGCGGTCACCGGGCTGCCCAGCGGTCTGATGAGGAGTTCGTCCCGCGCGCCGATCTGGGCGATGGTGATCCGGCCGTTGGCATAGCCGGCTGCTATCAGTTTCTTCTTGGGGTGCGCGGCCACCGTCTCGACCGGAACCAGGCCGGCGCGACCCGTCTCCAGCGCGCCGGAGGTTTCGCCGTCAAGTGGCGGGGCGGTCATGGACCAGCCGGCGATCCGGAAGGCGCCCGATGCAAACAGCGCATTCTCTGGCAGACTCCAGCACACCGTCCGGACCGGCGATGGAAATCCCGCGACGATATCAGCTCGGCCATCGGTCATGCCGACCAGGGCAAAGCCTCCGGTTTCGAGCCCGCAGGCCAGCCAGATGCCGCCGCCACTCCAGCGCATGGACAGCGGACGCGCCGGAAGCGAAATGTCGCGCGTCGGGGTGGCGCCGTCTTCCAGCGCCCTGATCGACAGTCCATCGTCGAAGCCGCAGGCGAGGTGCCGTCCGTCCGGCGAAAAGGCAATCGCTTCCGTGGAAGATGTCGTGCCGTGCCGCAGCCGCACCGCGTCGCCTCCGCCGCGCGACAGGAAGACATCATGCCCGTTGCTGACGGCTGTCAGCGCCGCTTGATCGCTATGGTCGATGGCGACGACCGGTCCGTCGATCTTGACCAGCGTCTCCAAGACATTGCCGTCCGCGCTCAGATGCACCGCTTCGCCGGCTGCCGTGCCGACGAGGAAACCGGATCGAAGGTAGCTGGCGAGCGGGACATCGCCATCTCCCAACGGTGCGGTGGCGATCAGTGGCGCCGGCAACTTTTCCCTTGGGCGGATCGTCGACTGGCCGAGATCGCCGCTCACCCTGATCCGCGACTCCGGCGGCTCCTGGTCCGCGACCGCGGCGATGGCGACCGTTCCATCCACGCAGGTGAAGGCGACAGCAGAGCCGTCTGCGCTGAAGCGCAGATCGGCGACTGCCGACGGGCGACGCCAGCTTCGTGCCAGCAGGTCGAACAAGGTCAGGTTCTGTATCGCGCGCTGGTTCATGGCTATACCCTTCCTCAGTTTCTATCCGTTGCCGCGAGGCTGCGGTCGACGTCCTCGATGTCGCCTTCCGCGGCGACGATGCTGTCCTCGCACGCCGCGCATTCGTGCATGATTGCCGCGGCTCTCTCCTGTGCTTCATGCAAGTCCCGCACCAGTTGCGCGCTGGCGCTGCTCCTGCCGATTTCGAGTTCCAGGCGCAGCACATCCATCTCGATGCCGGCGCGTTTCTGATTGAGCCGCAGCGCCTCGGCAGTAAGCGCGGAGACGTTGGCGACAAGATCGAGCCGGCGAGCGAGCAGCGCGTCACGCCTGGAAGTTTGACCCATCGGACCCTCCCGTCATTTTTCGTTCCCCGCCATCGGCCCCGGCGGCTTTTCGAAGGCCGACAGCAATTTTGGCAACGTGCCGGCCTGCGATTGGAACTGCTTTTCAGCCGTTTCGATGTGGCTTTTGAGCTGATCCCAGATGTCGACCCGGATCATCGATGTCGTATCGCCGGTAAGGCGCTCGATCTCGTCGACGCGAAACTGGCGCGACAGCGAAACGCCCGAAAACACGAAGTCCCGCAACAGGATCGCGTGGTTCTCGATGAACAGATGGATCATCGGATGCGTTTCCGTGGTGACGCCGCCGGCGGCAAGCTCGGCCCGGATGAAGTCCTGGAAGTGGCTCTGCAGGCGATATTGGCTTTCGCCCATGAAGCGCATGACAAAGACCAGATCGCGCGGCATCAGCCTGACAAGATCGTCGGTGACGCCGTCGGCCTGGCTGGACATCGGCTCGTGCGGCCCCCGGTTGTCCTTATCGATAGGCATGGTCTCTCTCCAGCGCGAGGCCCGTCCACGGGCGTCGCCTTCAAATAGTAGAGAAAGACGAAGAATTGAATAGATGATATTCGTTTTCGCATTTGCTGCGATTGCTAACTAAAAATATTGCACCTGCGAATAGATGTTAAATATTACAGCCGTACGTTACAAATGTAAAATAACGTTACAGTTAGCCATCTTCTCATGCGTTGAGAGAGCAGTCATTTTGTTTTGAGCCCAGCCATGGGTGCCATTTTCAGATTGGCACGGCGCTTGCTTTGTACATTTGCACAAGAAGCCCATCGCGCTTTCACGCGGTGCCAAAAGAACGAAGGAACGGAGGAAGCAGGGGACGAGTTACATCCGCTTCGATACGCCGATCGCAAATGCGGTTGGCGCCGAGGATCCCTGCCAGACGCCTCCAACACCTTTGCCGCGATCCACTTGAATGGCCGGACCATGAGTCGCGCCTGAATGCGCAACCCTTTGTCGTGCCGTTCGCACTCTCACTTGCGGCGCTCTGTGCCGCTTCATGCCGGGGTCAAGGGACCTGCGGCTCAAACCTGGTGGAGGCTTATGACCATGACGTCTCTGACGCTCAACAAGATTACCTCGCAACGCGGAATTTCCGTCGGCGAGGCAACCAAGAAGATTGCCGATCTCGGCTGGAATCCTTCCTACGTCCAGGAAGCGATGACGTTTCCGACCGACTACAAGATCAACAAGACGCCGCGCGATCCGATGAAGCAGGTCCTGCGGTCGTATTTTCCGATGCAGGAAGAGAAGGACAACCGGGTCTACGGTGCGCTGGATGCGGCGCTGCGCGGCGACATGTTCCGCAACGTAGAACCGCGCTGGGTCGAGTGGATGAAGCTCTTCCTGGCGATTATTCCCTTCCCGGAAATCTCGGCTGCCCGCTCGATGGCAATGGTCGCCCGCATCGCGCCCGGCGAGGAACTCCGGACCGGCTTTACCATGCAGATGATCGACGAGTTCCGCCACTCGACGATCCAGATGAATTTGAAGAAATGGTACATGGAGAACTACATCGATCCGGCGGGCTTCGACATCACCGAGGAAGCCTTCGGAAAATGCTACGCCACGACCATTGGCCGGCAGTTCGCGGAAGGCTTCATCACCGGCGACACCATGACCGCCGCCTGCATGTACCTGACCGTGGTCGCCGAGACCGCCTTCACCAACACGCTGTTCGTCGCCATGCCTTCGGAAGCCGCCCGCAACGGCGACTATGCGTTGCCCACCGTCTTCCTGTCGGTGCAGTCCGACGAGAGCCGGCATATCGGCAATGGCCACTCGCTGCTGATGGCGGCGCTCAAGGAGCCGGAAAACCACCTGCTGCTCGAGCGCGACCTGCGCTATGCCTTCTGGCAGAACCACGCGATCGTCGATGCGGCCATCGGCACCTTCATCGAATACGGCACCACCAACCGCGACAAGAACAAGGAGTCTTACGCGGAAATGTGGCACCGCTGGATCTATGAGGACTACTACCGCACCTACATGCTGCCGCTCGAGAAATACGGCATCAAGGTCCATCACGATGATGTCCAGGCGGCCTGGGAGCGCATCACCAAGAAGAACTACGTCCACAAGGTCGGACAGTTCTTCGCGGTCGGCTGGCCGGTCAATTTCTGGCGGATCGAAGCCCAGACCGACAAGGACTTCGAGTGGTTCGAGCACAAGTATCCGGGCTGGTACGCCGAGTTCGGCGACTTCTGGAAATGGTATGCCAAGCTCAGCCACAAGGGCGAGAAGGTGCTGCTGTTCAACAGCGACGTCGGCTACGTCTATCCGCACCGCTGCTGGTCCTGCCTCGTACCCTGCCTGATCCGCGAGGATATGGTTGTCGGCGAGATCGATGGCCAGCTGCACACCTTCGCCCACGAGCTCGACAAGTGGACCGCCACCGTGGCGTTCGCCGACGAGTATCAGGGCCGTCCGACGCCCGCCATGGGCCGCTTCAGCGGCAAGCGCGAGTGGGAGACGCTCTATGACGGCTGGGATCTGGCCGATGCGATCAAGGACCTGAACTTCGTCCGCTCCGATGGCAAGACGCTCGTCCCGCAGCCGCATATGCGCTTCGACGACAAGGAGATGTGGACGCTGGACGACGTGCGCGGCAACACGCTCGGGTCGCCGCTCAACGCGCTGCGTGCCATGTCGCCCGCGGACCGTGAGAAGCACCTGGCGGAATACCGGGCCGGCTTCACGATCAATCCCTGCAACTGATCAGGCCAGAGGGGCGGGTTCGTCCCGCCCCTTCCTTTCACTGGAGGTCCGTATGTCGGAAACCCACACGGTCAGGCTCAGCCCGGTCGGCGTCGAATTCGACGTCGAAAATGGCGAAACACTGCTCAACGCTGCGTTCCGCCAAGGCATCGCCCTGCCGCACGGCTGCAAGGAAGGGCAATGCTCCGCCTGCAAAAGCGTCTTGCTCGAAGGCGAAGTCGACATGCTCAAATACTCGACCTTCGCGCTGAACGACATGGAGAAGGAGAGCGGCCACGTCCTTTTGTGCCGCTGCATCGCCTACTCCGATCTGGAAGTCGAGCTTCTCAACTACGACGAGGAGATTTTGGCGAAAGCGATCGCCGTGAAGACGTTCAGGGGCCGGATTGCTCGGATTGAGCACCTGACCCACGACATTCGCGGCATCGAGATCGAACTCGGCTCGCCGATAAAGTTCTGGGCGGGGCAATATGTCGACATCACGGTTACCACGCAAAAAGGGGAGACGATTACGCGCTCGTTCTCCATGGCAAATACGCCGGACCAAGCCCAAAAACTCTCCTTCATCATCAAAAAATACCCTGAGGGAAAGTTCTCCGGAGAACTCGATTCCGGAGGGATCAAGGTCGGAGCCGAGGTCACCGTCGTCGGACCCTACGGAACCTGTTTCCGCCGGGACGAACGGCAAGGACCCCTGATCCTGGTCGGCGCCGGATCAGGCATGTCGCCGATCTGGTCGATCCTCAACGACCATCTGAAGAGCGGCGAGAAACGTCCGGTTTATTTCTTCTACGGTGCCAGGACGCGCAACGACCTGTTCTATCTCGACAGGATCGCCGAGCTGATCGGCCAGCATTCGGAGGTCACATTCATTCCCGTGCTGTCGCACGCGACTGATGACGCCGAATGGGAAGGCGAACGCGGTTTCGTACACCAGAGTGTCGACGCCAAGCTCAAGCAACTGGCGGTCGACGGGCAGGGCGATGTCCATGCCTGCGGCCCGCCGCCGATGATCGATGCGCTTCAGCCGGTTCTGTTCATGAACGGGTTCGAGACGGAGCGGATCTTCTTCGACAAGTTCACCACATCGGCAGGTGCAACGCCGGCCCACTGAGAGGGCAGCCACGCAACTGCAACCACAACTGCAACAAGGGAGTGAAGACTATGCCAGCTACCTCGAGTTCAGTCGGATCCGGAGCCGCCGGCGCGGCGATCTTTGCCGACTCCGACAGCCGGAAGTACCGGTATTTCGACCCGAAGGGCCAGCGTGCCACCCACTACGAAGACATGACGGTCGACGTGCAGCCCGATCCCGAGCGTTACCTGATCCAGGATTGGATTATCTCCTTCGCCGACGGCAAGGGCGCCTATGTCAAGCAGAACACCGCCGCGCAGAGCTCCAACTGGCATGCCTTCCGCGCGCCCGACCAGGAATGGGAGCGCACGCATTACCAGCGCCAGTCGAAGATCGAGACGATGGTGCAGAGCGTCATCAACAATGCCCGCAAGTCGGGGGCACCCAAGACCTTCGACAAGGCCTGGGTCAAGATCCTGCAGACGCAGCTCGGCGCCTGGAAACATGCCGAATTCGGGCTCGGCACCTCGCTGATGCAGGCGCAGCGCTACGGCTACACCCAGATGATCAACAACGCGACGCTGACCAACTCGTCCTACAAGCTGCGGCTTGCGCAGGACATCACGCTCTACCTTGCCGAGATCGGCATGGACCTTCCTGGCTGGGACGATGAACTCGGCAAGAAGACCTGGCTCGAGGACAAGAACTGGCAAGGCCCCCGCGAAGCGGTCGAGACCATCATGGGCGCAACCGACTATCTCGAACAGTACTTCGCCATCAACATCGTTTTCGAACCGCTGGTCGGGGAAGTGTTCCGCTCGGGCTTCCTGATGCAGATCGCCGCCGCCAACCACGACTTCATCACGCCTGCGGTGATCTCGGCAGCCGAGGCCGACTACGAGCGCAACCTCGCCAACACGATCGACCTCATGCACTTGCTCGCCAACGACGAGAAATACGGCGTGGCGAACAAGAAGCTCTTCCAGGGTTGGGTCAAGAAACACGGCGCGCTCGCCGACAAGGCAGCCATCGGCCTGCAGCCGGTCTGGTCGATGCCGCATTCCAAGCCGGTCGCGTTCGCGGACGTCCGCGCCAAATCCGAGGAACGGATTGGCCAGATCCTCGGCGAACTCGGCCTCAAGCGCTGACACAGGGAGAAATTGTCATGTCACTAGCAGCACGCGACGCAACGCATTCCAACATCTTCAAGGAGATGAAGGACATCACCTTCGAACAGACGATTTCGCATCAGTGCGGCGTCACCATGAATGACTCGGTCGAGGCCAGGGCCATCGCCGAATTCATGGGCCAGAAGCCGGGGGTGACCATCACCTATCAGCCGGCGCTGATCCGTATCGACGGCGATGGCAAGCTGATCTTCAAGATGGACGCGATCGGCGAATATCTCGGCCGCGAGATTTCGGCCGAGACCTTCGAGGTCAACACCTCCACCCACTACGGCCGCATGGTTCGCGTCGACGACAACACCGTGATCCTGTTCGGCAACATGGACGAGATGTTCGAATACATCGAATAGCCGCCCAAAAAACGGGCGCGCCGCCCGGTTGCGGCGCGCCGAACCGATCAACACGCATCCTGCGGAGGGAAGAATGTTTAGGACACCGGAAGGCAAGGATATTTTCGTGGTCGACGGCCACACCCATTTCTGGGACGGCAGCCCGGAGAACCAGAAGAATATCCACGGCAAGCAGTTCATCGATTGCTTCTACGCCTATCACACGGGGCTGAGTCCCAAGGACCAGCTGTGGGAGAAGAGCAAGTTCGAGAAATACAGCGCCGACGATCTCTATCGCGACCTGTTCATCGACGGTCCCGACGACGTGGCGATCGTCCAGTCGACCTATCTCAAGGATTTCTACAAGAACGGCTTCAACACGATCGAGCGCAACGCCGAGGTGGCCAAGCGCTATCCGGAGCGTTTCATCGTCAACGGCGCCTTCGACCCGCGCGAGGGTGAGAAGGCGCTTGAGTACATCCACTTCCTCAAGGAGACCTACGACGTCAAGGGCGTGAAGATGTACACGGCCGAATGGAACGGTGCCTCCAAGGGCTGGAAGCTAACTGACCCCGATGCCTACAAATGCTTCGAACTTTGCGACAAGCTCGGCATCAGGAACATCCACGTCCACAAGGGTCCGACCATAATCCCGCTCAGCAAGGACGCCTTCGACGTGCATGACGTCGACTACGCGGCGACGGATTTCCAGAACCTCAACTGGATCATCGAGCATTGCGGCCTGCCGCGCCTCGACGATTTCTGCTGGATCGCGACGCAGGAAACCAACGTCTATGGCGGACTGGCTGTCGCGCTGCCCTTCATCCACGCGCGCCCGCGCTACTTCGGCGAGGTCATCGCCGAGCTGCTGTTCTGGCTTGGGCCGGAAAAGATCCTGTTCGGTTCCGACTACGCGATCTGGACGCCGCGCTGGCTGGTCGAGAAATTCTGGGCCTACCAGATTCCCGAGGACATCGCCGCGGAACGTGGTGTGCAACTGACCGACGAGATCAAGGAGAAGATCCTCGGCCTCAACGCCGCGCGTCTCTACAACATCGACGTCGAAGCCAAGAAGAAGGCGCTTGCCAGTTCGCCCTTCAGCATCGCGGCGGAGTAGGGGCTATGGCAACCGCCAGCGTTTCCGGCAACCGCGAGAAGGAACTCTGGCGGCGCCTTGGTGAGGTCAACGACCCGGAGCTCGACGAACCGATTACCGAGATGGGCTTCGTCGAGCGGGCCAAAATGACGAGTGATGGCAACGTGGAAATCGACTTCCGCCTGCCGACCTACTGGTGCTCGCCCAACTTCGCGTTCCTCATGCTGGACGGCGTCCGCAAGGCGCTCGACCAGCTCTCATGGGCGCCGGCCTATCGCGTCAAGCTGCACGACCACATGTTCGCGGAAGAGGTCAATCGCGGCATGGAAGCCGGCAAGACATTCGGCGATATTTTCGCCGAGCTTGCCGAGGACCAGGATCTCGGCGCGTTGCGCGAAACCTTCAGGATGAAGGCATTCAAGCGACGCCAGGAGGCGGTCTTGCGGGGCCTGCGGGAGCACGGTCTGACGGATCGGGAAATAGTCGGCATGGAGCTGCCGGCATACGACGTCGCACGGTTCGAACCGGGCGAGGCGGCCAAACAGAAGCCGAGATACAGGGCGGCCCTGCTTGAACGCTTTCCCGACCGCCGGGCGGATTATCCCGTCTTCGTGACATGGGAAGGGCAACGCATACCGGCCGGCGCACTCGGTGCCCATCTCGCCGAACTGCGCGCTGTGCGCGTCAACATGGAGTTCAACGGCGCGCTTTGCCGTGGGCTCAAGCAGACCAGATACAAGGAACTGGATGTGGTCGACGGCGAACCGACGCTGGTCGATTTCATTCTGGACCGCGTGCCGGCACGAGCCGCGCCGACCGCCTGAAGCAGAGCTGAAACAACGGCCTCCCTTGCACGAGGCCCCGAACCAACAACCCGCCCGTAAGGCGGAAGGAGGAATCATGCCCAAAATAATGCTTCACAATTCCGAAGCCCGCCGTGCTCTCGCTCGCGGTGTCTTTCGCCTGGCCGCTGCCGTCGAGCCGACGCTCGGCCCCAAAGGCATGAACGCCATGATCGACCGGCCGATCGGCACGCCGATGGTGACTCGCGACGGTGTCAGCATCGCATCGGAGATCGAGCTGCACGATCGTTTCGAAAACATGGGCGCGCAGGTCGTCCGCGAAGTGTCGATGCAGACGAACGAGGTCGCAGGCGACGGCACCACGACTGCCATCGTGCTCGCCAACGCGCTGATCCAGGGTGGCGTGGAGGCGAATGAACGCGGCGTGAAATCCGTCGATCTGTGCAAGGGCATCGACCTTGCCGTGGCGGCGGTGGTGGCGGCGCTCAAGGCGTCGGCCAAGCCGGCAAAAGGCAACGGCATCCTGGCTTCGGTCGCCAATATCGCGGCAACCGATGCCAAGCTTGGCGCGATGGTGGCGGAAGCCCATGAGCGCGTCGGAGCGGAAGGCGTCATCACCACCGACTTCAGCGTGACCACCGAGACCACGCTCGATGTGGTCGAGGGCATGTCCTTCGAACGCGGCTATCTCTCGCATCACATGGTGACCGATCAGGAGAAGATGGAGGCGGTTCTCGAACGGCCTTACATCCTGATGACCGATCTCAAGATCAAGGAACCCGAGCAGCTCGATGCGGTTCGCCGCATCGCCGACGAGGCCGGGCGGCCGCTGCTGATCGTGTCCGAGGAAATGTCGCCGGAAGTTGTGGTGACGCTGCTCGGCAAGCAGGGACCTGGAAAATACCTCGTCGTCCATCCGCCGGAATATGGCCATTGGCGCAAGGCGATGATGGAGGATCTGGCCATCATCACCGGCGGCAAGGTGATCGCGCGCGACCTCGGCGGACGGCTGGAGGACATCACCGCCGACGATCTCGGAACGGCTGACCGGGTGAAGACCAGTTCGTCCTACACCTCGATCATTCGCGGCGGCGGCGACCATGCGGCAATTGCGTCGCGCCGCGCCCAGGTGCAGCGGCAGTATGAAGCCTCGCCGCCGAACATCGACCAGGACAAGCTGCGCGAACGCCTGGCCAAGCTCTCTGGCGGCACCGCGATCCTTTATGCTGGCGGCGTCACGCCGGTCGAGCAGAAGCGAACCATCCAGCTCATCGAGGATTCGCTGAATGCGGTGCGCGCCGCATCCGAAGAGGGCGTGGTCGCCGGCGGCGGCTCGGCGCTTGCCCAGATCGCGCCGCTGCTCGACAAGGTTGCGGCCGGTGTCGGCGGCGATGTCGCCGAAGGCGTGCGCCTGGTGCGGTCGGTGCTGTCGCGGCCGCTCTGGCGCATCGCCGCCAATGCCGGCGCCGATCCCGAAGCAGTCGTGGCGGAAGTCACGCGCATCAACGGCGGCTACGGCTACAACGCGTCCGCCGGCAGCTACCAGAACATGTTCGAGGCAGGGATCATCGATCCGGTGCGCGTCACCTACACCGCGCTCGCCAACGCAGCTTCGGTGGCGACGCTGATCCTGACCACTGAAACGCTGATCGGCCATCTCGCCGAGGACGAGGACCCGACGGCCGGACCGGCTCGCGGCGGCGGCTCTGAGAAGCTCGGCCGCGCCTAAGCAAACAATCCCGACGTGAAAGGATACGACGATGAAGGCTGCCAGACTGTACGAATACGATCCGCATATGAACGTCCAGCTCAGGATCGAGGAGGTCAAGGCGCCGACGATCACTGCCCCCGACGAGGTGATCGTGCGGGTTGGCGCCGCCGGCCTGTGCCGCACCGACCTGCACATCATCGAAGGTGTGTGGAAGCCGACCATGGACCCCGAAGGCACGCTGTTGCCCTACATCATGGGCCATGAAAATGCTGGCTGGGTCGAGGAGGTCGGCAGCGGCGTCAGGTCGGTCAAGCGCGGCGACGCCGTGATCTGCCATCCGTTCCGCTCATGCGGCATCTGCCTCAACTGCCGCCACGGCGAGGACATGTACTGCGACAACGGCCAGTTTCCCGGTCTTGGCATGAATGGCGGCTTCGCCGAGTACTTCATCACCAGCGAGCGTTCGCTGATCAAGCTGAACGCCAATGTGACGCCGATCGAGGTGGCGCCGCTCGCCGATGCCGGCATCACTGCCTACCGCGCCGCCAAGCGGGCGGCCAAGCTGCTGAGGCCTGGGAGTTACTGCGTTCTGCTCGGCATAGGCGGGCTAGGCCATATCGCGCTGCAGTCGCTTCACGCGATCTCGGGCTGCCGCATCATTGCCGTCGACCGCGAGCCTGCGGCGCGCGTGCTGGCCAAGGATCTTGGTGCCGACTTCGTCCTCGATGGCGGGCCGAACGTCGTCGAGGAGGTCATTCAGATCACCGGCGGCGGCGCCCATGTGGTCATCGACTTCGTCGGCGAACTCGGCGTCGAAAACATCTGCTGGAAGATGGTGCGCAAGGGCGGCCAACTGTTTGTCGTCGGCTATGGCGGCAACATCAACGTGCCGACCGCGCATCTCGTCATCGAGGAGATCAACATCGGCGGCAGCTTGGTCGGCAATTTCACCGAACTCGTCGAACTGATGGAGCTGAACGCCGACGGCAAGGTGAAGATGCACTACACCGAATACAACCTCGCCAGCATCAACACCGCGCTCGACGATTTCAAGAACCGACGGTTCACCGGCCGCGGTGTCATCGTGCCCTGAAGCATTTGGACCGGACTTCGCGCGCACAAGTGCGCGTCCGGTCCCCACCATCATCCTGAGGGAGAGAAACATATGAACAAATACGTCTGCGAATTCATCGGAACCTTCGCGCTGGTCTTCTTCGGCTGCGCGACGGTTCTGTTCATGCGTTCCGAGGTCGGTCTGCTCGGCGTCGCCATGGCCTTTGGCCTGTCGGTGGTGGCGATGGCCTATTCGATCGGACCGATTTCGGGCGCCCATCTCAATCCGGCGGTGAGCCTCGGCTTCTTCGTCTCAGGCCGGATGAAAACCAATGATCTTGTCGGCTATGTGGTCGCGCAATGCGCGGGCGCGATCGTCGCATCGGCGGTGCTCTACGTGATCGTGCAAGGCAAGGGCGGCGGCTACGACGTGGCGGCCAATGGCTTTGCCCAGAACGGCTGGTCGGCCTATTCGGCAACTTCGGCCTTCCTGTTCGAGGCGGTAGCCACCTTCCTGTTTCTGTTCGTCATCCTCCGCGCTACTGCCGAAGGCGGCGCCGGGACCCTGGCCGGCCTGGCGATCGGGCTGACGCTTGTCATCATCCACCTCGCCGGCATTGCCGTTTCCGGATCGTCGGTCAATCCGGCCCGCTCGCTCGGCCCGGCGCTCTTTGCCGGCGAAGCTGCACTGTCGCAGCTCTGGCTCTATATCGTGGCGCCGTGCCTCGGCGCGACCGTTGCCGGACTGGCGTTGCGCGCCGGCGTTATCGGCGCGGGCGAACCGGCGGCTCAGCCAGCCTGACTGCTTGCCGGATCCGGCAAGCCTTCTTCTTGAACCCCGTGGTTGATGCCATGGCGTTTTGGTGTCGGGACGTCAGGCGAAGCGCGATCCTGAAATGAGTCTCTTTGCTTCGAGCTTTGGAAAACGGGAGGACAATATGGATCTTATCACAGGGTTGGCCGTCGTCATCGGCATTATGGGCGGCATTGCAACGTGGGCAGCGATCATCATCGGCAACCCCTATTTGCTGATCTGGGCGGTGTTTGTCGGCTGGGGGAGTTTCTATCACTGTGGTGGCAAGGAAGCCGGGTTCAAGAATTCGGCGGTCGCAAACCTCTGGGGAGCGGTCTGCGCCGCCGGCGCACTGATAGCACTGACATCAATTGGGGTTACGGCGATCATGGCCGGCATTTGCGTCGGCATTTCAATCGTAGTCCTGATTCTCGCCGCCAAGCTGCCGTTGCTGAGTGCCATTCCGTCAGCGGTTTATGGCTATGCGACGACTGCCGCGCTTTTTCTGCTTGGTGCTGCCGCCTATGGCGAAGGCGTCGGCGCCATCACCAAGGTCGCGGCCGCTGTGGTTATCTCGCTGATCATCGGCAACATCCTCGGCTACGTCTCGGAGAAAGTGACCGGTGCTGTCGTAAAGGCCTGATCCATTTCCGCCACCGCTGCCTGAAGGCGGCTGGGCGACGAACTTCCCCCAATCCGCGGCGCCAATGCCGCGGAGTTTTTTGTGCCGGAGAACAGGCCTGGGCCTAGAGGAAACCGCGTCGGATGCCGTATTGGCCGAGCTTGCGATAGAGCGTCGGCCGCGAAATACCGAGCCTCAGGGCGACCTTGCTGAGATTGCCGCCCTCTGCGGCAAGCGCATTCTTGATCGCCTGGCATTCCGCATCCTCGAATGTGCACACCGGTGCTTCGAGCATGGCTGCGGGATGATCGCTGTGAATGGTGCGATTGCCGGCGCTGATTTCCCCCGGAAGATCCTGAAGCTCGACAGTGCCGCCGCGCGCCAGGATGTGCAACCGCCCAACGAGGTTCTTCAGTTCGCGCACATTGCCTGGCCAATGATAGGCGAGCAGGGCCTCGAGCGCTTTGTGCGAGAATTCCAGCGGGTCCTCGCCTGCCACGGTTGCGATCTGCCGGTTGAAATGTTCGATCAGCAGCAGGACATCCTCGCCGCGCTCGCGCAGCGGTGGGACAGTGATCGAGACCGCGCCAATTCGATAGTAGAGATCGCGGCGGAAGCGGCCTGCGGCAACTTCCTGCTTGAGATCGCGATTGGTCGAGGCAACCAGGCGCACATCCACCGGGCGACCCCGGCTGTCACCAATGCGGTTGACCACGCGCTCTTCCAGGACACGCAGCAGAAACGGCTGGATCTCGAGCGGCAGTTCGCCGATCTCGTCGAGACTGAGGACGCCGCCATTGGCGAGCTCGAAAACGCCCGGTTTGCCCTCACGCGAGGCGCCGGTAAAAGCGCCGGCGACATGGCCGAACAATTCGCTGCCGAACAGGTCCCTGGTGATTGCCCCGCAATTCATTGCGATGAACGGATCGTTCGCCGTGCGCCGGCTGCCGGCATGGACGAGCCGCGCAAACAGCTCCTTCCCGGTCCCTGTTTCACCTTCGACCAACAGCGATGTAACGCTGCCCGACCGGGCGACGCGGCAGGCGATGTCGATTGCGGCCTGCAGCGCTTCGCTTTCGCCGACAATCATGGCGACAGCATCCTGAAGATGCTTGTCCACTTTCCGGTGGACCACCGCCACGCTGGAGGCTGCCGGCACGGGAGGAAATACCAGCGCCGCGCCGCGCAGGTCGCCGTCGAGCTTGAGCGGCGTGATGTGGCAGGATCGCAGATGGGCCGGTAGCGCCTTGGCAAGGTCGGCGTCGGAGCCGGAGGACGGAAGGTTCATCAGCCAGCGGCCGCGACCTGGCTCCATCGGGCCGTCCATCATCTCGCTGGTCTCGCCGTCAGGCACATTTTTGCAGAAGATGGCGCGGCCGCGATGGTCGACAATCACCAGCCCGTCTTTTCGGCGGTAGCTGGGAGCCGACGAAATGAAGGCTTCGAGAAGGCGCGTGCGCTGCTCCTGCTGCTGTTCGGCCAACGCCTTTTCAATCTGCCGGGCCGTGGCGGCGACGAGCGCGGTGTTGTGCGGCCGGAAGATCGGCGAATAGCCCGACAGGTCGACGACACCGATGATCTTGCCGTCCAGCGGATCGCGGATCGGCGCGCCGGCGCAAGTCCAGGATTTGATGCCGGCGCAGAAATGCTCGGCCGCATGGACGAAGGTCGGCTCACCTGTCCACAGCGCCGTGCCGATGCCGTTGGTTCCGACGGCCCCCTCGTTCCATTTGCCGCCGATGGCGAGGTGGATGTCCATGCCGTCATGCAGTGTCTTCTTGTCGCCGATGGCATCGATCAGCACACCGTCGCTGTCGGCCAGAACCAGCATTGCGCCTGTCCTGTCCAGCAACTGGCCAAGGGAGGCGAACGACCGCCGCGCCGCCGAAAGCAGTTCTGCATTGGCGCGGGTCAGATATTCGATCTCGTCGCGATCGCTGCTCAGCGGCGCTTCAATCCCTTGAGCGTTGATGCCGCCGGTAACGCTGCGATACCAGGACTCGTGAATGAGGGAGCGGACGCTGCTTGGATGGATCGGGTCGCGGGCACATTTGGGCTCGTCGGCCAGAAAATCTTCCCAGGCGCGCATGGTGGCGCGCTCGTCATAATCGATGTTCCCCAGAAGCATTTGCCCGGCAGCAGCCGACGCGCGCGCCGGAAGAGCATCGATCTTCATCTGATTGGGGCCTATCTCGCGTTTCATTCAGTCATCACAGAACCTTCGAGGCATGCCATTTCTGTATGCTGTCGCGTTCGTATGCTGCCGCGGTTGGACGTGAAGCGCACGCCCAGGACTGATCAGTCGATGCCAAGTTTCGCGCCGATGTCGGCGGCAAGCTCTTCTTCCGTATAGGTGGCGGCGAGGCGCGATCCGTCCAGGCCCGCAAGCGCCTCGGCGACGGTTTCGTCGACCGGCGAGAAGAAGCCATTCTGCTTTGTCGCCAGCACGAAGATCTGGTCCCCGCCCCGGTTGCGGATGTCGCCGATGTGATGAAGTTGGCGCCCTGTGTTCTGGTCCTTCGAAATCACGCGGCCGTTCATAGTGACCTGGATGGACGGCTTGGCTTCCGCCACGGGCGCGGCACTGCCGCCGACATGGATGATCAGACCTTCCGCCTTTGGTTGCTGGCGTGGCTTCCTGGAAGCCGAATAGCCGCCGCCGCTGATCTGGTCAGCAAGGCGAACGATGGTCGAGCGGTTCTGCTCGATCAGCCTTTTGACCTGCATGTCCTCGCGCCGCGGGCCATCCCGCTTGGAGATGATTTCGACCATGAATCCTCCCAGATCCGCTGAGCGTTGCCGTCGATGCGGCTTATTTCTTCTTGTGAGGTGAACCCTACACCGCCCCGGTGAAGTTCGCCATTCATATCACACACATAGCGCCAGAATTCGGGTCGGTGGTAGCAGGCGGCTGCTACACGGGACTTGCGGTATTCGGACGTTGAGCAGTACCCGCGTGTCAGGCCGCTTTGTTCGTCATTTCCGGGGGGCGCTGTCCTGCAGCGTCTCGAACAGGAGCCGCGCTTCTCGCGTTTGGGGTGATGATCGGACGGAGGTTTTGCTGACCAACACCGCAAGTCACGGAACTATACGGAACCATACGGGGAGTCTTCTGATTTTGGCCCACGAAAAACCCAATGAAACCAATGCTATTAACACGCCCTCCGGGCCCACCAACCACTATATATCAGTGGCTTACGCCTAATTCTTTGAGATTGAATTGAGCGTTATCGGATAAGCCAGTGAGTTTTGCAGGAAATGATTTTGGGGCTCTTCGTCAATTTTCTCCTTCGCGTTGATGGCATTGGTCACACGTAGCTCAACCGTCCCGGTCTCGAAAGACCTTGCAGCGATGCATGCGGTAATCGGCGGCAATGGCGTGCATTTAGGCGGAGACTGGCTTCTGCCGAAGGCTCAAAATGGCTGGGAGGCGCTCGCCATTCGGCCGATCTCGGCGATCGGGCAGCCGAGTCGCCGATAGAACTGAAAGGTGGCTTGTCCGGCAGGAGCGGCAAAGGGGCCGGGTCGTATTGCTCGAAGCCTAGTGGCTCCCCCATAGCCGCGCGATTCCCTTGCCATGACCAGAGTTGGGCTCATTCACTCATATCGCGCAGCGCATCCTGCCTAACGATTTCCACGCAGCGCAGGTTAACTAAGCGAATGACGCCCTTTTCCTTCAGCTTGGTGAAAACCCGCGACACGGTCTCGATGGTGAGGCCAAGATAGTCGCCGATATCCATGCGCGACATCGGCAGTTCGACCTGCCGCAACCCGCCTTGCCGGTCGGCCATGTCGATCAGGAACGCGGCGACGCGCTCGATGGCGTTCTGGCAGCCGAGGACCAGAAGGTGCTCCTGCGCCCTGCTCAACCCCTTGAGCGCCAACGGCAGCAACTGGCGGGACATGTCGACCCCCGCAGCCACGCGGAAGGTGCGAACCGCGGTGGCGTTGATCGCCTCAGCGAAGAAATGATGCGTCGTGTCGGCCTCGAAGCCGAATGTCTCTCCGGCCAGGTGGAAGGCGCTTATCTGCCGGCGACCATCGGCGAGCAGGCGGTAGATGCGGACGGCGCCGAACTCGATCTGGTAGAAGGCACCGGCCTTCTCGCCCTGAGCGTAGATTTCCGAGCCGGCGGCAAAGAAACTGAGTGGTTGTACTGGCGCCGAGCCAAATCCCACCTGCCGGTTCGGATGGGTCGGCTGTGGCGGCAGTGCAATCCTTGCGGTGGTGTAGGCGTTCATCGCTGTGTCCCCGATTGATCTGTGAGACAGCAATCGCGCGAATCTGGAGAACGCGAAATTCGGTTATCTCCCTACGGGAAACTACCTAGAGACGGTCGTGGGAGGACCAAGGTCGCGTGGAATTGCACGCTGCGGCAATCAGGCGACCACCATCGGGCAGCGGCTGGATACAGCCCGCACCGGTGCCATGAAGCGGAAGTGTCTACTCGCTTGCTTCGCGGCCCGAAACCTCGCCGATGAAGATGCGGAAGAAAACGTGCGGGACGCCATCGGAAACGGCGGGAACTACCGGTTTGAGGGCACCCGGCTCCCACCAGTTCGCGTGTTTGCTTAGCACAGACCATGCATGGTCGCGCTCAACCTTGTGACCGACCCGATCGGGCAGCTCTTCGTATCGGCCGTCGACAACTACGCTCCTCCATCCTCGACCTAGGCCATGTTCGTCGACCTGGACGCACACGAGCGGGTTTGCTCGCATCCAGTCGATCTTCTTGCCAGGCATTGAAAACGCATAGAGATGGTTGTCTGCGTGCGCATAGTACAACGGCACGAGGTAGGGCTGCCCGTCCTTCGCGCACGCCAGGCGGCCTAAGCGATTTGCCGTCAGCAGTTTCGTGCATTCCAAGGTCGAAAGTGTGCGGATCAGCATCGATGCGATCTCCCAATCTCGTGCATCCCGTGTCGTTGTTGCTGCCGCTTTTGAATCCTGGCCATCCCCGGAGCTTCTTGGCTCCGGCTCGCATGCGGCAAGGTGCACATTCGCGCATCCGGCAATTTCGAAAAATGATTCAGATCAAGGCGGGCTTGCTGTCTCCGCGCATCCTAGGCGGATGTGGAAGCCCATCCTAAGCGCTCCGTTTGGTCGCAATCTCGAACTGGCCGTCTTCGACGAGGATGGCGAGCACGCGCTCGTATTTCCATGCATACGAGGGACGGAGGGCTGGAAGAATGCCGCGACCGGTGCGCGTATCGACATCCGTCCGACCCACTGGAGAGACTGGGCGTCGGAGCGGAATGCGGCCGGCAAGAGCGACGCCTTTGGCGACCGCCCTTAGTCTTTGGCTTCCACGATCAGTGCCATACGCACGAGATGCGACAGGCTGCTCGCCCCCATCTTGCTCATGACATTGGCCCGGTGGATTTCGACGGTGCGCGGGCTGATCCCCAGATCGAAGGCGATCGTCTTGTTCGGCAGACCTGACACGAGCCCGTCCAGCACCTGCCGCTCGCGATCCGACAAAGTCGAGAGGCGTCCGCTGATTTCTGCGGATTGTGGGTGCGCTGCATTCGCCCGGTTCCGGCCATCCAACGCCGAGCGTATCGCATCGATCAGGATATCGTCGTTGAAAGGCTTCTCAATGAAATCCGCGGCTCCTTCCTTCATCGCCTGAACGGCGAGTGCCACATCGGCATGGCCCGTCATGACGATGACCGGAATCCTGTGCCCGCGGGCTCTGAGCTGCCGCAGGAACTCGATGCCGTCGATACCCGGCATGCGCACATCGGTGACGATGCAGCCATCGATATCGTCGGTCGCCGTAGCCAGAAAGGCTGTCGCGGATTCGTGCAGGCGTACGGCAAAGTCGGCGGTCGCCAGGAGAAAACCAAGCGACTTGCGAACCTCGACGTCATCGTCGACCACATGCACAAGATCATTGCCGGCCATTGGCGACCTCTTCCTTCTCAACGATGCGCAATGTGAACCGAAAGGCGGTCCCCCCAGTCGGTACTGCCTCGGCCCATATGTGGCCGCCATGCGATTCAACGATTGTACGGCAGATGGAAAGGCCGACACCCATGCCCTGCTTCTTGGTGGTTACAAATGGCTGGAATAGTTGTGCCGAGACCTCCGGCGCGAGGCCCGGGCCGGTGTCGATCACGCTCACCTCGGCCATCCCATCATCTCGGGCAACAGTTGTGACTTTCAATTCGCGGCGCGACGTGTCCTGCATGGCCTCCACCGCGTTGCGCATCAGATTTAACAGAACCTGCTGAATCTGGATGCGGTCGGTCAACACAAGTTCGGCAGCGGGATCAAGCTTGTAGCTAGTGAGGACATTTATCTCCCGCGCACCGACCAGGGCCAGCGACGAGGCTTCCTCGATCAGCGCCGGCAGTCGTTCGACCTGACGCTCGCTTTCCCCCCTTGCAACAAAATCCCTCAGATGACGAATGACGTCTCCCGCCCTCAGGGCCTGCTCGGCAGCCTTCTCCACGGCATCCCGCAGCATGGGGGCGTTCTGTTCCGTGCTCTTCTCGAGCAGCCGACGACTGCCCTTAAGGTAGTTCGTGATGGCCGTCAGGGGTTGGTTGATCTCATGCGCCAGCGTCGAGGCCATTTCGCCAAGCGCAGTAAACCGCGCCATATGAAGAAGCTCTTGCTGCTGCTCCTGAATTCGTGCTTCCACACGGTGACGTTCGGTCAGATCGCGGCAGAAGCCGGTAAAAAAGCGGCCGGTCCCGGGATGCATCTCACCGACCGAAAGCTCCATCGGAAAGGTCGAACCATCCTTCCGCATCCCGGTCACCGTGCGGCCTAGCCCGATGATCCGGCGCTCCCCTGTCGTCAGGTAGCGAAGAAGATAGGCATCATGCTCGTCGCGATAGGGCGAAGGCATCAACATATTGACGTTGTGACCAATGACTTCAACTGACTGATAGCCAAACAGCGTTTCGGCAGCGGTGCTAAAGGATTGGATGCGGCCTTTTTCGTCGATGACGACCATTGCATCGGGCACCGTTGCCAGGATTGAACGCAGATGGTCCTCACGCAGCCGAAGTGCGGCATTCGCAAAGGAGAGCTCGCTGACATCTGTGCCTTCGACGAAGATGGCAGCAATCCGACCGTCGTCGGCCTTGATCGGCTGATAGACAAAATCGAGGATACGCTCTTCTGCCGGCTCGTCTTGCTTGTTGCGAAGGGCGACCTTTACGCCCTGGCCCCGGTACGGCTCAGCGGTCTTGTACACGTGGTCCAGTTGTTCGAAGATTCCTTGACCTTCGAGCTCGGGCAGCGCCTCACGCACCGACCTGCCAATCACTTGCCTGTCGCCGATCAGTCGTTGGTAGGCGGCATTGGTCAGTTCGAAGACATGGTCCGGCTCACGCATCAGAGCCATGAAGCCAGGAGCCTGCTCGAACATTTGTGACAGGACGGATTTCAGCAACATCCCATCGGCCGACAAAATAAGCGCTTCGTTTTGGCTCACCTGATGTCCTTGGGTTCGGCCACGCCTGCAACAAAGGCTAGTTATCACTCCTCGTGGCGTACGCAAAACTGATCGAGGCCGAAGTCTAAGGATGCAATTGGCGGGTCCTTGACTCGCATCAAGGCATCGGCCGCCGGCGAATGCAATTCCTCACGCAATTCTATCGTTTTCAGCGAAAGGGCCTTCCTATGTCTTACAAGTCAATTATTGCAAACATCGCGATTGACGCGGCGCCTGCACCCATTGTGAAGCTGGGGGTCGAACTGGCAGAGCGCTTCGGAGCACACCTTATCGGCCTGGCGGCAGCGGATGTTCCGCCTCTAGTCGCCACCGGCAACGGCATGGTCTACGAAGGCGAGATCATGCAGATCCAGCGAACCGAGATCGAGAAGCAGCTTGCGGAGCTGCGGGCCGAATTCGAGCGACTGGTACCGGCATCGGTGAGCAGCGAATGGGGGCAGGCGGTCAGCAGTCCCACCCGCTTCCTCAGCGTTTCCGCCCGAGCCGCCGACCTCATCGTTACCGGCGGTGGGGATGGCGAAGATGTCTACCGTGCCGTGGATGTCGGGAGCCTTGCGCTGGGAACAGGCCGGCCAGTCCTCGTCACCGCAAGCAATGTCGAACATGTCATGGCAAAGACCGTGCTGGTCGCCTGGAAGGACACCAGGGAGGCGCGACGGGCGATAGCGGATGCATTGCCTTTCCTGGCCGCGGCAAGAGAGGTCGTCGTCGCCACCATCGATAACGACCGCAGCGAAAGCGTCCGCTACAGCCTCGCCGATGTCGCGGCTTATCTCGAAAACCATGGCATCATGCCACAAACCGAACTGCTGACCGGCGAGGCTGACGGCGACCGGCTGCTGGCGTTTGCGCGCTCGATCCATGCCGACCTGATCGTCTCCGGCGCTTACGGCCATAGCCGTCTGCGGGAATGGGCCTTCGGCGGCGTCACCCGCACGCTGATCGAAGACAACGGCATCAATCGCTTCCTGTCGTATTGAAGGTCCCGAACCACACTCGCCGAAGCCGAACGCCATCTTTGCAAAACCATTGCTCGCGTCGGCAACGCAGCCTGTTGACCAAGATCAATGTCGTCTGTCGCCAACGTAGCAATGATTGCCAGAATGCAGGAGTGAACGAAATGACGTTTCTCGACTACTTGATTTCCGTTGACGCCAGGACGGCCTTGATGGGCCGCATGATGCAGAGGCTCGGCGTCGACAGGCAACTGAAGGTCGTGGCGGACCATTCAGCCGTCACCAGTCGGGCGGTGGACCGTTGCCGCTCCTGCGGCCATCAGGACGAATGCTCGACCTGGCTCGACGAACACCAGCAAGCGGATGACCCGCCGGATTACTGCCGCAACCGCGACTTGATTGCACGGCTTCAACACGCAGCCGCCCAACGCTAGAAAGCGTCACCACAAATGCGTCTGACGAGTGAACGCAAACGGAACCTACGCCGATAGATTTGCATCCCATGGGACAAGGCAGTTTGGACGATCTATTTCTTCTGGAAGCATTTCTGCTCTTTATCGCGCCCGGGCCAACCAATGCTCTTCTGATGGCGGGCGCGGTCAAGCGAGAGAAGGCGATTTCACTCTTGGTCGCACAGGCCTGCGGATACGGGATCGCAGCGGCCTGCTGGTTTTCGCTGCGACCCTTGCTGCCGCCTGGCGCCATCCTGGTACTCAAGCTGGTCGCAGCCGCATGGCTCGTAGTTCTTGGCCTGCGTCTGATAGGCAGCGACCGGATCGAAGCATCCGAAGACGGGGATAGTCTTTCTGTTCTGGCAACCACTGCTCTCAATCCGAAAGCCTTTATCTATTGTCTGGCAATCGTGCCGGTGGATGCGAGGCCGTACGAATTGGGCTTCTACTGGATAGTGCTCCTGGTGACCACAGCTGCCACAGGGTCGATGTGGCTTTTGCTCGGCAGGCGGCTGAACGGAGGCAAAGAGCTGGCAGACAGGGTCGCGGGCGCGGCGCTTATTGTTTTCGCCCTGTTGCTGCTTCGACCGGTAATGGCGATAGCCGCGCTCTAGGTCAACGCGGACATTCTTCCGATTCGAATGTCAGGGTCGCGCAATGCGGAGTCCGCAAAGTCCTGTAGTGCTAAACTAGGAGACAAGCACCACCGACAGCGGTCCCGCGCAGAAAAGGTTGTCCTTGACGACCTTGACGCCGGCGACGTTTTCGGCGGCAACAATGGCCGCCTGGCGCTCGCGTTCGTCGAAGATGGCGCCGTTCAGTTCCACCACCCCCTTGTCCACCGCCACGTCGATGGTGTCCTTGCCGGCCCATTTCTGCCTCGCGAGTTCGGCAATGACGTTCTGACGAATCTGTTCGTCGTCGACGGCCGCCGTGGCCGCGTCCGGCAGAACGCTGAGCAGTGCACGCAGAAGGTCGGAACGGGTGATGATGCCGACGACCTTCCCACTGTCGACGACCGGAACGCGTTTGACGTGATGGCGTGCCATCAGCTCGACGATCTCGGGCAGCGATGCGGCAGGAGGTACCGTGATGACTTCGGCCGTCATCACCTCCTCGATACGCCGTCCGTTGGCTTTAACATATTCATCGGCGGCTCTTCCGGGACTAACCAGAAACTCCAGCCAGCGCGAGCGGTTGCGCTTCGTGCCGAGTTCTACCCGGCGCAGGAAATCGCCCTCACTGACAACGCCCACCAGCGTGCCGTCGCTGCAAATGACGGGAAGGCCGCTGACCTTCCTGGAGAGCATCAACCCTGCTGCATCGGAAATCGATGCTGTTGGTTCAATTCCGATGACCGGCGCGGTCATTATGGCTTCGGCTTGCATCTCCGCCTCCTCAGATATCGATCAGGTCATTGTGGAGGTCTTGTGCGACGTATGCCTTGATCTGCATCATTTCCGACGCCGACGGACGTCACTTTGCCTTATCGTCCCGGTCGATCAGGATCCGCTCGGCGGCGCCGTCGAGATCTTCATATTGACCACTTCTCAGGGCCCACAGAAAGCCGGCCAGTCCGAGCGCACCGAGGAACAGGGCCACGGGGATGAGGTAGACGAGCGTCGTCATGACGATCGCGCCAGTGCACCGATGCCTGAGCGCCTGTCGGGCGCGGTGCTTCTTGCTGAAGCGTGCGGCCCGGATCCCTGCAGCCGAAGCGCGTTTGCGATGACCAGCAGCGATGAGGCTGACATCGCGATAGCCGCTATCAACGGCGTGACATGGCCGAGAATGGCGATTGGCACGGCAACGGCGTTGTAGATGATCGCGATGGCAAGGTTCTGGCGTATCAGCCGCCCGGCCTTGCGCGAGATGTCGAGAGCGAGGGGCACCACCAGGAGGCTTTCGCGCAGGAAGACAAAATCAGCGGCATTGCGACCGACATCGGCGGCGGTTGCCGGCGCGATCGAGACGTGTGCGGCACCGAGGGCCGGCGTGTCGTTGAGCCCGTCGCCCACCATCAGAACCTTGTGGCCCGCTTTGGTCAGGGCTTCGATCCGCTCGACCTTGCCAGAGGGAAGCAGCGCCGGCGTGAAGCTCTCGATGTCCAACGTCCTCGCAACGTCGCCACAGGCATTGGCGATATCACCGGACAACATCTCGACCGACACGCCGGCATCCTTCAGTTGCCTGACCGCCGCCCTGGCATCGGCGCGCGTAGCGTCCTCGAACGTGAAGGAGGCGACGATCCTGCCATTCTTCGAAAGCACCGTTCCGCCATAGCCTCCATATTTGCCTTCGCCACCGGTCCGGGCCTTCCATCCGGCCCAGCCGCGCCGGCCAAGACGCCAAGTGCTGCCGGCGGTCGTGGCTTCGATGCCGAGGCCCGGGTGTTCGCTGACGGCGTCCAGCTTCGGCTGGCCGACAAAACCCGCGAATTGGGCTATGGCCTTTGAGAACGGGTGACGGGAGTGCGCGGCTATGTCGGCCGCTATCGCCAGCATCGCCGGGTCGATGGACGATGCGTTGACCAGCCTGGGCTGGCCAAGCGTCAGCGTGCCGGTCTTGTCGAACACCGCCGCGTCTATCGCAGCCAGGCGTTCCAGGGCCGACCCGTCCTTGACCATGACGCCGGCTTCGAACAAGCGGCGCGCCGCGACAACCTGCACGATCGGCACGGCAAGGCCGAGGGCACACGGGCAAGTGATGATGAGAACGGCAATGGCGATGGTCACGGCCCGATGCCAGTCTCCACTTGCCGCTATCCAGCCGAGGAACGTTACGAAGGCAGTGAGGTGGACCACCGGAGCATAGAGCGCCGAGACCCGGTCGGCGATCCGGCGATACTGCGCGCGACCGCCTTCGGCCGCTTCCATCAGCCGAACCATTTCCGCCAGGAAGGAGTCCTTTGCGGCAGCGGTCGCCTCGATGGTCAGCGGGCCGGTAAGATTGAGCGTGCCCGCCTGAACCTGTTCCCCGGACGCCACGGTTCGGGGCGTGCTCTCACCGGAAACCAGCGAGCAGTCGAGGTCCGACACCCCCCGAATGATCCTGCCGTCGACAGGCACCCTTTCGCCGGCAGCGACCAGCAGGATCATGCCCGGTTCGATCTCGTCGACAGGCAGGTAGTCGCGAGTGCCGTCATGGCGCAGAACCGTGGCGCCGCGCGCCGCCAGCCGCGCTAGGCCGTTCACCGCGGTCCGTGCTCGCTCCCGCATCACATGATCCAGCGTGCGGCCAATTAACAGGAAGAACAGCAGTGACACCGACGCATCGAAATAGGCATGCTCGCCGTGGGTCATCGTCTCGTAGAGGCTCATGGCATAGGCGAGCGAGACGCCGACCGCGATCGGCACGTCCATGTTCATGCGGCCGTGGCGCAGCGCATTCCAGGCCGAGCGGAAATAGATGCCGCCGGCGAAGGCGAGCGCGGGGATGGCGATCAATGCCGAGAACCAATGGAACAGGTCGCGGGTGGCACCTTCAGCACCGGACCAGACCGAGACCGAAAGCAGCATGATGTTGCCCGCGGCAAAACCGGCAACGGCGACGGCGCGGATCAGGTCCGAGAGCGTCTTGTCCTTGCCGTCAGCCTCGGGATTGAACAAATGCGCGTCATAGCCCAGCCGTCCAAGCTCGGCGACGAATGATGGAACCTCGTCGCCGCGCCAGCGGATGGAGACCCGTTTCGTCGACAAGTTGACGCGCGCGCCCTCGACCCGCTCGAGCTTTCCAAGTGCTGTCTCGATCGTCTGGATGCAGGCAGCGCAATGCACTGATGGCACCGAGAGGTCGGTTTGGCGCAGGTCGCCGTCAAGCGAGCGGCTCGCCAACCTTATTTCCTGCCTCGAGGGCAGGGCACTCGTGCTCGCGTTCAGGTCCAGCGCCATTTCGGCGCCTGGTGCACAACAGCTCATTGCAGCGCTCCATGGGAAATCATGATTCTACGGACGTCGCGATAGGGTTCCGCGAGACCGGCATCGGCATCGACTTCGACGATCCAGACGCCATCTCTCGGCGTGTGTTGCGCAGCAAATTCCTGGCCCGCGGCAGGGGCCAGAGCGACGGCCTTGTCCTCTGCCTCGTAGGCGGGGTGACGAAACAGGACCTTTACAGAGTGCAGGGGAACAGGCCTGCCCGCTGCATCGCTGAGGCCGTAGCGGACCTCACCCCATGCGATCGTCAGTTTGCCGTTCCAGCCGAGCGCCACCTGTGCGCGCCCTTCCTCGGCCTTTCGGTTGAACTGCTGGCTCGCCACATAGGTGTTCTCGACGACGAGGCCGGTCCAGCTCTTGCTGGCCAGCGTCGCCATGGTCAGGTTGACGCCAATCACCACCCCGAAGAAGCCGAGAATGATGAACAGCATGTGCCTGCCGGTGAACTCGCGCGATTTTGGCGAATGGGCGTTCATCTGGCGATCTCCGGTGCATTGAACGTGGCCGTGTATTCGGCGGACTCGAGGTCGGCCTTGTCCTCAATCCGGAACGTGAAGCTCTGCGTGGTTCCCTCGATCTGATCCGCAGGCTGGCGCACGAAAACCTTCAACATTTTCAACCGGTCGGGTTCGGCCAGGGTGGTGAAGGACCGCGCGGGAGGAAGATCGACACCGACCGCGCTCATCTCGGCACCCGGCAGGCCTTGCAGGATGACAACGATCGTCCTCGGCTCGGGGATCATGTTGAGCAGCTTGACGGTGTAGCCATTGCGGATCGAACCGTCGGAGAGCGTCACGAATTGCGGGTTGCGGTCGTGCAGGACATTGAGCTCCAGCCGCTCGCGGGTCAGCAGCGAATAGAGCAGTGCGAGCCCGACCGCCGACCAGGCACCGAGATAGATGAAGGTGCGCAGGCGGAAGATCTTGCGAATATGGAAATGCGCCAATCTGTCGGAAAACTTGCCTTCAGCCGTCCTGACAAGGGAGGGGGTCGCCGGGGAGGAACCGCCCGCGGTCGCCACCGCCATGTTGGCGTTGTAGTCGGACAATGTCGCATAGGAGATCAGCCCGCGCTCCCTGCCAAGCTTGTCCATGATGCCGTCGCAAGCGTCGATGCAGAGCGCGCAGGTGATGCATTCGAGCTGCTGGCCGTCGCGGATGTCGATTCCCATCGGGCAGACGGCAACACAGGCGTTGCAGTCGACGCAGTCGCCGACCGGCTGACCGGCAGCCAGGGCCTTCTTGGCATGGCGCGAGCGGGGCTCGCCGCGCCAGTCATTGTAGGTGACGGTCAGAGAATTCTCGTCGAGCATGGCTGCCTGGATGCGCGGCCACGGGCACATGTAGGTGCAGACCTGCTCGCGCATCAGCCCACCGAATGTGTAGGTCGTCGCCGTCAGCACAGCGATGGTGACGTAGGCGACCGGCGCGGCGGTGCCGGTGAAGACTTCGCCGATCAGCGTCGGCGCGTCGGCGAAATAGAAGATCCACGCACCGCCGGTGGCTACCGCAATGACCACCCAGATGGCGTGCTTCGTTACGCGCAACACCAGTTTGCGCGCCGTCCACGGACCGGCGTCAAGTTTCATGCGGGCGTTGCGGTCGCCTTCGATCGCCCGCTCGACGACGAGGAACAGGTCTACCCACACGGTCTGCGGACAGGTATAACCGCACCAGGCCCGGCCGACCGTGGAGGTGATCAGGAAAAGGCCGATGCCGGCCATCATCAGCAGGCCGGCGACATAGTAGAATTCCTGCGGCCAGATCTCGATGAAGAAGAAATAGAAACGGCGGTTGGCGAGATCGAGCAACACTGCCTGGTCGGGCGCAAACGCGCCGCGATCCCATCGCAGCCAAGGCGTCAGATAGTAGATGCCCAGCGTGATCGCCATCACCAGCCATTTGAAGCGGCGAAAGCTGCCCGAGGCGCGTTTCGGGAAGATCTTCTTGCGCGCGGCATAGAGCGGCTGGCGGGTCTTGGCGGAATTGACCGCCTCGGCTTCCAACCGTTCTACCTGCGTCTGATCCAGCACCGTGATCTCCATTCGCGTACCCGATGATCCTGCCCCCGTAAACAACTCTTGCCGCCGGGCGGGTCGCGCCGCGTTGATGCAGGTCAATCTTCAGATGTCGGAAAAAATCGAGGCCCGGCTTTTGGCCGGACCTCGTCGCTTGGCGGCCGAGGGTCGAGAATAGGCCCCGCTCCTATTCTCCACCGCCAAGCGAATGGACGTAGACGGCAAGTTCCTTGACTGTGGTTTCGCCAAGGCGCCCGATCCAGGCCGGCATCACGCCGTGTTTCGGCGCGCGGACCTGGGCGGCGATCGCTGTTTCGCCCGATCCGTAGAACCAAATCGCATCGGTCAGGTCGGGCGCGCCAAGCTCCTTGTTGCCTTTTGCGTTGGCGCCATGGCAGGCGACGCAATTTTCCGCGAAGACCTTGGCGCCGGGCTCGATCAGGCTTGCGTCGTGAACGGGGCCGGAGAGGCTGGCGACATAGGCGCTGACCTGCGTGGCCTGCTCGGGCGTGATGATGTCGCCAAAGGCGGGCATCTCAGACTGCCGCGTATCGGGATCCGAGGCGAAGCGGATGCCGTGCGTGATCGTCTGCTGGATCTGTTCTGCGCTGCCACCCCACAGCCACTCGTCGTCATTGAGGTTGGGAAAGCCGGCTGAGCCCTGGGCGCCCGAGCCGTGGCACTGCACGCAATTGACCTTGAAGGCGGCGCCGCCAGCGGCAACGGCGAACTCGCGCAGCGCATCGTCAGCAGCAATCTCGGAGACGGTCTTCGCCTGGATGGCCGCGACATACTTGCCCTTGGCTGCTTCCGCCGCTGCCAGTTCATTCTTGACATCGTTGCGGCTGGAGTAGCCGAGCACGCCCTTGGTCGCGGACGACAGCATCGGCCATGCCGGGTAGGCGATCGTATAGGCGGCCGCCCAAGCGATGGTGATGTAGAAGGTTATCACCCACCAGCGCGGAAGCGGGTTGTTGAGCTCCTTGATGCCATCCCACTCATGGCCGGTTGTCGAGATGCCGGACACGTCGTCGATACGCTCTGTGCTCATGGTCAATCGTCCTTGAGAGGAATGCGGGCGGCTTCGTCGGCTTGCGTCCGGCTGCCGGGGCGAAGCGCAAAGGCGATGCAGCCAACGAAGAACAGCGCCATGGCGAGCAGGGCCCAGCTATCGGCGAACTCGCGCATCAAATTGTAGTCCATGGGTGGCACTCCTCAGCGGTAGCCGGCGGCTTCGTCGTAGGTTTTGAAATCGACCAGCGTGCCCAGCATCTGGAGATAGGCGACCAGCGCGTCCATCTCGGTGACCTGCTGCGGGTTGCCGTCGAAATCGCCGACCTTGGCCTTTGGATAGCGTTTTTCCAGGCCGGACGTGTCGGCACTCGGGTTGGCCTGCGCCGTCAGATCGGCGTTAGCGTTGGCGATCATGTCATCGGAGTAGGGGACGCCAACGCGCTCGTTCGCAACCAGATGCGTCGAGAAGTCCTTCACATCGATCGGCGTGTCCTTCAGGAATGCGTAGCGCGGCATGATCGATTCCGGCACCACCGAGCGCGGATCGACAAGATGCTGGACGTGCCAATCGTTCGAATAGCGATCGCCGACCCGGGCAAGGTCGGGGCCGGTGCGCTTCGATCCCCACTGGAACGGATGGTCGTACATCGACTCGGCCGCCAGGCTGTAGTGGCCGTAGCGCTCGACTTCGTCGCGGAAAGGCCTGATCATCTGGCTGTGGCAGAGATAGCAGCCCTCGCGCACATAGATGTTGCGCCCCTCGAGTTCGAGCGGCGAATAGGGCCGCATGCCTTCGACCTTCTCGATCGTGTTGTCGAGATAGAAGAGTGGTGCAATCTCGACGATACCGCCGACAGTCACCACAAGCAGCGAGCCAATGAGAAGAAGTGTGGCGTTCTTCTCGATGATCGCGTGTTTGTCCATCAAGCCCATTGTCTGGCTCCTTATTCGGCAGGCTGGAGGGCGGGCTCGGAACCCGGCAGCGGTTGCTCCTCGCGCTGGTAGCCGAGGATGGTCATGGTGATGTTCCACGCCATGAGCAGGGCACCGCTGAGGTACATGGCCCCGCCGATGGCGCGCATGACATAGTATGGATGCATGGCGGCGACGGTTTCGGCGAAGGAGTAGACCAGGAAGCCCTGCTCGTCGTACTCACGCCACATCAGGCCCTGCATGACGCCGGAAACCCACATCACCGCGGCGTAGACGACGATCCCGAGGGTCGCCAGCCAGAAGTGCCAGGTGACCAGCCGCAGCGAATAGAGCCGCTCGCGGTTCCAGAGCTTCGGCACCATGTAGTAGATCGCGCCGAACGAGATCATTCCAACCCAGCCAAGTGCGCCGGAATGGACATGCCCGATGGTCCAGTCCGTATAGTGCGACAGCGAGTTGACCGCCTTGATCGACATCATCGGACCTTCGAAGGTCGACATGCCGTAGAAGGCAATCGCCATCACCATCATGCGGATGATCGGATCGGTACGGATCTTGTCCCAGGCTCCCGACAGCGTCATCAGCCCGTTGATCATGCCGCCCCAGGACGGCATCCAGAGCATGATCGAAAACACCATGCCGAGCGTTTGCGCCCAGTCGGGCAGGGCAGTGTAGTGGAGGTGATGCGGTCCGGCCCAGATGTAGAGAAAGATGATCGCCCAGAAATGGATGATCGACAGCCGGTAGGAATAGACCGGCCGATTCGCCTGCTTGGGCACGAAATAGTACATCATCCCGAGGAAGCCGGCGGTGAGGAAGAAGCCGACGGCGTTGTGGCCATACCACCACTGCGTCAGGGCGTCCTGGACACCGGAAAAGGCGGAGTAGCTCTTCGAGCCCACGAATGAGGCCGGCATCGACAGGTTGTTGACCACATGCAGCATCGCGATGGTCACGATGAACGACAGGTAGAACCAGTTGGCGACGTAGATGTGCGGTTCCTTGCGCTTCAGGATCGTGCCGAGGAACAGGATGAGATAAGCGACCCAGACAACGGTCAGCCAGAGATCCACATACCATTCGGGTTCGGCGTATTCGCGGCTCTCGGTGATGCCGAGCAGATAGCCGGTCGCGGCCATGACGATGAAAAGCTGATAGCCCCAGAATACGAACCAGGCGAGATCGCCGCCGAAGAGCCGTGCGCGACAGGTGCGCTGTACGACATACAGGGACGTGCAAAGCAGCGCGTTGCCGCCAAACGCAAAGACAACACCGGATGTATGCAGCGGCCGCAGGCGGCCGAAATTGAACCACGGCTCGATGTTGAGATCCGGGTAGGCAAGCTGCAACGCTATGATCACGCCCACCAGCATGCCGACAACGCCCCAGAACATGGTGGCGATGGCACCGTAGCGGACCGGCCCGTCCATATAGGCCGAAGAATCAATCGGAGCTGGGGCCGCAAAGCTGGTGTTGCGCAGGAGGACAACGACAAAACCGAGCAACACAAAGAACAGCACCCACATGTGTTGCCGGAAAGGTTCGTCGACACCAAAGCCGGCCGCCACCAGCGCCAGGAAGGTGAAGAAGCACAACAAGACAATTTCCGTGCCGAATTTCATGGCATGTCCCCGACCTTGGATTCCGGTTCGCGGACATCGATCCGCGTCGGCACCAATTCCGCAGTTGCTTCGGGGTCGCCTTGATCCAGGTCAAAGCCGCTTCGTTTTGGATTGGGCAGCGTCGGTCACGCCAGGGAAACGGGAGACTGTCATTGAACGGGGAGCGAGGACCGTCGTTGTTCGATCCACGCCATGAAGACGCGCTGGCTTCGGCTCGATTGGACAGAGAGTCGGTCCCAGCCGCGGTGATGAAGCGCGCGCACCGGGAAAAGTTGCAGCTTTGCGATGCCCTGGAAAGAATTGCAGACGCCTTGCCAAGCGTCGATCGTCTGAAGTGCCTCGGCACGGCCAACGTGCTCGTTCCACTGCTGCGCAACATTCATCGATACGAAGAGACGATCATCTTCCCCGCCTACGAGGCTGCCGTGCAGGGCAGCAATGCGAGCGTAGCCTCAATCCCGCGGCTGCGCGCCGAGCACATCGAAGACGAGTGCTTCGCCGACGAGGTCACCGAAATTCTGCTGGCGATCGGTCACGGCGAGACTGTCGAGAATGCCGAAGCTATCGGCTTCATGTTGCGCGGTTTCTTCGAAAGCCTGCGCCGGCATATCGCATTTGAACGCGAGCACGTGCTGCCGCTGATCGGGATACCGGATCCTGGCTAGAACCGGGATGGCCGCCGGCCGCGCCGCCGGGTCTAGGCGCCGGAGCGCTGCTCCAGCCGGCTGAGACTGTCCACAGTCACATGCCGGTTGTTCTCGATTCGGATCACCCCGTCGGTTCGCAGCCTGGTCAGCTGGCGGCTCACCGTTTCGATCGTCAGGCCGAGGAAATCGGCGATATCAGCGCGCGTAAGCGGAAGTTCGAAAGTCGCCGAGTTGGCAGCCAGGTCGACCGCGGGATCGATGTTCATGGCGATCATCAGCAGGAAGCTCGCCACCTTCTCGGACGCGGTCTTGCGGCCCAGCGTCACCATCCAGTCGCGCGCCTCGTCGAGTTCGTTCAGCGTCTGCCTGAGCAGGCGATGCTCCAGCTCCGGCGATTCCTTCATCATCCGTTCGATGGCCGTCTTCGGAAACGAACAAAGCGAGACAGCCGTTGCCGCTTCCGCGTTGATCTCGCTTTCCGCCTTGAACGGTCTTCCCAGAAAGTCTGGCGCGAACTGGAGGCCGACAATCTGCTGGCGTCCGTCCGAAAGGCTCTTCGTCAGCTTGACCACGCCGGAAAGCACGTTCGAATAGCTGTCGATGGTCTCGGCGTCGCCGATCAGCTCGACCCCCGGCTCGACACTGTGCCTTGACGAGGTCTTGGCGAGCCCGACCAACTGGTCGGGATCGAGCGCGCCGCAGACGCCGCGATGCCGTGCCTCGCAGGACTGGCAAAGCACGGGAATGCCGGAACTGTGAACGTCCTGTCTGACGGTCATTTCATCGCTCAAGGTCAAGATGCCGGCAGAATACCACCGCAGCCTCGAGAATGGTTGCGTCAGTTTGTCCTTGCCGTCAGTCGCTTTGACGAAGATCAAGGACTCGGCGCCCTGGCGTTTCTACGGTGCCGCTCATGCAGACAAATGCGCCCAACAACAACCAGGCAAATTTGACCGTCGCGGCGGGCGAAAACGTTCCGCGCTACACGAGTTATCCAACTGCACCGCACTTTCACCCGGGCGTCGACGCCATAATTGTTCGCGGCTGGATGAACGCGCTCGAAGCCGATGACGAGATATCGTTATACCTGCATGTTCCGTACTGCGACAGGTTGTGCTGGTTCTGCGCGTGCCACACCAAGCAGACACGGCACTATGCGCCCGTGGCAACCTTCCTGCGCTCGCTGCATAAAGAGATCGAGACGGTCGGCGACCTCGTGAAAGGCAGGGGCAGGGTGCGTGCCGTTCACTTCGGTGGTGGTTCGCCGACGATGCTAGAGCCAGAGGACATCCTGGCACTTGGGAAAGCCCTGAGGGACAGATTCGATTTTCTCGACGGTGCCAGCCTCAGTGTCGAAATCGATCCCAACGACATGGATGAAGGCCGCCTCGACGCCTTCGCCGCAATCGGCGTGACAAGAGCGAGCCTTGGCGTACAGGACTTCGATCCCAAGGTGCAGAAGGCCATCAATCGCGAACAGAGCTTCCTGCTGACCAAGAGCGTAGTGGACGCGGTGCGCGCGCGGGGCGCGGATTCCGTAAACCTCGACCTGCTTTACGGGCTACCGCACCAGACCCTTGAGAGCGTCGCCGCGACCGTCGCCCAGGCGTTGACGCTGGAACCTGACAGGATTGCGCTGTTTGGATACGCGCATGTGCCGTGGTTCAAGAAGCATCAAACGATGATCGATGAAGCCTGGCTGCCCGATTCCGCCGAACGGCTTGCGCAATCGCAGCTCGCCTCGCGGCTGATCGTGGATGCCGGCTACGAGGCCTTGGGACTCGATCATTTCGCCAAGCCCGACGATGGGCTCGCGATCGCGGCTCGTGTCGGCAATATCCGTCGCAATTTTCAAGGCTACACCGAAGACAATTGCGAAACCCTGATTGGTCTTGGACCATCTTCGATCAGCCGGTTCCGACAAGGCTACGCACAAAACATCGTCGCGACGGGCGAGTACGAGAAGGCTGTGAGCTCCGGACAATTGGCGACAGCGCGCGGTATTGAATTCAGCGTCGATGATCTGGCAAGAGGATGGATCATCGAGCGCCTCATGTGCCATTTTGCCTTTTCTGCGATCGAACTGGTCGAACGTTTCGGCGATGTCGGGCAGAAGCTTTTGGCTGCAGCAAGCCGTCTCGCCACCAATGGCGTAGACAGGCTGCTTCTCCTCGATGGCGAACACTTCGTCGTGCCGCAGGAGAGCCGCCCGCTTGTCAGGATCGTGGCCGCGAAGTTCGACAAATACCTTCAGACCGGGACCGGCAGACATTCCCTGGCTGTCTGAACGAGACGGTCGTGCCGTTCGTTGGCTCTAAAAGTGTTCGCCAACCCTGAACGGGCCGACGCGCGTTCCGGCCGCGATCAGGTAGGCGGTCGACCAGCCGATCAGCAGAAACCCGTTCACGCCCTCGAGCGCCGCCAGGACGCGCCAGCTATGGGCAGGCACCACGTCGCCATAACCAACCGTCGAAAAGGTGATGGTCGAAAAGTAGAGCGCGGTCTCGAAGTCCGGCAAAACGCCGAGCTGGCGGTACACACCGGCCCATAGCCAGACCTCGGCAGTCATGACTGCAAAAAGGCCCATCACTACGCTGATCATTGCGACAACCCGGCTTCGTCGCCCGTGCATGCGAAATCGCGCCACCAGATGTCCCATCGCATGGGTGACTGCGATGAGGCCAAAGGTGTGAATGAGGACCGTCAGGCCTATGACGATCGTACCGACGAAGAGGTTGAGAGCCATGCCATGAAACTAGAAGCCTCGAGCGGCGCTTTCCTTGCGGAAAATCAAACCTGTCGCTGGCCTTTCGAGCCTTGAAGCACCGGTCCAGCTTCGCCAAAGCCACCTATTGGCTTCCCCCCGCCGAGGCGGGAGTGAGACGAAAGAACATCGCGAGCTTCAGGCTTGTCGCGATCCGCTCGGCGCGGTCGACAAACACCGCCGCCGTTTCCGGGGCGAAGAGTTCGGCGGCCGTCTGACCGAAGAGGTGCTGCCAGATATCGAAATCTGCCTCGGTGACATCCTTGAGCTTGAGGTGCGCCGGTACCGGGCGGCCGTGATAGTCGCCGCTCTTCAGGATGACGGAGCACCAGAAATCAGTCATTTTCTCGAGATGTGGCTCCCAATCGCCGGTGATCTCGCGCGCGAAAATCGGCCCGAGCCGCTCGTTGTTCCTCACCTTGGCATAGAACGCGCGGACCAGTTTTCCTATTGATGTCCGATCGACGCCGGCGCGATCCAGAGGCTGTTCCGCGACGGGGCGCACCCTGTCGACCAAAACTGATTTCAACGTCATCATGCACTCTTGTTTAAGCTGTCAGGAAAATCCCAGGCGCCGAAGGGCGGCCTGCACAAGACTGGTCCGGTCGCGGACGAGCCGGAAGCCCAGATTGTCGGGTGGCGTGCCGACGGCGCAGCCGCCGCTTTTGCCGTCGCGGATGAAGTTCGACATGTAGGTGCGGTGGAAGCCCTCCACAGCGTGCACGCCACAATTGTCGATCGAACTCGCAACCTTCACGCCATCGCTGGCCATGGTTGTATGGACGAAGCACGTCGAGGTCCATTCCCAGACGTTGCCCGCAACGTCCGCCAATCCTTTTGAGTTGATACCAAAAGCCGCCTGTGCCCTTGGCTCCGGATCTGGCTTCCGCCCGAGCGAGGTTTCGGTGCGATACTGGGCGAGCCACCGCCGCGCTGGGTTGTTCGGGTCGTCTTCCCCACCCTCTATGTCGCCCCGGAACCGCTCGCCGGCGGCATAGGCCCACTCGACGTCCGTTGGCAGCCGCCATACCTCACCTGTGCGGGCTGACAGCCAGGTCGCATAGGCTTCGGCATCGATGTGGCTGACGCCGGTGACCGGAATGTTGCCAATCTTGCGCGTATCGGCGGATTTGCAAGCGCCGTCCGCCACGCAGCGGCCATAGTCCAGTACGCTCACCTGGTACTTCATGATTTCCAGGGGTGCTTCGATGATTTCTTGCACCACGGGCGCTGCGACCGGATGGTTCTCCTTGAGGAATTCCCCGGCCTGTGGGTGATCGAACGAGCCGGGCCCCAGGATCACCAGTTCGCTCGCGGCGATCGGTTGGGTTAACGCCAAAGAACCATCGTCGAGCGCGTGAGCTATGCCCATGCCGATCAGCGCGGCAGCCCCAATTGTTCCGAAGGTGAAGACAGGATCAAAGGACATGGCATCAAGTCCGGCCGCGAGTGCAGCCCTTCGGCTTCGCCGCAGGGCTGCACTTAGGATCGGATCTCCCGTTTACGAGGCAATTGCCTTGGGCGCTTCGACCTGCATCATCAGATCGTCGTCCCAGTTTCCTTCGACCGTGAAGTGCGCGCTAGCGCCGAGTTCGACGGCCTCGATCAGATTATGATTCACATAGGCATAGATCCCAGGCTGCAGGAAAGTGTAGAGCGCCGCCCCAGCCGATCCGCCGCGGATAAACCAGGTTTCCAGATCCTTGGCCGGAGGGTTGGCGAACTTGCCCTGTTCCCAGACAAAGTCGCCATGACCGCCGATCAGGTGCGGACGCGTGTCGCGGTTGGCCTGCGAATGAACGATCAATATCGTTTCGCCGACCTTCGCCTTCATGGCGTTGTCGCCGGTCAGCGAACCTGCCTTGCCGTTGAACACCACATGCGTCGGGATCAGCCCGCGCATGACCTTCATAGTGTCGTCGTAGTTGTCGCCGGCCGACTCATACTTCTTAAATTGCCCTTTCTCGTCGCGCGGGATGTAGAAGTCGTTCTCGCCGATGTAGTAGATGCGGTCGTAGTGGACGGGCTTGCCCTTGTCGTCCTTGAGGCCGTCGCGCGGCAGGACCATCACCGCACCGCTCATCCCTGACACGACGTGCCATGGGATCATCGATCCACCGGGTGCGCAGTGATAGACGAAGGTTCCGGACCGGGTGGCCTTGAAGCGCAGCGTGACCTGTTCGCCGGGATTGACCAGCGTCAGTTCGCCGCCGCCGAGCGCACCGGTGGCAGCATGGAAATCGATGTTGTGGGCGAGCGTATTGGTCTCAGGATTGATCAGTGTCAGCTCGAGATAGTCGCCTTCATGCACGACCATCAAAGGACCGGGAACCGAGCCGTTGTAGGTCATCGCATTGAGCTGCGTGCCGTCGGCATCGATGATCATCGGCTTCTCCTCGATCGTCATGGTGAATTCGACGACCTTTGGACCACCCTTGGCGACCTGGTCATGAGCATGAACGAACGGCGGCGGGACCAAGGTCACCTTTTCCCGGGGCAGTCCCGCGACGTCCTTCGCGTTCGCCACCGCAGGCATTGCACCAACGGTTGCGACCGCGGCTGCGGTAAGGACAGTTCCCAACAAAGCTTCGCGTCTCGTAAGCATTTCCATCTCCTTGGCTTCGGCCATTCGATGTCGTCAGAATAGTCTCGGCTCTGGCAAGTTCTTTGCGCTAACGCAAATCCAATACATTGATGCAACTTCTGCGTTTTGGAGTGGGATGCACCGGCGCAGACGCCGAGCCGTATGGGAAGCCACTCTTCAAGAGGGAAACCTCCCTAGAGATCGGAAGGCATCGGCTCTGCTGCACCAATCCGGAATGAAATAGGCCGGGCTGGACCTCTCCCCTGGTCCGCCCGGCCTTCCCCCCGCCGCCGAACCGGAGGGGATCTATGAACAAAGGTCAGTTAGAGGCTGTCTTGGTCACCTCTGCGAACAGTTCGGCGAATACGGGTTTGGCTTTTCCGACCTGCTTTACGGCTTCCGCCGCTTCCAGGTTGACAGGCTTGCCGACGACGATCAGCGCGACCATACCCATGCCGTAGTGTGGAGCGCACTTCACGCCATAGACACCCTCCTGGGACAAAGTCACGGCAATTTCGGCGTTGGGCTTACCTTTGAAGGCTTCGGCGCCGTCGGGGATCATGCCCTTGATGCTTTCGGCATTGTGGGACTTGTCGGTCGGCACAAACTTGATCGTGTCTCCGGGCACAGCCCGAACAAAGGCGGGCTGGAAGACCATCGAACCCTTCTCTCCCTTGTTCAGCATCTGTACCACGTGTTCTTCGGCATTTGCGGCGCCGGCGATGGAAAGCAGGGCGATGGCCGCAGCGATCAGAGGCAGTTTCATTTGAAGATCCTTTTCTTGAGTTCGTCACGGCATCAACCGATGCGCTCTTCTACGTGACCGAGAAACTTGGCGATTTGCGCTGGCGCAAATTGGCGTGTGAAATGTGCATGCAGAGAACCTGTCGCATCTAGACGGGCAGCCAGTCCCTGAAATCTGGGCCTTCAAGCGCCGGTTCTCGGCTGCCTGGCCTGCAACCGTGGTCGAACGAGCATCCCACCAACCAGGCCCGCATATCCGATGAAGGATGCGATCCATAGCGCCGCCGACATGTGGAGGAGCACCGCTTGCCCCGGTACGAATGCAGCTCCAATGCGAAAAAGGGCCGCGAGCACGATCGCCGCAAAGACCACGCATGTACCGATGTTCGCCCGCAGTTCTCGTCCCGTGTGTCCGAGGGTGGCGCGGATCATAACGGCGAGTGTCATACAGGCCACCGCTCCGACGCCGAACGCATGAATGCCGGCAACTGCTGGAACTTTTTCGGGAACGAAGACGGCAAGGCCGGCAAGCAAGAGACCGAGCGGCACGAAGGCGAATGCGACATGCAGGATCAGCACTAGAGGATCGCGCAGCGTACGGTCTCCAGCCCACCGGGCAAGCCGAACGGCATTGAGGATCGCCCCCAAGATCAGCATTGCCCCCGCGCCAGCACTATCCGGAAAGAAGGCCCAGGCCATCAATCCGGCTGCGGAGAGCGCGATCGCACCCACGTCGAATCTGCCGAAGGGAAGCGGAAGGCGTCCCGGGCTCTCGCGCGCCAGCCAGTTGCGGGTGAAGGAGGGAACGATGCGGCCACCTATGATCATGATGAGGACGACCGCCGCACCAAGACCGAGGCGGCGGCTGATGTCGGACACTCCTTGATAGTGCGCCTCGGCATGGAACATCATGTTCGCGGCCAGAAGCGTCGTCACCGGCAGAATGACCTTGAGATTTCGCCAGTTTCGGCCCGCGATGATTTCCGTCGCGGCGGCGGCGACAACCGCCAGAAGAAAGGCGCAGTCTATGGCGGCGCTGAGCTGCCAGCCTGTCTCCGCCGAAAAGAAGACGGCGAACCGTCCCGCGAACCAAAGCAACACGAGCACCAGTAGAGGCAGGCCCTGTACCGGAAGACGTCCGGTCCAGTTCGGGATTGCAGTCAACAGGAAACCCGTCACCACTGCCGCCAGATAACCAAACAGCAACTCGTGGACGTGCCAGTCCACCGGCGAGAACATGCTGGAGGTCTCGAGCCTGCCGTAAAACAAAGGCAACCAGAACAGGATCGCAGCGCCGGCATATAGAGAACCGAGCAGAAAGAACGGCCGGAAGCCGTATGAGAGAACTGCCGGGTAGGCGCTTGGTCGCGTGCGTGGAATTGCCATGACATCCCCTGAAATAGATGCCGCACGCCGACGTGATAGATCACATCGACGGCAGCTATTTCGGCCGTTCTATCTTGGCTTTGGCAGACGGAATTTGCCGCCGCGCAAACAAGATTCGGAATTTTCAAGGGAAGCGGCCGGAGGGGTAGTGTCTCAGTTTGAATTTCCGATCTTCGACCATGAAGATTCGCTATGCCGTCTCGCCGGGTGTAGGGTGCCTTGTCGTCCGATCTACGGAGCAATTCACGGAGCATAGTATGCGTGGCTTGATCCTTGGCGTGGCTGCCCTCGTGGTCACCTCGTCATTTGCGCAGGCAGCAGGCGATAGCATCGCCGGCCGGACAGTCATGGTGAAATGCCAATCGTGCCACGGCAAGGATGGCGTCGGCAGAGCTATGCTCGTCGGTGGCGAAGCGCCCAATATCGCCGGGCAGAAGTACGACTATCTCGTCCACTCGCTGATGGCTTACAAGGCCGGAGAGCGCAAGAGTCCAATGATGTCGTTGGCCGTCAAGAAACTGAGCGATGAAGACATCGCCAATGTTGCGGCTTACTATGCCGCGATCAAGATTACCGTCGAACCTCCGCCGCCTTAGGTCCCCTTTTTGTACGGTCCGCGCGGACCCGGCTTAGGCGCTACGGCGTCCATCTTCTCGCAAAGATTGTCCATCGACCAGAGAGTAGCCGACACGCCAGCCGCCATTGCCGGCGTCATTGAGACACTACCGGCCGGAGTGCGCTCTTGCCGCCCGTCGGTCGCCCATGAGACATTCTCTGATCAGACGGACTTGGATGCATAGGCGGCGATCAAAAGTCGGGAGGGAACATAGTTGGGTAGCCTCGATCGCTCACTGATCGCAGGGCTTTCTGTCTTCGAGGGCGTGGCGGCCGCGGATCTCGACCGTATAGTGGGCCAAGCCAGGTCGCTCCGGATTGCCAAGGACCAACCGGTGTTCGAGCAGGAGCAGGAGGCACATTCCTTTTTCCTGCTACTCGACGGACATGTGCGTGTGGTGAAATCGACGCCGGACGGTCACGAGGTGACGGTGCGATACATAAGTCCAGGCGAGTTGATGGGCATCGCCCACGCGCTTGGCCGCACCACCTATCCGGCGAATGCTGTCGCTGCCGTCGATTGCGTGGCTCTTGCCTGGCCAAGCCACCTGTGGCCAACATTCGCTGCCGATTTCCCGAGCTTCAGCGCCAACACCTACAAGACCGTCGGCAGCAGGCTGCAGGATGCTCATACGCGCGTCATCGAGATGTCCACCGAGCAGGTGGATCAGCGCGTCGCCCATGCTCTGCTCAAGCTGGTCAAGCAGATGGGCAAAAAGACGGAAGAAGGGATTTTGATCGACTTCCCGATCTCACGCCAGGACATTGCCGAGATGACGGGAACAACGCTCCATACGGTGAGCCGGCTGCTATCGGCCTGGGAAGATCAGGGATTGGTCAAAAGCGGGCGCCAGAAGGTGACCGTGGTCGAACCTCACCGGCTGCTTCTGATCGCGGAAGGCCGCGCCGTGAAAAACTAGTCGTAGTCGGAACTCTCGATTGCAGCCCGCAAATTGCAACTGAGTTGTTCCTCGTTCAGATCGTGCTCCCGTGCCGCGTCGGCAATGGTATGGAACGAAGCAATCGGGCAGCCGACGCAAAGCATGCCGTGCTGGAGCAGGACCCGAATGGCCGCCGGCGACCCGTGCATGATTTCGTCCATCGTCGTATCGTCGCTGAAATTGCGTTTCATGCCACTTGCCCGTGATTGGAAGCAGTCATGTTGCATCCGCTTTCCGGGATGCTCGTTGAGCCAAGACAAAGAACAAGCAGCGTAGCTACTGGGCCCTTTCACGGCTGAACGGCGCAGATCGTCGACCGCGTCAGGAACCGCTTCTCCCGCCCATTGTCCAGCGAGAACATGCCGCCGCGACCAGCCACCACGTCGACAATGAGATCGGTATGTTTCCAGGCCTCGAACTGCGAAGCGCTGATGTAGAACGGCGCGTCGCCGATGTGGCCGAGCAGCACGTCCTGGTCGCCTACCATGAAGCCGGCACGCGGATAGCACATCGGTGAAGAGCCGTCGCAGCAGCCGCCGGATTGATGGAACATCACCGGACCATGCTCGGCAATGATCTCCGCGATCAGTTCAAGCGCGGCGGGCGTCGCCGTGACCTTCGCATGCATGGCCTTTTCCGATTTAGAAATTGTGGCGCGGCACCTCGCGGAGCCGCGCCTGTGAGCCACAAAAGGCGATCAAAAGAAGCCAAGCTTCTTTGGGCTATAGCTTACCAGCATGTTCTTGGTCTGCTGGTAGTGGTCGAGCATCATCTTGTGGGTCTCGCGGCCGATGCCGGATTGCTTGTATCCGCCGAAGGCGGCGTGAGCCGGATAGGCGTGGTAGCAGTTGGTCCAGACGCGGCCAGCCTGGATCGCGCGGCCGAAGCGATAGGCGCGGTTGGCGTCTCGCGTCCAGACGCCGGCGCCGAGGCCGTAGAGCGTATCGTTGGCTATGCTGAGCGCTTCGTCGTCGTCCTTGAAGGTCGTGACCGAAACCACCGGCCCGAAAATCTCCTCCTGGAAGATGCGCATCTTGTTGTGGCCCTTGAACACCGTCGGCTTGACGTAATAGCCGCCCGCCAGATCACCGGGCAGGACGTTGCGGGCGCCGCCGGTCAGCACTTCCGCGCCTTCCTGGCGGCCGATGTCGATGTAGGACAGGATCTTTTCCAACTGCTCGGACGAGGCCTGGGCACCGATCATCGTCGCCGGATCGAGCGGATCGCCCTGCACGATCGCCTCGACGCGCTTGAGGGCACGTTCCATGAAGGTGTCGTAGATCGATTCATGGATGAGCGCACGGCTGGGGCAGGTACAGACCTCGCCCTGGTTCAGCGCGAACATGACGAAGCCTTCGATCGCCTTGTCGAAGAAATCGTCGTCCTCGGCGACAACGTCCTTGAAGAAGATGTTGGGCGACTTGCCGCCCAGTTCCAGCGTGACGGGGATAAGGTTCTGGCTGGCATACTGCATGATCAGCCGGCCCGTCGTGGTCTCGCCGGTAAAGGCGATCTTGGCAATGCGCGGCGAGGACGCCAGCGGCTTGCCGGCCTCGAGGCCGAAACCGTTGACGATGTTGAGCACGCCCGGCGGCAGCAGATCGCCGACAAGATCGGCCCACAGCAATATGGCAGCCGGGGTCTGCTCGGCAGGCTTCAGCACCACGCAGTTTCCGGCCGCAAGCGCTGGAGCAAGTTTCCAGCATGCCATCAGCAGTGGGAAGTTCCACGGGATGATCTGGCCGACCACGCCGAGCGGCTCATGGAAATGATAGGCGACGGTATCGTCGTCGATCTGGGAAAGGCTGCCTTCCTGGCCACGCAAGGCGCCGGCGAAATAGCGGAAATGGTCGATGGCCAAAGGCAGATCGGCCGCGGTCGTTTCGCGGATCGGCTTGCCGTTGTCCCAGGTTTCGGCGCGAGCGAGGAGATCGAGGTTTTCCTCCATGCGATCGGCGATGCGGTTGAGGATGAGCGACCGCTCGGCCACGCTGGTGCGGCCCCAGGCGTCCTTGGCGGCATGCGCGGCGTCCAGGGCCGCTTCGATGTCCTGGGCATCCGAGCGCGCCACCTCGCACAGCAGCTGGCCGTTCACCGGCGAGAAGTTTTCGAAGTAGCGGCCGGAGCGCGGCTCGGCCCATTTGCCTCCGATGAAATTGCCGTAACGCTTGTCGAAGGGCGCCCTGACCGAGCGTGAGAATTCAACCTTGTTCATGTGTCTTCCTCCCAAAACTGACGTCGCGGGATGCGACGCTTCGGAAGAGAGACTTGCGATTTCCGCCCGTCTTGTCACCGTGGCGAGGACAGGAGCCGGCTGGCATGTGTCGCAGAACTGCGACAGTCACGCGGGGATTCGAAAAGGTCAGTGAGACCTGTGCACATCCAGGCGGTTGAGCTTGCGGTGAAGCGTCGCGCGGCTGATGCCGAGCGCCTGAGCCGCAGCCGAGACATTTCCGTCTGCGCGCGCCAGCGCGCGCTGGAGAACGCCGCGCTCGGCCCCGGCGAGAACTTCCGGGCCGTTCTCAGCCCAGCCGAGCAGATCGGCCGCTGGCATCGGTTTGTCGAGACACTGCTGCGTAATTCCAAGCGCCAGGCGAGCCGACCGGGTCGCACCGACCACAAGGTCGTCCGCGTCGACCGCGATCAGCGCGCCGGAACCTTTGTCGGCTACCGGTGCCAGCAGAATTCGCGCTTTGGTAAACGCCATCCTGAAGTTCTCAGCCTCGATCCGACGCACCGCGTCGATCACGGCCACCGAGATAAGATTGGCGAAGGCCTCGGTCAGATCAGCCCGACAGGAAGACACGTCAAGCGCGGCCACAAGATCTCCACGGTGATCGTAGATGGGAGCGGTGGTGCAGCTCAGCCCCGTGTTGCGGGTGTGAAAATGCTGGTCGCGGTGGATCGTCAGGGCACGCTGTTCGACAAGGCAGGTGCCGATCCCGTTGGTGCCCTGGCTCTCTTCGTTCCAGACGGAGCCGGTCCACAGACCCCAGGAATGAAACGTCTCGTCATCCACAGGCGCGCCGCGCCGTTCGACCGGCACGCCGTTACGATCAGCGAGCAGAACGCAGCATCCGACGCCGCCTACCGCAAGATAGAGACGGTCGAGACTCGATTGGGCAGCCCGGATGAGTGGCTCGACGCGCTGCCGGGCCTCTCCCAGTTCCGCTTCCGTCAGGTAGCGTGGTGGGCTGCAGTCGGCTGGATCGAGCCGATGCAAACTGGAAGACCGTCGCCAAGAGGCAACCAGCGCGGATTTCGCCGCCGCGTCCGAAACGATCGCCGCCTGAATGCGGTCGGCATGATGACCGGATAGATCCTCGCCCATGCTATCCTCCCAACCCTGAATTCTTCCCTCCTGATTTGACCGGTCTGCCTTTCGACCAGCAGATTGTCAATTCATCGAAAGAAGCAGAAAGCAGATGTCTTCCTCTCGCCTGTCTTTGAGCAAATTCGAGGTTACCCATCGAGAAGGAGCCTACCGACAGATTGCCGCGCGTTCATTGATCGGGAGCAAATCGGAGCATCTGCTGCTGTCGAAAATGTTCGCCGGCCTTGAACGGCTCGTGCGGGTGCCTGATGCGATCAGGTAGGCGGTCTAGCAGCCGATGAGCAGGGACCCGTTCACGCCCTCGAGTGCCGTCAGGATACGCCGCGCATGGGCGGGCACGATGTCGCCATAGCCAACCGTCGAGAAAGTGATGGTGGAAAAGTACAGGGCGGTTTCGAAGTCGGCGAAGATGTTGAGCATTCGGTATGGCGTCACGGGACCATGCGGAACGATACGGGAAGATTTCTGATCTTGGCCCACGAAAAACTCAACAAAATCAACGATTCTAATACGCCCTCCGGGCCCACCGTTGCTTTAACTTGTTGATTTTGTTGAATTTTATTGGCGTACTCACTTCGGCTTTTCTTGGACTCGAACCCCGCTCTTCCGAAAGTCGAAAGTTCCATAGCTCGCCGTTAGGATCCAGGGATGGCTTGGCGTATTGCAAGGCCGTCTTGTCGCATTCGCGGATTCAGGCCGCATACCTCGCAATCGCGCCGGGCTGCCTCGACCACTGGGCATACCAGCTGTCGAACAATTTGAGCTGCGCCTCGACATAACCGCGCTGGCTGTCAGTCAGGGCATCCGTCTCGTTGAAGTGCAACCTGTACTCGGGATTCCCCTTCAGCACCATCATGTGATTGAAATAGAGCACGAGGTCAGGGCCTTCGTCGAAGGAGGAGAGGACGCTGATCGCGGATTCCAGCTCCAGCGCGCGCTGGCGGGCCTCGACGTCCCCCTTGGCCGCCTGGCTCAGCCCGACAAGGTGCAGCACCTCCTTGGGCAGAACATTGCCGATGCCGGTGATGGCGCCGGAGGCGCCGCAATTGACGAAACCGTGGAAGACGGCGGTGTCGACGCCGATCATCAGCGCCACGTCGTCGTCACGGCTGGTGATGTTTCCGCCGCATAGCGCAGGTCCTCCGGGCCGCCGAACTCCTTGAAGCCGACGAGGTTCGGATGCTCGGCGCGCAACGCGAAGAACAGGTCGGCACGTGTGCCGTGAGAACGGGCGCTATGCGACCGAAGAGTTCTGTGTTCTCAAAACGGTTGTGATTCAAGACTCGCGCAGCTATCCGCGCTACTTGCCAAGCAAATAGCCTTGGTCGAGAGGGAGCAACAATGCGCACCAAAGCCTCTATTCGTGTCGTCGGCTGTCACGCCGAAGGCGAAGTCGGCGACGTCATCGTCGGTGGCGTCCTGCCGCCGGCGGGCCGCACCATGATGGAAAAGATGATCACGATGGAACGTGATCACGACCATGTAAGGCGGATGCTGATCTGCGAGCCACGCGGCAGTGTTGCGCGGCACGTCAATCTCCTGGTTCCGTCGACGCGCGAGGATTGCGCCGCGGGCGCCATCATCATGGAGCCGACCGAGTATCCGCCGATGTCCGGGTCCAACACGATCTGCGTTGCCACGGTGCTGCTCGAGACTGGCATGGTGCCGATGCAGGAGCCCGAGACGCGCTTCAAGCTCGACATGCCGGGTGGCGTCATCGAAGTGCGCGCCGAATGCCGCGACGGCAAATGCGTCTCGATCACCTTCCGCAACGCGCCTGCCTTTGTCGATCGCCTGGATGCCAACATCGAGGTCGAGGGGCTCGGCGCGCTCACGGTCGATATCGCCTATGGCGGCATGTTCTACGCGATTGTCGATGCCAAGGCGCTCGGCTTCTCGGTCGCCCCTGACGAGGCTCGCGAACTGGCCGTGGTGGGCGAGAAGGTCCGACGGGCCGCGCGCGAACAGCTCGATGTCGTCCATCCGGAATTCGACCATGTGCGCGGCGTGTCGATCGTGCAGTTCGCCATGCCGTTCCAGGGTCCGGGCAACGTCACCCGCAACACCTGCATCGTCTCGCCCGGACGCTCCGATCGCAGCCCGACCGGAACCGGCACATCGGCCCGCATGGCCGTGCTGCAAGCCCGCGGCCTGATGGGAGTGGGCGATGTGTTGATCCATGAATCGATCATCGGCTCCCGTTTCACAGGCAGGATTGTGGAGCTGACGGAGATCGGCGCCCGCAAGGCGATCGTTCCGGAGATCACCGGACGAGCCTGGATCACCGGCGAGCACAGCTATTATCTCGATCCCACGGATCCGTATCCCCAAGGTTACGTGCTGTCCGACACCTGGGGCACTTCGACCTCGCTCAAGCAGTAGGTGCGCCGACGGGGCCAGAGCTCGCCTCACGCATACAGCGCAACGCCAATCGAAGGAAGGATGCCATGCCCCTTGTAAAGATCGATCTCTATCCCGGCCGCTCACCAGGGCAGAAGCACGAGGTGGCGAACGCGATAACGCGAGTCTTCGTGGAAAAGCTGGCTTCCGATCCCAGGGACGTGATGGTGATTTTCAACGACACGCCGGCTCAAGACTGGTTCACAGCCGGCGCACCTATGCAGCGGCCAGCGAAATCATGAACTGGATGCGGTGGCCAAGTTCGCGCATACAGCGGCGGTACCGCAAGATCTTAGCCTGTGAAAAAGTCAGAAACGCGCCGTAGCGTCATTTGCGGCGTTCACATCGCTGTCAAATTCAGCTTACCAGAGTCAGTTCGCGATTTCGTGGTGCAGTACCCTCGGCCGCCGAATGGAATGGACGATGGGCAAACTCGACGACAAGGTTATGCGGTCTTTGCCGACACTTTTTCAGGACAATCGGTCAAAAGCGTCGGTTGCGGTCGAAATCTGGAAGCAGCCACCCTATTTGCGTTGAGCCATGACCTATCGGACCGATCTCTGAATGAGCAAACTAGCTAGAAGGCGCGCATTGCTGCTCCTCAATCCCAAGGCGCGGCGCGGCCAGGAGCTGATCGCGCCAATTGTGGAGCGGCTGGAGGGAGGCCGGCTTTCCGTCACCGTCGAGACGTTCGAGGCGTTGCCTGAGATCGCTCGCGACATCGTTCGCTTACGCCATATGGCCGATCTTGTGGTCGTGTGCGGTGGCGATGGTTCGGTGTCGTCGGCGGCGATGGCGGTAATGGAAGGCGGCCTGCCGATGGGCATTATTCCTATGGGAACGGCGAATGACCTCGCTCGCACACTCAATATTCCCATGGATCTCCTGCAGGCCGCCGATCTGATCGCGCGCGGCCAAACCCGGCTGATCGATGTCGGCACGGTCAACGGTCATGCCTTTTTCAACGTCGCCAGTATCGGACTCAGCACCGAACTGGCGCAAAGTCTGGACCCCGCTCTGAAGAAGCGTTTCGGCAGGCTTGGCTATGCGCTGGCGGCGATGAAAGTGTTAACGCGGGCCGCCAGGTTTTACGCGAAGATTACCGAGAAAGGCGCGGCGATCGAAGCCGAAACCTACCAGATCGCGGTTGGAAACGGTCGGCACTACGGCGGCGGCAACGTCGTGGAAGAGACGGCCGAGATCGATGACGGACATCTCGATCTCTATAGCCTGGAAATGACGAATCTCTGGAAGCTGGCGCTGATGCTCCGCTCGTTCCGTTCTGGAACGCATGGCGCCTGGCGTGAGGTGCGCACGGCCAGGTGCGTCGAGTTCGACATCGAGACGGAAAAGCCGATGCCGGTCAACACCGATGGTGAGATCGTCACCTCGACACCGGCCCATTTCAAGGTTCACCCAAAGGCGATCTCGGTCTTCGCGCCTCCGACCGTGGGCATTCCAGGCCGCACGGAAATGTTTCGTCGAGCAATCGGCGCAGACCTCGAATTGTCGGGCGATCATCCGCGGCGCTGACGCTGCATCATAGCTTTGTCGCCGGCGCCGAAGTCTGGGCCGTCCCGGCATCGAAGCGGTGCCGGCACCGACCGATCGCGAAGTAATGCTGTGAACCCGGCCGTTGCTCGCTCACCTGAGGCCAATTCGATGTTTCTGGGAATCCACCACGTCGCAATCATCTGCAGTGACTATGAGATGTCGAAGCAGTTCTACACGAGCAAGCTCGATTTCGTTGTTGCCGACGAAATTTGGCGCGCCGAAAGGCAATCTTGGAAGTGCGACTTGCGCCATGGACCTGTGCAGATCGAGTTGTTCAGCTTTCCAGCACCACCGAGCCGGCCCACCAGGCCTGAGGCATGCGGATTGCGACACCTGGCATTCTCGGTCGACTCGGTAGAGGCGACCGCCCGGTTACTTCGGGCGCGAGGCGTCGAAGTTGAGCCTATCCGGATAGATCCCCACACAGGACGGCCGTTTACCTTCATCGCGGACCCTGACGGACTCCCCATCGAGTTTTACGAGGATGGCGCCTGATAGTCGGGGATTGCGACGAGAAAGAACAGGCCACAGCAGCTCGATGGGAGTTCCGGCGTCAATCGGCCAGGCAGGTTCAAGGCTCCCTCAGATCGAGCTGGCCGTGCTGCAGGCCAGCGGCCTGATGGGAGTGGGCGATGTGTTGATCCACGAATCGATCATCGGCTCGCGCTTCACAGGCAGGATTGTTGAGCTGACGGAAATCGGCACCCGCAGGGCGCTCGTTCCGGAGATCACCGGCCGGGCCTGGATCACAGGTGAGCACAGTTACTATCTCGATCCGACAGATCCGTATCCCCAGGGTTACGTGCTGTCCGACACCTGGGGCACCTCCACCTCGGTCAAGCAGTAGAGAGCCGGTCGCCTGGCGTCGGCTGACATCAAGCGGCTTGAAAAATTGGCTGAGAATGCCGTCAAGTTCGCTAACCTTGATAGCCAGGCGGAGACCGTTCGCAACGATCTGGAGTTCCAGCAGGCGGTCATCGATGCGACGGGATTGCAGCGGACCATCCGCTACTTTTCCGAGCTGACTGCGGACGTCAGGCGCTTCAACCATCAACTCGGGGTCGTTTATACTGACCGAAAGGGCGATGCCGAGAAGTATGTCGTCAAGCTGTTCGAAAGCTTGCGGGACGGAGATCTCCGTACTGCGCATGAGATTTGGCAAGCCAAGTTCTCGAAGGCTCTTGAGCGCTACCTTTCGCTGATTGCCGACAGTGAATCAGACGGGGGCGAGCCGCAACAGCGTTGGAGTGAAGGCCAGTCGGCCCTCAGGTCGATAGTAAGGCACGAAGCATCTTCGCGCGTTGATCGTCCAATGGGCGCGCTGCCTGCCGTTCCCAATGCCTCCTCCATGCCGCAGACCGTCGCAAGGCTAAAGCTCCAGAATAGGTTCGGGCAAACCAGCGATATCAACCGGCCGCATGAAGACCGCGCCACCGACATCGTTTGCATTTGTCGCCTCGGTCGTACTGCTCTCCCAGCCGGTCGTGACACAAAGTGTCTTGAGTTCCGGTCCGGCAAAACACAGGCTTGTCACGAAAGTGGCTGGCAAATGGAGCGACCGCCGGAGCGTCCCCTTGGGGTCGATGCAAACAACCTTGCTGCCGCCATAGAGGGCGCACCACACATTGCCCGCGCTATCAACCGCAAGGCCGTCCGGCATTCCATCATTGTTGGCAAAGGTGAAGAACACCCGGCGACCCGATATCGAACCGTCATCGTCAAGGTCGTAGGAAAGGATCCGATGACCGACGGTGTCGCTGAAATAAAGCTTGCGATTGTCTGGCGAGAAAGTCGGGCCATTGCAAATGACGAAGCCTTTGTCGCCGACCTCCCAGTCGGCGCCTGGGACCATGCGATAGAAGAGCGCGTTTGGATCCCGCTCCGACACATCGTAGGTTCCCACCCAATAGCGTCCGGCTCGGTCGACCTTCCCGTCATTGTAGACGAGGTTCCTTTTTGCTTGCTTGGGGTCCGCGAAAAAGCGCGTTTTCCCGGTATCTGTGTCGAGGAGGTGGAGCCCGTGATCTACGGCGAGAAGCAGGCCTTCGTCGGTAAGGACGAGCGACCCAATCGTCTTAGCGAAATCCATCTTCCAGCTGTCGACAACGCCATCGCCTTGCCTTTGCCGATGGACGATGGGGCCGTAGAAGTCGATCCAATAGAGCGCTTGTTCTGCCGGATGCCACAGGATGCTCTCACCCAGCCGATCGCGCGTTGGAGCACAGATCTTCCACTCTGTGTTGTCCAGCGGCATGGTGCTCAGCTCCCGATGTGAAATGTCTCAGTGTGGCCGTCGACCGCTAGTGCCTGACCCGTCACCATCTTTGCGGCCGGTGACGCCAGGAAGAGGCACATTTCGGCGATCTCCTCAGGTTCCACGAAGCGCTTGATCGACTGGGATTGGACATATTCCTCTTGGACGAGTTCGATCGCGACGCCGCGGCTGTCGGCCTCAGCTTTGATAACCTGCTGCATGCGCGCGCCGTTGACCGAGCCTGGGCAAATCGCATTGGCGCGTACGTTGAAGGGGCCGAGCTCGACGGCGAGCGATTTTGTGAAGCCGATGACGGCCCATTTCGCTGCGGCATAAGCCGTTCGCAGCCCATAGCCATACAGGCCCGCGGTCGAAGAGATGTTGACGATGCTGCCGGAGGCCTGGCGCTTCATGACCGGAGTGGCACGCCTGGCACAGAGGAACTGCGCATCAAGACAGATGCCCAGACATTCTCGCCAGTCTTGAAGCTTGACCTCCTCGACATAGCCGGTTGGACCCTTGGTGCCGGCGTTGTTGATCAGAACATCGAGGCCCCCGAGATCGCCAAGGGTATCATCGAACCAATCGTCGACCGCTTTCTCGTTGGCCAGGTCCACTTTTCTGGCCACGATCTGCGGGTATGTCTGTGCAGCATTTTGCAACGCTCGCTCGTCGACGTCACAAATATGGACCTTGGCCCCGCTATCGGCGAAAGTCTTTGCGATCGCCAAGCCAATGCCCGACCCCCCCGCCGTGATCATCACTCGCTGGTTCATTTTTTTCTCTCTATTTGTACCGGGGCGACCGGCGCTATCTCGGAAGGCATCATCGATACTCGTCGGTCGTATTCTGATCGTCGGCGTCAGCCTCAAAAGGCTGTTCGAGAAGCAGCCAACTTGTTTGCGAATTTTGGAGCGCCGACTGTGGCTGCTGACTGCAGGGTCGTCAGCGAGAAAGCTCGCCTCCGTCCACGACGATGTTGGATCCATTCACGTACGAGCATAGGCCCGAGCACAGTGCCACGGCGACGTAGGCGATCTCCTGCGGTTGTGCGAAGCGTCCCATCGGGATAGCCGCTTCATAACCGGCACGTATGGCTGCAGGGTCAGTTCCAGACTCCCGCGCAACATTGGCCGTCGTCGTCGCTACCATCTCCGTATCGACGCTTCCGGGCGAAATGGTATTCACGCGTATGCCCCGCGGTGCGAGTTCCCCCACCAGCGCATCTGCCAGCCTGAGCACACCGGCCTTTGAGGCACAATAGGCTCCCCAAAGCGGCCACCCTTTCAGGCCATACTGTGACGCGATGAGGACAAGGTTGCCGCCGTGACGCAGATGCCGTGATCCCTCCCGCGCGACAAGAAAAGCGCCTATCACGTTCACTTCCAGCACACGCCGAAAGTCTGCCACTGGCATGTCGGCCAGGGGGGCGACGGCGCCGATGGCCGCGGCGTGGACGACGTCGTCGATCGGGCCGTCGGCTGCTATCTCGGCCAAGGCGCGTTTGACGGATTCTTCATCCGCTATGTCGCAGCCCCGAACGGTTTCAGACGAATTGATATCGAGGCGGAAAACCGTTGCGCCGGCCTGGTCGAATGCGTCGGCGATCGCCTTACCAATTCCGCGGGCAGCGCCTGTGACAACGGCGCGTCGTCCAACAAGCAGCTGTGGAACTTGAAAGGGGGAGGAGGACCTCTCCTGGGATGGGTGGTCGAGTGGCATATCGTGGCTCCGGCAAAGCGATTTTCGCTATGACCAAGGCTATGTCACTGGTCGCTGTGCCGCCAATGGTGCCGACGGTCACTATTCATCGCATCACTGCGCAGACCAGCGTTTCGGATGGTGACCGTCGGCACCATTGTTGGCGTCTCAGAGGCTGAATTAGGTTCCTGCCACGATCACGTTTGTCTTGCGGGAGCCATTGCCATGAAGTCGGATACCCTTCCCAAATGCTGCATCATCGGAGCAGGCTGCAGCGGGATTGTCACCGCCAAGTCACTCACCGAGCGCGGCATTCCCTTCGACTGGTTCGAAATGAGCGATCGGGTTGGCGGTCAGTGGGCATTCGAGAATCCAAATGGCAAGTCGGCAGCCTATCGGTCGCTGCACATCGACACCTCGAAGCTGCAGTTGCAGCTGGCAGATTTCCCAATGCCTGCCGATACCCCGCACTATCTGCACCACACGCAGGTGCTGGCCTACCTGCTGTCCTACATGGACCACTTCGGCCTGACCGGTAAGGTCGAACTCAACACCGAGGTCAAGAAGGCCGATCGCGATGCCGACGGCACCTGGCAGATTCGCTTGGGCGATGGGCAGACGCGCTCATACGACGCCTTGTTCGTCTGCAACGGGCACCATTGGGATTCGCGTCTGCCCGACCCCGCCTATCCAGGCAAGTTCGACGGGATGCAACTTCACTCGCACGGCTACCGCGACCCTTTTACGCCGGTTGATTTCAGGGGCAAAAACGTCCTTGTTGTCGGCATGGGCAATTCCGCGATGGATATCGCCACTGAACTCTGCCCGCGCCATATTGCGAAGAAGCTCTTCGTAAGCACGCGTCGCGGCGCGCATATCTTCCCGCGCTTCCTCCTCGGCAAGCCTGCCGACAAAGGCAAGCTCTATCCTTGGCTGCCGCTGTCGCTGCAACGCTGGGTCGGCCGACGGATATTCCATTTCGCGGTCGGTCACATGGAAGATTTCGGGCTGCCGAAGCCGGATCACCGGGTTTTCGAAGCGCATGTCTCGGTCTCGGACACATTCCCGACGATGGTCGCTTCGGGCGATATCGAAATTCGTCCCGGGATCAGGGAGATGGACGGTGACCGCGTCGTCTTCGAGGATGGTCGCCGCGAACAGATCGATATTATCGTCTGGGCCACCGGCTACAAGGTTACCTTTCCATTCTTTGACCCATCCTTCATCGCGGCGCCGGGCAATCGCCTCCCTTTGTTCAAGCGCGTCCTCAAGCCAGGGATCCCGAACCTCTTCTTCATCGCCTTGGCCCAACCCAGTATCACGCTGTTCGCGCTTGCCGATCGACAGGCAAAGTGGATCGCGGCATATCTGGCGGGCGACTATGCGCTGCCAGACGTGGAAGAGCAGAAGCGCACCATTGTCGTCGATGAAAAGAAGCACATGAGCCGCTATTACGCGTCGGCCCGACACACGATGCAACTCGACCAGGACATCTATTTCTCGGAGCTGGACGGCGAACTCAGGCGAGGCCGAAAGCGCGCCCGTTCCCTTGGCTTCGGCCGCACCCGGCTGCCGGTTCCAAGGCTCGCTGATGTGGAGTTTCGCCCTGCAGCCGAGTGAAGGGCGCTATCAAGCGCCAGTCGCCCGCAAGTGCTGGACATAAGTGAGAAAGAGCTCGCGTTCAGTGGTGATGTCGAGCTTCTGGTAGAGGCGAAGTCGGTGGTTCTTGATCGTTCCGCGTTTGACACCGAGGCGGTCTGCGATGCTGGCGATCGGATGGCCTTCGAGAGTCAACTCGACGATTTGCCGTTCGCGGTGGGTAAGAACCGAGAGCCAGGCATTGCGATCTGCACGGGGTGCATGCATGGCAGAAACCTCGACCTGGTCGCATTGGCCACCCGGCGCCGCACCGAAATCGGCGCCCAGTGCTGATCTGACCACGAGCCGGCCATCAGGAAGCGATGCCTGCCTCTTGCCGGTGGTGGAGAGCTCAACCAATGCCTCCACCAGCCCACCGTTTGGCTCGGCCACCAATCTGCGCCAAGCGCTGTTTGCGGCAAGTTCGTCGCCTCGCCGATCGAGAAGTCGCAAGGGCTTCTCGGTGGCATCAGCCGCCAGGCCATGACTGATGATGGCCTTCAGATGGGCATCGTGCAGCCCGGCCAGCAAGGGGAAGGCATTCTCGATCGTCGCAAGTTCCGCCGCGCTGAATTCGCCAACGGCCCGGTCGACAATGAGCGTCGGACTGGCTCCCCCGATCGGCGGCAAAAACACTGCAATCTCGTCGCTGATGCTGGCCGCCCGCAGGAACTCCAGGGCATAACGGCTCTTCCACATCTCGGCCGGTGCCAGTCGGCGCAGCGAACTGACGGTCGGTAATCCAACGCTGCGCCAATAGTCATGAAACGGGTCGAGCGTGTAGAGACCTGACGCGTAAGGCGCAGCAACCTCACTGCGGATCTCGCGCGGGATGATAAGGTCCGGCGCTCCAGAACTCGAATACCGAACCAGAGAAAGCTGATCGGCCTCGACCAAAGAGGCCGTCACCTCGAGCAATCGGTCATAGAAAGCTTCATCGCCGATTGCCGCGCTTGCGCGTCCGATCGCGGTGCAGAACCCCAGCCTCGCCATGCTATTCGGCATCTCAAACCGAATCTGGGTGTGATCTGGAGTAGACCTGCTCACCGGAGAATGAACATTCATCTCGCCTCATTGGCCGAGTGGCCTAAAAATTGGTCAGCCGGCCAATTCTTGATCCTTTTGGCCAAATATGTCAATGTGCACTCATGGGTCTGACAAAAATCAGTGACATTCGACGCCGTGAGTTGCGCCATGCAGCCTTTGAGGTGCTCCAAAGCGAGGGTGTGGCTGGAGCTACAATTGAGAAGGTGGCGCAGAGGGCAGGTGCCTCAAAAGGCATTGTCCATCACTATTTCAAAACAAAGCAGGAGCTTTTCGAGCACACGATGCGCCATTCGAACTCCCTGCTGCGTGACGAGGTCATCCGGCGGATGCGTTTGGCTCGTAGCTCCGACGAACGCCTGTGGGCGATCATTGCCGGCAATTTCAGTACCGCGTTCTTCACGCCGGGAATTTGCCATGCCTGGCTGGCGCTCTGTGCCGAAGTTCCGCGCGAGCCGCAGCTGGCGCGTATCCAGCGCGTCGTCCACGCCCGCATGCACTCGAACTTGATGAGTGCATTGTCCGGACTGGTCCCAGCCGATCAATGCGAGGCCGTGGCGCTCGGCATAACCACAATCATCGATGGCCTATGGCTGAGACTCGGATTGCGACCGGCAAAAATTTCTGCCCTCGAAGCGCTAGAGCAACTGAGCGACTACCTGGCTCACCGCATTCCTCACATACGCTGGGATGAACATCTGTCGCGCACCGATCCCGGCCGTCAGCTGGGCTGAGGTTGTGCTGCATGGCAGATCGCTTGCAGAGCCGGATGGTGACCGTTGGCACCGACATTTGCTGGTCGTTGAAATTTGACAACCTCAGGCCGCGTAGCATGGACCGCCGCGAGGCGTCATCGGAAGCCGGGGTCAGGTATGGCGCGGATCGCGGCACTTTTGCCAGCAACCGACGTTCGCTGTTCGGGCATGCGCCTTTACCATCTATGCCGGCAATCCCGCCAATCGCATGGCGTCAGTGACGTCGTCGATGATATCAGGCGCAAGTCCGACGGCAGTGGACCAGCGGCCGATGGTGAATTGCGGGTCGAGTGACAAAAGCCGAGTGGCCGCGGCTTTTGCCTCCTCGATCCGCCCGAGCCTCGCCAGCGGCGCGGCCAGCCAGCCGTGCAGGATGCTGAAGCCGGGGTTCATCTCCACCGCCCGCCGGCCGGCAGCAATCGCCTGCTCGTGGCGGCCGTGGAGAAAATTGCCGAAGCCGATGATGCCTTGCGGCACGCAGCTCATGGTGTCCAGCGGGTTGAGCCGTAGCGCCTGCTCGCCCCAATCGATGGCGCGGGCCGCATCGCCGCTATAGGCCACCGGTACGCAGCCAAACGCATAGACGAAGGCGCAGGAGGCGCTGAGCCCGAGCGCCTGTAAGAAGGCCTCGTCAGCGAGCCTGCGGTCATGCTCGACCAGACCGATGGTGAAACCGGCCAAGGCCAGCGCCATCGCGTCCCCTGAGCCGTGCTCGATCGCGGCATGGGCATGGCGGGCCGCCTTATCGCGGTGCTCCGCCTGCAGGCCGCCGCGAATAAACAGCGTCTGGTGCGCCCAGGCGGCGAAGCCGTGGGCAAGCGCATAGTTAGGCTCGATGGCCAGGGCCTGGTCGAGCAGCGGCAGGCCCTTGGCGGCGCCCTGGGGCATGAAGGTGTAGACATCGGGCAGCGCGCGCAGCAACAGGTCATAGGCGTCGAGGCTGTCGGGGCGCTGGCGCTTGACGCGTTCGATCTCGGCCCGGCGCAGATTGGGCTCGATGGCCGCGACCACGCTGACGGTGATCTCGTCCTGCAGCGCGAACACGTCGGTCAGGTCGCGGTCGTAGCGTTCGGCCCACAGATGGCTGCCGTCTTCGGCGTCGATCAACTGGCCGGTGATGCGTACGCGGTTTCCCACCTTGCGCACGCTGCCTTCCAGCACATAGCGCACGCCGAGCTCGCGCCCGACCTGCTTCACGTCCACGGCGCGGCCCTTGTAGGTGAAGGAGGAATTGCGCGCGATGACGAACAGCCACCTTATGCGCGACAGGCCGGTGATGATGTCCTCGACCATGCCGTCAGCGAAATAATCCTGTTCCGGATCGCCGCTCAAGTTCAAGAAGGGCAGCACGGCGATGGAGGGACGGGCGGGAATGCCCAGGCCAGCCATCGGTTTCTCCGCCGGTGCCGTCGCCCCCGTTTCCGTCGACTGGGCCTCCTCGCGAACGGTGCCGACGAAGCGAAAGCCCCGGCGCAAGATGGTACGGACGAGGCGCTGCTCCTCGCCGCTGTCGTGGAGCGCATTGCGGGCAGCGTTGACGCGGCTGGCAAGGGTGGCATCGGAAACGATGCGGCCCTGCCAGACCGCGTCGACCAGATCGTCCTTGCTGACCACCCGTTCGCGATTGCGGAGCAGATATTGCAAGAGGTCGAACACCTGCGGCTCGACCGGGATCAGGTCGTTGCCGCGGCGCAGTTCGCGCCGATCGCCGTCCAGAGCAAAATCCTCGAAATGATACGGCAAATGCTGGCTCCAGACCGTGGGAATGGCGACTCCGAACACTCTAGCCGCGTCGCGGACTCAAAATCAAAGCGATCTAAAGGTAAAATCAAGCGGGCCTGAAGGCCGCCTCAAAGCGCGCCCGCCGGCCCTGACGCATAGTCCTCCTGCAATCAACGCAAACAACGCTTTTGAAAAAGGAGAACTCAAATGTCGAACACTGCAGCAAAGTCCGTCGTCCTCGTGCATGGCGGCTTCGTCGATGGCTCCGGCTGGGACGGCGTCTACCAGATCCTCAAGAAGGACGGCTATGACGTCACCATCGTCCAGAATCCGACGATCTCTTTAGCCGACGACGTCGCGGTCACCAGGCGCGCCATTGCCGCCGCTCCCGGCAATGTCATCCTGGTCGGACATTCCTACGGCGGCGTCGTGGTGTCGGAAGCCGGCACCGATCCGAAGGTGGCGGCTGTGGTCTATATCGCGGCCTTCGCGCCGGATGCCGGCGAATCGGTTTCGAGCCTGATCGCCAACCCGCCGCCCGGAGCGCCGGTGCCGCCGATCCTGCCGCCCGTCGACGGCTTCCTGATGCTCGACAAGGAGAAGTTCGCCGCCTCGTTCGCTGCCGATGTCCGTCCTTCGCTCGCCGCCTTCATGGCGGATTCGCAAGTTCCGTGGGGTGTGGCGGCGCTCGAAGGCAAGGTCACCGCTCCGGCCTGGAAGGCAAAGCCCTCATGGTATCTCGTCGCCACCGACGACAGGATGATCCCGCCGCCGGCGCAGCGCCAGATGGCCAGCCGCGCTAAAGCGACGACCGTCGAGGTGCCCGGCAGCCACGCCGTCTACGTCTCCGATCCCAAGGCGGTTGCCAGCCTCATCGAGCAGGCGGCGGCCGGCAAGAACTGAACCCGATCACCTTCGACGGACTGCCAGGGCGCCTAAGCGGCGCCCTGGCCTTTTTTGCTGTTCCGGGGACCATCCGTGACACCAAGGAATTGCGATCGCGAAACCGACGGAAGGGCTCTGCCAGGCCATAGATGTCGACAGGCCGCATGACACGCGCAAAAAGACGAAAAATGCATATCGAAGCGCTTGCGCAAGCGCTTCGATTGGATTAATTCAATCTCCGTGACGAATTTGGTGATGCAGAACCGCACTGCCGTATTCGCCTTCGGAGGATCAGCAACAGCCCTTGCCGGCACACGTCGCGCCCGCGCTTCGTGGCGACCTGATGCTGCCTGTGAATAGTCAAACCGAACGGGAGGAACCGATGAACTTCAAGCAGAACGGACTGTCTCGCCGCACCTTCGTGAAAGCTTCGGCGGCGCTTGGCGCCACGGCCGTGGCGGCTGCGTCAGGGGTCAAGATGGCGCGGGCCGCACCCGCCGAACTCCGGTATTTCTACCGGGCGCCGTGGCCCTCTTCCGAGGTCTACGCCAACTGGCTGATCGACGAATGGAACAAGAAGAACGGCGACCGCGTCCATGTTACCGGCGCCAGCGTCGACGGCGAGACCTACAAGACCAAGCAGACAATCGAACTGTCTTCGAGCAATCCGCCGGATCTTTTCTATTCCTGGGAAGGCGGACGCGGCAAGGAGATCGTCGACAACGGTTTCTCTGCCGATCTGACGCCCTATTACGAAAAATATGGCTGGGACAAGAAGCTGAACCCGGCCGGCGTCACGCTGTCCGTCTACAACGGCAAGAAGCATTTCGTGCCGACGGAGATGTGCGCCTCGGTGGTCTGGTACCGCAAGGACATCTACGAGAAGCTCGGGCTCAAGGTTCCAACCACCTGGGACGAACTCATGGCCAATGCCCAGAAGGGCAAGGAAGCCGGCCTTGCCGCCTTCATGCTGGCCAACCAGAAGAAGTGGCCCTCGCAATTCATGTGGTCGGCGATCCTGGTCAACAAGCATGGGCTGGACGTCTATGACGGGCTGATCAACGGCACCATTCCGTGGACCGACCCGCGCGCCGTCGATGTCACCGCCATGATGCAGAAACTGGCTCAGGACGGGATGTTCGAGCCGTCGTTCAACTCGATCGATCTCGGGCCCGCCATGGTGCCGTGGACGCAGGGGCACGGCCTGCACTGGTATCAGGGCTCGTTCAATCTCGGCCGCTTCCGCGGCGACCAGCCGCAATGCTGCGTCGTGCCGATGGACTTCTTCCCGATGCCGGCTTTCCCGGGCAAAAAGCCGGTGATGTCGGTGTTCGCCGAGGACACGATCATGATCCATGCGAACAGCCCGAACAAGGATGCAGCGGCGGAGTTCCTGGACTGGATGGTGTCCGACGCAGCGATGAGCAAGAAGCTCGAGATCGACAAGCCTTTCCCGTCGAACGTCAATTCCGACCTGTCGCGGCTGAGCGAGATGGAACAGCGGCTGGGCAAGGCAATGGCGGAGTCCGGCTCCTTCACCTTCATGCATGTCGACCACGCCACGCCGCCGGCGATCTCGGACAAGTTCCTCGACGGCGTCCAGGGTGTGCTGGCCGGCGCCATGTCACCCGAAGACGCCATGAAGCTGACCGAGGACGAAGCGGCGCGCGTCAAGAAGTCCTAGGCGATGACCGAGCGGGAGAAGTGCTGCGCACTTCGCCCCGCATCCTCCCCGGCGGCGGCGCTTCAGTGCGCCGCCGCAACGCGACGCCGCCCGTCCATTTCCGAAATCAAATCGAAAGGCGCAACCATGGCCAGCAGCGCAAGCCGCTTCGATGACGGCACCTTCGTCGGCTTCGCCCGCCGGCATGTGTTCGTGACCGTGTTCGGCGTCGCCGTGCCGTTGCTGGTGTTCGCCTGTTTCATCGGCTACCCGATCGTCTACACGATCTACCTCAGCTTCTTCGAATGGAACGGCATGGCGCCGCAGAAGAAATTCGTCGGCTTCGCCAACTACGCCTACCTCCTCCATGACAAGTATTTCTACATAGCGCTGGTCAACAACGCCAAGTGGCTGGTCGTTTCGCTGGTCTTTCCGGTCTCGCTCGGCTTCCTCATCGCCTATGTGATGAAGGCGCGGCTGGTGTTTGCCCCGTCTCTGCTGCGCACGATCGTCTTCTTTCCGGTGACCATGTCGCTGATCGCGGTCGGGCTGATGTTCCTGCTCATCCTCAATCCGGTGTTCGGCGCCTTCGACACCTTGCTGCGGTCGGTCGGGCTCGGCTTCCTGGTGCATGAATGGTTCGGCGACTACCGCATCGCACTTTACACGCTGGCGGTCATTTCGGGCTGGGCCTTCACCGGCATGCCGATGATCTTCTACTTCGCCGGCCTTGGCGATGTTCCGAAGGAAACATTCGACGCCGCACGCATCGAGGGTGCCGGACACTGGCGCATGATCCGCAGCGTTGCCCTGCCCCAGTTGCGCCCCGTCACCGCGATCATCGTCATGCTGACGCTGTTTGAATCGCTGCGAGCCTTCGACCTGATCGCGGTGCTGACCAAGGGCGCGCCGTTCGGAATGACGAACGTGCTCGGCTATCTCGTCTACATGGAGAGCTTCTGGAACTCCCGCTTCGGCTACGGCGCCGCACTCAGCGTCGTCATCCTGGTGATTGCGGGATCGCTGGCAGCTCTCCTGCTCGGCAAGGTTCTGAAGGGTGCCTTCGATGTCTGACGCGACCCTGAACGCCAGCGCCATGCGCCGCGGCAGCTTCGCCTCGGTCCTGCCCAAACTCGCCGCGACCCTGCTCATGCTGGTGCTGGCGGCGGTATGGCTCGGACCGCTGCTCCTGATCGTGATGACGTCGATCAAGTCGAACGCCGAGTTCCTGGCCGGACCCTTCGCCTTGCCCAGGTCGCCGACCATCCAGCCCTATATCGACGTCTGGTTCGGCCTCGGCTTCGGCACGCTGTTGAGGAACAGCCTGATCTATGCCACGGCCGGGTCCGCGCTGGCCGTAACGCTGGCGCTGGTTCCGGCCTTTGCGCTCAGCCGCATGAACGTGCCCGGCCGCAAATGGATCTTCGGCCTGCTGCTGACCGGCCTGATGCTGCCGCAGCAGACGGTGCTGATCCCGCTCTACGACACTTTGCGCACCTTCCATCTGCTGGACACCAAGATCGGCCTGATCATCGTTCACGGCGTCTATGGAATGCCGCTGCAGGTGCTGATCCTGCGCGGCTTCATGACGACGATCCCGCCGGAAATCGAGAAGGCCGCCTATGTCGAGGGCGCGACCGACTTCCAGGTTTTCTGGAAGGTGATCCTGCCGCTGTCGGTTCCCGGCATTCTGGTTGGCTACACGCTGAACTTCATCGCCATCTGGAAGGAGTTCGTGTTCGGGCTGGTGTTCCTCAACAGCGAGGAGAATTTCCCGGTGACAGTCGGCATGCTGAAGCTGAACAGCGACCGTTACCTTGCCGTCTTCAACCTGCCGGCGGCGGGCCTCGTCATCTCGCAATTGCCGATCGTCATCCTGTTCATCCTGACCTACCGGCAGATCTCGGGCGGCAATCTCTCCGGCGCCGTGAAGGGCTGATTTCGATGACTGTGCAACAAGGACTTTGTAATGGCTGAAGTGTCCCTGAAGGACGTCGAGAAGCGCTATGCCATGGTGCCGGTTCTGTCCGGGCTGAACCTGGACATTGCCGATGGCGAATTCACCGTGCTGGTGGGACCGTCCGGCTGTGGCAAGACGACGACGCTGAACATGATCGCCGGGCTGGAATCGATCACCGGCGGCACGCTTCGCATCGGCGCACGCGACGTCACCACGCTGCCGCCGAAGGACCGCGACATCGCCATGGTATTCCAGTCCTATGCGCTGTTCCCGCATATGACGGTGCGCGACAACATCGCCTTCGGCATGAAGATCCGGAAGACGCCGAAAGCCGAGATCGAAACGCAGATACGGCAGGTGGCGCAGCGGCTGCGCATCGATGACCTGCTCGACAGGCTGCCCAAGGCGCTATCCGGCGGCCAGCGGCAGCGCGTCGCGCTTGGGCGGGCGCTGGTGCGCCGTCCCGGCGTGTTTCTCATGGACGAACCGCTGTCCAACCTCGATGCGAAGATGCGCATCGAGGCGCGCAGTTTCCTGACCAAGATGCACCAGGAGGTCGGAACCACGACCGTCTATGTCACTCACGACCAGGCCGAGGCCATGACCATGGGCAGCAAGATCGTGGTCATGAACGGCGGCAAGATCCAGCAGGCGGCCGCACCGCTCGAGGTCTACAACCGGCCCGCCAACCAGTTCGTCGCCGGCTTCATCGGATCGCCAGCGATGAACTTCCTGCGCCTGCTCTACGACGGCAACGCCCTCCTGGACCAGGCCTGCCGGTTGCGGATCGCGGTTCCGGAGTGCCGGCGCGCGGCGCTTGCCGGCCAGCAGGGAAAAACGGTCACGTTGGGCGTGCGGCCGGAGCATTTCAGGATCCTGCAGCCCGGCGCCATCCCAGGGAGCGATTCGATCGCGTTCAATGTCGATGTGGTTCAGCATCTCGGCCACGAGATTCTTCTCGACCTCAGCGCCGGCGACCACAGATGCATAGCGCGGCTGCCGCCCAGCGACCGTTCCAAGCTTGGGGACGACCGGCTGTTTTCCATCGACATGGACCACGTCCATTACTTCAACGGCGACAGCGGCGAAAACCTCATTGATTATGCCTGGCAACAATGAATAGTCGGCTGCGAGTCGGCGGCCGCGGGACATTCCTGGACAGACAGGTGCCGGATTGAGGTGCGGGGATGGCGAGAAGAGCGGCTATAACGATCACCGACGTCGCTCGCCGAGCCGGAGTGTCCATGTCCACGGTGTCGCATGTCATCAACGGCACGCGCCTCGTCAGCCCCGAAAAAACGGCCTTGGTGAACGAGGCGATCGCGGCAACGGGATATCAGCCAAATGCGCTGGCGCGGTCGCTCGCGCGCAACGTCAGCAACTATGTCGGCATCGCGATATCGGCGATTACCAATCCCTATTTCAGCGACATCATCTGCGCCATCGAGAGCGAGTGCGCGCGCCTCGGCCTGCTGGTCTTCCTCGCCGACACACGCGACGAGCCGGATCACGAACTTGCCGTCGTTCAGGCGTTGCAGGAGCGCAGGGTCGACGGCATCATCCTGGCCCCATGCGGCGACCCCGAAAACAGGACCATTCGCTACCTGGAGACGAGCGGCATTCCGACCGTGCTCGTCGACAGGTTCGCTGAGTCTGCCTTCGACCATGTCGGTGTTGAAAACAAGCATGCTGTCGCCGGTCTGGTTTCACATATGGCGGGACTTGGCCACAGACGGATCGGCATGATCGGCGGTCAGGCAGGGTTCAGCACCACAAGCGAGCGCATCGAAGGCTACAGGATGGGCCTCGAGCGCAATGGCATCGGCTTCGATGCGGACCTTGTGCAGCCTTCGAATAGGAATTTCGAGGCCACTCAGCACGCGGTGGCGACCTTGCTGAGATTGGCAAATCCGCCGACCGGCATCATCACTGGAAACAATCTGACAACGATCGGAGCCGTGGCAGCGATCCGCACCGCGGGCCTGAGAATACCCGAAGACATATCGCTTGCCGGCTTCGACGATTTTGAATGGGCGGATTTTTTCGAGCCTCGGCTGACCTTGGTCGCGCAGCCCTGCACTGAAATCGGCCGCAGAGCTGCGCAGATGCTCGTTGAACGGATCCACGGATTGTCCTCCGCACCGCGGTCCATCAGGCTGAAATCAACCCTGATTGTCAGAAATTCCTGCGCCGCTCCAGTTGGGTCTCCGTCGTGACACGAAAGGCAGCCGCAAGATCGATGCCGTTCATCGCGGAATGGGCAGCCTCATGTTGATGCGGAGGGTTGATCTTTATGGCCCCGCACTCGATCCGCTTCTGGTTGCGTTGCCCTGGTAGATCCCCACATTGTTCCAAGGATGCCTGCGCGAAATTTCGCGCTCAGAGATCACCCTTCCTGACTTTGCCGTAAACGATGTTCCGGTTCGATCCATAATAGACTTGGGCTTCGAAGGAACCCTTGCCGATTGCGGCATTGATGATGCTCCACATATCGTCGGCCGAACGCAGGATGAGTGGCCAATCCATGAAGGTCTCCATGTAGCCATCCGTCGTGATCTCATCGCTGAAATTGGCAAACAGGAATTCGCCCCCAGGCTTGACCAGTTCCAACGCTCTCTGAAGCAGGCGGACGCCGATGGCACGCGGGAGGTAGTCGTAGAGCCCCGATGCGTAGACGAGATCGAATGTACCAAGAGCGTAGGCGCGGCGAAGAATTCCACGTACAGAGCCGTGGAGTGCCTCGACTGCAGTGCCGACAAAGTCGTGGTTCACCGTGGCTACGCTGACGGGGTCTTGATCCAGGCCGACCCAACGCCGCAGTTGTTGCTTGGCGAGCGCCTCGGAGCATTCAGCTTCTCGTAGGTGACCGCATGCAATTGCCAGCACCTCTGCCTTTTCCACCCTGCGGACCGTTTCGTCCACAGTTCTGGTTAGTATGTCCCGGCGCTCGCGCCCCGCCACAGAACTCGCCGCTTCACTGGTATAGGCGTAGATCTGTCGGCCAAGCGAGGTCGACGAAGCAACGATCTCTTCGGCGACGGGGTGCTTGTAGTAAATGTCCAGCAGGCTTGCATCGCCCGAATACCCGCGCGGCTTTTCAACCGACCAGCGCGTGAACGGATCCTGGATCAAATATTGTGCCACGGGATGTTGCTGGGCCAAGGGGATGAGTTTCTGCCAGACCGCAGGAGCAACCTGCCTGCGAAGCTTATGGAGTCTCCCTGCCAGGCGGTCGACAGTCAGGCCGGCCGGTTTGTGCCGCACGAAAGCTTGATTCGCGAGATCCAGCACGAGTGCGAGCTGGGCCGTCCTCTTCCGCAACTCGTCGGTATCGACAGTTTCGTCAGATGTCGTGGCATGCCTCTTCATCAACTTGGTAGTGACGAGGCTGTATTCGTCGAGTTGTAATTCTGCGTTGAGCCGCATGCCGTATACCCTCCGGTCCACGGCGAACAACTATAGACGCGGTGTGGATGATGCGAAATATTTTCATAAAATTTTATGCAGTGGCGGGAGCGCCGGCGTCGACCCGGCTCCGCTAAATCCGGACTACCCGCGTTTACTGGTGATTAGCGATATTCAGCCTTTTTTGCGGACAGTGATGCCTTCATCCTGCGTCCGACAAGCGACCTCGGCTATTGCATTCGCTACCGGGGGTGGCGGAGGAGCGTCATAATGCAACTGACTGAGGAGGTTGCTCAGAGGGTGGTCGCAGCGCTCGCGCGCCCGCGCTGGCATTCGCCCGATCCGACACTTTTGGCGAGGTTCCTCCAGAAGGAGGCCAGTGAAAACCGCAAGCTCGTGCAATGGGGTATGAGGGCTGCTGTTCTTAGCTATGTGGCTTACGGTCTCTTCGATTGGTTTCTTTTTCCGGACATCGCCGGTCGGCTTGTGCTGACCCGCCTAACGCTGGGGATCACCTCCCTGGTGCTCGTCGAGCTAATCGCCCGACGGGGCTTCGCCCTTACGACCTTACATCTCGTGGCAGCGCTGGCGATTGTGATCGGTGCAGTCGGATGGCTGCTATCTGCTCTTGGAACAGGCCACCAGGCGGCGCTGTCCCACTTTATGGTCTTTGGAACAGTATTTATTCTTGGAGCGAACTTATTCTTTAACTTTCGTTTCTGGCTTTCAGCGATTTCATCGGCGACGGTGACCATGAGCTTCATGGGCGCAGCGCTTTTTTCCCTTCAGACCGACGTCGTCGCCCGCGTCGTGCTGTCAGCCTATTTCGTGAATTGCCTGGTGCTGTCGCTCTACCTTTCCTGGCGACTTAGCGTAGAGCGGTACCAAACTTTCCTGCATGCACTTCGGGCGCAAATTCAAGAACAGGCTGCTATCAAGAAGGGGCAAAAGCTGACGGAAATCGCGGATACGGATCCGCTCACGGGAATGAAAAATCGCCGGGCGATCATTCGAGAATTCTCGGAGATGCGCAACGAGTGGGCCACGGACGACGACGAAATAGGCCTCATTCTGATCGACGTGGACTACTTCAAGAGATTCAATGATGGACTTGGTCATCAGGCCGGCGATGATTGCCTGATCAAACTTGCCCATGTCCTTTCCGAGACGGCAGCTTCGAACAACGCCATCGCGGCCCGCTATGGCGGCGAAGAGTTCGTTGTCCTCTGCAAGGTCACTGGGCGTGCTCACCTCAATGAGCTCACGCAGCAGTTTTGTCGCGCCGTAGAGGATTTGCATATCCACCACCCCGATCGGGGCGACAAGCTAAACATCGTCACCATCAGCGCCGGCGCCTCGTTGACGCGCGCCGATCAAAGCATGGAACTTCGCATCCTGCTGCAGGAAGCTGATCGCGCCCTCTACACGTCCAAGTTTGCCGGCCGCGCAACGTTCACTATTTACGATCCGCACGCTACCGACCGAGATCGCTCCAGCGAAAATCTCTCAGAACTGTTGAAGCTCGCAGTTTCCAAGCAACTCGTTTCCGTGGCCTATCAGCCAATTTGCGACCTGGCGTCAGGACGACTGTTGGGCCATGAGACGCTCATGCGCGTGTGCGACTTCGACGGCACTATGATCAGTCCGTCCGTGTTCATACCGGTTGCCGAGCAAACTGGCGCGATCGTGGAACTGGGTACCTGGTTAATTGATCAAGCCTGCAGTGACATGGTGGAATATGGATTGGGCTCGGTCGTGACGGCGAACGTATCAGTTCGTCAGCTCAAGGCTCCTAATTTTTCACTGCGAATTACCGAGATCCTCGGTCGGCACGGCCTTGCGCCACAGAAGCTTGCCATTGAGATCACCGAAGGAAGCGACATCTTTCTGGAGGCGCAAGCCGTAAGAAACATGGAGCGGCTGCGAAACCTGGGCGTTCAAATCTGGCTGGATGACTTCGGAACGGGATTTGCAGGCCTTTCCTGGCTCCGCCGTTTCAAATTCGACGTCGTCAAGATCGATCGCAGTTTCCTCCACGATTGCCAGACATCTCGTGGCCTAAGCCTGTTGCAGGACATGGTCGGGCTTCTGCGCAATCTCGACCATGCCGTGCTCGCGGAAGGCGTCGAAACTGAAGAGCAGCAGATGTTGCTGCAGCGCCTGGGCGTCCATTCGATACAGGGTTTTCTCACGGGTCATCCCGTCCCAATCGAAGAGATAAACCAAGTTAGACCAGGCCTCGTCGCCTAGCACGGCCGCGGTCGCGGCAGCGATCTCGACAAGTGCGCATTCGCCGATCTTTGAACAAGCTTGCAATTTGGAATTAAGGCTCTTTGCTAGGCCCCGGACCCGGTTGATGGCAACTTATCCGATGCGATCACCGCCAAGGCTGAGAGATCGCCCGAACGGGCCGGCGTTTTGCGCCGGCCCCTTCGTACGCGGATCAAGCTGCCTTGATCTTCATGTCTTCTTCGCTGCGCACCATCTTCGTCACGCCGGCGAAGTCGAGCTTGCCGGAACCGAGGACCGGCACTTTCGCAACGATGCGCACTTCGGCCGGCACCATCAGGTCCATGGCGCCGTTGGCCTTGGCGAAGGCCAGGAATTCGGCGCGCGTGGCGTTGGGCGCCTCGGTGATCAGGATCAGCTTTTCGCCCTTGCGGGCATCCGGCACGGTGGCGACGGCCGACAGCGATCCCTTCCACAATTCGCCGGCCAGCACTTCCACGGCCGCCAGCGAGATCATCTCGCCGCCGATCTTGGCGAAGCGCTTGGCGCGGCCGCGAATGGTGATGAACCCGGCCTCGTCGACGGTGACGACGTCACCGGTGTCATGCCAACCGTCTTCCAGCGGCTCGAGCACGCCCGGCTTCTCGGCGCGCAGATAGCCCGACATGACATTGGGGCCGCGCACATAGAGCCGTCCGCCATCATCGACGCCGGGCACCGGATCCAAGCGATACTCCATGCCGGGCATGATTTTGCCGACGCTGCCGGACCTGTTGTACATCGGCGTGTTGATGGAGATCACCGGTGCTGCTTCGGTCACGCCGTAGCCCTCGAGGATGCGCAGACCGAACTTCTCCATATAGGTCATGCGCGTCGCGCCCTTCACCGGCTCGGCGCCGGCAAAACAGTAGCGCACCGAACGGAAGTCGTAGGGGTGTGCCGTGCGCGCATAGCCTGAGAGGAACGTGTCGGTGCCGAAGATGATCGTCGCGTTCGACGCGTAGATCAGTTCCGGCACGATGCGATAGTGCAGCGGCGAGGGGTAGAAGTAGACCGGCACGCCGGAGATCAGCGGCAGCACAGTGCCCGCCGTCATGCCGAAGGAATGGAAGATCGGCAGGATGTTGAAGACCTTGTCGCCCGAATGGAAGTCGATGCGCGAGGCGGCCTGGGCGGCATTGGCCAGGATGTTGCGGTGGGTCAGCACCACGCCCTTGGGCGTGCCTTCCGAACCTGAGGTGAACAGGATCACCGCCGCATCGTCGGGCTTGCGGGCAACCCGCGGCGTGCTCTTGCGCAACAGGCCGAGCAGCTTGTCCTTGAGACCGATGCTGGCCCGCAAATCGTCGAGCCAGACGATGTCCACCGCGCGGCCGAGCTCCTCGACCACCGCACCGAGCTTTGCCTGTTCGACAAAGGCGCGCGAGGTGAGCACGGTCCGCACGTCGGCGGCCTTGCAGGCCGAGAGGATGTTCGCGGCACCAGCGGTGAAGTTGATCATCGCCGGAACCTTGCCCGCCGACATGACGCCGAGCAACGTCGCGCAAGCGCCGTTGGCGTTGGGCAGCATGACGCCCAGCGTCTGCTGGTCGGCATAGAGGTGTTCGAACTTCTCGCCGAGCACCGCGGCACCCGTCAGCAGCTTGCCGTAGCTCAGTGAACCGGTGACCGGATCCTCCACGGCGAGCTTTTTCATGCCGCGTTCGTCCGCCGTCTGGATGATCTTTTCCAGCACGGTCTTGTCGATGTCCTGGGTGCGGAAGACGAGGTCCGACATGACCTGGTAGAGTGCGGCACCCGCCGCGGCACGGCGCTTGCGGCCCTTCAACTCCGGCGCAACTTCGAGCCTCACCGGCTCCAGAATGGTCACCTTGACCTTCGGAAACAGGCGTCGGCGCACATGCTGTGACGTCAGGCGCGAAAAGTAGCTCTTCTCCAGCCCTTCGATGCGGACCGGTACCACCATCGAGCCGGTCTTGTCAGCGACCATGGCGGCGCCGTCATAGACCTTCATCAGGCCGCCGGTGACGGTGATGCGGCCTTCGGGGAAGATGACCAGCGGATCGCCGCCTTGCACGATCTTGATCAGCGTGCGGGTCGACATCGGCTTGGCCGGATTGAGCGGCAGCGCGCGGGCGAGCTTCAGGAACGGCTTCATCCACCAGGCCTGCGCGATGGTGTGGTCGATGGCGAAGACCGGCTCCTCATCGGTCAGCGTCAGCGCCAGCGGACCATCGAGGAAGCTGACATGGTTGAGCGCCAGGATCGGGGCCGGGCCAGCGGCCTTGAGGTTATCCAGCCCCTCCACCTCCAGATGATGGAAGGCGCGGAACAAGATGGAGACGAAATCGCGGAAAGCGTTCGTCGGCAAATACTTCAGCATCAGCCATGCGGCGACGGCATTGATGACGGCGAGGCCGAACAGCACGCCTGCTATGGAGACGCCGGCTGCCTGGATGGCGGCGACAAGACCGCCACCGATGGTCATGAAGCCGGCGCTGACGACGTTGACCGCGGCGACGACACGGGCACGGCGATCCTCCGGCGCCCACGCCTGCACCGCCGCAAAGGTCGGCACGACGAGGAAGGCGCCGGCAATCGCCAGGCCGGCCAGGTCGATGGCGACACGGATGGTGTTCTGGCCGGCAAAGAAGGCGCTGAGCGTCTGCGCCTGGGCAGAGGCCTGCAGGCCCCAGACGCTCCAGCCGAGATCAAGTCCGAACAGGGCCATCAGGGCCGTGCCGACCGGGGCGGGCAACAGCACCATGCGCCCCTGCGACATCCACGCGGCAATGGCCGAACCGATGGCGACGGCGACCGCGAAGACGGCGAGATAGGCGGTCACGGCGATTTCGGTGCCGCCGAGCGAATCCTTGACCATGGGGGGCAGGATGGAAAGGATGATGGCGCCGACCAGCCAGAACCATGACGCCATCAGTGCGGCCCGCCAGATGCGCTGGTTGGTGCGCAACTCGCTGACCAGCCGCCAGGTGGAGCGCAGGATGTTCTTGTCTATCACCAGGTTCGGTGCGGCCGAGCCGGTCGCCGGGATGTAGCGGCTGACGAACCAGCAACCGACGGCGAGGATCATCATCATCGGACCGAATACGGCGACGCCGATGCCGTCGGACGAGACAATGCCGCCGACGATCGTGCCGCCGAGGATGGCGGCGAAGGTGGCCGACTCGATCCAGGCGTTGGCGCGCGGCAGTTCCTTGCGCTCGAGGTGATCCGGCAGGATGCCGTATTTGATCGGCCCAAACAGCGCCGAAATGACGCCAAACAGGAACAGTGCCGTCAACAGCACCGGGATCGACGAGAGCGCGATGCCGACGACCGCCAGCATGGCGGCGCCGATCTCGACGAGCTTCAACTTGCGCGCCACGGCGGCCTTGTCGAAGCGGTCGGCGATCTCGCCGCCAAGTGCGGACAGAAGCAGGAACGGGGCCATGAAAACAGCTCCCGCGAGCGTTACCAATGACGCCGCCTTGTCCGCAGCCAGTGTGAACAGGATAAGGAACACCAGCGTGTTCTTCAGGAAATTGTCATTGAAGGCCGAGAGGAATTGCGTCCAGAAGAGAGGTGCGAAGCGCCGTGACGTCATCAGGTTGTTGTTCATGGCAATTTCCATTGGGCAAGGCCATCGAGCAATCCGAATGGATCGAGCGGTTGCTTGCGCGGTTTGAGCCTCGTTGTTAGCGGGAACCGGATTAAACTTCGTTACTGCGGTTGATATCCATCAGCAGCTTTTCGGTCTTGGCGTCTTTCAACCTGTTGATGAACGGGCCTGCTTCCTCCGCATCACGCAACGCCTTGGTGATGGTGACGGACGTTCTCCAAATGCTTGAATGGTTGGGAGCATAGCTTGGCATCGATATGATCCTTTCGTTTCAGGGTTAAGTTGGGTCGGCGCTGGCCTGTTTCAGACCGGAAACAATCAGGCTTTTTATTCATCCGTTCGAGCACGCGTCGGCACTGCTCCTGGGCGGTGCGCCATGACCGGTGGTTTGCCTTCCTCCGTGAACGCCGTTCACAAATGCAACATAGCATATCGTGAACGGCGTTCAAGAGAAAAATGAACGCCGTTCAAAAATTCAGATGGAGAAGGCTAAGGACGATAAAGAGGATGGGTTCAGGCCTTGCAGGCGAGACGTGCCGCAATCTACAGCACCCGCCTTGATCGCCGCCTGGCTTTGGCTAGCCTCGACAGTCTCGTCGAGGCGCGAAGCCGGCGAAGTCACCGCCAGCGCGCCAATCGGATGCCATTGGAGCCGGGGATCGCTGTGCCAATGCTGTGCACGCGTTCCTCGAAAGGCGCTGTTCAGCGCGCCACTCGGCAACCTTCTGCAGCGATCTCAGTCCTCCGCCGGCCCGTAGAGGCCGAACTGGTCGAGCAGAGCCCGTTGCCGGCCGGCGCTTTCGACAAGCAGCCCGGTGTAGCGATCTATGATCCGGTCGCGATGATCCGGATCGGAAACGGAGGAAAGTGCCCCAAGGATCGCCGCGACCTTTTCCGAAGCCTGCCGCAGTTCGTCCAGGAGCTTCGCCTTGCCGCGGACTTCAGCAACCACCTGCTTCGTCACTTTACCGATGCCGCCGGGGGTGCGGCTGCCGGCTGACACATAACCTTCCGGCAGATCGCCTTTGAGATTGGTGACCGACTTGAAACGGATGACGTCGAAGACCTGGTCGACTGCCTGCTTCGCACCGGTTACCCGGGAGGGATGGTCGGTGTCTGCGGCGGCGTGCGGCAGCAGCTCCAGCCTGCCCTTATGGCGCTCTTCGAGCGGCAGGTAAGGAAGCATCGGTCCGCTGAGTCTGCCGGTCGCGGCGTCTTTGAAGAGATCGGCGTCGATCGCTGCATGCGCGATCTTGCCGGACGACAGTGCCTCGTCGAGCGCGGCGGCATCGACGACCTCGCCCCGGTCGTAATTGACCAGCACCGCGCCGTCGTTCATCACGTCGAGCACCTTCGCATCGACGGTTCCGGCGTTGGAATAGACGCCTCTCGCCGCATCCAGGCGGCCGAGACCGATATGGACAGAGAGCACGTCGGCGCCGGTTGCGGCGGCAATCGGATTTGCGGCATGTTTGAAGCCTTCCCCCTCGATCCAGCGCTTGTGATGCTCGCGGGCGTAGATCGTCACCTTCATGCCGAAGGCCTTGGCCAGCTTGGCGACTTCGCGGCCGATGTTGCCGTAGCCGAGAACGGCGATCTTGCGGCCCTCGAGCTTGGCGGTCGGAAAATCCTTGAGCTGTCGGCCGGTGTCGAAGTCGCCGCCGGCGACCATCCGGTGCAGCCTGTCGACCGGCAGATCAGGAACGACTCTCAGGATCGCCTTCATCGCCATCTGGGCGGTTGCCCGGCTGTTGATGCCTGGCGTGTTCATCAACGGCGCTTCGCCGCCCTCGCCATTGCCGCCGCCCCAGGAGGCCGAGCCCATGTTGCCGGTGCCGGCGCCAATGCGCACGCCGCCGAGCGGGAACACGGAGGCCTTCGGGATGAAGGTCGCCGCCGCGATCAGCGCGTCGTACTGGCCCTTGTCGGTCTGCGGAAGGATCTCCGCCTCGGTACTCAAATTGGGCTGGTAGTAGAAATGGATGCGGCCCTTCTCAAGCGCCGACCGCTCGCCGAGCGGTCCGAGATGGAAGACGCCCCCCTTTTCTTCGATGTAGGCCTTTATCTCGCTGTGATCCGGCTGGCCGTCGGCGCCGAAGCGCAGGCCGACCAGATCGGCGATCAGCACCGCATAGGCGCGCGCAGGGTCGTCCTTGCGGCCGCCGCCGCCTGAATTGGCCTGGGCCTCGAAGGTCACGCCGTTCTTCGCCAGTTCCTCTTCGAGAACGACGATCTTGGCGCGCAGATAGGCGTATTGCAGGTTCTCCAGCAGCGCGACGATATCTTCGGGCTCGCGGATGCCCCCGACCCAGGCACGATAGTCGCCTGGCGTTCCCGGGAAGGCATTGACGTAGCGGGCCGCGTCGAGGCCGGGCTCATATTCGCCATTCGGATGGGTGATGCCCTCATAGCCGAGCAGCTGTTTCGACCGGGCGATGATGCGGGCGTGGATGCCGGGGTCGGTGATGCCGTCGTCCTCGACCTTAAGGAGCGTTACCGCCGCGCCGCGCCGTTCGGCATCGGTGACTGTCAGCGATAGCATCGGGTGCGACTTGACCCACTCGTCGATCACCTTGCGATTGGTGGCGGAACGGCGGTTGAGCTCGACGACAGAGCCGACCCGAGCCTCCGACTGCAAAAGGCCGAAGGTGGTCTCGGCAAAGGCAAGTGCGCTGTAGGTGTTGATGACGCCGCCGAGCATGCGGTCTTCTGCGGCGTCGTAGAATGGCCCGGCATCTACGGAGCGCCTGGCCGAAAGCGGTAGCTTGGGGTCGATCGGCGGCGCGATCTTCAACTGGCGCGGGATCGCCCAGGCGGGATTTTGCTGGTTCTTCTCGATCAGTGCCAGTGCGTGGGGCGTGAAGGAGGCGACAAAATAGCCTGACACCCCGCCGATCGCCTTCTGGAATGGCATGAACAGGCAGCACTTCGCCATCACGGCGTCGACGAGTTCGGGCTCCCACGGCATGGCACCGAGCATTGAGGTGGCATCGAACACCGCATGACGGTTGGTCGGATCGCCGTCTATCCAGCTCAGCAGTTCGTGGATCTCGGCACTGGTATAGGCATTTGCCCCCGTCGTCTCGTGGCCGACGCCGACGAAGATCGAGACGCCGAGGGCGGAGAGCTCGGCTGCTGTCGGGATCACGCCTTCGGAGACGGCGAAATGAATGCGGCTCTCGCAGCCTTTTTCGGCGAAACGCTGCATCTCGATCAGTTGTGTGGCCCAGGACTGGCGGAAGAAGCCGGCGGACCTGGACGGATCGCTCTCTGGCTGCGGCGTATCGACATAGACGCGTTGGGAGGCGTCGTTGGCGTTCATCAGGTGCTGGACGCAGACAGTGAAGCCGCTATGGCCGCCGCCGAGTCCCACTGCCATGCGGTTCGCCTTCGGGAAGTGGAAATAGCGATGGATCGCCCGGATCATATCGGTCAGGATTTTGTCCGCCGGGTAGCCGCGGTGCATGCTGCGGGAAATCTCGGCGGTGGTGAAGCCACCGATGTCGTTGCCCCTGTCGTCGAACTTGCGATAGGTCTTCTCGATCCAGGCGTCGAAGGCGATGCGCCGCAGGCGGCTGTCCACTTCATCGGTGGTCGCATCGGTGATCGGGCCGACACCGAAGAACGGGTTCGACGGCAATTTTGGCGCGCCCGATCCGGTCAGTTGGAGTGCCTTCAGTCGCTGTTCCTGCATCTGCGCGATGTTCATGATGATCTGCCTATCCGTTTTCCAGGGCGGGGGGCGGATAGTGGATCGAACGCGAAAGAAAAAAGACGCTAACTGCGCCGAAGCGCACGCTGAATGCGTCATGGTCGTCCTTAGTGAGGGATTGCTGGCATCGCATGGCTGCGAGCGACGGTCTTTTGGCCTCGATAGCGGTGCTCGGGAAAGGGCGCTGGCTCATGATATCTGTGGTGTATCGGGGCACAGACCGCCGTTGAGCCGCTCGCTTGCTCGTGCCGCTGCGTCTGAGGCGCGCATTGGAGCCGCTGAACAATGACGCCAGCTATATTGAAATATATTTCATATAGTGAATTTTATTGACAGCGTTGGAAAAGCCGGTAATTGTCGGAGCGTCGGGTTTCTGGAGGATGTCCGGCGTCAATCAATCCAGACAGCGAGACGCTGCGGCGTTCGCGATTGTCATTGAGCATGGCTTCGGCCAAGGGAGGAATCTTGCGCAAATTTCTGAGCACGCTCGCCATGGCGGCGGCCGCGTCGACCATCTTGGTCTCGACCCAGGCCTACGCCGAAACCGCCAACCCGTTCAAATGCGAGCCGGGTGAAAAATATGTCATGAACGTCATGGTATCGGGCGTCGAATACTGGTTCCCCGTCTATGAAATGTTCAAGCAGGCCGGGCAGCAGTTCGGCTGTGAGACTGAATATACCGGCACGCCGGAATATGACGTGAACAAACAGATCGCCACTTTCGACCAGGCACTGGCGCAGAAGCCGGCCGGCATCCTGGTGCATCCGATGAATTCCGATCCGTTTATCGAGCCGATCAACCGCGCTACCGACGGCGGCACCGCGGTGGTGACTTTCGCCGCCGACTCGCCCAATTCCAAGCGTGTCTCCTACATCACCTCCGACAATGTCGCCGAAGGCACCTATGCCGCCGACGCCGTCGCCGAGGCGATGGGCGGCAAGGGCGAATATGCGGTCCTCGAGAACCCCGGCCAGGACAATCACGACAAGCGAATCTCGGCCTTTGTCACCCGCATGGAAGCCAAATGGCCTGATATGAAGCTGGTCGGTCGCGCCGCGTCCAACCAGGACCCGACCAAGGCCTATCAGGCGGTGCTCAGCCTCGCTCAGGCCCATCCCGATCTCGGTGCCGTCTTCATGCCGGAAGCCAATTCGGCGATCGGCGCGGCTCAAGCGGCCAAGGAAGGTGGCGGCAAGATCAGGGTCATGCTGGCCGACGTCAACGCCAAGATCCTCGACATGATCAAGGCCGGCGAGATCTTCGGCTCGGTCAACCCCAACCAGGGCATGCAAGGCTATATGGGCTTCATGCTTCTGTGGCTGGCCAAGCATCCCGAACTGATCGACCCGATGAACGACGCCAAGCGCGCCGGCGCCAACGCGATGAAGGTGCCGTTCGTCGACAATGGCTTCTCGATCGTGACCAAGGACAACGCCGACGATTTCTATTGGGACAAGTATCTCAAGCGGCGTGGCACCAAGGGCATCGAAGAGTAGTCTCGAGCCGAACCGACATCAGAGCCGGAAGGGTCTTCCCTTCCGGCCCCCTTCCGAACTCTTTTCGCAGGAGCATGGCGTGAGCGACGCGCCCGTCCTTCAGATCCGGAGCCTTTCCAAGGCGTTCGGGCCGGTCCATGCGCTGAGTGGCGTGCAGTTCGAGCTGCGCCGCGGCGAGGTCCATGCGCTGTGCGGAGAGAACGGCGCCGGCAAGTCGACGCTGATGAATATGATCGGCGGCATCCTGCAGCCAGACGAGGGCGACATCCTGATCGACGGCAAGCCGGTGACGATCGCATCGCCCGCGGCGGCGCAGAAGATCGGCATCGCGCTGGTGCATCAGGAAATCGCGCTCTGCCAGGATGCGACGGTCGCCGAGAACATCTGCATGGCGGCGATCAACGCCCGGCGCGCGCCGCTGATGAATTTCCAACAGGTCCATGCAGACGCCGAGAAGGCGATGAACCGGCTCGCGCCTATTGCGGTGCGCACCAAGGTCGCGGACCTTTCCATTTCCAGCCAGCAACTGGTCGAGATCGCCAAGGCGCTGACGCTCGACTGCAAGGTGCTGATCCTCGACGAGCCGACCGCGGCACTGACCGAAACCGAGGCGCAGCGCCTGTTCGCAATCGTGCGCGGGCTGAAGCAGCGCGGCATTTCCGTCATCTACATCAGCCATCGCATGGCCGAGATCTTTTCGCTGTGCGACCGCGTCACCGTCTTCCGCGACGGTCGCTATGTCGCGACCGAGGCCATCGAGGCGACGTCGCCCAACGACGTGGTCCGCAAGATGGTCGGCCGCGAGATCACTCAGCTCTATCCCGACAAGCTTCCCGCCGACGCAAAGCCTGGCCGCGCACTGCTCTCGGTGAGTGGCCTGTCGGATGGTACCCGTTTCGCCAATGTCGATCTCGAATTGCGAACTGGTGAAATTCTCGGCATCGGCGGTCTCATCGGCGCTGGCCGCAGCGAGATCGCGCAGACGATCTGCGGGCTGAGGCCTGCGACCGCCGGCAGCGTCGTACTCGACGGAAAAAACCTTGCGATCCGCAGCTATGCCGATGCCGTGCGCGCTGGTCTCGTCTATCTCTCCGAAGATCGCAAGCGTTCCGGCGTCTTCCTCGATCTGTCGATCGCGGCCAATGTTTCGGCACTCGACCTCGGCAAGCTTACCGGCCGTTTCGGCCTGCTCGACCGCCGCGCCGAAGCAGATCAGGCGACCAGCCTTGCCAGGCAACTCGGCGTGCGCATGTCCGGCATCGATGCGGCTGTATCGACGCTTTCTGGCGGCAACCAGCAGAAGGTGGCGATTGCCAAGCAGCTTTCGGTCGCACCGAAGGTCATCATCATGGACGAGCCGACGCGCGGCATCGATGTCGGCGCCAAGGTCGAGATTCATCGCCTGCTGCGAGACCTCGCCAACCGGGGCGTCGGCATCATCGTCATCTCCTCGGAACTGCCCGAACTCATCGGTCTGTGCGACCGGGTGGCTGTGGTGCGCGAAGGCCGCATCGCCGGCGTGCTCGGAACGGGTCAACTCAACGAGGAAACGATCATCATGCTGGCTTCCGGCGTGCAACCGAACGCAGTGTATGAGGGGCAGGCCCAGAATGTCGCCTAGCGCGGGAGAAACCACGATGCATGCCGAGATCAAGGTGGCGGATGCCAGCCGCCGTGCCAGCTTCGCTCGGTTCGCCTCGATGCGCGAAGCCGGCCTGATCGTCATCATCCTGGCGCTCTGCATCGCCATGAGCCTCGCCTCGCCGCATTTCCTCACCTGGGGCAACTTCCGAGCCATGCTGATGAGCTTCTCGATCGAGGGCATTGTCGTCGTCGGCATGACCATCCTGCTGATCGTCGGCGGCATCGACCTGTCGGTAGGCTCGGTCGTCTGCTTCTCGATGGTGGTTTCGGGGGCGCTGTTCCTGGCCGGGCTGGATCCCTGGACTGCGAGCCTGATCGGCATCGCAGTAAGTGCGCTGATCGGCGCGGTGATGGGTTTCTTCGTGACGGTCGTGGGGCTGAACCATTTCATCACCTCGCTGGCGGCGATGGTGATCGTGCGTGGCCTGTGCCTGGTCATCACCAAGGGTACGCCACTGTCGTTGTTCACGCTGCCGCCGGAATTCAAGGCGATCGGCCAGGGCAACCTCCAGGGCGTGCCTTATGTCATCATCATCTTCGTGGTCGTGGTGGCGATCTTCGATTTCCTGCTCCGGCGCGCCACCGCCTTCCGCAAGGTGTTCTACACCGGCTCGAACGAGAAGGCGGCGCAGTTCTCCGGCATCAAGACCAACCAGGTGAAGTTCTGGGTGACGGTGCTGTGCGCGACGCTCTCCGGTTTCGCGGGTGTGATCTACATGGCGCGCTTCGGCGCCGCCACGCCGACCTTCGGCGCCGGCATGGAGCTCAACGTGATCGCGGCGGCCGTCATCGGCGGCGCCTCGCTCAAGGGCGGCTCGGGCACGATCTTCGGCGCCATACTCGGCATGGCGCTGTTGTCGGTGGTCACCAGTTCGCTGATCCTGCTCGACATCTCCGTCTACTGGCAGGACATGATCAAAGGCTGCATCCTCCTGGCTGCGGTGTCGGCCGACCACTTCCTGCACCGCAAGAAGTCCTGAGTTCGAGACGATAGAGCGATCATGGCACCCCCAAACACACGCGACGACATCTCGACCGTCCGCCAGATGCATCAGGCGCTTGTCCTCCACTACATGGAGGGCAAGACGCAGGCCGAGATCGCCAGGGAACTCGGCATCTCGCACGCCACAGTCAACCGTTTGATCAAGCGCGGCCACCAGCTCGGCCTGGTCGAGATCAAGATCAAGTCGCCGATCGACCATCTGGTCGATCTCGAAGCGCGGCTGGTGCGGCTCGGCGGCATCGAGCGTGCGGTCGTGGTGCCGACGGTGTCGGAAAACCCGCAGACGGCCTTGCTGCGAGTCGGCGAGGCGGCGGCCAACCTCCTGCTCGAAACGATCAAGGACGGCGACACCATCTCGATTACCGGCGGCAAAGGCGTCAGCGCGCTGGTCGCCGGGCTGAAGCCCGGCCGCGGTTATGATGTCGAAGTCATTCCGGCGACCGGGCTCGTGCAGGGCAAACACTACACCGACGTCAATCACGTCGCCTCGCTGATGGCCGACAGACTGGGCGGCCGCGCCTACCAGATCCATGCGCCGCTGTTTGCCGACACGCCGGAACAGCGCGAGATGCTGATGGGCGTGCGCGCGGTGGCGGACGTGTTTCGCCGGGCGCGCGAGGCCGATGTCGCCGTGGTCGGCGTCGGTTCTATCCTGACCGACGATTCCAGCTATTACGACCTGCATCCCTCCTCCAGCGCCGACCGCCAGGCTATCGAACGTTCGGGCGCATCCGGCGAATTGCTGGCACACCTGATCGACCGAAACGGAAAGCTCAGCGACTATTCGCTCAACCGCTCGCTGGTGTCGCTCACCCTTGACGAATTCGCCACCATTCCGCGCTCCATCGGCGTCGCCAGCGGGCCGAGCAAGATCGCGCCGATCCTCAGCGCCATGCGCGGCAATCATCTCGACATCATCGTAACCGACGAGGCCACCGGCCTTGGCATTCTCGACCTTGCCGAAAGAGAGGCAGCATGAGTTCAGAACAAATCCTGCGTGCGATCGGCGCGTCCGGCATCCAGGCATCCGCCGTAGGTCTCGGCACCTGGGCGATCGGCGGCTGGATGTGGGGCGGCACTGACGAGCAAGCCTCGATCCGCGCCATCGAAGCCTCCATCGACGCCGGCGTCAGCCTGATCGACACCGCGCCTGCCTATGGCCTCGGTCGCAGCGAGGAAATCGTTGGCAAGGCGATCAAGGGCAAGCGCGACAAGGTGGTGATCGCCACCAAATGCGGGCTGAACTGGCATTCCGGCAAGGGCAACCATTTCTTCGACCAGGACGACAAGCCGGTGCACCGCTATCTCGGCGCCGACGGCATCGCCTATGAGGTGGAACAGAGCCTGAAGCGGCTCGGCACCGACTACATCGACCTCTACATCACCCACTGGCAGGACCCGACCACGCCGATCGCCGAGACGGTTGCGGCATTGGAGAAGCTGAAGGCGTCCGGCAAGATCAGGGCGATCGGCGCAAGCAATGTCAGCACCGGGGACCTTGAGCACTATGTCGCCGCCGGGCAGCTTGACGCCATCCAGGAACGCTATTCGATGATCGACCGCGAGCTCGAAGGCACGCTGTTGCCGATCACGCGCAGGCACGATTTGGCGACACTGAGCTACTCCTCTCTGGCGCTCGGCCTGCTCACCGGGTCGGTCGATCCGGGGCGCAGCTTCACCGGCGACGACCAGCGCAAGGACAATCCGCGCTTCTCGGCCGGGAACCGGCAGAAGGTGGCGGCGCTCAAGCAGGCCATCCGCCCGATCGCCGAACGGCACGAAGCCTCGATGGCCCAGATCGTGATTGCCTGGACGCTGGCGCAGCCAGGCATCACCTTTGCGCTATGCGGCGCCCGCAACGCCGATCAGGCGCTCGACAATGCGCGCGCCGGCGAGATCAGGCTCAGCCGCGATGAACTGGCCGCCATCGACACAGCGATAGCCATGCATCTCTCCCAGATGGCTGCCTGAGCAAACGAGGCATTTCCGCAATGAAGCGCACCGAAACACTCGCCGCGCTGCGAGAGCGGCCCGACATTGCCGTGCTGATCATCGGCGGCGGCATCAACGGCATCAGCGTCTTTCGCGAGCTTGCCCTGCAGGGCGTCGACGTGCTGCTCGCCGAGAAGGGCGATTATTGCAGCGGCGCCAGCGCAGCGCTTTCGCGCATGGTGCATGGCGGCCTGCGCTATCTGGAGAATGGCGAGTTCAAGCTGGTCAAGGAATCGCTGCGGGAACGCGACCGGCTCTTGCGGAATGCGCCGCACTACGTCGCGCCGCTGCCGACGACGGTGCCGATCTTCGACATCTTCTCCGGCATCGCCAATGGCGCCGTCCGCTTCCTCGGCCTCACACGGCGGCCGAGCCGGCGCGGCGCACTCGTCATCAAGGCCGGGCTGACGCTCTATGACGTCTTCACGGCATCGCGCCGGCTGATGCCGACCCATCGCTTCCGAGGGCGCAAGGAAACGCTGAAGACGTGGCCGGCCATCAATCCGGCGACCCGTAGTTCGGCGACCTATTACGACGCCTGGGTGAGTCGACCCGAGCGGCTTGGCCTTGAAATGCTGAACGACGCGATGGCGGCTTCACGCGCCGCGCGTGCGCTCAACTATGCGCGGATCGGCTCCGACGAAGATGGCCTCGCGCTGACCGATACCGTTTCGGGGGAGACCCTGTCGCTGCGCCCGCGCCTCGTCATCAACGCCACCGGCGGCTGGATCGACCTGACGAACAAGGCGATCGGCGCGCCAGCACCGCGCATGATGGGCGGCACCAAAGGCTCGCACCTGATCGTCGACAACCAGGAGCTCCATGACGCACTTGGTGCGAACATGGTCTATTACGAGAACGAGGATGGACGCATCTGCATCCTGTTTCCCTATCTCGGCAAGGTTCTGATCGGCTCGACCGAAATCCGCGTCGACGATCCTGACACCGTGCGCTGCGAGGACGACGAACTCCAGTACATCCTGCAGTCGCTGGCCTTTGTCTTCCCATCGATCAAAATCGCCAGGCATGAGATCGTCTTCCGGTTCTCGGGCGTCAGGCCGTTGCCAGCCAGCAAGGACAGTTTCACGGGCCGCATCCCGCGCGACCATTTCTGCGAATTCGTCGAGCCGGTTGGCAATTTGCCGGCGACGCTGTGCATGATCGGCGGCAAGTGGACGACGTTTCGCTCGTTTGGCGCGCTGGCAGCCGACATGGCGCTGGAGCGATCGGGGCTGGTACGCACGGTCGGTACCGAGGATCTCGCCATCGGCGGGGGCCGCGATTTTCCTTCCGATCCCGCCGACTGGTGTGCCAGGCTGGCGGCGGAACACGGATTGACGATGCTGCGCGCGCAAACTCTTCTGGAACGCTACGGCACGTCGGCGGGCGGAATCGCGGCGGCAATTTCGGTCGTGCCGGACCCGATGTTGCCCGGCGCGGATTATTCCACCGGCGAAATCCGGCTGATCATCGAGCGTGAGCACGTCGAGTCGCTGGCCGACATCTTCCTGCGTCGTACCATCATAGCCATAGCAGGCGACCTGACATGCCAACTGGTCGATGCCGTACTTTCAATCCTGGCCATCTGCAAAGGCTGGAGCACGGCTCAGGCTGATACCGAACGCACCGCCTTTCTGTCGCTGCTGGAGCATCAGCACGGCGTCCTTCTGCCGAACCTCCCCGGCGAAAACAACAAAAGGAGCGCAATATGCGCGTGAACAAGAAAGTCCGCATGAACCGGCTGTTCGGCAACGGCCGCTGCCTCGACGTTGCCATCGATCATGGGGTCTGCAACGAGCAGAGCTTCCTTGTTGGGTTGGAAGACGTGGCCGGCGTGGTCGAAAAACTGGCGAAGGCCGGGCCGGATGCTATCCAGATGAACTACGGTCAGGCCGACCTGCTGCAGAACCTGCCCGGCAAGGACAAGCCGGCACTGGTGATGCGCATCGACATGGGCAACCCGTACAACAAGGTGCGCCACCGGGCGATGTGGGCGGTGCTGCAAAACGAGGTCGAACCGCTGATCGGCGCTATCGAAATGGATGCCGCCTGCGTGGTCGTGAACCTGTTCATGCTGCCCGACGAACCGGACCTCTTCCGCCAATGCGTTCAGAACATCGCCCGCGTACGCGCCGACTGTGAAAAGTACGGCATGCCGCTGATGATCGAACCCCTGGCCATGCTGCCGGTCGCCGAGCATGGTGGCTACATGGTCGACGGCGACGCCGGGAAGATCGTCACGCTGACGCGGCTGGCGCGCGAGATGGGCGCCGATGTCATCAAGGCAGACCCGACGACCGACGCCAACGACTTCCACCGCGTGGTCGAGGCGGCGCGCTGCCCGGTGCTGGTCCGCGGCGGCGGCAAGGAGGATCTGCACGCTGTGTTCGACAAATCGGCGGCGCTAATGGCGCAAGGCGCACTGGGTATGGTCTATGGCCGCAACATCTATCAGCACGCCAATCCGAGCGCCGTCGTGCGGGGCCTGATGGCGATCATTCACGACGGCGCCGATGGCGCCACCGCCTGGGATCTGTACAACCAGGCGTAAGGCCGACTGCGGGAGAAGCCGATGAGCGGTTACATTCTGGGCCTTGATGCGGGCAATACGGTCATCAAGGCCATAATCTTCGACATGACGGGACGCGAACTGGCGCTTGCGGCGCTCGACGGGCATTCGTCGATGCCGAAGCCCGGCCATGTCGAGCGCGATCTTGGTGAACTGTGGCGCAACGCCGTCACAGTGATCGGCCGCTGCATCGCTGAAGCTGGCATCGACGCCGGCGACATCGTCGCGATCGGCTGCGCCGGGCACGGCAACGGCCTTTATGCACTCGACCGGGCGGGCGCGCCGCTGATCGGCATCCAGTCGCTCGACACCCGCGCCGTCGGCCTGGTCGGCGAATGGGCAAAGAGTAGTATCGGCGACCGCACCTACAAGTATTGCCTGCAAAAGCCCTGGGCCGCGCAGACGCCGACCTTGCTCGCCTGGCTGAAGCGGTTCGAACCGGAACTGTTCGGCCGCATCGGCACGGCATTCTTGTGCAAGGATCTTATCGTCAACCGACTGACCGGCGCGCGCTCCACGGATGCCACCGATATGTCCGGTTGCGGGTTGCTGTCGATGCCGGGACGGCGCTACGAGCAGGACTTGCTCGAGGCCTATGGCCTTGGTGACTGCGCCGACCTGCTGCCGCCGGTCCTGGAATCGGCCGAGATTGCCGGCCATGTCACGCGCGATGTCGCGTCGCTCACCGGCCTGCGCGCCGGCACTCCCGTCGTGGCCGGCCTGTTCGACGTCGTGGCCAGCGCCATCGGGTCCGGCGTCACCCGCACGGGTGCCGCTTCGATCATTGCCGGCACCTGGAGCATCAACCAGGTCATCACCGACGAGCCGATCCGCGAGCCGTCGATCTTCATGCTGTCGACCTTCGATCCGCAGCGCTATCTGGCGATTGAATCCAGCGCTACTTCCGCCGCCAATCTGGAATGGATCGTCCGCGAGTTCCTCGACCATGTACCGGAAGGAAAGTCTCCGTTCGAACTGTGCAGCGACCTTGTCGCGTCCATAGATCCGACCGGCGATATCCCGATCTACCACCCCTTCCTCTACGGTTCACAGAAGAACGGCCAGGCTCGCGCCGGCTTTTATGGCATGGCCGGCTGGCATACTCGGGCGCATATTCTGCGTGCCCTGTTCGAGGGCGTTGTCTTCGAACACAAGCGTCATATCGAAACGCTGCATGCGGCGGGTGCGCGGTTCGATGAAGCAGTGTTATCCGGCGGCGGTTCACGCAGCGGCGTCTGGGCGCAAATTTTTGCCGACGTGCTTGGCGTGCCGGTCACCGTCGCGAAGAGCCGCGAAACCGGCGCGCTGGGAGCGGCGATTGCAGCAGGTACCGGCGTCGGCGTCTTCGCGGATTTCGCTGCCGGTGCCATGGCGATGACCTCGGCCGCGCGCCGCTATGCGCCGAACGATGCGCTTGCCCCAGCCTATGCCGCACGCTACCAGCTCTATGGCCAGATCAACGAGGCAATGGCCCCGATGTGGGAACGCATCGCCAGCCGACAGGCTCTCCAGTGACCGTCGTTCGTCCATCTGATTTCGGTGAGTTCGACTATGTCGTCGTCGGCGCCGGTTCGGCGGGCTGCGTGCTCGCCAACCGGCTCTCCGCCGACCCGCGAAACAAAGTCCTGCTCCTCGAAGCCGGCGGCAGCGACCGCTATCATTGGATCGATATCCCGATCGGCTATCTTTATTGCATGGGCAACCCCCGCACCGACTGGCTGATGAAGACCGAGCCGGACCTGGGGTTGAACGGACGCAGTCTCAACTATCCACGCGGCAAGGTGCTTGGCGGCTGCTCCTCGATCAACGGCATGATCTATATGCGCGGCCAGGCTGCCGACTATGATGGCTGGCGGCAGGCCGGCAATGCCGGATGGGGCTGGGACGACGTGTTGCCCTATTTCCGCAAGTCGGAGGATTATCACGGTGGCGCCAGCACGATGCATGGCGCCGGCGGCGAGTGGCGTGTCGAGCGGCAACGGCTGTCCTGGCCGATCCTCGACGCTTTTCGCGATGCTGCCGAAGAGCTCGCAATCCCGCGCACGGAAGACTTCAACCAGGGCACAAATGAAGGCTCGGGCTATTTCGAGGTCAACCAGAGGAGGGGAGTACGCTGGAACGCCTCCAAGGCCTTCCTGCGTGGCATAAAGGGCCGCACCAATCTTCGTATCCTGACCGGCGCCGAAACCGAACGGCTGGAGGTCGATGGCCGCCGCGTCACCGGTGTCGTCTTCCGTCAAGGCGGTGCGCTGCATGTCGCCAGCGCCCGCGAGACCATTCTGGCCGCCGGCGCCATCAATTCGCCGAAGCTCTTGGAACTCTCCGGCGTCGGACAGGCTGAACTCCTGTCGCAGCTTGGCATCCAGGTCCGGCATGCCATGCCGGGTGTCGGCGAAAATCTGCAGGACCATCTGCAGCTACGCATGGTCTTCAAGGTCAAGAACGCCGTTACCCTCAACCAGCGCTACCACAATCTCCTCAGCCGCGCGGCGATGGGGGCCGAATATGCCCTGTGGCGCAGCGGGCCGCTGTCCATGGCGCCAAGCCAACTCGGCATCTTCGCCCGTTCCGACCCACGGCTCTCAACGCCCGACCTCGAATATCATGTGCAGCCACTCAGCACCGACCGACTGGGCGAGCCGTTGCATCGTTTCCCGGCCGTGACCGTCTCGGTCTGCAATCTGCGCCCCGAGAGCAGGGGTACCGTGCACATGGCAACTGGCGACCCGCGACAGCCCGCGAAGATCCGGCCCAATTATCTATCGACGAAGGGCGACCGCAGCATCGCAGTGGCCTCGATCGAGCATGCGCGGCGGCTGATGAAGGCGAAGGCCATTGCTCGCTTTTCGCCGGAAGAGATGTTGCCAGGACCGCAATTCTCCAGTCGCGATGATCTGGTGCGCAAGGCGGGCGACATCGCCACGACCATCTTTCACCCGGTCGGAACCTGCAAGATGGGGGCGGGCAGGATGGCCGTGGTCGACGACCGCTTACGTGTCCACGGCCTTGCGGGCTTGCGCATCGCCGACGCTTCGATCATGCCTACCATCGTCTCCGGCAACACCAATTCGCCGGTCATCATGATAGCCGAGAAGGCAGCGGAGATGATCTTGCAAGACGCGTTGCGGTAGCCTGGGTTTCCGCCACGGCAAGTCAGTTTGAAATCTCTGACCTGAACTTGCTTGGCGGTTGCCCGAACGTCTTGTGGAAGACCTTCGAGAAATGCGAGGCGTTTTCAAACCCGACCTCGATGGCGATCTCGATCATCGGAGCCTTGGTCTGCATCAGGAGGCGCTTCGCCCGCTCAAGACGCACCCTTAGGTAAACCAGTGCCGGAGAGTTCTTTGTTTCTTCCCTGAAGAGGCGCTCGAGCTGCCTGCGGGACAATCCGACGGATGCCGCCAACTTGGGTATGGAGAGTTTGTTGTCGACATGGTTCTCCATGATGATGAGCGCCGCCTTGAGCCGCGGATTTTTGCACTCGATGAAAGGGGGCCGGCGCGGCTGGATGTCCGAGGGCGCGCGCGCTTTCTCGATCTGCAACACTTCGAGGGCGTTTCTCTCAGCCTCATTGCTGATGTGGCGCCTGACGATCGACGCGGCCATGTCGGCCGCACTGCTGCCCCCGGCACAAGAACCTCTGGCTTGGTCAAGATTAAACAAGCGGTCCGCCCTGACGTCATGATCCGGGAAGCGCTGTCGGAAAGCCTCATAGTGGAGCCAGCTTACGCAGGTCCGGTGGTATTTCATCAGGCCCGCCTCAGCCAGGATGAACGTGCCCGTGCAAACCCCGATCAGGGGAACCTTGCTGGCGGCCGCTCGCTTCAGGTAGCTGACTGTCTCGCTGTCGACCGGGAACTCGTTGTTGAGCAGACCGCCGACGACAACGATGTAGTGCAATTCCCTGGGGTCCACGAAATCCGATGTTGGAGCGACTTGCACGCCACAACTCGAGGTGATCAGGTGCCTGGTGCTCGCCAGCACCTGCCAATCAGCCAGAACCCTGCCAGACCTGTCGATCTCGTCACTCGCCAATCTGAGCGTGTCGACGAACAAAGCGAACGCGGAAAGAGTGAAGGAACGAGCCAGGATAAAGCCGATCTTCAATCGGCCGGCCCCCGGAGCTTCATTGGCTGCTTTCATGGCCTAACCCTCTGCCCATCTGGCCGCCAGCGCCGTCTGAAACGCTGTGCCCGGACAAGCTTCTATCGCAGTGTCGAAACCGTTTTCCAGATCAGCAATAGTGCCAGCCGCTGTCGTCCCGTTGTGGTCCAGGAACGACTCGACCGTCGTAGAACAGGTGCCGCCGATCGCCGCTCCTTGCCATTCAACTCCGCCGATCACGCGCCCAATGTCACCATCGCTCGGTTTCGCCTACTTGATCTGGAACCCGTGGGCCAACGGATCGCGATCGTCGACGAAGATCGTGTTGTGGCCGATGATCCGCGCCCAGCCGCCGACGCTGGGCTTGATGCCCTTGAAGGGGCCTATGTCGGCCTCCGCCTCGACGCGGCCCTCGAACACCGAGCCGATCAGGCTTTCCTGGCGGAAGGTGTCGCCGACCTTCAACCGCCCCTTGCCATGGAGTTGCGCCATGCGGGCCGAAGTTCCGGTGCCGCCTGGTGAACGGTCGATGGCCTTGTCGCCGTAGAACACCGCGCCGCGGCCATCGGCGTTGCCGCTGGAGGGCTTGTCGCACCAGATGGCGTGGTGCACGCCGCGTATCTTGTCGTCTTCGGGATGGACTGGATCGCAGACGGGTTCGAGTGCGTCGCGGAGGCCGCGACTGAGGTCCACGATGTCGCTCGCCGACATTCCGTCCAGGCCCTTCCATGTTTCCTGCGGTTCGACGACGGCGTAGTAGTTGCCGCCATAGGCGATGTCGACGACGAGCCGGCCGAGACCAGGGATATCGACAGCGACGTCCGCGGCATGCAGATAGCTGGCAACGTTGAACATCCGAACGGAGTCCACAAACGCGCCCGACTTCTCGTACTCGATATCGACCCTGCCGGCCGGGGTCTCGATCGACAGTCTGCCCGGAACGCGCGGCGTCACGAGGCCTTCTTCGATGGCCGCCGTCACCAGGCCGATCGTGCCGGCACCGCACATCGGCAGGCAGCCGCTGACTTCGATGAAGATCACGGCGAAGTCACAGTCCTGACGGTACGCGGGATAGATGATCGCGCCCGACATGATGTCGTGCCCGCGCGGTTCGAACATCAATGCCTGCCGGATCCAGTCATGGTCGCGCATGAACAGGTCACGCCGCTCGGCGATCGGGACATGCGGCAGCAAGGGACCGCCTCCCGCGACCAGTCGGACCGGATTACCGCAGGTGTGGGAATCGATGCAGAAGAAACTGCGGCGCATGGTTTTTCCTTTTGCGGTCAGGCGGCTTACCTTGCGGGACTTCGACCGCGTTCCAGCGCGCCCCTGGAAAGCCTGTCGAGGAAGATTGCAAGCGCGACGATCGACAGTCCAGCCCGGAGGCCCAGGCCCATTTCCATGCGCGTCAATCCCCGCGTCACTTCGGCTCCAAGGCCGCCTGCTCCGACGAGGCCGGCCAGGACGACCATTGCCAGCGACAGGAGAATGCACTGGTTGAGGCCGACCAGCAGTGTCGGGGTGGCCGAGGGGATTTCGATCTTGAACAGAATCGACCGCGGCGAAGTCCCGGTCGCATGACCAAGCTCCATGAGGTCTTTCGGCACCTGGTTGAAGGCCAGGGTGGTCAGGCGCAGCATCGGAGGTATGCCGTAGACGATCGTCGCGATGATTGCCGGCACACGGCCGAGGCTGAAGATCATGACGGCGGGTATAAGATAGACCCACGGCGGCACGGTCTGCATGATGTCCAGCACGGGCCGTATCCCGGCCTCGAATTTCTTATACCGTGATGCCAGGATGCCGAGCGGGAAGGCGATCGACACGGAAATGATCACCGCCACCGTCACCAGTGCCAGCGTCTGCATCGAGGCGGTCCAGAACCCCGCCAGCAAGCAGAAGGTGAGCGCGATGGCTGTCACCACCGAGACCCGAACGCTGACGAAGAAGGCGGCGAGAAGGACCGCCCCGACGATCGTCGCGTAGGGCGGCGGGTAGAGGAGAGTGGCCTCGATCGCGCTCAGCACGGCTTCGATCAGCTTGGTCACCGCGTCGAAGAACGGATGGAAGTTCGTATTCAGCCAATCCACTACTGGGGCCAGGTAAGCTCCTGGCGAAAACCGGACCAGATCAGGGTTCATCTTGCTTCTCCGCTGGCGCGGCGGGCCGCGCTCTGAGTGAGTCTGTCAAGCACCATGGTCAGGATGACGATCGCGATCGCGGCGTTGATCGACGTGGCGATGTCGAGCGTGCGTACGGCTGAATAGATGGTCTCGCCGAGACCTCCCGAACCAACGATGCCCGCGATGACGACCATGCCGAACGCCATCATCAAGCTCTGGTTGATCCCAGCCATTACGCTTGGAATGGCGAAAGGAAGCCTGATCTTGATGAACATCTGCCATGTTGTCAGACCGCTTGCCTGGCCAAGCTCGATGAATTCGAGCGGTGTCATGCGGATGCCAAGCGAGGTGAGCCGGATGGCGGGCGGCATCGCGACGATGAAGGTGGCGATGAGCGCGGTCGCAGGCCCATAGCCGAGCAGCGCGATCGCAGGAAGCAGATAGATGTAAGGCGGCAGGGTCTGGATCAGGTCGAGCACCGGCTCGAGAAATCGGTCGAACGATCTGACAAAGCCCGCCACGATGCCAATGGGAATGCCGACGAAAAGGGCGAGGATCGTGGCAGTGATCACCAGGGCCAATGTGCTCATGGTTTCTGTCCAGAGGCCCATGACAGCGCAAAAGACCAGGGCAAGCCCCGCGAGGACGCCGGACAAAGCGTTGATCAATCGCCATCCGAGCAACGCTGCGATAATGGCGATCACATAGAACGGTGCCAGTTGCAGAAGCCACAGGACGCCGTCATAGGTTCCTTCAAGCACGCTCCGGATAAATTCGAACAACCATTCCCCGTTGTCGCTGATCCAGCCGAGCGTAGTATCCGTCCAGGCATCGAACGTGTCTGTAATGACTGAAATGTCCATTTGCCCCTCCCGACCTAACCTGCAGGCTTGCCGGCAACACCGCGGAGCAAACCACGGATGGTGACGACCCCGACCACAGTGCCGTTCTCGACGACCGCAACCGCATCGCGATCGGATTGCGTGGTGAGGTCGATGAGTTCGCCAATATCGGCCTCCGGAGAAGCCCGAAGCAGCGCGTTCACATCGCAATTCGGCTGCGAATTCCTGAACTCGGCGACGGGTCGCATCACGGAGTGCGCCTTGACCAGGTGAATCCTGGATATGCCGGCCACGAAATCGGAGACGTAGTCGTCGGCGGGTTTGGTTACGATTTCCTCGGCTGTCCCGACCTGGACGATGACACCATCCTTCATGATGGCGATGCGGTCGCCGATGCGGATGGCTTCCTCGAGGTCGTGGGTGATGAAGACGGCGGACTTGCCGAGCGACTTCGTCAGCTGTCGGAATTCATCCTGCAACTGGCGGCGGATCAGTGGGTCGAGGGCGCTGAACGGTTCGTCCATGAGGATGATTTCGGGATCTGCCGCTATCGCCCTTGCGAGGCCAACGCGCTGCTGCATGCCGCCGGACAGTTCCCTGGGATAGCGCGACGTCCAGTCTGCAAGCCCCACCTTTTCGAGGGCCGCGCGGGCGATCCTGTGGCGCTCCTCTTTTGCCACGCCCTGGGCCTCAAGACCAAAAGCGGCATTCTCGAGAACCGTCCGGTGGGGGAGAAGCGCCACGCTCTGAAACACCATGCCGATGTTGCGGGCGCGCATATCGCGGAGCTCCGTCGCATTCAGCCTGGCGATCTCCTTTCCCTTCACCGTGATCTTGCCGAGGCTCGGTTCGATCAGACGGTTGAGGAGGCGGATCAGCGTCGACTTGCCGCTCCCCGACAGGCCCATGATGCAGAAGATCTCGCCGCGGCGGACCTGGAGGCTGGCGTCGGAAACGCCAACAACGCAGTCGAAGTCCTGCAGCACCTGTGTCTTGGAGAGCCCACGTTCGGTTATGGCTTTGACGGCGGCCTGGGCACGACCACCGAAAATCTTCCATACGGACTGGCAGTCGATCAGCACTTCGTTGGAGTCATTCATTGCAGTGTTCATTGCGTTCCCCATGGGCCGGTTTGGCGGTGGCCTTCATGTTTCATAGTTCCGGGGCGGGCCGCCGATATCGGCGGCCCGTCGTTTCGGCAATTATTCGGCCTTGATGTTCTCCCAACGCTTCAGGAGGTCGGCATGGCTGTCGGTCCAGGCCTTGATGGCCTCGTCCATGGTCTTGCCCTCGTTGACGGCAGAGTTGATCGCGGTGATGTCGGCAAGCGGCACATAGACACTGGCGATCACTTCGCGGGCATGCGGATTGTCGGCGGAGAAGCCCTTCTTGCCGATCCAGTAATAGCTCTGCGGCGGCGGAAAGACTGACTTCGGGTCCTTGAGGAACTTGACGTCATATTTCTGCATCATCCAGGAGGGCTCCCAGATGGTGACGGCGATCCATTCCTTGCGGTCGACGGCCGACTTGAGTGCGGCGGTCATCGCGGCGGTGCTGCCCTCCACGAGCTGCAGTTTCAGGTCGTATGCCTTCACCGAGTTTGTCGTATCGCGCATGAGACCGGATCCCGGCTCGATGCCGACGATCTTGCCCCCGAACTTGTCGGCGTTGTCGTTCAGCTGGTCCATGGAGTCGATGGTCACGTATTTCGGCACCGCCACGCCCTGGAACAGGCCATGCGACACCGGGGAGATCTTCTCGAGCTTCTTCTTGTTCTTGTCCCAGTAGTCCTGGGCGACGTAGTCCGTCTGCGAGGCAAGGATCTGGATGTCGCCCTTGCTCAGCGCGGCGTAGGCGATGCCCCATTCGGAAAAGTCCACCACCTTTACGGTGTAGCCGGAGTCTTCGAGCACCTTTTTTGTGATGCCGGTGATGGGGGTGAGGTCCTCCCAGGACATCGTGCCCACGGTAATATTCTTTTCTTCCGCCTGAGCGGACAGCATGGTCATTCCGACCATCGCGGCAGCGCAGAGCGCTTTCCACAACGTCTTCATTTTACTCACTCCTTATTTTTGTTCCCATTTCACTTGAAGACTTCGCGGTCGGCTCCGCCTTCATATTGCGCGGCGAGGGCTCATCCCTCGCGGCCTGCACGCAATTCCTGCCATCGGATCACGGTGTTGACGCCGAGCCACGCGAGCGGCTCCGGAGGGAGGCGCGCGGGCTCCGGCTGATCCGAGAATTCATCGAGCATGTCCGAGCGGGTACCGGTCGCCAGATCGGCGGCCATGACGCCCGCAAGCGTGCTTTTCACGGTTCCAAGACCGTTCTCGCAGCACGCGGAGTAGAGGCCTTCTTCGATTTCGCCGAAGGCGGGCACATGGTTCCGGCTGAGGCAAAGCCGCCCGGCCCAGACGTGCTCGAAGGACACGTCCTTGAGGTCCGGAAACCTGGCGTCCAGGGATGTCCGCTGCTCGGCGGCGATCCCGGCCAGGCGTTTCTCGCTCACTTGAACAGTCCAGTCGTAAGTGAACCGGGTCCGGATCACGATACGAGAGGATCCGTCGGTGGTGATCTTCCTGACTGTCGCACCCATCGGATCAGCCGGAAGCAAGGCCCACCTGTCCTTGCCCGTGGACCTCGAGGTGAAGGGGGCCGTCATCGATGCGTAGGTGAAGATGTGCATCAAGCGGCCGCGGAAATGGCCGAAATCCTCGATGTGGCCATTGATGCCCAGGATGACTTTCGGCGCCGTGACGCTCCCGTTGCGCGACACGGCCTTCAACATCCCGCCCCGGCTGTCGAGTTTGAGCACCGGCGAGTGCTCGAATATGTCGGCCTTCGATGCCAGCCCGGCGGCGAAACCGCGGATATAGTCGGCGGGCTGGATCATCACGGCGCCCGGCGTGTAGAGACCTCCGAGATAGTAGGACGATCCGGTAATCTCCCGCATCTCGCCCGCATCCAGGAAGCGGTGCTGTTCGCCGATGCCCTTGAGCGAGCGGCCATAATTCGCGTTGAGCTTTATTCCGCGCTCCGTCGCCGCGGCGTTGATCTTGCCTGACGGATCGAAGGTGCGCTCGGACATGTCGTATTCCGCTGCGACGTCGGCGGCGAAAGAGATCGCAAAACGGTTCTGAGCGATCTCCACCTTGGTCGCGGTCTCGTCGGCGACGGAATACTCGCCCGAGGACAGATTGTGCGGCACGTCGATCATGTAGCCGGAGTTCCGGCCCGAGGTGCCTTTGGCGATCTCTCCCGCCTCCAGCACGACGATCCTGTCGTCAGGCCGGAGTTGAGACAGCCGCCGCGCGGCGGAGAGACCCGCGAAGCCCGCCCCGATGACCAGCCAGTCGGCCTTCACGTCGCCGTCGAGCGTCCGGACGGGGAAGCTGCGTCTGCTGATCGCCTCCCAGCCCGAGGTTCCAGATTCCGCCGGAAGACGCTTGACGACGATTTCGTTCATCGGATGGTCTCGTCGACCGAGCGATCCGAGACGTCGATCCAGACCGTCTTCAATTCGCAATAGTTGTCATGCGCGAAGACCGACTTGTCGCGTCCGCCGAAACCGGATTCCTTGTAACCGCCGAAGGGGGTCGTCGCGTCGCCTTCGCCGAAGCAGTTGACGGTCACGACACCCGCCCGGATCTCGCGCGAAAGCTTGATCGCCTTGCGCAGGCTTCCGGTGTAGACGGACGCGGTCAGGCCGTAGTTGGTGTCGTTGGCGAGAGCCACAGCCTCGGCAAGCGAATTGAACGTCGTGACCGAAAGGATCGGTCCGAAGATCTCCTCCTGAAAGAGACGGCTCGAAGGCGTAACGCCATCGACGACGGTCGGTTCGATGTAGATCCCCTTGTGCGTGCCGCCGCCATGGACGACGGAGAGCTTTTCGGTCTTCACGTCGCCGAGGAAGGATTTCACCTTCTCGAAATGGTTCTTGCTGACGAGCGCGCCGATGCGGTTTTCCGGGTCGAGCGGGTCGCCCGTCTTCCACTCGCGCATATAGGCGCCGATGCGTTGCAGCAATTCGTCCTTGATCGTGGCGTGGACGATGAGCCGCGACGTGGCCGAGCAGTTCTCGCCCATGTTCCAGAACGCGCCGTTGACCACCTGTTCGGCGACGAGGTCGAGGTCTTCGGCGTCTTCCAGAACCACCGCCGGGTTCTTGCCGCCGCACTCGAGAACGACGCGCTTTAAATTGGAGTCCGCGGCGTAGCGCAGGAAGCGCCGACCCGTCGGCGTCGATCCGGTGAACGCCACCATGTCGACGCCCATATGCATGCCGATCGGTTCGCCGACCTCCTTGCCGCCGCCCGGGACAACATTGAAGACGCCTGCCGGGATACCGGCCTCATGCGCCAGTTCGGCGACACGAAGCGTGGTCAGCGTCGTTTCCTGGGCTGGCTTCACGATCACCGAGCATCCGGCGGCAAGTGCCGGACCGATCTTCCAGGCCAGCATCAGCAACGGGAAATTCCACGGCAGGACGCAACCGACGACGCCGACCGGCTCGCGCACGACCATGGTCAGCGCGTTCGAGCCCACGGGAGCTGTGTTGTCGTAGAGCTTGTCGATCAGTTCGGCATGCCAACGGATGGTGTGGATCGTATCCGGAATATCGACGGTCTGGCATTCGCGGACCGGCTTGCCGCTGTCGAGGCTCTCCATGACCGCAAGTTCGTGACGGTTGCGCTCCAGGAGCTTGGCGAATTTGAGCAGCACGGCCTTGCGCTCGCCAGGCGAGCGGAGATGCCAGCGGCCGTCATCGAAGGCTTGCCTGGCCTTGGCCACGGCGAGATCGACGTCCGTCGAGTCGCATGCCGCGATCTCGGCAAGCGTGTCGCCCGTCGCCGGATTGGTCGTCTTGAATGTCCTGCCGGAATTGGCAGGACGGAACGCCCCGTCGATGAAGGCATTGGTCGGAAACTGGATGCTCGCGGCGATCGCCTTGTATTCGGCAGCGGTCAAAGGTTCATGCATTGTTTGCTCCCGACGTGATCTGGGCGACCGTGCGCTTCAAGGTGGCGACGACAGTCTGGAGTGTTCGCTTCTCTTCCGAATTAAGCGGGCGCAGCGGCGCCCGCACCTGGCCCGCGTTCAGCCCGATCAGCTCACAACCGTGCTTGATCGACTGGACGAACTTCCCGCATTCGAGGAAATCCATGAGCGGCAGCATCGCGGTCATGATGGCGCGGCCCTTGTCGAAATTCCTTTCGAGCACGCAGGCTTCGTAGAGCGCGACATGCTCGCGCGGGAGAAAATTGGAGCCGGCGCAGACCCAACTCCTGGCGCCCCATGCAAAGAATTCGAGCGCCTGATCGTCCCAGCCGCAAGAGAGCGAGATATGGGGGAATTTGCGCGCCAGCAAATGGAGGTTGCCCATCTCGCCGGAGCTCTCCTTGATGGCCACGACATTCCTGGATTTGCCGACGCGGGAGAAATAGTCCTCCCTCATCGTCACCCCCATGCGGGCCGGATAGTTGTAGAGCATGATCGGAAGGTTCGCCGCGCGGTCGACCGTAAGCGCGTGGACCGCATTCTCACGCTCCGTCGGCAAGGCGTATGGCGGCGACGAAACAAGGATCGCGTCAGCGCCGATCTCCTTCGCCGCCTTGGCGTATTCGACCGAGTCCTCGGTCCTGGTTGCGCCCGTTCCAATGATGAGCGGAAGACGGGTGCCGATCACCTCCTTGGCGTAGGCAGCGAGATCGAAGCGCTCCTGGGCGCTCTGGGCATAGTATTCACCCGTCGATCCGCCAACGATGATGCCGTGCACGCCGGCTTCGATGAGCGACTCGAGCACCGCCGCGAAGCCGTCACGATCGATCTGCCCGTCGGGGCCGAGTGGCGTGATGGCCGGTGTGTAGATACCTTCGAACTTCAAGACGATTTCTCCATCGATCCGGCAGGCGCTTCGACGAGCGCGTCTGCCTTCATTCCTTGCGGCGCGATGAACATCTCCATGTTCTCGCGCGAGAGTTCCCAGTGTTCGAAAACAAGATCGACGACCGTGTCCTCGTCGTGCGAGCCGATGGCTGCGATGAAGCCATCATGGTGTTCCACGGCGAGCACTAGGCGCCGGCGCATGTCATCGTTGCGGGGCCGGAAGAAGGTGTGGCCGATCCGGGCATGGTCGATCAGCAGGCGTCCGAGACTCGGCTGCAGATAGGCGTTGCCCGACATCTCGCCGATGATTTCGTGGAAGCGATTGTTCTCGAGGACCATGGAGAGCACGTCGTCGGTGACGCTTGCCGTGCGGAACCGTTCCTGCGTGTCCTTGAGGTCGGCAAGCTGCTTCTGCTTGAAGTTCTGCACGGCGAGACGGCCGATCGCGGCATAGATCATCGGCGCGACCAGGAAGAAGTGCCGGAGCGTCTGATGGTTCATGGGGATGACGCGCGCGCCGCGGTTGGCCCGGATATCGATGTAGCCCTCACCCTCGAGGCGACGAAAAATTTCCCGAACAGGCGTTCTGGAGAGGCCGTAGCGCTCGCTCAGGCTCACTTCGTCCAGATCCTGATCGGGGTCGAGTTCCATCGTCAGAATCTGACGCTTCAGATCGTCGTAAAGACCGTTCTTTCCGCTCTTCACCGAGGCCTCCTGCTGTCTGAATTCTCGCGACAACGGCTTCCATCGACCGTGTCGACGGCAGGAGATTTGCATGCTCAGGAGAGGGAGTCAACAAATTGTATAATCTTTGTACACAGAAATTATACGCGATGAGTACAATTGATCAAGGTCGGCCGGGAACCGCCGACGGTTGGCGGTCGGCCAATTCCAAAGTGCCAAATGAGATTTTTCGTCGGCGCCGGAGATGGCGCGCAACGACTCATCGATGATGCAGAGCAGACGCTACGCAGATGCTATGGAGCGCATCCTGCCTTGTCGCGTCGCGGGCGAGAGCGCGTTTGAGCTCCCAAAGGGGAACTCTCCGATTAGGCCATCGGGGCGGTCAGGCGTCAGCCTTCTCGAAGAGAGGCGGAGCCTTCACGGGTTCGAGCCTGATGTAGCAAGGGTTCAAATCCTGCTTGAGCTTGTTCAACTGCATGCGTGCCTTGGCACGAAGCAGAGGGTCGATGGGCTTGTCGGATCGATCCTGCACCGCGCTCAAGACCTTCGCCGCTTCGTCAATCTGCCGAAGTTCCGCCAGGCAGCGGCCAAGGCCGTACTGTGCCCCGGGCAGCTCCGGATTGAGCTCAAGCACCTTGCGGAAGGCGTCCGCGGCCTCGGAGTGGCGACTTAGCGCCTGCAGTTCAATGGCAAGCCGCGACCACGCCTTGACCGAATTCGGTGCGATCTCCACGAGGGAGCCAAAGGTATCGGCGGCTGACCAGTGATCCGCCTTGGCCGCGAGCAATTGACCCAATCCGTACAGGGTGCGAGCGTGGCGAGGGGCGACCTCGAGAATCTGGCGATAGGCATTTTCGGCATTGGCCAGCTTGCCCGCCTCGTGGAATTTGGTCGCCTGCTCAAGCACGCTTGCCACGGATCTGGCGTCAAGCCGGTCACCGAGATTTCGGCCCGTCCTCGTTTTGACCAGAACACAATGAATCCTGGTCTCCTCGACACCGAATGAATATTTGTAGGACTCGTTGCCGCGCAGGAAATCGTAGCTGCGGAAGCCCTGCTCGATCGCACGGCGAATGCAATAGGCATGCAGCACAAGTCCCGGCGGGATTTCGTTGGCGGTCTCATCGCGTCCGGCAAGGTGGAAGAGCATCGCCTTCTTGACCGGGTCGACCAGGAACGCCAAGCCTGCGAGCGGTTTGTCGCGATGCCAGAGAATGGGCAGGAACAGCGTCCCGCTCTCGAAGGCATCCTTGAACAGTATCCGGTTGGATCTCAAAAGGCCGGGCAGAAGGTTGCCCTTCCGCGGCGCCCATTTGATGCGCCACATTTCGAGGATGATGCCGATGTCGCGGTCGATCGTCGAGGCGTCGGCATGGGTGATGCGAAATTCGTCCGACCCGTCCAGTTTGCGCAGGAAGCGCCTGATCTTCTGGCGCGTGTTTGAACTGATCTTCTGCTCGAGATAAGCGTCCCAATTCCCCGGCAGGTTGGTGGCCGGGCAGATGCAGTTGTCGACATTGTCGGTCTTGTTGACGCGCTGCATCCTTTGGGCGGTCAGCCGCTTGTCGGCAAGGTTGTCGAGCAACAGGCGGCGGCGCTTCTCCGACATGCGCAGATTTTCGAGATGCAGCTTGGCCCAGTTCATCTTCATGAGATGTTTGGCAAGCGCCGGGATCGCGCGGTCGGCAAAGCCTGGCGCGCAAACGATGCCCGTATAGTCGGCCGCGTAGTTTGCGCCCATGTTGATTTCGTTGTGGCAAAAGCCGGTCTTCTTGTTCAGCCTGGTGCGGAGCCGCAACGGCAGCAGGGCGACATAGGGAGACCCTTGCGGTCCCGACCGTGCCGCCAGAATGGACCAGGCGCCTTCAAACCGGCCAAGGTAGGACGACAGGAACGTCCAGGACAGAAAGAACTGGGCTTCGGGGTCCTTCTCGTAAAGATCGTCCCAGTTCTGCCTAAGCCCGTTGAGGCCCTCCCGTGTCGTGATGACATCGATATGCATGGTTCCCCCCCGAATTTGTCCCTTGTTTGCGAAGCTCACTGTTCCATGAATGCCCTGGCCATGCTGTCGGCGATCGGCTTCGTCAGGTAGCTGAAGAACGTCCGCGACTCGGTTTGCACCAGTATTTCGGCAGGCATGCCCGGCGTCGGCGTAAAGCCGTGCGCCTTCGCCAGTTCGCTTGCCGGCAAGCGTACGCGCGCCAGATAGACCTCCTTGGGCGTGGGGCCGGTCATCTCAGGCAGCGCATCGGCCGAGACGTAGTAGACCTCGCCTTCCAGAACCGGCGTGGTGCGCCGGTTGAGCGCGATCAGCCTGATCGAGGCCTGCTGCCCGACCTTGACGTTGTCGATGTCGGTGCGAGGGACTTGCGCCTCGATGACCAAAGGCACGTCTGAAGGCAGGATCTCGAGGATGGCCTTGCCGCTCTCGATGACGCCGCCGGCTGTGTGGTAATGCATGCGTATGATCGTGCCGGGCACCGGCGCATTGATGGTGACACGGCGAAGCACATTCTGCGCCTCGCGTGACTGCTCGCGCACCGCGTCCAGTTCGGCCTCCAGGCTCTGCAATTCCTGGAGCGCTGCCTGGCGGTAGGTGTCCTTTGTCTGGGTGATCTGCTGATCGAACCTGACGATCTGTTCGCGGTTCTCGGAAACCTCCGCCAGCATCTTGCCGATCTGGCCGTCCGCGTCCGCCATTGCCCGCTGGATCGCCTTCACCTCGGTTCCGCGGATCAAACCCTGGTCGAGAAGCTTTTTCTTGCCCTGGTATTCCTCCTGGAGGAATTGCAATTGCCGCCGGACCGACGAAATCTGTTCCTCGATCCCTTCGTTGCGGAATTCCATCGCCTTCTTGTTCTGGTCGAACAGCCCTATCTCGCTGTCGCGCTTGCGTTCCGCAGCCTCGAAGTTGAGTTGCTGGCTCTCCATGATCGGCGTGACTTCCGGGTCGTGCCGGTTGTCGAGGATGATCGATGGAAACTGGATCCCGGCGCTGCCTTGCACCTCGGCATTCAGGCGGGCGGCGATGGCCTCGAGCCTGGCCTTTCGCAGGAACAATTGCCGTTCGTTGGTCTGGGCGGCGGTTTCGTCAAGCCTGACCAGCGGCTGATCGAGGCGGACATGGTCGCCTTCGCTGACCAGGATTTCCTTGATGATGCCGCCTTCGAGATGCTGAATGACCTTGTTTTGCCCCGTGGCAACGAAACTGCCTTGGGCAACGATGGCGGATGCCAGCGGCGCCGTGAAAGCCCATGTGCCGAAGCCACCGAAGGCCACCGAGATGAGCAGGACGCCAACCACGGTCTGTTTCCAGATCGAGCGTGGCACCTCGGAGTACCACTGCATGTCGTGAACTTTTGCGATCTCGGTTGTCATTTTTGATTACCCGGCTACTGGATCTGATGACCAAACGCCCCGCCTTCGATGCTCAGCCCGCGGCTCGCCAATGCCTGCAGCACATCCTGGCGCATGCCGAACAGGGCGACGGTGCCGTTGACGAGCAGGAGGATCTTGTCGACGCTTTTGAGCAGGGAGGGGCGCTGGGTGATGGTGATGACCGTGATCTTGTGTTCCTTGGCGTGCTGCAATGCGCGCTCGAGTGCCGCGTCACCCGCCGAGTCCAGGTTCGAGTTCGGCTCGTCGAGCACGACCAGGCGAGGATTGCCGAAAAACGCGCGGGCGAGGGCGACGCGCTGCTTCTGTCCGCCGGAAAGTGGCGCTCCGTCGGCAGCCACGAAGGTCTCGTAGCCGTGCGGCAAGGTGGAGATCATTTCGTGGACGTCTGCCAGTGCTGCTGCCTGATAGATTTCGGCATCGGTCGCGTCATCGCGCATGCGGGCGATGTTGGCCTTGATGGAGGCCGGAAACAGCTGAACGTCCTGTGGCAGATAGCCGATGTTCTCGCCAAACTGGCGCGGATCCCAGTTGCGCAGATCCATCAGGTCCAGCCGGACGTTGCCTGATGTGGGCAGGATCGAGCCGACCAGCATCTTGCCCAGGGTCGTCTTGCCGGCGCCCGAATTGCCGATGATCGCCAAGGAGTCCCCCGGCGAAAGCGCGAACGAGATGCCGTTGAGCACGACGCGCTTGGTTCCCTGCGGCACGAAAAGAAGGCGTTCGACGTCAAGCCGGCCCTCGGGGCGGGGCAGGTTCAATCGTTCGAAATTGAGCGGGGACGACTGCAGAAGCGAAGCAATCCGGCCGTAGGCTGCGCGGGAATGCACGACCTGGTTCCAGCCCTCGATGGCGCCTTCGATCGGGCCCAAGGCCCGGCCGGCGATGATCGATGCGGCAATGACCATGCCGCCGGTGAGATGGCCCTCGATCGACAGATGAGCGCCCCAGCCAAGCATCGTCACCTGGGTCAGAAGCCGCACCGCCTTCGATATCGAAGCAAAGACGATGTTGCGATCCTGTGCGATCACCTGCGCGCGCAGGGAGTTTGCCGTGTCCTTGCCCCAGATCCGCACCGCCTCGGGAATCATGGCCAGCGCATTGATGATCTGGGAATTGCGCGACATCGAATCGAGATGGATGTTGGCCTTGCTCTGATGCGAATTCGCCTCGCCGAAGGCCGCCGCCGTCGCCCGCTGGTTGAGAAGCGTGATCAGCAGGAGCAGCAGCGCCGAGGCCATGACAATGAAGCCCTGGTGCGGGTGGATGAGAAACACCGCCAGCATCATGAAGGGAGCCATGGGCGCGTCGAGGAACGACAGCAGCGTGCCGGATGTCAGGAATGACCTCAGCTGCTGCAGGTCACCGAGGACCTGATACTCTTTGCCGTTGCTGTTAAGGGAGGCTCTGGCCGCGGCACTGAGGATCGGTGCGCCTAGCTGGGCCGCGACCTCGACCGCCGTGCGCATCAGGATGAAGCGGCGAAGCGCATCGAACACCGCCTGCAAGACCACCGCGCCGACAATCACCACAGTCAGCATGATCAAGGTGTCGGCGGAACGGCTGGTAAGAACGCGATCCGAGATCTGGAACAGATAGATCGGGATCGCCAAGACCAGCACGTTGCATGCGACCGTGAACAGCATGACGATGAGCAGGTTTTTCTTGACCGCTCGCAACCCGGCTTTGAGAGAAGCGCCGAAATCGACCGGGCCGAGGCGTTTGTGAAAGACGCCGCCACCGTCACCGCCTCCGCCGCCGCGCCGGCCGCTGTCGTCGTCGCGGGGAGGCGACCCGCCGCCCTGGTGCGGTTCCTTGGCCTTTATCGGACCCGTGTCGCCTTCTATGACGATCATGCCCGGTGTTTTGGGGACGTCCTTCATCTCGGATGTTTTGGGAGAAACAGGTGTCCCAGGCGAACCAGGTGCTCCGGGCGAACCAGGTGTTCCGGGAGCACCAGGTGTCCTGGGAGCGCCAGGTGCTGCCTTGGCCAGCGGTTCAGCAGGCCGTTGCAGCACAGGCTCCGGTCTGGCCGCTGGCGCGGCCGAAGCGCCTTGGTTCTGCGCCGTCGAAGCTGGCCTTGGCTCCGGCTTTGGCGCCGGCCACGGGAACCTGCTCTCGCGTGGGGGCTCGGGCGAGGCCGCGGCATTGACCTCCCTGGCGCCGGCCGTGGTGCTCTGGCTTGGTTGCCGGGCCGGCTCCGGGCGGGCTGGTTCCGGGCGGGCGGGCTGGCCGGAGGATTCAGCGGTCGCCTTGTCGCTGGCGGGCGCCGGCTTCGGAGTTGGCACGGTGGCCGGTGCCGGCGCGCCATCGGGACGCGCCTGGGCGGACGGGACGCTTGAACGCGCGGTCGTCTGTCCTGCCGAGATCGCTTTGTCCTCAAGCCGCTTCTCCTGCATGGCGGGCGCAGGCGCGGCAGGATCGGCCATCGGCTTTCTCGCCGTCACGGACTGTGGATCCACGGCTGGGGTCGCCGCCGTGCCGGCTGGCTTGATCTCGCCGCGGCTTGGCGCAGGCGCAAGCGTCGCTGCGATGGGTGGCGCCGATGCTCCGGCGGCTGGCGCCATCCTGGCCTGGGGGGCGACGGCAGGCGGTTTGGCCTGCTCTGTTGCGAGGGTGCTCTTGCGACCAGCAGCCTCGGTCGCCTGATTGCGGGATTCCAGCTCGGCCTTCGCCGCCGGCCGGGCTGCGACGTCGTGCAGTTGGTCGACAACGGTGTCGATCGCCTTCATGGTCCGGTCGATAGCCCGCTCATGCTGGCGCAAGGCGTTCGAAAGTGTCTTGCGGGGTGCCGCGGAACTCGCGTTTTGCGGTGCCTGGTCGCCCTCCTGCAAGGCTGCTTCCAGATCCTCGGCAAACGTCTCCCAAGCCAGATCGCGCTCGTCGGTCATGATATCCCCCCGGATCTCAGATCAGGCCAAAATTGTCTGCATGCCGTCCGCCTGGACGTGGTCCGGCGTCGGCATGATCGGATGGTCTATCTGCGCGTCGTCGTCGGTGGTGTCGTCGGCCAGGAAGGCAACCGCCTCGTTCACCAGAGCGTCCGGATTCTGTCCGCCGAGTTCCGGATCGCACGAGATGATGTCGGCCTGGATCAGAATTTCCTGCGAATAGTGCTCGCCGCCCACATAGGTCTTGTCGGTTCCGTCGACGTCGACGATGCCGGCAAAATTGGCCACCTGGTTGCCGCCTGTGGTGACTGTCCATTCCGCTTCGGGATGGGCGACGAACTGGTTCATCGCCAAGGCAACCTGGTCGCTGTCGCCCAGCACGTTCGTCTGGGAGACGTATTGCACATTGAGCAGGTCGCCCGAAATGTAGAGGACCCGCAAGTGACCGAGACCGTGGAACGCCGGGTCCTTCAGGATGTCGCCAGGATCGCCATCCTTGCCGGCCGCCATGTCATGTGCCGCCTTCAGGTAAGACGCGGGCAATGCCTCGAAGTGGTTCTGCCCGCCAACGTTGATGATTGTCGCGTCGTTCCACATCAGGTTTCCGGCGGTCGAGTAGGATCCCTCTCCGGACGTCTCGAAGCCATCCACCGCGCCGATGAGATCGTTGTCGATCAGGACGTTGAGCTGGTGGATGATGTTGGCGTCATAGATGTTGCCGCCGATAATGATCAGGTCGTAGTACTGGCCCAGCTGATTGATCGATATGTCGTTTATCTGGGTGTTGTCGCCGGTGCTTACCATGGTCCTGACGCCGGACGAGGACAGGATCGAGGTGTCGTTGTCCATCATGAAGCTGTATTGCTCGAGCCAGTTCATGATGATCAGGTCGCCGGTGACCTGCGTCACCACCCAGGCGGCGGGGAATCCGTCCGCCGCGGTCGGCGCTTCGCTGCCGGCCGACGGATCGATGTGCTTGAACATCGCGATGTTGAAGCTCTCGTCGGGCGCGTTGCCCAACGTCCACCCGTTCAGGCTGGAGCTGACCGCATCGGTGTCGCAGCTCGCGTTGATTTGAATGATGGCATTGATTTCATAGCTGTTTCCGACAACGGCGACGACAGACGTCGTTGTCCAGTTGTTCGTCATGACGGCCGAGTTGATCAGCGTGTTGCCGCCGGCGTCCAATTCGACACCAGGGTTCAGCAAGCCGTTGCCCCAGCCCGACATGAAGTCGGAGGAGTCCGGAGGCGTGTTGTAGTCGTCCTCGACGGCGCCTTCCTCGGCTCCGTCGGAATCGTCGTTCTGTTCCTTGAGGATGTTGAGATGGTCCTCCGCCTTCGGCGCGTCGGCTTCGTCGACCAGCTGTCCGTTGACGTAGGTTCCTTGGATCGGCCCCGAAGCCGCGTCCGGGTGCAGCACGAAAACGCTCGCTTCGCCACCATAGCTGTCGGAATAGGCCGCGATACGCTCGCTTGCGGTGATGACCGTGGTTGCGATGTCCTCGGCGGAGCCTGGCCTTGCCAGATCATCGAGCGGCGACAGTTCCGCCGCGGTGTTCATCAGGGACACCATCTGGCTGCCATCGTCGAGCGTCGGGGTGAATATCAGGCCGTGCCCGCCAGCGCCGACATAGTCGTTGTCGGACAGGCGGATCTCCTGGTTGATGTGAATGGCGACCTCGCCGGGCGGTTCGATGTGCGGCAGGGTCATGTGGCTGCCGAACCCCGGCAGATGCGGGATGTGAAACAGGTGCTGGCCAGGGCTCAAATGGCCGGCGTTCGGAATTTCGGGAGGCGTGTACCAGAAGCTCGTGCTGACGGTGTACGGCACCAGTTCCGGCTTGAGCCCCATATACGGAACATGCGGATCGAAATCGTCCAGCGTGTAAGGCGCCTTGACGTTTATGTTTGTATTGGGAAGGTCGGAGGTCTCTTGCTCAACGGCCTCGGCAATCTTGAAATCGTCGTAGGTCTTAAGCTGCCGTGCTTCCTCGACCGAGATTTCGAGCATTCCTATGAAATGCGAAATAGCTTCGGTGATCTTGTCCAGCTGCATGGAATACACGGTAGCCTCCGTATCTTGAGATCATTCGCGCTCGATCGGGCGGCATGTCTCCCGGATGGAAGGACTGCGCGGAAAACTCCGCGCAGTCCGTAGCTGTCTGACTTCCTGAGAAATCAGTCGTGCAACCAATTACGCACCAGTGTTGTCGCCGGCGTCTTCGCCAGTCAGCGTGTTGGTGAAGTTCCCGCCAACCACGGTCTGATCGACCAGGTTTTCTTGCAGGTTGGCGCCCATCACGATCTGCTGGTTGAAGGCACTGACGTCGATCAGGCCGTCGGCCGAAGCATTGCTGGTGCCGGTCACGAAGCCGTCATCACCATTGTTCGAGCCCCAGCTCCCGCCGTCGCCGCCGGCGCCGCCGTCACCATTGTAGGCGTAGCCGCCAGCACCACCGGCACCGCCGTCGCCAGCGAGGGTGAACCCACCCTTGGCATCGCCGCCGTAGCCATCGGCCCAGGCGCCGCTCAGCGCATTGCCGCCGTCACCGCCAAACGCCCCTGCGAAGCCGCCGAGGCTGTCGCCACCGGTCGCGTCGCCACTGGTGGCTGTGCCACCGGTTCCGTCGCCGCCCGTGCCGCCAGCACCACCGGTGCCTGCGCCCACGCCTGCGCCGTAGCCTGCGCCATAGCCTGCTCCGAGGGCATCACCGCCATAGGATTCGGAGTCGCCGCCATCGGCATCGGCGTTGCCGCCGTCGGACTTGGCGTTGCCGCCGTCAGCATCGGCACCGCCGCCGCCGCCGCCGCCACCACCACCGCCGCCACCGCCGGTGGCATCGCCGGCTTCGCTCTTGGCGTCGCCACCTTCACCGTAGTTCAGGAGCGACAGCTTGCCATCGACATCGAGGCCGTCGCCGCCGTCCGACTTGGCGTCGCCGCCGGTCACGTCGCCGCCATTGCCGCCGTCGCCGCCATTGCCGCCATCAGCCTTGGCATCGCCGCCATCGGCCTTGGAGTCACCGGCTTCCGCCTTGGCGTCGCCGCCGTCTTCCGACTTGGCATCGCCAGCTTCGGCCGCGCCGACACCGAGCCCGAGGCCGAGCCCGAGACCGAGGCCGAGGCCATCGCCGCCGTTGGCGTTGCCGCCGTCGCCGGTGCCGCCCTTGGCGTCGCCGCTATCGGCGTCACCGGCCTTGGAGTCGCCGCCGTCGGCCTTGTTGTCGCTCTTGGAGTCGCCACCGATGGCAGCACTGAGCGCCAGGCCACCCTTGCCGTCGCCGGCTTCGATGTCGCCGCTCTTGGCATCGCCGCCATTGCCGCCTTCGCCGCCATTAGCCTTGGCGTCATCGCCGCCGTCGCCGCCGCCGCCGCCAGCCGAGATGCCGTCGCCGGCCTGGGACTCGCCACCCTTGGCGTTCAGATCAAGCTTGAAATCGGCGTCGTTCTTGACGGTCGCGTTGTCGAGCTTGTCGTTGTCGTACATGTTGAGGGTCTGGTTGATGATCGACGCGGTGTTGGTTCCGTCGCCGGTCATCGAATTGTTCAGGATGTCCTTGAACGTGACGTCGTCACCAGGATCATAAGAGACGTTGCCGTCCTTGTTGTTGATCATGGTGTCGATTTTCATGTCGCCGCTGGAATAGATGTCGGCGAAATCGTCGTCCGAGTTTCCGAGCTCGCCTTCAAGCTTGACGCCAACATCGACGTCGACGTCGACCTTGGTCTCGTTGACGTTCTTGTTCTCGTTCGAGTTCTCGTTCTCGGACTTGTTCGAGTTGGAGTTCTCGTTCTCGGACTTGTTTTCGTTCTCGTTCGAGGCCTTGTTCTCGTTCGAGTTTTCGTTCTCGGACTTGTTCTCGTTTTCGTTCTCGGACTTGTTCTCGTTCGCGTTTTCGTTCTCGTTCTTGGCGTCGTTGGTGTTTTGGTTCTTGTTTTCGTTCTCGTTTTCGCCGTCGCTGCCGCCGATATCGAATTCGCTGTCAACGATCTGCAAACCGAATGCATTGATGTTGTTCTTGTCGAGGTCGAGAGACATGATCGTGTCCTCATTTGAGGCCGCGACTGCCGGACCGCATTCTTCTCTTACGCGGTCTTGAGCTGTTCGCGGACGTTGCGTTTAATGCGGTGAATGGATTGTCGGACCGAGGGGACTGAGGTCCGAAATCCGACTTTCATCATAAGCTTGCTTGAGTACCTCCCGTTGACTGGGGAGGGGCAGCTTGATCAGGCAATGCCCGGTCATCGCGCCGGATCGTCAAAGATCCGGTCGCTCAGCTACGGCAAGGCCTGGGAGCTCCCCGCTCCTGTAGTGAACACGGGAAGTTTGTGGCCACGGGGGGTGAATTGTAAGCTGACAGTTCGGGCTAGCCCGTTCAATGGAATGGGGCGAAAGGTATTGCAGCCCTCTAATGAGCCTGAATTTCGCAATGATTTGCTGTCGCTGTCGTGCCGTTGGACGCCGCCCGCCTTCGAAGCGACGTGGCAAATCGGCAATAGCTCCTCCGAACTATATCAGGCAGGGCTAACTTAGTGTATAAGTCGTTAAGGCTAGCTGTTTTGCGGGGTAGAGGCCCGCGATATCGAAGAAGGAAAAAAACGAGACCGAACAGTGGTCTAAAGTGGTCTAGGTGGGGTGGCAACCATGTCAAACGTCAATGTGCGTAGCACCGTGGGTAGCGGTGTGGGAGAGAGTTGGGCTCGCAGAATTCTACTGACAGTTTCCTCGGCCGACAGCTTTCCAGAATGTCTTGTATACGCAATCGAGAGGGAATTTCCCTCCATAGCGGTGGAGCAGGCTACAAGCCTGGAAGCCGCATGCGCCACGTTCGAGCATCCCGTTTGCTTGATACTTGTCGACACTGAATTCCTGGACAGGATCGGCGATCATGCCGCCGATCTCATGCGGTTTCATTCGGCAGCACCTGTCGTTCTGGTGCAACACGACAGCCGCGCTCCCGTTTCCGTCCAGGAGGTCTTCGATTCGAAAATCGTGCGCAGTGTGCTGCCGATGGATCTGAAACTTGATGTCTGGCTTTCCGTCATCAGGCTCGTGCTTCGTGGCGGAGAGTATTTTCCGCTGGCCATGTTTCAGTCCTATGCGAAGGGCTCTTCCGACAAAGCTCCAGATGTCGGACGGACTCTTCAAGCGACGAGCAGCGATGGCGGTTTCGATGAGATGGGCGAACTGACCGAACGGGAATTTCAGATCCTCGAGATGGTCGCCCGGGGACTGCAGAACAAGATCATCGCTGCGGCGCTCCGTCTTTCCGAACATACGGTCAAGATTCATCTGCACAATATCATCACCAAACTCGGCGCCCACAACAGGACCGAGGCGGCTGCGATATTCCATGATCGAAAGGGTACGTTTCTCAACGACATGGAACGAGCAAGGCCGCCGCGCCTTTCTCAATCTTCGCTCTGAGTCGACGATGCCCCGCTTTCAGGAGGTTTTGCTCCTCGTTGGCCAGTTGAATTACACCTGGACCAACACTGAAAGCCTGCTGATTTATCTGATTGCCGGCCTGGCGAAGGTCGACAAGGAAACGGCAATCATCATTTTCCTGACTCTGAACACAACTCGGGCGCGGATCGAGCTGGTCGAGCGATTGGCGAAGATGCCGAAAACGTTGGCGCCATGCCGCCAGGCAGTCCTGACTGTTACCGACAAACTTACACGTCAAGCGAAGTTGCGAAATAAATACAGCCATTGCATCTATTCGTTCGACGAAACCGGGAATCATGCAAGCACGCAACTGATGCGCATCGTGGATGGCAAGGACGAGGTAAGGTATGGCAAGATTGAAGAGATAGACGAAAAGGAAATAAATAAAATACACGATTCTATCGAGAGCATAAGAGATATAAACAAAGATATTTGGTCAATTGTTGAAGAAAATTCGTTTCCGAGGTGAGGCGTACCTATCTTCGCGGTCACCAAAGCCCCAGCTTCAGAGGCTCAAGATAATCCCAGGTGGCCTCGCTGCAGGCGATCCGCGCAAGCTGTTGCGCTCTTCGTGCGGGCCGCATCTACTCCGCGGCGCGCGCGGCATGCTGAAAGGTTTTCAAGGCAGTGTCGCGGAGGGCGAGAGCTTGGGCGTGGCCCGGCGCCAGCCCGATACAAGCATCCAGACTTGCGAGCCCTTCTTCAATGCGGTCGAGCTTCACCAGCGCGAGACCGCGATTGTAGTGCGCCGCGGGCACATCGGGCCTGATAGCTATTGCCTGGCTGAGCTGACGTTCCGCATCCTCATATCTCCGCTGCTGAAGACAAACCACGCCAAGGAGATAGCGGACATCAAAATGCCCAGGCTCGATATCCAGAATCTCGCGATACATCTTTTCAGCGTCAGCCAGGTTTCCGGCCTGGTGCAGGCGAGCGGCGGTGCTGAGATCTTGCGGCAAACGGGACCGGCGCGCGGTATCCAGCTGCTGAAGCAGCTGAAGTGCTCCGGCATGGTCCGGATCGGCATCCAGGATTTGCCGGCAGGCGCGCGCGGCGCCTACTAGGTCGCCGGCCTGATGGAGCGCTTTTGCTCGCGCCAGCACGACGGGCAGGCTCCGGCCCTCCAGCCTGTCGCGAAGATTGCGGCGCGTCGCGGTGCTCACGAGAAGGCATTCGACCCTGCGCTCGAGACCGCCGAAATCATACTTGTAGGAAAAGTCCCCGGTCTGCAGATCATAGACGGCAAAGCCGTTCTGAATGGCCCAGCGTATGCTGTAGAGGTGGAGCGCAAAGCCTGGCGCCGGCTTTTTGATCTCGAGATCACGCCCATTGAGCATGCCGATCAGCGTCCGGTTTTTCCGATCGATCAAGGTGGCCTGCGCGCCGATCGGGTTGTCACCCTGCCAGAGGACGGGAAGGTAGAGGGCATCATCCTCGAAAGCGCACCGCAGCATATTGCGGAAATTGGTCATCATGGCCTGCGGCAGGCCCGGGTGATACCGCGCCGCCAACTTGGCGCCCCACTGGTTCTCCCAGAACTGAAGAAGCGTCTGCAGATCGCGTTCCAGCGTCGCGGCGGTGACATCGGTGACCCGATACTCGGCCGCATCGTCGATTGCCCTCAGCGTGCGCCTTGCGGTCTTGCGCGTCGCGGCCCCCAGCCTTTCGTTGAGGAATTCCTCCCAGTCGCCGGGCAGATTCACATAGACATAGATGTCATGATCGATGTGATCGCCGTCGTCCGGGCGCCTTACCTTGCCGGTCTGGAATTCAGGGGCCGCAAATTCCCCCAGAAAGGCGTCCAGCCGCCGCTGCGACGCAAAGATGTTCTCGAGGTGCAGCTTGGCCCAGTTCAGCTGCTTGGCGTGTTCGGCGAATGCGCGGATGACGGCATCCTGAACGTCCGGATCGCAGATGAAGCCGGCGTAACCGGCGAAGTAGCCGCCTCCGGTCCTCAGTTCGTTGTGGAATGCGCCGTCCCTGGCCCTCTCTGTTCGAAGCTGCAGGGGGAAAAAGCCGACATAGCCGGATGCATCGTCTTCTCTCGCGCCCAGAACAAGCCATTGGTAGCGAAGCCGCTTGAACCAGCCCGCCATCCACGTCCAGGACATGAAATACTGAGCTTCGGGATCCGCCTCATAGACCGCATCCCAATTGCCTCTCAGCTGAACGAGAGTATCGAAGCTATCGATGACATCCACACGCATGGCGTTGACCTGTGCTCAAAGAGCGTCGGCAATAGGCGCTGGTCGCGGTCTGAGCTATTTCCCCCGAACCCGTGGCAAAGCCAAGGAATTGCCGCTCATGGTCCCATGGCGGGACTGGCCTTGCAAGACGATCAAAGGATTGAGCGATCGCGAGACAGCCGGGCGCGAAATCCTGCCGTCAGACCGGCAGGGGCAATACAGCCTATCTGGCCCGGGTAGCCGGCCCGAGCGGCTCAGCTTTTGAATCGCCAAAACGCGATAAATGTTTGTTTTTGCGCAATTCCGGACGGAACCCTGGTACGCTTTTCCTGAAATTGCCTTAGGAGGCGATCTGCGTCCACTTGCCGTTTTGCGACTGGGATTGCCGGGCAAAGTAGTGATAGGAGGTCTGCGACCAATTCCTGACGGCGCCGCTGCGATTGTCGAGGATCAGGTCACCCTTGTCGGTGCGAACGGTAAGCACCGTGTGTCCCTGACCGCCAAGCGTCACGACCGTCAGCAGAAGGGCTGAGGCCGGCCAGCCGCGCTTCATGAGTTCGCTCTTCTTCAGGATCGCGAAATCCTCGCAATCGCCTTCCTTCGTCGGGACGCGCCAATCGTCGGCGCTGCCGGCGGAAGCGTCGCTCCGCTCTTTGATCCTGGCGTTGACGGAACTGTTCACGGCCTGCAGTTCAGCCCGGCGCGCCGCTGTGAGCTCAACCTGCTTTACCTGCCCGCCAGTGCTGCAAAGCCGTGGCTGCCGGGCGCAGAAGGGACGAAAGGCGGGCGGTGCAAAGGCGTAGCCTTTGGTGACCATCATGGCCGCGCTGCCGGAGGTTTGCATGGTTTCACTGCAGCCGGCCATGGCCAAGGCTGCGGCAATGAGCGCCGCCAAACGAATCACGTTGTGTCCCCTCGAGTTCGTCGTCGGAGATTATGCTCGAGGAATATGGTAAATCAACGTTCGCCAATAGCGTTTGCACAGGTTCTAAAACAATGTATACTTAACAATATGTTTCCGGTGGTCGGAAACTTTGATATAGCGCCCAGTTTGGGGACGGGAGCGCCTTTTTTCCCTTAGGAGGAAGAAATGCACCTGTACTCAACCTGCGCGAGCAGGGTTCGCACAACCTTGCTTGTTTCAACCGCCCTCGTGGCGGCGACTTTTGTATTCCCAGCAGCAGCACAGAATGCCCCCAGACCGCGGATGACGGCTGCGCAATGCCAGCCGCTGACGGAAGCCAACTACGCGCTTTGCTGCATCGCGAGCAATCGCAGCAGTATTCTGAGCCGTGCACAAATCGCAATGTGCCCACCGATCACGACGGCTCTCATCGCGGCCGCTCTCAGCGACGGTGAAGGCGGCGGGTCCGGCGGCAGTGGTGGTTCAGGCGGCTCCGGTGGTGGTGGCGGCGGCAACGGCGGCGGCAATGGCGGCGGTAACGGCGGCGGCAACGGCGGCGGTAACGGCGGCGGCAACGGCGGCGGCGGCAATGGCGGCGGCGGTGGCGGCGGCAATGGCGGCGGCGGCGGTGGCTCCGGTGGTGGTTCGGGCGGCTCAGGTGGTAGCGGTGGTTCTGGCGGCTCTGGCGGCGACGGCGGTTCTGGCGGCAGCGGCGGCGGCAGTGGTGGTTCGGGCGGCGACGGCGGTTCGGGCGGCGGCTCTGGTGGTAGCGGCGGTTCTGGCGGCAGCGGCGGTTCGGGCGGCTCCGGCGGCGGCGGTGGTTCAGGCGGCAGCGGCGGCTCGGGCGGTAGCGGCGGCTGAGCCCGCCAGCGCACCGCAATCCAATGGAATTCGGGGTGGGCGCCTGCATGGGCGCCCACCTTGTCCTTCGCGGCGCGTGACGGACAAATCCCTTTTGGGCCCAACCGCCGGCAACCGATGGCTGTGATCCCAACTCCGGCGTTGTCGGCATTGTGGCTGGTGCCGACGCAGGCCTTTTCAGACAGCCGGCTAACCTCGGGGGAAATTGGGGATTGCGCGGAACGGCGCTTTTCATTTCCGATCAGTCGTGATTGATTTTGGTCGTTCGTGTTGCGCAGGATGGCCGGAGGGGCTTTGTGCGCCTGATCTCGATCATGGTTGAACTGGGTGTGATTGTTGGCGGCGTCGGCCTTGAAACCGAGGCGCAGTGCCGCAATCTGGCGGCGATGGCCACCACCTCAATCCCTGACCCGACTGAAGCCTTGCGTCTTCAGGAAGAACTGGCGACCCAGTTTTCCCTGCTTTCCTATGGCTCCGGCCTTGGAGTCGAACTTTCACCGCATTGGGACGAAATGCTTGATTTGGTCGAGCTGGTCCGCTGCGCCTCCAGCTTGAACTGATCAAGCCGGGCCTGTCCTACCTGGCGTAGCCGGGACCGAGAGAGCCTCGGACATTTTGCAATCTCGACAGTTGCATCGGTTCGACCAACGAGGCGAGCGGACCAGGACCAACCCTGACACTGCGCTGGCGTCTCGCCATCGCCAATCCCTTCTCCAGGGCATCTTGAAGACTTGTCGTGTAGTGCGCGGTGTCTTCGAGGCCGAAGAAGAAATTGATGCGATGGGTTTCGCCCCTCTTGCTCATGACAATGCCTGCCGCCCGGAGCGCTTCCTGAACTGTCTTGTACGTCATAGCCACGGTTAACTCCCCTCCCGAGTACATTAAGGTCGCTCTTTTCTGTAACGAAACGGTGACGCTGACTGTGAAACAGGCAACATAGTTGGCCTTTGGCCGGACTATGCGCTTCCGCTACCCGGACTTGGCGGCCTGCAAACCAGGCGTTTCCAACGAGTTGAGCCGCGGATGATACAAACCTGTTGGGGCCGGTGCCGCACGCGCGGCTGGGCAGGGGCTGCCAACCTCAGCAAGCGCCGGCTCCTGCTGCGTTTCGCGGGCATTCACTGTCGCCCCATGCTGAACGTCGCTCAGTCGGCCAAATGCCGCCGTTGCTCGGAGACAGGTCTACTTGCTCCACATCGCGTCCGGCACCACCACCAGCTTGCCGACGAAATCCTTGGCGATGAAGTCTGCTTGCGCCTTGTGGAAATCGGACAGCCTGTAGACGCCGCCGACCAGCGGCCGGATTTTTTGCGCCTCGATGTAGCGCACGATGCGGCGGAAATCCGCGCGCGTGCCCTGGCTGGATCCGTGGAGCTGCAACTGCTTGAGATACATGGTGCGGAGATCGAGCTGCACCACCGGACCGGCGATCGCGCCCGCCGTCGTGTAGCGGCCCTCGGGCCTGAGGATGCGCAAGAGGTCGTTGAAAATCGCGCCGCCGACCAGGTCGGCCACGACATCGATCGGCCTGCCGCCCGTCGCCTCGTTCACGGCGGCTGGCAGATCGGCGACACCGCGGGTGATCACCGCCTCGGCACCGATGTCGCGCACCGCCTGCTCCTTGCCTTTGCCGACAACGGCATAGGGGATAGCGCCACGTGCACGCGCCAGCTGCACGATGCCTGAGCCGACACCACCCGAGGCGCCGGTGACCAGCACCCGCTCGCCGGCCTTCAGCGCGGCGCGGTCCAGCATCTGCTCGCCGGTGAGATAGGCGCAGCAGAAGGTGGCGAGTTCGATGTCGTTCAATTCGGTGTCGACGACATGCGCGTTCTCGGCCGGCACCGTCTGGTACTCGGCATAACCACCGTCGCGGCCATGGCCCATATAGTCGATATCGGCGAGTGAATCGTCGTCGCTGTTGTAGATGGAGAAGTCGACCATCACCCGCTCGCCGACGCGGTCAGGCGAGACGCCGTCGCCGACGGCGGCGATGGTGCCGACCGTATCGGTGCCCTGGATGCGCGGGAAGGTCAGCGTGTTGCCCTGGCGCCGCCAGGTCGACACCGCGGCTGCATCCTCCTCCGTGCCATAGGCGCCCTGGCGCACCCAGACATCGGTGTTGTTCATGCCGCAGGCACTGACCTTGACCAACACTTCGCCGGTGGCAGGCGAGGGCACTTTCACGTCGGTGCGGTAGACGAGCTTTTCCGGTCCGCCGTGGCCCGTGAGCAGCACGGCTGACATGGTTGCGGGGAGGTTTTTGGTCATGGCGTTCATGGGTCGATATCAGAGATTGGCAAATACGCTCTTCACCGCATCGGCGGTCTTCGCCACCACGATGTCGGCTTCCTCGCGGCTCAGGCACAGCGGCGGTGCGAAGCCGAGGATGTCGCCTTGCGGCATGGCGCGGCCGATGACGCCGCGCTCGGCGAGTGCTGTCGCGATCTGCGGACCGATCTTCTGCGATGGATCGAAGAATGCGCGGTCGTCGCGGTCCTTGACGAACTCGACCGCCGCCAGCATGCCGTCGCCGCGCACCTCGCCGACATGTTTGTGGCCACCAACGGCCTTGGCAAGCTCGGCGCGGAAGTAGGCGCCGGTCTCGCCGGCGTTCTTCACCAGATCCATCTCGTCGATCAGTTCGAGATTGGCGACACCCGCGGCAACGCAGATCGGATGCGCGGAATAGGTCCAGCCATGGCCGAGGGAACCCAGCTTGTCGGAACCCTGAACCAGCACCTGCCACATGTTGTCGGCGACGATGACGCCCGACAGCGGCGCGTAGGCCGAGGTCAGGCCCTTGGCGATGGTGATGAGATCCGGCTTGAGGCCGTAGTGGTCGGAGCCGAACATCGTGCCCAGCCGACCGAAGCCGGTCACCACCTCGTCGGCGACCAGAAGCACGTCGTACTTCTTCAGAACACCTTGAATCTTGTCCCAGTAGCCGGCCGGCGGCGGCACGATGCCGCCGGTGCCGAGGATCGGCTCGCCGATGAAGGCGGCGACGGTGTCCGGGCCCTCGGCGAGGATCATTTCCTCGAGCTTGTCGGCGCAATGTTGCGAGAATTGCTCCTCACTCTGCGAACGGTCGGCGCGGCGGAAATAGTAGGGTGCCTCGGTGTGCAGGATCGGTGCGCGCGGCAGGTCGAAGGCGTTGTGAAACAGGTCGAGCCCGGTCAGCGATCCGGTCATCACGCCGGAGCCGTGATAGCCGCGCCAGCGCGAGATGATCTTCTTCTTCTCCGGCCGCCCCAGCACATTGTTGTAGTACCAGATCAGCTTGATGTTGGTCTCGTTGGCATCGGAACCGGACAAGCCGAAATAGACGCGGCTCATGCCCTTTGGCGCGCGGTCGATGATCATCTTGGCAAGCGTAATCGAGGCCTCGGTGCCGTGGCCGACATAGGCATGATAGTAGGCGAGGTTCTTCGCCTGGGCGGCAATCGCATCCGATATCTTCTGGCGGCCATAGCCGACATTGACGCAGTAGAGGCCGGCAAAGGCATCGATGCTCTTCTTGCCAGCGTTATCCCAGACGGTGACGCCTTCGCCACCGGCCATGACGCGGGCCGGCGATTCACCCCGCGCGTGCATGCCCATATGGGTCGAGGGATGGAAGAAGTGGTCGCGGTCCCAGGCGGCAAGTTCGTTGGACTGTTCGAGCATTTTTTGACTCCTGAAGGAAGGTCGGCGCAGCCTAGGCTACATCGAGACAAAGGTATTTGAGATCGGTGAAGGCTTCGAGCCCGTGGCGAGACCCTTCGCGGCCGATGCCGGACTGCTTGACGCCGCCGAACGGGATCGGCGCGCCGGTGATCTTGACCCGGTTGATGGCAATCATGCCGTAGTCGAGCGCGCGGCCCAGGCGCTGCTGGCGGGCGCCGTTCTCGGTCACGACATAGGCGACGAGGCCGTATTCGGTGGCATTGGCACGAGCTATCACGTCAGCCTCGCTGTCGAACGGTGTCACCGCCGCGACCGGACCAAAAGTCTCTTCGCACATGATCAGCGCCTCGTCGGGCACGTCCACAAGCAGCGTCGGCTGATAGAACAGCGGCCCCGCCGCATGGCGCTTGCCGCCCGCCAGGCAGCGCGCGCCGAGGGCAAGGGCGTCAACGACCTGCTCTTCGACTTTGTTGACGGCACGCTCGTGCATCAGCGGTCCGATGTCGGTTTCATCAGCCAGACCATTGCCCGTCCGCAGCGTCTCCATTCGCTTGGCGAAGGCGGCGCAGAAACGATCGTAGATCGGACGCTGCGCGTAGATGCGGTTGGCGGCAAGACAATCCTGGCCGGAGGTGGCGAATTTGGCGTCAATGGCGATGCTCACTGCTTTGTCCAAGTCGGCGTCGTCGAACACGATCAGCGGTGCGTGGCCACCGAGCTCCATCAGCAGGCGCTTCATCGTCGGCGCACTTTGCGCGGCGATCAGCCTGCCGATTTCGGTCGAGCCGGTGAAGCTCATGGCGCGGACGCGCGCATCGGCGCACATGGCGCCAACGATGGTCCGCGCATTGCCGGAGAGGACGTTGAAGACACCGGCAGGCAGGCCGGCGCGCTCGCCGAGTTCGGCCAGCGCCAGCGCCGACAGCGGCGTTTCAGAAGAGGGATGCGCGACGATGGTGCAGCCGGCGGCAAGCGCCGCTGCAGTCTTGCGGGTCAGCATCGCCGACGGAAAATTCCACGGCGTGACAATACCGACGACGCCGAGCGGCTCGCGCCGCACCATCATCTCGGCGCCAGGCAAATGGCTGGTGACGCTCTCGGCGTTGAGGCGTTTTGCTTCTTCCGCATACCACTCGACGAAGGAGGCGGCGTAGTCGATCTCGCCCAGCGACTCCTTCAGCGGCTTGCCTTGCTCCAGCGTCATCAGCAGCGCCAGATCCTCCTTGGCGGCGACGATCAGTTCGAACCATTTTCGCAAGATATTCGAGCGCTCCTGCGGCAGCAGCGCCCGCCAGACCGGAAAGGCGCGCGCGGCGGCATCGATCGCTTTCGTCGTCTGCCCGGCATCGAGCGCGGCGACGAAGGCGACGGTGGCGCCGGTCGCCGGATCGGTAACTTCAAAGCTCTCCGCTGCCTCGCTTGCCGTCCAGTGGCCATCGACATAGGCGAGTTCGCGCAGCAGTCGGCGGTCGGCGAGGCGGTCGAGCGCTTCATGGCTCAACTGGCGGGCAAAATGCGCGGACATCGATCGAGTCTCCCGGTGCCGAAGGCGATGCGGAAAGACTATTCGCGCGGTTGAGACAGAGAGACTGTTTCGGCGTCGGCACGTAGAGAGATTGTCTCTATTCGTCGCGCGAAGCAGACGATCTCTCTGCCTTACGCCTGCAGCGGCAGCAGATCGGCCACCGGCACCACCGTCTCGTCCTTCACCGTCTTGGTGACGATATAGGTGAAGTAGCGGTCGATGCCGATCTCGCGCTCGAGCAAGGCGTCGACCAGCCGCTGATAGGCGTCGATGTCACGCGCCATCACCTTCAGCATATAGTCGACGCCACCGCCAACCGACCAGCAGGCGACGATCTCCGGAATGTCGCGGATTACCCGCTCGAAGCGGTCGAAATCGGCCTGGCGGTGGCTGGCCAATGTCACCTCCATCAAGACGGTGGCGACCGGGGCGACGGCGCGCATGGCGATCGAAGCATGGTAGCCGGAGACAATGCCCGCCTTTTCCAGCTTGCGCAGCCGCATCCAGCACGGCGTCGGCGACAGGCCGACCTTGTCGGCCAGCGCCAGCTTGGTGATGCGCCCGTCGCGCTGGATGGCGTCGAGGATTTTAAGGTCGATCGGATCGAGTTTGGCTGCGGCCATGGGCGTCCACTTTTTGCTGCCCGACACCATGGGGGCGCATGATTTCGATTGTCAATTGCACTGATTTCGATCTCTAATAAGTCATGATATTGTGGCAGCCCGATCCCGCGCTCATTCGTCGCCCGGCCTACCAGTCGCTCGCCGACCAGTTCGCCCGCGCCATCCATGACGGGCGGCTTGCCAATGGCGCCCGGCTGCCGACGCATCGCCGGCTGGCCGACGAGCTGAAACTGTCGGTGCAGACCGTGAGCCGCGCCTATGAGGAATTGATCCGCCGCGGCCTTATCTCCGGTGAGATCGGCCGTGGCAGCTTCGTGCAGACGCAGCGCCGCGAGCCGGAGCCGCCCTATCTGCCGGAGCGGCTGGGCGAGGTCATCGACCTCTCGATCCTGAAACCGGTCTGCGAGCCGATGCATCTGGAACGGCTGAAGCAGGCGCTGGGGTGGCTCGCCGAGAACCTGCCGTCGAGTTCGGCGCTATCCTTCCGCCCGAATATGGTGTTTCCGCGCCATCGCGCGGTGGCGGTGGAATGGCTGAAGCTTTGCGGGCTCGATGTCTCGCCGCAGAACATCAGCCTGACCAATGGCGCCACTGCCGGCATGACTGTGGCGCTGATGAGCGTGGCGCCGCCCGGCTCGACGGTCGCCACCGAGGCCATCGGCCACCACACGCTGGTGCCGCTCGCCCGCTATCTCGGCTTCAACCTCGAGGGCCTGCCGATCGATGGCAACGGCCTCATCCCGGAGGCGCTCGACGAGGCCTGCAGGCTCTCCGATATCCGCGCCGTGTTTGTGCAGCCCTCGGTGATCAACCCGACGGCGACGCTGATGGACGCCGCGCGGCGTGAGCAGATCGCCGCGGTTGCGCGCAAGCATGACATCGCCATCATCGAGAACGATGTGCTCGGGCCGCTGGTCGAGGACCGGCCGCCGCCGGTCGCCGCCTTCGCGCCCGAGCGCACGCTCTATGTCACCTCCTTCACCAAGATCACCGTGCCCGGCTTGCGCATCGGCTATCTCGCCGCGCCTGATCGCTATGTCGCGGCGGTGGCCAACCGCCACCTCGTCTCCAACTGGATGGCGACGCCGCTGGTGGCCGAGATCGCCACGAAATGGGTGACTGACGGCACGGCGATGGAGCTTGTGCGCTGGCAGCGCGCGGCGCTGCGGCGGCGCCAGGATATCGCCGCGGAAGTGCTGGCCGGCGTCGACTATCGCGTCCACCGCGACGGGCTGCATCTGTGGCTCGAGCTTTCCGGCGACCGCGCCGAAGAGAGCTTCGTTGCGCAGGCCCGCCTGCAAGGGGTGGCGATCGCGCCGGGAACATCGTTCCGCATTGCCGACGCGCCCTGGCGCCCCGCCGTGCGCATCTCGCTGGGATCGACCACCGAGGGGGAACTGCGCGCGGGCCTGAGCGTTGTCGCCAAGCTTTTGCTTGGCGATCCGGAACATCTCCTGCTTGCCATCTGATGCATACCGCCCAAAAACCGCAGCGCGCTTTTGGGCACAGATTGCCCTGAAATTGGGCGACGCTGAAAATATTGTCATGATATTATTTTCCTAATTGACATGATTTCGCACGTTCCCCATCGTTAAGGGCATGGCTCCTCCAGAACGGGGAAATTGATTGCCCGCACCCATCATCAAGGTCGACGCCATTTCGAAGAGCTTCGGCGCCTTCAAGGTGCTGGACGGCCTGTCGATGCAGGTCATGCCCGGCGAGAAGCTGGCCCTGATCGGCCCGTCCGGCTCCGGCAAGACGACGATCCTGCGCATCCTGATGACGCTGGAGAAGATCGACGGCGGCCATATCCAGATCGACGGCGAGCAACTCTATCACATGGAGCGCAACGGCCAGCTACTGGCCGCCGACGAACGGCATCTGGCCAAGATGCGGCAGAAGATCGGCATGGTCTTCCAGCTGTTCAACCTGTTTCCGCATAAATGCGTCATGGACAACGTCACGTTGGCGCCGATGCTGACCAAGGGCGTTGCCCGCGCCGCCGCCGAGAAGCGGGCGATGGAATTGCTTGAGATGGTCGGCATGGCCGACAAGGCGAAGGCGATGCCGGCGCAGCTTTCCGGCGGCCAGAAGCAGCGCGTGGCGATTGCCCGCGCACTGGCCCTGTCGCCGAAGATCATGCTCTTCGACGAAGTCACCTCGGCGCTCGATCCGGAGCTGGTCGAGGAGGTGCTGAACGTCATGCGCAAGCTCGCCGCCGAGACCGACATGACCATGCTTCTGGTCACCCACGAGATGGGGTTTGCCCACGACTTCGCCGACCGGGTGCTGTTCTTCGATCGCGGCAGGATCGTCGAAGAAGGCAAGCCCGACGAGATTTTCCGCCACCCCAAGCAGGAGCGCACGCAGGGCTTCCTGAAGAAGATCATCGCGGCCGGACACCGTGTCTGACCGCTATGCAACGGGCGGCGAAAGCCGTCCCGAGGCGACAAGGTCGTCCTTAGAGGCGGCGAAGCCGTCCTCAGGGCTTAAATGCCCAAATCGAGCAAACCAAGAAGACAGAACAAGGAGTTGGGAACAGTGAAAAAATTTGGCTTTCTGGCCGGCGTCGCCGGCCTTGCACTGACGGCCGTTCTTGCCGCCTCGAGTGCCGGCTCGGCCGACGACAGCAAGCTCGAGCAGTTGAAGGCACAGGGCTTTGCCCGCGTCGCCATCGCCAACGAGCCGCCCTATACGGCGGTCGCCGCCGACGGCAAGGTCTCGGGTGCGGCGCCCGACGTGGCGCGTGAGATCTTCAAGCGCCTCGGCGTCGGCGACATCGTCGCCTCTATCTCCGAATATGGCGCCATGATCCCGGGCTTGCAGGCCGGCCGGTTCGACGTCGTCACCGCCGGCCTGTTCATGAAGCCGGAGCGCTGCGCGGCGGTCGCTTATTCCGAGCCGGTGCTGTGCGACGCCGAGGCGATGCTGGTCAAGAAGGGCAATCCGAAGGGCTTCAAGAGCTATGAGGACGTCGCCAAGGACTCTTCCGCCACGATCGGTGCGCCGGGCGGTGGCACCGAAGAGAAGCTGGCGCTCAATGCCGGCGTGCCGCGCGATCGCGTCATCGTCGTGCCGGACGGCCAGAGCGGGTTGAAGATGCTGCAGGACGGCCGTATCGACGCCTATTCGCTGCCCGTGCTGTCGATCAACGACCTGGTCAAGAAGGCCAACGATCCGAACCTCGAAGTCATCGCCCCGGTGCAGGGCGCGCCGGTCTATTGCGACGGCGCGGCCTTCAAGAAAGGCGACGAGGCGCTGCGCGACGCCTATGACGTCGAACTCGCCAAGCTGAAGAAGTCCGGCGAGTTCGCCAAGATCATCGAGCCTTACGGCTTCTCGGCGGCGGCGGCGATGTCGACGACGCGCGACAAGCTCTGCGCCGCGAAGTAGGGCGCGCCTACTTCCTTCTCCCCGTTCACGGGGAGAAGGACCCAGGAACCGCCAACGTTGGAGCCTAGATGACCCAGTGGTCCGGCTATCTCGGCCTGATATTGCAGGGAGCGCTTGTCACCATCGAGCTGACGCTGATGGGGTCGGTGCTTGCCCTGATCATGGCCTTTCTGGCCGGCATGGGACGTCTGTCGCGCTACTTCGTGCTGAGGGCGCTCGCCACCGCCTATATCGAATTCTTTCGTGGCACCTCGATCTTCGTCCAACTGTTCTGGGTCTATTTCGTGCTGCCCCTTGCCGGCATATCGCTAACGCCGCTGCAGGCCGGCGTGCTGGCGCTGGGCTTGAATGTCGGCGCCTATGCCGCCGAAGTGGTGCGCGGCGCCATCCAGTCGGTCGGCCGCGAGCAATATGAGGCTTGCATCGCGCTCAATCTTGGTCGCTGGCAAGGCATGCGCCATGTCATCCTGCCGCAAGCGCTGCTGGTCATGCTGCCGACCTTCGGCAACAACGCCATCGAACTGCTCAAGGCGACCTCGGTCGTCTCGCTGATCTCGCTCGCCGACCTCACCTTCCAGGCGCAGGTCGTGCGCTCTCAGACCGGCAACACGCTGATGCCGTTCACCACCATCCTGATCATCTATTTCGTGCTGGCGCTGATCATCTCGTGGGGCGTGCGCTCGCTGGAACGCCGCATGGCGCGCGGCCTCGATGGAGTGCGCGTTTGATGGAATGGGCCCTGTAATGGACTGGGATTGGAACTTCGTTTGGGAGATCATGCCGACGCTGATCCAGGGGGTGAAGATCACCATCCTGGCGACGCTGCTCGGCTCGGTGCTGGCGGCGATCGTCGGCCTGGCCATCGCGCTGGCGCGGCGCTCGCCGAACCGGGCCGTGTCGCGCAGCGTCGGCTTCCTTGCCGAGTTCATCCGCGGCACACCGCTTCTGGTGCAGCTTTATTTCATCTTCTACGTGCTGCCGGATTTCGGCATCCTGTTGCCGCCGCTGGTGGCCGGTGTCATCGGACTCGGACTGCACTACGGCACCTACACGGCGGAAGTCTATCGCGCCGGCATCGACAATGTGCCGCGCGGCCAGTGGGAGGCCGCCAAGGCCTGCAATCTGAGCGCCGGCCAGACCTGGTCCCACATCATCATCCCGCAGGCGATCCCGCCGATGATCCCGGCTTTGGCCAATTATTTCATCGCCATGTTCAAGGAGACGCCGCTGCTCTCGGCGATCACCGTGCTAGAGCTGATGAACCAGGCCAAGAGCGTCGCCAACACCTACTACCGCTACATCGAGCCGATGACCCTGGTCGGCGCCTTCTTCCTCGTCATCAGCCTGTTCTCGGTCGTGCTGCTGCGCTGGCTGGAACATCGCTACGGCAAGATCGAAAGGTAGTTTTCATGAAACCGCTGCCCGAGATCAGACTGATGCCGACCAGGCCGGCGCTCGACGCGCGTCCGCTGGAGAAGCGCGTCGGCCTGATCATCCTAGCCACCGACCACACCAGCGAACCGGATTTCCGCCGCATGGTGGCGAGCGAGCGGATCGGCGTCTATGTGGCCCGCATCCCCTACAAGAATCCGACCACGCCGGAGAATTTGCGCAAGATGCAGCCGGAGCTGTCGGCCGGCGCGGCACTGATCCTGCCGGACGAGCCGCTCGATGCGATCTGCTATTCCTGCACTTCGGCCTCGGTGGTCATCGGCGATGCCGAGATCGAGGCGGCGGTGCAGGCCGCCAAGCCCGGCATACCGGTCGTCACGCCACCCATGGCCGGCGTGCGCGGGCTGAAGGCGCTGGGCGCGAAAAAGATCAGCATCCTCACCCCATACACCGTCGAGACCAGCCGGCCGATGGCGACCTATTTCGCCGAGCGCGGCTTCGACATACTGAGCTTCACTTGTCTTGGCTTCGAGGACGACCGCGAGATGGCGCGCATTGCGCCGGCTTCGCTGGTCGAACTGGCCCGGAAAGCAACGCATGCAGAGGCCGACGCGTTGTTTGTCTCCTGCACGGCACTGCGGGCAGCTCTTGCGGTGCCCGGCATGGAACAGGCGATCGGTCTCCCCGTTGTCACCAGCAACCAGGCCAGTGCCTGGAACTGCCTGCGGCTTTGTGGCGACGACAAGCTGCGTCCCGAATTCGGCCGGCTGATGACGCTGCCGCTTGGTTGATAAAATGACAGAGGTCACGCTTCAGCACATTCGCGCAGCGCGCGACCGCATTGCCGGCAAGGTCGAGCAAACGGTGACCGCGCTTTCCCTGGGTCTTTCCGAGCACTTGGGTGAACCGGTTTACCTCAAGCTCGAACACCGCCAGACCACCGGCAGCTTCAAGCTGCGCGGCGCATCGAACGCCATCGCCACGCTGAGCCCTGAAGAGAAGTCGCGCGGTGTTGTCGCGGCCTCGACCGGCAATCATGGCCGGGCGCTCGCCCATGCGGCAAAGCTCGAAGGCCTGCGTGCGGTGATCTGCATGTCGCGGCTGGTGCCCGAAAACAAGCTGGACGCCATCCGCCGCCTCGGCGCCGAGATCCGCATCGTCGGCAACAGCCAGGACGACGCGCAGCAGGAGGTCGAGCGGCTGGTCGGGGAGGCGGGCCTGGTCATGCTGCCGCCTTTCGATCATCCCGACGTCGTCGCCGGGCAGGGGACGCTGGGTCTGGAGATCATCGAGCAGGTTTCGGACGCGGCAACGGTGCTGGTGCCGCTGTCCGGCGGTGGGCTGGCCTCGGGCGTTGCGGCTGCCGTCAAGGGCGTCAGCCCGAGGACAAAGGTCATCGGCGTTTCGATGACGCGGGGCGCTGCGATGAAGGCGAGCCTCGATGCCGGCCGCCCGGTGTTGGTCGAGGAACTGCCGACACTGGCGGATTCGCTTGGCGGCGGCATCGGCCTGGACAACCGATTGACCTTTGCCATGTGCCGCGACCTGCTCGACGACGTTATCCTGCTCAGCGAAGACGAGATCGCCGCCGGCATCCGTCACGCCTATGAACAGGAACGCGAGATTGTCGAGGGCGCCGGTTCGGTCGGCATAGCGGCGCTGGTGACCGACAAGGTCAGGGCGAAAGGCCCGGTGGTGCTCATCCTGTCCGGCCGCAACATCGATATGACGCTGCACCGGAGGATCGTCTGCGGTGAAACGCCATCAACAGTGGAGCGTGTTGCATGAGCCGCATGACCATCCTGACCGAAGCGGAATTGCGCAGGATCGTGACGCTCGATCTCGATGCCGTCGCCTGCGTCGAGAATGCGTTTCGAGCCCTGGCCACCCTGCCGGTGGCGATGCCGCCGATCCTACGTCTCGACATTCCCGAACATAACGGCGAGGTCGACGTGAAGTCGGCCTATGTGCCTGGGATCGACGGCTTTGCCGTGAAGATCAGCTCGGGCTTCTTCGACAATCCGAAGCTCGGCCTGCCCAGCGGCGGCGGCATGATGGTGCTGCTCTCGGCGAAGACCGGGCAGGTCGAGGCGCTGCTGCTCGACAACGGTTATCTCACCGACGTCCGCACCGCCGCCGCCGGCGCGGTCGCGGCAAAGCACCTGTCGCGGCCGGACTCCTCCGTTGCCGCGATCTTCGGTGCCGGTGTCCAAGCCGGGTTGCAGCTTCAGGCACTGAAGCTGGTACGGCCGATCGAAGAAGCCCGCATCTGGGCACGCGATGCCGCCAAGGCGGAAGCCACCGCGGCCGGCTTACGCAAGAAGCTGGGCATCATCGTGCGTGCCGAGCCCGATGCTGCAAAGGCGGCTGCCGGCGCCGACATCATCGTCACCACCACGCCGTCGACCGAGCCGCTGATCAAGGCCGGGTTCATCGTGGCCGGCCAGCACATCACCGCCATGGGCTCGGACGCCGAGCACAAGAACGAGATCGCGCCGGCGATCCTGCGCATGGCCGATCTCTATGTCGCCGACAGCGCCAAGCAGACCCGGCGTCTCGGCGAATTGCATCACGCCATCGCCGCCGGCGTGATGGAAGCCGACGCCGATGTGACCGAACTCGGCCAGATCATCGCCGGCGAAAAGCATGGCCGGCGCTCGGCCAGCGACATCACTGTTGCCGACCTGACCGGCACCGGTGTGCAGGACACCGCAATTGCCACGCTGGCTCGCGACCGCGCACGGGCCGCCAATGCCGGAACCATTTTCGAAAGCTGATGCTGGCCGCAAAGCATGATCCGGAAAAGTGGGAACCGGTTTTCCGATCAGATCATGCTCGAGCAAAATTCCTGGAGCTGGGTTCAACGAAGTTGAAACGGGCTCCAGGGCCCAACAAACGAGGATCAAGAACAATGCAGCCAAACCTGAAATTCTCGCGCGGCGAATATGCGGAGCGCCTTGCCAAGACCCGGAAGGCCATGGAGGAAAAGGGCGTCGATCTGCTGATCGTCAGCGACCCGTCCAACATGGCCTGGCTGACCGGCTATGACGGCTGGTCGTTCTATGTGCATCAAGCTGTCATCGTGCCGCCGTCGGGCGAGCCGGTCTGGTATGGCCGCGGCCAGGACGCCAACGGCGCCAAGCGCACCGCCTACCTCGCCCACGACAACATCGTCGGCTACGCTGACCACTACGTTCAATCGACCGAGCGCCATCCGATGGACTTTTTGGCCAGCGTGCTTGCCGATCGCGGCTGGGGCAAGCTGACCGTCGGCGTCGAGATGGACAATTACTGGTTCTCGGCGGCTGCCTTCGCCTCGCTGCAGAAGCACATGCCAAACGCGCGCTTCGTCGACGCCACTGCCCTGGTCAACTGGCAGCGCGCGATCAAGAGCCCGACCGAGATCGACTATATGCGCAAGGCCGCCCGCATCGTCGAAGCCATGCATCAGCGCATCGTCGACACAATCGAGGTCGGCATGCGCAAATGCGATCTCGTCGCCGAGATCTACGATGCCGGCACGCGCGGTGTCGACGGGATCGGCGGCGACTATCCGGCGATCGTGCCGTTGCTGCCATCGGGCGCCGATGCTTCGGCGCCGCACCTGACCTGGGACGACAAGCCGATGAAGTCGGGAGAGGGCACCTTCTTCGAGATTGCCGGTTGCTACAATCGCTACCATTGCCCGCTGTCGCGCACCGTCTTCCTCGGCAAGCCGACGCAGGAATTCCTCGATGCCGAAAAGGCGACGCTGGAAGGCATGGAGGCCGGCCTTGCCGCCGCAAAGCCCGGCAACACCTGCGAGGATATCGCCAACGCCTTCTTCGCCGTCTTGAAGAAGTACGGCATCGTCAAGGACAACCGCACCGGCTATCCGATCGGCCTGTCCTATCCGCCGGACTGGGGCGAGCGCACCATGAGCCTGCGCCCCGGCGACCGCACCGAACTCAAGTCCGGCATGACCTTCCATTTCATGACCGGCCTGTGGCTGGAGACGATGGGTCTCGAGATCACCGAATCCATCCTGATCACCGATGATGGCGTAGAGTGCCTGGCCAATGTGCCGCGCAAGCTGGTGGTGAAGGATTGAGCCCGATGTCCAGCCTTCGTCCGTCGCCGATCGCACCAACCGTCGATTTCGACCGCGACGGCGTCCAGCACGGTTTCCTGCGCTTGCCCTACAGCCGCGACGATTCCGCCTGGGGTTCTGTGATGATCCCGACCTGCGTCATCCGCAACGGCAAGGGGCCGACGGCGCTGCTGACCGGCGGCAACCACGGCGACGAATATGAGGGGCCGCTGGCGCTCTATGACCTTGCCCGCACGCTCGACCCGAAAGAGGTAAGCGGCACGGTGATCATCGTGCCGGCGATGAACTATCCGGCCTTCCGCGCCGGCACCCGCACGTCGCCGATCGACAAGGGCAATCTCAACCGCAGCTTTCCCGGCCGTCCCGATGGGACTGTGACGGAGAAGATCGCCGACTATTTCCAGCGCGAGCTCTTGCCACGCACCGACATCGCGCTCGACTTCCATTCCGGTGGCAGGACGCTCGACTTCGTGCCGTTCTGCGCCGCCCATATCCGCCCCGACAAGGTGCTGGAAGCCAAGGGTTTTGACGCGGTCGAGGCGTTCTCGGCACCGTGGTCGATGAAGATGCTTGAGATCGACGCGGTCGGCATGTTCGACACCGCCGCAGAAGAGATGGGCAAATTGTTCATCACCACCGAGCTCGGCGGTGGCGGGACGTCCCGCGCGGAGACGGTGCGGATCGCCAGGCGCGGCGTGCTCAATGTGCTTCGCCATGCCGGCATTGTTTCTGGTGCGGTCGAGAAGGTCAGAACCCAATGGCTGGATATGCCGTCGGGCGAATGCTTCTCCTTTGCCGAGGACGACGGCATGATCGAAACGATGGTCGATCTCGGCGAGAAGGTGGAAGAGGGGCAGGTGCTGGCCCGCATCCATTCCGTCGGCCGTACCGGTGTCGCGCCGCACGAGATCAGGGCCAGGATGTCGGGCCTGCTGGCGGCGCGGCATTTTCCTGGCCTGGTCAAGGCTGGCGATTGTGCAGCCGTCGTGGCCGTGCTGGTCGGTTGATGATTTCCGATGAAGGTCCGTCAGGGCCGAGCAATCGTCGTACACGGATCTTTCGCTGACGCGCCCGCGCAATCCGGAAATTCAGATCACCGCTTCCTCGAGGAAAGGCTCGTTGCGTGGGATCCTTTCGTAGCCGAAGGGTGACAGGTCGAGCGTCTGGAAGGCGCCGTGAACGATCAGTTCGGATACAGCGCGGCCAACAGCCGGCGATTGCTGCAATCCATGCCCGGAGAAGCCGTTGGCGAACATGAAGTTCGTCACCTCAGGGTGGAAGCCGACGATGCCGTTGTGGTCCAGCATGTTGTACTCATAGTGGCCGGTCCAGCTTGCCTGGACCCTCAAGGCATCGAAGGCGGGAATGCGATGCCAAAGAGCTGGCCAGATCCGCTCGTCGAATTCCTCATGGTGCATCTCGAAATCGTCGTAGTCCGCCGGACCGTCGTCGAGCGGCGTATTGCCGGTCAGGAAAAGCTCGCCTTCCGACCGCACGAACGTTCCCGAGAGGTCGATCACGTTCGGCATCCGGCCGGGGATCGGCGTGGCGCTCGAAAAGACGAAACTGTACCGTTTGTAGGGCGCGACCGGGATCGACAGCCCTGCCATGGCGGCGACCTGCTGGGCACGCGGACCGGCCGCATCGACAAGCGTTCCGGACGAGATGGTCTGGCCGGTCGCCAGCTTCGCCGCGACGACTTTTCCGCCCGCGACGTCCAGCCCGGTCACGGCGTTGTCCACGTACTCCACGCCCGAGGCGCGCGCGGCCCGGCGGAAGCCGTTGAGCAGGCCCATCGAATCGAACCAGCCCTCTTCCTGAGACCCCCACGAACCGCCGCCGAGATCCTCGACATTGAGCCAGGGAAAGCGCTCCTTCAGCGGGCCCGGTTCGAGGAAGACCGTGTGGGCGCCAAGGCTGCGCTGCAGGTCGACGCGGGCGCGGGCCGCTTCCACGCCCTCGGGTGAGCAGCAATAGAGATAGCCATGTTCGCGGAAGCCGAGGTCGGGCGCCGGCTCGCCCTTGAAGAAGGGCGCCATCCGCTCGGGAAAGCCACGGATGATCTCGACGCCGAACTGGCTGATCTTGACGTTGATCGGGTTCGAGTATTGCTGGCGGATCGCGCTGGTGGACAGCGCGGTGGAGGAGAACTCGTAGCTGCTGTCGCGCTCGACCACCAGGATCGATGCGCTGGCGCCGAGCGCCTGGCTCAGCCAATAGGCGATCGACGATCCGACCGCCGCGCCGCCGACGATGACGATGTCGTAGCCGGCGCGGGCAGGGGTTTTGTAGGGCGGAATGGCCATGGCGTGGGCCCTTGTCAGTGATTGAAGGAAGCGATCAGGGCGTCGGAGCCGCGCGCCAGAAGGCCGAGATCCGAACCGACCGCGACCATGGTGAAGCCGTCCGCAATATAACGGTCGGCATCGGCCTTGGCGGGCGCCAGGATGCCGCTTGCCTTGCCGGCCTTGGCGGCCGCCTGCCGCACAGACGAAATCGCCTGCTGCACGTGCTCGGCGCCGGGATTTCCCATGGCGCCCATATTGGTCGACAGGTCGCCGGGGCCGACGAAGAGGACGTCGACGCCGTCCACCGCTGCTATCTCAGCCGCGTTGGCAACGCCGGTGTCGCATTCGATCTGCACGGCCAACAACTGCTGCTTGCGGGCATTGGCATGATAGCCTGCGATGCGGCCGAAGGCATTGGCGCGATGGCCGACGGAGAAGCCGCGGAAGCCGAGCGGCGCGTAGCTCATCGCGGCGACGATCGTGCGCGCCTGGTCCGCCGAGCGGACATTGGGGATCATCAGGCTGCGGGCGCCGATATCCATTGCCTGCTTGATCAGGTTTGGGTCGTCCGACGGCAGGCGCACGACGCCTTCGCAGGCAAAGCCGCCAAGCACCTGGAGCTGTGCCATCACGCTGCGCAGATCGTTGGGGCTGTGCTCGCCATCGATCAGCAGCCAGCCCGCGCCTGAGCCCGCGACCACCTCCGTTGTCAGGGCGGACGCCAGCGAACACCAGATGCCGATATGCAGCCGTCCGTCAGTCACGGCCGCCTTCAAGGGATTTGGGCGCTCCTGCATTTTGAAAACTCCAGCAAAACATCGATTGAAATTTGTATGATGTCATATATCATACCTGAATTGGGCCGCAACTGGTCTTGCAGGCCGTGTCACAAAAAGGTGGTGCATGAGGATCGGCTTTATCGGGCTGGGCGTGATGGGTGCCCCGATGGCGCGCCATCTGGCTGCCGCGGGGCACGAGATCGCCACCGTTCTCAACCGGTCGCCATTGCCGGCGGATCTCGAGGCCGCCGTGGTCGGATCGGCGGCGGACGTGGCGCGCCGATCCGAGGTCATCATCACCATGCTGCGCGATACGCCTGATGTCGAACGCGTGCTGTTTGGCAAGGATGGCGTCGCCGAAGGGATATCCGCAGGCACTTTGGTCATCGACATGAGTTCGATCAGCCCGATCGCCACCGAGCGCTTCGCGGCGAAGCTTCGTGGGGCCGGCGCTGGCTATCTCGACGCTCCGGTTTCCGGGGGCGAGGTCGGCGCCAAGGCGGCAAGCCTCACCATCATGGTGGGCGGCCCTAGGATCGAATTCGAACGGGCGCTGCCGATCTTCGAGACGCTGGGCAAGAACATCACCCTGATCGGCGAGCGCAACGGCGCCGGACAGACCTGCAAGATCGCCAACCAGATCATCGTCGCCCTCAACATCGAAGCGGTGGCCGAAGCGCTGGTCTTCGCCAGCAAGGCCGGCTGCGATCCGGCCAAGGTGCGGACAGCGCTGATGGGCGGGTTCGCGTCCTCGCGCGTGCTCGAAGTGCATGGCGAGCGGATGATCTCGCGCAGCTTCGCGCCCGGCTTTCGCATTCGTCTGCACCAGAAGGATCTGGGTCTGGCTCTGGAAAGCGCACGCGCCCTCGGCGTCGCGCTGCCGAACACGGCCACGGCGCAGGAACTGATGAACGCCTGTTCGGCACGAGAGGGCGGCGCGGATGCGGACCATTCCTCCCTGGTGCGGGCGCTGGAAGCGCTGGGCGGCCACGAATTGTCAAACGAAAGGGTATGAATACGATGCGCGGAACCGGCAAGGCGGATGTCTTCGTGATGCTGGCCCATCCTGTGGGTCATGCGAAGAGTCCCGGAATGTTCAACGAGATCTTCGAACAGAAGGGACTCGACAGCCTGATGGTGCCGTTGAGCTGCCGTCCCGAGGATTTCGAGACATTCTGGGCAGGCATCACCGCTGCCGAGAACATTCGCGGCGTCATCATTTCGGTGCCCTACAAGACGGCGGTCTATCACAAGTGCGCCGCCGCGCATGATCGGGCAGCGCGCGTGCAGAGCGCCAATTCGGTGCGCCGCCAGGCCGACGGAACCTGGTATGCCGACAATTTCGACGGCGTCGGTTTTATCGACGGATTGAAGGCCGGCGGCCATCAGATCGCCGGCCGGCGCGTCCTGCAGGTAGGGGCAGGGGGCGCGGGTGCGTCGCTGGCCTATTGCCTTGCCGAAGCCGGTGCCGAGGAGATGCGCCTGGCGGACATCGATGCCGACCGGGCCGGGAAGCTGGCTGGGCTGGTTGCCAAGGCGTTTCCGAACTGCCGCATCCAGGTCGGTGATGCCGATCCCTCGGGCATGGATATGGCGATCAACGCGACGCCGGTCGGAATGCACGCCGGCGATCCACTGCCGCTGGATGTAAGCAAGCTGACGCCGGAGATGACGGTCGTGGACATCATCATGGAACCGGCCGAGACGGCCTTGCTGCGCGCTGGGCGCGAAAGAGGTTGCCGTGTCCAGCTGGGGCGTCCGATGATGGATTTCCAGGTCCGCGGCATGTCGGAATTCTTCGACATCGAGCGCAAGGACCGCAGTAATGGCTGAGACGCAAACAGCCGTCGTGATCGGCGGCACCTCGGGTATCGGCCAGGCGATTGCCTTGCGCTTTGCCGAGGAGGGCTTTCGCGTGGCGGTCCCAGGGCGCGATGCCGCGCGCGGCAATGCCGTCGCGGCCGCTTGCGAAGTCGCCGGCGCGCCCGCCGCCCGCTTTTTCGAGACGGATGTCGGCAATGCCGCGTCGGTCGAGGCGCTGGCACGATCGGTCGAAGACGCGTTCGGCGTGCCGCATGTGGTCGTCAATTGCGCCGGCATGCTGCAGAGCGGCAAGCGCGTCCTCGATCAGGGCCTGGATGAGGACGAGAAGATGTGGCGCGTGAACTATCGCGGCACATTGCTCGGTTGCCAGGTGTTCGGCAGGCTGATGGCGGCCGCGGGACGGGGCGCCATCCTGAATGTCGGCTCGCTTGCGTCGTTCGCGCCGCTTTCGCTTCCGGCCTATACGCCGGGCAAGCACGCGGTGCTGGCGCTGACGCAGATTCTCGCCGCCGAACTCGGCCCGCAAGGGGTGCGGGTGAACGCGGTCGCGCCCGGCTACACGCTGTCGGACGGGCTGAAAGCCAAGATCGCCAGTGGCGAGCGCAATCCCGAGGCCATCAAGGCGACCACGGCGCTGCGCCGCTTCGTCGATCCGCGCGACGTGGCGGAGGCTGCCCTGTTCCTGTGCTCGGAGCGCGCTGCGTCGATCACTGGCGTGACCTTGCCGGTCGATGCCGGCTGGCTCGTCCAGGCGCCCTACGCACAGTACCTGCAAGGCAATCCGATCCGCCCCGCTCCCAGTGAATGACGAGAAAGCCAATGAACGCTATCCAACGGTTTGAATTCGATACGCGCATCCATCACGGCGTCATCCACAATGGCACGCTCTATTTGACCGGGCAGGTCGCCACGCCCGGCCAGTCCGCGGCAAGCCAGATGCGCGAAGTGCTCGGCAAGATCGACGCGCTGCTCGCCAAGGCCGGCACCGACAAGACACGTATCCTGCACGTGCAGATGTGGCTGGACGACATCCGCGATTTCGACGAGGTCAACACGGTCTGGGACGCCTGGGTGCCGAAAGAACACGCGCCGGCCCGCTCGTCCGGCGAAGGCCGGATGGCGAAACCCGGCATGCTGGTCGAACTGATCGTGACGGCCGCGGTTTGAAAGGCGTTGCCGGTTGGGGCATCATCCCGGCATTCGGACCTTTCATTTGGCATCCGGGCATGGTGGAAGGAGACCGATGACCAAGCGCAAGCCACTTTCCACTGTTGTGGCCGAAAGCCTGTCGGAAAAGATTCGCTCAGGCAGGCTGCAACCCGGCGCGCAATTGCCGACCGAGGCCGAGCTCTGCGCCGAATATGATGTCAGCCGCACGGTTGTGCGCGAAGCCGTGGCGCGGCTGCGCTCCGAAGGCATGGTGATCCCGCAGCAGGGGCGCGGCATGTTCGTCAGCGAGGCGCCCGCGCCGCGCAATTTCTCGATACCGCAGGACGCACTCAAGACCTTGCCGGAAACCGTGTCTCTGCTGGAGTTGCGGCTGAGCGTCGAAGTGGAGGCCGCCGGGCTTTGCGCCGAGCGCCGGACGGAGTCCGAGGCAAGCACCATTCGCAGGCTGATGGAGCAGGTTGACGCCCGCAACGAGGATCCCGGCGCGGTGCCGGTCCACTACGATTACGATTTTCACCTGGCCATCGCCAAATCGGCGCGCAACGAGTTCATCCACGGCTTCCTGGAATATTTGCGCCCCGTCATCGTGCCGCGCTTCCAGCTTGGTCACGTGGTGGTGCCCGAACTCAAGGACGCCTACTACGCGCGCATCCACAGCGAGCATCGAAAGATCGTCGAAGCCATCGAGAAGCAGGATGGCCGCGCCGCGCGGGACGCCATGCGCAAGCACCTTCAAAACAGTCTCGAGCGTGTCCGTGCTCTTGCGCTGGCATCCGGCGTCGAAACGACGGATGCGGCTCAGAAGGCCGCCGCCGCCTCGCTTTTCTCGGATCTGAAAGGATCGGCTGCCCCGACAGGTTGATCACCCGGAAACGGTTCCGCCAATACGTGCCGGCAAACCGTTTCTCGACCAAAGGCAAAGCCAGGTTTTTCGCTCAAGACGGTTGGCCACGGGTGATTTCGCGAAGGAAAGGTCGGACAGTGCCTGCGAGATGCCTGACTTTTGTGAGGATGCAGCATTTGCCGACCGCAGTGCGGCAATGTCGTGCCATTGGTCGATGAGAAAGCTTATCTTTCCTTTTTCCTGGTTTTCTTGGTTTCACTGTGCCGGCTAAAGCCACACACTGACCTCCAGACAACGGGGAAGCCCACGTGACGACAGCCTTCATCACAGGAGCGACGAGCGGCATCGGGCGAGCGATGGCGTTGGCGCTCAGCGAGGCCGGCTACGATGTCTATGCCGTCGGCCGCAGCAAGAGCGCGCTGGAGGAATTGCGGGCCACGCGACCCAGGATCACGCCCATCGCCGTCGACGTCACCGACCGGGAGGCGCTCGAGGCTGTGGTGAGCGATCTGCACATAGACGTGCTGATCAACAATGCCGGCATAATGCCGCCGCTCGGCAATTTCGCCGACATGAAAATATCGGACATCGACGCCACGCTGGAGGTCAACCTCAGCGCGGCCATTTTGCTCACCCGGCTTGTCGTGCCGCAGATGCGCGATCGCGGGGCGGGGCACATCGTGTTCACCGGCTCCTCCGCCGGCCATGCCGCCTTTCCGAATGTAGCCGTCTATTCCGCGACCAAGGCGGCGATCGCGGGTTTTGCCGCGGCGCTGCGGGCCGATCTCTCCAGCCACGGCATCCGCGTGACGGAGATCGTGCCGGGCAGGGTCGAGACGCAGCTCTACAAGGACATCCTCGACGCCAAGGCCCGTGCCGCCATGTATGCCGGCAATGTCGCGGTCCAGCCCGAGGACGTGGCCCGGATGGTCGTGGCCCTGCTCGGTTTGCCGGCATGGGCCGACGTTACCCGTTTCGACATCATGCCTACCCGCCTGACCACCCCGAGCGGCAGCAAGTAAGGATTCACGACATGCAGGGTCTTTCCATACTCATCGTTGGTGGCGGTTCCGGCCTCGGCGCGCTTCTTGTCCGCATGGCGGTCGACAATGGCGCTTCGGCAGTCGGCATCATCGACATCAACCCGGAAGCGGCTGAAGCAGCACTTGAACCGGCGCGTGCGAAAGGTCTTCCGACGGCCTTTGCCAAATGCGACATCCAAATAGGGCCGCAGTGCCACGCCGCCTTCGATGCAATCGCTGCGAAGCTGGGGCGCATCGACACGGTGATCAATTCTGCCGCGATCTATCCCCGCCGCCCGCTGCTCGAAATCACTGACGCCGAATGGGACGCCTCCAACGGCATCAACGTCAAGGGCACCTACCACATGATGGTCGCGGCCGTCCGGCATATGCAGTCGCACGAACCCAAGGCCGAGATTCGCGGTCGTATCGTCAACCTGACGTCGGTGGACGCCTTCAAGGCGCATCCGCAGAACGCCCACTATGCGGCAACCAAGGCGGCGGTGGTCAGCCTCACCCGCTCCTTTGCGCATTACGTCGCCAAGGACGGCATCCTCGTCAATTCCGTGGCTCCCGCCGGCATGGCGACCGAGCGTGCGGCGGCTCTCGGCTTCCTGGAGGAACTGGCCAAGGCAAGCCCGCTGGGCCGCGGAGCGCAGCCGACGGAAATCGCCGAATGGGTGCTGATGGCCGGCGGCCCCAAGAACACCTACATGACTGGTGAAAACATAATCGTTTCAGGTGGTTACATCTACGCTTGAGTCAGTGCGCTGGCCGCAGTGACCGTGACGTGCCGTGCATGATGGAGTTCGAAAACCGGAAGGAGCTGAACGAACGATGACTGGCAAGCCGCGCCTTCCGCCGCTGAATGCCCTGCGGGTTTTTCACGCGGTCGCGCGGCACAAGAGCTTTCGACAGGCCGCCGACGAATTGCTGGTGACGCCTCAGGCTGTCGGGCAGCAGATCAAGCTGCTGGAAGACACGCTGCAGGTGACCCTGTTCGAGCGCAAGGGGCGCTCGATCGAGTTGACCGAGTCGGCGATCCTTTTGTCACACTTCGTCAAGGCCGGCTTCGACGAGTTTGCCGAAGGGGTGCGCCGGGTCACCAAATCCACCTACCGGGATCGCATCAATCTCAATGCGAGCCCGTATTTCGCCACCCACTACCTGCTGCCGCGGCTGTCGCTGTTCCGCGAGATACTGCCGGGCGCCGACCTTCGGCTGACGACGATGGTCGATCTGCCCGACTTCGGACGCGACGATGTCGATATGACGGTGCAGTGGGGGTATGGCGGCTGGTCGGACTACGACACGACGCTGCTTGTGCCGGACCCGAAGATCATCTGCTGCACGCCGGCGATCGGCGGGCAGATCGGATCGGCGAAGGACCTGACCCGCTTCCCGCTGCTGGACACGGTGAAGTCGAAGCGTCTGTGGCCTGACATATTGCGGCATCTCGGCGTCGAGCTGGTGGACGGCGACCGCAGCATCGGCTTCGACGACGCCGCAACGATGCGGCGCGCGACGCTGCAGGGCATCGGCATCGGGCTCGTGTCGGTCATCGATGCCGAAGAAGATTTGCGATCGGGCGCGCTCGTCGCGCCGCTTGGGCGCGACGTGCTCGTCGACATGAAGGAGGAGGAAATACCGGGCTTCTACCTGGTCGTGCCCAGAGGGCACCTGCGCGTGAAAGCTGTCGCTGCCCTGCACCGATGGCTGACGCAACAAGATTGGGGCAGCGATCTGAAGATCTCTGCCCTGCCGAAGCCGACACCCCTTCTCGATTGAAGGCGGCTTTCAACCCGGGCTCGACAGCCCCAACAACATAAAAAATCCAACAACCTCAACAGCGGAGAATGACTATGCAGTTTCTCAAATGGGGGGCGGCTGCCGCCCTTGCGCTCAGCCTTGCCCAGATTTCAGCGCCGGCTCGGGCGGCGAGCGGCAAGACACTCGAAACCGTCAAGGCGCGGGGTGTGCTCAATTGCACCGGCCATGACGGCTCGTATCTCGGTTTTGCCGAAGTGGACGACAAGGGCAATTGGAAGGGCATGGACGTCGACCTTTGCCGGGCCGTGGCCACCGCCGTCTTCGGTGATCCGGCGAAGCTGAAGATCGTGCCGATCAGCTGGGCGCAACGCTGGCCGTCGCTTCAGTCGGGCGACGTCGACATCGTCATCAAGGCTTCCGGCGGCACGCTGAGCCGCGACACGGAACTGGGGCTCCAGTTCTCGATGTCGTACTACCTCGGCACGACCAAGGTGATGGCGCACAAGGAGCTCAACTTGAAGTCGCTCAAGGACGCAGAGGGCGGCACGATCTGTATCCCGGCGGGCACGACCATCGAACAGCAGGTCGCCGCCTACAGCCAGAAGATCGGAATCAAGCTCGAGCCGGTCGTCATCGAAAAGACGGAAGAACTCGAACAGGCCTACTTCTCCGGCCGTTGCGACCTCTATGCGCAGTGGGGGCCGGTGCTGGCCATCGCACGCGTGGCCAAGGGCAAGGTCGAAGACCATGTGATCCTGCCTGACGTGATCGCGGTCGAGCCGGAGGTCATGATCCTGCGGCAGGGTGACGACAATTGGGTCGACGTCGCCAACTGGACGCTCAGTGCCCTGCTGTTCGCGGAGCAGGAAGGCATCACCTCCAAGAATGTCGACGAGATCAAGGCCAAGCCGACATCGCCGGCGGTCGCCAAGTTCCTCGGCGCCGCACCAGGCATGGGCAAGGGTCTCGGGCTGCCCGACGATTGGGCCTACAACGTCATCAAGAAGGTCGGAAACTACGCCGAGATATTCGATCGCGATCTCGGCAAGGACTCGCCCTACAAAATGGATCGTGACCTGACCAATCTGTGGAACAATGGCGGCGTTCTGTTCCCGCTGGTGGTCGACTGACGCATAGCCGGCTCCGCCACCGCGGAGCCGGCCCTCCCTCCCAGGAAAGGTCGGTCGATGTTTAAGCTGCTGAGAAATCAGAAGGTTCGCAACGCATTGCTGCAGGCGCTCTATGTCGGCGCGCTCGGCGCGCTGGTTATCGCCGGCGTCCTGATCGCTCGGCAGAATCTCGCCGCCCAGGGCATCACCTCCGGGTTCGACTTCCTGTTCAAATCGACCGGCTGGGACCTGGGCTTCTCGCTTTTGCCGGCATCGGCCAATGATCCCTATTGGTGGTATTTCCTCATTGGCATCGTCAACACGCTGTTTCTTGGCAGCTTCGGCCTGGCGCTGGCGACGCTGGTCGGAATGATCGTAGGGCTTGCACAGACGTCCGCGAATGATCTGGCGAAGCTGCTCGGCCGCACCTACGTGGATGTCTTTCGAAACATCCCTCTGATCCTGCAGGTGTTTTTCTGGTATGCGCTGATCACGCACCTGCCGACGCCGCGCAACGCGCATGAGGGCTGGGGTATGTTGCTCACGAGCCGTGGGCTCTACCTGCCCGTCCCGAACGTCGGCGGGCTGGCAATGCTGGCGGCTTCGTTGGCCGTGGTCGCGGCCATCGTCCTGCCGATCTGGCTGGGCCGGACATCGCTGCTCAGCCGCCCGCTGGGTCAACGAACCACGGTGCAGCTTGCGGCCGCTGCAGCGGCGCTCGCATGCGCGGTGCTGTTTCTGTTTGCCGGCCGCCTGCCCGACACGCCGTTGCTGGATCTGCCATCGCTGCAAGGCCTGAACCTGCGCGGCGGCCTGCGCATCCCGCCGGAGTTTTCCGCACTCGTCGTGGCCATCGCTATCTATGGCGGTTCCTATATCGGTGAGATCGTGCGCGGCGGCTTCAAGGCCGTCGGCAAAGGCCAGGTGGAGGCCGCCAGTTCGCTGGGGCTCACACCCTGGCAGGTTTTCACGCTTGTCCGGCTGCCGCTTGCGCTGCGCGCCATGCTGCCGATCCTGGCCAACCAGTATGTCTGGCTGATGAAGGCCACCACGATGGGCATAGCAGTCGGCTTCACCGACTTCTTCATGATCACCGCGCTGACGATCAACCATTCGGGCCAGACGCTCGAAGCGATCGGCATATTGATGGCCGGCTTCCTGATCATCAATCTGAGCCTGGCGGCACTGTTCAACCGCATCAACAAAGCGATCGCCCTCAAGGGCAATCAACTGAGGGGATGAGAGATGGAAATGGTCGTTGTCGCTCCGCCTGCGTCAGGGAAACTTGACGATCTGAAGAGACGCTTCTTCGCGACGCCTCTTCAGGCCGTGATTTCACTGCTTTCCCTCTCGGTGATTGTCTTTCTGGTCTGGAAGCTCTTGAACTGGGCTGTCTTCTCCGCGGTGTTCGATGCCAGCGGAGGGGCGGACGCCTGCCATGCGGCATCCGGCGCCTGCTGGTCGGTCATCGCAGCCCGGTGGCGCATCATCTTTTTCGGTCTGTACCCCTATGAGGAGCAATGGCGCTCCGCGCTGGCCTGCGTCACGGTCGTGGCCATGACGGTGCTGAGCTGCATTCCCGCCTTCTGGACGGGACGTCGCATCGCGCTCGTTTGGGGGTCGGAGCGGCGGTCTTCTATGTGCTGATGAAAGGCGGGTTCCTCGGCCTGAGCTTTGTCGGCGAGGAAATGTGGGGCGGGCTTGCGCTGACGCTCTTCATCTTCGTGACGACCTGCCTGATCGGCTTTCCGCTGGCAATTTGTCTTGCCCTGCTGCGCCGCTCCGAACTGCCCTGGATATCGCGCACGACGGGCCTCATCATCGATGGCGTCCGATCGCTTCCGCTGATCTCGATCCTGTTCACCTTCGCGATCGTCCTGCCTTTCGCGCTGCCGCAGTGGCTCCAGGGGGACAAGCTGTACCGGGTGATCCTCGGCTCGGCGCTGTTCTTCTCCGCCTATCAGGCCGAGATCGTGAGGGGCGGCATGCAGGGCGTTCCGAGAGGACAGGAGGAGGCCGCGATGGCGCTCGGCCTCAGCTATTGGCACCGCATCAGCCGCATCCTCCTGCCGCAGGCAATGCGCAACGCGCTGCCGGCCACGATCAACCAGTTCGTGATCTCGTTCAAGGAGACGTCCCTGGTGGTCATCGTCGGTTTCTTCGAGATCCTGGCTTCCGGCAATGCCGCCTACGGAACCGGCGAATGGCGGTTCGCCTATGTCGAGGTCTACGCCTTTATCGCCATGATCTACTTCGTCTTCGTCTTCAGCCTGTCCCGCTACGGCGCCTTCCTCGAACGGCGCATGTCGGTCGGCGAGCGATAAGGAATTTCGTGATGACCGTTCCAACCACGCAGGAAATAGCCGTCCAGGTCGAAGGCATGAGTAAATATTACGGCACCTTTCATGCGCTGCGTGACATCAACCTGACCGTCGCTCGCGGGGAGAAGATCGTCGTGTGCGGCCCCTCCGGCTCAGGCAAATCCACGATGATCCGCTGCATCAACCGGCTGGAGGAACACAATGCCGGCAGCATCGTGGTGCTTGGCACGGAACTGAACGATGATGTCGGAAACATCGATGAGATCCGGCGCGAAGTCGGCATGGTGTTCCAGCATTTCAACCTGTTTCCGCATATGACAGTGCTGCAGAATTGCGTGCTCGCGCCGATGCTGGTGCGTAAGATGCCCCGCGTCGAGGCGGAAGCGATGGCGCGGCGCTATCTGGAAAAGGTCCGCATCCCCGAACAGGCCTCGAAATATCCCGGTCAGCTTTCAGGCGGCCAGCAGCAGCGGGTGGCCATCGCCCGCTCGCTGTGCATGCAGCCGCAGATCATGCTTTTCGACGAGCCGACCTCCGCTCTGGATCCGGAAATGATTTCGGAAGTGCTGGATGTGATGGTCACGCTGGCCTCCGAAGGCATGACGATGATCTGCGTCACGCACGAGATGAGCTTTGCGCGGCGGGTTGCCGACCGGGTGATCTTCATGGACGCGGGCGAGATTGTCGAAGAGGCGCCGCCGGAAATCTTCTTCACATCGGCCAAAAGCGAACGAACGCAACTGTTCCTGTCCCAGGTTCTGGGGCATTGATCAGGTTTCTTGCCGCATGGATGCGATGCGGCGCATGTGAGCCTCCCGCACTCGTATAGATAGTCCCATGATCGATCCCGTCTCTGCCTTGTCGAATGTTCTTGGTGTGAAAGGCTGGCTTTCGGGCGGCGACGTCGAGCCCTACCGATGGGATTGGCTTCGGCGCTACGGAGCGGTTCCTCTCGGCGTCGCCCGTCCGGCAAATACGCAGGAGGTGGCGCGGGTCGTCGAAATCTGCCGTGAGGCGGGCGTGGCGGTGGTGCCCCAGGGCGGCAACACCGGCCTGTGCGGTGGTGCCGTCGCGCACGAAACCGGCGCGGTGATCCTGTCGCTCTCCCGCATGGCGGCGATGGAGAAGCCGGATCTCGCGAGCGGTTCGATCGTTGTCGAAGCCGGCGTGGTCCTAGCCACACTGCACGAGGCCCTGGAGCCGCATGGTCTGATCTTTCCGATGCATCTCGGTGCCGAGGGCAGCGCCCGGATCGGCGGGTTGATCGGCACCAATGCCGGCGGCAGCCACGCCTTGCGCTACGGGATGATGCAGGACCTCGTCCTCGGCCTCGAAGTCGTTCTCGCCGACGGCACGGTGTGGAACGGGCTGCGCTCCGTGCAGAAGGACAATGCCGGCTACCAGTTGCGCAAGCTGTTCTGCGGCTCGGAAGGCACGCTGGGCATTGTGACTCGCGCGGTGCTGAAGCTTTTTCCGGCGCCCAAGCAGCGGACGACGGCACTGCTCACCTTCGCCGATTGCGGCGCGGCGGTCTCTTTCGGCACGTATCTGAGGGGCGAAGCGGGCGAATTCCTTTCCGGCCTTGAGTTCTTTTCCGATTTCGGCCTCAAGCTGGTTCTGAAACATATGGCGGACCTTTCCTTTCCGCTGGAAACCAGGGGCGGGGTTCACCTTCTGGCCGAACTTGCGTCGAGCTCGGCCCGGGTTCCGCTGGATGACATCCTGAACGCGGCACTGGAGTGGGGCATGGAGCGGGAGCTTGTGATCGACGGTGCGCTTGCAATGTCGGATGCCCAGAGGGCGCACTTCTGGCATCTGCGCGAGGAGCAACCCGAAGGCCAGCGGCTGGAGGGACAGCAGCTCAAGCACGACATTTCGGTGCCGCCAGGCAAGATCGCCGAATTCATAGAGGCTGGGGAAGCGGCGTGCAGCAAGATCCTGCCGGGCGTGCGCATCAATCCTTTCGGCCATCTTGGTGACGGCAATATCCACTACAATCTGAGCCCTCCCAAAGGGCAAAGCGACTTTGCCGACAAGGCCTTGGAGCTCGGCCAGGCGCTGGCCTCGCTGGCCACGGGAATGGGCGGCAGCTTTGCCGCCGAGCATGGCCTCGGCCGCTCGAAGATCGTGCTGGCCGACACCAACAGAAGTCCGGAGGAGCGAAACTTGATGGCGGTCATCAAAGATGCCCTGGATCCGTCAGGCGTGATGAATCCGGGCGTTATGATCTCTTCCGTCAGGCAAAGAAAAACTTTCCAATAGACGAGATTTCTTGATTTCGCCGCGTCTCGTCAACGTGCAGGTTCAAAACGGCGGGATGCTTGTTCGAGATTTCCTCCACTCGCCTCGTTGTCTTTCACGCCCATCCACCGGCCCCACCCGCCGGCCATTGAGAAAGTTGATGCATGATGCGCAATGGCGGCCAGCTTCTTGTCGAGTGCCTGATGGCGCTGGGCGCGACCAAGAGTTTCGGCGTGCCCGGAGAAAGCTACCTGGCTGTTCTTGACGCTTTGCACGACACCGAAGGCAGACTGGATTACGTGCTCTGCCGCAACGAAGGCGGTGCTGCGTTCATGGCTTCCGCCTATGGCAAGCTGACCGGCTCTCCGGGCATATGCTTCGTGACGCGGGGCCCCGGCGCCACCAATGCCGGCATCGGCGTGCATACCGCCATGCAGGACAGTTCGCCGATGCTGCTGTTCGTCGGGCAGGTGGGCACCGACATGAAGGGCCGCGAGGCATTCCAGGAGGTCGACTATCGCGCGGTGTTCGGCACGCTGGCGAAATGGGCGGTCGAGATCGACGAGGTTTCGCGTCTTCCCGAGATCGTGGCGCGGGCATGGACCACGGCGCTGACCGGGCGGCCAGGACCGGTCGTCGTGGCATTGCCGGAGGACATGCTGATCACGATGACGGACGCCGCACCGCTTAGCGGACCGGCTGCCATGTTCGAACCCGCTGCTGGAGTGGAGGCGGTTGCCGCAACCCAAGAAAAGCTTGCCGCGGCGCGCCGGCCGGTGATCCTGATCGGTGGCACCAACTGGACGGCCGAAGGACGCACTGCGCTGCAGAGCTTCGCCGAAGCCTCCGACATTCCGGTGGTGGCAGCCTTCCGGTTCCAGGATCAGTTCGACAATGGTTCGCCGGTTTTCGTCGGCGAGGCCGGCGTGGGCATGGTGCCGCATGTCAAGGCGCTGATCCGCGAAGCCGATGTGGTCCTGGCCATCAATGTGCGTTTCGGAGAAATGACGACGGATGGCTACACCTTGCTGTCGGTGCCCGAGCCAAGCCAGAAACTGATCCATGTCCACGGATCGGACCGCGAGATCGGCAAGGTTTACATTCCCTCGATCGGCGTCCATGCCGGCCCCAATGCTTTCGCCAGAGCGCTGACCCCGGTCGAGGGCGGGTGGGCCGAATGGCGCGCCAAGGCCAGGGCAAGCTACGAAGGCGCGTTCAAGGCGCCGGCCCAGCCTGGTCCGGTCGACATGGTCGAGGTCAGCGCATGGCTGCGCGACAACCTGCCCGACGACGTGATCCTGACCAACGGCGCCGGCAATTTCACGGTCTGGCCGAACAAGTTCTTCAAGTTCGGCCCCAAGGCGCGGCTGCTCGCGCCGCAGTCCGGCGCGATGGGTTATGGGCTGCCGGCTGCGATTGCCGCCAAGGTGGCGTTTCCCGATCGTACTGTCGTCTGCTTTGCCGGCGACGGCGATTTCCAAATGAACTGCCAGGAACTCGGCACGGCGATGCAGGCTGGAGCGCAGCCCATCGTGCTCATCCTGAACAATGGCATCTACGGCACGATCCGCGCGCATCAGGAGCGGCACTATCCGGCGCGCGTTTCGGGAACGAACATCGAGAACCCGGATTTCGTCGGCCTTGCCAGATCCTACCGCTTCCATGCCGAACGCGTCGAATCCACGGCGGACTTCGCCGACGCGTTCGGGCGGGCGCTGGCATCGCCGACCGGTGCGGTTCTGGAACTCGCGATTTCCCCCGAGGCGCTGACCCCGCGCCAGACCCTTTCCCAGATGCGCGAGGCGGCACTTGCTTCGCAGAAGGCCAAGGCATGACCACCAGGACAGATGACATCCGTCTCGGAGCCGACATCGGCGGGACCTTCACGGACATCGCGCTCGATGTGCGCGGAACGATCTTTTCGACCAAGGTGCTCACCACCTATTCGGCACCCGAGCAGGCGATCCTCGATGGCATCGCAATCGTGGTGCGCGATGCAAAGATCTCGACCGCCGACATCGGCATCGTCATTCACGGCACGACCTTGGCGACGAACGCGCTCATCGAGCGACGCGGGGCCAAGACGGCGTTGGTGACGACCGAAGGTTTTCGCGATGTAATCGAGATGCGGACCGAGAACCGCTTCGAGCAGTACGACCTCAATTTGAAACTGCCGACGCCGCTGATCCCGCGCGAGCATCGCTTTACCGTCAAGGGCCGCATTGGCGCCGAAGGCCAGGAATTGCAGCCGCTGGACGAGGCCGCCCTGGAAGAGATCGCCGACCAGATCGCCGCGGGCGGCTTCGGCGCGGTCGCCATCGGTTTCATCCATTCCTACATGAATCCGGCGCACGAACAGCGGGCTCGCGAAATCCTGGCGCGAAAGCTGGATATGCCGATTTCCGTCAGCGCCGAAGTCTCGCCGCAGATGCGGGAATTCGAGCGTTTCAACACGGTCTGCGCCAATGCCTATGTGCGCCCGCAGATGGCGAGCTATCTCGCCCGGCTACAGACGCGGCTGAAGGATATGGGCGCGGACTGCCCGGTCTTCATGATCCATTCGGGCGGCGGGCTGATCTCGGTCGAAACGGCGTCCGAATTTCCGGTGCGGCTGGTCGAATCCGGTCCGGCCGGTGGTGCCATCTTCGCCGCCGATATTGCCCGGCGTTTCGATCTGGACACCGTCGTCTCCTACGACATGGGCGGAACGACCGCGAAGATCTGCCTGATCGAGGATTACGCGCCGCAGACGGCCAGGACCTTCGAGGTCGCGCGCACCTACCGGTTCTGCAAGGGCTCCGGCATGCCGATCTCGATCCCGGTGATCGAGATGATCGAGATCGGCGCAGGCGGCGGCTCGATTGCCTGGGTCGATGCGATGGGACGCATCCAGACCGGCCCGGAAAGTGCGGGTTCCGAACCGGGGCCGGCATGCTATGGGCGCGGCGGCACGCGGCCTGCGATTACCGACGCCGATCTGGTGCTGGGCAAGCTCGACCCCGACAGTTTCGCGGGCGGCGCCATCAAGCTCGATGCTGCGGCCTCGCAAGGCGCGATCACGAGCGATGTCGGCGCACGCCTGTCGCTCAACCCGCTGTCGGCGGCCTTCGGCATCAGCGAGGTGGTGGACGAGAACATGGCCAATGCCGCCCGCGTCCACGCGGTCGAGAACGGCAAGAACATCTCGGACAATGTCATGATCGCCTTCGGCGGCGCGGCACCGCTGCACGCGGCGCGGCTCTGCGAAAAGCTCGGTCTCGACCAATGCCTCGTGCCGCAAGGTGCCGGCGTCGGCTCGGCGATCGGCTTCCTCAAGGCGCCCTTCGGCTATGAGGCGCTCGCCTCCAAACTGACCCGGCTTTCGCAATTCAAGGCGGATGAGGTGAATGCGCTGCTCGACGATCTCAAGGCTTCGGCAGAGAGCTTCGTGCGCGCAGGCACCAGCGGCAGGATCGTGCGCGAGATCACCGCCTTCATGCGCTATGCAGGCCAGGGCTGGGAAATCCCTGTCGCTCTGCCCGACAAGCCTTTCGCCGAGGACGCTGGCATCACCCTGGCGGATGCCTTCCGCAAGAACTACGAGCGCTTTTTCGGCCGCGCCATCGATGGTCTCGACGGGCTGGAGATCGAGGTCGTCACCTGGTCGGTGAAGGCAAGCGACGAGAGACCCGCCTCCGCAAAGCACAAGATCACCACGGGCACGCGCAGCGTACCAGTCGCGGTGACGCGGGAGGTTTTCGATCCGGCGAGCGGAACGATGCAGACGACGGCGATCGTCGAACGCACCAGCCTTTCGGCAGGCGACCGCGTGAAGGGGCCGGCCGTGATCGTGGAGCGCGAGACATCGACGGTCGTCACCACACCATTCGACGCCGTCATGCAGAGCGACGGTGCCATCCTGATGATCCGCAAGGAGAGCGCGGCATGAGCGACATTGGCGAAATCCGCATGCAGGTCATGTGGAACCGGCTGATCTCCGTCGTCGAGGAGCAGGCGCTGACCTTGCTGCGCACGGCCTTCTCCACATCCGTGCGCGAGTCGGGCGACCTGTCCGCCGGCGTGTTCAGCCCGCGTGGCGAAATGCTGGCGCAAGCGGTGACCGGCACGCCCGGGCATGTGAACACCATGGCCGAGGCAGTGCTGCAGTTCATGAACGAGATTCCGCGCGAGGAGATGTACGAAGGCGACACCTACGTCACCAACGATCCGTGGCAAGGCACCGGCCATCTTCACGACATCACGATGGTCTCGCCCTCGTTCCTGAATGGCGAGCTCGTCGCCTTCTTTGCCTGCACCGCCCATGTCGTCGATGTCGGCGGGCGAGGTTTTGGCGCCGACGGCAAGTCGGTCTACGAGGAAGGCATCCAGATCCCGATCATGAAGTTCGCCGAGAAGGGCGTGGTCAACCGCGACCTGGTGAAGATCCTGCGCTGCAACGTCCGCGAACCGAACCAGGTCGTCGGCGATTTCTATTCGCTTGCCGCGTGCAACGAGGTCGGCCATCGGCGCCTCGTCGGCATGATGAGAGAGATCGGCCTGACATCGCTCGATGGTCTCGGCGCGTTCATCTTCTCGCGCACGCATAACGCCATGCTGGAGCGGATCAAGGCTCTGCCCAAGGGGACATGGTCCAACGAACTGGTCACCGACGGCTACGACGACCCGGTCAAGCTGGCGGCGGCCGTTTCGGTGCATGACGACCATCTCAATGTCGACTTCTCCGGCAGCGCGCCGATGAGCCGCTGGGGCATCAACGTGCCCATCATCTACACCAAGGCCTATGCCTGCTACGCGCTGAAATGCGTGGTGGCGCCCGACATTCCCAACAATGCCGCCTCGCTGGCCTTCTTCACCGTGTCGTCACCCACGAACATCCTGAACGCGGCCCGGCCGGCGCCGGTGTCGCTGAGGCATGTCATCGGCCACATGGTTCCCGACCTCGTGCTTGGCGCGATGGCCCAGGCGCTGCCCGGCAAGATCCAGGCGGAGGGTGCCGCCGCGCTGTGGAATATCCATATCTCGGCCCGGCCAGCTGCCGGCGGTGCCGGCCGTCGTGCCGAGGTGCTGATGTTCAATTCCGGCGGCATGGGCGCCCGTCCCGAACTGGACGGATTGTCGGCAACAGCCTTCCCCTCCGGCGTCCACACCATGCCGATCGAGGCGACGGAGCATACCGGCCCGATCGTCATCTGGCGCAAGGAGCTCCGTCCTGGTTCGGGCGGCGATGGCGAGTTTCGCGGCGGCCTCGGCCAGGTTCTCGAAATCGGCGCCCTTGACGGACATGAGTTCGATTTCTCGGCCATGTTCGACCGCGTCAAGCATCCGGCGAAGGGCCGCAACGGCGGCAAGGATGGCCAGGCCGGTGTGGTCAAGCTGGACGACGGCACGCTGATGCGACCGAAGGGATGGCAGCATGTGCCGGCGGGACGCCGTCTGATCCTGGAACTCCCGGGCGGCGGCGGCTATGGCGATCCGGCCAAGCGCAGCGCGGAGGCGAGGGCGCAGGATCGATCCAGGGGATATGTTACGGAGGACGGCAAATGAGCTACATCTCCTCGCGGCTTTCCGTGGTCAAGCCGTCGGCGTCGATGGCCGCCTCCCAGGCCGCCAAGGCGCTGCGGGCCAAGGGCGTCGACGTCATCGACCTTGGCCTTGGCGAACCGGATTTTCCGACGCCTGCCCACATCACCGAAGCGGCCTATGCGGCCGCCAAGGCCGGCCAGACCCTCTACACCGCGGCGGCCGGCACGCCGGAAGTGCGCGAGGCCGTGGCGGCAAAATTCAGGCGCGAGAACGGGCTGGACTACACGGCCGACGACATCGTCGTCGCCAACGGCGCCAAGCAGATCATCTTCAACGCCTTGATGGCGACGCTGGAAAGCGGCGACGAGGTGATCCTGCCGGCGCCCTATTTCGTGTCCTATCCCGAGATGGTCAAGCTATTGGGCGGCAGGCCGGTCGTCGTCGAATGCCCGGAGGCGACCGGGTTCAAGCTTACCCCCGAACTGCTCGAGCGCGCGATCACGCCGAAGAGCAAATGGCTGTTCCTGAACATGCCGGGCAACCCGTCGGGCGCGGTCTATTCCGAGGCGGAACTGAAGGCGCTTGGTGCAGTGCTCGCCAGGCACAGCCAGGTGCTGGTGCTGTCCGACGAGATCTATGAGCACATCATCTTCGATGGTCGCGAGTTCGTGTCCTTCGGCAAGGCCTGTCCGGAGCTGAAGGACCGAAGCCTGATCGTCAACGGCGTCGCCAAGGCCTATGCGATGACCGGCTGGCGGGTCGGCTACGCCGCCGGGCCGGCGCCACTGGTCAAGGCGATGTCGACCATCCAGAGCCAGTCGGTCACCTCGGTATGCTCGATCGCCCAGGCGGCGACGGTCGCCGCGCTGAACGGCCCGCAGGACGAGGTGGTCCGGTTCCGCCAGGCCTTCGAGGCGCGCAGGAACCTGGTCGTCGATGGCATCAGGCGCATCAACGGCCTGACGCTGCCGCCGCCGGAAGGTGCCTTCTATGCCTATATCGGCTGCGCCAGCCTGATCGGCCGCAAAACGCCCAAGGGTATCGTGCTTGAAGACGACACCGCGGTTGCGAGCTATCTCTTGAATGAGGGCCGCGTGGCTTCGGTGCCGGGCGCCGCCTACGGACTTTCACCCTATTTCCGCATCTCCACCGCCACGAGCGAGGGGGTGCTCGCCGAAGCGATCGCGCGGATCAATGCCGCCGTCGCGCAAGTGGAGTAAATCATGCCTCAATACGAACGCATCCTGATCACCGGCGCCGCCGGCCGCCTTGGCTCGGAACTGCGGAAGGGGCTGGTGCCGCTGGCAAAGACGATCCGCCTGGCGGGCCGCGAACCGTTTGGTGATCTTGCCGCGCACGAGGAAGAAGCGGTGTTCGACCTCGCCGACATGGAGGCGACGATCGCGGCCACCAAGGACTGCGACGCGATCGTGCATTTCGGCGGCGCGCCGCTCGAATGCGCCTGGCAGACGATCCTGGATTCCAGTATCCGCGGCTCGTACCACATCTATGAGGGCGCGCGGAAACATGGCGTCAAGCGTGTCATCTACGCCTCCTCGGTGCACGCCATCGGCTATCACGAGGTGGAGGCGCATATCGGCGTCGACGCGCCGGTGCGCCCCGACAGCCTGTATGGTGTGTCGAAGAACTTTGTCGAAAGCCTGAGCCGGCTCTATTGGGACAAGTTCGGCATCGAGACGGTGTGCCTGCGCATCTTCTCGTCGTTCCCGGAGCCGGCCGATCGCCGCATGCTGTGGTCGTACCTCTCCTTTGCCGACTGCGTGCGCCTCGTCGAGGCGTCGCTCACCGCCCCACGCGTCGGCCACACGATCTCCTTCGGCATTTCCGACAACAAGGTGAAGACGGTCGACAACAGCGGCGCCAACCATCTCGGATTTCATCCGCAGGACAGCGCCGAGCCGCACCGCTCCGCGGTCGAGGCGAAGACGCCGGTTCCCGATCCGAAAAGGCCATCCGTAAAATATCTGGGCGGCTGGTTCTGCGAACTCGGACATCCGGACGACGAGCCGAAATCGTGAAGCAGAGCTACGACGTCGTCATTGTCGGCGGGGCCGTGATCGGCTCCGCCGTCGCCTATTTCCTCGCGGCCAATCCGGACTTCACGGGCTCGGTCCTGGTGGTCGAGATGGATCCGACCTATGCGAAGGCATCGACCTCGCTGTCGTCCTCGTCGATCCGCAACCAGTTCTCCAACCCCATCAATGTCCGCATCAGCCAGTTCGGCACGGAGTTCATCCGCAACTTCGCCGATACCATGCAGGTGGGATCCGACAGGCCCGATCTGGCCTTTCACGAGGGCGGCTATCTGTTCCTCGCCAACACCGAGGAACAGGCGCAGACGCTGCGCGAGAACCATGCCGTGCAGCGGGCCCGTGGCGCGGATGTGGTGCTGTGGCAGCGCGATGAAGTGGCCGCCGCCTTTCCGCATCTGAATGTCGACGACATCCTGCTTGCCTCCTATGGCCGATCCGGCGAAGGCTGGTTCAACAACACTGGCCTGATGTACGGCTTCAAGAACAAGGCGCGGTCGCTGGGCGTCGAGTACGTGACCGACGAAGTGGTGGCCATCGGCCGCGAGGGCGGCAAGATTACAGATGTCACCCTGAAATCCGGGGCGGTGATATCAACCGGCGTATTGGTCAATGCTTCCGGTCCCCGGGCAGCACTCACCGCCCGCATGGCGGGGCTCGATGTTCCCGTCGAGCCGCGCAAGCGCACTTTGTTCGTGTTCGACTGCGCCCAGTCTCCTGAGGGGTCGGCCGCCGTAAACCAGGGCCGCCTGCCGCTGATGATCGACCCGTCCGGCGTGTTCTGCCGGCCGGAAGGCCGCTTCTTCCTGACCGGCTGTCCGCCGGTGGAAGATCCGTGTTCCGACTGGGACGATTTCGAGCCGCGCTACGACGAGTTCGAGGAGATCATCTGGCCGGCGCTGGCGGCGCGTTCACCCGCATTCGAGGCGATCAAGGCCGTGAACCAGTGGGCCGGGCACTATGATTTCAACACGCTCGACCACAATCTGATTGTCGGTCCCCATCCGGAGGTCAAGAACTTCATCTTCGCCAACGGCTTCTCCGGACACGGCCTGCAGCAGGGGCCGGCGGCCGGCCGCGGCGTGGCGGAACTCATCGTCCATGGCGGCTTTCGAACGCTCGACCTGTCTGAGGTCGGCTACGAGCGCATCGTGGAGAACCGGCCGTTCCTCGAAAAGGCTGTTATCTGACCCCGGCGTCGATCTTGCTGGGCTCTTCCTGCACGAATCTCCGAGGCCACGCCGGAGGCTATCTTGCCGGTTCGCCTTCGCCAAAAGTGTCTTTCATCGCGCGCAGGATGATGACGGCCGAGGCGGCACCCGGGTCCATGTGACCGAGGGATCGCTCGCCGAGCCTGGCCGCCCTGCCGCGGGCAGCGACCATCGACCGCGTCGAATTCGCGCCGGCTTCGGCGGCCTCCAGTATGCTGTTCCACATTTCCGGGCCTCCGGCAGAACGGGCGCGTGCGTTGACGGCCGCTTCCGTGGCCGGGATCCAGGCGTCCAGCATCGTCTTGTCGCCGCGCTGTCCCTTGCCGCGCTCCTTGATGCCGGTGGTCATGGCCTCGACGATCATCGCCTGATCGGCGGCTGAGAGGCATTCATCCTGTTTGAGCGCTTGTGCCGCGCGCCGGAAGGCGGTGGCATAAAGCGGCCCCGTGGAGGCGCCGACGGCGTCGAGAAAGGCCGACGCGGCGGCCGTGAAGACCTCCGACGGCAGCGTGTCGTCGAGGTTGAGCTTGGCCAGTTCCGCGTTCACCGCCATGAAGCCGAGCGACATGGTGATGCCATGGTCGGCGTCGCCGATGGCGCCGTCGAGGTCCGAGAGGTGGTCCTTTCCGGCCTCGATCGCAATCGATATGCGATAGAACATCCTGCTCAGGCGTCGCGCCGCATTGTCCGACATCGTGTTCCTCCAGCTCAAGCAGGATGCCGCCCGTCTTCACGGGGGCGCCTATTCCCTATCTTCAACCAATCCGCAGGACGGCCGTGTCGCAAGGGTGATGCAACAATTCTGTAAGCTCGGCGTCGAGATGCATGACCGTTATCGACGCGCCGACCATGTCGAGCGAGGTGCAGTAATGTCCCACCCAGTTCGCCTCTATCGTGATGTCCTTGGCGCTCAGCCGCTGCTCGACGCGCCTGAAGAGAATGTACAGTTCCATCATCGGCGTTGCGCCAAATGAATTGACCAGCACCGCGACACGGTCTCCCGCCGCCGGCTTCATTTCCGAAAAGATGCGGTCCATGATCCGGTCGGTGATCGCGTCGGCGCTCATCATCTTTTCACGGATGACACCAGGTTCGCCGTGGATGCCCATGCCGATCTCGATGTCGTCGGGGCCGATCTCGAAATTGTGGCGGCGGGTCTGCGGCATCGAGCAAGGCTCCAGCGCGACGCCCATGGTGAAGGTTCGCGCATTGGCCTTGCGGGTCACGGCCTCGCAGGCGTCGAGCGACAAACCGCGGTCGCAGGCGGCCCCGGCGATCTTGAACATGAAGAAGTTGCCGGCGACGCCGCGTCGGCCCTCCCGGTCCTCGAGCGGAGACGAGGCGATGTCGTCCGTTGTCACCACCGTGCGGACCTCGATGTTGTGTTCCGCAGCGATCTCGGCTGCCATCTCGAAATTCATCACGTCGCCGGCATAGTTGCCGTAGACGAAGAGCACGCCTTGCCCGCCTGATGCGGCGTTGGCGCACTGGAAGATCGTGCCGGGAGGCGGTGACGAAAAGATGTTGCCGACGGCAACGGCGTCGGCAAGCCCCTTGCCGACATAACCGAGAAAGCAGGGCTCGTGCCCGGTGCCGCCGCCGACCACAAGCCCGACCTTGCCTGGCCTCGGTCCGGTGCGGGCGACGAGGGCGCGATGCGACCCCTTGATCGGCATGACAAAGGCGGCATTGGCCTTCACCACGCCGTCGAGCATTTCCTCGACGACATCATTTGGGTCGTTGAGGAACTTCTTGATGTGGGTGCGATAGTTACTGGGCAGCGCCACCGTGTTGTCGACCCTTGGGCGTTGCGAGAGCTTCTGGTCGAGTTCCGTCACGCCGTCGGCATTGAGGATGCCGCGGCCGGTGGCGGCGTCGGTGATCAGCACATTGACGTAGCCGCCGCGCAGCGCGGCAAGGATCGCCGGCACCTTGTCGAAGCCGCCGGCGACGGCGATCCGCAAGCCGATGGCCTTCAGCATGTCGAGCGATATGCCGATCGTGCGGTCGTCCAGCGGGCCGGCAACCGGATTGCCTTGCCCGTCGATGAAGCGGCCGGCGACGACGCCGACGGCGTCCCTGGCGAGATATTGCTGCAGCGAAACCGATTCAAAGAAGCCGCTGGTGTGGATCGTCGAGTTCGGACGCAACGACGAGATGCCGAACAGCGCCTTGTTGGCTTTGGCTAAAGCGCCGAACTGGCTGTGGATCAGCGGCTCGCGCAACAGCATATCGCGAACCTCGGCCGTGGAAACGACCGCCGGCGCCGTGATGTTGATCAGCTTCGCCTTGACCGCGCTGGCGATGGCGGCGGCGCAGAGCTCGGGCGTATAGGCGAAGCTGGCGGCCGTTCCGCCGGTGGCCTGGACGATGGTGACGTCCTGAAGGCCGGGCACCGATGCCTGCTCCGCGATCGCCAGGATCGTGCGCCCCCAGGCGACGGCGAGCGTGTCACCGGACTTCAAAAGCTTGGCAAGAGCCTGCGCGGCGGCTCCGCCAAGGCGGTCGATCAGCGGCCGCGTATTATCGTCGCTCGGCACGACGAGACAGTCATGCAGGCCGAAGTGACGTTTGAGCTCCTGCGCGATCGACAGCGAGCTCAGCCGTGACGGCTCGAGCGAGATGTTGACGATGCCGCGGGCGCGGGCATCGGCCAGGTAGCTGTTCACCGTCGCCCGCGAAATGCCCATGATCTCGGCGATGTCGCCTTGCGTCATGTGGTCTTCGTAGTAGAGCCAGCAGGCCCAGACATACGGGTCGTCGCCATAGCGCAGCGGAATGGGCTCGGACGCAGCTTCGGCGCCCGCTCGCACGGTGCCGTTCTTGCGCGCCGATGATGTCTTGACGGTCATGCTGCCAGGTTTCCCCGAATCCAAGATCGATCGCCAAGATGAGCGTAAATGGCACAACACTCAATCTTGGCCTGATGGCGCCTGGTTCGATCCGGCACCAACCCGGCTTCCGGCTGGAAATCAGCCGGAAGCCAGTGCTCGGGAGGAGCCTTGCCCGTGTTCAGCCTCCAGCGGTCGCGGATAACTGCAGTTTCTGCTTGGCGCCATGCGCCAGGGTTTCCAGGATCAGGGCGCAGGATGTGGCGCCGGCGTCGAGGACGCCAACCGAGCGCTCGCCGAGCCGGCTGGCGCGGCCGATCTTCGCCACAAGATCCCTGGTGCTGTCGCGACCTTTTTCGGCCGCGACGACCAGTGCATCCAGGGCTTCCGGAAACGGCTTGCCGCCGGCATTGGCGGCGTCGAAGGCCTCGATGGCCGGGACGAGCGTGTCGAGCAGCGTCTTGTCGCCGACCTTGGCCGAGCCGATCGACTGGATGCCGTCGAGACCGTTGGTGAGCATGGCGCTGAACGTCCTGGCATCGATCGACGGGGAGCCTTCGATCGTTTCGGCGAATTGCGTGAACATGACGCCATAGAGCGGACCCATCGAGCCGCCGATCTCGGTCATCAGCACGGTGCCCAGCGTGTCGAAGGCCGTGGCCAGCGACATCTCGTTGCCGCGGATCCTGTCCGCTGCCATGCCGAAACCCTTGGCCATGTTGACGCCGTGGTCGCCGTCACCGATCTTGCCGTCGATCTCGCTGAGATAGGCCCGGTTCTCGATGATCCTGTCGGCCAGCGAAAGAACGATGTCGCCGGCGGAAGCGTTGTCAAACTGCTGCATGCGCCTGTTCCTAAAGCCTTGCCGGACAATCGACATCGACGTCCAGCAATCGTTTCAACTCGGTGTCGAGAGCCATGACCGTGAGCGTGGCGCCGACCATTTCCAGCGAGGTGAAATAATTGCCGATATAGGTCTTGTGGATGGTCAAGCCGCGTCCAGTGATCTCCGTTTCGATCGTGTCGTTGAGGATGTAGAGCTCGTTGACCGGGGTTGCGCCGAGGCCGGACACAAGCACCGCCACTTCCGTGCCGGCGGCGAGACCGTGGTCGTCGAGGACGACCTTGACCATTTCGCGGGCTATCTCGGCTGCCGGCTTCAGCGGCTCGACCCGCACACCCGGTTCACCGTGATGGCCGATGCCGACTTCCATAGTTCCCGGCTCGATCAGGAAATTGGGATGCCCGACCGCCGGCAGCGTGCACGGGCCAAGGCCGACACCGATCGAACGGCAATTGTCGATCGCCCGTTGCGCGATCGCCTGCACCTCCTCGAGGCCGGCGCCTAGCGCGGCCTTGGCGCCGGCGCATTTCCACATGAAGATCTCGCCGGCGACGCCGCGGCGCTTCTCGCGCTCTTCCGGTGGCGCCGAGCAGACATCGTCATTGGCGACGACGGTAGCGATCTCGATGTCTTCCTTGGCCGCGAGCTTTATGGCCATTTTCACGTTCATGTTGTCGCCGGCGTAGTTGCCATAGAGGCAGACGACACCCTTGCCGCCATTGGCTTCGCGCGCGGCGTCAAGGAAGCTCTTTGCGGTCGGCGACGAGAAGAGCTCGCCGACCGCGACCGCGTCCAGCATGTTGCGGCCGGTGTAGCCGATGAAGGCGGGCTCGTGGCCGGAGCCGCCGCCGGTGATCACGCCGACCTTGCCGCCGACCGGCGCATGGCGGGCGGCGATGACGCGCGGGTTGCTGCCCAGCCTGACCAGGTCGGCATGCGCCTTGACGAAGCCCTTGACCGTATCCTCGACGACCTCGTCGGGGTTGTTGATGAACCGCTGCATTGTTACTCCGATCCTTCGCCGCTCAGACAATGGTGTAGCCGCCGTCGACCAGGAGGTCGGCGCCGTTGATCATGTCGGCGCCGTTCGACGCCAGGAACACTGCTGCCGCGGCGATCTCCTGCGGAAAGGCGAAGCGCCCGGTCGGAATGCGCTGCTTCAGCGCCTCGCCGCGCGGATTGTCCCAGGCCTTCCTGCCGAGGTCGGTGAGAACCACCGTCGGCGAGATCGTGTTGACCGTGATGCCGTGCTTGCCCCATTCGGCAGCGAGCGTCTTCGACAGGCCGATGACGCCGAATTTCGAGGCGCAATAGGCGGCATGCTGGTCGATCGCGACGCTGCCGGCCTGCGAGGCCATGTTGATGATCTTGCCGCCCTTGCCGGCCTTGATCAGGGCGCGTCCGGCGGCCTGGCAGACAAGGAACGTTCCCTTGAGATTGATGTCGATCGTCTTGTCCCAGGCGTCGAGGGCGAGTTCCTCGGCGGGAGCAAGGATGGCGACGCCGGCGCTGTTGACGACGATGTCGATTTGGCCGAAAGCCGCTTGCGCCGCGGCGAACACCGCCTCCACGGACTTTGGATCGGCCACATCGCAGACGAAGGATTTCGCGCCGTTGCCGAGTTCGTCGGCCTTCGCCCGCGCAACCGATTCATTGATATCGATCACGCCGACGACGGCTCCTTTCGCGGCAAATGCCGATGCAATGGCACTGCCGATGCCGGAGGCGCCGCCGGTAACCAGGGCGACCTTGCCGCCCAGCGAAAAATTGAGATCGACGTCGATTGAATCGGTCATGGTTTTCTTCTTCCAGTCCTGGTGGAAAGTGGGGCGGGCGGTCAGCCCGCCCCACGGTTGTATCACTTGCGCGTCGCCAGCAGCTGGTCGACGTTTTCAGCCGTCACGGGCGTCCACGGGACATTGTAGATCTTCTCCTTGCCGTCGTTCCACGGCATGTCCTTGTAGGTTGTCCAGATGTCGGACTGGGGCTTGTAGTCACCCTTCTTGGCATTGAAGATTGCGAGGTCGAGCGCGCCTTGAGCTTGGGCGCGCGCGTCCTGGAGGATCGAGGTCATCTCGCCGGCCTTGACGGCGTGGAGGGCGTCGGTGATGCCGTCGATGCCGGCAATGGCGAAACTCTTGACGTCAAGGCCGGCGGCCTTGATCGCCTCGATCGCGCCGAGAGCCATTTCGTCGTTCTGGCCGATCACGCCGTTGATCTGCTTCGGGTGAGCCGTCAGCCAGTTCTCCATCAAGGTCTGGGCTTCGGCGCGCGACCAGTTTGCCGTCTGGTCCTCGAGAACCTTGACGTCAGGGCATTCGGCAAGCGCCTTCTTGTTGCCTTCGAGGCGCGAAATCTGCGCGGACTGGCCGACCGGCCCCTCGAGGATGACGACGTTGCCCTTGCAGCCGATCTTGTCGAGCACGGTCTTGGCTTCCATGTAGCCCGAGATCGTGTCGTCTGATCCGACATAGGAGGTCAGCAGATCGGAATTGACGCGGGTGTTCGAGCCGATGACCGGAATGCCGGCGTCGGAGGCCGACTGCACGGCGGCAGCGCCGGCGTCGACGTCGATCGGCGCGAAGATGATCGCATTGTATTTCTGCGTGACCATCGTCTTGAACTGGTCCTGCTGGACCAGCGCATCATAGCGACCGTCAAACACCGTCAGCTCGACTTCGCCGCTCTTGACGGCCGGGTGCTCCTGAAGCGCTGCCGCCCAGATCTGCATGAATTCCGCATTCAAGCCGTAGGGTGCTGCACCTATCTTGATCTTCTCCTGCGCCATCGCAGACGAGGTCAGCAGCGCGGTCGCGGATGCGAGCGCAATCATCCATCTTTTCATTTTGTTACCTCCACTAAGTGAGCGACCGACATGGTTCGCCTTTCAACGGACGCGCGTGATGCAGGTCCGGTGCCTGAAGGGGGCTGTCGAGCATCATATTGCCAAAGCGGAATTCGCTTTGGATCCAATGTTCTAAGCCCCGTAGTTCCTCTTCTGGTCGAGCATCACGGCGCCAACGATCAGGGCGCCCTTGAGCACTTGCTGGTAGTAGGATTGGATACCCATGAGATCGAGACCGTTGTTCATGACGCCGATGATCAGCGCCCCGATCAATGTGCCGGTGACCCGGCCGACCCCTCCGGAAAGACTGGTTCCACCGATCACCACCGCCGCGATCGCATCGAGTTCATAGGCGATGCCGGCCTGCGGAAGTGCCGAACCGGTGCGCGCGCTGAGCAGCATTCCGGCGAAACCGGCAAGGCCGCCGGAGATGACGTAGACGACGAACTGGATGCGGGTGATGTTGATGCCCGAGGTCCTCGCCGCATGCGGATTGCCGCCGACGGCATAGATGTAGCGGCCGAAACGGGTCCGGTTCAGGATCCACCACGAAACGGCGAACACGATCGCGAGAATGATGACCGGCGCGGGTATGCCAAAGACGTCGCCCGTGCCGATCCAGCGGAAGGCCGGCGTCAGAGCGGGGACGGGACGGCCCCCACCATAGATCAGGGTCAACCCGCGCGCGGCCGAGAGCATGCCCAGCGTCGTCACGAAGGCCGGCACCGAAAACCGCGACACGATCAAGCCTGAGACGGCGCCGCAGGCTATGCCGACCAGCAGGCCGATGCCGATGCCCAGCGCGACGGGATAGGGCGCGCCGGAAATTCCGGCGGTCGCGGAACTGGTGACGAAACTGGCGCTGACGATGCCGGCAAGCGCGACAACAGAGCCGACGGAGAGATCGATGCCGCGGGTCAGGATGACGAAGGTCATGCCGATGGCGAGGACACCGTTGATCGAGGTCTGCAGCAGCACGTTCGAGATGTTGCCGGCGGTCAGGAAGAACTCGTTGGAGACCGACAGAACCGCCACCAGGATCAGGAAGGCGAGGAAGATGCCGTATTCCTGGACCAACAGCCGGCGCTGCTCGGAACCCAGCCAGCCCTTCGCCTTCTTGTCGTCGCCAACCGACATTACCGACTCCTCTGCCATTGAGCGAACACCCTGTCCCGGTTCAGGTTGATAGGTGGACGAGTGATTGGGCATCCGTTTCCTCCCGGCTGAAGATTCCGGCGCTCCTGCCGGCCCGCATCACCATGACCCGGTCCGACATGCCGAGAACTTCGTCGATTTCAGACGAGATCATCACCACCGTGCCGCCGGCGGCGGCGAAGTCGCTGATGATCCGATAGATCTCACGCTTGGCGCCGACGTCGACGCCGCGGGTCGGCTCGTCCAGCAGCAGGACCTTTGGGTTGCGCAGGAACCATTTGCCGAGCACCACCTTTTGCTGGTTGCCTCCCGAAAGACCGGAGACCGGCATGGTGTCGCGCGCCGCCTTGATCTGGAACTGATCGCGCATGTCGCGGCTTGCCCGCGCCTCGCGAGCCCGGTCCATGGCAAAGGCGGGGCTCATTTCGGGCAGACTCGCCATGCAGATGTTTGCCCGCACGGAATCGGAGAGATTGAGGCCGGTCAGCTTTCGGTCCTCGGTGACCAGCGCCAGGCCAAGCGCCATGGCGTCCGCCGGCTTGGAGATGGTGACCTCGGCGCCGTCGACCGTAACTCGTCCTGCCGACGGTTTGTCGAGTCCGAACAGGCAGTTGAAGATTTCCGTTCGCCCGGCGCCCATCAGGCCGTAAATGCCGAAGATCTCGCCCTTGCGGGCCGAGAAGGAGATGTCCTCGATCTTGTTCGGGCAAGAGAGCGCAACGACCTCGATGCCGGTTTGCGGCGTCGGCGCGTTGGTCTTGACGTACTCCTCCGACAGTTCGCGTCCGACGATCATGCGGATGAGGCCGGGCCGGTCGATGTCGGCAAGCGCCCCGCTGCCGACATAGGCGCCGTCGCGAAAGACCGTGTAGGAATCGGCGATCTGGAAAATCTCCGACAGGCGGTGGGAAACATAGACGATGCCGCGCCCTTGCGCCTGCAGCCGACGGATCGCGTCGAAGAGGTGTTGGGCCTCCCGCTCGCCGATCGCCGACGTCGGCTCATCCATGAAGATGACCTCCGCGTCGTGGCTGAGCGCCTTGGCGATCTCGACCAGCTGCATCTGCGCGACCGAGAGGTTCATCATGTAGCTTGTGGCGCGAATATCGAATTCGAGATCGTCCAGCAGCTTTTGCGCCGACCGGTTCATCGCCCGGAAATCGATGCCACCGAAGCGCGCCTTGGGTTCGCGGCCGAGATAGATGTTTTCGGCGACCGTCATGTGGGGAACGGGGCTGAGTTCCTGTTCGATGATGGCAATGCCCGAGGCCAGTGCGTCGGCCGGGCTTGCGAATTCCACCTCCTTGCCGCGACGGCGAATGGCGCCGGAATCGCGTTTGAAGATGCCCATCAGGATCTTGAGGAAGGTCGACTTGCCGGCGCCGTTGCCGCCGCAGAGTGCATGAACCGTGCCCGCCCGAAGCTGAAAGCGGCCGTCGCGCAAGGCAGCGACGCCACCAAAGGACTTTTTCAGCCCTTCCACCTCGAGCAAAAGCTCCACGCCGTTCTCCTCCCACGCATTCGGCAACCCCGTTTGGGGCGATCGACACCAGAGCTCCCCGTCTCCAAATGCCGATGCTGACAATAGTCAGTTCATGATCGACAAATGTCAAGTTAATGATTTTGCGATGCCTGGATTGACGGTTTTCCGCCGTGCGTCCAACCTCATTGGCAAGCGTATTTCATGCCGCGCTGACCAAGGCTCTGCCCCAAGGCAGGACGCCGGGAGCAGGCTTCTTCCAGGACAACCAGATCATGACGCGACCGGTGGAACAGCTTCTTTCCCAGCTTCATGCGCGGTTCGACACCGCTTCTGTCCTGGTTGGTGATGCGGTCGATCCGCGTTACAGCGACGACCTTTCCGGAAAGAATGGAGTGCGCCCCGAGCTTGTCCTGCGTCCGCGCACTGCGGCGGAGGTGGCTGAGATGCTGCGGCTCTGCAACGGCATCGGCCAGCCGCTTGTCGTCCATGGCGGCCGCACCGGTCTTGCCGGCGCGGCGCGCGTCGAGCCGGGCGAGGCGGTGCTGTCGCTGGAGCGGATGACCGCGATCGAGACGCCCGACCGCGAGGCGGCGACGATCGTCGCCGAAGCCGGCGTGCCGCTGCAGGTGGTTCAGGACGTGGCCGATGCGGCCGGCCTGCTGTTCGGCGTCGATATCGGGGCGAGGGGAACGGCCACCGTCGGCGGCAATGTCGCCACCAATGCCGGCGGCATTCGCGTGCTGCGCTACGGCATGTACCGCGCGCAGGTTCTGGGTCTGGAAGCGGTGCTGGCGGACGGCTCGATCCTGACCTCGCTCAAGGGCCTGCCCAAGGACAATTCCGGTTACGATCTCAACCAGCTTTTTGTCGGCAGCGAAGGTACGCTGGGCGTGGTCACGCGCGCCTGCCTGCGGCTGCACCCGAAACCGGCCACGGAGGTCAATGCCTTCTGCGCGCTCGCCTCGCTGGAAGCGGCAATCGCGCTGCTCGGGCTGCTCAGGCAGAGGCTCGGGCCGTTGCTGTCGGCCTACGAGGTGAACTTTTCGCCGCTCTACGGCGCCATGGTCGCCGGCATGCAGGCGCCGGCGCCGCTGCCTGCCGGTTCGCCCGTCTATGTGCTGGCCGAGATACAGGGCACCGAGCCGGACCGGGACGGCGAGCGGTTCGCCGCGGTGTTGATGCAGGCCGTCGAGGAGGGCGTGATCGACGACGTGGTCGTCTCGCAGTCGCCGCGCGAATTCCGCGCGCTGTGGGACGTGCGGGAAGACGCCAACCTCTTCCTGTTTTCGATCGAGGGCCTGGTCGGCGTCGACATCAGCATCCCGCTGGCGCGGATGGCAGTATTCCTTCGAGATGCGGAAGCGGCGATCCGTACCGTCGACCGCAATGCCGAGATCTACGTCTTCGGCCATCTCGGCGACGGCAATCTCCACTATCAGGTGCAGACCAGCGAGCCGGCATTGGCCTATGACATCATCTATCGGGGCGTGGCCGCCGCCGGCGGCGGCGTCTCGGCCGAACACGGCATCGGCCTCGACAAGAAGAAGTGGCTGCACCTGGTGCGCAGCGAGGCCGAGATCGCCGCCATGCGGCGCCTGAAGTCGGCCTTCGACCCGAACAACATCCTCAATCCCGGGCGGATATTCGACGCCGCGCCCCGAGGTTTCTAACCCCGGCAGATCGAGCATCGGAGAGTTCTACTCGGGGCATATCTTCGATGAGGACGGTGGCCGGCCTCCCGGCGAAGCATCGCATCGTCCTGGCGGTGGCGCGGCTGGTGTTCACCATTCGCCACCCGTGTACGCTCGAACCCTTCGACATCATTGCGGACAGCTCGGCTCTGAGCTAATTTAGAGCCTGATCAGACGAGGAATGTGCCCGCTGTCGCGACGGCTTTTCTCTCTCTTTTTCTGTCTCGGCAGACTGTGACCTCTTTAACAGACCTCGATGCCGCAAGCTGCATTCTTGTGGTCTCCAGGTAATAGCAGTTAAGGAATCTGCCATGCTCCGATGCTGCGCGTTCATTGCAGCCTTGATTCTCGCGGGCTTCACGGCGTTCGAAGCTCACGCTGATCGAAGGGTTGCCTTTGTCATCGGCAATTCCGATTACCGGAACATTCCGGCGCTGAAGAACCCGGACAAGGATGCCGAGGACGTATCCAAGACGTTTCGGCTGGCCGGTTTCGAGGTCTTCGTCGCCAAGGATCTTACCAAGCTCCAATTCGAAGAGCAGTTTCGCAACTATCTTTCGGCGGCGGACGGCTCGGATCTGTCGGTCGTCTACTATTCAGGCCATGGCTTTCAGGTCGGTGGCGAAAATTTCCTGATCCCGGTCGATGCCTCGTTGAAAAAGGCGGCTGACATCGAGGTCCAGGCCATCAAGCTCAACGATGTGCTGGAGCAGTTGCGTTCGAAGTCGAAGATCCAGGTGATCATCCTCGATGCCTGCCGCAACAATCCATTTCCGCGCAAGGATTACTGGCTGCGAGACCAGCTTCTCACCGCAGGGAATACCGGCCTTGCGCAGGTGCGAAGCTCGCTGAACACCTTGATTGCCTTTGCCACCGAACCCGGGGCGGTCGCCTATGACGGCACCGGCGACCTCAGCCCGTTCTCGGCGGCGTTCTCGCGTCGCGCGCTCGCGCCGAACCAGGAGATTCGCACGGTCATGGCGGCGGTGCGCCGGGATGTGGTCGAGGCCACGAAAGGCGTGCAGGTTCCCTGGGAAAACTCGTCGCTGATCGACGAAGTCGTGTTCATGCGCCGCAGCAACCGCCCATCGCTGCCGCCGGTGCTGGAGAAGGTCGTGCTGTCGGGGGTCGGCCCGGTCGATCTCGGCCTGCCGGAACCGGTCGATGTCGACGGCGGAACAATCACCGTCAGCATCGAGAGACCACCCGCGCTCGGGCGCCTGATGCTGGACGGCAAGCCTGTCGAGGCGGGCGAGCCCATCCAGGGCAGGGACCTGCCACGCCTGAAGATGGATGTCCCCAAGGGGGTCGCCACGCAAGACGAGGTGGACATGCTGGCCTATGCCACGCATGACAATTGGGGCGGCCAATCCCAGGGCATACTGGTGTTCCGCGTCAAAAGTGGCGAAGGCGCCGCGGGCCAGCAGGTCATGGCTTCGCTCGAGGCCGAGCAGAAGCAGCAGGTGCTGGAGCGCGGCATTCACATCACCGGTGCTGCCGAGGCGATCGAAAACCGCGACATCGATGTTCCCGTGGGCGTGGGCCCGGTTGCGCTGAACCTGGATTTCCCGACCGACGATCCGGCGGTCAGCCTGAAGGTTTCGGGGTATCCGGCAACGGGAACGCTCTCGCTGCCGGATCGAACCCTGTCGCCCGAATCGAGCCTGGTGGCCGGTGAAGTCGACCATTTGCGCTACGAACCCCAGATCGGCGCCGGCGCGCCGGTCACGGTCGGTTTCGAGATCCGGGCGGACGCCAGCTCGTCCAAGCCCGCCACGATGAAATTGTCGCCGACGGTCGACCCCTGCGATACGGCCGCCGGAGAACCGCTCGACCTGCAAGGCGTCGTGCCCGGCCTGCTGCCGAATGAAATCGGCGCCAAAGCGGTGGAGGTCTGCGAGGCGGCGGTTAAGGCTTATCCGGATGTGCCGCGCTTCCGCTACGAACTGGGGCGCGCGCTGCTTGCGGCCGGCAAGGTCGAGGAAGCGAAGACGGCTGTCGAGGAGGCCGCCAAGAAGGGACATGTGCGCGCCGTGTTCGAACTCGGCTACATGTATGCGACCGGAACCGGAATGGCCATCGATCGCACGCAAGCCAATGCCCTCTACAAGGCGGCGGCCGACAAGGGCGATCCCTATGGCATGACGTCCTGGGGCCGCGCCCTGTTCAATGGCCATGGCGTCAAGCCCGATACGGCCAAGGGCCTGGATCTGCTGCTCAAGGCGGCTGCGATGGGGCATACATACGCCATGAACGATCTTGCCGCGATCTTCACCGAGGGCCGCAACGGCGTGACCGCCGATGCGGCTCGTGCCGTCGCCTTCCTGGAGGCCGGCGTGCAGCGGCAGGACATGTATTCGATGAACCTGCTCGGCCGCAATTACCTCAGCGGTCAGGGCGTGGAGAAGGACCCGAAGCAGGCGCAGGCGCTTTTCCAGAAGGCGATCGAGCTTGGCCAGCCTTACGCTCCGGCCAGCCTTGCGCGCATGTACCGTGATGGCGTCGGCGTGGAGCAGGACCTCGTCGAAGCGCAAAGACTGTTCGAGCTGGCAACCGCGCGCGGCGATCAGTCAGGTGCCTATGACCGCGCGGCCCTCGAACTGCAAAAGGGCGACAGCGCCGATCAGGCCGTCGCCGTGCGTTTCCTTGCATTCGCGGTTGCGCTCGATCTGCGCAAGGAGTTGCCGGACGCGCCGAAGGTACTGGCGCAATTCGGAGCGAAGCCGAAAACGGCGGCGCTGCAAGAACTGCGCCAGGAACTCAAGTCGAAAGTTCCCGCGTCCGGTTCGCTGGACGCCCAATTGGTCAAAGTGGCCAGGCGAGTCTGGGAAGAAGCCAATCCGCGTCGGGACGTGTTTTGATCAACTGGGAGGCAATGGTGGGCAGGACATCGAAGCAGGCAATCATCGGAACAATTCTGTCCGGCCTTGTGGCAGGGCTTATGGGCTGCACGTCCTTGGTGCCCCAGCCTGAACCTACGGCGCTGGTGGCGAAGCCCCAGCCGAAGGTCGTTCGCACGGTGCCGCCGCCAAAGGTCTTGAAGAAGAAAAACGTCGCCACCAAGAAAGTGGTCGAACCGGTTGAGGAGGCCCAGCCGGTTGAAGCCCCTGTAAAGCCTGTCGTTCCCACTTTGGGCGGAAGCGGCGGCGGCGGTGGCGGCGGCTGGGGAGGTTGATCAGGTGTTAGCGGGCAGGCGTTTCCGCCGCGGGCTAATAGGTATCCGCTGATTGGTGAAGCGCCTCGATTTCCGCCATCTGGATGCCCATCTCGACAAAGGCGGAGAGAACGGCAAAACGGTCATCGAGAGCGACGCGCGCCAGGCCGGCCAGAACCCCTGCGTTGACGGCATGGGCGGCCGGGAAGGGTTGCAGGTCCGTTGCCGCTGCCGGGTCCGTGGCCGCCGGGCCGATATCATCCCATCCCGCGGCCAGGGCGATCCAGCCGCCCGGCGTTACCGGCTGCATTGCGGCGGCCGTGCTCACCGCGGCGCGATGGTGAGGACTGTCGGGTTCACCGACCCGATCGCGGACCAATGCGAGCAGTTCCTGGTCATTCCCGTCGAGCAGTTCGGTCAGATGGCTCAGGCACTCATGCGCCCACCAGAGTGAGGCCCGCTCGGGAAGCAGATAGGCGCAGAACGTGATCGCCTCTTCCGGCACGCGGCCGGCGAGGAGGGCGCGGCAGAAGTCGATAGAAGCCTGTTCGGTCGGCGCCGTGCGCATGTCCCTGGCGATAGCGGGACAAGCCATGAAAAGATCCCGTGCCGTTCTGAATCGGAGCCCGTTGGCCATGGCCGCCACGCTTTCCCCCAGGGAATATCCGCCACTCAAGCGCCCGGCGAGGCGCGGGTCAAGTCTCTCCTTTGGCTAGGCCGCGGCCGGCCGGCCGCGTGCGTTTGTTCACAGACAATCGCCGCAAGATTTGGTATAGTCGTCGGCTGGCAAAATCGGATGCTCAGACAGGAGTAACCGCAATGAATTTCGGCAGTTCAGCCCTTGTGTTGGCGGTCGTGGTTTTTGCGACCCACGCCTCCGCCGATCCAACGCAGAAATCGGAAGACATCGTGAAGTTCTTTGCCGGAGCCGGCAATCTCGGCGCGGCGCGCGGCATCTGCGTCGGCACCGAGGAAGAATGCAGCAGCAAGAGCGAGACGAACAAGGCGCCGGCCAAGAAATCCAGCCTCGACATGCTGATCAATTTCGGACTGGATTCCGCCGAGCTCGACGCGACCGCCCGCTCAGAGCTCGACGAGTTCGCCAAAGCGCTGAAAGACAGCCGGTTGAGCACACTCAGCTTCGTCGTCGAGGGTTACACCGATGCCTCCGGCTCGGCCCGCTACAATGAGGGACTGTCGCAACGGCGGGCAAAATCGGTGACCGCCTTCCTGACGTCCAGCGGCGTCGAGGCAGCCCGCATCAAGGCGATTGGCATGGGCGAAAACAATCCGCGCGCCCCCAATCCCTATGACCCGGTCAACCGGCGGGTGGAGATGCGCATAAGCGCGCAATAGCCAGCGCCGGCGCCTGTCACGCCGGGCTGTCGAACAGAGCCCCGTCCGTCAGTTCTTGTTGAGCACGCCGCCGACAGCCACGCCGGTGCCGAAGATCAGCGCCTTGGTTAGGAAGTCGTTGTTGTTCTCAGGCGGCGGGGCGTCTTCCCGCCCGACCAAGGTATCGCGGTTTGTGCGCTTCTTCTGAACAACCTGCTGTTGTTTCTTGCGGGGCTTCTGCGCCACCGGCTTTTGCGCACGGGCCTTCTGCACCGACTGCTTTTTCGGCGGTGCCGGACGAGCCTCATCGGCGGCATGTCTGGCGCGCACGGCGTCCATCATCGGATCCGTCTGAATGACCAGGAACGCCAGTTGCTCGCGCGTCAGGAAGGTTGTCGGCGGCAGCCCGTTCTTCTCCTGCCAGTCGCCGATCGCCTGGCGGGTCTTGGGCCCGATGTTTCCGTCGACGCGACCAAGTTCGTTGCCCAACGCTTCGACGCGCAACTGCAGGTCGATGCGACCCTCGCGATCGAGACCGATGGCGCTTTCCGTCAGCTCGGAACCGAGCGCCTGCTTCATATCGTCCGAAATGCCGACCGATGTGCGCACGGCAGAGCCGGAGTTGGCGTTTTCCTCGTCCGCATCGACTGCCGCGACCTGCCGGTCTTCGGCTTTGGGGTCGTTCAATTCATCGATGCTCAGCCGCGCCACGGTGGCGAAGCGGCCGCTTGGAAACTGCTCGAGATAGGCTTCGTAGAACGGCACCGAGTTGCGCTTGGAGGCTTCATCCCAGAGGCGCTGCTCGACTTCCCAGGACGGAGGCTCACCAACCACCAGGGCGGGAGCGGCTGCCGCCGCGGCGCCGGCTGCGTCGGTGGCTGGCTTTGCCGCAGGCGCCGCCACGACGGGTTTGCCAATGAAGACCTCGCGCCCCAGCGACGCGTTATGCCACGGGCGCTGGCGACCTTTGGTGGTCTCGGTCACTTCGCCACGCACGCGCGTCAATGCGCTCTGGATCTCAATGCCTGGCTCGGTCAGGTGCCTGGCGAGCGCGGTGGAGTACGGACTGTTGACGCCGTTGCCGTCGAAGGCGATGGCGCCCGGATCCGTTGCGTAGGCAATCAGGATGCCGCCGGTACCGACGCCTTCCGATCTTGCTTCGATCGGCGCCAGGCCTGAGCCCAGCGAGCGCGACTTCGGCAGCGAGGCAGCCAACGTCCTGGCGAGCGGATTGTCGCGGCAGGCATCGAGGATGATGACGCCGACCGCCGGGTCGGACGGCAATGCCGCCATGAACTCGTCGATCTGGACGGTACGGGTCTTGAGATAGGCGGGCGATGTCAGCTCGGCGTCGACCGGAATCAGGAAATTCTTGCCGTCGACCTGCATGCCATGGCCGGCATAGAAAATGACGGCGAGGTCGGCATCGTAGGATTGCTCGGTGAACCGGCTGATCAGGCTGTGCATGCCCGCATTGTCCTGATCCACCCCCTCGATCACCTCGAAGCCGGCATTGCGCAGGGTCGATGCGATGAGGTGGGCATCGTTGGCGGGATTGGGCAAGGCAACCGCATGGACGTATTTGCTGTTGCCGATCACCAGCGCCACGCGTTTGGCGTCGGGCGCGGCAGCATCGGGTGTTGCAGCCTGGGCGCCAAGCGAGGCCAGGATAAACAGGATAATTCCGCTCACAAGGACGGCGAACGCTTTCATGGATCAGCCCTCCGCCCCACTGGGGCGCGCTATTGATGTCTGCGCATGCTAAACTTTCACTAGCGACACAGTCGCTTCTGCCAAAATGGCTCTTGGCCGTATGTGATCTCGACCACAGTTTTGGTTCACAAAGAGCCCGAAAAAAGTTTCGTTATTGTAACACTTGGCGGCAGGAACACCAACGGCGACGGCGAAACGCTGCAAGCGGCAGGCTCAAAGCGTCTTCTGAATCGAGCCTATGAGAGCCGTGACGGCCTGCTTGTATTTTTCGAACTCCGGCGATGTCTGCCGGATTTCCACCGTGGTCGTTCCCTGGCCCGTCCCGGTCGGCGGCGGGAGCTTGCGTCCCATTTTCCTTTCGGCCCAGTCGACGACGTAACTGGCGGACTTGCCGGTGAGGAACGGGTTGGCCTGGATGACGGCCGACCCGAGCACGGCGCTCAGTTGCGACGACCCCGGCGCCGCCAACACCTGATGCGCGCCTTCCATGCCGAGAAAATGGCAGAGATAGAGGCGACCGGCGGTGATCTGGTGGCCGCGGGCCCTGAGATAGGCTTCGCCTTCGCGCGCCAGGTTGCGCACCATCTCGCGCGAAAGCGTGGCGTCGTAGCGCAGCGCAAGCAGATCGGCGGTCGACAGCGTGCGGGCGAGATCGGGACGGTAGGTGTTCATCATCCTGATCCAGGTCTTTGATATGAACTGGCCGGCGCCGGTCGCCGAGGAGAGCGGATTCTTGGCGCGCGCACTGCCGCCGCTTTCGACATGAACGATACGGTCGGTCAGCGTTTCGACGGCAGGATCGCTCGTTGTTGCGATCGCCGCGGTCACTGTGCCGAGCGGATCGATCGCCTGGCCGTTCTGATAGAGTTCGAAATGCAGATGCGGTCCGGTCGACAGACCAGTGGTGCCGATATAGCCAATGATGTCGCCGGCCTTCACCTTGGTGCCGACACCGCTCGCGATCGCGAATTTCTGCATATGCGCGTAGCGCGTCTCGCGCCCGTTGCCGCTCGCGATCTTCACCAGATTGCCGTAGCCGCCGCCGTCACCCTGGAAGGTGATCTCGCCATCGAAGGCGGCCGCGATCGGCGTCCCCACGGGAGCTGCCCAATCGACGCCCTTGTGGATACGAACCACGCCCAGAATTGGGTGCTTGCGTGGGCCGAAGGTCGACGTCATGACGCCGTTGACCGGCGTGACCATGCCGTTGGTGACCGTCAGCGAGCGCACCTGATCGTCGCCGCCGACGCAGGCGAACTGGCCGTCGCTCTGCTGGAAGACGAAACAGTCGAGGCTCTTTTCCGTACCCTGCACGCCGACATACAAGACGCGCCCGTCGGTCTCACTCGTGCCGCGTGGCGTTTGCGAATAGATCAGCACCAGACGCTGGTCTTCGCTGGCGAAGGCATCCAGGTCCTGTCCTCGCGACAGATACATGATCGCTTCGCCGATCACGCCGGTCGGAACCTTGTTGCGCGCGGCCGTCGAATAGATTGCGTCGAGCAGGCGATACTGCCGCTTGTGCGTGCCTTCCTCCTGTGCCCCCGAATAGTTGAACAGATCCTCGCGCACCCAAGGGTCGACACCCGATACGAACGCGCCCGCCGCGCTGCGCGTCAACGTGCCGACAAACACATTCTTGGCGTAGATCGAAACCTGCATCAGCGACATCGTCGCCGTGTCGCGCGTCGGCCTGAAACCGCGCATGGCGACGACATAGCCGGGCTCCAGGCCGTCGCGGTTGAACAGGCTCTTGAGGGCCTCTCCCGCCTGCCTGGCATCCTCGGCGGAGAAATGCGCGTCGAGCGCAACGCTGTCCAGGCTGCGGTCGTTGAGGATCTTCACGAACGTGTCTTCGGTCGCCTCGAAGCGCTGGTACTCGCTGGTGACGGTGGCGACACTGGTGTTGTTTTCGATCTGGGTCTTCTGGAAGGCGGGAAGGGCGGCCTCGCCGGCATCAATCGTTTCGCCCCAGCCGGCTTCGGGATCGTCGGCGTCGGCCTGCGGCTGCGCGGTGGCCGGCGGCTCGCCCGTCGCCGGCGACGGCTGAAGCTCGTTCTGCAGGTCGTTGGCTGGCGCGTCGCTGGACGGCACGTCGCCTGACGGCGGCGGCGCGGTCTGCCGCTGTGCCTGGAAGAACGCGAAATCCTCCTGCGTCGACGGTATGGTAGTCATGAATTTTTCGCTGGCGCTGAGCATCACATCCGACAGGATTTCGATTTGCGGAGAGACGCCGGCCTGATCGAGCTCCGCCGGCCGCGCGATAGATTGGGCCTTCGACGAGGTGTCGGCATCGGGGGCAAGGGTGATCCACATCGGGTCCCCGGCAAGATCGATGATGGCCGGCACATAGACCGACGCATCGGCCGGCATGTCGTCGGCGCCTTCGACGGCGTGCAGTTCCTCGTCCTCGTCGCCAAAGGACCAATAGTCCGCAGTGAGATAGAAGCCGACGCCCAACGAAATCACCGCGAGCACGGCAAAGCCGGCAGCGAGCCTCAACCACAGCCGTCGCCTGCGAAGCGCCAGGCGGGCCTGCTTCTTTGCCTTGAAGCTGGTGTCGATGCTGTGCGTCACGGATTGCGTCCGGTCAGGAAAAACGTCCACCGCGCCTGTTCGAGCGTGTCGACTTCGAGAAAGCCCGCGGCGATATGGCCGCGCTGCCAGCATTCATCGATGCCGCGGATCGAGAAGCGCCGCCGCTCGATGCACATTTCCGTCGATCCGTTCAGGATCGCATGACCGAAGACGTCGGTCGCGTAGATGTAGACGTAGCGGTTGGTCAGCTCCTCGCGGATCACGTTCACGCACTGGTTCGCGCCGATGGTCCACCAGCCGTCGGTCTGGTCGGCATTGTCGACCTTCTGGCCGACGGCGAGATTGACGACATCGAGCGTCTGGTTGCAGACGGTGAATTCTGCGCGCGCGGGATTGGATGACAGGATGGCCAGCAGTGCCGTGCCCAGGATCACGGCAAGCTTCATGCGAACCGTCAGCAGCGCTCTATCTCTTTGTTTTGACGCAATTCCGCACGGAAAATCGCTACGCACTTTTCCTGGAATTGCTCGATCCCAATCGCGCTGTTGCTTGGGCGAGGGGGCGGGCGGGAAGGAAGAACGCATGCGGCGGAGTTCCATCGGGCGCCCATGCTACCCGCCGAGCCGGAAATATTTGGCGGTGGCGGAGAATTCGGATCCGCTGGTCTCGATCTCCTCGAGAATCTTGGGCAGCACCACCGAAGCCGGCGTCGGCGCGGAGAAGGCCGCCGCTTGGATGTCCCGCGGGCCGGTGATCACCAGGATGATCTGCGGCACGGCCTTGCCGGCCGCCTTGTCGGCGGCGCCGAGGCCGATCGGGATCTTGAAGGTCGCTCTGTCCGATTGCACGACCATGCGGTCGTCGAGGTTGAAGGCCATGCCCTTGTGGTCGATCAGCAGCACGCTCGAGACCAGGCCGCCACGCGTCACCAGCGTGCCGCCGATCGGCGAGCCGTCCGGCACCGATGTCCGGTCGAGAACGAGCTGCGGCTGGTCGGTGGCGGTCCGGCCCAGGAAGCTCAGGAAACTGGTGATCTCGCACTGGGTTGGTTCGATGAGGCGGACGCTGATGTCAGGCTCGACATAGAACCTCGCCTGGAAGTCTTGCAGCATGCGCTCGAAGGGCTGGACTTCCGTGCCAAAGCCCTCGATCGCGGCGGATTTGTCGGTCGCGGCCGTCAGGGTCGCATAGAAACAGTCGCCGCCGCTGAAGTCGCGCACCCAGTTGGCGCGCAGCGCCATCGCGCCGACGGCCAGCGGCACTTCCGGCTTGGGCACGTTCAGGGCGACATCCGTGTCCGGCGGGTTGGCCGCAGGCGGTTCTGCCGGTTGTGACGGTGCGGTCGTGGCTTCCGGCTGGGCTGTCTCGCGTTCGGGTACTTGCACCGTTGCATTCGGCTTGGCCGGTTGTTCGGGCTTCTGTGTCACCACGATCTCAGGCTGGGGCGGAGGTGCAGCTTTCTCGGCCGGTGCCGGGGCTGGAGTGGTCTTGGCGGGCGGCGGGGCTGGTGCAATCTTGGGCGGCGCGACCGTCTCCTGGCTGTCGCGGGTCACGGTCTCCGGCCGGGGTGCCGGCGGCGCTTTTTCGATTGGCGTCTGTTCGGGCGGCGCTTGTTCGGTTGGCGCTTGCGTCTCGGTTGCCGTCGGCTTCGGGGTTTCCTCGACTGGTGGGAGAGGTTCGGCCGGCTGTTCTGGCTCCGGCTTTTGCCCGGCCGCGGCATCCACCGGATTTTCAGTTGGCGGTGCCGGTGTCTGCGCTTGAGGCTCCTCCGGCGGCGTTGGCTTTGCCGGTCCCGGCGCGTTGGACGCGCTGTCGGTCGGGGCCGGTTTTGGTGCCTCCGGCACCGAAAGCGTTGTCTTGCCGGCGGGCGGCAGTGGCGCCGGCGTCAGGATGCCGCTGAGATAGACGCCTGCCCCCGATACCACGGCCAACGCCGCTACGGCGGCGATTGCGATGTTTCGGGTCGATTTGGGCTTTGCGGGAGGCGTGACCGCGCGTGGGGCGGCCTTCGAAGGTCGCGGTTCGGACAGATGCGCGGGTCGGACGTGCGGAACGAAGCGCTGTCCGTCGGGGGTCGTTGAAGGTTGTTCCCGGGCCTTGGGGCCAGGCGTGAGGGTTCCTCCAGCTCGTGGCAAGCCCGGCCGCTCGCGCGGCTTGAGCGAGGCCGGCGGCGCCGTTTCGCTGTCGGTGTCATCGCGAGTCATCCTGGCGATTTCAGCCATGCTGGCCGGCCGGTCGCGCGGATCCGGCTGCAGCATCGCTTCGACAACGTCCCTGAAATCGGCATCGATGTCGGAGAGGTCAGGGACGGTCCGGCGCTTTTCCACGATCTCGAACTGGGAGCCGCTCATGTCGATCGGTTTGCCGCGGAGCGCCGCAGCCAGCACCAGTCCCAGGCTGTAGATATCGGACTGCTCGCTGACGTCGCCGCTGTAGAGGCCAAGCTGCTCGGGCGAAACGTAATTGTACTTTCCCGCGAACTTTCCGCCGATCAGCGTCTCGCCGCCCACGGTCGCCGAGCGCGCGATGCCGAAATCGATGATCTTGGCGCGATCGACCCGGCCGCCCGGCAGGATGATGTTGTCGGGAGAGAGATCGCGGTGAATGGCTCCGGCCTGGTGCACCGCGCTCAGGCCGGAGGCGAGGCGATGGCACAGCTTGCGCACGTCCTGCAGCGCCATGGCGCCGCGCCGCATGACGTCGAACAGCGATTCACCGTCGACGAACTCCATGGCGAGGTAGGGGCGGCCGATGCCCGGATCAATCGTGAAGACGTGATAGCGAACGACCGCGTCATGCGACAAATGATTGAGGATCGACGCTTCCTTCTTGAACAGGGACAGGATCGTCTGGTCGCGGGCGAACTCAGGCAAGACGATCTTGATCGCGACATGGTCGCCGGTCTGGATGTTGTGGCCACGGTAGACCTCGCCCATGCCGCCGGATGCAATGCGCTCGTCGAGTTCGTAGATGCCGCTGAGCTGCGTGCCCACGCCGGTGTTGGTCAGGTTCGGCGAGATTCGCGTCTTGTCGTCGGGGCTCATCAGCCTCTAGTCCCCGCTCTGGACCGGTCCGGATGCAGCGTCTGCCCGTTGCGCGCATCTCCGATCTTCACCAGCACGATGGTGACATTGTCCGTTCCGCCGCGCGCCAGAACCGTTTGAAGCAGGCTTTCGCATGCCGCGCGCGGTTTGCCCGACACCGCCGCGGCCTCGATCTCGGCGTCGCTGACATGCGCCGTCAACCCATCGGTGCCCAGCACGAAAATGTCGCCCGGCATGAGCTCGCCTTGCTGGAAATCGATGACGACATCATCGCTGACACCAACGGCATGGGTGATGACATTGCGACGCGGCCAGGTCAGCGCTTCGGCTTCACTGATGACGCCGCGGTCAAGAAGCTCCTGAACCTCGGTATGGTCCCTCGAAACCTGCGAGATCGACGCGTTGCGGATCAGATAGATACGGCTGTCGCCTGCCCACAGGCAGGCAAAGCGCCCATCCATCGCCAGAAGGGCGGCGAAGGTCGAGCCGATGGTTATGCCGCGTGTTCGCGATATCCGGCGGATTTCGGCATTGGCCCGGCTCAGCCTGTCCTCGAAGCGTGCGCGAAGGTCGGGTGCGGAACTGGCGATGCCGATCGTTGCCAGATGATCGACGATGCTGGCCGAAGCAACCTCTCCGGCCTCATGTCCACCCATGCCGTCGGCCACCACCCAGAGCCCGGTTTGCGGCTCGACCAGATAGTTGTCCTCATTGTGCTCGCGCACACAGCCCTTGTGACTGACGCCGAAGCTTTCAAAGGGAAGGGCGACATTGTTCAATTTGCCACCAAGCGCTTCTCAGGCGTCCTCTGTGGCGCACCGTCGGGCGCTCGCGCGCGCCAGTCTGCCACAAGCGTGAACATTAGAGTACCGAAATCAAGGCACGGAGGTACGTGGGCCGGGCAGGGTGTCGTCACAAGCTGGTAGGTCATCAAAACGCTTTCGGACAGCTGAACGCGGAAAGTGCGGGAAGAAGGAAGGGGTTGGGGCCCGAGCCGGCCTGCATCGTATAGGCGACGTCGCGTCCGCCGATGACGAAGCGCGCCTCCATGTTGTCTTCGCTGCCGGTGACGGCCGCCTTGTCCAGCAGCCGCTTCAGCGCCCACGGACCATCGAACTTGATGGCGGATTCGCGGCCCGGCATTTCCGGCGTGAGGCTGAGGCTGGCGGACGAAGACGCCGTGCCGTTCGGCCAGGACACCGTGCTCGGCGTGTTGCCCGCCTGACTGCTCTGGACAGTCTGTCCGTCGACGTCGAGCACCGCTTGATCGGCGTCGCCATGCAGTGAAAACGGCGTGAAGGTGATACTGATAGAGGGCACCGATCCGCCAAGGGGGAAAAAGGCGGCGCGGATTTCCGCGGCCAGCTGAAAATCCTTCAAGGTCGACTTCGAGAGGTCGCGTCCGAAGCGCGCATCCTGTTTCCAGTTCCAGTCCTGGCCGGTCATGTCGATCAGCGATGCGAGGTTCTGCGCGAAGAACCGGTCCATCACGCCGCCCGGCGCGAACAGCTTGGCGAAATCGGCCATCGCAATGTCCTCGGTGCCGTTGCTGGCAAAGGGATAGCGGCCGTTTACAGCCTCCTCGCAGGGCTGCGTGACCGTCTGGTCGAGCGCCTGGTTCAGATTCGTCACCGAGGTCTCGGTGACGTTGCCTTCAAATTCGTCGGCCGTCGCATTGACCATCCGGGCAAGCTGCTTGGGCAAGCGCGAGACATTGGCGCGCAGTGTGGCGATCTGCAGCTGCAGGTTCGCGTTGATGCGTTCCGTCTGCGAAGGGACGTCGGCGGCCAGTTTCAGGCTCTGGTGGATGTCGCGGAAATTCTGGGTCAGCGCATCGATCGGCCGGCGCCCGGCGGGACCGCTCACCAGCGCCTGGAACGACCTGAACTGCGCCTCGATGTTGGCGCCGGGATGCTGGCCCTGTGTGCGCGCGGCCCCCGTACCGGCGCGGCTTTGCGATTTTCCGCTGCCGATCTGCAGGCCGATGCGAGCCAGGCCCCTGGCGAAATCCGCAGTGTCCTGCGGCTGGTTTCGAGCCGTGCCGGTGTCGGCCTCGCTGCCTGGGCCAAGGTCTCGCGTCAGAGCTGTTTCGTCGGCGATCGCGGTAAAAAGACGGTCGATCGGCGAGCCTGGCGAGGAGGCAGCGGACAGCGCAATATAGTCCGGCTTGTCCTTCAGCATCGCCTTGAATCGCAACTGGTCGAGAATGGCGTTCCATGCCGCGGCGAATTCCTTGCCGTAGCGGTCGAGCAATTCGGGGCCGAGCTTGAGCAGTTCCTGGTCGATGCCACCCTGCTCGCCGCCGCCGCCCAGGACCCATTGGTCGTCGACCAGCATCTGCGCCATGCGCGAGAGCTGCCCGAGGTAGAAGTCGCTGAAGCCGGCATGCGTGTAGAGACCGGGAACGCGAAGATCCGAGACCTCGCTGCCATCGATGCGTTCGAACAGCAGTTGTGCTTCCGGGCCGGCTTTCGCGGCAACGGAAAAATCCTGCAGCGTCGCCGCGTAGACCGCCGACTTGATCAGTGCCGTGGCACGATCGGCAAGGCTCATGCGTCCGAGCGAGCGCTGAGCGGCCTCGACGAGCGGCTGGTTGAGTTCGAAGACCGGATCATAGGCGTCGTCCAGCGCAAGCATGGCGCGCAGATGCTTCTCGAGTTGCGCCCGTCCCTCGCGGTTGTTTTCACCCGGATACCGATTCTGCTCCCAATCCTGCCTCATCCAGGAAACGATCAGCTCATCGTCGACCTTCGGCGCCTTGCCGCCCAACATCAGATAGATTTTCAACGGTTCGTAGAGCGCGGCCGGATCGGCCATCTTGGCCTGGATCGTCCGCTCGGCCTGGATGAGGAGGCGCGAGCGGAAGGTTCTCTCGAGCGCCTGCCGGTAGGCCGCCTTGGATGCCGAGAGCAATCTTTCGCGCTGGCTGAGGCCGAAGGTTTCCTCGACCGGTGCCGGCACGTCACCCGTCTCATACCCGGCGGGCAGGTTGCGCAGCTGGTCGAGCGGGCCGATGACGTTTTCGAGGTCGACGTCGGTAACCGTCGTGCTTTTGAGCAGCGCATCCGCCGTCTGCCGATACTGGCTGATGGCTTGCGCGGTGGAGCCGATCAGCGACCTGTTGGCGGTAAAACTCAGCGCCAGCGTGCCCAGCACCGCGGCCGCGATCAACGCGATCGCGCCAAAGCCGCCATATCTGGCGATCGCCGCGCGCCGCTCCGCCGCCCTGTCGTAGGAAACCCATCCGGACTCGGCGAAAATGACACCGGTCAGCAGGTCATGCAGAAAGAAGCTCTTGCCGGTGCCGGAAAGATGTGCCTGGGAGCTGCTGCCGAAGCTGCGGCCGATCGTGCCCAGCAATTGATCGATCGGTGTTCCCTCCTGCGTGCCCGAGGAGAAATAAAGGCCGCGCAGAGTGACGTTCACCTGGCTGCGGGCGGGATCGAATATGCCGGTGACAAACCCGGCAATTCGGCTCCTCAGCGCGGCGAATTGCGCCGGAAAGCCGAAGATGGCGATGCGCGCGACCGGATCGGCTTCTTCCTGCAGGCGGTCGGGGATCTCTTCCGCCAGCTGTGTAGCCAGTGCGTCGAATTCCGCGGCGGCCTCACCGGCCATGTTCTTGTTGCGATCCGCGGTCTGGAATGTCGCGCCCCAGACCTTGCGCCGGCGCGCCTCGTCGAAGTCGCCGAAATAGCCCATGAAGCCTGAGACAAGGTCGGCCTTGGTGAAAAGCAGATACACCGGAAACTGGATCTTCAGTGTCTCGTAGACTTCGCGCAGGCGACTGCGGATCTCCGTGACATGGGCCTCGAGCTTCTGATCGTCGAGGCTGATGAGATCGGCCAGACTAATTGCCAGAATGACGCCGTTGATCGGTTGCCGGGCGCGGTGTGTCTTGAGCAGCGACAGGAAGGCGAGCCAGCTGCTCTTGTCGCGTTGCGCGTCGGACTCCTGCATCGTGTAGCGCCCGGCGGTGTCGATCAGCACGGCCTCGTCGGTGAACCACCAGTCGCAGGACCGCGTGCCGCCAACGCCGGCCACCGGCTGGGCATCGCCCGAACCGGCAAGCGGAAACTTCAGGCCCGAATTGACCAGCGCCGTCGTTTTGCCGGCGCCTGGCGGGCCGATGACGATGTACCAGGGGATCTCATAGAGGAAATTGCGCCTGCCGCTCGAGCGCTTGAGCGTCGCGATCGCCTCGGTCATGCGTGCTTCGAGCACCTGCGCGTCGTCAATCCTGTCGCGGTTGCCGGCAATTGCGGTTTCGAGCGCCTTTTGCGCCTTTCGCGTTCGCCAGAAACGCCAACCCCAGGAGAACGCCACGATCGCCACGATCACTCCGATTATCGTCGCGCGCAGCCAGACGGGTCCCAGCGGCCGCGAGTCGGCGAAACGGATCAAGGGCCCGGCAAACCACACGGCGGCCGAAAAGCCAGCCAGTGCGAGGATGCTGACTATGCGCAGCAGCCAGCCCATCAGCTGCGCCTCCAGCGGGGCGCGCTCACAGTGTTTCCTCGCGCGGGATCATCACGTCGACACGGCGGTTCCTGGCGCGGCCTTCCGGTGTCGCATTGTCGGCGATCGGCTCGTCTTCGCCCTTGCCGTCGACCGTGATGCGCGAAGTGTCCTTGAATAGCGGTGCGATGATGGTTTCGACGGCCTTGGCCCGGGCGAGGGAGAGGTCGAAGTTGGATTTGAACGCACTCGATTTTTTCGGCTTCACATTGTCGGTATGGCCGACAATCCTGATTGGTCCCGGTTCGGGATTCAGGGCGGCGGCGATGTCCGTGGCAAGCGGTTTGAATTCGGGCTTCACCTCGGCCTTGCCGGGCTGGAATAACACAAGATTGTTGATTTCCACGACGATGAAGTCGCCCTTCGTGCCGACGCTCAAGCCGCCAGCCTCGACCTCCTTGGCGAGTGCCGAGCGGATGCGGTCCAACTGGGTGGTGGTGGCGACGGGCGGGGCGATTTTCACCGGCTTGGTCAGCGGTGCCACACTGGCGCGCTCTATGGTGATCGGCGTCGATGGATTGAGTGCCAGCAAATCGCCGGCGAGTGCGTCGCCCTCATTGGTAATGACCACCCGCAAGGCGAAAAATGCCGCCGTCAGCAGCGCTGTCGCTGCGGCGGCGACGGCCCAGAGCGGCAGCCGGGCCGAAGGCGGCGCCATCGTCGCCGCCAGGCCCTGCCAGTGGGGCGAAATATCCTCGCCGTCACGCGGCTTGAAATAGCGAAGCGTCTCATAGACATCGCGCCGGACGCGTTCGAGATTGTTGTCCTCGCGTGGCAAGCCTCGATACTGGCCTTCGAAGCCAAGCGACAGGCTGGCATGCATCAGTTCGAGCAAGTCGTAATGCGTTTCCGGCTTGGCCAGAATTTTGTTCAGCGCCTCGTAGAAGCCGGTACCGGTGGGGTCTACATGGAAGAAACGCGACACCATGCCGTGCCGCGCCCAGGTCTCCTCCTTGGGCCAGGGCAGGTTGCCGACGAGATCGTCGACGGTTTCGCAAAGAGCAAATTTCGCGATCCGCGCATCCTCATCGGCTACGCCGGATTTCTCGATTGTCCGGTCGAACTTTTCGATCGCTTCGGCGATGTGTTCGGCAAGCGGCTCCGCCTCTCTTTCGACCGGGATAAGCCTGAGCTGGCCAAGCAGCATCAGCAAGGGTGCCGCTGCGGCGAGGATCGGGTTCTGGGCCGCATATTTGACGCTTTCGGCGGCATCGATCAACACAGCCTGTTGCACGGCGGGCGCCGGCTGGACCGGGGGAGCGCCTGCGACACTGCGTGCGCCTGCGGTTTCGGGTGGCGCCCCTTGATAGATCACGGTTCCGGAGGTCCAGCCCACCGGCGCATGGCTGCCGACGCCGGGATCGAAGACCGTTGATTGCTTGACCTGCGCCGACCGTTCACTTTCAGGAACAACTTCCTGGGAAACTGGCGCTGGTTTGCGCTCGCGCCGCGGCGCGCGAATAACGGTCTTGCCCGCGGGGCCGAAAGGATCGTCCTTCGAGCTCATTGCCGATCCGCTGCGCGGCGCGTGCGTTCGCGCCAGATCGGTGCGAAACGGTCCCTGGTCAGGTGCAGGGAAAACGGCCTCCGCCGACGAGGGCAGTGTCCGGAGGAAGATTGGCTACAAAACGCTATCCCGCCGTAACATGACATTTGCCGCAGACCCCCAGGTCAATCAGCCGTACCCGCTTGGCGAACTGTCGTATGTGATCGTAATCTCAGAGATCGCCGATGGGAAGAACGCAGTAAGCCTTCTTAGCGGGCCATGCATCGGGCATGGTTTCCGGGTTCTTGCGGCGGGCTTCAAATTGCCAGTCTATTTCTGCTTCTGCTTGTCGGCCTTGGCATAGGCTTCGCTGAAATAGGCCAGGAACACATCCAGCATGCCGTTTTCGTGGGCTTCCTCCATGCTCCGCCACGTTGCGACAAGGGCATCCCAGGCCTGGCTTTTCTTCGACGTGAACGAGGCAGGAGGCAGCTTCCTGGCCACCGCTTCGGGCGACAGATCGTCGAGCAGCCGGGAGAGCGCGGCCTGCATGGCGGCATAGGTGGCGAATTCGTGCGTCTTCAGATCGCGGAAAGCATCTTCGACGCTGTGCCTGGCGTCGAGATAGCCGGCCCTGCGCCGCGCGAACATGATTTCAAGGATGTCGTCGGTTCCAGGCACGAACTTCAGGGGATTGTTGTCCGTGGCGCTGATCATCGTGCGGTGCGTGCTCTTGGCCAGGATTTTCGCGGCCGCGCGCGCCTTCAGCAGCATCGCCAGTTCCTCGACCACAGTGCGCAGCACCGCGCCGATCTCGGCGGCAACCTCATGCGGGTCCCGCGCTTGAAGCAAGTCCGGCGAGATGCCGGCCGCGACGGCGATTTCGCGCAGCAGCTCGTCTCTCGTCGAGGGAAGGGACACGGGCTGCAGCGACGGTGCCGACACCGGCGCTCGCTCCGCCGGGCTGAAAGAAGGCCTGTCCGCGAAATCCAGCGGCCGGCCTGTTGGGCTCGGCATTTCCCGTTGCGTCGAGCCATGGCCTTGAGGATGACCGGTCGCGGCGCGTTCGTCGTCGATCGACACGAAGATGACATAGCGGCCGAGCAGCAGCCGGTCGCCATGAGCGAGCCGATGCGGGCCGGCCATGCGCTGGCTCGAACCGTTGATGAAAGTCCCGTTGCGCGAGACGTCGTAAAGCCAGAACGCACCTGCCTGGTAGCGGACCTCGCAATGCCGGCCGGAAATGAACTTGTCCGGGTCGGACAAGGTCCAGTCGCAATTTTCGCGGCCGATCTCGAAGCTGCGATCACGGGCAGCGTAGCCGGGCGAAATGTCGGCGGGCAGGGCGTCGACGTTGTTGATCTGGAGACTGATGAACATCTGCAATAGCCGCGGACCGCTGATCGATACTTCGCCATTCTAGCAGCTTGTGAGCACGGCGGGACAGCCGCGTTTCAGCCCGCCGATCGCTCGAGCCTGTTACCGGTTTTAAGTTTTAACCTCACTTCAGGGCAAGGTTCGGTCGCCGCTTGTTCTTTTTGGCCGGCGGGAAAACATATGCTAGGCTGAATTAGGCCTTGTGTGACGGCCCAAGAAGCTTCCGAACGTGATGCGCTTAACATAGCGGGAACTTCAAATCCATCACACTGGCGGCCGCGTCCTGGAGGGGCACGACCCATGCCGAACGAACGTGCCACGGTTGTGCAGACGCCGGTTGGCGCCGAACTGTTGACGTTTACCCATCTTGTCGGGCGCGATGAGATCAGTCGCTGTTTCGCCTATACGGTGGGTTTCGTCAGCACCAGCCACGATGTCGACCCAATGAAGATGCTGGGAGGCGCTGTTTCGGTCGAAGGTGAATCCGATCCGAAACGCTGGTTCAGCGGGCTGATCTCCGAGTTTCGGCTGACCCGCATCGAGGACCGGCTGGCCTATTATGAAGCCGTCGTCAGGCCGTGGTTCTGGTTTCTCGGCAATACGACGGATTGCCGTATTTTCCAGAAGAAAAGCGTTCCCGACATCGTCAAGGAGGTCTTCGACGAATCCGGCATCGCGGATTTCAGTCTGCGCCTGCAAGGGTCTTATCCGCCGCGCGAATACTGTGTGCAATATGACGAGACCGATCTGGATTTCGTTCAGCGGCTGCTTGAGCATGAAGGCATTCTGTATTTCTTCGAGCATGACGACGGCAAGCACACGCTTGTGCTCACCGATGCGATGAGCAAGTTGAAGCCGGCGCCGGGCTACGAGAAAGTGCCGTATCATTTCGAAGGCCAGGGCTCGCGGCGAGACGTCGAATACATCACCGATTGGATTCCGGGCAGTTCGGTACGGCCGGGCGCCTATGTCCACACCGACTATGATTTTGAAAAGCCGGGCGCCAGCCTCATGGCCAAGTCCGCCCAGCCGTTCGGTCACAAGCAGGCTGCGGGCGAGAATTACCGCAACCCCGGTGCGCATCTCGAATTGGGGCGGGGTGACAAGCTGGCTGCGATCCGGCGCGAGGAAATTCAGGCCGCTCACCAGCGCATTTCGGCGGTCGGAACGGTGCGCGGCCTGTTTTCGGGCTGCACGTTCAACCTGGAAGGCTTTCCGCGCAAGGACCAGAACCAGGAATATCTGGTGGTCAGCGCCGAATACAGGCTGTTCGACCCTGGCTACAGGGCTCTTGCCGACGTCGGCAGCGAGAACTTCAAGGTGGTGCTTGGCGTGGCGCCGACCGCCGTACCCTATCGCCCGCCACGCATAACGCCGCGGCCGATCATGCGCGGGCCGCAGACGGCGACCGTGGTCGGCCCATCCGGGCAGGAAATCTTCACCGACAAATATGCAAGGGTGAAGGTGCAGTTCCACTGGGACCGCCTCGGCAAGAAGGACGAGAACAGCTCGTGCTTCGTGCGGGTTTCGCAGACCTGGGCCGGCAGCAGCTGGGGCTTCATCCAGATACCGCGCATCGGCCAGGAGGTCATCGTCGACTTCATCGAAGGCGATCCCGATCTGCCGATCATCACCGGCCGGGTCTACAACGCCTCGCAGATGCCGCCCTACGGGCTACCAGGCAACGCGACGCAGTCGGGCTGGAAGTCGGATTCCTCACTCGGTGGCGGCGGCTACAACGAGCTGATGTTCGAGGACAAGGCCGGTTCCGAACTGGTCAATTTCCAGGCGCAGAAGGACCACAAGCTCCTCATCAAGAACGACCGCACCAAGCTGGTGCAGCACGACCAGTCGGACCGCATCGACCACGACGCCAAGCACTCCGTCGGCCACAACCTCGACGAGGACGTCGGCAACAACAAGACGGTCAAGGTCGGCGTCGACCAGACGACGAATATCGGCAACAATGATACGGAGACGGTGGGGGTCAACCGCTCGCTGACGGTGGGCTCGAACGAGACGATCGGTATCGGGTCAAACTCGACGGAGACGATCGGCATCGCGCACACACAGACGGTGGGCGCGGTACAAACGATCACTGTCGGCGCGGCTAGGGTCGACAGTGTCGGAGCATCCGAGACCCGAAGCGTCGGCGGACCGCAGACGAATACGATCGGTGCGACACGGTCGGTGACGGTTGGCGCGGCGCAGAGCCATACGATCGGGGCGAGCGACAGCTGGAACATATCGGCCAGCCAGAGTGTCGAGATCGGCGCGGACCAGGGCATCAAAATTGGTGGCGCCCAGATGGCCGAGATCGCCAAGACCCGCAAGACAGAGATAGGCGCCGATGACAGCACTCAGGTAGCGGGTGCGCATGAGCTGAAAGTTGGGAAAAAGAGCCTGGTCCAGATCGCCGACGACTCGGCGTTCAATGTGGGCAAGAATTATACGCTTGAGGCGAAGGATTCGATCACGCTGAAATGCGGAAGTGCCGAGATAATCATGAAGAAGGATGGGACTATCAACATCAAAGGCAAGGACGTTTCCATTGATGCTTCCGGCAAAATCAGCGGCAAGGCATCAAGTGATATCAAGTTCAAGGGCAGCAAGATCCACCAGAACTAGAGGGTGAGGCATGACCGACGTTCGTGATCGCATCGATGGTGTCGTAATCGGCATTTTCTTGGGATTTGACGACGCGTCGCCGCTAGTGGTCTTTCCTGGGAACCTTGTCGAGACGGCGATCGCCGCGCGGAGCCTGACGAAGCTTGATGCCAGTATGATCGGCGCTGAAGTCGCGCTGCTCTTTCAGGAGGGTGATCCCTTGCGTCCGCTGATCGTGGGTAAACTTGTGGATTCTCCGCGCCGGGCTGATGCGAAGCAGGTCGTGCGCGACGGTGAATTGGTCCACATTGTCGGCAATGAGCGCATCGAACTGCGTTGCGGAAAGTCAGTTATTATCATGGAGAAGGATGGTCACATCACCATCCGAGGAACCTATGTCACCAGCCACGCCAGCGCGGCCAATCGAATCCGCGGCGGCTCCGTGAACCTGAACTGATGCCTGCGCCAATCCTTTACGAGATTGTGCGCCAGCATGTTGAACAGGCGGCCTTCCTGTGGACGGTCTACCACTACCATCTGCTGCATCCTGATGAAAACCCGGACATGGATGAGGAGCGCCTGGCGAGGTTGATAGAGCGCCTTGAAGCTTATCTCGACGGGGCCAGGGTCGCCGGCGAGGCCGGTCGCAAGATCGCGCAACAGCGCTTCAAAGAGTTCCCGGAAGCAGGAGAACTGTTCGTGGTGCAGATGCTCTCCGCCCAAAAACCCATCCGCATCATCGACCTCGATCTTGCCAAGGTGCAGCGCTTTATTGAGATCAATCTGGGAAAAACCTGAAGCGATCGTGGGTACCTCCGAACCGTAACACTTCCGAAGTGGACTATTCCGATCTTTCGAGGAGTTCGGGAGGCACGGGCATGAGAGTCCAGGCTGCGCCGTCGTGACGAGCCAAGCCTTCGCGATCGAAGTACCAGATAATGCCCTGCTTCACCTCAATGTTCTTCGGGCTGCTATACTCGGCGGGCAGAGCCAAGGTCTCCAACAGGTTCAGCTTCGTGTCGAAAATGAAGATTGCTGTCTTGCCCAGCACATAGAGTTTCGACAGGTCGAAGCGGATACGGAGGAACTTCTCGAGCAAACCTTCGACAGAGGCGTCCTCCATCGTGCCAGGTCCTGTTCCCGCAACAATTGTACCGCCACCACCTACAGCAACAAGGCGCGACCCGTCTACGAAAACAAGGTCATATAAGGACTGATTGTTCGGTAACTCTGCTGGGCTCCATTGCCCATCGTTGTAGAAATAGAGGCAACCGTGCGCGGCATGCTTGGGCCGGCTGTGCGTGTATCCGCAGACCGCCAGCTTGTTCGGGCCAACCGCGGCGATGCCCTCGAAGAAATTGTTTGCCATCCCATCGACATCACGTTCGCAAATCCGGACCCATTCATCCTTCGTGGGTCTGAAATAGACCTGGGAACCATCGCCACAAACGTAAAGGATGCCCGCTTTGTGCGTGATGGCAAGCGTTGAACCAAGGTCCTCGGCATCCTCGCTGAGGACGCCGGCACCGGGAATTTTTTCATAGTCTACGTCCTCGGTAAGAAAGTAGAGGTCGCCTTCATTGGTTAGAGCGACGAACACATTCTCGTTGTCGCTCTCGAATGGATAGGCGCAAACGGAAACCACTGTTCGGGGGATGTCGACATCCGCGACCTGTTGTTCTGTTGTGTCCTGAAACATCAGAAAACGCGAATACGGATCCTCGTCGTCGAGTTCGGTCGGGACCGCGGCGATAAGATCTGGGGCAATGTAGCCCGACGCTCGAATCTTCATCTGCGCTCTCCTGGTATTGCCGGTCTATTTTCTGGGCTTTGGCGGCTTCATCGTCTTCTTGGCTTCCTTGCCGGGCAGCGGGTTAGAGGTTCTACCCTTCTGGCTGGCCCCGAACGCGCTTTGTTGTTCCTCGACCGCTTCCTTTGCCTTCTTGATACAATTCGCATTGAGATCCTGGAGGTCATCGAGAGATGAAAGGGTTGCCTCGGTGATCTTGCTCATCGGCGCAACGCCGAGCTTGCCTTGCGCTTTCAACTTGGCTTTCGCAGCCGCTAGTTTCGTGCCTTTGAGTTTGGCCAAACCGGGTCGGCCCAGCGTAACGATCTTTTCACGGTCGGCCTCATGAATCCGTTCGTGATCGTCAGGGCTGAGACAGACGCACACCCCCTCTCCGAGGGTCGGGGCGTTGGCGATGCGCGTGGATGCAACATCGGCGTCGGCCCGACTGCCGGTTCGGAAACACTTGTCCGGTACGATGTGATGCGCCTCACCGCCGTTCTCGTTGCAGACTGCGGCGATCGCATCGTAGGAGCCAATCAGGCACTTTTCCGTGCTGTAAATGACTCCGGCGCCGGTCGCCAGTTTCGGAAAGGTCAGCGTATTTCCCTGCGGTGAGGCATGATTGTTGGTCGACAGGTCCGTCATCCGGTTGACGGGTTCGCCGTCGGCCTTGACGTTGCTCGACCAGGCGACGGCGTATTCCTTGCCGGTATTCTTCGATGTGATGATGCCTTTCTTGGCCGCGCAGCCGGCCTCGGTACCGGTCGTCTTGGTGTAGTAGGACTTGTTTTTCTGCGTGATCGTCTGACCGCCGATCTTGACAGTGCTGGTGCCTTTGTCCGTGTCGCTGTCGAAGCCGAAAGAAGGATAGGGAATCGGAACACCAGGGGGTGTTGCCGGATTCTCCGGCGGCGTGAAGCAGACATCAGGGAAGGCGGCTATGACCTTGTTGCCCTGCGCCTTGCATGCGACCTCGAGGCTATTGGCGTAGACTGTCATCTATGCGGCCCTCGCAGCAAAGATAGCGGCGCCGCAGGCGCCAGAGTCCTCGGAGGCCTCGATCAGTACCGGATTGCCCGCCGAGTAGCCTTTTCTTGCGGCCGCAAGGGCCACGCCGACCATCACCGGCACCGCCGCCGCCCCAATATTTCCAAGCGATTCGCCCAGCGACCACAGATCCTGAAAGTCATGGGCACCCCGCACGAGCCGAAGGCTAGCCAAGGCCGTTTGCTTGAACCAGTACTGCTCGCCGACAAGGTCCGAAATGCGGAATCCCAACTGGTTCATCTCAATGCCGGCCTCGTTAAGCGCGTGCCGATAGGCGGTCGTCATTCCGTCGCCACGCAGCGGCTCGTCAGCCTCGTTGTAGATGAATGCATTCTCCCGGGCGAGGCCGAGACCGTGCAGCCTCAGTCCGGATCCATGACCGGCATGGGTGCATAAAAAAGCGGCCGCGGCCTCGCCGGGAATAAAGCCGTTCGGATTGTTGGTGGCCAGTAAGCGACGGTTCGCCAGATAGAAGTCGATCGCTTCGGGAGTGAGGTAGCTATCCACGCCGGCGATAATGACTGCTGACGTCCCCCCATCGGCCAGCAGTCGGCGCGCCCGCTCAAGTGCCACCAGGCCGGATGGCCGGCCATGCGATATGGTGCGCGATCGTGGGTCGACATCCATCTCGAGGATCGCACATACATTGCGCAAGAACACAGATGCATCCTGGACGGGAGAACTAGGCCGCGACGCTTCTGGAAGGCACAAAAGAATCGGCGTCCGTTCACGTGCTTCCGGCACGGCAGTGCATATCTCGCCTATCGCAGCCGCCACCATATGGGTCATGCGCTTTGTGCCGATCCATTTTCGCGGCATGCTGACCGGGGCGCCAAGCAGCCACTCGCCTTCGCTGTCGGCGTAGGGCGTCTCTTTGAAGCCGTCCAGGCGGGCGCGGAGCGCTGCACAAGACGAAGGCGCATCAAGGCCGACAGCCGTCACCATCCCGGTCGCTATGATGTCGAGTGCTGCCGTCATGCGTCCTCTGATTCCAGCTGAATAGGCTCTGCGATCGGCCGCACATATGGCTTCTTGACGGCTTTGGCGTGGAGCATGCCTGGCGTCGGCGGGCCGACCCAGCATTCGGTAAAGTCGAGGATCGTGCGCTGAAGGCGTTGCGACACGCGCCAGACCAATGAAAAACGACGGTTCTCGGTGTCGAACAAAACAGTGTCTGGATGAACATCGGCCTCGAATGCCTTGGCGTAGCCCTTGAACAGTGCGAATTTGATGGCCGTGGCTGGCATTTTAAAATGCTCGCGTCCCCGTGGCGTCAAATTGATAAGCTGCACTTCCTCTCCGCCGCGAGGCTGATCGATCTGCTGGTCGGGCGGGGCCATCTGGAAGTAGCGTTCGTCGAAGTCCGGCGGCAGAAATGGGAAAATGTTGTTGGCCCAGTTGTCATCATAGGTCCCGCCATACTCAATTCGGCCCGGCCAGCCGCGGCCCATCGGGCCGAAACTCATCGGCCTGTAGTCGCCGAAGGGCGAACGGATATCCTCGCCGACCGCTTGCGTGTTCGGCAGCCGCAAGCCGGGAATGAGGCGCTGGTTCTTCGTACGCGACCAGCCGGTTCCAACCGGGTTGTATTTGTAGCTGGCAGGTAGTTTGTCCTCGGGATCCAGCCTGTCGACGCCGCCCCAGGCAACGTCGTAGGAGATGGGCAGTTTCAAGAAGGGCTGCGGCGACGTGGTGGTAAAGACCGGGCCGATGGCGCGCCATTCGCGGTGGCCCACGACCTCGAACAGTTTCGACCAATTGCCGACTTTGATGCCAACCGGCACGCGCTCGGCTGGTCTGCCGTTTGGTGCGTAGGCACAGCCATTGGCGATGACATCGCAACGCGCCTTGCGGAAGGCGAAATCTGTCTCCCAAAGTGTAGCGGAGTAGCCGGGTTCGCCGGTTTGCGTATCGGCAAAAACCAGCGGCACCTGCTCTGCCGATTTTTGCACCAACCCGCCAGGCGTCGTGGGAAAGTCGAACGTGCCTTTGACCACCACCACGACCCACTCACGGCCGGTCGTGTCCGCGCTCACCGAGAATTCATGCCGGTACCCCATCTGGTTCCAGATCTGCATCAGCTGGTCTCCAGGCTAGCGGCGAAGATCTGCTCCAGGGTCGCTTGTGGCGATAGCGGGTCGATGTCGAATATGTCCGAACGGCTGGTCCACATCACCAGGTCGCTGACGATCTCGTCGCCTGCCTCGACAGGCGGTACCGGCAATGCGGATAGTGCGCTATCCAGTTCGTCCGGCGTCAGTTCGCCCTGTTGGGCAGCGACTGCTTTCTCCTCGATCCTGGCGAACCATGCATCGGCATGAGCCAGTTGTAAGGAAGCTTCGGAAAGCTGCACGACAACACTCAACGGGAATTGCCTGCCGACCCTATCGGCGCTCTGCAGAACAATGCCTGCCGATGCGCCGAAAGTGGCCGGGCCGGCCAGAAAGCGCAGCGCGGTGCCGCGCGGCCAGGAGTCCGAGCCGATCAGCGGGACGAGATGCTGCGCCAGCCAGCGGTCCCACACGCGAACAAAATCTCCCGTCAGCCGCCGGGTCACGAAATCGCCGGTGGCGGGCATTTTGCCGTAGAAGCCGGGCAGGCTCATATCTGTGGCGGACATGTGAATTTCTTGAACATCTCCAGATTGTAGGGGTTCTCGACGCTGGCCGCCTTGAGCTCGAAATCGGCGTACATGCCTTTCGTGCCGAGCCGCAGGCTGTAGACGTCGGAGAGCGAGGTTCCGGTGAAGCGGCCGCCCTTCAGCATTCTCAGCCAGGCCCAGCTGCCGGTCTCGTTCAGCATGATTTCGGGCGAACCATCGATGGGCTGGAAGGCGAGCGAGATCACTCCGGTGCCGTCCTTGCCGGGCCAGGTCATAGGTTGCGGCCGCGTCGCGTTGTTGTAGTAGACTAGGCTCTGGCCATCGAGATTGAGCGTAACGCGGGTGACGTTGGGAGACAGGTCCTTCGGTTCGAGCGTGAAGCTCATCACCGGGCCAGTACCGCCGGGGAAAAGATCGTCGCGGATGCGCCTTGCCTGTTCGAACGCCGCCAGCGCCGCGGGGTCGAGGCCGAAATCGGCGCGCCATTTCCAGGGCTGGCTGGCGGTGTCGACATAGCTGATCAAATGATCGTTGGTGAAGGCGTCGATCAGGCCGGCCGGTCCGAACAGGCGGGCGAAATCGCGGACATTGACGTCCACGGCGCTCTCCGGGCTGAACGGATAGCGGTCGTTGAGCGCCGCCTGGCAGAACGGCAGGATGTCGGCGCGCCAGATGGCGTTGAGCTCCGAGGTGACCGCCTTCTGCGTCAGGCCGCTGGTGTCGCCGGCGATGCCGCCCAGCCAGTCGTCGATCGGATCGGGCAGGATCTGCGCCTGCCTGGCGACCGCTCCGGTCAGTTCGGCGAGCCCTCCCTGTTTCTTGATGGCGTCCTGCGGATCCGGATTGGCGGTGACCGTCTGCAGCACGTTGGAGAGTGCCGTCAGCGCCACAACGGCGGCGTCGAGCGCCGGCGGCTGGCCGTCGACCTCGGCGATCGCGCCCTTGAGTGGCTTGAAGTGTTCGGCCACCAGGCTGCCGGTCAGGTCCACCTGGTCGGCGGAGCCGGCGCGCGGCAAGAGCTTTGCTCCTGTCTTGACGACCTTGCCGAGCTTGCCGAGCTTGCTGAGCAGTTTCGAGCCGCCCTTCGCGGCCGCCTTGTTGTCTCCCGCGGGCGCCTCATCCGACCGCGTCAGATCCGTCTCCTGAATCACGGCCGTCAGCAGCCGCTTCAGCGCGGAGTCGGCGCTGGAAAGATCCTTCAGGTTTTCGCTGGCGACATTGAGGTCGCTCAGTGGCGCCAGCCTCATGTCGCGCAGGAAACTGTCCCATTGCGCGATGTAGTCGTCGTAGTAAAGCTTCAGAATGTCCTCCGACAGTGCCGAGACCGAGGTTTCGGAATTCTCCGAACAGCCGCCGGCAAACACCGCGCGATCCAATGCCGCTTGCGCCGCCACATCCTCGACCCGGTCGAGAATCGCATCGTGGAAGCCGGCATAGGTGAAGGCGCCTGAAACGCCGACGCGAAGCGTCTTGTCGGAACGGCGGGCAAAGACCTTGGCGCCGTTGGGGCCGGCGAAATTGGCGGGGATCCATTCCTTGACCGCGGCCACTTCCGGGTCGGCCAGAAGCTGCTTGTAGGCGCGCTGCGGCAACGAAATCGTGCACACCGTCTTCAGCGCTTCGGCGACCAGCGCCTTGTCGGGCGCTATATAATTGTCGTCGACCGCCATGCGGCGGATCGCGGCAAGCTGATGGTCCTCCGCATCAGCGGTCGGAAAGGGTGGCGCGGGCGCGAACTCGGGCAGGCTGTTCACCCACCAGCTCTGCGCGAAGTCGGCATCCATCTGCGACAGGCCGGTCATCATGCGATAGGTCTTCAGCGCGCCGAGCATGAAATCCGGATCGCGGATCTGCCGCCACATCGTTGCCTCGAGCAGCGCCACCATGTGCGGCTCGAGAACATTGCGCAGCGCGTGGTCGTAAGTGTCGGCCTGGGCGCGCACCAGTTCCGCCGAGGCCGAAGGGCCAAGCAGATCCTGGACTGCGTCCGGCGGCACTGTCCGCGCGATTGCGACCTCGTCCATGGCGCCGAGGGCGCCGTCGATGGCGGGCTGCTCCACCGATGGAGGGTTCTCGCCGGCCGTGGTCAGCGGCGCCTGCAGCGCCTCGAACTGGCCGGCCTGCGCCGTGATCGCGTTGCGGTTGTCAAAGTACGACCAGGTGAACAGCCCGCCGGCAAGCAAGGCCGCCGCCGTGCATGCGGTGGCCGCGCCGCGCCAGATCCAGGTGCGGCGGCGCTGCGCCAGCGGGTCGAAGGTACCGAGACCGGCCTCCTTGAAGATGACCTCGGTCAAAAGGTTCTTCAGGAAGAAGCTGCGTTTTTCGATCCTTGGCGCCGGCATGGCGCGTCGCGGCGGCAGGCCGAACGAGGACGACAATGCCGCGGTCAGCCGGTCGATGGGCGCGCCTTCCTGGGTCGCCGACGTCAGATAGAGGCCGCGCAGCCAGGCAGCTTCTTCGTAGCGGCTTTCGCCGAACATCGCCTCGATCAGCACCTGGATCGGTTCGGAGAGGCTGGCGAGCTGGGCGGGAAAGCGGAAGATCTCGGCGCGCGAGGCGAGCTTGTCCTCGTCCTCCAGCCGCGGCACCAGCCGCCGCTCGAGTTCTGCCGCCAGCGTCGTGATTTCCCGTTCGATAGTCTTGGCGTCGACGCGCGCATCGAGCGCGAAGGTCGTCCCCCACACCTGCTCGCGCGAAGCCGTCGACAGGCCGCCGAAGAAAGGCTCGAAGCCCTTGATCAGGTCGGCTTTGGTCAGCATCAGATAGACCGGCAGCCGGATCTCGAGCCGGTCGTTGAGTTCGGCAAGCCGGCGCCGGATCTTGCGGCCATGCGCCTTGATGGCTTCGTCACCCTCGGAAAGTGTGTCGATCGACAGCGCGACGATCACCCCGTTCAGCGCCCGGCGGCCGCGGTGCTTCTTCAAAAGGTCGAGGAAGCCCAGCCACTCCACCGCATCGACGTCGGGCTGGCTTTCCTGCTGGACATAGCGGCCGGCGGTGTCGATCAGAACCGCGTTCTCCGAGAAGAACCAGTCGCAATTGCGGGTGCCGCCAACGCCTTGCAGATCGTCGGTCAGGTCGATCGGAAAGGTCAGCCCGGACTGCCGCAGCGCCGTGGTCTTGCCGGTGGCCGGCGGCCCGACGATCACATACCACGGCATCTCGCGCAGGAACTTGCGCCCGCCCAGCTTGCGCCGTTTCAGTTCGGCCATCACCTCGGCGAACTTGGCGCCGACGGCGGCGACGTTCTCTTCACCGGGGCCGAGCGGCTTTTCCACCACCGGCGCGGCGATCTCGGCCACGAACAGGCGGTTGGCGCGGATGGCGCGACGCTGGGCGACGATCAGCCAGATCAGCCAGAAGATGACCAGCAGCGCGATGATGACGATGCGGACATTGTCCGAGGCGAACGGCTCATAGGCGCCGACCTTGACGATCGGGCCGAACACCCAGATCACCAGCGAAAGCAGCGTGATGCCGATCAGCGTCCACAGCCAGCGCGATGTCAGGACCGCCCAGAGGAAGCGCAGGATGAACATGTCACAGCCTCTTCTCGACCAGCACCTCGACGCGCCGGTTCAAGGCCCGGCCCTCGCGCGTGCTGTCGTCGGCCACCGGATCGGTGGCCGCGCGGCCTTCGGAACGAACGCGGTCCTGCGGCACGCCGTTCTGCACCAGCATCTCGGCAATGGTCGCCGCGCGCTCTTCCGACAGCCGCTGGTTGGTGGAGAGCGGGTTGGACCTTTGCAGGGGAATGCTGTCGGTGTGGCCGACTACGGTGATCTGCCCGATCAGTTCCTGGTTGGCGAGGATCACCTTGGCGATCGAGCCGATCAGCGGTTCAAACCCTTCCGTCAACGTCGCCCGCGACGACTGGAACAGTTCGGGGTTGGAGGCCTGGATGACCAGCCTGGCCAGCGAGACGCTCTCGGTGCCGCTGAGCGCCTTCTTGAGGTCGCCCGGCGCGCCGGCCTCGAATTCCGGCAGCAGCGCGAAATCCACGCTCACCGCCTCCGGCGGCGGCTCTTCGAGCTTTGGCGCGGCGCGGGTGATGTCGGCGCGGCTGGGCGGCGGCAGCGCGCGAACCAGTGCGGAAAGCTCGACCGCCTGGCTGCTCAGTCCCATCGACAGCCCGACATGGATCGCGGTGGCGATGACGGCCGCGGCGAGCGCCATCACCCAGATCGGAACGATGAAGCGCTGCGGCTCGTCGGATGCGATCACGCCTTTCCAGTTTGGCGACAGCGGCGCGCCTTCGGCATCGGCGTCGCGCAGGAAGCGTGCCGCCGCCACGCGCACGGCATTGATCGAGCGGTCGCCCGACCGGCCGGGCACCCGGTATTTGCCGCGGAAACCAAGCGCCAGGCAGTGGTACTGCAACTCCAGCAGTTCGCGATCCCGATTGGGGTGGCGTTCCAGCTCGTCGAGACGGGTGAAGAACTGCGTGCCGGCATCGACGTCGCCGCGCAGCATGACCACGAGCGGCTGGCGCGGCCATGCGCTGGCGCCGCCCCATGGCGTGTTCAGGGCAAGGTCGTCGAGCAGCGCCGCGACCACCCACGCCGCCTGATCGGCCCGCTCCATCGAGGACCCCGCCGCCATTGCCGTGTCGCGGGCGCGAACCAGTTCGTCGAGCAGCCGGGTGCGCAGCGCTTCCGGGTTTTCCGGCGGCAGCGCGCTTTCAAGCTCGGGGGCGAACTCGAGCAAGGGCGCGAAGGCGTTGACGAGCGCATTCGGGTGCGCTCGCGCGCGCTTGACCGGCACACCCGGCAGCAGCGGCGCCATCGGCCGCGGCATCGGCGAGCCGGTCAGCCGAATGCGTGTGCGTTCGCGATCCTCCGACAGTCCGAAAGGATCATCCCGGCTCATGATCTCACCTGTTCACCGAGTAGCAGTCCACCTGCGGCTCGCTCGGCAACACGCCGGAGACGCCGATGACGAAGCCGGGAGCATCGAGCAGCGAGGCCCAATGCTCGCTCTTCTGGTCCAGCTCCAGGCACAGCCGGTCGCCGTCGTAAGGGATTTCGCGGGGCTGCGAATGCAGCGGCTTCAGCGGAATGCCCGGCAGGCGCGATTTCCACAGGCCCTCGAACTGGTCGGCCGAGCCGACAGTGGCCTGATTGACGAATATCTTGCGCAACGCATCCTCAGACAGCTCCGAGCCGACCCGAATGACGATGCGGCTGGCGACCAGCAGCTTCGGGTTGTCGATGCGGATTTTCCAGACATTGGTCGAATGCCGCATGACGGGCAGGGCGCGCGATTTCGGCTCGATGTAGCGCAGGCTGAGGATCAGCGAACGCAACGCATCCGCCAGCGCCGAATAGGCAGGGCCGGGCGCCATGTGATCGTAGGCCGGCAATTCACCCAGCCGTCGTGCGCTCGAGCCATAGGTCGCCATCGAACCGGCGAGACCGGCGAGCTCCAGGTAAAGCTCGGCCGGATGGAAGACATCCTGCGCCAGCATGTGCGCCAGCCGCGGGCGGGCCGCATTGGCGAGGTTGAGCATCAAGAGGTCTTCGACGCTGCGCCCCGGTCCGCCCAGCACCATCTTGCCATGCGCCTCGGCGATCTGGTCGAGCCCGGTGACGACTTCGAGAAGCAATTGCCTGTACCAGGCGACGGCCCCTGTAACCAGTGTCGGCGGCAGGAAGGTCTCGTCCAGCGAGACACCGCCATCGGCCCGCACCCCCTTGATGTCGGCTACCGGCAGGGCGGTGTAACCACCGACCGATTTGCCCGGCGCAAGCAGCAGCGCCTGCGGGCGGGCGATTTCGATTTCTTCCGCGTCCGATCCGCCCTGCACGGCGTCGCGGACCGAAACGATCCGGCCATGGTAGCGCGCTCCGGCCGAAGGCGCGTGCGCCGGGTCGAAGCCGACACCGCCGGCAGGCTCGAGCGGCAGCGCGACGAGTACGGCTCCGGCACCGGTGTCGGCGGTGACCGGCAGCGGTCGCGGCGCGTCCATCAGATCCGGAATGGAGAAAGGGGTGCCATCCGGGAAGATGCCTCGCGCCGACAGGATGGACACCTGGCCGGCATCGAGCAAGGCCTGGTCCAGCGTCAGCTGGGTGAAGCCGAACGTATGCAGTTGCCCGGCCTGCAATGCGCCGCGCACGGTCGCTTCGAAGAACCGGTCCTGCTGCTGGAAATGCTGGGTCCGCAGAAACAGCCCTTCGGACCACAGCACCCTGTTTGCATCGCTCATGCCGCTACTTCCTGCATCGAGCACCCCTTGCCCTGGCCGCTAGGCGGATATGCCGCCGCTGCCAAGCGTGACGTTGACGGTGAATGTCGAGCCGGCAGAGACCGACTTGGTCGTCCGCCAGTTTCGCCCGCCAGGCTCGCGAATGAGGGCGACGAAGCCCAATGCAGCCGCGTCCGGCTCGACGGTGATGGTTTTCGACGCGGACTTGCCCGGTCCGACTGAGACCTGGTCGGAGCCGATGAGGTCGCCCCCCAGCGCAGAGCCGGCATCGCCCTGCAGGGCAAAATAGTCGGCCGAATTGAACTTGCCGGTACTGCGCAGCCGCATGATCAGGACCGTCACCGGCCGATCGCCGCCGCCTGGTCCCGGGTTCATGCCAGCCGCGCCGGTCAGGTTGACCGTGATCACGGACGGTTTCGGCGGGCCGCTCTGGCAAGCCGCAAGCAGCCCGGTCGCACCCAGGGCAATGACAAATTCGCGTCGGTCGATCATGTTTCACTCCTCCTCATATGCGTCACGAAAATCAGCCCCGATTTCGCCAAGGAAGCTCTTCTCCGCGCTCTCGGCGATTTCACGATGGCGTTTCTGGTAAAGTTCCCACAGCTTGGCGCCACGCCCGCCCGAAAGCAGGGTGCCGATCGCGGAATTCGATTTCAGCTCTTCCTCGATCATCGTCGGGTCGAAGCGGTCGATCATCTGGCGCAGCGCTGCCTGCACGCCGCGCCAGGCGCGCACGTGATGCTGCGCAAGATCGCGGACCGCATCGGCGATCGCCGCTTCACCGGCAAGAAATCCGGGACTGCGTTCGGCGATGATGGTCACGATCGCGTCGTCGACCGTCGGCAGGAATTTGAGCGGATTGACCTCGGAAGCGCCGACCATCGTCTGGGCGACGCGGGCGTTGCCCTTTTCCTCGGCGCGTTTGCGCAGAAGCTGCATCAGGCCTTCCATCATCAGCCTGTATTCGCGGCCGAATTTCTCCATTTCGGCGATGGTGTCGCGTCCGGGGAAATCGGCTTCCTCGACGCCCATTCCGCGCAGGAATGCGCTGCGAAGCGCCATGTCCTCCTGCGGCGCCGCTGCCGGCGGGCGGGCAGGCCGGGAAGCGGCGGCCGCGCGTGGCGGGGGAGGTGGCTCTGGCGCCCGCGCCGGCAAATCCCACGGGTTCGTCGGTTGCGGCCGTTCAGCGGCGCGCTCTCGGTGCCCGCCCGGCGAAGCGCCGTTCGCCGAAACGGGTGGCTCGGCGGGTCCGAAGCCGAAATCGTCCTCGAATGAAGGCGGCTTCGGCGAGGCGGGCTCGGTCGCGCTGTTGAGCGATGGCACCGGGTCGAGGCTGAACGGGTCGTCGAAGGCCGGAGAGTTGCGCTGGTCCGCGTTGGCGCGCTCGAAGGCGCCCGGCACCGGCTGCTCGAACGGGTTCGGCAGATCGGCCGGCCGCGGCCGTCGCGGCTCCTCTTCGGTCCTGGCCGAGAAGAAATCGTCGTGGCCGATGCTCACCGGCCCGCGCGACGGAGGCGGCGACCGCTCCGGCATGGCCTGGCTGGCGGCGGGCGAGGGGCGGGTCGGCGTCTGCAGATCGACATGCAAAACATAGTCGCCCAGCCGCAACCGCATGCCGCTCATCAGACGCGTCGACTTGCCGGTGCCAAGCGGGCTGTCGGAATCGTTTATGAACAGCCCGCTGCTCGACGTGTCGGTGACGAAGTACCCATCCTGCCCGCCGGAGATCTTGCAATGGGCACGCGAGACGAACATGTCGGGATCGTCGATCTGCCAGCCCGCGTCCGCACTGCGTCCGATCACCAGCTCACCCTCGTCCAGCCGGGTCTGCCGCACCGCCTGGGTGCGTGGGCCTTGCTCCAGCGTCAGCAGCAGACTCATGCCGCGACCTCCGCCATGTCCGGCCGCCATCCAACGATCGTCCGCAGCCGCAGATCGTCAGCATCTCCCCTTTCGGCGGGCCGCGCAAGCCAGGCGGTCCGGGCGAGCTGGACGGTTCCGATACGCGGCGGCGGCACAGCTTCGCGCGCCAGCACGATGCGCAGATCGACGTCGAGCGTTTCCCCGATCATCTCGCGAACGGCCTGCTTGAACAGTTTCAGACGCTGGCCGCCCGGCAGGAACGCCTTGAAGTCCTCAAATCCGAGCGGGCCGACGCGCAGCTCGATCCGGCTTTGGCGGCTGAAAACGCGAGGGCCGATCGTCGCCCCACGGCCAAGCGCCGCGTAGGCCTTGGCCACGCGGGTCTGGAATGCCGCCGGTATGGTGATCCAGACAGCGACGAACTCCTTGATCTGGACCGGCACCCTGAACGCTTCCGCCAGGAACAGCGTCAGCCGCTCCGGGCCGTCGACCTGGCTTGCCAGCGATCCGGCCTGGCGAAGCTTCACCGTGTCGAGATCCGGATCCTGGGTGCCGGGAAGTCCGATACCCGCCATCGCCTGGAGCATGGCGCGGACGCGGCCACCGACAGCGCGCTCGACCTGCACCGCCGGATGCGCATCCGCCCATGCCCGGTAGTAGAGGGCGATCATGCGGTGCTGAAGAATGTTGACGAAATCGACGAACGTCGTGTCGCTGGTCTGCTGCGCGTCGGCGCCGGTGAACCAGCGCTGCGACAGACGATCGAGCACCCAGCGCGTCAAATGCAGCGGCATGGGCCCTTCAGGTCCCAGCAGGCCGAGATTTGCCACCGTGACCCGCGCCGGTGTCTTGTCGTCTGCCTCGCGGAAACCTACGACGTCCCTGGCCGAGAAGCTGAGACGCACATGCTGTCCCAGCCTTGCCGGCTCGCGGGCCGGCTGGCCGGAATAGCCGAACAAGCCACCCTTCTGTTCGAGCCGGCGCAACAACTCGAAGAAGTCGAACGCCTCGGACAGCCTCCCGGCCTGGTCTGGCTCGACCTTGTCTAGATCAGGTAGCGATTGCCGGGCGTCATCGGCCATGGCACATCCTCCTGCTTCTGCAACAGCCGCGTGCGGGTCCGCACGAAGCCGTTTATGCCGGCGTGGCGGGCAAACAGCCGGGCAAGCAGGCCCGAAAGCAGCAGCGTGCTTTGCCCCGCCAGGACCGACTGGTCCACATGCAACGTCACTTCCGTGCCGCGTCCAAAGCACATCGGCCCGTCGATCTGCAGCCGTTCGATGACCGGGCGCGAGTCGATGCGGACGATCGAGTGCACGTTGCGGGCGAGGCTCGGATCGCCGCGGTCGGCATAGAGATCAAGGAGTGCGTGCAGCGGGTCGACGCCACGACCTTCCTTGGCAAGGCTGAGGAAGTTGAGCGCGAGCTGCGCCACCAGCCGCCAGGCGAGATTGTCGGCCCGGGATTCGCCTTCGGCGCCGGCCGGCAGTGCCGCGGGGATCGCCGGTTGCGGCGGGCGCAACGCACCGAGAAGCCGGACCATTTCGACCGGATCGGCTGTCTCCAGGGTCAAGGTCGGGTTGTCGTCCAGTATCGGCAGATCGCGATTGGTGCAAAGGGCCATGATGTCGAGCCGCTTGAGCGGCCGGTTCGTCGGGCTTGCGACCGGACGCGAAACCGCCAGGAACACGTCGTCGCCTGTGTAGGAGGTGCGGGTCAGGCCGTCGCGGCGTTCATCCTCGGTCGCCCGGCGAGGGCGCCGTTCGGTGGAATAGACCCAGCCGCTGCCGCGGTTCTGCCCCAGGCTGAACAGTTCGGGGACTTCGGCGTCGTTGCCTTCCGTATCGGCGTCCTCGACACGGGTGACCCGATAGATTTCGAAGTCGCGCGCCCTTGTGCGGTCGGCATGCAGCACTTGCCGCGTCTTGCGCGCATCGAGCTCGATGACGTTGCACTCCCGTTCGAAGAGATTGATGATCGGCGTCGCGAAGAGTTCGAAATCCGCCGGCGCCAGGTCGGCAAGCTCAGGCACCGGGCGCCGGAACAGGAAGATGACCTCGATCCCGGCCTCGCATTTGCGTACGACCGGCTGCAGCCCTGAAACGCGCACATAGTGGAAGCGCTCGGGCATCATGAAATATTCGCGCAGCAGACGGTAGCCTTCGAAGGTCGGACGGGTGCGCGGCATCAGGGCTTCGTCGTCGCCGATGCCGAGCATTTCGGGCTCGGGCAGGGGCGATATCGGATTGGTCTTGCCTTCCGCGCGTGCGCCAACCGCCGAACAGGCGCCGAATATGGCGTCAAAGATCAGCGGCGCCTTGGTGCGTCCGGCGAAATAAAGATCGAGCCGGTCGAGCGCCAGTTCGTTGAGCTTGCCCTTTCCGGTCCGCGCCAGTGCGATGCGCAGCGCCGCCACGCCGGCAGTGCCCCCGACTGGCCCGATGCCGGCTGCTGCCAGCCCGCTGCGGTCCTGGAAATAGCTGACCGAAGTGACCGCGATCGGCCACAGCGTGACCGCCTGCCCGGTGGTGAAGGTGCAGCGCGTCGAAAGGCCGGGTTGCAGGCTGGACACCAGCCGCGTGCCTCGCTTGACGACATGTCCGGTAATCATCGACTGGACCTGCTGGCCCGGTTTCAGCACGGCCATCGCCGTTGCCGGCGCTGGTGTGACAAGATCGGGATAGAGGACGTCGAGCACGCTGCGCGAGAAGCGCGAACGTTCCGCATCGACCTTGAGCCGGGTACGCGCGGCGAGAAAGGCAACACCGTCCAGCAGCCGCTCGACATAGGGGTCGGGGCAGGGCACCGTATCCAGCGAAAGATTGCGCGCCACCGCCGGATGCATGTCGGCGAATTCCGCCGCGAGCGCGCGGATATGGGTCAGTTCCTCCTCGTAATATTCTACGAAGACGCGATCCATCTCAGCTGTCCCTAAGCTCGGTCCGCGCCAGGCCGTTGTCGAGATTGATCGTCGTGCGCAGCCGCATCCGTTCCGGTGTCGGTGTCATGATCAGCACGGCGTCTATCTCGATCTTCAGGCCCGCGGTCTTGTCGCCGAGGGTGACCGTCACCGTTGTCGCGCTCTCCTTCAGGCGCGGCTCGAACGTGGCAAGGACGGAGCGGATCTCGCGCGCCAGCACATCGCGGTCGAAGTCCCGCGACGAACGGCCCGAGAAAGAGGGCACGCCATAATTGACCACGCTGCGGCGCACTTCCGGAAAATCGGCGAGCGATGGCGGGTTGTCCATTGCCTGTTCTTTTTCGAGGTCGGAAAAAAGCGGCGTGGCTTCGAACCGTTCGGTGTTGAACAAGGCCTCGATATCGCGCCGCACGGCTTCTCTCAGCACGCGTGCGGACACCACCACGCCGCGGCTTTCGATCTCCGCGCGGTGCTGGGTCTGGAAGATCAGCCGGTGCAGGCGCCGTTTCTGGTCTGGCGTCAGCTCCGCGTCGGCGTCGATGTGCCGCGCACTGCCTGCAACGAGGGTTTCCAGCCGATCCGCGCCAAGCTCGTCCTGCAACAGCTGGCGCAGCCCGTCTATTTCGGAGGTCAGGCCCGGCAGGTCGTTGACGAGGCGGTCCCAAAGAGAGGGTTGGACCGCCTCGCGTTTCGCGCGCGAACTGCCGGTAAGCTGCAGCTTGTTCGCGCCGGGCCGCCGGGCCTCACTTGCCGACATAGACATCCATTTCGATTTCGTCGTCCTTGTCGTAGACGAACTTGATCTTCTTGTAGGCGAAGCTGACCTCTTCCTCGATCAGGTCTTCCTCGTCCTCGGCCTGCTTCATATCGTATTCCATGATCGAGGCGTCGGTCAGGGTCACGACCAGGTAGTCGCTGGTCTCGCCATCGATGGTCCGGCGTGCCGAGAACACCACCTCGTCGAGAGCCTTGTTGTCGAACAGCGCCTTTTTCAGATAGGGCGAGGCCTTGTCATAGTGTTTGGTGAACTTGATCATGCCCAGGGACACGCGGCCACGGCGCGAGAGCGAATTCGGATCGTACGGAGCGACGATCTTGTAATCGACCCCATGGATTTCGATTTCGTCCTCATGGCCGTCACGAACGCTTGGGCCCTTGATATCCGGAACCTTAAGAAAGCCATCGATTTTCACTGCCATTGTCTTTCTCCACCGCTTTCAAACAAAACAAGATGTGGTTGCTGCAATCATGTCTTCACGGACGGTAGTTCCGACACCAGCCTGAGCGAGGCGTTGATGCCTTCCAGCTGGTAGTGCGGACGCAGATAGAAGCGGGCATTGTAATAGCCCGGCCGCCCCTCCACGCTGTCGACCTGGACCTCGGCCGCGGCAAGCGGGCGCTTGGCGCGCGCCTTGTCGTCGGCGAAGGCCGGGTTGGCCAACACGTAGCGGTTGATCCACTCGGTCAACCAGATCTGCATGTCGGAGCGTTCCTTGAACGATCCGATCTTGTCGCGCGCAATCGCCTTGAGGTAGTGCGCAAAGCGCGAAACCGGGAAAAGATAAGGCAGGTTGGCGCTCAGCCGCTCATTCGACTGGGCGTCGGGATCGACCAGGCGTCCGGCACGCGTCTCGTCGTCCTGCAGCGAATGCGCACCGATGAAGGCCGCGAGATCGGTGTTCTTGCGGTGCAGGATCGGCATCAGGCCGAGCTTGGCCAGTTCCGCCTCGCGCCGGTCGTCGATGGCGACTTCCGTCGGGCATTTCATCGCGATCGAGCCGTCGTCGGTCGGGAAGGAATGCACCGGCAGGTTGAGCACCGTGCCGCCGTTCTCGACACCGCGGATCTGCGTGCCCCAGCCGTAGAGCTTATGGCTGCGGTTGATGTTGACGCCCATCGGGAAGGCGGCGTTCATCCAGACATATTTGTTGTGATCGGCCTGCACCTCTTCCTCGAAGGTGAAGCCCTTCACCGGAACGGTGTCGGTGCCATAGGGTAGCCGCGCGAGCACACGCGGCATGGTGAGGCCGATGTAGCGTGCGTCCTCGCTCTCGCGCAGCGATTGCCACGAGGCATAGGCCGGGTTCGACACGATCATCTGCAAGTCCTGCGGGTTAGGCAGTTCCTGCCAGCTGTCCATGCGGAACAGGCGCGGCGAGGCGGCGGCGATGAACGGCGTATGAGCGGAGGCGCAGATGCCCGATATGTTGCGCAGCAGGCCGACGTCACGCGGATGGTTCGAGAATTCGTAGGCGCCGATAATGCAGCCGATCGGCTCGCCGCCAAGCATCGAATACTCGTCCGTATAGACTTTCTTGAAGATCGGGCTCTGGTCCCACATCTGGCCTTCATAGTCTTCGAGCGTGTCGGCCAGCTGCTCCTTGGAAATGTTCATCACCCGGATCTTCAGCTTCTGATCCGTCTCGGTGTTGTTGATGAGATACCAGAGGCCACGCCACGTGCCTTCCATTTCGCGCACTTCCGGTGCGTGCAGGATCTCGTTGACCTGCTCGGTCAGCATCTTGTCGATGCCCGCGATCAGCGACTTGATCGACTTGATCGCGTTGGACGAAATGGTCGTGGTCTCGGAGCGCGACTGCGCCGCGAGCGCGAGGTTGCGCACGAGCTGCTGCAGCTTTTCGCTGTCGTCTTTCTTGACCTTGAAGTCCTTCTCGAGGAGGCCGCTGAATTCTCCGAGGTCGATGCCTTCCGCCTCGGCGACGGCTGGTGCGGTTTTTTGCTGTTCGGCCATGATTTACTCTCCAGCCTTGTCGTCGTCGGACATTGCCTGGCCGGCGATCTTGCTCAGAAGCGGCTCATTGTTCAGCAATTGCGCGATGCGCTTTTCGGCATCGACGCGGCCGTCCATGAAGCCCAGCAGCTCCTCGAGCTGACGCCGCATCTTGAGGATCTCGGCCAATTGCGGAACCTGCGCGGCGATCTTGTCCGGCGCGAAATCGCCCATCTTGGTGAAGGTGAGATCGAGCGCCAGTTCTTCGTCCTGCTCCTGGCCTTCGGCCTGCGGCAGGGTGTTCTTCACGCGCGCCTTCACGCGCGGCGCGAGCGCTTCCATGAATTTGGGGAAGCGGTTGGCGTCGGTCTCGACAAAGGAGCGGTCAAGCACCGATTTCGACGCTTCCTTGGTTTGCGAGGCGCCGGCAAGGTCGGCCACCACGCCCATGACAAACGGCAGTTCGATCGTCGTCGGGCTGCCGTAGGTTTCCACGTCGTAGGCGATCTGCACCCGCGGCGCGCGATTTCGTTCGATGACCTTCGCTTTGCTTTCGGCTGGCATGTGTTGCTACCTTTCATCCTTCTGGGCGGCCTTCTTGGCGTCGGGAACGCCGGCCAGGAGCCGGAATTCCTTCAGCCCGGAAGGGGCGAGATCTTCCATCAGTTCAACAAAATCCATGTGCACCATGCGGCGCACGCGGCGGGCCAGATGCGGGATCGGGCTCGACGGCTCGGTGCGGTCGTAGAAGGCGACGACGAGGTCGAGGCATTTCACGACGTCGTCGCGCGAGGAGATCCGGTCGGGCAGGCCAGTGCTGCCGGGCTCCGCGTAGCTTGCCACACTTGCCATCGTATCGGCTCCATGACCGTTTCGAGCAGGCATTGCCGGTTCGGCCGGCGCCGGGGCCGGTTTTGCCGCGCCATTCGCCGCGGCCCCGGCGGCCGCGTTGCGTTCGAGCGTCGTCAGCAAACGCTGCAGAAACCGCTTCAATTCCGGGACGGGGGCACCGCCTTCGAGACGGGCGTTGAGTGCGGCTTCGACCGCGTCGAGGGCCGCGATCGCGGCGCGGGCGTCGGCGACGAGTGACGTCATCTCGGCGCCGGCTTGATCCACTTGCGCCGCGCAGCCGCTGCGCACCCGGTTGAGGAGTTGGCTGTGGGCACCGGCCAGCGCCGCCTTTTCGGCCGTATTCAACCCCGAGGCGGCTTCCTGAAGCATGACGCGCTCGTCAAGTGCTGCCTGTTCCAGGTCGCGTCCGCTGATCGGCCCGATGCCGCGCGGCGCAAAAAGCGTCATCCGGCGCAGATCCGCCAGCAAACCGTCCTGACCGTTTTGTAGGTCGGCCAAGGCGTTGAGACGGCGCAAGGCGGCATCGCGTGGCGAAGCGCTTGGCCGCAACGCCGGATGCATCGTGTCCCAATATTGGTCGATGCTTTGTGCAACAAGGCTCAGGCCAAGCGTCAGCCCGGCCAGTCTCTCTTCATTGGCCAGCGCCCGTGCGACGATAACAAGCAGGCGCAGGTCACGGCCATGGCTGCGCAGTTCTTCCGCCTTGTCGAGCACGGCAGGCCAGTCGACCGGAATGGTGGATTCGACCGGCTTGTTGTGACCCTCCTGGACGACCTTGACCTGGGGTTCGGTGAGCCGCTCGATCTCGTGAAAGGCCGGATCGTTGCGCAAATCTCCCCCAGACGGGTTTTCACCGTCCAAAGGATTCAGCCAGAGTGCGAGATCAACCACACGAACCCCCAGCAAGCGGCCCTGAGACCTGCGTGATCAAACATTTATCACACTGCGTCACTTTATCACAATTCAAGAGCTGCTCAAAAACTAACGGAAGCTAAACGCGACCATTCTCGCTTGCGGGAACCTGGCGTGGTTGCCGAACTCCGTATGTGAAATGCATCGCATAGGCGGGGGCAATTTCATGTTTGTTTTCGCGGAGATGCGGGGCGTTCCGTGAAATGCCGGACGTCGGCCGACTCGGCGTCCGGGCGCGTCATTCATCACGTGCTTTGTCAAGTTGCTGCTTCTGTGGCAGTTTGTTGGCTGGCAGATTTCAGGAGCAAGTTCCATGAAACAGCGCCGGTCATCGCAGAGCTTCAAACGCAGCGAACTTGTCGACAAGCTGAACACAACGAGCAAGCGAGCCTTCGGCGCGGCCGCAGCGGCTGCCAAGCTTCGCGGCAACCCCTATGTCGAGCTTGCCCACTTCATCGAGCAGTTGGTGATGTCCGAGCGCTCGGACGTCCAGATGATCCTTGCCGAGGCCGGTGTGGATGCGAGCCGGCTGACGGCCGACATGACCCGTGCCGTGGACAAATTGCCCTATGGCGCCACCTCGATCGAGGAGTTTTCCGACCATATCTTTCACGCTATCCAGGAAGGTTGGAGCCTGGCGGAGCTCGAATTCGGCGTCAAAGAGGTTCGCAGCGGCCATATCATCCTTGCCTGCCTGAAGACGCCGGTGCTGGAGGGCCTGCTGTCGAAGATCAGCGCCGAGTTCGACAAGATCGACGCGGACTCGGTCGTTGGGCGTTTCGATGAGGTAACGGAAGGTTCGCTCGAAGCCGGCACCCCGGAGGAGGCCCCCGCCACCGAGGCGCCGATGAAACGGGGTCCGGGTGGAGACTCGGCGCTGGCCAAATATGCGACCAACCTGACGCAGCGCGCCGGCGACGGCAAGATCGACCCGGTCGTCGGCCGCGATCCGGAGATCAGGCAGATCGTCGACATCCTGATGCGGCGTCGCCAGAACAACCCGATCCTCACCGGCGAGGCAGGAGTCGGCAAGACGGCCGTCGTCGAGGGGTTTGCGCTGCGCATCTCCCAGGGCGATGTGCCGCCAACGCTGCAGAATGTCAGCGTGCATATGCTCGACGTCGGCCTGATGCAGGCGGGCGCCAGCGTGAAAGGCGAATTCGAGAAACGGCTGAAGGCAGTCATCGACGAGGTGCAGTCGTCCGAAAAGCCGATCATTCTGTTCATCGACGAAGCCCATACGTTGATCGGCGCCGGCGGTGCGGCTGGAACCGGCGACGCGGCGAACCTGCTGAAGCCGGCGCTGGCGCGCGGCGAGCTTCGCACCATCGCGGCAACGACCTGGGCCGAATACAAGCAGCATATCGAGAAGGATCCGGCGCTGACGCGTCGTTTCCAGGTGGTCAAGATCGACGAACCGTCGGAGGCGGTGGCCGTTCTCATGCTGCGCGGCGTGGCGGGCGTTCTGGAGCAGCACCACAAGGTGCAGATCCTGGACGAGGCGATCGAGGCGGCGGTCGCCCTGTCGCACCGCTACATCCCGGCCAGGCAACTGCCGGACAAGGCAGTGAGCCTGCTCGACACCGCCTGCGCCCGCGTCGCGATATCGCAGCACGCCACGCCGGCCGAGGTCGAGGACATTCTGCGCCGCCGTCAGGCGCTGGAGGTCGAGAACGGCATCATCGGCCGCGAGGCAGCGATCGGCATCGAGGTGACCGAGCGGCAGGCACGGGTCGACGCCGGACTGGCCGAGACCGAAGGCACGCTTGCCGCCGCGCAGGCACGCTGGGAGCGGGAAAAGGCGCTGGTCGCCGAAATCCTCGACCTGCGCGCCAGGCTGCGCGGCGAGGGCGTGCCGCTCGATGCGGTGGCGGCGGAGGAGGCCGCCGACGAGGTGGTGGGTGCGGACGCGGCCGGGACGGGCGTGTCCGAGGCCAAGGCGCCCGAGACCAAGCCCAACGGGTCCAAGGCAGCCAAGGCCAAGGCGGCAAAGGCCAAGGCGTCCGACACCGAAACGGCGGAGGTCGAGCCGGAGACGACGGCGACAGCCGGGTCGCCTGCGCCCGATCCGGCTGCCGATCTCGCGCGGCTGCGCGAATTGATGGCGGAACTCGCCGAAGCGCAAGGCGAGACGCCGCTGATCCTGCCGTCGGTCGACCGCAATGCGGTGGCTGCCGTGGTGCAGGACTGGACCGGTATCCCGACCGGACGGATGCTGTCCAGCCAGACCGAAAAGGCACTGCGGCTGGCCGGCACCTTGTCCGAGCGCGTGGTCGGCCAGGACCATGCCATGGAGATGATCGCCAAACGCGTGCAGACCAGCCGCGCCGGCCTCGGCGCGCCGGAAAAGCCGGTCGGCGTGTTCCTGCTCTGCGGCCCGTCTGGCGTCGGCAAGACCGAAACCGCGCTGGCGCTGGCCGAGACGCTCTATGGTGGCGAGCAGAACCTGATCTCGATCAACATGTCCGAATTCCAGGAGGCGCATACCGTCTCGACGCTCAAGGGCGCTCCGCCCGGCTATGTCGGCTACGGCAAGGGCGGCATCCTGACCGAGGCGGTGCGGCGCAAACCCTATTCGGTGATCCTGCTCGACGAGGTCGAGAAGGCGCATCCGGACGTGCACGAGATCTTCTTCCAGGTCTTCGACAAGGGCATGATGGACGACAGCGAGGGCCGGCGGATCGATTTCAAGAACACGCTGATCCTGCTCACCTCCAATGTCGGCTCCGAGGTCATCATGGACCGCACCAAGAACGGCACGATGCGGGCTGGGCTCGACGATCTCGACACGGCGCTGCGCAGTCCGCTGCTGAAGGTGTTCCCGGCGGCCTTCCTCGGCCGTGTGGTGACCATTCCCTATTACCCGCTCTCGGATGCGATGATCGAAGCGATCACCCGCCACCAGTTCGCCAAGATCGCGCGCCGGCTGCGGGCCACCAACGATGCCGAACTGGTGATCGGCGACGGCGTCATGGATCTGGTCAAGGCGCGCTGCACCGAGATCGAATCCGGCGGGCGGATGATCGATGCCATCTTGACCAACACGCTGCTGCCGGAATTGAGCCGCGGCGTGCTGAACCGCTCGCTCGAGGGTGAGAAGATGACGAAAGTGACGGTTGGCGCTTCAGCGGAAGGGTTTACTTACTCTTTTGAGTAGGCATTTCTTCTGGAATATCTTCCTAATATAGGGAATGCGTGTGCGCTATCACTAGAGCCACGTTCAGTTCGTATGGATTTCCGATCCTGCAAAGGACGGTATCTCAAGCCCGTGGCGCAGGCCCGTGGCGACGACCGAGACCCGGAATTTTCCGGCGAGCGCCCGGTCGAATATGGCGCCGACGATGATGTCGGCGTCGGCGTCGACCTCCTCGCGGATGCGGGTGGCGGCTTCGTCGACTTCGAACAGCGTCATGTCCATGCCGCCCGAGATCGAGACCAGGACGCCCTTGGCGCCGATCATGGAGGCCTCGTCGAGAAGCGGGTTGGCGATTGCCGCTTCGGCAGCCTTCTTGGCGCGGTCTTCTCCGGCAGCTTCGCCGGTTCCCATCATGGCGCGGCCCATGTCGCGCATCACCGATTTCACATCGGCGAAGTCGAGGTTGATCAGCCCTTCCTTGACAATGAGGTCGGTTATGCAGCCGACGCCCGCATAGAGGACGCGGTCGGCCATGGCGAAAGCGTCGGCGAAGGTCGTCTTGGCATCGGCGATCCGGAACAGGTTCTGGTTCGGAATGACGATCACCGTGTCGGCGCATTCGCGAAGCCGTTCAATGCCTTCTTCTGCCGATTGCATGCGGCGCTTTCCCTCGAAGGTGAAAGGCTTGGTGACGACGGCGACGGTCAGGATGCCGGCCTTGCGCGCGGCATGCGCTATGACCGGCGCCGCACCCGTCCCGGTTCCACCGCCCATGCCCGCGGTCACGAAGCACATATGCGTTCCGGCAAGGTGGTCCATGATCTCGTCGATCGATTCCTCGGCTGCCGCGCGGCCGACCTCGGGCAGGGAGCCGGCGCCGAGGCCCTCGGTGATATGGGCTCCCAACTGGATCAACCTCGACGACTTCGACATGGTGAGGGCCTGGGCGTCGGTGTTGGCGACGATGAACTCCGCGCCCTGCAGGCCCTCGGCAATCATGTTGTTGACCGCGTTGCCGCCGCCACCGCCGACGCCGACGACGGTTATCTTGGGCCGCATCTCGGAGATTACGGGCCTTGTCGCGGTGTTCATTTGCCGTTTCTCCCTGGAACGGACCCGGCGCAGGGGTCGACAGATATCTATTGGCGGCACGGGACGAAAGCTTGCTGGTGGGCGAATCAGAACCCGATGGCCATGAGACAGGGAATCAGAGGCTGGACACCACCGCAAGTCCGATGTGCCTCTCGATGTGGCCTGATCGATCCGACGGGCCGTTGGCCGGCGGCGCGACCGATTTGCGTTTGAGGGGCGGGTGGGTGAAATTTTCCTCGAAAGGGGCAGGGATTGTTAATGGTTGTATACTATTATGGCTTCGGGGTGAAATATATCTAATTGACTTGGCAGTATTCTTGAGTTGATTATGGCCGTACTCGGCGCGCCCCCTCCCGACCTCAAGTGTCGACCAATCCAGGAAAGTGATTGGGAAGGCGTGGTCGATTGCCTGCGCAGGGGCTTTCCGATGCGCAGCCGCAATTACTGGAAGCACGCGCTGACCCGTTTGTCGCAGCGGCCCGCGGTCGACGATTTCCCGCGATACGGCTTTGCCCTGGAGACATCCGGGCGGATCGTGGGGGTCGTACTCACCCTCTATGCCCGCTACCAAGGCGACGAAATCCGCTGCAACATTTCAAGCTGGTCCGTGGACGCAGCGTTCCGTCCCTATGCCATGAAGCTGATCTGGCCGGTTCTGAGACGCAGGGACGTGACCTACACGAACATTTCACCGGCACCCTCGACCTTGAACGCCAACAAGGCGCTCGGATTTCGCCTGTTTGCCCGCGGCCAGTTCGCCTTCCTGCCCGCCTTGAGCCCGGCACAACCGTCATGCCGCGTGCTCGAAGTCCGCCCTGACCTCGCCGAAATGGCGATGCTGTGCGACAGCGAGAGATATATACTCCTGGAGCATGCCGCGCTGGGTTGTCTCTCGCTGATCTGCATTCGCGACGGAATGGCCTTTCCGTTGGTGCTGAGGTCGCGCCGGATATTGCACGGTCTCGTCCCTTGCTCCCAGATCGTCTATTGCCGATCTCTCACGGATATGAGCCGCTGCGCCGGCGCGATGGGGCGCTTCATCCTGCGACGCGGAACCCTGCTCTGCCTTGCCGACGCCAATGAGCCGATCCCGGGTCTGTTCGGCCGGTATTTTCCGAGGAAGGGGCTGAAGTACTTCAAAGGGCCGAAACCGCCTTCGCCCGGCGACCTGACGTTCACCGAACTGGTGGTATTCGGTCCTTGAAAGTTAGCCTTGCAGCCCGGCCCTTGCCGCCGCCATCTCACGCCAGCGCGTTCCCAGCGAGACACCGACGAGCAGCAGGCAGAAACTGAGAGCGAGAGGCGAGTAGAATGCCTCTTCCTGCAACACGGCATTGGCCGAGATGGTGACAATGCCGACGAAACCAAACAGGAAATTCAGGTCGCCGGTTTCGATCAGCTGCCGCCTGGTCGCCACGGCGAGCGCCGCCAGGAAGCCGAAGAAAACCAGGCTGCCAATTCCCATCTGGTAAAGCATGACGCCGACGGCGCTTTCGACCGGGATCGACGCGGCGCCTTCCGCCTGGGCGGTCGACCAGCTGAGATTGATGCTGGTGCTCGACAGATTGCCGCCCAGCCCCAGTCCCTGGCCAAGCGGGTTGGCCATGAAGTCGCGTATGCCCGCCGCCAGGCCGAGCACGTGATAGTCGCCATGCGTGGCGCCATAGGCAATCGCCGCGGTTGTCCAGACCAAGGCCAGGGCGACGACACCGGAAAGCGTCAGGCCGGTGCGGGAAGGGCTATGGAACAGCCGTACGCAGAGCGCGACCAGCAGCATGAATGTCGCGCCCTTGGAGCCGATGACAAGCAGCAGCGGCAGAGCGGCGATGGGCAGCAGCCAGCGACCCCTGAAGAGCAGCCAGGCCGATATGATGCTCAGCGCATAGGCATAGCTGATCGAATGAAAGTTCGGGCCGCCTATGCGAAAGACGCTGGGCAGGATGTCGTTGAAGAACGGCGTGTTGAAGAAGGTCGTCGTCATCACGTCCTCAAGCCCGCGGAAAACGAAGCCGGTTTCCTTGAGCGCCTTCTCCCAAACGCCGGTCTCGATCTGCCGCGCGATGTTGCGTTCGATGTAGAGGTCGCCATGAAAGAGGCCGAGGAAGTTCATCGTGAAGGTCAGTTCCACATAGCCGTAGATGACCGCGCCAGTGCCGAGCCAGAGCATGCTCTTTCGCAGGTCGATGGGATAGAGGCTGGCCGCCAGGACCGCGATGTGGAAGCAGGCGAGGGGCGTGATCGTGTTGCGGAAGTAGACGACCGCGTCCTTGGGGCCGCCATGCACGACCCCCAGGGCGAAGTAGAAACAGATCGTCCCGCACAGCACGTTGCTCAGCAGCAGCCAGGCGCGCAATTCGGGCAAGGCGCGCACGCGGTGCTGAAACGACGCCGCCAGGAAGATGCAGAAGGCGGTCATCAGGATGATGAAGTTCGTACCGCGCAGCGCGTCGAACGTATCGTTGTCGGGTATGTAAGGCGTGTACCACGCCACCATCATGTTCTGGTAGAGGAAGGCGCAGATGATCACGACAGGAATCCCCGCCGGCACCGCGTTCGAAACGATCAGCGTCAGTATGAACGTCGCGACAATCCCGAACGGCGTCCACACCGCAAAGGCCGAAACGCCGAGCGCAACGACGATGAGCGCCATCGAGACATGCAGCAGGGCCTCGGCGCTCGATGCGTCCGGAGCCCGCGCGCTTGGCCCGGCATGCGGATATGTCCCCGTGATGCTCATTGCCGGTCCGCTTTGATCCTCGCCTGCGCCAGCCTGCAGCCTTGATGTCTGTTGTCCATTTCAGTCGCCGTCTCCCAGCAGGGCGGCAATCATCTGAGGATCGAACCCCTCGGTGCTTTGCCTGCTGGCGATAAAGCCAAAACCCTGATCGAGCTCCCAATGCGTCCAGCCGATGTGGTTCGCCTCGGCCGCCTTGCGCACGGCACGGGTCCAGGCCGCGCGGCTTGCTGGATCCACGCAGAAATTGAGCACGCCGAACTCGTTCAGGATGACCGGGCAGTTATGGGCACTGGACCAGCGTCCGAGCTTGGCAAAGTCCGCGGCGATCCGCGCCTCTGTCCAAGGATCCGACAATTCCTTCTCCACCAGGGAGGCAGCCTCTTCGTCGCCCGCAGCCCGCAATCTGGAGACAAGCGCGCGCACCTGCGGCATGTCGCTTGTCGCGGGAAAGGGCAGGTTGGCGATGCGGGCGAGCGGCGATGTATCCCAGTTCTCGCATTGATGGGTGAATGCCATGGGCGCGTAGTAGTGGATGGCTGCAATCTGCCTGTCGTCGACCAAGGGCGGCGTGTCGGCTATTTCCCATATGCCCTGGAAGCGTGCCGGGCCCCAGACCAGCGTGTGGAGCGGACATCTGGCCCGCAACGTCTCGGCGACCTGTTCGCGCAGCTCAAGCCATGCGGCGCGCTCCATCGGCGGCTCGTTCAACAGTTCCGGGTAGACCGAATTCGTCGGCAGGTCGGCGATGACGGCGCGCAGGGCCGTCCAGGCCAGGACCACCCGCCTGGCCGCATTTGCCGGATCATGCTCGAAGGCCGCACGAAGATCTCCGGACGGATGCATGTCCACCAGAACGGCGAAGCCCAGCCCGACAAGCTCTGCGACCCCGTCGCGGATGCGGCGGAGCACCGCCCGGTCGCCTGCCGAGACAAGATCGCCGTTCACCGGCAGGCGGATCGTTTCGAACCCGGACTGCCGCAGCTTTTCCAGCGTCGCCGTGGCGGGAGCGGTTCCTGCTTCGCGTTCGAACCATGCGGGAAGATTGAAACCACGCGAAGGAACGGGGCGAGCGGCCGTTGCCGGCAGCGCGGTCGAGACGGAGAAGGGGAGGGTCGTAAGCAAAGCCCCGCCAGCAAGTGCAAGCGCATGCCGCCGTGACACAGTCAGCGGCGATACCAGCTCAACCGCCCGCATGGATCAACTCCTTGCGAGGGAACTGCGGCGCAATCCGCCGGCCCCAGACTCGACATCGGGCATTGCCTTTGCCCCGGCTGGCTGTGCGCTGTCGATTACAAGAGTGGCGCTGCGTTCGATCTGGCCGGCGCCGAGATGCTGCTCGAGCAGGGCGGCGGTCCCCGACGCAGACTCGGATGGGCTTAGCGCGAAAAGCATCAGATCGGCGCTTGCAAAGATCTCCCGATCCCAACCGTTCTCACCAAGGGATGGGGCAATCACGAGCACGAAATCGAATGCGTTCCCGGCCTCGGCCAGAATGCCGCGCAAGGTGTTGCGATCCCGGAATTCTGCCCCCTTCTCCACGGCCGGACTGCATACGACCGTGCGCAGGCCGCTTGCGCCATCGATGAACAGGCCGGGTCCGTAGCCGGCACGGTGCGGCTGGCCTCCGATTTCAACCACAAGCACATTCTGCTCGGCTTGCTGGAGACCAATCCCGACCATCGCGCCCGCAAGCCTTGCGTCGACATTGCTGCGCGTTGAGGAGACCAGAAGCACGAAGGGTTTGGGGTGGTCGCTAAGGCGCAGGAGTATTTGCCGCATAAGCTTCAGCACGCCCAGCGAAAGCGCGTCGCTGCCGGCTTGAAACAGTGACTTCCTCAGCGCCTTGATGCTTGAATGCGCCGCGCCGCCGGCGACCCCCGGCAGGCGGTACTCGCCGAAATTGGCTGGCAATGGACGAGACATGGCTGGTGCGCCGCCCTTTTTCGGCTCTTTTGGCTGGGTCGCCTGCGGCACCTCTTCGCGAGGGCTTCGCGGGTCATCCTCGGGCTTGCGGACCGGCCCCAGCGCGAGGGCGATACCGCATCCGGCGATGAGGCCCAGAAAGGCGCTGACCGGCAGGAGCAGGGTCGGCTTTGGCCAGGTCGGCTGCAGCGGGGCGGAGGCGGCGCTGATCGTGCGCGCCTCGGATGTCTGGACGCCCTGCATCTGCGACGTTTCCTGCGCGCGTTTCAGGAAATCGTCGAGCACGGTGCGGGCAGCCTGGGCCTTGGAGTCCAGTTGCCGCAGTTGCACCTGTGCGATATTCGAGTTCGTGGACTGCTGGCGCAGAGCCTCGAGCTTGGCCTGCAGCTTCGCCACATTCTGGGCGGCGAGATCGTAGCTGGCCTTCAGCTGCTGTCTTATCCGCTCCGCCTCGGCGGCCATCAACCGGTTCATGCGATCGAGCTCCGACCTGAGCCGCGCAATGGCCGGATGACGAGGCCCATACATGGTTTCGAGATTGGCGAGCTCTGCCGCGCGCTGGTTATAGTCGTCGCGCAATTTGACGGCGGAATTGGAGAAAAGGATTTCCGCCAACTTGGCCAGGCCGGCCGGCGAGGTGCCCGCGGCCAGCGCCTGATTGTATCGGTCCCGCGCCTGATCGGCGTCGCCCTGTGCGGTTATCAGCTGCGCCGTCAGTTGGTCGAGCTGCGACTGCAATGTGCCGCCATCGGCCGACCCCAGGATCTCGTGCTCCGACTTGAAATCCTCGACCGCGCGCTCGGCGTCGCTGACGTCCTTCTGAAGACCCTTGATCCTGTCATTGAGGAGAGAATTCACGTCGCTGTTGGCGGTTTCGCGTTCTCCGGCGAGGCCCGTTCTGTAGCGATTGACGATGGCGTTGGCGATGCGCGCGGCCTTGTCCGGCGATGGCGACGTGAAGGAGACATTGATGACATAGGTCAGTCCTTCACGGTCCACCGATACGGCTTTTTGAAAGCGCTTGAAGGCCGCGTCCGGTGAGGGGCCGCGGCCCGCTCCAAACATCGACAAGACACGCGAGACCAGGCCTTTGCCTGAAAATTCCGGATCGTTTTGAAGCCCCTCTTTGTCGAACACTGCCCCCAGCAAGTCCTGCGATTCGATGACGAAGACCTGGCTTGCGATGGCGGCGCTGTCGGCGCCGATCCCGGGAAGAACGTCGTTGAAATTGGCCGCGCGCGAGTCGCGCGGGTCGATCAATATCGATGCGGTCGCCGTATAGCTCGGGCTCGTCACGGCAAGATAGAGCAGTGCAAGCAGCAGCGCCGCGCCGGCGATGGCAAGCACCATGACGCGTCGCCCCCACAGGACCGCCCATAGCGGTCCTATGTCGAACAAAGGTGGAAGCGTGCGATCGTCGGTTCTGGCTGGCGTCATCGGTTTCCTCTGCAGAGCGCGCCTTCCGGCCTTACTCTACACCGACAGTATTCAGAATTATCGTTAGTCTTCCGTTAAGGTTACCGCGCCCGATGCTCAAATTAACAAACTGGTGACGGTAACCATGCGGAGCGTTCGCGCTGGCGCGATCGCAGGCTTTTGCTCTATTGAGAGACAGGTTTCAGCGTCGGCTCGCCTGCCGCGGGGGTAGGGCATCGCCGAACGCCACAGGAGCCGACGTTGGATGAAAACATAAGCAATCGCAGCGCGATATCGGGCGCCGAGACCCGTCCTGCAGCCGACGATATGCGCATGTCTATCGCTACGCTCGCCAGGAACGGCGCCGTGGCGGGCGTGATCAAGCTCGCCAGTGCCGGCCTGTCCTTCCTGATGTTCGTGGCCGTGGCGATGGTCATGGACGGAAGGCAGTTCGGCCTCTACAGCGCAGCCTATGCCGGCGCCAGCCTGGTCTCTTTCTTCGCCTCGGTGGGGCAACAAAGCACCGTGCTGAGGTTCTGGCCGCAATATGTCGGCCTCGGCGACCATAGCTCGGCGCATGGCATGATGGCTCGCGCCATTCTCGTCGCGCTTGCCGGGCTCGTCGGCTCTAGCCTGTTCATTCTCATGGTCGGATTCTTGCCGTTCATCGGGAAAGGCACGCCGGAATGGCTTTCGCTGTGCGTGGCGGCTGCGGTCCTGTCGTTCGCACTCGGCTGGTCGGAATTCACGTCCGGCGCTTTCCGCGCCAAGAACGCGCTGATATCCGGCCTGTTGCCGCGCGACATCATCTGGCGTGCGGGCACGATTGCCGCCATTGCCGCTTGCCACTTCATGCATATCGAGATGAGCGCGGTTGCGGCGACCCATCTGACCGCCTTGCTGCTCATCCTTTCGGTTGTTCCGCAGACACTGCTTCTCGTGCGCGACACGGCGCGCGCCAAGCGCGGCCCACTCACGGAGGGGCAAAAGAGGGAATTCAAGACCGTGACGCTTGGCCTGTGGGGCGTCACCTCGCTGCCGCCGGCGCTCGGCCAGGTGAGCACGCTGCTTGTGGCGGTGATCCTGGGACCTGAGGCGGCCGGCGCGATCTTCGTCGCCGATCGGACCACGCGGTTCGTGGCGCTTGCGCTCAATGGAATCAATCAGGCGCTCGCGCCGCAGATTTCGAGCGCCTTCTACAGCGGCGACAGGGCGCATGTTCAGCGCATCACCAATCTCGCCGCGCTTGGCAGCTTTGCCATTGCACTCTGCGTGCTTGCAGCGTTCTGGATTTTCGGCGGCTTTATCCTGTCCATGTTCAATCCGACCTACGACACGCCGACCATGCGGGCAACACTCGTCATCTTCGGCATAGGCGCGACCTTTGCCACGGCTTGTGGCCCGATCGAGATCCTCCTGCAGTTGACCGGCCTGCAGCATGCGCTGTTCAAGGTTCTGGTTGTCGTCAACATACTGGGGCTCGGCGCGACGGCGGTGACGACGTATTTCTTTGGACCCATTGGCGCGGCAGTCAGCATCGCCGGAACGGTCATCGCCTGGACCGCCATTGCCGTGTCGATCGCACGGCGCAGGATAGGCATAAATCCATCTGTCTTCGGCTTCACGATGGCAAGAGCTGCGCCCGTTCCCGGTGTGATGCTGAAGGGTCGTACGTGAAGATCATTCAGGTACAGACCCAGGCGGAGGCCGCGGGCGCGCAGCGTATTTCCGACATGGTGGGCGAAGGCTTGCGGGCGCGCGGGCACGAGGTGCGCACCGTCTTCATGTACCGCAAGACGGACGCCTTCGATGCCGATCCTTATGCGGATTTCATCCTCACCGAGAGTCCAAAGGGATTGCCTGGGCAGATCCGGGCGGCCATTGGTCTCGCGACCTATCTGCGCAAGTCGCGGCCGGACGCCGTCATCACCTTTCAGCATTACGGCAACATCTTCGGCACGATCGGCGCCCGCCTGGCGGGCGTAAGCCGGATCATCGCCAACCAGAGCGGTTCGCCGCACACCAAAGGGATGATGGGCGTCCTCTCCCAGATCGACAGGCTGATGGGCGTGGTTGGCCTCTACCGGACGAATGTCGTCAACTCGGCCTGGACGGAAGCGCAATTCAGTCACTATCCGCAAGCCTATCGGCGGCGCTTGCGGCGCATCGATCATGGCGTTGCCGCACCGCCTGAAGACTTCGACAAGGCGGCGGCACGCGCTTCCTTCGGCTTGCCCCGGAATGCATGGCTCGCCGTCTCGTCCGGCCGGCTGACGCAACAGAAGAACCAGATTGCGCTCGTTGGGGCGCTCGATCAGCTGCCCGATATCCATGTCGCGATTGCCGGTGTCGGGCCGGAGCGCGACACGCTTGTCGCCTTGGCCAAAAGGCGGGGTGTGGCGGACCGCCTGCATCTGGTCGGCGAAGTCCCCCCGTCGCGTATTTTCGAGTTCCTGGCGGCAGGCGACATCTACGCGTTTCCGTCGTTGAGCGAGACCTTCGGTCTTGCCTGCGTCGAAGCGGCAATTTCCGGTTTGCCTGTCGTGGCGAATGACCTCGCCGTCATGCGGGAGGTGCTTGCTACCGAGGATGGCGAGACCGCGGCGATCTTCGTCGAGGACGACGCCACCGGCATGGCCAAGGGGCTGGCCGACTTGATGGCCGGGCCGGAAATCATGGCCAGGCTTTCAACGGCAGGGCGGCGACTCAAGGACAAATATGCGCCGGCCAGGATGTGCGCGGGCTACGAGGCGCTACTTCTTTCCTGAACGTCTTCTCACCGCCGCTATGCCGTCGATCGCTTCCAACGCGCCCGATCGATTGAGCGTGTGGATTTTCGGATAGGGCCAGTCGCCATCGGTGTCGATCGGCCGAGGCGCCGAAAGCCGCACCGTCTGCTGGTCGAGTTCCAACAGCTCGCATAGGCCGAGCCCGCCGCCATAGCCGAGCGTTCCGTCCTGGACCGGGAGCAGCACACGGTCCTCATCGATGCGAACGAAAGCACCACCTGGACGAGCCATGCGATGGTCGATCATGACAGGGTTCATAGGGTGGGGTTTCCACGGACCGGCGAGTGCCGGAGCGCAGAACACCACCAGGGTGTCGGAGGTGCTGCCATAGCCATCGCGATCGGTGGCGAACAGCCAAAGCAGCCCGCCATGCTCGAGCAGCGTCGCGTCGGAAATCTCGCCTTCGACCAGCACGGTCTCGGCGATCCAGCGGTCCGGGAAGGCCGAGGCACGGTAGAGCGTGAGCCTGCCGCTGGCGCTCGCCTCGGGAAGCATCCAGATCGCGCCGTCGCGCTCGAACACCTGCGGATAGGAGAGGTGGTGCGGCTCTTCCAGAACGACGCGTGGCGCCTCGGGAGCGCCGGCTGCGTCAAACGGGACGACGGAGATGACGGCCTTGCCGGTCGCATGGGGATAGTCCTCGACGAAGAGGAACGACCGGCCCTGCCACTGGAACGGGAAAGGATCGGCATAGAAGTGGTCGCCCGGGTCGGGCAGGACCGACCAGCCGGAGCCAAGCCCGCCCGTATTCGCGACGCCTGGCGCATCGATAAAGCGGTAGCCGACGCGCCAATGCGCATGACGGAAACCTATGCGCCGGATGATCTCCCGGCCAAGCCGCGGCAGCGTCGAGCCCAGATAGGCTGACGCGAACTGCATCGCCGTGCCGCCACCGCGGCCTTCAGACATGCGTTCGTTATTGAGAAGCCGGCCTTCAGCAAATGCCCGAACCACCGAGACGAGCAAGGTGACGGCGCGGGCAAGCACGTCCTCGGTGCCGAGTGCCGCCGATTCCCGCTTGTCCACCATCGGCCGTGCCCAGCCCACCAGCGTCTTCTTGTCGAGGACGGCTTCGATCAAAGGCAGCCTTCCGGCCGCGACCGCGATTGCCGCCGAGAGATCAGATGCGGATCCGTCAAACAGGAGGCCAACGGTCGGGACATCCGATGGGGCAGCGTTGCCGGCGAGGTCCAGTCTTAGCGCGGCGGACCGGTGCCCGCTTCGTGCCTCGATCTCATGCAGCGAGGCGGCAAGGTTGGGGCGGCGCCGTCGAAACAGGCGCTGTTCAAAGGCAAAGGCGGCTATTGCCGCCCTCGGCCAGTTTGCTGCTCCGGGCTGATGGCGCACAGCCACATCATGGCCATCCGCCTGAAGCCGCTCTATGGCGACCTTCTGCCACAGGCGGGGGCTCGATTGCGGAACAATCACCTCGATCGACAGCATGTCATTCCCGTCCGGCTGTAATGGTGCTCGGGTTCCAGACACTTGAAAAGAAATGATTTGGCCGAAAAAACTTACATTGGAGTTACATTCAAAGTCCGACTGCGCGGTTCACGAGAAAATAAACTGTCGAACGGCCCATCTCGAACCTGCCATGGAGGGCACATTCTAAGACAGATTTGCAACCATGGATCGATCTTTCGCATATACCAAGTTTCTAACAATCCTTGCGATTCGCCTTGACGCGGAACGCAAGACGTCGTCGATAGATCGGGCCCAGCCGGTTCGGATCACATGTTTGAAGTCACTGCCGAGGATTCGTTCGATTTCCGTTCGAAGGAATATGCCGAACTCTTCGCCAGTTCGGCGGCGACGGCTTTTCAGCACCCCATATGGCTGAGCCAGCTCTACGAGAGGATCGTACGGCAAGGCGCTGCCACGCCACTTGTAATCGTCGTGCGAAACGGCGCGGGTGGAAAGCTCGCGATGGTTTTGCCCCTGGTCAGGCGCCGGTACACATTGCTCAAAGTGGTCGAGTTCGCCGACATGCGCGTTTCCGACTACGTATCGCCGGTCGCCGACGAGGAGACCTTCGCGCGTATCGTGGCGGACAGTCGAGCCGTTGCCGCGATCCGAAGGCATCTGAAGCCTTACGATCTTCTGCGCATCGGCAAACTGGCGGACCGCTCATTGGCGATCGAGCGGCTCCTTGGCATCGACAAGCGCGAAAGCATGGGCATGAGCGCTTACTCCAGCAAGCTGGAGCCGACATTCGCCGCCTGGCGCGAGCACCAGCTCGACCAGTCCTACCGCAAGGAGCTCGACAAGAAATCCCGGCAGCTTGGCCGAATAGGAGAGGCGCGCTTCGCATGCGCTGACAACGTCGCTGCCATCCGCACGACTTTCGATGCGCTCAAAGTCTATCGCGGCAAGCGTTTCGATGGCAGCAACGGCCCCGCCGACCTGCTGCAATTGCCGTCCTATTTCGATTTCTATCTGGCTGTGGCGACCGAAGGGTGCGGCGGTTTCGCTCGCACCTACACTTTCTGGATGAACGATCGGGCAATCGCCGGCGCGCTTGGCCTTGAGCACCGCGGTTCGCTGCTTGTCATTCTGGGCGGCTTCGACGAGGCCGGCTACAGGAAGCAGTCGATCGGCAGCCTGATGTTCGAACAGATCGCCCGCGACTGTATCGAGCGCGGCGACCATTCCCTCGATTTCACCATCGGCGACGAGCCCTACAAGCGCATCTTCGGCGGCCGGCCATCACCTATGTGGCAGATCTTCCGAGCCGGCAGCCCGCTCGGCCTGGCGGCGCATCTGACGGTCGAGAAATTGCCGGCGGCCAAAGCGCTGGCGCGGCGCGTGCTCGGTTCGCACGGCAAGAAGGCCGCCGCTGGCCATGTGGTGACGTCGCCAGCCTCGACCGACGAAGTGGCTGGGCCCTGAGGTCGGAACGAGCCCAAGGCGCGTCTCCCAAAACCACTGCGCAGTTTGGGCGACAGATCGGCTGATTGGCCTGCGATCACGCCACGGGTTCGACCGCGGGCTTTCTGAGGTTGCGCAGCCTGGCGGCGAAAGCGGGGCTTAGATTGTCGATCTCGTGCATGATGCGGCGGCGGCTGAAGTGAATTTGCCGACGCGCGCGCCAGCGCAGGTCGGTGTCGATGGTCAGGCTGCGGCGAAAATGCGCCAGCTGGAGACCATGCTCGTCCATCGCCTGCTTTACCGGATCGGCGTAGAAGGTCGCGATCTTTGCGGCGGCCATGCCGGGTGAGGCCAGCCATTGCGGCACATGCACCGTGCACAGGCGCTCGACATCGGTGAGCAGCCTGCTGACGCCTGTCCCGGCGGCCGGACATGATGTCTGGTAGGCATCGCCGATCAGGACGGCCCCGTCGCGCACGCAGTTCTCGGCGACGGTGATGTCGGTTAGCCAGCTCTCGACCCGGTCGATCACTTCGAAGTCACCGAATGCCTTGACCAGACCCGGGAGCGTTTCGATGAGCGTTTGCCTGGGATTGTCGCGCAGCGCCTTGACCCAAGGGTCGCGATGCTCGCGGAAAACGAAGAGATTGGCGCGGGTGACTTCGGCGGCGGGGAACAGGTTCAAATAGTCGATGCCGTCGGAAACCCGTTCGCCGTAATAGGTGAGGGCGGGATGCCGGAAGGCGCTTGCTCCCACCGGGCGCAGATTGAAGCCGAAGGTCAGCGACTGCCGCTGGTGGACGAATTTGCGCTCGATGCCAAGGTCGCGGCGCAGAATGTCACCCATGCCGGTGGCCAAAACGAGAAGCCGCGCCGTCACGTCGCCGTGTCCGAGGATCGACACACGCTGGCGTTCCGGGCCTGCCTCCAGTCCGCTCACGCGACCAGCGATGAAGCGCACGGTGTCGGGCAGTTCGGCCCGCATGGCGGCGACGAGGTCATCGTAGAAAATGCCGTAGTGCCGGGCGTGCGTGCGGTCGAGCAGGCGCCCCTTGCGAATGTTGACGATTTCGTCGAATGCCACGGCCGCTGCGGAAAGCCCGTCCAAAAGGCCGATCCGGCGCAGTTTTTCGATCTGGTCGCCGGCGATCTTCTCGACGCGGAATTCGCGCGGAAAAACCTGATGGCGGTCGATCAGCGTGACGTGATAACCGGACCGCCCGAGGACGTTTGCCGCCAGCGTGCCGGAAAGCCCGCCGCCGACTATGACGATCTCCGTGTCAGTTCCGGCAGGCAGCGGACGGTGGGGACGCTCGGCAGTCATCTGGAATACCTCAATATGGCGTAGATGGCCTGGGGACTTGTGGTGAAATAGCGCCAGAAAAGCCGGCGCGGCTCCATCAGCGCGCGCCACAGCCACTCGAATCCGGCCTTCTGTACCCACAGGGGCGCGCGCCGGACCTTGCCGGCGATATGGTCGAAAAGCCCGCCCGACGTCTTGATCACCCCGACATTCTGGAGTCGCGATGCAAAGTCGCGGACGAAGATCTGCTCGCGCGGAACACCGAGGCCCAGCCACAAAATGTCGGGCGCAAGTGCGTTGATCTCGTCGAGCTTCTTTTCGAGCGCCTGGCCGGCAAGGAAGCCGTGACAATGCCCGACGATGCGCAGGCCGGGGTATCTGGCCTTGACGCTCGCAACGGCCTTGTCGTTCTCGGCCTCGGTCGACCCGAGCAGATAGAAGGTCGTGCCTTCCTGTTCGGCGAGCTCGGCCACATCGTGAAAGAGGTCGGTGGTGGCTACCCGCTCCGGCAAATGCCTGCTGCACAGCAGGCGTGAGGCGAAAACAAGCGGCTGGCCGTCGGCGAAGATCTGGTCGGCTTCGCGGAAGAGGACGGCGACGTCCACATTCGCGAGCGCCTGCGCGATGACGTCGCCATTGGCGGAGGTGAAATAATAGGGACGGCTGCTGCGGATGTGGCCACGCGCCGCGGCGATCATCAAGCGCGCGGCATTTGGCCGGTCGATCACCGTGATCGGCAGCCCGCCAAGCTGCACAGTTGGAAGATCGAGAAGGCTTTCCTGGAAACGAGCCAGATCTTGCCGCGCGACATCAACCGAGCGTGCGGGCCCGGCTGAACGTTGACGATGCGAACGGGGATGCTGGGTTACGGGCGTCGCAGGTTGTGCGGAACCGGGGGGGGCCGATCCACTTGTCGTGGCCTCATCTCCTCCAAGATCCCTTGGAGAGGTCTCTGATATTTTGCGCATAGAAAAACTGCCCCATCCCCAGTATATCCAACCTACCCCCTTGCTTGTCACCATAAGTAAAAAACTCGGAAAGTTAAGCGATAGATTAATGATTAGTTAATATGTAAATCTTGTCTAAAATTTTAAGGATCAAAATGGGTGGGAAGATCTTGGCCAATTGTCCAATTACCACTGCTCAAGTGGCGGCGGCACTGTCTGTGCTGCGGCTATTCCATGATGCTTCAAGGACGACAAGCTGTCCTGGGCGTCTCACCGGACTCGATATCAGCCAGTTTCAGCGGCGCTGGCCGCGTATCGAGGCCTGGTAGACCAACGATGTCCAGCTGTTGGAGGAGGCGAGGTGACAGTAGACCAGCCCCAGCGCTCCTGATTTCCTGAGGTCGAGAAAGGCCTCGTCGCTCAATTTGTTGAAGGCCGGCTCGTCGATCACCTGGAAATCGGTGAGGTTGAGCACCTCGCCGCCCTCCAGCGTCACCTTTGCTCTGGCGTGGTGCGAACAGTCCGTGCGCATCGATCTTATCAATCATGGCGCGGGTCGCGTTGAAGTCGGCCTGGAATTGGTTGCAGAAGGTCAGCGCCTGTTTCGTCGCGTCCGCTGCCTCGGTCCCGTTGAAGAATGGAGCGATCCTGCCGCCGTCCTCGCGGAACGGCGCCAGCAGTTGATCGACGACGCGCTCGCTCGCCCGGTCGACGCACAGTGTCAGACGACCGGTCGTCGTCGTCTCGTCTGCGAGAACGAAAGGATAGCGGCGGACATAGGCCGGAACGTAATGCGGTTCGGTCCATCTGCCGTCGGCATCGACGAACAGGTTCTCGTTCTGGCGCAGGCCGGTGATGATCACCGGTGCCTTGCCGGCGCCGATGAAGACGATGGGATAGGAGCGCATCGCCGCCGGCATCTCCGACGCCACCACCGGAATCGCGTGCGCCGAGCGGGCGAAGTCGAAGTCGGCCCGCGCGGTCAGCCCCAGCGAGCCGTGCCTTACCGGGTTGAGCGCTTCCGGCCTGGAGTAGAACAGCGGCAAAGGCGGCGCCCGCCGCGTTTTCCGCTGCCGGTGCCGTCTTTGTGTCGCTGTCGGCCATCGTCTCCCTTTTGCCGCCATCCGATCGCGTTGGCTCAATTAGCGCATGATACCGAAAATCGAAAAGGCGGCGACCAATCTCAACATCGGCATGAAATCGGTGACGCGCAGACCGGCGACCATTCCGGTTTCACCGTCCGTCCTCACGGGGGCGATCGACAAGCTCGAAGCAATCAAATAGCCGCGAAGAGCCTCTGCTTCGGGGCTGACACCAGCGTGCTGCTGGCCTCAGGCCGACCGGGGAGGGCCACTGCTTGGCCTCCACGAACGACAGGGCGGGCAAGGTTCTATTTCTGGCGGAAGGCGGAGTGAAACGAGGTGAGCAGCGGGCCCAATATGTAGTCGAGGGCGGTGCGCTCCTCGGTGACGATCATCACCGAAGCCGGCATGCCAGGATAAAGCGCGATCTGCGGTGCCGCGGCCAGTTCGGCCGGATCGACCGCGATGTCGGCGACATAGTAAGGGAAGCCGGTCTTGGCGTCGGTGATGCGATCCGCCGAAATGCGGGTGACGCGTCCATGGATGATCGGTATCGAACGCTGATTGTAGGAGGTGAAGCGAACTTCGGCCGTCGTGTCGGCGCGCAGGTTTGATATGTCCTCGACGCGAACCTGCGCCTGAACGATCAGCGAATTCTGCGTCGGCACGATGTCGAGAATCGTCTGGCCCGGAGCGACGATCGCACCGATCGAAAAGACGCTGAGATCCATCACCTGGCCATCATAGGGCGAGCGAACTTCGGCACGGTCCATGGCGGCCTGGGCGGCGAACATCTTGGGCACGAGGTCCGCCAGGCCCGATTGCGTGTCGATCAGCATGGCGGAAAGCTTGGCCCGGCGCTCGTTGGTCAACTGGGCGATCTGGCTTTCCAGCTCGGCCTTCGACTGGCGGCTGCCGGCGATTGCCCCCAGATTCTCGTCGATCAGGCCCTGCAGGCCGGAGGCTGACCTGTCCAATTCCAGAATGCGCGGCCGCGTCGTCAAGCCGGCCTTGAGTAGCTTGGACAGGCTGACCTTTTCATCGATCGTCGATTGCAGCTGGGCCCGGTACGATTCGACGCGAGCCTGCTTGCCCTGGATCTGCTCATCAAGCTCGGCAATCCGCCGCTGCAGGATCTGCGTGGCGCCGGCCATCGAGGCGCGCTGGCTTTCCAGATCGGCGATCTGGTTTGCCATGGCATCCTTGAGATAAGGCATGTGCTCCTTGAGGATGTCCTGCGGAAAGGCAACTGCCCCGCTGCCATCCAGCTCGGCCTTGATCCTGGCGTCGGTGGCGCGCAGGAGCGCATATTGCTGGGCGTAGAGGTTGAACTCGGAACGGATCCTGGTGTCGTCGAGGACCAGCATGACCTGGCCCGTCTTGACGATGTCGCCGTCCTTGACCCGGATTTCCTTTACCGTTCCACCGTCGAAGTGCTGAACGCTCTTGCGATTGCCTTCCACCTTGACGACCGCATCGGCCAGCACGGCGCCGTTCAGCGGGGCAAAGGCGGCCCAGCCGCCGAAGACGCCGAAGAAGGCGATGATGATCAGCAGGCCGATATAGGCCGGCACCCGGATGGAATCCGGGGCCGGGATGCCGGCTTCGCCGGGCAGGCTTCTGTAGATGAGGGCGCTGTCGCTCAACGGTCACTCCTCAGGCAGGTCATTGGGTTGCCACCGCAATTGAAGTCGCACGCTGATTGAGCCGTGCCACGATCTCGTTCCTCATGCCGAAGGCTTCGACGGCGCCGTCCCGCAGCAGCAGGATCTTGTCGACGTTTGCCAGCGTCGACGGCCGATGCGAAACGATGATCACCGTGCTGCCGCGGCGCTTGAGCTCGATTGCGCACTCGCTCAGCGCACGGTCGCCATCGGCGTCGAGATTGGAGCTCGGCTCATCGAGAACGATGAGGTTCGGCGTGCCGAACACAGCCCGGGCAAGCGCGATCCGCTGGCGGTATCCTCCCGACAGCACGGCACCGCCTTCGCCGATCTGCGTCTCGTAGCCTTGCGGCAGGCGGATGATCATGTCGTGCACGCCGGCGAGCCGCGCGGCCTCGATCACCTCCTGGTCGACATTGGTCTTGAAGCGCCCGATGTTGGCGGCGACGGTGTCGGAAAACAGCTCGATGTCCTGCGGCAGGTAGCCGATGTGGTCGCCGAGCGCGTCGCGCCCCCAATGCGACAGATCGGCGCCGTCCAGCCTGACGGTGCCGCGGCTGGGCTGCATGACGCCGGCGAGGTGACGGGCCAGCGTCGACTTGCCGGCGCCCGAGGGGCCGACGATCCCCAGCGCCTCGCCTGCCTCCAGCCGGAACGATACGTCCCTGAGAAGCACCTTCTGCTGGCTGGGAATGGCAAAGCTGACCTGCTCGACCGAAATCTTGCCGGTGGGCTTGGGCAGGTTGAACGATCTTTCGCTCTGTGCACCGCCGTCGATCAGTTTGTGGACCCTGGTCAGTGCCGCCCGCGCCAAAACCAGGTTACGCCAGAGGCCGACGATCTGTTCGACCGGCTGGAGGCCTTTGCCCAGCAATATGCTGGCCGCGAACATAGAACCCGCCGTGGTCTGCCGTTCGATCACCAGATAGGCGCCGAGGCCGAGGATCAGCGACTGCATGGTCAGGCGCAGGAACCGGATCACCCCCGACATCAGGGCGGCGCGGTCGCTGGCTTGCGTCTGACGCCGGAGCGCCAGGCTGCGGTCGCGCCCCCAGCGGCGGATGAGGCCGTCGATCATGCCCATGGCGCGAATGACTTCCGAGTTCCTCAGGCTCATCTCGGTGAAATTGTAGTTGGCCGTCGCCAGATCGTTGGCCTGCTTGAGCGGCGCGCGCACCAGATACTCGTTGATGACCGCCATGGCGATCAGCAGCAGGGACGAGCCGAGCGCGAAGAAGCCGAGCCAGGGATGCAGCAGGAAGATGATGGCGATGTAGATGGGCGACCAGGGCAGGTCGAACAGCGCATTGATGCCCATGCCGGTGATGACCTGCCGGAACGTGTCGAAGTCACGCACTGGCTGGCTCTGCGAGGAGCCCGACTGCGCGGTCTCGACCGACGCGGCCACGATCTTCGCCGACAGCAGCCGGTCGAGGCGCACGCTGGCGCGCGTCAGGATCGTGGCGCGCATGAGGTCGAGACCGGCAAGCGCAAGGAACGCCGCCAGCAATGCGATGGTCAGCATCACCAGCGTGGTTGCGCTGCCGCTGGTCACCACCCGGTCGTAGATCTGCAGCATATAGAGCGGGGAGGCGAGATAGAGCAGGTTGATCGCCAGGCTGAAGCCCGCCGCGATCAGGAAATAGTGGCGGCACGCCAGCAGGGCGTCCTTCACGATCTGCGATTTTCTGTCGAGACTCAAATACCCAGCGGAGAACCGCCCCCCTGTCCACCTGTATGCCGATACTACTCCCGATCCTTCAGCCGGCCACGCAGCCCGTCGATATTCTTGTCGTAAACCTTAACGCGCAGGCTGGATCAGGAAATGCTACGGGAAGTGAGCCGCAACGCGGCTCACTTCATGGTTTCAAAGCACGAAGTCGCTCGCCGTCAGCCCGAGCCCGGTACCAGTCAGGGTGATCTGGAAATCGGCTGTCGCGTTGCCGTTGACATCTGCGCGGACGATCGTATTGCCGCCGCTTTCCGACCACGTGATGCTGTTGGCGACAGTATTCACATTCTGCCCTCCGAACAGGAAAGCCTGGTCGCCGCCGCCGGCAACGGCGTCGATCGAAGATAGGTCGATCTTGTCGGTGCCGTGCACGAAGTCGGTGATGGTGTCGTTGGCAGCCGATGCAGGCGATTCCGAAACGGCTGGTCCATAGTAGAAAGTATCGGTTCCCAGACCACCGGTCAGCGTATCGGTGCCAGCCCCGCCAACGAGCTTGTCATTGCCGTCGCCGCCATTCAAGGTGTCGTTCCCATCCTGGCCGAACAGCGTGTCATTGCCCGCCAGGCCGAAAATCTGGTCCGCCCCGCTATTGCCGTAAAGGACGTCGTCTCCGCCAATGGCGCCATTGAGGCTATCCGAAGAATTGCCGTTGGTACCGGTTATGACCTGGAACGTCTCGCTATACTGATAGGCGGGCCCGGCCGGATCGCCGACCTGTGTTGCCTGCACGGTGATGGAATACACCTTGCTCGGTGAAAGGCCTCCCGAGCTCAGCGTGCTGCCCGTGATCGAGAACAGTCCCACGTTCGATTGCGAGGTGATGCTGTAGACAAAGCTGCCGGAATCCGGGTCGGTCGCGGTCAGTGCGCCCGAGAAATTGAACGTGTTGAAATTCACGTCCCCAGCGGGAATGCTTGGCGTGAGCTGGATGTCTGTCGGCGCAAAGCGTGGCGGCGCGTCGTTGGCGCCATTGATGGTTATCGTGACCAGTTTCGCCGTGCCGTCCTCGGAAAAGACGGTAAAGCTGTCGTTCAATGGCTGGCCGTCATTGAGCGCGTTGACCGTCGGGTTCGAGTTGTCGAGCGTATAGGTCCAGACACCCGCGGCGGTCACAGTGTAGGTTCCGTAGCCGAGCGCGCTGGCTGTCGCGGAATTGACGGCCTGGAACGAGTCCGTGGTGTTGTCGACATCGGTCGACAGAAGGTCGCCGGTCGCGGTCGGCGTGCCGCCGCCGTTGGAAGCGCCCGCTTCGACGACCGTCCCGGTCGCCGAACCGGTGATCACCGCCGCGTCGTTGGCGCCATGGATGGTGATGTCGATCACCTGCTCGGTGCCGTCGGCGGTCGTGACCGTCACCAGCTCATGCAGCGTGGTGTTCGCTCCGGTGCTGTTGAGCGCCTGGACCGCGGCGTTGGTGTCGTCGAGCGTGTAGCTCCATGCCCCGCTCGCATCGATCGAGAAGCTGCCGTAGCTCTTGGCCTCGGCGGACTGCACGGTAAACAGCGCCGAGCTGTCGACGTCGGTCGCATCCAGGTCGCCGGAGGCGGTCGCGTCGCCGGGCGTGCCGTTGGCAACGCCGGAGGCTTCGGTCACCGAGTCCGTCGCCGAACCGGTGATCACCGCCGCGTCGTTGGCGCCGTTGATGGTGATGTCGATCACCTGCTCGGTGCCGTCGGCGGTCGTGACCGTCACCAGCTCATGCAGCGTGGTGTTCGCTCCGGTGCTGTTGAGCGCCTGGACCGCGGCGTTGGTGTCGTCGAGCGTGTAGCTCCATGCCCCGCTCGCATCGATCGAGAAGCTGCCGTAGCTCTTGGCCTCGGCGGACTGCACGGTAAACAGCGCCGAGCTGTCGACGTCGGTCGCATCCAGGTCGCCGGAGGCGGTCGCGTCGCCGGGCGTGCCGTTGGCAACGCCGGAGGCTTCGGTCACCGAGTCCGTCGCCGTGCCGGTGATCACCGCCGCGTCGTTGGCGCCGTTGATGGTGATGTCGATCACCTGCTCGGTGCCGTCGGCGGTCGTGACCGTCACCAGCTCATGCAGCGTGGTGTTCGCTCCGGTGCTGTTGAGCGCCTGGACCGCGGCGTTGGTGTCGTCGAGCGTGTAGCTCCATGCCCCGCTCGCATCGATCGAGAAGCTGCCGTAGCTCTTGGCCTCGGCGGACTGCACGGTAAACAGCGCCGAGCTGTCGACGTCGGTCGCATCCAGGTCGCCGGAGGCGGTCGCGTCGCCGGGCGTGCCGTTGGCAACGCCGGAGGCCTCGGTCACCGAGTCCGTCGCCGAACCGGTGATCACCGCCGCGTCGTTGGCGCCGTTGATGGTGATGTCGATCACCTGCTCGGTGCCGTCGGCGGTCGTGACCGTCACCAGCTCATGCAGCGTGGTGTTCGCTCCGGTGCTGTTGAGCGCCTGGACCGCGGCGTTGGTGTCGTCGAGCGTGTAGCTCCATGCCCCGCTCGCATCGATCGAGAAGCTGCCGTAGCTCTTGGCCTCGGCGGACTGCACGGTAAACAGCGCCGAGCTGTCGACGTCGGTCGCATCCAGGTCGCCGGAGGCGGTCGCGTCGCCGGGCGTGCCGTTGGCAACGCCGGAGGCCTCGGTCACCGAGTCCGTCGCCGAACCGGTGATCACCGCCGCATCGTTGGCGCCGTTGATGGTGATGTCGATCACCTGCTCGGTGCCGTCGGCGGTCGTGACCGTCACCAGCTCATGCAGCGTGGTGTTCGCTCCGGTGCTGTTGAGCGCCTGGACCGCGGCGTTGGTGTCGTCGAGCGTGTAGCTCCATGCCCCGCTCGCATCGATCGAGAAGCTGCCGTAGCTCTTGGCCTCGGCGGACTGCACGGTAAACAGCGCCGAGCTGTCGACGTCGGTCGCATCCAGGTCGCCGGAGGCGGTCGCGTCGCCGGGCGTGCCGTTGGCAACGCCGGAGGCCTCGGTCACCGAGTCCGTCGCCGAACCGGTGATCACCGCCGCGTCGTTGGCGCCATGGATGGTGATGTCGATCACCTGCTCGGTGCCGTCGGCGGTCGTGACCGTCACCAGCTCATGCAGCGTGGTGTTCGCTCCGGTGCTGTTGAGCGCCTGGACCGCGGCGTTGGTGTCGTCGAGCGTGTAGCTCCATGCCCCGCTCGCATCGATCGAGAAGCTGCCGTAGCTCTTGGCCTCGGCGGACTGCACGGTAAACAGCGCCGAGCTGTCGACGTCGGTCGCATCCAGGTCGCCGGAGGCGGTCGCGTCGCCGGGCGTGCCGTTGGCAACGCCGGAGGCCTCGGTCACCGAGTCCGTCGCCGAACCGGTGATCACCGCCGCATCGTTGGCGCCGTTGATGGTGATGTCGATCACCTGCTCGGTGCCGTCGGCGGTCGTGACCGTCACCAGCTCATGCAGCGTGGTGTTCGCTCCGGTGCTGTTGAGCGCCTGGACCGCGGCGTTGGTGTCGTCGAGCGTGTAGCTCCATGCCCCGCTCGCATCGATCGAGAAGCTGCCGTAGCTCTTGGCCTCGGCGGACTGCACGGTAAACAGCGCCGAGCTGTCGACGTCGGTCGCATCCAGGTCGCCGGAGGCGGTCGCGTCGCCGGGCGTGCCGTTGGCAACGCCGGAGGCTTCGGTCACCGAGTCCGTCGCCGTGCCGGTGATCACCGCCGCGTCGTTGGCGCCGTTGATGGTGATGTCGATCACCTGCTCGGTGCCGTCGGCGGTCGTGACCGTCACCAGCTCATGCAGCGTGGTGTTCGCTCCGGTGCTGTTGAGCGCCTGGACCGCGGCGTTGGTGTCGTCGAGCGTGTAGCTCCATGCCCCGCTCGCATCGATCGAGAAGCTGCCGTAGCTCTTGGCCTCGGCGGACTGCACGGTAAACAGCGCCGAGCTGTCGACGTCGGTCGCATCCAGGTCGCCGGAGGCGGTCGCGTCGCCGGGCGTGCCGTTGGCAACGCCGGAGGCCTCGGTCACCGAGTCCGTCGCCGTGCCGGTGATCACCGCCGCGTCGTTGGCGCCGTTGATGGTGATGTCGATCACCTGCTCGGTGCCGTCGGCGGTCGTGACCGTCACCAGCTCATGCAGCGTGGTGTTCGCTCCGGTGCTGTTGAGCGCCTGGACCGCGGCGTTGGTGTCGTCGAGCGTGTAGCTCCATGCCCCGCTCGCATCGATCGAGAAGCTGCCGTAGCTCTTGGCCTCGGCGGACTGCACGGTAAACAGCGCCGAGCTGTCGACGTCGGTCGCATCCAGGTCGCCGGAGGCGGTCGCGTCGCCGGGCGTGCCGTTGGCAACGCCGGAGGCCTCGGTCACCGAGTCCGTCGCCGAACCGGTGATCACCGCCGCGTCGTTGGCGCCGTTGATGGTGATGTCGATCACCTGCTCGGTGCCGTCGGCGGTCGTGACCGTCACCAGCTCATGCAGCGTGGTGTTCGCTCCGGTGCTGTTGAGCGCCTGGACCGCGGCGTTGGTGTCGTCGAGCGTGTAGCTCCATGCCCCGCTCGCATCGATCGAGAAGCTGCCGTAACTCTTGGCCTCGGCGGACTGCACGGTAAACAGCGCCGAGCTGTCGACGTCGGTCGCATCCAGGTCGCCGGAGGCGGTCGCGTCGCCGGGCGTGCCGTTGGCAACGCCGGAGGCCTCGGTCACCGAGTCCGTCGCCGAACCGGTGATCACCGCCGCATCGTTGGCGCCGTTGATGGTGATGTCGATCACCTGCTCGGTGCCGTCGGCGGTCGTGACCGTCACCAGCTCATGCAGCGTGGTGTTCGCTCCGGTGCTGTTGAGCGCCTGGACCGCGGCGTTGGTGTCGTCGAGCGTGTAGCTCCATGCCCCGCTCGCATCGATCGAGAAGCTGCCGTAGCTCTTGGCCTCGGCGGACTGCACGGTAAACAGCGCCGAGCTGTCGACGTCGGTCGCATCCAGGTCGCCGGAGGCGGTCGCGTCGCCGGGCGTGCCGTTGGCAACGCCGGAGGCCTCGGTCACCGAGTCCGTCGCCGAACCGGTGATCACCGCCGCGTCGTTGGCGCCATGGATGGTGATGTCGATCACCTGCTCGGTGCCGTCGGCGGTCGTGACCGTCACCAGCTCATGCAGCGTGGTGTTCGCTCCGGTGCTGTTGAGCGCCTGGACCGCGGCGTTGGTGTCGTCGAGCGTGTAGCTCCATGCCCCGCTCGCATCGATCGAGAAGCTGCCGTAGCTCTTGGCCTCGGCGGACTGCACGGTAAACAGCGCCGAGCTGTCGACGTCGGTCGCATCCAGGTCGCCGGAGGCGGTCGCGTCGCCGGGCGTGCCGTTGGCAACGCCGGAGGCCTCGGTCACCGAGTCCGTCGCCGAACCGGTGATCACCGCCGCATCGTTGGCGCCGTTGATGGTGATGTCGATCACCTGCTCGGTGCCGTCGGCGGTCGTGACCGTCACCAGCTCATGCAGCGTGGTGTTCGCTCCGGTGCTGTTGAGCGCCTGGACCGCGGCGTTGGTGTCGTCGAGCGTGTAGCTCCATGCCCCGCTCGCATCGATCGAGAAGCTGCCGTAGCTCTTGGCCTCGGCGGACTGCACGGTAAACAGCGCCGAGCTGTCGACGTCGGTCGCATCCAGGTCGCCGGAGGCGGTCGCGTCGCCGGGCGTGCCGTTGGCAACGCCGGAGGCCTCGGTCACCGAGTCCGTCGCCGAACCGGTGATCACCGCCGCATCGTTGGCGCCGTTGATGGTGATGTCGATCACCTGCTCGGTGCCGTCGGCGGTCGTGACCGTCACCAGCTCATGCAGCGTGGTGTTCGCTCCGGTGCTGTTGAGCGCCTGGACCGCGGCGTTGGTGTCGTCGAGCGTGTAGCTCCATGCCCCGCTCGCATCGATCGAGAAGCTGCCGTAGCTCTTGGCCTCGGCGGACTGCACGGTAAACAGCGCCGAGCTGTCGACGTCGGTCGCATCCAGGTCGCCGGAGGCGGTCGCGTCGCCGGGCGTGCCGTTGGCAACGCCGGAGGCCTCGGTCACCGAGTCCGTCGCCGAACCGGTGATCACCGCCGCGTCGTTGGTCCCCAAAATGTCGATATGCACCGTAGTGTGGGTACCGTCGGCGCTCACCACATCGAAATCCTCGACATAGTGCTGGCCGGCAACGAATTCGTTGTGCGCCGAACTCGCCGTGTAGGTCCATGCGCCGGCGCTGTCGATGTCGAAGGTGCCGTAGCTGCCCACGGTTCCCACCTGGGCGACGAAGGTCTCGGGGCTGTCGACGTCCGAGATGGTGAGCGTGCCGGAGGTCGAGATGTCGGCCGCGGTGTCGCCTTCGGTCAGGTTGCGGACGTCCGCCGAGAGCACAGCCGCATCGTTGGTGCCTGTGATATTGACGACGATATTGTAGCTCGCGGTTCCGTCCGCCGATGTCACCGTCAGCGTGTCGGTCACAGCCTGGCCTTGCGTCAGCGGGTCGGCAAGCGCCTGGTTGAGCGCATAGGTCCATGCGCCGGTCGTCGTATCGAAGGTGAAGGTGCCATAGCTGCCCTGAAGGCTTGCCGGGTCCTGGAAATGGTTCTGCCCGGCATCGATGTCTGTCAGGATCAGCTGTCCCTGGGCGCTGGGATCGTTGAGCGTTCCGTTGGCGACGCCGCCGGCTTCCACTACGGTCTTGTCAGCGCCTGGGGCCGCGGTGATTGTCGCGCCGTCATTGCTGCCCTGAATGTTGACCGACACGCTGGCCCAGCTCAGCGTTCCGTTGCCGAGCTTGATCGCATAGGTGAACGTCTCATTTATGCTATCCCCAGCACCCAGGGCCTGCAGGCTGGAGAAGCCATGCAGCACGAGATACTGGCTAAGGTTCATCTCGACCTTGCCATTGTTGATGCGGATGAAGACGCCGCCGCCGATGTCTTCCCAGGCAGAGACGCCGCTCACTTGGGCGTCTGCCGTCGTCAGGTCGATCGGCGCGTATTGCTTGGTGGCCGTCGAGGCGGAAATCCCATCGTCAACCGAATAGAGGGTCTTTGCGTTTCCACCCAGATCATTCTTCATCACGTCCAGCAGGATGATGGACTGAGCTGCCGACACGATGACGACTGTGTCCTCGGTGTAGTTGAAAACGTCGTCTTTCGCCTGCGGTGTGTTGGAAAACGATGTCGTGGTGCCGCCGGCACCGGCGATCTGAGTAGCCATGTTTCACCCCCTGTTGTTTAACGACAGACGCCCCACCGCCTGTCGACCGATGTTGAAGACCAGCCGCGTCCTTGCCGAAAATTATCGCATGCCCGGAATGCCCGAGCCCGGCAGACATCAATTGTGTCAGCGTACCTGTATCAGCGCACCTGAAGGCCCCAACGCCGACGCCCGGCTACGGCCAACGGAAGGTATGGCCGGTCACAGGCGGGTGGTGGCTCAAATGGTGATGGCTGCGGCGAAAATGTTCGCCGCGCTGCGCTCCCCAGCCCCTAATAGCGTCGCTTTACCCGTTGTTGCCGGTCGGGGGCTTATTTTATGCAACGCTGATATTAGGACATTATTAACCCTTCCGGAGAGGAAGCGTCAATAACCAACATAGCATAACAGTTAATATCTGGGGGCGACGTCCGTTCCTGCGCATCGCCACAGGACCGGCCGCACGGTGACCAGAAGCATCCGGAATATATCCGCCGAGGACGACTCCAAATTGGGGGCAGACGGCTACCGAATCAGCTGGCTTTCATCGTTTTTTCTTTGTGCCGCGAAGAAAGCGAAGATTGGGCGGAAACAAGCTGCAGGAGGCAGGGGGGCTCAAACAGAGCGCTGCGCCGATCCCGATTGGCCGCGGACGGAGCTAGCCGCCAACCAGCGACAGGCCGCGGGCACGCTCGCGCAGCAGGGACAGCAATTCACCGCGCCGGACTTCCGGCGTATCGACGGGCAAGACGAAACAAAGGGTCTTGTTGATGGCGCCGTGGCCGTCGTGGATCGGCGCGGCCATGCACCATGTGAAACGGTCGGCAAGGGCGGCGGTTTCGCTAAAACCTTGCCGGCGCGCCAGGGCGACGTCGGCGAAGAATTCCTCGGGCGCGATGACGCGGCCATCGGGCAGCTTGTAGTCGCCGGCGGGAATGAAGTTCTTGATTTCCTCCTCGCTCATATGGCCGACCAGCAATCGGCCCGATGCCGTCCAGGGGATCGACACCTCGACGCCGACATCGCTGGAGATGCGGAACGGGCCGGGTGAATCCCGGCAGTCGAGGACGACATATTTGTTGCCGCGCAGGCCGCAGAGCTGGACCGTCTCGCCGGTCTCGGCGGCCATCCTGTCCAGCGTCTCGAGGATGCGACGGTAATGCGCGTTGTGGTGCGAATAGGCCCAGCCGAACAGATGCATCGCCCGGCCAAAATAGACGTAGCCTTCGGTGCCGACATTTTCGAGCATCTCGGCTTCGAGCAGGCTGTTGACGATTTCATAGGTGGTTGAGCGCGGCGCGCCGATCATCCTGGCAATGTCGCCGACGCGCATCGGCGCCCGGTGCCTGAGCAGCGCCTCGAGCAGCATGATGACGCGGTCGATGCCGCGGCGGCGCTCGCCATTCTGTGGCGCGATGCCGCTTGCTTCGATCAGTTCGGTCACGCCGTCGCTCATCATTGGCATCCGCTCAAAATCATTTTCTGGTCCTCGTCTCAAGACGCTTGAAAGAAGTCAAGGCTCAGTCTAGCATCCCCTTTGTCCGATATACAGACATGATGTCTGAAATACCGGACAAAAGTGAACCGGGCAGAGAAAGTCCAGACGAGAAGACAGGCGGCTGCCGCAATGCTGCAACCGAGTGGTTTTCCCGTGCCGACCCTGCACGTCCGGACACAACCACAGAAGGGGAACAATCATGATGAAACCATCGTTTTTCGCATCCGCCAGCGCCCTTTGCCTCGGTCTCCTCCTGGCTATCGGCGTGGGCTTTGAGGCCAATGCCGCTGCCAAATGCATCAAGGGCGACCGCAAGGCGCCGTACACGATCGGCTGGGCCAACATCTATTCCGTGCCGACCTGGATGAAGCAGACGCAAGGCACGATCGAAGCCGAAGTTGAGACGTTGAAGAAGCAGGGGCTGGTCGACAAGCTGGTCGTGACCGACGCCCAGGGCGACGCCAATGTGCAGATCCAGCAGATCCAGTCGATGATCGATTCCGACGTCGACGCCATCATCCTGATTGCCGGTTCGTCGACCGCGCCGGCGCGCGTGATCGCGGATGCTTGTGCCAAGGGCATTGCCATCATCAACTTCGACAGCCTTGTCGATACCGACCAGGTCACCGCCAAGGTCAACACCGATTCCTCGCAGTGGGGCGACCAGGCGGCCAAGTTCCTGATCGACGCCATCGGCGGCAAGGGCAAGATCCTGATCCTCAACGGCCCGGCCGGCGTTTCGGTAAGCGACGACAGGCGCAAGGGCGCCGATGCCGAACTCAAGGCGCATCCCGACGTGACGGTGCTGGCCGAGACCAACACGCCCTACAATGTCGCCCCCGCCCAGGAAGCGGTGACCAGCCTGCTGTTCGCCAACCCCGAGATCGACGGCATCCTGTCGCTCGGGGGCGCTTTGTCGGCGGGCGCGGTGCTGGCGCTCGACAAGCAGGGTCGCGACCAGGTGCCGATCACCGGCGAGAACGCGCGCCAGTTCCTCGAACTGTGGAAGGAAAAGGGCCTGAAGAGCTGGGCGACCATGCAGCCGAACTGGCTCGGCGCCTTCGCCGCATACACCGCCGTCCAGGCGCTGGAGGGCAAGGACGTGCCGGCCTTCGTCAAGATCCCGCTGCCGGTGATCGACAATTCCAACATCGACGAATACCTCGCCCGGGCCAAGGATTTCCCGGCTGACGGCTACATCTATTCACCCTACGATGAGGAGCTGTTCAAGAAGCTGCTGGCCCAGAAATAAGCCTGAAGGGTTGTAGCATTGGCAACCATGGCTCCGCTCCTCGCGGCGCGGGGTGTGTCGAAGTCTTTCTTCGGCAACCCCGTTCTGCGCGACGTTTCCATCGCTCTCCAGCCGGGCCGCGTGCATGCGCTGCTCGGCGAGAACGGCGCGGGAAAGTCGACGCTGATCAACCTGCTGTCCGGGGCCCTGCGCCCGGACGGCGGGACAATCGAGGTCGACGGGCGCGCAGTGGCGCGTATGACGCCGGCGCTTGCGAGACAGGCCGGCATTGCTGTCGTGCAGCAGGAGCTCAGCCTGACAGCCAGCCTGTCGATTGCCGAGAACATCGGCCTCGGCGCCTATCCCAAGCGGTTCGGCCTGGTCGACTACAGCGCGCTTGCCGCGCGGGCGAAGGCCGCATGCGAACTGGTCGGTCTTCACGAGCCGCTGTCGACGCCTGTCGGACAGCTTCCGCTCGGGCGCCGGCAGATGGTGGAGATCGCCAAGGCGCTCTACCGCAAGCCGCGCGTGCTCATCCTGGACGAACCCACCTCGTCGCTGTCGGCGACGGAAACCAAGATCCTCACCGACCTGCTGGAGCGTTTGCGCAGCGAAGGCATTGCCATTCTCTACATCTCGCATCGGCTGAACGAAGTCATGAAACTCTGCCATCATGTCACCGTGCTCAAGGACGGCATCTGCACGGCGGACCGCTCGCTGGAGGGAACCGATGCCGCCGGGCTGGTGCGGCTGATGGTTGGGCGCGACCCCGGCGATCTCTTCCCGCAATGGCGGCCTTCGCCATCGCCCGCCACCGCAATCTCGGTCCGCGATTTTTCGGCCGGCCTGATGCGTGACGTCGATCTCGACATCAGGACCGGCGAAGTGCTGGGCATTGGCGGCCTGGTCGGGCAGGGGCAGGAGGATCTGTTGCTCGGCCTTTACGGCGCAATCCCGGCCAGGACGGCATCGGCGACGGTCAACGGCGCGCCGGGGCTGCCGGGTGGCGTGCCGAGAGCCAATGCGCTTGGCCTTGCCTATGTGCCGGCCGACCGCAAGCGCGAGGGGCTGCACCTGATCCACACCATCACCACCAACATGATGTTGCCCGCCTTCGCCAGACTGCCGGCGCTGAAGCTGCGCAGCCGGCGAGCCGAGCGCGAGACGGCAAGGGGCCTTGCCACCCAGCTTGGCATCAAGGGCGACCTTGCACGGCAGGCGCAGGCACTTTCCGGCGGCAACCAGCAGAAAGTCGCGCTGGCGAAATGGATGCCGCACGACCCGCTTGTGCTGCTGCTCAACGATCCGACGCGCGGCGTCGACGTCGAGACCAAGCGCGAGATCTATTTGATGCTCCGAGCCTTCGCCGCCGCCGGCAAGGCCGTGGTGCTGCTCAGCTCAGATACGCCCGAACTGGTGCATCTTTGCGAGCGCGTCGCGGTGGTGCGGGAAGGCCGCATCGCAGCCATGCTGGAGCGCGCGGCGCTGAGCGAGGAAGCCATCGTTTCGGCCGCGATGGGCGCCGAGAATCGGAAGGTCGCGGCATGAGCACTGTGTCTTCCGCGCGGCCCGCCGGCGCGCTCTACTGGCCGGTGCAGGCGCGCCGCAACATCGGCGTGCGCAGCCTGTTCCTCGTCGTGCTGGCTTTTCTCATCGCCTACGGGTTCCTTTTCCCTGGCCTGTTTTCGGCCTCCGGCTTCGCCAAGTTCACCCAGAGCTGGTTCCCGCTGGCGCTGGTCGCTATGGCACAGGCGATCCTCATGCTCACCGGCGGCATCAGCCTGGCGATCGGCCCCACTGTCAGCCTCGGAGCGGTTATTGCCGCGACGACGATGGCGGGACCTCTGGGCGTCACAGGCGGCGCCGCTGCGGTGGCGCTGACCGGCCTTGGCATCGGTGCTGCGACCGGCTTCATCGTGGTGCGGCTTCGCCTGCCGGCGATCGTGGTGACGCTTGCCGGGTCCTTCATCATCGGCGGTGCAGCACTGCTGATCCTGCCCAGGCCCGGCGGCGCCATTCCCGAATGGCTGTCCGACCTGCTTGCCGGCGACACGCCCACGGCCTTCGTGCTTTTGGTGGCGATCGTTCTTCTGTGGAAGCTCTATCTCGCAACGCCGCTGGGCTTGAGCCTCTATGCCGCCGGCGAGAACCCGGTCGGCGCCTATCGCTCCGGCGTGCCGGTCGATGCCGCGCGGGTCGCCGCTTATGCGATCAGTGGCCTTTTGTCGACAGGCGCCGGCCTGTTCGTCGCCGCGCAAACGGGCTCTGGCGACCCGGTCATCGGAGCGGCCTTCACGCTCAACTCCATCGCCGCCGCCGTGCTCGGCGGCATCGGCTTCCTCGGCGGGCAGGGCACGATGCGCGGCGCGCTCGCTGGCAGCCTGCTGCTCAGCCTGATGATCAGCGTCATGTTCTTCCTCGGCTTCACGCCGGTCGCCCAATATGTCGCCCAGGGTCTTATCATCATCGGCGCAGTCGCCATCCCGCAATTCCGCAAGGTGCAGTAATGACAGGATGGAAAGACAGCGCGGGCGGCAGGCGGGTCATGGCGATCCTCTCCAGCCGGCCGTTCCTGACGGTTGCCATCGTCGCCGCGGTCTGGATCGCGGCAAGCTTCGCGTCGCGCGGCTTCGGCGCCTATGGCCATCTGCGCTATCTGGTCGAACTCGGCGCCGTCATCGGCCTGGTCGCGGCAGGCCAGACTTTCGTCGTGATCGCCGGCGGCATCGACCTTTCGGTCGCGGCGATCGTCACCGTCAGCGCCATCAGCCTGCCGCTGCTGTCATGGCAGGCCGATCCGACCGGCCTTGCCCCAGTGCTTGCGGTGCTGGCGCTGACCACGATCATCGGCCTGGTCAACGGGCTTGGCGTGGCATTGCTGCGCGTTCATCCGATGATCATGACACTGGCCATGGCGACCTTCCTGCAGGGCCTGCTGATCATCATTGCCGGCGGCAGCGCCGTCACCGCCGAGAACCCGCTGGTCCATTGGCTCGGCAATGCGCGGCCGGCCGGTATTCCGGCCGGCGTGCTGTTGTGGGTGGCCGTTTCGATGATCGTGTTGACGGTCATGCACGCGACGCCCTTCGGCGCCCGCATCTTCGCCATGGGCGCCAATCCGCTCGCCGCTGCGCTGTCCGGGGTGCCGGTCACGTCGACGACGCTTGCCGTCTACGGTATCAGCGGTTTCACTTCGGGCCTCGCCGGCGTGCTTGTGCTGGGCATGAACGGGCAGGGCTATGTCGGGATCGGCGATCCCTATCTGCTCGCGTCGATCGCCGCCGTGGTGCTTGGCGGCACGTCGATCCTCGGTGGGCTCGGCACCTATGCCGGCACCATTCCCGGCGCGATCCTGCTGGTGACCATCACCGCCCTGATCACCGTCGTCAACGCGTCGCCCGGCTGGCGAAGCATCCTGTTCGGCTCGCTGATCCTGGGGCTGCTGCTCCTCTCAGGCCGTGAGCAGGCCCGCCGATGAAATCTCGTCCAGCCGATAGATACGTTTTGCGTTGCCGAAAAACAGCGCCGCCTGCTCGTCCGCGGAAAGGTCCGCTGCAATGGTCTTGAAGCTGTCGTACACCTCGTCGAACGATGCGTGCAGGCCGGCGACCGGAAAGTCGCTGCCGAACATGGCGCGTCCGGTGCCGAAACAGTCGATGCAATGCAGGACGACCGGCCGCAGGCTGTCGAGCGTCCACTCATGATCGTAGGCGACCAGATCCGAAATCTTGATGGCGACATTGTCGTGCTCAGCCAGAAGCCGCAGCCCGTCGCGCCATCTGCGCATGCCCTCGGCGTCGCGATCGATCGGGCTGCCGCAATGGTTGAGGACGAACTGGTGGTCGGGGAAGGCGGCTGCAAGCCGCGCTGCATCACTGAGCTGGCGTGGAAACACCATCAGGTCGAAGGAAAGGCGATGCGCGCCAAGCAAGGCAAGGCCGGCGCGCCAGGCTGGATCGTCCATGATCCCATCGCGGGCGGCGAAGCGGCGCGCAGGATCGGGATCCCAGCTCAGTATGTCGCGAACGCCGACGACGTGGTCGAATGCCGCCTGCGCGTCGAGCAGAGCGGGTGCTTCTCGGCTGGCGAGCGGCACATGGACGACATAGCGGTCGGCGACACCGCGCGACTTGTCGAGCGTCTCCAGCCAGCGCGTTTCGCCGACGCAATCGTCGCTCGCCCAGCCGGCTTCGACATGGACGGTGGCGACGACATCATGCCCCGCGGCGTCGCGTCGATAATCCTCGGGGAGATAGTTGCGGCGCAAGGGGCCAAGCTCGCCCAGCCCGCCGCGTTCGGCGGCGGTGGCTGTGAGCCAGGGATGCCGGTCGAGGCCAAGATCCCAAAGATGATGATGGGCGTCGATGATCGGTCCGGCGTAGGGTTTCGGCACGCGTCTCTCTCAAGGTCGGACCGGCTTTGGCATTCGGTCCGGGCTTCTACAGGCGACGGCGAAAGGGGTAGCATCGGATGAACGAAAACACACCGGTTCCGCCGCTCGTCGTGCGTGAAAATTTTCTGCTCGACGACCGTATCCGTGGCGTGCCGCCCGGCACCTCCGGGCTGGACAGCAGCCTGGTCGCGTCACAGCGCTGGCATCCGGCCGAGGGTCGCATGTCGCTGCCGCTGCTGACCCTCGACGAGAGCGCCTTCGCCGCCAATCGCGACCTGTTCCTGCGCTATGCGCGTGAGCAGGGTGTCGCGATCGCGCCGCATGCCAAGACACCGATGGCGCCCGACCTTGCCCGGTCGCTGGTCGAGGCCGGAGCCTGGGGCACCACCGTCGCCGATATCAGGCAGGCCACGGTGATGCTGAAGGCCGGTCCGACGCGATTGATCATCGCCAACGAGGTCGGTGGTGCTGGCGGCGCGAACCGGCTGGCGACGCTGGCCAGCGCCTGGCCGAACGCCGAGCTTCACGTCTTTGCCGACTCCGTCGCCGCCGTGAACGCGCTGGCCGGGGCTTGGCGCGCCAATGGCGCGCTGCCGCCGTTGCGCGTTCTGGTCGAACTGGGCGCGGGCAGGGCGGGCGCACGGACCACCGCCGAGGCCGAGGCGATCGCCGACGCGATCACGGCCGCCGGCGGGCGACTGCTGATCGCTGGTGTCGCAACCTATGAAGGGGCAGCGGCGCAACCCGATCCCGGCCGCACCGACGAAGCGGTGTCGGCCCTGCTGGCGACGACGGCCGACATGTTCCTCAGGCTGCGCGCCCGCGTCGGCAGCGGTGTGCCGCTGATCGCCACCGCCGGCGGCTCGGTCTTCTTCGACAAGGTTGTTGCCGCACTTTCGCCTGTTGTTTCCAGGGATGGCAACGCGACGCTGGTGTTGCGCAGCGGCGCCATCTTCTTCCACGACCATGGCATCTACGACCGCTCGCTCGGCACGCTCGACGCTCGCAAGGGCTTTGCGATCGGTGGCGTCGATGCGTCGGCGCGAAACTCCTTCCGTCCGGCCTTGCGCGTCTGGGCCGAAGTGCTGTCGCGGCCGGAACCTGGCCTCGCCATCTGTGGCATGGGCATGCGCGACGTCTCATTCGACCAGGGTTTTGCGACGCCGCTGACGGTTTTCCGCGACGGCAAGCCGCTGCCTGCACAGGCCAGGTTCGCCGAAGTCTTCAAGCTCAACGACCAGCACGCCTTCCTGTCGCTGGCACCCAGCGCCGATATCGCCGTCGGTGACGTCATCGAATTCGGCATCTCGCACCCCTGCACCTGCCTCGACCGCTACCGCGTGATCTTTGGTGTCGACGAGAGCGGGCACGTCCGCCACGCCTTTCCAACCTATTTCGGCTGATCAGGCCCCAAAAGAGAACCACGAAAGGATCCGATATGATCAAGTATTTCCAGTCCGGCTCGCGCATGTCGCAGGCGGTCGTCTATGGCGGCCTCGTGCACATAGCGGGCCAGGTGGCCGACGACCGCAAGGCTGGCATCGAAAGCCAGACTAGCGACGTGCTGGCCAAGGTCGAGGCGCTGCTGGCCGAGGCCGGCAGCAACAAGTCGAAGCTGGTGGCGGTCAACATCTTCCTGCCGCAGATCGGCGACTTCGAAGCCATGAACAGCATCTACGACGCCTGGGTCGATCCTGAGCGCCTGCCGGCTCGCGCCTGCGTCGAGGCGCGCCTGGCCGATCCCGATTTGCGCATCGAGGTCACCGCGGTCGCGGCGGTCTGAGGCCATGCATACCGGCCTCGTCCACACGCTCGACTTCGACCGCGACGGCAAGACGCTGGGTCATCTCAGCATTCCGTTCTCGATCGACCGTTCGCCCTATTTCCAGATCAAGGTGCCAATCTGCCTGATCCGCAATGGCGAAGGTCCGTCGCTGCTGCTGATGGCCGGCAACCACGGCGACGAATATGAGGGCGAGCTGTCGCTTGCGAAGCTGATGCGCCGGCTCGACCCGAGGCAGATCAAAGGTCGTATCACCATCCTGCCGATGGCGAACACGCCGGCGGTGATGGCCGCCAAGCGCTGCTCGCCGCTCGACGGCGGCAATCTCAACCGCGCCTTTCCGGGCGATCCCTCTGGCACGCCGACCAGCCGGCTCGCCAATTTCCTCGAGACGGATTTGTTCCCCCGCCACGATGTCGTCTTCGACATCCATTCGGGCGGCACGTCGATGGAGCATTTGCCGACAGCGCTGGTCGAGCGCAATGCCGATCCCGAACGCCACCGGCGCAGCGTGGAACTGATGCGCTCGCTCGGCATGCCCTATGGCTTCGTCGCTGACAACGGTCCATCGTCACCGACCTCGATGGGTGCGGCGCGCCGGGCCGGCGCCATCGGCGTCAGCGGCGAGTTTGGCGGTGGCGGTACCGCAACGGTCGACAGTATGGCGTTCACCGCCCACGCGCTGGATAGCCTGATGGTTGCGCTCGGCGTGGTCGAGGCGCCGGTCCTGGCGCCGGAGGCCGTGCCCGCGGCGCCGACGCGGTTGTTGTCGCTGTCCCGTCACAGCCAGGGCCTCTATGCCACGCGTTGCGGCTGGTTCGAGCCGGCGGTCAGGCTCGGCGATAATGTGACTTCAGGACAATTGGCCGGCTGGTATCACGATCTTGAGCGGCTCGATCTGGCCGAGGAGGCGCTGCACTTCGCCGAAGGCGGCATCGTGCTGTCGCGTCGGCTGCATACGATGTGCGAGGCGGGGGACTGTCTCATGCAGGTCGCCGAGCCGGTCGAGAGCTGACCATAAAGCCGTGCCAGGATCAGGACTGAGGATATTTCATGCAGCTTTCGATGTGGACCTATCCCTGGGACATCCAGGATATCGGCCTGGAGACGGTCGAACGCGACCTCGTGGAGCGCGCCGGGCTCAATATGATCAGCCTGGCGACCTCCTATCATGCCGGCCGCTTCCTGCAGCCGCGCAGTCCGCACCGCAAAGCCTATTTTCCGGAGGACGGCACCATCTATTTCAAGCCGACCGCGGCGCGCTGGGCGAGCCTCGCCATCCAGCCCAAGGTGGCCGACGTGATCGCACAAGGCGGCGACGTACTCGGCAACCTTGTCCGCCGGCGCGATGCAGGTGGGCTTGGGGTCTCGTGCTGGACCGTCTGCCTGCACAACACGCGGCTCGGCATGCTGCATCCGCAGGCCGTCACCCGCAACGCCTTCGGCGATGCCAATTACTACAATCTCTGTCCCTCGCATCCGGATGCGCGCGCCTATGTCCGGGCGCTCGTCGCCGATATCTCGCATGGCTACAGGCCGGACCGGATCGAGCTCGAAAGCCCGTCCTTCATGGGCTTTGCACATGAATATCATCACGAGAAAGACGGCGTCGGGCTGACGCCAGAAGACGACTTTCTGCTGTCGCTGTGTTTTTGTCCCGCCTGCCTTGCCCGCGCGGCCAGCGCCGACATCGACGGTGAAGCGACGCGCAAGCTGGTCAGGCAATGGATCGCCGAGACCTGCGAGCGCGCGGTGCCGAAACGACGCTTTCCCGGCTTTCCCATCAGTGGCCTCGATACCTTCCTGCCTTGGCCGGAACTGCATGCCTATCTCATCTGGCGCTTCGAGCCGGTAACCAGCCTGGTTGCGGAACTGCGCGAGGCCGCTCACCCCGGCACGCGTGTCGTCATCATCGATCTGAAAGACGGCTGGCTCGGCGGCTGCGATCTCGAAGCACTCGGCAAGGTCTGCGACGGCGCGATCCTGTGCGCCTACGACATGCAGGCCGGCGATGTCGCAAGCCTGATGGCGGCCGGTCGTGCGGCGCTCGGACCTGAAAAATTCCTTGGTACAGGCTATCGCCTCTTCTATCCGGAGATGGCCGGCCCCGAAGTGCTGGCCGCCAAAGTGAAGCCGGCGAAAGCGCCTGATATCGATGGCATCAATTTCTACAATTACGGCCTTGTTCCTGCGGCGCGGCTCGACTGGATAGGGGCAGCATTGTCTGCTTGAGCATGCCGACACGGCCAGCGTCGGTGCGGGCGATCGGGAACGCCGTGCGATGGCGCCCGATGGGTGCGCCGGTGCGGTTTCTCGCCGCGGCTCCGACACCAGGCAGGAACGATCTGCGGGTTGATGCATTTTGCCCTTGGCCAATCACCCGAGGGGATCCATGCGAATTGCTCATGTCGCGCCGCTTTACGAGTCGGTTCCGCCCAGGCTTTATGGCGGCACCGAGCGTATCGTTTCCTACCTGACCGAGGCGCTGGTAGATCTCGGCCATGAGGTGACGCTGTTCGCCAGCGGCGACAGCCGGACCTCGGCGAAGCTGGTGCCCGGGCGCGAATGCGCGCTTCGGCTTGATCCGCGCCCGAAGAAATCCGAAGTGGCGGCGCATCTCGCGATGCTGGCGGAAGTCCGGGAGCGGGCCGACCAATTCGACGTCATGCATTTCCACCTCAGCCACTTCCTGCATTTTCCCTTCTTCCAGGATATGGCGGAGCGAACGGTGACGACACCGCATGGCAGGCTGGATTATGTCGATCTGGCGCCCGCCTATCGGCGCTTCCCGCCCTTTCCTATGATTTCCATCTCGCATAGCCAAAGGGCAGGGCTGGCCGACGCCAACTGGCTGGCGACGATCCTGCACGGCCTGCCGGTCGATATCTACCAGCCGATCTTCGAGGAGGCCGAGGAGCCTTACCTTGCCTTTCTCGGTCGGCTTTCGCGCGACAAGCGGCCGGACCGCGCCATCGAGATCGCCAGGCGCTCGGGGTTGAGGTTGAAGCTGGCGGCCAAGATCGGCGACGACGACCGCGCCTTTTTCCACGAGGTTGTCGAGCCGCTGATCGACGGCGACCACGTCGATTTTGTCGGCGAGATCGCTGAGGACGAGAAGGCGGAGTTCCTCGGCAACGCCGCAGGCCTGCTGTTTCCCATCGACTGGCCGGAGCCATTCGGTCTTGCGCCGATCGAGGCGATGGCCTGCGGCACGCCGTCGATCGCCTGGAACTGCGGCGCCTTGCCGGAGGTCATCGACCAGGGTGTGACCGGCTTTGTCGTTAATTCGATGGACGATGCGGTGGCTGCAGTGCCGGCTCTGCTTCAACTCGACAGGCGAAAGGTGAGGGCCGCCTTCGAAAAGCGGTTTTCCGCCCAGAGAATGGCCCGCGACTATGTGGCCGCCTACGCGCGCCTGCTCGCCGGCTCAGCCGAAGCGAAGGCCTCATGAGCGATAGCGCTTGACTTGGGCGGGGGGAGCAAACGGGAAAGATGTGACGGATGACAGAACTCGACGAGCGCAAGCTCGATCCCGCCGTGGCCCTGGCCTCCCTGGACGAGACCGCGCCACGCGAGCCGCATCGGCTGTTCGCGCTTAAGCAGGGTGACTGTTTTGCCGTCGCCGATGCCTATGGCGATATCAGAGGCGCCGGCGACGGGTTCTTCCGCGACGACACACGTGTGCTGTCGGAATTCAGGCTGACGGTCGGCGGCCGGCAGACATCGCTGCTCGGCGCTTCGCTCAGCCAGGACAATGTGCTGTTCACCAGCAATTTGACCAACCTGCCGATGCAGAGCGTTGGCGGTCGCGACATTCCGCAGGGCGCGATCCATATCGAGCGTGTCAGGCTGCTGTGGCAGGACCGGCTGTTCGAGCGCGTCACGCTTTCCAACTACAGCCAGGAAACCTCGGCCATCCGGGTTTCGCTGCACTTCGCCGCCGATTTCCGTGACATGTTCGAAGTGCGCGGCTCGACAAGGCTGAAGCGCGGCATGGCGCATGCGGCCGAGATGGATGCGACATCGGTGCTGCTTCGCTATGACGGGCTGGACGGGCTGGCGCGGTTGTCGGCGATCTCGTTCTCGCAGGCGCCGGATCAGCTGAGCGCGGAGCGTGCGGATTTCCTGATCGCGGTGACGAAGCGCAGCAGCAAGGTGCTTTACATCGAAGTCGGCCCGGAGGCGGCGGAGACGCCCGACCGCGACCGTTTCCGCGCCGCCGCGGCGCGCGCCCGCTTCGGCATGCGGGCCAAGCGCCGCCACGGTGCCACCGTGCACAGTTCGGGTCGCGTCTTCAACGATTGGGTCGAGCGCGCCCGTGCCGATGTGGCGCTGCTCACCACCGAGCTTGCTACAGGACCCTACCCCTATGCAGGCATCCCCTGGTTTTCGACGGCATTCGGCCGCGACGGCGTCATCTCGGCGCTGCAGATGCTGTGGCTCAACCCCGGCCTGGCGCGCGGCGTGCTCGCCTTCCTCGCCCAGCACCAGGCGACGGAGACCTCGCCGTTCAGCGACTCTCAGCCGGGCAAGATCATGCACGAGACCCGCAAAGGTGAAATGGCGGCGCTGCGCGAGCTTCCCTTCGGCCGCTACTATGGCGGCGTCGACACGACGCCGCTCTACATCCATCTCGCCTGCGCCTATGCGGACCGTACGGGCGACATGGACTTCATCGACAGGCTGTGGCCGTCGCTCACTGCCGCCGCCGAATGGACTGAGGAGGCGAGCCGGGCGACCGGCTTCGTCACCTATCAGCGTGCCGCCGAATCCGGTCTCGCCAACCAAGGCTGGAAGGACAGTTTCGACTCGGTCTTCCACGCCGACGGCCGCATTCCCAAAGGCCCGATCGCGCTGGTCGAAGTGCAGGGCTATGTCTTTGCCGCGTTTCGTGGCCTGGCGGCGCTGGCGCGACGGAGGGGCGGATACGCACAGGCCGAGCATTGGGAGAGCCGCGCCGAAGAGATGCGGATCGCCGTCGAGCGAGACTTCTGGCTGGACGATCTCGGCTTTTACGCCCTTGCCATCGACGGCGCTGGCGAGCCCTGCAAGGTGCGGACCTCGAATGCCGGACATCTCCTTTTCGTCGGGCTGCCTGAACCGGCGCGGGCGCAGATGGTCGCCGACCAGCTTTTGTCCGCGACCTTCCACTCGGGCTGGGGGCTGCGGACGCTCGCGGACGATGCCGTGTTCTTCAATCCGATGTCCTATCACAACGGGTCGATCTGGCCGCATGACACCGCCATCTGCGGCGTCGGCCTCGCCCGCTATGGCGAACGCGAAAGCGTGGTCCGGCTGATGAGCGGCACATTCGAGTCCGCCGTGCATTTCAACATGCGGCTGCCGGAACTGTTCTGCGGCTTTACCCGCTCGCCGGGCGAGGCGCCGATCGCCTATCCGGTCGCCTGCCTGCCGCAAGCCTGGTCGGCGGGCTCGGCTTTCATGCTGATGCAGGCCTGTCTTGGCCTCGAGATCGACGGCTGGGATGGCCAAATCCGGGTGACACGGCCAAGGCTGCCAATCGGTATCGACACGCTCACGCTCCGGCATCTGAATGTCGGCGACAGGGCGGTCGACCTGACCTTCCAGCGCGTCGGCGACCGGGTCGTCGCCTTTCTCGCCGATCGGCACGAAGGCCTGGTGCCGCTGATCGTCCGCACCTGAGGTGCGTTGATATTCAGGTGATGCCGGCGTGCAAACGGCGGTTTCCTGCGCTTCCGGTGCTCACGTACCCAAAAGTACGCTCCGCTCCGGTTCTCGGAACCCACCTTGTTTCGTCGCTTCGCGCCCGTATTCGACTCCGACTCGGCCTGACCTGAATCTCAACCCACCTCGGGACAGGAAATGTCGGAACCGATCGTCCGTTTGTGCGTTGCACAACCATACCGCCTTACGGCGGCCTGTCGCCACCCGACGGTGGCGGAGACGAAACAAGAAGAATGAGGCCTGCATCAGGCCCGGTGGCAAATTGGCGTTTCAATGACAGATTATGGCAGCGACTTACTATGGATCGTGATCCTGGCAAGTCTCGGACTTTCCGCCCTCGCGGTGTTTTTCTCGATATCCCGGCGACAGCGCACCCACGCTCCCGCCACGTACACCGCGGGTGAGGACGTGGCTTCCGAAGCGGCGCGCAAGGTGCTCAGGGAATTCGAGAAGAACGGCCAGTCGGTCGATGCGGCGCTGGTCACATGGTCACCCGAAACCTTGCGTAAGATCCTCACCGAAGACCTGCCGGAGGCGCAGGTCATCGTGGTGTCCAATCGCGAGCCTTATATCCACAATATGAAGGACGACGGCGTCGAGCTTGTGGTCCCGGCGAGCGGGCTGGTTTCGGCGCTGGAGCCGATCACGCGTGCCTGCTCCGGCACCTGGATCGCCTATGGGGGCGGGACGGCGGACCGCCAGATGGTCGACGAGGACGACCGGGTGCAGGTGCCGCCCGGCAATCCCTCCTACACCTTGCGCAGGGTCTGGCTGACCGAGGAGGAATATCAGGGCTACTATCTGGGCTTTGCCAATGAGGGCCTGTGGCCGCTCTGCCATATCGCCTTCACCCGGCCGATCTTCCGCGCCTCCGACTGGGAGGCCTACGAGGCCGTCAACCGCAAATTCGCCGACACGGTGGTCGCCGAAGCGCGCAACGAACGACCGATCGTGCTGGTCCAGGATTACCATTTCGCGCTGCTGCCGCGCATGATCCGCGAACGGCTGCCCGAAGCGATCGTCATCACCTTCTGGCACATCCCTTGGCCGAATTCGGAAGTGTTCAGCATCTGCCCATGGCGCGAGCGCATCCTCGATGGGCTGCTCGGCAGCTCGATCATCGGCTTCCACACTCAGTTCCATGCCAATAACTTCACCGAAAGCGTCGACCGCTTCCTGGAAAGCCGGATCGAGCGGGCAGATGCGGCCATCTCTTATGGCGGCCAGACAACGCTGGTGCATGCCTACCCCATCTCTATAGAATGGCCGGCGGAACTTCTGGCAACGCTGCCTGATGTCGATGCATCCCGCACCAGCCTGCGCGAGCGGTTCGGACTGAAAGCGGACGTCAAGCTGTGCGTCGGCGTCGAACGCCTCGATTACACCAAGGGCATTCTCGACCGTTTCCAGGCGTTGGAAGAATTGTTTATTCGGTATCCCGAATGGGTTGGGAAGCTGGTTCTCCTGCAGATCGCGGCACCCAGCCGCGGTACGCTGCCTGCCTACAAGCAACTCCACGATGAATGCCATCGCTATGCCGAAGAACTCAACCAGCGCTATGGCAGCAAAGGCTACAAGCCGGTGGTCATGGTGGCCGAGCATCACTCGCAGGAACAGGTCTACGAGATCTATCGCGCCGCCGATATCTGCATGGTCACCAGCCTGCATGACGGCATGAACCTCGTCGCCAAGGAGTTTGTCGCGGCGCGCGACGACGAACAGGGTGTGCTGATGCTCAGCACGTTTGCCGGGGCCTCGCGAGAACTGCTGGAGGCACTGATCGTCAATCCCTACGATCCGGCAATGATGAGCGAGGCGCTGTTGCAGGCGCTGACCATGACGCCCGAGGAGCAGCGGCAGCGCATGCGCCCGATGCGCGAGATGGTCCGCGACAACAATGTCTATCGCTGGGCCGGCAGCATGCTCATGGATGCGGCCCGCCTGCGCAAGCGCAGCGAGCTTGACCGGGTCACGACGAACGCCGAGCGCTCGGCGAACGCAAACGTCGACAATGTCGTCTCCTTGGTCGAGCGCAGACGCATGGCGGCCGGACTACGATGAGGATCGCAAAGCCGATGACACCGAATTTGCCGGAGGGAAAATGGGCGCTCTTCCTCGACATAGACGGCACCTTGCTCGAACACGCCGCGCATCCAGACAGCGTGTCGGTCAGCGATGAGTTGCGCCAGCTCATGCAAACGATGGAGCGGCGACTGGACGGTGCCGTCGCCTTTGTCACCGGACGATCGGTTTCCGCGGTCGATCGGCTGTTCCATCCCCTGAAGATGCGCGTCGCCGGCCTCTACGGGCTGGACCACCGGCTGACGCCGGACGGTCCGGTCGAGGCCGCGGACGAGCCGGCCGATATCGCCGCATTGGCCGACGAGATCGAAGCCGAACTCGGCAAGGGTGTCTATATCGAACGCAAAGGTCCGGTGCTGGCGGTCCATACGCGCGCCGCACCGCATTTGCTGGCGCGGGCAACCAGGCTGGTCGAGATGGCGCTGGACCGGCTGCCCGAGGGATATCGGGTGATCGCCGGCAATGCCGGGGTGGAACTGATGCCGCTCGAAGCCGCCAAGGGAGCGGCCATCCGGCGCTTCATGGAAATCCCGCCCTTCATCGGCCGGCGCCCGGTGTTCCTCGGCGACGACACGTCGGACGAGAACGGCTTCGAGACTGTCAATGGCGAAGATGGGATCTCGATCCGGATCAAGCCGCGCGGCCCGACCGCGGCGCGCCATGTCATTGCCGACGTCACCGATGCCATCGCCTGGCTTCAGGCCAATTTCGGTGACCCTGCCAAGCAAGCCGGCCGCGATGCCGCCGAATAGGCCTCAGAGCGGTTCATCGTTTCACGGAACCGCCGAACCGCTCTATCTGTTTGTTTTGACGCAATTCCGGACGGAAACCGCTACGCACCTTTCCTGGAATTGCTCTCCACCGGAAACAGGAAGGCGGCGCCCGGATCGAAAAACACTTGCCGGCGGCTGGGGGTGGCATCGTGCGCGGCCATGGCGGCGGAGGTCGGCCTGATGTCGATCTCCTGTCCGGTGGTGGTGCGCGCAACAATGCGCCGGCGTTCGCCATAGAAGGCGATGTCGACGACATCGACGGTGAGTTCCGCGCTCGCCGGGTTCCGCTCCAGGCGAAACGCCTCGGGACGGATCATCAATCTGGTTTTTTGTCCCCGTTCGAAACTACCGTTCGCGCTTATGCCTGAGACGAGCGAGCCGTCGGCAAGACGAATAGTCGCCGCGCCGCCGACCGTTTCGAGATGCTCGGCGGCCAAAAAGTTCGAATTGCCGATGAAGCCAGCGACGAAATCGGTCGCAGGCCTGAGATAGAGGTCCTCGCCGGTGCCGGTCTGCTCGATGCGGCCGTCCTTGAACAGCGCGATCCGGTCCGACAGGTGCAGCGCCTCTTCCTGATCGTGGGTGACGTAGAGAATGGTGACGCCGGTCTCGCGATGGATGCGGCGGATTTCGGCCTGGATTTCCTCGCGCAGCTTCTTGTCGAGCGCCGAGAGCGGTTCGTCCATCAACAGAATCGGCGGGTCGTAGGCCAGCGCGCGGGCGAGCGCGACGCGTTGCTGCTGGCCGCCCGACAGCGCGCCGGGCAGCCTTTCGGCAAAGCTCTCTAGCCGCACCAGAGCCAGCATGTCGGTGACCTTCTTCTTCACCTCGGCGTCGGGTCGGCGGCGAACGCGCAGCGGAAAGGCGACGTTCTCGGCGACGCTCAGATGCGGAAACAGCGTGTAGCGCTGGAACACCATGCCGATGTTGCGCTTGTGCGAAGGTACGGCGAGCAGCGACTTGCCCTGCAGCAGGACGTCGCCGGAGCTCGGATCCTGGAAGCCGGCAATGGCGTAGAGCGTCGTCGATTTCCCGGAACCGGAGGGGCCGAGGAAAGTCAAGAATTCGCCCTTGGGAATATCCAGCGTCACGTCATGCACTGCCGTGAAAGCACCGAATGCCTTGCGCAATTTGCGGATCGAGAGGAAGGGCTGGGTCATGTCTTGAACTTTCGGCGCAGCAGGGCCGTCACGATCATCAGGGCAAGGGTCAAGCCGACCAGCAGGCTGGAGGCGGCGGCGATCACCGGGCTGAGATCGGCGCGCAGACTGCCCCAGATCTTGACCGGCAAGGTCTGCAAGGTCGGGCTCGCCATGAAGATCGCGACGACAACTTCATCCCACGAGGCGAGGAAGGAAAAGATCGCGGCCGAAAAAATGCCGATGCGAATCGACGGCAAGGTGATCCGGAGCTTGGCCTGGAGCGGGCTGGCGCCGCAGACGATTGCCGCGTCTTCGATCGACTTGTCAAAGCCTTCGAGCGCGGTGGCGATCGGGATGATGGTGAAGGGCAAAGCGAGCACGGTGTGGGCGACGACGAAGCCGATGGTGGTGCCGCCGAGGCCAAGCCGGAGGAAGAAGGCGTAGATGGCGATGGCGAAGACCACGACCGGCAGCACCATGGGGGTCAGCAAGAGGCCGCGCAGGATTTCGCGCCCACGGAATTCCCCCCTGACCAGGGCAAAGGAAGCAAGCAGGCCGATCAGCACGGCAAGGATCGCCGTCAGCGCGGCGATGCGGGCGCTGGTGAGTGCTGCTTCAAGCCAGGACGGATCGGCGAACAATTCCTGATACCATTTCAGCGTCCAGCCGGGTGGCGGGAAGGCCAGCCAGCGCGACGAGCCGAACGAGAGCAGCACGATGAACACCACCGGCAGGAGCAGGAAGGCGGCGACGAGCGCGGTGAAGCCGAGCAGGGCAGTCTTCAGCCATCCCATGCGGTCGTAGTCGAGCAGCATCTCAGATGCCTCCCGTCGCGCGTCTGGCGCCAACGAGGCGCAGCTGCAGCGCATAGAGCGCCATGGTCGCGATAAGCAGGATGAAGGCTGCGGCGCTTCCCAGCCCCCAGTTGAGCAGCGACTGGATCAGTTGCGCGATCATCTCGGCAAGCATCATGTTGGAGGTGCCACCGAGCAGCGCCGGGGTGACGAAATAGCCGAGCGACATGACGAACACCATCAGGCCGCCGGCGGCGATGCCGGGCAGCGACAGCGGCAGCAGGATGCGGCGGAAGGCCTGGAAGGGGCTGGCGCCGCAAAGGGCTGCGGCACGCAGCGTCATCGGATCGATGGCGCGCAAGGTACCGACCAGCGGCAGGATCATGAACGGCAGCATGATGTAGACCATGCCGATGGTGACGCCGGTGAGGTTGTTGATGAGCGGCAGCGGCTGATCGATGATGCCGGTGGCCATCAGCGCCCGGTTGATCACGCCGGTGCGTTGCAGCAGCACCATCCAAGCATAGGTGCGGGTGAGCAGGTTGGTCCACATTGACAGGATGATGATGCCGAACATGACCGAGGCGAGCGACGGCGGCATGATGGCCAGCATCCAGGCGACGGGAAAGGCAACGAGGACCGTGACGATGGTGACGACCGCGGCGACGAGGAAGGTGTTGAAGAAGACCCGCGCATAGGTGCCGTCGCCGAGCAGTGCCGCATAGTTCTGCAGGCCGGGCGCGGGGTCGGTCACGCTGCGCAAGAGCAGAGCGAGGACCGGGACGACAAAGAAAAGCCCGATCAGCGTCAGCGCCGGCAGCAGGCCGCCAAGGCCTGCCGGCATCCGCATCGTCGCAATGCTCTGCTCAGTTTCCACCGACATGGCGTCACCCGGGTTGCGGAGCGGGACGACCGGGCCGTCCCGCTCCTTGTCACGTGATGGCGGGCCTACTTCGCCTGCCACGCATACCAGCGCTCCGCGATGGCATCGCGATTGGCAGCCCAGTAGTTCATGTCGAGATTGATCTGACCATCGACATGGGCGTCAGGCAGCGCCTTGACCGCATCGGCGGGCATTTCGGCCTTTGCCTTGGTGTTGATCGGCGCATAGCCGCTGGCTTCGGCGAATTTCGCCTGGCCGGTCGGGCTGCTTGCCGCGGCCAGGAACTTCATCGCCGCGTCCTTGTTCTTAGCGCCCTTCGGCACGACCAGCACGTCGGCGGCCGTCAGGTTCTGGTTCCAGGACACGCCGACATCGGCGCCGTCCTTCTCCAGCGCGAAGACGCGGCCGTTCCACAGCTGGCCGAACGCCGCCTCGCCGGAGGCGATCAGCTGCTGCGATTCCGCGCCGCCGCCCCACCAGACGATGTCGGACTTGATGGTGTCGAGCTTCTTGAAGGCGCGGTCGAGATCGAGCGGATAGAGCTTGTCGGCCGGCACGCCGTCGGCGAGCAGCGCAATCTCGATGACGCCGGGCGCCGACCATTTGTAGAAGGTGCGCTTGCCCGGATATTTCTTCACGTCGAACATGTCGGCCCAGCCTGCCGGTTCGCCGGAGACGGTGCCCTTGTTCCAGGCCAGCACGAAGGAATAGTAGAAGCTGCCGACGGCGTGATCGGTGGTGAAGCGCGGGTCGAGGTCGGCCTTCGGCACGGCGTTGAAATCAATCGGTTCGAGCAGGCCGTCCTTGGCCGCTTTGATGGCGAAATCCATCTCGACGTCGACGACATCCCAGTTAACGCTGCCGGCATCGACCATGGCCTTCAGCTTGCCGTAGTCGGTCGGGCCGTCCTGCAGGACCTTGATGCCGGATGCGGCCGAAAATGGTTCGGCCCAGGACTTGGTCTGTGCTTCCTGGGTCGTCCCGCCCCAGCTGGTGAAGACCATGTCCTCGGCTTTTGCGGCGGTGGTTGCCAGAAGTCCGGCAAGAATGCCGGCGAAGATCAGTTTCATGTCGTTCTCCTCTGTTTGTTGTCGTTGTTCATTGCACTGCCGGATCGTTTTTGCCCGGCGGTGTTTCCTGTCAGCGGCGGCTACCGCATGACGAAAGGATCGGGGATTGGCTCGTCCGAGGTGCGGATCCAGACCGATTTCGAGCGGGTGTAGTCGCGGATGGCGTCGAGGCCGCCTTCGCGGCCGAGTCCGGACTGGCCGTAGCCGCCGAAGGGCACCAGCGGCGAGACGGCGCGGTAAGTGTTGATCCAGACGACGCCGGCGTGGATGCCGCGCGCCATGCGATGCGCCTTCGCGAGATTGGTGGTAAAGACGCCGGAGGCGAGACCGAAGGGTGTATCGTTGGCGAGTGACAGCGCCTCAGCCTCGCTGTCGAAGGCAAGCACGCTGAGCACTGGTCCGAACAGTTCCTCGCGCACGCAGGCCAAGGTTTGGTCAGGCGCTTCGATGATCGTTGGCGCGTAGTAGAAACCGTTGGTCTTGCCCTGCGGCCGCGCGCCGCCGGTGACCAGCCGGCCGCCGCCGGCGAGGCTTTCGGCGACGATGCTTTCGATCCGCTCGTGCTGGCGCAGCGTGGCGAGGGGGCCCATTTCGGTGGCGGGATCCTGCGGGTCACCGATGGCGATGGCTTCGGCCTTCCGCTTCAGGCGGGCGAGGAACTCGTCCTTCACCGAACGCTCGACCAGCAGCCGCGAGCCGGCGACGCAGCTCTGGCCGGTGGCAGCAAAAATGCCGGCCACGACGGCGTTGGCGGCGCTGTCCAGATCGGCGTCGGCAAAGACGACGACCGGGCTTTTGCCACCAAGTTCGAGTGTCGTGTAGGCGAGGTTTTCCGCCGTGTTGATGACGATCTGGCGGGCGGTCGACGGACCACCAGTGAAGGCGACGCGAGCAACCAGCGGATGGCTGGTCAGGCGGTGGCCGCAATCATGGCCGAAGCCGGTCAGGATGCTTATCGTGCCGGCGGGAAAGCCGGCTTCGTGGACGAGTTCGGCGAAGGCGAGCAGCGGGGCAGGGCCATCCTCGGAGGCCTTTAGAACGGCGGTGCAGCCTGCCGCGAGCGCCGGACCGAGCTTGACCGCCGACAGGAAGAGCTGCGAATTCCACGGCACGATGGCGGCAACGACGCCGATCGGCTCCGGCCGGATCGTCACTTCCATGTCGGCCTTGTCGATCGGAACAAACGCGCCTTCGTGCTTGTCGGCCAACCCGCCATAGTAGCGATAGTAGTCGCCGACATAGGCGATCTGGGCGCGGGTCTCGCGGATGATCTTGCCGGTGTCACGGGTCTCGAGTTCGGCCAGCCGGCCGGCGTTGGCGACCACCAGGTCGCCGAGTCGCACCAGCAGCTTGCCCCGTGCCGTCGCTGTCATCGACGCCCACGGACCGGAGCGTAGCGCCCGATGCGCGGCTTCGACGGCGCGGTCGACATCGGCAACCGTTGCGGCCGGCATCTGGGCCCACGGCACGCCCGTTGACGGATCGATGCTGTCGAACGTCTCCGTCGACTCGACGAACTGGCCGTCTATGTAGTTTTTGAATGCGGCGGTGCTCATCGCGGCCCCGCCTCCTGGAAAGCCGGCATCACCTTGTCGATGAAGAGCTGCAGCGACTTCTTCTTGCGCTGGTGCGAGAGGCCGCTGTCGATCCAGATCGAGTACTGGTCGTAGCCCTGGGCTTCATAGGTCTTCAGCCTGGCGATCACCTCGTCGGCTTCGCCGATGACGAGATTCTGCCGGATCTTGTCCGGCGCGTATTGCGGCATGGCTGCGATCTCGGCCTCGGTCAGCGGCTCCAATATGCCCTGGCGCACCGGCTTCTTGTTCTGGAACCAGGCGCCGAACTGGCAATAGAATTGCGACAGGTCCTGCGTCAGGCGATCGGCATCGGCCGCGTCCTCGGCGACGAAAGTGTGCATCAGGAGCATGATCTCGGGCCGCGGTATTTCCGGATGGGCGGCGCAGGCCGTGTTGAAGCGTTCCATGAGGCTCGCCACTTCGCCATCGCCGGAGGCAAGCGGTGTCACCTGCACGTTGCATTTGTTGGCGACGGCAAAATCGTGCGAGTTGGGGTCGCGCGCCGCCACCCAGATCGGCGGGTAGGGCGTCTGCTGAGGTTTGGGCGACGACGTGGTCGCAGGGAACGTCCAGAACTCGCCGGAGAGCCCGAAATCGCCGTCCCACAGGCCGCGCAGCGCCGGTATCATCTCGCGCATGCGCTGGCCGGCGCCCCACGCGTCCAGGCCGGGGAAGAGCCGCTCGTATTCATAGCTGTAGGCGCCGCGCGCGATGCCGATGTCGAGCCGGCCGCCGGTGATGACGTCGGCCATCGCCGCTTCGCCGGCAAGCTTGATCGGGTGCCAGAAGGGCGCGACGATGGTTCCGGTGCCGAGCCGGATGGTGCTGGTCTTTGCGCCGAGATAGGCGATGTTGATGAACGGGTTCGGCGAGATGGTGAATTCCATGCCGTGATGCTCGCCGATCCAGGCCGTCTCGAAACCGGCCTGCTCGGCCAGCAGCACCAGTTCCTCCAGCTCGGCGACAAGCTCGGAATGCGGCTTCGTCAGATCCGAGCGTTCCATGTGGACGAAAAGCGAAAACTTCATCGGCTTCCCCTGCGACCGGATTGAAGGGCTGCGGAGGGGGCGGGCCTGGCCAAGGGCCGGACTTCGCCTTCCACCTCGTTGCCGACATAGACGCCAAATGCATCTTCGGTGCGTTCGCGCACATAGCGGGTCAGCATCGAACGAACCGCCGGGTCGGCGATGTTGAGATCGGCGATCTGGTCGATGTCGACAAGCCTGACCTGGCGATCGCCGGAGGCGGGAGCGTCGGCCGTTCCCCGGTAGTAGACATGCGAGCGTGTCGGATCCGCCGCATCGTCCCAGACGGCAAACAGGAAGCCGAGTTGTGCTCCGATGCCCTTCGCGGCAAGGCGCCCCTTGAGGCTGCGGGCATCCTGCGGCGTGCCCAGCCCGCGGCCGGCCGGCAGTTCGTGCAAGCCATCCGGTGTTTCGAAGAACAGTACGCGGCCCTCGTTTTCGAGGATGGCGCCGACCTCGGTCCCTTGAGGTGCCGCCGCCAGCGCCTCCTGGCTGAGGCCCGGCGTGACATAGGTGCCGCGGCAATAGCCGAGCGGCTGCGCGCCATTGTGGGTGAAATCGCGGACACGGCCGATGAGGATCGAATGGTCACCGGCATCGACCAGTTGCTCCATGTCGCAATCGAACACGGCGACCGAACCGTCGATCAGGGGATTGCCGGTCTGTCCGGATTGCCACGCCACGGCGGCGAACTTGTCGGCGGCCTTGGAGGCGAAGATGCCGGATTGGGTTTTTTGCGCCTCCGACAGGATGTTGATCGCGAAACCTTTGGAGGTCGAAAAAGTCTGGTGCCCCAGCGCCTTCTTGGCAATGCAGACCAGCACCAGCGGCGGCTCGAGCGAGACCGAGGTGAAGGAGTTGGCGGTGAAGCCGCGGGGTTCGCCTTCCGCGCCGATCGCCGTCACGATGGTGACGCCGGTCAGGAAGGAGCCGAGCGCGCGCCGGAATTCAGTGGCGTCGAAAGCAGGATCGGTGCCGACGGAAGCATCCGCAGCCCTGTCGAGAAACGCCCTGATATGGTGAGTCACTTTTTCGGGCGAAGCGATTGTCATCATGTGCTTTTCGCCGCTCAGAACCAGGCATTGGCCGTTTGGCGCAAGCCGCGCCATCGCTGCCGACATGGCCGGCGTGGAGTTCCTGTCTTCCGATCCGGTCATGAACAGGACTGGTGCGGCAAGTCCGGCCAGACGATCGACATGCTCGGTATCGGCACGGGCAAACAGACGGTAGGTGCGGGCGTAGCCCTGCGCGTCGACGCTTTCGAGCGCGGTGCGAGCGGTTGCGGCAGCGCCGACAAGATCGGCCGGGATCGGATCGCCGAACCAGCGGGCAATCGTTGCGGCAATGGCTTGTGGGTCGCCGTGACCGCCGAGCGCCGCCGCGCGCTCGCGCACCGCCTGGGCGAGGGCCGCAGGGCGGCGGAAGACCGCGCTGAGGCAGACGATGGAATTCACTCGGGACGGCGCGCGAAGTGCGATCTCCTGGGCGACGAGTGCACCCATCGAATGGCCGATCACGGCTACGGAAGCGAGACCGAGATGGTCGAGCAAGGCAATTGCCTGGTCGGCAAAATCCGACAGTTCGGCATTTTCCGGCGGCAGGGGTGAACCGCCATGGCCGAGCATGTCGATGGCGACCACGTCGTGGCGGTCTTTCATCATCTCAATCTGAGGCTGCCAGATCGCGGCATTCATGCCGACGCCGTGGATGAAAAGCACCGGCGCTCCGGAGCCGGCGCGGATGAAGCCGGTGCCATTGGGAGCCGTGCGTCGGATCAAGGCGGCGACGTCAGCCATGCAAATCACCGACCTCCTTGAGATCCTGATAGCGGTCGCCGATGCGATGGTGCGGACGGCCGCCGATGGAGGCGCCGAGCGCCACCACCAGTTCGTCGGGGGCGGGCGCATCGCCGATCTGGAAATGCACGGTCAGATAGTGAGAGCGGCGGCCTTCGTCGTTCTTGTCCATCAGCGGGATCATGATCGGCGTGTTCGGTCCGCCGCGCAGATTGGTGAAGGCGAGATAGGTCTTGGCGCCGACGGCGCGGCGATAGTGGTTGCCGAAATGTAGCGTGTGGATCAGCGCCGATGCATGCTCGATCTCGCCCGACGTGCCGCAGATGGCGGCCTTGCCATAGCCTTCGATGGCTTCGCCCGAACCCGCGACGGCGATGATTTCCCGCGTCAACAATTCGCCCAGGACGGGAGCGATGGCGCGGATCTCAGGCGAAAGATCTTCGGTGAAACCGCGTCCGGCCCAGGGGTTCGTCAGCACCGCGGCGACGCCGATCAGACGCAGCGGCCGGGGTGCCGTCTTGCCGCCCTCGATCAGCGTGTTCTCGATGTAGGTGACGGTCTTTCGAATGGCTGGTTTCATCAGATGTCCTTGGTCGCGACGGCGCCATGCAACGCCGCCATCCCTATATCGTCTTATGGTATACCATGCTATGGAGCGCCAAGAACCTTGTCAACCGGTCATGGAATCTGTTTTGTGGCAGCGCGAGGAGGCGGAGAGAAAATGTCAGACGATACGCTGCGGATCGACCGCTCCGCCAAGACGCTGAGAACGCTGGCGCTGGAGCGCATGCGCGAGGCGATCATGGATTTCCATTTCCAGCCGGGCGAGCGGCTGGTCGAGCGGCCGCTCTGCGACCAGCTTGGCGTCAGCCGGTCGGTGGTGCGCGAGGTTCTGCGGCAGTTGGAGGCGGAAGGCCTGGTGCAGATGATCCCGGGCCATGGGCCTGCCGTGGCCAAGCCCGATCTCGGCCGCACCGACGAGATCTATGAATTGCGGGCGCTGCTGGAGGGCATCGCCGCGCGGGCCTGCGCCATGTCGGCCACGGACGAGCAGATTTCCTTGCTGGACAGCGCGCTGGCCAATCTGTTCGACGCATGGGCGTCGGGGCAGCCGGTCGAGGTGATGCGAGCGACGGCCAAATTCTATGAGGTGCTCTTCGAGGCGGCGGACAAACGCATTGCTTGGGAAATCGTCAACGGGCTGAATGTCCGCATCAACCAGTTGCGCTCCATGACCATCGCCTCGGAGAACCGCCGTGAGCCGGCGATCGCCGAAATGACCGGGATCATGGATGCCATCCGCTCACGCAAGCCGGAAGAGGCCGAGGCCGCGGCGCGGCGGCATGTCGAATCCGCCTGGAAGATCGCGCGCAACGCGCTTCGGCTCGGCTCACTCGACTAGCATCGGGTCCGATCTTGCGGGCGGCAGCGTCGCCGAGCCACGATTGATCAGATCAGTTCTTGTCCACCGGCTTCGAGCGCATCCTAGAAACGGTCTCGCGCTCGGCGCGCTTCGAGCGCAGCGGCGGTAGGCCGCGGTCGATCAGATCCATGTCCTCCAGCACCATGTCGCCCATGCGCTTGAAGGCGATGTCGAGCGCTCCGGCGCGGTGGGCCGAGCGCAGGAAGCCGGGCAGGGCGCGCACGGGATGGTCTCGAGCCAGCGGCTCTTCCGGGAAGACGTCGCTGGCGGCGACGATGTGGCCGCTGCGGACAGCGTCCATCAACGCCTGAAAGTCGACGACACCGGCGCGGCTGAGCAGGATGAAGGCTGCCCCTTCACGCATTTTCGTGAAGGCGTCGGCGCCGAGAAAGCCCTGGTTCTCGCTGGTCACCGAGGCGACGACGAAGACGAAGTCGCTGGTGGACAGGACATCATCGAGCGAGGCCGGCTCGACGCCATTGTCGATGAGGATCGATGGCGGCAGCCAGGGGTCGAAGACTTTTGTCCTGGTTCGGAAGCCGGACAGCAGGCGATTCAGTGCACGCCCAAGGTCGCCGAAGCCGATGATGCCGACATCGGCGCCCGACAGCAGCCGCGCTTTCTGGTTGCCGTCGCCGCCCCACAGTTCCTTGCCCTGCCGGAAGGCGACGTCGGCATCGACGATGCCGCGCGCAAGGTTGAGCGCCATGGCAAGGCCGAGTTCGGCCACCGGCTCGGCAAACACCAGCCCGGTGGTGACGACATGGATGCCGCGCTGAAACAGCGTCTCGTAAGGCATGTTGTTGAGGAGGTTGGTCTCGACATTGAAGATGCAGCGCAGCGCCTTCAGGCTTTCGAGTGTCTCAGGCGCGATCGGTGGCTGGCCGACGATGTAGCGCGCCGCGGCCAGCACATCCGGCGGCAACCCGGCGACGCCTTCGGGCGTTGTTTCGACGATGCGATACTTCTTGCGAAAAAGCGCCAGCTGCGGCGGCGTGAAGATCAGGTCGAGCGTGCGGGGCTCGGGCGCGCTGATGACCAGCGGCAAAGCATTGTCGGGCATGATGCTCCTCCTGGCGCGATCGTATCACGCCATTCACCTCTGTGTTTTACGCATGATTAAACGATTTACAACTGCGAAAAATCGATTTATCGATTACCAACGGCGCGGCAGGGGCAGTGACCTGCCCTCGGGAGTAGGATAATGGCGCATCGGCAAGCCCAGCGGCGTTCGTCGATCCACGACGTGGCTAGCCGCGCCGGCGTGTCCGCGGCCACGGTCTCCAAGGTTCTGGCGGGCGTCACCACGGTGAAGCCCGAAAATGCGCAGCGTGTCTTCGATGCCGTCGAGCATTTGGGCTACCGTGTCGATCCGCTGGCCTCCGACATGCGGCGGGCGAAGCGCCGCATCATCGGCGCCATCATGCCCGAATTCGAGAGCGAATTCTTCGGCCAGATGGTCAGCGAACTCGAGGGCCTTGCCGAGCAGCGCGGCTACACGCTGGTGGCTGCCTCAAGCCGTGAGTCGGAAGCACGCGAGAAGGAAGTCCTTGCGCGCATGCATGACTGGCGGGTCGCCGGCGTGGTACTGGCGCCGGTGCGCAATGAGCATGGCCCGGCAGCCGGCTTCATGAAGGCCAATGGCATGACCGGTGTGCTGATCGACCGGGTGCTTGCCGACGATGCCTTCGACACGGTCTCGGCCGACAGTGCTGCCGCCAGCGCCGAGGTGGCGCGCGAACTGATCGGCAAGGGGCACCGCCACATCCTAGTCATTGGCCTTGGTCAGCAGGCAGCGACGGTGCGCGCCCGTCTCGACGGGTTTCGCGCCAAGGCGCTGGAACTGGTGCCGGACGTGCGGATCGACGTCGTGCTTTCGGAGAGCGAAGTCGAGCCGTTGCGTGCGCTGTTGCACGACTATTTCGACAAGGGCGCCAAAAGAGGTGAACGACCGACGGCGGTCTATTCGCTGTTCCTCAAGGGCACGCTGGTGGCGCTGTCGGAATTCCGCCGGCGCGGCTGGCATTGCCCGGACGACATCTCGCTGGTCGGCTTCGACGATGCCGAATGGATGCAGGTGACATGGCCGGCCATCGCCGCAGTTGTGCAGCCGGTCCGGCAGATCGCCGCCCAGGCAATGGATGTGTTGTTTGCCAGGATCGATGGCGGGGATGGCCCGCCCAAGGCGCGGCTCGAGCCATGCAAGGTTTTGATGCGGGAATCCGTTGGCTCGCCAGGCAGCGGCCCGCATTCCGGGGGAGGAAACCGACAATAGCCCCCATTGTCGACAACCAAGTGGCGCCGCACCTGGCTTTGGCTCGTGGCGCGTGACATCAAAAGGGAGGAAGACATGAAAGCATTGGTTCTAAAGATAAATCGATTTACTCTTGCCCTCGGCGTCGCTCTGGCGGTTTCGGCCATCGGTGCGGCGAAGGCTGAGGACGGCGAATACGGCGTGCTGATGAAGACGCTGGCCAATCCTTTCTGGGGCGCGATGGGCCAGGGCGTCGAGGATGGCGCCAAGGAAGCCGGCGTGAAGTATTTCCAGCAGGCGGCCGAAAGCGACCAGGCGGCCGAGCCGCAGCTCAACCTCTGCAACACCATGCTCGAGCGCAAGCCCGTGGCAATGATCACTGCCGCCATCAACTCCACCAATCTGCTGCCCTGCCTGAAGGCGGCGCAGGGTGCCGGCATCAAGGTCGTCGATCTCGACGGCAATCTCGATCAGGCGGTGCTCGACAAGGAAGGCATCAAGATCACCTTCCGCATCGGCTCCGACAATGTCGCGGCCGGCGGGCAGGGCGCCGAATATCTGGTGTCCAAGCTCGGCAAGGACGCCAAGGGCCCGGTGCTGGTCATCGAAGGCCTGTCGGGCAACATTACCGGCGAGAAGCGCGCCAAGGGTTTTGCCGACAAGCTGAAGGAACTGGCGCCGGGGCTGGAAGTGGTCGCCTCGCTGCCCGGCGACTGGGATCGCGGCAAGGCGGCGTCGATCGCGACCGACACGCTGACCGCGCATCCGGATCTCGTCGCCATCTTCTGCGCCAATGACGGCATGGCGCTGGGCGCGGTCGAATCCGTCTATGCCGCCGGCAAGGGCGAGCAGGTGACGATCATCGGCGTTGACGGCAATTCGGATGCCGTGAAGTCGATCAAGGAAGGCCGGCTCAACGCTTCCGTGGCGCAGCTTCCCTATCTGGTCGGTAAGCAGGCGGTCGAGAACGTCAAGAAGGCGATCGCCGGCGACAAGGTCGAGGAGAACATCGCCGTGCCGACGCTGGTGCTGACCAAGGATGTGCTCGACGCTGGCAAGGAGCCGATGCTCGAATATGTGAAATAGTCCTCCCGGACAGGCTGGCGCGGGTTTAGCCTGCGCCAGCCAACTTCTTTTCTCGCAAGCGAGGCAACATGGCTTCCGAAATGGCGCAGCCCGGTTTCTGGGCTCGGGTGCAGCGTGCATCCGTCGAACGGCTCCACATAAGGCTGGAATCGCTTGTCGTGCTTCTGGCGCTGAGCGCGGCGATGGCGGTTCTGTCGCCCTTCTTCCTGTCGCTCAGCAATTTCCTCAACATCCTTTTGGCGACCTCGACGATCGGCGTGCTGGCGATCGCGGCCACCTTCGTCATCGGTTCTGGCGGGCTCGACCTGTCGCTCGGCTCGGTCATGGGGCTGGCGGGCGTGGCCGGCGCCTTCGTTGCCGTCAATCTCGGCTGGCCGTCGGTGTTTGCGGTCATCGCCTGCATCCTGGCTGGCGGGCTTGCCGGCTACATCAACGGGCAATTGGTCACCCGCGCGTTCGTGCCCGCCTTCATCGTCACGCTCGGCATGCTCGGCCTGGCGCGTGGTCTGGCGCTGGTCATTTCGCAGGGCAGGGCGATCTACGGCCTGCCGGCGGCGATCGTCTATATCGGCCAGGGCCGGCCGTTCGGCATTCCGATGCCGGTCATCCTGCTGGTGCTGACGGCCATCGTCGCGCATTGCGTGCTCGCCTATACACGCTTCGGCCGCCACACGCTGGCGCTCGGCGACAGCGAAGGTGCGGCGCGCGCCGCCGGCATCCGCGTCGAACATCACCGCCGCATCATCTATACGCTGTCCGGGGCGCTCGCTGGCCTTGCCGGCCTGCTGTTCACCGCCCGCGTCAACGCCGGCGACCCGACGGCCGGCATCAATTACGAGCTGACCGCGATCACCGCGGCGATCATCGGCGGTACCAATCTGTTCGGCGGCCGCGCCTCAATCCTCGGCACGATGATCGGCGCGCTGATCATGGGCGTGCTGCAGAACGGGCTGACGCTGCTTGCCGTGCAGTCCTACTACCAGCAGATGGCGATCGGCGCGGTGCTGATCCTTGCGGTGTTCATCGACCAATATCAGGTCCGGAAGGAGTCGCGCGTATGACCCTTCTTTCGCTCCATGGCATTCGCAAGAGTTTTGGCGCGGTCGACGTGCTGCATGGCGTCGACCTTTCGGTTGCGGCAGGCGAGGTCGTCGGCCTCGTCGGCGATAATGGCGCCGGCAAGTCGACGCTGATGAAGACTATTACCGGTATATACCGGGCCGATTCCGGCTCGATCGAATTCGACGGCAAGGACATTCTCACGCTCGATCCCGGCCAGCGGCGCGAACTTGGCATCGAGATGATCTATCAGGACCTGTCCTTGGCCAAGCAACAGGACGTGGCCGCCAACATCTTCCTCGGTCGCGAGCCGACGAAGAAGCTGTTCGGCCTGTTTCCGGGTATTGTCGACAAGGCCGAGATGGACCGCCAGGCCGCGAAAATGATCGAGCGGCTCGGCGCGCATCTGCCTTCGATCAACCGCTCGGTCGGCTCGTTCTCGGGCGGCCAGCAGCAGACGGTGGCGATCGCCCGGGCGCTGACCTTCAACCCGAAGCTGGTGATCATGGACGAGCCGACTGCAGCACTTGCCGTGCGCGAGGTGCAGAGCGTGCTCGATCTGATCCGGCGGCTGAGGTCGGAAGGCATCGCCGTCATCCTGATCTCGCACCGGCTCAACGACGTGCTCTCGGTCACCGACCGTATCGTGGTGCTTCGCCACGGCCGGGCGGACGCCGATCTCGTCACCGCCAAGACCAACATGAACGAAGTCGTCAGCCGCATCGTCGGCGGCGGCGATACCAGCGCCGCGGCGGCGCATGAACAACGAGGCTGAACCTTATGAACACTTTTGGACTGCACACTTTCGCCATCGCCCCGGTCTGGGACCTGGCGCGCATCGAGCCGCAGATGGACCGGCTGAAGGAATACGGCATCGGGCTGATGGAGATCCCGCTGCTGCGACCTGAGGAGATCGACACCAAGCGCACCCGCGCCTTCGCCAATCACTATGGCGTCGAGCTGATCCCGTCGCTCGGCCTGCCGCGCGCGCTAGACGTGGTCGAGCGGCCGGACGAGGCGCTGGATTTCCTCGAACCGGCCTTCAAGGTCTGCAACGAGGTCGGCGCCGAGGCCCTCGGCGGCGTCACCTATGGCACGATCGGCAAGACCACCGGGCGGGCGCCGACGCGCAAGGAAATCGACGGCATGTGCCGTTTCCTCGAGCGGGCGGCGAAGGCGGCAAAGTCACGCGGCCTGAGGCTCGGCATCGAGCCCTGCAACCGTTATGAGACGCATCTGATCAACCGCGGCATCGATGCAACGAGGATCATCGAGCGCATCGGCGCGTCCAATATCTTCATCCACCTCGACACCTACCACATGCATATCGAGGAGGAGAGCTTTGCCGCCGGCTTCGAGGCGGCAGCACCCTTCCTCGGCTATGTGCACGTGTCGGAGGCCAATCGCGGCGTGCCGGGACGCGGCATGCTCAACTGGGCTGCCTGCATGAAGGCGATCGCCGATATCGGCTATGAGGGGCCGATCACGCTGGAAAGCATGAACCATGTCGACGTCGACATCGCCGGCGGCCTCGCGGTGTGGCGCCCGGTGGCGGAAGACCCGCGCGACGTCATCGAGGTCGGGCTGCCGTTCCTGCGTGAGGAAGCGCGCAAGGCCGGGCTCACTCTCGGATAGCACCGCTCCGCTCGTTTCAGTGGCGACCGAAAGCAGCGCCGGCGGAAACCATGGCCGCCTTCGCTTCGGATTCCCTATCCAGGAGGTTAACAATCGACGACTTATTTTCATTTTACATCACCATTTCTGCATGAGAGACCAGACCGATGCGGTCGAAAACCCTGCTGGAGGCTGGGTGGCTGCTGAGGGAGGAAAGCCATGAAACGCATGCTTCTGGCCGCGGTGGCGGCGATAGCGCTCAGCGGAACCGCTGGTGCGGAGACGATCAAGGTCGGCGTGGTAGGGCCGTTCTCCGGTCCATTCGCCATCCAGGGCAAGAATTTCAAGGCCGGCATCGACGCCTGGATGGCGTTGAACGGCGCCAAGGTCGGCGACGACGACGTCGAAATCGTCTATCGCGACCTTCCGGCAGCCAACCCCGCACAAGCCAAGGCACTTGCCCAGGATCTGGTCGTCAAGGAGAGCGTCCAGTATCTCGCCGGATTCTATTTCACGCCCGATGCGATGGCGGTCACGCCGCTTCTCGAGCAGGCGAACGTGCCGATGGTGATCATGAACGCGGCCACGTCGGCGATCGTGACCAAGAGCCCGCTCGTCGTGCGCACCTCCTTCACGCTCTGGCAGACGTCGGTACCCATGGCAAAGGTGGCGACCGCGCGCGGCATCAAGAAGGTCATCACCGTCGTCAGCGACTACGGCCCCGGTGTCGATGCCGAGACGGCTTTCTCGACCACCTTCAAGGCGGATGGCGGCGAGATCGTCGAGTCGGTTCGCATGCCGCTTTCGACGACCGATTTCAGTCCGATCATGCAGCGCGTGAAGGACTCCGGCGCCGAGGCCGTGTTTGCCTTCCTGCCGTCCGGTCCGACCACCCTGGGCTTCCTGAAGTCCTACAACGAGAACGGCCTCAAGGGAGCCGGCATCCAGTTCCTGGCACCTGGCGACCTGACGCAGGAATCCGATCTGCCAGCGCTGGGCGATACCGCTCTCGGCGTGACGACCACCTTCCATTATTCCGTCGCGCATGACTCGCCCGAGAACAAGAAGTTCGTCGAGGCGGCGCGTGCCGCGATCGGCAACCCGGCCGAGCTGTCCTTCCCGTCGGTCGGCGCCTATGACGGCATGCGGGTGATCTACAAGATGATCGAAGCGACCGGGGGCAGGCAGGATGCCGCCAAGGCCGTCGACGCCGTCAAGGGCATGGCCTGGGAAAGTCCGCGCGGACCAGTGTCGATCGATCCCGAAAGCCGCCACCTCACGCAGAACATCTATTTGCGGGAGGTCGCCAAGGCCGCTGACGGCACCTACTACAACAAGGAGATCCAGACGTTCGCGAACATGGCCGATCCCGGTCTCGCCGCCGCCAAGTAACCTTGCCGAGGCGAGCCCCCAGCCGCCAGATCCATGTCCGCGGGCGCCTGTCCGCCGGCGAGCCCTCGGAGTGAGACATGCAGAGCGTGCTCAGCATCGCGGTCGACGCCCTTGCCTACGGCATGGTGCTGTTCGTCATCTCGATCGGCCTGTCGATGACAATGGGGCTGATGCGGGTGGTGAATCTGGCGCACGGCGCCTTCGCGATGGTTGGCGGCTATCTGGCCTCCTATGCGGTGCGTGATCTGGGCCTGGGCTATGTCGCCGGTGTCGTGCTGGCGGTGGCCGGCACCGTCGTGATTGCGGCACCGATCGAGCGACTGCTCTACCGCCGCATCTACAACAAGCCGGAACTCATCCAGGTGCTCATGACGATCGGCATCACCTTCTGCGTCATCGGCATCGCGAACTATCTGTTCGGGCCGACGCTCAAGACCATCCCGCTGCCCGCCATGCTGAGCGGACCGGTCGATCTCGGCTTTCGTTCGATTGCCGCGCACAAGCTGTTCGCGATCCTGTGCGGCCTCGCCGTCGCCGCGGCTCTCTGGTATCTCGTCGAGCGGACGCCCTTCGGGGTGAAGCTGCGCGCCTCGGTGGACAACACGCCGATGGCTGCCGCGCTCGGCGTCAGGACGAAATACGTCTACGCGGCGAGCTTCGCGATCTCGGTCGGCCTTGCCGCGTTCGGCGGCATCGTCGGCGCCGAGCTGCTGCCGATCGAGCCCTACTACGCGTTGCGCTACATGGTGACTTTCCTCGTCGTCGTCTCGGTCGGCGGAGCCGGCTCGATCGGCGGTGCCTTGCTTGCCTGCCTGGTGCTTGGCGCGATCGACACGACGGGGCGCTATCTGGTGCCGGAATATGGCGAATTCTTCTTCTACCTTGCCGTGATCGCCATCGTCTGCGCGTTTCCGCGCGGCCTTCTTGGAAAGGCCTGACGGATGGACGCCGATCATCCTGCAAGCCTCGCCGGGCAAGTCGCCAGGCCGCGTTTCTCCGCTTCGGCTGACTGGATCGGCCTTGCGGCGATCCTGGCCGCCGCGATCATCTTCTATCTGCTGTTTCCCAACAATCTTGCGCTGCTGACGCGCGTCATAGGCATCGTCATGCTGGTGCTGTCGGTCGATCTCGTGACCGGCTTCTGCGGCGTGGCGACACTCGGCCACGCCGCGCTGTTCGGTGCGGGTGCTTATGCCGCCGGTATCGCCGCAGCGCATTTCGGCATTACCGACCCGATCGCCATGATTGCGGCAGGCGCCGCCGGCGGCGCGGTCGCCGGCTTGATATCCGGCCTCGTCGTCCTGCGCGGCCACGGGCTCGGGCAACTCGTGCTTTCGATCGCCATCGTCAATCTCTTTCACGAGGCGGCCAACAAGGCCGCGAGCTGGACCGGCGGTAGCGATGGCCTGACGGACATTGCGCCAAGCCCGCTGTTCGGCGTTTTCGCATTCGATCTTTGGGGACGCACCGCCTATGGGCTGGGGATAGCGCTGCTGGTGATCGTCTTCTTCCTGCTGCAGCGCCTGTCCCGCTCTCCGTTCGGCATGCTCTGCCGCGGCATCCGGCAGGATCCGATCCGGGTTGCGGCAATGGGTGCGTCGGTGCGCAAGACGCTGCTCAAGATGTACATCATCTCCGGCCTGGTCGCCGGCGTCGGCGGTGGCCTCAATGCAATCTCCACCCAGGTGGTGGGCCTCGACAGCCTGAGCTTCACCCTCTCGGCGCAGGCGCTGGTGATGCTGGTGATCGGCGGCACCGGATCGCTCTACGGCGCGATCATCGGCACGGTCGTCTTCATGCTGTTCGAGGATTTCGTTTCCGCCGCCAACCCGTTCCACTGGCTGACGATCATGGGCGCGCTGCTGGTCGGCGTCGTGCTGTTTGCGCCGCGCGGCATTTTTGGCACGGCCGCCCATCTGTTCGATCAGTGGAGGCGAAGATGAGCGCGGTATTCGAGGTCGAGCGACTGAGCAAGGCCTTCGGCGGGCTGGCGGTGACCCAGGCCGTCTCGCTGGCGATGGCGCCAGGCGACCGCGTGGCGCTGATCGGGCCGAACGGCGCCGGCAAGACCACGTTCGTCAATCTCGTCACCGGCCATCTGAAACCGGATTCAGGGGTCGTCCGCATCGCTGGCGAGCCGCTCAACGGCATGAATCCGATGCAGCGCGTGCAGCGCGGCCTGGTACGATCCTTTCAGGTCACGCGTCTGTTCCCGGAGATGACGCCGCGGGAGCATCTCGCACTCGCCGTCCTGCAGCGCCAGGGCCGTACCGGCCGCCTGTACGGAACGCTCTGGTCGATGCCTGAAGTCCTCGACGAGAGCGAGGCGCTGCTGCGCACGCTTGGCCTGGAGGCCGCCGCCGACCGCAAGGTTGCGGAGATCGCCTACGGGCAACAGCGGCTGCTGGAGATTGCGTTCGCGCTGGCGTTGAGACCGAAAGTGTTGTTGCTGGACGAGCCAGCGGCCGGTGTTCCGCAAAGCGAAACCCCGCGCATCGAGGCCGCACTCGCCGGGCTTCCCGCCGACCTGGCGGTGCTCATGATCGAACACGACATGGATCTCGTGTTCCGTTTTGCCAAACGGGTCATCGTCCTGGCCGCCGGCACGATCATCTTCGACGGCGCACCCGGCGATGTGACCAAGGACGCACGCGTGCGCGAGGCCTATCTCGGGAGCTATGCCGATGACCGCAGCGTCGCTTGAGATATCGGGTCTGACCGCCGGCTACGGTCAGACCCGTGTGCTCGAGGATGTATCTTTCGTATCGCCTGCGGGCGCCAGGCTGGCGGTGCTCGGACGAAACGGCGTCGGCAAGTCTACACTGCTCGCCACGATCGCCGGCCAGACACGGCGCCATGCCGGAGAGATCAGGCTGGGAGGCGTCGACATCGTCGGCAAGGACAGCGCCTCGCGTGCCTGGCTTGGCCTCGGCTACGTGCCGCAGGAGCGCGGCATCTTCCCGTCGCTGACCGTGGAGGAGAACCTCTTCGTCGGGCTGAAGGATCGCCAGCGCTCGGCCGTGGACGAGGCTTACGCCATGTTCCCTCGGCTGAAGGAGCGCCGGCGCAATCGCGGCAACCAGCTCTCAGGCGGCGAACAGCAGATGCTGACGACGGCGCGTACCATTCTCGGTCGTCCATCCGTGCTGATGCTTGACGAGCCGCTCGAAGGACTGGCGCCCGTGATCTGCGACGAACTCATGGCGGCGCTGATGCGGCTCGCTTCCGGCGGCGACATGACCATCCTGCTGGTCGAGCAAAGGATACGTGCCGCACTGGACTTCGCCGATCAGGTGCTCATCCTCGAGCGCGGCCGGGTCGCCTGGACCGGGACGCCAGCGGCACTGCGCGCCAGTCCGCAGACCATCGAGAGGCTGCTCGGCGTTGCCGCGATGCCGCATTCAGTCGATTAAGCAAATCCAGGAAAGTGTCTAGCGGCTTTCCGTCCGGAATTGCAGTCAGCGTCAGGCGTGGTGGCTGGCCGCCTCGCGGATGGTCTGCAGCAGGATGGTGAAGGCCGGCGAGGGGGCGGTGTCGGTGCGCATCGTCAGGCCAACCGGTCCCTTGGTCTCCTCGGTGTTGACCGGCAAGGCGACGAAGGCGCCGCTGGCGATTTCGTTGGCGACGACGCCGGCCGAGATGATCCAGACGGCATTGCTTTGGCGCATGAAGGAACGGCCGAAGGAATCCGAGACGGTCTCGATCTCGGTCGCCGGCGCCGTCATGCCATTGGTGATGAACAGGCGGTCGACGAAGGGGCGGATGACGGATTCCCGCGTTGGCATCAGCACAGGGAATTCGTCGAGGCGGGCGAACACATCCTGGCCAGGCTCGAGCAACGGATGTCCGGCCCGCACCACGAACAGCACCTGTTCGGAATAGAGATGCTCGAAGAAGAAGCCGGTCATGTTTTCCGGCGCCGCGAGCCGGCCGACGACGAGGTCGAGCGCGCCGACGCGCAGCTGTTCCAGAAGCACCGCATTTTCGCCGGTGACGATCTTGATCGCGGCGCCGGTGTTCTCGCTCAGGAACAGGTTCATGGCGAGCGGCATCACCCGCGCCGACACGGTGGGTAGCGCGCCGATGCGGATCGGGTGGCGGTTGATGGCGCCGTCCTGGCGGACGGAATCGACGCCGCGCTTCAGCGCGGTGACTGCCGTGCCGGCATGGCCGAGGAAGATCTCGCCGAGCCGCGTCACCCTTATGCCGCGGCCGTCGCGTTCGACGACGGCGATGCCGAGCGCCTCTTCCAGTTCGCGCAATGTCTTGGTCACCGCCGGCGCGCTGACATGCAGGAAATCGGCGGCGCGCGCCACGCTGCCTTGCCGCGCCACTTCGAGAAACGCCTGCAGGTGTCTGAAGCGGATGCGGCTTTCGGCCATGGTTCGATAACCCCCAAGTTAATGAAATGCCGCAAAATATCATTTTACCGAACCAAACACCTAGTGCAAGGTAGCAGCGGAGGATCGAAATCGTGCCATTCGTCAGCATCGGCGGCATCACGCTGCATCACCGCTACAGGCCGGCAGCTGGCAATGCGCGCCCGATCGTGTTCATCAATTCGCTGGGAACCGACTTCCGGATCTGGGACGAAATTGTCTCGGCGCTCGATGGTGAAATGCCTCTGCTCGTCTACGACAAGCGTGGCCACGGGCTCTCCGACATTGGCGGTATCAACTCGATCGACGACCATGTCGACGATCTCTGCGGCCTCATCGATCATCTCGGCCTTGGCAAGGTCGTGCTGTGCGGCCTGTCGGTGGGTGGGCTCATCGCACAAGGATTTTATGCGCGGCGCCCCGAAGCTGTCGAAGGCCTTGTCCTGTCGGACACGGCGCACAAGATCGGCACGGCCGACAGCTGGAACGCGCGCATTGCAACGGTCGAAAGCAAGGGCATCCAGGAGATTGCCGATGGGGTGCTCAAAATGTGGTTCACCCCCGCCTTCCACACGGCGCGTTCGGCCGAGCTTGACGGCTATTGGAACATGCTGACCAGGCAGGCGCTTGCCGGTTATGTCGGGACCTGCGCCGCCGTCCGCGACGCGGATTTCACCGAAGCCGCGCGCCGCATCGCGGTGCCGACGCTCTGCGTCGTCGGCGACCAGGACGGTTCGACGCCGCCCGAGCTGGTGCGCTCGCTGGCCGACCTCATCCCCGGCGCGCGCTTCGAGGTGATCCGCGACGCCGGGCACATCCCCTGCGTCGAGCAGCCCGAAGCGCTCACCGCGCTGATCCGCGACTTTGTCGCTTCGCTTGCCGATGGAAAGCAAACTCATGGATGAAGTGTCGAAGAATACAAACGCATTCCGCGCCGGACTGTCGGTCAGGCGTTCGGTGCTCGGCGATCCGCATGTCGATCGCGCCGAGGACGCCGCCACCGATTTCGACCGGCCGTTCCAGCACCTGATCACCGAGGCCGCCTGGGGAACCGTGTGGGCGCGGCCCGGTTGGAGTCATCGTGAGCGCTCGATCGTGACGCTGGCGCTGCTGGCGGCACTCGGCCATGATGAGGAGGTGGCCATGCATGTGCGCGCCACCGCCAACACTGGCGCTTCGCGCGACGATATCTGCGAGGCGTTCCTGCACGTCGCGATCTATGCCGGCGTGCCGGCGGCAAACCGCGCCTTCAAGATCGCCAAGGAGGTGTTCTCGCAAATGGACGGAGGCAAGAGCGCCCATGCCTGAGCCCGGCTCGAACCGGATGCCGGAGACCGGTGCCTTCTTCCAGCGCGACCGGACATGGCACCCGCCGGTGCTGACGCCGGGCTACAAGACCTCCGTGCTGCGCTCGCCGCAGAAGGCGCTGCTGGCGTTCGACAACACAGCGTCGGAACTCACCGGCCCGGTGTTCGGCCACGCCATGCTCGGCGAACTCGACAACGATCTGATCCACAATTTCGCCAGGCCCGGCGAAAGTGCCATCGGCGAGCGCATCATCGTCTACGGAAAGGTGCTCGACGAGCGCGGCAAGGGCGTGTCGGGCGCGCTGCTCGAATTCTGGCAGGCCAATTCAGGCGGCCGCTACCGCCACAAGAAGGACGGCTATCTGGCGCCGCTCGACCCGAATTTCGGCGGCTGCGGCCGCACCATCACCGGCGAGGATGGCGGCTATGCTTTTCGCACCGTCAAGCCCGGGCCCTATCCCTGGCCGAACGGGCCCAATGACTGGCGGCCCTCACACATCCATTTCTCGATCTTCGGCCATGCCTTCGCGCAGCGGCTGATCACGCAGATGTATTTCGAAGGCGATCCGCTGATCTGGCATTGCCCGATCGTGCGCGGCATTCGCGACAAGGCTGCAATCGAGACGCTGGTCGCCGCCCTGGACATGCAGGCGACGATCCCGATGGATGCACGCGCCTACAAGTTCGACATCGTGCTGCGCGGACGGCGCGCCTCGCTGTTCGAGAACCGGCCGGAGGGCAATTGATGGCGCAGTCGCTCGACCGTCTCAAGGAAAGCCCCTCGCAGACCGCCGGCCCCTATGTGCATATCGGGCTGACGCCCAACTTCTGCGGCATCGGTGGGGTCTATCCGGCCGATCTCGGCGCTTCGATGGTCAACGACAAGACCCAAGGCGAGCGGATCGGGCTCGAGATCCGGGTGCTCGACGGCACCGGTACGCCGCTCAGGGATGCGCTGATCGAGATCTGGCAGGCCGACGCCAATGGGCTCTACAATTCGCCGGCCGAATTGCGCGGAGCAGCCGATCCGGATTTCTTGGGATGGGGCCGCTGCCCGAGCGACATGGAAACCGGTCTGTGCAGCTTCCAGACGATCAAGCCCGGCCGCGTACCGTTCCGCGACGGGCGGCTGATGGCGCCGCATGTCAGCCTGTGGATCGTGGCGCGCGGCATCAATATCGGCCTGCACACCCGGCTCTATTTCTCCGACGAGGCAAAGGCCAATGCCGAGGACCCGATCCTTGCCCGCATCGAGCAGCGCATACGGGTGCCGACGCTGATCGCCGAGCGCAAGGGCGGCAGCTACATCTTCGATGTCCATCTGCAGGGCGAGAAGGAGACGGTCTTCTTCGACAGCTGACCGGCCGCGACATGCCCGTATCGCCTTTCGACCATCCGCTGCTGTCCGGCCTTCTCGGCGACGAGGAGGCGGCGAGGCATTTTTCCGTGGAAGCGGAGATCGCCGCGATGCTCGCCTTCGAGCGCTCGCTGGCGGAGGCCGAGGCAGCATGCGGCGTCATCCCTCACGAGGCCGAAGCCGCGATCGTTATGGCTCTGGCATCATTCCGGCCCGACACGCCGAAGCTGCGCGCCGGCGTCGCCAGAGATGGCGTCGCAGTTCCCGAGTTGGTGCGGCAGATCAAAACCGCGGTTGGCGAACCGCATGGCCAGTGGGTTCATTTCGGGGCGACCAGCCAGGACGTCTTCGACACCGCGCTGATGCTCCGGCTGAAACCCGTGGTCGAGCATCTTGGCCTGCTGTTGACCGAGAACATCGTGCGATTTGCTTCTCTCGAGGAACAGTTCGGGGGCAGGGCGCTGATGGCGATGACGCGCATGCAGCCGGCAATCCCGATCCAGGTGTCGGACCGCGTCAGGGCATGGCGGGCGCCGCTGCAACGGCACCAGCAGCGATTGTCGGAACAGTCCGGGCGGCTGCTGGTGGTGCAGTTCGGCGGTCCGGCCGGCACACTGGAGAAACTGGGCGACAAGGCCGAGCTTGTCCGCGCGGCACTGGCCGCCAGGCTCGGCCTCGGCGACGCGCCACAATGGCATAGCCAGCGTGATGCGCTCGCCGATTTCGCCGGCTGGCTGTCGCTGGTGACGGGCAGCCTCGGCAAGTTCGGGCAGGACATGACGCTGATGGCGCAGGCCGGTACCGACATCGCGCTTTCCGGCGGCGGCAGTTCGTCGGCTATGCCGCACAAGCAGAACCCGGTGAAGGCCGAAGCGCTGGTGGCGCTGGCCCGCGTCAACGCCACGCAGCTTTCCGGCATGCATCAGGCACTGGTGCATGAGCAGGAGCGGTCCGGTGCAGCGTGGACGCTGGAATGGCTCTTGCTGCCGCAGATGGTGGTCGCGACCGCCGCCGCCTTGCGGCTCGCCGCTGAACTCGCCGGGCAGATCGAAAGTCTCGGACACTGATGCGCACCCAGGTTGTTATCGTCGGGTCCGGACCATCCGGCCTGCTGCTCGGCCAGCTTCTCGCCACCATCGGTATCGAGACGATCATCCTCGAACGCTCGAGTCGCGAGCATGTGCTTGGCCGCGTGCGCGCCGGGGTGCTCGAGCAGGGCACGGTCGAATTGCTGGAGGAGGCGGGTGCTGCCGCGCGGCTGCATGCCGAGGGCCTGCCGCATTCCGGCATCTCGCTCGCCTTCGATGGACGCCTGCACCGCATCGATCTGGCCGCACTCACCGGCGGCAAGCATGTCACCGTCTACGGCCAGACTGAAGTGACGCATGATCTGATGGACAAGCGCGAGGCGGCGGGGCTCGTCACCGTTTATGAGGCCGCGAATGTCGCGCTGCATGATTTCGATGGCGAGACGCCTTACGTCACCTATGACAAGGATGGCGCCAGCCACCGCATCGACTGCGACTTCATCGCCGGCTGCGACGGCTATCATGGCGTCAGCCGCAGATCGGTGCCGCAAGGGGCGCTGAAAACCTTCGAGCGGCAGTACCCGTTCGGCTGGCTCGGCGTGCTGGCGGAAGTGCCGCCGGCCGACCACGAACTGGTCTACGCCAATCACGAGCGAGGCTTTGCGCTGTGCTCGATGCGCTCGACGCACCGCAGCCGCTACTATGTGCAGGTTCCCGTCGATGAGCGCGTCGAGGCTTGGTCCGATGACCGCTTCTGGGACGAGTTACGCAGCCGCCTGCCGCCGCAGACCGCGGCTGCCGTCGTCACCGGACCATCCTTCGAAAAATCGATCGCGCCGCTGCGTTCCTTCGTCGCCGAACCGATGCGCTTCGGCAAGCTGTTCCTGGTCGGCGACGCCGCCCATATCGTGCCGCCGACCGGCGCCAAGGGATTAAACCTTGCCGCGAGCGACGTGCGCTATCTCTTTGCCGGGCTTCGCGAATTTTATCAGGAGAAGTCGCAGGCAGGGCTCGATGCCTATTCCGGCAAGGCGCTGGCGCGGGTCTGGAAAGCAGTGCGCTTTTCCTGGTGGATGACGACGATGCTGCACCGGTTTCCCGATACGGGCGAATTCGGCCAGCGTATCCAGGAGGCCGAACTCGACTATCTCGTGCATTCGCAGGCCGCGTCGACCGCGCTGGCCGAGAACTATGTCGGCTTGCCTTATTGACCGCGAGGAACCGTCACACCCGTTCCAGCGCGATCGCAATGCCCTGGCCGACGCCGATGCACATGGTGGCCAAAGCATAACGGCCGCCGCGTTCGCGAAGCTCGATCGCCGCGGTGCCGGTGATGCGGGCGCCGGACATGCCGAGCGGATGGCCGAGCGCGATAGCGCCGCCATTCGGATTGACGTGCTCCGCGTCCTCGGCAATGCCAAGTTGGCGGAGCACTGCGATGCCCTGGGAGGCAAAGGCTTCGTTGAGTTCCACGACGTCGAATCGCTCTGGCTTCAGGCCGAGCCTTGCGCAGAGTTTCTGCGTTGCCGGGGCAGGGCCGATGCCCATGATGCGCGGTGCGACGCCGGTGGCGGCACCGCCGAGAATGCGGGCGATCGGCGTCAGGCCGTATTTCTTCGCAGCCGCTTCCGAAGCGATTATGAGGGCCGCCGCGCCGTCATTGACGCCGGACGCGTTGCCGGCGGTCACCGTGCCGCCTTGCCTGAACGGAGTTGGCAACTTCGCCAGCGCCTCGACCGTGGTGCCGGCGCGGGGATGCTCGTCCTTCGATACGATCACCGCATCGCCCTTGCGCTGCGGGATCGTCACCGGCGTGATCTCCTTCGCCAGCCGGCCATTGGCTTGTGCGGCGACGGCCTTGTCCTGGCTGCGCACGGCAAAAGCATCCTGGTCGGCCCGCGAGACGGAAAAATCCTCGGCGACGTTCTCGCCGGTCTCCGGCATCGAATCGACGCCGTATTGCTTCTTCATCAGCGGGTTGACGAAGCGCCAGCCGATAGTGGTGTCATGGATCTCGGCGTGGCGCGAAAAGGCGGTTTCGGCCTTGGGCATGACGAAGGGCGCGCGGCTCATCGATTCGACACCGCCGGCGATCATCAGTTCCGCTTCACCGGCCTTGATGGCGCGCGCGGCGATGGTGACGGCATCCATGCCCGAGCCGCAAAGACGGTTGACGGTCGAGCCGGGAATGTCCTTGGGCAGGCCGGCGAGCAGCAGCGCCATGCGCGCGACATTGCGGTTGTCCTCGCCAGCCTGATTGGCGCAGCCATAAACGACGTCGTCGATCGCCTGCCAGTCGATACCGGAATTGCGCTCGACCAGCGCCTTCAGCGGGATGGCGCCGAGATCATCTGATCGCACCGAGGACAGCGCGCCGCCGAAGCGGCCGATCGGCGTGCGGATGTAGTCGCAGATAAAGGCCTCGGCCATCTATGCAGCTTTCTCTTTCGCGGTTCCCTCATGCGCGGCTTTGGTGCGGGCCTGCAGATTGCGCAACGTCTTCAGTTCGAGTTCCGTTGGCGGCGGCGTTTCGTCAAGAGCCTCGGCGAATGTTACGACCCAGCCACAGGTCGCCTGCACCTGTTCGCGGCTGACACCGGGATGCAAGGATACAACCGTGAACTCCTTGGTGACGGGATCCGGCTTCCAGATGGCAAGGTCGGTGATCAGCAATGTCGGGCCTGCCGTGTCGATGCCCAGACGCTTGCGGTGATCGCCGCCTTCGCCATGGCCGAAGGAGGTGAAGAAGTCGATCTTCTCGACCATGCCGCGCTTGGTCTGCGCCATGGTGATGTAGATTTCCTTCGACGAGGTGGCGATCTCCGGCGCACCGCCGCCGCCGGGAAGTCGGGTCTTCGGGTGCGCATAGTCACCGATGACGGTGGTATTGATGTTGCCGAATTTGTCGAGCTGGGCCGCACCGAGGAAGCCGATCGAGATGCGGCCGCCCTGCAGCCAGTAGCGGAACATCTCCGGCACCGCGACGGTGGTGACCGCCGTTTCGCAGAGTTCACCGTCACCGATCGACAGCGGCAGCACGTCGGGCGCGGTGCCGATGGTGCCGCTCTCATAGATCAGGGTGATGTCGGGCGCATGCGTCAGCCGCGCAACGTTGCAGGCGGCAGACGGCGCGCCGATGCCGACGAAGCAGACGTCGTCGTTCTTCAGCGCACGGCTGGCTGCGATTGTCATCATCTCGTTGGGGGTGAAGCCCAGTTTTTGGTCCTCGCTCATGCCGCAGGCCTCAGATGTTCGACGCGCGCAGCGAAATCGCCGGCCGTGCTTTCGATGACGTTTGCCTGCATCCAGGCCTGAAAGCGGTCACGGTCGGCGGCGATCTCGTCCCATTCGAGATAGGCGGCGTTGTCACGCACATAGTAGCCATGCGCATAGGAGGGATGCGAGCCGCCGGGCACGACCGAGATGGCGCTGATCGTCCAACTTGGCAGCACGGTCAGGTTGGGATGGAGATCGTCGAAACTGTCGACCACTTCCTCCACCGTCACGACCGCGCGCTTTGCGGCGAGCACGGCTTCCTTCTGGATGCCGATGATGCCTTCGACCAGCACATTGCCTTTACTGTCGGCCTTCTGCGCATGGATGAAGCTGACGTCGGGCCGAATGGCCGGAACGGCGGCAAGCACCTCGCCGGTGAAGGGACAAGTGACCGAGCGGATGTTCGGGTTGACCGACGCCAAGCCGGCGCCGCGATAGCCGCGGAACACTGCGCAGGGCAGGCCGGCCGCACCTGCTTCATAGGCGTTGGCCATGCCGGCATGGCTATGCTCTTCAATCTCGATCGACCTGGGAAAGCCGTTCTCGATGGCGTCACGGGCGCGCCTGAGCAGGCCGACACCGGGATTGCCGACATAGGAGAAGATGATCTTCCTCGCCATGCCCATGCCGATCATCTGGTCATAGATCAGGTCGGGGGTCATGCGGATCAGCGTCAGGTCGCGAAATCCCTGGCGGATCGCCTCATGCGCAGCCGCCGTCGGGATCAGATGGGTGAAACCCTCGAAGGCGACCGTGTCGCCATCATGCAGATTCTCGGTCACGGCCTCTTTGAGGGGCAGGAACTTCACCATCGCGGCAACTCCGGACTTCGAAAAAGTTCGTATTTCGAACATATGTTTGCTATGAGATACTTTTATGTCGGATGGCCGCATCGAGTCAATCCCGGCGCGGCAGTGTTTGCGGAGGCCACATGGACGAACAAGGCGTTTCGCGTGACCATGTCGGCTCGCTCGAACGCGGGCTTGCGGTGATGGAAATCCTGGCCCGGCATCCCGCCGGCATGACGCTGACCGAGATGGCGGAGGAGGCGGGGCTGACCCGCGCCGGTGCTCGCCGTTTCCTGCTGACGCTAACCGCGACCGGCTATGCGACGCAGTCCGGCCGGCTGTTCTCGCTGTCGCCGCGCCTGCTGACCGTCGCCCGCACCTGGCTCGGCGGCGCGTCGCTGTGGACCTTCGCGGCACCCATCATGCGCGAGGTGGCGGGGCAGTTCGACGAGGCCTGCAACGCGGCGGTGCTGTCGGGCGAGGATGTGGTCTATGTCGCCCGCATTCCCGGCCGCCGCATACTCAGTGTGTCGCTCGATGTCGGTACAAGGCTGCCGGCATATTGCACCTCGATGGGGCGCGTGCTGCTTTCCGGGCTGGGCACGGACGAACTGAAGTCCTTCCTTGCCGAAGCAAAGATCGAGCGGCGGACGCCGAAGACGATCACCAATCGTGCCGCGCTGGGCAAAGCGATCGACGCTGCAAGGGCGGATGACTTCGCCATCGTCGATGAGGAACTGGAGCTCGGCCTGCGCTCGATCGCCGTGCCGATCTGCGACCGCACCGGGAAAACTGTGGCAGCGATCAATGTCTCGACCCAGTCGGCCCGTTTCTCCGTCGAGGCGATGGAGCGCGAGATCCTGCCTGCGCTGCTTCGTGCGAAACAGCGCATCGAGGAGTTCTTCTTCGTCTGACGAACACGCGAATCGTTAGCGATTGACGAGGTGGTCAAAATCCAATATTGAACAGGATTATACAGGTTTACTGAACAGGTACCCATATGAAGCGGCGCGCGGTTCAACTGTCTCCCGGCACGGGCAAGCCTGAGCAGATCGCCACCGTTCTCGAGCATGAAATCCGCTCCGGCGTGCTCGGTTTCGGTGATCGCCTGCAGAGCGAGAACGAGCTCGTCCAGCGCTTTTCCGTCAGCCGCAACACCGTCCGCAAAGGCCTCGAGGAGCTGTCCAGCCGCGGGCTGATCACCACCAAGGTCGGCATCGGCTCGTTCGTCACTTTCGACGGCAAGCCGGTCGACGATGCGATCGGCTGGTCGCGGGCGCTTGCCAATGCCGGCGCCAATGCCGAGACGCGGACGCTGCGGCTGGAGGTGATCGAGGACGCCGACCTTGCGGCGCTGCTCGGCATTGAGAGCCCCTTCTTCATCGCTGTCGACCGGGTGCGCACCAACGCCAGCGACGGCCATGCGATTTCGATCGAACGCAGCCGCCTGCCGCTGTCGCCCGAGCTGGAGGACGTGCCGCTGCGTGGCCTGCGCGAGGGTTCGCTGCACCAGACCCTGCGCGGCGCCGGTCTCATTCCCGACCATGGCGAGGAATGGGTCGGCATCGAAATGCTGAATGCCGAGGATGCGGCCATTCTCGGTTGCCCGCAAGGCACGCCCTTCCTGCGCGGTCGCAGGCTGACGCGGGCGGCCGACGACCGGCCGATCGAATATGTCACCAGTCTGCTCAACCCGGCGCATTTTGCGCTGCATATGAGATTCTGAGCGATGCCGGACACCGCCAAGGATATGCTCGATCGCGCCATGGGCGCGCTTGTCGGCGGGGCGCTCGGAGATGCGCTCGGCATGCCGACACAGCTTTTGTCGCCGGCTCGCATCGCAGCGCTCTACGGCCATGTCGAGGATTTTGTTGCCCCCGTCGCCGATCATCCGGTGTCGAAGGGTTTGCTGGCGGGCACCATCACCGACGACACCGAACAGGCGCTGTTGCTCGGCCGCATCCTGGTCGATTCCGGCGACCGCTTTGACCATGCGCGCTGGGTCAATGCGCTGCTCGACTGGGAACGCGAGGTCAAGGCGCGCGGCAGCTATGACCTTTTGGGTCCATCGACCAAGCGCGCCATCGATGCCATCAACAATGGCGTGCCGCCGGAAGAGGCCGGGCGGGGCGGCGACACCAATGGCGCGGCTATGCGCATCGCGCCGGTTGGCATCATGATGCCGCTGGCGCCGCTCGACGCTTTTGTCGCCAAGGTGGCCGAAACCTGCCGGGCTACGCACAACACCTCGATCGCCATCGCCTCGGCCGCCGCTGTCGCCGCCGCCGTCAGCCGCGGCGTTGCCGGTAGTGACTGGCGCGCCGCTTCCGATAGTGCCGTCGCGGCTGCCGGGCAGGGTGCCGCACTTGGGCATTGGGTGACAGGCGGCGACATCGCCGCGCGCATCGTGTGGGCGCAGGAGCTTGTGCGCGGCAGAACGGTGAAGGACGCCATCCGGCTGATCGTCGATCTGGTCGGCACCGGCGTCGCCAGCCAGGAATCGGTTCCGGCGGCCTTCGCCGTGCTCGAGGTCGCCGCAGGCGATCCGTGGCAGGCGGCCGTCATCAGCGCCAATCTCGGAGGCGACACCGACACGATCGGCGCCATCGCCGCCGGCATGGCCGGCGCTTGCGCCGCCTTCTCCCGTTTGCCGCAAGAACGCATTTCCAGGCTCGTCGGCATCGACATCGGGCAGGTTCGTGCGCTGGCTTCCGACCTTGTCGCAGCGCGCGCAACGAAGATGAAGTCCGGCAAGGATGCGGCGGCATGAGCGGGCGTCTCGTCCATATCGGCAGCGCGGTTGTCGATTATGTCTACCGCATCGACGCCTTGCCGGCGCCTGGCACGGAGAAAACCGCATCGAGCTTTGCCCAGGTCGCGGGCGGCGGTTTCAACATGATGGTCGCGGCCAGCCGCACCGGCATGACTGTCGTTTTCGGCGGCCAACTCGGCAGCGGGCCGAATGGCGACTTTCTGCGCGCCGCCTTCGCCGCCGAAAGCATCGAAACGCTGACGCCGGCATCACCCGCGATGGACAGCGGCAATTGCGTCGCCATGATCAGCAGCGACGCCGAACGCACCTTCGTGTCGTGGCCCGGCGCCGAGAGCGTGCTCAGCCTGGCGATGATGGCGCCAGTCCGGGTTGCGCTGGGGGATTGGGTGTTCGCGTCCGGGTATACGCTGAGCTATCCCGGCAGCCGCAATGCGCTGGCCGACTGGATCGAGGCGCTGCCTGTAAACATACCCTTCGTCTTTGACCCGACCCCGGTCGTCGCAGACATTCCGCGTACCGTTCTCGACCGGGTGCTTGCCCGCATCACCTGGCTGAGCTGCAACATGACGGAGGCGGCCGAGATCGCTGGTCTGGGTGATGTCGAAGCACTCGCCGCCCGGCTGCTTTCCAGCCATTGCCCAAGGGCCGAAGGCGTCGTCATCCGCGCCGGCGCCAAGGGATGCTTCGTGCGGCTGGCCGACGGCAGCACGAAGACGGTTCCCGGCTTCAAGGTCGCCGCCCTCGACACCAATGGCGCCGGCGACACCCATATCGGTGCCTTTGTCAGCTCGCTGTCGCGCGGCGTGCCGGCTTTCGAAGCGGCACGCTACGCCAATGCGGCGGCGGCGCTCTCGGTCACCCGGCACGGGGGATCGTCGGCGCCGAACGACGAGGAGATCCAGGAATTCCTCAGCCATCACGATCGATCGTCGACCGTGCATGGCCGGAAGCAAGAGGCCTAAACAAGCCCCGCCAAGCGGGCAAACAATGAGAGGAACGAACATGCGCATACCCAGACTGACTATCCTGCTGACGGCGACCGCCGTCTTCACCTCCGCGCTCACGCTGGCCGCCAGTGCGGCCGAAGTGCACGTGCTCAACTGGAAGGGTTATGGCGCCGACGAGCCGTGGGCGATCGCCGCCTTCGAGAAGGCGACCGGCAACAAGGTCGTCAACGACTTCTTCAATTCCGAACAGGAAATGCTGACCAAGCTCCGGACCAATCCCGGCCTCTACGACGTCGTCATGATCAACGCTGCCTTCAACGACCAGGCGATGGCGGAAAAGCTGATCCAGCCGATCGACGTGTCGAAGCTATCCAACTATGCCGACATCAGCCCGGACAAGGCGGGCTCGCCGATGCTTGACCATGACGGCAAGGTCTACGGCGTGCCGTGGGTGTGGGGCCTGACCGCTCTGGCCATCAACGAAAAGTCCTTCGACAAGCCGCCGCCGAGCATCGCCGTTATGTGGGATGCCGCGCATAAGGGCCGTGTCGTCATTCGTGACGACGCCGTCGAAGCTGTCCAGTTCGGCGCCATCGCCACGGGACAGAACATCAACGACATCAAGGATATGGAAGCGGTCAAGGCGAAGCTGACCTCGCTGATGCCACAGATCAAGACCTTCTGGAGTTCGGAGAACGACTGGAACCAGATGGTCGCCTCCAATCAGATCGACATCGGCACCTATTGGAGCGGCTCGGCCGATCGCGCCAAGACCCACTTCAAGCTGCCGGTCTCGCTGGTCATCCCGCAGGAGGGCGCTGTCGCCTGGCTCGATGCCTTTTCCATCCCGGTCGGTTCCAAGAATGTCGAGGGCGCCGAGGCCTTCATCAACTACATGATCGATCCGACATTTTATGTCGAATGGGTCACCAAGGTCGGCGCGCCGGTGTCGGCCAACACCAAGGCAGTTGCCGCGCTTCCCGAGGATGCCTTCAACCGCAAGGTCATGGGTGATCCCGAGGTGGCCAAGCGCATCCAGTTCCAGGCGCCGATCACCGACGCGCAGCGCGAGGCCTATCTGGCGCTGTGGCAGCAGCTCAAGGTCGACGTGAAGTAAAGCCGACGTCCGGACCAGCCGGCGATCCTCGCCGGCTGGTTCTTCCGATCCTGGGGAGGAGAGGCATCATGGCAGCACAGGGTGCGACCGCGACGCGCAGCGGGCTGAGATCGGCCTTGCCGCTGCTGGCGCCTGCCTATCTCTGGCTGACGGTGGCGATCTTCCTGCCTTTGTCGGCCATGGTCTTCTTCTCATTCATGACCGAGCTGTCGCTGTCGGGAAAGCCGTGGGCGTTCACGCTCGGCAACTATGCCGCCTTCTTCTCGCAGAGCCTCTACCTGACGCTGCTCTTGGCTTCGCTGCGCCTCGGTCTCGAGGTGACGCTGTGGTGCATCGTCATCGGCTACCCAGCCGCTTACGTGCTGGCCAAGGTGCTGAAGGGCCGCAGCCGCGAGGCGATCTTCCTGCTCGTCATCCTGCCGTTCTGGTCGAACGGGCTGGTGCGCATCTTCTCCTGGGCGATGGTGCTGCGCGAAGGCGGCATCCTCGACACCGCGCTCAACGCCGTGCTGCCGTTCAAGATCAACATCGACCTGATGTATTCCTACCCGGCCGTCATCATCGGCCTGGTGCACTCCTACGTGCCCTACATGGTGCTGACCTGCTATCTGACGCTGCAGGCCATCGACGACTCGCTCATCGAGGCCGGGCGCTCGCTCGGCGCGACGCGGCTGCAAGTGCTGAAGCGGATCATCATCCCGCTGTCGATGCCGGGACTGGTGGCGGGCGCGGCTCTGATCTTCGTGCCGGTCGTCGGCTCGTTCATGGAGCCGCGCATCCTTGGCGGCCGCACCGGCACGTTCTACGGCACGGTCATCGAAGACCAGTTCGTCGCCGTATTCAACTGGCCGCTGGGCGCGGCCTTGTCCTTCATCCTGCTGGCCGTTGTGCTGGTCATCCTGGCGGTCGCCTCGCCTGTGTTGCGGAGGGCTGCGTGATGGCGACGACCCGCATCCTTGAAGGGCTCGGCCGCCTCTATATCTGGCTGCTGCTCGCCTTCCTCTATCTGCCGATCATCATCATGGCGCTGATGTCGTTCAACGTCTCGCCTTTCTATCAACTGCCGTTCGAATGGACGACGGAATGGTACGCCGCGCTATGGCAGAACGACCAGCTGATCGCGGCCACCTGGAACAGCATCGAGATCGCCGTCATCACCACGCTCATCTGCACGGTGCTCGGCTCGGCGGCATCGCTGGCGCTCTATCGCTACGACTTCCGCGGCAAGAAATTCCTGCAGGCGCTGCTGTTCCCGCCGATCGCCATTCCGTGGCTGATCACCGGCACGGCGATGCTGATCTTCTTCTTCGGCGTCGGCATCGGGCGCGGCCTGTTTGCGATCCTGCTCGGCCATGTGGCGCTGGCGCTGCCCTATGTCATCGTCGTGGTGTCGGCGCGGCTACAGACCTTCGCGCCGGAACTGGAAGAGGCGGCGCGCTCGCTCGGCGCCAACCAATGGCAGGTGACCAGCCGCGTGACGCTGCCATGGATCATGCCGGGCGTGATTGCCGGCGGCCTGTTCGCCTTTGCAGTGTCGTTCGACCAGTTCGTCGTCTCCTACTTCCTGTCGACGCCGGGCCAGACGACGCTGCCGGTCGAAATCTACGCGGCGATCCGCAAGGGTTTCACGCCCGAGATCAACGCGGTCTCGACGATCATCATCGTCGTCTCGATGGCGCTGATGCTGCTCACGGCGCGGTTCTTCAAATTCGGCGGAGAGAAATAATGGCCGGTGTCCAGGTATCGAACGTCTCCCGCAGCTTCGGCGCGCACAAGGCGCTGGACGACGTCTCCATCGATTTCGCCGATGGCGGTTTTTATGCACTGCTCGGGCCGTCGGGCAGCGGCAAGACCACGCTGCTCAGGCAGATCGCCGGGTTCGACTTTCCGGACTCGGGCCGCATCGCCATCGGCGGAGAAAGCGTCGAGCGGGTGCCGGTCGAGAAACGGCGCATCGGCATGGTGTTCCAGAACTACGCGCTGTTTCCCAATATGAGCGTCGCCGACAATGTCGCCTTCGGCCTTTCGGTGCGCGGCGAGCCGAAGGCCACCACCGCCACGGAGGTGCAGCGCGCGCTGGACCTGGTGCAACTCAGCAAGCTCGGCGGGCGCCGTCCGCACCAGCTTTCCGGCGGCCAGCGCCAGCGCGTCGCGCTTGCCCGCGCCATCGTCACCAAGCCGCGTGTGCTGCTGCTCGACGAGCCGCTCGGCGCGCTCGACAAGGCGCTGCGCGTCGACATGCAGATCGAGTTGAAGCGCATCCAGCGTGAGATTGGCATCACCACCATCTTCGTCACCCACGACCAGGAAGAAGCGCTGACGATGAGCGACCGCATCGGCATCTTGCGCGACGGCCGGCTGGTGCAGGAAGGGCCGCCCGAGGAGATCTACGACAGGCCGCAAAGCGAGTTCGCCGCCACCTTCCTCGGCGACGCCAACATTTTTCGCGGCGATGCGACCGGCGATGGTATTCGCCTTTCAGACGGCACAGCGATCGCCGCTGGCGCCGGCGCGAAGCTTACCGCCGGCGCCAGGGCGAGCTGCGCCGTGCGGCCGGAACGCATCCAGATTTCGACCGGCGCGGGAAGGTCCGACGCAGGCGGCGCCAACGTCCTCAATGGCCAGGTTTCCAAGCGCATCTTCGCCGGCAGCAACAGCACCTATTTCGTCGACCGTGACGGTCAGACGCTCAAGGTGATCATCCAGAACACCGGCGCCGAGCGGCTTGCCGAAGGCCAGGACGTGGTGCTGCGCTGGTCGCCGGAGAGCACGGTGCTGATCGCCGCAGTCTAGCGGCATTGTCGCGTGTCCGATCAGCCCGATGTCGGAATTGGCACTCTCCGGTCCTGATGGGAAATGATGGTGCCGGGCTTGGCTGATGCAGGGGCCATGGCGTTATATCCAGTCCTCGACGGGAGGAGTGGATGGCAAGCATGGGTTTCGAACCGGATGTGAAGGTTCGCACCAGCGAATACCGGATCGGCTGCATCGGCGCCGGCATGATCATGGCCGAATGCCATCTCACTGCCTACGAGCAAGCCGGCTTTCCGGTCGTCGCGATCGCTTCGCGCACCAGGGCCAATGCCCAGAAGGTCGCCGACCGCTGGGCCATAGCGACCGTTCACGACACGCCGGAGCAGCTGATCGAGGATAGCCGCGTCGAGATCGTTGATCTTGCCTTTCCGCCCGATCAGCAGCCGGCGCTGATCCGCCACGCCCTGAAGCAAAAGCATATCAAGGCGATCCTGGCGCAGAAGCCCCTGGCGCTTTCGGTCGAGGAAGCGATCACGCTGCGTGACGAAGCGGCCAAGTCCGGCAAGATCCTCTCGGTCAACCAGAACATGCGCTACGACCAGTCGATGCGCGTGCTCAAGCAGATCATCGACAATGGCGCGCTTGGCGACATCGTCTTCGCGCAGATCGACATGCATGCGATCCCGCACTGGCAGACCTTCCTCGCCGACTACGACCGGCTGACATTGGCCAATATGAGCGTGCACCACCTCGACGTGCTGCGCTTCCTGTTCGGCGACCCCCAGGAGATCACCACGCTGACACGCAAGGACCCGCGCACCAAGTTCGACCACTCAGACGGCATCACGGTTTCGACGCTGCGGTTTCCCTCAGGCGTGCTCGCCGTATCGCTGGAGGATGTCTGGTCCGGTCCGCGCCAGGAGGGCTATCACGACGACCAGCACATCAACTGGCGCGTCGACGGCACCAAGGGCGTGGCCAAGGGCACGATCGGCTGGCCGAAGGGCGTGGCCTCGACGCTGACCTACGCCTCGACAGAGACGACGGGCGGCGAATGGGTGACGCCCCGCTGGGACACGATGTGGTTCCCGCATGCCTTCATCGGCGTCATGGAACAGCTGCAGCATGCGGTGAAGACGGGCACGCCGCCCGCGCTGTCGGTCGCCGACAACGTCAAGACCATGGCGCTGGTCGAGGCCGGCTACCGCTCTATGGCGGACGGCCGCACCGTAAAGCTGTCCGAGATATCGACCGATTGAACATCTGGCTGCCGAATAGCGTGGCAGCTGAATCGCTTACTGGGAGGAGTTCACATCATGATGCAGGCAGGTATCTTCACCGGCTATTTCCCCTACGAGCTGGAGGAGGTCGCCAGGCGCATTCGCGCCCTCGGCTTCAACACGGTGCAGCTCGACCTGCATTTCAAGGAAATCGACCTCTCGGCCGGGCAGATCACGAAGGACAAGGCAAGAAAGGTCCGCGATACGTTCCGCGACCACGATTTGCCGATCTGCTGCTTGTCGGGCTACACCAACATCATCCATCCGGACAGAGCCGAGCGCGAGAAGCGGCTTGCCTATCTCAAAGAGATTATCCGCAACGCGCGCGAGTTTGGCTCGCCTTATGTGATCTCGGAGACCGGCACCTACAACACCGAGTCCGATTGGGTGCATCACCCCAGGAACAAAACCGAGGAAGGGTTCGAGGAATGCCGGAACGTGCTCTCCGACCTCGCCCAGACCGCCTATGACCATGGTGCGGTCTTCCTGCTCGAAACCTATGTCAACAACGTCGTCGGTTCGGTCGAGGAGACGGTGAGGATGTTCGCCCAGGTCGACCATCCCGGGCTCGGTCTGCTGATGGATCCGACAAACTATTTCGAGGCGCACAACATCGACCGCATGGACCAGGTGCTGAACCAGGTGTTCGACACGCTGACCGACAAGATCAGGATCGCGCATGCCAAGGACGTCAAGCGCGCCGGCAGCGACAAGTCCGAGAAGCATGCCGACATCGGCGACGAGGATGCGCATGAGGGGCTGACGTTCCGCGGCGTCGGCGAGATCGAGCTGCCGGCACCCGGTCTCGGCTCGCTCAACTATGACCTTTATCTGAAGCGGCTCAGCGACAAGCACCCGAACATCCCGGTCATCATCGAGCATCTGACCGAAGACGATGTGCCGCGCGCGAAAACTTTCCTCGATGGGAAATTCCGCGCCAACGGCCTTTGAGGGCCGGCGGGAGGTGACAATGGCGACGACGGCCAAGACGAAACGCGATTACAGCCTGGTCGGCGAAAGCACCCGCCGGGCGATCGAGACCGGGCTTGCCTCGGCCGAATGGTACCACACCGACGTCTCGCGCAAGGCGATGAAGGAATTGATGCAGCGCTCGGACGGTCCGGCGATCCGCGACACGATCATCTGGATATCAGCCATACTGGGCTCGGCGGCCGGCATCATCTGGTTCTGGAGCACCTGGTGGGTCGTGCCGTTCCTGGTCGTCTATGGCGTGCTCTACGGCTCCTCCAGCGACTCGCGCTGGCACGAATGCGGCCATGGCACCGCCTTCCGCACGCGCTGGATGAACGATGTCGTCTACCAGATCGCCAGCTTCATGGTGATGCGCAATCCGGTTACATGGCGCTGGAGCCATGCCCGCCACCACACCGACACCATCATCGTCGGGCGCGACGCCGAGATCGCGGTGATGCGGCCGCCGGACCTGCTGAAGGCGGGATTGGCCTTCACCGGCATACTCGATTTCCGCTACTCACTGCCGGCGCTGCTGCGCCAGGCGTTGGGCAGGCTGTCGGACGACGAGAAGAGCTACGTGCCCGAGATGGAGCAGGGGAAAGCGGTCTTGGCGGCGCGCTGGCATATCGCTGTGTACGTGGCGACGATCGCTATCGCGATCGCGCTTAAGTCATGGCTGCCGCTGGTGCTGATCGACCTGCCGCGCCTCTACGGCACCTGGCACATGGTGATGACCGGCCTGCTGCAGCATATCGGGCTCGCCGACAATGTCGTCGACCACAGGCTGAACACCCGCACCGTCTACATGAACCCGATCAGCCGCTTCATCTACTGGAATATGAATTACCACGTGGAGCACCACATGTTCCCGATGGTACCCTACCACGCGCTGCCCAGGCTGCACGACCTGATCAAGCACGATCTGCCCGTGGCGAACCCGTCGATCTGGCATGCCTATCGGGAGGTCTGGCCGGTGCTGCTGAGGCAGCTGAGATACGAGGACTATTACCTCAAGCGCGAATTGCCGCCGACGGCACGGCCCTATCGCGGCGAGTTCCACGAGGCCGATATGTCGGCGGCGGCCGAATAGGTTTTCGCCGGCGATTATGGGGTCAAGACCGGGAGAAAAAGATGGCCGAATGGGTCGCTGCGTGCGCCGTGGACGATGTCGACGAGGAGGATGTTATCCGCTTCGATCATGGCGGCCGCAGCTTTGCGATATACCGCTCGCCGGACGATCAGTTTTTCGCCACGGACGGCTTCTGCACGCGTGAGAAGGCGCATCTCGCCGACGGCCTCGTCATGGACGAGATCATCGAATGCCCCAAGCACAATGGCCGCTTCAACTACAAGACCGGGCAGGCCAAGGGGGCTCCGGTGTGCGTCAACCTCAGGACCTACCCGGTCAAGGTCGAGGCCGGCAAGGTCATGATCGAGATCGATTGATCGCGTCCCAAACCGCAAGGACGGCACGAGGTGAGCGCGGGGCGCTTGGTTCGGCTCGCTGACAGCAGCTACGCCTGCCAGCTCCCCTTGGCGAGCGCGGCGTAGAGCGCCTCGGCCTCGACGCCGAGCGGCCTGTCCTCGGTGAGTTTCGGTACGTGCGTGCGCACGGCCGCATGGATGACGCCGGTGGCCGGCGCCAGCATCAGTCCTTCACGCAGGTCTATCGCCTGTGCGGCGGCCATCAGTTCGAAGGCGATCAACCGCCGCCACAGCGCGATCATGTCGGCGCATTTCGAAACGGCCAGCAGAGTTTGCGTGGCATGGTCCTCGACGCCTTCCGAGACCGGCAGGAAGTCGAGCATCACCGGGTTGGCCTTGTGACGGAGCGCGGCCAGGATCGCCGCCACTGTCTTTTGCAGCGGCACGAAGCCGGCCGAGGCGCCGCCGAGCGGCGACAGATATTTCGGCAAGCCGTTGCGGCCGGGGCCGGTGAGCTGGATGAAGCGGGCGGCGCAGGCGGCGGCCGCTTGCGCAATGGCGAGGCCGAGAGTCTCGAAGCCCAATGCCAGCGACGCGGTGTGGAAGTTGCCGGTCGACAGCACCAATTCGTCTTCGCCCAGCACCAGCGGATTGTCGGCAGCTGAATTGAGTTCGATCTCGGCGGCCAGCCGCGCGTGATCGATCGCCTGGATCAGCGCGCCGTGGATCGACGGCATACAGCGGATCGACAGGGGATCCTGCAAGGTCGTCGGCGCGGGGGGCTCATTGCGGGCAAGCAATTCGCGCAGGCCCTTTGCCGCCAATTGCTGGCAAGCGGCGGGCCGCGCCAGATGCAGGCGCGGGTCGAGGATGGTGTGGTTGGCGCCGATGCCTTCCATGGTCAGAGCGCCGGCCTGCTGCTGTTGGGCGAAGGCAGAGAGCGCATCGGCGAGCGCCAGCGCGCCGCTGCCGGTGGAGCCGGCCGAGGCATTGATCAGCGACAGCCCGTCCTTGGGTGCCAGGCTTACGGGCGCGAGGCGCGCCATCATCAGCGCCTTGGCCGAGGGCATGCGCCGGCCCTGATAGTCGGCTTCACCTTCGCCGATCAGCATGCGGCCGAGCGCCGCCATCAGCACCAGGTCGCCGGCGCCGATCGAAGCAAGCGACGGCATGACCGGATGGACACCGGCATTGAGCGCGTCGAGCAAGGCTACGAACACATGCGGCGACAGGCCGGAGCCGCCCGCCGCAAGCATCGCCACCCGGGCAAACATGACGGCGCGCACGGTTTCGAAGGGTAAAGGCTCGCCGACCGCACCACTGCGGCCGTCGAGAAGCTGGCGCTGGAAGGCGCTGGCGTCGCCGCTGATCGAGGTGCCGAGATTGGCGCCGAGCCCGGTGTTGAGACCGTAGATCTGCTGGCCGGCGGCCGCGGCGTCATCGAGCACCTTGCGCGCCTTGACCAGCCGCTCCAAGACAGTGGGCGTAACCTCCACCTTGCATCCCTCGCGGGCGACGGATGCGACGTCCTCGATGCTGACGCCGGCGCCGGTGAGAACGAGCGGGCTCATGCGAAACGCAACCTTTGGCCGATGCCTTGCGCCTGGGCCTTGGCCAGCATCGCCTTGCCGAGCGCGATGTCGGACAGCGACAGGCCGCGATGCCAGAACAGGATCGTCTCGCCGTCGCTCTGACGTCCGGCTTTCAGCCCGGCGGCGATCTGGCCGAGTTCGGCATGCAGCGACTTCTCGCTCAGCCGTCCGGTCTCGACATGGGCGCGCAGCGAACCGAACTTGCCGCCCTTGCACTGGCCCCAGTCATCGACGACGATTTTCTGCATGATGTCGGTCAGCGACAGCTCCACTGCGCTCATCGTGCCGTAAGGCACGACCAGCGCGCCACGCTTGATCCATTCGGTCTTGAGCAGCGGCTGCGGTTCCGGCAGCCGCGAGGCTTCGACGACGATGTCGGCGCCTTCGACGCAGGTCTTCCAGTCGGCCACCGCCGTGACCGGCTTGCCAAGGTCGGCCGCCAGTTTGGCGGCAAAGCCGTCGCGGCTTTCGGGCCGGCGCGAATGGACGCGGATCTCGTTGAAGTCGAAGAGATGATCGAGCAGACGTACGTTCCAGTAGGCGGTGCCGCGCGCGCCGATATGGGCGAGCACCTTCGATGTCTTCTTCGCCAGATGTTTCGCGCCGATGGCGGTGATCGCTCCGGTGCGCATGTCGGTAATGACGGTGGCGTCCAGGATCGCGCGCGGCGTGCCGGTGCGCGGATCGAACAGGTTCAGGATGCCGAACTCCGAGGGCAGGCCATGCTTGTAGTTGTCGACATAGTCGCCGACGATCTTGACGCCGGCCGCATCGAGCGGCGCGACGTAGCCGCGCAGAACATTGAAATGGCCATGGAAGGACGGGTCGGGCTCGAGATGGACACGCGGCTCGATCACGGTCTGGCCGTTGCCCTGGGCGACGAGCCCGGCCTCGACCGCGCCGATGATTTCGGCATCGGTCATGGCAAGCGCCTCGATGTCGAGGGCGTTAAGGTAGTCGATATAGATGGGCTTCATGCGTGCGTGGTTCCCGGGAGCCCCCTTCATGCCATAGCAGGCGGCGAGGCGACACGAAAGTTTGTTAGTCGATATCTGGACGCAGTCGGCCAAATGCTGTTCAAACCGGTTCGTCATGACTGCCATCCCCGAAAGTGAAGTTTCGTCAAAAACGGCCACGAATTCGCGGCGCGTGGCGCTGATCGTCGCCATCGCCTTCTTCATGCAGCTGCTGGATTCGACGATCATCTCGACCTCGCTGCCGCAGATGGGAGCCAGCTTCGGCGTGCCGGCGGTGGCGATGAGCATCGGCATTACCGTCTACATGCTGACCATGGCGGTCTTCGTGCCGCTGTCCGGCTGGCTCGCCGACCGGTTCGGGGCACGCAACATCTTCCTTGCGGCGATAGCGCTGTTCACGCTGGCCTCGATCGCCTGCGGCTTCTCGGAGAATTTGACCGAATTCGTCGCCGCGCGCGCGGTGCAGGGCCTCGGCAGTGCGTTGATGACGCCGGTCGGTCGCATCCTGGTGCTGCGCAACGCCTCCAAATCGGAATTGCTCAACGCCACCGCGCTGATCACCTGGCCGGCGCTGTTTGCGCCGGTGGTCGGGCCGGTGCTCGGTGGCTTCATCACCACTGCGCTCTCCTGGCACTGGAACTTCTTCATCAACATTCCGCTTGGGCTGGCGGGCCTGGTGCTGGTCGCCCGCTTCGTTCCCGGCGATCGGGAAGCCGAACCCAAACCGCTCGACTGGCCGGGCTTTTTCCTGACATCGGCGGGGCTCGCTTGCCTGCTCTATGGCCTCGAGCGTATCGCGCATGCGGAGGATGGCGTCTTGCCGACCGTGATGCTGCTCGCCCTTGGTAGCCTGATCGGCTGGTTGGCAGTGCGCCACCTCTTGCGCACGCCGCATCCGCTGCTCGATCTTTCATCGTTCAAGGTGCTGACCTTCGCCCTCTCGACATTGTCGGCCGGCACCATCTTCCGGGTGGCGATCAACGCCACGCCGTTCCTGTTGCCGCTGCTGTTCCAGGTCGGCTTCGGCCTCAGCCCGATCGATGCCGGCATGATGATCCTCGCCTATTTCCTCGGCAATCTCGGCATGAAAGCGGTGACGACGCCGACGCTGAGGCGCTTCGGTTTTCGCTCGGTGATGGTCGTCAACGGCGTGGTCGCCTCCCTGTCGATCATCGGCTGCGCGGCGATCTCGCCGCAGACACCGCAAGCCCTGGTGGTGGCGCTGATGCTGATCGCCGGCCTTTCGCGCTCCATGCAGTTCACCGCGCTCAACACGCTGGCCTTCGCCGACATCGCGGCCACGCAGCGCAGTTCCGCGGCGACCCTGTCCAGCATGCTGCAGCAGGTGGCGATGCTGTTCGGCGTTGCGGTCGCGGCGGCGATCCTCAATTTGTCGCAGATCGCCAGAGGCCAACCGGCGCTCGATCTCGTCGACTTCCGGATAGCCTTCCTTGTGATCGGCGTGATCGGGCTGGCCGCCGCGTTCCGTTTCCTGGCATTGCCGCGCAGCGCGGGCGCCGAAGTTTCGGGCCATGCGCTGGACAATTGACGTCGAATTTTTTGCACCGACGCGCCACGCTAGACCGGCCGATAAACCCGCTCCGCCGTGTTCCAAAAAACATCCGCCGCTGCCGCCGCGCCATGTTTCGCCACCGCCGCGCGGTGCGCCTTGATCAGTTCGGCGTGGCTGGTCCAGAGTTTTTCGATCGGAAAGTTCGAGCCGAACATCAGGTGATCCGAACCAAGGATGTCGATCGCATTGTCGACGATATAGCCAATCAGCGCCGGGTCGTTGCGGTGGACGAAGGTGCCGAGGCCGGAGAGCTTGGCGTAGAAATTGGGCGCGGCGGACAAAGCGCGCAGGCCGGCCTTCCAGGCCTCGGTGGTTTCCGGCTCCATGGCGGTCAGCATGCCGGCATGGGTGAGGATGAAATTGGTGTCGGGGTTCTCGCCGACCAGCGTCAGCCCATCTTTCATCTGTGCCGGGAAAAGCTGCAGGTCGAAGGACAGGCCATAGTCTTTCAGCCGCGCCACATTTGTCCGCACCTTGGGGTCGATGACTTGGTCGGCCGAGGTGGCGAAGCGGAAGGCTGGTGTCTCGTGCCAGTGAAGCTGCATGCGCACGCCGCGCAGCAGCGGATACTTTTTCAACCGGTCGATCTGGTGGCGGACATCGTCGACCGTCATGTCGGCATAGCCGACGATGGCATGCGGCCAGCCGGTTTCTTCCGCGGTCTTCTGCAGGAAGGCGACCTCGTTTTCGAAGTCTTCCTTGGCCCAGTTGGTCTGGACATAGACAGCCTTCTCGACGCCGGCGCCCTTCTGGTCGGCCAGGAATTCCTCGATCGGATAGTCGCGGCGGATCGGCTCGTAGGGACCAAAAATGCGCGGCACCATCGGTCCGACCAGCCAGGGCTGGTCCTTTTGGCGCCAGATGTGGAAATGCGCGTCGATCGCTTTCTGCATCACGAAACCCCCTTCCAGATGGCTGCGGCCGCCGGGGCGGGGCGGGCGAGCGACAGGATGAAATCGGTGAGGCTTTTCACCGACGAGCCGTCAAACAGATCGTCGAGCACCGGCAGGACGGCGCGGAGTGCCGCCGTCGCTGGGCGAAAGCGCGGATCGCCAGCCAGCGGCGTTGCCAGCGACAGCCGGAAGGCGCGGGCGCTCAGCCGGCGCATCGCGGTCTCCAATTCGGCATGGTCGCCGCGCTCCAGCGCGTCCGACAGGATGACCACCGCCGCCCCGCGCGCAAAGGCGGAAAAGCGAGGCACCGAGAGGAAGGCGAGCAGCGTCGGTCCCATTCTCGTCCCGCCATCCCAGTCGTCGACCTGTGCGGCCGCGCGAGCCAGTGCCTGGCCGCGGTCGCGGATGCGTAGCGCCGAGGTGATGCGGGTGAGCCGCGTGCCGAAGGTGAACACTTCGGCGCGGCCGGCGCCCTGCACGGCGGCATGGGCCAGCCGGAGGTAGTCGGCCGTGTGCAGCTTCATCGAGCCGGAGACATCGATCAAAAGCAGCAGCTTGCGCGGTATGGTCTGGCGGCGGCGCAGGAGCGGCGAGGGGATATCGCCATCGGCACTGACGATTTCGCTGAGCGAGCGGCGCAGGTCGAGCGTGCCGCGCGAGCGCGTGCGGATGGTGCGGAAGGAGCGACGGGCGGGCAGAGCGGAGGCGAGCTTGCGTCGGAAGGGGGCGAGGCTGTCGCTGTCAAGCTGGAAGTCGCGGCTGCTCAACTGTTCGATCGCCGAGGAAAGTTCGCCGCCTTTCTCCTGGCGGGTGGTCTGGTTCTCTTCCTCGCGCATGCCGCGATCATCCTTGATGCGGGTTTCTTCGTCGCTCTCACCTTCGATCGCGGGTGCGCCATTGCCATAGAAATAGCTGCGGAAATGCGTCTCGAACTCGTCGCGGCGGTCGGGCGAGGGGGCAAGCGTGGCCAATGCCGCCTCGCGGATATCGGCCATCGAGCGGGGCCCGAGCAGCGTGATCGCCTGCATGAAGCTGGAAATCTGCTGCGGCGCGATGGCGAAGCCGCAACGGCGCAGCAGCCGGGCAAAGCCGAGAAGCGGCGCGGCGGCGCGGGGCAAGCTCTCCTCTCCCCGTTCACGGGGGTCCGAAGGACGGGTCGAGACAGGCGGCTCGACCCCCGATGCCGGCAGGCAGGTGAGGGGCAGCGCCACCTTCTGCCCATCATGGCGCTGCCCCTCATCCGCCCCTTCGGGGCACCTTCTCCCCGTGAACGGGGAGAAGGGGTCGGTGAGGTCGCGGCTCACGCCAGAGCCTCCTCGACGATACGGCCGAGCTCCGGCGCGATCGAAGACAGATCCTCCTCGTCCTTGATCAGCACGCCGATGGCGCGGCGGAAGGCTTCCGGCCACGGGCTGCCGCCTTTTTCGAGGATGGTGGCGGCGTTGGCCCATTCGACAGCCTCAGCGATGCCCGGGGGCTTCGCCAGCGGGCGGGCGCGGATGGTCTGCACGGCATTGGCCACGGCACGCGCGGTGGCCTCAGCGACATCACCAGTGCGCAGCATGATGATCTCGGCCTCACGTGTGGCGTCGGGATAGCCGATCCAGTGATAGACACAGCGCCGGCGCAACGCTTCGGCGAGTTCCCGCGTGCGGTTGGAGGTCAGGATGACGATCGGCTGCGTCGCGGCGCGGATCGTGCCGCGCTCGGGAATGCTGATCTGGAAATCGGAGAGGAATTCCAGAAGCAGCGCTTCGAATTCATGATCGGAGCGGTCGATCTCGTCGACCAGCAGCACGCGCTGCTCCGGCGCCCGCAGCACCTGCAGCAGCGGCCGGGCGATCAGGAACCGGTCGTCGTAGATGTCGATCTCGTGCTCGCCGGCATGACGTATGGCGAGCAATTGACGCTGGTAGTTCCATTCGTAGAGCGCATGCGCGGCGTCGATGCCTTCGTAGCATTGCAACCGCACCAGTTCGCGGCCGAGCAATTCGGCGATCGCCTTGGCAGCCTCCGTCTTGCCGACGCCGGGCGCACCTTCGAGCAGCAGCGGCTTGCCCAGCCGGATCGCCAGAAAGATGGCGGTCGCAAGGCTCTCATCGGCCAGATAGCGCGAAGCGGCAAGCCGCGCCACCACCGCCTCCGGCGAGGTCACGACAGTCTCGGCGCTTGGATCAGGCATTTCGCCCCTCAGCTCGCGGCCTGCGCCTTGAGCGCGCGCAGGATGCGTTCCGGCGTGATCGGCAACGTGTCGATGCGCACGCCGACGGCGTCGAACACGGCATTGGCCACGGCCGGGATTTGCGGATTGGCGCACATTTCGCCCGGCCCCTTGGCGCCAAACGGTCCGTCGGCCGACGGCCGCTCCAGCACGATGATCTCGGTTTCTGCAAGATCGCCCGGCCCCGGCATCAAATACTGGTTGAAGTCGGTGCCGCCATGATCGCGGTTCGGATAATAGGGCTCGGTGGTCTCATAGAGCGCGTGGCTGATGCCCATCCAGGAACCGCCGACCAGTTGCTGCTCGACCATTTTCGGGTTCAGCGCGCGGCCGATCTCGAAGACGTTTTTTACTGTCAGCACGGTGACCTCGCCGGTCTCGTCGTCGACCTCGACCTCGGCCACCGTGCAGGCATGCGCGTAGCAGGTCGACGGCTTCATCGCGCCGGTTTCCTTCTCCGGATAGGAGCGCGGAATCAGGAACATGCCGCGGCCGGAGATCGAGCGGCCGCGCTTGAAATGTGCCGACAACGCGACATCGAAAATCGAGATCGATTTCTGCGGCGCACCCTTGACCAGAATGTTGCCCTGGCCGTCGGTTTCGAGGTCCGACGCGTTGACCTCCAGCTCCTCGGCCGCCACTTCCAGCATCACCTGGCGGGCTTCCTTGGCGGCCTGGATGACGGCGTTGCCGGCGCGATGGGTGCCGCGCGAGGCGAAAGTGCCCATGCAGTGCGGACCGGTATCAGTGTCGGCGGTGTCGATGCTGACGCGGTCGGTCGGCACGCCGATCGTCTCGGCGCAAATCTGCGCCATGATCTGCTTCATGCCCTGGCCGAGATCGACGCTGGAGAGCGTGACCATGAAATTGCCGGTCGGCGTCGAATGCACCAGCGCCTGGGTCGGGTCGCCGCCGAGATTCATGCCGGTCGGATAGTTGATCGCGGCGACGCCGCGTCCGCGCCTGATCGCCATCTCAAGCTCCCTTCGTATAGGAGGACATAGCCATGAATTCTTCCGCCACCGGCCAGTTGGCGGCGCGCGAGGCTTCCTGCATGCACTCGATAAGTGCTGCCCCTTCCGTAGGTTGCCGATGTGCCTTCATGTCGCCGTCGCGATAGGCGTTGACGAAGCGGAATTCGAGCGGGTCCATGCCGATCAGCCGCGCCAGCTTGTCCATCTGCACCTCCAGCGCGAAGTCGCCGATGGTGACGCCGAAGCCGCGCATGGCCGAGGAGGGCGTGCGGTTGGTGTAGACGCAATAGGTGTCGATCCAGACATTGGGGATCGTATAGGGGCCGGGATAGTGCGCCGCACCTTTCTGCGCGCCATAGGGCGAATGGCGCGAATAGGCGCCGGCATCGGTGTAGCCGGTGACCTTGCGCGCTACGATGCGGCCGTCCTTCATGACGCCGTCCTTGATGACGACCTTTTCGGCGGCGCGGGGTGACGATATTTGCATCTCCTCCTCACGGCTGTAGATGAAACAGACCGGGCGTCCGGTTAGTTTGGCACCGAGGATGGCGATCGGCTCCACGATGACGTCGACCTTGCCACCGAAACCGCCGCCGACGGTGCCGCCGACGAAATGCAATTTGCTGCCCGGCATCTGCAGGATGATCGAAGTGTTGTCGAGGGTGAAGAACATTGCCTGGGTGTTGGTGTAGCAGGTGAAGCGGTCATTGCCTTCGGGCGCCACGACGCAGCCCGTGGTCTCGGTCGGTGCGTGCTCGATCGGCGAGGACTGGTAGCTCTGTTCGAGGATGTGATCGGCGCCGGCGAAGCCGGCCTCGACATCGCCGAAGCGCACCTTGCGGCATTCGCCGCTGTCATAGAGATAGTGGTTCTGGCCGTGATATTCGTTGACCAGAGGTGCGCCGGGTTTCAGCGCTTCCTCCATGTCGAAGACGGCCGGCAGCACCTCGTAGTCGACCTTGACCTTGGCGGCCGCCTCTTGCGCCGCGCGTTCGGTCTCGGCCAGTACCGCGACCACCGCCTCGCCCTTCCAGCGCACCTTGCCGTCGGCGAGCACGGTTTCGTCCTCGGGGCCGATCTGGATCAGGATCAGGATGGTGTAGACATTGTGCGGCACGTCCTTGGCGGTGAGGATTTTCACCACGCCCGGATGTTTCTCCGCTGCCGATGTGTCGATGGAGCGGATACGGGCGTGATGGTGCGGGCTGCGGACCATCTTCAGGTGCAGCATGTCCGGAAAATTGCGGTCGGCGAAATAGGCGGTCTTGCCGGTGACATGGCCGGGCGAATCCAGGCGCGGCCTCGGCTGGCCGATCTCGTTGAGGCCGTCCTTGCGGACATCGGCGAAATAGTTCTTGCGCAGTTCCATTTTGCTTCCCTCAGGCCGCGTTCTGCGAATTGGCGCGGGCCGCACGCAGCACCGCCTGGATGATCGGCTCGTAGCCGGTGCAGCGGCAGATGTTGCTGGACAGCGCCTCGACCACCTCTTCGCGGCTGGGGTTGGGCGTGTGGTCGAGCAGCACCTTGGCGGCCATGATCATGCCCGGCGTGCAGAAGCCGCATTGCGTGGCAAAGGCATCGAGGAAGGCGCGCTGCAGCGGATGCAGGACGCCGGCTTCGGCGAGGCCCGACGTTGTCCTGATTTCGGCGCCGTTGCAGGTTTCGGCCAGGGTCAGGCAGGAGAGCCGGAGCTCACCGTCGATGATGACCGAGCAAGCGCCGCAGGTGCCTTGATGGCAGCCGCCTTTCGGCGAGGTGTCGCCGATCTTGTCGCGTAGCGCGTGCAGCAGCGTCGTGCCGCTGTCGACGAATTCGGCCTTTTCCGCGCCGTTGAGCGTGAACTGAACCGGAACCTTTGCCATTTTTTCCTCCCAGCGCGCCTGCCCGAAGCATCGGACAGGCGCGCGCCCCCCGGCCGATGTTATGCGAGCAGCAGCCGGCCAAGATGGACCGGCAGAACTTCGTTGCGATACCAGGCGCTGGCGACCGGATCGGTGATCGGCGACGTGCCTTCACCGGCGGCGGCGAGCGCCGGCGCGATCTCCTCAGCGGTCAATTTGCAGCCGAGCAGCGCCTTCTCGGTCGCCCTGGCGCGCATCGGCCGGTCGGCCATGCAGCCAAGGGCGATCCGCGCGGACGTCACCGTGCCGTCGGCCGCCCGCTGCAGGTGCGTGGCGATGCTCAGCACCGAAACCCCTTTCGGCTTGACCCGCGACACTTTGAGAAAGCGGAAGCTCTCCGCGCGGGGCAAAACGAAGGTGATTCCGGTGACGATGGCGCGGCTGGCGTCGCGCCCGGCCAAAAAGGTCTGGATCGGCACCTCGCTGTCCTCGGTGACAATAATGGCATCCAGCGCAAGCAGCGCGACGGTGAAGTCGCCATAGGGCGCCGGCGCGAACAGATTGCCGCCGACGGTCGCCATGTTGCGGATCGCCGGCCCGCCGACGGCACGCGCGGCCGGTGCGAGCGCGGCAAGCTCGGGATGACGGGCGATCGCCGCCATGGTGACGGAGGCGCCGAGCCGAGCCTCGCCGCCGGAAACGGCGATCGCCTGCAGGGAGGTCTCGGTAACGCGCACCAGGCTGGAGACAGAAATATCGCCTTCGTTGGCGGCGCGCACGACCAGCGTGCCGCCGCCGAGATAGCGCGTGCCGGCGGCCTGCAGCGCGGCATTGGCGTCTTTCACCGTCGAAAAGGTCTGCAGCGCAAGCGTCATGGCGCGCTCCTGGGTTTTCAGCCTTGGCCGGCGAAGTGGGTCTTCAAGGCGTTGAAGCCGCCCTGGAAGACATTGGCGCCCATGCCTTCGGCCAGCTTGTCGGCCTCCTCGGGTGCCGCGTCGAAGCTCGCGCTCCATTCGGCATAGGTGCGGTCGCCGTCGGTGATGCGCCGCAGCTGCAGCGTCGCCTTGTGGTTGGTGATCGGCTGCGGCGTTTCGAGGATGGAGTAGCTGACGAGGAAATTCTGGTCGGAAAAATCGAGGAGCTTTTCACGGATGCGAGCGCCGCTGACGAGCTCGAAGTTGCGCACGCAGCCGATCGTGCTTGCGTCCTTGCCGTCCTCGATATGGCTCTCGACCATACGCGGATGCCAGCTCGGCAGGCCGTTGAAGTCGCGTATCAACGCCCAGACCTTTTCGACCGGCGCGTCGATGACGCTGGATATGTTGACTTTCGCCATAAGCTCGTTCCCTTGCGAAGACATCTGCATCAAGGGTAGGGCGGTGCGGCCGGCAGCGCTTATCAATGCGTCTTGATCGCGTATCAAATAGTCTGAAAAAGGGCCGCCTGCTTCAGGCGGCAGCGCGCGCGGCCTCGCGGTAGAGCGTCGGCGGGACGCCGACATGGTCGCGGAAGAAGCGCGAGAAATTGCCCTGGGTGGTGAAGCCGAGATTGCAGGCGACCGAGATCAGCGGCGCCTCCGACCACTGCAACTGCCGCACCGCTTCCTCCATGCGCAGCGTGTTCCAGTAGACATTGGGCGTCAGATTGGTGTGTTCCTTGAACAGGGCGAAGAAATGCGGCCGTGACAAGCCGACGCTGCGCGCCACGTCGTCGAAACAGATGCGCTCGCAGACATTGGCCTTCATCAGCTGGATCGCCTTGCGGACGCGGAAATCCTGCATGGTGTTGACGCGTCCGCGCGACACTTGCGGGGCCGAGGCGTCGGCGGCGTCGAGCACGCTGTCGATGAAGCGCTCGATCTCGTAATTGGCGACGTCGTCGATGCTCTCATTGTCGCTGAGGTGATCGAGCAGGCTGGCCGCCGCCTGGTGCAGCCAGGGCTCCAGCGTGATCGCCGCCTGTGCGAACAGCGGCGCGGACGAGGGCAGGTCGCGGCGCCGGCGCGCCCAGTCGGGATCGATGTAGAAGGCAAGGAACAGACCCGGCCTGCCGTCATGGGACAGAGCATGGCTGTGCGGCTGGAAGGAGTTGATGCCGGCGGCGGTGGTGGGGCCGAGCCGCACCGTCTCGCGGCCGATGGTCATCTCGCCGGCCGTGCCTTCCAGCCAGATGATCAGATGCGCCTCGACATGGGCATGGGTGACGAAGTCATTGGCGACATTCAGGACAGAAACATGTCCGAACCGGCCCCAATAGAGCCTGATCGCTTCCGTCATGGGTATATCCTCCCGCAGGCGACTGGCCTCCCTTCGTCTGCTGAGTGGATAGTGCGGCGGGGGTCGTGCCCGCGTCAAGGCGTAGGCACGAGACCTGGGCGCGCCATGCCTTGGGCCGGCCGATTTTCAGACTGAGCGATAGGAGCCGGATGGTACAACGGCCCCGGTCGAGAGCTAGTCGTTGCGCCTGAAGTTGCGGATGCGGTCGAACAGGACCGCCAGCAGGATGGCGCCGCCGATGAACACGCCTTGCCAGAAGGCGTTGATGCCGAGCAGGCCGAGGCTGTTGCGGATGACCTCGATCAGCGCCGCGCCGACAATGGCGCCGAAGGCGGTGCCGACGCCGCCGGCAAGATTGGCGCCGCCAATGACGGTGGCGGCGATGACCTGCAGCTCCATGCCTGTGCCGAGATTGGTGGTGACGGCGCCCAGCCAGCCGGTCTGGATGATGCCGGCGATGCCGGCCGCCAGCGCCGAGATCATGTAGACCGCGACTTTGATCTGCTTGACAGGAACACCGGTGAGCGTCGCCGCGTGCTCATTGCCGCCGATGGCGAAGATGTGGCGTCCGAACTTGGTCCAGCGCAGAATGAAGCCGGTGATCAGCGCCAGCAGGATCATGTAGAGCACCGGGTTGGCGATGCCGAACACCCAGGCGCCACCGCCGAGTGCCAGAAGCTTGTCGTGGTCCGGTCCGAACTGGAAGACGACCGTGTTGTTGGAGGCGACCATGGCCAGGCTGCGCGCGATCGACAGCATGCCGAGCGTCACCACAAAGGGCGGAAAGCCGAGATAGGCGATCAATATGCCGTTGAAGGCGCCGATGATGAGCGCCGTCGCGATCGAGACGGCGATGCCGACCTCGATGCTGTAGCCGGCATGCATGGTGACCGCGAGGACCATAGAACACAAGCAAAGCACCGAGCCGACCGACAGGTCGATGCCGCCGGTGATGATGACGAAGGTCATGCCGAGTGCGATGATGGCAACGAAGGTGATGTTGCGGGTGATGTTGTAAAGGTTCTTCTGCGTGGCGAAGGCATCGGTGGCAAATGACAGGAACAGACAGGCGAGGATGACGGCGATCACCACCCAGAAGGTCTGGCTGGCAAATATCCGTGACAGCAAGGTGTGCTGTTTCTGCGCGATCGTCTGATCAAGGGTGACTGCCATTATCGACCTTTCCTGGCGGCTGCGGACCGCGCCAACCCGGCGCATTCGCGGTTGCGAAATTCCGGACGCATCAATTTCACAATACTTGTTCGATGGCGCCGGTGATCAGCCCGGTGACTTCCTCGGGCGAACTCGACGCGATCGTCTTGTCGGCGACCTTCCTGCCGCGTCGCATAACGATGACGCGGTCGGCAACGTCAAAGACGTCAGGCATGCGGTGGCTGATCAGCACGACCGCGATGCCCTGGTCGCGCAGATGGCGGATGAGGTTCAGCACCTCGGCCACCTGGCGCACCGAAATCGCCGCGGTCGGCTCGTCCATCAGCACGATCTTGGCTTGCGAAAGCATGGTGCGGGCGATCGCCACAGCTTGCCGCTGGCCACCCGACATCTGCTTGACGAGGTCGCGAGGTCGGGTCTCCGACTTCAGCTCGGCGAAGATCTGGCCGGCGCGCTTGTACATCGCGGCATAGTCGAGGATGCGGAACGGTCCGACGCCCCGGCGCAACTCGCGGCCGAGATAGACGTTGGCGGCGGCGGTCAAATTGTTGCACAGCGCCAGGTCCTGGTGGACGATCTCGATGCCGTGCTGGCGCGCCTCCACCGGCTTGTGCAGGATCAGCTCCTTGCCGTCCATCTGCATGGTGCCGTGGCTCGGGCGGAAATTGCCGGCGATCATCTTGACCAGCGTCGACTTGCCGGCGCCGTTGTCGCCCATCAGGCCGACGACCTGCCCTGGCTCGATCGACAGCGACACGTCGTTGACCGCCTGGATGGCGCCGAAATGTTTCGAGATGTTGGTGAGTTCGAGAACCGCCACCAGCCTTCATGCCTCCCATGTTTCCTGGCCTGCGGTTGTCCCCGCGGCCTCGCTCTCCCAGCTCCTCCCGGGAAGGGCGATTTCACGCATTTACGCGAATGCTCATGCAAGCGTCAATCATTTGTCGGACGAATTGAACGCATCTTTTTCCAAAAATCCGTTTTGTAGGACAAATAGCAATTGACGTTGGCGGCACGCCGATATTAGCTAAGCGTCGGAGGAGATTATGCCGATCCATCGGCCGGTCCGCCGGATGGGATCAGTGGAGGTTATGGGGTCCCTGGATTCGGCAATGCCCCTTTGGGGGCGCCGTCCAGGACCGTATCTGGAAATGCTTATCGACCTGGCCTTGCGGCAAGAGTGCTCGTGAAACGACCCTCTGTCATCGCTCGGTCCGGGTTGATCTGTGTGGCGGGCACGCCGTGCCCGTCTGTTTCAAGGGAGGACTGACATGAGGAAATCACTTTTGCTCGCCGCTGTCGCCGTCATGGCGTTGGGCGCCGGGCCGGCTTTGGCCAAGAAACAGCTCGTCATCGTCGTGAAAGGTCTCGACAATCCGTTCTTCGAGGCCATCAATCAAGGTTGCCAGAAATGGAACAAGGAAAACGCCAGCTCGGAGTATGAGTGCTTCTACACCGGTCCGGCTTCGACCTCCGACGAGGCCGGCGAAGCGCAGATCGTCCAGGATATGCTGAGCAAGCCCGACACGGTGGCAATGGCGATTTCGCCGTCCAACGCGCCGCTGATCGCGCAGACGATCAAGAGCGCCAATCCGTCGATCCCGATCATGACAATCGACGCCGACCTGGCCAAGGAAGATGCCGGCCTGCGCAAGACCTACCTCGGTACCGACAACTACCTGATGGGTTTCAAGATCGGTGAGTACATCAAGAAGGGCAAGCCGAACGGCGGCAAGATCTGCACCATCGAGGGCAATCCGGCTGCCGACAACATCCTGCGCCGTGCGCAGGGTATGCGCGACGCGCTTTCGGGCAAGGAAGGCCTCGCGGCGCTCGCCGGCGAAGGTGGCTGGACGGAAGTCGCCGGCTGCCCGGTGTTCACCAATGACGACGGCGCCAAGGGCGTGCAGGCGATGACCGACATCCTCGCCGCCAACCCCGACCTCGACGCTTTCGGTATTATGGGCGGATGGCCGCTGTTCGGTGCACCGCAACCCTACCGCGATCTGTTCAAGCCGATGGCCGACAAGATCGCCAGCAACGCCTTCGTCATCGGCGCCGCCGATACGATCGGTGACGAAGTGGCGATCGCTCGTGAGGGCCTCGTCACCGCACTGGTCGGCCAGCGGCCGTTCGAGATGGGCTACAAGGCGCCATCGGTGATGATCGACCTGATCGAGGGCAAGAAGGTCGACGATCCGGTCTTCACCGGCCTCGACGAATGCACCAAGGACACGGTCGACACCTGCATCCAGAAGTAGGCCTCGATCTCGGGGCGCCCTTCGAAGGGCGCCCCGTCACTTTCCTTCAGAACAAGGACAAGGCAGCATTGTCGGGGCAGCGTGCTCCGGCTTTGACGCGCCCATACTTCTCGCTTTTCGGCCTATCTCCGCGGGCGCGGACAATTCCGGACAGTTTTCCCAACGACAGACTGCCGATGCCGGAACGCCGATGCCGGACGACAAGTCAAGAAAGCGATCCGCCAGGGCAGGGGTGCCAGCCGGCTCTCCTCCAGCCAGCCCCCCCGCTGTCGCCGTTCGACGGCCGGATGTGGCATGGAACCCGGGATCGAGCGTACATGCCTCGCTGGCGAGCGAGATCGGCCTTCGGATCGTGCGTGGCGACTATCCGCCGGGTACAATTCTGCCGAACGAAGCGAAATGGTCGGAAACCTTCAACGTCAGCCGTTCGGCAGTGCGCGAGGCGATCAAGATGCTGATGGCGAAGAGCCTTCTGGCATCGCGCCCCAAGATCGGCAGTTGGGTCGAGCCGAAGGAGCGCTGGAACCTGCTCGACCGCGACGTGCTCGCCTGGTACGCGACCGCGCCGGACCGCGAATTGTTCCTGCGCACCGTGCAGGAATTCCGCCACATCATCGAACCGGAAGCCAGCGCCTACGCCGCCATGCGGCGCAGCGAAGAACAGATGGTGGAGATCAGCCAGGCCTGCCGGGAGATGGGGCAGGCTACGAATTTGCAGGAGCGCACGCGCGCCGACACGCGCTTCCACCTCGCCATCCTGCGTGCTTCCGGCAACGATCTGCTGGTGCCGCTCGGCGTGCTCATCGAATCGGCGCTCGACCACCTCTTTGTTTTCGTCACCCGCGAAACCAGCGATCAGCGCCTGGCTCAGAAGCTGCACGAGGCGATCGAGAAGAACATCCGGCTGCAGCGGCCGGACGCGGCCCGCAACGCCGTGCGCAGGTTGCTCGCCAACACCGACGAGGTGATCGGGCGATCACGGCGCTAACGTGCTCAAGGAGAGAGCGCCTCAGATCGTCTGCTTCTTGCCGTCCTTGCTCGGCATCAGGTCGATGCCGTTGACCTTGGCGACATGCGTCGCCAGCATCGGCACGAATTGTTCGGCCGGGCCGGCGGCGAAGGCGCCGGCGAAGGAATTCTTGGTGGCGTTGCCGAGCGGGTTGGCGATGCCGGCGGCGCCCGCCATCGATTCGAGATAGGTGAGGTCCTTGAAGGCGTTGGCGATGGAGAATTTATGCGCGTCGCGGTCGCCTTCCAGCGTCCAGCGCATGAAGGTCTGGTAGAAGCCGCAATCCATGCGGCCGTTGCGGATGACGCTGTCGAAGCGCGGCGGCGAGATGCCGACCTTCTCGGCCAACGCGAGCGCTTCGGAGTAGATCGCGGCGTAGCCCAGCGAGATGAAATTGTTGAGCAATTTCATGCGGTGGCCGTCGCCGGTGCCGCCGATATGGACGATGCGCCCGGCCCAGGTCTCGAGCACCGGCTTCAGCCGGGCGAAGAGTGCGTCGGAGGCTCCGACCATGGTGTCGAGCGTGCCTTCCCAGGCTTCCTTCGGCGTGCGGCTGAGCGGCGCGTCGACATAGTCGACGTCAAGCGCCTCGAGTTCGGCGGCAAGCGCTATCGTCGAGACCGGATCCGAGGTCGAGCAATCGACGACGACGGAGCCTTTCTTCAGGCCCTCCTTGAGGCCACCGGGACCGCGGATGATGGCTTCGACCTCGCGCGAGCCGGTGACGCAGATGAAGACGATGTCGGATGCGGCGGCGACTTCGCTCGACGTCGCCGCTTCCTTGGCACCACGGCCGAGCAGGTCCTCCGCCGGTTTGCGGTTCTTGCGGCCAAGGAATGTCAGCGCATAGCCCTTGTCGACGATGTTCTTGGCGATGCCGTGCCCCATCAGGCCAAGGCCGATGAAACCGATCTTCTCGCTAGCGGCAGTCGTGCTCATGTCGTTTCGTCCTGTCTGGAAATTATCGATAATGGCGCCGTCGTTCTTGCCGCATGCGGTTGCAGAATGCAATATTGTCTGACAATACACATAATCCCCAAGCAATGTGGAGAGCAAAATGACGAAGCGGATCATGTTCACCGGCGGCAGCGGCAAGGCCGGCCGCCATGTCGTGCAATATCTGGTCGAGCATGGCTGCCAGGTGCTCAACATCGACACCAAGCCGCTCGACAACCCGAAGGTGCGCACTTTGATCACCGACATCACCGACAGCGGCCAGGTGTTCAACGCGCTGTCCAGCTATACGGGCCTGCACGAGTTCGATCCGTCGCTGCGTCCGCAGCCGGTCGATGCCGTGGTGCATTTCGCCGCCATTCCGCGCATCATGATCACGACCGACAACGAGGTGTTCCGCATCAACGCGCTCGGCACTTACAATGTCATCGAAGCGGCGGTGAAGCTCGGCATCCGCAAGGTGGTGATCGCCTCCAGCGAGACGACCTATGGCGTGGTGTTCGCCAACGAGCCGCGCGACCCTAAATATTTCCCGCTCGACGAGGAGTACGACGTCGATCCGATGGACAGCTATGCACTGTCCAAGGTGGTCAACGAGAAGACGGCGCGCGCGTTCGCGCAGCGCAACAGCACCGACATCTACGCCTTGCGCATCGGCAACGTCATCGAGCCGCATGAATATTCGCTGTTCCCGAAATGGTTTGCCGATCCGGGCTTCCGCAAGCGGATCGCCTGGAGCTATGTCGATGCGCGCGACCTTGGCCAGATCACCTTGCGCGCCATCGAGAAGGACGGGCTCGGCTACCAGGTGTTCAACGCCGCCAATGACGACACCTCGTCCGATCTGCCGACCGCGGAGCTTTTGCAGCGCTTCTACCCCAACGTGCCGGTCAAGGCTGAACTCGGCGAATACGAGACGCTGCTTTCCAACCGCAAGGCGCGCGACATGCTCGGCTTCCGCCCCGAACATAGCTGGCGCAAATACGTCAAATAGGCCTAGCCGGGCCATGACGCCGGACTGATCTGTGTATAGCCGCCCGCATTGCGCTCCGGCGCCTGTCGGCGGCTTGACAGCTTTCGAAATCCAGACTTTGTGAACCACATGCGGGACGGGAAGCCGAACAACGAAAAGACGCCGGCCAAGGCGGCATCCGCCGAGCGTCCGGCTGCCGTTCGCCGGGCCGATGCGGCTCGCATTCCCGGCTCCAGCGTGCATGCTTCTTTGGCCAGCGAGATCGGACTTCGGATCGTGCGCGGCGACTATCCGCCGGGCACCATCCTGCCCAACGAAGCCAAATGGTCGGAGACCTTCGACGTCAGCCGCTCGGCGGTGCGCGAGGCGATCAAGATGCTGATGGCGAAGAGCCTTCTGGCGTCGCGCCCGAAGATCGGCAGCTGGGTTGAGCCGAAGGAGCGCTGGAACCTGCTCGACCGCGACGTGCTCGCCTGGTACGCGACCTCGCCCGACCGCGAAGTGTTCCTGAAGACGGTGCAGGAATTCCGCCATATCATCGAGCCGGAAGCGACCGCCTATGCCGCCATGCGGCGCACCGACGAGCAGATGGCCGAGATCAGCCAGGCCTGCCGGGAGATGGGCGAGGCCCCCAGCCTGCAGGAGCGCACGCGCGCCGACACGCGCTTCCACCTTGCCATATTGAGGGCTTCCGGCAACGACCTGCTGGTGCCGCTCGGCGTGCTGATCGAATCGGCATTTGATCATCTGTTCGCCTATACGACGCGCGAGCTGGACGATCTGCAACATGCGCAGAAGCTGCACGAGGCGATAGAGAAGAACATCCGCCTGCAGCGGCCGGATGCGGCGCGCGCCGCGGTGCGCAAGCTGCTCGCCAACACCGACGAGGTCATCAAGTCGAGATAGGCGACGAGATCGTCGAAAGTAAGGCCCGAGCAGTCGCTGCCTTACTCTATTCGCCTGATCCTGCAGCATCTTTCTGCATAATTCGCCTGAACTCCCGAGGTGTCACAGAATAGTGCTTCTTGAATGCGCTGCAGAAATGAGCTGTGTCGCTGAAACCTGTTTCGTAGGCGATTTCGGTCACGTTGCGCCGGCGACTGTCCAGGAGTTCGCGCGCCGCCATCAAGCGAATCTGTCGCCAGAATGCTGCAGGGGCCATCTGAAGGTCGGCATGGAAGGCGCGGTTCAAGCGTGTTTTCGTGGTGTTCAGCGACAGCGCCAGATCCTCGATCGAACATGGCGAATCGATGCGGGTCTCCATCGTCTTCACGGCCTCCACCGTCAGTCGCGCGGCGCTGCCAAGGGCTTCCTCGTAGGGCTTCGCCTTGAGGACGATCCGGGATTCTTCCGGTTTGAAGAGAAGATAGTTCAGTGCTTTCCGGGCCCGGCCCGCATCGCTGTATCGCGCGATCAGGAACACCGCGATGTCGATGGCGACGATGCTGCCCGGGCATGTGATGATGTTGCCATCGATGATGTAATTCTGGCTCGTCGCGGGATTGCTGTTTGGAAACCTGCTCAAGAACTCGCCCAACGTATCGAAATGCAATGCGCATTCGCGATGCTCCAGGAGCCCTGCCTGGGCCAGGACGAAGCTGCCCGTGCATAGACCGACAAGAGGGATTCCGCGGGCGTTTGCGGCACGCAGATATTCAAACGTCGCCTGATGAATGCCTCCAAGGTCACGTATCAACCCGCCGCAGACCGCGATGCAATCGTACGCCTCGGGATCGTCCAGATTCCCTGTCGGCGTCATTTCCAGTCCGCAGCTGGCGCGTACAGGTGACGGCCCCGCCGAGATGAAATCCCAGGCGAAATAGACCTGACGGCTATGGTCCTGCTTATCCGCGGCAAGTCGAAGAGCGTCGACAAAGCTGGCCATTGGCGTCAGCGTGAAGCTCGGACAAAGGATCAAGCCGACGCGAAGGTAAGGAAGGGCCGTTCGGTTCGGCACCCTTAGCGTAGAGGTCAACGCGCGCTCCCAATCCGCCTCACGATTCAAATATTATGAAAAATGAGCCGGAATCACAATCCTCCAGCGTCGCGCGCCGCTAATCGTATTAGTCACACCTAACCTGTGTCCACGATACCGGACAGATTGGCATGACTTTGAAGCCGGCCTTTCATAGGATTCTCGAGCCGCTCCAATTGCGCCACAAAACGCTGCGCAATCGCATTACTTTCGGAGCGCACACCGCGAACATGGCCGAGGATGGACTGCCCGGCTCGCGCCATTTGGGCTACTATCGGGAACGCGCCCGCGGTGGCGCTGCCATGATCGTGGTCGAGCCGATGCCGGTTCATCAGACCGCCCGTCTGACGCGAGGCAATTTCCGCCATGACGATGACGCCGTAATACCCGGATTCAGTGCGATTACCGAGGCATGCAAGGCCGAGGGGGCGGTCATGGTCCATCAGCTCTATCATGTTGGACAGCATGGCGATTTCGATAATTCGTATAGCGCGAACTGGTCCCCCTCCGGGCTCCCGTCCTATCACGACGGAGACGGCAGTCACCGCATGCGAGAAGCCGAGATCGAGGAGATAATAGAGGGCTTCGTTCGCGCGGCTGTGCGGGCGAAGGCGTGCGGCTTCGATGGGGTGGAGCTGTTCGGGCCCTACAACTCGCTCATCGAACAGTTCTGGCTGCCCTGGTCAAACCGCCGCGACGACCGATGGGGCGGCTCGTTCGAAAACAGGATGCGGTTCTCGACCGAGATCACCTCGCGCATTCGTGCGACCGCGGGCGATGAATTCATTATCGGGCTCGCCTCGAGCATCGATACCTCAGTCGACATCGGAATGGGTACCGAACTTCTGCAGGAAATCGCCGCGTACCACGATACGCGTGCTCTGATCGACTACATCACTTGCGGCACCGGCAGCTATTTCGACCACGCCTCAGTCATGCCCACGTTTCTCTTCGCCGACAAACTCGGCGCTCCCAATGCGCAGGCGCTGAAGGAGGTCTGCAAGCACATACGCGTCCAGGCAGAGAGCCACATCCGAACGCCCGAGAACGCAAATGAAGTCATATCATCGCGACAGGCGGACATGGTCAGTATCGTGCGAGGCCAGATCGCGGATCCGTACTGGGTCAAGAAAGTTGCGAGCGGCCGCGACACCGAGATCCGGGGCTGCATCTCCTGCAACCAGATGTGCTGGGGAAGACGCTCCAGGGACTATTGGATCTCGTGCCTCGTCAATCCGTCTGCCGGCCGTGAATTCGAATGGGGAGGCGACACGTTCATCCCGGCCACAACGCCGAAGCGCGTGCTGGTGGTGGGAGGCGGACCGGCCGGACTCGAAACGGCTCGCGTCGCGGCCGAGCGTGGCCATAGCGTCACGCTCGCAGAAGCCGCCCCGCAGCTCGGCGGCCAGTTCAGGCTGGCCGGCATGCAGCCGCGCCGGTCGCAGATCGTAGAGTTGGTCGATTGGTACGAACGACAGCTGACCCGGCTGGGAGTACGCGTGCTGCTGAATTCGCCGCTCGACGCTGCGGAGATCGCCGGGCACGACGTTGATGAAATCGTCATCGCGACCGGTTCGCAACCTGCCGGGACAGGCTTCCAGCGCGGCTTGCCGGGGCAGGATCGTCTGCCAGGGGCGGACTTGCCGAATGTCTGGTCCGTCGAGGACGTGATGACGAGGACGGCGCGGTTGGGCGACCATGTCCTTCTCATCGACGACACGGGCGACTGGCGCGGGCTTGGCACGGCCCTCGAAATCGCAGCACGCGGACACCGTGTGACGGTTATCACGGCATGGCCGGTCCTCGGCCGTTACCTGCAGCGAACGGAAAGCGACGGCGTTGCGCGAGCTCGGCTGAAGATCGGGGGCGGTGGCTGGATAACAGACACGGTGGTCAAGGAATGGCACGGCGACGGAGCCACTGTCAGGTGCCATCTCGATGGGACCGAAACCGTGATCAAGGCCGACACCCTCGTCCTTGCGACCACCAACGTCTCGGACACATGGGTGCTGGACGATCTTGCGGAGCAGATACCCGCATTGCAGCCGAAGGTGATCGGCGACGCCTTGGCACCGCGGCTAGCTGTGGCGGCAATCTACGAGGGGAGGGTGCTCGGCCAATCCATTTAGACTGCTCCAACTGCCAAATGGCAGACCAGATCCTCGGCCGACGAGGCGCGGTTTCCGTGCAGTGACGGTCCTGAGATCCGAGACCCGGGCGGAATATTCCGGGGTTCAACGATTGGTTGGGCAATGCGCTAAACACAAACAATGGGAGATCCAAAATGAAGTTTTTCAGAAGCGGCGGAGCCCACGTTCCGGAAGTAGTCACGAGCACGGCCAAGGACGTTCGCGAGGGCCTTATGGACCGGCGCGAGTTCCTCGCGATGGCCAGCACCTTCGGCGCATCGACCGCGCTGGCCTATGGCATGCTTGGCCTGGCTGTGCCGGTCCCCGCCTTTGCCGAGGAAGGCAAGAAGGGCGGAACGCTTCGCATTGCCATGGTCGTGAAACAACAGAAGGACCCGCGTACCTATGATTGGGTCGAAATGGCCAATATCAGCCGCACCTGGCTGGAGCCGCTGGTCAAATATACCCGCGAATTCACCTTCGAGCCGGTCCTTCTAGAGAGTTGGGAAGTCAACGGCGACGCCACCGAATACGTGCTCCATGTCCGCAAGGGCGTAACCTGGAACAATGGCGACGCGTTCAATGCCGACGATGTCATCTACAATTTCAACCGGTGGTGCGACAAGAAGGCGTCCGGCAATTCCATGGCGGCACGCGTCAACAGCCTGATCGACCAGAACACCGGCAAGGCGCGCGAGGGCGGCGTTACCAAGGTCGATGATCACACGGTCAAGCTCTCGCTGGGCGCCTCGGATATCGCGCTCATCGCCAATCTTACCGATTATCCTGCCTTGATCGTGCACCGCAATTTTGACGCCGATGGCGCCGACCCGGCCACAAAACCGATTGGCACGGGTGCATTCGAGCTCGTCTCCTACGACGTTGGCCAAAAGGCAGTCCTCAAGCGGCGCGAGAACGGCAAGTGGTGGGGCGGCGAGGCGCTGCTCGATGGGGTCGAGTTCATCGACTACGGCACCGATCCAAACGCAATGGTGAACGCGTTCGAGTCGGGTGAGGTCGATCTCAACAATGAAACCGGGGCGGACTATGTCGAGATCCTGGACGGGCTTGGGCTCAAGAAAACAGAGATCCAGACCGCGACTACGCTCGTTGCGCGCACCAACGTCACGCAAAAGCCCTACGACGACAAGCGAGTGCGCAACGCGCTCCAGATGGCAGTCGACAACAACGTCGTGCTGCAACTCGGCTATGCCGGGCGCGGCACAGTGGGCGAAAATCATCATGTCAGCCCAATTCATCCCGAATACTTCCCCCTGCCTAAGAAAGCCCGCGACGTGGAAGGGGCCAAGAAACTCATGGCCGAGGCCGGCCAGGCCGATTTCGAGCACGAGTTGATCACCGTGGACGATGATTGGAACAAGAGCACCGGCGATGCGATCGCTGCCCAGCTTCGCGACGCGGGCATCAAGGTCAAGCGCACGGTACTGCCTGGCTCGACCTTCTGGAACGACTGGACGAAGTATCCTTACTCCTTGACGGTCTGGTACATGCGCCCGCTTGGAGTCCAGGTTCTGGCGCTGGCCTATCGTTCCGGCGAGGCCTGGAACGAGACAAGCTACTCCAATCCGGAGTTCGACAAGAAGCTCCAGGAGGCTCTGTCGGTGAGCGCCCCCGAAAAACGCCGCGAGGTGATGAAGGAGGTCGAGGCCATCATTCAGGACTCGGGGATCATCATCCAGCCCTATTGGCAAAAGCTCTACAATCACATGAGCGAGAAGGTGAAGAACTACTCCATTCACCCCACGTTCCAGATAGATCTGCAGAAGGTCTGGCTGGAGCAGGCCTGACGAAAAGGCCACGTGGCGGCCGCGAAAAATACCCTTCCTTGCGAAGGAAATTTCGCGGCTGCCACTTTAGTCCTGTTTTGGGCGCCCGAACGCGGCGCGCAGTTCCTCCTTGACCTTCTCCAACACCTTCTTGCGCGAATCAGGCAGGTTCCTGCCGGCGCGGTTGATGTAGAAATTCAGCATCGACATGGCGGACTGGAACGGCTCGGCCTTGCGGCGGTTGCTGTGCTCGGCCGACCGCTTGAGCGAAGCCGCGATCTTCTTCGCATCGCCGGATTCGAAGATGTGCTCCTCAAGGTCCATCGCATCGCTGTGCCCGGTCACTTCGGCCGAACCATTTTCTTTTCGCGGTCATGACAGGAACTCCTTCCGTGTCGGGAAACGTCAGGCGGTGTGGCGGGTTCCCGCAATCGCTCGAGCCGCATTCCTGGCGTCACGGAATTGCCCGTCGTGGCGCTGCTCGCAGCGGCGAATGCGCCGATAGTGGCGCGGAACCGGTCGATCTGCAGCACCGCGGACAGGAAACGCCTTGACCCCAATCGTATCCAGCCAGGCAAACAGCCCTGGCATCGACAGCGCCTATGCATGGACCCGGCTCGGCATTTCGATGCTGCTGTCGACGATCGGCGGTGTCGGTATGTGGGCGGTGGTCGTGGTGCTGCCCGCCGTGCAGGCGGAGTTCGGCGTCGACCGTGCCGCCGCATCGGTGCCCTACACCGCGACCATGGTCGGCTTCGCCGCCGGCAATGTCCTGGTCGGACGCGCGATCGACCGCATGGGCTACTGGATCCCAGCGCTGATCGCGGCGATCGCGCTCGGCGCCGGTTTCCTCTTGGCGTCGCTGACCACATCGATCCTTCAGTTCACGCTCGTCCAAGGGCTGCTGATCGGCGTCGGCACGTCGGCGATCTTCGGCCCGCTGATCGCCGACATCTCGCACTGGTTCAGCCGACGCCGCGGCGTCGCGGTGACGGCGGCTGCTTCGGGCAACTACCTCGCCGGCGCGATCTGGCCGTTCGTCATGCCGATGCTCATGAAGGAAGAAGGCTGGCGCTTCACCTATGCCGCGATCGGCGTCGTCTGCCTCGCCACCATGGTGCCGCTGGTGCTGATGCTGAGGCGCGGCGCGCCCCGCGAAGCCGCGCCCGGCTCGCCCGGCAGCCGGCCGGTCCGGCCGATCTCGCTGTCGCCGGCGGCCCTGCAGGTGCTGCTGGTCGTCGCCGGTTTCGGCTGCTGCATGGCGATGTCGATGCCGCAGGTCCATATCGTCGCCTATTGCATGGATCTCGGCTACGGCGTGGCGCATGGCGCCGACATGCTGTCGATCATGCTGGCGGCGGGTGTGGTCAGCCGGCTCGCGTCCGGCTTCCTCGCCGATCGCTTCGGTGCGGTGAAGACGCTGCTGATCGGCTCGGTGCTGCAATGCCTGTCGCTGCTGTTCTACATCCCCTTTGACGGGCTTGCCTCGCTTTACGTCGTCTCGCTGGTCTTCGGCCTGTCGCAAGGCGGCATCGTGCCCTGCTATGCCATCATCGTGCGCGACTACATGCCGGCGAAGGAGGCCGGCCAGCGCGTCGGCATCGTCATGATGGCGACCATTTTCGGCATGGCGGTCGGCGGCTGGATGTCGGGCTGGATCTATGACCTCACCGGCTCCTATGCCGCCGCCTTCTTGAATGGCATCGCCTGGAACCTGGTGAATCTGGCGGCGATCTTGCTCCTGATGTGGAAGGCGCAGCGCAGCGCGGTGGCGATGGCCTGAGGGCCGACGCCGACAGGCTCGATGTCCCAGCCGCCCAGCCGGGCCATTGGCTTGACAATGGGCGAGCGCTGCGCGACGCCAAGCTGACACGGCGTGGCGAGGGAAGCCGGAATGGACATGGCGAGAAGGGTGATGCTGCCGGAAACGAGGCCGTGAGCAAAACGCGCTCGCGCCGTGGCGGCGGCCGGCCGACCATCGCCGATGTGGCGCGCAGGGCCGGCGTCGGCGCCATCACAGTATCGCGGGCGCTGCGCGAACCGGGACGCGTCTCGGAAGATCTGCGCCGCCAGATCCAGGCTGCCGTCGACGAACTTGGCTATGTGCCCGACCCGAACGCGCGTGCACTCGCCTCGGCGCGCGCCGAGGTGTTCGGCGTGCTGGTGCCGTCGCTGACCAACAACGTCTTCGCCGAGGTGGTGCGCGGCATCTACGACAGCCTGTCGGACAGTCCGTTCCGCATCCAGCTCGGCAACACCCACTATTCCGGCCTCGAGGAAGAGCGCCTGTTGCAGGTGTTCGGTCCGCAGCGTCCGGCGGCGCTGATCGTGGCGGGCATCGACCAAACGCCGACTGCGCGCAGATTGCTCGAGACGGCCGGCTGTCCGGTCGTGCAGGTGATGGAGACCGGGCCCGATCCGGTCGACATGCTGGTCGGCTTCTCGCATCTGGAAGGCGGCCGTGCCGCAACGGAGCACATGATCGAAGCGGGTTACCGCCGGATCGGCTTCATCGGCGCGCGCATGGACCCGCGCTCGCAGCGGCGCCTGGCCGGCTATCGTACGGCGATGGAGACAGCCGGCCTGTTCGATCCTCGGCTGGTGACAACCACGCCGGTGCCCTCCAGCGTACCGCTCGGCCGCGAGCTGTTTCGCGATGCACTGGCAAAGGTGCCGACGCTCGAGGGGGTTTTCTGCAACAATGACGACATCGCTCTCGGTGTGCTGTTCGAGTGCCACCGTGCCGCCATCGCGGTGCCGAAGACCATCGGCATCACCGGTTTCAACGATCTCGACATGATGCAGTCGGCGTTTCCGTCGATCACCAGCATCCGCACGCCCCGCTACGAAATCGGCCGACGCGCGGTTGCTATGGCGCTGGCGGCGATCTCGAGGAAGAGGCCGGAACAACGGATCGTCGATCTCGGTTTCGAGCTCAGGCGCCGCGAGAGCACTGCGCGTTGAAACACGCAGAAGCGACTGTGCGAATGCCGGTTTACACAGTTTCTTGGTAGCGCTACCATCTCCTTCGCACGAGACCTCGAAGCAAAGTCAAAGACTGTTTATTATATATAAGCGACAGTTTAAGCTTGTTTATTATGTATAATATGATAGTTTTTGCATTCGCCTGAGCGGCGATTGAGGAGGGGATCGGGTCGGCATGCGGCCACCCGGAAGGCGCGGTTGGCAAGGCGGGAGGTGCCTTGGCCAAGTCAGGCGCGAGACGTCACGACACATACCAACAAGAACTGCAACTGGGAGGAATATCGATGATCAAGTCACTCGTTGGTGGCATCGTTGCCGCCACTGCATTCGTCATGTTGAGTTCGTCGGCGATCGCCGAACCTGAAATCGTCAAGGGCCCGGCCGCCGAGCCGGACTGCTTCGCGCCCTGGGCGGCCGACACGCAGTTCTTCAAGTTCCCCAAGAAGGAAGGCCCCTACCGCGTCGCGCTGGCCAACGGCTATATCGCCAACACCTGGCGCATCCAGATGATCCAGACGGCAAAGGCCTATGCCGCACAAAAGGACGTCGCGGCGAAATTGAAGGAATTCAAGGTCGTATCGACCGGTGAGGACGTGCCGGCGCAGATCTCCGCGATCAACAACTTCATTGATTCCGGTTTTGATGCGATCGTCGTCAACGCGCAGAACCCGACCGCTTTCGGGCCGGTCATCAAGCGCGCCAAGGAGGCCGGCGTCGTGCTGGTCGCCTTCGACAACATTCTCGACACCAAGGACGCCATCAACGTCAATGTCGACCAGAAAGGCCTTGGCGAATTGTGGGCCAACTGGCTGGTCAAGCACGTGCCGAATGGCGGCAAGGTGCTCGAAGTGCGCGGGGTTGCCGGCACGTCAGTCGACACCGACCGCCACAACGGCATCCATGAAGTCTTCGGCGCTTCCGGCAAGAAGTGGGAGGTGACCGAGGTCGTCGGCAAGTGGGACGACGGCGTGGCGCAGAAGGCCACGGCCGATGCCATCGCCACCAACGGACCCTTCGACGCCATTACCGGACAGGGCGGCGACACCGGCATCGTGCAGGCGATGATCGATGCCAAGCACGCTTTCGTGCCCTTCGGCGGCGAGACCGAGAACGGCTTCCGCAAATTCTGCGCGGCGCATGCAGCCGACGGGTTGAAATGCTCTTCGGCCGGCACTGGCCCCGCCCAGGTGGCGGTTGCCATCAAGACGGCGATCGCCGCACTCGAGGGCGAGGTCGTGCCGCAGTCGGTGAAGCTGCCTTTGGCCATCGTCGAGGATCCGAACTTCAAGGAAGGCCAGGACTACTTCCCCGACCAGTCCGACAATTTCTTCGTCGGCAATGCCTTCCCGACCTGCGGCATCAACTTCACCGCGCAGGAAATCATGGGCCAGACCAAAGCGGACCAATAGACTGCACGCTCGGCGCCGCGGGATCTCCCGCGGCGCCGGTCGCTTGCAATCTCAATCCTAAAACTGCCTCGGAGGACCGATGGACGGTGCGGTTCCGCTCTTTCGCATGGAAGGCATTTCCAAGCGCTACGGCGGCGTGCGGGCGCTGGAAAAGGCCGAGCTTTCGGTCACGCCAGGCAGCATCCACGCCATCCTCGGCGAGAACGGCGCCGGCAAATCGACGCTGATCAAGGTCATGGCCGGCGTCGTGGCGCCCGACGAGGGTCGCATGATTCTGGACGGAAACGAGGTGAATTTCGCCTCGCCGGCGGCGGCCAACAAGGCCGGCATCGTCTGCATCTTCCAGGAACTGTCGCTGGTTCCCGAACTCAGCGTCGCCGACAACATCGTCATCTCCGATCCGCCAACGCGTTTCGGCATGATCGACCGCAAGGCGCAGCGGCGCATCGCGGAAGAAGCGCTGGCGCGGGCGGGCGGCGCCGACATCCATCCGCTGGCGCTGGTCAAGGATCTTCCGCTCTCAAGACGGCAGATGGTCGAAATCGCCAAGGCACTGGCCAGGAAGCCGCGCATCCTGATCCTCGACGAAGCAACTTCGGCGTTGACCGCGACCGATGTCGCCAAAATCTTCGAGGTGCTGAAGCGACTGCGGGAGGAGGGGCTGGCGCTGCTCTACATCTCGCACCGGATGAACGAAATCGCCGAGCTTGCCGACCAGTGCACCGTGTTCCGCAACGGCCGCAACGTTGCGTCCTATGCGGCCGGTTCGAAGAGCGACAACGAAGTCGTCGAGCTGATGATCGGCCGCGAATACAGCCATATCTTTCCGCCGAAACCGGTGCGCGCCGCGTCCGATGCCGCTCCGGTTCTGGAAGCGCGAAAACTGTCCTGGGCCGACCGGCTGGACAATGTCTCGCTCACGGTCGGCGCCGGCGAGGTCGTCGGCCTCGGCGGGCTCGACGGTCAGGGCCAGCGCGAGCTGCTGCTCGCCTTCTTCGGCGTGCTGCGCGGCCTTTCCGGACAGATATTGATCGACGGCAGACCGGTGGCGATCGCCAGCCCGGCCGCGGCGCGCGACGACCGGGTCGGCATGGCGCTGATCCCGGAGGATCGCAAGACCGAAGGCCTGATGCTGCCGATGACGGTGCGCGAGAACCTCTCCTTCGCCGCGCTCGACCGGCTGTCCAAAGCTGGCGTCATCGACCGTGCCGCCGAACAGCGGCTGATCGACGACATGGTGGGACTGCTGGCGATCAAGACGGCCGGCCTCGACATTCCGGTCGGGGCGCTGTCCGGCGGCAACCAGCAGAAGGTCGTCATCGCCAAATGGCTGATGCGGCAGCCGCGCATCATCCTGCTCAACGATCCGACGCGCGGCATCGATGTCGGCACCAAGCAGGAGCTCTATCAGCTGATGCGCAAGCTTGCCGAGGCGGGTGCTGCGATCCTGTTCTACTCGACCGATTATGACGAGTTGATCGGCTGCTGCGACAAGGTGCTGGTGCTCTATGACGGCGCGGTCAAGCGCGAGCTGGTCGGCGCGGAGATCACCGAGCGGGCGCTGATATCAAGCGCGCTCAACATCCACGGCGAGAACGCCGGCCCAAGACAGGGAGCGGACGCGTGAAAGATTGGCGCTACTGGCTTGCCGAACAGCGCGGAACGCTGCTGGCGTTCGGCATCTTCATCGCCATGTTCGTCATCTACACGACGAACCATCCGGCGGGCTTCACCGCCAATGTCGTCCAGACGGCCTCGAACAAGGGCGTGCTGCTGGCCTTCGTCGCCATGGCGCAGACGCTGGTGGTGATCACCGCCGGCATCGACCTCTCGGTCGGCATGATCTTCACGCTGACCAACTGCCTGGCGTCCTGGCTGGTCATCGGCACCGGCATCGAGACCGCTTTCGGGGTCGTTGCCGTGCTTGGCACCGGGCTGCTGTGCGGGGCGATCAACGGCGCCATCGTCATCTACGGGCGCCTGCAGCCGATCGTCGCCACCATCGCCACCGGTGCCGTCTATTTCGGCATCGCGCTGCTGCTGCGGCCATTTCCGGGCGGTTCGGTCAATGAGGATCTTGCCGACGCGCTGACCGGGCGCCTGTTCGGCGTCGTGCCGGCAAGCCTGGTCGTGCTGCTCGCCGTCGTGCTTGTCGTCTGGGTGCCGTTCAGCCGCTCGGTGCTCGGTCGCGCGGCTTACGCGGCCGGCTCCTCGGAAACGGCGGCCTACATGTCCGGGGTGCCGATCCGTCGTGGAAAATTCGCGGCCTATGCGCTTGCCGGGCTGCTGGCGGCGATCGGCGGACTGTTCCTCACCTTCTTCACCTATACGGGCGATGCTGCCTATGCCAGCGGCAACGCCTACACGCTGTTTTCGATCGCTGCCGTGGTGCTCGGCGGGGTCTCGCTGTTCGGAGGCAAGGGCAGCGCCATTGGCGCGATCTTCGGCGCGCTCGCCTTCCGCACCATCGGCGACCTGCTCTTCGTCTTCGATTTCGACCCGCTCTGGCAGCCGCTGTTCCAGGGCGTCATTCTCCTGATCGCGGTCAGCCTTGGCGCCTTCGCCCTTTTCAGGGTCCGCAACCGGCTGGAGTGGTTCCTGTGAGCGAGACGACGATGAACGGCATCGCCAACCGTATGCCCAAATTCATCCGCCGCGCTGATCCGGCCGTCGTCACTGCCTTTGCCTGCATTGTGCTTTTGCTGTTTCTCGGCAGCCTCTATTCGCGCAGCTTCCTGTCGCCCGAATATCTCCTGCAGCAGCTCAAAGTGGCGTCATTCCTCGGCGTCATCGCCACCGGCATGATGCTGGTCATCCTGCTCGGCCAGATCGACCTGTCAGTGCCGTGGTCGGTGGCGGTCGGCGCCATGATGGCCTGCGCGGCTGCGGCTTACGGTCCGGTCGGCGTGGCGCTCGCCATCCCGTTCGGCATTTTCTGCGGGGTTGCGATCGGCATCGTCAACGGCATCGGCGTCGCCTATCTGCGCATTCCCTCGATGATCATCACCTTAGCCACCAACGCCGTCGCGCAAGGTTTGATGGTGGTCTACACCGGAGGCTTCTCGCCACAGGACTCGGCGACAGGAGCGATGCGCTACCTGGCGACCGGCTTCGCCATCCCGGCGGTTCCCAACGCCGTCATCATCTGGGCGCTGATCGGCGCGGCGATGGTCTTCGTGCTGACCCGCACCGGTTTCGGCCGCACCGTCTACGGCATCGGCAACCGCGAGCGCGCCGCCTACCTTTCCGGCATCGATACAAGGCGCGTGGTGATGATCGCCTTTGCCGTTTCCGGCGGCCTCTCTGCCTTTGGCGGCGTGCTTCTGGCCGGCTATGCCTCCAAGGCGGCGCAGTCGATGGGCGATGCCTATCTGTTGCCGTCGATCGCCGCGGTGGTGCTCGGCGGCACCTCGATCCTCGGCGGGCGCGGTTCCTATCTTGGCACGGTGGCCGGCGTGATCCTGATCACGCTGCTGCAGTCCATTCTTTCGGTCATGCAGATGCCGGAAGCGGGGCGGCAGATCATCTACGGTGTCGTCATCGTCGCCATGCTGCTGCTCTACGGCCGCGCGCCGGCAAGCCGCTGAGCCGTGGACGAGAAGGCAACACCGCCGGCACCGGCGCGAGCAGGCGAGGCCCAACAGCTGTCGGCCATCGTTGTGATGGGGGTCGCCGGCTGCGGCAAGTCGGCCGTCGGCGAGGCCCTGGCCGAAGCCCTGGGCGCGGTTTTCGTGGAAGGCGACAGGCTACATCCGCCCGAAAATGTCGCTCGCATGGCGAGCGGCGAACCACTCACCGATACGCTGCGCGCAGGCTGGCTCGACGCCATCGGCCAGCGCATCGCTGGCTCCGTCGCCGGCAGACAAAGCGTCGTCGCCGCCTGCTCGGCGCTGAAGCGCAGCTATCGCGACCGGTTGCGCGGTTTTTGCGCCGACATCGTTTTCGTCTATCTGGAGATCGACCGCGAAACCGCCAGGCAGCGCGTCGGCCAGCGCCAGGGGCATTTCATGCCGGCAAGCCTGGTCGACAGCCAGTTCGCCATCCTGGAAACGCCGGCGCCGGATGAACGCGCCCTGACCCTCGAAGGCACCGGCCGAGTCTCCGATATCGTCACCGGGACCGTCGGCCTGCTGGGTGGCAAGAGCTTATGAGGTCCCGGTCTCGCTTTCCGTCACGTCGTCCGAGCGCTCGGTGAGCCTCGGGGCGGCGGACCATGCCATCATCTGCTCGGGATGCAGCTTCAGCGCTTCGAGGACGCGGTCGCGCTTGAGCAGGATGTAGCGCGCCTGCAACTCCAGGTTCTTTGCCGCCATGTCCTTCGTCGCGGGCGCGGCCGATGCCGGCCTTTCCCCCGCCACGAGTTCGGGACTGATGACCGCCCGGTATTCGCGGAAGGGGACGATCTCGAAGGTCGACATCGCAAACAGCGCCGTGCCGCCTCTGGCGGCGAAATTCGCCGGCGCCGAGGCCAGATGGGCCCAGCCGCTTTCGCCGATGGCGGCCTCGGTGAATGTCGTGCCGGCGTGGATGGTGTTGGTCATCAGGATGATGCCGTTTTCCCTGAGGATCCTTTGCATGCGCACGGTCACCTGATAGGCGTCGCCGCGCTCGAACACGACCCTGCTCTTCAGGAAGCGGTTCTCCACCACGACCAGCGGTCGGTTCAGAAAGCGCAGGCCGAAGATCGTGTCCGAGAAGCCGTGGAAATCGACGCTGACCTGGTGGGCTTCGACGCCGGCTTCGTGCAATGCGCGCTTGCCGATGATGGTCTGGGCGGTGAACTGATCGCACCAGATGATGGCGCCGCGGCCGCGCTTCAGCGCAGCAACCAGGCCTTCGAGCCCCTCCAGCCGGATCGCCGGCGACCAGCCCCAGCCGGTCAGGTGTGCGGCAAGCAGCAGCTGCCGGCGATGGGTGGCGGCAAGCAGGCCCCGGAACAGCGCCTCAGCGTCGATGCCGCTGCCAAGCACCGCGCGGACCGCGGCTGCGTAGCGCGAAAAGTCCTTGCGGAGATGCCGCTTCAACCGGAGCTTCGAAGTCCAGCCGCAGATTGATGTCCACCAGGCGACAGGCAGCACAGCAGCGACAGCGAGATAGAACCCGAGCAGCAGGCTCTCGCGAAAATCCCGGTTCGAGAAGCGGCGCAGCTTGCCGGGCCTGACCAGCTTGCGGCTGAAGAACCGCACCGGCTCGCCGCGCTCAGGGACGAGCACGTCGGCGATGATTTCAGTGTGGTAGCTGGCGGCGGACGGTGCGCGGTTGGCCCTGCGGGATTTTCCGAACCACGGCAGCTTCATCCGATTGGAACCTGTTCCTGGGTTGCGTCCGAAAAGCCTCTACTGTGTCCGCTGCGGCGGCGCAATCGGTCGGCGGTGGGAGCGTCAGGAGCCGAACAGGTGCAAAGGCGGAACTTCGGTTCCGGGCAGATCAGATCTGCGAGGTAAGCTCGACCGGGAAATCGTCATTGTCGGCATCGCGCATGGCGGCGAGACTGCGGTTGTCGAGTACCTCAGCGATCGCCTGGCGCACCTCCAGCATCATGTGCCGGACCTGGCAGGTCGCCTCGTCGCAGTCCTCGCAGCGCTGATATTGCGTGCGGCTGGCGCAAGGGATCGGCGCCAGCGGCCCGTCGAGGACGCGCACGACATGGCCGATCTTGATTTCGGAGGCCGGCCGGGCGAGGCGATAGCCGCCTTCCTTGCCCTTGCGGCTCTGGACGAAGCCGGCATTGCGCAGTTCGCCCAGAATGGCGTCGAGGAATTTCTTCGGGATGTTGTTGGCGACGGCGATGTCGTTGACGAAGGCCAGCTGGCCGACCGGCAGGCCGGAAAGATGCACGAGGGCCTTGAGGCCGTATTTGCCCTTTTTCGTCAGCATGCCCTGATCAACCCGTGAAGCCCCAACCACCCGCATCTGGCGGTTGTTTGTGTGCAAATCATGACGTTCTGGCCGCGCAAGGCCGTTTCGCGAAACAATCCGCCCCGGCGGCAGGTTAGGCACAAACGCGTTGATTCTTTGTAACGTTCTTCACAGATGACGCCGGGATTTCGTCGGAGACGGATTGCCGGCGCATGAAACGAAGACAGCCGGCAAAGCCGGCTGTTTTGCCCAGTCCATGAGGCAACGGTCTAGCGGCTGCCGTAGACCTGGTCGAGCAGGCCGCCGGCGGCAAAGTGCTCGGCCTGCACCTTGGCCCAGCCGCCGAAGACATCGTCCACCGTCAGCAGGCGGACATCGGGGAATTCGGCCTTGTATTTGGCGGCCACCGCCGCGTCGCGGGCTCGCAGGCCGTTGCGGGCGGCGATGTCCTGTCCTTCTGGCGTATAGAGGAAGGCGAGATAGGACTTGGCGAGATCGCGCGTGCCGTGCCCGTCGGCGACCTTGTCGACGATGGCCACCGGGAACTCCGCCAGCAGGCTGACCGAAGGCGTAACCTGTTCGAATTTGTCGTCGCCATATTCCTTGCGGATGCCGCGCGTTTCCGACTCGAAGGTGATCAGCACGTCGCCGATCTCGCGCTGCACGAAGGTGGTGGTGGCGGCGCGGCCGCCAGTGTCGAAGATCGGCACGTTGCTGAACAGCTTGGTGACGAACTCCTTCACCTTGGCGTCGTCGCCCTTGAAGGCTTCCTTGGCGTAGGCGGTGGCGGCGAGATAGGTGTAGCGCGCATTGCCCGACGTCTTCGGATTGGGGAAGATCACCTGGACGTCGTCGCGCACCAGATCGTTCCAGTCCTTGATGTGCTTGGGGTTGCCGGCGCGCACGAGGAAGGACGGCAGCGAATAGAAGGGCGAGGCGTTGTCGGGGAAGTCTTTCTGCCAGTCGGCGGAGACGAGGCCCTTCTTGACCAGGAAATCGACATCGATGACCTGGTTGAACGTGACGACGTCAGCCTCCAGCCCTTCGGCGATGGCGCGGGCCTGGGCGGAGGTGCCGGCATGCGACTGGTCGATGCTCACGCCCGGATGGCCGGCGATGAAGGCCTTGTTGACTTCGACGAACAGTTCGCGGCCGACGTCGTAGGAGGCATTCAGCAGCCTGTCGGCCGACCAGGCCTGGGAGGATGCGAGAACGAGGGCGGCAAGCGCTGCGGCGCCAAGCAAAAATCGCTTCATGAAACAGGCTCCTTGAGAATATCGCGAGGGCGCAAACATAGCCTGACAGGGTCCGGCGAGACGAGAGACGCGATCGAGGCTATGACGCCGCTGCCGGAAAAAATGCCGCTGAAACAGCCGCTTGATAGGATTTTCTTTCAAGCAGAGTCAAACCGCCCATGCAGCCACAACGGGCGGCTTTAGGCTTACATCAGGAAATTTCCAAGCTGGCCTAAGCAGCCGGAAAGAGCTTCCAGCGCCTGGGACGGAATGCGACGCGGCTCTTCTGCGCCGCCGGATGGTCGACGGGCAGTTCGATCTCGACCCGCTGGCGCTCGCCGCCGATTTCGAGTTCCACCCGCCTGGTGCCGGCGACGCGGCGGCTGGCGGCGACGGTGCCGGCGATGCAACCGCTGCAGCCGTCGACCAATTCGACATCGTGCGGACGGAAGTAAAGCATCGCTTCGCCGGAAGGCGCATGCGCCGCCGACAGCCCGATCGGCCGGTCGGCGAGCCAGATATCGCCATTGTCGACCTTGACGGGAAGCGAACTGGATTCGCCGATGAAGCCATAGACGAAGGGCGAGTTCGGCGTGTCGTAGATCTCGTCCGCGCTGCCGACCTGCTCGATGCGGCCCTGGCTCATCACCACCACACGGTCGGCAAGCTCCAGCGCCTCTTCCTGGTCGTGGGTGACGAACACTGTGGTGTGGCCGGTGGCGTCATGGATATCGCGCAGCCAGCGGCGCAGTTCCCGGCGCACCTGGGCATCGAGCGCGCCGAACGGCTCGTCGAGCAACAGCACCTTGGGTTCGATCGCCATGGCGCGGGCGAGTGCCACGCGTTGGCGCTGGCCGCCTGAAAGCTGCGCCGGATAGCGCTTTTCCAGCCCCGACAACTGGACGAGATCGAGAAGTTCCGACGCACGGCGGCGGATCTCCTGTGTCGGCGGGCGCGACGGCCCGTGCCGGACTTTCAGGCCGAAGCCGATATTGTCGGCGACCGTCATATGCCGGAACAGCGCATAGTGCTGGAAGACGAAGCCGACATTGCGCTCCTGGATCGACTTTTGCGAAGCGTCCTCGTCGCCGAAGAAGATCGCCCCCTTGGTCGGCCGCTCCAGTCCGGCAATCAGTCGGAGCAGGGTGGTCTTGCCGGAACCGGACGGCCCGAGCAACGCGATCAGTTCGCCGGACTTGATGTCGAGCGATACGTCGTGGAGGGCCGGAAAACGGTCAAACTCCTTGCGTACGTTGGCAACGCGAACTTCCATCAACCGTCCCTTTTCAGTGCCCGCGCGTCGCGGCGATCTCGGCGCCGTAGCGCATCTCGAGAAGTGTTTTCAAGACCAGCGTGACCAGCGCAAGGCCGGCAAGCAGCGAAGCGACGGCAAAGGCGCCGACGGCATTGTACTCGTTGTAGAGGATTTCGACATGCAGCGGCATGGTGTTGGTCAGGCCGCGTATATGTCCAGACACCACCGACACCGCGCCGAACTCACCCATGGCGCGGGCATTGCACAGCAGCACGCCGTAGAGCAATCCCCATTTGACGTTGGGCAGCGTGACGTACCAGAAGGTCTGCCAGCCATTGGCGCCCAGCGAAAGTGCTGCCTCCTCGTCGCCATTGCCCTGTTCCTGCATCAGCGGGATCAACTCGCGGGCGACGAAGGGAAAGGTGACGAAGACGGTGGCGAGCACGATGCCCGGCACGGCAAACAGGATGACGATGCCATGCGCCTTCAGCCAGCCGCCGAGCAACCCTTGAGCCCCGAACAGCAACACATAGACCAGGCCGGAAATGACCGGCGAGACCGAGAAGGGCAGGTCGATAAGGGTGGTCAGGAAGGCCTTGCCCTTGAACTCGAACTTGGCAATCGCCCAAGCGGCCGAGATGCCGAAGACGATGTTGAGCGGCACCGAGATCGCCGCCACCAGCAGCGTCAGGCGGATCGCCGAGCGCGTGTCGGGGCTGGACAGTGCCTCGGTGTAGGCACCGACGCCCTTGGCCAGGGCTTCGTTGAAGACGACGATCAGCGGCAGGAGCAGGAAGACGCCGAGGAAGGCGAAGGCCACGGCCATCAGCACCGCCCGCACCGGCCGGCTTTCGGTCACCGCCGCCGACTGGCTTTCGTGATGCGGCTCGTAGGATTTGATCTCGGGGTCAGCCATAGCGCTTGCGGCTCCACGACTGCACCAGGTTGATGACGAGCAACATCAGGAACGACAGCGCCAGCATAATCGCGGCGATCGCGGTCGCCGCCGGGTAGTTGTATTCCTCCAGCCGGATGACGATCAAAAGCGGTGCAATCTCCGACTTGAACGGCAGATTGCCGGCGATGAAGATGACGGAGCCGTACTCGCCGACGCCACGCGCGAAGGCCAGCGAGAAGCCGGTGACGATCGCCGGCGCCAGGCCGGGAAACAGGATGCGGGTGATGATCTGGAAGCGGCTGGCGCCGAGCGTGGCGGCGGCCTCTTCCACCTCCTTGTCGATCTCCTCCATGATCGGCTGCACGGTGCGCACGACGAAAGGCAGGCCGATGAAGACGAGCGCAATGACAATGCCGAGCGGGGTGTAGGCGACCTTGATGCCGAGCGGCATCAGCAATTTGCCGATCCAGCCATTGGGCGCGTAGAGCGTAGTGAGCGCGATGCCGGCCACGGCGGTGGGCAGCGCGAAAGGCAGGTCGACCATGGCATCGACGATGCGGCGGCCGGGAAAGCGGTAGCGCACCAGCACCCAGGCGACGAGCGTGCCGAAGACGACGTTGACGGCGGCGGCGGCAAAGGCGGTGCCGAAACTGATTTCGAGCGCGTTGATGGTGCGGCGGTCGGCAACGATCGCCCAGAAATCGGTCCAGCCAAGCGCTGCCGAGCGCCAGACCAGCCCCGAGAGCGGAATAAGGATGATGAGCGTGAGGTAGGCAAGCGAGAAGCCGAGCGTCAATCCGAAACCCGGAATGACACTCGGCTGTCTGAACCGCCACCCCGCCTGGGCGGGTGCTGTAGTCATGGAAGTCTGGTTCGTCCCTTCTTATTCAGACCAGATTGCCGTCGGTGATATCGCGGCCTTGCGGCCGCCGCGCCTCACTGGGCCGGCTTGTAGATCTGGTCGAATATACCACCGTCGCCGAAATGGTAAGGCTGTGCCTTCTTCCAACCGCCAAAAAGCGGATCGTCGATGGTGACGAGCTTGATCGCGGGCAGTTTGGCGAGGTCTTCCGCCGGCACCAGATCGGGCTTTGCCGGACGGTAATGGTTCTTGGCGATCAGCGTTTGACCTTCCTTGGAGTAGAGCCAGCCCAGATAGGCCTCAGCGACCTTGCGCGTGCCCTTGGCGTCGACATTGGCGTCCACCACCGCGACAGGCGGCTCGGCCAGGATCGAGGTCGGCGGATAGACGATGTCGAAATTTTCGGCGCCGAATTCGTCAAGCGCCAGATAGGCTTCGTTCTCCCAGGCAATCAGCACGTCGCCGAGACCTTTTTGCGCAAAGGTCACCGTCGAGCCGCGCGCGCCGGTGTCGAGCACCGGGACATTGGAGTAGAGCTTGCCGACGAATTCCTTGGTCTTGGCTTCGTCGCCGCCATCATTGGCATTGGCATAGGACCAGGCGGCGAGGTAGTTCCAGCGTGCGCCGCCTGAGGTTTTCGGGTTCGGCGTGATAACCTGGACGCCTTCCTTGACCAGGTCGTTCCAGTCGTGGATGCCCTTCGGGTTGCCCTTGCGGACCAAGAAGATGATGGTCGAGGTGTAGGGGGCGGAATTGTTCTCGAATTTCGTGCGCCAGTCCGGATTGATCTTCTGCGATTTCGAGACGATGGCGTTGATGTCGCCTTCGAGCGCCAACGTCACCACGTCGGCATCGAGGCCGTCGATCACGGCGCGCGCCTGGGCGCCCGATCCGCCATGCGACTGCTGGATGGTCACGGTCTCGCCGGTCTCGGCCTTCCAATGGGCGGCGAACGCCTCGTCATAGGCCTTGTAGAGCTCGCGTGTCGGGTCATACGACACGTTGAGAAGGGTTGTGTCGGCAAACGCGAAACCGAGCGTGCCGAACTGGACAGATGTGGCGACCAGTGCGCCGAGCAGTTTCCTGAAATGAGGGTTGGTCATTTCCGCCTCCGTTGATGATGGCCGAACTCTACCGAATTGATAGAAATTAGATGCATTCAACGTTGCCTTTTTTGCCCTCTTGAAGCAATTTTTCGCCGGGGATCGGCCTCCTGAGGAAACATTTTCCTCATATTAGCCTGTGTCGATTCCGCGTCGGTTCGACGCTATTTAGAAACGGGTCGCGCCTAAGGCAAGGCCAGCCGGCCGGAGGTTCACCTTCGCGGCGACCAGTTGTTATTCTGCCCTGACGGGGAAGTCGAAACGCTGTTTGGGAAACGGTTCGTCTGCCAGCGTGAAGTGCCACCATTCGCGGGCATAGTTCTTGAAGCCGCCCGCACGCATGGCCTCGACAAGCTTTCTGCGGTTTGCCGCAGCGCCGCCGGCAAGCTGGCGGTGAGCGGTTTCGCTCGTCGGATCGAAGCAGTCGAAGCCGGTGCCGAAATCGAGCGTGTCGGCATCGGGCGCGCCGCAGGCGGGCTTCGGCGCGCTCTCGCGATCGGCATGGGCGATGGCGACGTCGACCGTCGAACCGCGCGAATGGGTGGACAGTTCGCCGACATAACCCTTGGCGATGAGGTCTCTGCGCTTGACCGCCGGATACCATTGCGGATCGGGCGGTCCGCCCTTTCTTGTCCATTCGCTCATATCGGTGACGGCGCGCGCCGGCCGGTCAGTCGAAGACGACCAGCGTCAGCTTCTCGGAGGTGAGCGCCTTTTGCACGCCGGATAAAGCCGCCGCCGCCTGCCGGGTAAGGATGCAGGCCGGGGCGTCATAGCCATTGGCTTTGCGATGCAGGAAATTTTCGAGGCCGGCATAGCGGATGTCCTGGCGGATCGAGGGATCGACATCGGCAAGGCGGACGAAGCCGGCCGGGAGGGGATCGGCGGAGGCCGGAAGGGTGCAGGCGAGGGGCAGCAGGGCGCAAAGCCCAATGCGCTGAATCGTTTGGCGCATTCTATTCAACGGGCACTTTCACTCGACGAACACCTTCACGCTTGCCGCGCGTCCGGCGGCGTCGATCACGGTGAGCGTCGAATAGCCGGCGCCGTCAGGCAGCCAGGTCGCGGTGCGGCGGCGGTCGATGCCGGTCAGTGGCTTGCCGTTGGCCAGCCAGCGGAACGGCGCGCGGCCGCCTTGCAGTTTCAGCACCAGCGGCGAGGCATCGGCCGAGTTCGCACCGAGATCGACGCGGGCGCCGTCAGGCGGAAAGATGATCGTCGGCGCGGGCTCGGTGGGTGCTGCCTGCGCCAGTCCCTCGGTGACGGCGCCGAAGCGCGCCAGCGTCACCGGCAGATCCTCGCGCCTGGGGCTGAACACACCGGCCGGCCGCCCCGGCAGCGGCACGGTGGCGAGCCCGGAGCGGACGAAGCCATCGAACAGGATCGGCGCCGCCGAAACATAGCCGGAGAGGCCCGGCACAGCGCCGGCATCGGCGCGGCCGACCCAGACACCCAGCACGTAGCGGCCGTCGAAGCCGACCGACCAGGCGTCGCGGTAGCCATAGGAGGTGCCGGTCTTGTAGGCGATGCCGCGCTGGGAGGCGCCTTCGGGCGGCTTTACACCCGACAATATGTCGGTGATCTGCCAATTCGCCTGGTCGTCGAGGATGGTGGCGGTGGAGCGTTCGGCATTGGCCGGCTCGGTGCCGTCATGCAGCGTGTGCGCCTTGCCGCCATTGGCGAGCCCCGTATAGAGCTGGACAAGGTCGCGCAGCGTCACGCCGACGCCGCCGAGGCCGATCGCCAGGCCCGGCGCCTCGTTGATCGACAGCACCGGGCTGACGCCGGCCTGGCGGAAGCGCGCCGTCAGCCGCGCCGGGCCGACCGCGTCGAGCACGCGGATCGCCGGCACGTTGAGCGACAGCTGCAGCGCCTGGCGGATGCTGACGTCGCCCTGGTAGCCCATGTCGAAATTCTTTGGCCTATAACCGGAGAAGTCGGCCGGGCTATCCTCGATGATGGTTTCCTGCGCCACCAGCCCCTGCTCGAAGGCGAGGCCATAGATGAAAGGCTTCAGCGTCGAACCCGGCGAGCGGACGATCCTGGTCATGTCAATCCAGCCGGACCGGCTGGCATCGAAGAAATCGGCCGAACCGACCTCGCCGAGGATGTCGCCGGTGCGGGAGTCGGCCATCACCATGGCCACCGACAGGCGCGGGCCGAGCTTGGCAGCCGCCTCCTTGGCCACCTGCTCCAGCCCTTGCTGGACGCTTTTGCGGATCGTCAGCTGCAGCGGCTTGCCGGGCACCGCCTTGGGCAGCATGGCATAGGCGGCGTGAGCGGCGAGTGCCGGCAATTTGCGGCGCAGACCGGAAACATCGTCGAGCGCGGCGCGGGCGGCCTCGCGTTCGCCGAGCAGGCCTGATGAAACCATGCGGGTCAGCACGCGGTCGCGGGCGGCGTGCGCAATGCCGAGGTTGCGGTCGGGCCGGCGCCTTTCCGGCAGTTGCGGCAGGGCGACGAGCAGGGCGGCTTCCGAGACGGTGAGCCGCTTGGGCTCCTTGCCGAAGTAAGCGAGCGAGGCGGCGCGCACGCCTTCCAGATTGCCGCCATAGGGCGCCAGCGTCAGATAGCGCTCGAGGATCTCGCGCTTGGTGAGCCGCCGCTCGATCTGGATGGCGCGCAGCATCTGCTTGATCTTGGAGCCGAGGCTGCGGCTGTCGCGCGGCTCGATCAGCCGGGCAAGCTGCATCGACAGCGTCGAGCCACCGGAGACGATATGGCCATTGGTGACGAACTGGCCGGCGGCGCGGGCCAGCGCCAGCACGTCGACGCCGTCATGGTCCCAGAAGCGTTTGTCCTCATAGGCGACCAGCATGTCGACGAACTGCCTGTCGACCTTGTCGAGGCGGGTTTCGAGCCGCCAGTAGCCGTCGGGCGTGGCGAAGGCGCGCAGCAACTGGCCGTCGCGGTCCTGCACTTCGGTCGACACCGTGAGTTTCTCAGGCAGCGGTGGCGGAAAGGCGCGATCGAGATGCCAGAGGGTTGTGACCGAAAGGGCAAGGAGGCCAAAGCAGGAAGCTGTGGCAATCGCTGCTCGGCGCAGGAATTTTCTGGAGAGCATGGTGCCGCCCCTCATCCGCCTGCCGGCACCTTCTCCCCGTATAGAGACGGGGAGAAGGGGGCTTTCCACAACACTGGCGATCTGTTCATTGCTAGGGCGCCTTGACCTCCATCATGCCGGTGGCGGTGCGGGCCGAATACTGCGGCCGGTACATGTCCTCGACCGTCGCCGCCGGATGGGCGTAGGTGCCGGGCGTCACCGCGCGCACGACATAGGCCAGCGCGATGCTGCGGTCGCCGTCACCGTCATTTGGATTGAAGGCCGCGACGAAACGGTCGTTGCGGAATTCGAGATGGGCGGCGTCGGTCTGCGCCAGCCAGGAGAAGTTCGACAATTGCGCGCTGGAAACCAGACCCGGATTGTCGATCTCGAAGCCCGCCGGCAACAGATCTGTGATCAAGAGGCGCGATGGCCACTTGTTCTGCTCGTAGACCTTGAGCACGACCACATAGCGTTCGTTCTGCTGGACCTCGGTGACGTTGGCCTCGGTGCCGTCGAGCTTGTAGTAGGTGCGCTCGATGGTGAAGCCGTCGCCGCCGGCCGGCAGCGGCTCGACCGGCGAGGCCACCGTGGTGACCACCGCCTGCAGCGGCGTCTTGCCGGTGTTGGCGATGGTGAGCGGGCTGTCGGCTATGTCGCTGCCACTGAGCTGGTCGGAATAGCCGCCGGCATGTGGGGCGCCATTGACCGTCAGCGTGATCGAGTCGTTGCCCTCCTTCAGCGCCCGCGCCGCCAGCAGCATCCAGGACTCGTCCTGCGTGCTCGTCCAGCGGGCGTCGGCGCGCTTCCTCGCCACCAGCTTGGTCAGTGCCGGCACGATGGTCGGCACCGGCTTCGATTCCGCGGCAAGCGCCAGCATCGCCGCGCCGTCACGCAACGGCGAACCGTAGTCCGAGCGGTAGTAGTCGTAGTCGGTGGCCGACTGGGCCAGCCGGAACGCCGCCTGGAAGGTGGCTTCCGAGCGCTGCGTATCGCCATAGAGCGCCAGGCTCGCCGCCAACTGGGCGACGGCCATCGGGCTGGTGAAGGCCTCGAGCTGCGTGTCGGCGTAGTAACGCAGGTCGCCGACCGAAGCCTCCTTGTTGCGGGCGAGCACATAGAGCGCGTAGGCGATCTCGCTGCCGCGACCCTGGACGTCCTGGTCGTAGCCGAGCGAGTTCTGCAGATTGTTTAGCGCCTGGCTCATCGCCAGTGCAGGCACGTCGTATTTCTGCTCGCGCGCCCGGGTCAGGAAGTCGCTGACATAGGCGTCCAGCCAAAGATCGCCGGAGCCCGGGCCCCACAGTCCGAAGCTGCCGGCCGAGGCCTGATAGCTCAGCACCTTGTAGATGGCCTCCTGGACGCGTTTATGCAGGTCCGGGTCGCTGGCCATGCCGACGCCGGATGCCAGCTCGTTGACGTAAAGCAGCGGCAGGGCGCGGCTGGTCGTCTGCTCGGCGCAGCCATAGGGGTAGCGGTCGAGCGTCATCAGCAGCGACGGCACGTCGAAGGCTGCCGCCTGCGAAACACCGACGCTGACGGAAGCGCCGTCGAGCAGGCTTGCCGCCAGCAGTTCATTGTCGACGCGCAGCGCCCCGACATTGGGCTTGAGGTCGACCACCAGGCGGGTGGTGACCGGCAATTGCGGTGGTCGCACCGGGACGTAGAGCGTCTGCTCGACCTTGGTGCCGTCGGCATGGGCGAGCTTGATGGTCAGTGAAGCGTTGCCGGCGGTCCTGGCGATCAGCGGCACGGTCAGCGTCTGGCGCTTGCCCTGGGCGAGCGTCAGCCTCTGGGGCAACGGTTTGTCGCCGGTCGACAGATCGCCTGTCGTGTCGATCGACAGGGCATAGTCGCCGGCCGGACCGTCGGTGTCCGCAATGTCGAGCCGCATGACGGCGGCATCGCCGGGCGCCAGGAAGCGCGGCAGGCCGGCGGTGATCACGATCGGATCACGCACGATGACGTCGGACTGGGCATGGCCGACCGCTTCCTTGGTCCAGGCGACGGCCATGACGCGCACGGTGCCGTTGAACTGCGGAATGTCGAAGTCGACCCTGGCCTTGCCGTCGGCATCGAGCTGGACCACGCCGGAGAAGAAGGCGACCAGCTTTTCGGTCGGCGGACTGCCTTGCGCCTGCAGGTTGGAGCCGTCGCCGCCGGTGCGCAACTTGCCGGTGGTGCCGAGCGAACCGTCGATCAGGCGGCCATAGAGGTCGCGGATCTCAAGCCCGAGCATGCGCTGGCCGAAGAACCAGTTCTCCGGGTCCGGCGCCTTGTAGTTGGTGAGGTTGAGGATGCCGACATCGACGGCGGCGACCATGACATAGGCATTGCTGCCGGGCTGCACGCCGGCGACGGAGACCGGGATCGACAGCTGCTGGCGCGGCATCGTCTTGTCGGGCGGCGTCAGGGTGACGGCGAGCTTCTTCGAGCCCGGATCGACGTTCAGCCATTTGACGCCGATGGCGCGCGCCGGCATGCGCGTTTCCTGCGCATCGCCCGGCCTGAACAGCGTAGCGGTGATGTAGGCGCCGGCGCCCCAGTCGTCGCCGACCGGGATGTCGACGGTGCTGCCGCCGACCGGCACCGTGGCTGTCACGGTCTTCAGCAGCTTGTCGGCGCCGATGGTGACCAGCAGTTCGCCGGCAAAGTGCGGCGAGACCTTGAGCCTGGCCACTTCGCCTGCTGCATAAGTGTCCTTGTCGAGAGCGATCTCAAGGCCGTCGGGTGTTTCGGTGGTGGTGGAGGAGACATACCAGCCGCCGTCGAACTCATAGCTGGTCGCCGGTCCCTCGGGATCGGCGGTTTCGACCTGCAGCCGGTAGCGACCCCAGTCGACCGGCAGCGACACCGTCGCTTCGCCGTCGGCGCTGAGGTCGACCTGGCCGTTGGCCACCGACTTGGTGAAGGTCACCGGCTCATAGTTCCAGGAATTGTTGGAGCGGTACCATTGGTAATTGCGCTCGACCTTGACCAGCGACCACAGGGCGCCTTTCAGCGCCTCGCGCTTGCCGTCGGGATCGACAGCAATCAGGCTGAACTTGGCCGTGCCGCCTTGCGGCACCTCGTCATTGTCGAAATCCGGCCGGATGCCGATCATGTGGCCTTGCGGGCGGATGCCGATCTCGAGCGAGCGCTCGACGGCGCGGCCGCCGGTTTCGCGCATCCTGACCGTGACCTTGGCGTCGACCAGCTTGGTGGTCGAGGGCAATTGGTCGACGGAGACCGGGAAGATCGCCTTGCCGTCTTCGCCGACCACGGGCAGGCCGGTGAGCGGGGCCACCGAGGGTTCGGCCGACTGCTCGTCGGCGAGACCGAAGGAATAGCCCTTGAAGCGGTCCCAGTCGCGGGCGGTGGACAGCGTCAACTCACCTTCGAGTGCCAGGCCCGCCGCCGGCGCACCATAGAGGAAGCGGCCGTCGACGGTGACGTTGGCGGTCTCACCCTGCGCGATCTCCTTCTTGTCGGCGGAGAGGTCGAACTCGATGCGATCCGGTACGAAATCCTCGACCAGGAACATCTGGCTGGCGACCGCCGCCTGCTTGGGATCGGTGTAGATAGACACGGTCCAGGTGCCGCGCATAGCGTTGGGTTCGAGCGGCAGGTCGACGGCATGGCCGCCGGCCGATGCGCCGTCGCTGACGATACGGCGGTTCTCGACGCCGTCGGGGCGCGTGAAGATGAAGGTCAGCGGCAGGTTCTCGACCGCCTTGGCGGCGCCGTCGCGGGCGAGCGCCGCGACATGGACATCCTCACCGGCGCGGTAGATGCCGCGCTCGGTCCAGGCATAGACGTCGAGCGCGCCCGGCGCCGGTCGCCCGGAGACGCCGCGGTCGGACAGGTCGAAGCCTGCCCGGCCCATGTCGAGGAAGACGAAGTCGTTGTCGCCCTGCTTGGCCATCAGGACGGCCGGCACCATGCCGCCGTCGCCGCGCGTCAGGCCGGGATTGAAGACGGCACGGCCTTCGGCGTCGGTTGTGGCGTTGCCGAGGATCTCGTTGTTGCGGGCGAGCAGCGTGAGCTCGGCGCCCGATATCGGCTTGGCGGTTCCGAGCGACCGGGCAAAGACGTTGAGCCCGTCCTGCCCCGTATAGGTCGACAGGCCGATGTCGGAGACAACGAACCATTGCGTGGCCCGTGAATTATACTCGTCGCTCTTGTCGTCCACCGCCTGCGCGGTCAGCACATAGACGCCCGGCTTGCGCTGCGGCAGGGCCTCATCGACCGGGAAGGAGGTGGTGACCTCCTTGTTAAGATCGTTGGCGATGTCGAGCTGGCCTTCCCAGACAGGCTCGCCCATCTGGTCCGAGATGTTGGAAAGGTCGTAGCCGTCGAGTTGCTTGAGGAACTGATAGCCGGACAGAAGCTGCGCCAGCGAGCGGTCGCCGATGCGGTAAAGCTTCATCTCGGCGGCGGCCATGTTGACGGTGACGACCGGAATGCCGCGGCGCGCGCCGGCCGGCAGCACGAAGCTGTCGCCGGTAAAGCGGGCCGACGGCGCGCGGTCCTGCACATAGATCGACAGCACCACGGGTACGGAAATCACCTCGCCGATGGCGGCCGGCAGGCCGGTGCGGAAGGTCACTTCATAGTGCTGGCCGTGTTCCAGCCCTTCGACGCAGATTTGCTTGTCCTTGGCCTCGACGCCCTTCGGCGGCGCATTGTCGACAGTGACGAACTGGGCATAGTCGACGCCCGTCTTGACCAGGTCCTCGGAAAACTGCGCGCAGATGCGTGGCGCGCTGGTGTCGGCGTCGACCGTGTGATCGATGACGCGGAAGCCCCTGCGTGACTTCAGGTCCGCATAGTCGGCCTGGACCGAAGGCGATGCGACCAGCGCGAGGCTGGCTTCATAGGCCTGGAGTGCCGGCCGGTAGAGGTCGCGGCGGTCAAGCCCGGCGCCGAGCAGCGCCAGCACTTCGGCGCGCGTCCTGGTGGTGCGCAGGAGCTTGTAGGCGTTGAAGCCGGCGGAGGTGGCGTTTGCCGGCAAAGTCGATGCTTCGGAGGTGTTGGAGGCCGGCTGCACCGCAAGTGTCTCGCGCGCCAGTTCGAACCAGAGGTGGCCGTCATCGGGCAATACCGAAACCGCGGCCTCGTATTTCTGCATGGCGGAGCGATGGTCGCCGGTCAGCGACGACTGCTCGGCCGCTGCTTTGAGCGCTTCCAGCCCTTCGGCCGGCTTGTCATAGGCCGGATCGGTCAGCTTGTTGCGGTACTGCTGGGCCTGGTCGGCCATCCAGTTGGGGAAGAAGGCAAGCTCCGGCGGCGCTCCGATATCGGGATCGCCATCGACATTGGCGACCTTGCCGGCGATGGCGCCGTTGAAGGTTTTCAGCTGGTTATAGTCGGATTTGAGAAAACACCATTTGGCCTTGGTGTTGTAGGTGAAGGCGCGGCAGGCCGGATCGCCAAGGCAGGTCGTCTTGCACTGGTCGAGGCTGACATTCTGGTCGGAGCGGAGATCGAAACCGAAATAGTCGGAATTGTCGGTCGTCACGATTCGCCGGGCTTCGGCCGCTTGCGCGACGCTTCCCAAGGCAAAGAAAAGAAGGAGAAGAAAAGACAGACCACGAGCCGCGCGCATTGCCATAACACCCTCCAGACAGTGCTTACGTCCCGGCATGATCAAGCTTCAGTCAAGCTTGTCAACACAAGGACGCGGCAGGTTCCGCCTGCCAACGGTTTCCTTTCCGGCCGAGAGCCGGTATCGGATAGAACCTCCATAGGACAGGGGATCACGCATTCTTGCGGCGACGCAGAAGGTGTGAATTCCAAGCCCTGTCTATTTCAGACAATTGGATTGTGGCCCCTTTACGAGCACTTCAGAACTTCATTCCAATTTTAGCATTGCAAGCTAGGTTAGATTTGTAATGTCGGCGCATGAAAGGCATATGTCGGGAAGAATCGCGCGAATGCGCGGGCTTCCGCGCGCCCTGCTTTTCGTGCTGATGTGTTCCACCATGCTCGCCGCGGAAAGCCGGAATGCGGCCGCTTTCGAGATTTTCGGCATCAAATTGTGGGGCTCGTCGAACGACGAGGACGCCGATATCGTCGACCCGCTGCGCTACGCCGTGACCATCGAAGCGACCGACGCCGACAAGGATCTGGTCAAGAAACTCGAAAACGCCTCGACGCTGAAGGCCGACGAAGAACGCCCGGTGTCCGGTTCGCTCGGCCTGCTGGCCAAGGCGCGCAGCGACCGCGAACAACTGGTTGCCGCGCTTTATGCGGATGCCCGCTACGAAGGTATCGTCACCATCACCATCCAGGGCAAGCCGCTCGACGAATTGCCGCCGGACGCCGAATTCACCGGGCCGCAGCCGATCCCTGTGGTGGTCACCGTGACGCCCGGGCCAAAATTCACGCTGGGCAATATTAGGCTGGAGGGCGATGCGGCCGGGCTGGCAAGCGCCGATTTCGGGCTGATCGCCGGCGGCGATGCCGGTTCCGGCGCAGTGCTCAAGGCCGAAGCGCTGATCGTCCGGGCGCTGAAGCAGGAAGGCCGGCCGCTTGCCAAGGTCACGGGCAGCCATATCGTCGCCGACCATGCGACCTCGACGCTCGACGTCACGCTGACCGTGGCGGCCGGACCGGTCGCCGGCTATGGCGACACGACGGTGGAGGGCACCGAGAAGGTCGACCGCGATTTCACCGAATACATGACCGGCCTGAAGCGCGGCCGCCAGTATTCGCCCGACGAGATCGACGATGCGCGCGACCGGCTGCTTGGGCTGGAAGTGTTCAACAGCGTGACGCTGAAGGAAGGCGACGGCCTCGACGCCGACGGCAACATCCCGATCGACGTCCAGGTCAGCGAACGCAAGCCGCGCTATTTCGGCTTGGGCGGCACTTTCTCCAACACCGAGGGGCTCGGCCTCGAAGGCTATTGGGGCCACCGCAATCTGTTCGGCCAGGCCGAGAAGCTGCGCATCGACGGCGCCATCAGCGGCATCGGCAGCAACGATCTCGGCGAGCTCAACTACAATGCCGGCATCATGTTCGAAAAGCCTGGCGTGGTCGGGCCGGCGTCGAAATTCTTCGCCAGCGTCAAGACCGTGCTCGAGCATCCCGACGCCTATGACCATTTCTCGATCAAGGGCAGCACCGGGCTTTCCTATGACATCGACAAGAAGCAGAGGGTGTCGGCCGAAGTCGCGCTCGATTATTCGAAAATCACCGATGCCTTCGGCAAACACACCTATCTGATCGCCAGCATTCCGCTGCAATATGTCTATGACAATCGCGACGTCAGGCTCAATCCGACAAAAGGCTTCAGGGTGCTGGCCTATGCCGAACCGAGCTACGACATTTTGAGCGGCGCTGCCTTCCTCAAGCTGAAGGGCGAAGGGTCGGCCTACCAATCAATCGACTCTGCCTCAAAATTCGTGCTCGCCGAGCGCGTTGCCATCGGCTCCATCGTCGGCACCAGCCTGGAGCATGTCCCGGCCGACCGGCGCTTCTATTCCGGCGGCGGCGGTTCGGTGCGCGGCTATGCCTACCAGGGCATCGGACCGAAGGACATCGACGGGCAGCCGATCGGCGGCCTTTCCTTCTTCGAAACTTCGGTCGAGATGCGCATTGCCGTCACCGACACGGTCGGCATCGTGCCGTTCGTCGATGCCGGCACCGTCTCGACGCAATCTTTCCCGGACTTTTCCGACATGAAGGTCGGCGCCGGCGTCGGCGTGCGCTATCTGACGCCATTCGGGCCGCTGCGGGTCGACGCGGCGCTCCCCCTCAACCGCGATCCGGGCGACCCGCGTTTCGGCATCTATGCCGGCATCGGCCAGGCGTTCTGAGCCATGAAGACGTTCTGGCGCATCTTCCGCATTGTTCTTTACACGCTGCTCATCGTGGTGGCGGCGACGGTCGGCGCGCTGGTCGTGCTGACCAAGACCGAGCGCGGCCGCGACAACCTTGCCGGCATCATCTCGCATCTGGCATCGAGCGATGACCGAAAGGTCACCGTCAGCGGCATAGACGGCATCTGGTCGGGTGCGCTCAGGCTCGACCATGTCGTGCTGGAAGACCGCAACGGCGCCTGGCTGGTGGCCCGCAAGGTCGCCGTCGACTGGTCGCCGCTTGCGCTTCTGTCGAAGAGCTTTGACGCCGAGCGCATCGGTGCCGAGCGCATCGAACTCGCCCGCTTGCCGGCTGCGAGCACCCAGCCGGCGGAGAGTGGTGCAACGACGCTGCCGGTTTCGATCGACATAAAACAGATCGATATGCCCGAGATTGCGCTTGGCGAGCAACTGGCCGGGAGTGGCATTGCCGAGCTTGCCGCCAAGGGATCGGCCAAGGTCGATGCCTCGCCGCTGGCGGTCGAAACGGTGCTCAACGTCACCCGCCATGACGGCAAACAGGGCAATGTCGACGCCAAGGTCCATTTCGCGCCCGCCGACAACAAGCTCGACCTCGATCTCAAGGCATCCGAGCCGGCGGGCGGCATCATCGCCAATCTGCTCAAACTGCCTGACGCGCCACCGGTCGACATCATTGTCTCGGGGACGGGGCCACTGGCCAACTGGAGCGGCATCGGTACCTTCGTCGTCGACGGCCAGATCGTCACCCAACTTACCGGCCGCCACCAGCTCAGCGACAAAGGAAACTACGTCGAGGCCAAGGGTGACGGCGATTTCGGGCGCTTCCTGCCGGAGAAGCTGAAGCCGCTGTTTGCCGGCAAGACCAGCTTTGACCTTGCCGGCACCGCGACGCCGGCCGGCGGCGTCGCCATCGAGCGCGCCACGATCGAGAGCGACGCCGTGCATGGCACTGCCGCGGGCACTGTCGATCCCAAGGGCGCGAGCGACCTTTCGGTGGAGATCGCCGCCAAAGGCGAGCCCGTGGTGCTCGACGTCGGCACCAAGGCGCAGCCAGTTACTGTGGCGGTGAAAGACGCGTCCGCCCGCGCCTTTGGCGACGGCAAGGCGCCGATGGTCGATATCGGCGCGTCGCTGGTTTCGGTGGCGGCAGGCGGCACGCAGCTCAACGATCTGGCGGCGCAGATCCATTCCGACGGTTTCGACATTGAGAACCGCAGCGGCCCGGTCAGCATCAAGCTTTCGGCCGGCGGCCTGAAGACCGATGTCGCGACGCTGACGCCGCTGGTGACCGGCAAGGTGGCGGCCGATCTCGCCGGCAAGATCAGCAAGGACGAGATTTCGCTCGACCAGGGAACGCTGCGCAGCGATGCGCTCAATGCCTCGCTCACGGCCACTCTATCGCTGACCGACCTGGCGATGAAGCTGAAGATGAACGCCGATGCGGTTTCATCGGCGCTGCCGCCGCAGATCAGCTCCGTGCTCGGCGAGCGCGTGACGTTCTCGGCGACCGCGACCCGCGACCCGCAAGGCTCGTTCGCCGCCAATTCACTCGAACTGACCTCCGGTTCGCTCAAAGCCAGCGGCACCGCCAGCGCGCAAGGCAGTGACATCCAGGCCGACATCAAGGGTACGCTCGGCGACGTTTCGGTGCTGTCGCAGCTGGCCGGCGTGCCTCTCGCTGGCGGCGTCGATTTCGCGCTGACGGCAAGCGGCGCGCGCTCAGCGCCGGACTTTTCCGTTTCGGCCGACAGCGAGAGCCTGACGGCGTCGGGCCGCACGGTCAAGGACATCAAGCTCAGCGCATCGGGGAAGGCCGATATCGCCAGTCCCGCGGCGGATGTTTCGCTGACCGGGTCGGTCGACGGCCAGCCGCTCGACATCAAGGCGGCACTGGTGACCAGCGACGGCAAGCGTTCGATCAAGGGGCTTAGCCTGTCGCTGGGTGACAACAAGGTTTCGGGCGACCTTGTGCTCGACGACAAATTGCTGCCGCTCGGCACGCTGACGCTCGCTGCCCCCGATATCGCGCCGCTGGCTTCGCTTGCCGGTCAGGCGGTGGCCGGTGATATCGGCGGAGCCATTGCCTTCGCCAAGGATGGTGAAGCTCCGACCGTCACCATCAATGCGGCAAGTGCATCGATCTCGCGCGGCGAGATGGCGGCGAAGGCAATCACCGTCAATGCGCTGATCGCCAACTATCTCAAGAGCCCGGCGATCTCCGGTACGATCAAGGCCGACAGTGTGACATCGGGAACGACTGTCATCAGCGGCATAGGCGTCGACTTGAAGCGCGACGGCGACTGGACCAATTTCACCGGCGGCGCCACGATTGCGGGCATTCCAGCCAAGGCGGCCGGTCGGGCGAAGATCGCCGGCGGCACGACCAGCATCGAGGTCGCCTCGGGCGAGGCGACCGTTCGCGGCATCAAGGCCGCCATCGCCGGGTCGTCGAGTGTCACTATTGCCAATGGCGTGACCACCATCGAGCGACTGGTGGTCGATGTCGGCGGTGGCGCCGTGACGCTCTCCGGTACTGCAGGTCAGACGCTCAACCTGGCGGCAATTTTCTCGGCGCTGCCGGCCACGCTTGCCAATGATTTCTCGCCGGGCCTGGACGCGGTGGGGACACTCGACGGGACTGCGCAGGTGACGGGATCGCCGGCAAGCCCCGACATTCGCTTCAATGCAAAGCTGGCTGGCGCCGAAACCAGCCAGACCCGCCAGGCGGGGCTCGGGCCGCTCGATCTCAATGCCGCCGGCAGTTTTTCGACAGCCGGTGGCGTCGTTCTCGAGCAGGCGACGCTCTCCGGTCAAAGGATCTCCGGCAAGGCCGCCGGCACGATCAACCCGAACGGCGCCAGCGATTTCGCGCTCGACCTCGTTTCGACAGGCCCCAGCCTGCCGCTGTCGCTCGGCAGCACCGAAAGCCCGATCAAGCTCGAGCTGCAGGCCTTGTCGGTGAAGGCGGCGGGGCAAGGCATGAAGCCGAAGCTGGATATTTCCGCGGCGCTGCCCTCGGTCGCCACCAACCACGCCAAGGTCGAAGGCATCGCGCTGGCGCTGCATTCCGACGCCTTCGACGTCAAGAGCCGTACCGGACCGATCTCGGGCTCGGTGACAGCGGACAAGATAGGGCTGGACGACCCGACCATCGCGCCGCTGATCGCCGGCAAGATCATCGCAAAAGTCGCCGGCAGCCTTGCCGCCGATGCCATCACCATCGACAGTGGCTCGGTGCAGGGCGCAGCACTCGACAGCGCTTTCAACGGTCGGGTTTCCCTGGCCGACGGCGCCATCGACCTCAACGTCAAGGCGGACGCCCTTTCGGCGGCGTTGCCGGCGGCGGCGCGTGGCGTGCTGGCGGAGCGGACGCAACTCAGTGCGACGCTGAAGCGCGATGCGCATGGCAATGTCAGTGCGAGCCCGGTCACGCTGGCGTCGGGTGCACTGACTGCAAATGGGCAGGCAAGCCTCGCCGACAACAAGCTCAGCGCCGACATCAAGGGCGCGTTGGCGGATATTTCGCTGCTGTCGAAAGACGCCAAGGGCGCCATCGCTTTCGCGCTGAATGCGCAAGGCGCGAGCCTGGCGCCGGACCTGTCGCTGACGGTCGATAGCGACCGGCTTTCGGTGGCGGAGCGCGAGATCACCGGCCTGAAGTTGACCGCCACCGGCAAGGCTGACGCCGCCAATCCGGCGGCCAATGTGCAACTGACCGGCAATGTCGCCGGGCAGGCACTGCAAGGCAGCGCGGTGCTGGCGACGACGGACGGCAGGAGCGCGATCAACGGGCTGCTGCTGTCGTTGGGCAAGAACCGGATCTCCGGCGACCTTGCGCTCGACCAGGCCTTCGTGCCCGAAGGCACGGTCGCCCTCGACCTGCCCGATATCGGGCCGCTGGCCGCGCTGGCGCTGGAAAAGGCCGAGGGCGATGTGCGCGGCACGATCGCCTTCTCGAAGAGCGGCAACGCGCCGCAAGTTGCCATCAAGGCGACAACCGGTTCGCTTTCGCGTGGCGACCTGGTGGCGAAAACCGTTTCCATCGACGCACTGATCGCCAACTATCTTGCCGCGCCGGTGATCTCCGGCAAGGTCCGCGCCGACAGCGTCACCTCGGGCGGCACCATTATCCGCGGCATCGATGTCGACTTGAAGCGCGACGGCGACTGGACCGGCTTTTCCGGCGGCGCCACCGTCAAGGACATTCCGGCCAGGGCCGCCGGCCGGGTCAAGGTGGCCAACGGCACGACGACCATCGAGCTCGCCTCCGGTCAGGCGACGGTGCAAGGGATAAAGGCGGCGATCGCGCAAGCCTCGACCGTGAGCATCGCCAATGGAACGACGACGCTGGACAGGCTGGTGCTCAACCTCGGAGGCGGCACGGCGACGGTGACCGGCAAGGTCGGGCAGGCCCTCGACATCAATGCCGCACTGGCCAAGGTGCCAATCTCGCTCGCCAACAGTTTCTCGCGCGGTCTCGATGCCGCCGGTTCCATTTCGGGCACGGTCAAGGTGACGGGCGCCCCCGCCAATCCAAGCATCGCGTTCAAAATCGATGCCGCCGGGGTGCAGACCGCGCAGACCCGCGGCGCCGGCCTTGGCGGCATGAACATCTCCTCGTCGGGGACATTCGCCAGCAAGAAGCTCGCCTTTGACGCCAACATCAGCGATGGGGCGGGTCTCGGCCTCAAGGGCGGCGGCACGGTGACCATTGCGGGCGCGCCAGCCCTGGCGCTCGACTTTTCCGGCAAGGTGCCGTTTTCCTTCCTTGCCGCCAAGCTTGCCGCGCAGGGCCTGTCGTTGAACGGCACCGCCAATGTCAATGTGCAAGTGCGCGGCCCGGCGACGTCACCAGTGATCGGCGGCACGGTCAGCACGTCGGGCGCCCGTCTGGTCGATGCGCGCTCCGGCCTTGCCGTCAACGACATCGCCGCCGACGTCTCGATCGGCGCCGGTGTTGCCCGGATCAATCGCCTGACCGGCACGCTGTCGACGCGCGGCAGCCTGTCGGCCAGCGGCACGGTCGGCATCAACCCGGCGCAGGGGTTCCCGGCCGACCTGTCGGTCAAGCTCATCGACGGCCGCTACACCGACGGTCGGGTGGTGACCGCCAATCTCGGCGGCGACCTGACCATCAAGGGGCCGCTCGTCTCGGCGCCGGTGATTTCTGGAACCATCAACCTGGCCAAGACCGTCATCACTGTCCCCGAGAAGCTGCCGGGGTCGCTGTCGGCACTCGACGTCAAGCACAAGAATGCGCCCGGCGCCGTGCGGGCGCAGGACAAGGCGCTGCGCCCGCCAACCACAAGTGGCGGTGGTGGCGGCAGCGGGCTTGCCCTCGACGTCACGATCAACGCGCCGAACCAGATCTTCATCCAGGGCAGGGGCGTCGATGCCGAGCTTGGCGGTTCGCTGAAGCTGACTGGCCCCGCATCGTCGCCGCATGCGGTCGGCACCTTCACCCTGCAGCGCGGGCGGCTGTCGATCCTCGCCAAGCGACTGACCTTCACCGAAGGCACGGTCGGGTTCTCCGGCTCGCTGGTGCCTTATCTCAATCTGACGGCTACCTCGACGACAAGCAGCGCCACCGTCACCATCGTTGTCTCGGGCGAGGCGACCAATCCGAAATTCACCTTCTCGTCGGTGCCGGCGCTGCCGGAGGACGAGGTGCTGGCGCAGCTCATCTTCGGGCGCTCGATGTCGAACCTGTCGCCGCTGCAGATCGCCCAGCTCGCCGAGGCCGCCGGGCAACTGGCTGGCGTCGGCGGCTCGACATCGCTGCTCGAAAACCTGCGCAGCGCGATCGGCGTCGACGACCTCGACGTCACGACGGACGAGAAGGGCGGTACGGCCGTTTCGGCCGGCAAATACCTCAACGACCGCACCTATGTGACGATCCAGAAGGGCGACAAGCCGGGTTCGGGCAAGGCGACCATCGATCTCAATGTCGGGCGCGGCGTCAAATTGCGCGGCGAAGCCAACGATGCGGGGGAAGCCAAGGGCGGCATCTTCTACGAGCGCGAATACTGAAATCGGCGACGATCGCGGGCGTCGGGAGGTCTCGTCCTGGCGCAAACTCACGGATCGGCTGGCGCTGTCCTATCCCGCCTGAATGTCTCATCTTAATCGGGCGCCGGGATTCGAACGGAATCTTCCGGGCAGTAGCAATTTTGCGTCAAGACTGTCGCTATCACGCGAACTGCCCTCCTTCCAAAGTTGCACATTCGCTAACATGTTCCCAGTCCGTGTCGGTCTTTGACATCACGGCGCGGATGCGGAATGTTAAAAGGCAGAAAGCCAACAATGGGAGTCAGTCATGGCAATCTACAAAAGCAACGGTGACCGCGTTCCGGATCATATCCTGGCAATGGCCGAAGAAGCCAAGGCAGGCAAGATGGATCGCCGCGAATTTCTCGCTTTGGCCAGCGTCTTCGGCGCGTCCACGGCGATGGCCTACGGCATGCTCGGTCTCGCCGATCCGACGCCGGCCAAGGCGGAAGAAGTACAGGGCAAGAAGGGTGGCATCCTGAAGGTCGCGCAGTGGATCAAGGACCCCAAGGATCCACGCAAGGCCGACTGGTCCGAAATCGCCAATGCGGAGCGCCAGGCGCTCGAGCCGCTGGTCAAGTACACGACCGAATACACGTTCCGCCCCTATCTGCTCGAAAGCTGGGAGATCAACGACGACGCCACTGAATACACATTGCATGTGCGCAAGGGCGTGACCTGGTCGAACGGCGATGCATTCAACGCCGATGACGTCATCTTCAACCTCAAGCGCTGGGCCGACAAGAAAGCCGAAGGCAATTCGATGCCCGGCCGCCTCGGCACGCTGGTCAAGGACGACAAGCTCGATGAAAGCGCCGTCACCAAGGTCGACGATCACACCATCAAGCTGAAGCTTGGCTCGCCGGACATTTCGATCATTCCCAATGTCTGCGACTATCCGGCCCTGATCGTCCACAAGACCTTCGATGAAAAAGGCGGCGACTTCAAAGCCTGTCCGATCGGTACCGGTCCTTTCGAACTCGTTTCCTACGATGTCGGCCAGAAGGTGGTCTACAAGCGCCGCGAAGACAACAAGTGGTGGGACGGCGAAGTCTTTCTCGACGGCGTCGAGTTCATCGACTACGGCACCGATCCAGCGGCGATGGTCAGCGCCTTCGAAGCGGGCGAAGTGCACGCCAACTACGAAACCACGGCCGACTACGTGTCAATCCTCGACGGTCTGGATCTGGTGAAGTCCGAAGTGGTTACCGCCGGGACCGTCGTCTGCCGCACCAACGTCACCAACAAGCCTTACGACGACCAGAAGGTGCGTCAGGCGCTGCAGCTCGGCGTCGACAATGCTGTCGTCCTTCAACTCGGCTACGGCAATGCCGGCACCGTCGCCGAGAACCACCATGTCTGCCCGATTCATCCGGAATATTACGAGCTGCCGAAAATCGCCCGTGATCCCGCCAAGGCGAAAGCGCTGATGGCGGAAGCCGGCCAAGCCGACTTCGAGCACGAGTTGATCACGGTCGACGAGGACTGGCAGAAGAATACCGGCGATTCAATCGCCGCGCAATTGCGCGACGCCGGCATCAAGGTCAAGCGTACGGTGCTGCCGGGCTCGACGTTCTGGAACGACTGGACCAAGTATCCGCTGTCCATGACCACCTGGAACATGCGGCCGCTGGGGGTCCAGGTTCTGTCCCTGGGTTACCGCACCGGCGAATCCTGGAACGAGACAGCCTGGTCGAATCCCGACTGGGACGCCAAGCTCAACGCTGCGATGGCCGTTGCAGACGCCGCAAAGCGCAAGGACATGATGAAGGATATCGAGCAGATCCTGCAGGATTCCGGCATCATCATCCAGCCCTTCTGGCGCAAGCTCTACAGCCACTCGGTCAAGGCGGTGCAGAACTACAAGATGCACCCGACCTTCGAACGCGACTACGGCAAGGTCTGGCTCGAGCAGGCATGATCGGACCGATCGGGGAGGGGGCGTTTGCCCCTTCCCCATCACTCGTTGCATGGTTCCAGAACCGGAAGCCGGCGCAGCAAAAAAGTTGCGGACTCTTCGGGAAAGATCGTGCAATAAAACAGGGTTGATCGCATCCGAGGGCCGGTTTGACAGCCAACTCTGCCGGCAACGGTAGGGCTGGTTTCGAAGCTGGCTACAACCCCAACCAGACCGGCAGGGGACCGCCATGCTATCTTTCGTTCTCAGGCGCTTGGGCACCATGGCATTGACGATGCTGTGCCTGACGATCATCGTCTTCTTCCTGATCAACCTCGATCCGAATTTGAAGAAGCTGGCGATCAGCCAAACTGAAATGCATACATCGGCCGAGCAGCTCGAGAGCTGGCTGGCGGGACACGGCTATCGTCAGAATTTCTTCGTCCGCTATGGTCAGTGGCTCGGCGTGTTGCCCAAGCAGCCGGTGACCGATGCCGCGACGGGCAAGCCGGCCCAGCGGTTTTCCTTCTGCAACGATCCGCTTGTGCCGACTTACTCCGGTATCCTGCAGGGCGATTTCGGCTGTTCAACCAAGTTCAAGACCACCGTGGCGTCGAAGCTGTTCCCAGCACTCAGTGCCACCGGCATCCTGATGCTCTGCGTGCTGCTGGTAATGATACCGATCTCGCTGCTGATCGGCATCCTTGCCGGAATGCGTGAGGGGTCGCGAACGGACCGGACGCTATCGGTCGCTTCGATTGCCTCGACGGCGACGCCCGAATATGTGTCGGGCGTCATCTTCACCGTCATCTTCGCCTCCTGGCTCGGCTGGCTGAACGGTTCGGCGGCCTCGGCCAGCCAAGGCATCACCTTCTACAATTTCACGCTGCCGGTGATGACGCTGGCGATCTACGGCATCGGCTATATCGCGCGCATGACACGCGCCTCGATGGTCGAGGTGATGACGCAGCAATATATCCGCACCGCACGGCTGAAGGGCCTTTCCTTCGGCAGCGTCGTGGTCAAGCACGCGCTGCGCAACGCGCTGATTGCGCCGTTCACCGTCATCATGCTGCAGTTTCCCTGGCTGCTCACCGGCGTCGTCATCGTCGAGGTGATGTTCCGCTACCAGGGCTTCGGCTACACGCTGGTCGAGGCCGCCGGCAACAATGATATCGACCTTTTGCTCGGCTGTTCGCTGGTCTCGGTATTCATCGTGCTGATCACGCAGCTCATTTCAGATGTCGGCTACGCGTTTCTCAATCCGCGTATCAGAGTGCAGTAGGGGATCGGGCGGATGCAGGTCGAATATATCAGCGCCTTCAATGTCATCCTCGGTGTGATCGGGCGGTTCTGGCCGGTTTGGATCGCCCTTGCCATCGTCATGGGCGCGAGCTTCGCCTACAAGAAGAAGCTCGGCCTCTACGGTCAGCTGTTCGATACCGGCGTCGGGGTTGTCGGCGTCGGCATCTGCCTGTTCTGGCTGTTCACGGCGATCTTCGCCTCGACCGTCGCGCCCTTCGACCCGCTCGCCCAGGTGCCGATCATGAAGGACGCGCTGCCGGGCGGGATCGAACCGGTATCGAAGCTCGTCTACTATTTCGGCGGCGACAAGCTGGCCCGCGACGTGTTTTCCCGCATGGTCTTTGGCAGCCAGATCGTGCTGATCATCGCGCCGGCGGCGACCGGCTTTGCGCTGATGGTCGGCATCACGCTCGGCCTGCCGGCCGGCTACTATGGCGGCAAGATCGATACTGTGCTGTCGTTCCTCGCCAATCTGGTGCTGGCCTTCCCGGTCATCCTGCTGTTCTACCTGCTGGTGACGCCGGGCATCATGGACACGCCGATCCCCTATGCCATGGCCGGGCTGTTCTTCCTGTTCCCGATCATCTTCTTCAGCGTGCTGTTCTGGACGCGCTACAAGAACCGGCCCGACCGCCTCTACATCCTGCTCGGATTGACGCTCGTCATCGGTGGCTGGGTCTATGCCGGCCTCGTCTTCGATGCCGATCCGCTCAAGATCGTCCATATCGATCCCAACCAGCTCAACATCTTCGTGGCTGTGGTGTTCGCCTCCAGCCCCGGCGTGTTCCGCATCGTGCGTGGCCTGACCATGGACATCAAGACGCGCGACTATGTGGCGGCGGCGCAGACGCGCGGTGAATCACCCTGGTACATCATGCTGTGGGAGATCCTGCCCAATGCACGCGGACCGCTTATCGTCGATGCCTGCCTGCGCATCGGCTACACCACGATCCTGCTTGGCACGCTGGGTTACTTCGGCCTCGGACTGGCGCCGGAAAGCCCGGACTGGGGCACCGCGATCAAGGACGCCAGCCGCCTGCTGCGGTCCTTCATCCATCCGGCCTTGCCGCCGACGATCGCGCTGATGTCGTTCGTGCTGGGGCTCAACCTGTTGGCCGACTCGCTGCGCGAACAGTCGATGAAAGACTGACGGACGGGTCTTCGGCCCGGCCTGACTGGAAGAACAAGGATTGGAGCGACCCATGAACGAGGCAGTTCGAAATCCCGGCAAGCCGACCGGTGGGCCGATCATCGAGATCGAGAACCTGTCGATCTCCTTCTTCACCCGCAAGGGCGAGATACCGGCCGTCATGGATTTCTCCTGCACGGTCATGCCGGGGGAAGCCATGGGCATCGTCGGCGAATCCGGTTGCGGCAAGTCGACCGTGTCGCTCGGCATCATGCGCGACCTCTCCAACATCGGAAAGATCGTCGGCGGCAAGATCAAGTTCCAGGGCAAGGACATGGGCGAACTGTCCGACGAGGAACTGCGCGCCATCCGCGGCAACAAGATCGCGATGATCTACCAGGAGCCGATGGCGAGCCTCAATCCGGCGATGAAGGTCGGCCAGCAATTGATGGAAGTGCCGCTGATCCACGACAAGGTGTCGAAGGAAGAGGCTTACAGCCGGGCGCTCGACATGGTGCGCTCGGTCAGGCTGCCCGATCCCGAGCGCATGATGCGGTCCTATCCGCACCAGCTTTCCGGCGGCCAGCAGCAACGCATCGTCATCGCCATGGCGCTGCTGTCGAAGCCGGCGCTGCTTCTGCTCGACGAGCCGACGACGGCGCTCGACGTGACGGTTGAGGCCGGCATCGTCGACCTGGTCAAGGGGCTCGGCGAGAAGTTTGGCACGTCGATGATCTTCGTGTCGCACAATCTCGGCCTGATCCTCGAGACCTGCGACCGCATCACGGTGATGTATTCGGGCGAGGCGGTCGAGACCGGCAAGATCAAGGACGTGTTCGACCGGATGCGCCATCCCTATACGCAGGGGTTGTTCCGCTCGATCCCGCTGCCCGGTGCCGACAAGAATTCGCGGCCGCTGATCTCGATCCCCGGGCAATTGCCGCTGCCGCACGAGCGGCCCAAGGGCTGCAATTTCGGCCCGCGCTGCCACCATTTCGTCGAAGGCGTCTGCAACGCCGCCGAGATTCCGATGATCGAGGTCGAGGGTCACGAAGGGCATTTTTCGCGCTGCGTGCGCTTCAACGAGATCGACTGGGAAGCGCTGCCTCCGGGCGCCAAGAAGGTCAACGAGCGCGTCGTGCCCGGCGCGCCGGTGCTCAAGATCGAGGATCTGAGGAAATACTACAAGGTCGGCGGCAGTGAGGTGTTCGGTTCGAGCGAAGGCCGCGTCGTCAAGGCCAACGAAACGATCTCCTTCATGGCGCGCGAATCCGAGACGGTTGCGATCGTCGGTGAATCCGGTTGCGGAAAGTCGACGCTGGCCAAGGTGCTGCTCGGCCTGGAAACTGCGAGTTCCGGCAGCGTGACACTCGGCAACAAGGAAATCCAGTCGACGGGCATCGAGAAGCGCAGTGTCGAGACCGTGTCGTCGATCCAGATGGTGTTCCAGAATCCGTTCGATACGCTCAATCCCAGCCACACGGTCGGCTCGCAGATCATCCGTACGTTGGAAAAATTCAATGTCGGCACCAATGTCGCCGAGCGTCGCAAGCGGATGCTGGAACTGCTCGACCTGGTGAAGCTGCCGCGAGCGTTCGAGACCCGCAAGCCGCGCCAGCTGTCAGGCGGGCAGAAGCAGCGTATCGGCGTGGCGCGCGCCTTTGCCGGCGACGCCAAGGTGGTGGTGGCCGACGAGCCGGTCTCGGCCCTCGACGTCTCGGTGCAGGCGGCGGTGACCGAACTCTTGATGGACATCCAGCGCAAGAACAAGACGACGATGCTGTTCATCAGCCACGACCTGTCTGTCGTGCGCTACATCGCCGACCGCGTCGTCGTCATGTATCTCGGCTATATCGTCGAGCAGGGCACGACCGACCAGATCTTCGCGCCGCCCTATCACCCCTATACCGAGGCGCTCCTTTCGGCGATCCCGATTGCCGACACCAGCGTGGTCAAGAAGCACATCGTGCTCGAGGGCGACATCCCGTCGGCAATGAACCCGCCGAGCGGGTGCCCGTTCCAGACGCGCTGCGGCTACAAGAAGCTGGTGCCTGACAAGCTCTGCGAGACCAAGGTGCCGCCGGTGAAGAACCTCGGCGACGGCCATATGAGCCTGTGCTGGCTGTCGGACGACGTGCTTTCGACGATGGAGCCGGTGATCAAGTTCGACAAGGAGCACGCCGCGCATGAGGGCGTGCCGGAGGATGCGCCCAGCACCGGGCCGGGTTCGACCGGAAAAGCGCCCAACCGGCCGCGAGGCAAAACGGGCAGCGCGGAGGCCGACCAGATCGGGGATGCCGTGGAGCAGGGTCAGGCTGGAATGCGAGCCCGTCGCCACAAAGTAGTCGACGAGGCTTCCGAAACCGGTGTCAAAAAGCCGAAAGATACGACAAGGCGGCACTAAACCGGGAAGGTGTTAGAGCAATTCCAGGAAAAGTGTGAGCGCTTTTCCCCTTGGGAATTGCGTCAAAACAAAGAGATAGAGCGGTTCGCCGTTTCCGCGAAACGGTGAAACGCTCTAGCTCCCGCATTGCTGCAGCTGGACGGCATAGTCGCGGGCCATCTTTTCGGTTGCCCGCGCATAGCCCTGAACGCCGGCATCGCCACGGTTGCCGCGGCCATAGGCGGTCCAGCCGAGATAGTAGGCCAGATAGAGATTGTAGGTGTCATTGCGCGCGACGCCGAACGTGTCGGCGGTTTTTGAGTGATACCAGCCGACGAAATCGACGGCGTCGGCAAACTTGGTCCGGCGCGCCGCCCAGTTGCCGGTCTCGCTCTGGTATTGCGACCAGGTCCCGTCGAGCGCCTGCGAGAATCCGGTGGCCGAGGAGACATGCTTCCACGGGATGAAGCCAAGCAGTTTGGTGCGCGGTGGCCTGGCATTGCTCTTGAAGCCGGATTCCTTGCGCACCGTCGCCATCAGCACTGGAACCGGTATGCCGTATTTCTGCTCGGCACGCTCGGCCGCTGCCTGCCAGTTGTCGAACCAGCCGTCATTCTGGTCGAAGACGGCGCAGACATCGTTGATATGGTTCGGCGGCGTCGCGCAGGCGGAAAGCGCCAGCAGCACGGTAACGGCTAAAATTTTACTAAAACTCGATCTACGCATTGGCAGACGAATAGGCGGAAAACATAAAGGGATTCTTGCAGCGTTTCTTAACGGCCCGCGGCTCCCGTGCGCCCATCTGGATCGGTATCGATATTTCGACCTGCTCTGTCGCTTTTATCTCCATGCAATTTCGAAAATGCCGCCTTGGCTAAAATCTCGCCTGCAAACGGCGGATTTCTGACATCGCTATCGCCGCGCCGGCGCTTTGATGGGCCTATGACCGAACCAAGACGCAAACGCGGCGCCGAGCGAACCAGCAACAGGGGCCCGGCCGCCATCCCGCAACTGCCGCTGAGACGAGTGACCAATCCCTATCCGCCGATGGCCATGCTCTCGGCCGACCAGATCGAGGCGATCCATCAGGCGTCGATGCACATCCTGGAAAATTTCGGTATCGAGGTGATGAGCCCGCGGGCGCTGTCGCTGTTCGAGGAGGCCGGGGCCAAGGTCGATCACGCGACGGCGAATGTCCGCATCGATCGCGGCATGGTCGACGAAGCGCTGAAGACGACGCGTTCTACCTATACGCTGACGCCACGCAATCCGGCCCAGGCCATCCATCTCGGTGGCAACACGATCAATTTCACGCTGGTCGCCGGACCGCCCAACGTGCACGACATGGAGCGCGGCCGCCGCGCCGGCAATCTGCGCGACTATTCTGATCTCACCCGGCTGGCGCAGCATTTCAACTGCATCCACATGCTCGGCAACCAGGTCTGCGCGCCGGTGGAACTGCCGGCCAATGCCCGCCACCTCGACACCTACTTCACCAATCTGACACTGACCGACAAAAGCTTCCATGTCTCGGCGATCGGCCGGGGCAGGGCGCTGGACGGCATCGAAATGATGGCGATTGCGCGGGGCTTGACTCTGGACCAAATGCGCGACGATCCCGGCATCACCACCATCATCTCGGTCAACTCGCCGCGCCGCTTCGACGAGATGATGGCCGAGGGGCTGATGACCATGGCCGAGTTCGGGCAGTCGGTGGCGGTGACGCCGTTCACGCTCATGGGAGCGATGAGCCCGGTGACGCTGGCCGGCGCATTGGCGCAGCAGAATGCGGAGGCGCTTTTCGGCGTGGCGCTGACGCAGCTTGTGCGACCGGGCGCGCCGGTGATGTATGGCGCCTTCACCTCCAATGTCGACATGAAGTCGGGCGCCCCGGCTTTCGGCACGCCGGAGAACACCAAAGCCAACATCGCCTCAGGGCAACTGGCCAGGCGCTACAACCTGCCCTACCGCACCACGCCGGGCTCGGCCTCCAATGCCGCCGACGCGCAAGGCGCCTATGAGACGCTGATGGCTTTGTGGGGCGCGGTGCTCGGCCACGGCAACCTCGTCTACCACGCCGCCGGCTGGCAGGAGGGCGGGCTGACGGCATCGTTCGAGAAGCTCATCATCGATGTCGAGATGATCCAGCACATGATGGAGTTTTTGCGCCCGATCGTGGTCGATGAGGCCGAATTGGCAGTCGAGGCGCTGGGGGCGGTGCCGACCGGCGGCCATTTCTTCGGCGAGCCGCACACGCTGGAACGCTACGCCACCGCTTTCTACCAGCCGATGCTGTCCAACTGGCAAAATTACGAGGCCTGGCAGGAGGCCGGCGGGCTCGACGCCACGGCGCGAGCGACGCGCCTATGGAAGAAGGCGCTGGAAGATTACGTCGAGCCGGTCATGGATGTCGCGGTGCGCGAGGCGCTGGAAACCTATGTGGCCAAGCGCAAGGAAGCGATCGGGCAGGGCGAACCGTGATGTCCGATCTTCCAATCCTGATTCACTTCATTCGTCCAACTCACTGAAATGACGAGAAAACCATGAAATCGCATGCAAAGGTCGTGGTCATTGGCGGTGGCGTCGTCGGATGTTCCGTGCTGTTCCACCTCGCCCGCCATGGCTGGACTGATGTCGTGCTTCTCGAGCGCGATGAGCTGACCTCGGGCTCGACCTGGCATGCGGCCGGCGGCATGCACACGATCAATGGCGACCCCAACGTCGCCAAGCTGCAGAAGTACACGATCTCGCTCTACAAGGAGATCGAGGAACTGTCGGGGCAGGCGACCGGCGTGCATTTGACCGGTGGCGTGCTGCTGGCGGCCACCGAGGCGCGGCTCGACTGGCTGCGCGGCGTCGTCGCCAAGGGCCGCTATCTCGGCATCGACCTCGAGGAGATCTCGGCGAAAGAGGCGGCCGAACTAATGCCGCTGCTTGACCCCAGCCAGTTCGTCGGCGCGGTGCGCAATAGGGAAGACGGCCATCTCGATCCGTCGGGCGTCACGCATGCCTATGCCAAGGCCGCGAGGAAGCTTGGGGCGGAAGTGGAACGCTTCACCAAGGTCGAAGACATTGTGCGCCGCCCCGATGGGCTGTGGCGCGTCATCACCAACAAGGGCGAGGTGGTGGCCGAGCATGTCGTCAACGCCGGCGGTCTCTGGGCGCGCGAGGTCGGCCGCATGGTTGGGCTCGAATTGCCGGTGCTGGCGATGGAGCACATGTATCTGATCACCGAGGACATGCCGGAGGTCGCCGCCTGGAACCAGAAAACAGGAGCCGAGATCATCCACGCGGTCGATTTCGACGGCGAGCTGTATCTGCGCCAGGAGCGCGGCGGCATGCTGATGGGCACCTATGAAAAGGCCAACAAGCCATGGTCCGAATTCCAGACGCCGTGGAATTTCGGCCATGAATTGCTGGAGCCGGACATCGACCGCATCGCGCCGTCGCTCGAAGTCGGCTTCCGGCATTTCCCGGCCTTCCAGAACACCGGCATCAAGCAGATCATCAACGGGCCCTTCACCTTTGCGCCTGACGGCAATCCGCTGGTCGGTCCTGTGCGCGGCCTGCCGCGTTTTTGGGTCGCCTGCGGCGTCATGGCGGGATTCTCGCAGGGCGGCGGCGTCGGCCTCGCTCTGTCGAACTGGATGATCGAGGGCGATCCGGGCGCCGACATCTGGGCGATGGACGTTTCGCGCTATGGTGACTGGGCGACGATGGCCTACACCAATGCCAAGGTGCGCCAGAACTATTCGCGCCGTTTCTCGATCCGCTTCCCCAATGAGGAATTGCCGGCCGGGCGGCCGCTGAAGACGACGCCGGTCTACGACCTTTTGTCAGCCAAAGGCGCGCAGTGGGGTGTCTCCTATGGGCTGGAGGTGCCGCTCTGGTATGCGCCTGAGGGCGTCAAGGATGAGTTCTCGTGGCGGCGTTCGAGCGATTTTTCCCACGTTGCCCGCGAGGTCGCGTCGGTTCGTGGCAGCGTCGGGCTGGCGGAGATTTCGAACTTTGCCAAATACAAGGTCACGGGCGAGGGGGCAGCCAGCTGGCTCGACCGCCTGCTTGCCTGCAAGCTGCCGAAACTCGGCCGCATGACGCTGGCGCCGATGCTGAAAGATGACGGCAGGCTGATCGGCGATTTCACGCTCGCCAACATTGGCGCCCCGAATTCCAACAGGGGTGAATGGTTCGTCGCCGGCTCCGGCATTGCCGAGCAGTACCACATGCGCTGGTTCGAGGCGCATCTGCCCGAAGATGGGTCGGTGCGCATCGAGGCGCTGGGGCCGAAGCTGACAGGCCTGGCCGTCGCCGGGCCGATGGCGCGGGACTTGCTGGCAAAGGTGACGCGGGCGGATGTCTCCAATACCGCTTTTCCGTTCATGGCGATTGCCAGGATGGACATCGGCATGGCGCCGTGCCTTGTGGGCCGTGTCAGCTATACGGGCGATCTCGGCTACGAGATGTGGGTGGCGCCGGAATACCAGCGGGCGGCGTTCCAGGCGCTGATGGCGGCGGGCGAGGAATTCGGCATAGGCCTGTTCGGTTCGCGTGCGCTCAATTCGCTCAGGCTGGAGAAGAATTACGGCTCATGGGCGCGCGAATACCGACCGATCTACGGACCGCTGGAGGCCGGGCTCGATCGCTTCGTCGCCTACGGCAAGGAGGCCAATTTCATCGGCAAGCAAGCGGCGCTTGCCGAGCGCAAGCAAGGCGGCAGGCTGCGTTTGCGAACCTTCATCGTCGAAGCCGACGATGCCGATGTCATCGGCGACGAGCCGATCTGGTTCGACGGCGCTGTGCGCGGCTGGGTCACCTCGGGAGGCTACGCGCATCATTCGAAAAAGTCCGTCGCCATCGGCTATGTGCCGAAGGAGATTGCCGACGAGAGCGACGGTTTCGAGATCGAATTGCTGGGCAAGCGCCATGCCGCACGCATGCAACCTGTGCCGCTGTTCGATGCGAATTTCGAAAGGATGCGCGCCTGACGGCACGCATCCTCCTGCGCGTCAGGCGCTGCGGCGGTTGTCCAGCGCGAAGGCGCCGGCGCCGGCAAACACCAGATAGAGGAAGATGAAGCAGAACGAGATGGCCGCATCGCCGCCGTTGTTGACCGGGAAGAAGTCGCGCGGATAATGCGCCATGAAATAGGCGACCGCCATCTCGCCGCAGAGCAGGAACGCCACCGGCCGGGTCAACAGCCCAAGCGCCAGCAGGATGCCGCCGACGAATTCAAGGATGGCGGCGGCCAGCATCAGCCCGGTCAAGGTGCCGGCGTGCTCGCCGACGGGAAAGTTGAACAGTTTTTGCGAGCCGTGCTCGATGAACTGCAGCGCGGTCATGATGCGCAGCACGCCCAGCGCCTGCGGCTGAAATCCGGCAAGACTTTCAAAAAGCTTCATCTAAAACTCCATTTTTCCAACCCTTCGGCCCGGCCATAGATTATCGCCCGGCAACGGACCATTCACTTCCCACGGCCTGCCATCAACAATCGGTGATTGGAAATGTTCGCCAATCTGGCCGTTCGTGTTTTTCTCTCTATGGTTGCATTATTATCGCAATGGTTGTATTGTGTGGGTATTCCAAACTTGTGGGGTTCCCTTTGCCATGAAAAAAGTCGCCATAAGCCTATTCGCCATCCTTGCAGGGACCAGCGTCGCCATGGCCGACGACGCCGGCTGTGCTGCCTTCAAATGGCCGGTGACACGCGAGCAGGCGCTGTTTCCGGCAGCGCCGGCAGCACGGCCAGGCGCGACGCTGGAGACCGAAGCGGCCGCGGACCTTTCTCTGGAGCCGATCGACACTGTTGCCTTCGAGGTTGCGCCTGAACGGCCTCCGGCGTCTGGCACCTTTGGCGCGACCGCCAGCCTGGTTGTCCCGCCCGAAGGGACAATCCAGATAACCCTCTCCGACGAGGCCTGGATCGATGTCATTCAGGACGGCCGTGCCATGAAGTCGGTGGGCTTCAGCGGCGTAAAGACCTGCCCGGGCATCCGCAAGAGCCTGCGCTTCAAGCTGTCCGCCGGTCCGGCCACAATCCAGCTCAGCGGTGCGAAGCAGGCGAACCTAAAGGTTGCGGTGTTGGCGCCGGAGTAGCCTCAAAGAGCGCAGGGCCGGCGGGACGGCGTCCCCTCTGTCCTGCCGGACATCTCCCCCACTTGGGGGGAGATCGGCGTCGCTGCCGGTTTCGTCAAATCTCGGCGCGACGCTGCTATCGAACCGGCGCCATCAGCGCGAAATGTGCGCCTTGCGGATCCTGGCACTGCACGATCCAGCTGCCGCCGGGCACTTCCATCGGACCCATCAGGATCTTGCCGCCATTGTCGGTGACGCGCTTGGCCGCCGCATCGATGGCAGGCACGTTGAAATAGAACTGCCAGACCGGCACCGGGATCTGCTGCGGCTTGTTCATCATGCCGCCGCCGGATTCGGGGCCGGCCCCAAAAGTCTGGTAAGTGCCCATCGGCCCCATATCCATCGAATCGCCCTTGGTCCAACCGAACTGACCGGAATAGAAATCGAAGGCGGCCTTCCAGTCCGACGCATAGAGTTCGTGCCAGCCTATGTGGCCGGGCGTGCTGGCTGGCACCGGCGGCTGATCGGGACCGTTGGGTTGCAGGAGCATGAAGGTGGCACCCTGCGGGTCGGCAACCACGGCAAAGCGGCCGACGCGCGGAATGTCGTCGGGCGCGCGGTGAACCGCGCCGCCGGCGTCCTTCAGCGATTTCGTCGCGGCGTCGACATCTTTGGTGTGGATGTAACCGAGCCAGGCCGGCGGCATGCCCATCTTGGCGGCGTCCTCCGGCAAGGTCATCAGCCCGCTGACGCCGCGCTCGCCGACATTCATGACGATGTAGGGCGGCATACCGGGCGCCATGTCGAAAGGTTGCGCGGTCCAGCCTACGACTGCGGTGTAGAAGGCCTCGGCGGCGTCGAGGTCGGTGGTCATCAACTCGTACCAGAAGAATGGCAGGGGGGATTTGGGCATTGTCGGTCTCCTCACCGTTTCATGCGTCGATCGCGGCCGATCCATCTTAGGACGATCCTCGCGACAGAAATCCGACATCTGGGCCAGAAATCGAGGACGGCAAGACGCGGCACTTCGCAATCTTGCGCGCCTTGCGGTTTTCGACTTTGCTTGCCCGTCATTGAGGGGTTGTCCATGCGCCAGATGTCGCTCACGCCGGACCTTGTCGCACTGTGCCATCGGGAGGAGGCCGATCCCGGCCCTGATGGCAGTTGGACGCAGCTGAACGATGACGATTTCCGGACTCTGGCCTTGCGTCTGTCTGATGAAGCCGACGAGGGGCCGTTATGGGTGTTTGCCTATGGCTCGCTGATCTGGAAGCCGGCCTTCGAGTCCGTCGAGCGGCAACGTGCCACCGCCTATGGCTGGCATCGGTCCTTCTGCCTCGACATGGTCCGCTGGCGCGGCAGCGCCGCGCAGCCGGGCCTGATGTTGGCGCTCGAACGGGGCGGGCGATGCGATGGTGTGATCTACCGTCTGCCCGACGGTGAGAAGCCTGCGCAGATCGAAAGGCTGCTGCGGCGCGAGATCGACGATCACGAGAGCACCGGCTCGGTGCGATGGGTTCCGGTGCGCACGGCACAAGCGACGTTGCGGGCGCTGGGCTTCTGGGTCGGGGTGACCGGCAGGGGCACCTCGCTCAACCAGCCGTTGGAGACGGTGGCAAAGGTGCTGGCGCGCGCCTGCGGGCATGTCGGCTCCGGAGCGGAGTACCTCTACAACACGGTCAGCCACCTCGAAGAATTCGGCATTCGCGACCGCAATCTGTGGCGGCTTCAGCGGCTGGTCGCGGATGAGATCAGGTCGATCCATGGCCATGTTGAGACCGGTGCTCAGTCCGTGTCGGCAGTTCCCATAACATGACTATAATTATCATGTTTTTATCGAAAGATTTCAGTACCTTGACTGAAAATTGACCAATTGATAAAAAAATAAAACGTGCTAGCCTTCCCCAAAACGAAAACAAGGGGAACCGGAATGGCGACTGGTCATTTCAAGGAAGGCATAGCCGGTGGCCGGCTGTCATCCGAGCAATATGCCGACAATTTTTCCGACCTGCATCCGCCGCTTGATCATCACGAGGCGCTGGTCGAATCCGATCGCTGCTATTTCTGCTACGACGCGCCGTGCATGAACGCGTGTCCGACCTCGATCGACATCCCGCTGTTCATCCGCCAGATCTCGACCGGCAATCCGATCGGTTCGGCCAAGACGATCTTCGACCAGAACATTCTGGGCGGCATGTGCGCCCGCGTCTGCCCGACCGAGACGCTGTGCGAGGAAGTCTGCGTGCGCGAGGTGGCGGAAGGCAAGCCGGTGCAGATCGGCCGCCTGCAGCGCTATGCCACCGATGTCGCGATGAGCGAGAACAAGCAATTCTATCCGCGCCCGGAACCGACCGGAAGGAGCATTGCCGTGGTCGGTGCCGGACCGGCGGGACTGGCAGCCGCACACCGGCTTGCCCGGCATGGCCATGACGTGACCATCCTGGAGGCGCGCCCGAAGGCCGGCGGGCTTAATGAATATGGCATCGCGGCTTACAAGAGCGTCGACAATTTCGCGCAGGCCGAGGTCGATTATGTGACCTCGATCGGCGGCATCGACATCCAGAACGGCAAGGCGCTCGGTCGTGACTATCAGCTGTCGGACCTGATCAGGAATTACGATGCAGTTTTCCTCGGCATGGGGCTTGTCGGCGTCAACGCGCTGCGTGCCGATGGCGAGGATGCGGCAGGCGTCACCAACGCCGTCGAGTTCATCGCCGAACTGCGCCAGGCCAGCGATCTTTCCGGCCTGCCGGTCGGCCGGCGCGTCGTCGTCATCGGCGGCGGCATGACGGCGATCGATGCCGCGGTGCAGTCGAAGCTGCTCGGCGCCGAGGAGGTGACGATCTGCTACCGGCGCGGCCAGGAGCATATGAATGCTTCAGGTTTTGAACAGGATCTGGCCGCGGCCAACGGCGTCACCATCCGCCACTGGCTGCAGCCGAAGCGCGTCATTGCCGAAGGTGGCAAGGTGTCGGGCATCGAGCTCGAATACACGGCAATGAACGACGACAAGCTCGCCGGGACCGGCGAGATGCTGACGCTCGTCGCCGACCAGGTGTTCAAGGCAATCGGCCAGAGTTTTGTCCCGGCCGCGCTCAACGGCAGCGAGGCATCGATCGAACTCGAAGCCGGCCGCATAAAGGTCGATGCGGAAGGCCGCACCTCGCTGGCCAAGGTCTGGGCCGGCGGCGACTGCATCTTCGGCGGTGACGACCTCACCGTCTCGGCCGTGGCGCAAGGCCGCGACGCGGCGGAAAGCATCAACCGGGCACTGACCTCGAACGGGAGGGCATGAGCATGGCAGACATCCGTAACAATTTCGTCGGCATCAAATCGCCAAATCCGTTCTGGCTGGCTTCGGCGCCGCCGACCGACAAGGCTTACAATGTCATCCGTGCCTTCAAGGCCGGCTGGGGTGGCGTCGTCTGGAAGACGCTCGGCGAAGAGGGGCCGCCGGTGGTCAATGTCAACGGGCCGCGCTATGGCGCGATCTGGGGTGCGGACCGCCGCCTGCTCGGCCTCAACAACATCGAGCTGATCACCGACCGCGACCTGCAGGTCAATCTGCGCGAGATCAAGCAGGTCAAGAAGGACTGGCCCGACCGCGCCATCGTCGTCTCGCTGATGGTGCCATGCGTCGAAGACGCCTGGAAGGCGATCCTGCCGGTGGTCGAGGAGACGGAGGCCGACGGCATCGAGCTCAATTTCGGTTGTCCGCACGGCATGTCGGAACGCGGCATGGGCGCGGCTGTCGGCCAGGTGCCGGAATATATCGAGATGGTGGTGCGCTGGTGCAAGCAAAACACCCGCATGCCGGTCATCACCAAGCTGACGCCCAATATCACCGATGTGCGCAAGCCGGCGCGGGCGGCGCTGTCCGGCGGCACCGACGCGGTGTCGCTGATCAACACCATCAATTCGATCACCGGCGTCGATCTCGACAGCTTCGCGCCGCAGCCGACCATCGACGGCAAGGGTTCGCATGGCGGCTATTGCGGCCCGGCGGTGAAGCCGATCGCCATGAACATGGTGGCCGAGATCGCGCGCGATCCTGAAACGCGCGGCTTGCCGATCTCTGGCATTGGCGGCATCACCACCTGGCGCGACGCGGCCGAATTCATGGCGCTCGGCGCCGGCAATGTGCAAGTATGCACGGCGGCGATGACCTACGGCTTCAAGATCGTGCAGGAAATGATTGCCGGCCTCGAGAACTGGATGGATGAGAAGGGCCATGCCTCGCTCGACGACATTGTCGGCCGGGCCACGCCCAATGTCACCGACTGGCAGTATCTCAACCTCAACTATGTCGCCAAGGCGCATATCGACCAGGACGCCTGCATCAAGTGCGGCCGCTGCCACATCGCCTGCGAGGACACCTCGCACCAGGCGATCACCAGCATGGTCGACGGCAAGCGGCACTTCGAGGTGATCGAGGCCGAATGCGTCGGCTGCAATCTGTGCGTCAATGTCTGCCCCGTGGAAAACTGCATCACCATGGAGCCGCTGGCGGCTGGCGCGATGGACCAGCGCACCGGCAAGCCGGTGTCGCCGGTCTATGCCAACTGGACGACGCATCCGAACAATCCGATGGCCAAGGTGGCGGCGGAGTAAAGGCGCCTCAACGTCATAAGGCGAGGGCAAAGAGGCAGCGGCGCTTGCGGGCGCCGCTGCTTTTTTGGTCTGCTATTGCGGATAATAGTTATCCATGATAAAGTATATCCATGAATAGGAGATCGGCACGATGAAGCTGGGTGAGGGCGTTGAGGCGGCGATCCACTGTGCCGCGATGCTCGCCGGCGTGGATGGCGCGGCGACCATGCCGGGCGCCGCGATGGCGGAGGCTTTCGGCCTGTCGCCGAGCTATCTTCTGAAGCATCTCAACATGCTGACGGCGCAGGGCATTCTTGAATCGGTGCCTGGACCGGCCGGCGGCTACCGGCTGGCGCGGCCGGCGGAACGGATCACGCTGCTCGACATCGTACTGGCAGTGGAGGGTCGCGAGCCGGCCTTCCGCTGCGGCGAGATCCGCCAGCGCGGCCCGGTCAGGCTCGATGCCTCCGCCTATGTGAAGCCGTGCGGCATCAATGCCGCGATGCTCAAGGCCGAGCGCGCCTATCGCGCCGCGCTCGCCGAGGCCCGGCTGTCCGATATTGTCGCTGCCTATCAGAGCGATGCCGATCCGCGTTCGGTTGCGGCGGGTTGCGCCTTCGTGGCGCGGCATCAGCGACCGCAAAAATCCAGTTCAACCAAGCAAGCGTGAAAGGGTAAGACGATGAAACAGAGGCTGCAATTCTTCGCCAAGGCGCCGGAGATCATGAAGGCGGTGTCGGCGCTCAACAAGGCGGTCGACGAATGTGGGCTGGAGGTAAGCCTTCTGCACTTGATCAAGCTCAGGGCGTCGCAGATCAATGGCTGTTCCTATTGCGTCGAGATGCACAGCCGCGAGGCGCGGCGGGATGGCGAGACCGAGCAGCGGCTCTATCTGGTCTCAGCCTGGAAGGAATCGCCGCTATTTTCCGAGCGCGAACGCGCCGCCTTCGCCTGGACCGAAGCGGTGACCAAGATCGCCGAAAACGGTGTCTCGGATGAGCTCTATGCCCGGACGCTCGAGCATTTTTCTGAAGAGGAACTGGTCAAGCTGTCTGTCGCGATCGGCATGATCAATACCTGGAACCGGCTTTGCGTGCCGTTCCATGCCGTTCATCCGATGCCAGCAGCGAAGGCCGCCTGAGCCAAGCCGGCGCGCGGGCCGCAAGGCCCGCGTGCCTTTTTCGTTTGAGGATCAGCACCATGCTCGCAAGTTTTCAGAATGAGATTCTGGTCGCCGCCCGCCTGCTGCTTGGCGGCGCCTTCGTTTTTGCCGGCCTGCGCAACATCGTGAACGCGGCCTTCCTGACCCAATTGATGACAGACCGCGGCGTACCGCAGGCGGGGCTGGCGCTGTGGACCGGCATCGCCCTGCAGGTCGTTGCCGGCGGACTGGTCGTGGTGGGCATCTGGACCGCACCTGCTGCCGCAGGCCTGATCCTGTTCCTGGTTGTCGCCACGATCATGTTCGACAATTTCTGGGATCATCAGGGACCCGAGCGAGCGGCTCGCATCAACGGCTTTGTCGCCAATGTCGCCCTGACCGGCGGTTTCCTGTCGTTGATGGCGCAGCCGCTTTGACTAGAGCGGTTCATCATTTCACGGAAACGCGGAACCGCTCCATCTCCTTTGTTTACGCAATTCCGGACGGAAAACCGTTTCACACTTTTCCTGGAATTGCTCTAGTTGGCGGCGCTGCCGGATCAATCGCCGGCCGCATTAATCGCTTCGTCGCGAATGGCTGGTAGGATTGGCGCAGTTTCGCTGTTGGAGCCTTTATGGAGCAAAGCTGGAACAGCTTCTGGGGGAGCGTTTCGCAGGCCTTCCACCACGCGCTGTCGCCGTTTCGGGCGCTCGCCGAGGTGTTCGGCTATGCTCCGAGCGACATCCAGATCTGGTGCTTCCTGTGCGGCGTATTTGTCCTCGTGCTCGTCGTCCCCCACACCTATGGCGATCTGGTGCTGCGCCGCCGCCGCGCCTATGCGACCGGCAAGGTGGTGAAGATCGACATGTCGGACGACGCGCCCAACACCCCGACCATAGAATTCACCGATCGCCAGGGGCACATCTGGCGCTTCGACTCGAACCTGCCGGTCAATGACGCGACCGGTTCGGTCGGGGCGGTGGTCAAGGTGATGTATGATCCCCTGCGTCCGAACCGTGCGCGCGAAGCCGGGCGGCCGGTCATGAAGGCGGCTCACACGGCGCTCTGGTATACGATCGTGGCAGGCCTGATGGCGCTAGCCTTCTGGCCAGGCCTTACAGCCAACTGAGCCCCGCTCTCAGGAAGCATCCTCGCCCTGCCGCTCACGCGGCATATCGCAACCCGCCGTCGCAGGTCAGCACCTGGCCGGTGACGAAGCCGTTGGAGACGAGGAAGGCGATCGCGCCGGCAACGTCTTCGGCGCGGCCGATGCGTCCGACCGGCGTTTTCACGGCATACTCGGTGAACACCGCCTGCCGCTGCTCGTCAGGCAGGAAATGCCACCAGGGCGTATCGATGACGCCCGGCGCCACGACGTTGACGCGCAGCGGCTTGAGCTCCACGGCCAGGATCGGCACCACCGTCAACAGCATGCCGTTGACGGCGGCGATGCAGGCGACTCCCGGCGCCGACAATTGTGCCGAGACCGCCGAGATGAACGTGACCGAGCCGTTCTTGTTCAGGGTCGGCAGGGCCGCCTGCAGGCATGAGAGTTGCGGCCGGACTTTCTCGTCGACGCCGCCGCCGATGTCGGCAAGGTCGAGCGTTTCGAACGGGCCGAGTCCCTTGCCGCCGCTGGCGGCCAGGACAAGATGATCGAAGGGACCGGTACGATCGAAGAATTGGCGAACCTCGTCGGGTTTGGAGGCATCGAAGGCAGCCTTGTCGACAGCGCCGCCAAGGCTTTGCCAGGCGCTGTTGAGCCTTCCCTGGTTGCGCCCCGTGATGGTCACCCTCATGTTCGGGCCAAGCAGCTTCTGCGCCGTGGCGAGGCCGATGCCGGAAGAGCCGCCGATGATCACGACACGTTCATTCTTCTCGCTCATGACTGCTTTTCCTTCGAAGTTGTGGAAGCGAGGCCGACGAGGTCGAGGCTCAGTTCCCGCAATTGCTGTCTTGCCTTCACGTCATAGGCTTGCGCATCGGCGCGGGATTCCCGCATGCCATCGAAATAGAGGCCGCTTCTGCCTTTGAGATCACGCGATGTCGCGAGGTTGAGGATGGCTTCAGCGCCGGTTTCGACCGAGCTCCACGGTGTGACGCCTGCCTGCCGGACCATGGTCGTGTTCATGTAGCTCGCCGGATGCAAGGCGTTGACGGTGACGCCTGTGCCTTTCAGCTGCTCGGCGAGATCGACGGTGAACAGGATCTGCGCCAGCTTGCTCTGGCAGTAGGCGCGCACGCCGTCATAGGCGCGGGTCAGCATGACATCGCCGAAGTCGATTGCCTGCTGGCCGGCCGATGCGACGTTGATGATGCGCGAAGGCGCGCTCGCTTTAAGCAGCGGCAAAAGCTCTGTGGTCAGCAGGAAGCCGGCGAGGTAGTTGACGGCAAAGCGCAATTCGTAGCCATCGGCGCTGATCTGTCGTTTCGCGCCGGCGGTGCCGATGCCGGCATTGTTGATGAAGATGTCGAGCCGGTCGGTCCTGGCGCGCACCGCTTCAGCGAGACGGCGGACCTCAGCCAGCGAGGCGAGGTCGGCGGCAAGAAACTCGGCCTTGCCGCCGGCGGCTTCGATTTCGGCGACCAACGCCTTGCCGCGCGCCGCATCGCGGCCGTGCACCAGAACGCGGGCGCGTGCAGCGCCCAGCCTCTCCGCGACGACGCGTCCGACGCCGTCTGTCGAACCTGTAATGAGGACAGTCTTGTCTTTCAGTTCCATGCCTGGAGCCTCCACGCTTGCTCTGAACGCAAGATGGGGCACTGGGCGCGGCGCAAACAGTTCAAACTTTATCCTGGTATCGATACTGCTATAATGGGCCCATGGATGCTCCCGCACAGTCTCCCGAAGACAGTCGCCGGCGCGAGCTTGGCGCCTTTCTGCGTTCGCGCCGCGAAAGGCTGTCGCCGTCGGCCACCGGCATCGCTGCTGGCCAGAGGCGGCGCACGCCTGGCCTGCGCCGCGAGGAGGTGGCGATGATCGCCGGCGTCGGCACGACCTGGTACACCTGGCTGGAGCAGGGCAGGGACGTGCGTCCTTCCGTGGAGGTGCTGACCGCGCTGTGCGAGGCGCTGCGGCTCGATGCCGCCGAGACGCGGCATTTGTTCACGCTTGCCGGCCGCCAGCAGCCTGAGCGTCGTGCCGTGACGCCGGAAAAAGTGGATGGCCCCCTGCTGCACATGCTGCAGAGCCTCGTTCTGCAGCCGGCCTATGTCGTGGGGCGACGCTGGGACGTGCTGGCCTGGAATCCGGCGGCCGTCGCCGTTTTCGGTGACTATGGCATGCTGGACGGTGATGCCCGCAACATCGTCCACATGGTGTTCACCAACCCGCACCATCGCCGCCTGCTTGTCGACTGGGAGCAACTGGCGCGCTCGGTGCTTGCCTCGTTCCGAGCCGAGAGTGCGAAATATGTCGGCGATCCGGATTTCGAACGGCTGATCGAGTTGATGACACGCTCAAGTCCGGAATTCCGGGCGTGGTGGCCGCAGCGCGATGTGGCGAGGAAATTATCGGGGGTGAAGCATGTCCGGCACTCGATCGCCGGCGCGATGGCCTTCGAGCATATGAGCCTTTCGATCGACGACGGCTCGGACATGAGGCTGATCGTCTACACGCCGCTCGCCGAGCAGAACTCGATCGCCAAGCTGCAGCAACTGCTGCTGGAGGCGCTGCCGGCCGAGCGGCGCAGCGCCTGATTTCCGCCCGAGGCTAGCCTTTCGGCTTCAGCCCTTCGATGAACAGCTGCTCCAGGAACCTGGCGGCGTCCTCGAAGCGGCCGTCGCCGCCGCGGTCAGCGCCGAGCACGGCGCGGACCTGGACATCGAAATCGGCATAGTGCTGCGTCGTCGCCCAGATCGAGAAGATCAGGTGCCAGGGATCGGTGCGGACAATCTTGCCGGCGCGCATCCAGCCCTTGATGATGGCCGCCTTCTCGTCGACCAGCGTCTTCAGTTCGCCTTCCAGCAGCGGCATGATGCGCGGCGCGCCCTGCAGGATCTCGTTGGCGAACAGCCGGCTCTCGCGCGGGAAGTCGCGCGCCATTTCAAGTTTGCGCCGGATGTAGCTCCGCAGTTCGGTCAGGGGATCGCCGATATCGTCGAGTTCGCGCAGCGGCGCCAGCCAGGTCGCGAGCAGCCGCTCCATTAGCGTTTCGTGAATGTCCTCCTTGCGGCGGAAATAGTAGAGCAGGTTCGGTTTCGACATGCCGGCGGCTTCGGCGATCTGGTCGATGGTCGAGCCGCGAAAACCGTTGGCGGAGAAGACTTCGAGCGCGGCCTCCAGGATCAGTTCGCGCTTTTCCTGCTGGATGCGGGTGCGGCGGGGAGCTGAGCCTTCCATTGTCTCCGTCATCCTTGCCGGCCGCGGTCGCGCGGGCCCTCTGGACCAATTCTCTGGACCAGTTTTTCCCCAGCCTGTGGAGCGCGCTTCCGATACCGCATTTCCGCTAGTAATCCCTTGACCGCCGACAGGGCGGTGCTAACGTTTGTCCAATCGGTCAAAAATTTGCGTAGCACGAAAATGCAGCAAAGACCAAGCGTTGGCCGCACCGAAACAGGTTACAAGGGGAAGTCTTGGTCATGTCCAACCGGCTGAAAGTCACGCCGAACGATCTCAGCGCATTCTGGATGCCGTTCACGGCAAACCGCCAGTTCAAGCAGGCGCCACGCATGTTCGTGTCCGCCAAGGACATGCATTACACGACCAGCGACGGCCGCAAGGTGCTCGACGGCACCGCCGGTCTCTGGTGCGTCAATGCCGGCCATTGCCGGCCGAAGATCACCGAGGCGATCCAGCACCAGGCGGCCGAACTCGACTATGCGCCGGCCTTCCAGATGGGCCATCCGATCGTCTTCGAGCTGGCGAACCGCCTGGTCGACATCGCGCCGAAGGGCATGGACCATGTCTTCTTCACCAATTCCGGCTCGGAATCGGTTGACACGGCGTTGAAGATGGCGATCGCCTATCATCGCGCCAAAGGCGAGGGCGCGCGCACCCGCCTGATCGGCCGGGAGCGCGGCTATCACGGCGTCAATTTCGGCGGCATCTCGGTCGGCGGCATCGTCAGCAACCGCAAGATGTTCGGCACGCTGCTCGGCGGCGTCGACCACATGCCGCACACGCATCTGCCGGAAAAGAATGCCTTCTCAAAGGGCGTGCCGGAGCACGGCGCGGAACTGGCGAATGAGCTGGAGCGCATCGTCACGTTGCATGATGCCTCGACCATCGCCGCCGTCATCGTCGAGCCGGTCGCTGGTTCGACCGGCGTCATCCTGCCGCCGAAGGGCTATCTCCAGAAACTGCGCGAGATCTGCACCAAACACGGCATCCTTTTGATCTTCGACGAGGTCATCACCGGTTTCGGCCGCCTCGGTACGCCGTTCGCCGCCGACTATTTCGGCGTTACGCCTGACATCATGACGACGGCCAAGGGTGTCTCCAACGGTGTCATCCCGATGGGCGCGGTGTTCGTCAAGAAGGAGATCCACGACGCTTTCATGACCGGCCCCGACCATATGATCGAGTTCTTCCACGGCTATACCTATTCGGGCAATCCGATCGCCTGTGCGGCGGCACTCGGCACGCTCGACACTTATAAGGAAGAGGGGCTTTTGACCCGCGGCGAGGAACTGGCGCCCTATTGGGAAGACGCATTGCATTCGCTGAAGGGCGAGCCGAATGTCATCGATATCAGAAACATCGGCCTGATCGGCGCGATTGAGCTGGCGCCGATCGCCGGGCAGCCGACGAAGCGGGCCTTCTCCGCATTCGTCAAGGCATTCGAACGCGGCGCGCTGATCCGCACCACCGGCGACATCATCGCACTGTCGCCGCCGCTGATCATCACCAAGGGCCAGATCAACGAGTTGATCGACCATGTGCGCGACGTGCTGCGCTCTATAGACTAAGCTGATTGAACCGGTCGGGCGGCGTCGGGAACCGCCGCCCGACCGGACATCGAAATGAGAGGACTTTGAATGGCCGCCCCCGGCGAGAATCTGCGCGTGAATTCAGACCGTTTGTGGGATTCCATCATGGAGATGGCGAAGATCGGCCCTGGCATTGCCGGCGGCAACAATCGCCAGACCGTGACCGACGAGGACGGCGAGGGCCGGCATCTGTTCAAGCGCTGGTGCGAGGCGGCCGGGCTCGAAATGGGCCTCGACGAGATGGGCACGATGTTTGCCCGCCGCGAAGGCACCGATCCCAGCCTGCCGCCAGTCTATGTCGGCAGCCATCTCGACACCCAGCCGACCGGCGGCAAGTATGACGGCGTGCTCGGCGTGCTCGGTGGGCTGGAAGTCGTGCGCTCCCTCAACGATCTTGGCATCAAGACCAAGCATCCGATCGTCGTCACCAACTGGACCAACGAAGAAGGCGCGCGCTTCGCGCCCGCCATGATGGCGTCAGGCGTTTTCGCCGGCGTGCTCGACCAGGCCGACGTCTACGAACATGTCGACAAGGACGGCAAGAAGTTCGGCGAGGAGCTCGAACGCATCGGCTGGAAAGGCTCCGAGAAGGTCGGCGACCGCAAGATCCACGCCTTCTTCGAACTGCATATCGAGCAGGGGCCGATCCTCGAGGACGAGGGCATCGACATCGGCGTCGTCACCCATGGCCAGGGGCTGAAATGGCTGCAGGTGACGCTGACCGGCAAGGAGGCGCATACCGGCTCGACGCCGATGCCGAAACGCCGCAATGCCGGGCTCGGCATGGCGCGCGTGATCGAACTGGTGCACGAGGTCGCCATGGACTACCAGCCCGACGCCGTCGGTGCGGTCGGCCACATGCAGGTCTATCCGAACTCGCGCAACATCATTGCCGGGCGCACCGTCTTCACCATCGACATCCGCTCGCCGGAAAAAGAGGTGCTGGACACGATGGATGCCCGCGTCCGCGAGGGCATCGACACGATCTGCGATGCGCTCGACATCAAATATCAGATCGAGCAGGTCGGCCATTTCGACCCGGTCACCTTCGACAAGGGCTGCGTCAAGGCGATCCGCGATGCCGCCGACCGGCTTGGCTACACGCATCGCAACATCGTCTCCGGCGCCGGCCACGACGCCTGCTGGATCAACCGCGTTGCGCCGACCGCCATGGTGATGTGCCCCTGCGTCGACGGCCTCAGCCACAACGAGGCCGAGGAAATCACCAAGGAATGGGCTGCGGCCGGCGCCGACGTGCTGTTCCACGCGGTGGTGGAGACGGCTGTCATCGTGGAGTGAGGTCAGAAATCTAGAATTCAACGCTGCTCACCAAGAAGCGCGAAGAGAACAGGGGAACAAAAATGACCAAAGTCATCCGGAACGGAACCATCGTCACGGCCGACCGCACCTGGAAGGCCGACGTGCTGATGCAGCACGGCAAGATCGTCGCCATCGGCTCGAACCTTCACGGCGACCATGAGTTCGACGCCACGGGCTGCTATGTGATGCCCGGCGGCGTCGATCCGCACACCCATCTCGAAATGCCGTTCATGGGCACCTACTCGGCCGACGATTTCGAATCCGGCACCCGGGCGGCCCTGTCCGGCGGTACGACGATGGTGGTCGATTTCTGCCTGCCGTCGCCGAAGCAGTCGCTGCTCGAAGCCTTGCAGATGTGGGACAACAAGACGTCGAAGGCGTCCTGCGATTATTCCTTCCATATGGCAATCACCTGGTGGGGCAAGCAGGTGTTCGACGAGATGGCGACCGTCGTCGACAAGGGCATCACCTCGTTCAAGCATTTCATGGCCTACAAGGGCGCGCTGATGGTCGACGACGACGAGATGTATGCGTCGTTCCAGCGCTGCGCCGATCTCGGCGCGCTGCCGCTGGTGCATGCCGAGAATGGCGACGTGGTTGCCGCGCTGTCGCAAAAGCTGCTCGCCGCCGGCAACAATGGTCCCGAGGGGCATGCCTATTCTCGCCCGCCGGAAGTGGAAGGCGAGGCGACCAACCGCGCCATCATGATCGCCGACATGGCCGGCGTGCCGCTCTATGTCGTGCACGTCTCCTGCGAGCAGGCGCATGAGGCCATCCGCCGGGCGCGCCAGAAAGGCATGCGCGTGTTCGGCGAGCCGCTGATCCAGCACCTGACGCTGGATGAGAGCGAATATTTCAACAAGGACTGGGACCATGCCGCACGCCGTGTGATGAGCCCGCCCTTCCGCAACAAGCTGCACCAGGATTCGCTGTGGGCTGGCCTTCAGGCCGGATCGCTGCAAGTGGTGGCGACCGACCATTGCGCCTTCACCACCAAACAGAAGCGCAACGGCGTCGGCGATTTCACCAAGATCCCGAACGGGACAGGCGGCCTCGAGGATCGCATGCCGATGCTGTGGACCACAGGCGTCAACACCGGACGGCTGACGATGAACGAGTTCGTCGCGGTGACCTCGACCAACATCGCCAAGATCCTCAACATGTACCCGAAGAAGGGCGCCATCGTTGAAGGCGCTGACGCCGACATCGTGGTGTGGGATCCGAAGCGCAAGAAGAAGATCACCTCGAAGAAGCAGCAGTCGGTGATCGACTACAATGTCTTCGAAGGTTTCGAGGTGACCGGCCTGCCGCGCTTCGTCTTCTCGAGAGGCGAGTTGTCGATCGAGGAGTCGGACGTCAAGGCAAAGCCCGGCCATGGCGAGTTCGTCGCGCGCGAGCCGAACGCGGCAGTCAACCGGGCGCTGTCAACGTGGAAGGAAATTTCTGCGCCACGCAAGGTGGAACGCACTGGCATTCCGGCGACCGGAGTTTGAGCTTGGCGAATTCGGCAGCGCTCATCTCGTTGGTCGTGGCGACCGTCATCGCCGGTCCGGCAACAGCGGCCGGCGTGCTGGTCGGCTCCTGGGGCAATGATGCCGGTTGTGCCGGCGTCAAGGCCGGTTATCAAGACGGCGACGACTACATCGTGCTGACCGCCGAGGGCATCGAGACCTATGGCAGCGGTTGCCGGTTCGCGCAGCAATTGATCTCGGCGCCGGGTACGCAATCGCTCGGCTCGACCTGTTCCGCCGAGGGTGAGGATGGGACGACTGTCGAAACCGTGGTGGTCACCAACAAGGGATCGGACGGTTTCTTCGTGACCATTCCCGGTCTCGAAGAGTTGGGGCCGCTGCAGTCGTGTTCGTGATGTTGGGCTGGGGGTTGAGCATGCGCGGTTTTGGTCTGGCTCTTGGCACGGCGGTCGTTCTGGCCGCCGGGCAGGCTTCGGCCGCTGCGATCGACCTGTCGAAACCCTATGGCAACAAGTCAGGCTGCATCAACAAGAACGGCCAGGAGGTCTATGCCGAGGATATGCTGCTCCTGACCGACACGGAATTCATCACCGCGGCCAGCGCCTGCTCCTTCATCGAAAAGAAGGCACAGGCCGACGGGTCACTGGTGGTCAAATCCATGTGCGCGGCGGAAGGCGAGGAGGGGCAGTCGCCAGTGCAGTTCACCATAAAGCGCAGCGCTAAGAAGCTGGTGATCACTGACGAGGACGGCAACGTCATGGGAGAAATCTCCCGGTGCCGATGACGGCGAGATCCCTTCCGTTGGGGTCAGGCGACCAGCGCATCCAGTTCCGGCAACAGGACGACGCTTTCCTGTTCGTTGGGGTCGGTGCGGGCGATGACCGCCGAAGCCGGACTGCCGCTCAGATTGGCCGGCAAATGCGGGACGCCGGCGGGGATGTAGAAGAGGTCGCCGGCCTTGACCAGGATTTGCTGCTCGAGCTTGTCGCCGTACCAGGTGTGGACTTCGCCGGAGAGCACGTAGATCGCCGTTTCATGGCTTTCATGCAGATGCGCCTTGGCGCGGGCGCCGGGCGGCATGGTGAGAAGATGCATGCAGATGCCGGAGGAGCCGACGGTCTCGGCGGCGATGCCGGCGAAGTAGCTCAGCCCCTGCTTGCCTTCATAAGAGCTTTCCGGGCGGATAAGATGACAAGTGGGTTTAGGCGACATCGGGGAAACTCCGGGCGTCGATCTGATGGGACAGGACGAGTGGAAAACAACGCAATCACAAAATCAACCGAATTCCAGCCAGCGCAGCAGCGATGCGGCGAGGCAGGTTGCAGCCGATGACGGGGACTTCGCCAGCCGTCGTTTCGGCAAGCAAACTCGGCCTCACCTTCCAGACCAATGACGGTCCGGTGCAGGCCCTGACGGATGTCGACCTCACAATTGGCAAGGGCGAGTTCATCTCCTTTATCGGTCCGTCCGGTTGCGGAAAGACGACTCTGCTGCGTGTCATCGCCGATCTGGAGAAACCGACCTCGGGAATGATCTCGGTCAACGGCATGTCGCCGGAGGAGGCGCGTGAGAAGCGCGCCTACGGCTATGTCTTCCAGGCTGCGGCACTCTTTCCATGGCGCACCATCGAGCGCAATGTCGCGCTGCCTCTGGAAATCATAGGCCTCTCAAAGGCCGAACAGGCGGAGCGCATCAAGCGCACGTTGGAACTCGTCAACCTTTCCGGCTTCGAGAAGAAATATCCCTGGCAGCTTTCCGGCGGCATGCAGCAGCGTGCCTCGATCGCGCGCGCGCTGGCCTTCGACGCCGACCTGCTTTTGATGGACGAGCCGTTCGGTGCGCTGGACGAGATCGTGCGCGACCATTTGAACAAGCAGCTTCTGGAACTCTGGGATTCGACCAACAAGACGATCTGCTTCGTCACCCATTCGATCCCCGAGGCGGTCTATCTCTCGACGCGCATCGTTGTCATGTCGCCGCGACCCGGCCGGGTCACCGACGTCATCGAATCGACCTTGCCGAGGAAGCGGCCGCTTCACATACGCGAGACGCCGGAATTCCTGGCGATCGCGGCGCGCGTGCGCGATGGCCTCAGGGCAGGGCACAGCTATGAAGATTGAGGCGATGCCAACCGCGCGGGGAGCCCATGGATAGCTTTCGCGAGAAGATCGTTCCGGTGACCACAATTCTCGCCGGCTTGGTGGTGGTCTGGTATGTCTTTGCCGTCATCCTCAACGCGCCGTTCCAGCGCGACCTCGACCGCCGTGCCGACGAGACGCCGGGCACCGTCGAATTCATCGGCAAGACGCTGTCACAGCCGAAGCCGACATTGCCGGCGCCGCATCAGGTGGCGGTGAATTTCTTCGAGAACACCTTCCTGCGGTCCGTCACTTCGAACCGCAGCCTCGTCTACAATGCCTGGGTGACGCTGTCCTCGACGCTGCTGGGTTTCGCCTTCGGCACCGCGCTCGGCATCATCATCGCCGTCGGCATCGTCCATGTAGCTTCACTCGATCGCAGCCTTATGCCGTGGATCATAGCCTCGCAGACCATTCCGATCCTGGCGGTGGCGCCGATGATCATCGTGGTGCTGGCGGCGGTCGGCATCACCGGCCTGATCCCCAAGGCGCTGATCTCAACCTATCTGTCGTTCTTCCCGGTTGCCGTCGGAATGGTGAAAGGCCTGCGCTCGCCTGAACTTACGCATCTCGACCTCATGCACACCTACTATGCCAGCCGCTCGCAGATCTTCTGGAAGCTCAGAGTGCCGGCATCCGTACCGTTCCTGTTCACCTCGATGAAAGTCGCGGTCGCGGCGAGCCTTGTCGGCGCCATCGTCGGCGAGCTGCCGACGGGCGCGGTCGCCGGCATCGGCGCCAAGCTCTTGTCCGGCGCCTATTACAGCCAATCCATCGACATCTGGTCGGCGCTGGTGGCAGGCTCCATCGTGGCGGCGCTGCTGGTCATGGTGGTTGGCATCGCCGGGCGCCTGGTCGACCGCGCCATGGGCGGGAGGCCGGCATGACCTGGCTGAAGCCCTCCTGGCAGGCAGTGCTGGTAGTTCTGCTTTGCCTGATCGCGTTTGCGCTGGGCGCAATGTCGAAGCCGGAAGCAGCGGCGTTGGCGCAACCCGAAGCATCCTTCGACTACCCCTACCTTGTGACGAAGGGGCTGATGTTTGGCCTGCTTGTGATCGCAGCTTTAGTCTCGATGACCAAGCTACCAACCATCGTTGAAGCTCTTGTTCTGTTCGTTGGCGCGCATCTCGCAGCCTGGCTATTGATCACGGGAATAAACGGGTTCGAAGGCACGGCACTGGCGCCGTATTTCCTGCTCCTCGCCGCTGCGTGGCTTCTGGGATGGCGTTGCGTGGCGGTGCTGTCTTCCCTGCGCCCCGTCGCGAATTGGGCCAGGACCGCCCTTCGCCTGATCATCCCGGCGATCTTCGGCGCCTGGATCCTGATCCTCTGGGAAGCGATCACGCGCGGCGCCGGCATTCCCTTCATCCTGTTGCCGCCGCCGAGCGCGATCGGCGTCCGCATCGCCAATTCGCTGCCGATACTCGGCGCCGATGTGCAGCAGACTATCTTCAAAGCGGTGATCTTCGGCTATGTCGTCGGCAGTGGCGCCGGCTTTCTCGCGGCCATCGCCGCCGACCGTGTGCTTTTCCTGCGGCGCGGCCTCTTGCCGATCGGCAACATGGTTTCTGCGCTGCCGATCATCGGGGTCGCGCCGATCATGGTGATGTGGTTTGGCTTCGGCTGGGAGTCCAAGGCGGCGGTCGTCATCATCATGACCTTCTTCCCGATGCTGGTGAACACGGTGGCCGGGCTCACCGCCTCCAGTCATATGGAGCGCGACCTGATGCGCACCTATGCGTCGGGCTACTGGCAGACACTGTTCAAGCTGCGGCTGCCGGCGGCCGCACCCTTCATCTTCAACGCGCTGAAGATCAATTCGACGCTGGCGCTGATCGGCGCCATCGTCGCCGAGTTCTTCGGCACGCCTGTCGTCGGCATGGGATTCCGCATTTCGACCGAGGTCGGGCGGATGAACATCGACATGGTCTGGGCCGAAATCGCAGTTGCAGCACTTGCGGGTTCGGTCTTTTATGGCGTGGTCGCTCTTTTCGAGAGAGCCGTCACGTTTTGGCATCCCTCTGTCCGTGGTGGATAGGGGCGGTGGGTTTAAGGGCACTAACTTCAGAGGGTAGAAACATGAAAAGACTGATTATTCCCGTTCTGGCCGGCGCGATGTCGCTGGCCGCTTTCCAGGCGATGGCCGCCGACAAGGTGACGCTGCAGCTGAAATGGGTCACGCAGGCGCAGTTCGCCGGCTACTATGTCGCCAAGGCCAAGGGCTTCTATGAGGCGGAAGGCCTCGACGTCGATATCAAGCCGGGCGGCCCCGATATCGCGCCTGAGCAGGTTATCGCCGGCGGCGGCGCCGACGTCATCGTCGACTGGATGGGCGGCGCACTGGCCGCGCGCGAAAAGGGCGTGCCGCTGGTCAACATCGCCCAGCCGTTCAAGAAGGCCGGGATGGAGCTGGTCTGCCCGAAGGACGGCCCGATCAAGACCGAGGCCGACTTCAAGGGCCACACGCTGGGCGTCTGGTTCTTCGGCAACGAGTATCCGTTCTACGCCTGGATGAACAAGCTCGGACTGAAGACCGAAGGCGGTCCGGATGGTGTCACCGTGCTGAAGCAGAGCTTTGACGTGCAGCCACTGATCCAGAAGCAGGCGGATTGCATTTCGGTCATGACCTACAACGAGTACTGGCAGCTGATCGACGCCGGCTACAAGCCGGACCAGCTGACCGTGTTCAACTACTCGGCCATGGGCAACGACCTGCTCGAGGACGGGCTCTATGCCTCCGAGGACAAGCTCAAGGATCCGGCCTTCGAAGACAAGATGGTGCGGTTCGTGCGTGCTTCGATGAAGGGCTGGAAATACGCCGTCGACAATTCCGACGAGGCGGCCGGCATCGTCATGGACAATGGCGGTCAGGACGAAAACCACCAGAAGCGGATGATGGGCGAGGTTGCCAAGCTGATCGACAATGCCGACGGCAAGCTCGATCCGGCGACCTATGAGCGCACCGCCAAGGCACTGCTTGACCAGAAGATCATCACCAAGGAGCCCAGCGGCGCCTACACGACCGCGATCACCGACAAGGCGATCAAGTAGGCCTGCCTAAGCAAGGATACTGATCTTTAAAGCGGCGCCTCTGGTCAAGTGTCAGAGGCGCCGTTCCTTTATGGTGTTCATGACGAAGCTGGTCTCGATCGAGGCGACGCATTTCAGCCGTGCAATCTTTTCCTTGATGAAACGTTCGTACTGGTCGAGGCCACCTGTCACCACCTTCAGCACATAATCGCGCGAACCGGTCACGAGGTGGCATTCCAGCACCTCTTCCCAGCCGCGGATCGCGTCCTCGAACATGACGATCTCGTCCTCGTTCTGGCGGCTGAGCCGGACGGTGGCGATGGCAACCATGGTCCAGCCGAAGGCGGCCGGATCGACCAGCGTGGTGTAGCCTCTGATGACGCCGGTTTCCTCCAGGCGCCTCACACGCCGCAGGCAAGGCGACGGCGACAGACCGATCCGCTCGGCAAGCTCGTTGTTGGTGATGCGAGCGTCGGTCTGCAACTCACGCAGGATCTTGCGGTCGAAATCGTCGGCTATCTTCTGCTGCACTCTGCGTCTCCTGAGGCAATTTCTTGCGAGAGTGCAGCCATACCAGTCCAAAAATAGCAAGGACTGCACGATCGGGATGGCATAAATTGCCGCGAGACACTCCTCAAAAGGCAGAAAAACAATGACCGCGCCGCGCCCGTCGAAAACCCATATCGGCAACCACAAGCTCCACCCGGAGACGCTGATGCTGAGCTACGGCTTCGATCCGCAGCTTTCGGAGGGTGCCGTCAAGCCACCGGTGTTCCTCACCTCGACCTTCGTGTTCAAATCGGCGGAAGAGGGGCGCGACTTCTTCGACTACACCTCCGGCCGCAAGGAGCCGCCGAGCGGCACGGCTTCCGGTCTGGTCTATTCGCGTTTCAATCACCCCAACAGCGAGATCGTCGAGGACCGCCTTGCGGTCTATGAGGGGACGGAGGCGTGCATCCTGTTCTCGTCCGGCATGTCGGCGATCGCGACGACGCTGCTGGCCTATGCTCGTCCGGGCGACGTCATCCTGCATTCGCAGCCGCTCTATGGCGGCACCGAGACGCTTCTGACGCGCACGCTTGCCGGCTTCGGCATCGGCGCTGTCGGTTTTGCGGACGGTGTCGACGAAACGGCGGTGCGGGCCGCTGCCGACGCAGCGGTCGCGAAGGGCCGTGTCTCGGTCATCCTGATCGAAACGCCATCGAATCCGACCAACAGCCTGGTCGATATCGCGCTGATGCGGAGGATCGCCGACGAGATCGGCGCGGGCCAAGGGTCGGCGCCGATCATCGTGTGCGACAACACGCTGCTCGGCCCGGTGTTCCAGCGGCCGATCGAACATGGCGCCGATGTTTCCGTCTATTCGCTGACCAAGTATGTCGGCGGCCATTCCGACCTGATCGCGGGTGCCGCTATGGGCGGCAAGGCGGTTACCAAGCCGATCAAGGCGCTGCGCGGCGCGATCGGCACGCAGCTCGACCCACATTCCTGCTGGATGCTCGGCCGCTCGCTGGAGACGCTGTCGATCCGCATGGAGCGGGCCAACGACAATGCGCGCCTGGTCGCCGAATTCCTGCGCGACCATGCCAAGGTCGAGAAGGTGCATTATCTGCCGTTCCTGGGCGAGGACACGCCTGCAGGCCGCGCCTATCGGGTGCAATGCAGCGGCGCCGGCTCGACATTCTCCTTCGATATCAGAGGCGGCCAGAAGGCGGCTTTCGCCTTTCTGAACGGCCTGCAGATCTTCAAGCTGGCGGTAAGCCTCGGCGGAACGGAATCGCTGGCCAGCCATCCGGCGGCCATGACCCATTCGGGCATTCCCTTCGACGTGCGCCAGCGCATCGGCGTGCTTGAGACCACGGTCAGGCTGTCCATCGGTGTCGAACACCCCGATGACCTGATCGCCGACCTGACGCAGGCGCTGGCGGCCGTCTGATTCTTGCCTTCACGAAGACTCAAAAAGGGGCGGGCGACCGCCCCTTTTTGCTGCGACGTCACATCGGCGTTACCTCGGGAAACATTCGCTCGCCAATCCGTTATGCCGGTGCATCCAGTTCAAGGATGATACTGCCCAACGGAGATTTTTCATGCGCATCCAGTCCCTCGCGCCGACATTGTCGGCGCTCGCCGTTTCGACGGCTTTCCTGTTCGCATCGCCAGCCATGGCCGAGACGGTGAAGATGAAAGCGACGCTCGACGGTGGTCAGCAGAACCCGGCGGTGACCACGAGGGGCAAGGGCACGGCGACGCTGACGTTCGACACGACCAGCAAGAAGCTCAGTTGGAACGTGAAATATTCCGGTCTCAGCGGCGCGGCGACGGCGGCGCACATCCATGGTCCTGCCGCCATGGGCGAGAACGCAGGCGTGGCAATTCCGTTCAAGGGCAAGCTAAAGAGCCCGATCAAGGGGTCGGCCGTCCTGACCGACGCCCAGGCTGCTGATCTGATGGCCGGCAAGGACTACATCAACGTCCACACCGCCGCCAACAAGGACGGCGAGATCCGCGGGCAGATCGAAAAAGCGGCGGCGGCGATGTAGTTCTGTCGGCAGGCGGGCGACCGCCCCGTTTGCTGCTTAGGCCTTGTCGCGGATCTGGGTCATCGTGCGGGTCGGTGTGATCGCCTCGGGATCGAGCCTGATCTCGACGATCGCCGGCTTGCCGCTGGCGCGGGCGCGCTCGAAGGCCAGGGCGAAATCGGCGGTCTTCTCGACCGTCTCGCCATGGCCGCCATAGGCGCGGGCGAGAGCGGCGAAGTCCGGATTCTTCAGATCGGTGGCGACAACGCGGCCCGGGTATTCGCGTTCCTGATGCATGCGGATGGTGCCGTAGATGCCGTTGTTGACGACGACCACGACGATCGGCAGGTCGTATTGCACTGCGGTGGCGAATTCCTGTCCGTTCATCAGGAAGCAGCCGTCGCCGGCAAAGGCGATCACGGTGCGGTCCGGATAAAGTTCCTTGGCGGCGACCGCTGCAGGGGTGCCGTAGCCCATCGAGCCGGAGGTCGGAGCCGCCTGCGTGGCAAAGCGGCGGAAACGGTGGAAGCGGTGCACCCAGGTGGCGTAGTTGCCGGCGCCATTGGTGAGGATGGCGTCGTCTGGCAGGACCTTTTCCAGATAATTCATGATCGGCCCCATCTGGACCGAGCCGGGGCCGCTTTCCGGCGGCGTCGACCAATCGAGATAGGCGGCATGCAGCTTCGGCGTCTCGTCTGCCCATGCCGGCGTGGCAGTGGGCTTGCGTTTGGCGAAGGCCTCGACGAAGGCCGAAGGCGAGGCGTTGATCGCAAGCGCCGGCCGGTAGACGCGACCAAGCTCGCCGGCATCGGCGTGGACATGGACCAGCGTCTGGTCGGGGTAGGGGCTTTTCAGCAGCGTGTAGTCGGAGGAGGGCATTTCGCCCATGCGGCCGCCGATCAGAAGTACGAGGTCGGCCTGCTTGATCGCCGTCGCCAGCTTCGGGTTGATGCCGATACCGACGTCACCGGCATAGTTGGGGTGCAGATGGTCGAACAGCATCTGGCGGCGGAAGGAGCAGCCGACCGGCAGCGACCAGGCTTCGGCGATTGCTCGCATCCGCGCCACCGCCTCGGCATCCCAGCGCGTGCCGCCAAGGATGACGAAGGGGCGCTTGGCGTTACCAAGAAGTTTCTCCAGCGCGTCGAGCTCGGCTTCACCGGGGCGGGTTTCAACTGGTGTGTGCGGCAAGGCCGCGGGCGCCTCTACAAGGCTGGTCAGCATGTCCTCTGGCAGCGAGATGACGACCGGGCCGGGTCGGCCGGAGGTCGCCACGGCAAAGGCGCGGGTGACGAATTCGGGAATGCGCGCGGCGTCGTCGATCTCGACTACCCATTTGGCGATATCGCCGAAGAAGCGCTTGTAGTCGACTTCCTGGAAAGCCTCGCGCTCCTTGGCGTGGCTGGCGACCTGGCCGATGAACAGGATGACGGGAACTGAATCCTGCATGGCAATGTGGATACCGGCCGACGCATTGGTGGCGCCGGGGCCGCGGGTGACGAAGCAAATGCCGGGTTTGCCGGTCAGGCGGCCGTGGCAGTCGGCCATCATCGCGGCGCCGCCTTCCTGGCGGCAGACGATGGTGCGGATCGGCGAATCGTGCAGGGCGTCGAGCACCGCCAGATAGGATTCGCCCGGCACGCAATAGATGCGATCGGTGCCGTTGGCTTCGAGCGCGTCGACGATCAGTTGTCCGCCTGTCTTCATTGTCCCGACTTCTCCAGTTCGGCAAGGATCTCTTCGGTGTGTTCGCCTAGGCGCGGCGAGGGGCGCTCATAGACCAGCGGCGTACCGGACATGACCATCGGCGCCCGCACCGAGGGCAGAAGATTGCCATGACCATCGTCCAGGTCGAGGCGCATGCCGCGTGCGATGGTCTGCGGATCGTCAAACATCTGGCCGATGGTGTTGATCGGGCTGGCCGGCACGCTTGCGGCTTCCAGCTTCGCCAGCAGCGGATCGCGGTCGATATCCTTCAGCACCTCGATCATGCGCTCGCGCAGTTTCGCCCGATTGGCGACGCGGGCGGGGTTGGTGGCGAAATCGGGATTGGCAGGCAAATCGTCGAGGCCGACGGCGGCACAGAATTTTTGGAACTGGCCGTCATTGCCGACCGCCAGGATGATGTGGCCATCCCTGACCGGCACAACCTCGTAGGGCGCGATGTTCATATGCGCGTTGCCCATCTGCACCGGCGATTTGCCGGACACCAGATAGTTGAGGTTCTGGTTGCCGAGCGCCGAGATCTGGCTGTCGAACAGCGCCATGTCGATATGCTGGCCTTCGCCGGTTTTTTCGGCATGGCGAAGCGCTGCCTGGATGGCGATCACCGAATAAAGTCCGGTGAAGAGATCCGAGATGGCAACGCCGGCCTTCTGCGGCTCGCGGCCGGCCTCGCCGGTGATCGACATCATGCCGGCCATGGCCTGGATGATGAAGTCGTAGCCGGCGCGCGGCGCGTAAGGTCCGTCCTGGCCGAAGCCGGTGATCGAGCAGTAGACGAGGCGAGGATTGATCTTCTTCAGGCTGTCATAGTCGAGCCCGTATTTCCTGAGGCCGCCAAGCTTGAAGTTTTCGATCATCACGTCCGCGGTCGCGACCAGCCGGCGCACGGTCTCGGCGCCTTCGGGCGTGGAGAAGTCGACGGCGATGGAGCGTTTGCCGCGATTGCAGGAATGGTAGTAGGCGGCCGACAGATTCTCGCCGTCATGGCTCATGACGAAGGGCGGCCCCCATTTGCGGGTGTCGTCGCCACCTTCCGGGCTCTCGACCTTGATGACATCGGCGCCGAGATCGGCCAGCAATTGCCCGGCCCACGGCCCGGCAAGGATGCGGGCGAGTTCGATTACGCGGATGCCTTTCAGGGGAGGCTCAGTCATGGATCACCAGAATTGGTCGGAACCGCAGCCTCTATCAACCCCTATCGCCGCTGTCACGAGCCTTGCGCTGGGCCAAGCCTTCATCGCTTCAGGACAGTTTCGGCCCATGCCGCGAAGTCATTCATGACGATGTCCCGATTTATCTCGTTCAGGCTTTCGTGGCGGGTCCCGGTGTAAACCTTTGAAACCAGATTCGAAAAACCCATCGCGCGCATGCGTTTCGCGAGGTGGCCGACCGCCTTGCCGTAGTCGGATGCAGGATCTTTCTCGCCGCCGACCAGGTTTACAAAGAGGTCGCGGCGCACGCCGGCAAAGCTCGAGTCCTTGCCGCCGTGCTGCGTCATGTTGACCAAGTCGCGCCACATCGACACCGACGCGTCCCAGCCGCACAGTGGGTCGGCGATGTATTTCGCCACCTCGGCTTCGTCGCGCGACAGCCAGTCGAACGGTGTCTTGTGATTGGGCACCGCCTTGCCCCAGGCCTGGAAGGTCAGCCTCGGCAACAGGCGCGACGGCACGTCGGAACCGAGCCGGAACCGCTCCCAGGCCAGGATGGCGAGCGCCAGCTGGCCGAGCAGGCCTTGCGAGAAATTGCCGTTCCAGATCGCGGCGGCATGGATACGGGCTGAGTGCGCCAGGACAAAATTGAGCGCCACCGAGGCGCCCATCGAATGGCCAAAGACGATGACCGGCAGGCCGGGTTGCTCTGTGGCGATGAGGTCGTGGATGGCGTTGACATCGGCGACGACCTTGGCAACGCCATCCCTGTCCGCGAACCGGCCCAGCGGGGCATCGGGCGCCCTGGTGGCGCCGTGGCCGCGATGGTCGTGGGCGTAGACGTGAAAACCGCGCTCGCTGAGGAAATCGGCGAAGCGGGCGTAGCGCGCGGCGTGCTCGGCCAGCCCATGGTTGATCTGGATGACGGCGCGCGGATGGCCGCCAGCGTGCTTCACATAAAGGTTGAGCTCCGCGCCGGTCGGCGATTTGACCATGCGCTGTTGGCTGAACGGCATTGTCTCTTGGTCCCCCCGCGCTTGCGCGCTCACAAGAGTTTTGTTTGCGCCGGCGCCGGTTTTGCGTCAATCCGGCACGACGATTCCGAGTTGTGAATGTTTCTGATCTTGTGGCGCGCTATCGCAATTCTGACACGGAGACCAATGCAGTGTGTGGCGCAGTATCTTCCAGCCGGGGCAAGGGTATGCGGACAGTTTTTGCTTTCGTTTTGGCGCTCTTGGTCGCCTCGGTGGCCGGTGCGGCGCGAGCCGACGTGAAGATGAGCGGCGCCTTCGTGTCCGACGCCGCCTGTCCGGCGACGCAAGCAATCAAGAGCGGCAAGAACCCCGGCAATGTCTCGACCGAGGCCGGGCAAAGCTACCAGCTGCTTGCCGGCAACAAGGATACCCCGACGCATTATCTCATCCTGGTGCCGGGCGCCGACCCGGAACGCCGCTGGGTGAAGATCAGCTGCGGCCACGTCACCGGCGGCAGTGCCGCCACCGCGCCCGCACCGGCCGATCAGACCAAGCCGCCGGCGCCGGCCTCGGGAAAGCCTGAATATGTCTTCGCGCTGAGCTGGCAGCCGGCCTTCTGCGAAACCAAGTCCAACAAGACCGAATGCCAGGCGCAGGCGCCGGCCGGGTTCGAAGCGACGCATTTCACCTTGCATGGCTTGTGGCCGCAGCCGAACGGCAATTTCTATTGTCAGGTGGCGGCCAGCGACAAGGCCAACGACAATCCGGCCCATTGGCGGGATCTGCCGCCGGTCAATCTCGATGCGGATACGCGATCGGAACTCGATCGGGTGATGCCGGGCACCAAGTCCGATCTCGATAGACATGAATGGATCAAGCATGGCACCTGCTACGGCAAGAGCCAGCAGGAGTATTTTACCGATGCGTTGAACCTGATGCGCGCGGTGAATGCCTCGCCGGTGCGCGAGCTCTTCACCAAGAATGTCGGCAAGCAGGTGACGTCAGACCAGATCCGCAAAGCCTTCGACAGCGCCTTCGGCGCCGGAGCAGGCGAACGGGTCCGGGTGTCCTGCCTGGTCGACCCGTCGAGCGGCAGGCGCCTGATCGGCGAGCTGACGCTCGGCCTGGCGGGCCCGATCGGCGCGACCAGCTCGCTCGGCGATCTGATGCAGGCTTCGGCGCCAACGACCAAGGCCGGCTGCCCGAAAGGCACCGTCGACCCGATCGGGTTCCAGTAAGCGCGCGGGCTTTCGCCGGCGCTGGCGACAGCGACTGATGCGCTACGCCGACCGTGTCCAGGCGTCGAGGCTTTCGACTTGAGCGTCGCCCAGCCCGCCGACGACGCGATCGCGACCGGTCGCTTTCGCCTTGTAGAGACGCTGGTCGGCCAGGGCGAAGACATCGGCAAGGCAGCGGGTCGTCTCGCTCAGGCTGGAGATACCGACGCTGACGGTAAGGTCGAACTTGCTGGTGCCGGCCGAGGCCTTGACGGCATGCCGGATGCTTTCGCCGAGCAGCCTTGCGACAGCATGCGGCTGCGCGCAAAGGATGGCGAATTCCTCGCCGCCGATGCGGAACACCTTGTGTTCGGCGCCGGCGGCCTCGGTCAGCACGGCGGCGATCGACTTCAGCACCTTGTCGCCCTCGGCATGGCCGAAGCGGTCGTTGATCGATTTGAAATGGTCGACATCGACGATCAGCAGGCTGAGCGGCCTGGCGGTTGGCAGACTGGCCGCGATGGCGGCTTCGCCATCGGTTTCGAAGCTGCCGCGATGTAGGAGACCGGTCAGCCCGTCACGGCCGACATGCTTGACCAGGGCTTCGTAGCGCTCGCGATAGGTCAGCGTGTCGAAGATGTCGGACAGGCCGCGCGGCACGGCGATCGGGCGCGCCTCAAACCATTTGAGATAGGCAACCAGCATCACGCTGTAGACAAGGGCGGCGCCCATCTTGGCGAACCAGCCGCCGAAGAAGACCGCGATCGGCGCGCCGGCGACGAAATGCAGCGCGGTGAAGAAACCCGCCTGGTCGAAGGTCAGCACGCAGGCGACGCAGACCAGGATGCGGGCAAAGGGCGCATTGCGCAGATAGCGGCCGAGCTTTTCGTAGAGCAGGATGATCAATATGGCGTCGACGAACAAAAGCGACGTGCCCCACACCATCAGCCAGCCCATCTGGTCGATGAAGCCGATGTCGGGAAGCTTGCCGTCGGGAAGCGGTGAAATCGCATGCAGGCGCAGGATCAGCACCAGGCCGATCATCAGCGCGTTGCCGAGCAGCAGGCCATAGATGGGCTGCCGCACCGTAGCCGCGTCTTCCTTGATGTAGAGCAGAAGCAGCATCACCAGCTTGCCGGAAAACAGCACGGCCGAACCCGGTGAAACCATGCCGAAGGGCAGGGCGACGTAGAAGACGCTGGCGAGATAGGTCTCGAGGAAGTGCATGACGCCGAGCGCGCAGACGAAGACGCCGAGGCCGATGCGATGCCGCAAGCGGAACAGCGTGACCATGACGCCGAAGTAGAGAACCGCCTCGGTAAGGAGCAGGAAACCGTTCAGCAATCCGTCGATCCGATCTCGCTTTGGAAATCGCGACTTTCTGGCGATTTCCATTCGATACCGTTTTGACGCGGAATGATTAACCGGTGCTTTCGTGAGGTGGTGCAACGCACCGAAACGTCGATGCCCGGTGAGTTCGCCGGCTTGGCGAAAGCTTCGGGAACGGTCTGAAGCCACCGAAAGCGATTGCCGTTCGGCCCGGCATCGCCTACATAGCGCGCAACCTCCATTCAATCCGACATTTTCGGTCAATTATCAGGGAAAGCGCGCGTGGCACGCCAGTTCATCTATCACATGGCCGGCCTCAACAAGGCCTACGGCACCAAGAAGGTGCTCGAGAATATCCATCTGTCCTTCTATCCCGACGCCAAGATCGGCATCCTCGGCCCCAACGGCGCCGGCAAGTCGACGATCCTCAAGATCATGGCCGGCATCGACAAGGACTGGAACGGCGAGGCCTGGCTGGCCGAAGGTGCCACCGTCGGCTATCTGGCGCAGGAGCCGGCTCTCGACGCGAAGAAGACCGTGTTCGAGAACGTCATGGAAGGCGTTGCCGCCAAGACCGCCATCATCGAGCGCTACAACGAATTGATGATGAACTATTCCGACGAGACGGCGGACGAGTCCGCCAAGCTCCAGGACGAGATGGACCGGCTGAACCTCTGGGACCTCGAACAGCAGGTCGAGATGGCGATGGAAGCGCTGGGCTGCCCGCCCAAGGATTCCGAAGTCACCAAGCTGTCGGGCGGCGAGCGCCGCCGCGTCGCGCTCTGCCAGCTTCTGCTGCGCCAGCCCGACCTTCTGCTGCTCGACGAACCGACCAACCATCTCGACGCCGAAACCACGGCGTGGCTGGAAAAGCATCTGCGCGCCTATCCGGGCGCCGTAATGATCATCACCCACGACCGTTACTTCCTGGACAATGTCACCGGCTGGATCCTCGAGCTCGATCGCGGCCGCGGCATTCCCTATGAGGGCAACTACACCAAATACCTCGAAGCCAAGGCCAAGCGGCTCAAGCAGGAAGGCCGCGAGGACGACGCCCGCCAGCGCGCCATCGGGCGCGAGCGCGAGTGGATCCAGTCCAGCCCGAAGGCCCGCCAGACCAAGTCCAAGGCGCGTATCAAGGCGTTCGAGGATCTGCTGGTCGCCGCCGACAGCCGTCGCCCGACCGACACGCAGATCGTCATCCCGCATGGCGAGCGCCTCGGCAATGTGGTGATCGAGGTCGCCGACCTGTCGAAGGGCTTTGGCGACACGCTGTTGATCGAGGGCCTGGAGTTCAAGCTGCCGCCGGGCGGCATCGTCGGCGTGATCGGCCCGAACGGCGCCGGCAAGACGACGCTGTTCAAGATGATCACCGGTCAGGAAAAGCCGGACGCCGGCACGATCCGCGTCGGCGAGACGGTCAAGCTCGGCTATGTCGACCAGAGCCGCGACGCGCTCGATCCGTCGAAGACCGTGTGGGAAGAGATTTCGGGCGGCGCCGAAGTGGTCAAGCTCGGCAAATACGAAGCCAATACGCGCGCCTACTGCTCGTCGTTCAACTTCCGCGGCCAGGACCAGCAGCAGAAGGTCGGCAACCTCTCCGGCGGTCAGCGCAACCGCGTGCATCTGGCCAAGATGCTGAAGACCGGCGGCAACGTGCTGCTGCTCGACGAACCGACCAACGACCTCGACACCGAAACGCTGGCTGCGCTCGAAGACGCGCTGGAAAGCTTCGCCGGCTGCGCCGTCATCATCTCCCACGATCGTATGTTCCTCGATCGCTTGGCGACGCACATCCTCGCCTTCGAGGGCGACAGCCATGTCGAATGGTTCGAGGGCAATTTCGAGGATTACGAGCAGGACAAGATCCGTCGCCTCGGACCGGATGCCGTCAACCCGCACCGGATGACGTATAAGAGGCTGACGCGATAGGATATTGTCGGGGCGGCGAATTCTCAAGATGATCTGAGGAGCTGACATGGCTGACTGGTCCGCCGCCCAATATCTGAAATTCGAGGACGAGCGCACGCGGCCCGCGCGCGATCTCGTCCAGCAGGTTCCGGTGGATTTCCCGCGCCGTGTGGTCGACATCGGCTGCGGGCCGGGCAATTCGACCGAGCTTCTGGTCGAGCGCTGGCCGGACGCGCAAGTCAGCGGCTTCGACACTTCGCCCGACATGATCGAGAAGGCGAGGGCGCGGCTGCCCGATGCCACCTTCGAACTGTCGGACGCGGCAACATGGCAACCGGCGCAACCGGTCGACGTGATTTTCGCCAATGCGGTGTTCCAGTGGCTGCCGGAGCATCCGGCCGTCTTCCAGCGGCTGATGGGTTTCCTGGCGCCGGGCGGCGCGCTTGCCATTCAGATGCCGGACAATCTCGGCGAGGACTCGCATCGCCTGATGCGGGAGACGGCCGCCGAGATGCCGTTTGCCGCAAAGATCAAAGGAGCGGCGCGCGGGCAACTGCCGCCGGTTTCGTTCTACTACGATCTTCTGTCGCCGCTCGCGGACCGGCTCGATATCTGGCACACGATCTACAACCATCCGCTGGCCGACGCTGAAGCGATCGTCGAATGGGTGAAGTCGACGGGCTTGAAGCCGTTCCTCGATCCGCTCGACGCGGACGAGAAGACCATGTTCCTCGACCACTACACGGCCAAGATCGCAGAGGCCTATCCGAGGACGGCGAACGGCAAGGTCCTGCTGCGCTTCCCGCGCATCTTCATCGTCGCCAAGCGGGCCTGACCGAGCGTCGGTCAACTCACCGCGATAGCAACAGGAAATGGCGGTTTAAGCTGGCATAAACCGGCTAAATGCGACAAAGGGTTGCACCGGGCCGTCTATGCGCCCACATCAAGCCCGCAACGCCCGCGCATGGGACGGATTGGAAATGCATCGCGTCATCATCAGCGGCATCGGCGTCGAAATCCCTGGACCCAAGATCACCAATGAAGAGTTGGTCGCCAGCTTCAACGCCTGGGTCGACATGGAGAATGCGCGCCGTTCCGTTACGGGCGAGACGCTGCTGCAGAAGTCGGACAGCGCCTTCATCGTCCATGCCTCGGGCGTCCAGACCCGCCATGTGATCGAGCGGGAAGGCATCCTTGATCCGACGCGGATGGCGCCACGCATACCGGCGCGGCCCGACGACGCCCTGTCGCTGCAGGCCGAGTTCGGCGTCGCTTCGGCCAGGAAGGCGCTCGACCATGCCGGGTTGAAGCCGTCCGATATCGACCTGGTGATCTGCTCGGCCTCGCACCACCAGCGGCCCTATCCGGCGATCGCCATCGAAATGCAGCAGGCCCTGGGCACCAGGGGCGCCGGCTTCGATATGGGGCTTGGCTGCTCGTCGGCCGCGGCGGCGCTGCACATCGCGGTCAATCTGGTGCGGGCCGGCGCGCACAAGCGCGTGCTGGTGACGACGCCGGAGATCATCACGGGTCATCTCAACTTCCGCGACCGGCAGACGCATTTCATCTTCGGCGACGCTTCGGTGTCGATGGTGGTCGAGGGGCTCGAGCAGGGCGAGAAGCGGCCGGGGCGTTTCCAGGTGCTCGACACGCGAACCTGGACGCAGATGTCGAACAACATCCGCACCAATCTCGGCTACCATACCCGCACCGCCCAGGACGATCCCTATATGATCAACCTGGAAGGCAATCTGATCAAGCAGGTCGGCAACAAGGTGTTCAAGGAAGTCACCGTCGCCGGCCACAAATTCATCGTCGAATTCCTCGCCGAGCACGGGCAGACGCCGCAAGGCATCCGCCGCTTCTGGCTGCATCAGGCCAATGCGCGCATGAACGCCATGATCCTGAAACTCGCCTTCGGCCACGAGGTCGACCATGATCGCGCGCCGATGGTGCTGGAGCGCCTCGGCAACACCGCCGGCGCCGGCGCCATCATCGCGCTATCCGAGAACCACGCCGACATGAAGCCCGGCGACTACGGCCTGCTCTGCGCCTTCGGCGCGGGATATTCGATCGGCGGCGCGCTGCTGCGCATGCTGTGATCTAGGCGGGCGCGAACGGCACCAGCATTGGAACGCGCGTGGCATAGTCGTCATAGGCCGTTCCGAGTTCTCCACGCAGGAAGGTCTCCTCCATCCTTGCCTTGACGACTACACCGATGGTGAGCAGGGCGGCACCGGCAATGCCCCAGACCGTCCCCTTGGCCGCCATGGTGGCGAAGACGGCCAGCAACAGGCCGGTATAGATCGGGTGGGCGGACCAGTCCATAGGGACCGGTGTCGACCACGTGGTGTCCCGCTTTGGCGGTGATGGTACCCGACCACAGCCGGCCAAGGTGCAGACGCGCCCACCAGGAGAAGATGAGGCCAATTGCGATCAGGGCGACGCAGATCCAGGCCTCGGTGAGGTTCGGCATCCAGAGCCGCAACCGGCCGACATGGCCGTGCGCCGGAACGAACAGCAGGATCACACCGACCATCCACAGGGCGCGATAGCGAAATTCAGCCTGGAAGCCGGCGCGTTTTTGCACGGGATCGGCCCAGAGGGCGGCCGCGAGCCAGGAGACGACCCAGATCTGCCAGAGCGCGGCGATTGCGGCTGCGGGATGCATGATGACGCGTCTCCTCCTGACGCCAGTATCAAGTCGAGGCAGCACGGCGGCAATACGGCGCCCGGCCAGAGGATGCGCGATCGGCGGTAAGAAGATCGTGATCGGTGAAGCATCCCATCAACCGGCTCGATCGGATCATCAGCGCTTTGGACTGGACCCGGTCCATGGCCGCGGGCTAACTGCGGTTCGTCTTGCAGAAGGAATGAAGCCATGGCGGATCTCTTTGCCGAGACCGAAAATCCGGTCGAAATCCTGCCGGCGCGAAAGCTCGCGGCGAAAGTGGCGGCGCTCTACGTCGCGCCGTTCGATCACTTCGAAACGCGGCCGGTGGAGGAATTGCGGCTCGGCTTCGACGGCATCGACGGTGATTTCCATGCCGGCGCCACGCGGCGCTCCGGCGGGCGCGAGCCCTGGTATCCGCGCGGCACCGAGATGCGCAACGAGCGGCAATTGTCGATCGTGGCGGCAGACGAACTCGCCATCGTGGCCGAGCGGATGGGCCTCAATGAGGTCAAGCCGGAATGGATCGGCGCCAATCTGGTGATCGAGGGCGTGCCGCAGCTTTCCATGCTGCCGTCGGGTACGCTCTTGTTCTTCAAGGGCGGCGTCACCATCAAGGTCGATGCGCAGAACGGACCATGCCGCATCGCCGGGCGCTCAGTCGCCGAACATGCCGGGATGGCCGACCACGAGGCCGGCGCACTGGCCTTTCCGAAAGCGGCGAAGCGGCTGCGCGGCCTCGTCGCCTGGGTCGAAAAGCCCGGCACGATTGTTGCCGGCGAGGAGATATCGGTGCGCGTGCCCGAGCAGTGGATCTACCGCGCCTAAGTGTAGGACACCGGGCTCGACCAGGCTGGGTCCTCGTGCCTTTGCCAATAGAGCGCCATCAGCCGGCTGGTGATGGCGCCGACCTTGCCGTCGGCGACCGGAATGCCGTCGATCACCGTCACCGGCATGATGCCGCCGGCGGTCGAGGTGATGAAGACTTCATCGGCTGCCTTCAGCGCTGCGACGCTGACGTCGGCCGCTGTTGCAGACAGCCCCGCCTCGGAGCAGAGATCGAAGACGGTGCGCCGCGTGATGCCTGGCAGGACGCCAATGGCCGGCGTCGACAATTTGCCGTCTTTCACGCAAAAGACGTTGAAGCCCGGACCTTCGGCGACATTGCCGTTGAAATCGAGGATGAGCGCCGTCTCGGCGCCGCGGTCATAGGCGTCGTAGAGGCCGCGCACCAGGTCGAGCCAGTGGTAGTTCTTGATCGACGGGTCGATTGAGGCCGGCGGGATGCGGACCTTGTCGCTGACCGCGACATTGAGGCCACGCCGCAACTGCTCGGCATTGGCGACCGATCCGAAAGGCACGGCGAAGGCCATGAAGCGATTGATCGCCTGGCGCGGGTCGCGGCTGAAGGTCGGCGAAGCGCCGCGCGTGCACAGCATCTCGACATAGGCGGCGCGGTGGCCTGACAGCGCCACGCAATTGTGCAGGATCTCGGCGACGCCGTCGCGGTCGAGCGGGATCGCCATGCGCAGCTTTTGCAAGCCGCCGAAGAAGCGGTCGAGATGCAGGTCGAGCCGGAAAAAACGGCCGTCCCAGACATGCACCGTGTCGTAGGTGGCATCCGAATGCAGAAAGCCCCAATCCAGCACCGAGATTTTTGCCTGGGACATGGGCAGGTATTGGCCATCGAAGAAGGCGACGCCGTCTGGATAGGAATGCGGGTCTACGTGGCGCTCGGAAAGAGGCGGCAGAGGCATGGTCTGCTCCGTTGCAATGTTTCGGCCCATCGCAAACTCTCCTTGTCCAAGGCTCGATCCATGGTCAGGCTAGCGTCGCTCAGCGCGTTACATAGAGCCACCTATGCGCTGCTCTTTGTTCTAGGTGGAATGTTGGTTTTCCCTTACGGTTGCCGGCGGGACTATCAGGCCGGAGGGGAGATGGACAGGCATACGGGGCTTGGAGCACTCATCTTTGCGATGATTGTTTTCGTCGGCAGCAGCGAAGCCTTCGCCCAATGCACGCGCGAGGGCGAGGAACTATGTCAAAGCGGCCAGACATATCGCTGCGAGAAGACCGGCAGCGAGTTGACGCCGATCTTTCAGAACGTCCCTTGCGTGGTCAATGCGCCGTCCTTGACCGGCACCTGGGTCGGCAATGGCCATCAAAGCCCGGCCGGAGCCGCCGGCGCCGACTGGTCGATTGCCATGACCATCAACGATAGCGGCGCGTCGATCGACTATCCGTCGCTCAGTTGCGGCGGATCCCTGACCCAGATTTCCAGGGACGACAGCTCGGCGGAATACCGGGAGAGCATCACCTATGGCCAGGACAAGTGCGTCGATGGCGGCACGATCACCGTCAGGTTTTTCAAGGGAAACCTGTCCTGGGTCTGGGTCGGGCAGGCAGACGGCCAGCCCTACAATGCCGTCGCCGTCCTGACCCGGCAGTAGCGGTTTCTCGCGCTACTCTTCCTCCTCATCGGAGTCGAGCAGGCGCGTGGCGCGCCAGCGGGTCAGCACGATGTTGGTCTGTTCGATGACGAAGAAACGCGCCGAGTCGCGGTCATAGCCTTCGGCAAGCAGCTTTTCGTAATCGGTGTGGACGTGACGGATATGGGCGATGGTCGCCAGCCAGACGGAGATCGACGGCGGCAGATTGTGCAAGTGCGCCCTGCCGGCGTCGGCACGGATTTTTTCGATATCGGCATAGGGCGCCAGTGGCAAAAGCGTGGTCAGCGCCTTGGCGATGGCGCGACGGCGGTTGGTCGGCGCTTTCATGGTTCGTCCCGCCCGGCAATGGTCGCATCGGCAAAGGCGTCGGTGGAGGCGAAATAGGGTTTCAGGTCGATGACCGGCGTGCCGTCGAGCACGTCGATGGCGTCGAGCTCGATGCGGCCGCTGCCGATGTCGAGCCCGACGAGCTTCGCAACATGCAACCCGACCGGGTTCGGCCGAGCAGGCGAGCGCAGCGAGAAAACGCCTTTCGGTTCAGCCGCATGGCGGGGTTTCTGAACAATCAGATTCCGCGGCGCATGATGGAACCAGGACAGGATGATGACGTGGCTGGCGCGTTCCAGGCCGGCCAAGCCGTCGCGATAGGGCGGGTCGACCAGCAGCGTGGCACCGCCGCCTGCCTCCCGCGCGGCCCTCATGTTCTTGGGGCAGGTCTCCCGGCTCGTCCATGGCGAAACGATGCGGCCGATGAAGACGACGTGGCCATCCGGCGGCATATCGGCCGGATCAGTTTCCAGAAGCCTTTCGCCGGCGCGCGTTTCGAACATGGTTTTCGCCTCGTTCATCCGAAAACCGCTTTCCGCCTGTGGATCATGCATGCGTCATTTTCTTGTCCGGAAGCGACATGGGTCTTGCATGGTTGTCAAATTCGACATAAACATATGTTTATATCTTTTTCAAAAGAGAAGCGCTCATGCATGTCTCGCTCGACACAATGGTGGATACTCTGAAGGCGGCGGCCGAATCGAGCCGGCTCCGCATTCTGGCACTCTTGTCGCGTGGCGACCTTACCGTTTCCGATCTTACCGAAATCCTCGGCCAGTCGCAGCCGCGCGTGTCGCGCCACCTCAAGCTGCTTTTGGAGGCCGGGCTGATCGGCCGTTACCAGGAGGGCTCCTGGGCCTTCTTCCGGCTCTCGGATACGGAATCGGCCCGTGATTTCGTGATCAGGCTGATCTCAGGTATCCGCGGCGCCGATCCGCAGGTAGAGCGCGACCTCGAGCGGCTGGCGTCGGTCAAACGCAAGCGCCAGGACCGCGCCGCCGAGTACTTCTCCGAAAACGCCGCGAGCTGGGATCATATCCGTTCGCTGCATGTGCCGGATCGCGCCGTGGAAGCGGCGCTGCTGAAGCTTGTCGGCAAGCGGCCTTTCCAATCGATGCTCGACCTTGGTACCGGCACCGGGCGGCTGCTTGAAATCTTTTCGCCGCTTTACCGGCGCGGCGTCGGCATCGACATGTCGCGCGAGATGCTGACCGTGGCGCGCGCCAATCTCGACAAGGCCGGCGTTTCGAATGCGCAGGTGCGGCAGGGCGATATCTTCGCGCCGCCGGTCGAGCGCGACGCCTTCGACCTCGTCACCATCCATCAGGTGCTGCACTATCTCGACGATCCGGCCCGCGCCATCCGCGAGGCGGCAAGGCTGTTGCGTCCGGCGGGGAGGCTGGTGATTGTCGATTTCGCGCCGCACACGCTGGAATTCCTGCGCGACCGGCATGCGCATGTCCGGCTCGGCTTTTCCGACCGGCAGATCGCCGAGTGGTTCGCCGAGGCAGGGCTCGCGCTCGAGGACAGCCAGGAGTTCGAGCCGCGCGGCGCCAACGAGGCCAGGCTCACGGTCAAGCTGTGGCTCGGCCGCGACCGCCGCATGCTGATCGCCGATCCGTCCAACGACAGCCAACCCACCCAAGCGTACCCGATGGGGGAAATAGCCTGATGAACCAGTTCCGCTTTTCCCGCCGTCCCGATATTGGCGACAAGGTCAGGGTTTCGTTCGAGTTCTTCCCACCGAAGACCGACGAGATGGAGGCCAGGCTGTGGGACACCGTCACCCGGCTGGAACCGCTCAAGCCGAAGTTCGTCTCGGTGACCTACGGAGCCGGCGGCTCGACCCGTGAGCGCACCGCGCGCACGGTCAAGCGCATCCTCAACGAAACGACGCTGACGCCGGCGGCGCACATGACCTGCGTCGATGCGGCCCGCGATCAGGTCGATGCCGTTGTCAGGGAATTCGCCGATATGGGCGTCACCCGCTTCGTCGCCTTGCGCGGCGATCCGGCGGCAGGCGTCGGCACCGCCTACAGGCCGCATCCCGACGGCTACGCCAATGGCGCCGAACTGGTCGGGGCGCTGAAGGGCGCCGGCGATTTCGACATTTCGGTCTCCGCCTATCCGGAAAAGCATCCGGAAAGCCCGGACTTCGCCACCGATTTCGACATGCTGAAGCGCAAGGCAGACAATGGCGCGACGCGGGCGATCACCCAGTTCTTCTTCGACAATGATCTCTACGAGCGCTATGTCGAGCGGGCGCGGCGGGCCGGCATCTACATCCCGATCGTGCCGGGCATTCTGCCGGTGCACAATTTCACCCAGGTCGCCAATTTCTCGGCGCGTTGCGGCGCGCTGGTGCCGGCATGGCTGGCCGAGCGCTTCGACGGGCTGCAGAACGACCCGCAGACGCATGCGCTGGTGGCGTCCGCCGTGGCGGCCGAGCAGGTGCTCGACCTGGTCGAACGCGGCGTCAGCGATTTCCACTTCTACACCATGAACCGGGCCGATCTGGTGTTTGCCATATGCCACATGATCGGCATCCGCTCGCATGAGGCGGAAGCTGCGGGATCGGCCGCAGCCTGAATTTTGTCGCTACGTGAAATGCAAGAGGCCGGGTAAAAACCCGGCCTCTCGAAAATGGTTGACTATCAGCTGCTGTTTTCTTCCGCTCTGGCGGTTACGGAAGAACACCTATGATAAGGGCGCCGATGAATGCGAACGCTGCACAAATCATCAATGCGTTGATTGGCCTCGTCAGTCCCATGTCATAGCCTCCTCTTAAAGAGCTATGGCGAGAGTCTAGGGTCATTTGTGCCACAGGCAAGCGGAAAACGTGCTGCATTGCGACATGATTGTGGGTTTTGCGACCTGGCTTTCGCCGTTAGGCATTGAAACTCTTCGGCAAAAGCCGGCTCAAGGGTTGTGAATAAATTGTGGCGAGCCCGTGGCGGAAAGCGGGCATGACAGCGCTACCGTCTGCCGAACAGGCGTCCATCTATCGTCACCAGCCCGAAGGCGATCAGCGTCATGCCGCCCATTTCGAACAGTTCGAGCCGCTCGCCGAGGAACAGGAAGCCTAGCAGCAAGGCGCTGACCGGTACGATGAGGGTGACCAGCGAGGCGTTGGTGGCGCCGGCCGAGGCGACGAGGTTGAAATAGAGGATGTAGGCGAAGGCGGTGGAAAGCAGCGCCAGCGCCAGCACTGCCGCCCAGACCGGCGGCGAAGCGGAGAACAGGCCGGCGGGACCATAGGCGATGAGCACGACCGGAATCATGATGACGGTCGAGGCCGTCAATTGCCCCGTGGCGACGATCGGCGAGGGCACGCCCTTGAAGCGGCGGGCGATCATCAGCGCGACGGCATAGGACAACGAGGCGCCGATCAGCGCGAACTTCGCCCAGACCGGACCGCCGAGCCCGGCAAGCAGGCCCGGACCGATCATCACCGCCGTGCCGGCGATGCCGAGCGCAATGCCTGCAAGCTTGTTCCAGGACAGCTTTTCGTCTGATGTCAGCGCGTTGGCGAGGATCAGCGTCCAGAACGGCGTCGTCGAGTTGAGGACCGAGGCGAGGCCGGCGCCAAGCTCGGTCTGGCCGGCGAAGATCAGCGAGAAGGGAACGACATTGTTGGCAAGCGCCAGCAGGAAGAAGAGGCCGGCGTGCGGGAAGGCGAGGCGGAAAGAGGGGCCGCGCCAGCCGAGATAAAGCTGGAGTGCTGCAGCCGCAATGGCGACGCGAAACAGCACCAGCACCAGTGGGGCCAATTCCGACACGGCGATGCGGGCAAAGAAGAACGAGCCGCCCCAGATGGCGCCGAGCAGCAGAAGCTGCCCCCAGTCCTTGAGCACCATCGGTCCGCGCGCCGTGGCAGTCGCAGTTGTCGCCATGTGAATGTCCTCCAGTATGCCGAATGCCAAGCCTGTCGCGCATGTGATCAGGTCGGGCATGTGATCAAGTCGGGCATGTGATCAAGCCATATCCGCTCCCGCGGCAAGGGCCACCCGAAACCCTATCGATGGCGTAGTATCGGTCGGAATCCCGGTAGCGCCGTGCCGCCAGAGGTGCGAGACACAGAATTGTTTTCTTTAGCCGCTAGCTTGGATTAATTGTGCGCAGCCAAGGTTCAGGGGATTCGTCCATGCAGCGATTCGAAAATGCCCGCGAGGCAGCGCTGGCGCTTCGCCCGGACGATCCGATCTATTGCTTCCGGCCGGAGGTTTTGAAGACCGACGCCCGACAGTTCATGGGCATGTTCCCCGGCAAGACCGCCTATGCGGTCAAGACCAATGGCGAGCAGATCGTGCTGAAGGCGCTGGTCGAAGCCGGCGTCACCGCCTTCGATGTCGCTTCGCCCGGCGAGTTCGCCGCCGTACGCGCCGTCTCGCCCGATGCCGAGATGCTCTATATGCATCCGATCAAGGCGCAGTCGGACATCAAGCTGGCGCTGGAGAAATACGGCATCCGCGTCATCTCGCTCGATCATGAAGACGAGATCACCAAGCTGACACGAGTGGTGCGGGCACTCGACATCGACCCTGGCGCCATCACTGTGTTCGTGCGCATGCAGACGAAGGGGTCGGCGGCTTACGAACTGTCGAAGAAATTCGGTGCCGGGCCAGCCTATGCGGTGGAACTTGCCGAACGGCTCAACCGCACCGGCTACAAGGTCGGCCTCTGCTTCCATGTCGGCAGCCAGATCGAGGACCCCGACACCTACGAGCGGGCGCTGGCCTCGGCCGACTGGGTGCGCAACCGCGTCTCTTTCGACATTGCCGGGCTCGATGTCGGCGGCGGTTTTCCGGCCGAATACGGCCACGATCCCAACCGCAAACAGATCGAGATGCCGTCGCTCGGCCAAATCATGTCGCGGCTGTCGGGCGACCTGAAGGAGTATCAGTTCGACCAGATCCCGCTGGTGGCGGAGCCCGGCCGGGTGATCGTGGCGCGCTGCCTGTCGCTGATCGTGCGTGTGCTGCTGCGCAAGGGCAAGCGGCTCTACATCAACGACGGCATCTGGGCGTCGCTGTCGGATTCATGGACCGGCAAGATCACGCTGCCGGCGCGCTTCATTCCCGACCCGGCGATCCGCTCGCGCAATGGCGAGGAAAAGAACATCGTGCCGTTCAAGGTGTGCGGCGCGACCTGCGATTCCGTGGACATCCTGTCCAGACCGTTCTGGCTGCCGGAAACGGTCGACACCGGCGACTGGATCGAGATCGGCCATATCGGCGCCTATTCGCTGTCGCTGAGGACCCGCTTCAACGGCTTCTACCCCGACACCTTCGTCGAGGTGACGACGCCGTTCGACGAAGGCGATGCGCCGGAAGGGTTTGCCAGCCTGGAGACGATGGCGGATTAGTCGCAACTAGAGTTGTTACCAGCCGATCATCTTTACAAAATTGTCGAATTTCTCGATCCCGAGCGACGCCGAATAGCGCCGGATGAATTCAGCCGGCTTGAAGGGGTTTGACAGGTAGTTGAATTCCCAATTTGCATCGCTGAAGTGGTAGTCAATTCGCAGGTTATCGCGATTGAATTCGATCGGATTGTTGACGCTGACGACCAGCGTGTGCATCGAGGTGAATGCGTGGAATCTGTTTTCTGCGTAGGCGGACCGGATATGCCGAATGAGTTCGACCATGGGTTGCTGGTCGAACGCATCTTTGGTCAACGAGACGTAGAAAGCCTCGATGCCAGCCCACGGCTGTGGCGGGGTGAGGCTTGGCGTGTAGGTGTTCCTTGGATCGTAGTGGCTCATGCACTGATCCTACAATGCGTCGCGCCAATTTCTACAGCCTCGCCAGCAGATCCGGCGTCGGCCAGCCGTCGACCGGAAGCCCGAGGCGCATCTGTTCCTTGCGGATGGCTTCGCGGGTGTTCGTGCCCAGGATGCCGTCGACCGTGCCGACGTCATAGCCTCTGGCCTCGAGCTTGGTCTGCAGCGCCTTCATCTGGTCGCCGCTGAGACCGGATTCAGGGGTGCGCGGGTCGAATTGCTTTGCCCCGGCCAGCCGTGCCGCGAGGTTTGCGGCGGTCAGCGCATAGGTGAAGGACTGGTTCCATTCGAGATAGACGTCGAAATTGTCGTAGGCGAGGAAGGCCGGCCCCTTGCGGCCCATAGGCAGGGCCAGCCCTGCCTTCAGGCCGTTGTCGATTAGCGGTGTGCCGTTCGGGTTGGTGACGCCCCACTGAGCCCATTGCGATAGCGGCAGCTTGTTGGTGCGGCCGGTCTGGTCCCACGGCATGTCGTCGGGCACGCGCACTTCCTCGATCCAGGGCTGGTCGCGTTTCCAGCCGCGCGACAGGATCTTGTTGGCCGTGGTCATGATCACGTCCGGCACGCTGCCGCGCAGGTCGACGATGCCGTCGCCGTCGCCATCGACGCCACGCGTGAGATAGTCGGAAGGCAGGATCTGCGTCTGGCCGATCTCGCCGGCCCAGGCGCCGGTGACGTCGGCCGGCACGACCCCGCGGTCGATCAGCGTCAGCAACGGCACCAGCTGGGGCCGGAAAAGCTCCGGCCGGCGGCAATCATGCGCGAGCGTGACCAGCGCGCTCAGCGTGTGGAAGTCGCCCTGTACTGCGCCGAAATCGGTCTCCAGCGCCCAGAAGGCGGCGATGACCGGTGCCTGGACGCCGAACTGCTGGTCGGCGCGGGCAAACACGTCGGCGTATTTCTTGAGGTTGGCGTCGCCTTGCTTCAGCCGATAGGCCGAGATCATGCGGTTCGAAAACTGGATGAAGGTCTGGGAAAACACACCCTGGGCACGATCGCGCGCCAGCACCTTGTCGTCGATGCCGGCAGATTCCAGCGCATCAAGGCCGTGAGTGCCGACGCCGGCCGCCTTGGCTTCGGTCGCCACGCCCTGCTTCCATACCTCGAAATCGCCGCCGCATTCCTGCGCTGCCGCCGGCAACGCCGTGGCGAACAGGATGAGCGCCGCGAGGGCTTTGGAACGCATCCGCATCAGCTTCCTTCCGAAACCAGGTGCCAGAGCGTCACTTGCGCGCCGATTTCGAACGCGCGGCGCTCCGGATTATCGGCGATTGCAAATGTTCGCCGCCGGCTGTGTCGAAAAGCAGGCGCGGGCCCCGGTGTCAACGGGTGTTCTGCCGCAGCCGCTTGTTCCGGGCGGCCTCGCAGCCGTTGAACCTGTGTCAACGGGTGTTCTGCCGCAGCCACTTGTTCCAGGCGGCCTCGGAGCCGTTGAAGACGTTGATGTCGGCTTTGCCGGTCATGCCGGGAACGATACCGGTCCCGGTGTACTGCCAGAAGGTGAAAGGGTGGCTGCCGTATTTCTGACGTGGATGGCCGGCGACCGAGCGCAGCCAGTAGGGATAGCCGCGGAAGGTCGACAGGCCGTTGTCGTCGAAGAAGTCGACCGAGGTGTAGATGATCGGCTTCTTGCCGTAGTGCCGCTCGACGATTTCGAGGAAGGTCGTCATCTCCGAGCGCACCGTCGCTGCGTTCGGGCGCAGCCTGCAGGTCGGCGATTTCGGGTTCCATTCCATGTCCAGCACCGGCGGCATGGCCGAGCGGTCGACAGGTACGTTGGCGATGAACCAGCGCGCCTGCGTGGCGGCGGGCGTGCAGAAATAGAAGAAATGATAGGCGGCTCGCGGAACTCCAGCGGCTTTGGTGCGGCTCCAGTGTTCGTTGAAATACTCGTCGAAGCGGTCGCCGCCCTCGGTCGCCTTGATGAAGGCGAAGGAGATGCCGCTGGCCTTGGCCGCCGGCCAGTCGACCGATGTCTGGTATTTGGAGACATCGGTGCCGTGGACCGCATAGTTCCACGGGGCGCCGCTGTCCCATTCATGCGGCTTGGAATCCTCGAAACGCGGTGCACGCACCGCGATTGTCGGGTTGCTGGACGAGGACGGCGACAGCGGCGAGAGATCGTCCACGGTCGAGCAGGCGCCCAACAGCGTCAGCATGATGAGAGCCGCGAGTCGGCGCATCTCTCTACTCCTGAGCCGGGTTCAGCCGGCCGCTGATGGGTCGTTTCTGCTGGTGCCCCTCGATCTGGCCCCGCCGGACGATCACCCCACAGGATCGCACGCCTTCCTCATCTGATCGCCGAACTTGGTTGATATCAGGTTGACGGCGCTCGACAACAACAGAGATTTTGCCGAAGCAATGTCGGCAAATCGATGACATAAATCGAGCGCGAAAACACCGGGGGATGGAAAAGATGCGGATCGTCGCCAAGATCGTCAAATGGCTGCTTGGCCTGGTCGTGCTGGCGGTAGCCGCGCTGTTTGCCTGGCTCTATATCGCGCCGCCGGAATTGATCCGCGTCGGTTCGGGCTATTCGGCCAAGATCGTCTGCTCGAACATCTTCATTGCCGGGCGCGACGCCAATGAAGTGCTCGCCGTCGACGTGCAGGCGCCGGGCCATCCGCTGCTCAGGCTGATGAAGGTGTCGGTCGACAAGGAACGCGGGATGGTTTCGGCAGGCTTGTTCGGTGTGTTCGGTAGAAGTGTCGCCGTCGCGCGCGACGGGCTGGGCTGTGCTTCGGTTCCGGATGGCAACACCGGCAAGGCGAGGCAGACGGTGACCTATGCCGAGCCCGCCGCCACCAGGCAGGATGCGCTGTGGCCGGAAGGCGAACGGGTCGACGCCTCGCAGGCACCGGAGATCGCCAAGATCCTCGACGACGCGGCCATGGCGGGCACCGGCATGCGGGCGGTGGTGGTGGTCAAGAACGGCCGCATTGTCGGCGAGCGCTATGGCGACGGCTTTTCGCAGAAGACGCCGCTGCTCGGCTGGTCGATGACCAAGACGGTGAACGCGGCGATCGTCGGCACGCTGGTCAAGAACGGTAAGGTGGCGGTGACCGATCAGGGGCTGTTCGGGCCATGGAAGGCCGACGGCCGCGCCGCCATCAGCCTTGCCGACATGATGGCGATGTCGAGCGGGCTGGAGTTCAACGAGGACTATGGCGACGTCGCCGACGTCACACGCATGCTCTATCTCGAGCCCGACATGGCGGGGTTCGCCGAATCCAAGCCGCTCACCGGCGAGGTCGGCAAGGTGTTCTCCTATTCGAGTGGCACGGCTGTGATGCTGTCGCGCCTCTGGCAGGACGCCATCGGCGACAAGGACAAGGCGCTGACCTGGCCGCGGACGGCGCTGTTCGAGCCGCTCGGCATGCACAGCGCCGTGCTCGAAACCGACGAGCAGGGCACTTTCGTCGGCTCATCCTATCTCTACGCCACGGCGCATGATTGGGCACGCTTCGGGCAGTTCCTGCTGCAAGGCGGGGTCTGGAACGGCAATGAGATCCTGCCGGCCGGTTTCGTCGACTGGATGCGGGAGCCTGCGTCGGCCTCGAAAGTCTATGGCAAGGGGCAGGTGTGGATCGAGGCACCGGGCGATGAGGAAAACCCCGGCGCCGGCGTCGCGGCGGGCCTACCCAAGGATACCTACTGGATGGAAGGGCATGACGGGCAGACGGTCGCCATCATTCCGTCAGAGCAGGTGGTGGTGGTGCGGCTCGGGCTGACGCCGGCCAAGCTCGGCTACCGGCCGCAGACGATGCTGGGGGCGCTGGTCAAGGCGCTTCACTAGCCTTTTGGCTGCCGAATCACGGCGAGCCATGCATAGCCGCGATAAAGCGTGCGAAAACGAAAGGTTGAACCGGTTCGTTCGGACTCCGATTCCAGGACGTCGCGCAGGGATTCACGCGGAGCGACGTGGAATTTCCTCAGCCAGCCGCGCAGCAAGGTCCGGAACCAGCCCGGCAGGCCTTCCTGCTGACCGAAATCGACAACATGCAGCGAACCGCCAGGCGCAAGGGCGGCCAGGGCTGCCGAAACCGTCTTCTCCCAACCGGGGATCATCGACAGCGAATAGGACACGAAGATGCGGTCGAAACTCTCGATGCCGAACAGCCCGTTGGCGTCGAAATCGGTAGCGTCGCCACGCGCCAGTGCGACGCGGTCGGATAGGCCTTCGCGGGCGATGGATGCGCGCGCCGTCTCCAGCATCTCGGTCGAGATATCGAGGCCGAAGAAGCGCGCATCCGGATAGCGGCGGGCGGCAAGCACAATGTTGCGGCCGGTGCCGCAGCCGAGTTCGAGCACGGTGCCACCGGGCGGTACGTCCAGCCCGGCGATCATCTGGTCGCGGCCGAGCAGGTAGTATTTTCGGGTCAGGTCGTAGATATGGCGCTGCCAGCGATAGACGCCGTCCATCAGTTCGGCATGGCTGGCCGGCAGCTCGCTCGTGCTCATGCGGGCCGCTTCACATAGAGGTGGAAGCCACCATAGATGGCCGAGCGGTCGCGCGCCGAGAATTCGCGCGAGGCCTCATCCTCGTAGCTCCACTGGTCGAGCAGCGAAACCGAGACGCGGCCAGGCAGCAGGCTGGGCTCGGCCGCGGTGCGGAATATGACGCGGGCGCCGGCCGATGCCGTGCGGGTGATCTCGGCCCACAGCGCATTGAGCTGGTCGTCGGTCATCCAGTCCTGCGCATCGAGCAGCACGAAGCGGTCGACCGTGCCGGCATCCTTGCCGGCAAGGAACTCGATCAGGTTGGCATGATGGATGGCGACGCGGTCGACATTGTCACGGATGGTCTTGTAGTTGCGCTTTTCGAGATAGGCGGGAAGGGCGGCTTCGCCGGGCTCGGGATAGCGGCGGGCAAAGGCCTGCCAGGCGAAATAGTTGGTGTTCAGCGGAAAGTCGCAGGCGAGCTTCTCCAGCCGGGCTTTCAGGACGCTCGCCATGGTGCCGTCACCGGAGGTGATCAGCGAATCGTATTGCGCCGGCGGAATGCCCAGGCCGAACAGCGAGGCTTTTCGCGATGTCGCCCATTTCAGCAGCGGCTTTTCGAACACCGGCGCCAGCTCCTCGTTGAAGAAGCGGCGCTGCTCGCTGATGTTCCTGGCCTGCATGATGCCGGCAGGGTCGACGCCGAAGAATTTGCCGACGCGGTGACCCATGGCGATGAACAGGCCGAGCAGGCCGGTCTGGTAGAAATTGCGGTCGAAGACGGCAATGCGACGGCGTCCGCGCCAGTTGCGGCGCTCCCAGTAGTGGCGGCTGACCGGATCGAGATGCGGCGCGACGAACCGATCGTAGGCTTCCGAATTGTGACGGGTGTCGGCGGCGCCGAAGAAGCGGAACAGGTCGCCCTGCGACGGCAAATGCCGGACAGCCTCGAGCTTCATGCGGTTCAGCGCGATGTGGGCGGCGTTAAGATCGACGGCATCGATCCGCTCCGGCGAGCGCGTAAGGTAAGCCAGGATGTTGCAGCCGCCGGACGCGATGGTGACAATGCGATGGCCGTGGCCAAGCTGCATGGCCTCCATGTCGACATCGGGATCTTCCCAGATCTGGGGGTAGACGAGGCCGGAGAAGAGGAAAGCGAAAAGCCGCTCGGAAAGGCCGGCCTTCGACAGCGGGCGGTTCTGGTAGACGGCTTTTCCAACTTCCTTGCCGCGGCGAAAAACCAGATCTCCGGAAACGTCCGTCATGGCAAGGTGATTCCCCGTTTGCGTTGGCGCAAGCGGGTAGCCCAGCGTCATGACAGGCCCGTGACAGTCAGAGGTATCGACAATTCTACTGCGGCGGTCATCTGACGCGGCTTTCTGCGCTTCCGGTGCTCACGGACTTCAATGTCCGCTCCGCTCCGGTTCTTAAAAAGCCACGCCACCTGACTCGCCGCAGCGAGTTCTCGAAGCCCCCTTAGGCTCGTCCGAACCCGCCCGGCGTCGGTGTCGTTAGGATGACAGCCTCGCCAGCGTCGAGCACGGTCTGGTCGCAGGCCTTCATCTCCTCGACCGAACCGCTGTTGCGGCGGACCTTGGTCGAGCCGGCTTCGCCGTCGCTGCCACCGCCAAGGCCCTGTGGCGGGCGGTTGCGGTGCGAGGACAGGATTGCGCATTCCATCCTTTCGAGGAAGCGGATGGTGCGCTTGGTACCGTCACCGGCACCCCATTTGCCCTTGCCGCCGGAACCCTCGCGGATGTGGAAATCCTCGAGCAGGACGGGAAAGCGCAGTTCCAGCACTTCCGGATCGGTGAGGCGCGAGTTGGTCATATGGGTGTGGACGCCCGACGTGCCGGCGAAACCGCGGCCGGAATTCATCTGGCCAGCCGGCGAGCCCGAGCAGATCGTTTCGTAATACTGATACTTTTTGTTGCCGAAGGTGAGGTTGTTCATCGTGCCTTGCGCATTGGCCATCGCGCCCATGGCGCCGAACAGAGCGTTGGTAACATGCTGCGAGGTTTCGACATTGCCGGCGACGACGGCGGCCGGATAGGACGGTCTGAGCATGCAGCCGTCCGGGATAATGATGTTGATGGGACGCAGACACCCGGCATTCATCGGGATCATGTCCTCGACCATGACGCGGAAGGCATAGAGAACGGCGGCGCGGGCGACCGGCTCGGGTGCGTTGAAATTGTTCTTCATGACCGGCGAGGTGCCGGTGAAATCGACTGTCGCCTCGCGCTTTTGCCGGTCGACCGTGATCTTCACCTTGATGACCTGGCCGGTGTCGGTCGGATACTCGCATTCGGAACTGTCGGGCAGGCGCTCCAGCACGCGGCGCACGCTCTCGGCGGCATTGTCCTGGACGTGACCCATATAGGCCTCGACGACATCGAGGCCGAAATTCGCGACCATCTTGCGCAATTCGGCCACACCCTTTTCATTGGCGGCGATCTGCGCCTTGAGGTCGGCGATGTTCTGGTGCGGATTGCGGGCCGGGTAGGGGTGGTCGGTGAGCAGCGTTTCCAATTCGGTCTCGCGGAATTTTCCGCGATCGACGATGCGGAAATTGTCGAACAGAACGCCTTCCTCGTCGACCGTCGTAGCGAGCGGCGTCATCGAGCCGGGAGCGGTGCCGCCGACGTCGGCATGGTGGCCGCGCGAGGCCGCCCAGAACAGGATTTCCTTCTTCGCGTCGTCGAACACCGGCGTCACCACCGTGATGTCGGGCAGATGCGTGCCGCCATTGTAGGGCGCGTTGAGGGCGAAGACGTCGCCGGGGTGGATGTCGCCCGAGTTCAGCCTGATGATGGTCTCGACCGAGCGGTCCATAGAGCCCAGATGCACCGGCATGTGCGGCGCATTGGCGACCAGCGCACCATGGCGGTCGAACACGGCGCAGGAGAAATCCAGCCGTTCCTTGATGTTGACGGAATAGGCGGTGTTCTGCAGCGTCACGCCCATCTGCTCGGCGATCGACATGAACAGGTTGTTGAAGACCTCCAGCATGACCGGATCGGCTTCGGTGCCGAGCGCCGCCTGGCGGCGCTTTTTCTCGATGCGGCGCAGCAGCACATGGTTCCTGGCGGTGATTTCGGCCTGCCAGCCTGGCTCGACGACGATGGTCTGGTTGGGCTCGATGATCAAGGCCGGGCCGGAAACCCTGTTGCCCGGCTTGAACGCTTCGCGGCGGAAGACGCCGGTGTCGCGCCATTCGCCCTCGGCGAAGATTTTGCGAGTCTCGGAAGGACTTACGACAAGATCTTCGGTTTCAGATTCACCTTCATCGCGGCCGCCGCCGCCAGTGTCGGTGCCTTCGACGCCAACGGACTCCACGATCATCGGCTTGTCCTCGTAGACGAAACCGAACTGACCCTTGTGGGCCGCTTCGAAATCGCTTCTGGCTCGCGCAATCGAGCCGTGTTCGAAGTTCACCGGCAATGCCGTGTCGGTGCCGTCATAGCGGATCTGCAGCACCGGCTTCGAGGAGACGGCATCTTCACCAATGCCTTGCGCGGCGAGTTCTTCGATGACGGCTTTTCGCAATGTCGCGATGAGGTCGTCGATCGCCGGCAGGGATCCTTCCGCCAGGGGCTGCAGCAGCGCCTGCTGGCGAGAGGCAAAGACCGACGACAGGCCGATGCCATAGGCCGAGAGCAGTCCGGAGAAGGGATGCATCAGCACCGCCTCCATGCCGAGCGCATCGGCGACGAGGCAGGCGTGCTGGCCGCCGGCACCGCCGAAGCAGTTCAACAGATATTCGGTGACATCATAACCGCGTTGAACGGAAATCTTCTTGATGGCGTTGGCCATGTTCTCGACGGCAATGGTGACGAAGCCTTCGGCGACGGCCTCCGGCGAGCGGCCATCGCCGATTTCGGCGGCGAGCGCCGCGAATTTCTTGTGCACGGTCCCGACATCGAGCGGCTGGTCCTGGCCCGGTCCGAAGATCGCAGGAAAGAAGTCGGGTTGCAGCTTGCCGAGCATGACATTTGCGTCGGTGACGGCGAGCGGGCCGCCGCGCCGGTAGGCGGCGGGACCGGGATTGGCGCCGGCCGAATCCGGCCCGGCGCGGAAGCGGCCGGTCTCGTAATGAAGGATCGAGCCGCCGCCGGCTGCAACGGTATGGATGCGCATCATCGGGGCGCGGATGCGCACGCCGGCGACTTCGGTGTCGAAGGCGCGCTCATACTCGCCGTCATAGTGGGCGACGTCAGTCGAGGTGCCGCCCATGTCGAAGCCGATGACTTTTTCAAAGCCGGCAAGCTTCGCCGTTTCGACCATGCCGACGACGCCGCCGGCCGGACCGGACAGGAGCGCGTCCTTGCCCTGGAACATATCGGCGGCGGTAAGGCCGCCGGACGACATCATGAACATGAGGCGGGGGCCAGCGCCGAGTTCTCCCGCCACCCTTTGCACATACCTCGACAGGATCGGCGAGAGATAGGCGTCGACGACGGTGGTGTCGCCGCGGCCGACCAGCTTGATCAGCGGCGAGACTTCGTGGCTGACGGAGACCTGGCCGAAGCCGAGCTTGCGGCAGACTTTTGCCACCGCCTTCTCGTGGTCGGGATATTTCCAGGCATGCATGAAGACGATGGCAACCGCGTCGATGCCATCGGCCTTCGCCTGCTCGATGGCCGGGCGGCAAGCAGCAATATCGAGCAGGCGTTCGACGCGGCCATCGGCACGCACGCGCTCTTCGATCTCGATGACCCGCTCGTAGAGCTGTTCGGGCAGGATGATCTCCTTGGCGAAGATGTCCGGCCGCGCCTGATAGGCGATCCTCAGCGCGTCGCGAAAGCCCTTGGTGATGAGCAGCAGAACACGGTCGCCCTTGCGCTCCAGAAGCGCATTGGTGGCGACGGTGGTGCCCATCTTGATGTCGCCGACCAGCCCCGACGGTACAGGTGCACCGGATCTCAGCCCGAGCAGGTCGCGAATGCCCTGGATGGCTGCATCGGCATAGGCTTCGGGGTTTTCCGACAGGAGTTTTCTGGGATGCAGCCCGCCTTGAGGGTCACGGCCGATGACATCGGTGAAAGTGCCGCCGCGATCGATCCAGAAGTCCCATTTCTCGGTCATCACAGCTCCCGGCATTTCTCTTGTTTTATCTGTTAGTTCGCCATTCGTCGGACGGCAATCACTAAGCTATCTGAAGATGTTACATGCGGAAACGCAACGTTACGAAACTCATGGCCAGCTGATGCATTTTCTCTTCGAGCGCTCACAGGAACGTGAGCGTTTGTTGAAGGAGAGATGTGATGAAAAAGCTCATTCTTGCGTCGCTTTCGGCGCTTGCCCTGCTCGGGGTGGCAGCGTGCAGCGACAGCGGCACAGACAACACCACCACACAGAGCACAAACCCGCCGGCAGCCGAAGAGCCGATGCAGCCTGCCGCCCCGGCAGCTCCTGACGCTACGAAGCCTGCCGAACCGGCTCCGGCAGCACCTGCTGCGCCCGCGCAGTAGCATGAGATGAACGGAAAAGGCCGGCATCAAGCCGGCCTTTTCCTGCAGAACAACAGTAAATGCGACCGAGCGCGGTAGCGTCCGGTCGCATAGTCAAGGGTTGGGCGCTTCGTCAGGCGTCTCAAATCGATCGGGCCTGCGGCACTGTCTTCGCTTGATAGCGGTGGGCGGTTCGCACTAAGAAGCCCTTATGTCGATTTGGGACCGCCTCGGCGACTTCATCACACGTGTTTCCTCTTCAGCGTCGTCAGGCGTCGCCGATGTCGTGGAGGCCGTGCGGACCGTTTTCTCGGGCGACCCGGATCTGCGGCGCCGTGTCGCTTTTTCGGTGGCGATGATCGCGTTGTCGGCCAAGATGGCCAAAGCCGACGGCATCGTCACCCAGAACGAGGTGCGCGCCTTCCAGGAAATATTCGAGGTTCCGGCGAAAGAGACGCGCCACGTGGCGCGCCTTTACGACCTGGCCAAGCGGGACGTCGCCGGGTTCGAGATCTATGCCGCGCGCATGGCGCAATTGTGCGGTTCGGGCCATGCGAACTGCCTGATGCTTGAAGACATACTCGACGGTCTGTTCCACATAGCCAAGGCGGACGGGATGATCCACGAACGTGAAGGCCTGTTCCTGCATCGCATCGCCGAGATATTCCGGATCGAGGAGGCACATTACCAGAGTATCCTGGCGCGGCACGTCGATCTCGGTGCAGCCGATCCCTATGTCGTGCTCGGCATCGAGCGCGGAAAACCGTTCGAGGAGATCAGGAAACGCTACCGCAAGCTGGTTTCCGACAATCATCCCGACCGGCTGATCGCACGCGGACTGCCGCAGGAATTCATCAAGATCGCCACGACCAGGGTCGCGGCGATCAACGCAGCCTATGAGATGATCGAGCGGGGCCTGCGGCACGTATGAGCGGTTTCCTGCCCGACGAGCCGAGCGCCGAGGTCAGGGTATCGCCGAATTTCGGTCCGCGGCGCGACACGCTCAAGCCCGACATGATCGTGCTGCACTATACCGGCATGGCGACGGGTCCCGGTGCCGAGGCATGGCTGTGCGATCCGGCGAGCGAGGTTTCCGCCCACTATCTCGTCCATGAGGACGGCCGCGTCGTCCAGATGGTGCGGGAAAGCGATCGTGCCTGGCATGCCGGTAAGAGTTCGTGGTTCGGACGTACCGACATCAACTCCTGTTCGGTCGGCATCGAGATCGTCAATCCCGGCCATTCGCTCGGCTATCCCGCTTTTCCAAGGCGGCAGATCGATGCCGTGATCGGCCTGTGCGCGGGGATCGTCCAACGCCATTTTATTCCGGCGCAAAGGGTGCTGGCCCATTCCGACGTGGCACCCGGACGCAAGATCGATCCGGGTGAGAAATTCCCCTGGAATGCCCTGTTCGCGGCCGGTGTCGGCCACCTCGTCCCTGCGGCGCCGGTCAGGCGGGGTGCTGTGGTCAAGGCAGGCGATACAGGCCCGGATGTCGAGGCGCTGCAGTCGATGCTGGCGGTCTATGGCTATGGGGTGGAGATATCGGGTGTGTTCGACCGGCAGACCGGGATCGTGGTGGAAGCCTTTCAACGGCATTTCCGCCCGCGCCTGGTTGACGGCGTGGCCGACGGCTCGACAATCCGCACGCTGCAAAGGCTGCTGGCTTCCGCCAAGGCAATCCTGTCGAAGTAATCCTTTTTGAGTCGATAAATTACAATCTGTCACGCAAAGTGACTTGCACCGCCTTCTTTGCCGCCAATTCGGCCTTCAAAGGCGAACCGTGCAAATTGTCGGACCTCTATCCTCCCGGATGTACCGATATTGATTGGTGTAGCTGCGTGAAGTTCTTCGCGCGGTTCAAACAGAACAGGACCCCATGCAGAAATTGACCGTTCTAACGGCAGCTGTTGCTGCCGGCGTAATGACTTTTGCCATCGGTGCGGCCAATGGCGCACCACTGAGCCAGAGGGCAGATCAGGGATTCTCCGCCGTACCCGCCAAGACTGTCCCGCCGAAAGCGGCTCAGGCAGCAAAAGCCAAGAAGACGGCCACTGCGAAGGTCGAAAAGGTAGCTGCGGTGAAGGCCCGAAAGCCCACAGCCAAACGGCATGTGAAGCGCAACAGGAAGAGCATCGACCTGACGACGACGGCATCGATCCGCCCGGACAATGTCGGGGTGTCGGCAGTTGCGCCGGCCGAGGCCGGCCAGTATTCGGCGATCATCGCCCGCTATGCGGCGGCCGAAGGCGTGCCGGTGTCGCTGGCCAAGGCCGTGATCAAGATCGAGAGCAACTACCGGCCGAACATTGTCGGCGGCGCCGGCGAGATCGGCCTGATGCAGATCAAGCCGGCGACGGCGCGGATGATGGGCTATACCGGTTCGGTCAAGGGGCTGTTCAATCCCGACACCAATATCCGTTATGGCATGAAGTATCTGGCCATGGCTCGGGGCCTGGGCGGCGGTACGACCTGCGGTACGATCCTGAAATACAATGCCGGCCACGCCGCCAAGCGCATGAACCCGGTGTCGGCGGCCTATTGCAGCAAGGTGAAGGTGCAGATGGCCGCGCTTGGGACACCTGCGTGACCGTCCAGGCATAAGCTGCTTTTTTCGTTTGCGTTTTCAGGCGTGAACCCCTTTATACGCTCTGCCAGCTGGCCGGGCGGCCGCACCCGCGAAGCCGAAAGGCTGCGGGTGAGGAAAGTCCGGGCTCCATGGAGACACGGTGCCGGTTAATGGCCGGCGGGGGCGACCCCAGGGAAAGTGCCACAGAAAGCAAACCGCCACGGCATCCGGTGTCCGCAAGGCACCGGGATCCGCGGCAAGGGTGAAAGGGTGGGGTAAGAGCCCACCGCGCGACTGGCAACAGGAGCGGCACGGTAAACCCCACCGGGAGCAAGACCGAATAGGGACGGTGCGAGGGGAAACCCTCGAGGGCTGTTTCCGGCTCACCGTCCGGGTAGGTTGCGTGAGGCGCATGGCAACATGCGCCCAAGATGAATGGCCGCCACGTTCTCGCGCCGCAAGGGGCGAGGGCCATACAGAACCCGGCTTACAGGCCGGCTGGCAATTTTCTGCCGGTCTTCAACGAAATCCTTTTGATTTCGGCAGCTTGCGCCTTCGGGCGCAGCTGTCGATTCAGCATGGGGTCGATGTTGTCTGGTTGAAAGTGGTGCGATTAAATCGTACCATGCCTGCTCGGCAATACGGGAGCATGCCATGGGCCATGTCGACAAACGCAGCATCACGCTGTCGCCGGAACTGGCAGCGGCGGTCGATGATGTGGTCGCCGCCGGCGAATATGCCTCGGCGAGCGAAGTGATCCGCGATGCGCTCAGGCAATGGAAGGACCGGCGCGACCTGCTCGGCCATACGGTCGAGGAACTGCGCAAGCTGGTGCAGGAAGGGATCGACAGCGGACCCGGACGGTTCGCGTCGATGGATGAAATAAAAGCCGAAGCGCGCAGGCGGTTGAAATCCAACGACGCAGCACGAACTTGCTGCCCATCGTCCGGAATGCGCGGGCAGAAGACGATCTGATCACGATCTGGCTTCATATTGCACGCGACAGCGAGGCTGCAGCCGATCGGTTGCTCGATCGCATCGAGGCGCGGTGGCAGCAACTGGCGACCTATCCCTTCTCAGGGGCGCCACGCGACGACATAGCACCTGGTATCCGCCAGCGCGTCGTTGGCGATTACCTTACGTTGTATCGGGTCGGTGAGGATGCGATCCAAATCGTCCGCGTATTGCATGGCAAGCTCAACATCGGAGCCGATGACGTCGGCTCGTAGTGGACTTGTCAGCCGCTGATCCTGTCCAGCGATGCCTCGATCGCCTGCCAGAGTTCTTCCACCGGTTCGCAGCCAATCGACAGGCGCACGAAGCCCGGCGCAACGGCGTCTCCGCGTTTGGCGCGCCGTTCGGCGGAGGTGTGGACACCGCCGAAGGAGGTCGCCGCCTCAATCAGCGGGCAGTTGTTGATGAATGCCTCGGCTTTCTCTTCCGAGGCCAGTTCGAACGAGACGAGAAAGCCGAAGCGTTCCATCTGGGCGCGGGCCAGATTGTGCGACGGATCGCCTTCCAGCCCAGGAAAACGCAGCCCGTGTACGGCGTGATGATCCTTCAGCCTTTGCGCGACGATCTCCGCCGAAGAACACATGCGGTCGAAACGCACGTCTAGCGTTTCGAGGCCGCGATGCACCAGCCACGCCTCGAACGGTCCAGGGATGGCGCCCGACATCTCTCGCCAACCGGTCACGGCAGCGATGATGTCGTCGCTGCGGCTGGCGACGTGGCCGAACAGCACGTCGGAATGGCCGTTGGTCGCCTTGGTGTCGGCGGAGACGACGATGTCGGCGCCGAGGTCGAGCGGGCGCTGGCCGAAAGGCGTCATCGCCGTGTTGTCGGCCACGAGGATCGCGCCGGCTTCGTGGGCGGCCTTGGCGACAGCGGCGATATCGCAAATATCCAGTTGCGGGTTCGAAGGGGTCTCAACGAAAGCCAGGCGATAGCCGGCGAAGCCGCCGTCGAGAAAGGTCGATGTCGGCCGCAAATCATAGGCAACACCGAATGGTTTGAGGAAGCGCTCGGCCAGCGCTCGCGTGGCGTGATAGCCGTCCGACGGCAAAAGCACGCGGTCGCCGGACTTCAAAAGCGCGAAAAAAATTGCCGAAATCACGGCCATTCCGGACGGGAAGCCGATGCATCGGGCGTTTTCCAGATGGCCAAGAGCGTGCTCGACGGCATCCCAAGTCGGATTGCTGTAGCGGCCATACTCGTTGAGGCCGGTCGCATCCCCTGGCGTGTGAAAGATGGCGGCCATGGTCAGCGGCAAGGGGATCGGGTCGCCCGTAGCGAACCCGCCGTTGCGCAAATGGGCAAGTGCCGCGGCGCGTGACCTGGCTGTTTCGGACATCGATCTCACACCTTGTTGCCGACGGAAGAAGACCGGGTGACGCTATGCGTGCCAACGGTTTGCAGCAAGCGCCCTCCGGTTGGGCCAAGGGGTTCTAAACCCTTCGTTAGGCTTAATAGAGGATAAAGACCGGAGTGCCGTCATAGCAGTGTCCCCAGGTTGTTACGCGCACGTTTGTGAAGCCTGTTCCCGTTGACGCCCATAGTGCCCCATGATATCCCATTCCAATACCAAAGCCTTCGTTCCGCGTCAGGGTGAAGCGTACGCCAATCGGGCAGCCGCTGTGGCTGTACGTTTGCGTGTTTTTGTCCGGGCGGATGGAGCTGATTTTCGGAAGGGACCGCGCTGCGGCGGTGCGGGCGACACGATGGAGAGGGGGGCGGCGGCGGAAGCGGCTGTAGCGCGTAATGGACCGGTTTCTGTCAAGCGCGGTGAACAGGATCGATGCGAAGGGACGGGTTTCCGTTCCGGCGCATTTCCGCTCGGTCGTGCAGAAACGCGGCTATTCGGACCTCTATGCACTGCGCGGCCTGGATATCCCGGCGATGGATGTCGGCGGTCTCGATCTGCTCGACCGCTACGAGCAGCGCATCGCGCAGGAAGATCCCTTCCTGCAGACGGCGGACGACATGTCGTTCTTCTGCCATGGCGACGGGACGTTCCTGAAATTGGACCAGGACGGCCGCATCACGATGACCGATTTCATCCGCGAACATACCGGCATTTCGGCGGAAGTAGCCTTTGTCGGCCGCGGCAATTTCTTTCAGATCTGGGAGCCGGGGCGGCTTGCCGCCTATGGAGCGCAGGCGCGCGCCCGGCTTTTGCAGCTTCGGCTGGGGACGAAGCCTGGGGAGCGACCGGAATGATGGTGGGCGACGGCGATGATCTTCACGCCGTTGGCGGACCAGTCCGTCACATTCCGGTCCTCCTCGCCGAAGTGCTGGAGGCGCTTTCACCCAAAGCCGGCGACGTAGTCGTCGACGGCACGTTCGGCGCCGGCGGCTACACCAAAGCCATTCTTGCGACCGGTGCTTCGGTCGTGGCCATCGACCGCGATCCCGATGCCATCGCGGCTGGTCGTGTTCTCGAACAGCAATCGGGTGGCAGGCTGCGGCTGGTGCAGGCGCCGTTCTCGACGTTGGACGACCATGTCGAAAGCGCCGACGGCGTTGTGCTCGACATCGGTGTCTCCTCCATGCAGCTCGACCAGGCCGAACGCGGCTTCTCGTTCCGCAACGATGGGCCGCTCGACATGCGCATGGCGCAGGCTGGCTTGAGCGCGGCCGACGTCGTCAACAGTTTCAAGGCCGGTGATCTTGCGCGCATCTTCGGCTTTCTGGGCGAGGAGCGTCATGCCGGCCGCATCGCCCGCATGATCGAGAGCCGCCGCGAAAAGCGGCCGTTCGAGCGCACGCTCGACCTCGCCGACGCCATCGAGACGCATATTGGCCGCGCCCCGAAGGACAAGATCCATCCGGCGACGCGCGTCTTCCAGGCGCTGCGCATCTTCGTCAATGACGAGCTTGGCGAACTGGCCAAGGCGCTGTTTGCGGCCGAGCGTGCGCTTAAGCCCGGTGGGCGGCTGGCGGTGGTGACGTTCCATTCGCTGGAGGACCGCATCGTCAAGCGCTTCATCGCCGACCGCTCGGATGCGGCGAGCGGCTCGCGCCACTTGCCCGAGGCGCAGGCGCGGATGGCGACTTTTCGCAAGGCCGGCAGCGGCGTGACGGCGGGCGATGCCGAGATCGCGGCCAACCCGCGAGCACGTTCGGCCAGGCTGCGCGCGGCAACCCGCGCCGAGGCGCCGGCGCGTAGCAGCGACTTTTCGATTTTCGGCCTTCCAAAGCTTCCCGGCATCGACCTGCCGGGAGAGAGGTGAGCACGTGTTTCGTACCAGCGACATAGTCCTTATCGCGGTCATGGTCTCGGCGGCCGCCCTGACCTACAAGACCAAGCGCGAGGCCGAGGAACAATTGGCGGCGGTGCAGAAGATCCAGGCGCAGATCCACTATGAGGAGGACACGATCGACCTTCTGAAGGCGGACTGGAGCCTGCTCACTCAGCCGTCGCGCCTGCAGAAGCTGGCCGAAATCTACAAGTCGCAGCTGGGACTCGAGCCGGTAAATGCGCGCCAGATCGTCGGCCTCGACGATCTTCCGGCAAAACCGCTCAACATAGAGGATCTGTCGTCGCAACGGCTGGGCGGCATCGCCGACAATTCCGGCAAAGGGCCCTCGGACGGCAAGGATCCCGTGGTGACCGGAGGCATCGTCCAATGATCGCCAGACTTCCAGCAATGGGCAAACTTCCAAAGATCGGCAGCCTGCTGAAGCGCAGCGCCAGGCCCGGCGAAGACGGCTCGATCGTCGTCGATGGCGCCCGCAAGGCGACCGGCGGCAAGGCCAGGACGCGCATCGTGATGACGATGGCGGTGTTCTTCGGCATCTATTCGGCCATCGCCGGCAGGCTGGTCTATCTCGGCTTCCAGAATCCCGACATGTCGGGCGGGCCGCAGAGCCGGGTGACCGCGTCGCGGCCCGATATCGTCGATCGCAACGGCGAGGTGCTGGCGACCGACATCAAGACTGCCTCGCTGTTTGCCGAGCCACGCCGCATCGTCGACGCCGACGAGGCAATCGAGAAGCTGTCGACGGTGCTTCCCGAGATCGACTACGAACAGACCTATCACAAGCTGAAGAGCGGCGCCGGATTCGTCTGGCTGCAGCGGCAGCTGACACCGAAGCAGCAGGCCGACATCATGCAGCTCGGCATCCCCGGCTTTGGCTTCCGTACCGAAAAACGCCGCTTCTATCCGGCCGGCGAGACCTCGTCCTACATTGTCGGTCTCACCAATATCGACAACCAGGGCATTTCCGGCATGGAGAAATATGTCGACGAGCAGGGTCTGACCGACCTTCAGGCGTCGGGCCTGGCAGTGGCCAGGGACCTCAAGCCGGTGCAGCTCTCGATCGACCTGCGCGTCCAGCACATCGTGCGCGACGAGGTGGCCACCGGCATGGAACGCTTCCACGCCATCGCCGCCGGCGCCGTCGTGCTCAACGTCAAGACCGGCGAAGTGCTGGCGATGGCGTCGGTGCCGGATTTCGACCCCAACAATCCCTACAATGCCCAGGACAAGGACCGCTTGAATCGCATGTCAGCGGGCCTCTACGAAATGGGTTCGACGTTCAAGAGCTTCACCACCGCCATGGCGCTGGATTCAGGCAAGGTGACCCTGGAGAGCCGGTTCGACGCCTCGCGCCCGATCAGGATCGGCCATCAGACCATTCACGACTTCCACGGCAAGGGCCGCGTGCTGTCGGTGCCTGAGGTGTTCATTTATTCCTCCAATATCGGCTCGGCCAAGGAGGCCGAAGCGGTGGGCATCGAAGGGCATCGCGAATTCCTGCATCGGCTGGGCATTCTCGAGAAGATGCAGACGGAATTGCCCGAGGTCGCGCGCCCGACCGAGCCCAAGGTGTGGAAACAGGTCAATTCGATCACCATCGCCTTCGGCCACGGTGTGTCGACGACACCGCTGCAGACCGCCGTCGGCTGCGCCGCGCTGATGAATGGCGGCTACCTTATCGAGCCGACATTCCTGCCTCGCACGCAGGAGGAAGCGATGGCGGTGGCCAAGAAAGTGGTCAACGAAAAGACCGTCGAGGGCATGCGCTATCTCTATGCGCTCAACGCCGAGAAAGGCTCGGGCAAGAGTGCCAGGGTTCCGGGCTATCGCGTCGGCGGCAAGACCGGAACGGCTGAAAAGGTCGTCAATGGCCGCTACTCGAAGGACAAGAATTTCAATGCCTTCGTCGCTGCTTTCCCGATGGACGACCCGCAGTACATCGTGCTGACGATCGCCGACGAACCGAAGCCGGAAAAGCCCGGCATGGGCGCTACGGCGGCCTCGAATGCGGGCGTCATGGCGGGCAATATCATCCGGCGCGCGGCTTCAATGCTTGGCGTGAAGCCAGATTTCAGCCATGAAAATGGTGCAACGCTGGTTTCCTATCAGTGATTCTTGGGGCGCGCCGGCAACTGCGCGCTATTTTGTTGCGATGAACGGGTTTCGATGCAGCTGAAAGACCTAGCCGGTATCCTGCCTGTCGAGGGAACAGCTTCCCTCGACCTGGAGGTGACCGGGATTTCCTCGGATTCCCGCCAGGTAAAACCCGGCGTCGTCTTTTTCGCGCTCACTGGTACCAAGGCGGACGGTGTGACCTATGCCGAGGATGCTGCGAAGCGCGGCGCAGCAGTGATCGTGGCGGGCAAATCCAGCGCCATTGCCGGGTTGTCGGTCCCGGTGCTTGCCGTCGGCGACCCGCGCCTGGCGCTGGCACTGAGTGCTGCCCGCTTCTTCGGCAGGCAGCCGGAGACAATGGTGGCGGTGACGGGCACCAGCGGCAAGACGTCGGTCGCCGCCTTCACGCGGCAGATATGGGAGCAGGCCGGCCATGCCGCCGCTTCGATCGGCACCACCGGCGTGGTGGCGCCCGGCCGCAACGAGTATGGCTCGCTCACCACGCCCGACCCGGTGGCGCTGCACCAGCTTTTGCGCGAACTTGCCGATGCCGGCGTCACCCACGCGTCGATGGAAGCCTCCAGCCATGGCCTCGACCAGCGGCGGCTGGATGGTGTGAAACTCACCGCCGGCGGTTTCACCAATCTCGGCCGCGACCACATGGACTATCACCCGACCGTCGAGGAGTACCACCAGGCGAAATTGCGCCTGTTCGACACGCTGCTGCCCAAGGGCGCGCCGGCGGTCATCTTCGCCGACGACCCGTGGTCGGAGCCGACGATCAAAGCGGCCAAGGCAGCAGGGTTGACCGTGCTGACGGTCGGTCGCCACGGCGATTTCCTCAGGCTGAAGCGGGTCGAGCATGAGCGCCATCGCCAGCGCGCCGAAGTCGAGGCCGACGGCGTGCTGCACGAAATCGACCTGCCGCTGGCCGGCGATTTCCAGATCGCGAACGCGCTGGTTTCGGCGGGTTTGGCCATTTCCACTGGAACCCCGGCCGCCAAGGCCCTGATTGCATTGGAAAAATTGAAAGGCGCACCGGGTCGACTCGACCTCGTCGGTACCACCGGCAATGGTGCGCCTGTCTATGTCGACTATGCGCACAAGCCGGACGCGCTGGAAAACGTGCTCGCTTCCGTGCGGCCATTCACCACTGGCCGCGTCATTGTGGTGTTCGGCTGCGGCGGCGATCGCGACCGAGGCAAGCGGCCGATCATGGGCGAGATTGCGACGCGGCTCGCCGATGTCGTCATCGTCACCGATGACAATCCGCGTTCGGAAGTGCCGGAAACGATCCGCGCTGCGATCCTCGCCGCTGCGCCCGGCGCCATCGAGATCGGCGACCGGCGCAAGGCGATCCACGAGGCGGTGGCCATGCTTCACGCCGGCGATACGCTGATCGTGGCCGGCAAGGGCCACGAGGAAGGCCAGACCATCGGCGCTGAGACATTGCATTTCTCCGACCACGAGGAAGTTCGTGCAGCGCTCGGGGAGCGGGCTGCATGAGTGCCCTGTGGACCTCCGAAGCGCTGGTCGACGCCATGGGCGGGCGGCCGATCGGCCCGATGCCGGAGGGTATTTCCGGCATTTCGATCGACAGCCGCAGCCTGCAGCCGGGTGACGCCTTCTTCGCCATCAAGGGCGAGGTGATGGATGGCCATGATTTCGCGACAGCCGCCGTCAAGGCCGGCGCCGGGGTGTTGGTCGTCGCCGAGGGCAAGCTGCCGTCGCTGGGGCGGCTGACGGCGCCGATGATCGTGGTCCAGGACGTGCTTGCCGCGCTGGAAAAGCTCGGTGTCGCGGCACGCGCGCGCTCCAATGCCAGGATCATCGCGGTGACCGGCTCGGCCGGCAAGACGACCACCAAGGAAGCGCTACGCCACGTGCTGTCTGCTGTCGGCAAGGTGCATGCCTCGGCGCAGTCGTTCAACAACCATTGGGGCGTGCCGCTGACGCTGGCGCGGATGCCCGCCGATTGCGACTACGCGGTGTTCGAGATCGGCATGAACCATCCGGATGAAATCCGGCCGCTGGTCAAGATGGTCCGCCCGCATGTCGCCATCGTCACGCTGATCGCGGCGGCGCATCTCGGCTTCTTCAAGAATCTCGACGAAATCGCCAAGGCCAAGGCCGAGATATTCGAGGGGCTGGAACCTGACGGTGCCGCCCTGCTCAACCGCGACGACGGGCGCTGGAAACTGCTGGACAAGATCGCCAGAGCGGCCGGTGTCGAGCATGTCTTCGGCTTCGGCGAAAATGCCCGCTCGACCTTCAAGCTGGTCAAATGCGAGCTGCATGCCGGCCATTCCATGATCACTGCCAGGATCGGCGGGCAGGACGTCGCCGCCCGCGTCGGCGCGCCCGGCCGCCACATGGTGCAGAATGCGCTGGCCGTGCTGGGCGCGGCGCAACTGGTTGGTGCCGATATCGGCACGGTGGCCTCGGCGCTGGCCAACCTCTCGGCGGAGCGCGGCCGCGGCAAGCGCCATGTGCTGCGCCATCCGAAAGGGCAGATCACGCTGATCGACGAGAGCTACAACGCCAATCCGGCCTCGATGCAGGCGGCTATGGCGCTGCTCAACGCAACGCCTGTGTCGGGCGAGGGCAGGCGCATCGCCGTGCTCGGCGACATGCTCGAACTCGGCGACCATTCGGAGAAGCTGCACGCAGCCCTTGCCGATCTCATCGTCGGCACTGAAACGCGCACGGTCTTTCTCGGCGGCCCTGAAATGCGGGCATTGGCGGACATCTTGCCCGACGAGATCGATACGGAGTATCGCGCCGGCGCCGAAGAGTTGAAGCCGCTTCTGCTGTCGGCGTTGAAGCCTGGCGACGTGGTGATGGTCAAATCGTCGAAAGGCATCGGTTTTTCAAAGCTGGTCGAGGCATTGCTCGGCAAATTTCCGGCGCAAGCCACATCCATTGAACAGACCTAAGACCGGCCCGGGGGACGGAGTTTCATGTTCACACTGCTCGTCGATTTCGCGGACAAGATCTCGGTCTTCAACGTCTTCCGCTACATCACCTTCCGCACCGGCGGGGCGCTGATCACCTCGGCGCTGATCGTCTTCATCTTCGGGCCAACGATCATCAATTCACTGCGCCTTCGGCAGGGCAAGGGCCAGCCGATCCGCGCCGACGGGCCGCAGACGCATTTCAAGAAGGCCGGCACGCCGACCATGGGCGGGCTGATGATCCTTTGCGGCATCATAGGCTCGTCGCTCTTGTGGGCGAACCTTTCCAGCATCTATGTCTGGGTGGTGATGCTGGTCACGCTCGGCTTCGGCTCGATCGGCTTCTACGACGACTATCTGAAGGTGACCAAGCAGTCGCATCTGGGCTTTTCCGGCAAGGCAAGACTGGCGCTCGAATTCGTCATCGCCGGCATCGCCGCCTGGGTGATCATGCACAACGGCCAGGCGCCGTTCTCGTCGTCGCTGACCTTCCCCTTCGCCAAGGAATTCATCGTCAATCTCGGCTGGTTCTTCGTGCCGTTCTCCTGTTTCGTCATCGTCGGCGCCGGCAATGCGGTGAACCTGACCGACGGTCTCGACGGACTGGCGATCGTCCCGATCATGATCGCGGCGGCCTCCTTCGGCGTCATCGCCTATCTCTCGGGCAATGCAGTGTTCGCCGAATATCTGCAGATCCACTTCGTCCCCGGCACCGGCGAACTGGCCGTCGTGCTTGGCGCGGTCATTGGCGCCGGCCTCGGCTTCCTGTGGTTCAACGCGCCGCCCGCGGCGATCTTCATGGGCGACACCGGCTCGCTGGCGATGGGCGGCCTGATCGGCACCGTCGCGGTGGCGACCAAGCACGAGATCGTCCTGGTCATCGTCGGCGGTCTGTTCGTGGTGGAGATCCTGTCGGTCATCATCCAGGTCGGTTACTTCAAGATGACCGGCAAGCGGGTGTTCCTGATGGCGCCGATCCACCATCATTTCGAAAAGCTCGGCTGGACCGAAAGCCAGGTGGTGATCCGCTTCTGGATCATCGCGGTGATCCTGGCGCTGGTCGGCCTGTCGACCCTCAAGCTCAGATAGGACGCCGCTTGATCCCCGCCTCATCCTTCGCAGGCAAGCGTGTCTCGCTCTTCGGGCTCGGCGGCTCTGGGATCGCCACCGCGCATGCACTGATCGCCGGCGGGGCCGACATCCTCGCATGGGACGACAATCCGGACAGCGTCGCCAAGGCGGCTGCAGTCGGCATTGCGACCGGCGACCTGCGCGGCGCCGACTGGGCCGGGTTCTCGGCCTTCGTGCTGTCGCCCGGGGTGCCGCTGACGCATCCGAAGCCGCACTGGACCGTGGAGCTCGCGCGCGGCTCAGGCGTCGAGGTGATCGGCGACATCGAGTTGTTCTGCCGCGAGCGGATCTTTCGTGCGCCCGAGGCACCTTTCATTGCCATCACCGGCACCAACGGCAAGTCGACGACGACGGCGCTGACGGCGCATATCCTGAAATCGGCCGGACGGGATACGCAGATGGGCGGCAATATCGGCCGCGCCATCATGACGCTCGATCCGCCTCAGGCCGGGCGCCACTATGTTGTGGAATGCTCGTCCTACCAGATCGACCTTGCGCCCTCGATCAATCCGACCGCAGGTATCCTGCTCAATTTGACGCCCGACCATCTCGACCGGCACGGCACCATGCAGCACTACGCTTCGATCAAGGAGCGGCTGGTGGCCGGCAGCGAGACCGCGATCGTCGGCGTCGACGATTCCTGGTGCGTCCAGATCGCCGACCGGCTGGAACGGGCGGGCAGGCAGGTCATCCGCATTTCGAAGCGCTTGCCTCTGACCGACGGCTATTTCGCCGACGGCGGCAATCTGATGGAAGCTGCGAATGGCCGCTATAGTCGCGTCGCCTTTCTCGACGGCATCGGCTCGCTGCGCGGCCAGCATAATGCGCAGAATGCGCTTGCCGCGGTCGCAGCCTGCCTGAAGGTCGGGCTTGAGTTGGGCGAGATCCAGGCCGGGCTGGAGAGCTTTCCCGGGCTGGCGCATCGCATGGAACAGGTCGGCCGCAAGGACCATGTGCTGTTCATCAACGATTCCAAGGCGACCAATGCCGACGCGGCCGCACCGGCGCTGTCGAGCTTTTCACGCATCTACTGGATTGCCGGCGGGCTGCCCAAGGAAGGCGGCATTGAGCCGCTGCGCGGTTTCTTTCCGCGCATCGCCAAGGCCTATCTGATCGGCGAAGCGGCGCCGGGCTTCTCAGCGACGCTCGGCGAGGCCGTGCCCTATGAGATCTCGGGCACGCTGGCGGCCGCGGTCGCGCATGCGGCCAATGATGCCGCGAAGGACGATGGCGGTGAGGCGGTGGTGCTTTTGTCGCCGGCCTGCGCCAGTTTCGACCAGTTCAAGAATTTCGAAGTGCGCGGCGAAGCCTTCAGGCAAGCTGCGAGCGGTATAGATGGTGTGAAACCCATCGGAGGGCCACGATAATGCAAAGCCGTCTCGACAAAAGTCCGGTTGCGACCTGGTGGTGGACGATCGATCGCTGGTTCCTGGCGGCATTCCTGTCGCTGATGGGGCTGGGCATCGTGCTGTCCTTCGCGGCGAGCCCGGCGGTGGCCGAACGCATCGGCCTCGACAGCTTCCACTTCGCCACCAGGCAAATCATCTTCACCGTGCCGGCGCTGGGCGTGATGCTGGCAGTCTCCTTCCTGGAATCGCGGCAGATCCGGCGCGTGGCGCTGGCGATGCTGTGCATCATGCTCGTGCTGATGGTGGTGGTGCTCTACATCGGCGTCGAGGTGAAGGGAGCCCGGCGCTGGATATCGCTTGCCGGGCTGTCGATCCAGCCGTCGGAATTCCTGAAGCCGGCCTTCGTCATCGTCTGTGCCTGGCTGTTCGCCGAACACAAGCGCCAGCCCGATATTCCCGGCAATCTGTTTGCCATGCTGCTGCTGATCCTGGTCGTCTCGCTGCTGGTCGCCCAGCCGGATCTCGGTCAGACCATGCTGGTGACGGGCACCTGGGGCGTCATGTTCTTCATGGCAGGCCTGCCATGGCTGTGGATCATTGCGCTTGGCGTTACCGGCGCCAGCGGCCTGTTCGCCGCCTATACCGTATTTCCGCACGTCGCCGCCCGCATCGACAAATTTTTGACCGGCGAGGGCGATACGTTCCAGGTCGATATGGGGCGCGAGGCGCTGATCAATGGCGGCTGGTTCGGCGTCGGCCCGGGCGAGGGCACGGTCAAGCGGGTCATTCCCGACAGCCATGCCGACTTCGTCTTTTCGGTCGCCGGCGAGGAGTTCGGGCTGATCATGTGCTTCTTCATCATGTCGATCTTCGCCTTCATCGTGCTGCGCGGCCTCAACACCGCGATGAAGGAACAGGACGATTTCACGCGCTATGCCGTCGGCGGGCTGGTCACGGTGTTCGGCCTGCAGTCGGTCATCAACATGTGCGTCAACCTGCAGTTGATGCCGGCCAAGGGCATGACGCTGCCGTTCATCTCCTATGGCGGCTCCTCGCAGATCGCCATCGCCATCTCGATGGGCATGGTGCTGGCGCTGACACGCAAGCGGCCGGAAAAGCGCAAGCAGATGGGCTTTGCCTTGTCGCAGCGCGCCATGCCGGCGGAGTGAGATGTCGAGGGGTGTGATTCTTCTGGCGGCTGGCGGCACGGGCGGACATCTGTTCCCGGCCGAGGCGTTGGCGCATGAGTTGAGCGAGCGCGGCTGGGCGGTGCATCTGGCCACCGACCACCGTGTCGAGCGCTTTTCCAGCCATTTTCCAGGCGCCGTCCATCCGATCCAATCGGCGACCCTGGGATCGAAGAATCCCGTCGCGGTTCTCGGCGCCTTCTGGAAGATCTGGCGCGGGGTGCGCCAGGCTTCCGGCATCATCGCCCGGTTCAAGCCGGAAGTTGTCGTCGGCTTCGGCGGCTATCCGACGCTGCCGCCGCTCTATGCGGCGACCAGGCGCAAGGTTCCGACGCTGATCCACGAGCAGAACGCGGTGATGGGCCGCGCCAACCGGGCGCTGGCAGCCCGTGTCGACGCCATCGCCGGCGGCTTCCTGCCCGAGGATGAAAGTGCAGCGGGCGCCAAGACGGTGACCACTGGCAACCCGGTCAGGCCGCAAGTGCTGGAGGCGGCAAAGACGCCCTACGCGGCCTCGACAGAGGACCAGCCGTTCCGGCTGCTGGTGTTCGGCGGCAGCCAAGGCGCGCAGTTCTTCTCCGATGCGGTGCCGGCGGCCATCGCGTTGCTGACGGAGCCTCAGCGCAAACGCCTGACGATAACCCAGCAAGCGCGCGCGGAGGACGTGGCGCGGGTCAAGTCGGCCTACGCCGCTCTCGGCGTCGACGCACAGGTCTTGCCCTTCTTCACCGACATGGCGGTGCGGATGGCGGCGGCACATCTGGTGATGTCACGCTCGGGGGCCTCCACGGTCTCGGAAATCGCCGTCATCGGCAGGCCGGCGTTGCTGGTGCCCTATCCGCACGCGCTCGACCACGACCAGGCGGCCAATGCCGCGGCGCTCGCCGCAGCGGGCGGGGCCGAGGTGCATGCTCAATCCACGCTTTCGCCCGAGCGCATCGCGGCATTGATCGGCGGGTTGATGGACGACCCCGACAGGCTGACGGCCATGGCCGCGGCCGCCAGATCGGCCGGAAAACCGGACGCGGCGCGGTTGCTCGCCGATCTGACAGAGGCTATTGCGTCCAGGAAAACCGTTTCGGATTTCAGGAAGGAGACGCACGCATGAAGATGCCGCAGACGATCGGCCTTGTGCATTTCATCGGCATTGGCGGCATCGGCATGAGCGGCATCGCCGAGGTGCTGCACAATCTCGGCTACAGGGTGCAGGGCTCCGATCAGGCAGACAGCGCCAATGTGCAGCGGCTGCGCGACAAGGGCATCGAGTGCTTCGTCGGCCACAGGGAAGAAAACCTCGGAGACGCCGAAGTGGTGGTCGTTTCGACCGCGATCAAGAAATCCAACCCGGAGCTGAAGGCGGCGCGCGAGAAGCTGCTGCCTGTCGTGCGGCGGGCCGAGATGCTGGCCGAACTGATGCGCTTCCGCCAGGCGGTGGCGATCGGCGGCACCCACGGCAAGACGACGACGACCTCGATGGTGGCGACGCTGCTCGAAGCCGGAGGCCTCGACCCGACAGTGATCAATGGCGGCATCATCAACGCCTATGGCACCAACGCCCGCATGGGTGACGGCGAATGGATGGTGGTCGAGGCCGATGAGAGCGACGGCACCTTCCTGAAGCTGCCGGCCGAGATAGCCGTCGTCACCAATATCGATCCCGAACATCTCGACCACTATGGCAGTTTCGACAAGGTGCGCGAGGCGTTTCGCCAGTTCGTCGAGAACGTGCCGTTCTACGGCTTCGGCGTGATGTGCACCGACCATCCGGAAGTGCAGGCGCTGGTCGGCAGCATCGAGGACCGGCGTGTCATCACCTATGGCGAGAACGCACAGGCCGACGTTCGCTTCACCAACCACCGCATGGCCGGCGCCATATCGGAGTTCGACGTGGTGATCCGCGACCGCAAAGGCCGCGGCCAGATGACGATATCGGGCCTGCGCCTGCCGATGCCCGGCCGTCACAATGTTTCCAACGCGACGGCGGCGATCGCGGTCGCGCATGAGCTCGGCCTGTCGGCCGAGGCGATCAAGAAGGGTCTGTCGTCCTTCGCCGGCGTCAAGCGGCGCTTCACCCATACCGGCTCGTGGAATGGCGTCGACATATTCGACGACTACGGCCACCACCCGGTCGAGATCACCGCGGTGCTGAAGGCCGCACGCAGCGCCACCGCTGGCCGCGTCATCGCCATTGCGCAGCCACATCGCTTCACCCGGCTGCACGATCTGTTCAACGAATTCTCGGTCTGCTTCAACGATGCCGATACGGTCATGGTGGCGCCCGTCTATGCGGCGGGCGAGGAGCCGATCGACGGCGTGACGTCGGACGCACTGGTGTCGCGCATTCGCGCCGGCGGCCATCGCGACGCGCGCTACATCGAGGGCCCTGCCGCGATTGCGCCTGTCATCCGCGATCTGGCCAAGCCGGGTGACTTCGTCGTCTTCCTCGGCGCCGGCAACATCACGCAATGGGCCTATACGTTGCCCAAGGAACTTGGCGGGACAATCTCATGATGCGCGGCCAGGCGTTGATCGACAAGCTTGGCGACCGGATTGCCGGCCTGCGCGGCCGCATCACGCCCAATGCCGAAATGGACAAGATCACCTGGTTCCGCGCCGGCGGGCTTGCTGAAGCCCTGTTCCAGCCGGCCGACGAGGAGGATCTCGCTGAATTCCTGCGGGCGGTTCCCGAAGACGTACCGCTGATGGTGGTCGGCGTCGGTTCGAACCTCCTGGTGCGCGACGGCGGCATTGCCGGCTTCGTCGTCCGTCTTTCGGCGAAAGGCTTCGGCGAGGCTGAAGTCATCGGGCCAACCTCTATCAAGGCGGGTGCGGCGACGCCGGACAAGCGGGTCGCCGCCGTCGCCTACGAGGCGGGCATTGGCGGCTTTCATTTCTACCACGGCATTCCGGGCGCCGTAGGCGGTGCGCTCAGGATGAACGCAGGCGCCAATGGCGTCGAGACACGCGAGCGCGTCGTCGAGGTGCGGGCGCTCGACCGCAAGGGCAATGTCCATACGCTGAGCAATGCCGATATGGGCTATGCCTACCGCCATTCGTCGGCGCCTTCAGGGCTGATCTTCACTTCGGCGACTTTCGAAGGAACCTTGCAGGACCAGGCTGAGATCAAGGCAGCGATGGATGCCGTGCAGAACCATCGCGAGACGGTGCAGCCGATCCGCGAGAAGACCGGCGGCTCGACCTTCAAGAATCCGGAGGGCACTTCGGCCTGGAGGGAGATCGACAAGGCCGGCTGCCGCGGGCTGATGATCGGCGGCGCGCAGATGTCGCCGATGCACTGCAACTTCATGATCAACACGGGAACCGCGACCGGCTACGACCTCGAATATCTCGGCGAGACGGTGCGGGCACGGGTGCTTGAACATTCAGGCATCCGGCTGCAATGGGAAATCAAGCGCCTCGGCGATTTCCGGCAGGGCCATGCCGTGCAGGAATTTCTCGGGCAGCTGCTTTAAGGCGTATTAGCGTGCGCTGAAGTTCATGTGATGCATTAACTTCATGGACCCGAAATACCCGCGCGACCGTTGCTCCAAAGACTCACAACACAGTTTTCGTAGCTGTTTTCGCGGAAAGTGAATCTGTCGGATTCATAAGCACTTGCCAGCGAATCAACTCTCTGATTCTCTGCCCTAAAGCGTTTCCTGATTTGAGTCGTTCGACGCGTCACCCGCGTTTTCCGTCTGGGGGGCAACCTGCCGGGAGACTCGGACTCAATGTTGCGGAAACATTGGTTGCGGACCCGCCGTGAGAGGGGATGACGGGAAAATGAAAAGCAAGCATGTGGCCGTCCTCCTGGGTGGATTCTCGTCGGAGCGGCCCGTGTCTCTGTCCTCGGGGAAAGCGTGTGCCGATGCGCTTGAGAAGGAAGGCTGCCAGGTCACCCGCGTCGATGTTGCGCGCGATGTCGGCGCCGTGCTTGCCGAGCTCAAGCCTGACGTCGTCTTCAACGCGCTGCATGGTCCATTCGGCGAGGATGGCACCATCCAGGGCATCCTCGAATATCTGGCCATTCCCTACACCCATTCCGGCGTGCTCGCCTCGGCGCTTGCCATGAACAAGGAGCTGGCCAAGAAGGTCGTCAAGGCGGTCGGCGTTCCGGTGGCGGAATCGAAGGTGACCAACCGCTTCGCCATCCAGAGCAAGCATCCGATGAAGCCGCCCTATGTGGTCAAGCCGGTCAACGAAGGATCGAGCTTCGGCGTGGTCATCGTGCATGAGGGGCAGTCGCATCCGCCGCAGGTCATCGGCTCGTCGGAATGGAAATACGGCGATACCGTCATGGTCGAGCGGTACGTGCATGGGCGCGAGCTGACCTGCGCGGTGATGGGTGACGTGGCGCTCGGTGTCTGCGAGATCATCCCGACCGGCCATTCCTTCTACGACTATGATTCAAAATACGTCGCGGGCGGATCAAAACACGAAACCCCTGCTAAAATTTCACCGAATATTTACCAAAAAATACAGACACTGGCGCTCAAGGCTCACCAAGCTATCGGTTGCCGGGGCGTCTCCCGGTCGGACTTCCGTTACGACGACCGTCACTCCGAGAACGGCGAGGTTGTCTGGCTCGAGGTCAACACCCAGCCGGGCATGACGCCGACGTCTCTGGTGCCCGAAATCGCCGCGCATGCGGGACATTCGTTCGGCGATTTGTTGAGTTGGATGGTGGAGGACGCTTCGTGTCTGCGTTGAAATGGGGCCAGGGCAAGGGGATGGGCGCGGCTGGGCCGACGCTGTTCGGCGTGCCGCTGTCTTTCGACCATTTCGTGCTGCCGCGGCTGCTTCGCCGGCCGGTGCGCGTGCTTGCGCGCCTGGGCGAGGGTGAGTTCACTGCGCCGCCTTTCTGCGCCGCCATCCTGTCGGCGGTCCTCATCGGATCGAGCAGCGCCTATGGCGCCTATCTTGGCGGCTACACGGACAGCATCGTCCAGGGCATCACTGCCCGCACGGGCTTCGCCGTCGACCAGATCAAGGTGGTCGGTAATCGCGAAACCTCAGAGATCGACATACTGGACCGGCTTCAGCTCGACGGCTGGACCTCGCTGATCGGCTTCGACGCCGAAGCTGCGCGCGAGCGGATCGCGACGCTGCCCTGGGTCGAGGTCGCCGCGGTGCGCAAGGTCTATCCGCATACGCTGGAAGTGCGCATCGAGGAACGTGAGCCTTTCGCGCTCTGGCAGCAGGGCAATACACTTTCGGTGATCGAGCGGTCCGGCGAGGTGATCGCGCCGTTCTCTGGTGGCAAGCAGGCTTTGCTGCCGCTGATCATCGGCACCGGCGCGCCGGCCAAGGCCCCGGATTTCCTGGCCAAGATCAAGAAATATCCGGAGCTGGCGGCGCGGGTCAAAGGCTATATCCGCATTGGCGAACGGCGCTGGGACCTGAAGCTCGAGAACGGCATCACGATCAAGCTGCCGGAGGATGGCGAGGATCAGGCGATCGCCGACCTGGTCAGGATGGATCACGACAACGGGCTTTTGACGCGCGACATCGCCGCCGTCGACATGCGCCTGTCCGACCGTCTCGTCGTGCAGTTGACGCCGGAAGCGGCGACGCAGCGCGAGGCGGCGCTGAACGAAAAGCCGCAGAAGCCGAAGCACAAGCCGGAGACGAAGATATGAGCTGGCTCGGCGGCAACAATGATGCCTCCTCGCGCCGCTCCGGCACATTGACGGTGCTGGATGTCGGTTCGAGCAAGGTTTGCTGCGTGGTGGCGAAGCTGAAGCCGCGCGACGACGGCAAGCTGTTGCGCGGACGCTCGCATCGCATCCAGGTGATCGGCATCGGCCACCAGAAATCGCAAGGCGTGAAGTCGGGCGTCGTCGTCGATCTCGACCGCGCCGAGCATGCCATCCGCCTCGCCGTCGACGCAGCCGAGCGCATGGCGGGGCTGACGGTGGATTCGCTGATCGTCAACATGACGGCCGGCCGGCTGAAGAGCGAAGCCTACTCGGCCACCATCAACCTTGGCGGCCATCAGGCCGACGAGGCCGACATCAAGCGGGTGCTGGCCGCCGGCGCCAAGCAGGCGCTCAAGACCGAACGCGAGGTGATCCATTCGCTTCCCGTCGGCTTCTCGCTGGATTCCGAGCGCGGCGTGCGCGATCCGCGCGGCATGGTCGGTGAATCGCTCGGTGTCGACATGCATGTGCTGACCGGCGATGCGGCGCCGCTGCGCAATCTGGAGCTCTGCATCAACCGCTCGCATCTGTCGGTCGAGCGCATGGTGGCGACGCCCTATGCCAGCGGGCTTGCCGCCCTGGTCGACGACGAGCTCGAAATGGGCGCGGCCTGCATCGACATGGGCGGCGGCACGACGACGATCTCGGTGTTCTCGGAAGGCAAGTTCGTCCATGGCGACGCCATCGCCATCGGCGGCAACCATGTGACGCTGGATATGGCCAAGGGCCTGTCGACCTCGCTCGACGCGGCCGAGCGGCTCAAGGTGATGCATGGCTCGGCGCTGCCCGGCAGCGCCGACGACCGCGACCTGGTTTCGATCCAGCCGATCGGCGAAGAGGGCGAGATGCCGCTGCAGGTGCCGCGC
>NZ_CP015318.1:52500-55000 GCF_001686985.1 Mesorhizobium amorphae CCNWGS0123 | reverse complement strand
CGTACCCGAAACCGACACTGGTGGTCTGGTAGAGTATACCAAGGCGCTTGAGAGAACTATGCTGAAGGAACTCGGCAAATTGCACGCGTAACTTCGGAAGAAGCGTGACCCTTTTCTGCGCAAGCAGAGGAGGGTGGCACAGACCAGGGGGTAGCGACTGTTTATCAAAAACACAGGGCTCTGCGAAGTCGCAAGACGACGTATAGGGTCTGACGCCTGCCCGGTGCTGGAAGGTTAAGAGGAGGGGTGCAAGCTCTGAATCGAAGCCCCAGTAAACGGCGGCCGTAACTATAACGGTCCTAAGGTAGCGAAATTCCTTGTCGGGTAAGTTCCGACCTGCACGAATGGCGTAACGACTTCCCCGCTGTCTCCAGCATAGACTCAGTGAAATTGAATTCCCCGTGAAGATGCGGGGTTCCTGCGGTTAGACGGAAAGACCCCGTGCACCTTTACTATAGCTTTACATTGGCATTCGTAGTGGCATGTGTAGGATAGGTGGTAGGCTTTGAAACCTGGGCGCCAGCTCAGGTGGAGCCACCCTTGAAATACCACCCTTATTACTATGGATGTCTAACCGCGGCCCGTTATCCGGGTCCGGGACAATGTATGGTGGGTAGTTTGACTGGGGCGGTCGCCTCCTAAAGAGTAACGGAGGCGCGCGATGGTGGGCTCAGAACGGTCGGAAATCGTTCGCTGAGTGCAATGGCATAAGCCTGCCTGACTGCGAGACTGACAAGTCGAGCAGAGACGAAAGTCGGTCATAGTGATCCGGTGGTCCCGCGTGGAAGGGCCATCGCTCAACGGATAAAAGGTACGCCGGGGATAACAGGCTGATGACCCCCAAGAGTCCATATCGACGGGGTTGTTTGGCACCTCGATGTCGACTCATCGCATCCTGGGGCTGGAGCAGGTCCCAAGGGTATGGCTGTTCGCCATTTAAAGCGGTACGTGAGTTGGGTTCAGAACGTCGTGAGACAGTTCGGTCCCTATCTGCCGTGGGTGTAGGAATATTGAAAGGATCTGTCCCTAGTACGAGAGGACCGGGATGGACGGATCTCTGGTGGACCTGTTGTGGCGCCAGCCGCATAGCAGGGTAGCTATATCCGGACGGGATAACCGCTGAAGGCATCTAAGCGGGAAACCCACCTTAAAACGAGTATTCCCTGAGAACCGTGGAAGACGACCACGTTGATAGGCCGGGTGTGGAAGAGCGGCAACGCTTGAAGCTTACCGGTACTAATAGTTCGATCGGCTTGATCGTTCTCATTCCTTATGCCCATCGAGGCGACAATCCTTTGGATTGCGCCGAGATGGATGGCACAGAAAACAGCTTCTCGAACAACGTGCGTTTTGCCGACCTGGTGGTTATGGCGGAGCGGCTGCACCCGATCCCATTCCGAACTCGGCCGTGAAACGCTCCAGCGCTGATGGTACTTCGTCTCAAGACGCGGGAGAGTAGGTCGCTGCCAGGTCTGCCAAACGCACGTTGAAAAATCTTCTCCTTACGATTAGGCCCGCCAAACGGGATTTCGGGCCGCGCAAGCGGCCCTTTCATTTGGCGGCGCTTGAATCCGGTAAGTTTCGGCTTACTTCTAAGGTTGACGCGGGGTGGAGCAGCCCGGTAGCTCGTCAGGCTCATAACCTGAAGGTCACAGGTTCAAATCCTGTCCCCGCAACCAAGTTTCGAAAACGGCCCGCCTTGTGCGGGCCGTTTTGGTATTGCGCTGTGGTGGCCGGTTGATTTTTGCCCTCATCAGGGGCCCGCAAGGAGGTGAAGCCGACGCCGCGGGACTGAAAAAGTCAAATCCAAATTTGCAATGAAAAACAGCCGGCCCCCAAGCGGGCCGTTTGCGTTTGGCGCCTTGATCACGAATCAGAACCCGGAGGATCGTCTCAATCCTTCCGGCGCGTTCGCAATCTGCGGTCCCACTCCAGCGCAGCCGGTTTGCTCCTGGCTCGGCCGGACGCTGAGAGGAGTGGCGGATAATCCCGGGCACGAATCTCGATTGGCGCCGGCGCGATCGTGACTGGCGGCATTTCGATGCCGCAGAACCAGGTAACCGAGTATTCCCCCGCCAGAGAATCATCGACATGAAGCGTGGCAGTATGCGCTTACTGCTAATCATTACTATCTATTGCTATCGATCCTGATCGACACCATAATCTCTCCAGGAGATTGCCATGCCCAACTACGCCCTGAACGATCACTATGAGAGCTTCATCAGGAAGCAGCTCGAATCAGGCCGCTATAACAATGCCAGTGAGGTTGTTCGCGCCGGGCTGCGCATGCTCGAGGATTTCGAGGCGGAGCGGGAAAGATGGCTGCGCGAGGAGATTCCGGCGCGTTTGAGCGAGCTCCATCGGGATCCGGCCAAGGGCATTCCTGCCGAGACGGTTTTTTCGCGGCTCGAGGCGCGTCATCGCGCGAAGCAGGCGAAAGCCAAGTAGGCAATGGAGTACCGGGTCGTCTTCCACCCCAGGGCGGAAGCTGAACTCGAAC
>NZ_CP015318.1:0-47500 GCF_001686985.1 Mesorhizobium amorphae CCNWGS0123 | reverse complement strand
ACGACTTCCCCGCTGTCTCCAGCATAGACTCAGTGAAATTGAATTCCCCGTGAAGATGCGGGGTTCCTGCGGTTAGACGGAAAGACCCCGTGCACCTTTACTATAGCTTTACATTGGCATTCGTAGTGGCATGTGTAGGATAGGTGGTAGGCTTTGAAACCTGGGCGCCAGCTCAGGTGGAGCCACCCTTGAAATACCACCCTTATTACTATGGATGTCTAACCGCGGCCCGTTATCCGGGTCCGGGACAATGTATGGTGGGTAGTTTGACTGGGGCGGTCGCCTCCTAAAGAGTAACGGAGGCGCGCGATGGTGGGCTCAGAACGGTCGGAAATCGTTCGCTGAGTGCAATGGCATAAGCCTGCCTGACTGCGAGACTGACAAGTCGAGCAGAGACGAAAGTCGGTCATAGTGATCCGGTGGTCCCGCGTGGAAGGGCCATCGCTCAACGGATAAAAGGTACGCCGGGGATAACAGGCTGATGACCCCCAAGAGTCCATATCGACGGGGTTGTTTGGCACCTCGATGTCGACTCATCGCATCCTGGGGCTGGAGCAGGTCCCAAGGGTATGGCTGTTCGCCATTTAAAGCGGTACGTGAGTTGGGTTCAGAACGTCGTGAGACAGTTCGGTCCCTATCTGCCGTGGGTGTAGGAATATTGAAAGGATCTGTCCCTAGTACGAGAGGACCGGGATGGACGGATCTCTGGTGGACCTGTTGTGGCGCCAGCCGCATAGCAGGGTAGCTATATCCGGACGGGATAACCGCTGAAGGCATCTAAGCGGGAAACCCACCTTAAAACGAGTATTCCCTGAGAACCGTGGAAGACGACCACGTTGATAGGCCGGGTGTGGAAGAGCGGCAACGCTTGAAGCTTACCGGTACTAATAGTTCGATCGGCTTGATCGTTCTCATTCCTTATGCCCATCGAGGCGACAATCCTTTGGATTGCGCCGAGATGGATGGCACAGAAAACAGCTTCTCGAACAACGTGCGTTTTGCCGACCTGGTGGTTATGGCGGAGCGGCTGCACCCGATCCCATTCCGAACTCGGCCGTGAAACGCTCCAGCGCTGATGGTACTTCGTCTCAAGACGCGGGAGAGTAGGTCGCTGCCAGGTCTGCCAAACGCACGTTGAAAAATCTTCTCCTTACGATTAGGCCCGCCAAACGGGATTTCGGGCCGCGCAAGCGGCCCTTTCATTTGGCGGCGCTTGAATCCGGTAAGTTTCGGCTTACTTCTAAGGTTGACGCGGGGTGGAGCAGCCCGGTAGCTCGTCAGGCTCATAACCTGAAGGTCACAGGTTCAAATCCTGTCCCCGCAACCAAGTTTCGAAAACGGCCCGCCTTGTGCGGGCCGTTTTGGTATTGCGCTGTGGTGGCCGGTTGATTTTTGCCCTCATCAGGGGCCCGCAAGGAGGTGAAGCCGACGCCGCGGGACTGAAAAAGTCAAATCCTGTCCCCGCAACCAAGTTTCGAAAACGGCCCGCCTTGTGCGGGCCGTTTTCGTTTGTGAACATGCAGGAAGGAAACTGCGCAATCCCAAGTGGAGCAGGTGACAGTTCCCGTACGCATGCAGACAGGAGCCGTCATGGACGCCAGACCCAATTCCCCTGAAGCCCGTGACATACGCTACCATCTGCATGGCTATACCAATGCTCGCAAGCATCAGGAATCGGGCCCGCTGGTCATCGAGAAGGGCGACGGCATCTATGTCGAGGATGTGGCCGGCAATCGCTACATCGAAGCGATGGCGGGCCTGTGGAGCGTAGCCGTCGGCTTTTCGGAAAAGCGTCTGGTCGACGCCGCCACAAGGCAGATGTCGAAGCTGCCCTATTATCACGACTTCGGTTCGAAATCGCATTCGCCGCTGATCGACCTGGCTGAAAGGCTGGTCCAGATGGCGCCGGTCCCGATGAACAAGGCGTATTTCACCAATTCGGGTTCCGAGGCCAACGACACGGCCATGAAGATGATCTGGTACCGGTCGAATGCGCTCGGCCAGTCGGCACGCAAGAAGATCATCAGCCGCAAACGCGGCTATCACGGCGTGACGATTGCCGCGGCAAGCCTGACCGGGCTGCCCAACAACCATCTGTCATTCGACCTGCCGATCGCCAACGTGCTCCACACGTCGACGCCGCATTACTGGCGCGAGGCCGAGCCGGGCGAAAGCGAAGAACAGTTCGCGAGCCGTCTTGCCGGGGATCTCGAGAAGCTGATCCTTGCGGAGGGACCGGAGACCATCGCCGCCTTCTTCGGCGAACCGATCATGGGCGCCGGCGGCGTCATCGTTCCGCCTGTCGGCTACTGGGAGAAGATCCAGTCGGTGCTGTCGAAATACGACATCCTGCTCGTGGCCGACGAGGTCATCTGCGGCTTTGGCCGGACCGGCGAGATGTTCGGCTCGCAGACCTTCGGCATCAGGCCCGACATCATGGTGCTGTCCAAGCAGATCTCGTCGTCATACCTGCCGATTTCTGCCCTGCTCATCAATGAGAGGGTGTTCGAGCCGATTGCGGAAGAGAGCGACCGCATCGGCACGTTCGGGCATGGCTTCACGGGCGGCGGCCATCCGGTGGCCGCCGCCGTGGCGCTGGAGAATCTCAAGCTGATCGAGGAGCGCGATCTTGTCGGCAATGCGCGTGCGGTCGGTGCGCACCTGCAGGCCCGGTTACGCAGGCTCGCTTCGCATCCGCTCGTCGGCGAGGTGCGCGGCGTCGGTCTGATCGCCGCCGTCGAGCTGGTCGCCGACAAGGCTGGCAAGGCGCCGTGGGGGAAGCCCGGTGCGCTCGGCGCCCTGGTCAACGGATTGCTGCAGCAGAATGGCGTCATCTCGCGCAACATGGGCGACGCGATCGCCTTCTGCCCGCCGCTGATCATCACCGAGGCCCAGGTCAATACGCTGGTCGATGCATTCGAGCGGTCGCTCACCGCCGCCCTCCCGCAGGTCCGGGCGCAGGGCTGAAGAAAGTCTGCGTTGCCTCCGGGGTTCATGTGACCGACCGTCGTCGGTGCGAGGCGATGCGCCGGCCAGGGGGCTGTCGCGCCATTTTGGAGGACCGCTCGCCGCATGTGGTCACGGTCGGGGCTTTCGACCGCCTTCCCAGCCAGGCAGTTCTGCTTGCCAAAAGAACCCCGACTGCCGTGGTCGGGGTGCGAGCTAATTGGCGGGGGGGCGTTCAGCTTCTTAGTGTAACACTCGACGTTGCAAGCTAAGGTTGTCATCCTTTCGGATTACATTAGTCACCTAAGATATAATTACCAAATTGTTAACCGGGATTAATGCGAGTTTTCCACAGCACCCTTAGTATGCATTTAGGTAGGTCGGGCTGGGCTACCTAAACGGAGCGTGGCGGGTGGCACCGTACGTCGAGCGTTGGATCGGCGTTTATGCCTTACTCCTTGAGATTTACTCCCAGTGAACGTGCAGGGCTGATATGCCGTGGATGAGGCTTATCGGTTCACACGCACGAGATGCTTTGCGTGGGGCGCCAGGCAAAGAAAAAGAGAGGATATAGAGAAAGTAAATCGGCAACGGAGAGCAGGAGTAAGGCTATGGTGTACTCTCAAAATCCCGATTTCTCGAATGGTGCCACGGGGGTGGCTATACACAATGGACATAATGGGCATCTGGCGGATAGCAGTGGTGTCGGCAAGATTAGGCTTGAAGGCGGACACCCGAACGAAGGTCTTGTCGTAATCATCGACAAGCGAGCACTTGAGCGGGAATGCCTCGCTCGCGGCCTTGTCGAACACAATCCTAGTTTACGGGTCAGTGCCGTGGGATCGCTCGACGAATTCCACAATATCGCCGACGCGGCCGAACCATCAGCTTTCCTCGTGCTTCTGGGAGCAAAAAGGGTCACCGACCAGAGCGTTCGGGCGGAGCTCTTGCACTTCGTTTCCGAGGTCGGCGCCGTGCCCGTCATCGTGGTCGCGGATTCCGATGAGCCAGGCGAGATCCTCGCGGCGCTCGAAAGTGGTGCTCGGGGCTACATTCCGACAAGTGTGACAGTGAAGGTTGCTGCCGAGGCCACTGGTCTCGCTCGCGCCGGAGGAATCTTCGTACCCGCCAGCTGCGTGCTGGCGCTTCGGGAGATCATCCACGCGACAGCAAGCAGCGCCCGTCCACTCACCGGCATGTTCACCACGCGCGAAGCGGCTGTCGTGGAGGCGCTCAGAAAAGGCAAGGCGAACAAGATAATCGCCTATGAGCTCAACCTTTGCGAGAGTACCGTCAAGGTCCACATCCGCAACATCATGAAGAAGCTGAAGGCTACGAACCGCACGGAGGTAGCCTACAAGCTCAGAGAGATGATGCTTTGAGGCCTACTGGGCCGGCCTGCCAGACCGGCCCCAGGTGATCTGACGCCGGGCATTGTCGCCTCGATTTTGGGGCGGTCATCCTTGAGGTCCGGATCGCAGACCTGATGCTCGGAGGTTCCCTCCGGGCTCTCCAATTCTTTGCGCGATTCCGGACGGGAAACCGCGACGCACTTTTCCTGGAATCGCCTTAGCGCAACAGATGTACGCCGGCGCGCGTCCCGGCGCGTCCCCGCTCGATCGTCGCGGACCTTGCGTTCACGATAAATCCGACGCTATCGCGTCCCAGCGCTTCGCCGCGATATGCAGCTTCGGCGGCCTTCAGCCCGCCTGTCAGCTTGCGGATTGCCGGCGCCGCTCCGAGCACGTCCAGCGGCAGGCCCAGTTGACCGCGGGCGGGTCGCTTCGGCGGCCACACCCTCAGGCCGAAGTAGCTGGCGGCCGAGCGATCGATCTCGCCGCTGAACTGCACCAGCAAGGCGTGGCGCGAGGTCTCGGAAATGCGGCCCAGGCTTTTGATATCCATTGGCGGTCTGTCGGAGGGCCGCATCGCGGCAACGATCACATCCCATTTGCCGTTGGTCAGCAGCGACGGATGCGCAAAAACGCCCACTCTCGCTCCACGATCGCGCAGCGCCTGCTCGATGAATGGCGCACAGGGCGTATCGCAGACAAGGGCGATTGTTGCGCCGGCATGCTCGACGCCGGCCTCGTCGAGCATGATGCAGCATAGCCGTGCGAGCTCAGGCAGCAGGTTAATGGCCGGATGGCTGAGGTTGGGAGCCGCGACTTTGATGCCGGCGTCGTCACAGCTGTCGAAGTCCACAATGCCGGGCCGAAGCTCCCATGGTTCGGCCATCAGCGAAACCACCGCATGAGGGGGCAGGAGTTCGATGAGCGATCTCGGGATCGGCCCAACCTGGAGACCGTTGGCGAGGAGATCGACGTCATGCCATCCGCGGCTGTCGATGCGGTTCATCACTTCGACGCGCTCGGCGACGTTGGCGTACTTGGCAAATGCCAAGGTGGCCTCGGCGGCCGTCGCCAGGGTCGAAAGTCTTTGGAATTCGCCGGCGAGCGCTATGACACGGCCGGCATCGGCCAGCGCAGCGGCTGTCGCGGCTACCGCCTGGTATCCCGTCGCGGTGCCAACGACCACGGTGAGCCCGGAGAGATCGAGATCGAGCAAGGCTATTTGCTCGCGGACGATGGCAAGTGCTTCCGCGTGGTCGATATCGGGAACATGGCGGGCGACCGGTCTTGCGGGGAACTCAAATGATGAGGGCATGAAGCTGTCCGTCACGTTGCGCGCTCTCCATTGTCAAGATCGGCCGGTAACGTCCTTTGACGCAGGAAGCCCTGCTTCACAGGATTTCGTCCGGGCGCGGTGCGCACGCCTTCACGCATTGCGTTCACTGGCCACCTTAGCCTGCCTGCGCATTTGCAAGCACGGTCCCCCGTGGTTTTCCTGTCTGCGGAGGAAAGTGATGGCCTGTATCAGGCTGGCACTCTCGACCGCTTCATGACGGATCCAGTTTCAATGCGTCATTCCTGCAAGTAAGGCTGAATTTGGCCGAACCGCTACCACGGCAATCGGATGCCGGTGATACGCCGTTCGGTCGGAAGACTTACCGCTGCCATGGCTGCAACGGACGGACCTGTCCGAACGAATAGGGAGGCGCCCGGCGCCTGGCCGGCTACCGGTATTGCGCTGGCCGCATCCGCGCAGCGGCAACAGTCGAGGCCAGTTTGAGACGGTCACCGTCAGCATTCGGCTGTGCGACGCGGTTCTGGCCTCTCCTGAACGATCATCTGCACCTCCCAGGGTTGTTGCATCGGCAGACGGCTCTCAACGGCTTGGCTGCCTCCACGGGGCCGACCGCCGCATGACATCGGTTGCCTTGAAATAAGGCTAAGGGGGTAACCGGCGACCGTTAGCTGGCTACCTCCTTTGCGGCTCTTGTCGCGGATGATCCGTCGCTGTGAAGTTGGGCGTTGCAACAGCACTCAAGCTGCAGCAGCACTCAAACAGCGTTCCTGGTCGAAACCCATGACAATCAGTGCATTCGACATAAATCCCCGCGGACCTGGCCTGCACGTCGGCCGCAGCCGTCGTCCACTCGGAGGCCGACGCAAGAGGATGATGGACGTGACGGTCGCTCTGGTCGCGCTTGTCCTGGCCGCTCCGGTCATGCTGATCGTTGCCCTTCTGATATGGGTAACCGATGGCGGGCCGGCGATATTTTCCCACACCCGTGTCGGTTTCAACGGCAAGCGTTTCGCCTGCTACAAGTTCAGGACCATGGTGGCCAATTCCCAGCAGGTTCTGGCCGACTATCTGGCGAACAACCCCGAAGCCGCCAAGGAGTGGGAGCAGAACTGGAAATTCAAGAACGACCCGCGCATCACATTCCTGGGGCGCATCCTCAGGAAGTCGAGCCTGGACGAGCTGCCGCAGCTCATCAACGTGCTGCGCGGGGAAATGAGCTGTGTCGGTCCGCGCCCGGTCGTTCCCGACGAACTGCAACGCTACGGCGCCTGTGCGGCCGAGTATTTGCAAGCCCGCCCAGGACTGACCGGCCTGTGGCAAGTGACAGGCAGAGACGCAGTAGACTATGCCAGTCGCGTCTCCATCGACAGCCGCTACATCCGAAACTGGTCGGTATGGGCCGATGTCGTCATTCTCGTACGGACGATCTTCGCCGTGATGAAATTCGACCAAGCGTCCTGACTGAAGGCGCGTCGCGTCCGAACGGCTTCATGTGGCGCGCCTTGCGCATGCCACGCTCCGTCATTGCTCATGGGTCACGCCACGACGCCATATGGCGCCGAGCAAGAGGCCGAGCACATAAGCGCACTGCAGCGTGGCAACGAGGAGCAGGATCGAAAGCAGGCGCTGCCGATCAAACAGATCGTCGGTACCGCTTGCCACGGCGCTGATGACGACGGTCACGGCCGTGACAACGATAAGTGCAGGTGCGCGAAAGCGAAATCCCAGCAAAATGCCAGTCACGCCGACGGCGACAAGGCTCCAAAGCACGGCGATCTCCTATGAGCGCGGAAGAACCAATGTGCCGCGCAAAGTCTCCCACATTTTGCGAGCCGTACCAACATTCAATCCGGTGCACGCCTATCGTCTGTGGTCTGCGCGCCTGGGGCTGCCCTACGCAACCCTCCTCGTGGCAATAGAGGCCTCGGGAAACCGCGCCTCCGTCCCTTGCACAAAAGGCGTAGGTCACCTTGCACCAATGTCACCCTTTCGCTCATTTCCTTGGCTGTCGGCTGAGCCTACGCTGCTTGCTGAAGATATGCGGAGTATTCACCCGCAGTGCGGCAGCATGCCTTGAATTGTTTTACTCGAGCGAATGCCGAGCCACGGACGACCCCTCTCATGGACCGCCAAAAAACGCAGGAAGTAGCGCTTTCGGTGCGACATTCCACAGACCAACATCCCATGCTGCAGGCATCCGTTCTGTTGCTCATCGTGTCGATCTGGTTTCCTGGCGCCACGCGGATTGCCGGAACCGATGGGTCGCTTTCCTTCCTGCTGGCTCTGTTCTGCGCACTGGTAAGCGTCGTCTGCTATGGCGAAACGGCAAGGCGCCTTCATCAGACCGAAGCGGCCCTGGCGGCTGCCGTGCTGACGACATCTGCCTTCATCATCGTTCTTTCCCTTCTATCGATGCTCTATGCAGACAGTCCGCTCCGGACAATGCGCGCAGTTTTCGCGCAGATATTCGGATTTGCCACTATCCCGGCGGTTGCAGCTATCTCTACCAGACCCAAGGGTTTCGAGGCGGTCGACAGGCTTGTGATGGCGATGATCATCATGAGCGTCGCAACATCGTGCCTTGTGACGATCGGCCTGGGCGACGCCAAGTTCGCCGACCGGGCTGAAGGATATTTCAAGCATTCGAACCAGTTGGGAATTGCGCTGTCGGCGGGGCTGCCGTTGATCGCCGCGCAGCTGGTCACTGCTCGCAGGCACCGGATTCTCCTGCTGGGCTGTCTTGCGGCGGTGCTGCTGGGCCTGGTGAAATCAGGTTCAAAGACAAATTTCGTTGTCGGCGTTGTCGGTCTCGGAATTTTCTTCGGCCTATACAGTATCTATCTGGTGATGCGAAAGCAGAGGCCGTTATCCGTGATCCTGGGCGTGGTTGCGGCTCCCGTGTTGATCCAGGTGTGTCTGGTCACATTGCAGTCCCTCAATCCACGGGCTTACAAGCTGCTGTCGGTTCAACTCTCCGGAGGTGAAGCGCATTCGATCGTATCGCGGCAGCGATTGTGGTCGATGTCCATCGATCTCGGCCTGACGCATCCCTTCATCGGGGTCGGGGCAGGGCAGCCGGTGGGCGACATTGCTCCTCATAGCCACAATCTGTTCATCGATTACTTCAGAACGCTCGGGGTGCCCGGCGTTGCGCTGGTAGCGGTCATCGTCCTGCTGGTCGCGGGATATCTGGTCACCGCCGTTCTTTCCACACTGTTCGGCAATGACAGGAGTGAGGACGCGACGGAAGCGAATGTGATGGTGCTCGGTTCATCGGTTTCGGTGTGGAATTACCTCGCGGCAAACCAGATGAGCGATTCCTTCGGCCCATCAACCGCGCCCTTCTTCTGGCTGCCCTTGGCGCTGCTCATGGCCTATCGCGGCATGCAACGATCGCTGCAGGCCGGCTCTGACGGGCATGCAAAGCTCTACGCCACCACTGCGCCGCAGCTATTCGAACGCTGAGGAACAGAAGAGCTGGGCGCCTTTTTCCCTGCTTCGTCGACCTTCCAAGAGTCAACTTCACCGGCTGAATCCAAATGACTTCGCACACGGTTCGTGACCTGGCGGCAAGCCTCCCGCCAAGCGCTGAAGCACGCGCGCTTCAGACAGACATTCGATTTGTGGAATTCTTCGGTCTCCCCGGGATTGGAAAGACAACTGCCTCCAGCCTGCTGGCAAACAGCCTGCGACGGTGCGGCCCGCTGATAGGTGAGGTGCAAATAGCCTGGGGGACAAGAACATTCATCCGCCGGCAGATCTACAGGATCGGCATTGTCGCTCCAAGACTCATGAATCGTGAGTTTCGCTCGTTGGTTGCGCGAATTGCACGCTTTGTCTTCGAAAGTGGGCAATCATCGATCATCGACGCAGTCAGGGTCATCTGGAACCTTTCGGTTCTGGTTGCCTATGTCGAGAACGAGAGGCCAAGAAGAAATACCATCATCATCATGGATCAGGGACTGCTGCAGGGGTTCTGGTCCATCTTGCTGAAGAGCAAGCATCGCGAAACATCCGAGAAATGGCTCGAGATCCTGTCCGCCATTGGCGTGCATGACATGGTTTTTGTCCATCTGCGCGGCGAGGCCGGCGTTGCACGCGATCGGCTCCTGACGAGGGGCGACCGGTCTTCGCGGATGCAGAGGACGTCTCCCGATCGCGACCTCGATCTCTGGTCGTCGGCCGACCGTGCCTGCCGCGAGATGGCGGCCGTACTTGAGACGGGAATGGGGACGGAAGATCACCTATTGGCGGCAGTCGACGTGGACAGGTTGGCCTCGCCCGAAGACGTGGCAGAAAGGGCACTTGAGGTCGTGCTTTTGGCCTGCCTCGACAGGCATCGGCTATGCGGTTCGGCTGGCCAATGAGCAGGAGGATGGACCGCCGTTCGTTCCTGAGCCTTGCCGGCATGTCGCCCGTGTTGGCCCTGTTGCCGCCGTCGTCCAAGGCAGAAGGCGGGCAAGCGCCTCTCCAGTCGGGTGGCAGCGGTACGCAGGTCGTGCTGAGAGGTGAGTACGGCTACGAACAACGGTCAGTTCGGGACCTGCAGGCCGGAGCAACAGTCGACGCGCGGAATGCGTCCTTCACAGTCGCCAACAGCAGAAACAGCGACCCAAGTGCGATCATGGGCTGCGATGCGGGGGCGCTGCCGGTCAATCGCTATCCGCTTGTCATCCGCAACTGCCCCAACGTCCACCTTGTCGGCGGGCGCTTCAACGGCGAGGTGCCGCTCACGTCGGACTGGCAGGACACCTACTGCAACAGCGCGGCCCTGCTTGTCAGGGACGGAAGCACCAATGCGACGATAGAAGGCGTGCGTGCACGCCGCTGCTGGGATGGCATTCGCTTCGCCGAGCGGGCCGATGGTTTTCTGCTCAAAGGATGCTGGCTCAGCGAAATCAGGGATGATGCGGTCGAAAACGACCATCTTCTCAGTGGCACCATCGACGATTGCCTGTTCGACGGTTGCTTCTCGGGGATCAGTCTGGATCCCGCATCGAACGAACGCGACGGGACACAGGAGATCGTGCGGATCGACGGGACACTGATCCGCATGCACGCCTATCTGGCCAAGGGCGACATCACACATCAGGCACCGGTCAAGGCTTCCGACGTGTCGCCCAGCCTGAGGATCGCTGGTTCGATTTTTGCGCTGGCTTCGGCAAACATGCGGGGATTTCGCCGCCTGGAACGCACCTGGAAAAAGACCATCGAAAGCCGTGACAATTTGTTGTTGTGGCTGCCCGACGAGCCAATCCCGTCCGCGCTGCCGCTGCCGCCGTCCGGTTTCAGAGTGCTGACGGGCAGCGACGCCCGCGCTCACTGGGACAAGGCTTATCTCCAGTGGATCACGGCGCATCAGGACGTGGCCCGGTTTTCCGACGAAGCGCTGTGAGACCGTGCGCACCGTCGGCAGAAGCCGCGTGCCGGGTCCGGGCCGGTTCACCGTTTCATCAAGTGCATCACGCAACAATGAAGACAAAGGTGGGGAGCCATGAAAGCCAGGGAAGTCGAGCTTCTGTGCACGCTGGGTCCGGCGTCGCTCAATGACAAGGTCATCCATTGGTTGGACCGGGTCGGCACTTCGCTTTTGCGCGTCAATCTATCACACACGAAGATTGAGGACCTCGAGCGGATCATCACCTTCATCCAGAAGCGGACGCGCATTCCGATCTGTCTCGATACCGAAGGCGCGCAGGTTCGCACCGGTCCGCTGGTCGAAGGCAAGGTCATGGTGCATGAGAACCGGTTCCTGACCGCCCGTGCGCGGCCGGTGGCGGGCGACCAGTTCAGCATCAGCTTCTACCCGGCATACATCGTCAACAAACTTCAAGTCGGCGATTTCATCAGCATCGATTTCAACGCTGTCCTGACCCAGGTCGTGGAGAAGGACAACGAGGCAGTGATCCTGAGGGTCCTGAACGGTGGGGAGCTCGGTCAGAACAAGGCAGTAACGGTGCAGCGCACGCTCGATATGCCGCCCCTGACCGAAAAGGATGTGGCCGCCATCGCGATCGGCCGCCGGATGGGGATACGCCATTTCGCGCTTTCCTTTGCGCATCGCGCTTCGGATGTCGATGGGATCCGGGCCAAGGCCGGGCCCGGCGCGATCATCATTTCCAAGATCGAATGCCTGAGTGGCTTACGCAATCTCGCAGCCATAGCCGAGAAGTCAGACGCAATCCTGATTGACCGCGGCGACCTGTCCCGGGAAGTCCCGATCGAGCAGATCCCCGCAGTTCAGAAGATGATCATCCGAAATGCGAAATCGCATGGCGCGAAGGTCTATGTCGCAACGAACCTGCTGGAGTCGATGACGAGCGCGCCAACGCCGACTCGCGCCGAGGTCAACGACGTCTACAATACATTGGCGGACGGTGCCGACGGCCTCGTCCTGGCGGCGGAAACAGCCATCGGTCAATACCCGGTAGCCTGTGCCAGGATGGTCGTCAAAGTCGCCGAGCAATTCCGGCGGAATATGGCCGGCGGCGCCCACGCCATCCGAGTGCGTCCGTCATCGCTGCACGCCGGTGTCGAGCCTCATGGCGGGCGCCTGGTCATTCGGACGCTGGGACCGGCGGAAGATCTGGAAATCAACGACTTGCCGACGGTCACGGTCGCAGATGAGGACTTGACCGATGTCGAGCAGATCGCCCGCGGCACCTTCTCGCCGCTCTGCGGCTTCATGGACAAAGGGTGCCTGGAAAGCGTACTTGAACACAACCGGCTTCCCTCGGGATTGGCCTGGACGATGCCGGTTGTGCTGGCTGTTCCCAAAGAAACCGCAAGCCGATTTTCGAATGGTGACCGCGTTCTGCTTTGCAGCAAAAGCGGATTGTCGCACTCCGTTCTCGACATCTCCGAAACCTACGAGTTCGATCCGGAGCTGCTCGCGCGCAAATGGTTCGGCACGGACTCGCGCGAGCATCCAGGTGTCGCCCGCGTGCTTGCGCGCGGCGGACATTTCCTCGCCGGCGGCATCACCCTCATCCAGCCGCTGCCTTCGCCGTACCGGCGCTACGACCTGACGCCGGCCCAGCTGCGCACGGTCTTTGCGCACAAGGGCTGGACCCGGGTGGTGGCCTTCCACAGCCGCAACCTGGTCCATCGTGTCCACGAAGTGATCCAGTTGGCCGCCCTGGAGCGCACCTACGCGGACGGCCTGTTGATCAATCCTGTCGTCGGAAATGCCAAGCGCGGCGATTTTATGCCGCATCTTGTCCTCGACGGCTACCAGGCCATGCTCGACTACGGCATTTACCCGCCGGGCAAGGTGGTGCTCGCAAGCTTCATCACCTACCCGCGATTTGCCGGTCCTCGCGAGGCGGTTTTCACCGCCCTTTGCCGCAAGAACATGGGCTGCAGCCATTTCATCATCGGACGGGATCACTCGGGTGTCGGCGGTTTCTACGGCGCCAACGAGAGCAGGGAGCTGTTTGATGAACTGGGCGACATAGGCATAGAGCCGATCTTCTTCGATGCCATCGGCTACGACAGCCAGTCCGAGAGCTATGTCGACCTGAACGCCTGCAAGGCCGCGACGCCCATCAGCGGCTCGGAGATTCGACGCGCCTTGCGGGCGGGAGAAGCGCTGCCGAACTGGATGATGCGATCCGAGGTGCAGGAGGTGGTGCGCGCCGAGGTGATGATGAAACACGCGCTGTTCCAGGAATAGGATGGGAACGATGGCCAACGGAGTGAAGCATTTCGGGCTGCCGCGGCAGGACCGCGAATATCCTGAACCGGGAACGGTGCTATGGCTGCTCGGACCAACCTCCGCCGGCAAGACGACGCTGGCGATGCGCGTCGTTGCGGATTTGCGACGGCTCGGGGTTCCGGTCATTCTCTTTGATGGCGACGAGGTCCGCGGGTTCTTCGGAGCCGACCTTGGCTTTGGCACAGACAGCCGGTTGCGCGTGGTGTCGGTGTTGGTGCATCTGGCCAACAAGGCGGCCGATGCCGGCCTGCACGTCGTGGTCGCCGCGCTGACCGCAGGGCAAGATGCTCGCGAGCATGTTCGCGAAAATGTCAGAAACCTGACAATCGGCTACGTCGCCTGCTCCGTCGAGACCTGTGCGCAACGGGACCCGAAGGGCCTGTATCGCAAGGCAATTAGCGGCGAGATCGATACCCTTATCGGCTACAACAGTGAATATCGGCCGCCAGACAGCCCGGATCTCGTTCTCGATACCGAGGCGCATTCCGTGGACGAACTCGCTGCGCGGATCGTTGCCTCGTATGTCTGGAACTGACCCCGGTGTGCCGGCCAGCGGCATCCCATCTTCATCCTCTGAGCGCGTCGGCAACTGAGGCGGCGGCATGAACGATTCCGAACTCGCGCGTTTCTTTCTTTCCCTGGTTCTGCTGCTCATCGGCGCATTGGGCGGCGGCCTTGTGTTCGAGCGCCTGAAGCTGCCGCGCGTGATTGGCGAAATCGCCGGCGGAATTGTGCTCGGCCCGTCCGTGCTGGGGCTTGTCTCGTCCGAAGCGCACAAATGGCTGTTTGCCGGGTTCCCCGCGCAGGGTGCCTTGCTCTCCGCCTTCTACTGGCTGGGCCTGGTGCTGCTGATGTTCACCGCCGGCTTCAAGATGCAGACGGAAGGCATGGAAGGATCGGGCCGCATCATACCGGCGCTGGTGATCGGCGCGCTCGTGGTTCCGTTCGCGTGTGGCTATGCGGGCGCGCCGCTGTTTGCGGACGCACAGGCGGGCGATGACCTTGCGTTCAAGCTGGTGATGGGTATCGCCGTGGGCGTCACGTCGATCCCGGTCATCTCGCGCATCTTCCTCGATCTTGGCCTGATGAACAGCTCCTTCGCGCGCAACATCATCGGCGCCGCGACCATCCAGGATCTCATCCTCTGGAGCATGCTTGCCATCGCCACGGCGGTGCAGAACGGTGACGCCGCCGACGCGGGCGGCATCGGGCGTGTGATCGCCGTCAACCTCGCCTTCGTGATCGTCTCGCTGTTTTTCGCTCCGGCAGCGGCACGTGCGATTCGTCGAAGCGTCTTCGGCAAGTTCAGCGAAGCGTCTCTCACCGGCTACACCATGCTGCTGTGCCTGGTCTTCGTCGCGGCCGCGAGCCTCTTGAAAGTGAACGTCATCTTCGCCGCGCTTCTGGCGGGGCTCGTGATGGCGCGTTTTCCCTCGCGGCATCTTGCTCCGGTGAAACAACATATCGCCGATATCTCGATATGGTTTTTCGTGCCGATCTACTTCGCACTGGTCGGCTTGCGGCTCGATCTGGCGCATCAATTCGACGGCCCGCTCACGCTCTTCTTCATCGTCGCAAGCACGGCCATCAAGCTGGTGAGCTGCACCATTGCCGCCAGAGCAGCGGGTACCGACTGGGCCAGGGCTTTCGACTACGGCGTCGCCATGAACACGCGTGGCGGACCCGGCATCGTGCTGGCGAGCGTGGCGTACGCCGCCGGCATCATCGACGAGCGCATGTTCACCGCGCTGGTGCTGGCTTCCATTCTGACTTCGCTTGCCACCGGGCTCTGGTTGCGCTGGCGGCTGGCGCGTGATTCCGAGGCATTCGCCGAATTTGCGAAACCACCCGCAGCTGGGATGCGCGGCGCTGCGAGCCTGGCATCGACGATCGCAGACTTGCTGGTCCGGTTTTCCCGGTCGTCGCCAGGCCGAGACCGGCACGCCGCTGCCAAGCCTTCAGGTCCGGGACCGGATGGACCTGAGCTTTCAAAGCAATCGAATGAGCGAAATGAACTCCTGCCGAAAGGGCGCTTCGCCCATTGAATGCGCCTGCCCAGCGACAGATCAGATCGTCGCATTGGTTGACTGGAGGACGACCACCCGATGAATCAGCACCAGGCGGTTGACAGAACCGTGGCGTCAGGCGCCACCGATTACAACGCGGCCGCGTTCGTGATCCAGGGGCGCCTGACGCGCGTCCGTGGGCAAAACATTCTGTTCAGTTCCTGCCGGCAGGCCATTTTCGCCGTCAACGATACGGCTGCCGACATCTGGCGCTCTCTGGAAGAAGGCATGCCACCGCACGCCATCGCGTTCGAGATTGCGCGGAGCGGCGTCGACAGGCGTGAGGCAGACAGGCATGTCGAGGCGGCGCTCGAGGATTGGCAGCGGCTGGACCTGATACGGCCCTGTGCGCCATTGTCTCCACCATCGGCCCGCGAGCATGTAAGCCAGGTGGTCGGCATTGCGGGTCTTTATGTACGCATCGTTTATCCGGCAGCCCGCGCCTTCCCCGCGATCACCGCATTTCGCCATCTCGAGGTTGAAAGAGAGGCTGCCGACGTTCTGCTCCGGGTCGTCGAGTGCGAGGGGCGGATTCACCTGTTTCGGGATCGCGACTGGATCCTGTCCTGCTCGCCCGACGAACTTCCCGTCATACTAAAAGGGCAATTGCTGACCGAGGTTCTCGATCACCGCGCCTATGAACTTGCTGTCCATGCGGCTGCCCTTCGCAGAAATGGACGCATCGTGCTTCTTTGCGGCAATCCGGGCGCGGGCAAGACAACGCTGACCATGGCGTTGGTCCATGCGGGGTTCGGCTTCGCCGCTGACGATGTGACGCTGCTTGACTCAAAGGGCCATGGCGTGGGTCTCCCGTTCGCTCCCGCGGTCAAGGCCGGAGCTTGGCCCCTCCTGGTCGAATACTGCCCCGATCTCGGCGCTGCTCCAGTCTGTCGTCGCCCGGACCGCAGACGGGTGCGCTTTGCCGTACCCAGGGAGTCCGTCCCGGCACCAGCTTCTCCTCTACCCATCGGCTGCGTGGTGCTGCTCCGGCGAGGCCGCGACTCGAAGGCTTGCCTCGCGCCGATCGACCCAGCCAGCGCATTGCGTGGCTTGCTCAACGGCGCCTTTTCGCCCGGCGGGGATTTGAGCGGCACGGCGTTCGACGTGCTGACCCAGATCATCGGATCGGCGCAGACCTATTGCCTGACCTATTCGAGGCTCGAGGATGCAGTCGAGCTGATCACGAAAGCCTGCCGATGATGCGCAGGGGCAACGCACTTGAGGCGTTGATCGCCGGGCTTCGCGGTTGTCCGACCGACAGGGCCGACTGGCAGGCAGTGATTGCGCTGGCAAATCACACTCTGCTCACACCCGACTTGTTCTCGTCCCTCGCCCGTGCCGGCCAGATCCACCGGCTGCCGCAGGAGGTGCGCGAATACCTGGAGTTTGTTCACGACTGCAATCGGGAACGGAACCTGCGCCTGCGAACCCAACTGAGTGAAGCCGTTGCTGCCCTCAACCGCCGTGACATCGTTCCGGTCCTGCTCAAGGGAGCGGTTCCCCTGTTTCTATCCCCGGCCGGACAGGTTCCCAGCAGGATGACCAGTGATCTCGATCTGGCTGTGGCGCCGGCCGAAGAGGCAGCCGCGCAAGCCTGCCTTGAAGAGCTAGGATATGTCCAGGTTCCGGGCAGTCGAGGCGCGACCCGCCAGCAAGATGCCGGAATGCTGGAGCTTCGGCCGAGCCGACCAAACCACCTTGAACGCCCCAGTCCCGTCCAGCGAGACGGTCTTCGGGTGGAAATTCCTCCCGCGCAGTCGCGGGCTTTGCACTGGATCGTGCACGATCTTCTCAAGGAGGGGGATTACTGGCGCGGACGGATTGATCTCAGGCACCTTCACGACCTGGCACGATTGGCGGAAAGCGACCACGTGGATTGGACGGCACTGCAGACATCGGTGTCGGATCAAAGCGCCCGCAATGCGCTCGATACTCAGCTCCTGGCCTTGCACCATTTCTTCGGGACCGGGATTCCGGCAAAGTGCGCGCAGCGCCCGATGGTCCGTTTTCAGCACTGGAGGCGCATCTTCACGGCGACACACCCCATCATTGGCGCGCCCTTGCGCCTGGCCGGCAATCTGGCATGGGGCACATGGCGGCTTTCGCGTGCCGACGGCCTGGCGCGACTTGGTCCGTTTGATCTCGCGCGCCGCATCGCTCGCACGCTCCTGGAGGCGCGCACGAAAATATAAGCCTTTTGGAGAGCTTGTGCCTCTATTCTGGAATTCCTAAAGTAAATTCGTCAAAATACGGGGTTATGACATGGCAACCGAAAGTAGAGGGCAATCGGAACGGACGCAGGAGAGCCTGGTCTCAGAAGCTCAAGCGCGCCGGGACTTTCTCAAGAAGGCAGGGCGTTTTGCTGCGGTGACGCCGCCGGCGATAACGCTTTTGCTCGGCACAAGCTTGAACTCCAAAGCGATTGCCAAATCGGGTGGATCACGCCCGGGTCATGGCTGGGGGGACAAGAACCACATTCACCTCGGCCCTCCGGGCCAGCTCCGCAAGCTCTTCAACCGTCGTGGTCACGGTCACGGAAAGTAGCGGTTTCGAGGTAAGGCATTAGAGCGGTTCACCGTTTCACGGAACGCAGAACCGCTCTATCTCTTTGTTTGACGCAATTTCGGACGGAAACTGCCACGCACTTTCCTGGAATTGCTCTGGTTTTCATCTAACAGCCCGGACCGCTCGCGGCACACCAGAGTGCCGCAAGCGGTCCGGGCTTTTCTTTGTCGGCGGCGACCAGGCCGGCACTTGCATTACGTCAAAAAGAAAAGAGCCCCATCCCGACCTGATCGGGATGGGGCTCCAGCCGCGCGCGCCGGGCGGCGCCTATGCGAGAAGCAGAGTGCTCAGGAAGTTGTCGTTGTGGAACTGTTCCTCCTGAACGCCAAGCAGCGTGATCTGACCCCCGCCGCTTAGCGACGCTACGACATTCGCGCCCTGGTTTGTGGCCACCTGCTGGAATTGGCTGGCGGTGGTGATGCCAAAAGCTCTGAGATCGAGGACATCGCCGGACCCGGCGCCAGCCGCGAAATTCGTGATGGTGTCCTGCCCGTCGCCGACAGCGAACACGAACAGATTGTTCTGGTTGCCGGCAATCAGCATGTCATTGCCGCGCCCGCCGACCAGCGTGGCGTTCCCGCCCAAACCCCACAGATAGTCCGCGCCGGTCGTGCCGTTCATGACATAGCCTCCATCGCCGATTGTCGGCGCGCGCCCTGCAGGCGTCGGGACAAAGTAGGAATCGGTCAGCACGCTGGTTGCCGTTGTCCCGTTGAAACTGCTGACATTGTAGAACTCGATCAGCATGCCTGCATCCGTGATCGTCACCAGGCTCGCGCCGACATTGGGAACGTCGCGACCGGCACCGCCAAGGCCAGTGGTCGTATACGGAAGAAATACGCCGTCGCCGTTGTCGTCTCGATTCTCCCGGTAGTAATTGTGCTGATGGCCGGCAAAGACCGCGTCCACGCCCCATTGCTCGAAGGGCCATTGCATGGTGGCGGTGGTGCCGCTCGGATTGTATGGCGTGTGGTGGAAGTACGCCACGTTGAAGCTCGCGTCGGAGTTCGCGAGAACGGATTGCGCCCACTGGCCCTGCACTGATGTGGAACTGCGGCCATCCGGGTCCTGCTTGTTGCTGGTGAGAGCGAAGAAATGCACCGGCCCGACCTGGAAATCGTAGTACCTCTCGTTGTCGGGCAGGGTGAAGTAGTTCAGGTAGCCGTCAACGTAGCCGTCGCCATATTCGTGATTGCCCAACGTGGGAAAGAAGCGGTTGATGGTGCTGCCGCTGCCGTATGCGCCCTGATAGTTGCTTATGTAGTCATGGTATTGCTGGCCGATGGCGCCATCGAGGGTCTGCGGTGCATATGCATTGTCGCCCACTGTGAGAACGAAATCGACGTTCCAGCCATGGACCATCGCCGACACCGCTTTCTCGCCCGAGAGATTGGTGTCTCCATAGTCGCCGAAGATCGCGAACCGGTACAATGTCTGCGGCCCCGCCGTTGCTGCAACGCTGACGGAATAGTCTTGCGCGGCCGTGCTGCCGTCGGACGACGTGGCAGTGACGTGGAGGTTGATTGACGGCTCCGAGGCCGCATTGAGCGTCCCTGTTCCCGAGCGCGTGATGACGCCGGTGCTGGCGTTGATGGCAAAGCGCGCATCGTCGATGCTGTAGGTGACCGTCGAGCCGACATCGGAATCCTTGGCCGAGGCGGTGATCCCGATCGCCGTGCCGGCGCCGGCACCTTGGGCGATCCGGTTGATCGCAGTGTCGGCGTCGGGCGGCGTGTTGAAGGTGACCGGCTCCGGATTGTTGAGGACAGCGAGGGTGAAGCTCTGGTTGGCGGTGCTGCCATCGGAGGAGGTCGCCGTCACAGTCAGGTTGATCGACGGCTGGGTCTCGAAGTCGAGCGTGCCGGTGCCGGAGCGCGTGATGATCCCGCTGCTTGCGTCGATGGCGAAGCGCGTATCGTTGAGGCTGTAGGTGACGGTCGAGCCGACGTCGGGATCGGCGGCCGAGGCGGTGATCCCGATGGGCGCACCCGCTGCGGCCAGCTCGGCGATCTGGTTGGCAACCGGATCGGCGTCGGCCGGGGTGTTGAAGGCTACCGGAGGGCTGGGTGGCAGATATTCGATGTGCAGCAGCGGCGCCCCGGTCGGCGAGTACTCGAAAGAATCGGCGGTGCGGACGCCGGTGCCGGTGATCAGGAACGCCATGTCGTTGAGCGCCACCCAGCCCGAGCGGTTGACGATCTCCTGGACGATCGCCGTGAGGTCCGGCGTGCGCTCGGCAAGGCCGTGGGCCCCCTCCGTGGTCCATGGGGCCGGGGCCCAGGCCGAGGATGCGTCTGTGGTCGCGCGCGAGGATACGTTGAAGCTGACAGCGGTGAAGGGACTGGAGTCGTCACTGTCTTCGCCTTTGACCAGCAGCGACGTCGCGCCGGTCTTCACCTCGTTGGCCTGGAACTGGATGTAGGCGCTGGTGATGATGGCACCCTTGGGAATGTCGATGCCGGTGAAGCGGAGGCCGACCGTCTGGCTGGTGGTGCCATCAAGCCCCAGTTCCAGGTCGGTGACGTTGCTCGATATCGAGCCGGAAGCCTTCTGCTCGACATCGTCGCCGGCGGCTGCAACCCTTGTCTCGATGATCACAGGCGCGGCCCCGGTGATACTGACGTTGAAGGCGTGGGTATCCGTGCTGCCGTCGGATGAAGTGGCTGTGACGGTGAGGTTGACTGACGGCTCAGTTGTTGCATCAAGCGTGCCGGTGCCCGAGCGCGTGATGACGCCGGTCTGTGGGTCGATGGCAAAGCGCGCGTCATCGATGCTGTAGGTGACCGTCGAGCCCGCATCGGAATCTTTGGCCGAGGCGGTGATCCCGATCGCTGTGCCCGCCGCGGCGTTCTGGGCGATCCGGTTGATCGCGGTGTCGGCGTCCGGCGGGGCGTTGAAAGCGACCGGCTCCGGGTTGTTCAGGACGGCGACGGTGAAGCTCTGGTTGGCGGTGCTGCCGTCCGACGAGGTCGCCGTCACCGTCAGGTTGATCGAAGGCTGGGTCTCGAAGTCGAGCGTGCCGGTGGCCGAGCGCGTGACGACGCCAGTGCCGGCGTCAATGGCGAAACGCGCATCATTGAGACTGTAGGTGATGGTCGTGCCGGCATCGGGATCGGCGGCCGAGGCGGTGATCCCGATGGGCGCACCCGCTGCGGCCAGCTCGGCGATCTGGTTGGCAACCGGATCGGTGTCGGGAGGCGTATTGAAGGCCACGGGAAGGCTGGGCAGCTGATATTCGATGTGCAGCAGCGGCGCGCCGGTCGGCGAGTATTCATAGGAATCGGCGGTGCGCGTGCCGGTGCCGCTGATCAGGAATGCCATGTCGTTGAGCGCCGCCCAGCCCGAGCGGTTAACGATCTCCTGGACGATCGCCGTGAGGTCCGGCGTGCGCTCGGCAAGGCCCTGGGCGCCCTCCGTGGTCCAGGCGGCCGGTGTCCAGGCTGCGGACGCGTCCGTCGTTGCGCGCGCGGATACGTTGAACTTGACGGCGGTGAAGACGCCCGCGTCGTCGCTATCTTCGCCCTTGATCAGCAGCGACGCCGCGCCGGTCTTCACCTCGTTAGCCTGGAACTGGATGTAGGCGCTGGTGATGATGGCGCCCTGCGGAATGTCGATGCCGGTGAAGCGGAGGCCGACCGTCTGGCTGGTGGTGCCGTCAACACCCAGTTCCAAATCGGTGACGTTGCTCGCTATCGAGCCGGAAGCCTTCTGCTCGACATCGTCGCCGGCCGCCGCCACCCTCGTCTCGAAGGTCAGGTTGACCGCACTGGCGGCGAGGAGGCTGCTGCTGGCGACCGTGGCCTCCGTCGGGGTGGCGGCCGTGGCAGCAGCTCTGTCGGATGCGGCAGCGGGCCAGGTGATGCCGCCGTTCCCGAAGCGCACCGCGGAATGCCAGGAGCCGGCATTCGCCGCCACGCCGTCCAGGAAGGTGCCGTCGAGATGAATGCCAATCCTGGCGGCTGCTTCGGCGAGGCCGGGGAGTTTCAGTCCGCCATCGAGCGCCCAGGTCTGAGGGGTCTCGAGCGTGGAGATGAGGCTGTCGATCCTGCTCGCGGCCTGATCCACGCTTTGACTGTAATCGGGCTTGCCGGTCTCACCAGCGAGGCTGCTATCGTCGAGGGATTCGAGGATCGGGGAAAGACTGTTCGGGAAGGCCGTGGAATCGAGCACGACCGGTCCCGGAGCGTTGCCGCTCTCCGGAATCCGATGCAGTTTAGACATATCAGTTCTCCTTTGCCGTTGTTTTTCAAACCTGGGCCTCGGCAGGGCCGGAGGTGGACATAGCAGCCTGCTCCGCTCAGTCGCGATCGACGGCGTCGACGGTCAAATGGAGGGGCCGCATTGGCTGGTGGCGATGGTTCGCCGGACTGTCTGCGCTCAATCGCGCCGGCAGGGCGTCGCCGCAGAAAACAAAGTCAGAACGTCAGGCGAGTACGGTGCCTGGGAATCACTCGCGCGGGGACCGCGGCCGCAGGCCGACCATGGGCCAGCCCATCACGGTGTGGGGCGCTATCTGGGTCAATGAGGGAATTAGCCTCGGCACTGGTTTGTATCCGAGGTTCATCCTTCCGGCTGAGCGAGGCGCGCTCCGGTGCCTGGAACATCGCGGTGTCTGCCGGCTCAGACGAGCATCCAATGATCGAATGAGAACTCATAGATCCTGCCATCGTTCTCATTCGGATGCGAGTCGTTGTCCTCAACGCGATCGACGATGTACAGGCTCGTCTGGCTCGGATCGTCGCTGCTCGGTGCGAGGGCCAATCCCGCCGGCTTGTGCGCGTCAGCGGCAGAGATATCGAGCGTGCCCAGCAACTGCCCTGTGGGTGTCACAATTGCCACCGAGTCACGTGACTGAATGATATAAAGGACGTCACGGACAGGGTCATACGCGATACTCTCGTCAGATGGGGTTCCCAGCGACCGCGCGGAGAAATTCGTGACGATATCATCGCCGCCAGTGCTCGCGACACCATCGAATTTGCCGTTCGGACCCGGCGCGACGGTGTAGATCTTCTGACTTGTGCCATCCGCGACGTACAGGACGCCACGATTGGTATCGTACGCAATCCCCTCCGGATCCGTGCTGCCGAATGCGGACGTCTTGAACGAGGTCACGATATCGTCGGACGTGTTGTAAAGTCCGTCCTGCCCTGGGTTGAGCTCGTAGACGCTCTTCGTGCCGGTATCGTCCGCGAAGAAGAGATGCCGGTTGACGGGATTGTAGGCGACCCCGGAGGGCTCGTCGGAAAAGCTGATCGTTGTGAGCGTGCCCGCCAGGGCGCCGCTCGTGCTCATCTGAAAGAGATTCTTGCCGGTAAAAAGGGCAGGCATCTCGTCGACTTCGCTGTCGGCAACCAGCAGCGTGCCGAGGTGGGAGATATAGACGATGTCCGAGGGGTCGGGGCTCGGCGGCGACCACTGCCAAGTCTGGATGGTATGCTCCAAAGTCACCGACGTGGGCAGCTGGTTACCGGTGACGCCGACGCTGAAGGCGTGGGTATCCGTGCTGCCGTCGGACGAAGTGGCAGTGACGGTGAGGTTGATCGACGGCTCGGACTGGGCGTTGAGCGTGCCAGTGCCCGAGCGCGTGATGACGCCGGTGCTGGGGTCAATGGCGAAGCGCGCATCGTCGAGGCTGTAGGTGACCGTCGCGCCCGTGTCGGGATCCGCGGCCGAGGCGGTGATCCCGATCGCCGTGCCCGCCGCAGCGTTCTGCGCGATCTGGTTGACCGCGGTGTCGATATCGGGTGCAGTGTTGAAGGCGACCGGCTCGGGACTGTCGGTGACGGCGAGAGTGAAGCTCTGGTTGGCGGTGCTGCCGTCGGATGAGGTTGCCGTCACCGTCAGGTTGATCAAAGTCTGGGTCTCGAAGTCGAGCGTGCCGTTGGCCGAGCGTGTGATGACACCGCTGCTGGCGTCGATTGCGAAGCGCGTATCATTGAGGCTGTAGGTCACGGTCGAGCCGGCATCGGGATCGGCGGCCGAGGCGGTGATGCCGATAGGGGCGCCCGCCACGGCAAGCTCGGCGATCTGGTTGGCGGTGGGGTCGGCGTCGGCCGGCGTGTTGAAAGCCACCGGATTGCCGGGCGGACCGGGCAGCTGATATTCGATATGCAGGAGCGGCGCGCCGGCCGGTGAGTATTCGTAGGAATCGGCCGTGCGCGTGCCGGTGCCGGTGATCAGGAATGCCATGTCGTTGAGCGCCGCCCAGCCCGAGCGGTTGACGATCTCCTGGACGATCGCCGCGAGATCCGGCGTGCGCTCGGCCAGGCCTTGGGCGCCCTCCGTGGTCCACGGGTCCGGTGTCCAGGCCGTGGACGCGTCCGTCGTCGCGCGCGCGGACACGTTGAACTTGACGCTGGTGAAGGCGCTCGCGTCGTCGCTATCTTCGCCCTTGATCAGCAGTGAGGTCGCGCCGGTCGTCACCTCGTTGGCCTGGAACTGGATGTAGGCGCTGGTGATGATGGCGCCTTGCGGGATGTCGATGCCGGTGAAGCGGATGCCGACCGTCTGGCCGGTGGTGCCGTCATAGACCAGTTCCAGGTCATTGATGTTGGCTGATATCGTGCCGGAAGCCTTCTGCTCGACATCGTCGCCGGCGGCCGCCACCCTCGTTTCGAAGGTCAGGTCGATCGCACTTGTACTGGCGGCAAGAAGGCTGCTGCTGGCAACCGTGGCCTCCGCCGGGGCGGTGGTCGTGTCGGCGGCTCGGTCGGATGTGGCGGCGGGCCAGGCGATGCCGTCGTTCCCGAATCCCACCGCGGAATGCCAGAGGCCGGCATTTGCCGTCACGCTGTCGAGGACGGCGTTGTCGAGATGAATGCCAATCCTGGCGGCTGCTTCGGCGAGGCCGATGAGTCCGCCATCGAGCGTCCAGGTCGGAGGGATATCGAGCGTGGAGATGAGGCTGTCGATCTTGCTCGCAGCTTCATCCAGCCCCCTTCCGATCGGTGGGGTCCAGTTGTCGTTGGTCAGCCAGTCGCCCTTGATGCCAAAGTCGATGCCGAACTCCGTCATCAAAAGTTTCGCGTCACTCCCGCTGCCGGTAGGCCAAGGAAGTTTAGCCATGTCGAATCTCCTTCCGCATTTTCCCTCGATCTAAGACCAGAATCTCGACGCGCCCGAAGGGGACGTCACAGCCCGCGACGCCCCCGAGGTGAGCACAACGACGTTGCCCATGAATGCTGGGCGGGCTGTCGGGTGCAAACCCCGAGCCCGGCCGGTGATCAAGCTGCTTGCTTCTTCATCCCGGGCGGCGGAGCGGACGCCATGCGGGCGCTACGGACGCGAGCAAGCGCAACAGTGACCGCCCGTCCTGTCCAAGGAACAGCGATGGCAGGATCCAGCACAACAGCAAGCCCCCAGCCGCTGCCAGCAATGCCGTATCGATGAGCAGGGCAAGCGCAGGCACTTGGAGTTCGCGCAGCCATTCCACGAATGCCCAGATGCCTGTCCCGAGAACACCTGCGAGCGCAAGGCCAGGCAGGTGCGCCATGGCGAATTCCGACCACCGCATCCCGGTCACGCGGAGGCTCAACTGGGCCATGAGGATAAAGTTTATTCCGAAGGCCGCGCCGACGCCGATCGCCACGCCCTCTATGCCCCAGAATTGCCCTATGACGGACCCGACAAAGACGCCGATGGTGAAGACAGCCTGGCGCCAGGCCCGGGAATAGACCGTGCCGGTTGCCCGCGAAACGGAATCGCTGAGCTTGTAGCTCGTGCGGAACAGCATGCCGAACGCCAGGATCTGCAGCGGGCCGACAACGCCCTCCCATCCCCGTCCGAGAATGACCCGAACCAGTTCGGGTGCGACGATTGCCACGACCACGCTGGCCGGCAGAACGAGCAGGGCGCAACCCGCAACTGCGCTGCGATAGGCGCGAGCAAGCCGCGCGGGCTGCTCCTGGACCAGTGCCATGGTCGGGAACAGCACGCGATCGAGAACCTGACCGACGATGACCGCAGGCGTCGTCATGAGCTGCGACGACAGACCGTACAGGCCGAGCGCATCGACGCCGAGCCAGCGGCCCACGACAAGCCTGTCCGCCTGGGTGGCGAGGTAGTTGAATATCCGGGCAATGGTGAAGCCGCTTCCGAAATAGAGCAGTTCGGCGATGGCGCGCCGTTCCAGCAAAGGCCGCATCGGGTGCGGCTGGCCTATGAGCAGCACCATCATGCGTGTGAATTGCTGGATCAGCACGGCCGCTACAAGCGCCCAGATGCCGAAGCCGAGCCAAGCCAGAACCGGCCCGGCAACGACGTAGCCCACCGCAAAGGCGCAGGCGTCGATGAGTGCCAGCCAACGGAACCGCAGCGCGCGCTGGGCCGAGGCCAGTGCCACCATGGAAACCCCTTGGAAAAGGAACATCAAGCAGACCGCACGCACGACCGGAGCCAGTTCGGCAAGCCGAAGGAGGCCGGCAATGGCGGGTGCCATCGCCCAGACCAGCGCGGACACAGCCAGCCCAAGGAGGCAAGACAAGGTGAACCCGACCCGAAGATGCCGATCCTCCAGCACAGGTCGCTGCACGATCGCGGGGGTAATGCCAAGCCCCTGGAAGATGGCTGAAAACTTGATGACGATCAGAGCCGCGGAGTAAAGGCCGAACTCCTTGGGCGAGAGCAACCGGGCCAGGACGAGGAGGGCGACAAGCTCCGCGACCGCAAGCGCGCCCATGGACAGACCCGTCCAGAACATGCCCACGACACTGTGTTTTGCCAGCCCGCGCCGGATATCGCTCACGCTTCTCTCCACTCACCAAGCCAACCCAGGCGGGCGGCCATTGCATCTTTCCAGGATGCGCTCACAGAGGACAGATATCCGAACGGCGGATACTGGTGCGCCGTATGAGGCGGTTCGGCCTCGGTGCGGTCCGCCGCCCGCCGCGCCATCTCTACTGAAGGGGCTGCGGGATGTCGTAGCGGTAGTACTGCATCTCGTCCCGGATCTCCGGTATGATCGCCGCCAGTTCCTTGCGGTCGAGGCGGAGCCACTTCTGCTGTCGGCCGGGATCGATCATCTCCTTGGCCGTTCGAACGATCTCGTCGGTGCAGTCCAGCCCGCAATGCTGATAGATGCGCCGCAACACCGGCTCGGGATCCTGCATCAGATCCTCATAGCGAAACGACAACACGCGGCCGTTCCCCAACCTGGCGAGATCTTCCCGGGCCTTTTGATTGCCGCGCGCCCACTGGCGCGCGATCACCGTCAATTTTTCCTGTTCCTGCAAATCCCGATCGATTCCCTTGTAGCGGGGTCCATAGATCGGCGTGTATTTTCTCCGCAGGATCTTCTTGACGATGATCTGTTTTATGAAATCTTTTGCGTAGTAGTGAAGCTGTGTCACCGGAGTGACCGCAAGCGTCCTTCGTAGTCCCTTTAAAGTCTTGGGTTTCTGCCACTTAAGCTCCATAGAGCTTATGCATGAGAAGGGGTTCCTCGTAATATATAGAAATATGGCTTCCGGAAAAATCTCGTGGACAAGCGGCACGCGCAGGACATTGGAAGGCGTATTTTCCATGACCTGCCGGCCGCCGTTACGCGACTGGTACTCGAGGAACCGATCGCGAATGTAGCGAACGACCTTTTTCGTGGCATCACTTTTGACGAATTCGTCATGGCGCCGCGCCGGATCGGCATAGAGCCATAATGTCCTTGGTTCGTACCAGGTGACGATGTCCGGATGCAGCCCGATCAGCTTCTGCGCAATGGTGGTGCCCGACCGATAGTTGCCGATCAGAAAAATCGGAGGTTTCAGCTCTGTTGCCGTCATGAGAAGTCACCGTTCAACGCAAGTGAGACAGGATTGCCAGAACTGCTCTAACCCATTGTTTTCACGCAGTTCCGGACGGAAAATCGCTGCGCACTTTTCTGGAATTGCTTTAACCGCGCTGAGCGCGACTATTCGTCCCGGAACGCGCGCATCATCTGGTCCGTCAAAGGCTTCATCAGATAGGAGATCACCTTGCGGTCGCCGGTTCTTATGAACGCTTCGACCGGCATGCCGGGAATGAGTGAGACAGGGCCGAGTTTCTCCAAATCCTTCCGGTCGGGCGTGATGCGCACAACGTAGTAGGTTTCATTGGTGTGCTGGTCGTGCGTTACGTCGGCCGCGATCATGGACACCACGCCGTCGGTTTCAGGCGTTGTGCGTACGTTGAAGGCGGTGAATCGAAGACGCGCGCTCTGGCCGATCAAGAGCTGGTCGATGTCCTGCGGAGCGGCCTTCACCTCGACCGTGAGAGTGTCGGTGTCGGGTACGATCAGCATGATCGGCTCCCCGGCACTGATCACACCGCCCACGGTGTGGATTGTCGATTGATGGACTATGCCGCTGGAGGGAGCCCGAATATCGATGCGTGACAGCTGGTCCTCGGCTGTGACTTTTCGCTCTTCGAACTCGTCGATTTTGGAGTCGATTTCGCGCAGTTCGCTTCCCGTCTCGCTGGAGAACTGCTTGTCCAGTTGCAGAATCTGAAGCTCGACTTCGGCGATGGCCCCCCTTGCCTGCGCCATGCTCGACACAAGCTGCGCCCGCTCACCCTCGATGCGTGTCGCCTCGCGTTCATATTCGGTCAGCTTCGACTTGAGCATGAGCTTCATTTCAACAAGGCTTCGGATGTCGACGAGTTCCTCGTTGATTAGCTCGATCTCCTTGGTCTTTGCCGATTCCTGAGCCGAATAGCCTTCGATCTGTTTGCGGAGCTGCTCGATGCGTTCGCGCAGGCGTGCCTTGTTGCCGGACACCTCGACCCGACGAAGTTGGAACAGTCTTTGTTCGCTGGCCACCGTGGCCGCAATCTCGGGGTCGTTCATCCGTGCCACAAGCATCGGAGCAAGCGTCATCCGTTCACTGCCGTCGCGTTCGGCCTCGAGCCGGGACTTTCGCGCATAGAGCTGGTCGAGGTTGTTTGTTACGTAAGCCAGGCTGGCACGCGGAATGGTGTCGCTAAGCTGCACCAGAATATCTCCGGCTTGGACACGGTCGCCATCGCGCACGAAGATCTTGCCGACAACACCACCTGTCGGGTGCTGCACCTTCTTTTCGCTACCGTCGACGATCACCGCGCCGCGCGAAATGATCGCACCCGAAATGTCCACTGTCCCGGCCCAGACTCCCATCACGCCGACGAGCAGCGCAACGATGGTCGTCCCGCCCAGCAGATTGTGGCGAATGGATCGCCGGTTGGAAGGCAATCGGCTCAACATGGCTGCCCTCATTGCCCGTTTCCCGCATCCGGACGTCTTCAATTCGGCAGTTGCGGCGAGCTTGAAACCGGCTGCAGGCCCTCGCCATTGACCTGCGGCATCGGAAAGAGCTTGGACAGAACGCACTCTCTCGTGCCGAACATGTGCATCTGCCCCTCTTTCATCATGAGCATGTAGTCGACCGTGGTGAGAATGTTCGGTCGATGCGCAACGATCGCCACGATGCCGCGGCGCGCCTTGATTCTGAGGATGGCCTCGACAAGTGCCCTTTCGCCTTCCATGTCGAGGTTGGAGTTCGGCTCGTCGAGGACTACCAGAAAGGGGTCGCCGTAGAGCGCGCGCGCCAGGGCGATGCGCTGACGCTGCCCGGCCGAAAGCGCGGTGCCGCCCTCTCCGATCTGCGTCTCGTAGCCGTTGGGAAGACCGACGATCAGGTCATGGACGCCGGCGGCACGCGCAGCGGCGACGATGGCTTCCGCGTTCGGTCCAGGATCGAAGCGCGCGATGTTGGCGCCAACCGTTCCCGCGAACAGTTCGACGTCCTGCGGCAGATAGCCTATGCAGCGGCCAAGTCGTTCCGGCGACCATTGATCGAGCGCCGCGCCATCGAGCTTGATACGACCCGCCAGCGGTCGCCACGCGCCGACCAACCCGCGAACGAGGCTCGATTTGCCGGAACCGCTTGGTCCGATGATGCCGAGCACCGAGCCGGCATCCAGGCGGAATTCGACACTTTGCACGATGATCCGTTGCGTGCCCGGCGCGCCGATCGCGATGCGGTCCACCGTCAGATTGGAACTCGGCACCGGAAGCGCCATCGGCTGGGCATCCAGGGGCAATCGGGCGAGCAGATTGCTCAGCCTGCGCCAGCTCTGGCGCGCGCCGACGAAGTTCCGCCAATGGGCGATGGCAAGATCGACAGGGGCAAGCGCACGGCCGGCAAGGATGGAGCCGGCGATGATGATGCCGGCCGTTGCCTCGCCCTCGATGACCAGCCAGGCGCCGACACCCAACATTGCCGACTGGAGCATCAGCCGCAAGGCGCGGGCGAAGCTGCCGAAGCCGCCCACGATGTCGCTGACACGCTGCTGTTGTGCCAGATATTCTCGGCTCGCTTCCCGCCAATGGTCATGCAGGCGCTTTCCCATGCCCATTGCCGCAAGCACCTCTGCATTGCGGCGACTGGCCTCTGCGTAGCTGTTGCGCCGCACGCCGGTCAGAACCGCGGCGCCCATCGGTTTGCGCGTGAAGATCTCGGTTGCGGCCGTCAAGGTCACCAGCACGATTGCGCCGCAAGTGGCGGTGATCCCGAGGATTGGATGGAAACTCCAGATGATTGCCAGATAAAAGGGCAGCCACGGCAATTCGAACAGCGCGCTGGGCCCGGGGCTCGACAGAAATGTGCGGATGCTGTCGAGATCTCGCTGCGGCTGCAGCCCGTCGCCCTGCGGGCCAAGGAACAAGGGCAGCCTGGACACGGCGGTGAACACGCGTCCTCCGACGGCTTCGTCCACTTCGGCGCCGATCCGGGTCATGATGCGACCGCGCACGAGGTCGATGACCGCCTGCCCGATGAACAGGGCGCCTGCCAGTATCGCCATCCCTACCAGGGTCGGAACGCTGCGGCTCGGCAGCACCCGGTCATAGACTTGCAGCATGAATATCGCACCGGTTAGCATGAGGATGTTGCTCACGCCGCTGAACACCGCGACGCCCGCGAGCGCTCCCTTGCAGGAGCGCAGCGCGCAGGCCAGTTCCGAACCGGGCGCCGGCTGGATGCCCCCGGCAGAGGATTGAGCGCCTGTGTTCGCCAACACGATCGGCAGGGCGCCCCTCCGCTTCCGCCCTGGCTTGTAGGCAGCCACCACCAGTAGCCCCAGAACTGCGGCCGTCAGCCAAACCGGGAGAGCTTCCAGTGAGCTCCCATCGGCAAAGTGGACCCAGTCGGGCAGTCGATCGGCCAAAGGCCGCGTCGGCGATGTCAGTCCCTCGAAATCAACAAGGCGCGGCAGAAACCCAATTCCGGCGAGCACAAGAGCGAGGAGGAGGACGATACCGGGAATGCGCGACCGGACGGCGGGACGGCGGCGACGCGGCGCGCGACGTAGCGTCTTCTTTCGGCGCGCCGGCGCCCGGAGAAGGTCGAGCGGCCTTTGTGCCGGTTCAACGGGGGCAATCGCCCGGCGGAGATAGCTCCCCAGGACTGTCAATGCTGCGCCGAAGACCACGATGAAAGTTCCCGATATGAAGTCGTACCCAGTTAGAGCGGTTCAGCTTTGAAAGAATCGCTGATGCGCTCTAACTCTTTGTTTTTACGCAATTCCGGCCCGAGGTTCTGCATTTGAGGCCGCTACTGCCCGGTGGTCAAAGCGTCGGGTGCGTAGAACCCTTTGTTGGCCACGATGGAGACCTCGATGACGTCACCTGCTCTTACTTCGGTATTTTCGTCGGCGACGACGTCGTGGGCGATTTTCTGCTCGCGCCTGAAGATCGAAATCTTCACGGAGCCTTGCAAGTCGTCGAAGGTCCGCTGTTCGCCATAGGTAAAGATAAAGAGAAGTTTGTCGGCGACGTACCTTATCTGGCTTTGAGTTTTTCCAAGCTCGACCTGCGTGTCCTGGGTCTGCGCGATCAACTCCATTTCATAACTTTGATGCTTTTTTCGCAGCTCGCTTTCCGAGTTCAGTATCGCCTGCCGCACCTGCTCCTGCTGAAGCTCGGTCTGCGCGAGTTCGGCGCGATAGCTGGTGTGGGCTCTTTCGGCTGTCATGACATTCGAATTCGTTATCAGGCCTTTTTCCCGCAGCGACCGGGCAGACTTCAGTTCCTCGAGTTGAAGGTTCGCGGTCTTCTCCCGCTCATTTCGCGAGGCGGCAATCATTTTCGCTTCCTGCCTCGCCCGATCCAACGAAGCCTCGAGGTAGGAAACGTCGTCCCGATACGCGGCAAGCCGCGCGTCCAACTGGGCTTGTTCGGACGCGACGATGTCGGCAATCAAATGTCCGGCGAACTCGACCGGCGGATCCGGTGGGGCAACGAAAGACTTGTCCTGTCGAGTTTCCGCCTCGAGCCGGGCGAGCCGAACCTTGAGGCGATATTCTTCAATCGCCAGATTTGCGCGCGTGCTGCGCAGATCGGCTATTTGCAGGGCCGGTTCCATGTTTCCCACGGTGGTAGCCCGAAAGCCGCCTGCGATGGCGAGCGCATGGCGAACCGTTATTCCGGGTTGAAAAGGGTACGATCCGGGATGGGCCACCGTTCCGGAAATGAAGAATGGCCGGTACTGGCCGATCTCCACTTTCACGAAGGGCTCAAGGATGAGCTTCTGCTGCTGAAATGCGCGCTGAATGGCCTGGGAGAGGGCAACGGTGGTGAGGCCGCGCGCCTGGACATCACCCAACAAGGGAAGCGAAATGGAGCCCCGATCATCGACCACGACGTCGAGCGGATAGGATGCCTCGCCGATAACCGAAACGCGCAGGATGTCACCGCTGTCGAACGTATATCCGTCCGCGCGGGACGCATCCGCGGCGAGCAGTACAAAGGCCATGGCGAGGCCACCAATCATCGCGAGCATGCTGCCGACCTCAAGCCTGGGAAACAGTCGTCGGCTCCAACTCTTCGCTGGCAAAGGCCTGGATGGAAGTTGTTGCTCAGCACGCAAACGCATCGTTCGTACTCCGGTTGTCCTGCCTGCCGTCAGAACCAGTTCGTCGGCTCCGTTCGGGGAGCGGAAGGTCCATCAAAATCCGTGAAGCCCCAAGGTCTGCTTGGCCAGCCCGTCGCCAATTCGGACGTCGTTCGGCCTGGCGGGTGAAAGGGCTGACTCCAGCACCGACTGATAGATCAGCTCGACCTTTTCGCACATGGACTCCAGCCCCCAGGACGAAAGGTCGGTGAGCTTCGCGCCATCAGCCAGCCGAGCGCGATAGTGTTCGTTCTCGAGAAGATCGGCGACCGCCGCCGCCGCGGCGCCTACGTCCTCCGCAGGCGTCACGATGCCGTTCACGCCATGCTTCACGACCTCTTCCACTCCGGGCAGATGCGAGACCACGCTGGCCCGGCCGCCCGCCAGGTATTGCATCATGACGCGCGGCAATCCTTCTCGCATCGACGTCAGCACGCACACGTCGGCCAGGCTGATCAGCCGTTCGGGCTCGCGGTGATGGCCGATCATGCGAACCCTGTCTGCGAACGGGGATCGTTGGATCGCCGATTCGACTGCGGATCGCGCCGGTCCCTCGCCGGCGAGGAGCAGCCGCACGTTCGGAATTCGGTCGACCACCTGCCCGAATGCTTCAATGAACTCGACGTGGCGTTTTCTCGGTTCCAGTGCGGCCAGCACCAGGACCACGGGCGGCTTTGGCTCACCGATGGCCGTCCCCAGGAGCAGATGCGGTTCTTGCGGCCATTGCGCGTTGGCGAAGCGCGCCAGATCGAAGCCGGAGTGGACGACATGGTGCTGATCGGGGCTGCCCAAATGATTGGCGATGCAGATGTCGCGCATCGCCTGACTGACATCGATGAAAGCGCGCGTGAAGTTCGCCGCCAGGCGCTCGGCAGCCAGGTACATCAACCTCTGCGCACTGCCCACATGCACGAAAGGCAGAATGTGCACGCCATGGATGATGCCTGGGATATTGGCTTCCCTGGCAGCAAGGCGGCCGACGATGCCGGCTTTGCTTTGGTGCGTATGCACGATGTCAGGCCGCCAATCGCGCATGAGGCGCGTGAGTTGCCTGAATGCAGAGATGTCGCGGGATGGCGAAATCGGGTTCAGGAGCCGTTCCAGGGTCACCATTCGAAGGGCTCCGGCTACGGACGCCCGCAAACTCTGGTCGTATTCCTCACCGTGAACCAGCATCACCTCGTGGCCGTGCCGCGCCTGGGCGAGACAACAGGCCAATGTGTTCTCTTCGGAACCTGCCCGAAGCAGTCGGGTGAGCACATGAACGATCTTCATTTGCCTATACCTCTGGGGATGTGAAATCCGGCGAACGGTGCATTCGGGCAGGAGATCGGCGCAGCGGTCGGGAAGTTGGGGACTTCTCTCGGCGCCTGTCCCGCGCATGGCCGGGATCGCCCGGCCGTGAGGGCGTTCGTCGTGGCAAGGTTGTCCGCTTGCGTCTGCTGTGGTGTTGGATGTCGGCGGTTGCGCCGCCCGCGCTGTCTCTTACAGAGACAGCCAGATATGCCTGAACAGTTCCCGGTTGACCGTCTCCAGGCTGGCACTCGCGTCAACGGTCCGGATGTCCTTGTCCCGGCTCCGCAACTCCGCCATCAGCGACAGCCGCGCATCGAACGCTTCCTTCCTGATCTCTCCCGGCTTCCGCTGCTCGGAGACGGCAAAATCTGAAACCAGGTGTAAAATGAGGTGCGGCCGGCATTCCTCCATCTTTTGATAGAGTTTCTGCTCGAGCCGGGCGAGAGCCGACAAGCCCGGGATGGAGAACAGGTGCTCGGGGATGGTTGGCCCGTCCAGATATCCCCTGCGCAGCGTCTGCGGCCACCTGTCACTAACGACGATCATGCCGCGCGTTGCCCATCGATGCGCACGCTTCACAACCGCGTATCGCTCAAACGCAATCAGGACCGCCCACAATGCCAACCCGGTCGCGACAACGCCCCCCTTGGCCCAACTTCGGCGGATGGAATCATTGCCATCCTGCTGGACCAGGGACTTCAGGCTGCGTCTATGAGGTAAAATCAGGCTCTGCAGCCGCTTGCGAAGCCACCATCCGCGGCCATCGCCGGTTCCGACATAGGCCTGCGCACACCCGAATTTCCATCGAAATGTCCGGGTCAGCCGGTCGACCTGGGTGCTCTTGCCCACCCCATCAGGACCGATTACCGCAACAACAAGCCCGCCAGCCACCGGCCGTCTCTTCGGTGGAAGGCGGCCGGGCATCAGGCGCTGAAGCAGCCTCAGGGCGAGATATGAGGTCTTGCGGACCAGATGAACCGCAGCATCGGCGACTGCATAATGCCCTGTGAAACCAGACATTTCCCGGATCGAACGGCGCAGTCCGGCAAGATCGCCAAAATCAGCGACCAGATCGTCGCCGCTTTTCCGGAACCTGCAGATCGCCGTCCTTCCGCCGCCAAAGGTGTATTCCACGACATGCAAGCTTTGCTCGCCGGGCAGCGATGGCAGGCGTGCAAGCTGGTCCTTCCAGCGATCGGACAGGGTGATCCACCGGCTCCACGGGAAGGCCCGAGCCCGAAAGGCGAAACGGGCAATCGCTATTCGGATCTCGTCTTCAGGAGAGACGACGGGAACCGATACGTCCTCCACGCAAATAGACTCCCATCGTGCGATCGTCGCATAGTCGAACGCCAGATAGCGCTTACGAAACTCCCGACCGACCCGGACACCGATATGCGTGTCGAGATGCAGGTACCGGCCGCGCGAAAAGTCGGGTATGAACCAGTCCTCCCGGCCGGCACAGACATTGTCGTAGCAGGAGAGGCTCACGCCGCGGCGTCCCTGCATCCGGCTGACGATCGAGCAGAAGACCGGGTAATCGTGCTTGTCCAAAAGGACATCCAGATCGTCCCGGCCAGCAAGTGCGTCCTGCACGGATGCGAGATCCTGAACGATCCCGTATTTCAGGCCGGCCGCATTCAGCGCTCGAAACAGTTCGACGGCGATCGGCAGTGCCGGTTCCGCTTCGAAGGGGCGAAAGGGAGGATTTCCGTCAGTTTGCGATGGCTCTGTATCGGCTTCGCTGTCCGCAACGGCATTCCGCCGCCAGGCGAAGTCTTGCCACGACCCCGCGCCAGGCGCCCCGGCAGGTGCTGGAACATGCGCGTCCGGCGCCAACGCTTCCGCCAGCATCCTTGCCTTGGCCTCAGGGGACCAGCGACGATATTGTTGCGGCTGCAGGCCATCCCTAAGCTCTCCGGCGCCTTCGGGGTGACAGCTTCCTGGTTTGGACTTGCGTGAAGGTTTCAAGGGCTTGGAACTCGTATTGCACGCTACCGCACTGAGGGTGAATTGTGCGCCAACTCAACACTCCCTCGCCGGATAGTTTCGGCGTCACATTGCGAAAAAAACAACTAGAAAAACACAAGCTCAATTTTGAGAGACGATCGATATGTTGTCTCTATCAATGGTAATCGGAATTGAACGGTTCATGATATCGAGAAGAATTCTAACGGCTCCGGCTTTTCCAACGTAGTCAAGAACGCCAAGCTGTTCGGAAAACGGTCCGTCGGTGATCCGAATTCTTTGGCCCGGTCTCAACAGTACATCCGGATGCAAGATTCCCTCGTCATCGGTCGCCGATATCAGGGCCTCAACGACGCCATACGGCGCCGGTGTCGGTACGCCATGACTCATGACGAGCTTTCGAACGCCAACGGTGGAGTTGATCGGGTACCAACTTTGCTGATCGACAGCCAAGGAGACAAACAGGTAGCAATCGAAATACGCACTGCAAACGGTCTTGACGCTACGAGCGTGCCGAACAGTCCGCTTGCGCTTGGGCAGGTAGGTCCGGAAGTTCTGCGACAGAAGGTGCCGCTCGGCCAGGCTCTCGGAATGCTGATGTGTCTGGACCACGCACCAACGCGCGGCCTTGCCGTCGCGGCTGTCTCTTGTCGGCTCCGGAAGCGGTTCGTAGTGTAAGTCGGATTGCAGCATTGTGAATTCTTCTTCTTTGCTTAATTGAGGTAGTAACTGTCCGAGACACTGCTTTCGAGTGACGTGTAGCGGCCGTATCTTGGCAGCTTTGGTTCGTCCACCATTGTCAGGGCAATGCCGGCGATCTTGGAACGGCCGCCAAGACTTCGGATTCCCTCGGCAGCTGCCTCGCGTGAGGTGTCACGCCACTTCACTACAAAGACGACCTTGTCGACGTGCGGCGCCAGGATCGAGGCATCGGCAGCAGGGCCCACAGGCGGCGCGTCGATTATCACCGTATCGAATTTTCCGCGAAGCTCATCGAGCAGCGAGCGCATTCGCGCCGAAGCCAGAAGGGCAGGCGGGTTCCGCGTTCTGGCGCCGGCAGGCAGCACGCAAATTCCCGATCGTTCGTCCCGATGAATTGCGTTTGTGGCCTTCATCGGCAAAGTCAGAAGGTCAACCAATCCGACCTTATCCCCCATGCCAAAGAAGGCCGTGGCTGCCGAAAGTCGCAAGTCAGCATCGATCACCAGGACCCGGTCGCCGTCGGCGACTGCGGAGCAGGCCAGACTTAGAACCAGAGTTGTCTTTCCTTCCCCGGGCATCGCCGATGTCAGCAGCGTGAGACGCGGTGAATGCCCCGACCCCGGCGTAGCCTCCACGCCCAGGCGAAGCCGTCGCACGGCTTCGCTGTATCTGGACAGCGGCCGGCGCTCGAGATAGGCCACGGGTTGGGAGTGGGAATTGGCGTCTCCCGACCAGCCCAACATTCTCGGCATGGACGCAAGAACCGGAACGGCCAGTTCTTCCTCGATCTGTTTCTTCGCCATGAAGCCGGAGGCGAAAAGTTCACGAAGAACGGCGCCGGCGCCACCAAAGAAGAAACCGAGGACCAGACCCATCGCCGCAAAAAGCGGCCTGTTTGGGAAACTTGGCGAATCTGGAACCTCGGCATCCGTGATCACGCGCACGCCGCTGTTGAGGAGGGTGGATTTTTCCTCGGCGAGCTTGGCGCGAGACAGGAACGTCCCAAAGAGTTCCTTGTTGGCGTCGGCAATCCTCTGCAGGTCGCGCAACTGGACGCCAACCTGGCCTTCGACTTCGGACTTGTCGGATACCGACGCCAGGGCTCGCGAGAGCGAAGCTTCGCGGGCCTCGGCGGCGTCGACTTCATTCTTCAGATTGCCGATGAGGCGCTGAACCTCGGCGGAAATCTGTCCCTCGATGTCCCGGCGCTCCGCCTGAGCGGCCACGACGTCCGGATGCCGTTCGCCATACTTCAGCAGAAGGTCGGTTTCCCGCCGCGCCACCACGGATTGCTGAGCTCGAAGGGCGCTGACGACAACGGACTGCAATACGTCGGGTATGGTCTGGATATCGCCGCCACCGCTCAGCAGTTTGTCAACCAGCTGATATTTTGTTTTTTTCTCCGACAGTTCCGCGCGCGCATTGATCAGGGCGACATTCAATTCAGACAGCTGCTGGTCGGTCAGGCTGCCCGATTGTGTCGACAATAGATTATGATCGATCCGAAATTTCTGGACGGCTTGTTCCGACCGGCTGAGTTCTTCCCGCAGATACGCGGCCCGCTCACTGAGCCATGTGGACGCTTTCTTGGCGCCCTCGTAACGGGACTTTACCCGGTCAACGACATAGGCCTGGGCGATTGCGTTGGCGAGGGATGCCGATTTGTCCGGATCATAGGAGGTCACGGAAAGTTCGATGACGTCGGCAAGCCCGACCCGCGAGACTCCCTGCGCGCCCCTGAGCCAATCCAACGCCGCTGGCCCGATGTTGGGATCTTCCGTCAGCTTTTCGCCATCGACGACCTTCTGCAGAAGCGAAGTGGACCTCAGGACCGCAATCTGACTTTCGATGAATGTTGAATTGTCCGAAAAGTCGGATTTGGAGTAATCCTGCGGGGTCACATAATCGTTCGGCGCGTCAAGTAAGATTTCCGCAGCCGCCGTGTACGATGGCGGGATCTTATAGGCAGCAACCAGGAATACGGCAAAGGTGATCGCTGCAATTGCACAGACAAGCTTCCAGCGCCGGACAAGGAAATCGAGAATCTCCCTGACGTCGAGCGGCATCAATTGCCGGGTCATGATCGGATTGTCAGTCGGGCTAGGCATTTCCGAATCCTTGCGACGAACAACAGAACTCCTACCCCTTCAGCGCCGGCTGAATGGCTCGCACTTCAAGATCCTTCGGGCAGCTAGCTGCTAAGCGCACTCACGCGCATGAAACGGTAAGGGTTCTCGCCCCGCCATCTGGCATGTCCAAATCGCTCTCTTCCGCCCGTTGACCGATCACGCAACCGGTCAATCGAAACCATATCAGCTTCGCGGACAGCCTCGCCATTACCATTAATGAGTAGTAACTCGGCTAAAGGTCGATCTGGTCTACCCGATAGTCTTCCGGAGGGCTTGAGGGCGTCGCCCGGGCACCTTTCCCAGTTCATCCGGGAGGTCTACAACTACACTGGCGTCATCAAGGGGCGATGGCGAAGCGTGCGCCCTCCGGCGACGCGAAAGCGGCGGATATCCTCATTTGTCTCGGCGACCCTGGGGTTGATATGGACACGTATGGCGAATTCGGTTTGCAGTTTGTGGATTGGGTGGCGAACAGATCAGGAGCCATCCTGGTGTTGCTGGCAAGCTTGCCGCTGGCGCTTCTTCTGAAGGAGGGCCGGATGCTGAGCTACAGTGCCCTTGTCGTGTTTGTCGGGGCTGTCGCAGTGATCTTGTTCAGCTTCGAAGGCCCTGCCGGAGCAGTCCTTGTCGTTCTCGCGAATACTTTCTTGGTTTTGGTTGCCCTGCTTTTCACCCGAAGGCGGTTGACGCAGATCGAAGACAGGCTGGCGTCGGTCATCTCGGCAGTCGGCGACCTGGAGACTGCCGAGGAAAGGCGACAAACCTTCAACGCGAAACGTCCCTCGAATTCGCGACCTTTCCTGCGCCGGAAACCAGCAGCCGCAACAAAGGAACAGATCGTTTCGGCCGGCGCTGCGGAAAGTCTTGGAAGAGAGAGGGAGTTACTCTCCGGTGCATCTTTGCAAGAATTGCGATCGCCCGATCTTTTGCCGGGCTCTGCGGTTCCAGTGTCGGCTCGACCAGCAGGTCGCAATTCCACATTCAGGGGATCTTCAAAGAAAGCTGTGCTTGAGCTGAACCATCCCGCCGGCGATGGTTCGAGCCAGTCGAGGCGACCGCTAAGGCCGTCGTGATGGTTGAGCCGAGGGCCGAGGGATAAGTCCATTCGGTGGCGGGGCCATTTGTTCGTTGGGTTGCCACAGGTGACCAGCAGGCACACTTGCCGTTGGAATGGGGTACAGCGCTTGGAGCGGTTCTGCGTTTCACGGAAACGCAGAACCGCTCTATCTCTTTGTTTTCGCGCAGTTCCGGACGGAAAACCGCTGCGCACTTTTCCTGGGATTGAGCGCCCGTGCGGCTGTGTCCGTTTGCTCGAATGCCGGCACCGCGCGGCGATGTTTTTCCAAGACCCACGGTGGTCCTGCCAGGCCAACTTTGGCCCCGCCTGTCCGTTCCAACCTCACAGGGTGGTAGGACCCTAGCCAAAGGTGGTAGACTGGGGCCCCACCTGGATGAAATCATTGATGGCACTTTCGGAGTATTTGATTTAGATTTGCAGCTTCAGGTTGACCTGTGGCTGGGTTATTTCGGGGTGAGATGAGCTTATCGAAGCAGATTCTTGGATTCGGGCTGCGACCTACACTTGCTGAAGCAAGTTGGGAAAAGGGCGTGTCTGAGTTGCCGGGAGCCGTGCGCCGTTCCTATACGGCCAACACGACGATCGCGCGTGAGTATCAGGCCAGATCGGCTATCCTGATCATAACGTCCGGGTGGGCGGCATTTGCCAAGACGCTGCCGGATGGCTCACGCCTGATCGTCGATTTTGCGCTTCCTCACGAAATTGCCTTGATCGAATTCGCCGGCGAAGTCAGCGAGACGGTAACGGCCCTGTCGGACGTAACCGCGATCGAGCTGGCCGGTCCTGTCCATTCTTGTTTTTCGCGCTTTCCGCAGCCCTTTTGCGAGGCCGTGCTGCAGGCCGAGACAAGCCGATATTCCAGGGTTGCGGAACATCTGGCTGGAGTCAGCCGGAGAGGAGCCATCGAGCGCACGGCCCATCTTCTTCTCGAACTGGCCTGCCGCGCACATCGGTCGGCAACGACTTATCCGGCCCGCTTTGTTTGCCCGTTGACCCAGGCCGAATTGGCCGACGCGCTGGGTCTTTCGGCTGTGCATGTGAGCCGCGTCATGAAGGCATTGCGAGAGGCCGGCCTGGCTTCATTCCGCAACGGCGTGGTCGAGTTGCATGACCATGCAGGACTTATCGAAACAGCCGGATTTGATCGGTCTTATATCTCGATCTGACGTCCAGGCGACTTGCAGGACCGGCCGACGTTCCATCGATCGGGAATCGAAGAAATACCGGCCTTCGGCTCGGCCCGGGCACCTAGTTTTCCGCAGCACTCCCGCGATGCACGCATCGCATGCCCGGTAGCCTCCAGGGGCTGGGTTTTGTGTTTGAAGATTCGCCCGGGTAGAGCCAGCTTGTCCAAGCGGCGGGGCAGTCGCCCGAATCACGATCCGGCGGCTTATGTTTGGCAACCCTGGTTTATACCTCGGGCAAACCATTGACGGAGATGACTATGCGGCAAGCGCTGATCGTATGGGGCGGCTGGGAGGGACACGAGCCGGAACAAGGGGCGCGTGCCGTCAAGGCGCTGCTCGAGGAGGAGGGCTTTGGCGTCCGCGTCGAGACCACGACCGCTGCATTCGCCGACCCGGCGCTCGCCGAACTGAGCCTGATCGTGCCGATCTACACCATGTCCAAGCTCAGCAAGGACGAGGAGCGCAATTTGACGAAGGCGGTGGAGGGCGGCGTCGGCCTCGGCGGCTACCATGGCGGCATGGGTGACGCGTTTCGCGAATCGACGGACTACCAGTTCATGTGCGGCGGCCAGTGGGTCGCACATCCCGGCAACATTATCGACTACCGGGTGAACGTCACCAGGCGCGACGATCCGATCATGAGCGGTATCGACGATTTTTCGTACCGCTCGGAGCAGTACTACATGCATGTCGATCCCGCGAACGAGGTGCTGGCGACCACCACTTTTTCCGGTGACCATGCGCCCTGGATCGACGGTGTCGTCATGCCGGTCGTCTGGAAGCGCCGGCATGGCCAGGGCAAGGTCTTCTATTCGTCGCTCGGGCACGCGGCCGCGGAATTCGAGGTGCCGCAAATGCGGACCATTATTCGCCGCGGCCTGGCGTGGGCGGCGCGCTGACGGAGATGGCGCCCCGGCCGAGGTCCTTGGCCGGGGGCTGACCGTTGTCAGACGCTTTCGAGATAGGTCTCGAGTTCGAAATCGCTGACATTGAGCGCGAAGGTGTTCAGTTCCTGGCGTTTGCAGGCGACGAAGGAGTCGCGCAGGATCGCCGGGAAGATCTCCCCGACATGCGCCCCGCTTTCGAAACTGGCGATGGCCGAGGCCCAGTCCGGCGGCAGCCTGGCCGGCTGGCCGCCTTGCCCTTCGCCACGGGTCGGGTCGCCCGGCGACAGTTCTCTTTCGATGCCGATGAGTGCGGCGCCGAGGATGGCTGCCAGGACCAGATAGGGATTGGCGTCGGCGCCCGAAACGCGATGCTCGATGCGGCGCGCAGCCGACGGTCCGCCGGGAATGCGGATCGCCACCATGCGGTTCTCGTAACCCCAGGCAACCGCGGTCGGAGCGTAGGACCGCGGGCGCAGCCGGCGGTAGGAATTGAAGTGCGGCGCAAACACCAGCGTGCTCTCGGCCATGGCCGCAAGCAGACCGCCGACGGCATGGCGCATGATCTCGGAGCCCTGTTCGCTGCCGTCGTCGAAGACGTTGCGGCCGTCGGTGTCGACCAGACTGAAATGGACATGAAAGCCGTTGCCGGCACGGTCGCCATAGGGCTTGGCCATGAAGCAGGCGGCAAAGCCATGCTTGCGGGCAATGCCCTTGACGGTGCGCTTGAACAGCACGGCATCGTCGGCGGCGCGCAGGGCATCGGCGACATGGTTCAGATTGATCTCGAACTGGCCGACGCCGTTCTCGGCGATCGCCGTGTCGACGGGAATGTCTTGCATGCGGCAGGCATCATAGACGTCGTGGATGAAGGCCTCGAAGTCGTCGATCTCGTCGATCGACAGTGCCGCGTCGGGAATCGAGACGGCGCCCGGTCACGGGCGAGACCGGGCCGACCGGGCGCTGCGATTGCGGGGTCGACCAGATAGAACTCGAGTTCGGTGGCAGCCACCGGTGTCAGGCCCGAGCGCCTTGTAGCGATCGAGGATGCGGGCCAGCGCCCGCCCGGGTCGCCCAGATAGGGCGCGCCGTTCTCGTCGGCAAGCCAGAGCGGGACAAGGGCTGTTCGGATGCGCGGTCCAGTTGACGGGCAAGATGCCGCGTCCGGTCCACTGGCAGAGGCCATCGGCATCGCCGGTCGAGAAAACCAGTGCGTTGCCTTCGATGTCTTCGCCCCAGACGTCGAGCCCGATCAGCGAAAAAGGGCATGCGCAGCTTGCCATCAAGCGCCTTGCGCGCCTGCTCGACGGGGATGCGCTTGCCGCGCATGATGCCATTGAGATCGCACACCGCGGCCCTCAGGCTCTGGATGTCGTTTCTGCTTTCAAGCCAGTTCAGAACGTCCGCAATTGCATCGCCCAATTTCCAACCTCTTGGTTTTTTGGAGGTGGCCCGTAGCCTGGAGCCACGATATCCCTGTTAAAAATAGCTCGTGAAGTTTCTGAAGGTCGCCTCGGCTTTTGCCGACAGCGTTTCCTTCATTTTTTCAATTCACTAGCCGGTATATCGGGAGGCATCTCAAACCAATTGTGCGATCTGCGATCGCAACATAGAGGTAAGCTGAGGCAAAGCCAAGCGGCATTTGAGCCGCCGGTTCCGCGAAGCGGAGTCGATCAGTGGGTAAGGTTTCTGCGGCCTGGATCCCTTCTAGTTCCGAATTTCCGGAAATCTGGCCTGCTGCCAGGATATGCGGCCGCGCCCTCGTCGATTGTCGCGCACGATGGCAGCGCGTGCGCGCCCCGCGTCCTGGGCCTCGATCGCCGCGGACGGCCTCCTCGTGGTAGTCGATGTCGAGAATGGAGGCCGAGGTCGTCCTCGAAGCCCATGCCGAGGTTCCTGAGAAAGGGCCGACTGCATCCAGACCGTCTCGATAAGGAAGATCATCTGCTCGTTGCCGCAGTGGCGATAGATGGAGAACTTGAAGGCGTAGTTTCTTGCGCAGATAGTCCGTCGATATCCCCCTTGCGCGCCGCCATGGTCAGTTCGGCGCAGTGGCGTCGGATGGCCCGCAGATTGTTGCCGTTGATGAGCCTTGTCGCCAGTTCGGTCGCCGAGCCTTCCAGGATCGTTCGCACGGCGGTCAGCTGGGAGAACCGCTCGGCCGAGATGAATCGGCACCTCGGACGCTGCCGTTCGGCATCGGGCTCAGCGCGCGCAGCGCCTGCAGGCGCATGAAGGCGCTGCGCACCGGCATGTCGCTGGTGCCGAGCTCCTTGGCGAGCTTGCGCGAGGTCAGCTTCTGGCCAGGCACGAACTGGCCCGACATCAACGCCCGCACGAGTTCCAGATAGACCTTCTCATGCAGGGGGACGGTGTCGACGGCGGTCAACCCGAATTGTGTCTTGTCGGCCATTGGCAATGCGCTACTTCATTCGTCTACGCAGCAGGCTGTCTTTGCCGCTTGGATATCTGGCCTAACGCGGCGCGGAGCCGAAGCCGACGGTCTTCGATCACACGATAGACGGTTCAGCCGCGATGCCGCAAGCCGCGTGATCGCCGCGTCCCCGGTTGCGGCCGATGCAGATAGAACAGTCAGTGTTCCCGTGCGGACGACGAAGGCCCTTCCGCATGGCAGCCGTTGCCGCGCAACCTCAAAAGTGCTTGCGGCCGCCGGTGTCGCGGAACCAGCTGTCGGGGTAAGGTACCACCAGCCCTGGATCTCCGGTCTGTGGTCGATGATCACCATCTTCGAGCGGCGGAAGGCGTCGAGCCCCTGGCGGCCGAGCTCGCGGCCGATGCCCGATGCCTTCCAGCCGCCGAAGGGCAATGCGTCATTGTCGATCAGCGGGTTGTTGACCCAGACCTTTCGGCCGCCTCATGCGCTTCGGCGAGGTCGGTGGTGAACACCGAGGCGCCGAGCCCGAACGGGCTGTCATTGGCGAGCCTGATCGCCTCGTCGAAATTCTTCACCCGGCAGATCGCGGCGACCGGCCCGAAACATTCCTCGCGCACGATCGCCATGTCCGGTGTGACGCCGGTCAGGATGGTTGGCTCGTAGAACCAGCCGACATTGTGGGCCGGCGGTATGCGCCCGCCGGTTACCGCGCGCGCGCCATTGCGAACAGCATCGTCGACAAGGCGCATGACCTTGGCCCGCGCCGCCTCGCTGACCATCGGCCCGATCTCGCTCTTGTCCAGCCCGTTGCCGATGCGCAGCGCGCGAGTCCTTTCGGCGAACAGCTCGACGAAGCGGTCATGGACGGCATCGACGACGAAGAAGCGCTCGGCCGAGGTGCAGACCTGGCCGGTGAGATGGAAGGCGGCGGTGACGCTGCCGGCGGCCGCCACGTCGAGCGGGGCGTGCTCCGAGATGATCAACGGATCGCTGCCGCCGGCCTCGATAACGCAGGGCTTCATGCGCTCGGCGCAGGCCACCGCGACGGCTTTGCCGGCGGCGACCGAGCCGGTGAAGGCGACGGCATGCGTGCGGTCGGAAGCGATCAGCGCCTGTGCGGTAGCGGCTCCACCGGGCAGGCAGGAGACCAGGCCCTCGGGCAGCGAGCGGAACACGGTCATGTAGTCGAGCGTCGACAGCGTCGTCGGTTCGGCCGGCTTGATAATGCAGGCATGCCGGCGGCAAGCGAGGCAGCGACCGTCCAGCACATCAGCAGGATCGGAAAATTGTAGGGCATGATGTGCACGGGAGACGCCGTAGGGTTCGTAGCGTGCATATTGGAACGAACCTGCCTGTGTCGTGCCGGCGACCTTGCCGGCCTCGTCGCGCGCCATCTCGGCGTAGTAGCGGAAGATCGGCGCGCAATTGGCGATCTCGCCGATGGCTTCGGGATAGGGCTTGCCCATCTCGCGCACCATCAGTTCGGCGCAGCGGGTAAAATCCGCTGCCTCGATGGCGTTGGCGACGGCATGCAGATGCTTTGCGCGGCTCTTGGCGTCGAGCTTTTTCCACGCGGCTTGCGCTTGCGTCGCTGCGCTGAGCGCGACATCGATCTCGCCGTCCGTCGCGGCAGCGATGGAGCCGACGGTTTCCAGCGTCGCCGGATCGATCACCGGTTTGTTCGCGCCGGCCATCGACCGATAATCCGGATTGACGAAGCATGCCGGCCGGTCAGCGGAGAAATCCATGGTCGTCCTTTTCGGGCCCGCTCAGCGGATCATGTAGACTTTCTTGATCGTCTCATGGACGGTGCAGACGCCCTTCCAGTCCTGCGGGAAGAAGGCAGCCGTGTCGGGCTCGATCTCGATCACCTCGCCGGATTCATGCACGTAGGTGCAGCGCCCTTCGAGGAAATGACAGAACTCGTCGCGGGTGACGTGGCAGTGCCATTTGCCGGGCGTGCAGACCCACAGGCCGCATTCTGAGCGGCCTTCCGGCCCCTTGTACAGCAGCTTGCCCGAAGTGCGGGATTCGCCTTCGATCATCGTCGGAATGACGCCCCAATCGACGAGGTCGGTGATGGCGAGCGGGGATTGCATGATCGGCGTTGTCATTTCGATGTCCTTGAAAGGGCCTGATGCGCTCAGCGGCACATGAAGGCCTTGGTCAGCGTTTCGGTTATTTCGGAGGTGCCGGTCCAGCCGGCGGGAAAGAACACCAGCGTCCCGGCCTCGACCAGGATCCGCTCGCCTTTCTCGTGGATGTAGCTGCCGCGCCCGGAGAGGAAATGGCAGAACTCATCGGCAGCGAAGGTGATGTTGCGCGTGCCGGGCGTGCATGACCACAGGCCGCATTCGCTCGACCCATCCGGGTGCTGGAACAGGATCTTGCCCGAGGCGCGCGGCGAGCCGGCGATCGGGATGCGCTTGCGCCCCAGTCGTCCAGCACTACCGAGGCGGCGTTCGGCCAATGCGGTGTCGACATGTCGTGATGCTCTCCGTTGCTGTTCAGGCCAGCATGTAGACGTTGCGCATGGTCTCATGCACGGTGCATTCGCCTGTCCAGCCGGCAGGGAACATGACCACGGTTCCCGCGGAGACCTCTATCACTTCACCGACATCCGACCTGTAGGTGGCGCGGCCGGCAACGAAATGGCACAGTTCATCGCGCGGTATCGCCAGCCGCCAGCGGCCTGGCGTGCAGATCCAGATGCCGGCTTCCGGCTGGTTGTTCGGCCCTTTGTGAACCAGCCTGCCGGTGGAGTGCGACGCGCCTTCGAGCGCATCGCGCCCCAGTCGACGAGGTCGGTGCGGGAGGAAGCCTGATAGAGATGCGGCGCTGAGGAGGTCACAGCAGCTTCTCCAGCAACCCAGCCGCCTTCTCCGGGCCGTTCTGCGACTGCATCTGCGCCGAGGTCTTCGCCAGCTTGGCCTTCATCGCCGGATCGGTCAGGCAGGTCTCGATCTTTGCGATCAGCTCGGCATCGCTCCAGTCGTAGCGCGGCATACCAAAGCCGCA